>NZ_FYDG01000019.1 GCF_900187365.1 Rhodoblastus acidophilus
CACGGCGTCGGCGAACACGTCGGGATCCGCGTCGATCGGACAGAGCACGGTCGCGGGATTGTCGATCTTGGCTTTGAGGGCGGGCGAAAAGTCGAATTCGTCCGCACGCTCGGGATGGGTCGACACCAGCGGAATGGCCAGTTGGCTGACGGCCTGAAAACTGCCGCGCCGGGCGCTGACGCCATCGGTGAACGGCAGCAGGATCACGTCGGCGGCGGACAGCGTCGCCATCAGCTCGCCCTCGTCGTCGATCCGCCCCCGGAAATCGAGCCAGTCCGCCACGCCGAGCTGGCCCGCCAGATCGAAGAAGGCCTGGCGGTCCCCGGGCTTGTCCCAGAGAAAATCGCCGCACACCAGCAGCCGCGCCGTGACGCCGCGTTTGTGCAGGGCCGCGACGACGCGCAACAGCAGATCCGGCCGCTTGCTGGCGTAGAGCACGCCGAAAAAGCCGATGACGATCTCCGCTTGCGCCGCGCCGTCGCCGCGCGTTTTGGCGCGCTCTTGCGCGACGCGGTCCGGGTCGATGCCGACGGGCATGATGTTCGGCCCGATCGGGATGACCGGCGCTGCCTGTTTCTTCGCGGCTCCGACCAGCGGCGAGGTCAAAAACGCCTCGCGCTGCTGGCGCGAGACGAAGATAAAACCGTTCGACGCCAGCAGATCCGGGATCATCGACAGATAGCGCAGCGGATTGAGCGAGGTCCATTCATGCAGGGTGAGGACGATGCGCCCCTTGCGCGTCGCCAGCCGCGCCGCCATCAGCGCCCATCCCGGCGTGAGGCGATTGCCCCAGCCCTCTATCGGCAGCTGAAAATGCACGATCCGATCTTCGCGTAAAACCTTGACGATCGCGCCGACGAAAGCGAGGGGGCGCTCGGGTTCGATGGTTTCAACCGTGGCGAAGCCCGGCCTGCTGGCGTTGATCGCGTCGCGGAGCCGGTGCGCATAGTCCATCACCGCGCAGGTGACGGGCCGGGCCGAGCCAAAAATCACGACGGAGGGCGAGGGAGCGTGCATGGGCGGGGTCCCGCGACGAGGGCGATTGGGCGCCGTTACGAGCGCTCCAGCGATTTAGCAGCGCCGCCTAAATGATCTGTGCACGCGGCTCAGCCGTGGTCGTCCCGGCAAGGGGTGGGGCGCCGCCCGTGGCGAGCCAGCGCGCCCGCGCCGCCTCAAGCCCCCAGACGGCCCCGACCGACAGATAGAACATGCGCCAGTGGTCGATGTCGATCTGTAAGGCCTGGAGGAAATAGACGAACGCCGCCGGAAACAGCACCTGCGCTTGTCGCTGGTAGGGATGGGAGCGTCCGCACAGCCGGAAACCGACGAAGCCGGTGGCCAGCGCCAGCGCGATGAAGCTGAAGCCCCCCAGCCATCCGTTGGAGGCGAAGGAATTGATATAGGAATTATGCGGCTCAAGGCTGAAGGTGAGGCGGAAGCGCAGCGGCCCAAAACCGTTCGGCCGGTCCAGCAGCATCGGAATGGAGCGGACTTGCCGGCCGAAGCGGCCGTCCGGGCCTTCGTCGTAATCGTGGCCGAGGGACACGCGCTCGGAGAAGGAGGTGCGCATGCTGTCGACGGACAGCGCGCCGCCAACGCCCACCGCCACCATCATGAGCACGGCGGCCGCGCCGGTGACGATGCGCCTACGCATCCGTCTGGTGTCTGCGGTCACGATCAGGAAGCCGACCATCATCGCCAGAGCGAAGGCCGTGGCGCCCCAGGACCCGCGCGAGAAGGACAGGAACAGGCCCGCCGCGACGAGGCCGAGGCTTGGCAGCTCAATCCACCAATGTTTCATCCGGCCCAGCAACAGCCGTTGCGTGAGCGCGAGGAAACCAATGATCATATAGGAGCCGAGCACGTTCGGATCCTTGAAGAACGCTGTGGCGCGCTCGGCGCTTTGCAGTTCCTCCAGGCCAAAATTGGCGACCCAGGACAGGATGGCGGCGGCGCCGGCGATGACGCAGCTGACGATATAGGCGCTGAAAAGCAGCTGGAGACGTCGGGTCGTCCGCTGATACAGGAAGAACGCAAAAAACAGACAGGTAATTGAAAGATAAAGCGTATTGTACATGTAGAGCGACGGATCCGGCTCGTTCCAATAGGGGATGAGCCCGATGAAGCCGCCCAGCGTCCAAGCCGACAGCAAAATGACCAGCGGCAAGACGGTCCGGTGGATTGAAAATCCGCGCCACGCCCAGACCCCGATTGTGACGAGGATCAGCAGATCGTAGGGCGCGGGTTCGATGAACACCACGGAGCCGCTGGCGACGGTCAGCCAGAACAGACTTTCCTCCAGCCGGGGGAAAGAAAACCGTCGTCCCGGCGCAGGTCGCGGCGCGCTGACGAGAGTCTCAGTCATTGTCATTGCGCGCGCAAACTGTTCTGGATCGCTTGCGGTTCGCGCCGCGCCAGCGCGCGCGCATATCCGTCCATGATCGAATCGACCATGGAGGCGATCTGAAAATTGTCTTTGACATATTGCGTCAGCGCCGCACACGCGTCCTGCTGCGCCGTCTCGTTCTCTTGCAGGGCGGCGACCATGGCGGCGGCCAGGGCCGCCGGGTCGCCCGGCGGGATCAGCTTGTCGCGGTAGGGGCCGAAAATCTCCTCCACGCCGCCCACGGCGGCGGCGATGAGGGGCCGGCCGCAAGCGATCGCCTCGAGGAACATATAGGGCAGGGATTCGACGCGGCTGGGCGCGACGACAATGCGGCCGGCCGCCAGGGCTTTTTGCGCGGGCTGCGGATCGCGCATCGTGATGTGACGGGACAAGCCGGATTGTTCGACCAGCGCCGCGAGGGCTTCGCGGTCTGGTCCCGAGCCGATAATGACCAGCCGCGGCGCGAACTGACCGCCGGCGTGGATTTTGGCGAGGGCCTCGATCAAAATGTCGACGCCCTTGCGCGCCGCCAATTCGCCGACATAGACGAATTCGGCCGCGTCGGGCGGCGGCGTCACCTTGACGAAATCCCCGGCGCAGACGCCGTTGCGGGCCACATTCACCAGCGCCGCGCCCGGTCCGATCTCGCTGGCGTATTTTCGCGCCATATAATCGCTCTCGAACTGCAGAAGATCGGTTTGGCGTCCGAGCAGGCGCTCGGCCAGCATGTAGGCGCGATGGCCGGCGACCTGATGGAAGCTGCCGCCATGCGGCGTATAGACGCGCGCCGGGCGCTTGGGCAGCGGCAAAAAGCCGGTCAACCGCGCGTAAAGGCCGCCCTTTGCGCCATGCGCATGGACGATGTCCGGCCGCAGCCGCCAAATGCGCGCGTAAGTGCGCGCCAGCACCGAGAGATCGCCGAGATGCGGCTCGCGATGCATGGGGAAGCGCACGACGCCCAGCTTCATGCGCGGCGCGATCGCCGCCAGCTGTTGCTCGGCGCGTTCGCCGCCGGCGAGGGAATCGACGATCAGCCCGACCTCGTGGCCGCGAGACGCCTGTTCGCCAGCCAAATCCATCACATGCCGAAACAGGCCGCCGACCGGCGCTCTGAAGACATGAAGAATTCGCAGGCTTTTTTCGTTGGAACGCATCGTGACTCCCGGTCCCCTCATGATGATCATGATAATTTGCCGGAGTTAATGAACGCTGGGCTTTGGACTGAGCGGCGGGGAGACGGCGGCGTAAAAATCGACGGCGTTTCGGTCATATCCTGAGATCATAACGCCCAGAAGTTTGCGCCGCGCTTCTCTATGAGAGCAGCGTTTTCGCCTGCCGAACTTCAGCAAAACTCTGTGTTGATCGCCGTTTCAATTTTCCGGGGCGTGGGGCGTGGCCGCCAATTGCGTCAGCTGGACGCAAGGAGAGCGGCGTCAGGACGCGGTAAGTTGCGGCAACGTGGAAAACCGTTAGGATTCCTGTTCGGCTCGCTGATTTGCTGTTGAGTCGCGAACTAAAGGACAGACCCTAGAAACACAAAACCCGCCTTGGAAGGCGGGCCGGTGTCCCGGCGAACCGGGGAAAACTCTCGTTGTGGTGACTTGAGTTTCCCCAAAATCGAGATCGAAGTCAAGCGGAAGCATCGTTTCCGCTGATGAGATTTTTTGCGCCGGATTTCGGCCCTTTCCGAGCGGGCGACCGAACGGAGAGACGATGCAACACGCACACACCGCCGCAGCCGTTTTGGCCGCGCTGAGCGGCGCAAAATCCTTGTCTGTTTTGGACGGGATCGCCCGGACGATCTGGACCGACTGGGCCAGCGGACAACTGACCGACGACCAGGCGGGAACGCTGGCCGAAATGCTGGAGCGCCGGAAAAACGAGGTGCGCGGCGCCGACACGGTCGCCGCGCGCGCGCCAAATGTGAGCGCCGCCGCCAGGGCGCAGGGGCGGCCGAGCCATTTCCCGCCGAAGCGCAAACAGCCAGCATCGCCCAACCGGCGGGCGTCGATC
Source organism: Rhodoblastus acidophilus (assembly GCF_900187365.1). GTDB lineage: Bacteria > Pseudomonadota > Alphaproteobacteria > Rhizobiales > Beijerinckiaceae > Rhodoblastus > Rhodoblastus acidophilus. Next base: position 4,400 of record NZ_FYDG01000019.1, read on the forward strand.
GAGCGGCGGCGGCGGCTGGCCTGCTCCGGCCCGATGCCGCCAACCCTGGCCTGCCTGTTCACAACCGGCGAACTCGCGGTGTTGCGCATCGTCGCCGACGAGGTGCGTGACCACCGGCAATGCCGCCTCACCCTGGGCGAGATTTCCGCGCGCGCCGGCGTCGGGATCACCACCGCGCGCAACGCCCTGCGCTATGCGGCGCGCGAGGGGCTTGTGACCATTGAGGAGCGCCGGCGCGACAAGCGGCCGAACCTGTCCAATGTGGTGCGGATTGTTTCAAGGGAGTGGATGGTCTGGATCGCGCGCGGCCGCAAGCAGACTGCGCGCGTGTTTTCCTCCGGGGGAGGAGGGTGCAAAAAAGCGGAGTCCACGGATATTGCTTCTTCCAGAAGCTCATGTGGAGAACGCGCAAAACGCGTTCAACTCTCCAAAAAGATCGCCCGAAAACCGTCAGAACAAAAGTTGCGCACACAATCCCAATAGACGCGGCTTCGCCGCGAAAAGCTTTACGATAAGAAAGGCGGAAACCGTTCGCGCCAGCAGACGGTGCGAAAAAACGCGCCTGTCCAAAAAACGGCGCCAGAGAGGGCGCCTGCAGATCGTCCGCGCCAAGCTCCTCATTCGTCATGCGGGAGTAAGCATAATGCAAATCTTTTCCTAGCGTCGTGTGTCTGTATTGATCTGCCTCAAGGAAGAGGCGTTCCGTTTTGATCCGTTCTTGGTCTTCGCCGTTGAGCATCTCAGACGTTCGCGCGACGTTTTGGCGACCTGACCAGGATGATCAATGGGGGCGATATGAAGATTGCAACAGAAGCCGCCGTTCCGGCGCCCGCCTGCGCGCCGCTGGTGGTCGATCTGGACGGCACGCTCATCACGAGCGATCTTCTGGTGGAATCCGCCTTCGCTCATCTCGGACAAAACCCGCTGCGCGCCGGCGGATTGCTGGCGGCGCTGTTTCGCGGCAAGGCGGCGCTCAAGGCGCGGATCGCGGTGGAAACCGGGATCGACGCCGCGCATCTGCCTTATGATCCCGCGGTGATCGAGCTGATCGAAAAGGCCCGCGCCACCGGGCGCCCGGTCTATCTCGCCTCGGCCAGCAACGCGCGTTACGTCGGCGCGGTGGCGGAACATCTCGGCCTGTTTCAGGGCTGGTTCGCCTCGACCGCAAGCGAGAACCTGTCGTCGGCGGCCAAGGCGGAACGTCTGGTCCAGGCGTTTGGCGAAGGCGGGTTCGATTATGTCGGCAATGATTCCGCTGATTTGAAGGTCTGGGCCAAGGCGCGCCGGCGGATCGCCGTTCATCCGTCCCGCGCCGTCGAAAGGAAGTTGCTCGGGCTCGATCCCGCCGCCGTCGTGCTGCGGCGTGACGCGTCCCATTTGCGCAACTGGGTCAAGCTGTTGCGGGTCCATCAATGGGCCAAGAACGCGCTGGTCTTCGTGCCGATGGTCACCGCGCAACGCTGGGATCTCGTCTCGTTCGGCCACGCTCTGGCGGCGTTCGTCGCCTTCTCCCTCGCCGCCTCGGGCATTTACCTCATCAACGATCTCGTCGACCTCGACGCCGACCGCAAGCACCTCTCGAAGAAGCGCCGTCCGCTCGCTTCAGGCGCGATCCCGGTGCTTGACGCGATGATCGTCGCGCCCATTCTGGTCACGCTGGCCGTTCTCGGGAGTTTGGCGCTCAATCCCTGGTTCACCGCCGTTCTGCTCGGCTATATCTCGCTCACCACCGCTTACACCTTCGTCCTGAAGCGCAAGATGATGATCGACGTGGTCGCGCTGGCCATGCTCTACACGCTGCGGGTGATCGGCGGCGGGGCGGCGATCGCCGTGCCCATTTCGGAATGGCTGCTGGCGTTTTCGATGTTCATCTTCGTGGCGCTGGCCCTGGTCAAACGCTATACGGAGCTGGCCGGGCGCCTGGACGCCGACCTGCCCGATCCGCCCAATCGCAATTATCGCAAGATCGACCTCGACATTGTCGCGGCGCTGGCGGCGGCTTCGGGCTTCAACGCGCTGACCGTGTTCACGCTCTACATTTCGTCGAACGCCGTGTTGAACCTTTACCCCCATCCCCAGGCGCTCTGGTTGATTTGCCCGATCCTTATGTATTGGATCGGGCGCATCCTCATGCTGGCGCACCGACGGATGCTGAACGACGATCCCATCGTCTTCGCGCTCACCGATCGAAACAGCCTGGCGGCCTTCGGCTTCATCGGGTTGATCTTGATCGTGGCGGCGAAAAGCTTTTGAATGCCTGTCTAAGCGCGGTTAAAAATGACGAATATTTCTTGTTGTTCAGATAAGGATCATTCCGGCAATCCCTTTGCCAGCGCCGGCTTCTGGGGCGCGGCTGTTTTTGGCGCGCTGCTGTCGCTGGTCGTCACAGGATATGCGTTTCCGACCAGCAATAACCTGTTCCATCTGCCCATTGTCGAGCGGCTCTACGATCGGCCGGAGTTCGCCGGAGACGCGTTTATCCAGTCGCTGCGCTATTTTTCATCCGGCCTCTGGATGATCCTGGCCGGATCCGCCCAATGGATCGCGCCGGAAAAAGCGTTTTTCGCCTTGTTTTGTCTCAGCCGGCTGCTGAGTTTTGTCGGCTTTCTCGCCTGCGCCGATTATTTTGGCGTTCGGGACATCAGGCAGCGTCTTCTGTTCTCCGGTGTGATCGCCGTGACGCCGCTGCTGCAGGACTGTTCCTTCGCCGGCGGCGGCGGCCTTTTTATCAACTATTTCACCCATAGCGAAATCTGCAATGGCCTGTTCCTGCTGGCGGTCTGGGCGGCGCTGCGCGGACGCTTCACCCTGATGCTGGCGCTGGTCGGCGTCACCTTCTTTGTGAACGCGTTTTTCGGCGTCTGGCTGGGCTTTGTCGCCGCCTGCGTGATGGGATACGAGTTTTTCGCCGGCCGGCTCGGACTGCGTCAAATGTTGGCGTCCGCTGGCGTCGGTTTGCTGGTGATCGTGGCGTGCGCCGCGCCCGTCATCTTGAATGTCGTGTCGAACCCGGACTTCGGGAAACCCGTTGATTTCAATTTCGTGGAATTTCTCAAAAGCTATTACCCCTATCACTTCCTGATAAATACAATAGATTTCAAGCAGATCGTCGTTCTGGCGGGCGTGTTGGCCATCTGTGTTTTGTCCCTGCTCTGGTTGCGGGATCCCGATCGGCGAATGACGGCGCCGCTGGCCGCCTGCGTCCTGCTTTATGGAATTGGCGTCGGTCTTCCCTGGGCGACGCACGCGCCGGCGGCGCTCAATCTTCATCTGTTGCGCAGCGGGACGTTGATTCATCTGCTGGCGGCCTTGTTGCTGTCGGTCGTGATCGTTCGCTGGTGGTTTGGCCCGGACAACAGGCAGGCGCTGGCGGCGGCGGGACTGATGGCGGCGATGGCGGCCTCGCTGCTGGTGGATATGACGGCCTCGCGCGCGCTCGCGGACATGGTCCTTCTGGCTGTCCTCGCCGTCAAAGGGGGCGCCGTGTCGCCGCCGCGAAAAATCGCGGCGCGGTTGGCCCCGCATCGGCGCGCCCTGGCGCTTGGCGCCCTGTCCCTGGCGGTTCTGCTGTCGGCGGTCGCCGTCCATCTCAGAGAGAAGGCGATGGCTGCGGAGCAAGCCTGGCGGTCCGAATGGGCGCGGGTCGCCAACTGGGCGGGCCGCGAAACCAAGCCGGGCGCTATTTTCATGCCGCCGCTCATGGCTGCGAGCGACCCCAAATCCATTCGCCAGGATCCCGCGCCTTATTTCACCAACACCGCCTTCGAGACCCTTTCGCACCGCTCGATCTGGGTCGACTGGAAACGCGGCGCCGCCGTGCTGTGGCGTCCGTCGTATTATGAGACCTGGAATGCGAGAATGGCCGAGGCGGGGGGGCTGAAAACGCTGGCGCAGGAATATGGTTACGCCCGCGCGCACGGCATTTCCTATCTCATCGCAACGCCCGCGGCCTATTGCGAGGGCAAGAGCGTCTTTCGCACGGAACGCCTTTGCGTCGTCCAGGTCGACTGACAGATCGTCGCGACGAAATGGATGTCCATGGCCTACGCTGCGTGGCTGTGGGCGTCGGCCTGACCGTGGTCGCCGGCGTGGCGCCGATCCTCATCGGCGCGCCAGCGTTTGAGACGGGCCGGCGAGCGACGCCGGCGCGTCAAAGCCAGGACGCTTCGCCGTGAGCCGGCGCGGCCGGCAAGCCGATCAGGAAAATCGAAGATCCGTCCTGGAACGTGAAAAATTCCTGCGTGGCCGAAGCGGCGTTGGACACGGTCAGATGTGAATCGAAAATGATGATTTCGCTTGCAAGCCGTGTGATCTGAAAATCCGGATGCAGCGCGGTGAAGTGCAGGATGGCCTGGTTCACATCGGTCAGGGTCGCCGTCGCCGGAACTGCGGGTTTTGGCGCTTGCGTTGCGTCCGCCGGGGCGTGCGCGCTTTCCGGCGCGGCGGGGGGCGGCGGCGGCGATGTCGGGGGCGCCGCCTCGGATGTGACCACGACGCTGGTCGCGGGCGAGGGCGCCGACGTCACCAGTTGTTGCTCGTCGGCCGACAAAGTGGTGACGAGATGGGATTGCGCCGAGGCGCCCAGGAGAGAGGCGATTTCCTGATTGGCGGAGGAAGCCGGCGTTGACGAAGCATTGGCGCTCGACACATCGCTCGCCGGCGCGACCGGTTCGCCGGCCAGGGGCGCCGGCGTCGTCACGACGGAGGAATGGGGATTGAGCGTCGAAGCCGTCGCGGCGCTGGAATTGTGGCTCAAGGCCATCGTCTCGGCATTGACCGGGCCATCGGCGTCGAGCTTCACCGGCGACATCAGCCGCAGGTTCGATGAATGCGCGGACGCCGCATGCAGCGAAGCCTGGAACGGGTTTTGCGCGCCGGCTTCCGTCCAGGCGTCGGCGCTCGCCGTCGACAGCGCGAGCGTATGATGCGGCGCGCTTGACGCGCTCTCCAGATCGACAGTCTCGATTCCGCTCAGGCCGATATGGGCGTCGCCGCCGAGGGCGGCGCCCGACGCCGCGCCGAGCCAGGGCGCATCGAAGCTTGTTTCGGCGAGGGCCGGCTGGGCCCATGTCACGGCCGCGGCGATGGCCGTCAGGACCGCTGTCGCCTCCCGTCCATTGAGGATGGTGGCGCCGCCGTCCCGCGCGTCCGCCGGCGCGGGGGCCGCAGCGGAGGGGGGCGCGACCTTGGCGACTTTCGCCTCGGCGGCGACGGCGTCGGTCTGTCCCAACTTGAAAAAGCAGGTTGTGACCAGGGCGACCAGCAGCGCCGCCGGATGGATGGACAATCTCGCGCCGTCTTTCGGCCGGGCGATGACGATCGGGTGGCGCTCGATCAGGCTTTCGATCAGGGGGCGGAAGTCGTTTCCGCGCACGCACTCGTCGAAAGCCGGGCTGGCGACGACATATTCCCCGTCGATGCGCGCGAAATGAACGATGATCTCTTCGTTATCCGCGCGGCAGAACACGAACCATGGATCGCCCTCGTCGGACAGGCCGCGATCCGTCACGACCGACATGCCGCCGCGGATCATCGACGCTTCGACGCGGTAGAATTCGGCCAGCTCCTGGTTGTTCCAGTCTCGCGGTCGGGGCGCAGGTCTGAAAAAAGGAACGACCGTGAAGCTCATCGGGCGGCGCGCTCTTGGTCCGATCCCTCGGCGAAGACGATTTCGTAGGTCACGGGGTCATAAAACGGCAACAGCGTGAGAACGAAATCACGCGCCGTCATTTGAAGAGCCTCGGCCCAGATGCGGTATTTGTCAGGCGGAATTCGGCCACGTCCCGTCTCGAGCTGAGAGATGAACGTGTAATATTCCGTGCCGACCATTTCTGCAAGCTGACGTTGTGAAAGGCCGCACGCCTCGCGGCGCTCCTTCAGCCATCGCCCGGCTTCGCGGCGCAACTCATACGTGTCGGATGCGCTTCGTTTCTGAGGGTTGGTGTACATGGCTTTTCCTATTTAGCAAAAACCATACCATAAGATTTCAGCAGGATGCAAGCGATTCGCTGAAAAAGCAAAGCACAATCTATGCTTGTGTTAAAATTGCTTTATGATAAGCCTCGCCATGGTGTGAACACACTCGCATAGGTTGTGCGTCATTTGGCCAGGATTGGGAACGCCCTCGCTCCGAAAGAGGCTTTTTTGTCGCAAATTTACGGAATGGCTCGCCAATGAAGGTCCTCCCCCGTTTTCAGAACCAGGACGTTTTGCTGGCCGGCGCCCGGGCTACGGCGCCCATTTTCATCGCCGCGATCATTTTTAGCTTTTTCATCAATCTGCTGATGTTCGTCAGCCCGCTCTACATGCTGCAAATCTACGATCGCGTGATCACCAGCCGCAGCGAGCCGACCCTGATCGCGCTCACGGTCCTCGCGGCGGTCCTCATCTGCGTTTACGCCATCCTGGAAATGCTGCGTTCGCGCCTCCTGGTGCGCGCCGGTCTGCTGTTCGACGAGAAAATGGCGGCGCCGCTGTTCAACGCCGTGCACCGGGGCAACCTGCGCGAGCCCGGCGCCAATCACGTGCAAGGCCTGCGCGATCTCGACACGCTGCGGGAGTTCCTGACGGGCCCCGGCCTGATCGCCCTGTGCGACGCGCCCTGGTTTCCGATTTTCGTCTTCGCCTCCTTCCTGCTGCATCCCCTGTTCGGCTATCTCGCCCTCGCCGGCAGCGCGATCACGCTCAGCCTGACGTTCCTCAACGAGAAAGTCACCAAGGCGCAGATCAACTCCGCCGGCCGCGCCTCGATGATGGCCAGCCAAAGCGCCCAGTCGATGTTCCGCAACGCCGAGGTCCTGCAGGCCATGGGCATGCGGGAGGCGGTCAAGAAGATCTGGACCGGGCATCACGACACGACCCTGGCGCTGCAGGCCTCGGCCAGCGACCGCGCCGGCCTGATCGTCGCCGCCACCAAATTCTTCCGCATGTTCCTGCAGACCGCCATTCTGGGAACGGGCGCCTATCTGGTCATTCAGAGGGATCTGTCCGCGGGCGGCATGATCGCCGGCTCCATTCTCATCGGCCGCGCCCTGGCGCCGATCGAAATGGCCGTGGGCAGTTGGAAGGGCTTCATCGCGGCGCGCAGCGCCCTCGAACGCATCCGTCATTTGTTCTCGGTCGCCGGCGCGGAGCCGGCCAACATGTCGCTGCCGCGCCCGGCGGGCGCGCTTCAGATCGTCAATCTGATCGCCGGCGCCCCAGGGCAAAACGGCTTCATCATCAAGGATCTGAGCTTCAATCTTTCCGCCGGCGAAATCATCGGCGTGGTCGGCCCGAGCGCCGCCGGCAAATCCAGCCTGGCGCGCTTGCTCGTCGGGGTGTGGCCCGTCGCGCGCGGCGCCGTGCGGCTCGACGGCTCCGATCTGTCGCATTGGAATCCGGAAGAACTCGGGCGCTATATCGGCTATCTGCCGCAGGACGTGGAGCTGTTCGCCGGGACCATCGCGCAGAACATCGCCCGCTTCCAGGACATTGACACCGAACAGGTGATTTTCGCCGCCCAGCTCGCGGGCTGCCACGAACTGATCCAGCACCTGCCCAAAGGCTACAACACGCAGATCGGCGAAGGCGGGCAGGCCCTGTCGGGCGGCCAGCGCCAGCGCATCGGCCTGGCGCGCGCCCTTTACGGCCGGCCGAGCCTTGTCGTTCTCGACGAGCCCAACGCCAATCTCGACGCCGCCGGCGAAGAAGCGCTGCTCGCCGCCGTCCAACGCCTGCGCGCGATGAAAACGACGGTCGTGATCGTCACGCACAAGATCAACATTCTCACGGCGGTCGACAAGATCCTGGTCATGGCGGACGGCGCCGCCCAGGCCTTCGGCGCCCGCGACGCCGTGCTGCAAAGCCTGATGGGACCGCGCGTCGTGGCGACCACGCCCGCGCCGGCGGTCCAGGCGCCTCAAGCCGCGACACAGGGCCGATGACCATGACCGCGAAAAAGCTGCTCGAAACCGTATCGTCCTGGGTGGAGCTTGGCCGGGAGATCGTCAACGCGAAGACCAGCGCGGCGCCCGAGAAGGACGGCAAGTCGCTGACGGATTGGCGGCCGATCGCTTTCGCCGGCTATACGGTGATCGGGATGACGTTCGGCGTCGCCGGGGTATGGGCGGCGGTCGCCAAGCTCGACAAGGCGGTGATGGCCAGCGGCTTCGTCGAAACGGAGATGAACCGCAAGACGATCCAGCATTTCGAAGGCGGCATCATCCGCGAAATCCTCGTCAAGGAAGGCGAGCACGTCGCCCAGGGACAGCCGCTGTTCCGCCTGCAAAGGATCCAGGCCGAGGCTTCGCGCGACACGGTCGTCAGCCAGCTCAATTCCGCGCTCGCGCTCGAAGCCCGTCTGCTCGCCGAGCGGGAGCAGAAAGAGTCGATCGTCTGGCCGGCGGAGCTCGCCAGCCAGAAGGACGATCCGAATCTGCCGCGCATCATGGCGGACCAGGCGCACCAGTTCTCCGAACGGCGCGCCTCGCTGGGCGGCCAGATCGACATTCTGGAGAAGCGCGTCGAGCAATTGGGCAAGCAGATCCAGGGCATCGCCATCGAGAAGGATTCGACGCAGAAGCAGGTCGCCTACATCAATCAGGAATTGGTCAATCTGCGCGAACTCGCGACCAAAAAGCTCGTGCCGCTGACCCGCGTGTTCTCGATGGAGCGCGAGAGAACGCGCCTGGAAGGCGTGATCGGCCAGTCGGACGCCGACACGGCCAAAGCGGAAAGCACGATCGGCGAAACGAAGCTGCAAATCCAGCAGGCGCGCCAGAAGTTTCAGGAAGAGGTCGCGAGCAACCTGCTCGACACGCGCCAGAAAGTCTCGGAACTGCAAGAACGCAAACGCGTGGCGCAGGATGTGCTCACCCGCGTCGACATCGCCACCCCGCGCTCCGGCACGGTGCAGAACCTGAAGGTTTTCACCATCGGCCAGGTCATCCGTTCGGGCGAACCGCTGCTGGATATCGTGCCCGACGACGAGCCGCTGATTGTCAGCGCGCAATTCTCGCCGACCGATATCGATATCGTTTACGCCGGCATGCAGGCGGAAATCCGCTTCCCGGCGTTCCACGCGCGCTCCATTCCCGTGATGATGGGCGAGCTGCGGTCGCTTTCGCATGATCGCCTGATGGATGAGATGACGCGCCAATATTATTTCCGCGGCGTGATCGCTCTCAACCGCGCCGACATTCCCGAAGACTATCGCGCCAGATTGCGCTCGGGCATGCCCGCCGAAGTGGTTGTCGCCGCCGGCGAGAGGACCGTCCTGAGCTACATCGTATCGCCCCTGACCGGTTCGTTGAGAAAAGCTCTGCGCGAGCCAAACGACTGATATTTTTAAGAAGTTTCGGGGTAGCGTCGATGCGTGGCCGTAAGATCTCCTTGTCCTCTTTCGCCATTTGCCTCAGCGCGATGCTGCACGGCGCGCCCGTGTGCGCCGATAGTTTGTCCGACGCGCTCGCCCGCGCCTATGTCTCCAATCCGCAACTCAGGGCGCAGCGCGCGGATACGCGGGCGACGGACGAGACCTTGCCGCAGGCGCTGGCGGGCTACCGGCCCAATGCGCTGGTCGCCGTCGATGGCGGGCTTCTGCGCGAGAATTACGCCGTACCGGGGCCGAGAGGCCAGAAGGTCAATTTGTCCTCGCACCCCGGCGGCGGCTACGTTCAGCTTTCGCAAAACGTGTTCAACGGGTTCCGGACGCAAAATCAGGTTCAGCTCGCGCAATCCCAGATCCTGTCTTCACGGGAATCCCTGAGATATACCGAACTGAGCGTGCTCGCGAACGCCGTCGCCGCTTATATGAACACCTTGCGCGACACGGCGATCTACCGGCTGCGGAGCAACAACGTTCGGGTTCTCGAACAGCAGGTCGAGGACACCAAGACGCGCCTCCGGTGCGGCGAGGTGACGCTCACCGATCTCGCGCAAGCGGAGGCGGCCCTGTCACAAGGCCGCGTCGATCAGACGGGCGCCCTCACCAATTTGAAAAGCAGCATCGCCAGTTACGTCCAGGTCATTGGCGACGAGCCAAAATCCCTGACGCCGGCGAAAACGCCGGCGGATCTCCTGCCGAAAACGCTCGATCTCGCTTATCAGTTGGCGGACGAGGATCATCCGCTTGTTCTTTCGGCGCGGCATAATGTCGATGTCGCGCATCAAGCCGTAAAAGTCTCCGAAGGACAATTGCTGCCCTCCGTCGACGTGAGCGCCAGAAGCGGTCCCCGCTACAATTACGCCAGCGTCGAAAAGCAAAAATATTACGACACGACGATTTCCGCCCAAATTTCCATCCCGCTGTACGATAGCGGGACCACCTATTCGGAAATCCGCCAGGCCAAGGAAAAATTGGGCCAGGCGGAAGCCGTCTCTGATCAATATCGCTATCAGGTCCACGCCTCGGTGGCGACGTCCTTCGCGGCCTGGGAAAATTCTCAGAAAATCATCGTCGACGCCGGACGGGAAGTGCAGCAATCCGAACGGGCGCTGGCCGGAATTCGCGAAGAAGCGCGATTGGGTCAGCGCACGACATTCGACGTGCTCTATGCGGAGCAGTCCCTGCTCAATGCGCGCATCACCTATGTCTCGGCGCAACACGACCGGACCATCGCCGCTTTCTCGCTGATCGCCTCGACCGGACGCCTGTCCGCGGAAACGCTTGGCCTCAATGTGCCGCTGTACAATGCCGCCGACCACTATGATCGGGTGAAGGACAAGTGGTTCGGCACAAATCCATGAGGGCGGCTTGAGCGTGTTGTTGTCCGAACGGGGACGAACAAGCCGTCGCCCATTCTGTGGCGAGGCTCGAAGATGGGTTTGTTTCCGCTCTTTAGTTTGGAGATATTCTTGTGATACAGTCGTAATTCGCCGAGGCTGTCTTCGACGCCGGCTCAAACCATGATGCGCCTGGCGCTATACAACCGTGAAGTTGAATTTAAATGAGACTCTATTCATTTGATTTTTTTCGCGGCGTCGCAATCCTTGGGGTTATCTTTCACCATTATATGGCCGGCCCCTTAAGTCAATTTATTTATTCTAAAACCCCTGACCATGAATTCATATTCAACCCTGTCGTCAACAGCGGTTGGCTGGGGGTGACGGCGCTTTTTGTCATCAGCGGCGCCGTTCTTTATAACGCAAAAATCATAGAGTCCGCGAAGTCGCTGTTTTCTTACTACAAACATCGCGCCATTCGCCTTTTGCCGCTTTATTTTATTGTTATTTTGACTTCGTTTTTATTGAACAACGATGATGTGCAGACCTTGGCCAAAAATATGTTCTGGCTCTTGTTCGGACTGCACGATTTGCGCCCCTCCCTGTGGATCCCGGACATGCTCTGGGTGTGCTGGTCGCTCGGCGTCGAGATCTTGTTTTCCATATTGTTGCCCGCCGTCATCTGGATGATGACGCGCCTGAATTTTGTCAGGACAATTCTGATATTTATCGCGTTCTGTTGGATTTACAGATTAGTCGCCGACCATATGTGGTTCGTGTTGAATCCGAATTATAAAAACCCGCTTATCAATCCTTTCATGGACAATATCGTCGGGAGAATCGATGATTTCATGATCGGCATGTATGCCGGCGCGATGATCCGCAAGAGGGAGGATTTTGATAAAAAAATATTTATATCTGCGATATTTATATTAATTATTTCAATATATGGCTGGGGCCTTGTGATTGAATCACACCGAAACTTATGGATTTCCGCTTTGGTTTCGACGCTGCATCTGACCATGGCGGGTTCGATCGCAGTGTTTCTGGTCGTCGCGGCGCGATCGAGCATCTTCAACAAACCAATCGCATCGCCATTGGTTTTTATGGGAACGATTTGTTATTCGGCTTATTTCATGCACGCGTTGTTGATGCGCTATTTTCAGACGTTCAACACAGAGATCCAGTGGTCGTTGCATCAGTCCATGTCGCGGGTGGCGATGACGTCGCTGACCGCTTTGGGGGTGACAATATTGGTTTCGACGATCACCTTTGTTTATATCGAAACGATGGGCATCAAGCATGTTCCGGCATGGGCGGCGACATTTCGTCAGCGGGTTCGGCAGGGCCTGCAGGCCGCAACAGCCTGGCGGCCGCCCCTGAGTTGGCTCGCAAGTGGACGCCTCCGGCGAATCCGGCTTGGTTCACGCTAGATGCAGCGCACGGTGACCATTTCCTCGCGGCCGGCGGTTTCGTAAGCGCCAAACCCTTGCAACAACTCGGATAAAGATGCGGGTTTCCCGCCGCATGGTCCCGTCAAAACAATGCGATCTGGCATGAGGTCTTGCAGCGGCGCGACCGCCAGCTTCGGCAAGCGGACGACGCTTCCAAAATGCCACAACCTGAACGCCAAGACGCCGGCCTGAAGTCCGGTGACGCCAAGAGACTCCGCCAGAGCTTCAATCGCGTTCGGGACGATGGCGTTGAGGTCGAGTTTTATAAAATCGTCCGCGATTTTCCGAGAAAGTTTCGGGTTTCTGGCTGCAACCGCGCGTGTGGGCGCTGGGGCATGATCGAAGACGCGTTCGATCAGGACTGGCTTGAAGAAGCGAATCCAACGGACCCAAAGGGCTTCATCCGCGCAATGCAGAGCTTCCGCCGCTTGCGGGTAGCCGCCGAGCAGGTTGAAAACATCCTTGCGGGCGAGAATGCCGCCGTGCGGAAACGGACAGCCGCCCTCGCAGAAGCAACGCAAGATCGCGGACCAACCGTCAGGCCTGATAGGATCGACCGGCGGATCCCCGTTTTCAAACACCAATGTCATCCCGGTTCCGAGAATTGACAAATCCGGATCCGCTGCAAAACGCGCCAATTGCGGGCCGATTTTGCCAGGAAGCCAGATGTCATCATCGTCGAGGCGGGCGATCAGGTCGTAGCGCGCTTCCGCAAGCCCCCGGTTGAGCGCCTGGACCAGCCCATTGCGTCGATATTGGCGCAGGCAGCGAATGTTCGCCTTAACGCCAAGCGGCGCCTCCGCCAGGAGGTCCGCGATCGGTTTGGGACTGCCGTCGTCTATGATGACGATCTCGTAGTCGCCGTCGAATTTCTGTTCGGCCACCGATAGGATCGCGGCGCGAAGCTGTTCAACGCGCCTGGGAGCGTCGAGCGGGATGTAGGACGGCATCAGCACGCTGAAGCGGCGGGCGTCACACGTCGCGAGCAATTGCGGGTCTCCCAAGGTCATGCCGTCGCTCCCAGCCATTCCGCTTCAAACAGGGCGCGTGCGGAGAGGATCCGTTCGGTCGACCGGTCATCGAGCGGAGGGCGGCGGTCGAAATTGAAGGCGAGCAGCGATTCATAAAAACTCGGCAGCCCCAAGTCTTTCGCGGCTTTCCGGCCATTGTCGCAACAGATCTGGTGGCAGGTTTCGAACAGATCGGGGAATTTCTTTTGCTCTGTGTTGCCGTCGGAAAAGATCCGAAACTCGGAGAGCGTTTCGAACAGCGGCGCGAACCGGAGTCCCTTGCGCAGCAGGGCGATCAAAAAATCCCAATCTTCAAGATATTCCATGTTTTCGGCGAAGCGAACGTCCGAGCGCAGCAACGCTTCCGTCCGCAACGCGAAACAGCTGTTTGTGATGAAATTGCTGGCGACGAGACAGGCTGCGGGGAAAAGCTCCGGTCCCATCTCATGTTCGCGCCAGGGCTCACGACGGTTCGCCTGCGAATAGACCAGATCGGCGCGGGCGAATTGCAGGGCGTCGGCGAGGCGTCGCGCGAAATTCGGATAGTAGATGTCATCGTCGTCCAGGAACGACACGAAGTCGAACCGATCCGCGTGGGCGCGGATATAATCCAGGCCGACATTGCACGGATAGCCGCGCAGGCGTCCGGGTTCGCCCGCGTGCAGCACGACGGCTTTCGAACCGAGCCGGGCGCAGAGGTCACGGACCTTTGCATAGGTCGCGCCGTCGCCATGCGCGACAACGATGGGCGTGACCGGAAATTGCTGCTGTTCGATCGACGCCAGGGTTTCCGCGAACAGATCCGGACGGCTCCCTTGGGAACGGACGATGGTCGCGCCGGTTCTGATGGGTCTGGCGCGGTCGATGTCGAGAACAGGCGGCGTCTTGGCGCGATCAACGTCGGCGCGGTTGGGCAGCATCCCGGTCAAATGCTGCGTCACCACGTTTTGCCAGGCGGTTTTATGCGCGCGGCGCCTCTCCCTGCTCCAGCGATAGCCATGGAGATACTCTGGGATGAGAAGAATATTCTCGTCCTTGGCGATGCGCAGAGCAAATTCATGGTCATAGGAGAGATCAAATCTCTCGTCGAAAAAGCCTTTGTCGGTGAAGAGATCGCGGCGAATGGCGTTCAGATGTCCGGCGATCATGCCGGCGCGGTGGATTTGGTTCGCGGACGCCTCATGCCTGCGATAGCGCAGAACGCCATTGTCTTCATCCATGTCGACGGCGCCCGCCGAGATGAAACGGCAGCGATCGAACGTCTTGATGTAATGTGTGAGAATAGTCAGCGCGTCGGGCAGGATCAAATCCTGGATGTCGATCGGCAGGATCCAGTCATGCCGAGCGGCTTTGAGCGCCATGTTGAGACCGGCGCTGACGCCTGTCTTTTGTTTGACGCCAATAATTCGCGTCCATTGCGCGATGGAGGCCGGCGCAAGCGCCATAAGCTCCGCATCGGAGGTGGACGGGTCGTTGTTGAGAATGATCCATTCCACTTTGTCGTCCGACCAGTCTTGAGCGACTTGGGCGATCGAGCGGGCCAGTTGCGCGAAACACGCCTTCGCCTGGAAAAATGAAACAAAAGAGAAGCTTGGATTTGGGGCGGATTTCCGAAACTCTGGTTGCGCGACCGCGCCCAGGGTGCGGTCGATCATTTCAAGATTGCACAGTCTGTAACTGATCCAATCGTCTGAAAGCATTGGATATTTTTTTGCAATGTGCGCAGAGTCTCGCTCGTATTTGAGCCGCGCCTGCGGCGCCAGTCCGACCGGCAGCGGCTCCTGAATGAAGCGACAGGACGCCGCGAGAGGTTGGGCGCCATACCACCCCGCGTTAAACAGGCCTTTCGCCTCCTTCGCTTGCAGAAAAGCGCTGGCGTATGCGACCTCGTTCTCGGCGGGCGGGCGGATCTGTTCGCGGGGCCGCGCGATTTCGGCGGCGGCGATGCGCCCCATGCGGTCGACGCGGCGGCGAACGGAACGCAGCAGTCTGACGACCGGCCAAGCGCCAGAGGCTCGCAATCTGTTGTAAAGGTCGACGATTTCGTCGAATGCGGCGCCATGTCTGTCCCGGTCCTGGCCGAGGCGGGCCGCGTCTTGCGCCAGGGCGCTGAGTCTCCCGGCCAATTCCTCGCGTTCCTTCATCAGGGAGTCGCGTTCGGCCGCAAGCGCGTTCCTTTCGCTTTGCAGGCGCGCGAGCTCGAATGAACTTGGCAAAGATGATTCCATGAAAGCGACGTCCAGCCCTTGCTTCTGAATAGTTTTGCGATTTTGCGCTGAAAATCTTCGTGCGTCACGCGCGCCGGCTCCGTTAAGCCAACGCCGCCAGTTGGCGCGGACGAGGACGCGATGGTAAGTCAGGCGGATTGGGGGAGCTGTTTTCCTTTCACCGCAACCGGCAAGTCAATCCATGAGCGAATCCCGACATCATTATAATGTCCAAAAACATTGAAGCGTGTGGAAGCAGAGAAAACATGAATCGGCGTTACGATAAGGCTATAGACCGCTGAAATGGAATCTGTGATTTGTCGGGAGTTGGCGCGGGTGTTTTATTGCGGACTGGGAGATTGACGCTATGGGGGAACGAGGGCGCGGCGATCTCGCAGAAACAGGCGGACAGGTTTCACCGGAGACTCCCAAGCTGGCGGCGCTGGCCTGGGCTTTGTCGCAAAATGTTGTCTTCGATTGGAAATATCCACGCAAATTGCGCGGCGTGAAAAAGCTTCTGTCGCTGTTGAGCGGCAAGCGCCGCGCCAGGATGCGGCGCGAACGACGTCAATATGCGATTTTGAAACGCTCGGCGTTGTTTTCGCCGCAATGGTATCTGGCGACCTATGACTTGGATGGCCGGAATTGGGATCCGATCCTCCACTATATCCGCCACGGCTGGCGAATGGACTATCAACCGGGGCCGCTGTTCGACGGCGCGCGCTATCGCGCCGTCAATCGCTGCGACGAGAACCCGCTTTGGCATTTCCTGGTGTTCGGCGCCTTCGCCGGCCGTTTCGAGGGGACGCCGTTCGAGCCTTTGTTCCTGACCTCGCCGCCGGCCGAAGCTCCGGCCGTCCAGGACAGCGCGCCTTCGCCCGAGGCTGCGCTCTGGAGCGGCTATGACCTTGTCTCCGGCTATGCTCATGAGGAGAGCGGGCGCAGCCCCGCCTTGCACGATCTCGCCTTTTGCCAGGCGATCGCGGACGACGATCTCATTGGCGCCATTGCGGCGCTCGATTTCTCGTCGCCTGAATCTTCCGCTCGGGCGCCGCGCGTTTCGATCGTCATTCCCTGTTTGAATCACCAGCGGCTGACGGCGGAATGTCTCGCCTCGATCCATCGGGCGGCCTCCGTCGATCTCGAGATCATTGTGGTCGACAATGGTTCGACCGATCCGCTCTATGCGGCGCTGGCGAGCCGACCTGGGCTAAAAGCGCTCCGGTTGGAAACGAACCAGGGCTATGGCCCGGCTTGCAACAAGGGCGCCGCGCTGGCGAGCGGCGAGTTCCTGTTCTTTCTCAACAATGACACGCAGATTGCGCCGGGGTGCCTTGAGGCGCTGCTTGAGGTTTTTCGCGAGGGGGGCGACGCCGTCGGCCTCGCCGGCCCCAAACTGGTGTCGTTCGACGGGCGCCTTCAGGAGGCCGGATGCCTGCTGAATCCCGACGGCACGGGCGCGCTGATCGGTTTCGGCGGCGATCCCGCCGCGCCGCGGTTCAACTATGCCCGGCCGTGCGATCATATTTCCGGGGCCGCCGTTCTGATGCGGCGGGCGCTGTTCGAGCAGCTCGGCGGCTTCGATCCGATCTTCGCGCCGGCCTATTGCGAGGATGCGGATCTGAGCCTGAAGATTCGCGCGCTCAAAAAACTGTTGATCTATGCGCCCGGCGCCGTCGTCGCCCATCATCTCAGCGCGACATCCAACAGCCAGGCCGGCAGTCAGGCCAATCTTTCAAAACGGCAGCGCATCGCGCGCAATCGCAACATTTTCGTCAAGCGCTGGGCCGGGCGCCTCGCCAACAACGACTTGCGCACCATTGCGCTTTACTTGCCGCAATATCATCCGGTGCCGGAAAACGATCTGTGGTGGGGCAAAGGTTTTACCGAATGGATGAATGTCACGAAGGCGCAGCCCAATTACGCCGGCCATAACCAGCCGCGCTATCCCGCCGATCTCGGCTATTACGACCTGCGCTTGACGGAAACCATGGTCGAGCAGGCCAAGCTTGCGGCGCGCTATGGGATCACGGGGTTTTGCTTTTATTATTACTGGTTCGGCGGCAAGCGCATGCTGGAGGCGCCGCTTGAGCAAATGCTCAAGACGGGAAAGCCGGACTTTCCGTTCTGTCTCTGCTGGGCCAACGAGAACTGGACGCGCCGGTGGGACGGCCGGGACCAGGACGTTCTGCTGCGCCAGGACTATTCCCGCGCGCATAATCAGGCGTTCATCGAAGACGTCAGCCGGTATTTCCGGTCAAAAACCTATATTCGCGTCAATGGCCGCCCGCTGCTGCTGATCTATCGGATTCAGGATCTGCCCGACCCGAAAGAATTGACGTCGCAGTGGCGCGACCATTGCCGGGAAATCGGGATTGGCGAAATCTGCATCGCCATGGTCGAAAGTTTTGATTTCGTGAGGACGCCGCAGCCGCCCGCCGATTATGGCTGCGATCTCGCGGTCGAATTCCCCGCCCATTTCGAGGGGCCGAAACGTGCTGTCGCGCCCACCAATCCGCAATGGACCGGCGAAATGCGCGATTATCGCGATCTCGCCAAGGCGTTCATGCAGCGCGAGGAGCCGGGATTCAAGCGTTTGCGGTCGGTGCTGGTCGGTTGGGACAATACGCCGCGTCGTCAGGACGGCAGCGTGGTCCTCGAACACGCCACGCCCGGCGCCTTTCAGGCCTGGCTCGAATGGTCGTATCGGCGGACGCTCGAACAGAATTATGGCGACGAGCGGATCGTCTTCATCAACGCCTGGAACGAGTGGTGCGAAGGCAGCTATCTCGAACCCGACCGCCACTTTGGCCACAGCTACCTCCAGGCGGTCCGGAACGCCTTGGAATCGACCAGAGCCGGAGGACATGCGTTTGTCGAAATCGCGGACTGAGAACGGGGGGGATCGCGATCTCCGCGTGCGCGTCGTCGGTCACCCCTTCGCGCCGATCGGCATGGGCGAGCATATCCGCTCGGTGTGGCGCGCGTTGCGCGAGGCCGGAATCGATGCGCAGATCGTCGATGTCCACGAGATGCAGCGAGATCCCGATCCCCGGCTGGTGGACGAACTGGCGCCGTATATCGCCAAAAATCTCGGCGATGGCGTCAACATCTTTTGCGTCAACGGCGACGAGGTCGAGCCGACGCTTCGCCTGCTCGGCCCCCGCCATGCGATGGCGCCGGGCAGCCGCAATGTCATCTATCCCGCCTGGGAGCTTGAGCTTTATCCGGAGTCATGGGCGCGGCAGTTGATGCGCTTCGATGAAATCTGGGCGGCTTCGGAATTCACGCGGAACGCGATCGCCGCGGCGGTGACGACGCCGGTCGCACATATGCCGCTGGCTTGCGAAGGGCGCCGCCGCGCGCTGCGTTCGCGCCGGCATTTCGGGATTGGCGAGAGCGCCTACGTCTTCCTGTTCGCCTTTGACTTCCTGTCCTATCTCGAGCGCAAGAACCCGTTCGCGGCGATCGAAGCCTTCCTGCTTCTGTTGCAAAGCCGGCCTTATGCGGATGTGCGCCTCGTCATCAAGACCAACAATTCCGAACATCGGCCGGACATGAAGGCGCGGTTCGACGCGGCGATCGCGCCCTTGCGCGACCGGGTCCAGGTGATCGACGGCACGTTGCGCGAGCCCGACATGATGGCGCTGCTGTGGCTGTGCGACGCGTTCCTGTCGTTGCACCGGTCCGAGGGCTTCGGTTTCGGGCTGGCCGAAGCGATGGCGTTGGGCAAGCCGGTGATCGCCACCGCCTATTCCGGCAATATGGATTTTTGCACCGACGAAACGGCGTTTTTGGTCCCCTATGACATGGTCGCCGTTCACGAGGGCGAGTATCCGTTCTGGGAGGGGCAGCAGTGGGCCGCCCCCGACGTCGCCGTCGCGGCGCAATGGATGGCGCAACTGGTCGACGATCCCGCCTCGGGTCGAGCCAGGGGCGACAAGGCGCGCGAGCGCCTGCTGGCGGACTTCAGCTATCTGGCGGTCGGGCAGGCTTATGCCGAGCGTCTGAGCCATCTATCGGTCGAGGGACAGCCTGCATCCTGACAGGGTTGCGCTGTCTGCGAAGCATCAAGCTTACAAAAAGCTAGCTGCTAGCTATTAATGAGCTGCTAGCAATTTATTATAAAATGGCTGTCATTTTATCAGCTTGTTGCAGGCAAGCAGCTAGCCATTGGAGAGGCCATGCCCGTCATCAGCTTTGTGTCGTCGAAGGGCGGCGTTGGAAAAACGACGAGCGCCGTTGTTCTGGCGGGCGAATTGGTTGCGTCCGGGCGCAGCGTCATCATGATCGACGCCGACCCCAATCACCCCCTGGTCTCCTGGGCGGGGCTGCAGCCCTTGCCGGCGGAATTGTCCGTCGTCGCCGACCAGTCCGCCGAGACCATCATCGACACCATCGAAGACGCCCGCGCCAAGGCCGATTTCGTGATTGTGGATCTCGAGGGCACCGCGACCGACCGCATCGGTTTTGCGATCGCCCGGTCGGATCTGGTCCTGGTTCCGTTGCAGGCGTCGGTGCTCGATGCGACGGAGGCGGTCAAGTCGATCAAGCTGATCCGGCAAATGAGCCGCGTCGCCGGGCGCGAGATTCCCTATCGGCTGTTTTTCTCCCGCATCGCCGCGGTGATCCGGGAGCGGACCGCCAAGGACATTGAGCAGCAATTCGCCGCCAACGGCGCCGCCGTCCTCGGGGCGGGGATCGTCGACCGGGCGGCTTTCCGGGCGATTTTCAGCCTTGGCGGAACCCTGCGCGCGATCGAAGCCAAGGACGTCGGCGGCCTGCAGGCCGCCAGGGACAACGCCCTCGCGTTCGCGCAAGGCGTCATCGAAACCTTGAAAAAGAAGGCGGCGGCATGATGGGGGATCGCGCGCAACTCAATTTCGATGACGACGACCTGTCGAGCCCTCCGCCGCCGAGCGTTCCCGTCGAAAAAATCCTTGAGGTCACCCGCAAGGCGGGTTTTCACGAAACGCCGAAATCGGCGCCCTCCGGGGAGGACCGGCCGCGCCGGACCCGGCTTAAGACGGGACGGGTCAAGCAATTCGCCACAAGGCTGCATCCCGACACCGTCGACGCGTTCCACGATTATGCCGACGCTCACAGGATCACCGTCGCTGAGACGTTGGAACGAGCGCTTGCTGCCCTGTTGGTTAAAGAAAAAGCTAGCAGGTAGCAATTTGCTCGCAGCTAACATTTAGCTAGCTGCTAGCATTATTCGCTCTGCGTGCTTCGGTCGTGTCCCTGGGCGTGGTGTAATTGAGGTCAGCTCAAGGTTTGTGATTTTTTGTACGCTACTTTGGACAAAGCGTGAACTTCGTTGCTTTGATCAACATGCGGGACCGGGTTCGGGGTTGAGCGCCGCATAGAGTGCGGTCTTTCCGATCTTGAGGCGCAGCGCCGCTTCGCGCACTGTCAGCCCTTTCGCCAAAAGCGACTTCGCACGCTCCAGCTTGTCCGGGGTCACCAAGGGTTTGCGGCCGCCGCGCATTCCACGCGCGGCGGCGGCTGCGAGACCGGGGCGCGTGCGTTCGCGGATAAGATCGCGTTCGAACTGGCCGAGGGGTACGCATCCGGCCGGCACCGCAGGTAGCCTCGGATTTGACCGTTTCAGCGATTACGCGGCGGCTGTTGCAGCGATCTGGCCGGCCTTCCAATTCCAGGGCAGCAGTTCGTCGATCTGCTTGGCTGGATGATCCGGCGGGCGCGCCAGGACATCGGCGAGCCACGCCTGAGGGTCGACATCGTTGAACTTGCAGGTCTCAATGAGCGTAAAGACGGCGGCGGCCCTGCATCCTCCGGCGTCCGAACCTGCGAAGATCCAATTCCGACGCCCGACGGCTATGCCCCTCAGGGCGCGTTCGGCGGCGTTATTGGTGAGGCAGATGCGGCCGTCGTCAAGGAAAGGGTGAACTCGACCCATCGCGACAGGCCGTAATTGATGTCCTTGGTAAGATCAGTCTTGGCCGAGAGTTTCGCGCGCTGTTCGGTCATCCGGCGCCGCGACGCAGGCGAGACGGTGCGCGAGATCGCGCGCAGCTACAATGTGAGCCACAGCACGATTTCGAGGCTTCAGGCGTGCGGCAGGTGAGGAACGCGCACAGGGCGACAGTTCACCCATTGTTAATGGTGTGCAACTAGACCATTATACGCTGATAAAATGATACCATTACAAGGGTGTGTCCATGCAGGTGATTGCTTTCGTGACACAAAAGGGAGGTAGCGGCAAAAGCACAACCGCTGCTTCCATAGCCGTGGCCGCTTTTCAGCAGGGTCGCCGGGTGTTCATGCTCGAATTGGATCGCCAAGGTACTTTGAGCGACTGGATTGAAAGCCGGGAAGCTGAGGAAGGCCCAGACTGCGAGCGGATCGACGCCACGGCCCTTGAAACGGCCCTTGCGACCCTGAAAGGGGCAAATTACGACCTCGTCGTAATCGACACCCCCGGCATTGATAGCCCAGGGGTCAATGCCGCCATGCGATCCGCGAATTTATGTCTAATTCCGTGTCGCCCGACGGCGACCGATCTACGCGGCTGCTTGCCGACTGTGCAAAGCTTAATCCGGCTTGAAAAGCCGTTCGCTTTCGTTCTGACGCAATGCCCGCCTCGATCCAATCGAGTTGAAGAAACGCGGGCTGGACTTGCCGCATTGGGGCTGATTGCTGAACCTCCCATCGTCAGCCGAGCAGATCATCAAGACGCCATGGCCGCAGGCATGGGCGTAACCGAATTTAACGAGGCGGGAGCTGCTGCTAACGAAATCAAGCAGCTTTGGATCTGGATTGAAAACAAGCTTGAGCCGAAGGGAAAGCGAAATGTCGTCAAAGCCGCGTAGAACTGTCTTATCCGGCATTGTGACGCCGCTCACCCGCGAGGCCTCGCATAGTGAGCCAGTCGTCCCTGCTATCGAGCAGGACGAACCCGCCCGTCGTCGCAGCGCGACTAAGGAGTCCACCAAACAGCAGACGCTTTATCTTCCGCCTGCGGTTCATGAGCAATTGCGTGAACTGGCGTTTTCGGAACGCGTGAAAATGCATGCGCTGATCATGGAAGGCTTGGACTCCGTGTTTCGAGCGCGCGGCCTGAAATCGATTGCCGACCTTACCAGGACAAGCTGATACAGTTATGATGGTATCATGGTATGGTGGCATCGTGGTAAAATGAGCTTCCTTGATATGTATATACAAAATGTGTACGCTCTAAATGTTCGAATGGGATGAAGCCAAGCGGCAGACGAACCTGGCGAAGCACAAGCTCGACTTTGTGGACGCGGTTTTGATGTTTGACGGAAGGGCGAGCGTAACTGCCCCTTCTAATTATCCCGTTGAGGCGCGGTTTGTGACAACCGCCATGATCCATGGGAAGTTCTATTCCCTCGTGTGGACATGGCGCGATCAAAGCCGTCGGATCATTTCGTTCAGGAGGGCGCGCGATGGCGAAGAAAGATCATATCGAGAGGCACACGGCTGATGAACTGCGCGCCAAGCAGGCGCGCGGCGAGAGTCAAAGCGATTGGGCGCGTGCCGCAGCAATGAGCGCAGACGAGGTTGAAAGCGTTATTGCCGAGGATAACGACGAGGCCGGTATGATTGTTGACTGGGCGCAAGCATCAGTCGAATTGCCGCAGCCAAAGGCGGTTCTCAACATGCGGGTTGACCGCGAGGTTATGGACTTCTTTCGCAGTCAGGGCCGGGGCTATCAGACGAAAATCAACGCGGTATTGCGTTCCTACGTCGAGCAGATGCGGCACCACGACAAACGTTGATACCATTACAGTGGTATCAGTGTGCGCCATTGTAATGGTCTAATTGCATTATGGTAATATGGCGGCACCGTGCCGTTTATTGCGTTGTTTATGGCCGGGCGAACAGCGCCAAGTTGCGGCAGCGGCCAAAACAGCTAGGATTCCGCTTCGACTCGCTGATTTGCGGTTGAGTCGACAACCAAAGGACAGACCCTAGAAAACACAAAACCCGCCTTGGAAGGCGGGCCGGTGTCCCGGCGAACCGGGGAAAATCTCAAGTTGTGGTGACCTGAGTTTCCCCAAAATCTAGATTGAAGTCAAGCGGAAGCATCGTTTCCGCTGATGAGATTTTTTGCGCCGGATTTCGGCCCTTTCCGAGCGGGCAACCCGAACGGAGAGACGATGACACGCGCACATGCCGCCGCAGTCCATTTGGCTGCGATCAGCGGCACAAAATCCCTATCCATGCTCGACGGAGCCGCTCGCACCATTTGGAGCGATTGGGCCGAGGGGAAGCTGACCGACGACCAGGCGGCGACGCTGGCCGAGATGCTGGAGCGCCGGAAGAAAGAGGTGCGCGGCGCCGACACGGTCGCCGCGCGCGCGCCAAATGTGAGCGCCGCGGCGAAGGCGCAGGGCCGGCCGAGCTATTTTCCGCCCAAGCGCAAGACGCCGGTTTCACAAAACCGGCGGGCGTCGATCGAGCGGCGGCGGCGGCTGGCCTGTTCCGGCCCGATGCCGCCGGCCCTGGCCTGCCTGTTCACAACCGGTGAACTCGCGGTGCTGCGGATCGTCGCCGACGAGGTGCGCGACCGTAAGCAATGCCGCCTCACCCTGGGCGAGATTTCCGCGCGCGCCGGCGTCGGGATCACGACCGCGCGCAACGCGCTGCGCTATGCGGCGCGCGAAGGTCTTGTGACCATTGAGGAGCGCCGGCGCGACAAGCGGCCGAACCTGTCCAATGTGGTGCGGATCGTTTCAAGGGAGTGGATGGTTTGGATCGCGCGCGGACGAAAGCAGACGGCGCGGTCGGCGTCAGCCGGGGGAGGGTGCAAAAAAGTAGAGTCCACGGATATTGCTTCTTCCAGAAGCCTATGTGGAGAACGTGTGAAACGCGTTCCACACTCTGAAATGCGCACCTCAAAATCACAGGAAATCGGATTGCGCACCCGACCCCAATAGGCGCGGCTTCGCCGCACAAGGCTTTCCGATAAGAAAGGGTGGAAACCGTTCGAACTCACGAAGGGAACGAAGAAGCACGTCTTTTTTCAACAGTCTAAAACCTTTCAGGCTTTTTGACCGCCCGCTCTTTCGAGATGAGACGGGAGATGGTTGAGCGGTGAATCTTGAAGATGCGGGCCATTTCGGCGGCGGATTTTCGGCCTGATCTGACGGCGTCCAGGATTTCCCGGCATTGTTCGGCGGTGAGTTTCGGCTTTCGACCGGGAACCCGGCCCTTTTCGCGCGCTTCATGCAGTCCGGCGCGGGTGCGTTCGCGGATCATTTCGCGTTCGAATTCGGCAAACGCGCCGAGCATGTGCATCATCATCCGGCCAGCGGGACCAGACGTGTCGATCGCTTCAGTCAGAGAGAGGAATTTGCCGCCGGCGGCCTCGATGCGCTCGAGGATGACGATCAGGTCTTTGAGCGAGCGCGACAGGCGATCGAGCTTCCACACCACCAGCGTGTCCCCGGCGCGAAATTGGTCGAGCAGTCGATGCAGCTCGGGCCGGTCCCACCGCCCGCCCGAGGCGGCTTCCTCGAACAATTTTTCGCATCCCGCCTGTTTGAGGGCGCGGATTTGCGCGGCGGTTTCCTGGGTCTCGGTTTTGGAAATGCGGGCGTAGCCGAGCAGCATGTGTGTTGCGTCTTCTGTTGCCAAATGCGATAAATTGGCAACAGGATTGCGCAAATGCAAGCCCTTGATGGGACAGGCGGGGCGAGGGAACGGCGCATTGTTGCGAAAACGACCGTTTATGCAGCGGGACCGCGCTGGAAACCCGCATCGGCTTCCGCGAAGATGCGCAAAATGTCTGTTCGCGGCGCAAGCCAACATGCGGGACCAAGCGTGAGCGATCTCTATGTCCTTCTGGGCGTTCAGCCCGACGCCAATCTCGCGGCGATCCGGCGCGCGTTTCGGAAAAAGGTGAGAAGTTGTCACCCCGACGGCGGGGGATCCGCCGAAGCGTTCCATGAACTCAAGACCGCCTATGACGTCCTGTCGGATCCGCTGCGCCGTCGCCGCTATGACGAAACCGGAGAAATAGGCGATCAAGCCTCGGGCGACCCGCGCCAGGCCAAGACGATCGAGATCCTGTCGGTCGCTTTTGATCAGGCCTTGCTCAAACTCAATGCGTCCGGCGCATGGCGGCCGTCCGATATCCTGCCGGCGACGGCAAGAATTTTGGCGTCGTCCCGATCCGATGCGGCGCGCCATCGACAGAGCTTTGAAGCAGCCCTTGAGCAGGCGAAGTCGTTCAAGGAGCGTTTTCGCAACGCCTCAGGTGAAAATCTGATGGAGATCGTCGTCGCGCGCCGGATCTCCGCATGTCTTCAGAAAATCGATTTGCTGGATGAGCATATCGAAATCATGGATGACGCTCTTAGGATCTTGATGTCCACGGATGTCACGCCGCAATTGCAAATTGGCGGCGAAACCGCGCCCCAAGACGCGCAAGCCGGACAGGCGAATATTTCGCCTCTGCTGGATATCAGTTCCTTGATCAAGTTCAGATGAACCGCGTGCAAAACCCTGCCCCTCCGCGAGAAGGGCAGGGCGCAAGCGTTTCAGGCGATCTGCAGCGCTTTCAAAATCGGCAGGTTCTTGTCGGCGAAGGTCTGCGCCTGCGCGCTGAGTTCGGCGAGATTCTCCTCGGCGGTTTCCAGGGCCTTGCCGTCCTTGACCAGTTTCTGGCCTTGCGCGCCAAGAATCTGCCAGGCGTGCTTCGCCCATTCGGCAGGCTGCTTCCTGTGCTGGGAGGCGCTCAACAGGAACAATTGCTGGAAGCGGTTGACCGCAAAGCCGCCGCCGGCGACCGGGCTGGCCAGGAAGCCGATGTCGTTGCCGCCCCGGGCCTTGTTGCAGAGATGGGCGTTGAGCCGGTCGGTCTGCTTCCTGACCTTGCCGATCACCGACTCGTCCTGCGCCAGCGCCAGATGGCCGGAGCTGGCCAGCACCATGGCGGCCTGTGTGACCTGCGCCAGACCGACGCCTTTGACCCCCTGTTCGATCTGGCCGAGGGTTCTGATCTTGTGGTCGGCCATCAGGTCGAGGATCGGGGCGTAAATGGCTTCGCTCATGTTGGCTTCGCCCACGGCGCCCTTGACCTTCAGCGAGACATCCGCGCGCGGGCTGGCCAGGACGACTCTTTGGGCGCGCAGCGCCTCGGCCTGCTCGAGGGCGTTGAGCCGCCGCGCCCCCTTCACCCAATAGTCGCGGCGGAACTGCTGGTTGACCATGAAGTCGCGCGTGGTCTCGCGGAACATGGCGTCGGGGATCTCCTTAAGGAAGGCCTGTTGCTCGGCCGTGAGGTTCACCGCGTCGATATGGTCGAGATAGTGCGCGGAGCCGGCATACTGAACCTTGGCGCCTTCCAGCCATTTGGCCATGGTGGCGAAGTGCATGGGATGCCAGTCGCGATTGAAATATTCGTGCGCCAGATAATGCCTGTTGTGCGCCTTCAACTGCTTCAGCCGCTCGCCCACCTGCGGGTTGGCGCGACTGAACAGGGGGTTGGAGGCCAGCAGCTTTTCGGCGAAATCGATGGCGCCGTCGATGCGGCTGACAATGCCCCGGCCTTCCGACCCCAGCACGTCCGCATGTTCGGTCATCAGATGGCGCATCGGCGCGAAGGCGGCCCAACCCGGCAGCGTGTTGTAGCTGATGTAGAGCACGCCCCCCACTTTGAGCTTCTTGCGGACGAAATCGACGATGACCTGGCGGTTTTCGTCGCTGATCCAGCTCCAGATGCCGTGCAGGCAGATGTAGTCGAAGTCGGGCAGATCGGGGCGGTTGGCGAAATCGGCGAAAGCGTCGTCATACAGCGCGGCCCCTGACCCCGAGGCGGCGGCGAGCTCCTGGGCGAAGCCGGCCTGGCTGGGGTTGAAATCGGCGCCATGCCATCGCGCCGGTCCGGCGGCGGCGTGAATGTTGGCGGAAAGGCCCTGGCCGAAGCCGAGTTCGCAGGCGGCGCCGATTTGCGGACAGACCAGCCCCTGGTTGAGAAGCGCAAGCTGCGCCTGCACCGGGTTCAGTTCGGCGTAATAGCCATAGGTATAGCCGATGTCGGCCACGTAACCGGCGGTCCAGTCGCTCATTGGTCGTCCTCCTGTTTGGCTCTTGTCCGCACGCGCCTTTTGTCCGACGCCTCACCCTTGAAATCAAAAATCCCGCCCCTTTTGAGGGGCGGGATCGAAGTTTACGGGATCTTCGAAGAGGATTTCTCCTCTTCTTTGGTTAGACCAGCGTGAGGGCGCCGGAGGTAGTGGCCGTCGCGACGAAGGTCGCCGTGCTCAGATCCACCAGACCCGTCAGCTTGACGACCGAGTCGCCGGCGTTCTGGAAGGTCGTAGCCGCGGAGTTGTCTTCCACGACATAAGTGTTGCCGTTGTATTGGAACCAACCCAACTTGGCGTTGGTGGAGCCGTCGCCAACCGTCGCCGCATCCAGGTAATCCTGGAAGACAGCCGTATCGGCGAGGGCAACCTTGGCGGATGTCCAGGCCGTCGTGCCGGAGATCTGGCCTGCATCGGTAAATACGATCTGCAGGCTGGCGTGGGCGTCGGTGATCGTGCTGTAGCTGTTGCCGTTAGCCGTCACACCCGCAAAGGTCACAACGTCCGCGCCGGTTCCGGTGGTGATGGTGTTGACGCCACTCAGTGTTGCGCTGCCCAAAGTCACGGTGTCCACGCCGGCACCGCCGGTATAGACGTTGTTGCCGATGGTCGCCGTGAAGGTGTTGGCGCCATCGCCCAGGCTGACGGTGTTGTTGCCCGTGGTCACCGTCACCGAGTCAGTGCCGGTCGCGGTGCTGTCGATGGCGTAGTTGCCAGTGTCGCCGGTCACCGTGTTGTTGGTGGCGCCGCCGCCAAGGTGGATGATGTCCGCCTTGCCGTTGGTCGCGGTGATGACGTCGGAGCCCGTGCCGCCGGTGTAGGTCACAGCGCCGCCAGTGGCCGCACTGAAGTCCACAGTATTGGTTCCGGTGGCGCTGCCCTTGATCGCCGCCGCCGCCGCCAGGGCGCCGGAGGTGAAGGTGAACCCGCCGAGGCTGATGCCGCTGGCGTCCAGGCTGGTCAGGGCCGTGTCGGTCGCGGTCAAGGTCAGGCCGGCGTTGCCGGCGACCGTGATGGCCTTTGCGCTGTTGCCCAGAACCGTCAGAGTGTCATTGAAGCCGCCGGTGGGCGTCGTCTGCGTGTCGGCCGTGGTGATGTTCAGGGTTTCGACGCCGGCGGCGGTGAGACCCGTGGTGGCAAAGGCGACGCCAGCGTTAGACCCGTCGGTCAGGGTGACGTTGAGCACGTCGCTGGAACCGGTGGCGGTGGCCAGGTTGGCGGTGTAGGCGGTGCCGGCGCCGGTCAGCACCAACGTGCCATTCGCCGCATAGTTGTTGAGCGTCAACCCGTTGCCGCCAGAAGCCGACACATAGTTGAGGTTGCCCAGAGCCGCCAGATCAATCGTCTGGTTCGTCGCGCCAGTCAGGGTCAGGTGCTCAAAACCGGTCACCACGGCGGCAAAGGCGGCGGAGCCGGAGGCGGTCGCCGCATTGGCGCCAGTCATCTGCAGCGTGTCGGTGCCATTGCCGGCAGAGATCGCAGCCGTCGGCAATGTGCCGTTGGTGAGGATCAGAGTGTCGTCGCCATCGCCGAGGGTCACGGCTTTGGTCGCGGCGGTGTTGGACAAGGTCACCTTGTCGGCGCCCGAACCGCCTTCATAGGTCGCCTTGCTGATGTCGACGGTCACAGTCATCGCGCCAGAGGTGGCGGAGGCGTTCACGTCCGTCACCGTGGAGCCGGAAAGGTCGGCGGTCAGGCCGGCGGAACCGGAGACGGCCACGGTCTTCAGGGCGCTCAGGCCAGCCGTGGAGGTCAGCGTCAGGCCCTTGGTTCCCGCCACCGTCAGGGCCGTCACGGCGCCTTCGGTGATGTTGGCCAGGGTCGAGTTGGCGCCGGTCGTGGTGACGTTCAACGTCGTGTAGACGTCGGCGTCATCCAGGGTGCCGCCGGTCAGGCCGTTGACCGTCAGACCGAGGGTCTTGTTGGTCGGCGTGGTCAGACCGCTGTTGTCGATGATGATGTTGCCGGAGCCGTTGGCCACGCTCAGGGTGGTCAGGGCGGTGTCGGCGATGCTCAGCGCGGTGTAGCCGCTGACGGAGGCGGCGGCGATCGTGCCGGCCGTGGTGGTGGAGCCGGCGTTGACGTCGTTGATGGCGACGGTGCTTTCGGCGACGCCCGCCACAGTGCCGGAGGCGGTCGCCGGCGCGGCGTTGTTCACGATGACGGCGGTGGTGTTGGCCGTGCCGGTCACGGTCACGGCGCCCATGGTCGTGGTCGTGTTGACCGCGTTGCCATTGGCCTGGGTGATGGTGACGGTGGCGCCGCCGTGGACGTCGATCGCGCCCATGGTGACGTTGCCGGTCGACGTGTTCGAGATCGTCACCGCGCCGGTCGGCGCCGTGGTCGTGCCAACCGTAATCGTGCCGGTGGTCGCGCCGGTCGCGGCGATATTGACGGAGGTTCCGCCGTCAACGGTGATGGCGCCGGCCGCCAGCGCCGTGTCCACGGCCTTCAGAGCAGTCTTGCTGCCCAGCGACAGGGTTTCGCCGCCAACGGAAACCACGTTCTCGGTGGTCAGGCCGGTCCAAGCCGAGGTGTCGGCGGCCACGGTGCTCGAGCTGGTCAGGTTGGCGGTCTGGATGTTCTTGACGGTGGTGCTGGCCGTCAGAGAGATGCCCGCCGTTTGCGAGGCATTGAGGGTGTTGACGCCGGCGCCGCCGTCGATCGAGTCCAGGGGGGTCAAAGTGGCCACGCCGCCCGCGCCCTTGGTGGCGTCGAAGAGATCGTTGCCGTTGCCGCCGGTGAAGGCCGAGCCGCTGTCAATGCCGGTGGTGAGCGTGAAGGTCTGCGCCACCTGGGTGTTGAGCGTGAACAGCGTGCCGCCCGACGGAGGCGTGCCGGCGCCGAGCAGGCTCTGGTAAGCCGAAATGCCGGAGGAGACGCCATTGGCGAATTCAGTGGAGTTCACGCAGAGCGCAAGGGCGTTGGCCACGCTCATGCCGGAGCCGACCCAGTTGGCCACTTCCCCAGCCGTCGGAGCGCGGTTCAGGAAGTTGTTGTAGAATTGGGTGATCACCGCGGTGTTGATCGTGGCGGAGCCGTCAACGCCGAAAATAGCTTGGAATTCAGTGCCATAGGCGAACTGGCTCACCATCCAGCTGAACGAATTCGGGTTGTGCGCGAGATGGTCGACCCACACGTTCAGGCCGTCGGTGTCTGGCAAGCGGCCGAAGGCGGCCTGATAAAGACGGATGATCGGGTTGGTGATGTTCTGAACGAAGGGTTCGGACTCGAGCGCGGTGTAGACCTGAGCCATGGTCAACGTGCCGTTGTTCAGGCCGGCGTTGTAGACCGCGAGGCTGGCCGCATCCAGCGTGGCGTTCGCTTGGCCAGAGATCGCCGACCAGGCGGCGTTCAGGTTCGGTGTGTAATCAGCCATAGGGCAACCTCAAATTCGTGATGGGTCGTTGGGCGCAGAGCTCCCGAATCAACCGGAACAATCGGCGAGAGCGCAACCATAGCGTGTGTACAGGAAATCATATACTCAGCCAAGCGCTTTTTGGCTTTCCTAAGGCGGTAAGGCCGTCCGAACCCCCTCGGCCGGGGCGCCTTCTCCCTGCGGAAATATCTTCATAAGATATTGTTTTATAATCATTAGTTCTCGGGGGTGTCGCGTCGGCTTCTCAGGCGGCGCGCGCGGGGCGCGGCGATGGACTCCGTATTTCCCGGCCCCGATTCAGGGCGATGTGACACAAATGTGTTCAGATCGCGCGCGCCCTCAATACACGCATGACGTGCGTAAATCAGCGGCGGCCAGAAGGGTTGAAATCGTTCGATTTATCGCGCGCAAGGCGCCGCGCGGCGCCGGGGTTTCCGGCCGTCGTCGCTCAGCCGGCGTAGAAGAAAATTCTCTGCTCGCGGTCTTCATGGATGTGGCGCCAGCGCCAGATGAAAATGTAGACCGCGGCCAGAATGGAGGCCCAGCCCACGCCGGGCAGGCCGACCAGCGGGACCAGCACGGCGTTGCCGCCGACCGCCGGGATCAGGAACAACAGATTGCCCAGCCAGATCGCGCGGTCCTGATTGCGGGCGTACAGCACGAAATTGAGCATTTCCGAATTCAGGCGAATCCAGACGCCCAGCAGCATTAGCCAAAGCGTCGTGGCGCTGTCCATGATCAGGGGCCGCCCGGTATAAGAGCCCAGGATCGGAACCGCGATGGCGAACAGCAGCGCCATGCCGCCGCCGATCACCGCCATTTGCTGGATCGCCTGCCGCGCCTCACGCCGGAACATGTCCGTTTCGCCTTCTCTGTGCAGGGCGATCAGGCGCGGATAGGCGAAGGCCAGCACGCTGCTTTGCATCAGATTGCCCAGCGCGTTGGCGAAGGAAAAGAAGAAGGTGAGAACGCCGACGTCGTCGAGCGTGAGAAAGCGTTCAACCAGGAAGCGGTCGACGAACAAGCCGGCCGTGGCGCCTATGCCGCCCAGCCAGATCGGCCAGCATTTCTTGAGACCGCGCCGGATCCAGCCCCAATCCACGGGCCTGCGCAAGGCCTCGCCCCACGGCATCGCCCGCCACAGCACGAGATTCAGCGCGACGGCCAGCGTCGCGCCAATCAACCACGCCGACAGCACGACCTCCGCCGTGCGCAGGGAGGGATAGAGCCAGCCGAGCAGCACGACGGGAAACACGAACGCCGCCCGAATGAAGAAGATGACATTGGCCAGGAGCTGCTGGTTCATGGAATTGGCGTTGTCATACAACGCGCTGGCGTAGCCCTCCACGATCGTCAGCAGCACCGTGATCATGACGAGTTGGGGCGATATCGTAATCGTGTGGGTGATGACGCCGAGGATCGCCAATAAAATCAGCACGCCGTAATTGATCGAATACAGCAGCGCCTGATCGCGCATCTTGTGAAGCGCGGTCAGCGGCGTCGCGCCGACAACGTCTCGCGTCACAATATAGTCAAAACCCTGGCCCAGCACGGCGCGCAGCACCGTGACCACCCCGAACGCCAGCCCATAGACGCCCATATCGGCCAGCGACAAATATTTGCCCATGTAAAGCGTGAGCAAAAGTTTCGCGCCCAGCGGCAACAGACGCAAAAGCGTATTGGCCAGACGCGTCTTGGAGCTGGGACTCATCGTCATGCGCTGAATCGATCCGCAGCGTTCCCGCCGCCCAGCGTGTCATAGAAGGCGAGATGCGCCCGCGCCGCCTCGGCCCAGGATTGGGCGAGGGAAACGCCGATCGCGTCTGCGCGGCGGGCGAAGGCGGCGCGCACGGCGTCGGCGAACACGTCGGGATCCGCGTCGATCGGACAGAGCACGGTCGCGGGATTGTCGATCTTGGCTTTGAGGGCGGGCGAAAAGTCGA
>NZ_FYDG01000003.1 GCF_900187365.1 Rhodoblastus acidophilus
GCCCGCTCGATCAGATCATCACCGGCGGCGAGAGCGGCCCCAACGCGCGGCCATCGCATCCCGATTGGTTCCGGTCCCTGCGCGACCAATGCGCCATGTCCGAGACCGCCTATTTTTTCAAGCAATGGGGCGAATGGGCGCCGGGTGAAGCGATCGACGATGACATGCAATCGAAGACTGAAACCGGAGCATGGTTCTTCGGCGGTCAATGGCGCCAACGCCCTGTGACCGTCCGCGAAAGCGAAACCATGACATTTGATGACGAGCCTGACGTCTGGCGCGTCGGCAAGCGCCGCGCGGGCCATCTTCTCGATGGCCGCGAGCACCGGGAGTTCCCGGCATGACGCTCTGTCTCGCCCTCAACGAATCCGCCCACGCGACGCCCGGCTATGTGGTCGCAACGTCGCGCACAGCCACCCCGGCCATTGTCTGGCGTGGCGCCTTTGCCGATCTCCGCCATGCGCGCGGTTATGACACGGTGCATTGCCACCCGCACGACGGCGCGAAGATCCGCGCCGCGCTTGCGGCGAAGCATATCCCGGTGCGCGAGGTCACGTGACGCCGCGCGACCGCCAGGAGGCGGCGCCCAGGCCCAAGTCTTTCGATGATTGGTATCGAAGGAATTTCGAGCGCTGGGGGATGCCTGAGCCCGACGAAGCCGAGCTGCAAAAGCTCTGGGAACTGAACTTACAGGACGAAACGCGAGAACATCAATGAACCAGCTTCTCTCGCTTCAGGAAGCCGCGGAACGGCTCTGTATGTGCGAGCGCAGCCTCCGGGCTTGCGTGGATGCCGGCGAACTCGCTTATATTGATCTTGCTAGGCCGCAGGCCAAAAGGCGCCGCATGGTGTTCGACCCGGCCGACCTTGAAGCCTTCGCGACCGAGCGACGGAGGAAAGCATGTCCGTCTTCAAGCGGAAAAACTCCCCCTATTTCCAATACGATTTCCAGCTTCAAGGTGTTCGATTTCGAGGCTCTACGGGCAAAACGAGCCGCCGAGAAGCGGAATTCGAAGAGCGCGCCCGCAAGGAAGATGCCGCGCGGCAAATAGAGCGCCACCAGACGGCCGATAAGGCGTTCCGGGGCCAGGGCGATCTGACCCTGAGCGCCGCCGTCGCCCGCTACTGGCAGGAAAAAGGCCAGTTTCTCGCAGGCTCGGACACCGTCTGGAAGAACCTGGAACGCATGGTCGACCATTTCGGCGCCGCCACCAATATGGCCGACATCCGCGATGCGGATGTCGCCGCCTGGGTGGCGTTGCGCCGGGGCGAAAAAGCCTGGGGCAAGGATAAAACGGCCCGAATTCAGAATGGCACGGTGAACCGCACCACCGTCGACGCTTTGCGGAAAGTGTTCGGCCACGCGCGCACGGCATGGAAAATCCGCTTCCCGGATGAGCCGACTTGGTCGAACCACCGGCTCAAGGAACGCGAAACCATCGGGGCCGAGGTCAAGCGCGTCGACCAAGTCGCGATCGCCAACAAGATGGGCGACGGCTATCGCGATATGTGGCTGTTCGCCCTCGCCACCGGCCTTCGCCTCGCGGAATGCTTCGTGAGCTGGTCGCAGATCGACATGGGCGGGGCCAAGGCCACGCTAGTCCAAAAAGGCGGCGGCGAGCGGCAAGTGATCCTCGGCCGCGCCGCCATGGCGATCCTCGCCGCCCAGCAGGGCAGGGACGAAACGCACGTCTTTACCTATGTCTGCCGGCGACGAGGCGGCAAGAACGCCAACAAGAAGCTTGTCCTGGGCGGGCGCTACCCGGTGACCTACACGGGGCTGAAAAGCGCCTTCCGGCGTGCGGTCGCGCGCATCGGCCTGAACGTCCGCTTCCACGACGCCCGCCACACGGTTGGCTCCGCCATGACCCGGGTCAAAGGGTTGAAGGCCGCACAGCGCCAGCTAGGCCACGCGCGAATCGAGACCACGGCGAAGTTTTATTCACACGTCCTCGATGACGAGTTGCGCGACGCGCTCGATGCAGCGATTCCCCACATTAGTCCCCACAGCGCCGAGTCAGAAAGAGACAACAAGCTGAAACAAAAGCGGAAAAAGACTTAAGCTCAAGGTCTGGGGGACTAGGGGTCGTGGGTTCGAATCCCGCCACTCCGACCATTCAAAAAGCCGCATCCGCGAGGGTGCGGCTTTTGACGTTTTGGCTCGGCGCCGCCGCGAGCGGCGTCAGTCGCGCCGCTCCGCCGCCAGCCGGTCCAGCCGCAGCCGGTGGCGCGCGTCGGTCAGCCGCGCCGCGCCGGACAGGATGGCGACGATCGCGCCGACGCCGGTGCATCCGGCGATTAAAAACATCACCATCAGCTGATATTTGACGGCCGCGCCGGGTTCGGCGCCGGCGAGGATCTGGCCGGTCATCATGCCCGGCAGGAACACCAGGCCGGTCGCCGCCATCGAATTGATCGTCGGCAGCAGCGCGTTGCGCGCGGCCTGGCGCACCGGCCCCAGCAGGGCGCGGCGGCGGTCGTCCCCCAGCGCCAGCCGCGCCTCGATCCCGGCCTTTTGCGCCGTGACCGCCTGCGTCAGCGTGTTCAGGCCGAGCGCGATGCCGGTCATAGCGTTGCCGAGCACCATGCCGAGCAGCGGGATCGCATAGCGCGGATCGTACCACGCGCCGGGATAGAGCCGCGCGCCGAGCGCGAAAACCAGCGCGACCAGCGCCGACGAGGCGATGCAGGACGCGCCGAGGCCGAACGACCAGCCGCCGGCCAGCGGCCGGTCGATGCGGCTGGCGATCTCGGCGCCGCCGAAGCCGATCATCGCCAGCGCCGCCAGCCCGGTCCACAGCGGCGAGACATGGCTGAACAAAGTGGTGAGGACGAGGCCGATCAGCGCCAGTTGCACGGTCATGCGCAGGGCGGCGACGAGCAGCCGGCGCGCCAGTCCGAGTTCGAGCGCCAGCGACAGGCCGGCATTGATGAGAATCAGCGCCGAGGCGGCGGCCAGCGCGCCGAAGTCCAGTTCGAACGACGTCATGCCCGCGCGTCTCCCTGATCCAGATGCAAGGTCCGGTCGGCGACACGCTCGGCCTGATCGGGGTCATGAGCCACCCACAGCGCGGCGCCGCCGTCGCGACGGAAGGCGGCGACGAGGCCCTCCATCCGGTCGCGCGCCTCGCCGTCGAGGGCCGCCGTCGGCTCGTCCAGCAGCAGGACGCGGGGCTTGCGCGCCAGGGCGCGAATCAACGCGAGGCGCTGGCGTTCGCCGGTCGAAAGGGCCGCAATCGGGCGCGAAACGATGTCCTTTTGCAAGCCGGCCGCTTCCGCCAGCGCGGCCGCGTCGGCGCCGGACGGAAAGTGTTCGGCGGCGGTGTCGGCCCACCATCCCGGCTCCGCCGCCACATAGATCACGCGGCGCCGCCAGTCCGGCGCCGGCATGGCGTCGCGGGAGCGCCCGTCAAGCCGGACCTCGCCCGCATTGGGGTCGAGATCGGCGATGGCGCGCAGCAGCGTGCTTTTGCCGGAGCCGGACGGCCCGCGCACGGCGACGCAGGCGCCCGCATCCAGGTCGAGGCTGACGGGTTTTAGAATGCGGGTGCGAAGATCCGAGATGCTCAACATGCCCTGCGGCGCCGTTCGATCGGTGTTTTTTCCCAAGATAGGGCGGCGGCGGGGCGGCGGCTATGGCCATGCGGGCGCCGCTCTGGCACATTGCCGGGGGCTGTTGGGCGGCCGCTAGCGGCGCGGGGAGGCGGGATGCAGAGAATCACCATCACTCTGGACGACGATCTCGTGGCCGAAATCGACAAATTCCAGCGTGAGAAGGGCTATCAGAACCGCTCGGAAACCTTGCGCGATCTGGCGCGCGCCGGCTTGACCCATCGGGCGTCGCCGGAGCCGGAGGGCGCCTGCGTCGCCGCCCTGGCCTATGTGTTCGACCACGAAACCCGCGCGCTGGCCAAAAGGCTGGCCCATACCCAGCACCACCATCACGATTTGTCGGTGGCGACGCTCCACGTCCATCTCGACCATGATTCGTGTCTGGAGGTGGCGGTGTTGCGCGGCGCCGGCGCCGAAGTGCGCCATTTCGCCGATCATGTCATCGCCGAGCGCGGCGTGCGCCATGGTCAGCTGATGATCATTCCGGTCGAGGTCGCCTCGGAAACCCACGCCCATGGCGGCGAGACGGCGCAGGCGCACGCCCATTCTCACGTGCGCGAGGGCGGCTGATCCTTGTTTTCATGCGCATGAGCGTGGCCTTCGTCCAAGCCGTGGATGTGGACATGCTCATGGCTGTGCGGGTGGCGGTGCAGCGTGGCGGGCGTCAGCAGCCCGTCCCGGAGCAACGCGGCGCGCGTCGCCAGCTTTCCCAGAAACGTGCGGTCGTGGCTGACGAGGACCATGGCGACGTCGAGTGTTTGGAGAATTTCCGTCAGCCGCGCCAGATGGCTTGCGTCGAGCGCGTTGGTCGGCTCGTCGAGCAGCAGCGCGTCGGGCCGCATCGCCAGCACCGCCGCCAGACTCGCCAGACGCTTTTCGCCGCCCGACAGCCGATGGGTGACGCGCCGCGCCAGATGCGCCAGCCCCAGCCGCTCCAGCGTCTCCTCCGCGCGCCGCACGGCGTCGCGCTGGTTTAAACCCAGATTCAGCGGGCCGAAGGCGACATCCTCGATCACCGTGGGCGAGAACAATTGGTCGTCGGGGTCCTGAAACAGGAAGCCGGCGCGGGCGCGGACCGGGCGAAAATCCTTCTCACAGCGACATTCGGCGCCGAAGGCGATCACCCGGCCGCCGCTGGGCTTCTCCAGCCCGACCAACGTGCGCAGCAGCGTGGTCTTGCCGGCGCCGTTGTCGCCCACCAGCGCCAGCCGTTCGCCCGCGAACACCTCTAGGCAGACGTCGCGCAGCACGGCGCGTCCGCCGCGTGAGACGGTGACCGAGTCGAGCCGCAGCAGCGCCGTCATGCCGCGCGGTCCGCCAGCAGCCCGCCCAGCAGCACGCAGCCGAGGCCGGCGAGGAAGACCAGATCGCGGGCGCGAAAACGCTCGTCGGACACCAGCGCGAAGCGGCCGGAAAAGCCCCGGCAGCGCATGGCCTCGTCGACGCGTTCGGCCCGCTCCAGCGCGCGCAGCAGCAATTGCCCGGTGAAATGGCCGAGCGTGCGCCAGCTGTGCGCCGAGGTGGAGGCGCGGAACGCCCGCGCCCGCATCGCGTCGTGCAGCCGGCGCGCCTCCTGCCGCACCAACTCGGTCCAGCGCGCGGCGAACAGCAGGAGGTGCGCCAGTTTTTCGGGGACGCCGAGGCGGGCGAGGGCGTGGCCGAAGCGGCTCGGCTCCAGTCCGGCCAGCAGGGTCAGCACGGCCAACGCCGACAGGTTGACCCGCAGCAGGATCATCACGGCGCGCTCGACGCCGGGGCGCGAAAATTCCAGCGGCCCGAGCGTCGCCCAGGCCGGGCCGGGGACGGTGAGCGGCAGCATTAGCAGCAGGACCAGCAGAAAACCTTCGGCATGGGCCAGACGCGCGAGGATTTCGC
Organism: Rhodoblastus acidophilus; assembly: GCF_900187365.1. GTDB lineage: Bacteria > Pseudomonadota > Alphaproteobacteria > Rhizobiales > Beijerinckiaceae > Rhodoblastus > Rhodoblastus acidophilus. Next base: position 5,488 of record NZ_FYDG01000003.1, read on the forward strand.
CGCCGCGCAGGCCGCAGGCCAGGGCGAAGCCGAGCAGCAGCGGCGCGCCCGCCAGCAGCACCCAGGGCGAGCGGATCGCAACGGCGCACAGCACGATCGCCAGCGCCGCGACGATGCGCGCGCGCGCGTCGAGCCGGTCGAGCCAGGGGCGGGCCTGCGCCTCGTCGCAACAGAACAGCGCCTCAGTCGCCATGGCCGTCGTCCCTGCGTTTTTGGCGCCGCGCGCTGGCCCAGAGGCCGGCGCCGGCGAGGCCGACGATCATGCCGATCCCGCCCATGACATCGTTGAATCGCACGCGGCCTTCCGCCTGATCATAGGCTTCCAGCAGGGGCCGCAACTGGCGCGCCACGGCCCGGTCCACTTGCGCCTCGATCAGCTTGGCCTGCGCCGCCGCATCGGTTGGCGCGCAAGCGGGCGCGGCTTGCGGCGGCGGGGCGGTTTCGACCGGCGGGGAGGGCGCCTCGGCGCCGCCGAGACGATCCGCCGTCACGGCGGCTTCGGCCCAATGGCCGTCGCCGGCGTCGATCGTCACCGAATAATCGGCGGGGGCGGGCGGCTTCCAGCGGAAATCGCCGTGATCATCGGTCTTGCCGCGATAGACCTCGCGGCCGGACTGCTTGACGATGACGTCGGCGCCGGAGGGCCGCCCGCCGCCGATGAAGAAGGCGTAGCCGCCGAGCGCGCCGTCTTCGACCGTTAGGAACAGTTTGAGCCGATGCGCGCTGGCGCTCGTCGTTAGCCCGAGGGTGAGCAGGAGCGCCAGCGGGAGGAGCCGGGGCGCGCTCATGCGGCGGCTTCCTCCGCCAGCCCCAAGGCTTCCGGCTTGACCCGCTTGAGATAGGCGACGACTCCGCCGGTCAGCGCGGCTTCCGCCAGCGCCAGCGGAATATAGGTGAGGGCGATCACGCGCAGGCTCGGGACATAGTCGGCCGAGGACAGCGCCAGGGCGAGCGACACGCAGGCCGCCGTTCCCGCGACGCCCGCCGCCGCCACAGCCGCCCCAAGGGCGCCGACGCGCCAGCCCTGCGCCCGCGCCAGCGCCGGCCGGGCGATCAAAGCGGCGGCGACGCCGGGAAAGGCGATATCGACCAGATCGACGCCCAGCGACGTGATCCCGCCGAAGCCGAACAGCACGGCTTGCAACAGCAGTCCGACGAACACGGCGGGAATGGCCCGCAGCCCGAGAACCAGCCCCATCAGCCCCGACAGCAGCAGATGCACGCTCGACGGCCCGACCGGCACGGCCACCAGCGAGGCGACGAAAAAGGTCGAGGCGAGAATGGCGGTTTTGGGAATCTCCGCCTCGTCCATGCGGCGCAGGCCGAGCGCGACGCCGCCGACGGCCAGGGCCGCGCCGCCCGCCAGCACGGGAAAGGACAGGACGCCGTCGGGGATATGGGCCATGCGCCGCCCCTATTTCGCGGCCGAGGCCGGCGCGGACGTCATGTCCGTCGCCTTGACCCAGAACAGGCCGCCGAGTTCGGTCTTGGCGGGCGATCCGTCCGGCGCCTTGGCCGGGGGGCCGTCGATCAGGGCGGCGAAGCCCCACCAGCCCGCGCGCGGCAGCGCGAAGGCGAACACGCCGTTGGGGTCGGCCTTGATCTTCTGGGTGACGAAGGCGTCGTTGGGCGGCCGCACCGAGCCGTCATTGGCCCATTCCACCTCGATTTCGGCCGAGGACGCGGGCTTGCCGTCGTGGCGGACGAGGCCGCGAAACAGCGAGCCGGTCCACAGCCCGGTGGGGCGGGTCAGCGGCTCGATCTCGACCGGCAGGCCGGCCAGCCTGTCCCAGCCCTCGCCGGAGGCGTAGCCGTCCACCACCACTTTGGCGAAATGGGAGATCCAGGTTTTTTCGGCCGGCTCCCAATAGGGTTGCGGCTCGACGAAGAAAACGGCGGCGCCGGGCTTGTCCAGCCGGGTGGAAAGCGTCCAGGCGGTTTTGCCCTCGACCTTTTTCTCGGCGAGGCCGCTGGTGAGATCGACGGTCTTGCCGTCGATCAGCGCGCCGACGCTTCTCGGCCTCGCCATTTCCATGGTCGGGCCGCGCTCCATCGGATGGGTGAAGACCAGATCGAGCGTCACCGCCCCGCCTTCGGGCAGCACATCGGCCGAGGGGAGGATTTCCTGAAAATGCGCCAGGGCCGGCGCGGGCGCCGTCAGGAGCGACGCCGCGCCCACAAGGAGCGAGGCGAGGGGAAGACACGGAAGGCGCATGGCGAGGCTCCGGCGAGACCGTGGGCAGATAAGCACATTTTATAAAATAGTCATACCCGTGTTTTCGTTTGCGCATCGACAATATGCGCCGGACTCTTCGCGCGCGGCCATGCCGGGACGGCGAGCGGAACGCGGTCTTCGCGGCGGCGTTTCCTTCCGGAAGCTGAGGAGGGCGGACCGATGGGGCGTGTCGTGATCATCACCGGCGGCTCGGCCGGCGTGGGGCGCGCCGCCGCCGAGCGCTTCGCCCGCGCGGGCGACCGGATCGGCCTGATCGCGCGCGACGCGGCGGCGTTGGAGGACACGCGTCACGACCTGTTGCGGATCGGCGCGGAGGCGGCGGCGTGCGAGAGCGCCGACGTCGCCGACGCCGAGGCGTTGTTCGGCGCCGCCGAACGGCTGGAGCGCGCGCTCGGGCCGGTGGACATCTGGGTGAACGACGCGATGGAGACCGTGTTCGCCCGCGTCGTCGACATCAGCCCGGCGGAGCTGCGCCGCGTGCTGGAGGTGTGCTTTCTCGGCTACGCCCATGGGACGCAGGCCGCGCTCCGGTCGATGCGCGGGCGAGAGGAGGGGCGCGGGCGCGGGCGGATCGTGCAGGTCGGCTCGGCGCTGGCCTATCGCGGCATCCCGCTGCAGGCCGCCTATTGCGCGGCGAAACACGCCATTCGCGGTTTCACCAGCGCGTTGCGGACCGAGTTGATCGCCGAGGGATCGGGGATCACGGTCGTGACGGTCGAACTGCCCGCCGTCAACACGCCGCAATTCGACTGGGCGCGCATTCACATTCCCTTCGCGCCGCGCCCTGCGGGGCGGCCGGTCCGGCCCGACGTGGCGGCGGAGGCGGTCTTCCGCGCCGCCGGCGGCGACGCCCGCGAAATCTGGCTGGGACTCCCGACTTTTCTGGCCATTCTCGGCGAGGCCGTCGCGCCCGGGCTGCTCGACCGCTATCTGGGTCGGGTCGCGCTGACCGGGCAAATGTCGGCGACGCGGGCGAAACCGGACCGCGCCGACAATCTCGACCGGCCGATCACCGATCTGCACCGCGTGTCCGGGCGCTTCGTCGGCGAGGCCGCCGACTGGGCGCCGGCGATCTCCGGCGATCTGGCGCGCGCGGGGGCCGCCGCCCTCGCCGCCCTCGCTTGTTTTGCGGCGGGCGCGGCCTTCGTCCGCTGGCGCGCCGGGCGCTGATCGGGCCGCGCGCGCGGCCTCCCCAGCCTTCGTAAACAAGCTTGGGTAGTCGCCACAGCTTGACCTATAGTCATGCGTCAATACCATTGGCCCAGACGAATCAACAACTAAGGTCGGGTCATTTGGTTTGGAAACCGCTGTCCAACGAGAGCTGGAGACAGTTCGAATATGTCCGCGTCGTCACGGCGGCGGGCGCTGTGACGACGATCAGCGTCGCGCTGCTCGACGACATGATTTCCGGTAATGCGCGCATTGCGGAATTGCTCGGCGACCGGACCTATTGGGCCGAAATCGCCGCCCATTCCAACAGCCGCCGCGACGCGCATACGCCGAACCGGCTCAGCAAGCGGGAAATTTTCGACCTTTACGGTCGGCTGTTGAGCCTCGACAAGCGCCTCAGGGAGACCGAGAAGTTTGCGGAGGAAACCTCCTCCAGCTGGCAACAATGATTTAACGCATTGCCGCGGAAGGATTTCATTCTATCGTTCGCAAAAAAGGGGAGAGTGAACGATGGCGAACTCACCGCCAGAGCAAAACTGGAAGATCGACGCCAGCGAACACGAACGTCAGGGCTTCGCCACCTGCACCGACAAAGGGGTGATCGTGTGGCGCGGCTCGCTGACCGAACTCGCTGACGGCGCCATGCCCGACTTCGACGTGATCTATTGCCATGACAAGGATGTCGATCGCGTCTGGCAGGCGGTGGCGAAAGGCCAGCTCGAACGCCGTTAGCGCGCGCCGCGTGCGCATCAGGCGGCGCGCTATTTGTCGCGCGGCAAAACGCCGCTGAGAACCTGACGGGCGGTTTCGCGCAGGATTCCGCCTTCGCGATCGTCGCCTTTCGTCAGCATGGACATGAACTTGCGCGCCTGATCGAGCGTGAAGTGCGGCGGCAGCGGCGGCACGTCCGGGTCCGTCTTGATTTCCAGCACGACCGGAACGGACGCGGCCAGCGCCTCGTCCCAGGCCGGCCCGACCTGTTCGGGGTCGTCAACGTAAAAACCCTTGAAGCCGATCAGCTCGCCGAACTTGTGGTAGGGCACGTTGGGGATTTGTTGCGACGCCACGAATTTGGGATCGCCCTCCATCACGCGCTGCTCCCAGGTGACCTGATTGAGATCCTCGTTGTTGAACACGCAGACGATCCACTGCCTGTTCGTCCATTCGCGCCAGTATTTCGCCACCGTGATCAGTTCGGCCATATTGTTCATCTGCATCGCGCCATCGCCCACCAGCGCGATCACCGGGCGGTCGGGATGGGCGAATTTCGCGGCGATGGCGTAGGGAACGGCCGCGCCCATCGAGGCCAGCCCGCCCGACAGCGACGCGCTCATGCCGCGCCGCATCTTCAGATCGCGCGCGTACCAGTTGGCGCAGGAGCCGGAATCGCTGGTGATGATCGCGCGGTCCGGCAGGCGGGGCGACAGCTCCCATGTGACGCGCTGCGGATTGACCGGGTTGGCCTTTTGCCCCGCGCGGTTTTCCAGCGTCTTCCAGCTTTCGCGCACATGGCTTTCGACGGTTTGCCGCCAGGAGCGGTCGGATTTTTCCTGCAGCAGCGGCAGCAGCGCTTTCAGCGTCTCCCGGGCGTCGCCGACGAGGTTGACCTCCATTGGATAGCGGATCGACAGCATGTTCGGTTGCAGATCAATCTGCACGCCTCTCGCGCGGCCCTCCTTCGGCAGGAATTCGGAATAGGGGAAGCCCGAGCCGACCATCAGCAGCGTGTCGCATTCCGCCATCATGCGGGAACTGGCGGGCGTGCCGAGCAGGCCGATCGCGCCGGTCACCCACGGCAGGTCGTCGGGCAGCGCCGCCTTGCCGAGCAGCGCCTTGGCGCAGCCGGCGCCGAGCTTTTCCGCGATGGCGATGACCTCGTCGGTGGCGTTGAGCGCGCCGGCGCCGATCAGCATCGCGACCTTCTTGCCTGCGTTCAGCACGTCGGCGGCGCGGCGCAGATCCTGCTCGAACGGTACGATTTTGGGCGCGCTATAGCCGACGCCTGAGAGCACTGCGCCATGTTTGCGCGGCGGATCGGCGTAGGGCAGGTCCTGAAGGTCGTTGGGGAAGATCAGCGCCGACACGCAGCGCCCGCCCAGGGAGGTGCGGACGGCGCGGTCGATCAGGTGGCGCACCTGCGGCGGCGCGCTGGCGGTTTCGACATAGCTCGCCACGTCTTTGAACAGCGATTGCAGGTCAAGTTCCTGCTGGTAATGCGCGCCAAGCGCCGTGCGCGCCTGCTGGCCGGCCAGCGCCAGCACCGGCTGGTGGTCGAGCTTGGCGTCGTAAAGACCGGTGAGCAGATGGGTTGCGCCCGGTCCCGACGTGGCGATGCAGACGCCGAGCTCCCCGGTGAATTTGGCGTAGGCGCTCGCCATGAACGCCGCCATTTCCTCATGGCGCGCCTGGATGAATTGGATCGAACCGTCGCCGCCCTTTTCTTGCGCGCGGCGCAGCGCGCCGAACACGCCGTTGATGCCGTCGCCGGGATAGCCGAAGATTTTTTTCACGCCCCAGGCCCGCAGGCGCGCCACGATGAAATCGCCGACGGTCATGCTCATCGCCTCGTCCCTCTCGCTGGGGCGCGTGGGAAACGCGCGCCCTAACCGAAACGGACGGAGCCTCGCCGGCGTTCCAACGCCCGGCGATGCGCGTCAGATTTCCTCCGGCGCCATGGCGATCGCGCCGCAGGGACATTCGCTGGCGCAGAGGCCGCAGCCCTTGCAGAAGTCGTAGTTGAACTTGAACCCCTGCCCGGGGCCGAGCTTGATCACCGCATTGTCCGGGCAGACGCCATAGCAATTGTCACATTCGAAGCAATTGCCGCAGGACAGGCAGCGCCGCGCCTCGTAGAGCGCGGTGCTCTCGTCGAGGCCGCGCACCACCTCCTCAAAAGTCGATGAACGCCGCGCGATTTCCAGCGTGGGACGCACGGTTTGCGGCGCCTCGCCGTAATACCAGCTGTTGAGTCTTTCGAAGCTGGCGAGTTCGTGCTTCGGCCCCGGCGTGTAAATCCCGCCGCGCAAGAACGCGTCGATGGCGCGGGCGGCTTTCTTGCCGTGGCCGACCGCCACTGTCACCGTGCGCTCGGAAGGCGCCATGTCGCCGCCCGCGAAAACGCCGGACGCGCCGGTCATCATATCAGGGCCGACCTTGACCACGCCATTCTCGATTTCGAGGCCCGGCACGCCGTCGAGCAGCGACAGATCGACATCCTGGCCCAGCGCCAGCACGACGGAATCGGCCTCCAGCGTCTCGAATTCGCCGGTCGGCTGCGGGAAGCCGGTCTCGTCGAGCGTCATCTTTTCCACGGTGATCGAGCCGGCCGCGACGTGCTTGATGGTGGACAGCCACTTCAACATCACGCCTTCTTCCAGCGCCTCCTCCAGCTCGAAATCATGCGCGGGCATTTTCTCGCGGGTGCGGCGATAGACGATGATGGCTTCCTCGGCGCCAAGGCGCTTGGCGGTGCGGGCCACGTCGAGCGCGGTGTTGCCGCCGCCATAGACCACGACGCGGCGGCCGAGCAGCGGTTTCTCCTCGCCCTCCATCGAGGCCAGCACCTGCACGGCGTCGAGGATTTTCGTCGCCTCGCCCGCCGGGATGTAGGCGCGCTTGGCGATATGGGCGCCCACCGCCAGAAAGGCCGCGTCAAAACCGCCCTCGGCCATGGTCGCCTGAAGGTCGGAGACTTTTTGATTGTACTCGATGCGCACGCCGAGATCGCAAATGCGCGCGACTTCGGCGTCGAGCACGTCGCGCGGCAGCCGGTATTTCGGGATGCCGAACCGCATCATGCCGCCGGGGGCGGGGCCAGCCTCCTTGATCGTGACGGCGTGGCCCAGCAGCGCGAGGTGATAGGCGGCGGACAGGCCCGCCGGCCCCGCGCCGACCACCAGAACCTTGGTGCAGGTTTTGTGCCCGGGCGGCGTGAACTTCCAGCCCTTGGCCAGCGCCATGTCGCCCAAAAAGTGCTCGACGGCGTTGACGCCGACGGCGGCGTCGATGGCGCCGCGATTGCAGGCGGTTTCGCAGGGGTGATAGCAGACGCGGCCCATCACGGCGGGCAGCGGATTGTTTTGCGTCAGCGCCCGCCACGCGGCTTCGTAATCGCCGGCTTCGGCGAAACTCAGCCAGCCCTGAATGTCCTCGCCGGCCGGGCAGGCGGCGTTGCAGGGCGGCAGGCGCCGGACATATTCGGGCCGGAACGTCCGCCACGATCCCGTGTGATTGGCCGCCGACGAGCCGACGTCCAGAGTGATCGCGAAATCATGATCCATGGCCATCGCCTCACGCTTCGTCGTCGCCGAGCAATCCGTAATCCGCGATATGGGCGTCGCAGATCGCCTGCAGTCTGGCGACGCGCGGATCGTCTTCCCCGTTGCGGAACAGATGCGCGTAACGCTTTTGCAAAATCAGATAGTCGCGCACCGGAATCCGCCGCCGGATTTTGCGCGCGGCGGTGATGCGGCCGTGCTCGGCCTCGAAGATCGGGTAAAGCCCGCATTCCACCGCGAGCCGCGCCAGCTTGATCGTATCGGACGAGGGCGCGCCCCAGCCGAGCGGGCAGGGCACGTTGATCTGGATGTAGCGGGCGCCGTGGATGCCCATGGCCTTGATGACCTTGCGCTCCAGATCGTGCAGGTCGGCCACTGTCGCGGTGGCGACATAGGGAATGTTATGCGCCACGGCGATTTTCGGCACGAATTTGCCCGTGCCGAACACATTGCCCGGCTCCGGCCCGAGCGCCGGGGTGGTGGCGGTGCGCGCGGCGGGCGGCGTGGCGGAGGAGCGCTGCACCCCCGTGTTCATGTAGCCCTCATTGTCGTAGCAGATGTAAAGCACGTCGTCGTTGCGCTCGAACATGCCGGACAGGCATTGAAAGCCGATGTCGGTGGTGCCGCCGTCGCCGCCCTGCGCGATCACCCGCGTTTTCTTGCCCTTCACGCGCATCGCCGCCGCGACCCCGGTGGCCACCGCCGCCGCATTGCCGAACAGCGAATGCAGCCAGGGCAATTGCCAGGACGTTTCGGGATAGGGCGTGGTGAAGACTTCGAGACAGCCGGTGGCGTTGACGGCGATCATGTCGTTGCCGGTGGCGCGCATGGCCGCGTCGATGGCGTAGCGGGCGCCGAGCGCCTCGCCGCAGCCCTGGCAGGCGCGATGGCCCGAGGTCAGCGCGTTGCTGCGCTCGGGCGAGGACTGCACCGCGCGCTCTGCATCGGCGACGAGGCGGTTGCCGACGGTGAACGTGCCCTTTTGATAATATTTGAGGGACGGCGCCGGATTTTGGGCGTGCGTGCTGTCCGTCATGATTTTCTCCCTCAACCCGGCGGCAGATGGCTCGCCAACGCGAGCTGTTTCAGGATGTTTTCGGCGGTCGAGCCGGCGCGCCGCACCTTGCGTCCGCGATGGATTTCGCGGCCGACCACGCGCTCGTTGAGGTCGAGGAAGAACGGCCCGATCCAGGGCGCGTGGACGGCGTCGTGGAACAGCTTTTTCAGGGATTCGCGGGTGATGGGCCGCCCGCCCAGCCCGGCGATGGCCGAATGCAGTTTGGGCCGGTCGCGCAGGTTGCGCAGCGCGCCGTCGGTGTTGTCGGCGAGCGGGCCGCCGACGCCGACGGAAATGCACTTTTCCACCACCACGACATGCTTGGCGTGTTTGAGAATGTCGCGCAGCGCCTCGACCGGGAAGGGGCGGTAGGACACCAGCGCGACCGCGCCGATCTTCTCCCCCGCGTCGCGCATTTCGTCGATCACATCCTTGATGGTGCCGACCACCGAGCCCATGGCGACGACGATGGTTTCGGCGTCGTCCGTCCGATAGGGCCGCAGCAGGCCGCCCGCCGCGCGCCCGAAGGTTTTGGCGAAATCCTCGCAAAATTCCGGGATCAGCCGCAGCGCCTGCCGCTGCTTGTAATGGGCGAGAAACCGCACTTCCGTAAAAGCCTCGGGACCGACCATGGCGCCGATCGAGGCGGGATTCTCGGGGTCGAGCACCTGAACGGGATCATAGGGCGGCAGGAAGGAATCCACCTGCGCCTGATCCGGGATGTCCACGCGCTCGAAGGCGTGGGTGAGAATGAAACCGTCAACGCAGACCATCGCCGGCATCGACAGCTCCTCCGCCAGCCGGAAAGCGATGATGTGCAGGTCGACCGCCTCCTGGTTGTTTTCGGCGAACAGCTGAATCCAGCCGGCGTCGCGCATCGACATGGCGTCGGAATGGTCGTTCCAGATGTTGATCGGCGCGCCGATGGCGCGGTTGCCCAGGGTCATGACGATCGGCAGGCCGAGGCCGGCGGCGTTATAAACCGCCTCGGCCATGAACAGCAGGCCCTGCGAGGCCGTGGCGGTGTAGACGCGGGCGCCGGCGGCGGAGGCGCCGATCGCCACCGAGAGCGCGGCGAACTCGCTCTCGACATTGATGAATTCGCAATTTTGCAGCGCGCCGGACTTCACCAGTTCGCCCACGCCCTCGACAATATGGGTCTGCGGCGTGATGGGATAGGCGCAAATGACTTCGGGCCGACACAACGCGATGGCCTCGGCCATGGCGTGGGACCCTTCGATCTGTTTCAGCATCGATGCTCCTTACGCAAGGGCGGCGCGTTCGTGACTGGCGTTTTCCTGAGTCCTGACGAGATCGTAAGCTTCGCGGGCGGCGGCGCCGTTGGCGTCTCCGACCTTGCCCGGAAAAGCTTGATGGATGGCGCGTAAAACGCTGTCGAAATGGACGAGGCCGGTCAGTGCGGCGAAGGCGCCGAGCAGCGCGGCGTTGGGCGCGGCGCGCCTGACGTGTTTTAACGCCAGTTCGGTCGCCGGCACGATCACCGCATGGCCCGGCGGCAGTTTGTCCACCAGCGCGCGCAGGTGGAGATCGTCGAATGTTTTGGTGGTGTTGACGATCAGATAGCCGTCAGGGCGCAGGCCGGACGTCACGTCGGACAAGCGCAGCAGGGTGGGGTCCTGCAGAATCACGCAATCCGGATCCTGGATCGGCTCGCGCAGCCGGATTTCCTTGTCGTCGATTCGGCAGAACGCCACCACCGGCGCGCCGGTGCGTTCGGATCCGAAACTGGGAAAAGCCTGGGCGTGCCGCCCCTCCATGAAGCCGGCGACCGAGAGCATTTCCGCCCCGGTGACGACGCCCTGGCCGCCCCGGCCGTGAATACGGCTCTGGAACACTTTTGCCTCCTCCCCGCTGTTTGCCGGTCTTGATCGCCGGTCTTGTCCTCCAACCTGCCACGATCATCGTTCGGACGCCAGAGCAGCGCCTTGACCTGCCGCACGGTTTGCGGCCTGTACCGAACGGGCGCCCGCGCGGCTTGCGTAGGACGCGGACGTTGCGTTTGGGTTGGAGCTTGGGCGGGGCGGGAGTCGCGCCGGCCGTCGAAGCCGTCGCGTCAAAGGAATTGGACTCAAAAACGGGGGGGGCGTCATCGCGATCGCCGTCTCCACAGGAGGCGGCGCCGGGAGTTGGAGCGGGCGCGCCGAACCGGTCAGTCTTTGATCAGCGTGCGCAGGCCCAAAAATCTGGACAACGGCGCGGGGTCGTCGATCAGGGTCACACGAGGCTCGTGATTCCACAGCACCGGGAGATGCAACAGGCTGGAGAGGGGCGTCGGGTTGTTGCGGATGCCCGAGGGCGGAGGCGCGGCCGGGCTGGACTCGTTGAGAATCTGGAGGGCCGTGATCGCCTTGTCCGGCTCCGCTTCGACCGTCACCGAGGTGTTTCCCAGGCGCCTCCGCTCCAGCTTGATGCGGTCGTCCCTGACGACTTTCTTCAAGGCGGCGACGGCGTCGCTGGCCTGTTTTTCAGAGGCGTAGAACTGCGTTATGGTGGTCGGCATGAGGGTGGGCCTTTCGGGCAATTGTTTCAGGACGAGCGTAACGTCGACCGCGCCGCGCGACCGTCGCCGGCGCATGGTCCGCAGTCCCTCAAACGCCGAGATGGCGCGAACAGTTCAGGGATTGCCGCAATTTGATCAAACGGCGACGAATGGGGGAGGGCCGCGTCGCCTGCCGCAGGCGTCGGAGGCTTGTGCGTCGCTGAAAACCGTGGTGGGCCGGGCAGGACTCGAACCTGCAACCAGACCGTTATGAGCGGCCGGCTCTAACCATTGAGCTACCGGCCCCACCGCGCCGACGGCGCGCCGGCGGCGTTCGCACCCGGAGGCGCAAAATAGGATGCGCCTTTTAGACCGAAATCGGAGGCGCTGGCAATATCGCCCCCGATTCCCGCGGGATCGGACGCGGGCGGCCGGCGTCGTCGATGGCGACGAAGGTGAAGGTCGCATCCGTCACCTTCTCCAGCTTGTTGGTGATGAAGCGATTGACCCAGGCCTCGATGTGAATCTTCATCGATGTCCGGCCAATCGACTCGACTGCCGTATAGACGTTGAGCACGTCGCCGACCTTCACCGGGCGGATGAAGGTCATCGTATCGACCTTGATCGTCACCACCCGGCCGCCGGCGCGGTCGACGCCGCAAATGCCGCCCGCCGCATCCATCTGAGACAGCACCCAGCCGCCGAAAATATCGCCGTTGGCGTTGGTGTCCGCCGGCATCGCAATGATTTTTACCGTCAAATCGCCGTGGGGCGCATCCTGTGTCGTCGATTCCATCGTCTCCTCCTGGGATCAGCTTAGCAGATCGACCGGAGAAGACGACGGCCATAGGGAAGGATAGGATGGATCCCATGACCGAAGCAGTACAGCTTTTATTTCTGCGGCTGGCCTTGGCGGCGTGCGGTTTGTTCGCGCTTACGCTTTGGCCGCTCTCCCATTGGTGGCCTGCGGGTTTCTTGTGGCACGAAACGGGCGCGCGCTCGTATTATTTCGAAATGATCTGCGCCGTTTATTTCGTGCTCGGGATTTTTCTGCTGATCGCGGCGCGCAATCCGCTGCAACATCGCAGTCTGATCTGGTTCGCGATCTGGTCCAGCGCCGCCCACGGGGCCGTGATGGCGGTGCAATCGTTCGATCATCCGCCGCACAATCTGGCGCATTTGCTGGGCGACGTCCCGCTGTTGCTCGGCGGGGCCGCCTTGCTCGCGTGGCTGATGCCGCGCAAGTTTGACCGCTGATCCAGTCTAGTCGTCGACTGGATCAGCCAAAGCCAATCGCGTCAGGTTTCCAGATAGAGCTTGCCGCCCTTTTCCAAAAACTCGGCGCTCTTTTCGGCCATGCCCTTTTCGGCCAAATCTTTTTCATTTTGCATCGCGGCGGCTTCCTGCCGCAGATCCTGCGTGATTTTCATCGAGCAGAATTTCGGGCCGCACATCGAGCAGAAATGCGCCACCTTATGCGCTTCCTTGGGCAGGGTCTCGTCGTGGAACTGCTTGGCCGTATCCGGGTCGAGGCCGATGTGGAACTGGTCCTGCCAGCGGAAGTCGAAGCGGGCGCGGCTCATGGCGTCGTCGCGCAGCCGGGCGCCGGGATGCCCCTTGGCGAGGTCGGCGGCGTGGGCGGCGATGCGATAGGTGATGACGCCGGTTTTCACGTCGTCGCGGTCGGGCAGGCCCAGATGCTCCTTGGGCGTGACATAGCAGAGCATGGCGGTCCCGAACCAGCCGATCATGGCCGCCCCAATCGCTGAGGTGATGTGGTCGTAGCCGGGCGCGATGTCGGTGGTCAACGGGCCCAAGGTGTAGAACGGGGCCTCGCCGCATTCGCGCAGCTGCTTGTCCATGTTCTCCTTGATCTTGTGCATCGGCACGTGGCCGGGGCCTTCGATCATCACCTGGCAGCCCTTGTCCCAAGCCACTTTGGTCAGCTCGCCCAGGGTTTCGAGCTCGCCGAATTGCGCGGCGTCGTTGGCGTCGGCGATGGAGCCGGGGCGCAACCCGTCGCCGAGCGAGAACGAAACATCATATTTGCGCATGATGTCGCAAATCTCGTCGAACCGCTCGTACAGAAAACTTTCCTGGTGCTTGGACAGGCACCAGCGCGCCATGATCGAACCGCCGCGCGACACGATGCCGGTGGTGCGGCTGGCGGTGAGCGGCACGTGCTGCAGGCGCACGCCGGCGTGGATGGTGAAATAATCCACGCCCTGTTCGGCCTGCTCGATCAGCGTGTCCTTAAAAACTTCCCAGTCGAGCTTGAGCGCGTCGCCGCCGACCTTTTCCAGCGCCTGATAGATCGGCACGGTGCCGATCGGAACCGGCGCGTTGCGGAGAATCCAGTCGCGGATGTTGTGGATGTTGCGGCCGGTGGAGAGATCCATCACGGTGTCGGCGCCCCAACGGATCGACCACACCATTTTCTCCACTTCCTCGGCGACCGAGGAGGTCAGGGCGCTGTTGCCGATATTGGAGTTGACCTTCACCAAAAAGTTGCGGCCGATGATCATCGGCTCCAACTCGGTGTGATTGATGTTGGCGGGGATGATGGCGCGGCCCGCCGCGATTTCGGCGCGGACGAATTCCGGCGTCACGAAATCGGGTATCTGCGCGCCGAACGATTCGCCGTCGGCGCGGCGCTCGGCGGCGCCCGCCAGCGCGGCTTCGCGGCCGAGGTTTTCGCGGTGCGCGACATAGACCATTTCTTCGGTGATGATCCCGGCGCGGGCGAATTCATACTGGGTGACGAGCGCGCCAACGCCCCGGCGCGGCGCGCGGCGGGCGGGGCAGGGCTCGGCCAAGGCTTCATCGGACACGTTGCCGTTGTCCTCGGCTTTCACCGCGCGTCCCGCATAGGTCTCCAGGCCCTCGCGCCTGGCGAGCCAGCCGTCGCGGATCTGCGGCAGGCCGGTGGCGAGGTCGATATGCGGCTGCGCCTCGGTATAGGGGCCGGAGGGGTCGTAAACCCGCAGCGGCGGCTCGCCGGAGGCGGGGTCGAGCAGGATTTCGCGGAAGGGGATGCGCATGTCGGCGCAGGACGGCGTGACATAGGCTTTTCGCGAGCCGGGCAGCGGGCCGGTGGTGACGCTCGAAGGCTGTCGAGGGGTATGGACGTTCATCGCGCGCTCCCGTGCATTGTTATGGCAGGGAAGATGACGCGGCCTCGCGCTCGCCTCCCTGCGCTGGCATTATCCAGATCAGGTCGATGGGTATGATCTCAGCCGCACGGTGAAAGTTCCGGCAGCACCCCCTGGCTCGAACGATATAGGTAACAGGCTTGCCGGGGCCGTGCAAGCTGAGCGGCGCCGGAACATGACGACGGTCAAGGCGTTTCTTGCGGGTTGCACCCCAATCAGCAGGCGAGGCGGCATGGCCGGGAACAAGATGCGCGTGATCGAGGACGGTCCCAGCGACCTCAACGAGATCAACCCGGAAAAGGTTGGCTATGTCATTGTCAAGGCGCGCGAATTGCTCGCCGAGGACGAGGGCGCGTCCGCCGACGCCTCCAACGCGTCCGACGATGGCGAGCGCGCCATTCTCACCGACAGCGCCGACGCCCCGGTGCGCGCCGAACTGACGCAATATCTCGCCGCGCTGGACGAGGAGGAATCGGCGGCGCTGGTGGCGCTGCTGTGGATCGGGCGCGGCGATTTCGAGCGCGAGGAATGGGCGAACGCCCTGGCGCAGGCGCGCGAGCGGCGCGAGAGCCCCACGGCGACCTATCTGCTCGGCGAACCCTTGCTGCCGGATTATCTGGAGGAGGCGCTGGCCGCGTTTGGCTATGCGCATGAGGACGTGACCCCCGACGAGGAGCGCGAATAGCCCAATCTCTTTTGGGCTGTTGCGTTCCTGCGCTTGTCCGCGCTTGACGCGCGTGCGAAAAGTCAGGCCTCAGGCAAGGCTTGGCTATGAATCAAAAAATTGCTGCTTCTCTGGCGCTTTGCGCGCTGCTCGGCGCTTGCGCCAGCGTTCCCCCCACCGAACCGCATCGCGTCAGCGCGCTCGCCGACGAAAAGGTCAGCGCGGCCAAATTCGGCCGCGACGATTCGGTCTGCAAGGCCAAGGCGAAATCGGTGACCGACGCCGAGGCCGCCGCCGGGCAGGGCGATTTGCAACGCCATTTCGACCAGCTCTATGGCGACTGCATGTTGAACAAGGGCTACGACGTGGAGGAGGTTCGCCGCCGCCACGTCTTCTACGGGGCCTATTACGGACCGGGTTACGATCCGTTCTGGGGGCCGCCCGGCATGTATTATGGCGTCGGCTGGGGATTCCACCGCCACTATTGGTGAAACGCCGGGATCAATCGTCCCAGCGGTCCCAGAACCGGCGCGGACGCGATTCGGGCGCGGGTTTCAGCGTCACCCGCGCCACGCCGGCCGCGACATTGGCGCCGACATGGCCTTCCGCCGACAGCGGTTGCAGCGTGAACACGCGGTTGGTGTCGCCAACCAGCAGATTGACGCCGCCGCCGCCGCCGAACGCGACCTGCGCGCCGAGGCCCGAATAGGAGCCGGCCAGCGCGCCGTGCGGCGCGGCCTGCGCCGGTCCGAGCACCGCCCAGGCGAGCTTGCCGCGCGCGATCGCGCCGATGGTCAGGCCGTAGGCGTCGAGATGGCCCTTGTAATAATCGACGGGGCCGCCGTCGGCCGGCGCGAACACGCAGCGAATGTCCTGCCGCTGCATCACGATCATGGCGATGGCGGCGGAGGTGTCGCAGGTCAGGGCGCCGACCTGAACGCCCTGAGCGGCGGCGGGCAGGGCGGCGCAGGCGGCGGCGAAAGCAACGGCGAGACGAAAGGTTTTCATGGATGCGCTCCAGTAACGAAACGCAGCCTAGCCGATCACGACGCGCCTGAAAACGGGCTTTTTCCGGGCTAAATCCCGGCGCCGTCCGGCGTGATCTCGTCGTCGGATTTTCTTTTGGCGAGCGCCGCGCGGAAGTCGCCATACCAGCCGCGCACCAGCGGTCGGAAAGCGGCGTCGGCCAGCCCGAGCGCGACCGCCGTGGAGGTCGGCGCGCCGAACAGCTTGGCGCCGAGGCCGATCAGGACGCCGCCGCCCAGCGCAGGCAGCAGCTTTTCGCCGAGATTCTGGACCAGCCGACCCCAATCGACGCCGCTCTCCTGCGCGCCGCTTTCGTCCCTGGCGAGCGTCTCCGGCGCGGCCCGGCCCGGCGCGATCATGCCAAAAGCCACGGTCTCGTTGGTGATGCGGTCGATCAGGATGAAGCCGCCGAGATCGCGGTTGTCGCGATAGAGGCTGATCGGGAAGGGGCGGTCGAAGCGCAATTTCGCTTCGGCGATTTCGTTGAGGGCGAGCGGTTTGCCCGGCGCCGGCTCGAACGTGTGGATGTCGATCAGCGCCCGCACCTTGTCGATGCTGGCGTTGGCCGTGCGCGCGCCGAGCTTGACGATATAGGACGCGCCGGGATGCATGTCGGTCTCGGCGGTCCACAGCAGGCGCGCCTCGACCGTCGAAGCCACCTCCGGCTGCTTTTCGACGCTGGACAGGATGTCGCCGCGCGAGACGTCGATTTCGTCGGCGAGCGTGAGCGTCACCGACTGGCCCGCCACCGCGACCGGCAGATCGCCGTCCTGGGTGACGATGCGCGCCACCGTGCTGGCGCGGCCCGAAGGCAGGGCGACGATGGCGTCGCCGGGCTTGACCGACCCGCTCGCCACCCAGCCGGAAAAGCCGCGGAAGTCGAGGTTGGGGCGGTTGACCCATTGCACCGGGAAGCGGAACGGCGCCTCGGCCAGATCGCCGGCGCCGGCCTCCACGCTTTCCAGCCAGGGCAGCAGCGGCTCGCCCTGGAACCACGGCGTGCGCTCGGACAGGCTGGCGATATTGTCGCCGTTGAGCGCGGAAATCGGCAGCGGCGTGATCGAGCGGAAGCCGAGGTTTTTCGCCATGTCGCGATAGGCCGCGACGATTTCGTTGAAGCGGTCCTCGCTGTAATCGACCAGATCCATCTTGTTGATGGCCAGCGCCACGTCGCGCACGCCGATCATCGACACGATGAACGAGTGGCGGCGCGTCTGCGGCAGGATGCCTTTGCGCGCGTCGATCAGGATGATGGCGAGATCGGCGGTCGAGGCGCCCGTCGCCATGTTGCGGGTGTATTGCTCGTGCCCGGGCGTGTCGGCGACGATGAAGGCGCGCTTGTCGGTCTTGAAATAGCGATAGGCGACGTCGATGGTGATGCCCTGCTCGCGCTCGGCGGCGAGGCCGTCCACCAGCAGCGCGAAATCGAGCGCGCCGCCCTGCGTGCCGAACTTTTTCGAGTCGCGGTCGAGCGCGGCGAGCTGGTCCTCGGCGATCATCTGGGAGTCGTACAACATGCGGCCGATCAGCGTGGACTTGCCGTCGTCGACGGAGCCG
The DNA here is from genome assembly GCF_900187365.1 of Rhodoblastus acidophilus. Taxonomy (GTDB): domain Bacteria; phylum Pseudomonadota; class Alphaproteobacteria; order Rhizobiales; family Beijerinckiaceae; genus Rhodoblastus; species Rhodoblastus acidophilus. Next base: position 23,127 of record NZ_FYDG01000003.1, read on the forward strand.
CAGGTGATGAAGCGCAGCAGGACTTTTTCCTGGGCGGCGGGCGCGGTTTCGGGGGCCAGCGCTTCGGCCTCGGTGACGTGCGCGTTCATGTCAGAAATAGCCTTCCTGCTTCTTCTGCTCCATGGAGGCGGAGCCGTCGTGGTCGATGATGCGGCCCTCGCGTTCGCTGGTTTTCGAGGCGCGCATTTCCGCGATGATTTCGGGCAGGGTGGACGCCGTGCTTTCAACCGCACCGGTGAGCGGATAGCAGCCGAGCGTGCGGAAGCGGACGCTCAATTCCTCAACCTGCTCGCCGGGACGCAGCTTCATGCGCTCGTCGTCGCGCATGATCAGCGCGCCATCGCGGCGCACCACCGGGCGTTTCTTGGCGAAGTAAAGCGGGACGACCGGAATGTCTTCCTTGGCGATATAGTCCCAGATGTCGCTCTCGGTCCAATTGGACAGCGGGAAGACGCGGAACGATTCGCCGGGGCGCTTGCGCGTGTTGTAGAGCCGCCACGGCTCCGGGCGCTGGTTCTTCGGGTCCCAGCGATGCTCGGGCGAGCGCAGCGAAAACACGCGCTCCTTGGCGCGGGACTTCTCCTCGTCGCGCCGCGCGCCGCCGAAGGCCGCGTCGAACTTGTATTTGTCGAGCGCTTGTTTCAGGCCCTGCGTCTTCATCACGTCGGTGTGCAGGCGCGATCCCGAATCGAACGGATTGACGCCAGCCTTGACGCCTTCCTCATTGATATGAACCAGCAGCTCCAGCCCCAGCTCCTTGACGCGCTTGTCGCGGAATTCGATCATCTCGCGGAACTTCCAGGTCGTATCGACATGGAGCAGCGGGAACGGCGGCTTGGACGGATAAAACGCCTTCATGGCGAGGTGCAGCAGCACCGCCGAATCCTTGCCGATGGAATAGAGAAACACCGGCTTCTCGCACTCGGCCGCGACCTCGCGGAAAATGTGAATCGATTCCGCTTCGAGCTTTTGCAGATGGGTGAGCGGCGCGTTCATTGCGCGGCCTCCTTTTCGCGCGTCACGCGGCCCTCGGCGGACACGTGCAGGCCGCATTCCTTCTTGTCCTCGCTCTCCCACCACCAGCGGCCCGCGCGTTCGGGCTCGCCCGGCTGGATCGCGCGGGTGCAGGGCGCGCAGCCGATGGAGACAAAACCCTTTTCGTGCAGCGCGTTGACCGGGACGTTATTGGCTGTGGTGTAAGTCACCACGTCGTCGCGCGAAAAATCGAGCAGCGGGTTGGCCTTGATCAGATTGCGTTCGGCGTCCCATTCGACGAAGCGCAGATGCGAGCGATGCGCGTTCTGGTCGCCGCGCAGGCCGGTGACCCAGATTTTCGCGCCGCTGAGGGCGCGCGAAAGCGGCTCTACCTTGCGGGTTTCGCAGCAGGCCTTGCGCATGGCGAGGCCGTAATAAAAACCGTTGATGCCCTGATCGGCGATCAGGGATTCCAGCGCGTCGGCCTTGGGGTAATAGGCCTTGATGCGCAGCGCGTATTTTTCTTCGGTGCGCTGCCAGACGTCATAGGTTTCCGGGAAAAGACGGCCGGTGTCGAGCGTCACCACGTCGAAATCGACCTTGGATTCGGCGATGGCGTGGGTCACCGCCTGATCTTCGACGCCGAGGCTGGTGGTGAAGACGATGCGGCCGGACACGGCCTTGCGCAGCAGTTGCAAACGATGGGGCAAAGTGGCGGCGGCGAAGGCCGCGTTCAGTTCGTCGATGAGAATATCTTGCGACATGAATCAGCTCCGCGCGCGACGGTCGAGAATGGAGGCGGGTCCGGTCGCGCCCCGCGCGTAATCGCGCTGGTACGACAGGGTGACGCGGTTGAGCGCGGCGAGCCATTGCGCGACCGGCTGGCGCGCGGCGTTGGCGTCGGGGATTTCGACCTCGTCGAAGCCGCAGGCCAAAGCTTGCGGGAACTGGTCGGGAAACAGCGGGCCGGAGGCGCGCAGAACGCCCTTGTAGCCGAGCCGGCGCAACTGCCGCGCCAGCGAAAAGCCGCGCCCGTCCGTGGCCGAGGGAAAGCGGATCGCGATCAGCGCGAGCCGGTCGAGATAGGGCGCGAAGTCTTCGGCGTCGAGGTCGTTGGGCGCCAGCACGGCCGCTTGCGCCGGCCCGGCGGCGAGCAGGGCGTCGACGGAAGCGAACGCGTCGATCACGTTTTTGCCCGGCGCGTCGTCGAGCGTTTCGACGGCGATGAACGGATCGGGCTTGGCGCCGTTTCGATCAAGCAACAGCATCGGCGATTTCCTTGAAGGCGGCCTTGAACGGCGTGACGCCGAGGCGGCGATAGGTTTCGATGAACGTCTCGCCCTGGCGGCGCGCGTCGAGGTAAACGCCGATCACCCGGTCGATCGCCTCGGGCACGGCGGAGGCCGGCAGTCCCGGGCCGAGCAGTTCGCCCAGCGCGTACTGGTCGCCGGGATCGCCGCCAATGGTGATCTGATAGGATTCGCCGCCGCTCTTTTCCAGGCCGAGAATCCCGATGTTCGCGATATGGTGATGGGCGCAGGCGTTGATGCAGCCGGAAATCTTGATCGACAGTTCGCCGATCTCCTTCTGCTTGTCCGGATCGGCGAAATGGCGCGACAGGGTTTGCGCCAGCGGGATCGAGCGGGCGGTCGCCAGCGCGCAATAATCGAGGCCGGGGCAGCAGATGATGTCGGTGATCAGGTCGACGTTGGGCGTGGCGAGGCCCTGCGCCTTCAGAACCGCGAAAATTTCCGGCACGTCGTCGCGCCGCACATGCGGCAGAACGAGATTCTGCTTGTAGCTCACGCGCACCTGGTCGAAGGAAAATTGTTCGGCGAGATCGGCGACCGCGCGCATCTGTTCGGCGGTGGCGTCGCCCGGCGCGCCGCCGATGCTCTTGAGCGAAATCGTCAGCGCCACATAGCCCTTCTTCTTGTGGCGGAACAGGTTGCGCGCGACGAACTGGGCCAGATCCGGGTCGGCGGCCTGCGCCTGTTCGAGCTTGCGCGAGACCTCGGGCAGATCGGCGAAGTCCGGCGCGTCGAAGGACGCCGTGATGCGCTCGAATTCGCGCAGATCCGGCGCGGGCGCGGCGGCGACGACCTTGGAATATTCGGCTTCGACCTGGGCGCGAAACGCCTCCAGCCCGATTTCGTGAACCAGGATTTTGATGCGGGCCTTGAACTTGTTGTCGCGGCGTCCCTCGAGATTATAGACGCGCAGGATCGCTTCGAGATAGCCGAGCAGTTCGGCGCGGGGCAGGAAGTCGCGGACGAGCTTGCCTTCCATCGGGGTGCGGCCGAGGCCGCCGCCGACGTAGAGCCGATAGCCGGTCTCGCCCGCCGCGTTGCGGACGATGCGCACGCCGACGTCATGGCCTCTCAGCACGGCGCGGTCCTGCTGCGTCGCGGTGACGGCGATCTTGAATTTTCTGCCGAGCCAGTCGAATTCGGGATGCAGCGTCGACCATTGCCGGATCCATTCGGCGGTGGGACGCGGGTCCTCGATCTCGTCGAAGGCGGCGCCGGCGAAGCAATCGGTCGTGGTGTTGCGGATGCAATTGCCGGAGGTTTGAATCGCGTGCATGTCCACATCGGCCAGCAGGCCGAGAATGGCGGGAATCTCGCGCAGTTTCGGCCAGTTGAACTGGATGTTGGTGCGGGTGGTGAAATGGCCGTAGCCGCGGTCGTATTTTTCCGCAATCAGCGCCAGTTGCCGCAATTGCCGCGACGACAGCCCTCCGTAAGGAATGGCGACGCGCAGCATATAGGCGTGCAATTGCAGATAGACGCCGTTCTTCAGGCGCAGCGGGCGGAATTCCTCCTCGGTCAGCGACCCGTCGAGCCGGCGCTCGACCTGGCTGGCGAATTGCGCCACGCGCTCGCGGACGATCTGGCGGTCTAACTCGTCGTAGGCGTACATGGGCGTCCTCAGAGATGAAAATCGGCCTGCTTGCCGAGGTCGAGGCGATGGCTGGGGCCGAGCGTGCGCAGCCTTTCGCGATAATGGCGGGGAACGGGAACGCCGGCCTCGATTTCGACGTCGACCAGATAGGCGTCCACCACCTTGCACGCCCGGGCTTGCGCCGCGCCGAACTGTTCCAGCGCCTGCGCGGCCTCGGCGTCGTTGGCCACCCGCGCCGCGCGTACGTCGCGGGTCCAGCCGTGTTCGGCGGCGAAGATCACCTCGCCCTCGACCAGGTCGTTGGCGACAAGAATGACGGGAAAGGGCGGGCGCTTGACCACGGCCATGGAAACCTCATGCGTTGCTCGGCCTCGAAAGTAAGCGGGGCGGCGTGACGTTGCAATGCGCCGAAACAGAATGAAAATGGCGATTTTCCGATGGGGGGAAGAAAAATCATCTCCTTGCTGCGCAGATGGATGGCGAAACAGAGAAACTTATTCTTCAGTTTGGGCTTGCGCTCGCCGCGCCCGCGCTTTTCCTCGTTTGGCTGCGCCCGCCGCTATGCTAGGAGGGGCGTGATGGCTCCTGCGACCAAGAGGATCGATGATGAGCACGGGCGGCAAGATTCTGGTGACAGGCGCGACCGGTTTCGTCGGCGCGGCGGTGGCGCGGGCGCTGATCGCGCGGGGCGAGCGCGTCGTTCTGCTGGCGCGCCAAAGCTCGCCGCGCGGCAATATCGAGGGGCTCGACGCGGAAGTGGCGATCGGCGACCTGCGCGAGGCCGAATCGCTCAAGCCCGCCTTTGCGGGCGTGGACCGGCTCTATCATGTCGCCGCCGATTACCGGCTGTGGGCGCCCGACCCCAATGAGATCGTCGAGGCCAATCGGCTCGGCGTCACCAATATCATGACCGCCGCCTTGCGCGCGGGCGTGTCGCGCGTGGTTTATACGTCGTCGGTCGCCACGCTGAAGCTGAATGGCGAAGGCCGCCCGGTGGACGAGACTTCGCCCGCCACGCCCGATCAGGCCATCGGCGCCTACAAGCGCAGCAAGACCATCGCGGAACGGGTGGTGGAGACCATGGTGAAGACTCAAGGCTTGCCGGCGGTGATCGTCAATCCGTCGACACCGATCGGCCCGCGCGACATCAAGCCGACGCCCACGGGCCGCGTGATCGTCGAGGCGGCCAACGGCAAGATGCCCGGCTATGTCGACACCGGCCTCAATCTCGTCCATGTCGAGGATGTCGCGGCCGGCCATCTGCTGGCGATGGACAAGGGGCGCATCGGCGAGCGTTACATTCTCGGCGGCCAGGACGTTCCGTTCGGCCAATTCCTGACCGAAATCTGCGAGATGGCCGGCCGGCGCCCGCCGGTGCTGAAAATCCCGCGCGCGCCGCTGTTTCCCTTCGCCCGCGCCGCGGAGTTTTTCGCGCGCTTCACCGGCAAGGAGCCGTTCGCCACCGTGGACGCGCTGCGCATGGCCAAATACCGCATGTATTTCTCCTCGGCGAAAGCGCAGGCCGAACTCGGCTATTCCGCGCGGCCCTACAAGGAGGCCATCGCCGACGCCCTGTCCTGGTTCCGGGAGAAAGGCATGGTCAAGTGATCCTGCTCGGCGTTCTCGTTCTCGTCATCTGGCTGGTCTTGATTTTTGCGCGTGGAAAATTCTGGGCCTGCCTCGACACGGATTCGGCGCCCCGGCCGCAGCTGACGACCTGGCCGACCGTGGTCGCCATCGTCCCCGCCCGCGACGAGGCCGAGGTGATCGCGCAGAGTCTCGGCGGCCTGCTGGCGCAGGATTATCCCGGCGCTTTCCATATCGTGCTGGTGGACGACCAGAGTTCCGACGGCACGGCGCAAATCGCCCGCGCGCTGCCGCATTCCGAGCGGCTGGCGGTGCTCGACGGTTCGCCGCCGCCCGAGGGCTGGACCGGAAAACTGTGGGCGATGGCGCAGGGCGAGCGCTACATGCGCGAGAATTTCGCCGCCAAATACATCCTGTTCACCGACGCCGACATTTTCCACGAACCTTGCAATCTGCGCGCGCTGGTGGCGCGGGCCGAGGCCGACGCGCTCGGCCTGACCTCGCTGATGGCGCTGCTGCGCTGCGAATCCTTCGCGGAAAAACTGCTGGTTCCCGCCTTCGTCTATTTCTTCCAGATGCTTTATCCGTTCCGCTGGGCGCGCGACGGGCGCCGGCGCACGGCGGCGGCGGCCGGCGGCTGCATGTTGGTCCGCCCCGATCTGCTGGCGACGGCGGGCGGGCTGGAAAGCCTGAAAAACGCGCTGATCGACGATTGCGCGCTGGCGGCGCGGATGAAGACGGTCGGTCCCGTGTGGGTCGGCCTGACGCGGCGGGTGAAAAGCCTGCGGCCCTATCCGGGGATCGGCGACATCGGCCGGATGATTTCGCGCTCGGCCTACGCCCAGCTCGGCTTTTCGCCGTGGCGGCTGGCGGCGGCGATGGCGGGCATGGTCGTGACCTATCTGCTGCCGGTCTGGCTGGCGCTGGCGGCGCCGGGCGTCGCCGGGCTGCTCGGCGCGCTGGCGTTCGGGCTGATGATCGCCAGTTTTATGCCGATCCAGCGGTTCTATGGCCTGGGGCGCGGCCGCGCCGTGCTCTTGCCGGCTATCGCCGCGGTTTATATGGTCTATACGCTGCGCTCCGCATGGGACTTTTATCGTGGGCGCGGCGGCATGTGGAAGGGGCGGGCGCAGGCGGCGAATGTTCGGCCGGGCGCCCGGAAGGCGGGGGAAGCATGAACGAGGCCAAGGTGACGGCGGAAAGCCTGCGGTCCGGCAAGACCGGCGCGGACGAGAATTTTCCGGTCGCTTCCGTTTTGATCGCCGCGCCGTTGCGGCCGGTGATTCTGGCCTTTTACGATTTCGTTCGCTCCGGCGACGACGTGGCCGACAATCCCGATCTGGCGCCGGCGCGGAAACATGCGCTGCTCGACCAGATGGAGGATTCGCTGATCGGCCGCAGCGAGGCCGAGCCGCTCGGGGTCAAGCTCCGGGCGATGCTGGCCAAGCACGAACTCACCGACCAGCACGCCCGCGACCTGCTCGACGCGTTCCGGCTCGACGTGGACAAGAACCGCTACGCCAATTGGGACGAGCTGATCGACTATTGCCGGCTGTCGGCCATGCCGGTCGGCCGGTTCCTGCTCGACGTCCACGGCGAGAGCGACAAGCTGTGGGCGGCCTCGGACGATGTTTGCGCGGCCTTGCAGATCAACAACCATTTGCAGGATTGCGCCAAGGATTTCAAAAGCCTCGACCGCGTCTACCTTCCGCAGGACGCGCTCGAGGCGGCGGGCGCGCGCGTGGAGGATCTGGGCGAGGCGAAAAGCTCGCCGGAGCTGCTGGCGTGTTTGCAGGGACTGGCGTGGAAGAACCGCGCCCTGCTCGATCGCGGCGCCGGGCTGACCGGCGCCATCGCGGATTTCCGTCTGGGGCTGGAGATCGCGGTGATCGTGCGCCACGCCTACAGCATCGTGGACATGCTGACGTTGCGCGACCCCTTGAGCGAAAAGGTGAAGCTCAGCAAGCCCGAAATGATTATGGGCGCCTCAGCCGCCGCCGGCCTTGAGGCGCTGTCACGCGTGATCGGGAGAGCCAGATGAGCCTCGCGTCTCATGAGGTGGCGCGCGAAACCGCGCGCAACAGCTCGTTCTACCGGGCGATGGCCATCCTGCCGCGCGCGCAGCGCGACGCGATGTTCGAGATCTATTCGTTCTGCCGCGCCGTGGACGATATCGCCGATGGCGAGGGAAGCCGCGAGGAGAAGACCGCCGCGCTCGACGTCTGGCGGCGCGACATCGCCGCGCTCTATGACGGCGGCCATGCCGGGCTGGCGCAGGGGCTGATCACGCCGCTGCGCGAGTTCAGCTTCCGGCGGGAGGATTTTCTCGCCGTGATCGACGGCATGCAGATGGATGTGGACGAGAATATCGTCGCGCCCGACGCGGAAAAGCTCGATCTCTATTGCGACCGCGTCGCCAGCGCGGTGGGGCGGCTGTCGGTGCGGGTGTTCGGCCTGCCGGAGCAGGAGGGGATCGACCTCGCCCATCATCTCGGCCGCGCGCTGCAACTGACCAACATCCTGCGCGACATCGACGAGGACGCCGGGATCGGCCGGCTCTACCTGCCGCGCGACCTGCTGATCGGCGCGGGAATCCTCGACGCCACGCCGGAACAGGCGGCGGCGCGCGACGATCTCGATCCAGTGGGCCGGCCGTTGCTGGCGCAGGCCCGCGCCCATTTCGACAAGGCCGAGGCGATCATGGCGGGCCGTCCCCGGGCGGAAATCCGCGCGCCGAAGATCATGTATCTGGCCTATCGCGCGATCTGGCGGCGGCTCGACAGGCGCGGCTTCAAGGCGCCGCGCGAAAAGATCGCGACGCCGAAACTGGCGCTGCTCGGCGCCTTCCTGCGCTACGGCCTGTACTGATGGCGCGGGTTCACGTCATCGGCGCCGGGCTCGCCGGCCTGTCGGCGGCGGTGGAGCTGGCGGAGCGGTTCGAGGTCGCGCTGTACGAGGCGGCGCCGCAGGCGGGCGGGCGCTGCCGCTCCTATTTCGATTCCACGCTGAACATGACCATCGACAACGGCAATCATTTGCTGCTGTCGGGCAATAGCGCGGCGCTCGATTACGCCCGGAAGACCGGCGGTTTCGACAAACTGGCGATTTTCGAGGAGGCCGCGTTCGACTTCTGCGATCTCGAACGTGGGGCGCGCTGGCGGCTGCGGCCCAATGCCGGCAAAATCCCGTGGTGGATTCTGGTTCCCGACCGCCGCCTGCCGGACACGGCGGGGCTGGATTATCTCGCGCTGGCCAAAATGCTGTTCGCCAAACCCGGCCAGACCCTGCGGCCGTTCCTCGGCGACGGCGACGTGGCGCGGCGGCTGTGGGACCCGATTTTCGTTTCGGCGCTGAACACGGCGCCGGAGGAGGCGTCGGCGACGCTGGCCGCCGCCATCGTCCGCGAGACTTTTGCGAAAGGGGGCGACTCCTGCCGGCCCGTGGTGGCGGTCGAGGGTCTGTCGGCGGCCTTTGTCGATCCGGCGCTGGCGTGGCTGCGCGGACGCGGCGCGCAGGTCGCCTTTGGCGCGAAATTGCGCGCCCTGGTTTTTGACGGCGAACGCGTGGCGGCGCTGGATTTCGGCGAGCACACCGTCGCGCTCGAAGCCGGAGACCAGGTGGTGCTGGCGGTGACGGCGCCGGTGGCCGCCGAGCTTGTTCCGGGCCTGTCGGCGCCGACCGAATTCCGCTCCATCGTCAACGCCCATTTCGCCTGCGCCGCGCCGAAACACATGCCGCTGCTGACCGGCGTGATCGGCGGCTGGACCGAATGGGTGTTCGCCTTTCCCGACCGCCTCTCCGTGACCATCAGCGCCGCCGAGCGTTTTCTGGCGACTTCGCGCGAGGAGCTGGCGGGGCATATCTGGGACGAGGTCCAGGCGGTCGCCGGCCTCACCGCGCCGCTGCCGGCGTGGCAGATCATCAAGGAAAAGCGCGCCACCTTCGCCGCCACCCCCGCGCAGGACGCCGTGCGGCCCGGGCCGGCGACGGGCTGGCGCAACCTGTTCCTCGCCGGCGATTGGGTGCAGACCGGGCTGCCGTCCACCATCGAAGGGGCGATCCGCTCCGGTTTGAGCGCCGCCGGCCTTGCCTTGGCGTAAACTGCGGCTAGACTCGTCCAGCTCTGGCGCGGCCACGCGCGCAGCTTCCGGCAAGCGCCTGCAAAAGCGTGGGCTTTCCGGATCTTTCGGCGCCATGCCGATTCGCGGACCGGCGCGTGGCTGGCCCAAAGGAGGAGCGGAAATGAACGACATGACCCGCAGGAACGCGTTCCGCCTGTTCGGCGCGGCCCTGCTCGGCGGCGTCGTCGCCACTAGCGGCGAGGCCGAGGCGCAGCCCTATTACGATCCCTACGACCGGCCGCCGCCGCGGCGCCGCCCACCGCCGCCGCCGCCTTACGGCTACGGCCCGCCGCCGCGGCGCCGCTGCTGGTGGCGCGAGACGCCGTGGGGACCGCGCAAGGTTTGCCGGTAATCGGGCAGGGGCGCCGGAAACGGCGCCCTTTTCCTTGTGCGGCGGGGCGCGATAGCCCAGTAACACCCGGCGCGGAAATTCGGCGCCATCCTCCGACAAGCATGGGAGGATGAAGATGAGCGCGAAGAAGATTTTGCTGATCGCCGGCGATTTCGTCGAGGATTATGAGATTATGGTCCCGTTCCAGAGCTTGCTGGCGGTCGGCCACCGGGTTCACGCGGTTTGTCCCGGCAAGGCGGCGGGCGACCGCATCGCCACGGCGATCCACGATTTCGAGGGGCAGCAGACCTATACCGAAAAGCGCGGCCATGATTTCATCCTCAACGCCGCTTTCGCCGACGTCGAGGCTGAAAACTATGACGCGCTGGTGATTCCCGGCGGGCGCGCCCCGGAATATTTGCGGCTCGATCCGCAGGTGATCGCGCTGGTCCAGCAGTTTTTCGCCGCCGACAAGCCGGTCGCGGCCATTTGCCACGGGGCGCAATTGCTGGCGGCCGCGGGCGTGATCAAGGGGCGGACCGTCTCCGCTTATCCCGCCTGCCGGCCGGAAGTGGAGCTGGCGGGCGGAACCTATGCGGACATCGCCATCGACGCCGCCGTCACCGACGGCAATCTCGTCACCGCCCCGGCCTGGCCGGCGCATCCGGCCTGGCTCAACCAGTTCCTCGGCCTGATCGGCCACGCGCTCGGCGAAAGCGGCTTGTCGCAGGCGGCGTGACCGGCGGGCGGCGACACGGCGATGTGATCCGGCCCCGATTTGCCAAATCCCGCGCGCCTCGCCATTGTTGAGGGGCGAGGCGCGGAGGCGTTTTCATGTGCCAATTGTTCATCAAGGCGGACCCGGAACTCTGGCGAAGCAAACTGCGCTCGGCGCGGCTGCGCGGATTCTCCACCAGCGTGCGGCTTGAGACCATCTATTGGCGTCTGCTGCAGGAAATCGCCGCGCGCGACGGCCTGAGCGTCAACGAGATTCTGGCGCGGCTTTACGACGAATTGCTGGAGACGCAGGGCGAGGTCGAGAATTTCGCCTCGTTCCTGCGGGTGTGTTGCGCCCGCTATCTGATGCTGCAACGCGACGGCGACATTCCCGCCGATCCGGCGCAGCCGATCGCCGGGCTCGACGCTCCGGCGATTCTGGCGCGCGAAAAGGCCCGGCTCGGGGGCGCCGACGGCTGGGGCCAGACCGAGGCGCCGCCGCCTTACTTTTCCGCCGGCCCGGGCAGCCCGAGGGTGCGGCCGGGATAGCCCGCCGCGTCGAAATAGAGCGCGCCGTCGGCCTGCTGGAACAGAAGCTCCGTCACATGGCCGCGCGCGTCCGGTTCCGACGCCTTGCGTCCGCTGACGACGGCGGGTTCGGCGCCGTTGGGCAGGGCCTCGGTCAGCACGCGGCCGACCAGATCGCCCTTTTTGGGCAGCCGCAAATCCAGCAGCCGCGCGATGGTCATGGCGAGATCGGCGTTGCTGGCCGGCGCGCGATCGACGAACGCCGATTTGAAGCTGGGGCCGGCGGCGGCCATGATGTTGCGGGTGTCGGCGCGCGAGAACGAGCCGTGCATGCCCTGACCCTGGCGCAGGCTGGTGTCGGCCACCTCGACGCCGCAGGCGGTGGGATCGTCGCAGCCCGTCGAAAAACTGCGGAAATTAACCACAATCGCCGGGGTCGGCGTCACCGCCGCGCCTTTGAGCGCGATGGCCGACAGCGGCAGGGTCCCCGGGATCGCGCCAAGGTCGTCGCTGACGAACAGGCCGCTGACGTAATCCTGCGCCGACAGGGTTTCGACGATGCGGCGCGCCAGGGCGGACGCCGCGCCCGGCGTTTGCGGCAGATAGATCAGGTCGGAGCCGCCATTGCCGGCGACCACCACATCGGGACGGGCGGGATCGGCGCCGATCAGGCCATTGCCCCGGCTCGGCGTCGCGCTGGGCGCAATCGGCGCATTGCCCTTGTCCGGGTCGAACAGCGGCAGCGACAGCGCCTGGGCGAGGTCGAGCGCGACAAAGCCGGGCGGCAATTGTCCCGCCGGGATTTTTTCATAGCTCTGGCTCGCCGCCCAACTGGTCGCGCTTTCCTTGGAAATGGTGGAAAAGCCGTGGTCGGAGGTCACGATCACGTCGGTGTCGCCGTCAAGGCCGAGATTTTTCAGCGCGGCGAGCAAGGCGGCGAGATTGTCGTCGGCGTTGCGGATGGCGGCGAGCGAGGTCGGGCCGTTAATGCCCGGCGTGAGCTTTTCCAGCGAATCGGTCTGGCCGTGCTGCGTTCCATCGGGATCGCGCGACCAATAGACCAGCGCGAAGGTCTGGCCGCGCGTCTTGAACCAGGGCAGGACCACCTCGGTCGCGGCCCGGATGAAATCCGCCTGCTGCGCGACATTGGGGCCGGGATTGGCGCGCGGCCGGGTCGCCGCCAGCCCCTTTTCCTGCAATTGCGCCTGGATTTCGGCGGGCAGGGCGACGCCCGCATCGTCGTCGGGACCGGCATGGCCGGTGCTGTCGTCGATGACGATCGTGCTCTTGCCATCGCGGGCCAGATGGTCCTGAATCAGGGTCGGGCCGAGCTTGCCGATGGCGGCGGTGGAATAGCCCTTTTCGCGCGCGGCGTGGAGAATCGTTTCTTCGTCGAGGTAGTCGCCGTTGAAATGGGCGTCGACGTCGCCGAGCACCTTGTCATATTCGAGGAAGGGCGTGACCGTCGGCCCCAGCCGGGGCGGAACGATGGGGGCGCCGGTGAAGATCGTGTTGGAGAAATCGCCGTGGTCGCCGGCGTAATGGCCGGTGGCCAGCGCGGCGGCGTTGGCGGTGGTGAAGGTCGGAAACAGCGAATGGCTGTTGGCGAAACGCACGCCGCGCGCGGCCAGCGCGGTCATGGTCGGCGCCGTCTGGGCGTTGACCATGCCGGGCCGCAGGCCGTCGGCGACGAACAGCACCACATTGTGGGGCTTGGTCTGGGCGAACGCGGGCGTGGCCGCCAGCAGCGGCAGGGCGAAAGCGAGGGGGCGCAGGAGGCTGTTCATGCGCCGATCTTATTCGCTCAAGCGTGACAGATTCACGTCATTTTTTGAAGGTTGAAAGTTCCTTCCGGCTGAAATTCGACAGGTCGCCGGACGCGGCGGCCTGGGCGCGTCCGGCCCGGCGGATTTTCTCCATCTTCAGGTCCGGCGCGATCCAGGACGGCAGGCGCTCCATCTTGTCGCTGCCGCAAGCCGGGCAGATCGCGGTTTCGTCGGAGCGCATCAGCAATTCGGCGTCGGCGTCGCAGGCGGAACAGTGAAAGGAATAAAGCGGCATGTTTGTCCTCGGTCTTGGCTCAAAACGGTTTTGCTTAAAACTTAAGCAAGAATGGGGCCATCCGGGCGTTAAGCGCCGCCGCAATGTGTTCCGCGAACCTCCGTTCGCCGAACACACGTCAGCATTTTGTTTGCGCGCATATTTTTTCAAAAAACCGCGCAGACTTTCGGGACTCTGCGCTAATTCACCCGGAACCGGCGCACCTCGCGAATAAGATCCTCGTCCTTGAACGGCTTGTCCACCACCGCCGCCTCGCGGTGCGCCGGGGGCAGATTGTCGCGGCCATAGGCGGTCACGAACACGAACGGGACGCGCCGTTGCGCCAGAATCTCGGCCACGTCGTCGATCCTGCCGCCGTCGATGTTCACGTCGAGCAGGGCGCCGTCCACCATCTCGTTGCGCGCCAGCACGATCGCCTCCTGCAGCGACCCGACCGGCCCGATCACTTCCACCCCTTCACCCTCCAAAACATGTTCAATATGGGCCGCGACGAAGAACTCATCCTCGATCACCAAGATTCGCTGCATTTGGCTTCCCCGGCCGCCGGCGCGGAGGGCGCGCGGCAAAGTGACGCTAATGTAACTGTTTTTCTCACGATTTTAAAGGATTGCGCGAGGCGTTCCCGCCGCCGGCCGCTTGAGCCTGTGCATCCGAATGGCCGTTGGCGCGTTGAGCGCTTGTGGCGCCGCCCCGTTCGTGTCGGAAGGCGATCCGCCGCGGCCGGACGTTATGAATTTGAAGGCGCATGAATGACTGACAGACTGTCCGAAACCGCCGACGCTCCCCACTCCGGCGGTCAGGACGAACTGGCGGCGCTCAGGCGCGCGCTCGACCTGACCGAGGACCGCCTCAGTCTGGCGCTCGACAGCGCGCGCATGGGAAGCTGGGACTGGGATCTGGACTCCAACGTCCTCGAATGGACGCCGACGTGCAAGTCGATCTTCGGCATGACCGCCGACGAGGCGATTTCCTACCAGCGTTTCCTCGAGCGGCTGCATCCGGAGGATCGCGCGCCGGTGGACGGGATGTGCCGAAACGTGCTCGATCCCGAAATTCGCGCGCCCTACGACGTCGAATATCGCGCGCTCTGGCCGGACGGTTCGGTGCGGTGGATTCTGGCGCGCGGCCGGGCCTATTTCGTCGAGGGGCGGGCGGTGCGCTTCATTGGCGCCGTGATCGACATCACGGCGCAGAAGGAGTCGGAAACCCAGTTGCGGGTTCTCGTCAACGAACTGGCGCATCGGGTGAAGAACACGCTGGCGGTGGTTCAGTCCATCGCCGAACAGACGTTTCGCGGCGGAACCGCTCTCGAGACCGTGCGCAAGACGCTGGCGGGACGGCTGCAGGCGCTGGCCGACACCCACACGCTGCTCACCCAGGCGAACTGGCGCGGCGTGGAAATGGCGGCGCTGGTGGCGCGCGTCGCGGGAGCGGTCGCGCCGCGCGACGACGGACGGTTCGAGGCCGAGGGGCCGCCGCTGCCGTTGCGGCCGAAAGCCGCGCTGGCGCTGGGGCTGGTGCTGCATGAATTGGGCGTCAACGCCGCGACGCATGGAGCCTGGTCGGTTCCGGGCGGCAAGGTCGCGTGCCGCTGGCGGCGCGACGGCTCCGCCGTCGCGTTCGAATGGAGCGAGACCGGCATGACCGATTTGACGGCGCCGGCGCGGCGCGGGTTCGGCTCGCGGCTGATCAAGCAGGCCATCGCCTATGATGTCGCCGGCGTGGCGAGCCAGGAGTGGCGCCCGGAGGGGCTGCTCTATTCGCTGAACATTCCCTCGGAGCGCTGTTGACGCGCCGAGGCGGGCGGCGGCCTCAGCCCAGCAGCCGCGCCACCGCGTCGCGCAGCGCCTCGGGCTGATACGGCTTGTTGAGCGCGGGGCGGTCCTTGAAGCCCTGGGGCAGGGCGGAGGCGTTGGTGTAACCGGTGGTGAAGACGAATGGCACGTCAACCGCCGCCAGCGCCCCGGCGACCGGCTCGATGCTCTCGCCGCCGAGATTGACGTCGAGAATGGCGGCGTCGATCTTTTCCGCGCTTAACAGCTTCATGGCGCTGTCCACGCTGGGCGCCGGGCCGACCACGGCATAGCCGAAATCCATCAGCATTTCTTCAAGCGCAAAGGCGACAAGAGCCTCGTCTTCAACGACCAAAATTCGGGCGGGAGCGTTCAATTCCTGACATCCTCGCAGAGACGGCTCAATCGCCGTCGTGAACGAAGCGCCGGCCCTGCTTGTGCAGCGCCCGCGTTTTCTTGGCTTCGAGGCGCCGCTCCACCGAGCCCTTGCTGGGCCGCGTGGGCCGGCGCACGGGCGGGGGCGGCTTGGCCGCCTCTCGCACCAGCTCCACCAGTCGCTCAAGCGCATCGGCGCGATTAAGTTCCTGGGTGCGGAAGCGCTGGGCGTTGAGAACCAGCACGCCGTTCTTGGTGAGACGCCGGCCGGCCAGCGCCATCACATTGGCGCGCACCCGCTCGGTGAGCGCCGGCGAGGCCGAGACGTTCCAGCGCAATTGCACGGCGGTCTCGACCTTGTTGACGTTCTGACCGCCGGCGCCTGACGCCCGCAGGAACGATAGCGAAATCTCCCCCTCGTCGATCCAGAGCCGGCCGCCGATGTGAATCATGGGTTCGCCCCGGCGCTGCGCGTCACGTTCCAGTCCACCCCTTGCGGCTGCGCCGATGACAGCGGACGCGCGGCGATTGCAATTGGCGGAACACTATCAAGGCGCCGGCCGGATGCAAGCCGAACTTGAACCCGACCGCCGCGCGATTCACTGCAACTTCAGCAAAACATGCTTCTTTTTGCCGACCGACAGCTTGGCGACGCCCGCGACGAAATCCTTGTCGCCGAGCACATAACGCTCGTCGGCCAGCGCCGCGTCGTTGAGGCGCAAGCCGCCGCCTTTGATCTGGCGTCTCGCCTCGCCGGTGGAGGGGGTGAGCCCGGCCTTGACGAAGGCGGTGAGGATTCCAAGCCCCGCCGCGACGTCCGCTGCGGAGACGGCGATGGTCGGAAGGCTGTCGGCCAGCACGCCCTCCTCGAAGGTTTTCCGCGCCGTTTCCGCCGCAAGCTCGGCGGCGGCGCGGCCATGCAGCAGGGCGGTCGCCTCGTTGGCGAGCGCCTTCTTGGCCTCGTTGATCTCCGATCCCTGCAAGGCGGCGAGCCGCGCGACCTCGTCCATCGGCAGGGTGGTGAACAGCTTCAGGAATCTAACGACGTCGGCGTCTTCGGCGTTACGCCAGTACTGCCAATAATCATAGACCGGCAACATGTCCGAATTGAGCCAGACCGCGCCGGCCGCCGTCTTGCCCATCTTGGCGCCGGAGGCGGTGGTGAGCAGCGGCGAGGTCAACGCGTAAAGCTGCGGCGTCCCCATGCGGCGGCCGAGATCGAGGCCGGTGACGATATTGCCCCATTGGTCCGATCCGCCCATCTGCAGCACGCAGCCGTGGCGGCGGTTGAGTTCGACGAAATCATAGGCCTGCAGGCACATGTAGTTGAATTCGATGAAGGACAGCTCATGCTCGCGCTCCAGCCGCAGCTTGACGCTGTCCATCGCCAACATGCGGTTGACCGAGAAATGCTTGCCCACGTCGCGCAGGAAATCGATATAGTTGAGCTTGGTCAGCCATTCCGCATTGTCGGTCATCACGGCGTCGGTCTTGCTGTCGCCGAACGTCAGGAATTTCTCGAACACGCGCTTGATCGAATTCTTGTTGGACTCGATCTGCTCCAGCGTGAGCATCTTGCGGCTCTCGTCCTTGCCCGAGGGATCGCCGACCCGCGTCGTGCCGCCGCCCATCAGCGGGATCGGCTTGCCGCCGGTTTTTTGCAGCCAGTGCAGCAGCATGATCGGCAGCATCGAGCCGACGTGCAGCGAGGGCGCGGTGCAATCGAAGCCGATATAGGCGATCAGTTCGCCCGCCGCCGCCTTCTCGTCCAGCCCGGCGAGATCGGAACATTGATGGATGAAGCCGCGCTCGGTCAGGACGCGCAGAAAATCGGATTTCGGCTGAAAGTCGGTCATTTGTTCCTCGCTTGCGCGAGGTTTTAGGGATTTGGCGGCGGCGGCGCAAGCGGGAGGGCCGGCGCGCCGGGCGTCACGCGCCGTCGCCGGCGGCTTTTGCGGGAGCCGCGCGGCTGGCGCGCGTGGCGGCGCGGGCGGCCTGCTTGCGTCCGTTGAGCGACCGCGCCCGCTTTGACTTGACCGACCGGCCACCACCGAGGGCGCCGCGCGGCGTTGGCGCGCCGCCAGGCCGGATTCCCGCCGGCGTTGGGAAATGAGCGCGTCGATCCGCTTGACGAAAGTCAGGGAATCGTAGCCGTAGCGCTGCAATCGCCGCTGGGCGTTGCGGGCGCGCCGCAGCGCCTCGACGTCGACGGGATCGGCGCGGCAGGCGGCGGCCTGCGCCGCCGTGGCGTGATCGCGGCCGGGGCCGTAGAACCACAGTTCGTCGCCGGAGAAATAGTCGCTAAGCCCGCCCTGGTCGGCGCAAACCACGGGGGCGCCGCGCGCGACCGCCTCCAGAAGCACGGTGATTCCCGACGCATGGCGATTGTCCTTCACGCAGACCAGGGTCATGCGCGCCGCGTCATAGACCGCGTTGGTCTCGGCGACGCCATGGGTGGGACGAATCTCGACATGGGGCAGCCCGGCCAGATCGGAATGGGCGAAACGCGAGGCGACGCGCAGCCGCAAATCCGGGTTTTGCAGGGCGACCTCGCGCACCGCCTTCCAGTCCCGCGCCTGATCGTTGCCGATGGCGGCGATCATATCGCCGGCGCGCAGCGTGGGTTCGACCGGGGCGAACGAGTCCAGGGAAATGCCGTAAGGCACATAGCGCACCGGCGCGAGGCCGAGCGCGGCGGCGGCGGCGACGTTGGGAAGCGCGTTGCAGGTCAGCAGGTCGACGCGCTCGATCAGGCGGCGGGCCAGCCCGCGCCGCCAGAACGGCAGACGCGGCCATTGATGGAACAGCCACAGCGTGTTGCCGACGATGATCGGCTTGTTCAGCCGGAACAGCCGTGCGGCCAGGGCGGCCGCCAGATATTCCTCCTCCGTATGCGTCAGCACGACGTCAGCGTGGCCGATGGCGCGCCGATTGATCAAGCCGTGGATCGCATCGAAGCCGACCAATTTGCGCACGAGACGCTCGAACAGGCTCCGGCGCCGCCCGGGGCTGAACGTGACGGCGTGGCCGAACCTTTGCAGATGGCCGAACCCCCATGGCGAGGAATCCGCCGAGCGGCCCGCCTTGAACCCTTTGGCGTAGGCTTCGCTGTCGAGGTGGGCAGGAAGCAGAACGAAAATTTCGGCCACGCGACAAAACCGTATTCACATGAGCAATATTTAATTCATTATCGTACCGTATTTAAAGCGGTCAATTGAGTAAAATACGTTGGTTGCTATTAAATAGCAAGTCAATGAAATAAAACGAATCAGCTCGCGCGGGCGCGAGCGGCATTCGCATTATGAGGAAACATGGTGCCGGCTGAGGGGATCGAACCCCCGACCTTCGGTTTACAAAACCGCTGCACTACCGCTGTGCTAAGCCGGCGAAGACGTCTCTGCTAACAAACCGGCGCGAGCCGCGCAACCCGCCTTAATCTCCGGCCGTGATGTCCCTGTTCCGGGTCTCCGGCAGAAACGCCAGGCCCACGACAAAGGTCAGCGCCGCCACCGCCACCGGGTACCACAGGCCGGAATAGATGTCGCCGCTCGCCGCCGTCAGCGCAAACGCCAGCGGCGGCAGCAGGCCGCCGAACCAGCCGTTGCCGATATGATAGGGCGTGGACAGCGCCGTGTAGCGAATCCGCGTCGGGAACAACTCCACCAGCAGCGCCGCGATCGGGCCATACGTCATCGCCACCAGCCCGATCAGCGCCGTCAACAGCGCCAGCGTCGCCAAAACATTGACCTTGGCGGGATCGGCGCGCGCCGGATAGCCGGCCGCCGCCAAGGCGTCGCCCACCTGCCGCTCCAGCGCGGCGCGCTGGGCGGCGCGCGCGGCCTCATTGAGGCCCGTGCCCTCGAAACTGGCGATCTCCCGGTCGCCGATCGCGATTTTGGCCAATGTTCCGGGCGCGGCGGCCACGTTGGCGTAGCTCACGCCGGCGCTGGCCAAAAAGTTCTTGGCGATGTCGCACGAGCTGACGAACGCCTTGGCCTCGACCGGATCGAACTGGAAATCGCAGTTTTTCGGGTCGGCGATCACTCGCGCTGGGGCGCGCGCCGTGGCCTGCGCCAACGCCGGATTGACCGCCTGGGCGAGGCCATGGAAAATCGGGAAATAGAGCGCGGCGGCGAGCAGGCAGCCGCCGAGAATCACCGGCTTGCGGCCGATTCGGTCCGACAGCGCGCCAAAAATCGTGAACAGCGGCGCGGCCAGCGCCAAAGCCCCGGCCATCAGCAGGCTCGCGGTGGTCGAATCCAGCCGCAGGGTCTGCGTCAGGAAGAACAGCGCGTAGAATTGCCCCGTGTACCACACCACCGCTTGTCCCGCCGTGGCGCCGAACAGCGCCAGCAGCGCCAGCCGGCCATGGCGCCAGACGCCGAACGCCTCCGCGATCGGAGCCGCCGAGGCGCGCCCGGCCCGCTTGATGCGCTGGTAGGCCGGCGATTCGTTCAGCCGCAGCCGCATCCAGACCGACGCGGCCAGCAACAGGAAGGAGGCGAGGAAGGGAAACCGCCAGCCATAGAGGGCGAAGTCCTCTTCGCCGACCAGCGCCCGGAAGCCCAGCGTCACCAGCAGCGCCAGCAGCAAGCCGCCGGAGGCGGTGAGCTGAATGAACGAGGTGTAATAGCCGCGCCGTCCGTGTGGCGCGCTCTCGCCGACGAACAGGGCGGCGCCGCCATATTCGCCGCCGAGCGCCAGGCCCTGCGCCATGCGCAACAGCGTCAGCAGCACGGGGGCGGCGAAGCCGATGGCCGCGAAATTGGGCAACAGGCCGATGAAGAAGGTCGAAAGCCCCATGATGAGAATGGTGAGCAGAAACGTGAATTTTCGCCCGGAAAGGTCGCCAAGCCGCCCGAACAGCAGGGCGCCGAAGGGCCGCACCGCGAAGCCGGCGGCGAAGGCCAGCAGCGCGAAAATATAGGCGGCGGTGGGGTGGACGTTGGAGAAGAAATTTTGCGCGATGACCGGGGTCAGCGAGCCATAGAGAAAGAAATCATACCATTCGAACACGGCGCCGGCGGAGGCGGCGAGCACCACACGCCGCTCCTGCGGCGTCATGGGGCGGGGCGCGTCGGCGGCGCGCGACAAGGCGGCGTCGGTCATGAATCCTCCCGGCAAGCATGGAATGCTCTTATGATTGTTTTTTGAGAGGATGAGGGTTGTCGGCGCGAAGCGCAAGCGGGCGCGCCGAGAAACTTGCGGCGCCGGGCTAGGCCTGTTGGTTGAGCGCCTGCCGCGCCAGCGTCAGCGCCACGGCGCAGGCGTTGGAGACGTTGAGGCTCTTGATGGCGCCGGGCATGTCGAGCCGGGCCAGGACGTCGCATTTTTCGCGGGTCAGCCGGCGCAGCCCCTTGCCTTCGGCGCCGAGCACGAGGACCGTGGGGCGCGACAAAACCGTGTCCTCCAGGCTGGCCGACCCTTCCGAATCGAGGCCGACGCGCAAAAAGCCGGCGTCGCCGAGTTGGTCGAGCGCGCGGGCGAGATTGACGACTTCGATCAGCGGCGCATGTTCCAGTCCGCCGGACGCGGTTTTCGCCAGCACGCCGGAAAAATCCGGGGCGTGGCGCTCGGTGACGATCACGCCGTCCACGGCGAAGGCGGCGGCGGTGCGCAGAATCGCGCCGACATTGTGGGGGTCGGTGATCTGGTCGAGCGCCAGCACCAGGCCTGATTTCACTTCGATATCGGTGATGTCGAGGGCGGGCAGGGGGCGGGCCTCCAGCAGCAGGCCCTGATGCACCGCCTCGGCGCCGAGGCGGGCGTCGAGCGTTTCGGGGGCGACGACATGGACTTTGACATCACGGTCGGCGAGTTCGGCCTGCAGCCGTTCGAGCGCCGGCGCGGTGGCGAACAGGTCGAGGCACTTGCGGCGATTCGCGCGCAACGCCTCGCGCACGGCGTGGCCGCCATAGATGACGGCGAGGTCGGGCGCGGGACGGCGAAAGGCGGCGTCGCTCCCGGCGAGCGGTTTGCCGGCATTGCGTGGGGACGCCGGAACGTTGCGGGCGGGCGGGCGCCTGTCGCCGTCTTTGGCGCGCGAAAAGGGGGGCTTGCCGGGTTTTTTCATGTTCGTCTCCAGCCTCGTCCTGTCATGGGGCGCCGGATTTGGCAAGAAGACGCTGATTTTTTGTAGTTGACATAGCCCCATAAAGTCGCGCATAAGCCGCCCCACGACGCGGCCCGGTTGGGCCGTTTTCGTTGCCGGTTCGGGCCGGCGGCTGATGCAAATCGGCGATGGGAGAGTGTCCCGAGCGGCAAAGGGGGCGGACTGTAAATCCGCTGGCTACGCCTTCGAAGGTTCGAGTCCTTCCTCTCCCACCATTCCTTTTCAAGGTTCTGATTCTACTGGCCTTTGGGTCACAGGCGAGTCACGTTGCCACACATCGTCTCAAGCAACGCTCGACGGGACGCTTCCTGCGCGGGACGGTCTGGCGGATTCGGATGGGAATTCCCCGCGAGTGTGTGGAGACGGTCGGGCGGAAATTCGTATATCGGCGTTTGCAAATGTCTGATTATCGTCAGGCGTGGGTGTGGCGGTTCATCGCAAAGCTCCCCGCTTTTTGCGTGCCTGCACGCGCACATGGGCGGGCGGCGACATAGCGGCATTCCGTCGAAAACCCCGGGTTGGCTGTGGTTTGTCAGACTGTTTCGGACGTTTTGGGATGGTGCTTTGGTGCCGCAAGAGGGATTCGAACCCCCGACCCCCTCATTACGAATGAGGTGCTCTACCAGCTGAGCTATTGCGGCGTCCGCGACGCGGTTGAGTCCTCTTAGCCAGATTGGCGGCGATTGGCAAGGCGGCTTTGCAAATCATCCGCGCCTCTTTCTCCCTACAGCGCTCCCGCTCGCCGTCCGGTCCCCTAAGTCTCAGCGCGATCTTCGCGGGAGTTTCGGCATATCTCTCGGAAGCAGAACGGAAAAAGCACGGCGCGCTTTCCGTGCGGGCGCGTGGAATTACGCAGGGAACTCCTCGGATTGCTTCAGGGGAATCGCTTGGTTAGGGTCCGGCCGACCTTTTGAGGTTGGCGGATGACACGCAAAATGCGGCCTCCGTCGCGACAGCGCGAACGGGGAGAGTGACCATGTCGCGATTTTGCAACCGCGCGAGCGGATCAAGGCTTTGTGCGGAGGCCCCGCGACAGGCTCATGGATGCGTCGCGAACGACACCAAATAGATTGACCGACGCCGCTTGCGGCTCCCGTTCCGGTGGGCGGCGGTTGCCTTGCGCAGGGCCTGCCGGCCGGAATCGCACCTCTGCGAATGGCTGAACCGATTGGATCGCCGATGGCGTGCTATCAATTTTATCTGCGGAGGCCTGATGGCTCCACCGCGCTCAAGAGCGCGCGAGTCTGCTCCGACTTGTCGGGCGCGTGGGGCGTCATCGCAGATATGGCGCTCAAGGCGGGCGAACAGGCCGCCGGCGATATTTTCGTGAAGAACGATCAGGACGAGTTGGTGATTATGGTCGGCGTCGCCTCGGCCCGCGTGCTCACGGGGCAGAAGGAGCGGCCCGCCGTCCGGCCGCGCCTTGGCTTGTGGAGGGCGGGGTGAGGCGCCTATCCCTGTGCGGCGGCCAGCCGCACCAGTTCGGCCAGATTGCGTGCGCCGGTCTTGCGCATGATCGAGGCGCGATGCGACTCCACCGTCCGCTCGCTGATGTCCAGCTCCACGCCGATCATGCGATTCGACTTGCCCGCGAGCACGCGGTCGAGCACTTCATGCTCGCGTTTGCTCAACATGGACAGCCGGGCCTGCGGCGGCTCGCTCGGCGCCCGCGCCACCCGTTCGACGGCGGCGCGCACCGTCTCGATCAGTCGTTCCGCGGAAAAAGGCTTTTCGATAAAGTCGATCGCGCCCTTCTTCATGGCGTGGACGGCGAGCGCGACATCCTTGTGGCCGGAAACGATCACCACCGGCAGCGCCGCGCCGTTCTGCCGCAAGCGGGCCAGCACCTCGATGCCGCTGGATTCGGGCATGCGCAGGTCGGTGATGACGCAGCCCGGGCCTTCGTACGGGTTCGATTCGAAAAAGGCGCGGGCCGACGGATAGCTCCGCGCCACGAAACCGGCGCCTTCGAGCAGCAGCTCCATGGCGTGGCGCACATCGGCTTCGTCGTCGATGACATGGACGACGGCTTGGACGCCGCCTTGGTTTTTCGTCGCCGCGCGCACGGTGTCGTGGTTCAGGCGCCAGGCCGCTGGCGGAGAAACCTTGATCGTTTCCGTACTCATTCAGAAAAAATCCTTCCGTTGGAGCGCGCCGCCCCCTCGGCCCAAACGCGCCGCGCAATTTCAACGTCAGAGGCGTCTGCAGGTTCCGCTCAAGGCGTGCTGCGGTCTCTACGGAGTGGCGTGAAACGGACAAGCTCAAGCATCGCCGCGGCGCAATGCGGTTTCGTCATTGCGTGAACAGTCACGCTCAAGCTTTTCGGGAACTGCGGAATTGATGGGGGGTTCAATTTGGCGTAGTGAGCCGGTAAGATGTCATGGTTTTTATTTGGAATTATTGAAGATGGTTCGGGAAGATGCGTCGCGTGGGCGCGGACGGCCCACAGACATTGAACAGCCGACGAGCCTGAAGACGCCGACCCAGGGTCGGAATGCGGTGGAGTTTGGATTGCATGATCATCTATGTTATCGACGATGACGAAGTTGTCCGCCAATCTCTGGAAATCCTCTTGGCTGGAGAAGGTTTCGAGACGGAGGCTTATGCCTCGGCGGCGGAATTCCTCGCACGGGCGGACGCGCGGACGCGCGGCTGCGTGGTGGCCGACATCCAATTGCCGGGCCTCAGCGGCCTGGACCTGATCTCGGCTCTGCGCGCGCGCGGCTTCACCCTGCCGGTGGTGGTCGTCACCGGCCATGGCAATCTCGCCCTGGCGGTGGAGGCGATGAAGCGCGGCGCCTCCGATTTTATCCAAAAACCTTATTCGGCGGACGCGATGCTCGCGGCGATCCGCGGCGCCTGCGAGAAGCAGGGCGAGATGGAGGCCGAGTCGCCCGACCTCGCCGCCACGCGCGAGGGCCTCGCCAAGCTGACTTCGCGCGAAAAGCAGGTTCTGCTCAAGCTCGTCAGCGGATTGCCCAACAAGATCATCGCCTACGACATGGGGCTGAGCGTGCGGACCGTGGACAGCCATCGCGCCGCCGTAAAAAAGAAGATGGGCGGCGGTAGCCTTGCCGAGCTGGTGCGCAAGTGCATCGCTGTCGGGCTGCTCGGCGCCGAATCCTCGTCGCAAACGCCGTCCCCCAGCAAACTCAACGCCAATTTGAAAGAGACTCGCGCGCGATAATAGCGCAATATGATCAAAAATAGACGCAACGGAAGCCGGCAGGCATCGAGGGGCTTTTCACGTGAACGCGCAGGCGCATAGGCTCGCCAGGACGCCATCCGGCATTGTTGGCTTTGACGAAATTACAGGCGGCGGACTGCCCACCGGGCGGTGTTCGCTGGTTTGCGGCGCCGCCGGCGCGGGCAAGACGCTGTTCGGCCTGACCTTTCTCGCCGAGGGCGCTCTGCGGTTCGGGGAGCCCGGCGTTTTCATCTCGTTCGAGGAGACCGAGGCGGAACTTGCGGCCAATGTCGCTTCGCTCGGCTACGATCTGGAGCAGCTCAGAGCGGCCAACCAGTTAGCCGTCGATTACGTCCGGGTCGAGCGCGCCGAGATCGCCGAGACCGGCGATTACGATCTGGATGGCCTGTTCCTCCGCATCGGCCACGCCATCCGCACCGCCGGGGCCAGGCGCGTCGTGCTCGATACGCCCGAAAGCCTGTTCTCCAGTTTTTCCAACGCGGCGATCCTGCGCGCCGAACTGCGCCGGCTGTTCGGCTGGCTCAAGGCGCAGGGCGTCACATCCGTCATCACCGCCGAAAGCGGCGGCGGCGAGCTGACGCGCCACGGCCTTGAGGAATATGTCTCCGATTGCGTCATCCTGCTCGATCAGCGCGTGCTCGATCAGGTGGCGACGCGGCGGCTGCGCGTGGTCAAATATCGCGGCGCCTCGCATGGCGGCGACGAATATCCGTTCCTGATCGACGAGACCGGCGTGTCCGTGCTGGCGCTGGCCTCGCCGCAACTGGCGCATGACGTTTCAACCGAGCGCGTCCGCACCGGCGCGCCGGCGCTGGACGACATGCTTGGCGGCGAGGGGTTCTGGCGCGGGTCCTCCATTCTGCTTTCGGGCGAGGCGGGAACGGGCAAGACCACGTTCGCCGCCCAATTCGCGGCGGCGGCCTGCGCGCGCGGCGAAAAGGCGGTCTATTTCGCCTTCGAGGAAAGCCCGCAGCAGGTCGCGCGCAACATGCGTGCGGTCGGGATCGACCTGCAGCGCTGGATCGACGCCGGACTGCTGCATTTTGTCGCGAGCCGCCCGAGTTCTTCGGGGTTGGAGACGCATCTCGCGCGCATGTGCCGCGAGGTTGAGCGTTTCGCGCCGGACGTGGCGGTGGTCGATCCGCTGTTCAAGCTCGGGGGCGACGTCGGCGGCATGCTGCTGCGCCTGATCGATTATTTCAAGGGCCGGGGCGTCACCGCCCTGCTGACCTTCGCCGAATCGACCGCCGAGACGCCCGATCACGCCGGGGTCTCG
Source organism: Rhodoblastus acidophilus (assembly GCF_900187365.1). GTDB lineage: Bacteria > Pseudomonadota > Alphaproteobacteria > Rhizobiales > Beijerinckiaceae > Rhodoblastus > Rhodoblastus acidophilus. The sequence continues at coordinate 49,115 of NZ_FYDG01000003.1, forward strand.
TCGCTGATGGACGCATGGCTCCAGGCGCGCATGACCGAGGCCGGCGGCGAACGCCAGCGCGGCCTGTTGATTCGGAAGGCGCGCGGAATCGCTCATTCCCACCAGATCCGGCGGTTCGAGCTGACCGCGCAAGGCGTCAGGCTGCTTCCCGCCGCCCCCGCGCCGCGTCTCGCCGCGCCTTCGGCGGCTTCGCCCGCGCGGTCGGTCGTCAATAGCGTGGCGGTTCCTGGCGTGGCGGTCCAGGGCTCTGCGGTCCAGGGCTCTGCGGTCCAAGGCTCTGCGGTCCAAGTTTCTGCGGTTTCTGGCTCTGCGGTCCCCAACTCTGCGGTCCCGAGCTCTGCGGTTTCTGGCGCGGCCAAGGATGCGGGGAGGGAACCCGCGGCGGACGCCGCGGAGGTCGAGCGCCGCCATGCGGCGGAGGCCCGCAAGCGCATGATCGAGATCCGGCGCCGCGAACTCGGGGCGCGGATCGCCACATTGCAGTCGAAGCTGGCGCAAAGCGAACGCGAGGCCGACATGCTGTTCGCGCGCCAGCAGGGCGCCGAGGAGGCAGCGGCCCAGTTCCGGCGCGAGGCGGCCGAGGCGGGGCGTCACCGGGGGCGCACGTGACCGGCGCCGACGCCGAGCGCTGGCTGCTCCGGCTGTATATCGCCGGGGGATCGCCGCGTTCGCAGGCGGCGCTTGCCAATCTGAAGGGGGTTTGCGACGAATATCTGCCGGGCCGCTACGAACTGGAGGTGATCGATCTCGTCGCGCATCCCGAGCGTGCGCGGGCCGATCAGATCGTGGCGGTGCCCACGCTGGTGCGCCGGTTGCCGCCGCCGATCACCAAGATCATCGGCGATTTGTCGATGAAAGAGCGGGTCATCGTGGCTTTGGATATTGAAATGACAGATTGACGGGAGGGCGAATGGAGGGGCGGGAGGCTTATCGGCTGCTGCTGTTCGTGAGCGGCGCCACGCCGCGCTCGATGCGCGCCGTCGCCGCCGTGCGCAACCTTTGCGACACGCGTCTTCCCGGCGCCTATCGGCTCGACGTCATCGACGCGTTTCTCGATCCGGTCCTCGCCCGCGATCACCAGATCCTCGCCCTTCCGACCTTGCTGCGGCTGTCGCCCGGACCGACGAAAATGTTTGTCGGCGACATCAGCGACCCCGTGCGGCTGGCGGCCGGGCTCGGCCTGTCGTGGCGGCCGGTGATCGCCCCGGGAGCGCCGTCATGAGCGAGAAGCGCGCCGCTCCCCTCGCCAAAATCCCGGCGACGGAGGAAGCCGTCGAAACGCTGCAGGCGCTGGTGATGGGCGAGGCCGACGCGCTCGTGGTGGAGACGGCGGCCGGACCGCGCGTCTTCACGCTGCGCGGCGCCAACGAGCCTTACCGGACGCTGATTGAGCGGATGTCGCAGGCGGTGGTGGCGCTGCGGGACGGGGTGGCGGTCTATTGCAACGGCGCCCTGGCGCGCGCGCTGGGCCGGGAAACCCTGATCGGCGCGCGACTGGCCGATCTGGTCGTCGAGGCGGATCGCGAGCGGTTCGCCCGGATGCTGCGCGTGGGCGAGACATGCGACGTCGCCATCGAGGCGGCGCTGCGCGGGCCGGCCGGCCGGCCGCTGCCCACGCATGTCGCCGCCGCGCCCTTCATGTTCGACGGGGCGCCTTGCGTCGCCTTGATCGTCACGCCGCTCGACGAGATCGCGTCGTGGCGGACGGCGCGCTTCGGCCTGGCTGAAAGCGAACGGCGGTTCCGGCTCGCCCTCGCCAATTCCCCCAGCGTGGTGTTCGAGCAGGATCTGGACCTGCGTTACACCTGGGTGTTCAATCCCAAGCCCGGCCATCCCGACCCGATCGGCCTCACCGACGACGAAATTCTCGACCCGGCCTTCGCGGCGCCCCTGGCGGCGATCAAGCGCAAGGTCATCGCCACCGGCGAGCCGACCCGCGCCGAAGTGCAGACCGCCTTGCCGGGCGGCCCGGTCGAGACCTGGGATTTGTGCGTCGAGCCGCGCCGCGATCCGACCGGCGCGATCATCGGCGTCATTTGCGTCGCGATTGATTTGACCGAGCGCAAGCGGGCGGAGGAGGCGCTGCGCGAGAGCGAGACGCGTTTCCGCATGCTGACCGAGGCCACGGCGCATGTCATCTACCGGATGAACGCCGACTGGACGGAACTCCGGCGTTTCAAGGGCGCCGAGTTCCTGGCGGATGTCGAACACGTGGACGCCGCCTGGCTGAACCGGTTCCTGCCCGCCGACGAGCACGCGCGCGTTCTCGCCGCGATCGACGAGGCCATCCAGCGCAAGGGCGTGTTCGAGCTGGAGCATCGCGTCAAACGGATCGCCGGCGGCATCGGCTGGATCTGTTCCCGCGCCGCGCCGCTGCTGGATGCGCATGGCGAGATCAAGGAATGGTTCTGCTCGGCCAGCGACATCACCGCCCGCAAGACGGCGGAAGAGGCGCTGCGCGAGAGCGAGGCGCGCAAGGAATTGCTGCTCGGCTTGGTCGACGCCTTCAAGACCCTGACCGACGCCAATGACATTGTCGCCCTGGCGGCCGAGAAGCTGGGCCGCCGGCTCGGCGCCGACCGGGTGATTTTCGCGGAGGTGGATCCGCGCGACGATTTCGTCACCATCGCGCGCGAATGGAACGACGGGAAAATGCCGAGCTATATCGGCGTGCACCGCCTGACGGATTTCGGCCCTGTCGTCGCCTATTTGCGGTCGAACGAGCGCGTCATGGTTCCGAATGTCGCCACGGACCCGCGTCTCGCCGCGCCGGAGGTCCAGGCGCGCGCCCGCCTCGCGGAGATCGGCGCTTTCCTGAGCGTTCCGCTGGTCGCCGGCGGCCGGCTGGCCTGGGTCATGTCGGTGCATCAACGCGCGCCGCGGGCGTGGAGCGCCGCCGATCTCGCGTTGGCGGAGGAGGTGGCCGAGCGCACCTGGGCCTGGGCCGAGCGCGCCCGCGCGGAGCAGGCGTTGCGCGAGGGCGAGTTGCGCATGGCCGAGGCGCAGGCCAGCGCTGGAATCGGCACCTGGTGGTGGGACGTGCCCACCGGCCGCACCCAGTTCAATCCCTGCTTCTACAAGCTCTACGGGCTGCAGCCGCAGCCGGACGGCTTCGACGATTTCCTGGCGCTGGTCCATCCCGAGGACCGCGTCGGGCTGCTGGCGTGCGCGGACGAGGCGCTCGGCGGCCCCGGAGGCTATGAGGCGGAATTCCGGCTGCGTCGCGCCGACGACGGCGCCGAACGCTGGTTCCGCTCGCGCGTGCGCACTTCCTTCGACGTCAGCGGGCGCCCGTCCCGGGTGAGCGGCATTGTCCAGGACATCACCGAGGCCAAGGCCGCCGAGCTGGCGCTGCGCGAGAGCGAGGCCGCGCTGCGCCGCGTCCAGCGCCAGTTGCGCCATGCCGCCGATGCGGCGCGGCTCACTTATATGGAGTTCGACCTCGAAAACCAGCGGCTGGAGCTGGCCGACAATCACGCCGAGGTCATGGGCTTCCTGCCGGAGATCGCCGACGCCAGCGTGGATTCGTCCTTCGAGGGCCTGCTCGGCCATGTCGTCGAGGCCGACCGGTCGAAACTGCTGGAGGCCCGTGACGCGTTCTACGCCGGCCTGCCGTCGGAGCCGTTGCGCTACCGGGTGATGACCGACGACGGCGAGCGCTGGATCGAAAGCCGGTGGAGCGCCGAATGCGACGCGGACGGGCGCCCCTCCCGCGTATTCGTCAGCCAGCTTGACATCACCAAACTCGTCCAGGGCACCGTCGCGCTGGCCGCCGCCAAGGCCGAGGCCGAGCGCGCCAATCTGGCCAAATCCAGTTTTCTCGCCGCCGCCAGCCACGATCTGCGCCAGCCGGTGCAATCGCTGATGCTGCTGCTGCCGCTGATCGAGCGCCATCTCGACAGCACCCCCAAGGCGGCGCAGGTTCTTGGCCTGATGAACAAGGCGCTTGGGGGGCTCAATGTGCTGCTGACCGCGGTGCTCGACGTGTCGCGATTGGACGCCGGCGGCGTGGAGCCTACGGTCGAGACCGTGTCGCTGCGCGGATTGTGCGAACGTCTGGCGGCCGAATACGATTCCAAGGCGGACGCCGCCGGCCTGCACATGCGGGCGCGCACGCTCGATCTGCACGCCCGCACCGATCCCGCGCTGCTGGAGCGCGTGTTGCGCAACCTGATCGAAAACGCGCTGCGCTACACCCGCCAGGGCGGCGTGCTGCTGGCGATGCGCCGGCGCGGGCAGGGCGTGCGCATCGACGTCATCGACACCGGGATCGGCGTCCCCAAGGAAAAACAGGCGGAGATTTTCCAGGAATTCACCCAGCTCGACAATCCCGGCCGCGATTTGACGCAAGGGCTGGGACTCGGGCTGGCCATCGTCGCCCGCGTCTCCGCCCTGCTGAACCTCGATGTGACCGTGTCGTCGCGGCCGGGGCGCGGCTCACGTTTTTCGGTCTGGCTGCCGGTGTCGGCGCCGGCGGCGCCCAAGCCGGCCCAGATCGTCAGGGCCGAGAGCCGCGGCGGACTGGTGCTGGTGATCGAGGACAATCAGATCTTGCGCCTCGCCATCGAAACCATCCTGAGCGAAGGCGGCTATGACACGCTCGCCGCCGCGAGCGGCGAGGATGCGCTCGATCTGGCGCTGCGGGCGCGTTCCATCGACGCCATCGTCACCGATTTCCGGCTCGGCGCCGGTTTAAACGGGGTCGAGGCGGCGCAGGAGATCGAATGTCGTCTGGCGCGGCCGGTCGCCAAATTGCTGCTCACCGGCGAAGCCGCCATCTCCGACTTCGACCATGCGGATCTGCGAGGCTTCGAATTCCTTTACAAGCCGATCAGCGCCGAAAAGTTGCAGGCCAAGCTGGCCGCCGCGCTGGAGTCGCTTCGGTGAACCCCGGTTCGCCGAAGGAATTTCCGCTTTTTGTTCTGACGCGGCGTCTTCACGGGAACCGGTCTCCAGTTTTCTATAATATGCGTCGTCTTCCCCCTGAAGCGGGGTGAGGCGCTCATACCATGCCTTAAGGTAATCCCGGCTAGGCTCGGGATGCGCCGCGTCCGCGCGGATTGGTTTGGCTGGGGGCGACGTGACGAAACAGCGCAACGAGGGCGGCGCCGACCGCATCGAAGTTCTCGACGGCTGGCGCGCGATCAGCGTCGGGCTGGTGCTTGTCGCGCATCTTCTCGGCCATTCCAGCGTCAAACTGCCCGATCTGTTCGGCGCGCCGGCGCTGGCGACTTTCGACCCGCTGGCGCGGCTGGGCGTCGATATTTTCTTCGTGATCAGCGGTTTCGTGATCTGCCGCGGCCTGATGCGGGAGCGGCGCGAGACCGGGCGGATCTCGCTGCCGGCGTTCTATGCCCGCCGCGTCTTTCGGATCGGGCCGCCTCTGGTCGCCTATCTGGCCTGCGTCGCGCTGCTGGCGTGGATGGGCGCGGTCGAGATCCATGGCTATGGCCCGCTGGCGCGCGCCCTGACCTTCACCTGCAACATCGCCAACGCCGATTGCGGCGGATGGCTCGGCGGTCACACCTGGAGCCTGTCGGTCGAGGAGCAGTTCTATCTGGTCATCCCGTCCTTCCTCGTGCTGCTGGCGCAAAACCGCCCGGCGGCGCTGGCGATGCTGATCGTTTTCTGTCTGTTGGGGCTGGTTTTTTCGGCCTTCGACATTCTGATCCAGTTCGTGTTCATCGGCGCCGGCGTGGCGCTGGCGCTGAACGAGGATTCCGCGCGGCGTGCTGTCCGGCTGCTGCCGAACTGGGCCGGCTATGCGCTGCTCGCGGCGGCGCCGGCGCTCGCCTGGGCGCGCCATGCCGGCTATGAGCTGGCCGGGCTGGCGATTGTCGCCGTCATCCCGACGCTGCTGATGTGGACGATGCTGAGTCCGTCCCGGTGGCGGGATGTCCTGCTGTCGCCGCCTTTGCAGGCGACCGGCCGGGTGTCCTACGGCGTTTATCTGTGGCAGCAATTGGCCACTTATCCGTTCGCCGGGGCGGGCGCGCTGTTTTATCTGGGCGCGGTCGCCGGGTGTTTGGCGTGGTCGTTGGTCTCGTTCCATTGGATCGAGACGCCGTTGATCGATTTTGGCGCGCGATTGTCGCGCCGGTTAAAGCAGGCTCAGGCCTCGAACTTTTCATGCGCGCCCGCCTTGCCGCGCACCCAATAGCCGGCGGCCTTGATCCAGTTTTTGGGATGGCCGCGATCCTCGATCATGTAGTCGCGCAGCCGCCGCGCGACGGCGGCCTCGGCGGCGATCCAGACAAAGCCGTCGCCCTCGGGTTTGGCCCACCCGCTCAACGCCCGGCGCAAAAGGGTGGCGTCGTCGGCGTGCGCGCCGCGGCGAAACACCCAGAGCGGCGTCCAATGCGCGGCGGCGGCGAAAGTCTGGACGTCCTCCGGCCCGTTGACCACGACCACGCTGGCGACGGCGACGCCGGGGCGCAGCGATTCGACGCGGCGGCCAATCGCGGGCAGGGCGGATTCGTCGCCGATCAGCAGATAATAGTCGAAATCGTCGGCGACGACGACCGAGCCGCGCGGGCCGCCGATGGTCAGCGTGTCGCCGGGCCGCGCCTTGAGCGCCCAGGCGGTGGCCGGGCCGGCGTCGTGCAGGGCGAAATCGAGCGTGAGGCGGCGGCCCGCCGCGTCGAAGGCGCGCGGCGTGTAGTCGCGCAGCACCGTCTCACCCGGCCTGTTGGGGTCGGGCAGAAACAGCTTGACGTGATCGTCGGGCGCGTGGCTGACGAAATCCGCGAGCTGAGGCGACGTGAAGGTCAGCCGCAGCATCGACGGGGTCAGGCGCGCGACGCTTTCCACGGTCAGGAGCCGTTTCTTCGGCTCCTGGCGCAGGCGCTCGACCGTGTGGCGGGTTTCGGCGCGGCAGAGCATCAGAGCCGCTCGATCTTGCGCGCGGCCTCGTCGATGAGGTCCGCGACCGCCAGCAATTGCTCGCGATTGCCGGCGTCGAGCGCCTTCTGCTCCAGCACGGCTTTCAGATTGACCATGGCGCGGAACACCGGGCCCATGTCCATGGCCTCGCCGCGCTTGCGCAGCGCTTCGAGCCGCGCCAGCGCCGCTTCCGCCTCGGCCCGGCTCTTGTCCAGCTCCGCCGCGCCGGCCTCGGTGATGGCGTAGAGCTTTTTCGCGCCCTCGCTCGCCTGAGTGGCGATCAGGCCGGTTTCGTCCAGCAGCGTGAGGGTCGGATAGACCACGCCCGGGCTGGGCGCATAGGCGCCGCCGGTGCGGGCCTCCAGCTCGCGAATGATGTCATAGCCGTGGCGCGGCTCCTGCTCGATCAGCAGCAGCATCACCAGCCGCAGTTCGCCGCCCTCGAACATGCGCTTGCGGCCGCCGCCCTCGCCGCGTCCGCCGCCATGTCCGTGGCCGCGTCCGAAGCCGAAACCGTGCCGGCCGAAGCCTTCGCCGCGCATGGCGCGCAGGTGGTCGAACCAGCCGCCCCGGCGTCCGCCGAACGGGGTTTCGCGCGGGTCGCCGCCGGCGTCGTGGTCGAGATCGGGACCGCCGAAGTTTTCGCAGCCGTGGCGGCCGCCTCTGTGGAACATTCGCATTTCTGTGTTCTCCTGTTTTCGATGGTTACAAGATATATCTTAGATGCGTCATGTCAAGGTCGGATGCACGCGATTTGCGCGACGCGGCGTGCGCGGGGCCGGAGGCCCGCTTGCGGCGGCCCAAGCGACAGCGCGCCGAAAAGCTGCTACGGCAGGCGGAAACGTCAGGTTTCGCCTTGCCTCTTCTCGATCTTCTGCAAATCGGCGCGCCGGTCTTCATCGTCACGGCGATCGGCTATTTCTGGCGGCTGCGCGCGCTGCCGTTCAACCAGAGCTTCGTCACCCAGTTCGTGGCGCTGGTCGGCGCGCCGGCGCTGACGTTCGTCACGCTGCTCAACAGCCATTTCGCCCTGGCCGACATCGCCCGCATGGGCGGGGCGACGCTGGCCTGCCTGCTGCTGTTCGCCGCCGTGGCCGCGCCGGCGCTGAGGCTGCTGGGCTACGACCGGCGGGTTTACCTGCCCTCGCTGATCTTTCCCAATATCGGCAATATGGGCCTGCCGATCTGCCTTTACGCCTTTGGCGAGCGCGGATTGGCGCTGGCGATGATCTATTTCACCATCACCTCCATCGGCCAGTTCACCTTCGGCCCGGCCATGGCGCGCGGCCGCATCACACTGGCGGCTTTGTTCCGCGCGCCGTTTCTCTATGCCGCGCTGGCGGCGGTCGCCTGCTCGCAGGCGGGGATCGTCGCGCCCGACTGGGTGGTGAAATCATTAAAACTGGTGGGCGACGTCACCATTCCGCTGATGCTGCTGGGGCTGGGCTGCGCGCTGGCCGAATTCGGCGCCAGCGCCTGGCCGCGCCAGACGGCGTTCTCGCTGGCGCGCATCGGTCTCGGTCTTTTTGGGGGCCTTGTCGTGTCTTCCGCGTTTGGGTTCAATGGCGCCGAGCGCGGCGTTCTGATCGTCGAGAGCGCCATGCCGGTGGCGGTGTTCAATTATTTTTTCGCGCGCGAATATGGTGCGCATGAAGAGGAAGTCGCCGGCCTGGTGCTGATCTCGACCGCGCTCAGCTATGTCCTGTCGCCGTTTATTCTGCTGATCGCGTTGTAGTCAGGCGACAGGCGAAAATAATTCAGGGAGGACAACGTGGCGGATATACGGATTGCGCCGGCGTTCCGGCGGTTCATGGAGGACGAGGCCCTGCCGGGGACGGGCGTATCGCCCGACGCGTTCTGGTCGGCGCTGGAGGAGTTGCTGGCGCGGTTTGCGCCGGACAACCGGCGGCTGCTGCGCAAGCGCGACGCCCTGCAGGAGAAGATCGACCGCTGGCACCTCGAACGGCGCGGCGAGACTCACGACGCCGCCGCCTACAAGAAATTCTTGGGCGAGATCGGCTATCTGCTGCCGGAGGGCGGGGATTTCGCGGTGGAGACGGCCAAGGCCGATCCCGAGATCACGCATGTCGCCGGGCCGCAACTGGTGGTGCCGATCAGCAATGCGCGCTACGCCCTCAACGCCGCCAATGCGCGCTGGGGCAGCCTTTATGACGCGCTTTATGGCACGGATGCCTTGGCTCCGGTCGATCCGGGGGCGCGCGGATATGATCCGGCGCGGGGCGCCGCCGTGGTGCATTGGGCGCGCGATTTTCTCGACGTGATCGCGCCGCTGCAAGGCGAGGCGTGGAAGGACGCCAAGGGATTCGCCATCGAGAACGGGCTTTTGCGCGTCGATGTGGCGGGCGGGGCCACCACGCTGGCCGATCCCGCGCGGCTGGCGGGATATGTCGGCGACGCCAACAATCCGTCGCGTCTGCTGCTGGTGCATAATGGCCTGCATGTCGAGATCGTGATCGACCGCACGACCGTGGTGGGGCGCGACGATCCCGCGGGGATCAGCGATGTCATCCTGGAATCCGCGCTGACCACGATTCAAGATTGCGAGGATTCTGTCGCCGCCGTCGATCCCGACGACAAGGTTCTCGTCTATCGCAACTGGCTCGGCCTGATGCGGGGCGACTTGTCCGCGACCTTCGAGAAGCGGGGCGGCGCGGAAACCCGCACGCTGCATGGGGATCGCGACTATCTGCGCCGGGACGGGACGCCGTTTTCCCTGCCGGGGCGGGCGCTGCTGCTGATCCGCAACGTCGGCCATCTCATGACCACAGATCTTGTGACTTTCGATGGCGCGCAGGCGCCGGAGGGGCTGATCGACGCTCTGGTCACCTCGACCATCGCGCTGCACGATTTGCGCGGGTCAGGGCGGCTGCGCAACAGCCGCGCCGGGTCGATCTATATCGTCAAGCCGAAGATGCACGGGCCGGAGGAAGTGGCTTTCGCCAACGATGTGTTCGATTTCGTCGAGGAGCGGTTGGGGCTGGCGCCGAACACGATCAAGATGGGCATTATGGACGAGGAGCGCCGCACCTCCGTCAATCTGAAAGAGGCCATTCGCGCGGCGAAATCCCGCGTGTTCTTCATCAACACCGGCTTTCTCGACCGCACCGGCGACGAGATGCACACGTCCATGCTGGCGGGGCCTTTCATTCGCAAGAACGACATGAAGGCGACGCCGTGGATCGCGGCTTATGAAAACAACAATGTCGATGTCGGCCTGCGCGCCGGCTTTCGCGGCAAGGCGCAGATCGGCAAGGGCATGTGGGCCATGCCGGACCTGATGGCGGATATGCTCAAGGCGAAGGTGGGGCATCCCAACGCCGGCGCCAACACCGCCTGGGTGCCTTCGCCCACCGCCGCCACGCTGCACGCCACCCATTATCACCGCGTCAATGTCGCGGCGCGGCAGGCGGAGATTTCCGCTCGCGAAAAAGCCAGCCTCGACGATCTGTTGACGCTGCCTCTGGCGGACCGGGCCAATTGGTCGGCGGAGGAGGTGCAGCAGGAACTCGACAACAATGCGCAGGGGATTCTGGGCTATGTCGTGCGCTGGATCGACCAGGGCGTCGGCTGCTCGAAGGTGCCGGACATCCACAATGTCGGGCTGATGGAGGATCGGGCGACGCTGCGGATTTCCTCGCAGCATATCGCCAACTGGCTGATGCACGGCGTCATCGACGCCGATCAGATCCTCGCCACTTTTCAGCGCATGGCCAAGGTGGTGGACAAGCAGAACGCGGGCGACCCCAATTACCGCCCGATGGCGCCGGATTTCGGGTCTTCGGTGGCGTTCCAGACCGCTTGCGCCCTGGTGCTCGAAGGCGCGCGCCAGCCGAACGGCTATACCGAGCCGCTGCTGCATGCGGGGCGGCGCCAGGTTAAGGCTGCGGTCTGAATTTTCAGCGGCGGCGCTCCTACGCCGCCGTTCCGCTCGCGGGCGCCGATGTCAGCGCCTGCGGGACGTAGCGGGCGATCCCGAGATGCGCGAGGATCGCTTGCAATTCCCGATTATGATCGACGCCGATCGCGCGGAGATAATTGTAAAATTCGCCGTTGGGGTCGAACGGATGGGTGTGGCGCATCTCGAACGCGTCGACGATGGCGGCGACATATTCGTCGCCGAGATGATGGCCCCAATAGACGTCGAGTCCCCAGCTCGAAATCGAATAAGTGAAGGAATGCAACATCTTGCCAAAATAGCGCCGGGAGAAGCAGGGCGCCATCACCTCGACGAAATTGGTGCGGCGGAAGCTGTGGCCGGGATGGTTCCAGGTGAGGGCGAACGAGACATGGGAGTCCCGCGTCAGCGAGGCCTGGGCGAGATCGAACCCCTGCGCGCCGCAAAAGGCGAAGAAATCGTCGAGTGAAAAACGAAACTCCAGATCGTCGTCGGCGATCATGATGTGTTCGTAGTCGGCGATGTCAGGATAAACCCGCGCCATTTCATGCACGCTGTGGAATTTCGACAATCCGCCGGTAAAAACGCCTTCGGCCTGGGTCGCCAGAATATCGTTGTTGGCCGGTCCGGCATAATAACTGACGAAAATGTCGAAGCTGCGCGGATCGGGCAGGGAAAAGAAAAACGACGGACGCGGCGAGTCGCCCGCGCGCAGGATCAACAGATTGCGCCGGCGTTGCGCGGGAAGCCGTTCAACCGTGATCTGTTGACTGTTGCTTCCGATCATCGCGCGCCCCCCGGTCCAAATGCGCCGGCGGCGCAGGCGCGCCGACGGCGCCCGAAGCTGTCACTCTTTCCTCGCGCGAGGCATGTGTGGGCGCATCGGCTTCGCACAAGTTTAGCTCAATAGAGACGGAGACTCCCGAACGCGCGCCTGCCCTCGGGGGAGACGTGGGGGCGCGTCAAAACTTTGTTTCGCCCGCCGTTCACGAGATCAGTCATGGATTGCTTCTATATCAATCTCGATGCGGAAACGCACAGGCGGGCGGCCGTGCAGGAGAATTTCAATCGCTTCCGCACGCAGAACTGGGATTTAACCCGCTTTCCCGCCGTAACGGCTGACGAGGTGGTCGCAGAGGGCGTCGACGGCCGCATTCGCCCGGCTGAAAAAGCCTGCTTGCTGAGTCATCGGCGCATCATCGCCGAGATCGCCCGCCGGGGCGACGACGCCCTGGTGGCGGAAGACGACGTGCTGTTCGGCCCCTCGACCTTCGTCGGTTTGGACGCGCTTTTGCGTGACCCTGCCTCAAACGACTGGGATGTCATTTTCACCGACGTCGGCGTTCCCGACATTCCGACCCAGTATCATCTCGTTCGATTGAAACAGGAATTTCAAAAGACCGGACAGTCCCGGATTATCGATTTGCGATTCCTGCCGAGTTTTTTCGGCACGACGGCCTATGTGGTGAAGGCGGGCGCGGCGGAGAAGGCGCTGTCTTGTTTTGCCGAAAACGAGACCCTGGATCTGCCTTACGATATCTTCATGCGCCGGTTGGTTCATGACGCCAAGATCAAGGCGGGCGTCGTTTTTCCGTTCCTGACGTCGGTCGCCGACAACAGTCTGGCGTCGAACATTCAGCCCTCCACGCATGAGGTCGCGGATGTCGCATGGCTGTTGTTCCGGCGGATGATCTGGACCGATGGCGCTTGCGCCGATTTTGCGGAAAAACTCGAACATTTCGACGATCATGTCGATGCGGACGCCAAAGCATTTGGGAAAATATGGTCAGTGATTTCGGACCGGAACTTTTTGTACAAGTGAAGGCGGCGCTGGCGTCTTTTTGGACTCTTGGCTGAGGCCGCGCGGAGGCCAATTTCCCAGAATTTCAATTTTTGGTTGAATCGAAAATTGCAAAAACAGCGAGATTCGCGACGATTTTTGCGAATTTCGTGCAAAAAGACGCAAATTTCTGTTTGTTTTTGAACGGACAACCATTTGGTTGCGCTGAGGCGGTTCTCGACGGTTTCGCCAAATTACATATGTAAATCAATGTTTTGATCAAGGGTGTTTCACGTGGAACATACCATGAACATTGCGGTATTGGCTTTGTCGCGGGATTCTTGTTTTTGTTTTGCGTCGCGCCGCCGGCCTATTCCGCCGATTGGCGCAATTCGGGTTCCGGCTCCAAACCTTCGAGCACGGCCTCGCGCCATTCGCGTTTGATCGGCAGGATCGGTGGGTTGGGCGCGTGCTGCGTTTCCGGCGTGGCCGGCGCGATGCTCTCGATGTTTTCCGTCTTCGACGCCTTGCGCATGAACAGATTGTAAATCAGCCATTGCGCGCGGCTGCGCTTGCCGGTGAGCGGGAAGCGGCTGGCGATGGATTTGACCGAGTAGAAATCCTTGTAGGCGCCGTCGAGGCCAAGGCGCAGCGTGTCCGGCTCCATTTGCGCGGGGCGATAGACGACATGGCCCTGGTCGTACATGGTCCAGTCGAACGAGACGATGCGGTTGGCCTTTTTCATCTCGTACCAAGTCAGCGTGCCCGGATAGGGGGTGAGGGCGGAAAAGGCGCAGGCGTCGAAGCCGGCGTCGATGTTGAAATTGACGGTGTGGTCGAAGACGGTCGCGTCGTCGCCGTCGAAGCCGAACATGAACAGGCCGAACACCGAAATGCCGTAGCTTTGAATCTTCTGCACCAATGCGGCGAAATGGTCGGGCTGGTTGACGAATTTATGCACGCTTTTCAGCGTGTCGCGCGAAATCGATTCAAAGCCGATGCTGAGCATGGTGCAGCCGCTTTCCGCCGCCAGCTCAAGCATCCTGTCGTCTTCGGCGAGCTTCGAGGTGACGCCGGCCTGCCAGCGAAAGCCGCGTCCTTTCAGCGCCCGCATCACCTCTTTCGGGCGCTCCGGCGTGCCGAAGAAATCGGCGTCGTTGATGGAGATGTTGCGCGAGCCGCAGGCCTCCATTTCCGCGATCACCTCGTCCACCGGGCGGTAGCGGAATTTCAGGCCGTTCATCAGCGGTTCGGCGCAAAAGGTGCAGCCCGTGTGGCAGCCGCGCGAGGTCTGCACGAAGGTTTTGTTCACATAGCGGTTCTGTTTCAGCAGATCGTAGCGCGGCATTTTCATGCCGACCATCGGATGCAGCTGGTGCGAGCGGTAGATGCCGCGCATCGCGCCGCCGCGCAGATCGTCGAGCAGCCGGTCCATCACCAGCTCCGCCTCGCCCACCACCACGGCGTCGCAATGCGACAGCGCCTCCTGCGCCATAAAACTCGGATGCACGCCGCCCATCACCACGGGCACGCCCTTTTGGCGGAAGGCGTCGGCGATTTCGTAGCCGCGATTGACATAGGAGGTCATGGCGGAAATGCCCACGAGATCCGCCGTGAGGTCGAAATCGACGGGCTCGATGTTTTCGTCCGTCAGCACGACTTCATACTGGTCGCGCGGGATGCAGGCCGCCACCGCCAACAGACCGGCGAGCGGAGAATAGAGCGCGCGGTTGAAATAAATCGGGCGGGTGGTCAGGGAATCGGTCTTGGGATTGATCAGATGGATGCGGCGCGTGGGCATGGAGGGGTTCCGAACAGCCAGACAACAGGCTGAACGGCGGCGGCGGCGCGCGGTTCCCGAGCGGCAGCCAAAATACCCTCACGCCGCCACGCGCGCCAGAATCGCGGCGACCTGATCCGCCGCCGTCACATGGGGCAGGTGGCCGCTGCTTTCGACGATAACGAGTTCGGCCTGCGGCCACAGCCCGGCCAGATGGCGGCCCACCGCCACCGGCACGACGGGGTCGGCGCTGGGCTGGATGATGGTGGTGGGCGTGCGATAGGCTTGCAGCTGCGGGCGCAAATCAATGGTGAACAGCAGTTGCGCCATGGACAGGGCGACGTCCGGCCGCAGCGCCCGCAGTCCTTCGCGGAAATCGTCGATCGCCACGGAATTCGGCGCGCCCCCGACCGCGATGGGCGCGAAGGCCTCGGTCCAGGCGAGGTAATCGTCGCTGACAGCGTCGAGCAAGGCGTCGAGCTCCTCGCGGGTGAATCCGGCTTCATAGCCTTGGTCGCGGATGAAGCAAGGCGCCGGCGCGATCATGACGATGTGGTGGAACCGCTCCGGTTCGCGCGTGGCGGCCAGCATGCCGATCATGGAGCTCATCGAATGGCCGATCAGCGTGCAGGGGCCTTGGACGGTGGCGGCGATAATGCCGAGCAGGTCCTCGACATAGCCGTCGAGCGTGGCGTAGCGCGCGGAGTCGTAATGCTTGGGCGAGACCGCCCAGTCGAATCGGACCACCCGGCTACGCGCTTCCAGCAGCGGCAGCAGCTGCGTCCAGCAATTCTGGCTGGTCCCGAAACCGTTGCCGAGCACGAGGACGCGCTCGCCGGCGCCGCTTATGGTCACCGCGTGTTTGGTCAGGAAATTGCGAGTCTTGGCGAAAAGCATGGCGGCCGTGTTGTCTGGCGGGCTGGCGCGTCGCGGATGGGTCAACGCGCGCGGCGAAAAAACGTCGAAACCCGCGTAGGCTTTTTGCGCTTCAATCGGTGAAGGCCAAGCCGACGCTATTCTAGCGCATTCAGGCTCAGCTTGCGAGGCCGCCATTGCGGCACGCGGCGAGGAAGAAGGCGACGCGTCTGTCGGCCTCGTTGACGAATTCGGCGCGCAGGGCCTCCAGCGGCTCGCCCGCCAGCGCCCGTATCAACAGCGGCAGCAGGTTCAGGTCGATGAAATAGCGCGCCGCGCGGGCCTGCCGTTCCTCGTTGTCGCCGAGCGCCGCGTCGAGCTGGCCGCATTGCGAGGCGCCCGCCAGCAATTGCCCGATGATCTCGCCGCCGCGCCGCCGCGCCATCCGGCCGAGGCTGCGCACCAGGTCAGGAAAGCGTCGGGATTCCGAGAGGCACAGCCGGTAAAGCCCAACGAATTCCTCGGTCAGCGTTTCATTGACCAGGGTGACGGCGATGCCGGCGAGCCGCGCCTCCAGCGTGTCGCCGGCCGGCTTGTGATCGCCGACGCGCGCGTGCTTGAGCGCGATCCGATCGGCCAGGGCGGCGGCGAACAGCGCCTCCTTGTTGGGATAACGCGCGTAGATCGTCGGCTTGCCCGAACGGGCCGTTTCCGCGATCAGGTCGATGGAAGCGCCCTCGAAGCCGCGGTCGAGAAATACGCGTGTGGCCGCATTGAGGATGCGGGCGTCCACCTCGCCTGCGCGCTCCAGCGGCGGACGCCCGCATCTCGTCCGCGTCTCGCGCTCGCTCCTCGGTTTTCCAGTATCTTCCATCGCCTTCACCCTGCCGGGATATAGGCGCCTCACGTCCTCGTGTAAAGCGAACGAAACGGTGTCGTTTCGTATTGAACAATGAGACCCGTCAACCCATGTAGCGGAACTGAACGGCGTCGTTCCATTGTCGCGCTTGCGCCGCGTTTCGCGGCCGCGCGGTCCAGGCGGGAGCAGTGAATGCTGAAAGACCAGGATTACATCGAGGACAAGGAAGCGCAGAATTCCGCCGAAGCCGGACCCTCCATCAAATCTCGAAAGGTGAGAGTCGCGGAGAAGGGCGAGGCGCGTCCGGCTCGTCCACCGGCGCCGGAAACAAAGCGCACCGCGCCTCCCGATGGTGATCGCCCGGCCGCCGATCAGACGGACGCGGGCGCCGCGCCATCCGACCACGATGACAAGCCAGGGCGCGGGTTCGTTCGCCGCCGCCCCGTCGCATCGGCGTTCGGCGCGCTGCTGATAGTGGGCGCGCTCGGGGCGGGCTACCTCTGGTGGGACGAATCCAGCCATTTCCAGAGCACCGACGACGCCTTCATCGCCTCGCGGCCGGTCGCGCTGGCGCCGAAAGTTTCGGGCTATGTCACCGAGGTTCCCGTCACCGACAACGAGCATCTCGGAAAGGGCGCCGTGATCGCGCGGATCGACCCGCGCGATTATCGCGTCGCGCTCGAACAGGCCGAGGCGCAGGTGGGCGCCGCCCAGGCGAACATCAAAAACATCGACGCGCAGATCGCCGTGCAGCAAGCGCAGATCGCGGCCAACGAGGCGCAGGTCGATCAGGCGCAGGCGACGCTCGTCTTCGCCCGGCAGCAGTCCGCCCGCTATGAGCAACTGGCGCAGCGCGGCGCCGGTTCTGTGCAGAATGCGCAGCAATTCAACGCGCAATCGGCGCAGCAGCAGGCGGCGCTCAAAACCGCGCAGGCGGGCGTCGAGGTGGCGCGGCGCCAGGTGGAGTCGCTTCGGGCGCAACGCCTCAGCGCGCAGGCGAGCCTCGCTCAGGCGCAGGCGCAGGCCGATCAGGCGCGGCTCAACCTCAGCTACACTACGGTCGCCGCCGCCGAACCGGGGCGGGTGGTCAACCTCACCGCCGAGCCCGGCGAGTTCGCCGCCACGGGCGCGAACCTCGCCATGTTCGTGCCCGACGAGATCTGGGTGACCGCCAATTTCAAGGAAAACCAGCTCGACGCCATGCGAGCCGGCCAGAAGGCGACCTTCGAGATCGACGCCTATCCCGGCCGCACGATCACCGGCCACGTCGAGAGCATTCAGCCTGGTTCCGGCACCGCTTTTTCGCTGCTGCCGGCGCAGAACGCCACCGGCAATTACGTGAAAATCGTGCAGCGCGTGCCCGTCAAGATCGTCATCGACGCCCCGCCGGCGGATGTGACGCTCGGTCCGGGCATGTCGGTGGTCCCCAGCGTGCGCGTGGACGCGTCGCCCTCGCTCTACGAGCGCCTCGCCGGCGCTGTCGACAGGCTCTGGAGCAAGTCATGAGCGAACGCGGCGCAGCGCCGCCCGTCGTCGCGGAGGGCGTGAATCCCTGGCTGATCGCGGTGGTCGTGGCGCTGGCCGCCTTCATGGAGGTGCTGGACACCACCATCGCCAATGTCGCCCTGCGCTATATCGCCGGCAGCCTCGGCGTCAGCGCCGACGAATCCTCCTGGGTGGTCACCACCTATCTCGTCTCCAACGCCATCATCGTCACGGCGACCAGTTTCTTCGCGCAAAAATTCGGCCGAAAGAGTTTTTTCCTGTTCTGCCTTGGCCTGTTCACCGTCAGTTCGGTGCTGTGCGGCTTCGCCTGGAATTTGAACTCCCTGCTGGCTTTTCGCCTGCTGCAAGGCCTGGCGGGCGGCGGCATGGTGCCGGTGGCGCAATCCATTCTCGCCGATTCCTTCCCGCCGCAGAAGCGCGGCCAGGCTTTCGCCCTGTTCGGCGTGGCCGTGGTGGTGGCGCCGGTGATCGGCCCGACGCTCGGCGGCTGGCTGTCCGACAATCTGTCGTGGCACTGGTGCTTTCTCATCAACGGCCCGGTCGGCCTGCTGTCGATGGCGCTGATCTACGCCCTGATCAACGAGACGCCGCCCACCGCGCGCGCCGCCCGTTTCGACTGGATCGGCTTCGTGCTGGTCGCCTGTTTCCTCGGCTCGCTCGAAGTCATTCTCGATCGCGGCCAGATCGAGGACTGGTTCGCCTCGCGCTTTATCGTCACCTTCGCCGCAATCGCGGCGCTCGCCTTCGTCGCGACGATCCCGTGGGAACTCAAGCACAAGTCTCCGTTGGTCGACCTGCGCATGCTCGCCAGCCGCCAGTTCGGCGCCTGTTTCGTGGTCATGCTGGCGACCGGCGCCATCCTGCTGGCGACGACGCAGTTCATGCCTCAGATGGTGCAGGAGGATTTCGGCTATACCGCGACCTGGGCGGGGCTGGCGCTGTCGCCGGGCGGCCTGGTGGCGATGGTCATGATGTTCACGGTCGGACAATTGTCGCGCCGCGTCCAGCCGAAATATCTGATCGCCGCGGGCTCGGCCGTCTGCGCCTTCTCCATGTACGGACTGACCGGCCTTAACGGCGACGTTGACTTCTGGTTCTTCGCCGATTGGCGCATGGTGGTGAGCGTCGGCCTGCCGCTGATCTTCATTCCGATCACCGCCGCCTCCTATGACGGCCTGCCCCCCGGCAAGACCGACATGGCCTCGGCGCTGCTCAACGCCGCCCGCAACACCGGCGGCTCCATCGGCGTGTCGCTGGCCTCGAACGTGCTCGCGCATCGCCAGCAGTTTCACCTCAGCCGTCTCGCCGAACAGAGCGTCCCGTCGAATCTTTCGTATCAGCAGACGATGCAGCAGGCGACCGACTATTTCGCGCAAAACGGTTCGGCCGCGCAGGCCAAGGCGCAAGCTTTCGCCTGGATCGGCCAGCAGGCGCAGGCGCAGGCGTCGCTGCTGGCGTATATCGATGTGTTCTGGACGTTGATGCTGGTGTCGCTGGCGGCGATCCCGCTCGCGTTGCTGCTGCGCAAAGTCAAACTGGGCGGCGCCGCGCCGGCGGGACATTGACGCGGCCGGCGCCGGCTCCACAACGAAAAACGCGAATCCAAAAGCGATTTTGGCGAAAAGTGAAAATGGAAAAGGCGTGGAGTCGGCTCATTGACGGCGCATATGTTCTTGTTTTGTTTCACGTGAAACGGGGCGGCGCGCGAAGAAAGCGGCCTCGTAATAAATTGATATAAAAAAGAAAATGACCGGGCTTATCGCCAGGCCCGACAGAAATCCCCCCCGATTTTTGTCCGGCCTCCGGCTGTGCAACCAAACGCGTGTAGGTGCGAAAACAGTCGGTTTTTTTCAAGAATCGCGCAGTTTTTTCACAAAATGGACGGTTTTCGACGTGTTTTGCGCAAAACCGTTTCAACTCTAAATAGAAATTTCGAGAAAATCGGCTTTTTCAGCCGATCTGTGGGGCGCCAGAAAAACACCACGGCGACGCCCGCGCCGCCGTTCGCCTCAAGCCGGGCGACGCGCCGACCGGAGCGCCGCGATCAGCTCGTCCTGCCGGAACGGCTTGGCCAGCCGGGGCAGGCCGGGATCGCGGCCGGCGGGCAGCTCTGCGTAGCCGGTCGCGAGGATGATCGGCAGGTCCGGCCGGAGGCTTTGCAGCTTGCCGGCCAATTCGCAGCCGGTCATGCCGGGCATGGCGTGGTCGGTGATGACGAGGTCGAAGTCGGGATGCTGGTCCACGACGTCCAGCGCCTTGCGGCCGCTGTTCGCCTCGAACACGGCGTGCCCGAGATCTTCGAGCATCGCCACCGTCCCCATCGCGACCAGCGCATCGTCGTCGACGACCAGGATTTTCATCGGCGCTCCTTCATCCGCGTCGGCGTCCAGGGACGGCGCCGCCGGCGCCGCCGGCTGCATGCCGGCCGGCGCTTGCGGCAGCCAGAGATCCACCGTCGCGCCGCGCCCGATTTCGCTGTGAAGACGCAGCGCGCCGCCCGATTGCGCGGCGAGTCCCTGCACCATGGACAGGCCAAGCCCCGTGCCCTTGCCGACGCCCTTGGTCGTGAAGAACGGCTCGGTCGCCTTTCTGAGCGTTTCCGCGTCCATGCCGCCGCCGGTGTCGACAATGCGGATGCGGACATAGTCGCCGGCGGCGAGATCGGGCGCATTGGCCTCCGCCGCCAGCGCCGCGGCCGACACGCTGAGGGTTCCGCCGCCCGGCATGGCGTCGCGCGCGTTGACCGCGAGATTGAGCAGCGCCAGTTCGAGCTGGTTGGCGTCAACCCGCACCGGCGGCAGCCGCGCCGGGAAGTCCGTGTCGATGCGGATCGACGGTCCCAGCGACCGCGACAACAGGTCGAGCATGTCGTCGAACAGCGCCGCCACGTCGACGGTGGCCACGTTCAGCTCCTGCCGGCGCGCGAAGGCGAGCAGCCGCTTCGACAGGGCGGCGCCGCGTTCGGCGCCCTTCACGGCGCCTTCGATCAGCGTGGCGGTCCTGAGATCGGGAATGCGCTTCTTGGCGAGATCGAGATTGGTGAGGATGGCGGCCAGCAGATTGTTGAAATCGTGGGCGACGCCGCCGGTGAGCTGGCCGATCGTCTCCATCTTCTGCGCCTCGAACAGCTCCGCCTGCGCCTTGGCCAGCGCCTCCTGCTGCCGGATTTTCTGCGTCACCTCATAGGAAATATGCAGCGCGCCCATCAACCGGCCGTCGGGATGGCGCAGCGGGCTGAACTTCATCTCGTACCAGCGTTTTTCCAGCGCGTCGTCGCCGTATTCGCCGGTTTCGACCACGATCTCGCCGTTCAGCGCGCGCGACCAGATCGCCATGGACGAGGCGAGTTGCTCGGGCCATTCCGCCAGAATCTCCAGCAGGCTGTCGCCGACGCGGGGCCGTTTGCCAAAGACGCGCACATATTCGTCGGCGTTGGCCCTGTTGATGGCGAGCAGGCGGAAATCCGGCGTGATGGCCTGGATAAACGCGTCATTGGCCTCGATGATGTCGCTCCAGAGGCGCCGGCCTTCGAGCGCCTCGGCCACCCGGCGCTCGAGGTCGGCGTTGAGATCGCGCAAGCGCTCCTCGTTGAGCCGGCGCGCCGTGACATCGTAGATCAGGCCGCGCACGGCGATGGGGGCGCCGTGCGGGCCGCGCACGATCTCATTATGCGCGGCGATCCAGCGGACGCCGGCCGGATGCGTCACCCGGAATTCGTTTTGGGAGTCGCTCGCGTCCGATCCGGCGGCCTTGAGCAGGTTCTGGCGCAGGGCGATGCGGTCCTCAGGATGCGTTCGCGCCAGCCAGTCGTCGATCCCGCGCGGCGCGTCGTCGCCAAAGCCGAACAGTTCGCGCGTGCGCGCCGCCGCCGTGATCTCGCCGGTTGCGAGGTCGAGCGAATATTCGCCCATCTTGCCGGCTTCGAGCGCCGCGCGCAGACGCGCCTGGCTGTCGAGGATTTCCTGCTCGGCCCGCTTGCGGTCGGTGATGTCGATCGAGGCGCCGATCAGCCCGACCACCTCGCCCGAAGCGTCGCGAAACGGCGCCTTGGTCGAAAACCAGATGGAGCGGCGCCCGTCGGGCGAGGACACTTCTTCCTCGAACGTCGCGGTCGTTCCGCTCATCATCACGTTCTGGTCGTTGGCCATCACCGCCTGCGCCTGCGCGCGGTCGCCGAGCAGATCGGCGTCGGTTCGGCCAAGGCAGGCCAGCAGCGGCTTGCCGATGAGATCGGTGGCGCCGCGATTGGCGAACACCATGCGGCCCTCGCGATCCTTGCAATAGACCACGCCGGGAATCGCGTCCATCAACGCCGCGAGCCGCGCCTTGACCTGATCGCGCTCCGCCTCCACCGCGCGGCGGGCCTCGATGTCGAGCAGCACGCCGGGAAAACGCATCGGCGTTCCGTCCGGCCCGCGATCGACGCGTCCGTTGGCCTCGACCCAATGATAAGCGCCATCGGCGCCGCGCACGCGATATTGCCGCGCAAAAGCGCCGCCGCTTCGGATCGCCTCGTCCACCGCCGCCATCACGGCGGACCGGTCCGCCGGATGAATGTTGGCGACGGCCTCGTCAAGGCCGATCCCGGCGCGGCAGCGTTCGGGATCAAGCCCGAAGGCCTCGGCGAAGCGCGCGTCGGCGGTCAGGCGGTCGCGCGGCAAATTCCAGTCCCACACCCCGATGATCGCGCCGGCGTCGAGCGCGAGTTGAACCCGCTCCGACGTCTCGCGCAATTGCTCTTCCACGCGCTTGCGCGCCGTGATGTCGATCGCCGTGCCGATCACGCGCACACATCGTCCCTGGGCGTCGAACACGCCGCGCCCCTTGGCGGCCACCCAGCGCAGGACGCCGTCCTCCTTGCCCACGGTGCGGTATTCGACGTCGTAAAGCGCGCGGCGCCGCGGGTCGCAGGCCGCCGCATAGGCCGCGCTGACGCGATCGCGATCGTCCGGGTGCAGGCAGGCGTAGAAATCGGCCCGCATGGTCACGGGCGCATCGGCCGAGACGCCGAACATCGCCTTGACCCGGGGCGGCCAGACCAGCACGTCGTTCATGGGATCGACGTCCCAAAAGCCGATCTCCGCATGTTCGGTCGCCAGGCGCAGGCGCGTTTCGTTCTCCGCCAGCGCCCTGGCGCTGGCCTTGAGTTTCTCCTCATAGGCGACGCGTTCGGTCAGATCGTGGAAATAGCAGACCACCCCGAAGCGCCCGTCGGGCATGACGATCCGCTCGACATGCCAGTCGTAGGCTTCCTTGGCGTCGCGGTCGGCGCGCCGCTCGAACGTGTCCCTCGCCACGTAAGTTTCGCCGAGGTCCATGGCGCGGCGGAAGCGCAGCACCGCTTCGCTGGCGAACGGCTCCGGCCAGATCGTGCGCATCGCATGACCGAGCTCCTTGCCGATCAACGGGGCGAGCGCGCTGCCGAACGTGCGTTTCGCGCCTTCGCTGGCGTAGGCGATGCGGAAGTCGCCGTCCACGACGTAGATGCCGAAGGGATTGCCGGTGATGAGCCGGTCGAACGCGTCCACATTGGCCGCCAGACGCTGTTCGGCCTCGCGGCGCTCGTGAATGTCGGTGGCGACGCCCACCCATTCGGCTGCGGCGCCATTGGCGACGCGCATCGGCGCCACCCGCGCCAGATGCCAGCGCCAGTCGGCTCCGTCCCGACCGCGAAAGCGGCATTCGGCCTCAAAAGGCTGGCAAAGGACCTGGGCTTCGCGCCAAAGCCGCAGCGCCGCCTGCGCGTCGTCGGGATGCAGCAGATCGAACCAGCGCCGCCCGCGCAGCGCCGCCGCATCCCGCCCGGACTGGGCGCACGCCTGTTCGTTGACGAAATGGATGGCGCCGTCGGCGTCGGCGGCGAAGACCAGGCCCGGCGCGGCCTCGACAATGGCGCGCCACCGTTCCTCGCCGCGCACCTGATCGGTGACGTCCCCGCCCTGCACGAAAACGCCGGAGACGCTTCCATCGGCGCCGCGCACCGGCTCATAGACAAAATCGACGAAAACTTCCTCCAGCGTTTCCCGGTCTCTGCGCAGCAGGACGCGCTGTCGCCTGGCGACATGGCGGCGGCCTTGCGTCCGCACCGCGTCGAGCAGATCGAGAAAACCCTGCGAGGCGATTTCGGGCAGGGCCTCGCGCACAGGACGGCCGATCAGCGGACGATCGCCGACGAGCCGCCGGTAGGATTCGTTGGCCAGATCGAACACATGGTCGGGGCCGCGCAACATGCACGCGAAACCGGGAGTCTGCTCAAACATCTCCGTGAGGCGGCTCGCCGCGTCGCCGGCGTCGATCAGCGTCAGCGCGCCGCCCACCCCGCGAGGCGCGGCGGGATCGATGATCGGCGCGTGGCTGCACGCCAAACAACGCTCCGACGCCGCGGGGCCGCCCCGAACGACCAAGCCGCCGCGTTCGACGGCCTCGCCGCGCAGGATGGCGGCGATTTGCGGCGCCAGACCCGGCCATGATCCCAGCAGTTCGGAAGCGGGAAGCCCCAGCGCGCGCGTCCCGATGTCCCCCGCCAGAAGATCGCGCGCGACGCCGTTGCAAAACAACCGGCTGTCCGGCCCCCAGAACACCAGGATCGGCTGGCGCGACGCCAGAGCGGCGCGCAGCGCCACCAGCAAAGGCGCCGGCCAGGACTGCGGCGCGCCCAGATTGGAGGCCGGATCGACAAGGCTGGCCAGATGCGCGAAGTCGATCCCGCCCAGCGCCGAGGCCGGGGGATTGTCCTTGGTCGCAAGGTCGAAGCCGGCCCGACTCTCTCCGGTTCCCTCCATGATCGCCTCAACCTTTTTCGCCCGCCGCCGCGCCGGATCGTGGCCCGGACGTCTGATGCGCGGCCAGAATTTCGGCGAACCCGCCTCAACAACGCTCAGATCTAGTCAGGCGTTCCCTGGTTCCGGCGATCTTGGCCATTCGGTCAAATGAGGAGGACGACGGCTTCGCGCTCACGCTCCGAATTGCGCGGGCGGCTGCGGATTGTTGGCCGGGTTGGAATCGTATTTGTTCACCTTGGTCACCAGCGGCCCGCCCACCAGCGGCAAGAGATCGGCCTCCAGCGCCTCGGCGGCGTTACGCGCGTAAACTTCCTCGCCATTGACGTAGAAGGTGACGATTTTCTTGTGCTTGGCCGCCTTGACCGGATCGTCGATGGTCACCCGGGTCCACTTGTACAGCGGCGTCTGCGTTTCGCCGTTGGCCTCGGCCTCGGCGACAAATTCCGCGAAGGCGTCATATTGGTTGCGAATCTGCGCCTGATGACGCTCGGCCACGGCGACCAGCGGGGCAAGCTCGGGCGCGGCGCCTCCCTCGCAAATCAGTTCCGCGGCGCGGTCGGTCAGTGTGGCGCGAATCTGAAAATCCCATTGTTCGCTCATCGCTGTCTCCAGTTCAGCTTTCGGGGCCTATATAAAATCATTGGGCGGGGCGCCGACAAGCTCCTTTTCCGCGTGCGGGCCGAGCGGCCCGCGGCAGGGCTGGCGCGCCGGCCGGCACAGATTATGCGCCGTATTGACTAGGGCGATATGGGAAAAAGCCTGCGGGAAATTGCCGAGCTGGCGCCGGCTGCGCGGATCGTATTCCTCCGACAGAAGCCCCAGATCGTTGCGCAGCGCCAACAAACGCCGGAACAAAAGCTCCGCCTCCGCCCGCCGCCCGGTCAGCAGATAGGCGTCCGCCAGCCAGAAGCTGCACGCCAGAAACGCGCCTTCCCCCGGCGGCAGACCGTCGCCGGCCTCGCCGGTGTCATAGCGCAACACCAGCCCGTCGCGCATCAAATGCTGTTCGACCGCCGCAATCGTCCCGAGAACGCGCGGATCGGCCGCCGGCAGAAAACCCACGGCGGGAATGAGCAAGGCGCTGGCGTCGAGCGTTTGCGATCCATAGGCCTGGACGAAGGCGCCGAGGCGCGGATTGAACGCCTTTTCGCACACCTCGCGGTGGATTTTTTCGCGCAAGACGCGCCAGGCCGCCACCGGCCCGTCGAGCCCAAAGCGTTCCGCGCTTTTGATGGCGCGGTCGATCGCCACCCAGGCCATGACTTTGGAATGGGTGAAATGCCGCCGCCCGCCGCGCGTCTCCCAGATGCCCTCGTCCGGGCTGGCCCAGATCGTCTCCAGATGGCCGATCAGCGCGCGCTGGAAATCCCAGCCCTCGCGCGGATTGTGCAGGCTGCCGAGCCGCGCCTGGTGCAGCGCGTCCATCACCTCGCCGAACACGTCGATCTGCAATTGTTCGGCGGCGGCGTTGCCGATCCGCACCGGCGACGACCCCTCATAGCCCGCAAGCCACGGAACCTCCCATTCCGTCAGCCGCTTCTCGCCCGCCAGCCCATACATGATCTGCATCTGTTCGGGGCTGCCCGCCGCCGCGCGCAACAGCCAGTCGCGCCAGTCGCGGGCCTCGTCGTAATAGCCGGCGTTCATGAAGGCGAGCAGGGTCAGCGTGGCGTCGCGCAGCCAGCAAATCCGGTAGTCCCAGTTGCGCGGCCCGCCGATCCGCTCGGGCAGCGAGGTGGTGGGCGCCGCGACGATGCCGCCCGTCGGCGTATAGATCAAAGCCTTGAGCGTGATCAGCGAGCGGGTCACGGCCTCCACATGCGGCTCGGCCATG
This sequence comes from Rhodoblastus acidophilus, assembly GCF_900187365.1. Classification (GTDB taxonomy): domain Bacteria; phylum Pseudomonadota; class Alphaproteobacteria; order Rhizobiales; family Beijerinckiaceae; genus Rhodoblastus; species Rhodoblastus acidophilus. The sequence continues at coordinate 75,309 of NZ_FYDG01000003.1, forward strand.
TCGGGCTTGCGCTGTCCCGCCGCCCAGCCCTTCCAGAACGCCTCGGTGCGCCGCAGCGCCTCGCAGGCGTCGACCGGTCCGGGCGGCGGCAGGTGCGACGGCGCGTACATCAGCACGAAGGGCGAGGTCTGCCCGGCCGCGACGGTGAAATCGGCGACGGTGCTCAGCCCTTCGCCGCGCAGCTCGACCGGCGTGCGCAGCACGACCTGATCGGGGCCGGCCACCGCCAGCAAGGCGCCGTCCGCCGTTCGCCGCACCCATGGAACGGACGCGCCATAATTGAATCGCAGCGTCAGCTCGCATCGCATCCGAACGGCGCCGCGCAGGCCCACCGCCAGACGCGCCACCTGCGAGGCCTGGGCGCGCAAGGGAAAGAAATCGACCAGCATGACCTCGCCGTCGGCGCAGGAAAAGGTCGTCTCCAGAATCAGCGTGTCCGGCCGGTAGCGCCGCACGATTTTTTGATCGCCGTCGGCGGGCGCGATGCGCCAGCGCCCGTTGCCGGCGTCCCCGAGCAGGGCGGCGAAACAGGCGTCGGAATCGAAGCGCGGCCAGCACAGCCAGTCGATCGAGCCGTCCCGCGACACCAGCGCGGCGGTTTCGCCATCGCCGATCAATCCGTAATCTTCGATGGCCGCCGGCATGAGAACCTCGTCTTAGGGCGCGAAAAAAGCGAACCGCCGCGATCAATTTCGCCGCATGGGGCGTTAACCGTCAGCGCGCCGCCGTCTCCGCGAAACCGTCGCGGCCGTAAAGCGTTGCCTAGCCGCGGGCGAAAATCGTTCCGCCCGCGAAAGCCGAGGACGTTCATGCCCAATCGCAAGCGCGCGCCATCTCCCGCTCCCGGCAAAAGCGGCGCCCCCGGCAAAAGCGCCGCCGCAGGCGGCGCGGCCCAGCGCCCGCCGCAGACGTCGCGCGGCGTCGCCGCCCCCGCGCGCGAGACGCCGGCGAAGATCGCGCCCGCGCGCGACCTCGATCGCCTGTGCATCGACACGATGCGCACCCTGGCGATGGATGCGGTGCAGAAAGCCAATTCCGGCCATCCGGGCACGCCGATGGCGCTGGCGCCGGTGATGTATGCGCTATGGCGCAACGTGCTGCGCTACGACCCCGAGGACGCCGCCTGGCTCAACCGCGACCGCTTCATCCTGTCGAACGGCCACGCCTCGATGCTGCTCTATGCGACGCTGCATCTCGCCGGCGTGAAAAAACTCGACGCGTCGCAAAAGCCGACAGGCGCCCCCGCCGTGTCGCTCGACGACATCAAGGCCTTCCGCCAGCTCGACAGCGTGTGTCCCGGACATCCCGAGCATTACGCCACCACCGGCGTCGAGGCGACCACCGGGCCGCTCGGGCAGGGCTGCGGCATGTCCGTGGGCATGGCGATGGCCGAGCGCTGGCTGGCGCAGAATTTCAATCGCCCCGGTTTTGAAATTTTCGACTACGCCATTTACGCGCTGTGCAGCGACGGCGACATGATGGAGGGGATCAGCAATGAGGCGGCGTCGCTCGCCGGCCATCTGCGCCTCAGCAATCTGTGCTGGATCTACGACGACAATCAGGTGACCATCGAGGGCCACACCGGCCTCGCCTTCGACGACGACGTGGCGATGCGGTTCCGCGCCTATGGCTGGAACGTCGAGCGCGTCGCCGACGCCAACGACACCCAGGCCGTCGCCGCCGCGCTCAAGCGTTTCCGGGAGACGCAGGACGCGCCGACGCTCATCGTCGTCAAGAGCCACATCGGCTATGGCGCGCCGCACAAGCAGGACCATAGCGCCGCCCATGGCGAACCGCTCGGGGAGGAGGAGGTCCGCCTCGCCAAGCGCGCCTATGGCTGGCCGGAAGACTCGTCCTTTCTGGTGCCCAGAGGCGTGTGCGAGCATTTCCAGCAGGGCATGCGCGGCGGCGCGCTGCGGCGCGACTGGCTCGAACGCATGCGCCAGTATCGCGCCGGCCATCCCGACCTCGCCGAGCGTCTCGACCTCATGCAGACCGGCGGATTGCCCGAGGGCTGGGACAGCGATCTGCCGGAATTTCCGCCCGACGCGAAGGGCCTCGCCACGCGCGAAGCCTCCGGACAGGCGCTCAACGCCATCGCCAAAAAAGTCCCGTGGCTGGTTGGCGGCGCCGCCGATCTCGCCCCCTCGACCAAGAGCAACCTCACTTTCGACGGCGCCGGCGAATTCGAACTCGGCTATTACGGCGGCCGCAACCTGCATTTCGGCATCCGCGAACATGCGATGGGCGCGGCGCTGAACGGGCTGGCGCTCAGCAAGTTGCGCGTCTACAGCTCGACCTTCCTGATCTTCTCCGACTATCTGAAGCCGGCGATCCGGCTGGGCGCTTTGATGGGCCTGCCGGTGATCCACATCTTCACGCACGATTCGATCGGCTTGGGAGAGGACGGCCCGACCCACCAGCCGATCGAGCAACTGGCGGGCCTGCGGGCCATTCCCAACCTGCTCACGTTGCGGCCCGCCGACGCCAACGAGACGGTGGAGGCGTGGCGCGTCATCATGCGGCAGGCGCAGCCCGCCTGCCTCGTCCTGAGCCGCCAGAAACTGCCGACGCTCGACCGCAGCCGCTACGCTTCCGCCGAAGGGGTTTCGCGCGGCGCTTATGTGCTGGCGGAGACCGGCGAAAACCCGGATGTGATCCTGATCGGAACGGGCGGCGAGGTCTCGCTCTGCCTCGAAGCCTTCGAAGAACTGGCGCGCGACGGCGTCGCCGTGCGGGTGGTCAGCATGCCCTCGTGGGATCTGTTCGAACGCCAGGACCGGGCCTATCGCGACGCCGTTCTGCCGCCGCAGGTGACGGCGCGGGTCTGCGTCGAGGCGGCCTCGCCGCTCGGCTGGGACCGCTATGTCGGGGCGACCGGCGCAAAGATCGCCATGTGCGGATTTGGCGCATCGGCGCCGGCGGGCGATCTCATGGTAAAATTCGGCTTCACCCGCGAGACGGTCGTGGCTGCGGCCCGACGTCAACTGGAGAACAGCCCATGAACCCACTGCATAGACTGCAAGCCTGCGGCCAGGCGCCCTGGCTCGACTATCTCAGGCGCAACTTCGTGCTGCAGGGCGATCTGCAGGAGTTGATCGCGCGCGACGGCCTGAAGGGGGTCACGTCCAACCCCTCGATCTTTGAAAAGGCCATCGGCCAATCCGACGAATATGCCGAAGCCATCGCGCAGTTTCTCGCGAACGGCGACCGCGACGAAGGCGAGATTTACGAACATCTGGCCATCGCCGACATTCAGGCCGCCGCCGACGTTCTCGCGCCGGTCTATGCGGAAACGCAAGCGCGCGACGGCTATGTCAGCCTGGAATGTTCGCCCTATCTCGCCAATGACACGGAGGCGACGGTGGCCGAGGCGCAACGGCTGTGGGGCGCCGTCGACCGCCCCAATCTGATGGTCAAAATCCCCGCGACGCCCGCCGGTCTTCCGGCCATCGAACGGTTGATCGGCATGGGCGTGAACATCAACATCACCCTGCTGTTCTCGACCGACGTGTACGAGCAGGTCGCGCAAGCCTATCTCGCCGGGCTGGAGGAATTTTCGCGCGCGGGCGGCGACCTGTCCCATGTCGCGAGCGTCGCCAGTTTCTTCGTCAGCCGCATCGACACGGAGGTGGACAAGCGGCTCGACGCGCTCGACGATCCCTCGGCGCAAGAGCTGCGCGGCAAGGCGGCCATCGCCAACGCCAAGATCGCCTATGCGCGTTATCAGGCCCTGTTCGACGGACCGAGCTGGGAAAGCCTCGCCGACGCCGGCGCACGCCCGCAACGCCTGCTCTGGGCCTCCACCAGCACGAAAAACCCCGACTACCGAGACACGATTTACGTCGAGGAGCTGATCGGCGCCGACACGGTGAACACCATGCCGCCCGCGACCATGGCCGCCTTCCGCGACCACGGCGAGATCAAGCCGGATGCGATCGCGCAAGATGTCGACGGCGCCCGTGCAATCCTGGATCAATTGGCGGCGCGCGGCGTTTCGCTTCACGAAATCACCAACGCTCTGGTCGAGGACGGCGTGAAGCAATTTACCGATGCGTTCGACCAATTGTTCGACACGCTTGCGAAACGCCGCGCGGCGCCGCGCCAGCGCGTGGGGTGAGCGCGGACGGAGGGAAGCGCATGCAGATTGGAATGGTCGGACTCGGGCGGATGGGCGGCGCCATGGCCCGGCGTCTGATCAAGGCGGGACATGATTGCGTGGTCTACGATCACGACCCGCAGGCGCGCGCGGCTTTGGCCGGCGAGGCCGCCGCCGTCGCCTCGCTGGCCGCGCTGGCGCAAAAGCTCTCCGCCCCCCGGGCGGTGTGGCTGATGCTGCCCGCCGGCGCCATCACCGAGCAGGCGGTGGACGATCTCGCCGCGCTGCTGTCGCCGGGCGATATCATCGTTGACGGCGGCAACGCCTTCTACAAGGACGATATCGCCCGCGCCGAAAAACTGGCGGCGCAAAACATCGCCTATGTCGATTGCGGCGTCTCCGGCGGAGTCTGGGGTTTGACGCGCGGCTATTGTCTCATGATCGGCGGCCCGAAACAGGCGGTGGATCATCTCGATCCCATCTTCGCCGCGCTCGCGCCGGGGCGCGGCGACATCGCGCCAACCCCGGGCCGTCAAGGCGATCCGCGCGCCGAGCGCGGCTACATCCATGCGGGGCCGACAGGCGCCGGCCATTTCGTGAAAATGGTGCACAACGGCATCGAATACGGCCTGATGCAGGCCTATGCCGAAGGCTTCGACATCCTGCGCCATCGCAACGCGCCCGCCCTGCCGGAAGCCGAACGCTTCGACCTCAATCTCGCCGATATCGCCGAAGTCTGGCGGCGCGGCAGCGTGGTGTCGTCCTGGCTGCTCGATCTCTGCGCCTTGGCTCTGGCCGGCGATGGGGCGCTGGAGAAATTCACCGGCGCCGTCGCCGATTCCGGCGAGGGCCGCTGGACCGTCGAGGCCGCCATCGAGGAAGCCGTTCCCGCCAACGTGATCGCCGCCGCTTTGTTCACCCGGTTCCGCTCCCGCGACGCGCACAGTTTCGCGGAGAAGCTTCTCTCGGCGATGCGGTTCGGTTTCGGCGGCCATATCGAACCGCGCGAAGCGAGGTAAGGCATGGGCGATTCCCCCCCCTGCCGGACCGCGCAAGCCAGAATGATGCAGGCGCCGCCGCGCCAGCCGCTCCACGCGGCGGAGCCATGCGCGCTGGTGCTGTTCGGCGCCACCGGCGACCTCACGCACCGGCTCGTGGTTCCCGCGTTGTACAATCTTTCGCGCACCGGCAGCTTGCCGGAGTCGTTCGCATTGATCGGCGTCGCGCGCACGCCCATGACCACGCAGGCCTGGCGCGACAATCTGCGCGCCTCGCTGGCGAAGCGCATGGGCGACGACATTGACGCGGAGGCGTGGCGTCGTCTCGCCGACACAATGACCTATCTTCCCGGCGACCTGTCCCACCCCGATTTTTACCGCCAGTTGCGCGCGACCCTCGATGCGGCCGAACGCGACCATGGCACGCGCGGCAATGCGATTTTCTATCTCGCCGTCGCCGCGCAATTGTTCGATGTCGTGACTGGGCGACTGTGCGAGGCGCGGCTGCTGGAACAGCCGCCCGGCGACGACGGAAAGAACCGATATTGGCGCCGCGTGGTGATCGAAAAGCCGTTCGGCCACGACCTCGCCTCGGCGCGCGCCTTGAACGCGCGGTTGCAGCGGATTCTGAAGGAAGACCAGATCTTCCGCATCGACCATTTCCTCGGCAAGGATACGGTGCGCAGCATTATGGCGTTCCGTTTCGGCAATGGCCTGTTCGAGCCGATCTGGAACCGCGACCGCATCGACCACGTCCAGATCACCGCCGCCGAAACCTTGGGCGTGGAGACGCGCGGAAAATTCTACGAGGCCACCGGCGCGCTGCGCGACATGCTGCCCAACCATCTGTTGACGTTGATGTCGATGGTGGCGATGGAGCCGCCCGTCAGTTTCGACGCCGCCCATATCCTGTCGAAAAAGGCCGAGGTGCTCGCCGCCATTCCCGAAGTGACGCCGGCCTGCGCGGTGCGCGGCCAATATGGCGCCGGCGAGGTGGCCGGCCAGCAGGCGCGGCCCTATCGCGAGGAGCCGAATGTCGCGGCCGACTCGGCGGTGGAGACGTATGTCGCGATGCGGCTGGAGATCGACAACTGGCGCTGGGCCGGCGTGCCGTTCTACCTGCGCACCGGCAAGCATCTTTCAAACCGCGTCACCGAAATCGCCATCCGGTTCAAGCCGGCGCCGGCCACGCCGTTCCGCGACAGCAAGGTCGACTCGCTCAGGCCGAACTGGCTGCTGTTGCGCATCGCGCCCGATGAGGGCATCGCGCTGCAATTCGAGATCAAGCGCCCCGGGCCCGCCATGGATCTCGCCACAGTGGCGATGGAGTTCTGCTACAACGACTGGTTCCCGAAAGAGCCCAATGTCGGTTACGAGACGCTGATCCGCGACGTGATGACGGGCGACCAGACCCTGTTCATGCGCGCCGATATGGTCGAGCAAACCTGGCGCATCGTGCAGCCGACGCTCGACGCCTGGCGCGGCGACGCGCGCTTGCCCCAATATCCCTCCGGCGGCGCCGGCCCCGGCGAAGCCGTCGCGCTGCTGGCGCGCGACGGGCGCTTTTGGCGCCCCATTGACGCCGCAGGCTGAAATGAGCGGCGCGGGCGCGGCGGTCGCGCGGCAGATGCTGCGCCTCAGCAATCCCGAGGACGTGGCCGAGCAGGCGGCGCAATGGCTGCTCGCGGTCGCTTTGGGGACCGAAGGCCCTTTCGTTCTGTGCCTGTCCGGCGGCGAGACGCCCCGGCCGCTCTACCAGCGTCTCGCGGCGCCGCCCTATCGCGCCGCCTTTCCCTGGGAGCGGACGCATGTGTTCTGGGGCGACGAACGCTTCGTGCCGCACGACGACCCGCGCAGCAATTTCCGCATGGCGCGCGATACGCTGCTGTCGCGCGCGCCGCTGCCTTCGCAGAACATTCATCCGGTCCCGTCGGCCGCGAGCGCGCGGGCGGCGGCGATCGCCTACCAGCGCGAACTGGCGCTGTTTTACGGGTCGGAAATTCTGACCCGCGCGCGTCCATTGTTCGACGTCACGCTGCTCGGCCTGGGCGCCGACGGCCACATGGGATCGCTGTTTCCCGGCGACGAGGCGCTCTGCCAGCGCGAGGGCTGGACGGCGGCTGTCGTCGGCCCCGACGGCCTTGAGCGGGTCGCGCTGACCTATCCCGCGCTCGACAACAGCCGGCGCATCGCGTTTCTGGTGACGGGCGCGCAAAAGAGCGCCGCGCTGGCGCGCCTCATGCGCGGCGACCGCGCGCTGCCGGCGACCTATTTGCGCCCGGCCGGGGAGATCCGTCTGTTCGTGGACGCCGCCGCCGCGCAGGAACTCGAAACGCTTTAACGCACCAGATGCCGATAGATCGCCGGAAGCGCGGTCGCGAGCTTCTCCGGCTGCGATACAAGAGCGAAACCCGCCGGCCCGAATAGATGCTGCAGGCTGGCGCGCCGCTGGCTGTCGATGGCGACGCAGAACACGGATTGCCCGAGCCGTCGCGCCTCCATCACCGCGCGCCGCGTGTCCTCGACGCCGTAGCGACCTTCGTAATGGTCGAGATCGTTCGGCTTGCCGTCGCTGATCAGCAGCAGCAGTTTGCGCGCATTGGGCCGCCGCGAAAGTTTGAACGACGCATGGCGCAGCGCCGCGCCGATGCGCGTATAAAACCCCGGCTTCAACCCGGCGATGCGCGCATCCACGCGCGGCCCGAACGGCTCGTCGAACTGCTTGCAGATGTCGAAGAAAACCTTTTCGCGTTTTAGTGAGGAAAACGCATAGATCGCGAGGTCGTCGTCGCACGCGTCGAGTCCGCGCGCCAGCGCCACCAAAGCCTCGCGCGCCACCGCGATCACCGGACGCCCCTGGACGGCGCTCTCGGTCGAGCGCGAGCCGTCGAACAGAACGGCCACCGCAAGATCGCGCTCGTCGTTGCGCGCGTCGCGATACAGCCGGTCGCTCGACGCGCCGCAAGCGCGCCTGTCGGCGCGCGCGCGCAAAATTTCGTCGAGATCGAGTTCGCTTCCCTCGATCTGCCGCCCGAGCACGCGCCGTTTCGGCCGAAGCGTCTCGAACTGCTTTTTCACGGCGTTGATGCGCTTCCGTGCGGCGGCGTCGAGCACGAGGCCCTGGGGCGCTTCCTCCGCGACATTTTCGAGAATGCGCGCCTGACCGGGAACGAGAGTTTCCTTCTTCCAGTCCCATTCGGGATAGATGAACTTGCCCGAAAATTTCTCGCGGTCGCCGTCCTCCGGCGCGAGATCGAGATCGAATTTCAGCCGCGTCCTCGGCTTCTTGCTGTGCTGCGCGACGTCGATACGTTCGGCGTCTTGCGCGGCCTTTTTCGCATTGTCCTCGTCCTCATCCTCGACATGGCGATTGAGGTTGAGAAAATCGCCGAACGACAACAGCGACTCGAAGCGGTACAGCAGCAGCGAATCTTTCCGCTCCGCCTGATCGCTCTTTTGCCGCCTCGCCTTCTTGGTTTCCTCGGCGCCTTCCGCGCCGCCGCCGCCCGGCTCTTGCGACTCCGCGCTGCGGCGCCCGCTTGGCGCGGGCGGGGGCGCGCGCTCGCCCCACAGCAACACCGGACGACAGGGCCGGTATTTCGGCGGCGCGGTCAGTGCGGCGAAGGACTCATAGTCGCCGGCCAGCGCGCGGCGCAGCGGCGTGTCGATGGCGGCGGGCTCCTGTGCGAGCCGCGCACAGATCCAGTTTTCCAACTCGGCTTCGACCGGCGGCGCGGACAGTTTCGCACGGGCCGTCAGCGTGGCGGCGTAAAGGTCGTTGCGAATTGCGCGCAGCCCGGCGAAGGCCGCGACCACTTTTTCGCTGTCGCGATGCGCGCAGCGCAGCCGCACGATGTCGCGTTGCAGCGGATCTTCGAACACGAGGTTGGGCGGCGTCGCAACCACCGCCAGCGCCGCCAGCCAGAGGTAGAGTTGGCGGTTGAGTCCGGCGTCGGGAAACACGTCCAGCTCGCGCGGCAGAAACAGCGTGACGCCATCGAACCGCGCCGACTTCACCCGCTCTGTGTCGCGCGCCAGCCGCCGCCGCCACGAGCGGCGATGCTCGGAAACCTCGTCGCCGCACGCCTTGATCTCGACGCCCGCTTCGCCGCCGAGGCCGCGAAACAGCACGCCCAGCGATCCCTTCACCGAAGCCAGCGCGACTGCGGCTTCGGAGTGGCGCGGCTCGGCGTCGAGCTTTTGCACGGCGCGGTCCCAAAAGGTCCCGACCGCCTCCTCCGGCTCCCAGAATTTTGAGTCTTTTAGCGCGCGCAAGAATGACATGGACTTTATCCCAGCGTGACTTGCGCCAGATCGCGCAACCCCGCGCGCACGTCAAAATCGTCGGTGAGCGGCTCGATCAGCGTCGCCTCGATCGCCTCATCGCGCTTCATGCCATCGGCCATAAGCGAAGCGCAGGCGACCAGCAGGCGGGTGGAGGCGCCTTCCTCCAGATCCTGCCCCTTCAAGGCCCGCAACCGTCCCGCCAGCCGCACCAGTTGCGCGCAAGCCCCCGCCGCCAGCCCGCTCTCGCGCGCGACGATTTCGGTTTCGGCCTCGGCGTTGGGATAGTCGAACGAAATGGCGACAAACCGCTGCCGCGTCGAGGGTTTTAGCGTTTTCAGCACCGACTGGTAGCCGGGGTTGTACGAGATCACCAGCATGAAATCGTCGGGCGCGTGCAGCGTTTCCCCTGTGCGGTCGAGCGGCAGAATGCGGCGGTCGTCGGTGAGCGGATGCAGCACCACGGTGACGTCCTTGCGCGCCTCCACGACTTCATCGAGGTAACAAATTCCCCCTCGACGAACAGCGCGGGTCAGCGGCCCGTCGCTCCAGACGGTTTCGTCATTCTTGATGAGATAGCGGCCGGTGAGATCGGCGGCGGCGAGATCGTCATGGCAGGCGATGGTGTCGAGCGGGAGATTCAACTTTGCCGCCATATGCGCGACGAAGCGGGTCTTGCCGCAGCCGGTCGGCCCCTTGAGCAGCACGGGCAAACGGCGCCGGAACGCGGCTTCAAAAATTTCGCATTCGCGGCCTTGCGGCTGGTAGAACGGGACTTCCTTATGCGCGGCGACGGCGGCGAGATGCATTGTAAGCTCCAAGAATCTTGAGAGGCCACGGGCCGGTCCCTCTCCCCGCTCGCGGGGAGAGGGAGCGGATGCGTCACTCAGCTGCTGCGGGAACCGCGCCGGCGACTGGCGCCGTCTTCGTGCGCGGCATCAGCAGCAGCGAGGCAATGAACAGCAGGGCGCCCAGCACCGTCACCGCGCCGCCGCCGAAGCGCAGCAGGTAGAACAGGCCGATCTGGTCCTGCGCGTCCATGTAGCTCAGGCCCTGCACGCGCTCGAGGTGCGATTGCAGCACGCCCGCGAAGGTCAGCGACACCGTCATGAACACCACGCCCGCCGAGGTGATCCAGAACGAGGCGATGTTCAGGATCTGGTTATACGGCGCGCGGTTGAACAGATACGGGAAGGCGTAGGTCATGATCGCCAGGTTCAGGCAGACATAGGCGCCGTAGAAGGCGAGATGTCCGTGAGCGGCGGTGACTTGCGTGCCGTGGGTGTAGAAGTTCACGCCGTGCAACGTGTGCAGGAAGCCCCACACGCCCGCGCCGAAGAAGGCGAGAACCGAGCAGCCCAGCGACCAGATCATCGCGGCCTTGTTCGGATGGTCGCGGCGACCCTTCCACGCCATGGCGAAGCAGAAGATCATCATGCCGAAGAAGGGGACGACTTCGAGCGAGGAGAACACCGAGCCGATCCACTGCCAGTAGCCGGGTGCGCCGATCCAGTAATAATGGTGGCCGGTGCCGAGGATGCCCGAGAACAGGGCGGTGGCGATGATGATGTACAGCCACTTCTCGATCACTTCACGATCGACGCCGGTGATCTTCAGCATCAGGAAGGCGAGCACCGAGGCCATCACCAGCTCCCACGTGCCTTCCACCCACAGATGCACCACATACCACCAGAACATCTTGTCTTCCGAGGTGTTGTGCGGAACGTAGAGCGAGAACAGGAAGAAGACGGCGATGCCCCACAGGCCCAGCAGCAGCACGTTGGTGATCGCGGTCTTGCGGCCCTGCAGCACGGTCATGGAGATGTTGAACAGGAAGATCAACGCCGCCACGATGATGCCGAGCTTGATCCATAGCGGCTGTTCCAGATAGGAGCGGGCGTGATCCGCGTAGATGTGGAACAGATAGCCGACCACCGCCGAAAGGCCGCCGAGGAAGAAGATCGCGAACTGGATGTAGGCGAGCTTGGGCGAGTAAATCTCGCGCTCGGATTCTTCGGGAACGAGATAATAGGCGGCGCCGAAAAAGCCCAGCAGCAGCCAGACGATCAGGGCGTTGGTGTGGATCATGCGCACCATGTTGAACGGAAAATATTCAACCGGCAGCAGGTTGGGCATGATGTAGATGAGTCCGCCGACCAGGCCGAACGAGACCTGTACGGCGAAGATGAGCAGCGCGCCAAGCCAATAGGTCTTGGCTATATTCTGTGTCTGATATTGCATTCAAACCTCCGGAGATCAGTTGGCCTTGGGCCGCGGCGGCCAGCCTTGCGTGTTGGTGCGGGACACCCAGGCGAGGTAATCGGCGAGATCGTCGAGTTGGGCTTCGGTCAGGTGGAAGTTGGGCATCTGGCGGCGCCCCTGCGCGCCGGATGGCTGCGACTTCATCCAGTCCTTGATCATCTGGTGCGCGCCGGCCGGATCGGTCTCGCCGCCCCAGCGCTTGAACACGTCGCCGACTTCCGGCGCGAAGCGTGCGCCTTCGCCATGCAGCGTGTGGCAATCGAAGCAGGCGTTGCGTTCCCACACGCCCTTGCCGCGCACCACCGATTCCGTGAGATGCGCTTCATCCGTGCCCTTCGTCAGGATGTAGTTGCGGCTCTGCGCCGTCAGCCCCACGAAGATCGCGAAGAAGAACAGCGACCCGCCGTAGAAAATATTTCGGGCCGTGGATTTGGTCAGGACTTCACTCATTCATTTGCTCCCGGTGCTCCTGTTGTTGCGACGAGATGTGCGTTCCCGCGCGCCTGATGGATCGGCGTGGGAAAGACGAGGATCGAGCCGGCGACCAGGGCCAGCACGAGAAAGGTTGCGGCGAAGAAGCCGGCGAGCGCGCCGGGCGCGGCGTCGAGGCCGAGATAGCGTGCGAGAACGATGCGGGTTTTGAGCGCGGCGGCGAGCGTGACGGCCGCCAGCCAGAGCGCGCTCGCCTGCGCTTCGGCGGCGAAGGCGAGCGCGAGCGACAGCGTCAGCAGAAGCAGGAAGGCTTGGACGAGGCTGGAGAATGTCCTGCGCATGGCTCACCGCATCAGATAGAGGCAGGGGAAGACGACGAGCCAGATCAGGTCGACCATGTGCCAGAAGGCGGTCCCGGTCTCGACGGCTGCGGGGGTGGCGAGGCGCGCGACAATGCCGAGAATGATCAGCCCGAGCACGACATGCAGCGCGTGAAATCCGGTCACCAGAAAATACAGGGTGAAGAAGGGCGAGCTGTCGATGTCATGGCCGGCCGCGATTTCGCCGGAATATTCAAACCCCTTCACGCCCAGAAAGCCGAGGCCGAGCAAGGCGGCGGCGGCGAGCCAGCCGCGCGCCGGGGCGGCCTCGCCGGCGTGCGCGGCGCGATTGGCCAAGGCCGCGAAAAAGCCGCTGGCGAGCAGCAGCGCGGTGTTGGCGACGCCGGCGAGCCGGTCGAGATTGTCCTGCGCCAGCGCGAAGCCGAGCGGGTCGCGCGCCCGCGCTCCGGCATAGCCGAGCAGGGCGAGGCCGAAGACGGCGAGTTCAGAGCCGATCAGCACCCACATCAGCGGGTGGCCGGGCAGGGCGGAGAGCGGCCCCCAATCGGAATCGGCGGTCGCAACGGGGGCGGGGGTGTCGGCGGCGTTCATGCGGCAGTGATGCGGCAGACGGTCGCGGTCCACTTTGCCCATCCGCAAGTTGCGGCGGGAAAGTGGAAAAATCTGTCGCGCGGCGCATAATGCCGCCGCCAACCGCAGCGGGAACGCAATGAAAAAACAGCTCTGCCTGCTTCGCCACGCCAAATCTTCGTGGGACGATCCCGATCTCGCCGACGCCGACCGCCCGCTGGCCAAGCGCGGCCGCAAGGCCTGCGCGCTGCTGCGCGATTGGTTCCGCAAGGAGGCTGTCCGCCCCGACCTCGTGCTGGTCTCAAGCGCGGTTCGCGCGCGCGAAACCTTGCACGGGCTGGAGCCGTGGCCGGCGCCGCCACAGGTCGAGATCTTGCTGGCGCTCTACCACGCCGCGCCGGCAAAAATTCTCGACATCGTTCGCGCCGCGCCCGAAACCGCCGGCGCGATCCTCGTCATCGGCCACAATCCGGGCCTGCAGGACTTCGTCCTGCGCCTGTCGTCCCTGCGCGACGATCCGTGCGTCCGCAGCATGGCCGCAAGCTTTCCCACCGGCGCGCTGGCGCAATTCGCATGGGACGGTCCGTGGGCGGAGCTGGAATTCGGCCGCGCCGCGCCGATCCGCTTCATCACGCCGCGCGAACTGAAGCCACGGGAACACGCGCGCTAACGGGGCGTTTCCAGTCCACACGCGCGAAAAAAACCGGGTGGACTTCATGACCGATGTTGCGACCATTCCGCTGTTGCGGCGCCCTCTGTTTCGGCCGCTGGCGCATTTCGCGGCGGCCTGCCTGATCGGGACGCTGGCGACGGATCTCGTCTATTGGCGCACGGCCGACATGTTCTGGGCCGACGCCTCCTCCTGGCTGGTGACGATCGGTTTTATGCTGGGGATGTTGGCCTTTGCGGTCGGCCTGATTGAAGTCGTCGCGCGAAGGCCGCTGCTCGACCCGCCGAACTGGGTTTACGTGTTCGTCGCCGTGCTGACGCTGATCGCCGTTTTTCTCAACGTCATGACGCATACGCGCGACGGTTGGACTTCGGTCGCGCCCGAGGGGCTGGGGCTGTCGGCGATGACGGTCGCGCTGATGCTGTTCTTTCCGCGCGGCCGCGCGCTGGCCCGCCGTCCCCCCGGCATGGTGTTGGCGATGCTCACGGTTTTGGCGACGTCGGCCCCGTTCGCCTTCGCGCTCAAGCACGCCGACGCCGCCTTCGATCTCTCCAGCCAGATCGGCCCGAACCCGGCCCTGCCGGAGCCGGAGCCTTCGCTGTTGCCGCACATGCGCTTAGCGAAAGTGGTGGGGTGGGGCGAAGGCGAAAAGCCCGAGGTCGCGCCGGGCCTCGCCATCGCGCCGCTGGCGCAGAACCTGCAGCACCCGCGCTCGCTCGCCGTGTTGCCGAACGGCGACATTCTCGTGGTCGAAGCCGTCGCGCCGAAAGGCCATCCCATCCACCGGCCCAAGGATCTGGTGATGGGCCTGATCGAAAGCTGGGCGACCAATGGCGGCTCCACCGGCCCCAGCAACCGCATCACCCTGCTGCGCGTCGGCCCGGACGGCAAGGCGCAGCAAAGCCTGTTTCTCGACCATCTGACCTCGCCCTTCGGCGTCGCCCTGGTGGGAGGCGACCTCTATGTCGCCAATACGGACGCGCTGATGCGCTATCCCTACAAGACCGGCGACCTGCGGATCGAGTCGCCGGGCGAGGTTCTGGCGCCGCTGCCGGGCGGTCCCATCGACCATCACTGGACCAAGAGCCTCGTCGCCAGCAAGGACGGATCGCTGCTCTATGTCGGCGTCGGCTCCAACAGCAATGTCGGCGAAAACGGCCTGGAGGCGGAGAAGAACCGCGCCGCCATTCTGGAGGTGGAGCGCGCCACCGGGCGCTGGCGCGTCTTCGCCAGCGGTCTGCGCAACCCCAACGGCCTGTCGTTCGAGCCGGAAACGGGCGCGCTGTGGACCGTGGTCAACGAACGCGACGAACTCGGCCCCAATCTCGTCCCGGATTACCTGACCTCGGTGAAGGACGGCGGATTTTACGGCTGGCCCTATAGCTACTGGGGCGCGCATGTCGATCCGCGCGTCGCGCCGCCGCGCCCCGATCTGGTCGCGCGCGCGCTCATGCCGGATTATTCCCTCAGCTCCCATGTGGCGCCGCTCGGTCTGGCGTTCTCCAACGGCGCGGGGCTGCCGGAACGCTATCGCAAAGGCGCTTTCGTCGGCGAACACGGCAGCTGGAACCGTGGCGAGCTGAACGGCTACAAGGTGGCGTTCGTCCCGTTCAATGGCGGGCGGCCCAGCGGCAAGGCGGAGGATGTCGTCACCGGCTTCCTCAATGCGCAGGGCGAAGCTCGGGGCCGGCCTGTGGGCGTGGCCGTGGACGGCGGCGGCGCGCTGCTGATCGCGGACGATGTCGGCAATACGGTCTGGCGCGTCGCCGCCGCGTCGCAACAGGCGTCGCCCTGATCGCCCAAGCCGGCAAGGCGGAAGTCTGACTTCGCCTTGATTTGTCTTGTGCCCTAAAGTAACTTAGCCCCTGACGACGCTTTCATTTTTCAGGTGTCTCATGGAAGTATCCTTACAGCAGGCGATTGAAATTTACGCCAAGGCTTTACGCGCTCAACGTGGCGCCCGCGCGCCAGGCGACGCGAGAGAACGAGCCGGACAGCTCGCCCGGACCGGAGATTACGAAGGGCAGGACGTCTGGCGGCAGGTGGCCGCCGTCGCGGAAACTCTGCCGATGCCTTATCCGCCGGACGAGCCGACGTTCCACGCCCCCTGAACAGCTCAGGCCTCCGCGCCGGCAAGGAGCCTTTTATGCGCGCTGTCGCCGCCGCCCGGAAAGCCTTGCCGGCCTTGGCTTTGGCCGTCGTCGCCATGGGCCTCGCCGTGGTCCTCCCGCCTGCGCTGGCGCGGGCCGCGCCCGCGTCAAGCCTGCGCGAGCTGTTCGCCCAGTTCGGCGCCTGCCTGAAACAGCCCGCCGACATGCCGTCGGGGGAAATCACCTTGCGCTTCAGCCTGCGCCGCGACGGCGCGCTGGTCGGCCGCCCCCATATTTCCTTCGCCCGCGTGTCGGGCGACGATGTGCAAAGGCAGGCGGCGCTCGCCGCTGTCGCCGCCGCGCTCGACCGATGCCTGCCGGCGCAAATGACCGACAGCCTCGGCGGCGCCGTCGCCGGACGGCCGCTGACGCTGCGCCTGATTTCCCACCCGCCCGACCGGGAGATCTGACTCGCCAGGCCGTCAGACCGCTTTCGCCTGAGCGACGAAGCGGCCCAAGTCCTCGTTGAGCCGGGTCGTTTCGCGAGACAGGGACGCGGCGGCGTCGATGACCTGATGCGCCGATACATCCGTATCCTCGGCGGCCTTGTTCACGCCGGCGACGCTGCAGGCGATCTCTCGCGCGCCGGCGGCCGCTTCCTGCACGCTTCGGGCGATCTCCTGCGTCGCCTCGCCCTGCTGCTCGACGCTCTGGGCGATGATTTCAGCGTTGCCGCTGAGGTCGCCGATGCGCGCGGCGATGGCTTCGATCGCCTCGGTGGCGCGGCGGCTGGCGTTCTGGATTTCCCCGATGGCGGCGGTGATCTCGTCCGTCGCGCGCGCCGTCTGATTGGCGAGGGTCTTGACCTCATTGGCGACGACGGCGAATCCCTTGCCGGCCTCACCCGCGCGCGCCGCCTCGATGGTCGCGTTCAGCGCCAGCAGGTTGGTCTGCCCGGCGATGGTCTGAATCAGCTGGACGATGGCGCTGATCTTCTCGGCGTTGTCGCGCAGAGTCCTGACCAGGTCGTGGACCGCCTGGGACTCGGCGACCGCGCGGCCGGCCGCCTCGGAGGAGTGATTGACCTGCGCCAGAATCTCCGCGATCGAGCGCGACAATTGCTCGGCGGCGGACGCGACGCTCTGAATATTGACGCTCGCCTGTTCCGACGCCGAAGCCACGGTCGAGGAGCGGGCGCGCGTCTGCATCGCGGTTTCGGTCATGCCGCCGGCGGTCGCCTGCAACTGGTGGGCCGCGCTCGCAAGCCCGGAAAGCGCCTCGCGCGTTTTGGTTTCCAGAGCCGTCAGCAAGCCGTCGAGATCCCGACACCGCTGCTCGCGTTGCCCCAGCAACTCATCCTGATAGACCGAAATCGCTATTTCCATGTCCAGCATGACGGCGGTGGAGATCGCCCGCAGCACATCCTTGATTTTTCGCGGCGACCATCGCGCGGAATCCACGGCGATGTCGAACAGGCGCGTCAGGATGAACTGGTAGCCGCCGACGTACCAGCGCGGTTCGAGGCCGATGCGGAAATGCACCTTGCCGATCTCGCGGACGGCGTTGAAATAGGCGTCGTCGAACCGTCCCGAGAACAGTTGCAGCCAATGTCCGGTCTGGGCCCGCTTGAGATGGGGGCACTTGCCCGCGATCATGCCGTCGAGGTGCGGCACGTCGGCGGCGTGCGCGTAAAATCCGTCGATGATCTCCGGAAGCTTCGGCTCGACCGCCTTCCAGATTTCCGGCAGCACGCGCCGTTCCTCGGGACGAATAACGAAAAATTTCAGGCGTCCGCTTAAGTCCGCCGCACGTTCAAGCGCCATGCTCAACCTCAAAAAAATGACGCGAAGCCACGCTCGCTCAGGGGGCGCGTGGTGCGATGCAAAGCATTTTCTTGATTTTGTTGGAGCTGTTCTAATCATCTTAGCTTGCGCCACGCTGGAGCGGCTGAGACGGCGCCGACCGAAGCCCGCGATCTCATGCGGCCATTCGGCGCCTGCAATCGTCGCTGAATTGCGCTAGAACTCCAGATATGGACGACTCGACAATCATCGGCGCCGACCGACTCACCGCCCGCGCATTGCTGCTGGGCGACCGCATCGATCTCGCGGGGCTGGAGCGTTCCGACACCATCTCGTTGATGCCGCTCGCCTTTCAGGTCGGGCCCGCCGGCCGCGTCGTGCTGTATCGCTATGGCGTGGCCGTGCTGCTGGGCCTCAGCCCGCTGGAGGAGGACGACATCATCTCCAAGCTGAAGGGCCGAATCGTCGGCGCCCGGCTGCTGAAGGAGGATGAAACCGCGCAGCTCGTGCTCGATACCGACGACCGGATCGCGCCGGGCGGCTCCATTGGCGTCAAGGACTTTTCCAACCCGCGCTTCCTGGTGTTCTCCGACGCCCTGGCCAAAAGCGTGGCGCTGGGCCGCGACGAACGCGAGGTCAGCGGCGTGTTCGACGAGATCGAGCCGTTGGCCGTCAGTCTGGCGAGGCATGGCCGTCCGATGCGCGGCCGCCGCGAAATGCTCAAGCTGATCGGCCGCGCGCTCCGCGTCCAGCACCGCGTCTCCGGCCGCGTCGCGGTTGAGGAAAAGCCCGACGTGCTGTGGGATCGCCCCGATCTCGAACGCCTTTATGCGCGGCTTGAGGACGAATACGAGCTGAAGGAGCGGGCGCAGACGCTCCAGAGAAAGCTGGATGTGATCGTCGAAACCGCCCGCGCGCTCGCCGATCTGATCGACGCCGACCGCTCCAGCCGGATGGAGGCGGCGATCGTCGTGCTGATCGTGCTGGAGCTGGCGGTTTCCCTGTTCCAGATCGTGTTCATGTCCGGGCATTGAAGCGGGGCGGGGGAGGCGGCGGCAGGACCGCCGCATTGACAGGACCGGCTTTAACCCTCATCAAGGCGCGGTTTTCCCGCGCTCCCGCGGCCGGAGCGCGTCGGATATGGTTGTGGCTCGCTTGCGGAAGTCCTTGATTGTCCTGGCTCTCTGAAAAATTGGCCAAGAAATGGTTCAACGCCGGTCAGATGCATCTGATCGAGCGGTTGCTGCGCGAACAGGGGCGCAAGCACGTGCGGTCCTATGTGATCGCCTTTGCGATGATGGGCGTGATCGCCGCCTGCACCACGTTCTCCGCCTATATCATGAAGGACATCATCGACCGCATCTTCGTCGACCGGTCGATCGAGGCGATGTGGGCGATTGGCGGCGCCATCGTCACCATCTATGTCGTCAAGGGCTTCGCCACCTACGGCCAGCAGGTCACGCTGACCCGCATCGCCAACAATATTGTCGCGGAAATCCAGACCCGCATCTTCGACAAGATGCTGGCGATGGACATCGCCTTCTACAACCGGAGCCATTCCACCGAATTCATCGCGCGCCAGGCGTTCATCTCCAGCGCGGCCAGCGGCGCGCTCAATATGCTGATCACCGCGCTCGGCCGCGACATTCTCACCACCCTCGGCCTGACCTTCGCCATGTTCCAGCAGGACCCGGTGCTCGCGGTCCTCGCCGTGGTGATCATGCCCGGCGCCATCATCGGCGTGCGCAAGCTCGGCGCCAAGGCGAAAAAGGTGATGATGACGGAGTTCAGCGGCTTCGCGTCCATCCTCGAAAGCCTGCAGGAAACCGCCCAGGGCATCCGCGTCGTCAAGAGCTTCACGCTCGAAGGCCACATGCGCGCCCGCCAGAGCGAGGCCATCCGCTCGTTCGAAAGCGCCGCCAACAAGCTGGCGCGGGTGCAGTCGCGCTCCAGCCCGCTGATGGAGACGTTCGCCGGCGTCGCGATTGCGGCCGTGGTGGTCTATGGCGGCTATCGCGTGATCTACAATGGCGCCGAGCCCGGCAATTTCTTTGCGTTCATCACCGCGCTGCTGCTCGCCACCGAACCGGTCAAGCGCGTCGCCCGCTTGCAGGTCGACCTCTCGACCTCGCTGATGGGCGTGGAAATGCTGTACGAATTCCTCGACCAGCAAGAGCCGGAGAAGGAGACGGGAACCGAGCTGGAGCTCAAAGTCACGCAGGGCCGGGTCGAATTCCAGCAGGTCGAATTCTCCTATCGCGCCGGCGAGCAGGTGCTCAATGGCATCGACTTCGTGGCCGAGCCGGGCGAAACCACGGCTCTGGTCGGCCGCTCCGGCGGCGGCAAGACCACCACCATGGCCATGCTGCTGCGCTTCTACGAGCCGACCGGGGGCAGGATCCTGATCGACGGCCAGGATATCGCGCAATGCTCGCGCCGCTCGCTGCGCAGCCAGATCGGCTATGTCGGGCAGGACAGTTTCCTGTTCAAGGGCTCGATTCGCGACAACATCGCCTATGGCCGTCCCGGCGCCAGCGAAGACGAGATCGTCGCCGCCGCCAAGGCCGCTTTCGCTCACGATTTCATCACCGGCTTCGAAAACGGCTACGATTCGCCGGTGGGCGAGCAGGGCATGCAATTGTCCGGCGGCCAGCGCCAGCGCATCGCCATCGCCCGCGCCTTCCTGAAGAACGCGCCGCTGATCCTGCTCGACGAGGCGACGTCCGCGCTCGACACCGAATCGGAGCGCGCGGTGCAGGAGGCGCTGAAGCAATTGTGCGCCGGCCGCACCACCCTGGTCATCGCCCACCGTTTGAGCACGGTGGCCAAGGCCGAGCGCATTTGCGTGATCGAGTCCGGCAAGGTGATCGAAATGGGCCGGCAGGACCAGCTTTTGGCGAAGGGCGGGGTTTACGCCCTGCTGCACAAGACCCAGTTCGAGAGCGCCGCCTTGCTGGCCGAGGCCGCCGCCGAGTGAGCGCGGCGGCGCGCCCGCCGGTGATGTCCGTCGCGGCGGTCGAGGCGTTCCTCGCCGCCGAATTTCCGCAATTGCGCCACGGCGGCCGCAGCGTGACGGTGGAATCGGTGGGGCCGCTCACCGCGCGCCTGCGCCTGCATGTGGACGAGCGCCACCTGCGCCCGGGCGGCACGGTGTCCGGCCCGTCGCTGTTCATGCTGGCCGATGTCGGGCTTTACGTGGCGATTCTCGCCCAGATCGGTCCGGTCGCCCTGGCCGTGACCACCAATCTCAACATCAATTTCCTGCGCAAGCCGCCGCCGGGCGACGTGATCGCGGAGATTCGCCTGCTCAAGCTCGGCAAGCGTCTGGCGGTGGGCGAGGCGACCCTGTTCGCGGACGGCGACGACGCGCCGGTGGCCCATGCGGTGGGAACCTATTCAATTCCGCCACAAAACACGGTATTATAATACCCACAAGCGGAAACGCCCGCGTTTTCTTGGCTTTCACGCGAAACGCCGTTGACAGAAACGTGGCGCGCCCCTACAAGCGCGCATCGTCCCGCCGGGTTTTTCGCCCGCGCTGCAACGGAAAAGAGACATGTACGGCAAGACCTATTCGGCCAAGGCCGCCGAAATCGAGAAGAAATGGGTGCTGATCGACGCCAAGGGATTGGTGGTCGGTCGTCTCGCCTCGATTATCGCGCTGCGCCTTCGCGGCAAGCATAAGGCGACCTTCACCCCCCACATGGACGATGGCGACAACATCATCGTCATCAACGCCGACAAGGTGGTGTTCACCGGCCGCAAGCGCGACCAGAAGGTGTACCACCATCACACCGGTTTCCCGGGCGGCATCAAGGAGCGTTCCGCCAAGTTCATTCTTGAGGGCCGTTTCCCCGAGCGCATCGTCGAGAAGGCCGTGCAGCGCATGATCCCCGAGGGTCCGCTCGGCCGCAAGCAGCTCGGCAACCTGCGCGTCTACAAGGGCGCCGAACACCCCCACGCGGCGCAGAACCCCGTCGTGCTGGACGTCGCCGCCCTGAACACCAAGAACACCCGGGAAGACTGACCATGAGCGAGACCCTCTCCTCCCTGCAGGACCTGAAGGCCGCCACCGCCGCCCCCGCGCCGGAAGCTCCCGTCCATGTGCAGAAGCTGGACAAGTTCGGCCGCGCCTACGCCACCGGCAAGCGCAAGAACGCCGTCGCCCGCGTCTGGATCAAGCCCGGCGCCGGCAAGATCACGGTGAACGGCCGCGAGCTCGCGGTTTATTTCGCCCGCCCGGTGCTGCAGATGATCGTGCGCCAGCCGCTCGGCGTCACCGCGCGCGTCGACCAGTTCGACATTCTGATCACGGTGGCCGGCGGCGGTCTGTCCGGCCAGGCCGGCGCGGTGCGCCACGGCCTGTCCAAGGCGCTGACCTATTACGAGCCCGGCCTGCGTCCGGCGCTCAAGAAGGAAGGCTTCCTCACCCGCGACTCGCGCGTGGTCGAGCGTAAGAAATACGGCAAGCGCAAGGCCCGCCGCAGCTTCCAGTTCTCGAAGCGCTGATTTCACGCTTTTGGACATGCGAGGGCGGACCTCGGTCCGTTCTCAGCAATTCCCACAACCCCGCCGGTCCCGGCGGGGTTTTTGTTTGCGCGGACGACTTCGCGCGCGCCCCCGCCGCCGCCCCTGACCTATGGTCAAACATTCCGAAACGGCTGTTGCATTAACCACTGATTAATCAAAGGCTTCTGCTCGGGCTTAAGAATTGGTAAACCTTCCTGACAGTTTCAGGACAGGTGACGATGGATTGCTCGAGACGCCATATCCTTCAGGGCATCATGCTGGGCGGCGCGGGATTGGGCGCGATCTGTTTTTCGCAAAGCCGGACGGTATTGCAGACGACGGGAGCGGAAACCTCGCCTCCGGCGTCGCCGCTGCAGGCGCCGCAACGCCAGTCGCTGGCGCTGGCGAGATTTGCGCCCGCCCTGGTCGACCCCGACGCGGCGCAAGGCCCGCTGATCGTGAACGCCGTGGCGGAGAAAGTCGCGCATGACGGCTATGTCCGCCAGGGCCAACCGGGCGACGCCGTGTTCCACGATCCCGCGCGCGGGCGGCCGATCCTTCCGTGGGCCCCGCTGTTTCCGCGCAACCCCGATATTTTGCAGCTGCCCGCAAGGATCAACCGGCAAATCGGCTGCGACCGGCTGCTGGTGATGAACGAAAGCAGCGCGCTCCAGCCGTTCTACGGCAACAAGGCCCGCAAATACGAGTTTCTGCTGCCCAATCTGCATTGGTCCGGCGTCCGCCGCGTCGCCACCGTCGGCGCGGTCTCCAGCAACCATGCGCTGCACTTCGCCTTGGCCAACCGCCTCGCGGACCTGACCGGGACGGGTCAGCCGCTGAACAGCGATCTCGACCTGCTGCTGTTCGAGGCGCCGGGCATGCCGAACGACGATCAGCGGCTTGGCCTGCTCCGCCTGCTGTCGCAGCGCGTCGTGCTGGCCAGCAACACGTTCGGCCTGGCGGGCGAAGCCGCCTGTGAAATGGCCAAGCAAAAGCTCACCCCGCAAGCCGAGGCGCTTGTGCCGCCGGGCGGGTCGAACGCCTTGAGCGTGCTCGGCCATATGAACGCCATCGCGGATTTCGCGCTTTTGCTCGAAGCGTCGAAGGCCTGGGACGCGCCGCCCGACATGATTTTCGTCGCCATGGGCAGCGGTTCGACGGTGCTGGGCCTGCTGCTGGGCGTCTATCTGCTCGGGTGGCCCACGCAGATCGTCGGCGTCGCCGATCAGGACCGGTCCTATCTGTCGCGTTTCGTCGCCAACCAGCAGCCGTCGATCCCCTTCGTGGAGGGCAATGTGACCCGGTTGGCCGGGCGCGCCGTCGCATGGCTGAACGCGCTGGGTTTCCCCGGCGTCCCGGCCAGCGCCGAGCGCTTGCTGCGCCGCGAGGCGTTTTTGCCGGATTCGCAGCATTGGAGCCCGGGCTACGGCTTGATTAGCGCGGAGGATGCGGCCTGGCGCGACCAACTGGCGGGCGAGGGGCTCAAGCTCGATCCGGTCTTCACGCTCAAGGCCTGGCGATCCCTGGCGGCCTTTGGCAAGTCGGGGGCGTTGCGGGACAAGCGGGTTCTGTTCTGGAACACCTATCATTCCTATGATTACGCCGCCCATGCGCGGTCCCTCCTGTCCGCGTCGGCGGCGTCTCATGCGCTCTAACGGCCTGCTGCTCTATCTGGGCGCGGTCGCGGCGGCGCTGCTCGGCTGGTGCTGCTGTCCGCTCTCCGGCGATGACCTGCTGCATGAATTGAGCGCCTTCGACACGCGGAGCGAGGACAATATCGTCGCGAGCGCGCTGGTGTTTTTCGTGCTGTCGGTCGTGCTGTCCTTTTTGGCGTTTCCGTCCATGCCGCTGGTTTGCGTGGCGGCCGGCTATTGCCTGACCCCGCTGTGGGGCGGCGTCGTCGTCGTGGTGGGGAGCGCGCTTGGCGGCCTCGGCGCTTTCCTGTTGTACCGGAAGCACATTCCGCACAGGCTGCGCGCGCCGGCGTCGCGGCGGCGATCGCTGAGCCTGTGGCTGTCCCTGCTCGGTCTGCGCCTGTCGCCGCTCGTTCCCGCGCCGCTGGTGACGTTTTTCGCGGCGTTCTTCGGCGCTTCGGCGCTGCAATTCCTGGTCACCACCTTGCTCGCCAGCGCGCCGCTGATCGTGTTCTATGGCGTCGTCGGCCAGCAGGGCCACAATTACCGCGATGGCGCGCCGATCGAATGGTGGGTCTTCCCCGGCTACATCGCCCTCATCGCCGCCAGCACCCTGTTGAGCCTGCTGGGGCCGTGGCGGTCGTTCCTCAACGCGATCAAGAAATTGCGGCGCGAGGCCGGCGCGGCGTCGCGCCAAGGCGTCGCCGCGGGCGCGGCCGTCATGGCGACCTGGCCGTTGCGCGATTGACCGGCGCGAGGGCCTTGGCGCGGCCGAATCGTTAAAATTGCGCGGGTGCGCCTGACGGGCGCTTAAGCTGGGCGTGGCAAAGCTGCCGAGACAGGAACGGCGACCGGGCCGATCCGTTTTCAAGGTGGCGGCCGATGAACTTCGCCTTTTCAATTCCGCAGCGCGCCGTCAAGATCGCGACGTCGGGATACGTCCTGTCGGCCCTGCCGCTGCTGTTGCTGGTGATCGCTTTCGCGCCCGTGCTGCGATCGGGTCTGCTCGTCATGGAATGAGGCGGCGACCGCGTCGCCGTCTGTCTGAACCGCCGCGCCGCCGGTTTAGGCGCTGTGCGCCTGGAGGTCCAAACCCTCGGGCGGGACGCCCGGACGGGCGAACAGCTTGGCGAACTGGACGAATTGCTTCGACGACATAGGCCGGGCGAACAGATAGCCCTGATAAACCCGACAGCCGCGCGCCGCGAGGAAGGCGCGCTGTTCTTCGGTCTCCACGCCTTCGGCGATGACGGAAAGCCCGAGGATTTCGCCGAGCGCGATGATCGTCTCGGCGATGGCGGCGTCGTTGGGGTCGGTGGTGATATCCCTGACGAAACTCTGGTCGATCTTGAGCTGGTCGAGCGGAAGCCGCTTCAAATAGGACAGCGACGAATAGCCGGTGCCGAAGTCGTCGAGCGAAAACCGGATGCCGATGTCGCGCAGCGCGGTCATTTTGGCGATGACCTCGTCGATTTTCGCGATTTCGAAACTCTCGGTGACTTCGAGCTTCAGCCGGCGCGGATCGGCGCCGGTCTGTTCGACGATGGATTTCACGCGATCGACAAAGGTCGGCTGGTGCAGTTGCACCCCGCTGACGTTGACCGCGACGGTCAGATTCGCCAGCGCCGGATCGCGCGCCCATTCGGCCAGTTGGACGCAGGCGGTTTCCAGCACGCCATTGCCGAGCGCGACGATCAGCCCCGAGCTTTCCGCAATCGGGATGAATTCGCCGGGGGAGGGCGGCTTGGCCACGGGCCGGGGCCAGCGCACCAGCGCCTCGGCGCCGACCAGCCGGCCTTCGTGATCGACCTGGGCCTGATAATGCAGCTGGAAGTTTTTCTGCGCGATATCCTCGCGCAGTTCAGCCTCGATCTTGGCGCGCGATTCGATCAGCATCTGCATGGCCGGGTCGAAGAACCGCACGTCGTTGCGCCCGGCGGTCTTGGCCTCGTACATGGCCATATCGGCCCATTTGAGCAGATCCTCCATGCTTTGCCGCTCGTCGCAGAACAGGGCGACGCCGATGCTCGCCGTGCAGCGATAGGTGTGTCCGTCGAGATCCTGCGGTTCGGCGATGCTGGCGATGATGCTTTCGGCGACCGTTTCGGCGTGAAGCGCCGCGCCCTCGGCTTCCGAAGCTTGGAGATCGGCGAGCAGGACCACGAATTCGTCGCCGCCGAAACGCGAGACCGTGTCGCGCTTGCCAATGCATTTTTGCAGGCGCGCGGCGGAATGTTTCAGCAGCAGGTCGCCCTTGTGATGGCCGAGCGTGTCGTTCAGCCGCTTGAAATGATCGAGATCGATGAACAGCAGCGCCCCATAGGTCTGCGTCGTCCGGCAATTGGCCATCGCCTGGCGCGCGCTCACGATCAGCGAGGCGCGGTTCGGCAGGCCCGTGAGCTGGTCGTAAAACGCCAGCGTGCGAATCTTCGCCTCGGCCGCCTTCTGGTCCGACAGGTCGTAATAGGTGCGGACATAATGCGACGGCGCGCCCGTCTCGTCCTGGACCGCCGACAGCGCCAGCCAGCGCTCGACGATCTCGCCTTCCTTGGTGCGCAGCTGGATTTCGCCCTGCCAGCGGCCGCTCGCCTCGATGGCGGCGGCTTGCTGCTCGGCGGGGTCGGCGTCGTCCTGTTCGGCGTGCAGGATCGCGATCGACCGGCCCACCAGCTCCTCGGCTTGATAGCCGGACATCTCGCCAAAAGTCTTGTTGATCTTGAGAATGATATGGTTGGCGTCGGTGACGATCATCTCCTCCTGGGATTCGAACGTCGTCGCCGCGATGCGCAATTCGGCGTTGGTCTCCTTCAGCGCCCGCGTCTTGCGGCGCAAATCCTCCTCCAGGCGTTTGCGCAGGGCGATTTCTTTGGAAAGCGAGCTGTTGTGGCGCGACAGTTCGTGGCGGCGGCGGTCGGCTTCGACGACGTCGTTCTCCAGCTGAACGGCGCGGCGGCGCTGCCGTTCGAACCCGATGGCCATCACGAACAGGGCGGCGGGAAAGGCGGCGAGATAGAGCGCATAGGCCGGCGTCGAGCCGGCGCCGTAAGCCGTCGCTTCGGAGGTGAGGGTCATCAGCGACAGCGGCGCCCGCTCGATCGGCGTGCGCAGGGCGAGCATCCGGTTGCCGTTGGGGGAGCCGGCGACCGTGGGGATGGGACGGTCGGCCGGAATATTGGCGAGGGATCGGTCGACCAGATCGAAATTCACGCTCGCGCGCGTGGCGGAAAGGGCGCGGGCTCCATCGCCGATCAGCAGGAACTCGTGATATCCGCCCTCGGAATCGTCGGCTTCGATCAGCAGCCGCGACAGAACCTTCAGATCGGCGGTGGTCGCGATCGCGCCGACCAGAACATCCTTGAAAAACACCGGCGCGACCACCTCGATCGTCCAGGCCTGCGGATCGATGCGCGGCGCGGCGACATAGCCGGGAATGGAGTCGATCGCCGGGTTGGCGCCGACGCCGGCGGAGGCGACCTCGACCCTGTTCTTGTCGATGAAGCGGATGCGGCGCACATAGGCTTCCCCGCGCAACGTCGTGCGCGCCATGAACCGCTGAAATGCGTGCTCGATGAAGCCGATATTGGCGTTCAGCCCGTAGCGCGGCGACATGCCGAGCGCGGCGTTCGCCAGATAGTCCTCGACCTCGTGGGCGCCCGCGATCTGCGTCGCGAGTTTCGTCTGGTCCGTGAGGAAGTCGGCGACGACGGCCGCCCGCCGCGCGCTGTCCGCGAGCAGCCGGGAGTCGGTCGCCGCGCGGAGCTGCATGCGGGTCGAATACAAGCTCCAGGCCAGGTAAAGAACGAACAGCAGAAACCCGCTCGCCATGACGAGCGGCCAGTTCAGAAGCAGGCGATGCCAGCGTGGCGGCAATGGATCACGCCTTCTTCTCGAAGAAGGCGGGGAAAAAACGCCTGATGCCGGGATAATATTTGTCGACGAGCCGGTCATAGGTTCCCTCTGCCTTGATGTCGCGCAGATAGACATTGAAGGCGTCGCGCAACGCGCCGGCGTCTTTCGGAAATGCGACCGCCAGTGTCTGCCGCTCGGACACCGGCCCGAGCACCTTGATCTGGCCCGCCCATTTGCGCAGGTCGAGCACGGCGTCGGGAACGTCGAGCAGCGTGAGTTGCGCCTCGCCGTTGAGCAGCGCCGGAACCATCTCGTTCAGATTGGCGCTTTTGGTGTATTTCTTGAGATCGACGCCCAAACCCGTCAGCCCGTAATTGGCCGGATCGAGGCAGGTCCGCTCCATCACCAGCAGGCTTTGGCTGCCGATCAGGCTTTTGGTGGCTGCGACGTCGTCCGCCAGCGTCGTTCCCTCCTTGATCGGCTGGATCGCCGACGCCGACGGCGCGATCAGCAGCACCTGCGATGGAAACGTGGGGTCGGAATAGATCAGAATCTGCTCGCGCCACGGCAGAACGGTGAAGCCCGAGGCGATGACGTCGCCCTTGACCGGAAATTCGCCCGCCAACTGGACATCGCCGCCCCGGCGCACGGCGTCCTTACCCAGGAGGTCGCGGACGACGCTGTAGAAATCCGAATAGACCAGCTTGTATTTCACGCCGAGCCGCCGGGCGAACCCCTGCATGATCTCGACGTCGAGACCGTCGCCCGAACCGGTGACGAAATTGGCGTAGCGGATGCCGATATGCCGCAATTCCCCGCGCGCCTTGATGGCGTCGAGGTCGGCCGCCGCCGCCGAGGCCGCGACCGTGAACAACAGGGCGCACACGCCAAGAACCTGTCTCAAGAGAACATGCCTCAAGATGCGACCTCGACCATTTGGCTTGCTCCAGCCGTTGCGGACGGCCCCCGCGTCGATGAAGACTGGCGGCCGGACGTCGCTGTTCTTTGCGCAAGGGCAGGTTGTGCTCGGCGCGCAAAAGTCAGCCGCGCTGAACCGATCGCGCGCCGTCTATGCTACCTTAGGTTGAAAATCTTGAAGTTTCGTTGCTTTCTCTGGCCTCGGGACTCCGCCGCCGCGCAGCGCCTGCGGTCCCTCAACCGCTTGAATCAGCGATCGGACTCGCCTCCGCGCACGCGGCGCCCGTCCGGTTGCGACAGGGCGAAAACCAGCGGCAGCGCCAATCCCGCCATCGCCGCCATCGCCCAGAACGCGGCGCCGCCATAGCGGCCGAATAACACGCCGGAGACGAGCGACAGGGCCGCCGTCGCCGCGCCGACGCCCAGTGCGCCATAGAGGCTTTGCGCCAGAGCGGCCGACGCGGCGGGAACGGCGCGGCCGATCACCCCCATGGCGGTCAGATGCAGCAGGGCGAAACTCAGGCCGTGCAGCGGTTCGACCAGCGCCATCGCGGACGGGGCCGCGGTCGACGCCATCACGCTCCAGCGCAGGACCGCCGCGCCGATCGCCAGCGCGAAGGCGCCGCGCTCGCCGAAGCGCCGCAGCAGCGCCGGCCCGATCGCCATGAAAACCAGCACTTCCGCCGCCACGCTTTCGGACCACAGCACGCTGGCGACAAAGGGCGACGCCCCCGCCTGCGTCCAGTAAATCATGGCGAACCCATCGTGCAGGGCGTGGCTGCCCAGCGCGAGCGCGGCGATGCCGACCACGACGCGGAAGTCGCCGAGGGCGAAAAGCTCCGTCCAACGCATCGTTCCCTGTTCGGCCGGCGCTCGCGCCGCCGGTTCGGGCGCGTAGAGCGCGGCCAGCGCCGCCGCCGCGAGCAGCGCCGCCTGCGCCAGCGCCGGCGCCGTCGCGCCGAAGCGCGCCGCCAGCGCGCCGCCCGCCAGCGAGCCGAGGATGAAGGCCGCCGAGCCCAGCCCTCGGATGTGGCCATAGGAGAAGTTTTCGCGCGCGGCGGCGGAGACAGCCGAGGCGTCGGCGAAAGGCGCGGTCGGCGCCTGGGCGGCCGCCTGCGCCAGGGCGAGGGCGACCAGCGCCGTTCCGGCCAGCGGCGCGGCATAGAGCGCCGCCGCAACCGCCGAACAGGCGCAGGCGCCGGCGAGCGCCCGGCATACGGCGCGGCGGGCGTCGGCGGCGTGGCCCAGAATCGGCGCGACCGCCATGCGCGCGACCACGCCGGCGCCGATGACGGCGCCGATGGTTTCAGGCGGAAGGCCGCGCGCCTGAAGCAGCGGCGGCAAGAAGGGCGAAAGCGCGCCAAACCCGCCATAAAGCAGCGTGAACAGAAGAGTCAGGCGCGCGGCGCTTCCCTTGCGCCAGCCCCTACCGCTCACGCGCGCGTCCGCTCGGCGGGCGCGGCGGGCAGGCGCCACCACGGCAGGCCCGGAAACAAGTGGTGTTCATGATGGCGGCCGCCAAAATGGAAACAGGTCACCAGCGACGCTCCCGCGCTCATGCGCGGCGAACGCGCGTTGTGGCGGTCCACGAACGGCTCCGGTCCCGGGCGATGCGGCAGGTATGTGCCGAACCAGAACAGTTGGAACGAGGCGAGAATGGAGGGGATTGACCAGAACGCTACGTAAGGCCAGCGGTCGCCGAGCAGCCATTGATAGGCGATCACCGCCGCCGTCACGGTCAAAAATTCGCGCCAGCCGAAATAGCGGCGCATGAAGGCGAGATACCAAAGAAACGGGCCGGCGCGGGCGAAATCGGGATCGTCGTCGGTTCCGGGCGCGAGATGATGCAACCGATGCTTCACGACGAGGCGCCGGAAGGAAAATCCGGCGTAAAGCCGCAGCGCCAGCGCGCCGACCGCCACATTGATTTTGGGCCAGGCCGGCGCGAGCGAGCCGTGCATCGCGTCATGGGCGACGATGAACAGACCGGTGGACAGCCAGGTCAGGCCGAGCAGGCAGGCCAGCGCCGTGAAGGGATGGCCCACGGCGTCGAGCCGCCACACCGCGAAAACATGCAGGGCGACCCAGGCCGCGATAAGCGCCCCGGCCAGCGTCAGGCCGATCCAGCTCTGCCGCGCGAAATCCTTTGACATGAAAAACCCTCACAGGGGCGGGGCCGGACGGCTCCCGCTCTGCGCAACGGAACCGCGCCGCAAAGGGTTCCCGTCCCGGAGGAGGATTCGCCTAAACCCCTTCCGCATTGGCCCCCAGCAGCGCCTCCTCGCCCAGGCGCTTGCGGCGCGCCGCTTTGAGCAGCGGCCGCTCGCTCAGGCAGGCGAGGGCGCGCGGGATCGGCACGGGCGGCTTGCCGATCAGGATGCGCGCCCGATCGGCGAGGGTGAGGCGGCCGGCGTAGAACCGCTCGATCAGCGGTTCGGACAGGCGATAGAAATGTTCCAGGATCCTGCGGCGCTGCTCCGGTTCGGCCGCGCGGAACAGCAGGCGGCTGAGGAAACGCGAGTAGGTCTGCCGCCGCGCCTCTTGCAGCGCGAACCGCCGCACCGCCGCGAACGCCTCTCGCGTGTCGCAGGCGTGGGCCGCCGCAACGTCGGCCACCCGCGCCGCCAGCGGCAGCGAATAGCCGGTGACCGGATGGAAAAGCCCGGCGCGCATGCCCACGGGAACGGCGCCGCCGGCCGCGTCGGCCCAGAAGGCGGCGGCGTCGAAGGCCATCACCACGGGCAGCACGCCGCGCTCCCGCCGCGCCTCCGCCCCCTCCCAGCCGCGTTTGGCGGCGTAATCGTGGATCGCCGCCAGACAATCGGCCTCGTCGAGCACGGAGCCGTCGGTGTAGCGCGTATCCTCGATCAGAATGCGGCGGTCGGTGAAGGGCAAGGTGTAGACGAAGCGATAGCCGTCGTTCTGCGCGACCTGCGCGTCCATGATGATGGGAACGTCGCGACCGTGCGGCGCGGCGCAGTCCAGTTCGACACCGACGAACACCTGCCAGCCCAGCGCCATATAGGCTTCGGGAATCCGGCCGGTTCCGTCGATGACGCAGGGCGCGCGCCACGCTTGCCCGTCGATGTGAACGCGCTTGGCCGAAATCCGCTCCGCCCGCGCCGGAATACGGATCACGGACGGGCAGGCGGCGAGCGCGGCGGCGAGAGAGGCGCTGGTCAGGCTGGCGTAGCCGGTGCGCAGCCGCCGCGCATAGCGGGAAAAGCGCACTTCCTGGCCGGGCCAGGCGCAGGCGATGGCCGGGGCGAGCCATTGGCGTTGCCTGTCGTTGAGGTCGGTCTGGTGAAAAGACCATGTGTGGCCGCCGGCCTGCGCGCCGGCGTCGACGAGAAGGATGCGCCGG
The DNA here is from genome assembly GCF_900187365.1 of Rhodoblastus acidophilus. GTDB lineage: Bacteria > Pseudomonadota > Alphaproteobacteria > Rhizobiales > Beijerinckiaceae > Rhodoblastus > Rhodoblastus acidophilus. The sequence goes on from NZ_FYDG01000003.1 coordinate 107,131, forward strand.
GCGGGATCGCGGGCGGCCACGGCGAGCGCGATCAGGCTGTTGGCGAGTCCCCCGCCAACCAGGATCAGATCGGCGTCCCTCATTCGCAAACGCCGTGCGACCCGACGACATAAAGCCAGTCCGTCATGAACGTCTTCCCAAGGCATGAATCGAAGGCAAACTCTGCAAGACTAATCGTCTTGCGCGACATTCCGTTCCCGCGCGTCCCGCAAATGAGCCGGGGCGCGCCTTGCGCGACGACGCGCGGGGTCAGCCGCGACGCTCCCGCAGCAGAAAAGCCCAGGCGAGGGTCGCGCTCGCGACGCCAAAGCCGACGAGCAGGGCGGCGTAAAGCGCGATCCGTCCGGCGTCCGACCCGCGCCAGAGCAGATCCTGATAGGCTTCGATGGCCCAGGCGTTGGGCGTCAACAGGCTGACGTCCTGCAGCCAGCGCGGCATCAGGTAGCGCGGGATCATCGACCCGCCGACGGCGGACAGGATCATCACCAGAAAGGCCGAAAGGGTCTGCGCCTGCTGCCGGGTGCGGCAGACGGCGCAGAGCAGCAGGGCGGCGCCGGCCGCCATCGCCGCCGCGGCGAGGGTGACGAGGCTCCAGCCCGCCAGCCGGTCCATGACGGCGACGCCATAGAGCGCCGCCGCGACCACGAAGATGATGCCGACCTGCAGCGTTCCCTGCAAGGTCAGAAACAGGAATTTGCCGCTCACCGCCTTGGCCAGCCCACCCGCGCTCGACGTGAGACGGTCGAGAATTGCGTTGCGCCGCTCGTCGATCAGCAGCATGGCGCCCTGGCTGGCGGAAATCAGCAGGAACAGAATCCCGACCGCGCCGGCGTAATAAACGGTGGGGGCGTCGGCGTGGGCGGCGCGCGCGATCTGCGCCAACTCCACCAGCGGCGCCGCGCCGGTCCTGTCGGCCGCGCCGGCTTGATTATCCCCAAGCAGTTTCTGCACGCGCCCGACCACCACGGGCGCCGCCACCGGGCGGCTGGCGTCGCCCAGCACGACGACGGGCGCGTCGGCGGAGGGCAGGGCGGGATCGCTGCGAATGACCACGCCGGCGTCCACGTCGCCGCGCCGCACCGCCTGCTCCAGCCCGGCGCGGCTGGCGGGGCGCAGCGCCACGACCAGCCGGTCGTCGCCCGCGATCGCTGAAACGATCCGGCGCGATCCCGCGGTTTCGGCCTGATCGAACAAAGCGACGCTCAGTTGCAGCTTGTCCCCGGCGGTTCCCGAGAAAATGGAGGCGAAGATGAGATAGATGGCGGCGGGCAGGGCGAAGGCCATCACCAGCGCGCCGCGGTCGCGCAGCAGATCGAGCGCCATCACGCGCATCATGGCGACGATCATGGCGCCGTCTCCTGTTGCGTCCCGCGCAGGAACAGGCTGGACAGGTCGGGCTCGCGCACCCGGATTTCCCGAACGCGCAAACCGCTGTGGCTCAGCCGCCGTTGCAGATCCGCGACGTCGACGGCGTCGGCGGCGTCGTAACGCACCCATTGCGTTTCCGACACATGCGGCGCGAAGCCGTCGGCCTCCAGCGCGGCGCGTTGCGGCGCGTCGGCGGGCGCGCGCAGCTCCGCCACCACTTCGAGCCGATCCCCGAACGCCTCGCGGACCAGCGCCTCGGGGCGCCCCTCAAGGCCGATGCGCCCGTTCTGGACGAGGCCGACGCGGCTGCAAAGACGCTGCGCCTGGTCGAGGTCATGGGTCGAGACCAAAATGGCCGCGCCCTTGCGCCTCAAATCGTCGAGCAGGCGATGAATCGCCTCGCGCGCGTCAATGTCGATGCCGACGGTCGGCTCGTCGAGCAGCAGCACGCGCGGACGCTTGAGCAGCGCGACGCAGATGTTGACCCGCCGCTGATAGCCGCCCGACAGCGTCGCGCAAATCTGGTCGGCGCGCGCCGCGAGGCCGGTTTCGTCCATCAGGATGCGGATCAGATCCGCCGCCTGGGGCACGCCGGCGGCGCCGGCGAACACTTGGAGGTTCTCCTTCACCGTCAGATGGTGATAGAGCGAAATTTCCTGCGGCGCGAAGCCGATCGCCGACAGCCGCGACGGTTCGCGCAGAATATCGGCGCCCTCGATCAGGATCTCGCCGCCGTTCAGCCTGACGCGGCCGGAGATCGCCTTCATCAGGGTGGTCTTGCCGACGCCGTTCGGCCCGAGCAGGCCGTAAATCTCTCCCTTGAACAGATCGAGATCGAGACCGGAGAAAACCCCGCGGCCCTTGAAGGCGTGAACGGCGTTGCGCACCCGCACCACCGGCGCGGCGCCGTTCCCGTCGAGAGCCTTGCGGGCTTCCGGTTTCGTCATCGTCGCAGCATCGGTCATGGCGCCTCGGCGGGGAGCATCGTCCATCCGTCAACCGCAAGCCCGCCCGTAAAGTTCCCGCTTGCCGGCTCGGGCGCGCGATCAAGCGCTTTCTTGCGCCGCCACCAGCATCAGATTGGGCGTGTTGCGCACCGCGCGCAGGTCGGCGGCGCGGTCCTGCATGGCGCCGATCAGATGTTCGACGCCGCGATCCAGCGATTCCGGCCGCAGCCCCGAGGCGGTCAGCGCATCCACCGCGCGCTCCGCCAGCATGAAGGCGATGGCTTCCGGCCCGCAGCCGTCGAGCCGCATCGCGGCGACGCAGGTGTTGAGAAGAATTTCTGCACGCATGAGGGTCTCCTGTGTGACGGGATCGTCAATCCCTTCGGGGAAACGGCTCATGCCGCATCGGACGCCAAGGCGTCGGGCGAAAGAAGCGCCGGCGCCGCGTCAGGGGCGCCTGGACCTGTTGTTGCAAAAGCTGGGCCAGAGTTTTGGCGCGGAAATCCGCGAAATCCTGCGGCCCAGGCGTTCATCTGCGAACTTTTCGCGTGGAAATTGACCTCCGGGGGAAATTCCACACGCCAAGTTCAGCGCGCGTCCCCGTCAGGCGGGTTTCGCGCAGGAACAGGCGCCCGCCGGTTTCGACGCGCAATTGGCGGCCTGCTCCTCGGTGGGCAGAGCCAGCGCGAAATTGAAGCCGAAATTGTCCGGGTCTTCCGAATAATCGACGGTGGCGCCGGCGAGAATGGCGGCGGAGTCCTGATCCATGAACACGCGGACGTCGCGGATTTCCACCACCGTGTCGTTCGGCGCCGGGTCCGGCTCGATCCGCATGGAATATTTCGGGCCGGAGCAGCCGGCTTCGGCCGTGATGCGCACGCCCTGGCCGCGTTTGTCGTTGGCGACAAGCGAGGCTTCGATGGCGGCGATGGCCGGACGGGTCAGAATCAGCATGTCGTCTTCCATCCTTGTTCGGGCGGTGTCGGGCGCCCTGGCTTCAGGCTTTGATGATGGTCTTCTCGACCGGGCAGACGCCGATGCAGCGCGGCTCCTCGCCCTCGCATTCCGTGCATTTGGCGGCGGCGATGGCGAAATTGTCGCCCTTCATGGCGATGGCGGCGTTGGGGCATTCGAATTCGCAAGCGCCGCAGGCGGAGCATTGCGAGGCGACAATTTTAAAGGCCATGGGGGGCTCTCCTTGGTTTGAACTTCATGCGTCGGCGTCGGCCTCGGCGCAGCGCGCGGCGTAAAGCGCGGCGATGGACGGCTCGATGTATTCGTGGGCGTAGGCGTCGCTCGGCTCGATGCCGGCCGCCTTGAGTTCGCCGCGCGGGCAGCCGCCGATTTTGGCGCACAGCATCACGTCGCAATCCCGGATCAGCTCGACGATCCGCGACAGCGAGGAGTCCTCGCCCAGCCCGCCCTGGCAGTACTGATCGTCAATTTTCCGCGCGCCGAGAAATTTCACGCCCAAGGCGTCGGCGCGATAGATCAAGAACTCTTTCGCATGGCCGAAATGCAGGTTGATCAGCGCGTCGCCCTTGCTGGCGACCGCGACGGTCAGCACGCGCCCCGGCTTGGTTTCGGCAGGCTTCACCGCCATGCGGGCGAAGGCCGCAAGCTCGCGTTTGGCCTCGATCTGCCGGCGATAGGCCTCGCGCTTGGCGGGATTGACCTCGATCGTCTCCGGCAGCTTGTCGAGGGTGAATTCCTGGCCGCGATCCTCGCCCAGCATGCCCACGGCGTCGGCGCGGCACTGGCGGCAATGCCGCATCAATTTCGCTCCGCCCTCGCAGGCGTCCTGAACCTTCTTCAGCTCCTCGGCGGTCGGGCCGCGCTGGCCGGTCAGGCCGAAATGCGTCCCATGGGCGGGATCGGAAATCAGCGGCATGACATTGTGCAGGAAGGCGCCGCGCTTTTTGACCTCGCGGTTGACCGCGATCAGATGTTCGTCGTTGATTCCGGGGATCAGCACCGAATTGACCTTCACCAGCACGCCGCGCGCGACCAGCATGTCCAGGCCGAGCATCTGCCGCTCATGCAGGATTTTGGCGGCCTCCAGCCCCTCGTAACGCTTGTGCTTGTAGAAGATCCACGGATAGATTTTCGCGCCGATTTCGGGGTCGATCATGTTGATGGTGATGGTGACGTGGTCGATATTCATGGCGACGATCTCGTCGACATGATCGGGCAAAGCGAGGCCGTTGGTGGACAGGCACAGTTTGATGTCCGGCAGGTCCGTGGCCACCGCCGCGAACGTCGCCTTGGTCTTGCGCCAGTCGTAGAGGGCGTCGCCGGGGCCGGCGATTCCCAGCACGGAGAGTTGCGGCACGCTCGCGGCCACCGCCAGAACCTTTTTCGCCCCCTGTTCCGGCGTCAGCCGCTCGGAGACGACGCCGGGGCGGCTCTCGTTGGCGCAATCATATTTGCGATTGCAGTAATTGCACTGGATGTTGCACGCGGGCGCGACCGCGACATGCATCCGGGCGAAATAATGATGCGCTTCCTCGGAATAGCAGGGGTGATCCTTGACCTTGGCCCAGACCTCCGGGGCCATGTCTTCGGGCGCGGCGGAGGACCCGCAAGCGGAGGCCGAACACCCGCCGGAGGGGAGCGCGTCGATCAGGGGTTTGGCGATCATGTCTTTGTCCTCACGACGCGTTCTCCAAATGACTCCTTGCGCCGCAGCGCCAGCCGCGCGCGCCGCAATTGGGCGGAAAAACAGCGACCCTGCCGGCAGGCGAAATCGCTTTCGCAAATTTCCTCGCCCGTCGTCAGCGCGGCGGCGTTGCGCAGGCAGTTTTCCAACTCACGAATGTTGCCGGGATAGGCGCAGCGCCCGATCATGGTTTTCGCACGGGGGTTCAGCGCCAAGGCCCGACCGTTTTCCGCGTTGAATCGCGCCAAAAAATGCTCGGCCAGCGCCGGAATGTCCTCGCGCCGCTCGCGCAGGGCCGGCAGGCGCACCGGCGCCGCGCACAGCCGGTAATAGAGGTCGGCGCGAAACTTTTTCGCGCGCACCGCCGCTTCGAGATCGCTGGCCGTGGCGGCGATCACCCGCACATCGACCCGCAGCGTCCGTTCGCCCCCGACGCGCTCGAACTCCCCGGACTGCAACACCCGCAGCAGTTTTGATTGAAACGCCGGGGAAACCTCGCCGATCTCGTCGAGCAGCAGCGTTCCGCCACGCGCCTGTTCAAACCGCCCCTTGCGCCGCTTATCGGCGCCGGTGAACGCGCCGCGCTCATGGCCGAACAGCTCCGCTTCCAGCAGCGGTTCGGGCAGGGCGGCGCAATTCACCTTCACGAACGCCCTGGCGGCGCGGGGGGAATGGTCGTGGATCAATTGCGCGACCAGCTCTTTGCCGACGCCGCTCTCGCCGCGCAGCAGCACGGGCAGAGAGGTGGGCGCGACCCGCCGCGCGTGGTCGAGCGCCGCGCGCAAGGCCGGGCTTTCGCCAATGATCCGCTTGCCGCCGACGCTCCCCTCAGCGCAGGACGCGCTCCCGTCTCGCGCCGTCTTGACGGCGGCGCCGAGCAGATTGGCGACCAGCGCCAGCGCCGTCAGCTCGTCGCCGCGCACGACGGGGCCGGCGACCCGCGCCGCCAACAGCCCGATCAGCGCGCCGCCGAGTCGGATCGGCGCGCCGATCGTCGGCGAGCGCTCGTTGCGCAGCACGCCGGCTTCGCCCCGGGCCAAAAATGTCTCCAGCCTGGGCGTCATCGGCAGGGCGGGCGCGTCGGCGGCGCGCCCGGCGAGGCCGCGCAGGCTATGGCCTTCGACCAGCGCGATCCCGGCGTCGGTCAGGCCGATCTCGCCCAGCAGCGCCACCACCCTGCGCAGCGATGGCAGCGCCGGCCCCGGCAGCGCCAGCGTCGCGGCGATGTCGCCAATCGTCGCCAGCGGCGACGTCAGCGCCAAAGGCGGGGCGGTGAGACGGGCGTGCGCGTTCATGGGATTACGCCATCACCGGAACGACCATAAGCGGGCGGTCGATCCGCTGCATGATCTTCTTGCGCAGGGCGCCGAGCGTCTGCCCGGCCAGCGCGCAGGTCAGGCATTTGCCGGTGAGCTTCACTTCGATGCGCTGGCCTTTGACGCCGAGCAAGGCGATATCGCCGCCATCCGCCTGAATTCCCGGCCGCGCCTCGTCGATGCATTGAGCAATCACACTCAGCATTTCGTCGTCAGACATGGGACAGCCTCCTGCTGCGGAAATTCGGGCGGGGATGGCGGTCAAGCCAGCTTGACGCTATCTTCCGCGAGAAACGCATCGTTCATGCAGCAAATGACGGGCCAGTTTTCGCAAAAAGTGAAAAATTTCTCCAGTCGCCCACGTTATCTGCTGAAGGGTCAAGCCAAACGCCGAGGCGATCCTGCAAAGAGCCGCCGTATTTTGTAAAAAACGCCACTGAAATAGCACCTATATGTAAAGTGATTACATCGTGAATGTTCGTGAATGAGCGAGGCTGCGCCATGAATAAGGAGGGGGTGCGATTGCGGTACAGCGCGCTGTCGGGCGTGCCGGTTCGACAAAAAAGACATGAAAGCGAAATCGCGGCAGGCTATAGGGTCAGGCGCATGTCGCGGCGCCAAAAAGTCTGCGCCGGCCCGAAAGGGTTGGCGAAGGACATTCGGCGCCGCATCCACGGAAAGACCCGCCATGGCCAGAATTTTCATCGACGGCGAAGCCGGCACCACGGGATTGCAGATTCGCGAGCGCCTCGACGGCCGCGCCGATGTGACGCTGGTTTCGATCGCGCCGGAAGACCGCAAGAATCCCGCCGCCAAGGCCGAACTGTTCAAGACCGTGGATTTGGTCATTCTGTGCCTGCCCGACGCCGCCGCGAAGGAAAGCGTGGCGCTGGCCGACACGCTCGGCGACAAGGCCCCGAAAATTCTCGACGCCTCCACGGCGCATCGCGTCGCGCCGGGCTGGACCTATGGCTTTCCCGAACTCTGCGCCGGCCAGGGCGAGGCCATCGCCGCGGCGAAACGGGTCGGCAACCCCGGCTGCTACGCCACCGGCGCCATCGCCATGCTGCGCCCGCTGATCGACGCGGGCCTGCTGGCGCCCGACGCGCCGCACGCGCTCAACGCGGTGTCCGGCTATTCCGGCGGCGGCAAGGCGATGATCGCGGCCTATGAAGCGGGGCAGGCGGCGCCGTTCGAGCTTTACGCGCTCGGTCTCGAACACAAGCACATCCCGGAAATCATGGCCTATGGCCGGCTGACGCGCCGGCCGCTTTTCGTGCCTTCGGTCGGAAATTTCCGCCAGGGCATGCTGGTCAGCCTGCCGCTGGCGCTCGACGCCCTGCCCGGAAAACCCTCCGCCGCCGATCTCGAAGCGGCGCTGCGACACCACTATGCCGGCGCGAAATATGTGCGGGTGATGGCGCCGGAGCCCGACGGCAAGCTGGAGCCGCAGGCGCTGAACGACACCAACGATCTGGAAATCCGCGTCTATGCCCATCCCGCGCATCGGCAGGCGGTGATCGTCGCCCGGCTCGACAATCTCGGCAAGGGCGCGTCCGGCGCGGCGGTGCAAAACCTTGAACTGATGCTGGGCCTTTAGCGCCCGCGACCCGTCTCGCCCCGCAAGGGGCGAAGCGGCCTATTCCTCGGTCATCGTCCCGCGCCGCACCACGAAAATCGGCGCGCGATGCTTGGTTTTGCCGAGCTGGATGATGTGCGGCGGCTCCCGGAACACCACCGGCTTGTCCTCCAACACCTGGACGTGCGGCGGGCGCGGCCGGAACGGTCCGGGATAGATGAAATCGTGGGTGACGAACTCGGGGCCGGACGCGGCGGGCGGCGCCATGAACACGGGCCAGCCGATCCCCGCCCCATTGACGCGGGGATGATGATGATGGCCGGGATGATGCGCCAGTCCCTGTCCATGAACATGAGGCCCCGGCCCATGCCGCCGGGCCGGCGCGGCCGGACGCTGCACGCCCCCGGCGGGTGAAAAACCCTGGGCCGAAGCGGCCAGCGCCGCGCCGGACGACGCCAGCGCGGCCGTTGTCGCGAGCAATAGGGCGATCTGTCTCATTTTGCGGCTCCCCGCCGGCGAAAACGTCCCGGAACGGAACGTCGAACGGTCTTGTTCGCCAAAGGGGCAAGACAGGCGCCGCGCGGACGCGTCAGCCCTTGATCCGCACATAGTCGCCGGGCGCGTCGCCGAGCGTCTTGCACCGGCCGCCCGGCTTGCGGGCTTTGACCTTCTCGGGCGCCTGCGCGACGACCCAGGCCAGCCAGTCCGGCCACCACGAACCCGGATGGGATTCCGCCTTGGCGAACCAGTCCTCGAACGCGCCCTCGGGGCGCGATCCCGTCCAGTACTGGTATTTCGGCTTGGGGCCGGGCGGGTTGACCACGCCGGCGATATGGCCGGAGCCGCCCAGCACATAGCGCATTTCGCCGCCGAACAGCTTGGCGCCCAAAAACACCGATTTGGCCGGCGCGATATGATCTTCCTTGGTCGCGAGATTATAGACGGGAATGGTGATCTTGCCCAAATCGAGCTTTTCGTCGCCCAAAACCATCTCGCCCTGCGCCAGCCGGTTCTCCAGATAGCAATTGCGCAGGTAATAGGAATGATTGGCCCGGGGCATGCGGGTGGAATCGCCGTTCCAGGTCAACAGGTCGAAGGCCATCGGCTCGATGCCCTTGAGGTAATTGTTCACGACATAGGACCAGATCATGTCGTTGGGGCGCAGCATGTTGAAGGCGTTGGCCATACTGCGGCCTTCGAGATAGCCCGACAGCTTCATTTCCGCTTCGATGTTCTTGATGCGGTCCTCGTCCGCGAACACTTTGAGGTCGCCCGAATAGGTGAAATCGACCTGAGTGGTGAACAAGGTGGCGGAGGCGATGCGGTCGTCGCCCTTGGCGGCCATATACGCCAGCGCCGAAGCCGTCAGCGTGCCGCCGACGCAATAGCCGATGGCGGTCACCTTCGGCTCGGCGGTGATTTTCTTGATCCGGTCGAGCGCGGCGAAAATTCCTTCGTTCATATAGGCGAAGAAATCCTTGTCGGCGTGCCGGGCGTCCGGGTTGACCCAGGAAATGCAGAACACCGTCAGGCCTTGCGACACGGCCCAGCGGATGAAGCTCTTGTCCGGGTTGAGGTCGAGGATATAGAATTTGTTGATCCAGGGCGGAACGATCAGCAGCGGCCGCTTGTAGACCTGCTCCGTCGTCGGCGCATATTGCAGCAGTTCGATCAGGTCGTTGCGGAACACCACCTTGCCCGGCGTGGTCGCGAGATTGACGCCCAGCTTGAAATTGTCGCCGGAGGTCTGGCGGATGCGCAAGGTGCCGTCGCCGGCCTCGATGTCCTCGGCCAGCATTTTCATGCCGCGCGCGAGATTCTCCCCCTCCGCCTTCCAGGTGGCGCGCAGAACTTCCGGATTGGTCAGCAGAAAATTGGACGGCGCCAGCGCCGCCGCGATCTGCTTGACGTAGAACGCCGCCTTGTCATGCGTGCGTTTGTCCAGCTCCGCGCCCTCCACCATATGCTCGGCCCAATGGGTCGAAATGCTGTAAGCTTGGCGCAGGAAGTCGAACACCGGATAGGTCTGCCAGTCTTCCGAGGCGAAGCGCTTGTCGCGCGGATCGACGGGAATCAGCGGCTTTTCCTCCTCGCCGGCGAGGCGGCGCAGGGTGTTGGACCACAAATCGAGAAAATTGGCGGACAGTTCGGTCTGCGCCTCAAGCGTGCGGGCGGGATCGGTCAGCCAGTATTCGGCCACATGGCCGAAGGTCTTGATCGCGTCGGCGACATCTTCGGCGAAGGCGGTCTTGACCTTGCCTTCCTCCACCGGCTTCACCATGGCGGCGAGCGCCTTGCCGCCTTGCTCAAGCGCCTTGGCGATATTATCGGCCAGGCGCTCGAAATCGGGAAGGTTGGAGGGCTCGGCGTCGTCAGAGGCCGCGCCGGCGCGATCGAATTGTCTGCCCGGACTTACGTTCATCGGGTTTCCTCACCTGTTGCTCGGGCTCTTTTGACGGCCCTCGTAGCGCTCGTCCCGTTTCGGACATAATAAGCTTTTATGTGACAATATGCGGTAGGTCCGATGGGCTTGCGCCTTTCGGTAAGGTTATACCGCCTGAATGGAAAACCAAGGTCCCATGCCGCATTTTTTCGCCTCTTTCGCCCCGGCGCGACGCCGTATTTTCCGCAAGCGCGCGAGCTTGGCCGTGCGGCCGGCCGCCGCGCTTCTGGCCGCCGCCGCTTTCGCCGCGCCGCTTCCGGCGGGGGCGCAGGAGAATCCGCTGCGCTCGGTGTCCAACGCCATCGGCCTGACGACGTCGACGACGGAGGAGCGGCCCGATTTCGTGCGCGCCAGCCGGCCCGACGACGAGAAGATGGACTTCATTCCCTTCGTCGGCCCGGAGAAAAAGCGCATTCCGTTGAAAACGGCGGAGCAGGCGGCGGCCGACGACGCCGCCCTGGTCGCGGACAAGTCCAAGGCGCAGGCCCGGCTGAAGAAGCTGCAGGCGCAGCCGGTCGAGAAATTGGCCCCCGCGCCCAAGCCGCCGGCCGTCACCGACCAATTCTGAGCCGTTTTTCCCGAAAAAGCGCCTGACACCAGTCAATTCGGGTGCTAATCAGCGGCTTCCCGATCCAAGATTTCCGCGTGCAAGACCAAGAACGCCGGACGGGCCAAAGCATAAGGACCAGATTGATGAGCGATTTCTATCGCGTGCGGCGATTGCCGCCCTATGTGTTCGAACAGGTCAATCGTCTCAAGGCCAAGGCCCGCGCCGCCGGCGCCGACATCATCGACCTCGGCATGGGCAATCCGGACCTGCCCGCCCCCAAGCATGTGGTGGACAAGCTGGTGGAGACGGCGGGCAAGCCGCGCACCGACCGTTATTCCGCCTCCAAGGGCATCGCGGGCCTGCGCCGCGCCCAGGCGGGCTATTACGAGCGCCGCTTCGGCGTCAAGCTCGACCCCGATACGGAAGTTGTCGCCACGCTCGGCTCCAAGGAAGGTTTCGCCAATATGGCGCAGGCGATCACCGCGCCTGGCGACGTGGTGCTGGTGCCGAACCCGTCCTATCCGATTCACGCCTTCGGCTTCCTGATGGCGGGCGGCGTGATCCGCTCGGTGCCGATCGAGCCGAATGAGGAATTCTTCCGCGCCGCCGAGCGCGCCATCATGCATTCCATTCCCAAGCCGATCGCCGTGGTGGTGTGCTATCCGTCCAACCCGACGGCCACGGTGGCCTCGCTCGACTTCTATCGCGATCTCGTCACGTTTGCGAAAAAGCACGATGTTTACGTGCTGTCGGACATCGCCTACGCCGAGGTCTATTTCGACGACAATCCGCCGCCCTCCATGCTGCAAATCCCCGGCGCCAAGGACGTGTGCGTCGAATTTTCCTCGCTGTCGAAAACCTTCTCGATGGCCGGTTGGCGCATGGGCTTCGCCGTGGGCAACCAGCGCCTGCTCGCCGCGCTCGGCCGCGTGAAAAGCTATCTCGATTACGGCGCCTACACCCCGATCCAGGTGGCGGCGGCGGCCGCGCTCAACGGCCCGGACGATTGCATCCGCGAAATGCGCGCGGTCTACAAGAAGCGCCGCGACGTGATGGTGGAGAGCTTCGCCCAGGCCGGCTGGAAGATTCCCTCGCCGGCGGCCTCGATGTTCGCCTGGGTGCCGGTGCCGGAGAAATATCGCGCGCTCGGCAGTCTGGAATTTTCCAAGCTGCTGATTGAAAAGGCCGATGTGGCCGTGGCGCCGGGCGTGGGCTTCGGCGAGCATGGCGACGGATATGTCCGTCTCGCCCTGGTCGAGAACGAGCAGCGCATCCGTCAGGCGGCGCGCGGCATTCGCCGCTTCTTCGAGGGCGACGACACGCTGCACAATGTGATTCCGGCCCAAGCGCAGGCTTGAACCGACAGAGTCCCTCTCCCTGACCGGGAGAGGGGCCAGCCTCGCGCAAGCGAATTCGGAGAAACTGCGGCAAATCCATAGGGATAAGACCGCATATGGCCAGCTCGCCTCTCCGCTTTTCGCTTTCGATCACGCAAATGGTGCTGGCTCTGGCGCTGGCGGCCCTGTCCACCATGGCGCTGGGCACGGGCATCGCCTTTGTCAGCTTTTACAATGAGACGCTTGAGCATCGTCGCGCGGAATTGCGGGCCGAAGTCGACATGGCCACGCAAATCCTCAAGCTGACGGTGCGGGAGGCCGGCGGCGATCGCGAGGCGGCGATCCGCGCCGGCATCGAACGGCTGCGTCCGCTCCGCTTCGGCCAGTCCGGCTATATTTTCGCCATCGCTTCCGACGGCGTCTCGTTGCTGTCGCCGCTCTCGCCGCAGGTCGAGGGCAAGGATCTGCTCAACATCACCGACAAGAACGGCGGCCATCCGTTCAAAACCCTGACCGAACTCGCCCGCACCCAGGGCGGCGGCTTCACCACCTATAGTTGGCTCAAGCCGGGGCAGTCGGTCCCTTCGGAGAAGCTGGCCTACGTCCAGCCCATCCCCGAACTCGGCCTGATGCTCGGCAGCGGCGTCTATCTCGACGACAATTTCGCGCAGGTCGCCAATCTGGCCACGCGGGTCGCTTTTTACGTGACGCCCCTCGTCGTGCTGTTCATCGCGCTCGCCTATGGCGTCGGCCGCTTCATCGCCGGCCGGATGACCGGCCTGACCGGCGCGCTGCGGCAGATGGCGCAAGGGCAATATGACGCGGCGCTGCCCGGCCTGCAGAATTCGGACGAATTGGGCGCCATGGCGCGCGAAGTCGCGGCGTTCAGGCAAAGTCTCGAGGCCAGCAACCGGGCCGCCAGCGCGCAACGCGCCGAAGCCCGCCACGAGGCGGAGCAAGCGCGCGCCCACGATATGCACGCGCTGGCCGAACGGTTCGAGGCTGCGGTCGGCGGCGTGGTCGGGGCGGTGGCGGGCGCCGCGCATCGGCTGGAGACGGCGGCCCGGTCGCTGGCCCAGGAGTCCGGCTACACCGGCCAGCAGGCGGAGGTCGGCGCGCGCGCGGCGGAAACGGCCGCGGCCAATATCCGCTCGGTGGCCGCCGCCGCCGAGCAGCTCGCACATTCGGTGGAGGAAATCGGCGGTCAGGCCACACGGTCGCAAGGCGTGTCCTCCAACGCCGAGTTGGAAGCCGACAAGACGCAGGGCCGCATGGGGGAATTGGGCGGCGCCATCCAACGTATCGGCGGCATTGTCGAGCTGATCACCAGCATCGCCCAGCAGACCAACATGCTGGCGCTCAACGCCACGATCGAGGCCGCGCGTGCGGGCGAAATGGGCCGGGGCTTTGCGGTGGTGGCGCAGGAGGTCAAGTCGCTGGCCGAACAGACCACCCGCGCCACGGCTGAAATCGCCGACCAGATCGGCAATGTCCAGCGCGCCTCGGACGGGGCCGCCGGCTGCATCGGCGCGATGACCGAAGCGACGCATGAGGTCAATTCCATCGCCTCGGCCATCGCCGCCTCCGTCACATCGCAGGGCGAAGCGACACGCGAAATCGCGCAGAACGTCCATGAGTCCGCGGCCCGCACCGCGGAATTGACCAAGGTGATGGACGAGGTGCGCAACGCCTCGCGGCAATCGGGCCAGTCTGCCAATCAGGTGCTGGAGTCGGTGATGGATCTGTCGCGCCAGACCCAGAAACTGCGCGAGGAATGCAACGCTTTCCTGGCTCAGGTGAAGACCGCCTGACGCCTCTTGCGCCCGGCGCGGACGTCGTGAGAGCATGGCTCCATCCGGGAGCCGAACCATGCCTCTTTCCGCCGTTCGCGGCCTGCTGCTCGATCTCGACGGCGTGGTTTACGTCGGCGGCGAACCGCTGTCCGGCGCGCTGGAGGCCATCGCGCGGCTGCGCGCGGCGGGCGTGCCGCTGCGTTTTGTCACCAACACCACGACCAAACCGCGCCGCCGGCTGATCGCCGACCTCGCCGCGCTCGGCCTCGCGCTCGATCCGGCCGATCTGTTCACCCCGGCGATCCTCGCCCGCGACGCGCTGATCGCGGCGGGCCGCAAGCCGTTCCTGCTGATTCACCCCGATCTGCAAGAGGATTTCGCCGGTCTCGAACCCGGCGAGGAGGCGGTGGTGATCGGCGACGCCCGCGAGGCGTTTTCCTACGCCAACCTCAACGCGGCGTTCCGCCTGATCCACGCCGGCGCGGATTTCCTCGCGCTGGCGCGCAACCGCAATTTTCTTGACCGCGACCAGGCCCTGAGCCTCGATGTGGGCGGCTTCGTCGCCGCGCTGGAATATGCCTCGGACCGGACCGCGCATGTGTTCGGCAAGCCGTCGGGCGATTTCTTCCTCGGCGCGGTGCGCGCGATGGGGCTGAATCCGGCCGAGTCGGCGATGATCGGGGACGACGCCGAAGCCGACGTCGGCGGGGCCATGACGGCGGGATTGTCGGGCGTTCTGGTCCGCACCGGAAAATATCGCGCCGAACACGAAAACCGCCTCGCCGCGCCGCCGACGCTGATCGCCGACGATCTGGCGCAGGCGGTGGATCTGCTGCTGGCTCAGACCTCGGAAAGCCGTCCGTCCGGCAAAACCGCGCGATAAAAGCACGATTTGCGGCCGGTGTGGCAGGCCTTGCCGTCGCCGCCGGCTTTGACGCGCAACAGCAACGCGTCCTGGTCGCAATCGACGCGCATGTCCACCAGCTCCTGCACCTGACCGGAGGTGTCGCCCTTGCGCCACAGCGCGTTGCGCGAGCGCGACCAGTAATGCACGACGCCCGTCTCCAGCGTCTTCTCCAGCGCCAGCGCGTTCATATAGGCCAGCATCAGGATCTCGCCGGTCGCCGCCTCCTGCGTGACGCAGGTGATCAAGCCGTTGGCGTCGAATTTCGGCGTGAAGGCGGCGCCTTCTTCGAGATCATGCTTGTCGGCGGAAGGGGGGGCGAAAGGCATAGGAAGCGCTCGATTGGCTCCCTCTCCCCGTTGACGGGGAGAGGGTGAGGGGCAGGGTCGTTAGCCTCGGCGTCCTCAGGAAAGCATTTTGGCGAAACAGGCCGGACGACATTGAAGCCAATGCCCCAGCCCCTCACCCTCTCCCCGCAAGCGGGGCGAGGGGAAAGGTTCGTCACCGCCTCCGCACCAGACTCAAAAACCGCGCCTGCTCGGCGGGATCGGTCTTGAACGGGCCGGAGAACTGCATGGTCACGGTGGTCGCGCCCGGCTTGCGCACGCCGCGCATCGACATGCACATATGCTCGGCCTCGATCATCACCGCCGCGCCGCGCGAATTGAGCCGGGCGTCGAGCGCGGCCAGAATCTGCGCGGTCATGGTTTCCTGGGTTTGCAGCCGCCGCGCGTAAATATCGACGAGCCGCCCGAATTTCGACAGGCCGAACACGCCGCCGGCAGGATAATAGGCGATATGGGCGTGGCCGAAGAACGGAGCCATATGGTGTTCGCAGTGCGAATAGAACGGGATGTCCTTCACCAGCACCATTTCGCCGTAGCCGCCGACATCCTCGAACACGGTGTCGAGCACGTCGGACGGGTCCTGCGCGTAGCCGGCGAACACTTCCAGATAGGCCTTGGCGACGCGCGCAGGCGTCTCGCGCAGGCCCTCGCGGCTTGGGTCGTCCCCGGCCCAGGCCAGAAGCGTCGCAACGGCGGCCTCGGCCTCCTCGCGGGTCGGCTTGCGCCCGATCGCATTTTTCTTGGCGCGCTCGCGATGCGGGCGGGCAGACTTGACCATGTCGTCCAAGGATCGTCTCCGTCAGGCGGAACCTACGATTCAGATATAGGCTATGGCGCGGCGATTGCCAGCTTACGCAAGCATTTTACGCCACCTAAAGCTAAACAGAGTGTGTCGCGGCCTTCAGCCAGCCGCGCTCTTGCGCGGAAAGCCGCGGCGACAGGGTTTTTCGCACCCGGGCGTGAAAAGCGTTGAGCCAGGCTTTTTCCTCCGCGTCGAGCATCTTGACGTCCACCGGCCGCAGGTCGATCGGCGCCAGCGTCAGGGTCTCGAAGCCGAGCATGTCGCGCTCGCCGCCGGCGATCTTGCGCGGCTCCACCGCCACCAGATTCTCGATGCGGATGCCGAACGCGCCCTCGCGGTAAAAACCCGGCTCGTTGGACAGGATCATGCCCGGCTCCAGCGCCACATTGCCCATTTTGGAGATGCGCGCGGGCCCCTCATGCACGGACAGATAGGAGCCGACTCCATGGCCGACGCCATGATCGAAATCGAGCCCCGCCCGCCACAGCGGCAGCCGCGCCAGCGCGTCGAGCTGCGCGCCTACGGTTCCGTGCGGGAACACGGCGCGGGCGATGGCGATATGCCCCTTCAGCACCCGCGTATAGGCGTCGACAAAGGCTTTGGACGGGGCGCCCACCGTCACCGTGCGGGTGACGTCGGTGGTGCCGTCGAGATATTGCGCCCCGGAATCCACGAGATAGACGCCCTTGCCGATCCGCGCGTCGGATTTTTCGGTGACGCGATAATGCGGCAGCGCGGCATGGGGGCCGAAGGCGGAAATGGTGGGGAATGACAGATCCTTCAGCGCCCCGGTCTCCCGGCGGAAGTTTTCCAGCGCCAGCGCGGCGGAGATTTCGGTCAGCTTGCCCTTGGGCGCCTCGGCGTCGAACCAGCACAGGAATTTGGTCAGCGCCACGCCGTCGCGCAAATGCGCGGCGCGGGCGCCGTCGAGTTCGGCCGCATTCTTCTGCGCCTTCATCGCCGCGATCGGGCTGGGCGCCAGCTCGACCTCCGCGCCGGCCGCGCGCGCGATTTGGGTCAGCGCCGCCGCCGCCGTGCCGGAATCGAACTGGATTTTGCGTTTTTTTCCGCCCAGCTCGGCCAAAGCCTGCGGCAGATCCTCGGGCGCCGCCAGATCGGCCAGGGCGCCCAGCGTCGCGCCCGCCCGCGCGTTGAGCTTGTCGGCGGCGAGGAACAGCTTCGGCTTGCCGGTTTGGAACACCAGCGCGAAGCCGAGCGCGATCGGCGTATGGCCGAGATCGGCGCCGCGCAGGTTGAAGGCCCAGGCCAGATCATGCGGATCGCTGATGAGAAAGGCGTCGGCGGAAAACGCCTCGCGGATGCGGGCGAGCTTCTTGTCGGCCTTCTCGCCGGCGTTTTTCAGCGGATGCAGCGCCACGGCGCCGCAGGGCGGGGCGGGGCGGTCGCGCCACAGCGCGTCGATGGGATTGGCCTCGACGGCGACGAGCTCCGCGCCGGCGCGCTGGGCCGCCGCCTCGTAGCGCGCCGCCTGAGCCGGCGTGTGCAGCCAGGGATCGTAGCCGATCCGCGCCTTCTTTTTGGCGTTCTGCGCCAGCCATTCCGCCGGCGGGGTCCGGTCGAGAGGAACCACGGCGAACGCCTCTGCGTCCACCTGTTCGCGCGCCTGAATCGTGTAGCGTCCGTCCACGAACAAAGCCGCCTTGTCGCGCAGCGCGATGGCGAAGCCGGCGCTGCCGGTAAACCCGGTCAGCCAGGCCAGCCGCTCCTCGCAGGGGGCGACATATTCGTTCTGGTGCGCGTCGGCGCGCGGAACGAGAAAGCCGTCGAGTTTTTGCGCCCGCAGCTTGCCGCGCAAAGCCTTCAGCCGGGGCGCGCCGAGCGAGGGGTCGGCGGTTTCGCTGAAGTCCTGATAAAGAGAGTCGAACATTTCGACAGTTAATCTCTTTTGCCGGCGCAAAGGAAGGGCGCCCGGCTGCGCAACGCCGTAAAAACCGCTAGAGATAGCCGATTCGCACCGTCTGGGGCCGCCGATGAACCGCAATTACTTCCATCTTCACCTTGTGTCCGATTCCACCGGCGAAACGCTGATCGCCGTCAGCCGCGCGGTGGCGGCGCAATATCAGGGCACGGTGTCGATCGAGCATGTCTATCCGCTGGTGCGCAACGCCGAGCAATTGGGGCGCGTCATCAACGAGATTCAGTCGGCGCCGGGCATCGTGCTCTATACGCTGGTCGATCAGGAGCTCAGCGACGAATTGCAGGCCTCCTGCGCGGAATTCGGCGCGGTGACGCTGTCGGTGCTCGAACCGATCGTCGAGCTGTTCCATTCCTATCTCGGCCCGGCGCAAAGCCCGCGTCCGGGCGCGCAGCACATGCTCAATTCGGAATATTTCCGCCGCATCGAGGCGCTGAACTATACGATGGCCCATGACGACGGCCAGGCGGTGGACGATTTCGAGGAGGCCGACGTGGTGCTGCTGGGCGTCAGCCGCACCTCCAAAACCCCGACCAGCATCTATCTCGCCAATCGCGGCATCAAGACGGCGAATTATCCGCTGGTGCCCGGCGCGCCGATTCCTCCCGCGCTGTTCTCGCTGCAGCGCCCGCTGGTGGTCGGCTTGTTCGCCTCGCCCGAGCGCATCGTGCAGATTCGCGAGAACCGGCTGCTGTCGCTCAACGCCAGCGACAACACCAGCTATGTCGACCGCCAGATGGTGTCGGACGAGGTCAACCAGTCCAAGCGCCTGTTCCATGAACGCAAATGGCCGGTGATCGACGTCACGCGGCGCTCAATCGAAGAAACCGCGGCGGCGATCATGGACCTGCATCGCTCGCATCAGCTCAAGTTCATCGCGGACTGAGCAGGCGGCGCCGAGCCTCGCCCCCTTCACGCGAGGGGCTTTTTGGGCTAGGCAGCGCCAAACTCCTAAAAAGGCACAAGACACATGCACGCCTATCGCACCCACACCTGCGGCGAACTCCGCGACACGCACATTGGCGAAAAGGTTCGCCTTTCCGGTTGGTGCCACCGCATCCGAGACTTTGGCGGCGTGCTGTTCATCGACCTGCGCGACCATTACGGCATCACCCAATGCGTGGTCGATCCCGATTCACCCGGCTTCAAGACCGCCGAAGCCTTCCGCTCCGAATGGGTGGTGCGGCTCGACGGCGACGTGCGCCGCCGCCCGACCATGGACGGCAAGAGCACCGACAATGACGACCTCGCCACCGGCAAGATCGAAGTCTATGTCCGCGCCGCCGAAGTGCTCGGCCCGGCCGGCGAACTGCCGCTGCCGGTGTTCGGCGATCAGGACTATCCCGAGGAAACCCGTCTGAAATATCGCTTCCTCGACCTGCGCCGCGAACGCATCCACAACAACATCATGCTGCGCGGGCAGGTGGTCGATTTCATGCGCACCAGCATGAAGGGCGCCGGTTTCAACGAATTTTCCACGCCGATCCTGACGGCGTCGTCGCCGGAAGGCGCCCGCGACTTTCTGGTGCCCTCGCGCATTCATCCCGGCAAGTTTTACGCGCTGCCGCAGGCGCCGCAGCAGTATAAGCAGCTGCTGATGATGGCGGGCTTCGACCGCTATTTCCAGATCGCCCCCTGCTTCCGCGACGAGGACCCGCGCGCCGACCGCCTGCCCGGCGAATTCTACCAGCTTGATCTGGAAATGAGCTTTGTCACGCAGGACGATGTGTTCGCGGCGATGGAGCCGATCATCACCGGCATTTTCGAAAAGTTCGGCAAGGGCAAGCCGGTGACGAAAAACTGGCCGCGCATTCCCTATGCCGAGGCCATGCGCAAATATGGCTCCGACAAGCCGGACCTGCGCAACCCGATCATCATGCAGGAGGTTTCGGAGCATTTCCGCGGCTCCGGCTTCAAGATTTTCGCCCGCCTGCTGGAGCAGCCCAAGAACGAAGTCTGGGCCATCCCGGCGCCGACCGGCGGCCAGCGCACCTTCGCCGACCGCATGAACTCCTGGGCGCAGACCGAGGGCCAGCCGGGCCTGGGCTACATCCTGTTCTTCGACCGCGCCAAGGACGAAACCACCCAGAAGGAGCATCCCGGCGCGACCGGCGTCGGCGGCCGTGGCCCGCTCGCCAACAATATCGGCCCGGACCGCGTCGAGGCGATCCGCACGCAGCTTGGCCTCAACGCCGGCGACGCCGCCTTCTTCGTGGCGGGCGACCCGGAAAAGTTCGCCAGATTCGCCGGCATGGCCCGCACCAAGGTCGCCGAAGACCTCAATCTGGTGGACAAGGACCGGTTCGAACTCGCCTGGATCGTCGACTTCCCGATGTACGAGTACAACGAGGAAGACAAGAAGGTCGATTTCGGCCACAACCCCTTCTCGATGCCGCAGGGCGGGCTTGAGGCGCTGCAGACGCAGGACCCGCTGACGATCAAGGCGTTCCAGTACGACATCGCCTGCAACGGCTTTGAGATCGCCTCCGGCGGCATCCGCAACCACCGCCCGGAATCGATGGTGAAGGCGTTCGAAATCGCCGGCTATGGCGAGGAGACGGTGATCGAGCGTTTCGGCGGCATGTATCGCGCGTTCCAGTACGGCGCGCCGCCGCATGGCGGCATGGCGGCGGGCGTGGACCGCATCATCATGCTGCTGGCGGGCGAGCAGAACCTGCGCGAAGTCGCGCTGTTCCCGATGAACCAGCGCGCCGAAGACATTTTGATGGGCGCCCCGGCGCCCGCCACGCCCAAGCAGTTGCGCGAACTGCACATGCGCGTGAATGTCGAAGCGAAGTGACGAATCAACTCCCTCTCCCCGCACGCGGGGAGAGGGCAGGGGTGAGGGGCTGAGGCGTTGGCCTCGGCCCTCAAGAACGTCGCGATCAAAAGTGTCGCTTTGGGCGCTAAATTGACGCAGTGCCAAAGCGTATCGACTCGTCTAAATTTAATTAGCTATACATCCATAGGTACCGTAAGATGAATCATGCTCATTCTTGGGTGCACGCGTTTCAAGATCGATTAGATCTCGCACCATTTGGAAGTGCTGGGCTGGCCTTATTCGCATTAGCTCTAAAATTTGGATACGATGATGTTGCCTCAATTGGTATTGATGCCGTCGTAGATGGGCCGGACGACAGAAGCGTAGATCTGGTTTACGTTGATCGAGATCAGCGCTTGGCGGTTGTTGCACAATCTTACGTTGCAAATACGCCGAAAGGTCAGGCGAAAGCAAGTAAAGCTGCGACCCTCAGGCAGGCTCTGTCATATCTAATTGAGGTGGATCTGGAGAGCCTTCCGGAGCGGTTATGGCCAGCGGCGAGTGATCTGCGCTCAGCACTTGCTGAGGGAGCGATTGATCAACTCTACGTTTGGTTTGTTCATAACTGCCCGTCGTCCCGGAATGTCTCCAATGAGATAAGAACTGTTGGGGCGACAGTGACTTCTATGATCCGAGCTCATTTTGAAAACTCAAATATAGATATTTTTGCGGACGATATTTCTAGTGAGGTTCTTGAGCAGCTTTATACAGATACAAACACTCCGATACTTGTGAATGATAAAATAAGCTTCATTACTCATACGACATTATCATTCGAAGAGAAAGAATGGCAGTGTGTTATTGCGCCAATTAAATTATCTGATTTAAAGTCTCTTTACACTAGTCATGAGACGAGGCTTTTTTCTGCTAATGTCCGCGACTTTTTGGGTATGAAGGCAGGTGACTCTAATATTAATCATCAAATGCAGAAAACAATATCTGAAAATCCGCAAAATTTCTTTATATATAATAACGGGATCACTCTGTTGACGCATGGAGTGGATGTCTTTGATGTGCCTAATGGTAAAAGGATCGACGCGCACGGTCTATCCATTGTTAATGGTGCGCAGACTACTGGAACGGTTGGAACCTCAGAAATAGAGCCTCCAGCCGATGCGTTTGTTCTTGCGCGCTTTATCTCCACTAAGAGTGGTGATCTTATTGGTGATGTTGTGCGTTATAACAATCGTCAAAACGCTGTAACGGCGTCTGATTTCCGGAGTACAGACAGTATCCAAAAACAACTTGTCGATCAAATGAAGCGCATTCCCAACGCGGAGTACGACGGTGGTCGGCGAGGCGGTGTTTCGGCAGCGATAAAACGACGTCCAAATTTGCTTCCTTCCTACTCGGTTGGGCAGGCATTAGCCGCAGTGCACGGCGATCCTACGGTCGCTTACAATGAAAAGTCGGCTATTTGGTCAAAGGATGCCCTTTACAGCCGCTATTTCAACGAGCAGTTAACAGCGCGGCATGTGGTTTTTTGCTATGGCCTGCTTAAGGCAGTCGAAAATGAGAAGAATGAACTGCGCAAACGTGAGCATAATCACGAGAAGTTGACCAAGGCCGATATTGCAAAGCTTGAGTTTTACCGCAAGAGAGGTGCAGTCCTGCTCTTATGCGCTGCAATTGGAGAATGCCTTGAGACTATTGCGGACCGTGTCATTGCGAACCGATTTTCCCTAACTTTTGGTGAAAAAGATTCGCCTGAAGATGCTGCGGCATACTGGCAGCCGACCGTGAAGGCAATTTCAGGGCTTCATGCTCATCTTGAGAAAGCCTTTAGTGATGGCTTGAAAAATCAAGAAAAAGTACGTGAGACACTAAAGAATTTTTCGCAAATTGTTGCGACACTGCGGGCTCCTTTTGCTGAATTCTTCAAGTCAGTCGAAAATAAGCTTTCCTAAGTTTTGAATATATCATCTGTAAGATGCGTCTCTACGATCAGCGAGTCGTAGAGACGTTGGTGACGCGTGCTGGGTGCCCCCTCTTACGTCCACAAATTGACTCGCGCGCCCTGCTTGTCGGTGAAATTGCCGAACAGGATCATCACGAAATCAAACACGGTCCAGACCACAAAACCGCCGCCGGTGATCAGTTGCAGCAGCCCCGTGCCCCACTTCCCGACATAGAATCGGTGAAACCCGAACAGGCCGAAGAAGAAGCACAATAGCGCAGCCGGCAGGATGCGCTTGGTCGTCGCGGTGTTGGGCGCGCCGCAATTGGGGCAGGCGACGGCGGTTTCGTAAACCTGATGGCCGCAGGCGCGGCAGATCAGCAATCGGGGGCCGCCCGCAATCAGATTGGGCGCGCCCGCAGGACCAAAACTCATCGCAAATCCGGAGGCGTCGCCTCCGCTCCCAGATTAGCCAAAGCCTCGTCCAGCGTCGCAAACGTCTGCGCCTGCGAACCAAGCCGGCGGATCGAAACGGTGCGTTCCGCCGCCTCCTTGCGCCCGACCACGATCAGCACGGGGATTTTCGCCAGCGACAATTCCCGCACCTTGTAATTGATTTTCTCGTTACGCAGGTCAGTGTCAACCCGCAGTCCCGCCTTGCGCGCGAGCGCGGCGATCTCCAGCGCGTAATCGTCGGCGTCGCTGGTGATGGTGCAGATGGTGGCCTGCACAGGCGACAGCCAAAGCGGCAGATGCCCGGCGAAATGCTCGATCAGGATGCCGGTGAACCGCTCCAGCGAGCCGAACACGGCGCGATGGATCATCACCGGAGTCTGCTTGTCGGAATCGGCGCCGATATAGAAGGCGCCAAACCGTCCCGGCAGGTTGAAGTCCACCTGCGTCGTGCCGCACTGCCACTCGCGGCCGATGGCGTCGCGCAGAGTGTATTCGAGCTTCGGGCCGTAGAACGCGCCTTCGCCGGGGTTGATCCCGGTCTTCACGCCCTGCGCCGCCAGTTCGTCCAGCACCTTTTTCAGCGCGGCCTCGGCCCGGTCCCAGTTCTCGTCGGAGCCGACGCGTTTTTCCGGGCGGGTCGAAAGTTTGACGACAATATCCTCGAAGCCGAAGTCCTTGTAGATGGTCATGACCATCTCATTGACCTTCATGGCTTCGCCCATGATCTGCTCTTCGGTGCAGAAAATGTGGGCGTCGTCCTGCGTGAACGCGCGCACGCGCATCACGCCATGGATGGCGCCGGACGGCTCATAGCGATGCACGATGCCGAACTCGGCGATTTTCATCGGCAGGTCGCGGTAAGACTTCAGACCGTTCTTGAAGATCTGCACATGGCCGGGGCAATTCATCGGTTTTAGCGCGAAAATCCGTTCATCCTCGGTCTTGGTGATGAACATGTTCTCGCGATAGGTCTGCCAATGGCCCGAGGTCTCCCACAGCGCCCGGTCCAAGACCTGCGGCGTGTTGACTTCGATATAGCCCGCCGCCTGCTGGCGCCGTCGCATGAACGAAATCAGGCACTGGAACAGCGTCCAGCCCTTGGGATGCCAGAAGATCGTGCCGGGGCCTTCCTCCTGGAAATGGAACAGATCCATTTCGCGGCCCAACCGCCGGTGGTCGCGCCGCTCGGCCTCCTCCAGCATTTTCACGTAAGCGTCGAGATCGTCCTGCTTGGCGAACGCCGTGGCGTAAATGCGCTGCAGCATCGGCTTGGTGGAATCGCCGCGCCAATAGGCGCCGGCCACCTTCATCAGCTTGAACGCCTGCCCGATCTTGCCGGTCGAAGGCATGTGCGGCCCGCGGCACAGGTCGAGCCATTCGCCCTGGCGATAGATCGAAATTTTTTGGTCGGCCGGAATCGCCTGCACCAATTCAACCTTGAACGCCTCGCCATGCTTTTCGAAATAGGCGATGGCGTCGTCGCGCGACCATTCCTCGCGCACGATCGGTTTGTCGGCGGCGACGATCTCGCGCATCTTCTTTTCGATGGCGGCGAAATCCTCCGGCGTGAACGGGGTCTCGCGGTAGAAGTCGTAGTAGAATCCGTTCTCGATCACCGGGCCGATGGTGACCTGCACGCCCGGATAAAGCGCCTGCACCGCATCGGCCAGCACATGCGCCGCGTCATGCCGAATCAACTCCAGCGCGCGCGGATCCTCGCGGTTGACGAACTCGATTTTAGCGTCGGCTCTGATCGGCGTCGCGGCGTCCACCATCTGGCCGTCCAGCATCATGGCGACGGTTTTTTTGGCCAGCGAAGGGGAGATGGCTTTGGCGATGTCGAGGCCGGAAACGCCGGGCTCATAGGCGCGCGAAGCGCCATCGGGGAAAGTCACGGAAATCATGTTTTTCTCCTGCTCACTCGCCGAGACGGGCCGGCGTAAGCGATGAACGACGTTCCCACCTAATCCTTGTTCGCCAAAAGTGCAATCGCTCTGCGGAAGCCGTACGCAACCTTTGACGCGAACCAAGACGTCATGACCTAAGGTCATGTACAAAAGAGAGTTTTGTTTGAAAGCACATCTGTTTCGTCCTGAAGATGCAACCGGAAGGATGCAACAAACTGAAGCTTTACAATAAAGAAGCGTGTGCGTATCGTGGCGACAATTTGTTTTTTATGGTTCGACCCAGATAAGGCCGACATGAAGTGTTTTCAGAGAGATATATGGCGTCTCAGGCATGTCTTCGTGAGAATCCTTGCGGAAGCCGTCCCGGACGCGCGCGCATCTCCCGAACCTTCCCGCGTCATCTTTCAATCGACATCCGCACTCAGAGCCACGCGGGCGCCCAATTGGCTCGCCAATGAAAACGGGGAACAGACATGCTGACAATTAACGGAGCCCTCTCGCTTGAGGGCGACACGCTCAGTGCGACCAAGGGGCTGTCGGGCCAGGGCGCGGATGGAAGCGGCCCGGGAACCATAAACGTCGGTCAGGACGGCGGAATCGTCCTGAACAAGACGGCGACCATCGCCAATCTGGTCATCAATCTCGCCGGCGACAACGCCTACCTTCAACACAACGAATCCGACGCGAACGATTACGCCGCCAATGGCGGCGCCCTGACGCTGGCGGCGAACACAACGGTGGTTTCGACCGGCGCGCAGACCTCGATCAACAGCTACGGTAATTATGACGGCGCCATCGTCAATAACGGCGCGATCGACGTCGTTTCCGGAGATTTGACGATCGCGCCCGGCATTTTCGTCAACAACGGCGCCATCGATGTCCTCGGCGGCGGGTTGTCGATCGCCTATAATACGCAGTTCTCCAATTACGGAACGGTCGCGATCACCAACGCCCAGTGCGCGGTCGGGGCCGTGACCGGCGCGGGCGGGTTCGTGCTGAACGACAACGCCCGTCTGGTGATGACCGGCGCGGATGCGGGCGGGACCATCGCCTTCAACGCGTCCAACGCCACGCTCGAACTCGGCTATGGCGTCCAGGTCGACGCCGTCATTTCCGGCTTCGACCGCGGCGACCGGATCGTGGTCGACGGTCGGATCACCGACGCCGTCTACAATTCGGGCGACGGGACGCTCAAACTCTACAATGACGGCGGCCTCGTCGAAACGCTGACGCTCTCCGGCGCCTCCTACACGTTCGATCTGTTCACCGTGACCTCGAACGGCTCCGGTTCGGTGATCACCGAACTGCCGAACGCCGCCACCGTGGACCAGTATCTCGCCAACAAGGCCGCTTTCGACGACCTTCGGGGCGGCTTCGTCCTTCTCGACGCCGCAACCAACATTGCGGCGCATCTGGCCCAGCTTGACAACCCGGCGATCAGCTCAATCGGGATCGTCGACAATGCCGCGCTCTCGGTGAGCGTCGCCCAGTTGGCCGATGCGACGGCGGCGCTGGCCAAGCTTCAGAACCAGGACCAGACCTCCTACAAACTCCTGGTCTCCGGCGCGGCGGCGGATGTCGCAGCCGGCCTGTCCACGCTGGCGGCCGATCTCGATCATATCGTCTCCATCGCGCTGACGGATTCCGGCCCGGCCGTCGTGACGCTGAGCATCGCCCAGGCCGCCGACGGCGCGGCCGCGCTCGCCAAAATCACGACGCCGCACACGCTCGCCATCGCCGATGTCAGCGCCAATGTCGCAAGCTTGACGGCCGATCGGATCGCCGCTCTGGCGTCTCAGGGCGTCACGACGATTTCCGTTACGGATCAACTCGTCGCCCTCAACAGGACCCAGAGAACCGCGTTCGGCGCCGCCCATATCGCGCTGCAGGAGCCGTATAGCGGCGGCAGCTATCAGATCGTTGACTTCAACGACGACGGTTCGGTGCACGAAATCCAGCGCTTCGGCGTCGCCAACAGAAAATGGGACGCCACCGAGACGATCTTCGGCGCCAATGGTAAGCCGGTCCAGCAGACGGCGACCGTCGGGGCGGGCCATGACGTCGTTTATATCAAGGATTACAACGCCGAGGGCGTCGCCGTCCATATGATCCGCACCAGCCTGTCCGGCGCGGCTTCGGAGACCTGGTACAACGACGCCGGCAAGCGGACCCGACAGCTCTCCGCCAATGGCGTCGCCACCGTTTACAGCTATGACGCCAACAATGTCCTCACCGAGACCGTGCAGAGCGGCGTCACCGGACGGAAATGGGATACGCTCGACACGCGTTACGTCGCCGGCGGCAAGACCCTGACGGCGACCCTGGGCGGCGCTCTCGTCTATCAAAGGGATTACGACGCGGCGGGGGTCTTGACCCACTCGATCACCACCGCGCTGTACGGCTCGGCTTCGGAGATCTGGTACTCCGCCGGGAGCAAGTCGGTCAGCCAGGTCGCCGAAGACGGCGCCACGACGCTGTACACCTACGACGCCAACAACGTGCTGGTCGAGGCGCGCGTCAGCGCCATCCCCGGCCAGGCCTATGACGCGACCGCCGCGATTTTCGTCAACGGCAAGGTCGTCTCGGAAACCTGGACCAAGCAAGGCGTGGTCTGGCAGACGGAAAGCTGGGACGCCAGCGGCGCCGTCGCCGACGTCCATAATTACGTGAGCGGCGCGTTTCAGGGCGTCTCCTACACGTCGGTCGATCATCTCTACGCCGCCGGGCTGAAGACGGCGGACGTCTATCTCTCCAGCGACGGCGCGACGCTGGCGCGTCAGGACTACGCCTCGAACGGCGGTTGGACGATTTCCGTTGGCGGCCTCGTGAAAACGAAACTGGCGAACGCCAACGGGAGTTCGGAAATCCGGACCACTGGCATCACCGGCCAGAAATATAATGAAACCGACGTGTTCTACGACGCCAGCGGCAAGGGGGTCAGCGAGGCCTGGCTGTCGAACGGCGTGGTCACGGCGATCAAGAACTGGAACCCCGACGGAACCGTCAACAGCGTCGAATCCGGCGCGCGGTCGAGCGTCGATCTGCTTGCCTTCGATCCGGTCTCGACGACGCTCGGCTATTCGGAAAACGCCGGGGGCGGCGGCGTGCTGACGCTGTCCCAGGGCGCCGAGTATCTGAGCTTCGCGCTGCTTGGCCAGTTCTCAGCGGCGGATTTCGCTCTGACGCCCGGCAGCGCCGGGGGCGTGACCGTTAGCGCGCAAAACGGCCAGACGGTTTTCCTCGCCGCGCACGCCTGAGTTGACGCGCCGCCGCTTCGCGCGGCGGCGCTTCCATCGTTTCCTGCGCGCTTCGTCTTCGACGTCAGTGCAGCCGGAATTCGGCCCCGACCAGTCTCAGTTCAGCCGGCTTGATCAAGCCGGAATGGCCAACGATGACCTGATGGATGGCGCCCTCGATCTTCTCGGTCCAGAATTGCAAGAACTTGCGCAATTCGGGAAATTCGGGTTGCAGATCGTAATTCTGCCAGACGAATTCCTGAATGATCGCCGGATGGTCCGGCATGCGGTAAAGGATATTGGCCGTGGTCATGCCATAGCCCTGCAACTGCTTGACGAAGTCACTCGAGACCATCGAAACACCTCCAGTCCTGTGGGAATATTAGGGGGCTGTTTCAAAAAACTGTCAAGAATTCAGTCTGTTAGTACTCATGCGGCGTGAGTGCTGATTTTTGGCCGCTCGCGCGCGAACTCTTACCGTCCGCGTCCTGCGGTCAGGCGCGCAGCCGCAGGCGCACGCGCAATCCCGCCGGCGACATGACGAAGCCGAAGGATTCCGCGACGTCGGCCGCCGCGCCCATGCGCTCCACATCGAAATGCTTGTAGAGCATCGCCAGAATCGTGTTCATTTCGACAAGGGCGAGCGCGCGGCCCGGACACATGCGCGGGCCCGACCCAAACGGAAGATGCGCGCCGATATCATGCGCGCCGCCGGCGTCGGCGGTTCGGGACTCCAGCCAGCGCTGCGGCCGGAACGCGCGCCCGTCGGCGAAATGTCCGTCGTCGAGCGCGGCGGGGCGAGACAGCGCCGCCACGAGGGTTCCGCTGGGGATCTCGACATCGCCGATCTGCGTGTCGACATTCGCTTCCAGCAGAATCACCGGCCCCACCGGCTTGAGCCGCATCGCTTCATTGGCCACGGCGTTGGTTGCGGTCAGCGCATTGGCCGCGTCGATGTCCTCCGGCGCGGCGGCGTCTCCGAGTTGGCTGTCGGCTTCGGCCCGGATCCGCCGCCCCCAGTCCGGATGGTCCGCCAGCAGGTGAATCGCCCAGGCGGTCGAATTGGCGGTGGTGTCCTCGCCGGCGAGCACCAGGGTGAACAGGTTCGAGAGGATGACGTCATCGGAGAAGGCGCGGCCGTTCTCATCGGTCGCCCGCGCCATGGCGTCGAGGAAACTCGCCGGCGCGCGTGCGTTTTGGCCGCCCGCCGCCCGCCGGCGCGCCGCTGCGAGCAGGCCCGACAGCCAGGAATGGACTGCCGCGACCGAGCGGTCGAAGCGACGGTCGCCCGGCGATCGCAGCAGGCGCCATGTCGGCAAAAGCGCGAAGATCCGGCGCGAAAGCGCGGGAAGAATGACGGCGAGATGCTCGTGAATCTCGCTCTCCTCACGCTCCACCGTATTGAGGTCATGGCCGAACACGACCAGCAGGGTCACATCGACGGTGAACCGCTTCAGTTCCTCCACCATGTCGAAGGACGCGCTCTCCAGCGCCAGCCGGCGCCAGCGTGTGCGCAGCCGTCGCGCGACGGTCTGGATATGCGGATAGACTTGGCGGAGATGGCGTTGCGACAGCGCCGCCACGGTCAGTTTCCGTTGCAGCCGCCAGCTGTCGCCTTCGGCGTTGAACACGCCGCGGACGCCGATTTCGGCCAGGATGCGATCGAGACTGGCGGGCCTGCGGAACGTTTCGGGCCGGCGCCGCAGCACATGGTCGATCAGGCGGGGATCGCTGACCGCGACGGCGCGGGCGCGGCCCAGCGCAAACCGGTAAACGGAGCCGTAGCGCGCCGCCCAGCCCTCCAGAACCAAATGGATCGATTGGGGTTCGAGCTGATGAAGATTGCCCAGAAAGGGCAGCGGCCGGGGGCCGGGCAGCTCATGCAGCTTGCGCGCCGCCGGCTTCGAGCCGGCGCAGTCGCCGAGCGCCGAGACGTCGGCGAACAGGGCGCCGTCCCTTTCGACGATCGGGCAGGACGCCAGAAGCTCGGGGCCGCCGGCGCGGCGGCCGGAGGCGACGTCGAACCGCCAGCGATGGTTGCGGCATACGAGATGGCCGCCGTCAATCTCGCCTTCGCCGAGCAGCGCGCCGAGATGCGGACAGCGGCCCTCGAAGGCGCGCCACCCGTCCGGCGTGCGAAGCACGGCGAGGTCGCGGCCGTCGACGGAGAGCGCGAACGGCCCGGCGCCGACAAGCTCATTGACCGGCGCGACGCGCGCGAAAGACGCAGGTTCCATGGATGACCTCCCTGGCGACGACAGGCGTTATCGAAGGCGGGGCGGCAGCCATTTTCATGAAGTCCGTCGTCGTCGAACGGCGGCGTTGAAGTTTCGCGCACGCGAATCACGCTGCGCGCAAGCGCCGAGCGTCCAATCCGGGAGATCTGGAGCGGGTGAAGGGAATCGAACCCTCGTATTCAGCTTGGAAGGCTGCTGCTCTACCATTGAGCTACACCCGCGCGCCCCTTCTTATGCCAAGCATTGCCGGTCGGGTCAATCGCCGGAGGCGTCCGCCCGCGCTTCAGCCGCCGAGAAACCCGCCGCTCTGGCGCCGCCACAACTGCGCGTAAAGTCCGTCGCGCGCCAAAAGTTCCGCATGCGAGCCGTCCTCGACGATCCGGCCCTTGTCGAGCACGATCAGCCGGTCGAGATGCGCGATGGTCGAGAGCCGGTGCGCGATGGCCAGCGTGGTGCGGCCGCGCATCAGCTCGGTCATTTCCTGCTGAATCGCGGCCTCCACCTCGCTGTCCAGCGCGCTGGTCGCCTCGTCCAGCACCAGAATCGGCGCATCCTCGAGAATCACCCGCGCGATGGCGATGCGCTGGCGCTGGCCGCCCGACAGTTTGACGCCGCGTTCGCCCACCTGGGCCGCGAAGCCGCGCGCGCCATCCTGATCCGACAGCGATTCGATGAAGGGTTCGGCATGGGCGCGCCGCGCCGCCTCGCGCAGCTCGTCGCAGGAGGCTTCGGGGCGGCCGTAGGCGATGTTTTCCGCGATGGTGCGATGCAGCAGACTGTTGTCCTGCGTCACCACGGCGATATGGCTGCGCAGACTGCGCTGGGTGACTGCGGCGATATCCTGGCCGTCGATCAGGATCTTTCCGCTTTTGAGGTCGTAAAAGCGCAGCAGCAGATTGACCAGCGTGCTCTTGCCCGCGCCGCTGCGCCCGATCAGCCCGACTTTTTGCCCCGCCGGAATCACCAGGGCGAGGCCTTCGACCACTTTTTCGCCGCCGTAATCGAAGCTGATGTTTTTGAACGCGATGGTTCCGCCGCCCGGCTTCACCTGCAAGTCCCCGGCGTCCGGCCGGTCCACCACCGACCAGGGCTGGGCGATGGTCTCCATACATTCCTCGACCCGCGCCAGCGCCTCGAACACGGCGGTCGATTCGTGGCGGATCCAGCCGGACATGTTGACCAGC
Organism: Rhodoblastus acidophilus; assembly: GCF_900187365.1. Lineage (GTDB taxonomy): Bacteria > Pseudomonadota > Alphaproteobacteria > Rhizobiales > Beijerinckiaceae > Rhodoblastus > Rhodoblastus acidophilus. The sequence goes on from NZ_FYDG01000003.1 coordinate 138,850, forward strand.
TGCCACACCATCGGGATCACCATCACGGCGACGCCGGAGCTGATGCGCCCCTCCTGCCAGTGCGCCAGGGCCAGCGTCGGCGCCGAAATCAGCAGCGCCACATTCATCGCCGAATGGGTCGCGCCCATGCGCCAGATGCGGTCGAGCGCCCGCCCGAAACTCGCGCCATGCGCTTCCAGTTCGGCCAGGGTCGCGGCGGTCTCCTCGGCTTCCCGCGCGAACAGCTTGACCAGGCCGATATTGGCGTAGACGTCGTTGATATGTCCGACCAGCCGGGTATGGTCGCGATTATGCGCCAGTTGCAGTTTTCGCGCGCGGGGCAGGAAATAGAACAGCGAGGCGATATAGGCCGTCAGCCAGACCACCACGGGCGTCGCCAGCCACAGGTCGAAATGCATCATGGTTCCGACCACGGCCACCGAGAAGAAGCCGCAATACCACATGGCGCTCATCACGCTGCGCAGCGGGTCGCGCAGGGCGGCGCCGCCCTCGACCACCTTGTTGGCGATGCGGCCGGCGAAATCATGGGCGAAATAGGCCATGGAATGGCCCAGCGTGTAGCGCGCCAGCTGGTAGCGGATCAGATTGTTGAACCGCGGCGTATAGATGTGGTCGTAGATGAACCACAGCACGATCATGAAGCCGCCCCAGGCGACCAGAATCGGCGCGGCGACCTGCCACAGCCAGGGATGGTCGAGCACGTCGCGCGTCGCGCTCGCCGCGTTGATGTCGTTGACCAGCCAGCCGATCATGACCGGAATCATCGCCTGTCCTGCCGCGACGCAGGCCTCCAGCGTGAGCAGGACGAGAAGCAGGCCCTTGATCTGGCGGACGAAGTGCCAGATGAACGGCCAGAGTTCCGAGGGCGGCGGGCCTTTGGGCGCGCCTTCGAGCTTGATGAGGTCGAGCGGCATGGCGTGATCGGGGAGGGGAGGAGTGCGCCCCCCTTTTACGAAAGGCCGCCGGATTAGGCGAACGATTTATGGGCGCCGGGCGCGCGGCGCCGCAGGATGGCGCGTCAAGCCGGAGGAAAAATGGCCGATCTCGATCTGATCATGCAGGCGCTGGCCCTGACCGCGATCGTGCTGTACCTGCTGCCGCGCGTGATCGGCGGGCGCGGCGCGACGGCGCTGCCCTGGATCGGCGCGGCGCTCCTGACCGGCGGAATTATTATCGCGCTGGTTCAGACCTTCTTCTGGTTCTCGAAATGAGGACGGCATGACCGACGAAATCGGCGCAGTGTTGCGCGAGGTGAAAACCATCGCCCTGGTGGGCGCCAGCGCGCGGCCGGACCGGCCAAGCCATGAGGTGATGGCGTTCCTGCAGAGCCGCGGTTACCGGGTGATTCCCGTCAATCCCGGCCTCGCCGGCCAGACCCTGCTGGGCGAGCGCGTGTTCGCCAGCCTGGGCGAGATCGACGCGCCGATCGACATGGTCGATGTGTTCCGCCGCCCGGAAACCGTCGCCCCCATCGCCGAGGCGGCCATCGCCGTGGGCGCGCGGGTTTTGTGGCTGCAATTGGGCGTGGTCAACGAAGACGCCGCGGCGCGGGCGCGCGCCGCCGGGCTGAAGGTGGTGATGGATCGCTGCCCGAAGATCGAATGGCTGCGGCGCCACGGCTGATCGCGCTTACGCCGCCCGGATCGACTGCAGGAACGTATCGACCTCCGCGCGCATCAGCCCGGCCTGACGCGCCAGTTCGGCGGCGGAGCTGAGGATCTGGTCCGAGGCGCTGGACGATTCCCGCGTCGCCTGCAGCACGCCGCCGATATTGTCGGCCACGTTGCGGGCGCCGGTCGAGGCTTCCTGCACATTGGCCGAGATTTCCTGCGTCGCCTCGCCCTGCTGGCTGACCGAGACGGCGATGGACTGAGCCACCGCCGCCGACTTTTCGGTGGCGCGCACCACGCCCGAAATGTTTTCCGCCGCGCGCGCGCTGGTCGCCTGGATGTCGGCGATCTGGGCGCTGATTTCGGCGGTCGAGCGCGCTGTCTGCTCGGCCAGCGATTTCACCTCCTGCGCGACGACCGCGAACCCGCGTCCCGCCTCGCCGGCGCGCGCGGCTTCGATGGTCGCGTTGAGCGCCAGCATGTTGGTCTGTCCGGCGATGTCGGAGATCAGGCTGACGATGCCGCCGATCCTCTCGGCGGCGAGGCTGAGTTCGCGCATCCGCAGGTCGGTGCGTTCGGCCTGTTCGGCGGATTCCCGCGCGATCTCCTGCGACTGCCGCACCTGCTCGTCGATCTCCTTGACGGAATAGGACAATTGCTCCGTCGCGGAGGCGACCGAGCCGATATTGCCGGAGGAGGCCTCGGAGGCGGCGACGACGGCGGCCGCCTGCGCCTCGGCCTTGGCGGCCGAATCGTTCATCGTGCGCGCGACCACCTGAAAGTTTTGCGCGGCGAGCGACACGCCATTGACGATGCCGCTGATCGACGCCTCGAACTTTTCCGCGAGCTGGGCCGAGAGGGCGCGGCGCTGCGCTTCCTGGCCGGCGCGGGCCGTCTCGGCTTCCTTCTCCAGTTTCTTGCTGCGCAGCAGATTGGCCTTGAACACCTGCAAAGTCCTGGCCAGCGCGCCGATCTCGTCGCCCCGCTCGCCGCCGGGGATGCTGACGGAATCGTCGCCCTTGGCGAGGCCTTCGAGCGCGTCGATGGCTTGGCGCAGCGGCGAGAGCAATCCGAACAGCAGCGCGAACGCCACCGCCAGCGTCAGGACGAGGCTCAACGCCAGCCCCCCGCTCACGATCTTCTTGCTCAGTCCGGCGATCCGCTCCTCGGCGTCGCCCTCGCGCTGCGCCGTGGCGATATTGTAATCGAGGTCCTTGGAGATGATCTTGACGAGCTTGTCGCGCGTGGCGGCGTCGCCATTGGTGAAGGCGTTCATGGCGCCGGTCATGTTGCCGCTGCGGGCGATGTCATGGGTGTCCAGCGCCGACTGGCGGAAGTTGGGCCAGGCTTTTTGGAATTCGTCCATCAGCTTTTCGTCGTCGGTCCCGACGTTGATCAGCGGCTTGTAGGCGTCGAACGCCTTGTCCACCTTGGCGGCGGCGTCGGCCATGAGGTCGTCGACGTTTTCGGCGCCGAAATTGGCGGCGATGGCCAGCAGGCCATTGGCTTCCGCCAGACGATAGGCGTTGATGGCGCCGCGCAGCAGCGAAACGCGATAAACGGCAGGCAAACGGTTCTTGACGACGACGGAGGAGGTCGCCTCCATCTGCTGCATCTGATACAGCGACACCAGGCCAAGGGAGGCGACCACTGCGACCAAGCCGAATAGCGCGCCGAGGATTTTCGTGCGCGCGCTGGTGTTTCGCCACATTGTCACGATCACGTCCGCCTCCGAACAACTTAATTGGAATTCGACGGACGGCAGACTAGACGGGCAAGGTTGCGCTGGCCTTGCGCGTCAAGGGCCTGGAAGCCCATGACGCGCCGATGACGCGGCGTTTTTAGCCGATCAGATGCTTTTCAATGTCCCAGACCGGCATTTTCGTCAGATCCTTGTCGATTTCGGCGACGATATGGGTCTTGACCTCGTCATGCAGCGCCTTGCGCAATTCGGCCAGCGTCCGGGCCGGCGCGGCGATGGCCAGCGCGCGGACGCCGCGTTCGCGCACCAGCCGCTCCAGCGCGGCGGCGGCCTGCTGGGCGAATTTATGTTCCTCGATGTCATGCCAGTCTGCGGATTCGACCGCGCTGCGGGCGGCTCCCACGCCCACCCGCCCCGGACGGTCGCTGCCCTGGTCGCGGGTGGCGGGGTTTTCGGCGTCGGCCATCACCTGCTCGGTGACGAAATTGGCGAATTTCTCATCGCCTTCATTGCGCAAGAACAAGGCCTTGCGGCCATCTCCCACGAAAACATAGGCGTCATGGGGCAGGGCGAGCTTGGTCATGGGGTCGTCTCCAACGCGAGGCGGGGACTCACGCCCGACGGCGCAAAAAGTTCCCGCTCGCCCCGAGTGAACGCCGCCGCCCCCGCCGCCGCCATGACCCCCGTCAAGGTTTGGTCCGGCTCAGGCCTGGGTCGGGCGCGGCTGCAACGGCTTGGGCGCCGCCGCCCGCGTGGCGAGGAAAATACCGATGAGCGCGACCAGATAGACCGCGAGCTGCATGCCGGAGGGCCTGTCGACATAGCCGAACAGCACATGCAGCATCCGGCCGACAATGCTGTCGTCGGGCAGGATGGCCGAGGTGTTCCACACCGTGCGCGACCACGCGTTCACCAGCCCGGCCTGCTGCAGATAGACCACGCTCTGCGCCGCCATGCCGGCGGCGAGGAAGGTGATCAGCCCGGTGGTGACGCCGAACAGCGCCTTGGCCGGAATTTTCACGAGGCCATAGAACATCAGGGCCGACAGGCCGGCGCCGAGCGCCAAGCCGCCGGCGCCGCCGGCCAGCATCGAGCCGACCGTCTCCTTGCCGGAAGCGGCGACGCCATAGAGGAACAGCACCACCTCCGAGCCCTCGCGCAGCACGGCCACGGCCACCACAATGGCCAGCGCGGTCAAATCCTTGCCGCCCTTGGCCACTTCCTGCCCCACGCCGCGCAATTCCGCCGCCATCTCGCGGCCATGACGCGCCATCCAGATATTGTGCCAGCCCAGCATGACGGTGGCGACGATCAGCACGGAAGCGTTGAACACCTCCTGGCCCACCCCTTCCAGCGCATTGGACAGTTCGCCCGCGAACACGGCCAGCAGGCAGGCGCCCAGCACGCCCGCGGCGACGCCGACGGCGACATAGCTTCCCCGGCGCGGAACGCCGCGTGTGACCGCGAGCACGATGCCGACGATCAGGCCGGCTTCAATGACTTCGCGAAAGACAATAATGAGCGCGCCGAGCATTTCTTCAATCCTGGACCTGTTCAAGCGGCGCGGCGGCGGTTCCGCCCGCCGCCGCGCCGGGGATTGACGCGTTACGACAGCGCGATGGGAGAGAGCGCATCGCGCCTCCCGCTTATCGCAGGCGCGAAGCCGCGTCGCAAAGGAATGTGGCCAGTTTAGAAAACTTCAAAACTCCGGCGTGGCCGTGGCGCGCACAAACGCAAACGCAAACATGCAAAGGGGAGGCGACCTGCGCCGTCCCCACCGCCTGCTTCGATCCGACGCTGTTCGCGTCTCAGGAAATCTCGCCCATATGCTTCTGGCCGTAGAGCTGAACGCCCACCTGCTTGATCAGCTCAAGCTGGGTTTCGAGGAAGTCGATATGCTCCTCCTCGTCATGGGTGAGCTGCTCGAACAGGTTTTGCGTGACGCGATCGTTGACGGACAGGCAATAGGCGGCGGCTTCGAGATAGAGCGCGCGGGCGTCCAGTTCGGCCGCAAGATCGGCGCGGAGGATTTCCTCGATATTCTCACCGATGCGCAGGGCGCTCAGCTCCTGCATGTTGGGAAAGCCTTCGAGAAACAGAATGCGCGCCGTCACCTTGTCGGCGTGCTCCATTTCCTCGATGGATTCCTTGCGCCATTTCTTGGCGAGTTCCCGATAGCCCCAATTGTCCAGGATACGGTAATGCAGCCAATATTGGTTGATTGCGGTGAGTTCGCTGCGCAGGGCCTTGTTGAGATATTCAATGACTCTTGTGTCGCCGCGCATGTTGTTCTCCCGGAGTTTTTTTCAGGGAGCCAAGTCTAACCGGCCGCCGGGGCGGCGCAAGCCGATAATAGTGGCGCCCCACCGGGCGAATTTCAGGCGCAGGCGGAGAGATCGGCCTGGCCGCGCGACGGCTCCTCGCCGCCGCAGGACGAGTCGAGCGCCGAGCGAATGCTGCGAATGCACTTGCCGCATTTGGGCGCGCGTCCCAGGCAGCGGAACACCTCGCTGGGCCGTTCGACCGGCGCGCCGCACGGCTTGGACGCGGTTTGAACGTCGCGGTCGGAAATCACATTGCAGGAACAGAGAATCATGGGTCCGCCAAGCTTGAGCGAAAACGGTGCAGTTCCAGGGCATCAAAAGAATGCCAGCGTTCCCGCTCGCCGCAAACCATATTGGCGTTGTTTGGAAGGTTTCTAAAAAAAGCCCGGAGGGGGCGCCTCCGGGTCTCATCGCTTGGGGTCACTGGAAGATGGCCAGCGCTTTTTGCAACGTCTGCCACACGCCCCAGGCGAGGGGAACGCCGACCGCGCCCCAGGCCAGCGCCGCCTTGATGTCGAACGCGCCGCCGCCAATGCCGTAGCCGCCGATCGGGCCGGACGGAATCGCCTGCGCCGTCGCGAGTTTCTCGCTCTCGTCCTCCGGCATCAGATATTTGGGGTTCACCGGCCGCACCAGCGCGTTGCAGATCAGCCCGACCACAAGGAAGCCGGCGAGAATGTACAGGGTGGCGTCGTAGAGCCGGTCCGCCGGCACGCCCGCCGCCTTGTTGAACTCGCGGATGTAGTTGACCACCACGGGGCCGACAATGCCGGCGGTGGACCAAGCCGTGAGCAGGCGGCCATGGATGGCGCCGACATAGGCCGTGCCGAAAATATCCGCGAGATAGGCCGGCACGGTGGCGAAACCGCCGCCATACATCGACAGGATGATGCCGAACGCCAGCACGAACAGCGCGCGGTCTCCGCTATGCGCCAGCGTCGGCGCCGCTGCGTAAAGGGCGATGCCGAGGCCGAAGAAGATGAAATAGGTCGCCTTGCGCCCGAAATGGTCCGAGGACGAGGCCCACAGGAAGCGCCCGGCGATGTTGAACAGCGACAGCAAGCCCGCAAAGCCCGCCGCAATCACCGCGATGGCGCCCTTCTGCGAGGCGTCGAGCGCGGCGAAGCCCAGCTCCGGCTTGCCGATCAGGGCGCCGCCGAAAATCTCCTGCAACATGGGCGAGGCCATGCCGATCACGCCGATGCCGGCGGAGACGTTCAGGCACAGCACCAGCCAGATCAGCCAGAACTGCGGCGTCTTGTGCGCGTCGCGCAGATGCACGTTGCCGCTGGAGATCATCCTGTTGCGGGTCGCGGGCGGGGTCCAGCCCTCCGGGCGCCAGCCGTGCGGCGGCACGCGATAGCCCAGCGCGCCGCCAAGCATGTAGAGGAAATAAACGCCGCCGAGCACGACAAACGTTTGCCAGACGCCGACGCTGTCCGGCGTCTTGAAATGGTTCATCAGCAGCGCCGCCAGCGGCGAGCCGATCATCGCGCCGCCGCCGAAGCCCATGATGGCCATGCCGGTGGCCATGCCGCGCCGGTCGGGAAACCATTTGATCAGCGTCGAGACCGGCGAAATATAGCCCAGCCCCAAGCCGATTCCGCCGATCACGCCCGGTCCCAGCCACAGCAGCCAGAGCTGGTGCCAATAGACGCCGGCGGCGCCGATCAGCAGCCCGCCGGCCCAGCAGAAGGCGGCGACAAGCCCGGCCTTGCGCGGCCCGGCGCGCTCCAGCCAGCCGCCCCACAGCGCCGCCGAGGAGCCGAGCAGCACGAAGAACAAGGTGTACATCCAGCCGAGATCGGCCACTTTCCAGTCGCAGCTGGTGGTGAACAGGGCGGTCAGCAGGCCGGCGCCGGCGGGGCAGGCGACGGATTTGGCGATTCCGAGCGATTGGCTCAACGGCAGCCAGAACACCGAAAAACCATACGCCATGCCGATGCAGAGATGGATGGCCAGCGCGGCGGGCGGAACGAGCCACCTGTTGAAGCCGGGCTTGGCGACGGTGGCCTCGCGGTCAAGCCAATGCGGCGCCGGCGGGGCGCCAGCGTGAATCTGTGCAGTCATTGCTTCCTCCCAATTGCGGCCGGATTTCCGGTCCGTTTTTGAAATCCGCTTTGAAAACGGCGTCTAGAACGCCTGCGCCTTTCTTCGCTTCACCAATCCGCGCGCCGCCTCCAGCGCGGCCGGCTCCAGCGTGCGGCCGCCCGCCGCCGCCAGAAAATCCTCGCGCATTTTCGGGGTCCAGAACTTGTTGATATGGCCGGCGATGGCCTCGGGCGCCGTCGCGCCCGAACTCTTGTAGAAATCGGCGATCTGGCCCGCCATGGTCAGCAGCTTCGCGCTGGAATCGTGGGCGATTTCGTTCATGAGGCGGTCCTGTGCTGCGAAAGATCGGAACGGGCGACGTCTCCGGCGAAAACCGCAAAACTGTCGGCGCGCGCCACGGCGGCCAGCGTCAGGCCCAACGCTTCGGCCCGCGCGATGGCGAGGCTGGTCGGCGCGGAAATGGCCGCCAGCAGCGGGGCGCCGAAAAACGCGGTTTTCTCGACCATTTCGAAGGATGCGCGGCTGGTGACGACGACAAAACCGTTTTGGGCGCGCAAACCTTGCCGCAGCGCCGCGCCGATACATTTGTCGAGCGCATTGTGCCGCCCGACATCCTCGCGCGCGATCAGGATGACGCCGTCGCGGTCGCAAAAGGCGGCGGCGTGGACGGCGCGTGTGAGCGCGTTGAGCGGTTGGTTCGCGGAAAGGTTTTTGAGCGCGGCGAACACCGCCTGGGCCTCGACCGGCGCCGCCGGCGCCAGCCGGCGCGCCTGCGGCAGCATGGCCTCGCTCTCGACGCCGCACAGCCCGCAGGAGCTGCGTCCCTCGATGGCGCGGCGTCGGGCGAGATGCCCGCGCATCTTTTCCGGGGCGAGGCGCATGTCCACGGCGACGCCCTGGCCCCGCGCGGCGACGTCGAGGGCGCGAATGTCCTCCACGCCCGCGATCAGTCCCTCTGTAAGGGCGAAGCCGAAGGCGAAATCCTCGACGTCGCCGGGGCTGGCCATCATCACCGCATAGGGCACGCCGCCGAACAGAAAGCTCACCGGCGTTTCCTCGGCGACGGCGCGCGCGCCGTCATGCGTCAGCCCGCCGGCCTCGAACACCTGTGTCGCCGCCTCGCGCGCGGGAAAAGCAAAAAGCTCACTCGGCGGCATTCGCGCCCTCCAGCAGCCGCAGGGCGACGTCCTCATGCGCGTTGCGCCGCTGCCAGTCCGACAGCGAATTGGTGCGCCGCACCTCCACCGCCGTCACCTTGTATTCCGGGCAATTGGTCGCCCAATCGCTGTTTTCCGTGGTGACGACATTGGCGCCGGAGCCGGGGTGATGGAACGTGGTGTAAACCACGCCCGGCTGCATCCGCTCGCTGATCTTGGCCCGCAACGCCACATCTCCGGCGCGCGAGGCCACCGACACCAGCTCGCCATCGAGAATGCCGCGCTGCTCGGCGTCGAACGGGTGGATTTCCAGCACATCCTCGGGATGCCACGCCGAGTTCTCGGTGCGCCGCGTCTGCGCGCCGACATTATATTGCGACAGGATGCGCCCGGTGGTGAGGATCAGCGGGAAGCGCGGCCCGCTGCGTTCGCTGGTGGGCACATATTCGGTCAACATGAACTTGCCGGCGCCGTTGACGAAACGCTCGACATGCATCATCGGCGTGCCCTCGGGCGAAGCCTCGTTGCACGGCCATTGCACCGACCCCATTTCGTCCAGCTTGGAATAGCTCACGCCGGCGAAGGTCGGGGTCAGCGCCGCGATCTCGTCCATGATTTCCGATGGATGATTGTACGCCATGGGATAGCCGAGCGCGGTCGAGAGTTCGCAGATCGCCGCCCATTCGTCCTTGCCCGACAGCGGCGTCATCACTTTTCGCACCCGGTTGATACGGCGCTCGGCGTTGGTGAAGGTGCCGTCCTTTTCGAGGAAAGACGCGCCCGGCAGGAACACATGCGCGAATTTGGCCGTCTCGTTCAGGAACAGGTCCTGCACCACCACGCATTCCATGTTCTTCAACGCGGCCGAGACGTGATTGGTGTTCGGATCGGATTGCGCGATGTCCTCGCCATGCACGAACAGACCCTTGAAATGCCCGCCGAGCGCCTCGTCGAACATGTTGGGGATGCGCAGGCCCGGCTCGTCATCGAGCTTTAACCCCCAGCGCGTCTCGAAGGCGCCGCGCACCTCGTCGTTGCCGACATGGCGATAGCCCGGCAATTCGTGCGGGAACGACCCCATGTCGCAGGAGCCCTGCACATTGTTCTGCCCGCGCAACGGATTCACGCCGGCGCCGACATGGCCGATATTGCCGGTGGCCATGGCGAGATTCGCCAAAGCCATCACCGTGGTCGAGCCCTGGCTGTGCTCGGTGACGCCGAGGCCGTAGTAGATTGCGGCGTTTTTCACGCTGGCGTAGAGACGCGCGGCCTTGCGCAGTTCGGCGGCGGGGACGCCGGTGAACTGCTCGCTGTATTCGGGCGAATTCTGCTCCAGCGCGATAAAGCGCGCCCAGGATTCAAACGCGTCGCGGTCGCAGCGCGCGGCGATATAGTCCTCCCTCAGCAGCCCTTCCGTCACGATCACATGCGCCAGCGCATTGACCACGGCGACATTGGTTCCGGGCAGCAATTGCAGGTGATGCGCCGCCTGAACATGCGGCGAGCGCACGAGGTCGATGGCGCGCGGGTCGATCACGATCAGCTTGGCGCCTTGCCGCAGCCGCTTCTTCATCCGCGAGCCGAACACCGGATGGGCGTCGGTCGGATTGGCGCCGATCACCAGAATGACGTCGGCTTCGTCCACCGACTTGAAATCCTGCGTGCCCGCTGAGGTGCCGAGCGTCACCGACAGGCCGTAGCCGGTCGGCGAATGGCAGACGCGGGCGCAGGTGTCGATATTGTTGTTGCGCAGCGCGGCCCGCACCAGCTTTTGCAGCACGAACACTTCCTCGTTGGTGCAGCGCGAGGAGGAAATGGCGCCCACGGATTCCCGGCCATATTTGCTCTGGATCCGCTTGAACTCGGACGCGGTATGCGCGATGGCCTCGTCCCACGAAACCTCGCGCCACGGGTCGGTGATCCTCTCGCGGATCATCGGCTTGGTCTTGCGGTCCTTGTGGGTGGCGTAGCCATAGGCGAAGCGGCCCTTGACGCAGCTATGGCCCTCGTTCGCCTGGCCCTGCTTGTACGGGACCATGCGCACCAGTTGCTCGCCGCGCATTTCCGCCTTGAACGAACAGCCGACGCCGCAATAGGCGCAGGTGGTGACCTTGGAATGTTCCGGCTGTCCCTCGGCGATCACGCTCTTTTCGATCAGCGTTGCTGTCGGGCAGGCCTGCACGCAGGCGCCGCAGGACACACATTCGCTGGTGAGGAAATCGGTCGGCCCGGATGCGATGCGCGAATCGAAGCCGCGTCCGCTGGCGGTCAGCGCGAACGTGCCCTGCACCTCCTCGCAGGCGCGCACGCAGCGATAGCAGACGATGCACTTGGACGGATCGTAAGTGAAGTAGGGGTTGGACTCGTCCTTGGCGTCCTTCAGATGGTTGGCGCCCTCGCCATAGCGCACCGCGCGCAGGCCGACCTCGCCCGCCGTATCCTGCAACTCGCAATCGCCGTTGGCGGCGCAGGTCAGGCAATCGAGCGGATGGTCGGAGATGTACAGCTCCATCACGCCGCGCCGCAGCTTTTGCAGCCGCTCGGTCTGGGTGCGCACCACCATGCCGTCTTCGGCGGGCGTGGTGCAGGAGGCCGGCGTTCCGCGCCGGCCTTCGATTTCAACCAGACACATGCGGCAGGAGCCGAAACTTTCCAGCGAGTCCGTGGCGCACAGTTTGGGGATTTTCACCCCGCGCTGCGTCGAGGCGGCCATCACCGATGTCCCCTGGGGCACGGTGACCTGCTCGCCGTCGATGGTGAGCGTGACGGTTTGGTCGGAAACGCGGATGGGCGTGCCGAAGTCCAGTTCCTTGATCAGCATGGAACGCTCCTATTCGGCTGCGGTTTTGTGCGCGACGGGGGAGAAATCTTCCGGAAAACGGTTCAGGGCGGAGAGCACGGGATTGGGGATCAACCCGCCATGGGCGCAAAGCGATCCCGCTGTCATTACGTCGCAAAGGTCGCGCAGCAGCGCGATGTTCTGCGGAATCCGCTCGCCCGCCACGATGCGCTCGACCAGCTCGCCGCCGCGCGTCGCGCCGATGCGGCAGGGCGTGCATTTGCCGCAACTCTCGTCGGCGCCGAAGCGCAAGGCGAACCGCGCCATGCGCGCCATGTCCACGGTATCGTCGAACACGACGATGCCGCCATGGCCGAGCATGGCGCCGTTGGCCGCCAGCTCCTCGTAATCCATCTGCAAATCGAGTTGCGACTCGGTGATATAGGCGCCGAGGGGGCCGCCAATCTGGATGGCGCGGATCGGTCGCCCCGAGGCTGTGCCGCCGCCGAACCCCTCGACGATCTCGCGCAAGGTGATGCCGAAGGCGAGTTCGATCAGCCCGCCGCGCTTGACATTGCCGCCAAGCTGAACGGGCAGGGTGCCGCGCGACTTGCCGCTGCCGAAATCGGCGTAAGCCTGTCCGCCCTCGGCGAGAATGAACGGGATCGCCGCGAAGGACAGCACGTTGTTGACCAGCGTCGGCCGCCCGAACAGGCCGTGCAGCGCCGGGATCGGCGGCTTGGCCCGCACCAGCGCGCGCTTGCCCTCCAGGCTTTCGATCAGCGCGGTTTCCTCGCCGCAGATATAGGCTCCGGCGCCGATGCGCTGTTCGAGATGGAAGTGTTTTCCGGGACCGAAGGCGTCGTCGCCGATCCAGCCGGCCTGTTCCGCCAGCTCCATCGCCCGCGCCATGGTTTTCGCGGCATGGGGATATTCCGAGCGCAGGTAGATGAAGCCCTTGGAGGCGCCGACGGCATAGGCGCCGATGGCCATGCCCTCGATCAGCATGAAGGGGTCGCCTTCAAAGATCATGCGGTCAGCAAACGTGCCGCTGTCGCCCTCATCGGCGTTGCAGATCACATATTTGCGGTCGGCTTGCGCGTCGTGGACCGTCTTCCATTTGACGCCGGTGGGGAAACCGGCGCCGCCGCGTCCGCGCAGGCCGGAGGCGCGGACTTCCTCGACCACTTCGGCGGGCGATATCTGCAACGCCCGCCGCAGCCCCTTGAGCCCGTCATGAGCGGCGTAATCGTCGAGCGACAGCGGATCGACCACGCCGCAGCGGGCGAAGGACAGCCGCTGCTGCTGCTGCATCCACACCATGTCGGCGACGGGGCCGAGCCTGAGCCGGTGCGCGCCGCCGGCCAGCGCGCCGGTCTCGAACAGCCCGGCGACATCCTCGGGCCGCACCGGGCCGAAGCCGACCCGGCCCTGCGGCGTTGCGATCTCGACCAGCGGCTCCAGCCAGAACATGCCATGCGAGCCGGTCCGCTTGATCTCCAGCGACACGCCGTGCGCCAAAGCCTCGCGCCGGAACGCGTCGGCCACCCGATCCGCGCCGAGCGAGAGCGCGGCGGCGTCGCAGGGAATGTAAACGGTCAGGGCGGTCATCGGGCCGCTCCTTCGCGCGCGGCGCGAGCGTGCAGGGCGGCCAGCGCCTCGTCGGTCAAAGCGCCGAAAATCTCGCCGTCATACAGGGCGTTGGGGCCGAGCGCGCAATTGCCCAGGCAATAGACGGTCTCGACCTCGACGCCGCCGTGGAAGCCGCCGTCGATGCGGCAGCCCGTCGCCTGCTCGAACCGCTCCGCCAAATCCTCGGCGCCGCGCGCCTGGCACGCCTCGGCGCGGCACAGTTTTATCGTGCGCCCGAGCGGCTTTTGCCGCTTGAAATCCTTGTAAAAGCTCAGCGTCCCGAACACTTCCGCGCGCGAAACGTTGAGCGCCCCGGCGATCAGTCCGACCGCGCGCGCGTCGACATAGCCGAACGTCTCCTGCAATTCATGCAGGATCGGCAGCAGCGGCCCTTCCAGGCCGGTTTTCGACGCAATGATGTCTTGAGCGCGGGATTCGTCCCACGACAATTGTGTTTCCATCCCTGAAGTCCTGCATTTTTTATGATTTTGCAGATTGACAGGATCAGAACGCAAAGGCCGGTTCGGCGCAAATCAATTGTTTCAAACGCATGATAGGCAGCGTCTATCATGCGGTGGTAAACCTCGGCCGTCGCTCTATTGCAACCGCACCTGTTCGGCGCCCGCCGCGCGCAGGGCGTCGGTCACGATTTCCGTCTGTTCGTCGTCACATTCGACGGAAACCTCGATGGCGCCAGCCAATTCCGGCTCCTTGTCGTTCGTCAGATCCTCGGCGCCATAATGGCCGCTCTCCAGATCGGCGCCAGCGACGCGGGTGCCCGCGCTGTTGGCGGCGCCCTCGGCCACGACGAAAATATCGGTCCGCTCCAGACCGTGTTCCTGCACCAGATGCTCCACCGCGCGTTCGGCGTCGCGGCGGGTGGCGAAATGTCCGATGATCATGCGGCGCTCCCTTGGCGCGGGCTTAAGCCCGCGCGGCGCGACAACGCCCGGAACGCGCGTCCGTTCCGCTCAAATGCGCCGGATGGCGCGGGAAAGGGCCATCAGCGGGAAATAATGGCAGTACATGCCGTAACGCAGCATGAAGGCGCGCGACAGCTCCGGCCCCTGTTTCAGCCGCTGCGCCAGCAGGGGATCGTCGAGCCGGATCGTCTGCCCCACGCCATAGCCGGGGAAGCCCGTGCCGGTGAAGTGCGGCTCCGGCCACGTCCCTTCGCGCTGGTTTTCCAGCAAATACTGGCAGCCGCGCTCGATGGACTCGCGGTCCTGCGCGCGTCCGACGGCTAGCAGCGCCATCAGCGCCCAGCCGGTTTGCGACGCGGTGGCCTCGCCGCGCCCGGCCTGATCCGCCTGCATGTAGGAGGCGCAGCTCTCGCCCCAGCCGCCATTGGCCTGCTGGCGCGAAACCAGCCAGTCGCAGGCGCGGCCGATATACGGTTGCGTCATGTCCTCGCCGATGGCGGCGAGCGCCGGCAGCACCGCGCCGGTTCCATAGAGATAATTGACGCCCCAGCGCCCGAACCACGGGCCGTCCGCCTCCTGCTGCTCGCGGATGTAGCGCAGCGCCCGGATCATCGACGGATGCTCGCGCGAAATCCCCAGCTTGCCGAACGCCTCGACGACATGGGCGGTCACGTCCACCGAGGGCGGGTCCAGCGCCTCGCCAAAATCGCAGAACGGGATTTTGGTGAGGATTTTCCGGGTGTTGTCCTTGTCGAACGCGCCCCAGCCGCCACTTTGGCTCTGCATGGCGATCAGCCAGTCCACGCCGAGCTGAATCGCCTCCTCAATGCCGCGCGCCTTCCACTTTTCCTGCGTGCGGAACGGGACCAGCGCGATCAGCGCCACGGCGGTGTCGTCGGTGTCGGGATAGCAATTGTTGGCGTATTCGAACGCCCAGCCGCCCGGCTGAACCTTGGGCAGTTTTACCGACCAGTCGCCGGGAACGCGCACCTGCCGCCGCAGCAGCCAGTCCACGGCTTTGTCCGCCGCCTCGCTGTCGAGCGCCTCGGCGTCGTCGAAGGCCAGCAGCGTCAGCATCGTGTCCCAGACCGGGCTGTTGGTGGCCTGGATGAACGTAGCGTCGCCGACATCGACGCGCCAGCCGGGATCGTTGAGCGCGTCCAGCCCCTTGGCCAGCACGGGATGGGTGACGGGATAGCCCTCCGTCTTCAGCGCCATCAGGCTGTAGATCCACGGCGGCTGGATGCCGCCCCAGGCCCCGTCGGCGTCCTGGTGCTTGACGATCCATTCCAGCACATGCCGGACGGCGGCGGAGCGCAGGCCGCCGAGGCCGGTGAGATGGCCGAAATCCTGCAGCCCATGCAGAATCTTGTCGGCGCGGCGGAAGAACCGGTCCCAGAGATCCGGCTGCGGCTTGGCCGGCAGCGCATAGTCGAAGGCGTCGCGCCCCTCGGGGAACAGGGCGTCGAGCCGGTTTTGCGGCGGCAGCGGCCGCGACGGGCGCCGCGCCGACAGCACGGTGATCGGCACCAGCGTCGCGCGCGCCCATTGGGCGAAATGGTAGATGTTGAAGGGAAACCACAACGGGAACCAGATCACTTCCGGCGGCACGTTGGGGGTTTTCTCCCACGGCCATTCGCCGATCAGCGCTAGCCAGTAGCGGGTGAAGACGCGGATGTTCTTCAGGCCGCCCTTGGACTCGATCCAGGCCTGCGCATTGAGCAGGGCGGGGTGGCCCGCCGCATAGCCCGAGCAGCGCAGCGCCGCATAGGCTTCGACGGTGGTGTTGATGTCGCCATTGGGCGCGCCGTAATAGATCTCCCAGGCGCCGTCGGGCCGCTGCGTGTCGAGCAGCGACTGGGCCAGCCGGGCGCAGAGCGGATGATCGTCGAGGCCGAGGAACCACAGCGCGAGGCGCCATTGCGCCTCCATGCAGCTGTTGGATTCGGCGCGGCCGACCCAATGGCCGTCCGGCTTCTGGCGTTCGACCAGCCAATCCACCGCCGCGCGCACGCCGGAACGCAAGGCGGCGGCGAAATTATCCTGCGAGACGGGCGTATCGGCGACAGTCAAGGCTTCCCCCATGGAGCTTCAGCGGAGCGCGGCGTGGCGCCCGTTTCCCATAAACCCCGCGCCGCCGAAAGCCAACCTCGGCTATCGGCCCAGCACCAGCCCGTAGGAGGCGTCGAGCCGCAGGTGACGGTGATCGCCGTAGCTGTAGTCGCCCAGGGTGGCGTAGCCCGAATGATGGGCGTGGACCCGCCTGTGACACGTCCGCCGAGTGTAATAGGTCTGCTGTACGTAATGAACGCGCCGCACCGCCCGATAGGTCACCACCGGCACGAGCCGCGTCGTCACTACCGGGCGCAGCGCATGATGCGGAACCAGCCGAACATGATGCGGCGCCGGGCGACACGTCGTCTCGCAGCACGTGACGCATTGGGCCTGGGCCGGACCGGCGCCGGCTAATGCCGCCAGGCCGATGACCGCGGCGAGGAGGGCTGTCTTGATCATGAAATCCGCTCCTGTCGAAATGGGCGAAACCGGCGCTATCGCGCCGATCCAAATCCTTTTCGCCACAGTTCGCCAAGCCGGGCGCGCCGTCAAATCAATCGTCGCGGCGTGCTTAACCTAATTCGCCGCGTGGACGGGCGGCGCGCAAAGATGTAGGACACGCCCAACCGAATAATAGTCCAGGATCCAAGAGAAACATGCCCGCCTATCGCTCCCGCACTTCCACCCACGGCCGCAACATGGCCGGCGCGCGCGGCCTCTGGCGCGCCACCGGCATGAAGGAGGGCGATTTCGGCAAGCCGATCATCGCCGTGGTCAACAGCTTCACCCAGTTCGTGCCCGGCCACGTCCATTTGAAGGATTTGGGCCAGCTGGTGGCGCGCGAGATCGAGGCCGCCGGCGGCGTCGCCAAGGAATTCAACACCATCGCCATCGACGACGGCATCGCCATGGGCCATTCCGGCATGCTCTACAGCCTGCCCTCGCGCGAGATCATCGCCGACAGCGTCGAATATATGGCCAACGCCCATTGCGCCGACGCTCTAGTGTGCATCTCCAATTGCGACAAGATCACGCCCGGCATGCTGATGGCGGCGCTGCGCCTCAACATTCCCGCGATTTTCGTCTCCGGCGGCCCGATGGAGGCCGGCAAGGTCGTGCTCTCCACCGGACCGAAGAAGGTGGATCTGATCGACGCCATGATCGTCGCCGCCGATCCCAAGACCAGCGACGACGACGTCACGGCGATGGAGCGTTCGGCCTGCCCGACCTGCGGTTCCTGCTCCGGCATGTTCACCGCCAACAGCATGAACTGCCTGACGGAAGCGCTGGGCCTGTCGCTGCCGGGCAATGGCACGGTGGTCGCCACCCACGCCGACCGCAAGGGCCTGTTCCTGGAAGCCGGCCGGAAAATCGTGGACCTGTGCAAGCGTTATTACGAGCAGGACGACGAGAGCGTGCTGCCGCGCAGCATCGCCACCTTCAAGGCGTTCGAGAACGCCATGACGCTCGACATCGCCATGGGCGGCTCGACCAACACCGTGCTGCACCTGCTCGCGGCGGCTTACGAAGCCGGGGTCGATTTCAAGATGGCCGACATCGACCGGCTGTCGCGCCGCGTTCCCGTGCTGTGCAAGGTCGCCCCCTCGGTGGCCAACGTCCATGTCGAGGACGTGCATCGCGCCGGCGGCATCCACGGCATCCTCGGCGAACTCGACCGCGCCGGTCTGCTCAACCGCGACGTCCATTCCGTCCATGCGGAGAGCCTCGCCGCCGGTCTGGCCCAATGGGACATCAAGCGCACCGACCGCGCCGAACTCGACACGTTCTACCGCGCGGCGCCCGGCGGCGTGCCGACGCAGGAGGCGTTCAGCCAGCAGGCGCGCTATGAATCCGTGGACGCCGACCGCGAGACTGGCGTGATCCGCAGCGCCGACCACGCCTTTTCCAAGGACGGCGGCCTCGCGGTCCTGTTCGGCAATCTGGCCGAAGACGGCGCCATCGTGAAGACGGCGGGCGTGGATGCGAGCATTCTGAAATTCACCGGCCCGGCCGTGGTTTACGAAAGCCAGGACGAGGCGGTCAAAGGCATTCTGTCCGGCGCGGTCAAGGCGGGCGATGTGGTGATCATCCGCTACGAAGGCCCGCGCGGCGGCCCGGGCATGCAGGAAATGCTCTATCCCACCAGCTATCTCAAGAGCATGGGGCTGGGCAAAGCCTGCGGGCTGATCACCGACGGCCGGTTTTCCGGCGGCACCTCCGGTCTGTGCATCGGCCATGTCTCGCCCGAAGCGCAGGAGGGCGGCCTGATCGGCCTGGTGGCCACCGGCGATTCCATCGTGATCGACATTCCCAATCGCGTGCTGAAGCTCGACGTCGCCGAGGACGAATTGCAGCGCCGGCGCGCCGCCATGGAGGCCAAGGGCAAGGCGGCCTGGAAGCCGGTTTCGCGCGAGCGAAAAGTCTCGGCGGCGCTGCGCGCCTATGCCGCCATGACCACCAGCGCCGCCAAGGGCGCCGTGCGCGTCGTGCCGGAATAAGCGATCGCGCCTGCTGTTGCGTCAATTCGGCGGGGACGCCCCAGCGTCCCCGCTTTTTCTTTTGTAAGGCTCAGGGTGTTGAAAGCGCGTCGTTTTTGGCGGGCGATGCGCGGAGTGGGTCGATGTGGGCGTGCGAATACAGCTGTCTGTGTAAGTAAAACAAAATAAATAACGTAGATGTAGAAAAAATTCTGGTTTAACCATTCACTGCGAAGTTTCTCCTTTGCGATGCGGCATGTCGATCTAAAATAATAATCCATTAATCGGTGATGTTTTACTTCGACCCAGGTTTTCTCTATGGGTTTGGCTATGAGCACCACGCAAATTTCCGAATCTGAGCCCCGCGAGGTTGACGTTCTCCCGCGCGCCGTCGAGGCGCAGGGAGACGCCATGCCGTCGGCGCCGCAGCCTCAGGCCGGCGCGCGCGACATCCAACCGGCCCCTGAGCCGGTCGCCCGCGACGCCGCCGCGCCGGCGTCGGCGGAAGCCATCGCGCTGGAAATCGTCGAGCCGCCGGCGTCGACCGAAGCCGCCATCGACGACAACCACATTCAGCGCCGGTTCGCCGCGCGCAAGCTGGCCCGCGAGCAGGAGCGCAAGAAGCGGGAGGCCGAGGAGGAGCTGGAGCGCCACCTGCTCGAGCGCGCCATGCGCGCCAAGCCCAAGGCCGAAATCGTCGAGGAGCCGTCCGTCTGGGCGCAGGCCTGGACCGATCTGCTGGCGTTGCTCAAGTCCAAGCGATTCCACCACGGATTGGCCTATGGGGCGCTCGCCCTCATGGTCGGCGTGGTCGGGTACTCCGGCTATCAGTTCAACGCGGAGCACGTCGCCGCGGAACTGCGCAGCCGCTGTGAGGAAAACAACATGACATATGCGAGCGGCTCGAAGGTCTATTGTTACGACGACCGTCGCTTCGCTCACCAGATCACCGAATCCGGCGTCGCCGGCCGGATGAATCTCGATTGGAAGATCAACGAGCGTCTGCTGCGCATGGCCATCAGGGCGG
The DNA here is from genome assembly GCF_900187365.1 of Rhodoblastus acidophilus. Classification (GTDB taxonomy): domain Bacteria; phylum Pseudomonadota; class Alphaproteobacteria; order Rhizobiales; family Beijerinckiaceae; genus Rhodoblastus; species Rhodoblastus acidophilus. The sequence continues at coordinate 158,588 of NZ_FYDG01000003.1, forward strand.
CCGACCGCGCCTCGGCGCAGGCGGCCCGGCCGGTCGAATTGGCCGCGATCGCCGACAAGCCGGCGGGCGCGATCCCCGTCGTCGTCAAACCGGCGCAAGTCCCGGCGCCGGTTCCTCCCACGGTTGCGGAACAGGTGGATTTGGCGCCTGACACGGTCTCCGATCTCGCGGCGCAATTGATGCGCACGCCAAAGGTGTACTGACCCGCCGCGTCAACCTGTCCGGCGCTGTTTGTCATCAAAGCGAAATCTCCTTCGCGCCTCCGGCGAAGGGGGCTTTGCGGCTGCCGGCCGCGTGTTCAACGAAGTGCTAGCTCACGCGACGCCGGCCGTTACGCTAGACAGGTTGCAGACTTGCGTGGGGAGAAACCGCGGGCGAAGCGCCTGCGCGCAATGCCCAAAAAGGTTCACCCGCGCGCGTCTTGGAATACAGGGAGGAGCCTTCATGGCTGCAAGTGCGTTAGAAATTGAAAAGAATCCGAAATTCCGTGCGTTGGTCGCTGCGCGCAAGTCGCTCGGCTGGACGCTTTCGATCGTCATGCTGGCGATCTACTTCGGCTTCATCCTGCTCGTCGCCTTCAACAAGGAACTGGGCAACCTGCTCGGCGCGCCGCTCGGCGCCGGTTCCGTCACCACCGTCGGCATCGTCATCGGCCTGGGCGTGATCGTCTCCGCCTTCATCCTCACCGGCATTTACGTCCTGCGGGCCAACGCCAAATATGACGAATTGACCCGTCAGATCGTCGAGGAGAGCAAGTGATGCGCCTCGCCTCTCTCCCCATCGGCGCCGCGCTGGCCGCTCTGGTCTCGCCCGCCTTCGCCGACGCCATCGCCGGCGGCGCCCAGAAACAGGCCACCAACTGGGCGGCTATCGGCATGTTCGCCCTGTTCGTGCTGTTCACGCTGGGCATCACCTATTGGGCGGCCAAGCGCACCCGCTCCGCCGCGCAGTTCTACACGGCGGGCGGCGGCATCACCGGCTTTCAGAACGGCCTCGCCATCGCCGGCGACTATATGTCCGCCGCCTCGTTCCTGGGCATTTCCGGCCTGGTCTATAGCTCGGGCTTCGACGGCCTGATCTATTCGGTGGGCTGGCTGGTCGGCTGGCCGATCGTCACCTTCCTGATCGCGGAGCCGCTGCGCAACCTTGGCAAGTTCACCTTCGCCGACGTCGCCTCGTTCCGCTTCCAGCAGGCGCCGATTCGCATCATGGCGGCCTGCGGCACGCTGGTGACGGTCGCGTTCTACCTGATCGCGCAAATGGTCGGCGCGGGCTCGCTGATCAAGCTGCTGTTCGGCCTTGACTACGCTTATGCGGTGGTCATCGTCGGCGTTCTCATGATCGTTTACGTGACCTTCGGCGGCATGGTGGCGACCACCTGGGTGCAGATTATCAAGGCCTGCCTGCTGCTGGCCGGCGCGACCTTCATGGCGGTGATGGTGCTGGCCAAGTTCGGCTTCTCGCCGGAAGCTTTGTTCGCCAAGGCCACCGAAGTCCATCCCAAGCATCTGGCGATCATGCAGCCCGGTTCGCTCATCAACAGCCCGCTGTCGGCGATTTCGCTCGGCCTCGCGCTGATGTTCGGCACGGCGGGCCTGCCGCACATCCTGATGCGCTTCTTCACCGTGTCCGACGCCAAGGCGGCGCGCAAGTCGGTGTTCTACGCCACCGGCTTCATCGGCTATTTCTACATCCTGACCTTCATCATCGGCTTCGGCGCGATCGTGCTGGTCTCGACCAATCCCGAATTCCTCAACGCGGATCTGATCGCCAAGGGCAAGTCGGGCATCGAGGCCATCAAGGGCGGCAACAACATGGCGGCGATCGACCTCGCCGGCGCTGTTGGCGGCGACATCTTCCTGGGCTTCATCTCGGCGGTGGCCTTCGCCACGATCCTCGCGGTCGTGTCCGGGCTGACGCTGGCGGGCGCCTCGGCGATTTCGCACGACCTCTACGCCACCGTGTTCAAGAACGGCAACGCCAACGAGCAGGACGAAATCCGCGTCTCGAAAATTGCGACCATCGTGCTCGGCGTCGTCGCCGTGATCCTTGGCATCGTGTTCGAGAAGCAGAACGTCGCCTTCATGGTGGGCCTCGCCTTCTCGATCGCGGCCTCGTGCAACTTCCCGGTGCTGCTGATGTCGATGATGTGGCGCGGCATGACCACGCGCGGCGCGGTCTATGGCGGCTTCTTCGGCCTGATCTCGGCGCTGGTCGGCGTGATCTTCTCGCCGGCGGTGTGGGAAGTCACGCTGGGCTATGCGAAGGGTTCGGCCGCGTTCCAGATCTCGAATCCGGCGCTGTTCTCGATGGCCATCGCCTTCTTCAGCATCTGGCTGTTCTCCAAGCTCGACCGCAGCCGTCGCGCGGGGCAGGACAAGGCGGGTTTCGATCCGCAATATGTGCGCTCGCAGACCGGCATCGGCGCCGCCGGGGCGGCCTCGCACTGACGAAAACTTCCCCTCTCCCTGTAAACGGGGAGGGGGGAACATTTTCCCCAGAGATTTGCCATGAGCGTGCTTCTCGACACGTCGGCGGCCCCGTTCGACCGGTTGACGCCGGACGAGGCCGAGGAACTGCAATCGGCGCTCGACATCCATTACTACCGGCCCGGCGCGACCATTCTCGCCGAGGGCGCCAAGCCCGAAGGGCTTTATCTCGTCGTCAAGGGCTGCGTCGAGGAGCGCCAGCAGGGCGAGCCGGTGGCCATGCTCGGCCCCAAGGATTTCTTCGACGCGCGCGCGGTGGTGCAGGGCGCCAGCGTCAGCGCCTTCGTCGCCACGGAAGAAACCCTCTGCGCCATCGCGCCGCGCGCCGAACTGGTGCGTCTGATCAACGCCAATCCGCGCTTCGGCGCCTTCTTCTATCTCGACATCACCCGAAAACTCGACGCGCTGGCCGGCGAGAGCGAATCCAGCCAGTTCAGCTCGCTGATGCACGCGCGGGTGCGCGATTTGCAGATGGCGCCGGCTGTGGTGATCTCCGCGACCGAAAGCCTGAAGGCGGCTGGCGAAAAAATGCAGGCGATCGACTGCAACGCCCTGCTGGTGCGCGACGGCGAGCGGATGGGCATCGTCACCGGCATGAATCTCGCCAAGGCGGTGATCCTCAAGGACATGGCCACCGACGCGCCGGTGGGACGCATCGCCCATTTCGATCTGGTCGCGGTGACGCCCGACGATTTCGTTTCGCATGTGCTGTTGCTGATGACCAAGCACAACAAGCGCCGCGTCGTGGTGCGGCAGGACGACGCTTTTGTCGGCATTGTCGAGGACATCGACCTGCTCGGCCATTTCGCCGGCAATTCGCAACTGGTCTCCAACCGCATCGACCGCGCCGCCACGCTCGACGAACTCGCCGCCGCCGCCCGCCAGATCGCCGATCAGATCAAGCCGCTGCGCCGTCAGGGGGTGAAGGTGCAGGTGGTGGCGGAAATTGTCTCCGACCTCAACCGCCGTCTGTTCGCCAAACTGTTCGAGCTGACCTGCCCGCCGGAAATCGCCGGCAAAATCTGCCTGATCGTGATGGGCAGCGAGGGGCGCGGCGAGCAGACAGTGCGCACCGACCAGGACAACGGCCTGATCCTGGCGGAGCCGCTCGACCGCAGCCTGCTCGACAATTTCCGCGAAAGATTCTCAGCCGCGCTCCAAAAATTCGGCTTTCCGCCCTGTCCGGGCCATGTGATGGTCAGCAATCCGCTGTGGGTGCGCACCGTCGATGAATATGTCGCGGATTTCAGCCGCTGGACGGCGACGCCGGACAATGACTCCGCGATGAATGTCGCGATTTTCTATGACGCGACGGCGGTCGCCGGCGACGCCACGCTGCTGCTGGACGCTAAATGGGCGCTGCTGCAAAAGGCGCGCGGCGAGCGCGTTTTCCTCGCCCGCTTCGCCGCGGCGGTGCTGGCGTTCGAGCCGCCGATCGGTCTGTTCAACAATCTGAAACTGGCTGGCGGCGAGGGTCTCGACGTCAAGAAAGGCGGCATTTTCCCCATCGTCCACGGCGTGCGCGCGCTGGCGATCGAACAGGGGCTGGAGGAGACCAATACGTTCGAGCGCCTCGCCAAACTGGCGGAAAAGGGCCTGCTCAAGGAGGATTTCGCGCGAGGGCTCGCCCAGGCGCTCGACTATTTGCTGACGCTGCGGCTCGACGCGCAGCTCGCGGCCTCCGACGCCTCGAACCTGTACCGGCCCGGCGCGCTGACCAGCATGGACCGCGACCTGCTGCGCGACTCGTTCCAGCAAGTGAAGCAATTGCGCGATCTGGTGCGCCGCCGCTTCAACCTCAACATGTTCTGAGGCGAAAAACATGCTGCGCTGGCTGATGCGGCAGATGGACAGGGTGGCGTTGCAGGACCGCTCCTACATGTTCCTGTTCGAGCCCGGCCCCGAGGGCGAATATGTCTCGATCGACTGCGAGACCACCGGCCTCGACCGCGGGCGCGACGAGATCATTTCGGTGGCGGCGATCCGCATCAAGGACGATCAGATTCTCGCCAGCGAAAGTTTTCGCGCCATCACCCGTCCGCGCTGCGCCATTTCGCCGGAGGCGATCAAGGTCCATGGTCTGCGCGAGCAGGATGTGGCGCAGGCCCCGATCATGAACGAGGTGCTGCCGGACCTGCTGCGTTTCATCGGCGGGCGCCCGCTGGTCGGCTATTACATCGCCTTCGACCTGGACATGCTCAACAAGCATGTGGCCGAACTGATCGGCGTCGAACTGCCCAACAAGACCGTGGAAGTGTCGAACATCTACTACGGCCTGAAATATGGCGACGCGCCGCCCGGCACCCAGGTCGATCTGAAGTTTTCCAGCATTTTGAGGGATTTGGGCCTGCCGCTGTTCAACCAGCACGACGCCCATTCCGACGCGCTGATGACGGCGATGATCTATGTCGCGCTGCGCGATCTCAAGGCGCGCGGCGTGCGGATCGCGCGTCCCCGCCACACGCCGACGCAGGACTATCCCGGAGGGTAGGACCCCCGGTTTCGCGGCGCAGAATCATGGTCTAGAAGCATTCCATTAACCATGGGAGCCCTCCTTGACCGACATCACCTTGTACGAACAGCGCGGCGAGATCGCCCATTTCGTCTTCAACCGGCCGCAGGCGCGCAACGCCCTGACGTTTGAAATGTACGAGCATCTTTATCAGGCGGTGCTCAGGGTCAATGAGGACAGGACCGTCAAGGCGCTGCTGATTTCCGGCGCCGGCGGAAAAGCTTTCGCGGCGGGCACCGACATCGCCGAATTCCGCGCGCTGAATTCGGACCAGGACTGCATCGACTACGAAACCAAGATCGAGCGCATCCTGTCGGCGCTGGAGCAGTGCCGCGTTCCGACCCTCGCCGCCATCGCCGGCGCCTGCACCGGCGGCGGGGCGGCCATCGCCGCCTGCTGCGACCTGCGTCTCGCCGCCAGCGACGCCAAATTCGGCTTCCCCATCGCGCGCACCCTGGGCAATTGCCTGTCGGTGGCCAATTACGGCCGTCTCGTCCATCTGATCGGCGCGGCGCGGGTGAAAGACCTGATCTTCACCGCGCGGCTGATCGGCGCCGAGGAAGCGCGGATGTTCGGGCTGGTCGGCGAGATCGTCGCGCCCGAGGCGCTGATGGCCCGCGCCGAGGAACTGGCGAAGACGGTGGCGGGCCATGCGCCGCTGACGCTGTCGGCCACCAAACAGGCGCTGCTGCGCCTGCGCCCGCCGATGGAGACCGGCGCCGATCTGGTGGTGATGTGCTACCGCAGCCAGGATTTTCAGGAGGGCATGGAGGCGTTTCTCGCCAAGCGCCCGCCCAACTGGACCGGCGCATAAGCTGGCGACGCCTGGGCCGGAGGTCCAGGCGCTTCGTTGGGCGCGGGTGTGGTTTCGACCGTCGGTTTGGCGGCGCGCATCCGCGTCTCCCATGCAACGCGTCAGCAATCCTTAAGTTTACGTGCGTAATAGATTCCGTTGGTCATCTGACTAACCAAAGTAATGCTGATTCCGTACGTCAGAATATGTTGAAATTCACGATTAAAATACGATTAAGTTGCGGTGAATAATGTTTCGAATATGGTCGGCTCATGGAAGCTTTGCTTCACGATAAAAACGAAAAGCCAAGTTCTTTGGTTAATCGGCGACGCATATCGGCGCGCTGAAACGGAAACTCTGTTGAGTCCCGGCCCGAGATCTGCTTTCGACAGCGAGTTGAGAGTAACCATGATGCCTGACATCAATCCCATCGATAAACATGTTGGCGGTCGCCTGAGGACTCTGCGCGAGGCGCGGGGACTGTCGCCGGAAGAACTGGTGCGCGCCGGCCGCCTCAGCATCGACCGGCTCGAGCGGCTCGAGACCGGCCGCGAGCGTCTCAACGTCGACGACATGCGCCGCCTGTGCGACGTGCTCGGCGCCAGCCCGGCGGACTTCTTCGTCGGCCTCAATGACGGGGGCAGATCGGCGCCGCCCGGCGGCGATCTCTCGATTGAGGACGAGGGCCGGTTGCTGCTGGCCGACTTCCGCCGCATCGCCGATCCCAAAAAGCGCCGCATGCTGATGATGCTGGCTGGGGCCTTCGCTCAAGAGAACGCCAGGTGAGACAACGCCAGGCGCGAAAATGCGAGTTGAGAAAATGCCAAGCGGGAAAGCGGCAAGGGAACGCCATGCCCGGCCGCTCCGCGTCTTGCAGCGGCCGCTCCGCGCTTGGGAGCGGCCGCGATATCAAGACGCCCGGCCGCGGAAATTTCCGCGATCCGATCAAATTTTATTGAGTTTCTGAAAGCCGCCTTCGTCGCTAAGAGTCACGCTGTCGCCAATGCCAAAAGGTGGGGTGGATCATGGCGCAACCGGTGTTTCAGACCAGCAATCTCGATGTCGCCTTGACCAAGGCGGAAGCCGGGTGCGACGTCGCCTATACCGGCCCGTTTGACGGCGTCTTCCGCTATGAAAGCGTGCGGCGCAAGGCGTTGCGCGCGCGAGAGAGCATCGCTCGCGCCACCGCCGCCGAAGATTTCCAGTGCGTCCTCGAACGCCTGGTCGAGGACGCCCGCCGCCAGAAGAGCGGGCTGAACTGACGGGTTCAGCGCCCCGTGGTGAGCACGATCTTGCCCAGGTGCGCCGAGCTTTCCATCAGCTCGTGCGCCTGACGCGCCTGATCGAGAGGGAAAGTCGCGTGCAGCCGGGGCGCGGCGGCGCCTGAATCCAGCAGCGGCCACACTTTTTCGCGCAACGCCGAGGCGATGGCGGCCTTGGCGGCCAGCGGGCGCGACCGCAGCGTGGAGCCGGTCAGCGTCAGCCGCTTCAGCATCACGCTCATGAAATCGAAATCCTTGACCTTCGATCCCTGCAGGAAGGCGATCTGCACCAGCCGTCCATCAGGCGCCAGCGCCTGGACATTGCGCTGCAGATAGGGGCCGCCCACCATATCCAGAATGACATTCGCGCCCTTCTTGCCGGTCTTTTCCTTCACCACGGCGACGAAATCCTCGTCGCGATAGTTGATGGCGACGTCGGCGCCGAGGCCGAGGCAGAAATCGCATTTCTCCGGCGAACCCGCCGTGGCGAACACCCGCGCGCCAAAATGTTTCGCCAGCTGGATGGCGGTCGAACCGATGCCGCTGGAGCCGCCGTGAACCAGAAAAATCTCGCCGGGACGCAGCGCGCCCCGCGTAAACACATTGTCGTAAACGGTGAAAAACGTCTCGGGAACGCCGGCCGCCTCGATCAGCGACAGCGGCGCGGGTTTCGTCAGGCAGAGCGCGGCCTCGGCCACGCAATAATCGGCGTAGCCGCCCGAGCCGACCAAAGCGCAGACCTCGTCGCCGGGACGCAGCGTCTCGACGCCTTCGCCCAGCGCGACGATGCGCCCGGCGATTTCAAGGCCGGGAATCTGGCTCTCGCCGGGGGGCGGCGGGTAAAGGCCGGCGCGCTGGATGCAGTCGGGCCGGTTGACGCCCGCCGCGACCACCTCCACCAGCACCTGTCCCGCCGCCGGGGCGGGGATTTCGGCCTGCCGCAGCCGGATCACTTCCGGGCCGCCGGCGCCCTCGAAAAACACTTCACGCATCAGCGACATGGCGACCTCACAGGGTTTTCAGATAAAAATGCAGGCTGAGGACCAGCCCGATGCAGATAACGAAAAGCCGGACATAAAGCGGCTTGATGCGCGACCCCGCATGGGCGCCGAGGAAGCCGCCCGCGATCGAGCCGGCGGCCATCACCACGGCCTCCAGCCAATAAATCTTGCCGGAAAACAGGAATACGCCGGTGGCGGTGAGGTTCATCAGCGTGGCCAGCGCCATTTTCAGGCTGTTCATCAGCAAGATGTCGCGCAGGCCGTAGAGCGTCAGCGCCGCCAGCATCAAAATGCCGATGCCGCCGCCGAAATAGCCGCCATAGATCGCAACGAACACCTGCGCCGTCAGCACGCCGGCGGCGCCGAGCAGCGGCTTGTCGGTCTGCTTCGGCATGAACATGCCAAAGGCGAACACCAGCGTCGCCCCGAGCAGCAGGAAGGGGACGAGTTTCGCGAACACCTGTTCGGAGGTCGAAAGCAGCAGGATGGCGCCGAACAGGCCGCCGACCAGCGAAATCCAGGCGAGCTTGTGGCCGTCGATGCGGGGATCGTCGAGCGACTGCCGCAGCGTTTTGCGATAGGCGAACGTCGTGGCGACCTGGGCCGGGAACAACGCGAGCGTGCTGGTGGCGTTGGCGGCGATGGGCGAAAGGCCCGCGGCGATCAGCGAGGGGAAGGTCAAAAATGATCCGCCGCCCGCCAGCGCGTTGATGAAACCGGCGGCGAGCCCGGCGAGAAAGATCAGCAGCAACGACATTCGGGCGGCGAAGCTCCGGCGGGAAGGCGCCCTTTTCGGGCGGGGCGGGGCGGTTTCCCGCAGCTTTTAGGCTGTGCGCGGCCGGATGCGCAAGGGCCGGCGCGCATGGCGCCGCCGCGCGACGGTTGAATGTTTCACCCGGCCTGTTTAATCATCGGGTTCACCGGCCGGGTGAAATTTCCGGCGATTCGAGACAGGCCCCGGCGATATGGCGAAAGCACAACAGGCGAGCGTAGCAAGAGTTTCTCCTCCCGCGCTCGGCGCCTTGCGGGCCTTCAGCGCCTTCGCGCTGGTGTTCGCGCTCAGCCGCCTGCTGGAGGGCGGCGCCGAGAACGCCGGCGTCGCGGCCGCGCTCGGCGCCCTGGCGCTGCAGGGCTTCGCCATCGCCGTCACGGGCAAACGGGAGCGCCTCGGCCATCTCGGGCTCGACGGCCTCGCCCTGTTCGCCTTCGGCCTCGCCAGCGCGCCGCAGCTCAAAATCTGGGCGGCGCCGCAAACGCTGGCCGACCTGTTCCAGATGACGCCGATCGGCGCCGGCCTCGCCATCGTGCTCTATTTCGCCGTCGCCCTGCGCGGCCTTTCGCTGGAGGGCCGGCGTCCCGCCTTTGCCGTCAGCCTCGCGCTGCTGGCGCTGCCCTTCGTGTTCAACCTGCTGCTGGCGCTGGGTTCGCCGCTGTTCGACAGGGCGGCGGCGGCGCTGCCGCTTCCGGCGTCCGTCGCGCTGGCCGGCTTGCGCGGCGCGGCTTTGTTCGTCGTCAACGAGGCGTTTGTGCTCGGCGCCTGCCTCGCCATGGGCCGCCGCGCCTCGCGCGACCCGCGCCTGCACGCGCTGCTGCTCGTTGCGGCGGCCGGCGCGGCGGCGACGCCCATCCTGGCCGAATTCGGCACGACCGCGTTGGTGGCGCATCTTGTGACCCCGCTCGACATTGTCGCCGCCGCGCTGGCCGCGGCGCTCGCGCAGGCCGGGCTGTGGGGCGAGGTCTATCTCGTCACCTCCGTGCTCGGCGACATTCTGCATGGCGCGCCGCCGGTCGCGCCGCGGCTTGAGGCGACGCTGCGCTCCGGCGCGGCCAAGGGCGCGATGTTTGGCGGCGTGTTCATGGCGCTGCTGCTGACGGCGGCGGCGCTGGCGCAGGCGCCGCAGGCGTTCGGCGACGCGCTCAACGGGTTTTCGGGCGTCGCGGCCTGGCTGGCCGCCGCCGCGCTCGGCGCCGCGCTGTTCCCGATGGGCCGCGCGATTCTGGAATCGACCGACGCCACCCCGCCTTTCCCCAGGCGCCTGCTGGCCGCCTATCGCGCCGCGCCCAATTACGCCGCCGGCGCGGTGGCCGGCGCCGGCATGTTCTACGCTTTCTCTCAGGCCCTTCCGGCCGCCGGCGCCGCCGAGCGGTTCGGGCTGGGCTTCGCCATCGGCGCGGCGTCCTATGTCGCGGCGCTGCTCTACGCAGATCTCGCAGAAATCGGCGCCGGCCTGCGCGCCCGCCCGCGTCCCTGGCGTCCCTACGCGCTGGGCGTGCTGCTCGGCGGCGTGCTCGGCGGCGCCATCGGCTGGTATTTCGACCAGGGCCAGCTCGAGGTCGTGCTGGCGCATTTCCGCGAGCATGTGGCGATCAACAATCTCGCGGCGGGGCGCGCCGACACGCATTATGTGATCACCCCGTTCTTCTCCAAATGGGGTGCGACCGACCTCGGAATCGTCACCGGCGGCGTCAAGCTGTTCTATCTGGAATCGCTGTCCGGCGTGATCCAGTGGGTGTTCGCCGCGCCGCTGTTCAGCGTCAACCTGTTCTTGCTCACCGCGCTGCTGACGCGCAGCACGGCGCCAATCAAGCGGCTGTTCAGCATGGAAGGCCTGAGCGGCCTCGCCGACAATGCGGTGGTGGTGCTGCGCTGGGGCCTGTGGATGGCGCCGATCATCTACGCCTTCCTGAAGGTCGCGCCCGATCCGCAATGGTACAATCAGGACGGCCTCGTTCGCTCGGCGGTCGCCAGCGTGATGGCGGCGACGCTTCCCGACGGGCAATTCCGCGACTGGAGCCTCGCGATCTTCACCGCGCTGCTCACCTATGACTGGCTGCGCGTGCTGATCTGGTTCGATCACATGGGCCTGCGCGTCGCCACCCTGGTCAACCTGTCCTTCGTGGGCGGCGACATGGCCGACGGCGCCGCCGCGCGCTTCCTCGGCGCGCGCGGCAACGCCCGCGCCATTCCCGAAGCCATCCGCCGCTTCGGCACCTGGGCGCCGCTGCTGATTCCGTTCTACATCCCGCGCGGCGCCGAATGGGACAAGGCCTGGAGCGGCGCCGAAATCGCGGCGCGCGCGCCGATGCCGCCGCTGGTCGATCTCGCGCTCGGCTATGCGCTGGCCGCGCTCGGCGTTGCCGCCGCGCTCGGCCTGTTCCTGCTGATGCGGCCGAAGCCGCAGGCGTCGGGCGCCCGCGAGCAGATCGCCAATGGCCTGCTGACGCTGGAGTTCTACGGCAGCGGCGAAGGCCATTACCGCGTCGAGAGCGCGGCCCGGCGCGGCGCGCCTGTCGACATGACCCGCGCGCCCGACGATCCGATGCTGCCGCGCGGCGCCTTCTTCTATTTTCTTGAGCCCTCGAGCGGGACTCAGGACGCCTCAGGCGGAAACCTGTGGTCGCTGACCGCCGCGCCGACCCGCGTCGGCTTCGGCGCGCTGGAGGCGACGTCGCCGACCCTGGCGCAGGCGCGCGGCGAAATCTACGGCCTGCGCTGCGAAACCCGGATCGAAATGGTCGAGGGCGAGGCTTTGGCGCTCACCCGCTTAAAAATCGCCAACACCGGCGCGCTGCCGAGAAAATTCCGCATTTGCAGCTATCGCGACCTCGTGATGAACGAGGGCGGCGTGGAGCGCCGCGACGCCGCCTATAACGCCTTGCATGTCGGCACGACCTTTGTGCGCGGCCTCGGCGCGCTGCTGTTCCGCAACCGCCTGCTCAAGAACCAGACCGGCGATTTCGCCGCGAAACGGCTGTCGCGCGAGATCGCCTATCACGCGGTTCACGAGCGCAAGGGCGTGCGCCTCGTCGGCTACGAGGACGTGCGCGCGCGCTTCTTCGGCCTCGGCCAGCGCCGCGACCCCGACGCCTTGCTGCAAAACCTCGCGTTGCGCGATCCCGCCGACGAGGGCTTGCTGTATGGCTTCGATCCGTGCGCGGCGCTGATGGTCGAGGTGGACTTGCCCGCCGACGGCGTGACGGAAATCCTGTTCGCCGACGGCTGGGCCGAGGATGAACGCCTCGCCGCCCGCGCGCTGGCCAAGGCCTTCGCCGCCGACATCCCCGAAAATTTCGACGCCGCCTTCGCCCGCCGCCGCGTGCTGGCGCCGCCGATCACGCCGAAGGGCGAACGCTTCGCCTTCTCCGAGGACGGCCGCACGCTGACGACGCCGCCCGGCGCGCCGCGCCCCTATTCGCATGTGCTGGCCAATCCGGCCGGCTTCGGCGCCGTGGTCACCCATGACGGCGAAATCTTCTCGTTCTTCCGCAACGCCCGCGCTAACAGCGTGACGCCGTTCCGCATCGGCGAGGGCCGCAACGCCCCGCCGGCGCAGGCGATTCATGTGGTCGAGCGCGAGACCGGCGAGGTTTTCGGCGCGACCCTGCTGCCGTTGCGCCGCGCCGACACGCGCTATAACGTCGAATTCACCGTGGGCGCGGCGGTCTTCACCGCGCAAAATCCGCGCCTCGACCTGCGCCAGGAGGTGTTTGTCGCCCCCGACGACGCCGTGCAAATCCAGGTTTTGACCCTGACCAACCGCACCGACCGCCGCCAGTGCTATCGCGTGGCGCCGGTGGCGGAAATCGTGCTGGCGGAAACCCCGGCCGATGCGGTGGGCGCGCTGGAGACGCAGGTCGACGAGACCGGGCAGGCGGTGTATTTCCGCAATGGAAGCAACGGCTTCGTGCAGGACTGGGCATTCGCCGCCTTCTCGCTCGACGCTGACGACACCGAAACCTGCCGCGCCAAAATCCTGGGGCGCAAGAGCCGGGATCCGCGCGTGCCGTTCCTGGCCGAACATGGCCATGCCGACGGCGGCGCCGCCGACGACGGCCGTCGCGCCGCCGGGTTCGCCGGCTATGTCGAGGTCGCGCCCGGCGCCTCCGAGCGCGTCGCCTTCGTGCTGGGCGCGGCGCGCGAATTCGAGACGGCGCAGGCGCTGGCCCGCCGTGCAGCGACGCTCGCCTATGCCGACGAGAAGCGCGGGCTGCTCGACACGTTCTGGTCGAACCTGCTGTCCACGCTGCGGGTGAAAACCAACAATCCCAGCTTCGACCGGCTGGTCAACGACTGGCTGCCCTATCAGGCTCTTACCGCCCGTCTCTGGGGCCGCACCGGCCCGGCGCAGCGGTCGGGCGCCTTCGGCTATCGCGACCAGTTGCAGGACGTGCTGCCCTTCATCGCCCGCGCGCCGGAGATCGCGCGCCGGCAAATCCTGCTGCACGCCAGCCAGCAATTCGTCTGCGGCGACGTGCTGAAATGGTGGCATGAGGCGCCGGAAGGCGGCGTCGGCATCGGCGAGCGCAGCCATGCGTCCGATCCGCATCTGTGGCTGCCCTATGTCACGCTGCGTTATGTCGCCGTGACCGGCGATGCGGGAATCCTGCACGAAAAGGTCGGCTTCATCGAAGGCGCGCCGGTTCCGGCCGGGGTGGAGGGCCATGTCATCGCGCCGACGCCTTCGCCGGAAACGGCGAGCCTGCTGGAGCACTGCCGTCGCGCGATCGACCGCGCCCTGGCGCATTTCGGCGCCCATGGCCTGCCGCTGATGGGCGCGGGCGACTGGGACGACGGCATGAATCTCGTGGGCTTCCGCGGCAAGGGCGAAAGCGCGTGGATGGGCTTCTTCCTCTACGACAATCTGACCCGCTTCGCCGCGCTGCTGCGTTCGGAAAAACAGGAGAAACTGGCGGACCATTACGCCGCCCGCGCCGACGTGCTGCATTTCGCGCTCGACGCCTGCTGGCGCGGCGACCGCTATGTCCGCGCCTTCGCCGACGACGGCCAGGAGTTTTTGGCGCTCGGCGCCATGTCCTCGGCCTGGCCGGCTTTGTCGGGCGCGGCGCAGGGCGAGCGCGGCCGCAAGGCGCTCGAACATGCGCTGGAGGCGCTCGACAAGGGCGACCGCGTGCTGCTGGTGACGCCGCCCTATGACGAAACCTCCAAGCCGTTCCCGGGCCGAAGCGCGGACTACCCGCCGGGCGTGCGCGAGAATGGCGGGCAATACACCCATGGCGCGTCGTGGTTCGTCGACGCGCTGGCGCGGCTTGGCGAACGCGCCTCCGCCGAGGGCGACGCGAAGGAGGCCTCCCGCTATTTCACGCGCGCCGTGGAAGTGTGGATGTCCTTGTCGCCGCTGACAAAAACCTCGCCCGAGAAAATCGACCTTTACGGCCTGCCGCCGCACCAGCAGCCGGCGGACGTCTATGATGGGCCGGGCTACGAGGGCCGGGGCGGCTGGGCCTGGTACACCGGCGCGGCGTCGCGCATGATGTCGGCGGCCTATGCGGCGCTCGGGGTCAGCGTGGAGAACGGCGAGTTGAAGCTGCGCGCCGACGCCTGCGCCGACAAGGCGGGGCTAAGGCTGGAAAGCGTGACCTTCAAGGGCAAGACCGTGACGCGCTTCGCCAGCGAGGAAGCCATCAAGGCCGACGCGCTCACGTCCTGAGGGCGGCGGTTGGGGCCGCGCGGTTCTTGGACCGGGCGGCCGCTTCGCGATTGCGAGGCGCAGCCTGGGCGTCTGGAATTTCACCTTGAGGCGCCAGCGGCCGCGCCTCGTGAGATCGGAAAGGAGCCTCGTGTCCTCTGCGCCTCAAGACTCGTCGCCCCCGGCTTCTTCGCCTTTGGCCCGGTGGCCCTGGCTATCGCGTTTCGGCGAAGCGACCGCGACCCTGGGCGCCCTGAGCGCAGGGGAATGGCTGGCCCTGACGTTCGGAATCATCGGCGCGCATCTGACCGTCGGCTATAATTACCTTCTGTTTCACACCGGCGTCGAGTTCTTCACCGCCTGCGTCTGCTTCAACATCTTTCTGGTGCTGAGCAGCACGTCGGACATCAGCCGGAACAATTTTCTCACCATCGTCGGCGTCGCCTATGTGTTCGTCGGCGTGATCGACCTGCTGCACGCCCTCGCCTTCAAGGGCATGCCGATCTTCACCGACTACGACTATTATTCGCCGCAGCTGTGGATCGCGGCGCGCTATCTTGAATCCGGCGCGGTCGTGATCGGCCTGCTGGCGCTCACCGCCCGCCGCCATGTGAGCGCGGCGGCGGTGCTCGCGGCCTGCCTGCTCGCCACATGCGGCTTCCTGCTGGCGATTTTCTACACCCGGACGTTCCCGGTCTGCTTCATCCCCGGCAAGGGGCTCACCCCGTTCAAGATCGGCAGCGAATTCGTCATCATCGCGCTGGATTTTGTCGCGCTGGCGCTGCTGCATCGTCGCCGCGCCCTGTTCGAAGCCGACGTATTTCGCCTGCTGCGCATGTCGCTGGTCGCGGCGGCGGCGATGGAGCTGTGCTTCTGCTTCTACGACGCGCCCAATATGGACGACGCGCTGTCCGAGGCCGGCCATGTCATCAAGCTGTTCGCCTTTTATGTGCTGTACAAGGCCATCGTCGTCGGCAGCGTCCGCAATCCCCTCGTGCTGGTGGCGCAGGAGTTGCGCGACAGCGAGAAACGGCTCCGCTGCGCGATGGCGGCGGCGGGCCTGACCTATGTCGAGGTCGATCCCGTCCACGGCAAAGTCCGCCGCGCCGAGAATTTCGCCGAAGTGATCGGGTATCAGCCCAGAGCGGACGGCTCTGAGGAATGTATGGTCGAACTGCTGGCCCATGTGCCGCCGGAGGACCAGCCGCGCGTCGTGCAGGCCCAGACCTTGCGCCTGCCCGTCATCGAGGCCCGCGTGATCGGCGACGACGGCCAGGTCCGCTGGATTGAAAGCTCGGCCGCCATTCCGGAGGGCGAGGGCGCGCGGCGCGCCTTCGTCACCATTCTCGACGTCACGGCGCGGGTGCACGCGCGCGAGCAATTGCTCGCCGCCAAGAGCGAGGCCGAGCGCGCCGACAGGGCCAAGTCGAAATTCCTCGCCGCCGCCAGCCACGACCTTCGCCAGCCGGTGCAGGCGCTGATGCTCTATCTGGCGATGATGGGCCGGCACACGCGCGACCTGCCGCGGGCGGCGGAGACGGTCAAGCACATGCAGGCGGCGCTCGACAGCCTCTCCAACCTGCTCACCTCGATCCTCGACATTTCGCGCCTCGACGCCGGCGTGATCGCGCCGAACGCGGAGCCGGTCGATCTGGCCGGCATGATCGCCCGGCTGTCTGGGGAATATGCGGCCAAGGCCGCGCAGCGCGGCCTGAAATTTCGCGCCGTCGCGCCGACGCTGGCGGTGCGCGCCGACGCCATCCTGCTGGAGCGCGCCTTGCGCAACCTGATCGAGAACGCGCTGCGCTATACGCCTGAAGGCGGCGTGCTGCTCGGCGCCCGCCGTCGCGGCGCGCGCGTCCGCATCGACGTGATCGACTCCGGCGTGGGCGTCGCGCCCGGCCGGACCGAGGATATTTTTCAGGAATTCGTTCAGCTCGACAATCCCGGCCGCGACATGAACAAGGGGCTGGGGCTCGGCCTCGCCATCGTGGCGCGGGTGGCGCGGCTGATGGACGGCGCGGTCGAACTCGTCTCCGCGCCGGGGCGGGGCTCGCGGTTCTCGCTGACTCTGCCGGCCTGCGCCCCGCCCGCCGCGCCGGCGGCGCCGCAGCCGGAGCCGCGCCGGCCGGGCCAGGGCCGCGTGCTGATCGTCGAGGACAATTCCATCGTGCGCGAAGGCCTGGAGCGCATGTTGCAGGAATGGGGCTACCAGACGGCGACGGCGGAAAACGGCGAGGCGGCGCTGGCGCTGGTCGAGGCGGAAGGCCCGTTCGCCCTGCGCCTGCTGGACTACAGCCTGGGGCAGGGCATCAGCGGACTGTCGGCGGCGCAGCGGCTGGCGCAGGTGAGGCCCGCGCCGACCATCATTCTCACCGGCGACACCGCGCGGGAGCGCATCGCGGAAATCGCCGCGAGCGGTTTCGCCATGCTGCACAAGCCCGTGACCTCGCAACAGCTGCGGGCGGCGCTGGAAGGGCTGTTGCACCGCGACGCGGGCGAGGCGTGACGGCGTTTCTCTCCCCGTCGCGCAGGCCGAGCGTCAGAATTGCGGCTGGCGATAGCGGGCGCGGTCGGCGCCGGGCGTGACCGAGTCCGGGTCGTAGCCATGCGCGACCAGCTCCCGGGCGGTGACGTCGCCGCCCGCCGCCGCGCGGTCGATCATGGCGCGGCCCAGCTTTTCGTCGCGCCCGACGCCATGGCCGCGCAACAGATCCAGCCCATAATTGAAGGCGCCGAGCGATGAGCCCCGGTCGGCCAGCCTCTTGTCCCAGTCCGCCGCCGCGATCGGGTTGGCGGGGCGCTCGAACCCGTTTTCTTCCATATAGGACATCCAGGGCATGGCGTTGTCATTGCCTTCGTTGGCGCAGCGCTCGAAGATCTTGCGCGCCTCCTCGTGCTGGCCGGTCTTGTCCATGAACACGCCATAGGCGCACAGATGCGGGTCGAGTTTCTCGGCCCCGGCCTTGCCGACATAATAGTCCACGCTGAGCTGGTTCGGGTTGAGTTCGCCCGCCTCATCGGCGCGCGCGGCGCCGGCGAGCAGGGACAGCATTAGGACGCAAGCGATACGCATGGCGACTCTCAGAACTGAGGTTGACGATAATGGGCGAGATCGGCGGTCGGGGTGACCGAGGCCGGGTCGTAATCATGCGCGGCGAGGTCGCGCGCGGTGGGCTCGCCGGCCGCCGCCGCCCGGTCCACCAGCGCCTTGCCGAGCGCGGGGTCGCGCGGAACGCCATGGCCGCGCAGCACGTCGAGGCCATAGTTCAGTTGCCCCAGCGCCGAGCCGGTTTCCGCCAGCTTGCGGTCCCACTCGGCCGCCGCCGCGGGGTCCGGCGGCCGGTCGTAGCCATTCTCCTCGGTCCAGGCCGCCCAGGGCATGGCGTAGGGATTGCCGTGCTGGGCGCAGCGTTCGAAAATCTTCCGCGCCGGCTCATGCCAGCCCATTTTGGCGATGGGGTAGCCATACATGCACATGCCCGGATCGAAGCGGCCGTCCTCGGCGCGCGCCGCCCAATATTGCACGGTCAGCTCTTCCGGATTGAGCACGCCCTGTTCGTCCGCCACGGTTTCGCCGACCGGCGCCGCCAGCGCGGGCGCAAGCGCCGCAGGCAGGGCGAGCCAGCACGCGGCGGCCGCGAAAGCCTCCTTCAGTCCCATGCGTTCCTCCCAATGTTTTTTTTTGACACTCTGCCATAAAACAAACGCCCGGTCCCTTCTTTCGAAGGGCCGGGCGGCGCCTGGAGGAATGGCGAAAAACTCAGATTTCGGCCGACATATAGCTGGTGACTTCCATGCCGACGCACACTTCGCAAGCTTCCGGAACGGTCCACGTCATCGTCAAACTCCCGATATTTTTGTTCGGCCAGGGCTTTTCCACTCTGGTCCTTCTTGCTTATAGGCGCCCGCGCCGCAAAAGGGGTCATGCGCGCGGGAGAAATTTGTAAGATTTCTGTCAGCTCGCCCCGCTCGACTCGCCGAATGCGGGGCGCGGCGGAACCCGCCGGCGGGGCGCCGCGTCTTGCCAGCGTCTTGGAGTCGCCGACAGAGGGGGCGAGACATGGACGCGGCATCTTCCGAACCGACGCATAAAGCGGCGCAGCCCCAGGCGGGAGCGCGCTACGCCACCATGGCGCAGGCGTTGCACTGGCTGACGGCGGCGCTGGTGTTCGCCACGCTGGCGCTGGCCTGGGTGATGTACAACATGCCCGACAACGCGCCGACGCGCGGCTTGCTGTTCACCCTGCACAAGTCGTTCGGCATCACCATTTTCGCGCTTGTGGTGGCGCGCCTGGTCTGGCGCGCGCGCCACGGCGTTCCGGACCTCAAGGCGCCCGCGTGGATGCGAGCCGCCGCCGCCGCCTCGCATGGGCTGCTCTACCTCACGCTGCTCGCGCTGCCGCTGTCCGGCTACATTATGTCGGCGGCGACCGGACGGCCGATTTCCTTCTTCGGCGTCCTGGATCTGCCGGGGTTCGCGGAAAAGACGGAGTCGACCATGGACGCGGCCTTCCTCGCACATGTCGGCTTCCTGCAATGGGCGCTCTACGCCCTGCTGCTGCTGCATGTCGGCGCCGCGATCTGGCATGAGGCCGTGCGCCGCGACGGCGCGCTCGAACGGATGCTGCCCGCGCAACGCGACGGCGCGCCCACAATGCCGCCCAAATCCTGACGCGCGTCGGAGGCGAAGCCTATTTCGGCGCCGGTTCGACCGGCTTGCGCGCATTGTCGGTGACGATGGCGAGATGGGTCACGCCATTATGGGCGAGGTCGTCCATGACCGCGACGATCTGGCCGAACGCCGCGTCCTTGTCGCCGCGAATATGCACGAGATGGCCGAGGTCGTCGCCGAGCTTCAGCTTCACCCGCGCGACCAGATCGGCGCGCTCGACCTGTTCCGCGCCAAGCGCGATGTGGCCGTCGCGGTCGATCGCCACCACCACCGGCTCCTTGGGGTCGAGCGGCTTGGCCGCCCTGGATTGCGGCAGATCGACCTTGACGCCGGTGGCGAGCAGCGGCGCCGTGACCATAAAAATGATCAGCAGCACCAGCATGACGTCCACCAGCGGCGTCACGTTGATTTCGGCCTGCGGGCGGAAAAAGCCCGGCCTTCCGTTCTGGTGTTGGGGCGCGCCGGCCATGGTCGCCTCCTCAGCGGCAGAGTTCGGCGGCGCGGTCGGCGGCGCGATGCACCAGCTTCTGCCCCACCGTCGAAAAGGCGGCGCCGAGCCGGTTATAGGCGATGGAGGCGGGGATGGCGGCGGCCAGCCCGTAAGCGGTGGCGGCGAGCGCCTCCGCTATGCCCGGCGCCACCACGGCGAGCGAGGTGTCGTGGGCGGCGGCGATGCCGACGAAGCTCGCCATAATGCCCCAGACCGTGCCGAACAGGCCGATGAAGGGCGAAACGGAGGAAATCACCGCCAGATTGGACAGTCCGCCCTCCGCCTTCATCAGCAGCTCGACATGGGCGCGGGTGAGTTTTTCCGTCGTGCGGGCGCGGCGCTCCGAAACGGTCTCCCCGGCGATCTGGATCCGCGCTTCCTCGGCGCCCAGCGCGTCGGCCGGCGCCAGCAGCGGCGAGCGCGGGTCGCGCAAAGCCCGCGACAGCCGCGACAGACCGAACAAAGCCTCGACGATCAGCACCCAGCACCAGACCGAGGCGAGGCCGAGCACCACCATCACCGATTTGCCGACAAGACCCGCCTGAAGGAACAGGGCCAGGGGAGAAAGAGAGAGCGAGTCCATCAGGAGTCAGGTTCCGATCTGTTGCGCGCGACCGCGCGGACGGAAGTCTTATCGCCGGATCGCGCGCCGCCGTGAAGGGGAAATACGCGGCCAACGCCATTGCGCCGGCCGCGGGGACCAACCAAATCTTCAGGAAAAACGGCGTTGCAACCGCAGGGTTGGTGTCACGGCCCGCCGGGCGTTTGTACGAGGGGGGCACCATGTCAGAACAGCTTCGCGCGGCGATTGAACGCGCTTTCATCGATTTATATTACGCGGCCGCCGAATTGAAACTGGCCGAACCGGATTTGGACGGCGCCCCGGCGGCGACCGAGCATGTCAAACTGGCGATCCGCGCGCTGCTCGGAGGCCTGAGGTCCAGTCGCGCGGAAGATACCGGCGCGCCGCCAAACGGGTCCATGCCGAACTGACGCCGGAGGATCAATTCAAGTGGCTTGAGCATGACTTGAGTCACTTCCGGGATCTCCCGTCCGTAAACTAAACGTTACGGGAGATGGCGACGCGCTCCAGCCCGCCGAATCTGCAACGGGGTCTTTCGAGCCTGAGACGTCCCAAGACCAGCGTCGGCTGTTTGGGAACACGCTCGCTGCTACGGCTCCAAACCGGAGTGGCGCGCGCCATGGCGAATCCAGTCGACGCTTATGTCGGAAAGCGCATTGCTTTGCGGCGGAAGTGGCTGGGGCTGTCCGTCGCCGAAGCCGCGGCGGCGATCGCAACCGATTTTGCCACATTCGAGCGTTACGAAGCCGGCGCGGAGCGGGTCAGCGCGGTCCGGTTGCGGGCCTTGTGCGAGGCGTTCGACGTGCGCCCGACTTTCTTCTTTTGCGACGAATCGACTCCCGACGCCCATGCCCAGGTGTTGGCGCAGCTGCAATGCGTGCGGCTGCGTCGCAACCTGCAATAAGACGTCGGCGTCACCCTGGCGCGGGCATAATCCGCAACAGCGGGCGCGGTTTTCGGAAAAATATGCGCCAAAACAAAAAGCTGAGGCGTGTTCGGCGAACGGACGCTCATCGCGCGCGCTAGAAGCGGGGCGGCGGCGCCTGCCGCCCGCCGCCTTCGCCCGGCGCGACGGCGCGGGGCTTTCCCCCGCCCCGGTCGAGTTCGGGCGGCTTGGGAATTTCGATCGGCCCGAAGGCCGGCGCGGGCCGCGCCAACGGCGGGGCGGCGGGCGCAAGCTCCGGCAGGATGGGCGAGGCGGGCGCCGGCTTCAGGTTCGACGGCACGGCGGGAACCGACGATTCGCCCGCGGGCAGTTCGGTGTGCGGCGTCAGGTCGGGGATCGGCTCCAGCGCGGGCAGGGACAGCGGCGTCTGTTGCGCCGACAGCAGGCGCGCCTGCTGCGTCAGCCACAAGCCCAGGGCGGCGGCGGCCAGCGCCGCCAGCAGCATGAAGGGAATCCGAAACCTTAACCAGGCGCGCCGCGCGAAAGCGGGAATTTTCGCGCGCAACCACGCGCGCGCCTCGATGTGATAAGCGAGCCAGCTTTCGTGATGCAGAGGATGTCTGGCGCCCATGGCGCGGGCCTCCGGGTCTTCCCGTCAGATGGGAAGGCGGCGGCGCGCAGCCAAGCGCGGCCATATTACCTGTAGAGCGCCGTCAGCGCATTGTGAAACTGGATCGCCAGCGGCGAGGCGGCGTCGCCGGGGGTGACGATCTCGATATAGGCGCCGCTGTTGGCGCCGTCGGCCGCCGCCAGCGCCCGGTCCAGCTCGGCGCAATTGGTCGCGCGCGCCACCAGCCAGTCGTCGCAGCCGAAGGCGGCGGGCAGGGCGCTGTAGCGCCAGGGGGCGATGTCGTTGTAGACGCTCGCCGGATCCTTGCACAGCAGCCGCTCGATCAGATAGCCCTTGTTGTTGATGACGAGGACGATGGGCTTGGCGCCGTAGCGCGCGAAGGCGCCGATCTCCTGAACCGTCATTTGATGCGAGCCGTCGCCGGTGATCAGCACGGTGCGGCGCTCCGGCGCGGCCAGCGCGGCGCCGAGCGCGGCCGGCGTGGCCCAGCCGATCGAGCCCCACAGCGTCTGATTGTAGAAATTGGCGCCGGCCGGCAATCGGGCGAAGCCCAGGCCCATCGACACCGTGCCGGTCTCGGCCACCACAATGTCGCCCTCGCGCAGAAAACCGGCGAGGCGCGGAAACAGCGCGGTGGCGTCGATCGGCGCGTCGCCGGCGCCCTCAATGTCGCCCAGCGAGCGCGCGTCGAGGCGCGGCCAGTCGCGGTGGGGCAGGCGGGCGGTCAACGCCGCCAGCAGATCGGCCATTTCGACATTGTAAAAAGTTTTGGCGCCGACCCGCACCCGATGCCGTCCGACCCAGATGGTCTTGTTGGGATCGAGCCGGGCGGTGAAGGCGCCGGTGTTGAAATCGGTCATCAGCGCGCCGACCGCGAGGATGACGTCGGCGCTTTCGACGAAATCGCGCACCTCCGGCTGCATCAGCGCGCCGTCATACATGCCGACATAGGCGGGATGTGTCTCGTCCAGCACCGACTTGTCCATGAACATGGTGGCGAACGGCAGGCCCGTGGCGTCGAGCAGCGCCCGCATCGCCGGCTGGCAGCCGCCGCGCGCCACCAGCAGCCCCGGCAGCACGCAGGTCCGCTCCGCCGCCGCCAGCGCCGAGACGATGGCTTCCGTCGCCTCGGCCAGCGCCTCGGCTTCGCTCTGCGGCGGCTGGATCGGTCGGGATTCCCCTGCGACCGGCCGCGTCGCCAGATCGGCGGGAAACGCCATATAGACGGGGCGCAGGTGGTACAGCGCCTCGGCGATCAGCCGCTCGGTCTCATAGGCGACGTTTTCCGGCGTCATCACCGCATGGGCGCAGACGACAGGCTCGGACATGCGGCGAAACAGGTCGTAATCGCCGGTGCCGAGCGTGTGGTGCATCAGCGCGCGCGATTCCTGAATCGCGATATTGGGCGCGCCGACCAGATGGAACACCGGCAAATGCTCGGCATAGGCGCCGGCCACGCCATTGAGGGCGGAAAGCTCGCCGACGCCGTAAGTGGTGCAGAGCGCGCCGACGCCGCGCAGCCGGGCGTAGCCCTCGGCGGCATAGGCGGCGTTCAGCTCGTTGGAGCAGCCGATCCAGTCGAGATCGGGATCGGCGCAAATGGCGTCGTTGACGGGAAAGGCGTAATCGCCGGGAACGCCGAACACATGCGCGACGCCAATGTCGCGCAGGCGCTTGAGCACATGCTGGATGACGGTGACGCCCATGTCCAACCCCCCTCCCGTTTTACATGGGAGGGGAGCTTCGGCGCGGCAAGGGTCAGTTGGCGCGCCGTCCGTTCGGCGGGGTCACGTCGGCGCGACGCTGCCGGGTGTGGTCGATCACCAGCAGGCGGTCGCCGTCGCGGCGGATGTCCACGGTGGCGGCGTCCTCGTCGAGCGCGCCGGGAACCGACAGCGTGGCGGACTGGCCGTCCTTCAGCGCGCACACGACGCGGAACGGCTGGCCCTGATGGTCGAGCGTGGTCACGACCTCGAAAACGTCGCCCTTGGGCGTGAAATAGATGAGGCCGCGCACGTCGCGCAATTCAAACGACTTGCCGGCGTAGGTCTTCAGCTCGGCGGCGCTCGCGGCGCTGGAGAGGAGGGCGGCGGCGCAGCCGGCCGCGAGAAGGACGAGGGGTTGGCGCATGATCAAGACTCCGATGAGGGGGGACGTCCTCCCGGCCCGCGATAAGTCGGCAGTCTTTTGGTTGTGGTTCGACGCGCGCGCAAGCGTGGTCTGTTTATGGACCGCGTCAGTGTGCGCTGCAACAAAAAATACGGCGTCCGGTTGTCACGGCGGCGAAGGCAATGCGACAATCGCTGGCGAATTCGCGCCGCAAACGGCCGTTTTGCGCGGGCGGGCGCGGCTCCGGCGCTGGCACGGAAGATGCTCAACCGGCAAACGATTTACAGGGAGAACGAGATGGCTCAAGCCGAGGCGCAGGGACAATCCGGACTTCCGGCCAGTGGCGACGGCGGCGTCCGCTTCGGCGGCTTCGCCTTCGCCGATCCGCCGCAAGGGCCGGGCCTGTTCGCGCTCACCCGCCGCGTCGGCGACCGGCTGTTTCCCGTGCTGATCGGCGAAAGCGACGACGTCGCGGCGACCCTCGACGCGCTGCGGACGGAGGAGCCGGCGCTGGCGCGCGGGCTCGCCGACGGCGCCCATTTCATGACGCGCGACAACGCCCGGATGCGCCGCCACATTCTGCGCGATCTCGTCGGCAAATATAATCCGCCGCTCAATGTCGAGGGCCGCACCGCGCGGGCGGCGCCGGAGATCGCCGCGCTGGTCCCTGACCGCGCCGAAGGCGATTTTCCCGAGGCGGTGTCCGAGGACATCGAGGTCAGCGAAGCCGATCTCGACCGTCTCGTGCGGGTGTTCTATCGCAGGGCGCGCGAGGACTCGGTGATCGGCCCGGTGTTCGACAGCCATGTCAGCGATTGGGAGAACCATTTGGATCTCGTGCAGAATTTCTGGTCGCGCGCCTTCCTGCGCACCGAACGCTACAAGGGCGCGCCGTTCGCGCCGCATCTCGGCCTGAACCTGAAGCCCGCCCATTTCGACCGCTGGGTCGCCCTGTTCAAGGAAACCGCCGCGGCCGAGCTGAAGCCGGCCGCCGCCCGCGCCGCCATCGCGCGGGCGGAACATATGAGCGCGGCCTTCCAGGCCGGCCTGTATCCGCTGGGCCATCCGGAGCGCGCCCGATGACCGAAGCCCAGGAGAATAGCCCCGAAGCCTTTTTCGCCGCCCTGCGCGAAAATTTCGGCGAAACCATCCGCGCCGGACGCTCCGCCGAGGGCGTCTGCGATCCCCGGCTGATCGAGGTTTTGGCCGCGCAGGCGGCGGAGCTGTTCGATCGCAACGCCGAAATCCAGAGCGAGGGCCAGCCGGAGCCGGCCTGCTGTCGCGGCTGCGCCGCCTGTTGCGCCTTGCAGGTCGCCGCCACCGCGCCGGAGATCTTTCTGGCCGCGCGCTTCCTGCGCATCACCGCCTCGGCCTTCGCCGCCTATGGCGTCGATTTCACCGCCCGCGTCGCCGCCTTCAACGCCAAGACGCGCGGCCTCGACCAGCAGGCGCGCTTCGCCTCCACGATGCTGTGTCCGTTCATCATCAACGGCGCCTGCGCGATTTATGCGGCGCGCACGCTGGCCTGTCGCGGCCATGTCGCCTTCGACCGCGCCGCCTGCGAAGCGGCGGCGCGCGGCGAGGATGTCGAAACGCCGGTGTCCGCCGCGCACAAGACGGTGCGCGTGCTGGTGCAGGGCGCGCTGCAGGAAGCCTTGCGCGAGCGCGGACTCGACGGGGGCGCCGCCGAGTTTCTCACCGGCCTCGAACGGGCGCTGACCGACCCGGACGCCGAGACGCGCTGGCTGCGCGGCGAACAAGTGTTCGAGGATCTGCGTCTCGACGCCGGCGCGGATTGACCGGCCTCACGCGGCCGGCGTGACGATCTCGTCGGGATCGCGCGCCGCCGCGATGCGGGCGTATTCCGCCTTCACCAGCGCTTCGCCATATTTGCGCTCCAGCCGCCGCACGGTGAAATGGCCCTTGGCCAGCGACTGAAAATGCTCGATGAAGGCCAGATTGACCGCCGCGCCGCCCAGCGCGCCGAGCACCGGCGTCGCCTGCGCCAAAAATTTCTGGCTGACCACCACGCCGAACCGTGAGGCGACCTGGGTGGTGAAGCGCACCAGCGCCGGCGCGGTTTCGTCGATCAGGCCGCGGCTGGCGACGAACCGCGCCGCTTCGGTCACGCTGCGCGCCATCAGGCCGCGCAGGGCGAAATAGCTCGATTCGGACAATTCGGCCTCGGCTCCGCGTCCGTCGAGCGCGAACACCTGCAGGCAGGCCAGCGCCGTTTCCGGCTGGCTGAGATCCTCGCCCTCGGCGCGGGCGATGTCGGCGATGGCGCGCAGCATCAGCGCCGTGCTCACCGGCAGCTCCACCGGCAGGCTGGCGAGGCCCAGCGCGCCGCCCGCCGCCCCGGAGGCGGCCACCATGGCGCGATGAAAGCCGACGCGGTCGCGCACCGGCGCGCCGTTCAGGCTGGCGAAGGCCGCCCGCAGCGCGACGCGCATGGCGGCGCCGGCCGCCTTGCCGACCACTTGCGCCGCGCGGGCCGGCACCAGTTGGGTGGCGAAACTCACCTGCCGCCCCACCAGATTCGCCAGGCGCAGCGCCAGGCTGTTGCGCTCCAGCCGCCGCACCGCCTCCATCAGCGCGGCGTGATCGACGGCGGACATGTCGCTCCGCCTGCCGCCGTCGGACGGATGCGGCTTGTCGGTTTGTTCCAGAGTCATGCGGGCCTCCCGCGCCATTTCGGGTTTCCGGGCGGCAGGGGCGCGGCGCGGACCCAGTGCAGAGATGGTTCGCGACGGCGCGAAGTCAAGATTTCGCCGCCAGATTGACGTAAGGAACCCCTGAATTAACTCTGTCCCGGCCTTGCAAGTAAATAAACAGGCTTTCCCAGCATTAACCGAACGTCATTACCTACGGGAAACCATCAAGTCAAAACATTGAAAAACAAGAAAAAAATCGGATTTAGCCGCATTTTAACCGTTCCGATCAGGCTTTGTTAGACTTAATGGCGCGCCAGCAAAAAATGAACGGCGTTGGATAAAATGCGAGAATTTCGCTTCAATCGACTCCAATAGGCCCCGGTCATACTCGCTTCATCAACGAGGTATGACATGCGTATCGCAGCTTTCACGACGATGGGTCTGGTT
Organism: Rhodoblastus acidophilus; assembly: GCF_900187365.1. GTDB lineage: Bacteria > Pseudomonadota > Alphaproteobacteria > Rhizobiales > Beijerinckiaceae > Rhodoblastus > Rhodoblastus acidophilus. The sequence goes on from NZ_FYDG01000003.1 coordinate 185,548, forward strand.
CTGGCGCTGGCGGCGGCGCCGTTCATCGCGTCGGACGTCGGCGCGAAGGCCAGCGTGTCCTCCGGCGTCGAAGTCGCCTACGCCTCGGTCGGCGCGGACACCTCGATCCCCTTCGGCTGGGTGGAGTTCTGCCAACGCTACGCCAGCGAATGCGCGGTCTCCGGCAAGGTGGCCGACGTCAATCTGACGGAAGCCTCGATGCATGAAATCCGGCAGGTCAACACCTTCGTCAATCGCTCCGTGGAAGCGGTGTCCGACATGGAGCATTGGGGCGTGGTGGACCGCTGGGATCTGCCGGCGGACGGCAAGGGCGATTGCGAAGATTATGCGCTTATGAAGCGCAAGATGCTGATCGAACGCGGCTATCCCCGTTCCGCCCTGCTGGTCACCGTGGTGCGCGACCAGCAGAACGAAGGCCACGCCATTCTCACGGTCAAGACCAATGGCGGCGAATATGTGCTCGACAATCTCACCGACGAGGTGAAGCCGGTCAGCAAGATCGCCTATCGCTTCGTGAAGCGCCAGAGCCAGCAGGACCCGAATGTGTGGGTCGCGCTCGGCCCGGTCGCCGCCCAGAAATTCGCCTCGCGCTAAAACCTCTCCTCCCGGCGAAAAGCCCCGCGTGTAAAAAGCGCGGGGTTTTTTGTTTCCGGCGCCGGTCCGAGCGTCTATGACGGCGCCATGCGCGTAGATGTGTTCGATTTCGACCTGCCTGAAGACAGAATCGCCCTGCGGCCGGCCAGTCCGCGCGAATCCGCCCGCCTGTTGGCGATCGGCGAGGATTTGCGCGATCTGCATGTCGGCGACCTGCCGTCGCAGTTGCGCCCCGGCGACGTGCTGGTGGTCAATGACGCCAAGGTGATTCCCGCCCAGTTGTTCGGGACGCGCACGCGCGGCGAGGCGGTCGCGCGCATCGAGGCGACCCTGCACAAGAAGCAGGATGGCGCGCATTGGCGCGCCTTCGTCCGCCCCGCCAAGAAGCTGAAGCTCGGCGAAACCGTCGCGTTCGGCGACGACGGCGCCCTTCAGGCCGTGGTCGAGGCCAAGAATGAGGGCGAGGTTCTGCTCGGCTTCAACCTGTCCGGCCCCGCGCTCGACAATGCGCTGATGGCGGTCGGCCACATGCCGCTGCCGCCCTATATCGCGGCGCGGCGCGCGGAAGACGCGCAGGACGCCCAAGACTATCAGACGGTTTTCGCGCAAAAGCCCGGCGCGGTGGCGGCCCCCACCGCCGGCCTGCATTTCACCCCCGCCTTGCTCGCAGCGGCGCAGGCGGCCGGGGCGCGCATCGAAAAGGTGACGCTGCTGGTCGGCGCCGGCACGTTTCTTCCGGTCAAGGCCGAGGACACCAAAGACCATGTGATGCACGCCGAATGGGGCGAGATCGACGCGGAGACGGCGGCGCGACTCAATGCGGCGCGGGCGCAAGGCGGCCGGATCGTGGCCGTCGGCACCACCAGCTTGCGCATTCTCGAAAGCGCGGCGGACGAGACGGGAATCAAACCCTTCTCCGGCGAGACCTCTATTTTCATCACGCCCGGCTACCGCTTCAACGCGGTCGACATGCTGATGACCAATTTTCACCTGCCGCGCTCGACCCTGTTTATGCTGGTCTGCGCCTTCGCCGGGCTGGAGCGGATGCAAAGCGCCTACGCCCACGCGATTCGTAGCGGATACCGCTTCTATTCCTACGGAGACGCGTGCTTGCTGATGGGGAAATGAGGTCGCCCCCTTGGCCTTTCGTCCGCGCTTCTTTAGTTTGCCTCAAACTTGAAATGACGAGCGACGGGCCATGGCCGACAAGCAAACCTATTACATCACCACCGCCATACCCTACGCCAATGGCGCGCCGCACATCGGCCACGCCTATGAGCGCATCGCCACCGACGTGTTCGCCCGCTTCCAGCGGCTCGACGGCAAGGACGTGCTGTTCGTCACCGGCATGGACGAGCACGGGCTGAAAATGCAGCAGACGGCGGCGCGCGAAGGCATTTCGGCGCAACAGCTCGCCGACCGCACCGCCGCGCAGTTCGAGGCCATGGGCGCAAAGCTCAACGCCCGCGCCGACGATATCGTGCGCACCACCCAGGCGCGGCACAAGACGACCGTGCAGGAAGTCTGGCGCCGCATGGCCGCCAAGGGCGACATCTACCTGTCGAAATACAGCGGCTGGTATTCGGTGCGCGACGAAGCCTATTACGACGAGGGCGAACTCACCGAAAACGCGGACGGCAAGAAATTCGCGCCCACCGGCACGCCGGTCGAATGGGTCGAGGAGGAGAGCTATTTCTTCAAGCTCTCGGCCTATGCCGAAAAACTGCTGGCCTATTACGAGGCGCATCCGGATTTCGTCACGCCGGAGAAATATCTCAACGAAATCGTTGCTTTCGTGAAGCGCGGCCTGAACGATCTGTCGATCAGCCGCACCACCTTCGACTGGGGCATCAAAGTGCCCGGCGACGACAAGCACGTCATGTATGTCTGGGTGGACGCGCTGACCAATTATTTCACCGCCACCGGCTATCTCGAAGGCGGCCCGCGCGCGAAATTCTGGCCCGCCGACGCCCATGTGATCGGCAAGGACATCACCCGCTTCCACGCCATTTTCTGGCCGGCGTTCCTGATGTCGGCCGAACTGCCGCTGCCCAAGCAGATCGTCGTCCACGGCTTTCTGTTCAACCGCGGCGAGAAAATGTCCAAGTCGGTCGGCAATGTCATTTCGCCGGATACGCTGGCCGATCATTACGGCGTGGACGCCTTGCGCTATTTCTTCCTGCGCGAAGTGCCGTTCGGCCAGGACGGCAATTATTCGCACGAGGCCATCGTGCAGCGCATCAACGCGGACTTGGCCAACGACCTCGGCAATCTGGCGCAACGCTCGCTGTCGATGATCGGCAAAAATTGCGGCGGCAAGGTCCCGACGCCCGGCGCGCGCGAGGAGGCCGACGCCGAAATTCTGGCTCGGGCCTATGGCGCCGTGACCATCGCCCGCGACGCCATGCGCCAATATCTGCCGCATCAAGCGCTGGCGGAAATCTGGGGCGTGGTGGGCGACGCCAACCGCTATTTCGCCGGGCAGGAGCCGTGGAAGCTCGGCAAGACCGATCCGGCCCGCCGCGACGCCGTGCTTTATGTGACGGCGGAAACCCTGCGCGTGGTGGCGCTGCTGTGCCAGCCCTTCATCCCCGAAGCGGCTGAAAAACTGCTCGGCCTGCTGGGCGTTCCGGCGGACAAGCGCCTGCTCGCCTTCGCGACGCCGGATCACGCTCTGGCCGCGGGCGAAAACCTGCCGGCGCCGGCGCCGATCTTCCCGCGTTATGTCGAGCCTGAAGAGGCGAAATGAGACCGCCAATGCAATTGGTCGACACGCACTGCCATCTCGATTTCGACGAACTCACCCGCGACCGGGAAGGGGTTTTGGCGCGCGCGAAAAGCGTGGGCGTCGCCCGGATGATCACCATCTGCACGGAAATCGAGAAATTTCCGCAGGTCGCCGCCATTGCGGACAGCGTGGACGAGGTGTTCTGCTCGGTCGGCACCCATCCCAACCACGCCCAGGACGAGCGCGAGTTTTCGGCGCAGGAAATCGCCGCGCTGGCGCTTCATCCCAAATGCGTCGCCATCGGCGAGGCCGGTCTCGACTATCATTACAACCGCGCCGACAAGGATTTGGCGCATCGGGTGTTGCGCGCCCATATCGAAGCGGCGCGGCTGTCGGGCCTGCCGCTGGTGATCCACAGCCGCGACGCCGATTCCGACATGGCCGGGATTCTCGAACAGGAATACGCGTGCGCGCCGTTCAAGGCGCTGCTGCATTGCTTCACCTCAGGCCGCGAGTTGGCGCAGCGGGCGCTGGCGCTGGGCCTGTATATTTCGTTCTCGGGCGTGGTCACGTTCAAGAGCGCGCCGGACCTGCGCGAGACGGCGGCGCTCGTTCCGCTCGACCGCATCCTGATCGAGACCGACGCGCCGTTCCTCGCGCCCGTGCCGCATCGCGGCAAGACCAACGAACCGGCCTATGTCGCCGACACGCTGCGCGTCCTGGCGGAGGTGAAAGGCGTGACGCCCGAGGCTTTGGCGGAGATCACCACCGCCAACGCGCTGAAGATCTTCGATAAAATGCCGGCGCTGGCGGCATGAGCCTCGAGATCGCAATCCTCGGCTGCGGCTCCTCGGCGGGCGTTCCCCGCGTCGGGCAGGGCTGGGGCGCCTGCGATCCGAACAATCCGAAAAACCGCCGGCGGCGTTGCGCCATTCTGGTGGACAAGCCGGGGCCGCAGGGACCGACGCGCTTTCTGGTGGACGCCGGGCCGGACATTCGCGAGCAGTTGATCGCGGCGGAGGTCGACCGGCTCGACGCGCTGCTGTTGACCCACGCCCACGCCGACCACATTCACGGCCTCGACGACGTGCGCCCGCTGACCATGCAGATGCGCAGCCTGATCGACTGCTATCTCGACGCGCCGACCTGGGAGACCATCGGGGTCCGGTTCGATTATCTGTTCAAGACGCCGCCCGGCAGCGCCTATCCGCCGCTGCTCGTCCCGCATTTTCTCACGCCCGGCGAGGCCTTTGCGCCGGAGGGGCCGGCCGGTCCGCTCGAAGTTTTGCCGTTCCGGCTCAATCACGGCGACATTGACGCGCTCGGCTTCCGCTTCGAGAATTTCGCCTATACGCCGGATGTGAAGGTCATTCCCGACGAGAGCGCGGCCTTTTTGGAAAATCTCGATCTCTGGGTGATCGACACCCTGCGCTACCGCATCCATCCCACGCATTTCAGCCTGATGGAGGCGCTGGAGATGATCGACCGTTTCAGGCCGAAGCGCGCCGTGCTCACCAATCTGCACACCGATATGGATTACGACACCCTGCGCGGCCAATTGCCGGAGGGGGTCGAGCCGGCGTTCGACGGCATGAGGCTCACGGTCTAGGCTCTACGTCCGCCGCCGGCTTTTGCGCGCGCCCGCGCCGTTTTTCGCGCTCGCCCGCTTGGGGTTGCTCTTTTTCACCGACAGGGCGCGGCCCTTCTGGCCTTTGCCGTCGCTCAGCATTTCAAAGCGCAAGGCGCCGGCGAAGGGCGCGGCCTCCACCAGCTTGACCTCGACCGCGTCGCCCAATTGGTAGGTTTCGCCGCTGCGCGATCCGACCAGGGCGTGCGCCGCCTCCTCGAAGCCGAAATAATCGGCGCCGAGCGTCGCGGCGGGCACAAAGCCGTCGGCGCCGGTGTCGTCGAGTTTTATGAACAGGCCGGCGCGGGTGACGCCGCCAATGCGGCCTGTGAATGTCGCGCCGATCTGCTCGGCGAGGTAAGTGGCGATGAGCCGGTCGGTGGTCTCGCGCTCCGCCGCCATGGCGCGGCGTTCGCTGGCCGAAATTTTCGCCGCGATTTCCGCCAGATGCTCGCGGGCCATTTCCGGCAGCCCCCCCGGCCCGAGATCGAGCGCCCGCACCAGGGCGCGATGCACGATCAAATCGGCGTAGCGGCGGATCGGCGAGGTGAAATGGGCGTAGCGGCGCAAGTGCAAGCCAAAGTGCCCGTAATTCTCCGCCACATATTCGGCCTGCGCCTGGGTGCGCAGCACGATCTCGTTGACGACGTTTTCATGTTCGGTGCCGCGCACCTTTCGCAAGATGTCGTTGAACTGCTGCGGCTTCATCACCTGGCCCTTGGCCAGCTTGATGCCGATGGTCGCGAGGAATTCCGACAGCGCCGAGAGCTTTTCCACCGAAGGCTCGTCATGGGCGCGGTAGATCAGGTGCGACTTTTGCGCCTCCAGCGTCTCGGCGGCGGCGACATTGGCGAGGATCATGAATTCCTCGATCAATTTATGCGCGTCGAGCCGGGGCGGGACGAAGATGCGGTCCACCGTTCCGTCGGGCTTCAACAGAATCTTGCGTTCCGGCAAATCGAGATCGAGCGGCGACCGTTTTTCGCGCGACAGTTTCGCCGCCGCATAGGCCCGCCACAAGGGTTTAAGCGCCCCCTCCAGCAAGGGGCGGGTCGTGTCGTCCGGCCGTCCGTCGATGGCGTCCTGCGCCTGCTGGTACGACAGCTTAGCCGCCGAGCGCATCATCACGCGATGAAAACTATGGTCGAGCTTGTGGCCGTCCTTGCCGATTCGCATCCGGCACGCCAGCGCCGGGCGGTCCTCGCCCTGGCGCAGCGAACACAGATCGTTGGAAATGCGTTCCGGCAGCATGGGAACCACGCGGTCGGGGAAATAGACCGAATTGCCGCGATCCAGCGCCTCGCGGTCGAGAGCCGCGCCGGGCCGCACGTAAAAACTCACATCGGCGATGGCGACGGTGACGACGAAACCTTCGGGATTGTCCGGCGCCTCGTCGGCCTGTGCGTGAACGGCGTCGTCATGATCCTTGGCGTCGGGCGGGTCGATGGTCACCAGCGGCAGCGACCGCCAGTCTTCCCGGGTAAAACCTTCGGCCTGCATGCGCGCGGGCTTGGCCTGTTCGGCGGCCTCCAGCGTTTCCGGGCGAAACAGGTCGGGGATGCCGTGGGTGTTGATGGCGATCAGGCTGATGGCCTTTTCGCTGTTCATCGACCCCAGCCGCTCGCGCACCCGCGCTTGCGGCAGGCCCAGTCTTCCGCGCGACAGCGTTTCGACCGACACGAGATCGCCGTCGCGCGCCTCGCCACGGTCGGCCTCGACGACGAGCAGCTCGCGGTCGCGTTGCTTCTTGTCCACGGGGAGGATGCGCCCCCCGCGCGTGCGCGGATCCTCGCGAAACACGCCCAGCACGCGCTTTTGCGCCCGCGACAGCAGTTTGATCACACGCCCGACATAGGCCGGGCCGCCCGTCTCGCGATGCGGCGCCACTTTAAGCAGCGCGCGGTCGCCGATTCCGGGCGCGGGAACGTGATCGCGGGTCTTGGCGGAGCGGCGGGGCAGGACGATCAGAATTTTCGGCGCGACGCCGAGATCCTCGTCCCATTCGGCGGGGGTGGCCAGCAGTTCGCCGTCACGGTCGCGCGAAAGAATGTCGCACAGCAGCACCGGCGGCAGTTCGCCCTTCTTGGCGAGGCCGGCGCGCGAGCGCGTCACCGCGCCCTCGATCTCCAGTTCTTTCAGGAGCGCCTTGAGCTTGATCTTGGCTTCGCCGCCCTTGATGCCGAAGGCGCGGGCGATTTCGCGCTTTTCAATCTTCTGCGGCGCGGCGCCGCTCGCTTCGGATTCGCGGGCGATAAAGGCGAGAATGTCCTCGCGGCTCGGAAAGGGGGCAGGTTGCTTCAGCACACAGCCAACATAGGGGTTCGCGCGCCGCGCGTCACTGAAGCAAAGAGGAAAAACGCCAATCCGGTGAAATATTTCGCCGTTACGTCAGGGCTGTCAGGCCATTGCCAAGGCGTAGAAAAGCCGTCATCGTCGAGCTCGGAAGCACTAAATAACTGATTCGTTGGAGGAAACATGAAAGCTATCGCCCTGGTGGCGCTGGCGGCGGCGACGCTTGCCTGCGCCACGCCCGCAAGCGCCGAATATCGCGGAACCGCCGAGGCCCAGCAGGCCTGCACGCCCGACGTGTTTCGCCTATGCGGCCAGTTCATCCCGGACGCCGGCCAGATCACCGCCTGCCTGATCCGCCAAAAACCCAATCTCAGCCCGGCGTGCAAGGTCGTGTTCCGCGGTTCGCATCGCGGTCAGAAATACGCCCGCCGCTGACGCCGCGCCTTCTCCCCCCGGGAGAAGGCCATGCTCCGCTCGCCGAACGGAAACTTACAAGGGCTTGCGGGCTTTCTCCCGCATCCACTGGTCATAAGTGAGGCTGCCCGAGGCGGCGGCGGGCTTGATGCGGGCGCGGTCGACGCAGAAGCGGCCGTTGTCGCCCGCCGCCAGCCGCGCGTCGGTCATGTCGGCGTCGTCGAACACCGCGTCGATGATGAAGCCGCTCGCGCCCTTCTCGTTCCAGATCAGCACGCCCTTCATGATCGCGCGCGTGAAATCTGTGTCCCACATCTTGCTGTTGAGCGTCCGCAACTCCGTCAAATCGGCGTCCACGAATTTCACGCCGTTCAAATTGGCGTCGGTCACATCGAAATTGCGCAGGCAGGCCCCGGTGCAATCGGCGGTGGCCATGCGCACGCCATGCGAAAACACATGGCTCAGATCGGCGCCGCGAAAGTTCACGCCGTAGAAATCGGACCGGTTGTCGATCAGGGCGTGATCGAGCTTGGCGCCGCTGAGATTCGCCAGTCGCATATTGGCGTTGGAAAAGCTGAAGCGCGTGAAGTCGGCGCCCGAAAAATCGGGACGATAGTCCGGGTTCGCCACTCGAAAGGCGTTGAAGGCCCCGGTGTTCGACTTGAGCAGGGCGAGAAGTTCGGCGTCGTTTTGAGCGGACGCGTCGTCGGGCGTGAGGGTCGGCATGGTCGCGCTCCAGTGTTGCGCTGGCTTCATTGTTGCGCTGGCTCTTGGGCTGCGCTGGCTGCGGCGGCGGACGCGCGGGGGCGCGCCGTCATCGCCACAGAAACAGTTTGGCCGGTCCGGCGCAAAGCGGCGGTTCGTCGCGCCGCCGATTGCGCAACCCGCGCGTCTCGGGCAGAATCGGACGCAAAAGGGAGAGCGACATGCGCGGTCTGGCTTTGGGTTTGGCTCTGACTTGCCTGAGCGGCGCGGCTTTGGCGGCGATGCGGCCCGGCGAGGCCGCGCCCGATTTTACGCTACAGGCGGCGGTGGGCGGCAAGAGCTTCACCTTCACCCTGTCGGAGGCGCTGAAGCAGGGGCCGGTGGTGCTCTATTTCTATCCGAAAAGCTTCACCTCCGGCTGCACGGAGGAAGCCCATGAATTCGCCGAGAACGCGGACAATTTCGCCCAGGCCGGCGCAAGCCTGATCGGCGTCTCCGCCGACACGCTGGACACGCAGAAGGAATTTTCGACCAAGGAGTGCCGCGACAAATTCCCGGTCGGCGCCGACGCCGACGGCAAGGTGATCCGCACCTACAAGGCGCAGTTTTCCGGGCTGCTCAACACGGATATGTCCAGCCGCTTGTCCTATGTGATCGCGCCGGACGGCAAGATCATCCTCGCCTACGAGGGCTTATCCCCGGCGCCGCATATCGAGAAGACGCTGGCCGCCGTTCGCCAATGGCGCGCCGCGCATCCGCGTTGAGCGTTTCGCTCAGGCGGGAAAGGATTCGGCGGTGATGCCGCAGCTTTCCAGCCATTTGCGAATGTGAATCACATCCTCATGCGTCAGCGTGTGATGCGTGCAATGCAACTGGGTCTTTTGACCGTGCAGGGAGAGTTCGACCTTGCCGCCATTTTTCGGCTCCACCAAGGCGCCAAGCCCGGTCAGAGCGTGTTCGGCGTCCTTGAAGTCGATATTGCCGGCGATGGGATGCGCGAAGAAGGCGTGCAGGGTCTTGCGGGAATGTTGATGCACATGGACCTCCTCTTCAGGTCGTCGCAATCCGGCAGCATAGACGGTCGCGCAAGAGTGTCCATGAGGCAAGTCAATCGGCGTCGCCGGGGCCGCTTCAACAGGGCTGCGGAACAGGCTATGGATGACCTCGCGGCCCACCCAATCCACAAGTCGTCGTCATGTCCGAAACGCGCGAAACCCTCTCCAAAGATTTTCTGCCGGCGCCGGGATCGCCGCCGGTGGACTGGATCGTCGCGGAGGGGCTGACCGATTACGCCTTCGCGCTCCAGCGCATGGAGGACTGGGCCGCCGCCATCGCCGAAGGCCGGGAGCCGGAGAAGGTCTGGCTGGTGGAGCATCCGCCGCTCTACACCGCGGGAACCTCGGCGCGGCCGCAGGACCTGCTGACGCACCGCCTGCCGGTGTTTTCGGCGGGGCGGGGCGGGCAATACACCTATCACGGCCCCGGCCAGCGCGTGGCCTATGTGCTGCTCGACCTGTCGCGGCGGCGGCGCGACGTGCGCGCCTTCGTCGGCGCGCTGGAGGCCTGGCTGATCGCGGCGCTCGCCCTGTTCAATGTCAAGGGCGAGACGCGCGAGGACCGCGTCGGCGTGTGGACGCCCCGGCCCGACAAGCCCGCCGGGCCGAACGGGGAGCCGGCCGAGGACAAGATCGCCGCCATTGGCGTGCGCCTGCGCCGCTGGGTGTCGTTTCACGGCGTGTCGCTCAATGTCGAGCCGGATTTGCGCCATTTCGGCGGCATTGTGCCCTGCGGCATCGGCGAACGCCACCTGGGGGTGACGAGCCTGGTCGATCTCGGCCTGCCCGTGACCATGATGGAGGCGGACATGGCGCTGCATCAGGCGTTCGGACCTATATTCGGGGCGACCCGCATCGCGTCCGCCTTTTCTTAACCATTCCGGCGCAGGCTGGCGCGGTTTCCCGCAGGACAGACCCATGATCCGCCGCGTCGCCGTCGTCGCCATTTGCTTGTCCACTCCCGCCGTCGCGGAGGAATGGCGTTTTTGCGTCGGCGTCGCGCCGGCCAGCCACGAGACGGTGATCTCGGATATTTTCGCCAGCGGCGCCGACAGCGCCCGGCTGGAGCAGCGCCTCGCCACCTATTATCGCGCGCATCACGGCCGGACGCTGACTTTTCAATGTCCGCGCGGCGGCGATCGCGTGGCGGCGCTCAACGGCCAGACCGCCGCGCTGCAGTTCAACCGCTCCGTGGGCTATGCGGTGAACGGCCTGCCTTTGAACGAAGTCCGGCTGGCGGTGGGCGAAGATCTGTTTTGATCGCGAGGGCGCGCCGGCCTCTGGACGAAGAATTTTCACAAAAATGCAAAAAGGCGATTTTTGGGCTGGACAGGGGAAAGGCCCTTTGGTACATCCCCTCTCGTTCGGCGGCGGACACACCTAACCGCTGAATAATCGCTTCGGAACAATATGTTCAGTAGCAATTTCGATGGGCGCATAGCTCAGTTGGTAGAGCAGCTGACTCTTAATCAGCGGGTCCAAGGTTCGAGCCCTTGTGCGCCCACCATCGAAATCTCCCGCAAAAACAAAGGGCTGGTCAAATCGACCGGCCCTTGTTTTTTAGTACTTACCGAGAACATGCGACCAATTTTCCGACCTTAGTTGGGGTCGGACGGTCGGACGTCCGACCACGGTTTGTTTTCATCGGTTTGAACGCTGTTCGTTTATAGGGCTGTTCCTGCGCTGTTCCTCCATGGTAGGAATTTACAGGATGCCGGAATATTGGAGCATTTTTCGTCATGGTTGACTGGCGCGGCATGTTGCAAAAATCCCTCAAAGTGGCTTGGAGTCTCCTGAGCTTAATGGCCATTATCGGGGGGGCTCTATTCGCTCAATTTGCGATCAAGACGTCATTCAGTTCTAACGAAATTTTTGGATTTATTGGCGCTAGCATTGTCATCATACTCGGACTGGCAGCTTTAGCTGCAGTGTGTTACGGCGTGTGGAAGATCATCTCTACCGTAATGCTGTACTTGAATAATTCACGGTTAAAGATGGAAATCGAGCGCCGTGAGCTTGAGGACAAGCTGACCAGAAGGGATTTTGGCGGGAATTAGCGCTCGATCGTAGTCATTTTGCACCCTCTGCCTGGCCGTCATACCACGCGATCAGCTTCGCGATGGCGTTGTCACCTATTTCCCTATGCCGGCTCAGATAGTGCCGGAGAATCGTCTGGATGCTCTGGTCGCTGTGGCCGGTGATCTGTCCGATCTCCGCGTGCGTGCAGCCGGCGCGGGCCAGCCAGGTCACGCTGGTGTCGCGCAAGTCCTGGTCGCGGGCGTCGCTGAGGCTCGGCATGGGCGGGATGATCCATTCGCCGCCCTGGGCGTCCTTGACGCCGGCGGCGGCGGCCGCGCGGACCTCCGCATAGACGTGGCGATACCAATCCGACTTGAACGGCGCCTTGGTCTTCTCGTCCACGATCAGCTCGAGCGGCTTCACCTTCCAGTCCAGCCGGCGCTTGCGCGCCTGGTTGATCCGCTGCTCGAGCTCCGGGGCCTGCCTGATCTCGACGATGGCCTTTGTCTTGCTCTGTTGGAAGACGCGGCGGCCGTCGATCAAGCCGCGGTCGACCAGCTCGAGGCGGTCCTTTTGGCGCTGGCCCGTCCATACGCCCATTATGATGGCGTCGCCGATCTCCGGGCGGCCGATGGCGTCGGCCGTCGCGACCAGGTGGCGGACCTCCTCCGGCGACAGGCAACGCAGGCGCGCGTCGGGCATTTCCATGCCGAGGCCCTGGCAGGGGTTGGCCGGCATTTTGATGCGGCCGCGTTTCAAACCCCATGAAATGGCGCTCGACAGGACGGCGACGGCGCCGCGCGCCGTAGCGATTCCCTTGGCCGCCCAAAGACGTTCGTAGAGGTCATAGACGATCGGCTTTGACAGGGCCTCTACGGGCGCCGACCAAATCGCCTCGTCGAACTTGGCGATGGAGTCGGATTTCTGGCGGTAGTCGCGGACCGTCGCCGGCGCGGCGGCTTTCTGGCGGCGCTTGCCGTCCTCGACGGTTTCGCCCTTCATGCGCGGCGACTGGAAATAAAGCTCGAACAGTTCGGCGACGCTGATGAGCTGCGCGCCGCGCGCCCCGACCAGGGCGGGCAGGCGCTTCTTGCTGGCGCGTGCGGCGGCGGCCTGGGCGCGGCGCTCGGCAATCTCCTTCTCCTTGGCGTCCGCCCAGGTCTTGGCCTCCATGGCATCGAACCATTCGCCTTTGGGGCCGTGGCGCAAATCCTCGCCTTTGAAGCCGAGATTACGCAATTTGGGGCCCGGTTCGAAACGCGGGCGACCGTCGCGCCATTTGATGTGCGTGATTTGGATGGTGAGCTTCGCCATGGTCCTCTCTTCCCTCAGCGAAAGGTCGGCGCGGGCGGCCGCGCCGGTGGGTGTTAATTCAGGGCGGTCGGGCGCACGATGGGCGCGACCGCGGCCGGCTCGGCCTCTTCGTGCTCCTCAACGAAGCGCAGTAATTCGTGGCGGAGATAATCGAGCCGGCATCTGTCCTCCACGGACATGCCCTCGCGCGCCTTGAACATGAGGGCTTCGGCCGCGAACAGCACATAGGCGGCGGGCCCGAAGCCGAAGGCCGTCAATTCGATCGCGACGGGCTGGTCGCCGGCCTCGTGAACGCTGACGAGAACGGTGAGGGCGTCAGGCTTCGAGGCGGCTTCAACGGCTCTTTGAATGAGGTCGCGAGTCATGTGCTGCTCCCCTGGTTGATGACGCCGGCGAGGGTGGCGATTTGGGCGCGCGCGTCGCTCATTTGCATGAGCGCCAGTTCGAGAGTGTCGAAAGAGCGATCCATCTGGGCTTGCGCCAGTGCGATGCGCTGCTTGATTTCGTGAAGCCTGTTCGCCTCGGTGACGGCGGGGTTGCGCGTGATGCTTCCGGCGCTGCTGGAAAAGCTCATGCCGCCCTCCCGCCGATGCGCGCCTCGAGTTCGGCGCGCGCGGCCGCGACGGGATCGAAGTCGGCAGGCGGCGCGTCGGCGGCTGGGTCGCGCTGGTCGAGCCATGCCGTGACCAGGCGGCGCGACCAAACGCGCGTTCCCGGCAGATGGCTCGGGAAGCCTTCGGCGCGCAGTTTGGGCAATTTGTTCTGAAACGTCCGGAAGTTCATGTGCAGGAGATCGGCAATCTCCTGCGCGGTCATGGTGGGTGCGTGCATGTTTCTGCGCCTCCTGTGAAAGGATGTGCAGACTGTATGCTTGCATATTAAAATCTGCAAGTGTGCAGATTTGCTATCTGCGAAAAATACCGTTCGCCCATTCCAAAAGCGTTGCGGCTGCATAAGTGACTGAAAAGAGACCAAAAATAATTAGCAGACCATGTGCGTTCAGCCCGTACGGGAAATACCGATCGAGTTCGAGTGGTTGCGCGAGGACGAATGACGCGGCGAAGCAGAGTGCGAAGCGCGCGCCCATCCTGGCTTTTGTGTGCGGGACGGCTGAATGTAGAAAAGCGGCAGCGATTACAAAGGCAAATCCAATCAGGAAAGCGATCAGGGCATACATTTCGTCCGTCCTCAAGAATGGTTCAGTGGACGGATCATAGAAAATGATGTTGCCGTGATCATCTCGCCTGAAGACGTTCGGGTCGTCTCCGGACAAGATGTCCATCACGCCGCTCGTTGGCGCAGTAGATCTGTGACGACGCCGATGACGCGCACGCGCAAGCCATCTACCGGCTCCGGCCGGATTGCTTGTGGATCGAAGCTGGCGCCGACAAGGTTCGGCATCTGGAACATGCGGAAAACCGTGCGGGGGCCGTTTCCGTTCTCGATCTGCGCGCAGACAATATCGCCATCGCGCGCCTGCACGTCCTTGTCGATCACAACCATATCCCCTTGGCGAATGCCGGCGAGCGCCAGATGATCAGTCTGAATGGTCCAGACCTCTGGCGCGTCGCGCCCACCGATCAGGGCGGCGAGAGTGGGGGATTTGCAATTATCCCAAGGAACACGCTCCGCCTCGTCGCGTGGTTTCCATGCGGCGATCTGCAACTTTGAAGTTGAATAGCCGGGTCCAGGAATTCCGACGTGCTCGGAAATTCGCTCGACGGTGATCGGCGTCAGCGTTCCGCTGTAAGACGGATTGTTGAGAAAGCGCGTCAGTGTGGTGTCTGAAACGCCGGAGTCCTTAGCCAGTTGTGATGGCGTCTTTTTTGTCTCAGCCAACACCTTGAGGAGCCATTCGCGTTGAGCTTCGCGGATCGCTTCCTTTGTGTCGCTCTTCGGAGGCCTCCCAGCCATAAGCCTGCCCTGTCCCGGTTTTAAGCCGGGTACAGCATGTACTATTGCGCTTTCCACAGACGAATGAAACATTGCAGTTGACGCTAGGCTGCGAATCAGATTGCTATCTGCAACATTGCAGATAACAAGCGAAGGCGAAAGATGGCGTTCGAAAATTTCGACGCGCGCCGCCGGGCGGTACGTATGACCGTCAAAGAACTGGCGAAGCGTTCTGGCCTCGACGAAGACAACGTGCATCGTGTTCTGAAGGGACGCAACGATGCCCGCCAATCTACAATTGAGGCAATAGAACAGGCCCTTGCGGAAGAAGAGCGCAACATGGCCGCCTATCTTGGCGGCTTGCGCTCGGTGATGGAAGGCGGCGCGTGATGTCTTCCGTGACGCTCCCTGAGATATCTGCCCTCGGCGAATTTGCGGTTGCTGTGTCCGCACCGCAACAGGCCGTCGCGGGTGATTCGCTCCGCAGTACCGGTATTAAATTAAGCGCGGACTTCGGCATTGCTGAGATCGACGCGGAGCGGCGCCGCTGTTCAATCTCTCAGGAGAGGCTGGCTGCCGAGGCTTGCATCACGCCTGCATGGTATCGGAGGGTTCTCCGCCGCCCTGGCGGGGCGTCTCCTGTTCTTCTCCACAAACTTCGTCGTGCGCTGCGATCTCTAGCACGCGCCAAGGCGGCGCCGTCGCCGGTGCTCGAGCTGACGCGGTGGGCCTATGCCGGCGCACTCGAGCGGACCGCGCGTTTCTACGGCGTGACGCCGGAGCAAGTGGCGGAGACTTCGCCCCAGCGCGGCGCGACCGCCGATGCGCATTGGCGGGCCTGCTCCCATGCGCGTCAGGCCGCGATTTATCTCGTCAACACCGGCGCCGGCATCGGGCAGGCGAAGATCGCCGCCCTTCTGGGGCTGACGCCCGCCGCCGTGTGCCTGGCTCTCAAGGACGTCGAGGACCGCCGCGACGATCCTGCCTTCAACGAAATGATCTTCGGCGCCATGCGCGCCATGGCTGGGAGAGATGAGTGATGCTTGAGCTGATGGAACTCGCCGCCGGCGGAACTGTCGCCGTCGCCAAGGGCGACCTGGTCAACGTCGAGGCCTTCGGCGTGCTGCACCGGGCGCGCGTTTGCCGCTGGGTGGCTGGTCATGTGCTGGTCGACGTCGGCGACGGCGACTTCAAGGCGCTCGTCTATCCCGACGCCATCGTCGAAGTGGTGCGGAGGGCGGCGGCGTGATCCAGGCTTCCGGCTCCTCGGCCGTGATGGCCTCGAAGCGGGCGCGCTTGGCTGACGGCGCGCCGTGGCAAAAGGCGGCGCTGTTCTGCACGCCGCCATGGGCGACGCGCACGCTGTTTCGCGTGGTGCTGCCCCGGCTCGGCGTGGGGCCGATGCTTCCCAACATTGTTTGGGAGCCGTGCGCCGGCCTCGGGCATATGTCCAAGGTCATTGAAGAGTTTGCGACTGCGACGTTTGCGAGCGACATCAACGATTTTGGCGCTCCTGACGTCGCCGCGGGCTTGGACGCCTGCGACCACTCAGAATATTGGAACGCCTTCGTCCAAGGCCGCCCGGATTGGATCATCACTAATCCACCATTCTCGCCCGATCCTCCGCTGAAATCGGCGGCGGAAATGCTGCCCGGATTTCTCCATTTCGCGCGCGTCGGCGTCGCGCTGCTGTGCCGGTTGCAATGGCTGGAAACTGAGGAGCGCCACGCGCTGCTGTCCGAGTTTCCGCCGTCGCTGGTCGCGATCTTCTCCGAGCGCGTGCCGATGTGTGAGGGCGGTTACGATCCGAAGTGCAAGTCGGCGAGCGCGTACGCCTGGTTTATCTGGAAGCGCCAGGAGGATGGCCAGTGGCCGCGCTGCCTCGCTGACGGGCAGTTCACGGCCTTCCTCATTCCACCCGGGCAGAAAAAGGCGTGGTTCAAGCCGTCTGATCTCCTGCTCGCCAAGCGCCATGTGCCCGGCTTCGTGCCTCCGTCCGTGCGGCGGAAAGAGCGCGAGGCGGCGCGGAAGGCCGTTCCGCCGGTCACCGCGCATGAAATCGAACTGGAACTCGATGGGCTCAAGAAGGCCGTCGAACAGTACAAGCGGGATTATGCGGCCGGTCGGCCCGTCCCGCCCTGGTTCATTGCAGAATTCATCCAGGGAGGCTCGTCATGATCGACGTTCCTGTCCGCGATCTCCGCGCCGGGCTGCAGGCGCTTTGCCCCGGCCTGATCCACGAGCTCGTGCCCGGTTGCCGGCGCGAGGGCAATGTGTGGGCGGCGCCCAATCCCACGCGCGCGAATGACAGCCGCTCGTCCTTCAAGATTTGGGGGAACGGCGCGTGGCGCGAATATGACGAGCCGGAAGACTACGGCAAGGGCGATATCCTCGGCCTCGTCGCCTATGTCGCCGGGTTCGCGCCGCGCTCGAAGGAAGGGCGAAAGCACGCGATCCAGTGGGCCAAGAAGCGGCTGGGGATCACGGACGGCAATTCCGACGTGATCAAGAAGATCCGGCGTGAGGCGGCGGCGCGCCGCAAGAAAGCCGACAAGGATGAGGCGGAGCGCGCGGCGCGGATCGCCCGGCGCGTCGCCGACATTCTGATCCAGAGCAAGGGCGCGTCGCATGACGGGTTCGCGCTGGTGCGCCGCTATCTGCTCGAGGCGCGCGGCATTGATTATGACGCCATTCCCAACAAGTGCCCGGTTTTGCGCTGGCATTCCGGCTTGCGGCATTGGGGCGGCGCCAATTGGTTCGGCCCGGCGATGGTCGCGCCGGCCATGAACGGCGACGGGTTCAAGACCGGGCTGCACGCGACCTGGCTGCATGACGCCGGCGGCGTCGACAAAGCGCCGATCTCGCAGGCGAAGCTGATGCTCGGCGATATCAAGGGCTCGGTCGTTCCGCTGACCTATGGGCCGTCCGGCCTGTCGACCGTCGAGGCCTCGCGTCAAGGCATACGCGGCCCGCTGGTGCTCTGCGAGGGGATCGAAACCGGGCTGTCTCTCGCCCTTGCGCTGCCTGAGGCGCGCGTCTGGGCCGCTTTGTCGATTGGAAACATCGACGATGCGCCCGTGTGGTTCGACTGCATCTCGTCGATCATCGTCGCTCTCGAAAACGACTTGAAGCCGCAAGCGCTGGCGCAGCGCGACGAAGTGCTTGAGGCGCTCGCGCGACGCGGGAAGCCGCTGACCACGATGCAGGCGCATCAAGGCAACGATTTCAACGACCTGCTGAAAGGAAGGGTTTGAATGGACATCGAAGGACTGAGGGCAAAGGCGGCGGCCGTCGTCGCCAAGGCGGCGTATCATTCCGCCGGAAATTTCGTCGCGATCTACCATGATGCGACGGAAGACTCGTTGGCCTGGCCGACGTGCGGCACCGGTTCGCTGACGGCGGACGCACGCGACGCGGCGCAGGAAAAGCTGGCGGGTTTCGTGCGCGCCAATCCGAACGCGCCGGCGGAAGCCCTGTATCGCTATGCGCACGGGCAGGAGGTGCATTCGGCCGATGTCGATGGGTTTGCCGAATGCCCGCTGGCCTATCGCACCGGATATTGCGCGTTCGCCACGCTGATCCTGCTCGGTGATGGCCTGATCGCGCAGGACATCGCCCGCCTCGAGGCGTGGGAACAGTCGAAAACCGTGATCCCGGCCGCCGCCCTGGCGGAGAAGGAAGAAGATACGATCCTCGAGCTCGTGCCCGATCCGCTCGCCAAGCGCGACGATGTGCAGCTCGTCCAGGTCGAGACGCCGGCGGCCTCCCCGAGCGCGGGTCCGACTGACGGCCAGAGCGCCGCGGGCGCCGCCGCTCCTGCGTCGGATGCGGCGCCGATCGGCGACACGGCCGCGCCGGCCGCGCCCCAAGAGCCGGCTTCCGCGCCGGCATCCGATCCTTCCAAGGCGACCTGATCCCCGAGGGGCCGTCTTGCCGTGTTTGTTGCGTGTTGCGTCGCGTACCCCCCTGAAATGTTGGAGGTTGGCCATGTGGCTGGTTGAGCGGATGCGCGCGTCAAGCGCCTGGTGCGTGACGAGGGATCGCGGTGTGACCATCGCGGCCGTCGGCGACATGGAAACCTGTTTTCGCATCGCGCGCCGTCTCAATGCGGCGGAGGCCGGCGACGATCTGCCGATCGACGTCGCCGCGCGGATGTCCGGCGACCTGCAATTGGCCGCCTGATCTCAAGTTCGTTGCGTGTTGCGTCGCGTTTCAATCACCGCCTTGGGCGCCCGGAAATCTTCGTAGATGGTTCAGACTGGAGTGAAAGGCGTTCGCGCCGCGTGGGCGGACGCTATGGAAAAGCTCGGCTCCGGGCCGGTGTCGGACCCGGCGCCCGGCAACAAAGAGGCCTGGGGCTATAACGCGGGCCAATGGCCGGGCGCGCCGGCGGAGAAACTTCCGCCAGGCTGTCCGGTCGTGCCGCTCGGCATGGACGGGAAGGTTTGTTACGTCGTCGATTCGCTCGGGCAGATGATCGACGTCACCACGTCGGAATGGACGCATAACACACTGATTTCGCTGTTCGCGGCGCGTCCGAATTATCTCTATCATCATTGGCCGCGCTTCAACGCTCAGGCGATCAAGGAACAGGGCGAGTTCGTCATCAACGGGCTCGAGGTGAAAGAAGTTCACCAATGCCTGATCGCGGCGGCGGCGCGGCGCGGCATGTTCTCGCCGCGCGAAAGCGTGCGCGGCCGTGGCGCCTGGCTGACGTCGCGCGGCGAATTGATCTGGCACGCCGGACCGGCGCTCTATCGCGTCGACGGCAAGACGCTGAAGGCGGCGCTGCCGGGCGAAGTCGACGGCATGTTCTATCCGCAGCGGCCGCCCGTCACCCTGCCTTGGAAAGAGCCGGTCCCGCCGGAGGATTCGCCGGCGCGTCAGCTGCTCGAGGATCTGCGTTCGTGGTCGTGGGAACGGCCGACGCTCGATCCGGTGCTTGTGCTCGGCCTGATCGGGACGATGTTTTTGGGCGCCGCGCTGCGCTGGCGGCCGCATGGCTTCCTGACCGGCGATAAAGGCGTCGGCAAGACGACGCTGCAAACCGTGATCCGCACGGTTTTGGGGCCTTCTGTGATCTCGGCCGAGGATACGACGCGCGCCGGCATTTATCAGATTGTGCGCCAGGACTGCCTGCCGGTGGCGATCGACGAGCTCGAGGCCTCGGCCGTCTCGCGCAAGGCCTCCGAGATTATCGACCTGGCGCGCGTCGCCAGCTCCGGCGGCACGATCTCGCGCGGCGGCGCCGATCATGAGGGCGTGCAATTCACGCTGCGCAACGCGTTTCTGTTTTCCGCGATCAATCCGCCGCCGATGGAGCCTCAGGACCGCTCGCGCCTGGCGATCTTGAACCTGGGCAAGATCGACAAGACGCGGATCGGCCGGACGCCAACGGTGGACGCCGACGTGACCGGCCGGATGATCCTGCGTTCGCTGATGGATAGCTGGCCGAAGTTTCCGGCCTGCCTCGAGCGCTGGAAGGCGACGCTGTTCGGCGGCGGCCTCGATAGCCGCGCCCAGGACACTTACGGGACGCTGCTCGCCTTGGCCAACCTGCTGATCGGCGACGCCGGCATGGTGGCGGCCGGCTTTGACGTCGAGGATCACGCCTTCGTCGGCAAGATGATCGGCCACATGACGTCGAACGATCGCCAGGGCGACGACGATAACTGGCGGCAATGTCTCGCGCACCTGCTCGGCTCGACGATCGAGGCTTGGAAGTCGGGCGAAAAGCCGACGGTCGGCCGCGTGGTCGAGGATTGGGAAAGCGGCGTGCTCTCGTTCGACGCCGTGAATGAACGGCTCGGCCTGGTGGGCATGCGCGGCCGCGAGGAACGGGAAGACGGAACGCCCTGCAAAACGGGCGACGCCGGCGACAAGCGGCGGCTGCTGTGCGTGCCGCTCTCCTCCGTGGGTCTTCAGAAGATTTTCCAGGGCTCGAAGTGGGCCTCTGGCGTGTGGGGGTCGGCGCTGAAGCAGGCGCCGGCCGATGTCGTGATCCGTGATCGCGGCAATGGGCAGAACGTCAAGATCAACCGCCTGACGTCGCGGTGTTTGTTCGTCGATCTGGTGGCTTTTGACGCTCATGTGAAGAAGGAAGAGCAGGCATGACTTGGGCTGAAGATAAAGACGAAGACGTAAAGCCGCTTCTTACGATTGAAATTATTGGGTATCGCTTCGGGCTTTACAAGGTGAGCATTGGCCGGTCGCTGTTGCGCATCCGGGGTATCTTCCCGTGGCGCTGGCTATGATCAACGCCTCGCCTCCGCAAATCATGGCGGCCGTCGCCGCTGCGTCGCGCCTGGTCGGACTGGATAGCTCAACGCTCGGCACGCCGATCGCCGAAGGCCTGATGTACAGAGCGCGATATGTCGCGCTCGCCGCGCTCATCGAAGCGCTGCCCGGCGCCAACGCCAAGGAATTGGCGAAGCGCGTGCAACTGACAAAGCGCAATGCGCTGGAGCTCCTGCATTCTTCCGTCGCCAAGGCGGCCTGGTGGCGGGAGTCGGCGGTGCATGAGGTGGCGGACGCCGTGCGCCAGGTCGCGCCCGATCCTGAGGAGGCGGCCGGCGCCAGCGTCGACGGCGGTCACCTCAAGGCCTTTATCGAGCGGATCGAACGGCTCGAGGAGGAAAAGAAGGCCATCGCGGACGATATCCGCGACGTCTACGCGGAAGCCAAGGGCAACGGCTATGACGCGAAGATCATGCGGAAAATCATCGCGCTTCGGCGGCTCGATCCGAACCTGCGGCGAGAAGAGGAGGAAATCCTTGATCTCTACCTGGCGTCTCTGGGGGAGTGACCATGCCCTATTTCCGCAATCGCGAGCGCGGGAACGTGATCGAGGCGCAGGAATTCACGGGCTCATTCGAGAGCTGGCGCGAGATCGCGGCTAACGGCGTCGCGGCCGGCGTGGATTGCGCCTGGGTTCCCGGCTGCGGCGCCGATGACGATCCGCCCTTCATGTTCCTGTACGGCGACGGCGAACCGCGCGCCTACGTGGGCGACTGGATCGTGCGCCATCCCGGCACGGCGAAGGCCGGAGTGCTCAAGGGTGACGAGCTGCGGGCGCGCTATGCGCCGGCGTGACGGGCTCCGCGTCCTAATCGGGTGTGAAACGTCGGGGATCGTGCGACGCGCGTTTGCGGCGCGCGGTCATGATGTGTGGTCCGTGGACATTCGCCCGTCTGAGGATAGGTCGAACAGGCACATTGTCGGCGACGTTCGCGACTATCTCAGCGACGGCTGGGATTTGCTCGCGGTCATGCATCCTCCTTGCACTCGCCTTTGTAATTCCGGGGTTCGCTGGCTCTCTGTCCCGCCGCCAGGGCGAACGCGGGAGGAGATGTGGCGCGAGCTGGAGGAGGGCGCGGCGCTTTTCTCAGACTGCTGGAACGCGCCGATCCCGCGCATCGCCGTGGAAAATCCCGTGATGCATCGGCACGCAAAGGGGTTGATCCGCAACTATGAACCCTTCGCCCAGAGTGTTCAGCCATGGCAGTTCGGCCACCCGGAGACGAAGCGAACGTGTTTCTGGCTGAAGGGATTGCCTCCGCTGACGCCTACGAATGTGGTTGATGGCCGTCTTGCTCGCGTCCATCGGATGCCGCCGGGGCCGGATCGCTGGCGTGAGCGCTCACGCTTCTTCACGGGGATTGCGGAGGCCATGGCTGACCAATGGGGGGCGGCCGCGCTCGATGCGCTCGCCCTTGGCCCCTCTTGCGCCTGCCCGGTCCCTGAGGCCGTGCGGGCCTGATCTCTCGCGGCCTATGACCAGGTGGACTAGATCGGCGCGCCCCGACCCTTTTTAGGCCGGAGGATTTCTCTCACCCCGGCCCCGTGGGGGACACAATAGGCCGCGCGCGCCCCGCGTGCGGGGCCTTCATCGCGGCTTCGGACGCGCGCGAGCGCGCGGCCGGCGCTGCGGCGTGGTCGCAGGGGTGCGACGCGCGCAGTTAATGCGGGCGAAATCGTGTGCAGCATGGCCAGAGGCGCGGGCGTTGGCCTGCCGGTTATGGACATAACCGCTCATTACCGCGCTCGTAACCGGGAATTTCTCACCAACTCAAAGGGGTAGGGCGCATGGTTATGCGGTTATGTCTCTCTCGCGCGCGCGCACTATGCGCGTGTGTGCGCGCGTGCGCGCAGGCGCAGACGCGCGCGCATATGCGCGAACCACATAACCACATAACTGCATAACCAGAGATATAACCTTATGAAATTGCGCAAGGTTTCGGTTATGTCGCCGGTTATGACCGGGCAAAATGGCCATTTCGGCATAACCGGCGCGCCCTCGATCTTCGCTGTTTGGCCCGCGCTTCGTGCGCAATCAATTGAAAATAGGGGATTTAATCGCCATGGCTGACGGCAAGGGGACGGCGCTCGCCGATTTGGCCGCAGATTTGGGGCCTGAGATGGCGCTCACCGGCGACGTTTCGAAATCTGGCGATTTGTTCGCCGCGCTCGACGCCGAGGTCGAGCAATTCGACACCTCGTCAGTCGCGCCGCCTCGGCGCGGGCGCGGTCGGCCGGCTGGATCGCCGAACCGGACCACGCTCAAGCTGCAAGCCTTCCTCCAGGCGCGCGGCTATCGCGATCCGGCGGAGTTCCTGGCCTCGATCATTTCGGCCGATCCGCGCGACCTGGCGGCGCGGCTCGCCGGCAAGAAGGATGCGAAGGCCGTCGAGTTCGGCGAAGCGCTCGAGGTGCTGAAGGTGCAGCGCGCGGCGGCTGGCGAGCTCATGCCGTACTTCCACCAGAAGATGCCGATCGCGGTGCAGCACTCGGGCGACGGCGCGGCGCGTCCGCTCATCATCATCGGCGACGGGCCGCGCGGCGGCGACGGTCGCGGCGGGTCGGCCATGTCGATCTACGATGTTGAGGAAAATCAGACGCTTGGGCCTGCTCGCGATGGCGGGTCGCATGAATGAGGGTCGCACGATGCGGGTTAGCGCGCTGATTTGGAAAGGAAATCGCAGGCGGAAACCAATGATTGAAAATCATCGGGTCGGCGTCGGGAGGGACGCCCTCGGCGGGGGGCGCCCCCCCTCGATCCTCGGCGGCGGCCTGGCGGCCGGCGCGGCCTTAAAACCGGCGAGCGGCCTCCCCCCCAGGGGGGTGCAGTCTCACACCCAAGGCCCCCTTGGGCTTGCCTGGCGGTCAGGGGCGGAAATCAATTGGCGGGCTCCGGAAGGGCCGGGGGGCCGGGTCGCGGGGTTCAAGGGCGTGGGGCCTGGGGAATGAGCGCGGAAAAGCCTCTCTCTCGCGCCGAAGTCGCCTCGCTGTGCGGCTGCAAGGTGCAAGACATCCCGAACAATCCGCTGTTCTCGCTGACGCATTATGAGCCGGCCGGGCCGGTCTGCGCCGCCTATATCCGGTCGTGCGGCCCGATCGACGCCATCACCGGACCGTCTGGTTCGGGAAAGACGGTCGGAACGGTGTTCAAGCTGATCCGGTTTTGCGTGGCGTACATGCCGGCGACGAAGCCGTCGGAAAAGCATCCGTTCGGCTTGGTCAAGGTGCGCGTCACCGTCCTGCGCGATAATTACCGGGCACTTTACCGCACCACGCTCCGGTCGTGGTTCCAGTGGTTCCCGCCGGACTATCAAGGCTCGGCATTCTTCGGCGGCCAGGACCGCCCCGCGCGACATGAGCTGCGGCTCTCGACCGTGCGCGAGGTCGACGGCGTGCGGCGCGAAGTTCCTGTCGACATCACGGTCGATTTCTTCGCCGTCGGCGACGTCGCCATCGAAGAGCTTTTGAAGGGCTATGAGACCTCCTGCGGCTGGTGCAACGAGGGCGATCTCCTCGCGCCGCGCGTGATCACGTTCCTTTACGATCGAACCGGGCGGTTCCCTTCGCGTCAGGAACTGCCAGAAGGCGTCAAGCTGCCGCGCATGGTCGCGGTGGACTTCAACCCGCCGCCGCCCAAGCATCCGCTCTGGAAGGCCTGCACGCGCGGATCGTTCCAGGAAGAGGAGGCAGATGATCCGCTCGAGGCCGCTTTGCAGGCGACCGCGAAGAAGATCGAAGGGCAGAAAAAGACCCTGAACTTTTTTCATCAGCCGTCCGGCCTGTCGCCGAATGCGGAGAATAGACGCGGCAAGAGCTTCGACGATTACCAGCGCGCGGCTGCGGTGATGACGGAAGACGACAAGCGCCGGTTTGTCGATGGCCTGCCAGGCTATGCCCGCGACGGCAAGCCGGTCTATGCGCGGGAGTTTAACCGCTCGAAACATATCGCGGGCGGTCCGCTGGCGATTCTCCCCGGCGTTCCCCTCGACATCGGCTTCGACCAGGGACTGAGCCCGGCCGCGATCTTCTCCCAAACCTCGAGCCTTGGACAAGTGCGCGTGCTGCGTGAGTTGTGGCTGGGGCATGGCGTCGGCTACCAGCGCTTTCTTGAGGCGCTGATCCCGCTGTTGACGGGTCCGTTTCGCGGTCTGCCTCCGGGGAATTTCACGGCTGACCCCGCCGGCTTCTATGGCGCGGATAAGGTTGTCGGCGAGCTGGCGTGGGCGGAGGCGATCTCCGCCGGCCTGGGCCATCCGATCTACCCGGCGCCGACCAATGAGCCGTCCGCGCGCTGGGAGGCGGTGCGGCTGAAGCTGCGGATCGACATCGACGTGACGACGCCGGGCCTGATGATTGATCCCTGTTGCGAGATGCTGATCGAAGGGTTTGAAGCTGAATACAAGTTCCCGAAATTCAAGGAAGGCGCGCCCAAGGCCTACGGCGACCAGGTCGTCGATAACGACCATCACAACGTCCATGACGCCTTGCAATACGACATCCTCGGCCGCTTCGGCCGCGCCGGCGTGATCAACGAGGCGGCGAAGGCTGGTCGCCCTGGCTCGGTCATCCCGTTCCGCACCAATCGCGAAGGCCACAAGCCGGGGGATTTCAATGTCTGGAACACTTGAAGTCGTCGCGCCTGCGCCGCTGCTCGAGGGGCGCAGCCTGTTTCGCGGCGCCGACAAGCCGCGCCTGGCGGTGGCCGCGACGCTGCAAATGGCGCGCGCGAAAACCTATGGCTTCCTCGTCGGCGGCGATCTCATCGCCGTCATGGGCTTCTGGCCGCTCGCGGACGGTCGCGAGGAAGTTTTCCTGCTCGGCAGGCCTGCCTGTGAAGTGGGGCCGCACATGCCGCTTTTGGCGCGCCGCGCCCGCTTAATCCTCGCGCGGCGGCTGCAATGTGGCGTCGTTGGGTTCGTCGGCCTGGTGCGAATCGGTCATGCGCCGGGTTCGCGCCTGGCGCGGATTGCGGGCTTTGCGAAAGCCGGCGAGGCGGGCGGCTTCGAGCTGTGGGAGCGGTGAATGGGTCAATTCGTTTCAGCTCTGTTCGGCGGCGGCGGCAATGCGTCTGCGCAAGCGGCTGCTGACGCCGCGCGCCAGCGCGAATTGTCGTCGATCGCCACGGCGCGCCAGGAGCAGGAAGCGCAGGATCAGTCCGCCAAGACAAACGGCGAGCTGGGACAGGTGGGCAAGACGCCCAGGGGGCGCCGCCTGCTGCTGTCGAATGAAAGCGGCGGGCTCGGCTCCACGCTGGGCTCCGCCTGATGGCGCGCGCGCCCGTCGATCTCTGCGAGCATCGCCGCCGCGCCGACGCCGCGTGGTCGGAGCGTGGCGTCTGGAACGAAATCTATCAGGACGCCTATCGGTTCACGACGCCCTATCGACGCCCGGTCAACGGGCCGTCCGGCTCCGACAAGGGGGCGAACCGGACCGATCATCTGTTCGATAACACCGGCGTCGTCTCGACCTTTCGCGGCGCCGGTCAGATGCAACAGGACCTGTTCCCGCCGGGACAGGTCTTTTTCCGGCTGAAGCCGGGGCCGGTCACCAAGCTTGTCGCCAAGGCGCAAGCGCGCGGCATGGGCGACAATGGCGGGCCGCCCCTCGACGACGCCGCGCCGGCGCCGGAGGAGAAGCGCGACGCCGCGTGGTTTGAGCGCCAGCTCGATCAGGTGTCGGCTCAAATCCAGCCGTTCTTCCTTTCTGGCGAATGGGACAACGCGGTCTCTGAGCTGTGCCTCGATCTCTATCTCGGAACGGGCGTGATGCTCATTCTCGAGGGCGATCGCGAAAACCCCGTTCGCTTCGTCTGCCTGCCGATCGACGAAGTCGCGTTGGAGCCGGGGCCTTATGGCGATGTGGCCGCGCTGTTCTGGCGCACCAAGATGACGCGGCGCGCGATCAAGGCCGCCTTTCCCAAGGGTGTGTTCCCCCAGGAATTTGAGGACGCGCTCGAGAAAAACGCCGACGACGAAATTGACCTGTCGCAAGATTTCGTCCGGACGGCCAAGGGCTGGCGGCTCGTCGTCACGATCGACAAGTGCGAAACGCCCGTCACCACACAGGATTACCGGACGCAGCCGTTTGTCGCCGCGCGCTATTTCCGCGTGCCCGGCGAGACCATGGGGCGCGGCCCGGCGCTGCTGGCGCTGCCGTCGATCAAGACGCTCAACAAGGTCATGGAACTGACCTTGAAGGCGGCGGCGATCCAGATGCTCGGCATTTGGGGCTATCGTCCGGGCGGGACGTTCAATCCCGACCAGGCGCGCATCATGCCCGGCGCCTGGTGGCCGATGCAGGCCACCGGCGGCGTGATGGGGCCGGACGTGACGCGGCTCGATACCGCCGCCGGCCGCCTCGATGTCGCGAACATCGTCCTGCAGGAGCTGCGCACGCAAGTGCAGGCGGCGCTGCATGACCAGTCGTTGCCCGATGGCGGAGCGACGCCTAAGAGCGCGACCGAAATCATGGCGCGCATGGCGCGCGTGAAACAGAATTACGTCGGCGCGTTCGGCCGCATGATCCACGAGGTTATTCCCGTGGTTGTGCGGCGCGTGATCGAAGTCCTTTACAAGAAGGGGCTTCTCACAGTCGACGTGAAGATTGATCAGCTTCTTGTGGCGATCGACGTCATGTCGCCGCTGGCCCAGGCGCTCAAGGCGGACACCCACAAGACGACGGTCGAAGCCATGCAGATGGTCGCCGCCCTCGAGGGGCCGCAAGGCGTCGCGCGCCGGTTCAAGCTCGATGAGATCATCCCCGAGATGGTCAAGGATCTCGGGGTGAACAGCGAGTACGTACGCACCGCGCAGGAGCTGGTGGACTTCGACAAGCAAGCCTCCGCGCAGCAGCAGGCCGCTGCGATGATGCAGGCCGCGCTCAACAAGCCGAACGATTTCCGGCAGGCGCTTTCGCCGCAAGAAGATCAGCAGCAAGCCGCTGCTTAAACTGGAGAAGAAGCATGATTAAGCCCACTGTTGGCCGCGTCGTCTGGTATCGCCCCGGCCCGTCTGATTTCGGCAAGCTTGCCGTGAACGGTGATCAGCCGCTCGCTGCGATCGTCTCCACTGTTTGGAACGACCGAATGGTGAACATCGCCGGCTTTGACGCCAATGGTATGCCCTTCAATCGCACTTCGGTGACACTCGTGCAGGAAGGTGATGCTTTCCCAGCCATTAATTCTGGCTATGTCGAATGGATGCCCTTCCAGATCGGCCAGGCCAAGAAGCATGAGGCTGAAGGCGAAAAGGCAGCCTGACAATGACCGGCCCGGCAATTCCCCCGCGCTATGGCGCGCGGCAGGCCATGCCTCTGCAAGGTTTTCTCGATCAAACGGAAAGCGTCGATCTCGACGCCATCCTTGGCAAGCTCGAGGGAACCCCGGCTGTCTCCAACGAGCTGGCGCTCGAGCGCGAGCGGGTCGCGAAGCTGGCCGCCGCCTGGGCCGCCACGCCCGAGGGCGCGGCCATCCTCGAATTCCTCGCGGACATTAGCGTGCGCCGCCCCATGTTCTTGCCCGGTCTCGGACAGGAGGCGGTGGCCTATGCGGCGCACCGCGAGGGGCAAAACAATCTGTTCTGGCAGCTCGTGCAGTTGATCGCGACTGGCCGGGATGAAACGCCGCCAGCCAGAGAGGGCATGTGATGCTGAAATTCAGATTTTCCGATTTGATTTTGCGCGAGGCCGAGGGCGGCTCCGGCGCTGGCGGCGGAGCTGCGGCCGCTTCCGGCGCCGCGCCGGGCGCGGACGGCGCAGCGCAAAACACCGGCGCGGGCGGCGACGGCGCGCCGGCCGGGCAGGCCTCGGGACAAGGCGACCTCTCCGCCTTTCGCCCCGAAGGCCTGCCCGATCATCTCTACGGCGCGAGCGATAGGGAAACAGTTGAGAAGCTGTATGGGGCCTATAAGGGCGCCCGCGACGCGATCGCGACCTTCGGCGAGGTTCCCAAGGATGCGGCCGGCTATGTGTTCGAGCCGTCCGAGACGGTGAAACCGTTCGCCGAAAGCCTCTCGAAAGATCCGTTCTTCGAGAAGGTGAAAGGGCTGGCGCTCCAGCACAAGATCCCGGCGAAGCAGTTCAATGGCTTCATTGACGGCATCATGTCGGAAATGATCGCCGGCGAGCTGGTGACCGAACCCTTCAATGCGGAGAAAGAGCGGCTGGCGCTGGCACCGGACATCGCCGATCCGAAAGAGCGGGCGGCGGCTGCCGACAAGATCGCGCGCGAGAATATCGCCCTGGTCGACGTCTGGAAGTCGCAGGGTATGCCCGAGAACGTCGCGACCTGGTTGCACTCGCAGCTCGATCGGGCGTCCGCCAATCAGCTGGTGTCGTTCTTCGCTGATCGGCTCGGGGAGGAGCGGCCGGCGCTTGGCGGGACGCCGGTGGGCAATGTGACGGAAACGCAGCTCGACGCGCGCATGGCCGATCCGCGCAATCAGGTCGGCGGGCCGCAATATGACGCGGAATTCGCCAAGCAGACCGCAGCCATGTTCAAGGCGTTCTATGTCTGATTAAAACCGCGCCGTCGCGCTTAATGGCGGCGGCGTGGGTCGATCTTGAAGCGGACCGATGGGATAGACCCGGCCCGCTTCTTCGCCCTCCTTCTTGGACCGAAGAGTCCCGGCACTCGACCCGGCGGTGACATTTTTCACCCAACCGGAGATTACCATGGCCGCTCAGACGCCTGCCTGGTTCGAACCGAAATTCAAGAAGGGGGCGATCCACCGCCTCCAGTCTCAAGGCTTCCTGCTCAAATCCGCCGTTGAAGAAGCGAGCGACACGGACGGCTCGACCGTCACATGGCGCCGCGCTGGCACGGGGCAGGCCTCCCAGCTTCAGGGCGGCATGTCGGCCTCCCCGGTGATGAACGCCGGCCGCGATACAGTGACGGCGACCTTCGTCGATTACGAAGCGAACGAGTTCATCAAGAAAGCCGACCTCAACAAGATGTCGGAAAATGAACAGCAGATCTCGCAGCAATCGGCCGCCATGGCGATGGGCCGAACGTTCGACCAGATCGTGCTGAAGACGATGGACTCCGACGCCGTCAACATCACCAACGTCGGCACAGGCGCGGCCGCGATCGCGCCGACCGACATCATGACGGCGCAAGGTCAGATCTTTGACGTCGGCGCCGGCAGCTACGAGTATTTCTGTGCGCTGCCGACCATCTTCATGCAGCAGCTCGAACTTTTTCGCGAAATCTCGTCCAGCGATTACGTCGGGCCGGAATATCCGCTGCTCAAGCAGATCGGCGCTCGAAAGTGGCGCAACATCACGCTCATTCCGATGCCGTCGAGTTTCTTCAACGTGCCCGCCGCTAACCAGGCGGACGGATACATGTGGGTGAAGCAGGCGTTCGGCTTCGAGTGGAACAAGCAGATGTCCTGCCGCGTGGACTGGCTCGCCAAGGAAAAGGGCTACTTCGTCGCCATGGACATGGGTTGCGCGGCCGCGAACATCCTGCCCGAGGGCATCAAGCGTCTGCGCTTCGCTACCAACGTCGCCCTTGCGCGGCCGAACCCGTAACAGGAGCTATCCATGTCGCTTTATCTGCAAGCTCTGCAGCGTCTGCACCAGACGCTCGTCGGTTCGACGGCCGGCGGCGCCAAGACCAACACGTCGTCTGTGTGGCGTTACGCCACCGACGACGCCGCCGCCACGGTGGAAACGGCAGGCTATTTCAACGGCGCGCGCTCCATCCTCACTGTCGGGGACGTGATCATCGCCAGCATGGTGATGAGCGGCGCGCCCGTGAACAAACAGTACGTCGTCCTGACCGTGCCGGCGTCGGGCAACGTCACGATCGGTCTGCAATCCACGGCGGCCGGCTGATCCTGATTTACGCCGGGGGTTTTTGCCTTTGACCCGGCCTGCGCGTCGCGATTCACCTCGCGGCGCGCTCCTCCTTCCGCAAGGCGCGCCATGGCTCAGACGATCGACGATGTCACCATTTGCAATCGCGCCCTGGCGCGCCTTGGCGGCGGCCAGATTGTTTCGCTCGACGAGGATACGGATCTCGCGCGCCAATGCGTCGCCGTCTATGACGATCTGCTTGAAGCGGCGCTGACCCTCTACCATTGGAAATGGCCGCGCCGGACGAAGGCGCTCGATCGTCTCGATGAGGTTCCCGAGAACGGATATCTCTACGGTTACGGCTTCCCGGCCGGCGCGATCTCGAACCCGATCAAGGTTCTGGCCGATCCTCGCAACCCCGATTATCCCTTGCGCGAATTCGTGGTCGAGGGCCGGACGCTTTACACCAACGCCATCGCCGTATGGGGCGCGTTCGTTTTTCGGCTTTCCCCCGATCTTTGGCCTCCGGTCTTCCGGCTCGCCTTCCAGACCTGGCTGTCCGCCGCGCTGGCGATTCCCGTTTCACAGGACGCCAACCTTGCTGCGCAACTCGAGCAGCAGGCGATCGGCGCGCCGTCCGAACAGGGACGCGGCGGCATCATGGGCCGCGCGATCGCGATCGACGGCGCCACGTCTGGCGGCGACGCCCCGGCGCTCGCCAGCGATCCTCTGACCTCCGCGCGATATGAAGGCGCGCCCTGGTATGGGAATTTCTGATGGTTGCGAAACCCGGAACCTATCAGGCCTCTTTCAACGCGGGTGAGTTGGCGCCGGAGCTGTGGGGCAATACCGGGCTCAAACAGTTCTTCTCCGGGCTCTCGGCCGCGCGGAATATCGCGTCCGTGCCGCAGGGCGGCTTTGATCTCCTGCCGCGCTCGCGTCATCTTGGCGTGATCGGCAATGCGGCGAACGCCAGGTTGTTTCGCTTCACGGTCTCGCGCTCGCTCGCCTATGTCGTGATCCTGATGGCTGGCCAGGTGGCGATTTGGCGTAATGGCGCCCTGCAAGCGACTTTATGGGCGCCCTATGCCGACGCCGACGTCCCGTTCGTCAAGGTGGTGCAGCGCGCCGAAACCATGATGCTGTTCCATCAGGCGTATGAAACCAAGCGGTTGATCCGCCATGGTTCCGACACGGCCTGGTCGTTGGACGCCACGCCTTGGGTTCACATTCCCGATGTCGACTACGGCGGCGCCTACGCCAAGACGGACGAAGTCTGGAAAATTTATCTTTATTGGCCGTCGAGCGGGTTCACGTTGGCCGGCATGGGTTTTGTCGTTTCCGTCGACGGGATCGAAACGGCGACGATCCCGGTGACGACAATGCAGACCCAGACCTTTGGATCAACTGTCACCACTGTGGACCCCGTAGCGACGGCGTCGACCGTTCAGGCCGCGCTCATCGATCTGGCCAACGTAGAACCGGGAATCACCGTGTCCGGCGTGCTGTCGACGGCGACGTCGATCACGTTCCAAGTGACGTTTTCCGGCGGGCTCAATTCGGGAAATTCCTTTACGGTTTCCGGCCGCGTAGTCACGACGGGCAGCGCCGCGTTGCAAACATCGCGCGCCGTCCAGGGCAAGCCGGGCGGCGAATCCCTGTTTTCGGCTTCTCGCGGCTATGCGGCCTGCGCCGCCTTCTACCAGGACCGGCTCATTCAAGGGGGATTCGCCTCGAAGGGTTCTGCCTGGCTGGCGTCGCGCACCTCGGAATATTTCGACCAGAACGTCGATCTTACGGGCGCGTCCGGCGCGATGTTGATCAATATTGACGCGGATGGCTCCGAGGAAATCGAGCATATCATTCAGGCGCGCCATCTGTGCATCTTCACGTCAGACGCGGAATATTTCGTGGCGGATCGCGCTTTGCAGAAAACGCAGCCGCCGAACATTGTCCGTTCCTCGACCTATGGCGCGTCCAAGCGCGTGCCGCCTGTTTTCGAGGAAAGCTCGCTGCTGTTTGTCTCGCGCGAGGAGTCGATCGTCTATGCGGCGACCTATAACGAGGTCGCCTCCGCCTATGAGGCCTCGCCGCAATCCCTGCTGTCGTCGCATCTGATTTTCGGCATTCGCGACGCGGCCTTGCAGGTTTCGACCTCCGCAACCGACTCCCAGCGCTATTTCCTGCCGCGTGACGACGGCGTGATGGTGATCGCGCTGCTGATCCGCAATCAAGACGTCTATCCCTTCGTGCGCTGGGAAACGGACGGAAAGGTGCGCGCGATCGTCGTCGACGGCGCGAACGTGCCGCACATGCTGGTCGAGCGCCAGATTGGCGGCGTCGCCAAGCTCTGTTTCGAGCGTCTCGAGGATGGGCTGTTGCTCGACGGGGCCGTGACGCAAAGCTTCGGCGCGCCGACGACGGTGATCGGCGGGCTGTGGATGCACGAGGGGGCGACGTGCTGGGCCATCGTCGACGGCTATGTCGAAGGGCCGTTTACGGTTTCGGGCGGGGCGATCACGTTGGCGAATGCGGGATATGTGGTCACGGTCGGCCGCTGGACGGCGCCCTATGCCGCGACGCTGCCTTTGCCGCGCGACGTCGGACAACGCACGGTGCTCAAGCGGCCGTGCCGCGTGCATACCGTGCAACTCGATCTGATCGGAACGACGTCGCTCGCGGTCGGCGCCAACGGCCAGCCTCCGCGCGACGTGCCGCTCGCACGGGTGACCGATCCGACGGATGCGCCGACGCCGCCCTATACGGGCGAAAAAATCATCACGGGCATCGCCGGTTTCTCGGCGGACGGGATCGCCGTGATCACGCAGCTTCGCCCCGGAAAGCTGCAAGTCAGAAACGTCACTCTCCAAGCGAAGGTGTGAGATGGAATTCGCAGCCGCTGCTTTGTCTTCGCTCGCCTCAGGCCTTGGCGGCGCCGCAACGGCCGCGACCTCGGCCGTCTCCTCGGTCGGATCGGCGATCGGCGGCGCCTCGACCTTTGCGTCGATCCTGCAGGGCGGCGCGGGGCTCGTCGGCGCCATGTCGGCCGTGCGTTCGGGCGACGCGCAGGCGGAGGCGTTGCGCCAGGCCGCGCTTGATGCGGAGCAGGATCGGCGCGCGGTTGGCGTCGATTCGATCAATCAGCAGACCAGCCTGCGCAAAGCGCTGATCCAATCGCTGGGGGAACGCGATGTCGCCTATGCGGCGTCAGGCGTCGACACGTCGTTCGGTACGCCGGCCGTCGCGCGCCAGGCGGCGGAGGCCGACACGCAGAACGCGCTGTCGCAAGTGCAGGACGATACGGCGGCGAAACAGGCGCGGTTGTCCGCGCGCGCCGCCTCTTATCGCCAGCAAGCGTCCGAAGCGTCGAGCGCGGGGTGGATCAAGGGCGTCGGCTCGATCCTGACGGCCGGCGCCGGCATTCTCGGGAGGAAATGAGCCGTGGCCAACGTCCGCGGGCAAGGCCTGCAAATCTCGGATTTCAACCCTCAGGCGCCGCAGGCTTCCGGCCTGCCTGATATTCCGCGCGGCGGCGCGCCCTCCGCCGACGCGCTGTCCGGCGTCGCCAATACTTTGGCCGCCCAGGTCGGCAAGCTGGGCGACACCCTGGCGGAGGCCGAAGGGACCAAGGCGGGCAAGATCGCCGGCGCCGATCCGAACTGGCAGCCGTCCGACGACATGACCGTGCGCGGCCGCGCCTTCGACAAGGCGGCCAGCGAAGTCTATCTGTCCAAGCTGGCTTCGAATTTTCAGGGCGACGCCCTCAACCTCTACCAGCAGAACCAGAACGATCCGGCGGCGTTCAAGACGGCTTATGAAGGCCTGGTCAACACCTACAGGCAACAGCATGTGTTTCCGGAGGCTGCCGGCTGGTTTGACGCCAAGGCAGGCGATATCGCCAACAGCTTGCGGACGCGGGTGCTGAACAATTGGGAGAGTGACCAGAAGGACAAGGCGAACGCATCGCTTGTGACCGATCTGGGCGCCGCCGATGTCTCGCGGGCGCGGCTGCTGGCGATTGATCCGCATGATAGCGCCGCCGAGCGCGAATCGTTTCGCATCCGCGATGAGAATGTCGCGCGCATCAAGGCTTCGGCTGACGCCGGCAACATCACCCAAACTGCCGCCGCCAAACTGATCATGGCGGAACAGAACAAGGCGCAAAACGACGTCATCACCGCGCGGGCTGCGACGCTCGGGTCCGCCGATGAAATCGACGCCTATCGGGCGAAGCTGCGGCAGGATTTCGCCGCCGGCAAGCTGCCTGGCCTGCAAGATTTCGACACGGTCGATTCCTCCTTGGCGACGATGTCGAAATCCAAGAAGACGCAGGCCGATCAGGCGTTGCGCGATCTCGACGGGAAGGTATCCGATTTCCTCGATCGCTTTGGAAAGGGGCTGACGCCCTCGTCGGCGGAGTGGCTGACGCTCGAGCAGCAGGGGCAGAAGCTCGGCCCGGCCGGCGCTGCCGCGATCGACGCGGCGCGCTCGAAGCTCATGCTGCGGCAGAAGATCGCCTCGCTGTCGGTGAATGATGCGGATAGCCTGGTGTCGAGCCTCGAGCAATCCGCCAAGGGCGGCGGCTCGTCGGGCCGCGTTCTTGCCCCGAACGAACAGAAAGCCATTGCCTCCACGGCTGATCGGCTGGGGATTTCGCCGAGCGATCTTCGCGCCGTTATCTCCTATGAGACGGGCGGAAGTTTCAGCACGGGAAAGTGGGGCGGAAAAGATGGCAAGTATCTTGGGCTGATCCAGTTCGGGCCGGAAGAACAAAGGCAATATGGCGTTCAGCCGGGCCAATCGTTCGAAGCGCAAATGTCCGCCGTGGAACGGTATTTGACGGATAGAGGCGTTCGTTCTGGTGATGATCTCAAGACGCTATACAAGATTGTCAACGGCGGACACCGGAATGTCAGCGACAATGCGAGCGATGGCAACGGGACAATCGTCGAGCATGTCGCCAAGATCGCCAGCGAACACGGCGGCGGCATGGGCAAGACGTCCGCGGATATTCTCTCGGATGCGCGCGCGGCTGTCGCCGCCAAGCGCTCGTTGATCGGCCAAGACCCGGCGCTTGCGGCGGAACGCGAGGGGATTATTCCGCAGGCCTCCACGGTCGATTTCTCCGCCGCGCCTGACGCCCTGGGCGCCCAGATGCGCGCTAGGGTGACGCAAGCTGAGGCGATCGGAACGGCCTATCAGCGGCCGCCGCAGTATATCCGGCCAGACGAAAAGCCGGCGATGCAGGCCGTTCTTCGCCAGGGCGGAGACAAGGCGCTCGATCTGATTGACGGCGTCACCCGTGGCGCTGGCCCCCGCGCGCCGCAGGTGCTGGCGGAGATCGGCGGCGACGCGCCAGAGTTGGCGCACGCGGGCGTTGTTTCCCTTTCGACGGGAGATAGATCATTCGCCCGGCAGGTGGCCGAAGCAATTCGCGCTCGCTCCGTACAGGGCGCAAGCGTCTCCTCGCCGAAGCAAGGCGACTTGGACGAAACTCTAAAATCCGTCGTTGGCATGTCCCTGAATGGTGTCGAGCCAATTGAAAAGCAGCGCACGCTCGCCGCCGCCAAGGCCTGGGCAGAGCAGGAGTTCTCCAGGCGCAACATCGCCGTTGATGATCCAAAGCAAAGCACGGCGATTCTGCAGGAAGCGGTCCAGCGCGCGCGCGGCCAAACAGTTGACGGCTCCGGTGTGAAGTTCGGCGGCATTGGTTCCGTTATGACGCCCGGATATTGGGGGAGAAAACAATATCCGGTTCAGGTTCCGGCGGATGTGCGCGCGGACCGGTTTGGCGATGTGCTGGACGCCATCAACGATAGCGATCTCAAGACGCTAGCGAATCCTCCTGTTGCTCCTGACGGTTCTGCTCTGTCAGCCGCTGACCTTCGCAGAGCGACGCCAATCGCCAAGCAAGGCGGCTACATGTTTGGGTTGATCGACCAAACGACCGGCATCATTCACCCCGTGCATGGCAAGGACGGTTCAGCTTTCATCCTGCCGTTCAAGGACTTGGAGCCTGAGCTTCGCAGGCGCGCCCCTTCTGCCTTCCGGTGATCCATGGAAATTTTGGCTCCAGACTCGCTCTCAAGCATTTCGTCAACTCCGTACGATCCGCGCGAAAACAGAAGCTTCCTCGAAAAGGCGGCGACGTGGGTCGCTGGAACTCACGACATTGGCGCCGCCTATGACGCCGCGCGGAGCCAGGCCGAACTGGTCGCCGGCGCGCACAATCTGCGCGATGTGCGGTCAAACATCTATGACGACATCATCGGGCAGGTGCGGGAAGCGTCTGGCGTCAATCTCGAAAGCCCGCTCGATAACGGGTGGCCCCAGCAACAGCAGATTGCGCAGCTCCGGCGCGATCGCGAGGCCGCCGGCTTCGATAGCGCGACGTCCGCCGATGATGCGGCGGCGGGCTTCTTCGCGCAACGCGAAGCCGATTTCATGCAACAGCTTCGCGACCTAAAGCAACAGCAGCCGGACAAGATGGTGGGGATCGACGTTGACACGCCGATCTCCGAGCGGATCGCCCAACGGTTCGGGGCGGCGAATGAAGGCTTGGCGAAGGCGTCGGCGGATCCGCAGCTTGGGGGCCTGCCTCAGTTCGCCGCCGAAACGCTGGGTTCTATGGTTGGATCGCGCGGCGATCCAAACTTTTGGTATTCGTGGGCGCTGCCGGGCGGCGGCGCCGGGAAGGCCGCGTGGTCGCGCATTGGCTCGGCAGCGCTGACCCAAGGCCTCGGCATGGCCGCAATGACGGCGCTGCAGCAACCGGCGACGCAGGCGCTGCGGGCGCAAGCCGGCCTCGAAAACAACGCGCTGGAAGAGATCGCGGCGGCGGGCCTTGGCGGCGCGCTGATTGGCGGCGGCGCGCACGCCGTTTTGTCCGAGACCGTTCCTGCGTTGCGCCGCGTTCTGGCGGGGGACGCCAGGCCGGCCGACTTTGAGGCGGCGGCGGCCGCCGGCGTCCATGTGGATGAGCCGACGCAGCAAGCTATCGCCCAAGAGGCCAATGCCGTGAGGGCAAGCGCTGAGACGCTGAAGGCGCCCGAAACCGTTCCTGAGGGAACGGCCCGAACTGCTTTTGCCGAGGGACTAACCCATGCTGAAGATCCGAATGCGCCTCCTCCGCTCGTCGACCGGCCGGTTCCGCCGGGAACCACGGACGATCTGGCGCGCAAAGTGGTCGGCGAAGCGCAAAGCCCGGGCGAAGCGATCGACGCGCTGAAGGCGCATGATCTGGCCTATGAGCCAGCCGAGTTTGACGCAAAGATTGCGGAGCGGGCGCGCGCGGCCGCGCCGGAGGTGTTCCGCCAGGCCGACGAACTGGACAACACGATTGCCTCCCTGCGTCAGCAAATCTCTGACGCGGTGAGCGCGCCGCCGGCGGCCGAAGTCACCTCCGGGCGTGCGGCCGTGTTGCAGGCGCAATTGGACGATGTCCAGCAGCAGCTTGGGGCCATCACAGGCAAGCGGCGCAGTTCGCCGCGCGCCAAGGCGCTGCGCGATCAGGCGGCGCAGCTCGCCGATGAAATCGAACGCGCGCGGGCCTCTGCCGAACAGGACGCGTCGGCGGCCGCCGCACGCGAGAGCGCGCGTATTCAGACGATGCGGCTGTATCTCAACGAGAAAATCAATGACCGCGCCCGGCTCGGGCCAGAGATTTCCTCCGCCCGGGCGGCCGCCGAGGCGGAGGCCGAAGCAATCGGCGTGAGGCGTGGCGCGATTGCGAGCGCGCTCTCGTCGCAGGATCCGGAGATTCGCGATCTTGGGCGGCTGGCCTCGCTGGGTGACGAGGCTTTGAAGCTCGTCAGGGGCGGCGACGTCGATCCTCTGCATGGCGTGATTGTCGCCGGATCGTCGCATGATCCGGCGTTGCAGGCCGAACTGCTGAGCGTGATCAAGACGGCCAAGCCTCAGACGGTCGAAGAGGCGCGGCAGGTGGTGACGGAACATCTGGCGGTGAAATCTGCCCGGGAGGCGGCTGCTGTGCGGATGGGTGGCGGCGATCAGGAGGCTGTCCCGGCCTCAGTTTCGTCGGCGGAAATTATCGCGGCCACCAAGGCCAAGCTTCGCCGGTGGAAGGAGGCCGCTCCGCAAAGGACTGTGGAGGCGGTCAGCGCGGCGGCGCCGGCCAATCAAGCCAGGTTGGCGGAAGCGGCTGCGCGGATAGCCGAAGAAGTCGGCGTGAAGTTCATCAACCCCGGCGTAAAAAAACCGGAGCTGGTTCGGGAAAAATTCGTTCGCAAGGAATACGAACACGCGGGTGAGATCACTGATGCTGTGCGCGGGGGCTTCGAAGTCGCGACGCCAGTTCAAGCTGACAGCATCGTGACAGCTCTCGGCAAAGTCTTTGATGTTCTGGATGAGGGCTGGAAGGTAACTGACGAGGGATATTTCGACAGGAAAGTTTTGGTGCGCTTTAGCGATGGACAAATCGGCGAAGTCCAGATGCTCGAACCCAATGTGCTGGCCGCAAAGAAGAATGGTGGCCACTCGCTTTACGAAGAATATCGTAAGCTTCCGTTTGATGATCCGCGCGGCGAAAATCTACTTACGGCGCAACGCGCTCTTTACAGTGCGGCCCTATCCAAGGCCGATCCTGCTTTTGCAAATGCGTTGTCAGGAAGCGGCGGCAGCTCCTTGAACACAAGGTGGAACAGTTCTTTGGACATGAGCGGGGCGGAATGGGCGACATCCGCATCGGAAACCCGCTTCCACGATCCGCGAACGACGGCCCAAGCTTCGACCCATCCCGGCGCCGAAGCCAGCAGCGCGGGGCGCCCATCCCAGTCGCAGTACGAAAGTCTCATCGAAAAAGCTCCTCAGGAATCAGGCTCACAGCATACGTCTGATGTCAACAGGGAAGGATCGGAAATGATCAATCAGGTTCCCGTCACGCGGCCAGATGGAACGGTCGCCTTCCTGAGCCGCGCCGATCTCCAGTTCGCCGCCGCGCGCGAGCGGTTCATGGCGGACGTGGTGCAGGCTTGCAAATCATGACCGGCCGTCGGGGAAGTCTGCACCGTCCCCGACAAATGGGGAGACGGTCATCTCTTCTCCCCTGCCGGCAAATGAAACATAGGCCGAAGGCCGGCGCTGCTCAATGGCTCACGCGGCCTTGAAGGCCTCCTCGAGCCAGCGCTCGGGAATGCGCGTGCCGCGATGGGTTTCGCCTTCGACCTTGTAATTGCCGGTGCCCTTGGCGCCGGCCAATTTCTTGAGGGCGAAGCGCCATGTTTCCGCCCAGGGCGTGCCGTCGAAGATTTTGCGGAGGCTCGGGCCGTAGCTGGAAATCCAGAAGAAGGCCTCGCCGTCTTCGCCTTCCTCGATCCTGATCCCGTGGCACATGAGGTCGTAGCGGGCGGTGTCGTCGCCGTCGAGCGCGCGGGTAATGATCCGGGCGAAGGTTTGCTCCTCGGCTTCCTTGCCGGGTTCTTCCACTACCAGCTTGTGAGACAGGATGTGCCGCAGGCAGATGACGGCGTCCGGATCGGTCGTCTCGGCGGCGATCTCAACAACTGGCATAGCTGGCATGCCAAGCTGCGCCCAAAGGGTGCGCGCGATGGCAGGTCCGAACAGCGCGCGCGCCTCGCGCAGCATCGCCAGCTTGACGTTGAGCACGGTGATCGGTTCGTTGTCGATCGGTTCCGGCTCGTCCTCCTCGTGTTCGGCGGAGGCCGGAAGCACATAGGAGCCGGTGCGGCGCAGGGAAGGCAGGACTTCATGCGCCAGCCAGCGCTTGAAGCGTTCGGCTTCCGGCTTACGGGAAGTGAAGATCAGGCGGTAAACGCCGGCTTCGGAGACGATGATAAGCTCCTGAGCGCCCCGAGGGGTGGGTACACTACACCCACCCCTTTCGTCGTCATCCAAGCGGGCGAGCGCTTGATGGTGGTCGGAGATCTTAAGGACGGCGCAAACGTCCTTGCCAACGAACCAAGGCTCGTCATCTTTCTTGACCGTCCGCACCAAGCTATCTTCAAACGCGAACGGGATAACGTTTCCGGGCAATGTGCTATAGGTCTCGGCAGCCGATGACATGGGTCACTCCGTGTCGTGGGTTAGAGCCGGGTGCGAGATGCCACTCTTGCCCCGGCTTGTCTTTTCTCGTACCATAAAAGCATGAATGCGGCAATAACTGGTACGAGAAAAAGAGGGCGCCCGCCAACGGGGGCGGTGTCGATCCATTTGAGGGTCGAGCCTGATATGTTGCGCGCTTTGGATGCCTACATCGCGGCGGAAGAGCCACGTCAAAAATTGACTCGCCCTGAGGCGATTCGCCTGCTTTTATCGGGCGCGCTAGCCGCTGCTGAGCGGCTTAAATAATCATTTGAGATTCTTTATGGGGTTCGTGAATTTCATCCGAAATTTGTTCCGTCGTAAAAAGCGCGGAACTGCAATCAAGTATGCGTACGCTATTGATGCCATCATAGGCATGTCCGATGAAAGGTTCGCCCTTTTTGTTAAGGATATGTTCGAAAGAGAGGAGCCCGGCGTGCGGGCTACTGCGGCTTTGGCTTACATGCGGCTGCGTATGATAATCCCGGAAGCGATTAGGGACGCAAGGGCGGCTGGAAGCGAGAGCACGCATGAAGAGTTTATGAGTTTGTTTATAGATAGATTTTCGAAAGATGAAAATAGCTTAAG
The DNA here is from genome assembly GCF_900187365.1 of Rhodoblastus acidophilus. Taxonomy (GTDB): domain Bacteria; phylum Pseudomonadota; class Alphaproteobacteria; order Rhizobiales; family Beijerinckiaceae; genus Rhodoblastus; species Rhodoblastus acidophilus. The sequence continues at coordinate 226,931 of NZ_FYDG01000003.1, forward strand.
AGCATCTGCGCTTTTTTTTCTCGGGTATTTGCAGTTTAGGCTAACTGAAATGGCAAATACTAATATAGTACTAAGAAGCACCTGTGCTGATTTGTGGTTTAAGATGGCAAGCGCGGGGATATATCTTAGTAAGATTCTTGAGGCAAGTTCTAGCTTCGGAATGTTTGAAGGCGTTCCGTACGAAATAAAAACGGAAAGCGATGGTGTTGGATTTATAACAAATATTCTCGTTCCTGATTGCTATAGAGACGATGAGCGGTTCCGCTTGTTGGCTGAGGCGCATGGTTTCAAAATATGGCCGAAGCTCACTTAACTTACAGTCGTCCCCGCCATGATGTCCTCACCGGAGGTCCATCATGGCGTTCAACGATTGCATCCTTTCCGCCGTCGCCCAAGGCGCTCTTGAGAAAGACGAGGGCGACGATCTGATCCGCCGTTATGAGGCGCATCTGGCGTCCGTCCAGGTCGAAACCAAAAACGTCGGCGACCTGCCGGCGACGGTCGACCAGGAGAAGGCGGCGAAGGATCGGCTGTTCAAAGAGATCGACGAAGACGCCAAGCGCAAGGAATTCTTCCTCAAGCGCAATGACGAAGTGATCGGTAAGCTGGTCCACGTCGCGCAAACCTACATGTACAAGGGCGCGCACGATGTGCTCGAAGCCATGCTCGGCGTGCTTGAAAACAAGAATAACGCCCTGATCGGCGTGCCTTCGGTCGCGGGCCGGCGCGATGCGCTGCTTGGCGAGGCGCACGCAAAAATGGAGCAGATGCTCTATGAGTTTCGGCGCAACTGGTTCTCCGGCAGGCGAATGAACCCGCTGCGCGAAAACAATCTGATTGATGAGGCTTTTGCGACGGCGACTGGCGATGACGCTGCAAAGGGATTTCTCGCGGCCTTCCGTGGCGCGACAGATGATCTGATGAACCGTTTCAATGAATTGGGCGGCGAGGTCAGGCTTATGGACGATCTCTCGCCGCACGGCGGCTATTTCCCGCAACCGAAGGAAGACGCCCGCATTCTCGCGCGCATGGGCGTGGATAAATGGGTGGAGTTCATAAAGCCGCTCTTGGGCGTCCAGTACATGCGCGACCCACTGACCTATGGGCCGCTGTCGCCAGAACGGCTTGACGAAGCGCTCAGGGTGGTCTTCTGGCGCAAGGTGACCGATGGCGCGCTCGAGATGAAGCCGGCCATGGCGCAGTTTGGCGAAGGCGCCTTGGCGAACCAGCGCGCCGAACATCGCTTCTTGATCTTCAAAGATGGTGACGCCTGGCGCGCCTATGACGCGGCGATGGGGTCGAACGGCGCCTATGCGGCGATGATGCACCACGTCGAGAGTCTAGCGCGCGATGTCGCCGCCCTTGAGGTGCTTGGCCCCAATCCTGCCGCAATGGTCGAATGGATGCAGCAATTCGTCCACCATGAGGCGGCCAAGGCGGCGGCGGGGCAACCAAGCCTTTGGCGCGGTGGCCCGACGATCGCCAAGGCCGGCGGCGTCGATAGCGGCGCATGGCAAGTGCCGCGCCTGTGGCGGTCGCTGCGAGGCGGCGCTGACGTGGGCAATATGAACGCCGCCGATCTGTTCGGGGCGACGCGCAACCTGCTCATGGCTACGCAGCTCGCGTCAACTCCCGTGCTAGCCTTCTTCACGGATCCTTTTCAGGCAGCCAATGCGCGCCGATTCGCCGGCGTCCCGTTCGCGCGCTATTTCGCCGACACGGCGAGGCAAATCTTCGCCAAAGCGGATCGGCGCGAGGTGGTCGCCGCCGGCGTGATCTTCCAAGATGCGATGGAACACCTGGTCGGCGACGTGCGCAGGATGGGAATGACCGTCGGCGCGATCTCCGAGGCATCCAAGTTTCTGCCTGATCGCATCATGACATGGAACGGCCTGACGCCGTGGACGCACGCGCAACGGCGCGCCGGCGCCATGAGCTTCATGCAGCGCGCCGGGAGCTTAGCGGACAAAAGCCTTGAGGAGATCAAAGCAGCCGACGTTGATGGATCGCGCTTCGGGCGCTGGCTTGAAGGCTATGGCATTGGCGAAGCCGAATGGGACAAACTTCGTGCGACCGCGCCTGCTGGCGACGAAGTGGCGATGTTGCGCCCGATCGACGCGTTCAAGGCGGCGGCGGAAACGGGTGACGCCGATCTGCGCGAAATCGGGCTGCGCTATTCGGAGGCCGTGCACTCATTCATCGAAGAAAACACGCCGGAAGGGACGGCGCGTGTGCGTGCGACTTTCCGGGGCGAGCGGCGCAGCGGGACGTGGCTTGGCGAGCTGGGCGCGTCGGCCGGCATGTACGTGACATTTCCTTGCAATGTCTGGACATCGATGATGAGCGCCGCGATGCATGAGAGCGCGAGCGGGCGCACCGGCTGGAAGTGGATCACCGGCTGGAAGTGGATCATGGGGGGCGTCGCGACGTTGACGCTGGGCGGCGCGATTCTGACGCAAGTGCGCGAGTTGCTGAAAGGCCGCGATCCTCTGCCGGTGAACTCCATAGAGTTTTGGGAGGAAGCGCTTGTTCGCGGTGGCGGCGGCGGCGTCTGGGGTGATTATCTCGCTGCCGATATGTCGCGTGGCGGCAACACGATTGGCGCGAAGGTGGCAGGGCCGGTCGCGGGCCTGCTCGGTGATGTGATGAACCTGGTCAATCCGCGCCTGCTCGCGCAGTTCTCCGATGAACAGCCAAACCGCGCCAAGGCCGCTGTAAATCTCGCGTCGAAACTGACGCCCGTGCAAAACATGTGGTGGCTCAAGCCCGTCACTCAGCGCGCGCTTTGGGACCAACTTCAGGCGTGGGCCGATCCTGAAGCCTATCGGAACTGGCGACGGCGGGAAAAAAAGTTGCGCGACGATACAGGGCAGGGCGTCTGGTGGGGGCCCGGCGATATCGCGCCTCGCCGCGCGCCGGACTTTTCGACGTCCTGGCGCGGCTGATCCGCGCTTAATCCTCGCGCACGCGAAGCATTCTGGGGCCACTTCGGAGGCCCCTTATGTCGTCACTCACGCCCATCGTTCGCGATACGCGCCAGCGCGACATTGTCGCCGCCGTTGGGCAGACGGTTTTCAATTTCACCGCTTTCCTGATTGATCCTCTCGACCTGGTCGTTCTTTGGCGGCCGGATGGCGCGACGGATTTCTTCAGCGCCACCGGCTACACGGTCGCGCTCGTCTCCGGCGGCCTGTCCGCCACGGTGACATTTGCGACGCCGCCGCGTCCGACTGACGGCGATCCCTCGATCATCGTTCGGCTGATCGGGTGCCGCATCGGCAACAGAATCACTGATGTGACGCGCGGCGGCGCGCTCTCCTCGGCCATGCTCGAGCGCGAACTCGATGCGGTTGAAATCACGCTGCAGGAGCTGCGTCGCGATATCGGCGCGGCCTCGTCCCTGTTCTCGAACTCCGTGACGATGCGCCAGGCGCGGACCTGGCTGGCCTCTCAATCGGTCGCTGGGCTCTCCGCCATTTACGTCATTGATCAGGGCGTGTCGGCCGACATCGCCGATCCCCTCACGATCCAATGGCGGCACGGCGCGACCATGGTCGCCGGCGATGCGCTCTACGCCTTCATCCAATCCACCCTTGGCCTGTCGTCCTCGCAGATGGGCGCGGCCTTTGTCGCCATGAAGGGACTCGCCTCTTGATCCGTAAGCTGTTCGCATTCCTCGCGCTGCTTCTTCTGTGGGCAGCGCCGGCTGGAGCGGCCGAAACGTCGGTCAACTTCGGTTTGCGCACGGGCGCTAATCCGCGCACCGTCTGCATTTACGACGCCTCTCATACCTGCGTGCCGATTGGGGCGCTGGATAACGCCGCGCACGCGTTCTTGCCGGTGGCCTCCGTGACGGGGAACCTGCTGACCGGCTCCAACGCGTACTCGGGGAGCAACACGTTCAGCGGCGCGGTCACGTTCAATGATGCGCGGACGGCGGGGCCAGTCAAAGAGCCTGTGGGGCTGCGTCAGGTCGCGACGCGCTCTTATATTCCGGTCAAGCTCGGCAACTGGCAGCAATGCCAGGGGCGCACCATGCACGTCGCGCGCGACAACATCACGTCGTTGCAGGTGGCCTATGCGTCGTGGATTGGACAGGCCTCGAACGGCGAGACGATCGCGCCACAGTCTTTGACGTTTCAGGTTGCCATTGAATACCCGGCCGGCGTGGAAACGCGGGTCACGTGGAGCGGCACAAACTCCAATGTTCAGTCGCCGGGTCAATCGCTGCTCTCCGACGCCATCGCCATAAATATCCCGAAGAATGCGACGTTCTGGCTGCGGCCTCTTGTCTCGACCGCGGCGGGTTCGGCCGGGATGCCTTACACGGGCAACGGCGACAACAATGGCGGCCCGATCTACGCGGCAGGCGGTGACGCGCTCAACTGCGGCGCCAGCGTCGCCAATCAGGTGATGGGCGGCACGATCGCCGACAACCAGAGTGGGCAAGCCGCAATCTACCCGGTCGCCATCGTCGCGCAGACGACGGTTCGGTCTGTGATGATCGCCGGCGACAGCAACGGGTGGGGCTATCGCGACGTGCCATCGCAGGGCGGCGACGTCGGTGTCATCGCTCGGTCCATCGGCCCGACGATGGCCTATATCAACGCGAGCGTGTTTGGCGACAGCGCCAACGGCCTCGCCAATGGCCATTCAGCCCGCGCGGCCCTGGCGGCATATGTCACTGACGTTGTGGTTCAGGTCGGAATTAACGACGTATCCGTCGGATATCCGGAAGCGACGGTCAAAGCAAACCTCAAGACAATTTGGGCGTCGTTTCCCGGCAAGCCGGTATATCAGGCCACCTATCCGCCGTACTCAACTTCAACTGACGCTTATAAGACCGTCGATAATCAGACGCCATTCGCCAATGATAATGTGCGGCAGGACATAAACGACTGGTTCAGGATGGTTCCAGACCCAAACCTTGCTGGCGTTATCGACTTGGCCGACGCGGTCGAAGCTTACAGGGGAAGTGGAAAATGGGCTGTCTGGGGGCCGAATTGCAGTGGCTATTGCCAGCTCACCTTTGACGGCTTGCATCTGAACTACCCGGCCAACGCCCTGGTCGTGAAATCCGGCGTGGTCATGGCCGCTCTAACCGCCGGTCGTTATCGGTGAGGTGACAAGATGACTTTCCTTACAACGCCTCTTCACTTCACGCCCACGGACTTCGCCGCATATTGCTCCGGCCTTCGTTGGGACAAAAGCTGGCGGCCGAGCGCCATCACTGTCCACAACACGGCGGAACCCAACATCAAGCAATGGGCCAAGGCTGGCTTGGGAATCGCGGGCGGGACGCAGCGCGTCAAGAACCTGAACGCCTATTACAAGACCAAGGGCTGGCACAGCGGCCCGCACCTGTTCGTGGCGCCGGATTTCATCTGGCTCGCCTGTGATCTGGAAGCGGACGGCGTTCACGCCTCCTGCTTCAACAAGACGTCGATCGGCGTCGAGATGGTCGGCGACTATGCGACCGAAGCTTTCGACGCCGGCGATGGCGCCAAGGTGCGCGACAACGCCGTCGCCGCCATCGCCGCGATCTGCCGCGCGCTCAACATCGCTCCGACCGCGATACGCTTTCACCGCGAATGCCTGCGGGATCATCACGACTGCCCGGGCAAGCTTGTGGACAAAACCGATTTCGTCGCGCGCGTCACGACGGCGCTCGCAGCGGGAAAAACGAGAAAGGAACACGCATGAAATTTTCGTCTGTCTTCGCGGTCTCTGTCGCGATTGTTTTCGCCTTGCTTGGCCTCGCGCCGGCGCACGCCGCCGACGCCGCGCCTCAGGTGGTGGTCATCCCTTGGGGCGACTGGCTCAAAGAGTTGATCGTCGCCGTTGGGGGCGTCGCCGTCACGCTGGCGTCGTTCCTGGTCGCCAAGTTCGTGCCGTCTTATCTCCGGCTGTTCATCACGGACGGCATGGTGACGAACGCGGTGAACACCGCCTTGGCGCAGGTCGAGGGCGCGGTGGCGGGACAGAAACTCCCGTTGCCGATCGCGAACGCCGTCGTCGCCGAAGCGGTGAGCTATATCGTGGCGTCCGAGCCGAAGGTGGCGAAATGGCTTGGCGACAAGCTCAAGCCGCTCGTCTTGGCCAAGCTCAGCGCGCTCGGCTGTGCGCCGGTGTCCGCCATCGGGTGACGCCCTACGCGCGGCTCGGATCGGCCGAGCCGCGCATTCTCTCGCAATTGGAGATTGAGATGAGCCCCGCTGCCAGCGATCCAACCCTGCATGAGCGCGTCGCTGTGCTGGAGCAGATTGCCGAGGACATGGCTCCGAAGGTTGATGCCATGTACGAAATGATGCTCCAGGGCAGGGGCGCTACACGGCTTGGGCGCGCCGTCGTTGGCATCGCTGGAACGGCCGGGATCTTCACAGTTGTCGGCCACAAGTGGCACGCCTTTCTCGCGTGGCTGGGGAGCTGATGGATTGTGCGATTTTGGCCGCGAAACGGCGAATGTCGCATGGTCACTCTCGTAACAGTTTGAAATATAATAACTTTATGATAACTCTTAATCAGCGGGTCCAAGGTTCGAGCCCTTGTGCGCCCACCATCGAAATCTCGAGCTAATCTGATTAGCAAAAGAAAAGCCGGCGTTCATCGCCGGCTTTCTTGCGTTTGGACTTCTCGACGGCGCCCCTTGGGCTGTTCCGGCGACGAACCCATTGGAGCGCCGCCTGAAAAATCTTCCGGGTGGGCCGGGCGGTTGTCCGCCCGGCGCGCGTTCGCTTGCCTCAGCCTTGGAAGATCAGCAGCACGAAAGCCAGGAACAGCAGCAAATGCACGATTCCCTGCAGGATGTTGGTGCGCCCGCTGGCGAATGTGACGATGCTCACCCCCAGCGTCAGCAACAGCATCACGAAGTCGGCGTGTTCGACGCCCAGCACCATGGTGCGACCGGTCCAATGGCTCACGACCAGCATGGCCGGCACAGTGAGGCCGATCGTCGACAGCACCGACCCCAGGAAAATATTGATGGACCTTTGCATCTGGTTGCGGACCGCCGCCGCGGTGGCGCCAATCGCCTCCGGCGTCGCCACCAGCGCCGCGATCGTCACGCCTCCCAATGTGGAGGGCGCTCCCATGGTCTCGATCAGATAATCGACGGGATGCGCGAGCTGTTCGGCCAGATACACGACGGGCAGCATGAAGGCGCCCAGCATGGCCGCGTGGAAGGCGATGGAGCGGCTTCCCGTCGGCGCGACCTTGCCATGGCGTTCCTCCTGGTCCGGCCCGGTGAAATAGCCGCGGTGCCGGCCCGTCTGCGCCGTGAGGAAGGTGGCGTAGAGCGCCGCCGCCATCAGCGACAGGAAATGCTCCTGCGCGTTTGAGAGCGTCGGTCCCGCCGTCGTCGTGGTGTAATTGGGCATGATCAGCGTCAGCACCGCCAGCGGAATGATCACGCCGAGATAGGCGTTCGCCCCTTGCAGATTATAATGCTGTTCGCGGCGCCTGAGCGCGCCAAGCAGCAGCGACAGGCCGACCATTCCGTTGAGCACGATCATGATCACCGACAGCAGCGTGTCGCGCACCAGCGTCGGATTGTTGGCGCCGTGCAGCATGATGGCGGAAATGCTCATCACCTCGATCGCCGTCACCGCCAGCGTGAGGATCAGCGTGCCGTACGGCTCTCCCATGAGCTGCGCGAGGTGCTCGGCATGACGCACGACGCCCAGCGACGAGACCAGGATCACGCCAAACAACCACAGGAAGACGAATCCGAGCTTCGCCGGCTGGCTCAAGTCTGAGAGTATCAAGGGGCCGAAGCTGAGGAAGGCGGCGCAGGTCGCCACCGGAATCGCCAGCACGCTCTCGCGCCTGAGGGTCGCGCGCAAATTTGTGGGGGGCGGGGCGTGGGGCGCCGCTTCGCTGATGCTCATGCGATCATTCCTGAAATTTTCATGTCAAATATGGCGCGCGAAGGCTGCGGCGCGACGATGGCGCCTGCACGGCGAAAAAATCATACACGCGCCACCTGCCGCCGCCTGTCGGTCGCCGCGCGCTTCGCGCCCCGGCGACCTCGCCATTCCAACGGTTAACGCCGATCAGGCGTCGAACCGGCGAGCGCGCGGCGAAAAGGCCGCGTCCTCGACGCGGGTGAGGTTAATCAGCGGTTTTGCGCCGCGCAATCCATCACCAAAGGTCAGCTGAGCCCGCGCGTTCACGCCGCTGTGCGGCTCCCACGGCGTTAAAAAGAAAAAGGACCGCCCGGGCAGGGCGGTCCAAGTCGGGGAGGAAACGCCCATGAAATGGGCATCTGCGACGTGAAGTCACCATAACGTCATAGACCGGACGCCGCCGCGCGGGTTTGATCCAACGCAAGCCAACGTCATGAACGGCAAGGGCAATTTGTCGCAGGCGCGGCTTTGGCGCGGCTTTGGCGCCATGGGGCGCGGCAAGCCGGCGTCGCCCTCGCCGCGATCCGCATGCCGGAGCGGAAGCTGAAACCCTTTTTTAAGCAATGAATAGCTTCGAATCATCAAGTTCTCGCGCGAAATGTCGCGGCAAGATAGAACATTAGCTACGCGTAAGTCTTGGTTTGTAAGATTTTGACGTTCACAGGGAGACACTCAATGAGCAAAGTGTGGAATGAATTGACCCCCGATCACCAGATTCACGCGCTTCGCACCGAATTGGATGAGGCATTGAAAACAATCACCGCCATGCAAAACGATCTGACTGGCCTGATGCGCCGCTTTATCGAATTGGAGGCGCAGCAGAATTCGACCTACAGCCTTGTCAACGAAGTGGTCACTTCGATTGAAAAGGTGTGACGCCCGGCTCTGAGGCTTGAGCGGCTGAACGCATAATCTTGATCAATCCCAGGCGCTGCCGGCGGAGTCTGATGCAAGCCACGTTCGACATCATGTTCGCGGTCTTAGATCAGCACGTGGCAGCGACCTTCGTGCTCAATCGCGAAGGCCGAGTCATCGTCTGGAATCGCGCCTGCGCCGAACTCACCGGCCTACGCTCCAGCGAGGTTTTGGGAACGCGGGAGCATTGGAAAGGCTTCTACAGCGCCGAGCGCCCCTGCGTCGCCGACCTCGTGTTGAAGGACGCGGTCGAATGGGCGCCGGAATATTATGTCGCCTATTCCGATTCGCAGACGGCGAAGGGGGCGCTGGCGGTCGAATTCTGGTGCGACATTCCGCGCACCGGCCGGCGCTGCTATATCGCGGCCGAAGCCGGCGTCATCCACGGGCCGGCGGGGGAATTCATCGGCGTCATCGAGTCGGTCCGCGATCTGACTCACATCAAGACGGCCGAGGCGCGCCTGCGCGACCTCGCCGGCCTTGACGGCCTGACCGGCCTGCCCAACCGACGCACCTTCGACGAAACATTGGCGAGCGAGTGGCGCCGTGCGGTCCGCACGGGCGAACCGCTGTCGCTTCTGCTCCTCGACATCGACCATTTCAAAGGCTTCAACGACAATCTCGGCCATTGCTACGGCGATCAATGTCTTACGACCGTCGCCGCGCTCATCGCCGGCGCGTTTCATCGCACGCGGGACCTGTCCGCCCGCTATGGCGGCGAGGAATTCGCCATCATCCTGCCGGCGACCAACGCCGCCGGGGCCAGCGTCGCCGCGGAACGGGTGCGACGGGCCATCGAGCAAAAGGAAATCCGGCACCCCGCCAATTCCGCCAGCCCGTTCGTCACCGCCTCGGTCGGCCAGGCCACGGCCATTCCCTGCCAGCACTGCCGGCCGGACGATGTGCTCAAGCGCGCCGACGCGGCGCTCTACCGCGCCAAGGACCTCGGCCGCAATCGGGTGTTCGCGGATTGTCAGGCTGCGCCGCCGACCCCCCTTTGCGATGGCTCGGATCGGCGGTTGTGCTGCGGCGAATGACGTGCGGCGACCGATCTGTGAAAGCCGGCGGCCGCCCCTGACGACGGCTTGCCCGGCCGGGCGCGGCTGAACGGCGCCGCGCGCCGCCCCCTCCCTTAACGACAAGACCCCATGTTTCTTCGATAGCGTAAGCTGTGCGTTTACGGTTTATTTCAAAAGTCCGGACAACATCCTCTTAGGGCATGCCCAAAAAGATATCGCACGTTATAGAATTGTTCGGGTCAGGCTCCAAACGGAGCGGATCCAGTCCAATAATGTTTGAACAAACCCTATGAGAAACAGATGGTTCTTCTTCGGAATGCAGAAAGCCGCACGCGCGGTTTGAGGCGGTTCCCGGCCGATGCCGATGGCGCCGTCGCGCTGGAATTCGCCTTATTGGCCATGCCGTTGCTTGGTCTGATGCTGGTGATCCTTGAGGAAGGCCTCGACTTTTATATGCGGGCGCAGATGGATCGCGCGGCGCAGAAAATCGCGCGTCAGATCGCCACCGGCGCGATCCAGAACACGGGCTTCAACAATGCGGCGATGACCCAGCAGAGTTTTATCGCCAATACGGTGTGCGGCGCGCTGCCCAATCTCGTGAATTGCAGCAAAGTGTTCGTCAGCGCGTCCAGCTTCATGCAGACGGCGTCGCCGACGCCTTATTACAGCTATGTTAATGGCGACCACACCGGCGTCACCGCGCCGGCCGTCGACAATACGAAGAATCCGTTCTGCCTCGGCAATGGCGGCTCCTACATGATGTTGCAGGTGAGCTATCTGGCGCCGCTGATCACCAGCTTCCTCAGCCAGGGGCCGATCGTGACCTACCAGGGCGCGAAATACCGGCAGATGACCTCGACGGTCGCGTTTCGCAACGAACCCTTCCCGACCCCGACCTATCCGGGCTGCTGACATCGGCCGAACCGGGCCAAGGAGGGGAACATGAGCGCGAAAAAGTTTGTCGCCTTTCTGCGCGACGGGGCGGCGATGGCGACGGTGGAATTTGCGCTGGTCAGCACCGTTCTGATCCTGTTGACGCTGGGCGCCTACGAAGTCTCCAACGCGATCTCGGCCAAGCGGCATCTCAACGAAGCCGTGTATTCGGTGGCGCAAATCATCTCCGAGACGCCCAATCCGCCGGGCAGCCTCACTTACGAAGACGTGCAGATGGCCGCCGATTCCGCCATGATCGTCTTTCCCGAGGCGCTGGCGGCCAGCGCGCGCAAGGGCGCGAGTTGGTCGACGGAGGTCGGCATTACGATCTCGCATGTCGTCATGACCGCCGCCAATGCGCCTTGCGCCGCCAATTGCCAATATGTCGGCGCGGTCGCCTGGACCTGGGGCGCGCACAAGCGCCCCTGCGCGACGCCGATGACCTCCGCCGGAAGTAATGCGGCGCCGTTGACGTCGACCACCGTGCCGGACGATTCGCTCTCTCCGGGCGCGCTGACGCTGGTCGAGGCGAGCTACGCCTACCAGCCCACCGTGTTCAGCGGCCTGTTCAACTCCATCGCCATGAAAAGCGTCGCGGCGCTCAAGCCGCGCAACGTGCCGCCGTCGAGCTACATCAAATATGTGGCGGTCCCCGGCGACACCGGCGCCACAACCATTTGCAGCGGGTATTGATATGCTGAAATCCTTCGCCGCGCTCCTGCGCCAGTTTCGCCGCAACGACAGCGGCAATGTGTTCATCCTCACCGCGCTCGCCATTCTGCCGCTGGTCGGCCTCGTCGGCCTCGCCATGGATTATTCCTCGGGCCTGACGGCGCGCTCGCAGCTCGACGGCGCGCTCGACGCCGCCGTGATCAGCGCCATCGCCACCACGACCGCCGAAATCCAGAACGGCGTGGCCGCCAATACGGCGATCGCCGACGGCCAGGCCCAGGGCCTGAAGGATTTCAAAAGCAACGCCGGCAAATATGGAATCCTGGCGGGGCAAACGCCCGCCGTCACGGTCGCCGTCGACAACCAGAACATCAACGGTTCCGGCAGCTATCAGGCGACCATTCCGCTCAATTTCGGCAAGCTGTTCAACCTCGGCAGCTACAACGTCAACGGCTCGGCGCGTTCGACGCTGAAAATGCCGCAATATCTCGACTTCTATGTGATGGTGGACGTGTCGGCGTCGATGGGCGCCGCCGCCACCACCGGCGAGCAGGCGCGGCTCGCCAAGAAGAACCCGGACCAGAAAGCCGAATATCCCACCGGCTGCACGCTCGCCTGTCATTTCACCACCTACAAGGCCTGCGACGGCAAGATGTGCCAGGGCTTCATCCTGACGCGCGCGAACGGCGACATCGCATCCATCTGCAAGACGACAGGCGCCAACAGTCCCTGCATCCAGTTGCGGCTCGACGCCATCGGCGTGGCCATGACCAATCTGCTTCAGGAGGCGAAGAAAGTTTCGGTGGCCAACGCGATCAGCAATGAATTCCGCATCGGCATCTATCCGTTCATCGTCCACATGAACGGCAATTATCAGCCCATCTCCAACGACCTCACCGGCGTCGTGACCAACAAGGCCAACGGGATCCCGAGCCTGCTCGACACCGGCGATTCCACCGGCGTCAACGCCTGGGACGGGACGCATATGGGCTCGGGCGGCACCAACATCAACAATGCGCTGAACGAGATGTACAGCAAGCTGCCGACGACGCAGGGCACGGGCCTGAGCGCGAGCTCGACCAAGCCGTTTGTGTTCCTGATCACCGACGGCGCCCAGGACAACCAGATCATGTATAATTCGGCGGGAAGCTGGAGCGGCTCCAACCACGCCACCACCCTCACGCCGTCCTATTGCACGACGCTGAAGACGCGCGCGACGCTGGCGATCCTCTACGTGCCCTATGTCAAGATCACCAATCCCAACCCGAACTTCGCCGGCGACGAAGACGGCTACGCCAACAAGAACATCCCCAACATCGCGCCGTCGCTGAAGTCCTGCGCCACGCCGGGGCAATATTACACCGCCGAAACGCCGGAGGGCATCAATGCGGCGCTGCTGCAAATGTTCGCCAACGCGCTTCAGATCGCGCCGCGCCTGACCAACTGACCGGCCGCCCCCTCGCGGGGGCTTGTCCGAAAGCCGCGCAGACATTCCCCGGCGATGCGCTAGTCTGGCGCGTCCATAACAAGGGGAGGATCGTATGAAGCGTGGCGCATGGAGCGTCGTTCTGGCCGGATGCGCGGCGTTGGCCGCGCATCCCGCGTTGGCGGAAACGAAAGCCGCCAAACCGATCCGCATCTGGAACCTGACGGCCAGCACGGTGACGGATTTCCGGCTGGCCAAGCCCGGCGCGGCGGATTTTGGCCCGAATCTGACGCTCGAAGACGACGACAAGAGCATTGAGTTCGATGAACGGCTCAAGCTGCCGAAGCTCGAACCCGGCGTTTACGACGCCAAACTGACTCTTAAGGACGGCCGCTCCTGCCGGCTCGACGCGCTGACCATCGCCGCCGGCGCCGTCGTCAGCATCGAGGAAAAGGATTTGCGCGCCTGCGCCAAATGAACCGTCGGCGCGGGCCGGACAATCCGGGCCGGAAGCAGGGGAGGCCGCCATGTCGCTCAAGCTGAGAATCGATCTGCTGATCGGCCTGCTGCTTGTGCTCGGCCTCGCCGCCGACGTCGGCCGCATGGTGATGGCGGCGGGATTGCGCGTGCGCATCGAGAACGAAAGCATGACGCGCATCACCCGCGCCTTCATCGCCTCCAGTCTCGCCAACGCGCCCGAGGACGCGGCGAATGGCGAGCGGATGCAGCGCCTCGCCGCCAGCCTGACCGATCTGCGCCACGTCCAGGTGCGCTTCTCGGCGCAGCCTGAGATGGCGGCGGTCGAAGCGCCGCCGGACGAGAGCCGTCTCGCCGCGCCGCAATGGTTTTATGCGCTGGTCGGCGCCCGCCCCGAAAGCGTCGTCGTGCCGGTGCTGCGCGACGGCCGGCGCCTCGGCGCCTTCCTGATCGCGGGCGATCCCGCCGACGAGGTCAACGAGGTCTGGCAGGATGTCAAAACGCTGGGCGCCATCGGCGGGCTGATGGTGCTGGCGCTGATGCTCGGCGCCAGCGCCATTGTCGCGCGCACGCTCGCCCCGCTGGAAACCTATGGCCGCGCGCTCGGCCGGCTGCGCGACGGCGATTACGCCGTGCGGGCCGAGGCGCGCGGCTCGCCGGAATTCGTCGATCTCTGCGCCAAGCTCAACGCTTTGGCCGAGGCGCTCGCCCGGCTGTCCGACGAAAAGCGCGACCTGTTCCACCGGCTGATGAATGCGCAGGAGCAGGAGCGCAAGGCGATGGCGCATGACCTGCACGACGAGATCGGCCCGCATCTGTTCGCCCTGCGCGCCAACGCCGCCCTGCTGCGCGGCGCGGCGGAGCAGGCCGGTTTCTCCGATCTCGCGGCCCGCGCCGGCGCGATCTGCGGCCAGATCGAGACCTTGCAGGAAACCAACCGGCGGATTTTGCGGCGCCTGCGCCCGCCGGCGCTCGACGATCTCGGCGTCGGGCCGGCGCTGCGCAGCCTGGTCGAGGGCTGGCGCGAAACCCAGCCTGACGTGCGCATCGACCTTGTCCTGCCCGAAAATTTCGAGATCGCCGACCAGGACCAGCGTCTGGCGGTTTACCGCCTCGTTCAGGAGGCGCTGACCAATGTGTTCCGCCATGCCGGCGCGCATCGCGCCGAAATCGCGCTCGAACGCGACGAGGCCGGCCAGATTCGCGTGCGGGTGGACGACGATGGCGCCGGCCTCGGCCCCGACAGCGTGATCGGCCTGGGACTGGCGGGGATGCGCGAGCGCGCGCGCGGCCTCGGCGGCGAGGTCCATCTCGGCCGGGCCGCGCTCGGCGGCTGCCGGGTGGAGGCGGTCCTGCCGCCGCACGTCGCCCTTACGCGGGAACAGCCTTGAAAATCAACGCGCCCGCGAACACAGCGTAGATCAGGCTCGAACGCGCCAGCTGCGCGCCCCCAACCTTGCCGCGCCGGAACAGCAGGAACAGCCAGGCCGTGGCCAGCAGCGTGACGCTGGCGGCGAGGATCAGCGCGCCTTCGAAACGCCAGGGCGTGAAGAACAGGCCGAACGCGGTCGGAACCGTGGACTGGATCATCATGGAGCCGCTGATATTGGCCAGCGCCAGCCGCTCCTTGCCCTGCTGCACCCAGATGACCGCGTTCAGCGTCTCCGGCATTTCCGTGGCGACGGGAGACAGCAGCAGCGCCGCGAGTTGCGGCGGCAAGCCGAGGGCGGGGCCGATCACGTCGAGCTGCGCCACGAAAATCCGCGACGCCGCGAACACCACGACCAGCGCGACGCCGGATTGCAGCGCCGCCCAGAACAGGCTCGGCTGCTCGTCATGTGGCCTGAACCGCAGCGGCTCCAGACCGTCGCAATCGTGCAGCTCGCCGTCGGTCTTCAGCTCTTTCCAGACATAGAGCGCATAGCCGCCGAGGAACGCCAGGCCCAGCCAGGCCTTGCCGGGGAAATCCAGCAGGCCGGCGAGCAGGCTGCACAGGAAGATCGCCATGAACCAGCCCTGGTCGTGGCTGAGCCGGACGCAGTCGGCGTCCACCGCCGTCTTCTTCTTCACCAGCGGGTTGCGCGATCCCAGCAGGATCAGGCCGACGACCCCGTAAGCCAAAGTGCTCAACGCGAGCGGGCCGCCGAGCGCGGCGCCCACGCCAATGTCCTTTTGCGCGGGATTGTCGCCGAAGGCCACGGCGACGAGGGTGACGACGCTTTCCGGCAAGGCGGTGCCGAAGGCGGCGAGAATCGTCCCGGTCGCGGTCTGGGTGACGCTGAGGCGATGCCCCAGCCATTCCACGGCGTTCACGAACAATTCGCAGGAAAAATAAATGACGAGCGCGGAGCCCACCAGCAACAGCAGCGTGACGACCATAATACAGTCCAAGCCGGGCTGGCGCCGATGACGCCGACGCGCCCCGGCTCTTTGGGCGTCGGCGTCAAAGGTCTGGCCAGCAGTCCGGTCTGAACCGGCTCTGTTGATCGCGCCACGCCTCGATGCGGACGAGGCGATGATGTTGACGCGACCCCTCTCGTTGCGAGAGGCGGCTACTCCCCAATGACGCGGCAGCCAATAGCAAAGCTCAGGGCCGTCGGCAATGTTTTTGCGCGCCGCGCCGCCGTCGTTCTCGCGGGCGTCGCCGCCCGGCCGCCGCGGAAGCAGGCTGCTCATTATGTAAGCAAATTACATTTATATGTTTTTTGGTTGAGATTGCAATGTTATGCGAAGAATAGATGTCGCCTTCCTATATGTTGCGGAAACCGGAATGGCGTGGAATTTGCTTGGATGTGATCGCGCCCCGGAGCAACGGGGCGCGGACGGTTCGGGCCGGCCGCAGGAGATGGGACAGAGCATGGGGCGCAACATGTCGGCAAGCGGCGATGTGGACGACGATCTCGAGGATTTTTCGCATTGTTTCACCGGCGAGTGCCGGATCAACGTCCTGCCGACGCTGTACAAGGTCAGCCAGGTGATCGCCGAGAGCGAGGACCTCGAACATTCGCTCGACATTATCCTGACCATCATGCGCAAGCGGCTGAAGATAACCCGCGGCGCGGTGACGCTTTACGATCGCAGCACGGAAACCATTTCCATCCATCGCAGCTTCGGCCTCAGCGACGTTGAAAAGTCGCGCGGCGTCTATTCGCCGGGCGAGGGCATCACCGGCGAAGTGGTCGAATCCGGCGTGCCGATCATGGCGCCGCATATCGCCGACGATTCCCGGTTCCTCGACCGCACCAAGGCGCATGGCGACGGCGCCGGCCTCAACGCCTCGTTCTTCTGCGTGCCGATCACCCACGCCAAGAAAGTGCTGGGCGCCATTTCGGCGGAGCGCGTCTATCACAACCGCAACCTGCTCAAGCAGGACATGGAGCTGATGGCGACGCTCGGCTCGATGATTGCGCCGGCGGTCGAACTCTACATGCTCGAAAACGTCGATAAGGTGCGGCTCGAAAACGAGAACCGCCGCCTGCGCAGCGAGCTGAAGCAGAAATACAAGCCGGAAAACATCATCGGCAATTCCAAGCCGATGCAGGACATCTACCAGCTGATCGAGAAGGTCTCGGCCACCAAGGCGACCGTGCTGGTGCTGGGCGAGAGCGGCGTCGGCAAGGAGCTGGTCGCCAGCGCTATCCACTACAGCAGCCCCGCCGCCGACGGTCCGTTTGTGGTGTTCAATTGCGCGGCCCTGCCGGAAAGCATTGTCGAAAGCGAATTGTTCGGCCACGAGAAGGGCGCGTTCACCGGCGCCGTCGCGCAGCGCAAGGGCCGGTTCGAAATGGCCGACGGCGGCACGATCTTCCTCGACGAGGTCGGCGAACTCAGCCTGCCGTTGCAGGCGAAACTTTTGCGCGTATTGCAGCAGAAAACTTTTGAACGCGTCGGCGGCTCGAAGCCGGTGCGGGTCGATCTGCGCATCATCGCGGCCACCAACCGCGACCTGCCCGACATGATCGCCAAGGGCAATTTCCGCGAGGATTTGTTCTATCGGCTCAACGTCTTCCCGATCACGATTCCGCCGCTGCGCGAACGCTCCAGCGACGTCATCCTGCTGGCCGATCATTTCGTGATGAAAAGCGCGCAGGAAATGAGCAAGGAGGTCAAGCGCATTTCCACGCCCGCGCTCAACATGCTGATGGCGTACCATTGGCCGGGCAATGTGCGCGAGCTGGAGAACGTCATTGAGCGCGCGGTGATCCTCGCCGACGACGGCGTGATCCACGGCTATAACCTGCCGCCGTCGCTGCAGACGTCGGCCGAAACGGGCGCCAGCTTCGGCTGCGGGCTGGAGGCGAAAATCCAGGCGGTCGAATATGAGATGATCGTCGAGGCGCTGAAGAACCACAACGGCAACACGACGGAAGCCGCCAAGGAGCTGGGTCTCACCCGCCGCATCCTCGGGCTGCGCATGGAAAAATACAACATCAACTACAAAACGTACCGCCGCAGCGCGGCCGGCGAAACCGGATCGCATTCCTGACGCGGATTTGCGTCGCTATTGGATTGGAGCGTGACATGGCGGACTTGACCGACCAACAGTTTTTCAACCTGCTGCTCGCCGACATCGCCATGGCCGGCGCGATCCAGGCGGTGCAGGGCGCGTTTGTCGCGCCGGACGATTACCAGCCCGGGCTGATCCGCACCGGATGGATCGCGGCCCATGCCGACGCAATGTTGCAGCGCCGGGTGTTCGCCCTGGCCAACGCCGGGCTGGCCTCGTTGCAAGGCGTCGACGCCGCGCAATTGGTGCGGGCCGCCGAGACATATGGCGTGCCGATCGACGCCGCGCTGGCGGAAAAAATCGAGGTGTTTTTCACGGGCAAGCGCCAGGCGGTCCTGCGCTATCGCAGCTAGCGCGCGTTGGCTCTCTCTCGCAAGGCCGCGAACGCTTCGCAGCCGTATTTGAGCGCGGAATGCGCCAGAATGGCGGCGGCGCCGAGCGGGCTGGCGGGATAGAACCCCTCGTGCAGCATGACGCGTTTCACGCCGAATTGCTGCTTGTAGCTTTCGTTGCCGATGGTGAAGTCGAAATAGCGGTCGCCAAGGTCGATGCGCCGGCGGATCATCTGATCGAGGGCGACAATGCCGGCGGCGCCGCCGTCGAGCGTGGCGTCGAAGCCGTGCATGATCAGCAGATAGCCGCGCGGGCCGCGCAAGGCCAGATGCGTCGCCAGAATCCGCTCGCCGGCCTTGAGCGCCCAGATTTCCGCCAGCGTGTTGAGATGGCCGTGGATCACTGCGCGGTAGAACGCCAGGAAGCAGGGGTGATCGAGGTTGTTGTCGGCGCCGAAGCGCGCGCCGCGCTGGCGCCGCAACGCCTCCAGATAGGCGTCGGCGGTCTCGGTCGCGCGCGCCGGCTCCAGCTGGAAATCGCCGGCCTTTTCCCGCAGCCGCCGCGTCTTGCGCCGGTTCTCCTTCCGCGTCTTGGCGGAGAGGATGTGGTCCTCGTAATCCGGCGCCGTTTCGGGTAGTTCGAGCATCCAGGCGCCGAGGTCCATCGGGCGCAGCCAGCCCAGCCGCGCGAAGGCGATGGCGCGCCCGAGGATGCGCTCGGGCACCCGCTCGAAACGAATGAGATCGGCGGCGGGCAGGGCGCTCAGGATGCGCGGCCAGAGCCGATCAAGCTCCGCCCGGCTCGGCTCGAACCCCTGCGCCAGCAGCGGCGCATTGTAGTCGGAGACGCCGAAGCCGGCGAATTGGATCAGCCTCAGGCCGCGCCAACGGCGCAGGCACAGCGGCAGAAACAGCAGCGGCCGCCCGGTGGCGGCGTCGCGCACGGTGACGAACACGGGCCGCGCGCCATGGCGCGGCGCGACGATTTCGTACCACGGCGCCAGCCAGGCCAGCCGCTGAAACGGCAAGGCTTCGTCGTCCAGTTCCGCCCATTGCGGACGCGCCTGGTCAAGCGAATCACAAACTTCCACCGAAAAACGGCGGGAGGCTCGCGCCCTTCCGCCCGCGCCGCGTTCAGCCGACAAGACCATCGGCCTCGCCATCGCCGCGTCGCGTCCTGCGCCAACCCGTTCCGGTGCGAGATCGTCCAGGCCGCAATCCTGAATTGTTCTCGGTCGACATGGACGCCTCCGGCGCTGCGCGAATAAATAGATCGTCCTGACGGAGCGGCGCGGCCGCCGCAGGACTGTTCCGATAATGAATGTTACGGCGAGAAGGCCATGAAAAAGTATAAGATCAGCTAAACTGGCCGCGCCTTTTTCGTCGGAGGCGGGCGCGCGAAAAGGCGAAAAGGAAAGGGCGCGACACGCGCGCCCGTCAGTAGGGAAGATCGGCGGCCGGGTTCACATCGGCGTAATGCCGTGCTCCTCGTAGATCGCTTCCTGCGCCTTCTTGAATTCGCTCATGGAAAATTCGTAACCGGCTTCGTGGATTGCGGCCCAACTGGCGGTTTCGTCCTCCGCAAGCTCGTTCATTTTCTTGCGGAAATCTTCGTCCGAGCGCATGCGCTTGATATAGGCGACAGCGGATTCGACTGACATGTGAGCGCTCCAAACGCGCGGGGCCGCGCCAGGCGTCAGCGGCTTTGCGCCGCCCCGCGAAAAGGGGAATTTTTCGGCCCGAACCGTGAGGTCCGGGCCGTCCGGCCTCAGGCCTGGGTGGCGGACTTGCCGACCTGGGTCTCGTCGATGGTCGGCATGATGCCGTGCTCCATCAGCAGATCTTCCAGCTCGTCCATGGTGATCGGGGTCGGGATGATGCCGTTGCCGGCGTTGTTGTGCACCTTGTGGGCCAGCGTGCGATATTCGCCGGCCTGCTTGCAGTCGGGGGCGTATTCGACCACCGTCATGCGGCGCAGTTCGGCGTGCTGCACGATATTGTCGCGCGGCACGAAGTGGATCAGCTTGCAGCCCAGCTTGCCGGCGAGGGATTCGGCCAGATCATATTCCTTGTCGGTCTTGCGCTCGTTGCAGACCAGCCCGCCCAGGCGCACGCCGCCGGCGTTGGCGTATTTCAGAATGCCCTTGGAGATGTTGTTGGCCGCATACATGGCCATCATCTCGCCGGACATGACAATGTAGATTTCCTGGGCCTTGTTCTCGCGGATCGGCATGGCGAAACCGCCGCAGACCACGTCGCCGAGCACGTCGTAGGACACATAGTCCACGTCGTCATAGGCGCCGTTTTCTTCGAGGAAGTTGATGGCGGTGATGACGCCGCGGCCGGCGCAGCCCACGCCCGGCTCGGGACCGCCGGACTCAACGCACTTGATGTTGCCGAAGCCGACCTTCAGCACGTCTTCGAGTTCGAGGTCTTCCACCGAACCGGCTTCGGCGGCGAGCGACAGGATGGTGTCCTGCGCCTTGGCGTGCAGGATCAGACGGGTGGAGTCCGCCTTGGGATCGCAGCCGACGATCAGGATCTTCTGGCCGAGTTCGGTGAGGGCGGCCAGAGTGTTTTGCGAGGTGGTGGACTTACCGATACCACCCTTGCCATAGAAGGCGACTTGGCGAAGAGACATGCTTGCTCCTTGTTGCGGGTTTAAAGTTGCTTCGCTTCTTCGAGCGCAGCGGTCTGATCGGGCTGCGGCGCTTGAACCAATTCGATCCGGTAGCCATCGGGATCGGCGATGAAGGCGACGATGTTCTCGCCATGTCTTTGCGCGCGAGGGGGGCGGGGCATGGAGACGCCCGCCGCCGCCAGGCGGTCGCAAAGACGCATGATGTCGTTGACCTGGATGGCGATGTGGCCGAAGGCGTCGCCGGCGACATAGGCCTCCTCGCGCTGCCAGTTCTGCACCAGTTCGAGCGTCATGCCGCCAAAGCCGGCGGCATAGCCGAGATAGGCCTGCGAGAACTGGTTCTTCTTGTGCTCGCGGCGCTCCAGCACGCGCATGCCGAGCTGCTGCGTATAGAAGGCGATGGAGCGGTCGAGATCGGCGACGCGCAGCATGGCGTGCATCAGCGCGAATTCGCCGGCGTCGAGTGTCGCATCCTCGGCGGCGGCTTTCTTGGCGGCGTAAAGCTCGGCCAGGGCTTCATCCACGCTCTTGCCGGCGTAGAAATTGGTGGCCTCGACGCCGATCTGCGCCAGCGCCTCCTGCGGCGCGGCGCCGACCTTGGCGACCAGCAGAACCTGGCAGTCGGCGATCATGCGATAGATGGTCTGGCGCGGGTCCTCATCTTCGTTGAGGGCGTGCTCCGCGATGGCGCGCGCCGCGACGAGCCGCGCGCCCTGCGCATCCACGTCATAGACAGAGAAGACTTCGGCATGGCCGAAATGCAGATCGACGCGCGCGCCTTCCTTGGTGGCGACGGCCACGCGCAACCGCAGGCCTGGCGCGGTCCCGGCTTTCGTTTCCGGTTGGTGTTCGAGCACGGCGTCCAGCATGACTTACCTCGCTTGGGGATCGGTCACAGCAGTTGCAACGACCGTGCCAAGAATAATTTGCTGGGATTCGCTGTGTTCTGGGGCGTGTATTCCGTTGTTGCGTACAGAATGAAAGAAATTCGTACCGATCTGTGCGCCAGCCGTTCCTGACGGAAATGTCGTCAGCCTCTGGATTCTTACGCTCGCGAACGAACGCGCGGTCGGGGCTCAACTGGGCTGCTGGGGTGAAAACAATTTAAATAATTGAAAAACAAAACAAAAGATAGATAAGGCTCTGTCAAGCTATGTAACTTGACTAAAGCGCGAACGACTTGGCACGCTTCCTGCGATCATAGGTTCCGACGGCGCCGGAGCCAGTCCGACCCAATCCGGGCGCCGCACCCAGGACAAGTGAATTTTCAAGCTCGCACCTCGTGAGGAGGATAGCTCATGCCTATGGTTCTGCTGGAATGCGACAAGGACATTCCGGAACGCTCGAAGCACATTTACTTGAAGGTGGAGGGCGAGGATCAGCGCGATTTCCTGCCGATCTCCAACGCCGCCACCATCCCCGGAACTTTGTCTGAACGCGGCTGCGCCTTCTGCGGCGCCAAGCTGGTCATCGGCGGCGTCCTCAAGGACACGATCCAGATGATTCACGGCCCGATCGGCTGCGCCTACGACACCTGGCACACCAAGCGCTATCCGACCGACAACGGCCACTTCAACATGAAGTACGTCTGGTCGACGGACATGAAGGAAAGCCACATCGTGTTCGGCGGCGAGAAGCGCCTCGAAAAGTCGATCAACGAAGCCTTCGACGAAATGCCCGACATCAAGCGCATGTTCGTCTATACGACGTGCCCGACGGCGCTGATCGGCGACGACATCAAGGCGGTCGCCAAGAAGGTGATGTCCGAGCGCCCCGACGTCGATATCTTCTGCTGCGAATGCCCCGGCTTCGCCGGCGTGTCCCAGTCCAAGGGCCACCATGTTCTCAACATCAACTGGATCAACGAGAAGGTCGGCGCGGTCGAGCCCGAGATCACCTCGGACTACACCATCAACTTCATCGGCGACTACAACATCCAGGGCGACACCCAGCTGCTGCAGACCTACTGGGATCGCCTGGGCATCCAGGTCATCGCCCACTTCACCGGCAACGCGGCCTATGACGAATTGCGCTCCATGCACAAGGCGCAGCTCAACGTGGTCAACTGCGCCCGCTCGGCCGGCTACATCGCCAACGAGTTGAAGAAGCAATACGGCATCCCCCGCCTCGACATCGACAGCTGGGGCTTCTCCTACATGGCCGAAGGCATCCGCAAGGTCTGCGCCTTCTTCGGCATCGAGGAGCGCGGCGAGAAACTCATCGCCGAGGAATACGCCAAGTGGAAGCCCCAGCTCGATTGGTACAAGGAGCGGCTGCAAGGCACGAAAATGGCGATCTGGACCGGCGGCCCGCGTCTGTGGCACTGGACCAAATCGGTGGAGGACGATCTCGGCGTGCAGGTCGTGGCGATGTCCTCGAAATTCGGCCATCAGGAAGATTTCGAGAAGGTCATCGCCCGCGGCCAGGCCGGCACCTATTACATCGATGACGGCAACGAGCTGGAGTTTTTCGAGATCATCGACCTTGTCAAGCCGGACGTCATCTTCACCGGCCCGCGCGTCGGCGAACTCGTGAAGAAACTGCATATCCCCTATGTCAACGGCCACGCGTACCACAATGGTCCGTACATGGGCTTCGAGGGCTTCGTGAACCTCGCGCGCGACATGTACAACGCCAAGGCCAATCCGCTTCTGAAACTCGCCGCCAAGGACATTCGCGGCGGCAAGACCCAGTTCATGGAGGCTGCGGAATGAGCGAGCAACAGGTCAAGGAACTCTTCGATTATTGCCAGGTGCGCTACCTCTGGCAGTTCTTCTCCCGGTCGTGGGACCGCGAGGAAAACATCGAAGGCATTTTGAACGCGGCCAACGACATGTTCCGGGGCCGGGTCATCAAGAAGAGCACGCCGATGGAGCGGCTGTTCTACGCCGACGCCAAGGAAATGGTGAAGGACTTCCGCGAGAACTTCCCGTGGATCGAGCAGACCGAGCCGGCCAAGATCAGCGAACTGCTCGACGGCCTCAAGGCCATGCTGCGTGAATACACCATCACGAAGTCCCTGAACCACGAGCTGAATCACTCGCTCTATTGATCGCGACAGCCGCCGCTCGATTTTACGCATCAGCTTGTCCGAAAAGTCTGCAACTTTTCGGGCCGATGCGACCGAGCGGCGGCCCCCCAACCCCATTCACAAAGGAGCGCCCCGATGGGCTGCGAAATCACGACGCGCGACCGCGCTGGCGTCATCAATCCCATGTACGATTGCCAGCCCGCTGGCGCGCAATACGCCGGCATCGGCCTCAAGGACGCCATCCCGCTGGTGCACGGCGGCCAGGGCTGCAGCATGTTCGTCCGCCTGCTGTTCGCCCAGCACTTCAAGGAAAACTTCGACGTCGCCTCGACCTCGCTGCATGAGGATTCCGCGGTGTTCGGCGGCCACATGCGCATCCAGGAGGGCCTGCTGACCCTGGCGCGCCGCTATCCCAAGCTGCGCATCATTCCGGTCATCACCACCTGCTCGACCGAAGTCATCGGCGATGACGTCGAGGGCAACATCAAATACGCCAAGGACCAGATCGAGAAGGAATTCCCCGGCCGCGAAATCTACATCTACGCGGTGCATACGCCGAGCTTCAAGTCGAGCCAGGTCGGCGGCTACACCGAGTGCATGTTGTCCACCTGGAAGGACATCGCCAAGCAAAAAGCCGAGCCGACCGGCAAGGTCAACATCTTTCCGGGCTGGGTCAATCCCGGCGACGTGGTGCTGCTCAAGCACTACCTGAAAGAGTTCGGCGTCGAAGGCGACATCTTCATGGACACCGAAGATTTCGACTCGCCGATGCTGCCCGACAAGTCGATCCACACCCACGGTCGCACCTCGGTCGAGGACATCAAGGCCTCCACCGGCGCGCTGGCGTCGATCTCGCTCGCCCGCTACGAGGCGGCCTCCACGGTGGACTATCTGAAGAACTCGTTCGGCGTTCCCGGCCATCAGATCTCGGCCCCGTACGGCATCGCCAATACGGACGCGCTGCTGCAAAAAATCTCCGAGATCACCGGCAAGCCGATCCCGGACTCGCTGGTCCACGAGCGCGGCATCGCCCTCGACGCGCTGCAGGATCTGGCGCACATGTTCTTCGCCAACAAGAAGGTGGCGCTGTTCGGCCATCCCGATCTGGTGATCGGCCTCGCCGAATTCTGCATGGAGGTCGAGCTTGAGCCGACCCTGCTGCTGCTCGGCGACGACAACACCCGCTACAAGAAGGACCCGCGCATCCTGGCGATGAAGGACAAGGTCGCCTGGGACATGGAGGTCGTCTGCAACGCCGACCTTTGGGAGCTGGAGAAGCGCGTCAAGGATCCGGCGAAGAAGTTCGACCTGATCCTCGGCCATTCCAAGGGTCGCTATGTCGCCATCGACGCCAAAATCCCGATGGCGCGCGTTGGCTTCCCGACCTTCGACCGCGCCGGCCTCTATCGCCACCCGACCATGGGCTATCGCGGCGCCATGCTGCTCGGCGAGCAGATCGCCAACGCCATGTTCACGCATATGGAATATACGCGCGAGCGCGAATGGCTGCTCAACACCTGGTGAGAATGGTTCGCACAGGCGCGTGATGATCTTCCGAGCCTGTGCCCACATGGCGCGTCGCCGTTCCAACCGTCGCGCTGTGACTCCCTCTCCCCGCATAGCCCGTTGTAAGACGGGCGTCCTAACGGACGCCCTATGCGGGGAGAGGGGAACAAGCGCCGCGCTTCATTGAGGTTCGATCATGGGATTCACGTCAAAACTCTTCGCCAACCCGGATTTCGGCTGGTCGAACAAGGTGCGCCCGCCCGAACACCGCCAGATCGAACTCTACACCAAGCCGCGCCTGCTCACGTTCGACGAGCCGCCCTTGCCGGAGGAGGCGCCGCTGGAGCGCATCGCGGCGGTCGCCCGCGCCGCCATCGTGTTCGAGGCGACGCTAGACGGTCTCTATCCGACGGATCTCTCCCTCACCTCCTGGGCGCGCGCGAAAGATCTGCCGAAAACCACACCGCTGGAAAAGGTCGTCGTTCAGCTGCATCGCGTCACGCGCCTGCTCCGGCTGATCGCCTTTCACCCGCACGGCCAGGTGGAGATGCGCAATGGCGTGATCTGCATGGGCGGCGTGATCGGCAAGGAAGTTTATTATTTCGACATCACCAGCGCCGGCCTCGACCTGATCGAGACCATGGTCGCCTACTGGTTCTTCGCCCGCGACAGCGTTTATCCCGAGGCCTATGTCGAATGGGTCTTCGCCGAAATGTTCTTCGATCTCGGCGGCGAAATCCGGCGCTATTCCGACGAGGGTCGCACCCTCTACCAGTTCCGGCGCCAGGGCGATTTCAACCGCCATTTCCGCTTCGACTGCGACAATCCGAAATCGACCTTCGAGGCCGATCACGTCCGCATCGACATCCCCGCGCCCTATCGCGACAGCGCGCGCTACGCCATCGATTTCTACGCCGTGCTGCATGACGTGCTGCACATCATTCCGGTTGAGGCGCTGAAGGACGGCAAGATCGCCAACGCCGACCTGCCGAAATGGGAAGCGCGCGTGCGAAAAGATCCCATGTCGCTGCCGGCGGCGTTCCGGCAAAAATTCGGGCGACTGAAGCCCAGTATCAACCAGCCGATGACGTGAGCGTGTTCGGTGAACCCGCGTTCAACGAACAGGCTCACGTTTTTTGCTCGACGCGTTTTCTTCACGCGAACCGCAATCCGCTTCGCTTGAAAACGCTTTGACAAGGAGATCGACACATGGACAGCCCGCATCTGCGCATCGCCATCACCACGGACAGCCTGACCAATCTCGACGCGCCATTCGTCGCGGCGAAAAATTTCGTCGTCTATGACGTCTCCGCCGACGAGTCCGAATTCATCGACGCGCTGCAATTCGTCCGCCGCGCCAAGGGCAAGGCGGCCGGCGGGGGCCGCGAGGCCAATGGCGGCCGCTGCGTGATGGAGGACATGGAGAACGACGACGGCACGGGCCACGATCCCTTGACCGAGCGCGTCGATGCGCTCGACGGCGTGTCGATCCTGTTCACCATGGGCCTGTCGGATCTCGCCGCCGTGCGCGTGCAGCAGTTAAAAGTTTTCCCGGTGAAGTCGGAGCGCCACCGCGCCATCGACGACGTCATCGCGCAGGTGCAAGCGATGCTGGCGGGCGTTCAGCCGCTGTGGATGCGCCGCGCCATCGCCCGCCGCACCGGCGCGGAACTGGCCGAGCAATACGCGTATTAAGGGGCCTAACTCCCTCTCCCCGAACGCAAATCGGGTGTTCCCGATTTGCGCATCCCAAGTGACGAAGTCGGCGACAGCCGACTTCGTTGCGGGGAGAGGGAACAGATTCGTCCCGACCTCACAGACGCCGGACAAATTCCGCAGGATCTGGGTTCGGCAGCGGCGGATAGGGCTTGGCGGCGGTTCCAACATAAAGGAACCCGACGATGCGGTCGCGCGGCCCCAGGCCGAGCAGACCCGGAAGATTGTCGTCATGCATCGGCCAGCCCGAGCGCCACACGCCCGCGAACCCTTGCGCGAACGCCGCCATCTGCATCGCCATCACGGCGCAGCCGGCGGCCAACTGCTGGTCGAACAGCGGCGCCAGCTTGCTCTCCCGCGCCCGCGCCGCCACCACGATCACCAGCGGCGCGCGTAGCGGCATTTTCGGCGCCCGCTCGATGTCTTCCTGCGGGCGCCCGGAGGCCTGCGCCGCCTGCCGCATCAGCGCGCCCAGCCGTTCGCGGCCCTCGCCTTCGGCGATCAGAAACGCGAACGGCTTCAGATTGAGAAAATCCGGGACGCGAAGCGCCGCGCGCAAGATCACGTCCAATTGCTCGGCGTCGGGTCCAGGCTCCTGCAAGGCGTGCATCGACTGGCGGGTCAGCAGAAGTTTTAAGGCGTCCATTTCAAATCCCGAAAGAGGGCAGGGCGTCCAGCCGCGCGCCATGGCGCAGCTGTTCGCGCAATTCGCTCATGAGACGGTCGTAACGCTCCAATGTGGCGAGATGCGCGCGCTCGGCCTCGGTCGTCTCGATCACCTCGGACACGGCGCCGGCGGCGATCACGATGCGCCGATGCGCGTAAAGCGCGAGAATCGGATCATGGGTCGATATCAGCACGATCTTGTCGCTGGCCACCAGCAGGTCAAGCGCCTGGCGCCGGTTAATGCCGGCGTTCTCGATCTCGTCGATCAGCACGATGGGCGAGGAGGAGAGCAGGGCGACGTCGGCGATCATCAGCGCGCGGCTCTGCCCGCCCGAAAGTTGCGTCAGCGAGGTCGTCGCCGAAAATTTTTCGCCCGCCAGCTCGTTGGCGCAGGCGATCACCTGCGCCGCCGCCTGTTCCGGGTCGTCGATGGCGCGACATTCCGCGTGCATTTCGACGAAATCGCCGACGGTGAGATCGACCACGAAATTCATGTTCTGCGACAGTTGCGCCACCAGCTTGCCGCTCGCCGCCCAGCGCCGCGCCGGCTCGGGAATTTCGCCGTCGATCAGGATGCGCCGCCCGGACGGCGTGTCGCCCTGCGCCAGACATTCGATGTCGCCGAGCAGACGGCTTTTGCCCGATCCGGTCGGCCCGACCACGCTGACGATCGCGCCGGGCCGCAGCTCCAGATCGAGCTGTTCCGCGCGGCCGTTCTTGTCGCGGCCGCCGAGAATGCGCAGCGAATGAACGCCGACGACTGGCGCGCGCAAAGAGTCCGCCTGCATCACCAGCGCGCGCAAATGCGCCTCCAATTCGACCCGCGAAAACTTCAGCCGGTCGAGATCGTCGGAGCCGAGGGTTGCAAGCCATTCGGCCAGCGACAGATCGGGTTTCGGCGTCGGGCCGATCAGCGCGGCGAAGGCGGGGTTGAGCCGCTGCGCCTCATCAAGCCGCAGCGACAGCGGATGCGCGCTCATGCCGCCGCCTCGGGAAAGCGCATCTTGCGCACATTGCCGCGCTGGTGGTTCTCGCCGATGCAGGTCTCGCCGATGCAATAGGAGCAGATCGCCGAGGGCATCGGAAACCGCAGCCGCCGCCCCTCCAAAGTGTCGAGATCGGGGGCGCCGCGCATGTGGAACGCCAGCTCGCCCGAACCTTGCCCGGTCAGCCCATTGAAGGCGACGATCTGCGCCTGCGGGTTGGCCCGCCAGACATTGTGGGCGAATACTTCGCGCTCGGCCTGCGAGACGATGTCGCCCTTGGTGATCGCCACCACATCGGCCATTTTCAGCATCGGCCCAATTTTCTTCGGCGTATGCACGCCCGACAGATTGTCCACCACGCACACCGCCAGCGCGCCCTGCACATGCGGCGAACAGCGGTTGCACAGGCCGGCGCTTTCCGCGATCAGCAGGTCGGCGCCCAAGCCCTCGGCCCATTGCAGGCAATCGTCGATGTTGGAGACGAAATAATGGTCGGGGCACACCGACCCCGCCAGCCCCGCCGCGACGGGCACGCCGGCGCGGCGATAGAGCAGGTCGTCGTCGGTGGAGAGGCAGTCGAACTTGACCACCGCCAGCTTCTGCCCCGCTTCGCGCAGGGTTTTGGCGGTCTTCACGATCAGCGAGGTTTTTCCGACCGAGGGCGGACCGGCGACGGTGATCACGCGCATGAAACCTCTCCCATGTCGAGGCGCTCGGTCGCGGCGTGGAACAGCGCGCACAGGCGCTTGATCTCGGCGGCGGCGCTGCGGGCGCGCAAAAAGTCCCACCCCGGCCAGGCCAGCCGCGCCTGATCCGGCAGCCCGGCGGCGCCCGGCGCCAGCGAGGGGTAGCGGTTGTGATCGAGCCAGCGCGCGGTCGCGGGCGCGAAGAAATAATCGGCCAAAGGCGTGAGCCGTTCGCGGTGCGCGGCTTGCGCCGTCAGCCAGAGCGGGAAGGCCAGCGCGCCCTCGCGCGGCCACACCACTTCGGCGCGGTCGCGGCGCGGGCACAGGTCGGCCAGCGACCACGGCAGAACATAGATCGCGGCCAGCGAATTGGGCGTGCCCGCCAGCCGGGGCATTTGCGCCGAATGGGTCAGCCCCGCCAGATTGTCCAGCATGGCGCGCAACAGCCGGTCGCCGAGCAGGCGGGCGATGGCGACGAGAAAGAACTGGTTGAACGCCCGCCAATGCCGCGCGCCGTCGGGACGCCAGCCGGACAGAGCGATCTCGCCGCGATAGACGGGATCGGCGAGATCAGCCCAGCTTTGCGGAATTTTTCGCGATCCCAACCGCGCCCGGTCCACCAGCAGCACGAAAGGCGCGACGGCGTAAACGCCCATCCAACCCTTGGGGTCGATCAGACCGGCCTGTTCAAACGCGTCGGCGAAGCCGGAAGGCTGCGGCGCCACAAAAGCCCCGGTCTCGACGTGGCGGGCGTGAAACGCGCGGTTGAACGCGTTGCCATGCTCGCTCGACGCCAGCAGTTTGGGAAAATCCTCGATGTCGCGGATGTAGCGCAGCCGCTCCATCGGCGTGCGCCCGCCATGGCCCATGGGCATGCAGCATTTCAGCCGCTCGGCGCCCTTGAACTGGCGTTCGCGCAGCAGATCGGCGAGTTCGTCGCGCATCCGCATCCGCAACGGCGCGGGGCAGGAGCCGAGAAAATCCCAGCCGCGCGCCACGGCGCGGGGCGCGGCGGCGTCGCCAAAGGCGCGCGGCGGCCGCGTCGTCGCCAGCGGGATCGAAATCATCGCACCCATTTGCGCGTCTCCACGGCGCGCCAGTGCCGGCGCAGCGAATATTCGACGATATGGCCGAGCAGGTCGGCCTGGGTCAGGCCCTTGCGCGATGCGGCGAGGCAGATGGCCCCGCTGCGCCCGATGTGGCAGCAGATGTTGAATTCGAGGAACACCCGCCGTCCCGTTTTCTCGTCGAAACGGTAATCGAGCCGCAGATAGTCGATCGGCCCCGCCGCCGCCCACAGTTTGCGCGCGTCCTCGGCGAAGGCGCCGTAATGCGCGCCGGCGTCGTAGAGCGCATAGCCGAGCGGGTCGTCGCGCTTCAAATCCTCGGTGATGATCTCGCCGGCGCGGTCGGAGCAGGGCCGCACAAGATCGAGGATCACGGGATCGTCGGCGCCGATCACCGGCAGGGTCACGTCCACGCCCGGCGCATAACGCTCCACCAGCACAGCCATGCCGCGTGCGAAAAGCTTTTCGGCGGCTTTTTTCGCGCCGGCCCAATCGTCCTGAATCGAATCCTCGGACACGCCCTCGGAGGCCGCGCCAAACCGGTTTTTCACAAAATAGGGTCCGGCGAAGGGCGGCGCCGCGAAATCCTCGGCGCGCGAAAAAATCGCGCCCTCGCTGACCGGCAGCCCCAGCGAGCGGACGAAATGCTTGGTCATCCACTTGTCTTCGGCGAGGGCGCGAATGTTCGGCTTGGCGCCGATCATCGGCAGATGCAGAAATTCGCAGGTGGCGGCGACGAACACTTCGGGATTGTCGATGGCCATGCGGTTGTAGAGCGAAAAGACGAGATCGGCGTCCTGGGCCTCGGTCAGCAGCGCGCGGCATTGGTTGGAGGTGGTCACGCCATAGCCGAGATCGCGCAGGGCGTGAAAGATGCGGTGGTAATAGGCGGGGTAGCCGCCGTCGCCGGGATAGCTGGCCACGGCGTAATCCGGCGCCATCGGCGCGGAGCGAGCCAGGAACAGGATGCGCGTCGCCTGGGGATTGGCGGGCCGCAGCAGTTTTTGCGTCAGGTCGGTCATCGCGGCTTCCTTCACGCGCGGTCGCGGCGCGGCGCAGGCGTCGGGTTGGGCGGGACGATGCGGGCGTGGACGAGCGGATCTGAAGGCATGACGGTATCCTCTCGCCGCAACGGGTGCGGCGATTGCCAGGGGAACGGCTCATGCCGTGTCGGACGCCGGGGCGTCGGGGCGAGCAGTCAGCGCTTTTCGGGCGCCGCCTCAGGCTCGCGAAGATGGATGTAGCGCCCGTAGCGGGCGAAATCTTTCGGCGTGGCGCCGCCGCGCACCGCCTGCGCCAGCCCGTCGACGTCGCGGGCGACGAAGCCGCCGAGCACGGCGAGGCCGTAATCGTGCAGGCGCGGGGTCAGCGGCGTCGAGGGGCCGATCAGCGCGACCGGGCGATGCCGCGCGAGGCGCAGGATACGGGTCAGGTTGCGGTTGATCAGCGCCGAGGAATTGACGATGGCGCCGCCGCAGCCGGGCAGCAGCGATTCCATCGCCGCCACCGGATATTCGCCGGGGCGCGGGTCGGTCTCGATGATGGCGCAGTGCGGCAGGATGGAATCGACGCCGGGAAACGCCCCGACCACCACCACCGGCCCCGGCGCGCCGCGAAAGCCGCGCACGCCATTGCCGGAGGCGCCGTCGAGATCGGCGCGGTTGTAAAAGGCGTTCAGCGCGGCGACGCCCAGCGCCGCTTCGAGCGGGTTCCACGACTGGCACAGCTGCGCCAGCGCGCGCAGCGAGAGTTTGGAAAGCTCCGGCAGGCGCGGCAGCAAGTCGCGCGGATGGCGCGGCAGATAGGCGAGGCCGGCGCCGTGCGGCCCCTCGACCAGAATCCAGCGCGGGCCGCAGACGATGCGGCGCGTCTCCACCTCCGCCACGCCAAGCGCGAGATCGTCATAAAGCCGGTCGGCGCCCCACCATTCCCACAAAGCGCGGCGGTTGGGGGCGATCATCGAGCCTTCGTGGCGCACGAACTGGTGCCAATGGTGGATGGCGCCGCCGGCGATGGTGGTCAGCAGCGGCAGGCCGCGCCCGGCGCCCGCGCCCACCGGCAGTTTCGAGGCGCGCGCCGCGTCGGTGCAGCCGGGGAAGCGGCCGACCGCGAACAGATCGGCGCCGTCGCGGATCGCCCGCGCCAGATGCGCCTCCGCCGCCAGCGGCGTTTCGACGAACGTCTTGCCGGTGGCGAGATCGACCGAGAGCGGCGCCTCGCCGATCACAACCGCCGCCTGCCGCGCGAAACCGCGCGTGACAAAACCGCGCGTGCGCAGTTCGGCGGCGAAATCGACGATGAGGCGGTCGACGATCACGGAGGGGTCGTGCACCACCACGCCGGGGCGCAGCCAGTTGGGCGCGGGGTTCGGCGCGGCGGTCTGTTGGGGGCGGCGAGATGTTTCGAGCATGGGCTGTCCAGAATATGTAACTGAACTACAGCAAACCCCAGGCCAACGCCAGAACATGGGGCAAACGCCTGAAGATCAGCGCTTTTGCCGCTTCGGCGCCTCGGCCAAGAGTTCGTACGCGAACGTCGTTCTTGCGAGATTGTACATTTTCGGAAGGGGCGGTCGCGGCGAGTCCCTGCTTTCGCTCGCGCGCCGTTTTGGCGCCGATCCTGCAAAGCTGAACAGGCCTGGCCGCTGGTCCAGGCGCCGTCGCCGGCCCCGCCGCGCGACCGATCCCGGCATGAGCCGTCCTCGAAGGATCGAATCCGCACGTCCTGGCGGATTCGGCGTGGAGACCTCATGTCGATGCTGCATCTCGCCGCTCCCGTATCGTTCATTCCTGTCGCGCCCGCGGCGCCCGCGCTGCGCGTGGACGGCCTGAGCGTGACGCGGGGCGGGCGGGCGATCCTGCGGCAGGTGTCCGCCGCTTTCGCCGCGGGGGCGGTGACGGCGGTGGTCGGCCCCTCCGGCGCCGGCAAGACGACGCTGCTCAATGTGCTCAACGGACTGGTCGAGCCGAGCTGCGGAATGGTGGCGTCGGAGCAGCTGGGGGCGTTGCGCAGCGCGGAGTCCTGGGCCGCGCTGCGCCAACGCGCCGCCACCATCTTTCAGGACCATGCCCTGATCGGGCGCCTGAGCGCGCTGGATAATGTCCTGCTCGCCTTCGCCGACACGCGCCACCCGCTGTCGCCCTGGCCCTGGCCGCGTTTCGCGCGCGAGGCGGCGGCCAGGGCGCTTGCGGATGTCGGCCTGCTCGACCGCGCCTTCGAGCGGGTGGACAATTTTTCCGGCGGCGAGCGCCAGCGCGTGGGCGTCGCCCGGGCGCTGGCGCGCGGGCCGCGCCTGCTGCTGGGCGACGAGCCGTTCTCCTCGCTCGACCCGCCGCTGGCGCGCCGCCTCTGCGACGATCTGCGCGCGCTGGCCGTGCGCGATGGCGTGACCGTCGTGCTGGTGCTGCACCAGATCGCGCTGGCCCGCGCGCTCGCCGACCGCATCGTCGGCCTCAACGACGGCCGCGTGCTGTTCGACGGGCCCGCCCACGCTTTTGACGCCGCCACGGAGGCGACGGTGTTCGCCGCCCATTCCCATCTCAATCAAGGAGTCTGACATGCTGAACTTCTCCCGCCGCCTCGCCTGCGCGGCGCTGGCGGCCGCGCTCGCCGGACCCGCGCTGGCGCAACCGGCGGCGCCGGACGCCGCGCGTCCGCAAAAACTGGTCATCGGCCTGCTGCCGACGGAATCCGCGCCCACGGTGATGCGGCTTAACGAACCGCTGCGCGCCTATCTGGAGGCGCGGCTCAAAATGCCGGTGGAGGTGGTGGTCGGCGCCAATTACGCAGCGACTTCCGAGGCGCTGCGCTTCGGCCGCCTCGACATCGCCTATCTCGGCCCGGTCACCTACATTCTGCAATCGCAGCACGCCGGCCTCGAACCGTTCGCGCGGCCGAGCCACGCCGGGGTCGGCCCGACCTTCCAGGCGACGATCATCGTTCCCGCCGCCAGCAAGGCGCAAAGCCTCGCCGATCTCAAGGGCGGCGAAATCGCCTTCGGCGATCCGGCCTCGACCTCCGGCACCTGGGCGCCGCGCTGGCAATTGCTGCACGAGGGCCTGATCTCCGGCCGCGACTATACGCTGCGCGTGCTCGGCGCGCATGACGCCGTCGCGCTGGCGGTGGCCAATGGCAAGGTCGCGGCGGGCGGCCTGTCCAAGCCGATCCTCAACCGGCTGATCAAGGAGGGCAAGATCGATCCGGCCAAGGTGCGGGTGCTTCAGGACTCCCCGCCCATCCCCGAATATATCTGGACGTTTCGCGCCGGGCTCGATCCCGCCTTCAAGGAGGACGTGCGCAAGGCGTTCCTTGAGATCAAGGATCCGGCGGCGCTCGGCGTGTTCCGCGCCGAAGCCTTCATTCCCGCCGTGGACGCCGATGTCGACCGCGTGCGAAACTGGATCGCGGCGATCCAGACGGTGAGCGCGCAGACCGCGTGGACGCCGGCGCCATGATCTTGGGCGCCGCGCAGCCTTCTCCCTATGACGCGCTCGCGGGCGACTGGCGCCGCCTGCAACGGCGGCGGCTCACGGCCGGCGCCCTCGCGGCGGCGGCGGCGTTCGCCGCCTTCGCCTATGCCGGCGCGCTGGAGTTTTCGCGTTACGCCGACGCCCTGCGCACGCTGGCGCAACTGGCGCAAGACTCGACGCCGCCCGATTTTTCGCGCTGGCGCGAATGGGGGCGGCCGCTGCTGGAGACGCTCGCCACCGGAATCGCCGGCACGGCGCTCGGCGCCGCGCTGGCGCTGCCGCTGTCCGCCCTGGCGGCGCGCAACGCCGGCGCGCCGGTCTGGCTCAACGAAATCGTGCGCTTCGCCCTCGGCGCGGTCCGGTCGTTGCCGGGCCTGATCTGGGGCGTGATCTTCGTGGCGGCGGTGGGGTTCGGCCCGTTGCCGGGCGTGCTGGCGCTGGGCGCCCATTCCACGGGCATGTTGGGCAAATTGTTCTTCGAGGCGCTGGAGCATGTCGAGCCAGGCCCCGGCGCCGCGCTGCGCGCGCAAGGCGCCTCGAAGCTCGCCGTATTCCGCTACGCGCAACTGCCGCAGGCGCTGCCGCGCCTCGCCGATGCGCTGATCTATCGCCTTGAGCACAATCTGCGCGCGGCGACCACGCTCGGCCTCGTCGGCGCCGGCGGGTTCGGCCTCGAAATCGTCACCGCCTTCCACCTGTTCGAATATCGCGAGGCGTCGGCGCTGATCCTGGTCCTGCTCGCTCTGGTCACCTCGGTGAACTTTTTCGGCGCGGCGTTGCGGCGAAGCCTGCTGCACGCGCGCCCG
Organism: Rhodoblastus acidophilus; assembly: GCF_900187365.1. Lineage (GTDB taxonomy): Bacteria > Pseudomonadota > Alphaproteobacteria > Rhizobiales > Beijerinckiaceae > Rhodoblastus > Rhodoblastus acidophilus. Next base: position 262,690 of record NZ_FYDG01000003.1, read on the forward strand.
GAGCGGAAGTAGAGGGGGTGTTTTTGCTTCGGCAAGCGTGAGCTTAACAGTAAAATTTACCCCATTGACCGGATTGAACCCGTCATAGTATCAAGTATATGCCGATATTATTTCCACGCTCCGGCATAGAGCGGCCAATTTGTTTGAGTGGAAGGAGATAGGAGTATGACGGCGGTGTTTGACCCGGAACAAAACAAGACCTTCGCCGCCGAGCTTAGCCTTTCCGAAGCCGTCGCGAACCCGGATGTGGATTCCCTGGCCGGACATTTGTTCAGAGCGGAAATCGAATTGAATTTCGCGCTGCTGGAGGCGCAGACGACCGGCGATCTCTCGAAAATCTCACTGGTGGAATTCGCCCTTGCGGCGGTGCAGTGCTGCCGCGAAAGCGACAGCCGGCCGAACGGCGCGCGGGCGCGCCCGATCTGATCTGGCGCCGGGCCGCAGGGGCCCGAACTCAGGCGGCGGCAGGGATCGCCCGTTGCGCGCGCCGCACCCGCGCGGCGCCGTCGCGGTCGATTTCGATGAATCCCGTCAGCGCCGGTCGCAGCGCGGCGGGCGGGCGGGCGTCCGCGCCGCAATCGAGCAGGATCAGGTCGAGCCGCGCGCCGGGGCCGGCCTGAAGCGGCAAGCGGTCGCCGGCGTTGAACCGGCCCAGCAGAACGCGCCCCTCGCCGTCCTCGCCGTCACAGGCGGCGAACATGCTCAGGCAGCGGCCGTCCTCCGGTCCGACCGGCCGCAAATAGGGCAGCAGGGCCGACAGCGTCGGGCGTCGCGCATTGCCGTCGATCACCAGAACGCGCTCGCCGTTTTCACAGCCGAGCAACGCGAGACACAGCGCCAGCGTGGTGGCGCCGGCGCCTTCCTCCTCGGCGGTCACGGCGAACAGCGGCGGCGGCGCGTCGGCCGCGCGCGGGGCGCGCAACGTCTGGCGCAGCCGCGCCACCGCCTGATAATAGCCCGAGTCCGGCGCATCCGCGGCGCGCAGGGCGCGTTGAAAGATTCCGGCGTCGCCCTCCGGGTCCGGCTCCGCGTCGCGCGCGGCGTCGAACGGGGGCAGGGCGACGGCCTCCGTCGCCAAATTCGTCACAACGCCCGCCGCCGTCGCGCGCGGCGCGGGCGCGGGCGCCGACGAGGAGCGGGCCTTGCGCCTCGCCCCGCGCCGCGCCAGAAATTCGAGGCCCAAGGCGCCGCCGACCCACAAATTGAGCGCGCCGACGATGGCGATGATCAAAGCGGGCAGGGCCTTGGGACTGACCGGCGCGGCCTGGGCCAGCGGCTGGCTGATCAGCACGGGATTGGGCGAGAACACCGCTTCGGCCTGATTGTTCTCGCGCGCGGCCAGGGCCTTTTCGTAATTGTCGCGCAGCACGACGGTCTGCCGGTCCAGATCGCTCAGCTCCTGGCGCGTCGCCCCGCCGTCGGCGATGGTTTTGGACAGAGCGGCGACATTGGCTTCGGCCGCCTGTTCCGCCTTGCGCGCCGCCAGCACATTGCCGCGCTGCACGTCGCGGATGTGGCGGATTTCCCGGTCGATCTGGGCGCGTTGCGCGGTGAGTTGCGACTGGTTGGCGACAATCGCGGGGTGGCGCGGCCCCAGCGTGGCCTGCATGGCGACGGTTGCGCTGGCCAGCGCGGCGTGATCGGCCAGTAATTTGTCGAGCAGGGGCGAGCGCAGCGCCTCGCGCGACGTTTCCGGGGCGCCGGCCTCGGTCCCGGCCTTGGCGGCGGCGTCGATCTGTGCCAGCCGGGCTTCCGCCTCCATGCGCTTGCCGCGCGCTTCGATCAGCGAAGCGTTGGCGGTCTTCATCTGCTGTTCGGAGGGCGTCATCCCGTCGGCCAGCGCCAGCGACTTGCTCTCGCGATAGGCCTGCAGCCGCGCCTCCGCCTGTTTGAGGCGTTGGCGCAGATCGTCGAGCCGCCCGTCGATCCATTTGCGCTCGGTGTTCGCCACATTGGCGCTGAACTGCGCCTGTGTCGCCAGAAAGGCCGAGGCCAGCCCTTCGGCGATGCGCTCGGCCTTGGCGGGGCTGGAGGCCCGCGTCTCCACGTCGATGACATAGCTCTTGTCGGCGCGCTTGACGGTGATCGCGCGCCCCAGCAGGTCGGTCGCCTGGTTGATCGACGGCTCGGCGGGTTTTGAAGCGCCGAAGATCAGCGCCTTCAGCCCGGCGCGCGGCGCCCCGCTGAATTCGGGGTCGTCCTGGAGGTTCATGTCCTCATAGGCGCGCTGCAGCACGCGCTTGGACGTCAGCAGCCGCATCTGGTTCTCGACCAGCGGCGAATCCGGGCCGTTGGCCGGAACGGAGGGGGTCAGGGCGCTGGTCAGATGCTCGCGCGTGTCGAGCAGAAACGACATGGTCGCCGCATAGCGCGAGGGCGTCGCCAGGATGTACAGGCCGGCGAGCGCGAGGGTGAAGGCGAGCGCGAACGGGAACAGCCGCCAGCGCGCGGCGACGGCGCCGAACAGGTCGCCGACGTCAAGCTCCATCCCGGACTCGGGCGCGCCGAGGCCGCCAGCGTGAGGCGAACCGAAACCCACTTCTGCTCTGCTCATGCGAAACTGTTCCAACGCCACTGACACTCGCCGCATTGAGCGACGCTCCACCATGGCCAAACATGGTTACCATCAGGTTAGGCCCGTCGCGTCGTGACGTTTGGTGACGGAGGGCGAGGATTTCCTTAGGTCTTATCCGCCATGATCCCGCCGGACGAGACGCGAGGGATGGAAGCCGATGAGTTCGGTGCTGTTGCTATTGCCGGAAAACGGCTTGCTGCGCTGGCACAAACATTTGGTCGAGACCTTGAGGCGCGACGGCCTCGACGCCGGCGCCGCGCTGCGTCCCGGCCCGGTCGCGCCGCCCGCCGTGGCGCTGCTCGACCAATTGGAGCGCGTGCTTTTCGCGCCGTGCGGCGACCGGCTGACGCCGGAGGCCCCAGGCCCCTGGCTGCGCCCGCCCGCCGCCGCCGCCGATTTCGTGTTCGACCTCACCGGGCGCGCCGCGCCGGAGCCGGACGCGTTCTTCCCGATCTTCGGCGGCGCGCCGGGCGACGACGCCCGCGACCTGCTGCTGCTGTCGCGCGCCGCGCCGCGCCTCGGCCTCGCCCGACGCTGTGGCGAGACGATCCGCGTTCACGCCGACGCGCTGATCGCGCTGGAAAACCCGCACCGTTTCGGCGCCGGCCGCGAAGCTTTCGCCGCGCGACTGACCACGCTGATCCGGCGATTGGCCCGGCGCGGACCGGGCGAGGGCGCCGCGACGCCATTGCCGCCAACGGCGACGCCGGGCTTCGCCGCCGCCGCATCGTTCCTGCGCGCGTCGCTGGCGGCGCGGGCGCGGCGGCGCCTGACCCGACTTGTGGCGCATGACGGCCACTGGCGCATCGCCTGGCGCCGGCTGACCGCGCCGGACGACGGCGTGCAAAGCCGGCTCGACTGGCCCGACGGCGGCTGGACCTTTCTGGAGGACGACCGCCGCCGCTATTTCGCCGATCCGTTTTTCTTCGAACATGACGGCGGCGTCCATGTGTTTTGCGAGGAATATCCCTACGCCACCGGCAAGGGCGTGATTTCCTGGTTTCCGCTCGACGCGGCGGGGCGGCCGGCGGCGCCGCCGCGCGTCGTGCTGGAGCGGCCGTGGCACCTGTCCTATCCGCTGGTGTTCGCCCATGACGGCGCGATCTGGATGGCGCCGGAAGGCTCGGGGGGCGGCGGCTTCGAACTTTTCCGCGCCGATCCCTTCCCGAGCCGCTGGACGCTGGACCGGATCGCGCTCGACAAGCCGCTGGCCGACGCCACGCTCTTCCCGCGCGACGCCCGTTTCTGGTTGACCGCGACGATGGCGGAGGACAGCGGATCGAGCTGGGATTGCCTGTCGCTGTTCACCTCCGCCTCGCCGCTCGGGCCATGGACGCCGTGCGGCGACGGGCCGACGCTGATCGACGCCGGCGCGGCGCGGCCCGCCGGCCATGTGTTCGAACGCGACGGCGCGCTGTGGCGCCCGGCGCAGGATTGCACGGGCGGCTATGGCGCCGGACTCGCGCTGTGCCGCATCGACGGGCTCGACGAACGCGGCCTGCGCCAGACGGTGATGCGCCGCCTCGGGCCGCCGCCCGGCCTGCGCGCCGAAGGCGTCCACACGCTCAATGCGGCGGCGGGCTTCGAGATCATCGACGTGGTGGGCGCGCGGTCGAAACGCGCAGCGAAGGAGGATACGCCATGACTTTGTCCCGACGGCGTTTTGGCGCCTGCGCGCTTGGCGGCCTCGCCGCCGCAGGCGCGTCCTCAACTCGAGCGGACGACCGGTGCCGCGATTCCGAAACGGCGCCGCCCTACCATTCGAGCGTCGGCTGGCCGCTGGGCGAAAACGGCGTGCTGTGGGGCGCGCATCTGGAAGGCGAGACGGTTTACGATTCCGCCGTCATCGCGGCGCTGGCCAAGGAAAAGCCGAAGACGCTGGTGATCGGCAGCGGCCTGAAATTCGACAATCTGCATCCGCTGTCGATCGCCTGCCGCCGCGAATATGACGGCAAGTTCTATTCGACCTGGGCCGAGCCGGACGATATGGCCGCGCTCGCCGACCGGCTCGGCGCCGATCTGCGCGGCGACGCGCTGATCTGGAACGACTGGCTGCCGTCTTGGATCACCGATCTGGCGCGCGACCGCCCGCGCAACTGGCGCGAACAGCTGCAGGGCGCGTTCGAGCAGCATTTGCGCGACGTGTTCGGGCATTTCAAAGGCCGCGAGGGGGCGAAGCTGCGCTGGTGCGGCCTTGTCAACGAGCCGTTCGAGGCCTGGAGCCTTGAGGCCGGAAACGCGCCCTGGCGCCAGGGCGCGTGGTTCGACGCCTTCGACCCCGGCCCGAAGGGCACGCCGGGCTATATCCACAAGGCGTTCGAGATCGCCGCGTCCTGCGCCGGCGAGACGGCGCTGTTCCTCAACGAGGCTAATTGCGAGAACGACCGGTTCGGCCCAAAACTGCGCCCCGCGCTGCTGGCGCTGGTGGCCGAGTTGAAACAGGCGGGACGCCGCATCGACGCGGTGGGGCTGGAATCGCATCTGATGCCGCAATGGATGGCCAATCCGCTGCGCCCGGACTGGCGCCCGTTCCGCAAATTCCTCGACGACCTCGCCGCGCTCGACGTGAAAATCTACATCACCGAACTCGATGTGCTCGATTGCGCCGCCAGCGGCGTCGCCGCGCGCGACCAGTTGGTCGCCGACTATTTCCGTTCCTTCGTCGCGGCGGCGCTGGAGCAGCCGGCGACGGTGATGGTCACCAATTGGGATTTCTCGGACAATTATTCCTGGCTGCGCGAAGACCTCGCCAATCTCGCCGAATGGACGCAATGCGGGCGCAAGCTCGCCTGTCCGCGCCCCACGCCCTACGATCAGGCGCTTGCGCCCAAGCTCGCCCGCGACGCCCTCGGGCGCTCGCTCGCCGTGCGACGAAACTGAGACGGCCCGCCGCGCGTCACAGCATGAAGCGTTGCGCGAGGCGGCGGCGCAGGGCCAGCGGCGCCGGCAGCAGCGCCAGCAGAAAGGCGATGTTCTTCAGCCGCCGCAGCGCGTCCATGCCCGGCTGGAACAAAAAGCCCCTGATTGCGACAAGCGTGGTCAGCAGCCGGCCCTGCGCGGGCAGGGGCAGCCGGTCATAGCCGCCGTCTCTGGCCACCAGCATCCACAGCGACGGATAGGCGCCGACGAGATAGGACCGGACGGGAAGATCGACGCCCTTCTCGCGGGCGAAACGCTGGGCGTTCTGCTGCGCCCAATATTGATAATAGGCGTGGTCGCCGAGATTGCGCACGCTCTTGCGGCCCGAGGTCATCGAGACATTGCCGCCATGGGTGCGATAGACGCCCAGCGCCTTGTCCACATAGGCCATCGCGCCGAAAAACGGCGCGGAATAGAGCAGATAGGCGTCGACGCCGTCGCCGTCGAGATGGTCGGCCCGCGCCAGCAGTTCGCGGGCGTAATCGCGCGCGAACGCGTTGCCGCTCATCGGCGGCGAGGGATAATAGCCGTTGGCCGCGAGGAAGTCCGCGTGGCCGCTGTCGAGGAAGGGTTCGGACGGCCAGAGCAGGGCGGGGTCGCCGTTCAGGCTCAGGCGATAGTGGACGCAGGACACGCCGGGCCGCCACACCGCCGCCACTTCGGCGCAGGCCTCGGGATAAAGATAATCGTCGGAGTCGAGGCTGATGACGATCTCGCCCCGCGCGGCCTCGACGCCGGTTTTCAACGCCTGCGCCTGTCCGCCGTTCCGCCTGAAAATGGCCTGGACTTGCGGCCGCGCCGCGATCACCTCGCGCGAATTGTCGGTCGAGCCGTCATCGACGACGAGACATTCGAGATCGCCATGGGTTTGCGCCAGAACGGAATCGATGGCGTCGCCAAGAAAGCGGCCATAATTGTAGTTGGTGATGATCACCGAAACGAGCACGAGGCGTCTCCCGAAAGGCCGATCGCGTCGCGGCCCGAATATGCGCCGGCGCCCAGCAGCTCCAGCAGCCGCGCCGCGATTTGATCCCAGCCGTAAAGCCGCCGATAGGCCGCGACCGCCTCAGCCGATGGCGCCGCCGCCGCCGCCGCGCCCAGGGCGCGCCACAACAGGTCGGGGCCGTCCGACGCCGCCGCGAAGCGCGCCCAGGGCGGCGCCACCGCGCGATGGATGGCGATGTCGCTGCACAGCACGGGCCGCCCGCTCATCGCGCTTTCGACCAGCGGCATGTTAAAACCCTCGGCCTGCGACAGCGACACGAAACAGGCGGCGCGGCGGTAGAGCCAGCGCAGGCCGTCGTCGCCCGCAAGATCGCGCAGCCAGACGAATTTTTCGGGGCGCGTCGCCGCGAGCCGCGCGATCTCGGGCAGGATGTCGCCCCAGCCGGGACGGCCGACCAGCACGATGGGCGGCGCATCCGCCGCCGCGCTTTCCACCAGTTGCAGCAGCCGTCCGTAATCCTTGCGCGGCTCGACCGTGCCGACCGCCAGAATGAAGTTTGCCGGCGCGCCGGGCGGCGCGCATTCGGGGCCATCGGGATCGACGCCCGGCGCATTGCCGCAGGCGGAAATGTCGTCGCGCCCGATCTGCGCGCGCAGGTCGGCGGCCACCGGCTCGGTGGTGCCGAGCAGCAGATCATAGCGCCGCGCCATCAGGGTCTCGACGTCGCGGTACAACAGGCGGCCTTTCCAGGGCATCGCCCGGTCGCGCCGCCACGGAAACACGTCATGCACGATCCGGCACAGCGGCGTTTTGTCGGCGCGAAACAGCGGGCTGGCCGGCGCGGTCGGACAGATGACCGCCTCCGGCGCGAGACCGCGGCGGCGGATCAGCAGCGGCAGGCCGAGCCAGCCGCCATAGAGGCTGGAAACCTCCACCAGCCCGCGCCGGTCAGTGAAGCCCGAGGCGTCGCGCACAAACGCCATCGTTTCCGGCCGCAGCTTGCGCATCGCCTCGAACAGGTTCACGCCGTAACGCTCGACGCCGGTCATGGCCGGACGGCGCGTCGCCAAAATCAGATCGAAGATCAGCACGGACGGGGCGCCTCCAGACGCGACAGCGCGTCGAGCAAAGCGGGCACGGCGCGCGATTGCGCCTGCGCGCGCACCTGCGCCGCCACGGCGTCGGGATCGAGCGCGCCTTCGCGAATGGACCGGGCCAGATCGAGCATGGCCGCGACGAAATCCGCCGCCGCCTGCCGCGCCACGAAGCGCACGCCGATCTTGCCCTCGTAAGCGGCTGTAAGCGTCGGCAGCGCCGACACGACGAACGGCCGCCCGCACGCCAGCGACTCGATCAGAATATAGGGCGAGCCTTCGCCATAGGCCGAGCACAGCAGGCCGAAATGGCAGGCGCCGATCGCCTCGGCCAGCGCCTGAGGCCCGAGAAAACCGTGGTCATGCACGGCGTCGCCCAGTCCCGCCTGCACGAACGCCGCATAATCCGAGCCGAAATAATGGAATTCGAACGCGCCCGGCGCAGTCCGCTCCGCCTCGCGCAGAATCTCGAACAGCAGTTCGGGATTCTTCTGCGCCGCCAACCGTCCCGCGTAAAACACTTTGAGCCCGCCGTCCGTCGCCGGCAGCGGGCGCGGCGCGAAACATTCGTCGTGCCAGGCGTCGATATGGACGAGACGCGATCCCAGCAGCGCGCGCACGGGCCTGGGCAGGCCGGAGGGATCGCGGCCGACCACCTGCACGCGGTCGGCCAGCAGCGGCAGCAGGAAGCAGCAGGCGTCATGCAGCAGGCGATGGGCGCGATGGCCCGGCCCCGGCCCGGTGCCGTGAATGGTGAAGACGCGCTTGCCCGGAAACATCCAGGCGAGCAGCGCATATTCGGGCCGGCTATAGTCCAAAACCCCAATCGCCTCAGCCTTCAGCCACGCCCCGAACGCCCGGCGGCGGACGAACAGGCCGAGCAGAAAGCGCAGCCATTGCGGCGCGGCTTCGGGGCCGCGGACAGGCGCGGCGAAGTGCGGCGCGCCGCCACGCGAAGCCGGCGGACTCGCCAGCGCGGCGCGGCCGCCGGCGAAGGACAGGATGGTCGAGACATAGCGCTCGATGCCGCCCTGCATGCCAAAAACGTCGTTCTGATGCACGAAGCCGATGCGCCCGGCCGTTTTGGTCTCCGCGCGCGCCTGCGCGTCTGGCGCCGAAGGGGTGAACGGGGCGGCGGTCAGGGAGGACGTCATTGCGCGGGGGCTTCGGATTGTCGGTGGAGGCGGGCGATGAGCGAGGCCCGGATGTCAGGAAACAGCGCGACGATTGCAGTGGCGTAAATGAGCGCGCCGGCAAGCACCGCGACCGCAAGGAAAATCGCGCCGCCGCCCTCGGGAAGCGCGCGCACCCCGACATGCATCGCGAGGCAGGCGATTGCGATGCGCAGCGCCGTCCACGGCGCCGGGGCTGGCAGACCGAGCCGCGCGAAGCAATAGGCGAAGCCGGCGATGCAGGCGATCGTGGTGCCGAGCAACATGCCGAGGGCGCCGCCGAGCAGGCCGCCGACATAAAGCCCGGCCGCGCACAGCGCGACATTCATCGCCGTCTCCGCGATGGAGACGAACATGGACAGTTCGGGCCGCTCCAGCAGGATCATCGCCTGATCGCAGACGTGGATGCGCAGATAGCGCAGGCTGGCGGCGCAGATCGCCACCGGCAGGATGGCTATGGTCGATTCACGGAAGTTTTCGGCGATCAGCAGGGTGACCATGGGTTGCGCCACGGCGGCGGCGCCCACGGTGGCGGGGGCGAGCACGCCGAACAGCAGCAGGCCGTTGAGCGAAATCTGCGCCAGCGCGCCCGCACGGTCGCCGCTCTCCATATGCTTGACGGCGAGCGGAAACGCCGCCGCCGTCAGCAGCATGGCCAGCACGCCGGCGATGCGCTGCCCGAGGCTCCAGCCCGCAGAAATCAGCCCGAGCGCGACCGGCCCGTCTATGGTCTGCACCAGCACGCGAATGATGTTGGCCGCGCCCCAGCCGACCACGCCGCCGATGATCGAGGGACCGCCGAACCGCGCGACGTCGCGGAACATGGCGCGGTCGAACCGCCCCAATCCGAAGCGCACCCCGGTCTGCAGCGCGACGACGGCCAGGGCCAGCGCCTGGCCCAGCGCCAGCGCCCCGAGCACTGCGGCGGGATTGGAGCCGAACTGGCGGATGGCCGCGACCGACAGGGCCGCCCCGACCAGCGCGCCGATCAACTGACCGGAGGTATAGGCGCCGATGCTTTGGCCGGCGCGCGCCCAGTCGCCATAATGGGCCAGCAGCATCCGCGTGATCAGATAGGCGGCGGCGGCGCAAACGGTTGGGGCGTCGCAGGGCATGCCGAGCAGCAGCAGCATGGGCGGGGTCAGCGCCAGTTGCACCGCGCTGGCGGACACGGCCATGCGTTTGTCCATTTCGCGGAAGCGCGTTTCGTCGGCGCCGATAAAGCGCGGACGGAAGCGCAGCACGAACAGCGACCACACGCTCAGGCCGAGATAGGCGGCGAATTCCTGGGCGGCGATGACGAAAGTGACGGAGCCGAACGCGGCGGGGTCGAGCAAATGCGTCCAGAGCACCGTCAGCGCGAATTGAACGGCCGGCGGGATGAACTGGGCTGGAAGGTAGAGGAAGGTGCTGTGAAGCAACTTCCGAACATGATCGGACATCAAGGCGGCCTGGTTGTCGGCCTGTTCGCCGACGCGATCAGATCAACGGATCGAAAAGTCACGTTTACATCTTACGCGCGAGGCGGTCACGCGGCGAGGGCCCAAAAAGAGATAGCCTTAACCGCCTTTAATATCGGGAGTTTATTTGCGTATAAGCCGTCGGGCGCCACGCTATTGTTGGCGAGGCGCGCAGCGAAAACAAGCCGTGGTCCGCGAATCCGGGCCGGATGATTCGCCGCGGGGCGCTTCGCCTTGTCCGTCGGCGCCCGCACGCGCGCGCTCTTTTGTGATGGATCATTGCAGGTTCGAGGAATGCGCATTTTGGTTTGATCATTGAGATCAAATCCATCTTCGCGACAAAGGCGGCGCGTCATGAAGCGGTTTGCCAAAGCGTTGCTTGATCGGCTGCGCCGCCCGTCCAACGTCCATGCGAACGGCGGCTCAAGCGGCGGGCCGGCCGGTCCTCGACAAAACTTCAGCGTGCAGGGGGCGATGCTGTCCGATGTCGGGCGCGTGCGCGACACCAACGAGGATTCCGTCGTCTATGTCGTGCCGGAGCCGGGTTCGCCGCAACAGCGCAAGGGCGCGCTGGCCATTGTCGCGGATGGCATGGGCGGCCATGCGGCGGGCGAAGTCGCGAGCGCCATGGCCGTGGAGCTGATGCGCAATCTGGTTTACGCGTCGGAGGACCCGCCGCCGCGCGCGCTTGAACACGCGATGCTTGCCGCCAATCGCGCCATTTTCGAGCATGGCCGCACCCATCCGGAGACGGAGGGCATGGGCACGACATGCACGGCGATCCTGATCCGCGACGACAGGCTTTATCTCGCCCATGTCGGCGACAGCCGCGCCTATCTGCTGCGCGAGGGGCGGCTGCATCAGATCAGCGACGACCAGACCCTGCACGCCAAGCTCATCCGCGACGGATTGATGACGGAGGACGAGGCCCTTCAAGCTCCGGGCGGCAATTTCATCCTGCAGGCGCTGGGCGCGCGCGAGGACATTTGTCCTTCGATCTTCGAGCAGGGCCTTCGCCTGGAATCCGGCGACCGCCTCATGCTGTGTTCGGACGGCTTGCACGGGTTGGTGGCGCATGCGGATTTGTGCGCGGCCGTCGCCGGCGCCTCTCCCGAGGACGCCTGCCGCATCCTGATCGACGCCGCCAACGCCGCCGGGGGGCATGACAATATTTCGGTCGGCGTTTTTCACATCGCCGCGCCGGACAAGACGGCCGAGAACCCGCAGGCCGCCACCAAGCCGTTCGCCGCGCCGGGATCGCGCGGCGAGCCGGATCGACAAGCTTTGGAGTGATTCATGACAGACGATCAGATGATCGGGCATTATCGGATTGTTGAATTGCTCGGCTCGGGCGCCATGGGGGCGGTCCATGTCGCCATCGACACCTATATCGACCGCACCGTGGCGATCAAATCGCTGCGGCCCGAACTGACCCGCGATCCCGATTTCGTCTCGCGCTTTCGCGGCGAGGCGAAAAGCCTGGCGCTGCTCAATCATCCCAATATCGCCACGCTGTATTCGCCGGTCATCGACGGCGCCGACATGCACCTGGTGATGGAGCTGGTGCGCGGCAAGGCGCTCGACGACGTGCTGCGCGAGCGCGGCCGGCCCCTGGCCGTGCGCGAGGCGCTGGCCATCGTCGCACAGGCCGCCGACGGCCTTGTCCTATGCGCATGAAATGGGCGTCATCCATCGCGACATCAAACCGGCCAACCTGATGATCTCCAATGACGGCCGGGTGAAGATCATGGATTTCGGCATTGCGCGCGTGCGCGGCAGCGTGCGGCTGACGCGGTCCGGCACGGCCGTCGGAACGCCGCTCTACATGTCGCCCGAGCAATGCCGGGGCGGGGAGGGCGACGAACGCAGCGACGTCTATTCGCTGGCCATCGTGCTTTATGAAATGCTCGCGGGCAAGCCGCCGTTCTCCGCCGATACGGAATATGACCTGATCCAGGCGCAGATCGCCGCGACGCCCGCGCCGCTGGTGCCGAGAATCGCCGGCGTGACCCCGTCGCTCGAAGCCGCGATCATGACCGGGCTCGCCAAGAAGCCGGAACAGCGTTTCGCCACCATGCGCGCCTTCAGCGACGCGCTGGGGGCGACGGTCCTGCGTCCCGACGCCACCGGCATCATCCGCAACGCGACCCACCTGATCGAAGCCCGCGCGGAAGACGCCGAGCCCGTGCGGAAGTCCGACGCGATCGACGTCGCCAAGAGCCGTTTCCTGCGCTTTTCGCGCGGCTGGAGCGCGCTTGGCGGCGTGGCCAAGGGCGCGGTGCTGGTGGGCGGCGCGGCATGTGTCGCCGCCGGCTTCTACTTCGCCAAAGGGTCCGATGTCGCCGACGCGCCCAAGCCCGCCTCTCCCGCCGCCGCGCGCGCGCCTTCGGCCGAACTGAGTCAGTTGCGCCTCGCCATCAAGGGATCGACGGCCGGCGCCATTCACGCGTCCGATTTCGAATATGTCACCAACGGCGTGAAGGCGCAGTTGCTGGGGCCGGCCAAGACGCTCGCCGCCGCCGGCGACGCGGAAGGACAATTCGTGCTCGGCATGTTGCTGCTGGATACGCCCGCCTTATTGGACGTCAACGCCGCCTTCGACGCCCTGAACCAGTCGGCGCGGCAGAATTATCCCGACGCCCAGGTCAATCTGGCGCTGTTGCACCAGCGCCGGAAGGAACTCGACAAGGCGAGCCTGTGGTTCGAGAAGGCCGCCGCGCAGGGCAACGCCAAAGCCTATTTCTGGCTGGGATGTTACGACCAGTTCGGCTGGGGCGGCCGCCCGAAGGACACCCAGAAGGCGGTGGAGCATTACGGCCGGGCGATCGCGGCGCATTACGTCCTCGCGACCGATGCGCTGCAATCGCTGTCCAGCGGGGCCGCCGCCGGGTCGCCCTGCCTGAAGTGAGGCCGGGCGCCGGGGCGGCTGGCGCCTTGATCAGTGAAGGTCGCCCGCGCCGGGAGTCGGACCGGCAGGGGCGTTCGCCGGCGCCGGCGGCGCGGCGCCCGCAGCGGGTTCCGGCGACATTTTGACCGGGGTCGCCACGGCGCCCGCAGGCGGCGCGCCCGCGTTCGACGGCGGCGCGGGGGGCGGGCTGACCAGATTTTCCCTGTTGACGAGCGTGTTCTCGGCCGGTCCCGATTTCGGCGTCATCTTGCCGGGATCGATCGGCGCGCCCGCCGTCTTGGGATTCTCGGGCTCGATCTCCTTCGTCCGCGACTTGCCCTTATGCGTCCGCGACGCTGTCGCCGGCGCGACATGGTGGCGTCGCGGCGCGGCGGCATGGCGGCGCGGCGCGTAATGGCGCGCATGTGCGCCCCGCGACATGGTGGCGCCTGCGCCATCAGGCCAGCGTGGAGGACGTCAATTACCAGATCCCGCGCGGGCTGGATCGCTCCCTGTTCCTCAAGCTCGGCGCCTGCGACTGGATCGCCGAGCGGCGCCATCTGCTCATCACCGGCGCCGCCGGCCTGGGCAAAAGTTGGCTGGCCTGTGCGCTCGGACACAAGGCCTGCCGGGAAAAGATCTCCGTTCTCTACACCCGCATGCCCAGGCTGTTCGCCGATCTGGCGATCGCGCATGGCGATGCGCGCTACTCACGGCTGTTGCGCTCGATCGCCCGCGCTAAGCTGCTCATTCTGGACGACTGGGGGCCGGAAGCCCTCACGCCCGAACAGGCGCGCGATCTGCTCGAAATCGTCGAAGACCGCTACGACAAGGGCTCGCTCATCATCACCAGCCAGGTCCCCGTCGACCGATGGCACGACATGATCGGCATCCCGACGCTCCCGTATCTTGCCGAAATCATGGATTGCCTTTCGATTGCTTCGCCGGTTGAGCGCGTGGTTTTCATGAAGGGCGCGCAGACCGGCGGGACAGAGGCCGGCCTGAACGCCATCGGCTACTGGATCGCCCACGCGCCAGGCATCATCCTGACCGTCTGGCCCTCGCTGGACATGGTTCGCCGCAACTCCCGCACCCGCATAGAACCCTTGATCGAGGGGACGCCTGCGCTGCGATCGAAGATCGCGCCGGCCCGCGCCAAGGACCCCGGCAACACGCTTTCGCAAAAGGAATTCACCGGCGGAAGCCTGGTCATGACCGGGGCGAACAGCGCGACCGGCCTTCGTTCGCTTCCGGCCCGCTATCTGGTCATGGACGAAGTGGACGCCTTCCCGGCTGACGCGGACGGCGAAGGCGATCCCGTCGCCCTCGCCGTTCAGCGCACCGTGACCTTTCGCGGCCGGCGCAAAATCCTCATGATCTCGACGCCGACCGATTCGGGCGTTTCTCGGATCGAAAAGGCCTTCATCGAAAGCGACCAGCGCCGCTACTTCGTCCCCTGTCCGCATTGCCAGGCCTTCCAGACGCTGAAGTGGGCGGGCGTGAAATGGCCGGAGGGCGAGCCTCGGAAGGCGTTCTACGCCTGCGAAGTCTGCGGCGGCGTCATCGAGGAGGCCGACAAGCCGGCCATGTTGGCCGCTGGCGAATGGCGCGCGACGGCGCCGGAGAACAAGGACGCTGCTGGCTTTCACCTGTCGGCGTTGTATTCGCCGTTTGAGGCCTGGGGCGAAATCGCGGTCGAATTCCTCGCCGCCAGGCGCGATCCGCTGCGCCTGAAACCCTGGACCAACACCAAGCTCGGCGAACCCTTCGAGGACCGCGACGCTGAGGCTCTCGACGCGGCGTCGTTCATTTCCCGGCTTGAGGGTTGGGGCGAGACGTTGCCGGAAGGCGTCTTGACCATCACCGCCGGCGTTGACGTCCAAAACGACCGTCTGGCTCTGGAAATCGTCGGATGGGGCGTCGGCGAGGAATCCTGGTCACTGCAATACGATGAAATTTGGGGCGACCCCTCGAAGCCAGACCTATGGGCGACGCTTGACGCCGAGCTGCTGCGCGCCTTCGAGCACCCCCGCGCCGGCCGAATGCACGTCCGCGCGGCTTGCATCGATTCCGGCGGCCACCACACGCAAACGGTTTACAGATACGCTCAAGAGCGCGCAGGGCGCTCTGTATGGGCCATCAAGGGGCGGGGAGGTAGGGGCATACCAGTTTGGCCGCGTCGGCCGCCCAGAGTCCGCGAAAAAGCGTTCACGCCCTATATCATCGGCGTCGATGCGGCGAAGGAAATCATCGTCGCTCGATTGCGTGGCATCGATCCCGGCCCGGGCTATTGCCATTTCCCGCTTGCGCGTGATCTGGACTACTTCCGCCAGCTTGGCGCGGAACGGCAAATTCGGACCTATCGCAAGGGCGTGGCGCTGATGGAGTGGCGCAAGGACCCCGCCGTTCGCAACGAGGCCCTTGACTGCCGCGTTTACGCCTTTGCCGCACTGCAAAGCCTGGTCGCCAAAGGGTTGCGGCTCGGGGACGAAGCGAAGCGATTCGCCGACATGCCGAAGCGAGAGCCGGGCGAGACGACCGCGCCAGGTGCGGTTCCGGCAAAGCCGCGCGTCATAAAGTCGGCGTGGATGAGCCGATGATCAACGCGCTTCCGGCGGAAGCGTCCAACCGTGCATTTCCTCGGCAAGCAAGAAGTTCAAGTCGTCGAATGAAAGCGACCGGGCCACGCTGGGCAACCAACCGTATTTGCAGACCAGATAGAAATGAACTGCATCAAGTCCCTTGTGTGATTTGTATTTTTCACGCTGCGCCAAATAGTCTCCGAATATTTCAATATTATAGAATAGCTTGCCGTTCAAAATATGAATATCTTTGCGGTTCTTATTGTACTCATCCATCGTGATTTTCCTTTCGCAAGCGAACGCCAGCACCGCCGCCGTTCTCGGGGATGAACTCGACGCCAGCGGCTTCGAGGGCGGCGCGAATCGCGGCCATATTGTTCGGCAGCATGGAGGGAACCCCGTCGCCAGCCTCTGCCCGACGAATGGTCATCACCCCGACGCTTGCCCTCTTGGCCAATTCCTCAACCGACCAGCGGACCAACGCCCGTGCTGCCCGAATCTGCGCGCCATGGATCATTTTTGCTCCATATGGTCTAAATTTGACCACACGTCCCATCTGGGGTAGAAAACCTACCGTCTGAAATTTTCCTTACCACATGAGGCGCGCCATGAACATCATGGATCGTGAACGGACTCTCTTTGTCGAAATCACCCCCACCATTCGCCGCCGGCTGGAAGCCACGGTCGAGAACATCATCGCTCTGCTCGACGAGCTGGACGGCGACGCTGACGGCGAAGACGGTGGCGACCAAGAGGGTTTGCCTGAAGAAATAGCCGGCGAATTCGACGAGGCTGATATGATCGACGATGACTTCTTTAGCTGCGCAGAAGCCTCGCTCCAGCCGGTGCATCTGCCGGGCGGCAATGGCGATTGACCGCCAAGAGGAGGCTGCAATGTCACAGACAATCCACGTCTACAACCGTGCGGCCATCATGCGCCGCGCTTGGGCGATCGCCCGCAAGCGGCGCGAGGAAATCGCACGCCGCACCTATGACCTCGACGTGCGAATCATCGGAAGTCGCGTCATTCACAATCGCCCGCTTTCGGCGTTCATCGCCGAAACGCCCCTCGACCTCGGCGCTGCGCAGAAGATTGCCTGGGCTGAGGCCAGGAAGGCTGATGATGCGTCCCACGGCGGCGCATTGGTCATCTTCCGACCCCGCGCGCTCGCGCCTGTCCGCCGTCGTCTTGGCCGCGTCTGGCCGTTGCTGATCGCCGCCGCCCGCTGGATCAATCGGCGGTTTATTCCTTCGCACGCCGCCTGACTAAAAACGACGCGCTTGCATCACTTTTGGCAAAGTGATACGTTTGCATCAATATGGAAAAGACCCTCACCTCCGCCGAGATTTGCGCCGCCGCGTCGTGCCCAGCCAGCACGCTACGCGCGTGGCGCAATCGTAACGGCCTGTTCCCGCATCATGCGGACAAGGAAGGCTGGTCGCGTTTTGATCTGGCGGACGCGATAGGCGCGAGAATTGTTGTTCTGCTCACTCAGCGCGGCTTAGCGGCGCAATCCGCTGTCGATCTCGTCAACGAAATGCGCCACACGCTCGAACTGGCGGCCGAAGGATATGCGCCCTGGATCGGAATCGGCCGGAAGTCATTTTCGGATGTCCTCGAATTTCGCGAATTGAACGCGACGGGTTCGGTAATGGACAATCTGGGCTGGTTTGATGATCCAGTTCCGACAGTCATCAACCTGAATGCCATTTCTTGGGAAATCGCTTTTGCGGTTCGCAAGATGCGTGGCCTGCACGATGAGGGCGACGGCAAATGACCGTTTCAGCCCCGAAACCCATTTCTTCACACCGCGCCACTCGCATCAAGACGCGCTCTTTCGGCTTCGACGGCGCTGCCGGCGGGCGCCGCCTGAATGGCGCCGGCGAAATCCCCTTGCCCCTGCCGGCGCAGATCGCCGCCAACAAACCGCTGGGCCGCCGCGCCCGCTATCTCGCCAGCAACAACGGCCACGCCGCCGCTGGCGTTGAGGCGTGGGTTTCCGCGCTGGTGGGCTCCGGCTTCAAGGCGCAGTCGCAGCACCCGAACCGGGAGACGCGCCGCGCGCTGAACGCCGCCTTCACGCGCTGGTGTCGCTGCTGCGACGCGGACGGCCTGACGAATCTCGATGGCCTGCTCTCCATGATCGCCCGTCGCATGGTTGTGGACGGCGAAATTTTCATCGTGTTCATCCGATCATCTGATTTCGGGGGATCGAGCGAGGGCGCGGCGGCCCGTCCAACAACGGAAAGCTTCTCTCCCGCCCCCGAGGGAATTGACCGGGTCAAGGGAAGCAAGGTCGCGCATTATTCTGGAATGGATGAGAAATGGCGAATTACCGGCCGCAAAACTCTTTCAGTCCCCGTCTGCTGCGGCGAGAGCGCGCGGCGACCTACCTCGATATTTCCGCCGCGACCTTCGACAAGCTGGTGAAAGACGGACTCTTGCCAGCGCCCAAGCGCCTGCATTCGATGAAGGTTTGGGACCGGCAAGACCTTGATCAGGCCGCCGATCATTTGCCCTACGAGGGCGAAAACCAAGCAGATAGCACCTGGGACGATTGATAATGCCTCGCAAGCTGCCGCCCTATGTCGAACTCTGGCACGACCGGCACGGAAAGCGGCGTTCCTCAAACTCGAGGATCAATCCGCGAATAAGCCATCCCAAACCTCTCCATAAGAGTTTGGGGAAACTCAGAAAAAGGCAGGAAAAAACAGCATGTTAAAAACACGCTTGGCGCTCCCTAGGGGACTCGAACCCCTGTTTTCGCCGTGAGAGGGCGACGTCCTAGACCGCTAGACGAAGGGAGCGGATGACCTCTCTATAACGAGATAAATTTCGGTCCGCAAGACGCCCGCGCACGCATTTCTTGCTGTTTTTTGACCCTGACGCTTCCGCCTGTTATCGACCGCCCATGATTTTCCAGCCCACCGACAAGGCGAAAAGAATTCTCGTCGCCGACCGCGAATTCCTGGCGCGCGGCCTGAAGCCGACGCTGTTCGGCGACGCTTTCCATAATTCGATGCGGGCCTCCTGGCCCGCGTTTTTCGCGGGATTCGCGGTCTATTTCCTCGCGATGAACCTGATATTCGCCACCCTGTTCCAGCTGGGCGGCGATTGCATCGCCAATGCGCGGCCGGGCTCCTTCACCGACAAATTTTTCTTTTCCGTCGAGACGCTCGCCACGGTGGGCTATGGCGACATGCACCCGGCGGATGTTTACGCCCATCTCATCGTCACGGTCGAAATCTTCACCGGCCTGTCGACGCTGGCCGTGTTCACCGGCCTGATCTTCGCCCGATTCGCGCGGCCGCGCGCCCGGGTGATCTTCGCCGACGCGCTGGCGCTCGGCCCGCATGACGGCCGCGCCATGCTGATGGCCCGCCTCGCCAACGCCCGCCACAGCGCGGTGACGGAAGCCGAGGCGGAACTCTGGTTCATCCATGCCGAAGACACGCAGGAGGGGCGGCGCTACGTCCGGTTCCACCCGCTGAAGCTGACGCAGGAGCGCAACCCCATCTTCGCCCTGTCCTGGACCCTGTTTCACCCGATCGACGCCGAAAGCCCGCTGCAGGGCCTTTCTTCCGAGGATCTCGCGGCGATGGAGGCGCGCTTCCTGCTGGTGTTCAACGGTCACGACGAAGCTTCGGGCCAGCGGCTGATCGTGCGCCGGGCCTATATGGCCGCCGACCTGCGATTCGGCCATGTGTTCTCGGACATCGTCACTCCGGCGCAGCAGGAGGGCGACCCGCCGGAGGTCGATTACCGCAAGATCCATCTGACGGAGGCGGCGGCCCCCTGAAGCGGCGTCAATGCAGGATGCGCTGCAAAAAGGCCTTGGTCCGCTCGTGCCGGGGCGCGCCGAAAAACGCCTCGGGCGGAGCGATTTCCAGAATCTGCCCTTGGTCGAGAAACACAACGCGGTCGGCGACCTGCTTGGCGAATCCCATTTCATGGGTCACCGCCAGCATGGTCATGCCCTCGCGGGCCAGCTCCACCATGCAGTCCAGCACTTCCTGCACCATTTCCGGGTCGAGCGCGGAGGTCGGCTCGTCGAACAGCATGATCTTCGGCTTCATGCACAGGGCGCGGGCGATGGCGACGCGCTGCTGCTGGCCGCCCGAAAGCTGGCCCGGATGCTTGTCCGCCTGCTCGACGATTCGCACCCGTTCGAGATAGCGCAGCGCGAGGTCGCGCGCCTCCGGCTTGGGCGTCTTGCGCACATGGATCGGCGCCAGCATGCAATTTTCCAGCACGGACAGGTGCGGGAACAGGTTGAACTGCTGGAACACCATGCCGACCTCGCGCCGCACGCCCTCGATGGACTTCACGTCATCGGTCAATTCCACGCCGTCCACGACGATGGTTCCCGCCTGATGCCGCTCCAGCCGGTTGAGACAGCGGATCAGCGTGGACTTGCCAGATCCCGAGGGGCCGCACAGCACCAGCTTTTCGCCGGGCGCGACCTCAAGATGGATGTCGCGCAGGACATGCGTGGCGCCATACCATTTGTTCACGCCCACCATGCGAATCGCTTTTTCGGATTGCGTCATGCCGAACTCCCGTCTGCGCTCCAGCCTATTGCAAATCGAAGACCGCCGCCATCGGCGGGCGCCATGACCGACGTCATCGAAATCGCCTGCGGCGACGCCCGCGCCCGCATCGCCCTGCGCGGCGCCGAGCTGAAAAGCTGGCGCGTCGGCGACGACGATCTGTTGTGGCCGGGCGATCCCGCCTCTTGGCCGGACTCTTCGCCGCTGCTGTTCCCGGTGGTGGGTTGGACCCGCGATGGGATCCGGGTGGACGGGCGGCGCTACCCTTTGGGCCTGCACGGCTTTGCGCGCGCCGCGGATTTTGACGTCGTCGCCGTCGCCGCGGACAGGGCGAGACTCGCGCTGCGCGCCAGCGCGGAGAGTTTTTCGCTGTTTCCCTTCAAGTTTTGCTTAACCATAGATTATGGCATATCGGCCAATGGCTTGGAGATCATAGCTGAAGTTCAGAACGAGGATGAGCGTCCGATGCCTTACGCATTCGGCCTGCATCCCGGCTTCCGCTGGCCGCTGCCCGGCGCCTCCGGTCGGCATGAGATTGTGTTCGACGCCAATGAGGTCGCCGAGGTCCCGGTGATCGCGCCGGGCGGCCTGTTTTCCGCCGAGACGCGCGCCGTTCCGCTCCAGGGCCGACGCCTCGCGCTGGAGCCGGATCTGTTCAGCGAGGCGCTGTGCTTTCTCGACGCCCGCAGCCGCGCGCTGGACTTTCGCGCCGACGATAAAGTGTTGCGCATGGAGGTTGAGAATTTGCCACATTTCGCCCTGTGGACGCTGCCCGGGGCGAAATTTCTCTGCCTGGAAGCCTGGACCGGCCATGGCGACCCCGTCGGTTTTGAAGGCGACCTGTTCCAGAAGCCCGCGATGCGCGTGCTCGCGCCGGGCGAAAAGACGCGCCAGGCCGCGACATTTTGTTGGCGCGCCGGCTGATTCCCGATAGGAAACGCCATGGTCACCTTTTCCGCCGGGCGCAACGTCGTCCTGTTCCTGCTGATGCGGGGGCTCGGCGCCTTCACCGCGCAAATGCTCGATGTCGCCATCGGCTGGCACGTTTACGCCCGCACGGGCAGCGCGCTCAGTCTCGGCCTTGTCGGTCTGGCGCAATTCCTGCCGCTGGTGGTTCTGCTGCGCTGGAGCGGCCCCGCCGCCGACCGCTATGACCGCCGCAAGATCTCGGCCCTCGCCGCCCTCGGCCAGGGCGCGGCTTCGCTGGCGATCTTCCTGCTGGCTGTGTCCGACGCGCCCGTCGTGTGGATTTACCCGGCCTTGTTCGCGCTCGGCGCGTCGCGGGCCTTTTCCGGGCCGGCCAATTCCTCATTGCTGCCGCAGATCGTGGATCGCGCCCATTTCTCCCGCGCGGTGGCGCTTTCGACCACCATGTTCCAGGCGGCCACCATCGCCGGGCCGGCGCTCGGCGGCCTGCTTTACGCTTGGGGCGCCGAAAAAATCTTCCTGGCCTGCGCGCTGCTCGCGGCCGCCGCCGCGCCGCTGGCCCTGCGCATAGCCCTGCCCAACGCGCCCGAGCCGACCGATGCGTCCGAGGAGAAAAACGCGCTCGACGGGCTGCGTTACATCTGGTCGAACAAGGTGCTGCTCGGCTCGATCTCGCTCGACCTGTTCGCCGTGCTGTTCGGCGGGGTCACGGCGCTGCTGCCGATCTATTGCCGCGACATTCTCCATGTCGGCCCGGAGGGCTTGGGTTTTCTGCGCGCGGCGCCGGCGGCGGGGGCGATCGGGGTCAGCCTACTGCTGTCGGTGTTTCCGTTGCGCCGCAAGGTCGGCGTCAAAATGTTCGCCGCCGTCGCCGCCTATGGCTTGGCGACCGTCGTCTTCGCGCTGTCGCGCGATGTCTGGCTGTCCGCGGCCGCGATGGCCTCGCTGGGCGCTTTCGACGTGGTGAGCATGGTGGTGCGCCAGACCCTGTCGCAGATCGCCACGCCCGACGACATGCGCGGCCGGGTGTCGGCGGTGAATTTCCTGTTCATCGGCGCCTCCAATCAGCTCGGCGAATTCGAATCCGGGCTGGCGGCGGCGTTGCTCGGCCCGGTCGGCGCGGCTTTGTTCGGCGGGGTCGCCGCCATTGTCGTGGTCGGCGTCTGGGCGGCGCTGTTCCCGCAATTGCGCAAGGCCGACACCTTTCATCCCACTTGACATTTGCGCAGGGTCTTGGCCGAAAACCGGCCATCCCTTGTCGGGACCATGTGCTGAGGAGAAGTCATGAGCGAGATCATCAAACCCTCCGGAAAAAAAGCCCTGCTCATCGACGGCAAGGCGGCCTCGGCGGCCGTGCTGGCGCGCGTCGCGGCGGAAACGGCCAATCTTGCGCACAAACCCGGCCTCGCCGTGGTTCTGGTGGGCGAGGACCCGGCCAGCCAGGTCTATGTCAAATCCAAGGGCAAGGCGGCCAAGGAGTGCGGCTTCCATTCGGTGCAGCACGACCTGCCGGCGACCACGACGCAGGCGCAGTTGATTGCGCTGGTCGAAAGCCTCAACGCCGATCCGGCCATTCACGGCATTCTCGTGCAATTGCCGCTGCCCAAGGGCATTGATTCCAGCAAGGTTCTGGAAACCATCGCGCCGGAAAAGGATGTGGACGGCTTCCATCCCGTCAATGTCGGCCTGCTCTCGGCGGGTTTGACGGAGCGCGCGCTGGTTCCCTGCACGCCAGCCGGCGCCATGCTGCTGATCCAGCAAGCCGCCAAGGCGTTGGGCCGCGACATTTCCGGCGCCGAGGCGGTGATCGTCGGCCGCTCCAACATTGTCGGCAAGCCGATGGCGCAATTGCTGCTGGCGCAGAACGCCACGGTCACGGTCGCGCATTCGCGCACCAAAGATCTGCCCGCCGTGGCGCGGCGCGCCGACATTCTGGTGGCGGCGGTCGGCCGTCCCGAAATGATTCGCGGCGACTGGATCAAGCCGGGCGCGCTGGTGATCGACGTCGGCATCAACCGCGTTCCCGGCGAGGGTTTGAACGCCCAGGGCCAGCCGAAGACGCGGCTGGTCGGCGACGTCGCCTTGCAGGAAGCGCTCGACGTGGCCGGCGCCATCACCCCGGTTCCCGGCGGCGTCGGCCCGATGACCATCGCGCTGCTGATGTCCAACACGCTGCAGGCGGCCAAGCGGGCCGCGCTTTAAACGCGGGCGCGCGCCCTCTCCCGGCAAGCCGGGAGAGGGGCGGCTTTCAAACTTTTGCCGGCAGAAACGCCAGCAATTCCCCCAACACCTCCTGCTTGTGGCTGGCGAGCACGCCATGCGGCGCGCCGTCCAGCTCCACCAGCCGGGCGTTGGGCAGGGCCTTGGCCAGCGCGCGCCCCGTCGCGTCGATGGGAACGGTCTGGTCGCCGGAGCCGTGGATCACCAGGGTGGGGACGGTGATCGCCTTGAGATCCGGACGAAAATCGGTGTGGCCGAACGCATCGACGCAATCGAGTGTGGCTTTCAGTCCGGCCTGCATGGCCATGGTCCACGACCAGTGCAGCACCCCGTCGGACACGGGCGAGGTGATGACGCCGACGCCATAGAAATCCTCGAAAAACCCGCTGAAGAATTCGGCCCGGTCGGCGCGAATCTCGTCCTTGATGTCCTCCAGAACCTCGGCGGGCGCGCCGTCCGGATTGTCCGGCGTTTGCAGCAGCAGCGGCGTCACCGCCGAGATGAACACGGCGCGGCTCGCCTTGCTCGCGCCATGGCGCGACAGATAGCGGGCGATCTCGCCGCCGCCCATGGAAAAGCCGACCAGCGCGACCTCTTTGAGATCCAGCGCGTCGATCACGCTGGCGAGGTCGTCGGCGAACACGTCGTAAGTGTAGCCGTCCGGGGTCTGCTCCGAGCGCCCGAAGCCGCGCCGGTCGTAGGAGACGGCGCGAAACCCGGCCTCCGCGAGGACGAGCGCATGGTCGTCGAAACTGTCGGCGTTGAGCGGCCAGCCGTGGATGAGAACCACCGCCGGCCCCTTGCCGACGGTTTTGTAGAAAATCTGCGCGCCGTCCTTGGCTGAAATGAATGGCATCAAGCTGACTCCCGTCGGATCACCGGAAGAATCAGCCTCATGCCAAAAGGTTCCCGCCCCGGCGGGGCGAAATCCGGCGCGCCTCAGTCGGCGATCTGCTGATACGTCACCTTGCCGTCGGCGCCCTTGCGCCATTCGTAGATCGTGTAGTCGGCGCGGGTGACGTCGCCCTTGGCGTCGAACGACAATTCGCCCACCACGCTCGAATATGGCCCGGCCTCACGCAACGCCTTGGCGACGGCGGTCGGATCGGTGGACTTGGCCTTCTCGATCGCCTGCTTCAGCACCTGCATCGTGGCGTAGGCGTAAAGCGTATAGGTTTCGGGATTGTAGCCCTTGGCCTCGAACGTCTTGACCACGGCGGCGGCTTCCGGGCGCTTGCGCGGGTCCGGCGGGAAGGTCATCAGCGCGCCCTCGACGCCCGGCCCCGCGATGGAGGCGAATTCCTGGCTGGCGATGCCGTCGCCGCCCATCAGAATGGCTTTGACCCCCTGGTCGCGCATCTGCCGCACCAGCAGACCGCCCTCGGTGAAATAGCCGCCGAAGAACACAATGTCCGCATCCACCGACTTGATCTTGGAGACCATGGCGGTGAAATCCTTCTCGCCCTTGTTCAGGCCCTCGTACATCACCTCCTTGATCCCGGCGGCGGCGAGCGCCTTGCGCGCCTCGTCGGCCAGCCCCTTGCCATAGGTGGACTTGTCGTGGACGATGGCGATCTTCTTGTCGCGGGCGTGCGCCACCAGATATTTGGCGGCGACCATCCCCTGCTGGTCGTCGCGGCCGCAGGTGCGGAACAGCAGCGGCATGGCGCGCTCGGTGATCTGCGGATTGGTCGAGCCGGGCGAAATTTCCAGCACGCCGGCCTCGTTATAGACTTCGGAGGCGGGCATGGTGACCGCCGAATTGAAATGCCCGACCACGAAGGTCACGCCCTCGCCGACGAATTTGTTGGCGACGGCGCGGCCTTGCTTGGAATCGCCGGCGTCGTCGCCAATCGACAGCACGATCTTCTGACCCAGCGCGCCGCCGGCCGCATTGATGTCGGCGGCCGCTTGTTCCGCGCCGTTCCTGATCTGCGCGCCGAAGGCGGCGTCCGACCCGGTGATGGGGCTGCCGACGCCCACCACGATCTGCGCGCCGGCGGGGCCGGCGAGCACCGCCAGCAGGCCGGCGACGGCGAAAACCTTGTTCTTCATGCGGGACCTCCGGCAGGACATTCAGGTGATTTTGACGCCTGTCCGGAGAATTGTCGATAGCTCGGCGTCAGCGATGGGCGCCGGCGAAGCCGCCGCCGCCATGGAAGCCTCCGCCGCCGCCGTGGAATCCGCCATGACCGCCGTGAAAACCGCCGCCGCCGAAGCCGCCGCCATGGAATCCGCCGTGATGGAAGCCGCCGCCGCCCACGCCGGCGAATCCGCCGCCACGAAAGCCGCCGTGATGGCCGCCATGCCATCCGCCGTAGCGCTGGCCGCCCCAGCCGCCGTAATGCCGGTGGCCATAATAGCCGCCGCCGTAATAGGGGCCGCCGCCGTAATAGCCGTTGTCGTAATAGCCGCAGCGGCCATAGAGGCAGGGATTGCTCAACACGCCGCCGACCACCGCGCCGAACAGCGCCGCGCCGGGATCATAGCCGTAGCGATGGTGGCGCCAATGCCGGTAATGCGGCCGATAATGATGCCGGTAATGCGGCCGGTAATGATGCCTGTAATAGGGCCGGTAATGATGTCGGTAGTGGTGACGGTAGTCGATCGTCTGCGTCAACCCGCCGGCGTCGCCCCGCAAGACGGCGGGCGCGATGGGCGCGGCTTCGGCGGGGGAAAGGGGAATCAGCGGCAAAGCGGCCGCCATCAGCATTGTGACAATGCGCATGACGTGTCTCCTGCAATGATGTCGTCGCCCAAACAAGCGCGAGAGCGCGGCAAAGTTCCCGCCGCGCCCGCAAAATCGTGAACTTGGCCGAAAAGATCACGCCATCCAGGGAAATCGCTAGGGATATTGCCAGGGATATTGCCGCCGCATCATGGCGCGCCGCGCCAGCAGCCAGGCGACGCCCTGCGCGGCGAGGCTCCAGCCATAGGCGGCGAGCGCGGGCAGGGGCGCCAGCGACTCCTGAAACAGCGCCCAATGCAGGAAACGCATCGCCAGCGCCAGCAGCAGGCCGTAAAGCGGCAGCAGCCAGAGCGGGCGCCAGGCGCGGGCCACCGCCCGTCCCGAGGCGAAACTGGCGAGCCCGCCGAGAACCAGCGTCACGCCGATGAAAACCCTGAGGTCGCCGGTCACCAACGCCGTCAATGCGCCCCCCCTTCGAGATAGGCCGCGCGCACCTTGGGATCGCGCAGCAGATCGGCGCCCTTGCCGGACATGGTTACGGCGCCATTGACCAGCACATAGGCGCGATGCGCCAGTTTCAGCGCGTGGTGGGCGTCCTGCTCGACCAGAAACACCGACAGCCCTTCTTCCTCGTTCAGCCGTTTCACCGTCTCGAAAATCTGCTTGCACACCAGTGGCGCGAGGCCGAGCGAAGGCTCGTCGAGCAACAGCAGCTTGGGATTGCTCATCAGCGCGCGGGCGATGGCCAGCATTTGCTGCTCGCCGCCGGACAGGGTGCCGCCGCGCTGCTTCAGCCGCTCTTTCAGCCGCGGGAAAATGCCGAAAACCTTGTCGAGATTGGCCTCGAACCCGGCGAAACCGGCGACCGCCGCCCCCATCTGCAAATTCTCATAGACGGTCATGCGCGAAAAGATGCGCCGCCCCTCCGGCGATTGCGCGATCGACAGCCGCGCGATCTCATGGGTCGGCATATCCGTGATGTCCTGTCCGTCGAACAGGATTCTGCCGTCGCGCGCGCGGGGATTGCCGAAGATCGACATCATCAGCGTGGACTTGCCCGCGCCATTGGAGCCGATCAGCGCGACCACCTCGCCCTTGCCGACTTCGAGATCGACGCCGCGCAACGCCTGCACCGAGCCATAAAAGGCGGTCAGCCCGGAAATGGACAACAGGGCGGTCATGTCGGCGCGTTCCCGGCCAGCACCGCTTCGACCGCCGGCTCGTCCGGGTCCTCGACGCCGAGATAGGCGGCGATCACCGCCGGGTCTTCGCGCACCTCGCGCGGCGCGCCGTCGGCGATCTTCTGGCCGTAGTCCAGCACCACCACATGATCTGAAATGCGCATCACCACGGACATGTCGTGCTCGATCAGCAGAATCGAGGTTTCGCCCTCGTCGCGGATCGCGCGCAGCAATTCGGCCAGCCCATGCGATTCCGCCGCGTTCAAACCCGCCGCCGGTTCGTCGAGGCAGAGCAGGGTGGGCCGCAGGCACATGGCGCGGGCGATTTCCAGCCGGCGCTGGTCGCCATAAGGCAGACTGCCGGCGGGATCGTTGGCGCGGTGACGCAGGCCGATGCGCTCCAGCCAGGCCGTCGCCTGGTCCACCGCCGCCTGTTCCGCCCGCCGCCATGCCGGCAGGCCCAGCAGCCCCGCGATGGAAAAGAACGCGGCGCGCGACAACTCGCGGCCCTGGGCGATCATCAGATTCTCCAGCGCGCTCATGCCCGGAAACAGCCGGATGTTCTGGAATGTGCGGGCGAGCCGAGCCTGACGCGCGATCTCATGATCGGCCATGCGCTCCAGCAGGAAAATCTCGCCGTCGTGCTTGCGGGCGGAGCGGGTGAGCTTTTCGATCCGGGCGTCGTCGAGCCGCCCGCTGGAAAAGGCGATGCGGCCGCTGGTCGGCTTGTAGAAGCCGGTCAGGCAGTTGAACAAGGTGGTCTTGCCGGCGCCGTTGGGGCCGATCAGCGCGGTGACGTCGCCGCGCCCCGCCGAAAACGACACGTCATTGACGGCGGTCAGCCCGCCGAAGCGCATGGTGAGATGGTCAACACGCAGGATGGGATCGTCGATCCAGCGCGCGCTCATGACGCGGTCTCCGCCGCGATCTTGCCCGCCGGCAGCTTGATGGTCGGCTCCCGCGTGGAGACGAGGCCGCGCGGCCGGAGATTCATCATCGCCACCATGGCGAGGCCGACCAGCAACATGCGGTATTGCGCGGGGTCGAAGCCCTCGCCGAACACGCTTTTCAAGAATGTGATCTCGCGCAAGGCTTCGGACGCGCCGACCAGGAACACGGCGGCCACGGCCACGCCCAGCTGAGAGCCGCCGCCGCCGAGCACGACAATGGCCAGGATCAGCGCGCTTTCGGAAAAGGTGAAGGCCGAGGGCGACACGAATCCCTGCCGCAGCGCGAACAGGCAGCCGGCGACGCCCGCGAAAAAGGCGCCCAGCGCGAAGGCGGTCAGCTTGATGTTGGCGGTGTCGAGCCCGAGCGCCCGGCAGGCGATCTCGTCCTCGCGCAAAGCCTCCCAGGCGCGGCCGAGCGGCAGCCGGCGCAACCGCAGCGACACGAGATTCGCCGCCAGCGCCAGGATCAGCACGAGATAATACAGAAAAATCAGCTTATGCACGCCGGCGAAGGGCAGGCCGGCATGCGCCGCGAAGCCGCGCGGCCCCGGAATGAACGGCAGGCCGAAAAAGTTGAGGCCGGGAAAGCCGAACAGGCCGGCCTCGCCATGGGTGACCACATCCCAGTTGGTCAGCACGATGCGCACGATTTCGGCGAAGGCCAGCGTGACGATCGCCAGATAGTCGCCGCGCAGCCGAAGGATCGGAAAGCCGATGCAGAATCCCCAAAACGCCGCGAGCAGGCCGCACACCGGCAGCAAGGCCCAGAACCCCAGGCCGGTGGCGGGGGCGAGCAGGGCATAGGCGTAGGCGCCCACCGCATAGAAGGCGGCGTAGCCGAGATCGAGCAGGCCGGCGAGGCCCACCGTAATGTTCAGCCCCCAGCCGAGCAGCACATAGATCAGAATCTGCACGCCATAGGTGTCCACCCATTTCAGCGCCGCCTGCGGCCCGAGCAGCCCGACCACCGCCAGCGGATAGACCACCAGCGCGATCAGCGCCGCTGGCCCGAGCCAGCGCGGCGACCGCCAGAGTCTCTCCCGGATGGGCGCTTTGGCCGCGCCGCCGCGCCAGAACGCCAGCGCGAAGCGCAGCGCAAAAGCGGCGAGGCAGAATTGGAAAAACAGCGGCCAGCGCCCCAGCAGCGCCAGCGCATTGTTGAAATCGGGTTCGGCCCGGTAGGCGATGATGGGAAAGCCGAGGCCCGCCACGATCAGAGTGGCGAGCGCGGCCTCGCGCAAGGCGCTCGATATTTTCTCCAGGCGCGCCACGTCAGACCTTTTCGACATCGGGGCGGCCCATCAGGCCGGAGGGCATGAAGATCAAGGTGACCGCCAGCACGGAAAAGGCGGCGACGTCCTTGTAGTCGCTGGAGAAATATTGCCCCCACAGGGTCTCGATCAGGCCAATCAGCAACCCGCCCAGCACGGCGCCGGGCAGCGAGCCGATCCCGCCCAGCACGGCGGCGGTGAACGCCTTGACGCCCGGCACGAAGCCGTCGGTGGATTTCACCACCCCATATTGCAGCAGGTAGAGCGAGCCGGCGACCGCCGCCAGCGCGGCTCCGATCACGAAAGTGAGCGCCACCGTGCGGTTGACATCCACCCCCAGCAGCGCCGCCATTTTGGCGTCCTGCTCGCAGGCGCGCTGCGCCCGCCCCAGCGGCGTCTTCTGCACCACGAACCAGAAGGCGGCGAGCAGCACGCCGGTCACGGCGACGATCAGAATCTGCCGGTAAGACAAAGTGACGTCATAGGCGCCGCCCGAGGTGAGCGTGATCACCTGATCCCACATCGGCGGGATGCTTTTGTTGTTCGGCCCCTGCGTGACCGTGACGAAATTGGCGAGAAAGGTGGACATGCCGATGGCCGAGATCAGCGGCGCCAGCCGGAACGAGCCGCGCAGCCGCCGATAGGCGACCCGCTCGATGGCGTAATTCCACAGGGCGGTGAGCGCCATCGACGCGCCCATCGCCACGATGAAGGCGGGCGCCGCGCCCAGCCCGAGCATTTGCGTCAGCAGCAGCAGGATCAGCAGGGCGATGAAGGCGGACAGCATGAACACGTCGCCATGGGCGAAATTGACCATGCCGATGATGCCATAGACCATGGTGTAGCCGATGGCGATCAGCCCGTAGATCGAGCCGAGCGTTACGCCATTGATGAGTTGTTGCAGAAAGACTTCCATGGCCCCGCCGGATTCGCCGCGCCGGAACGCTAGCAATCGCCGGGTCCTGCGGCAATAGCGCCTGTTGGAAGGATGGACTTTGTTCCCGCGCCCCAGCGATGCTAAATGCTTGGCCGGAACATCACGGAGCCCGTATGATCGACGCTAAAGACTACCGCGACGCCATGAGCGCCATCGCCTCGCCGGTGCATATCATCGCCACCGATGGAAAAGCGGGGAAAGCGGGACTGACGGTCACGGCGCTGGCCTCGGTCACCGACACGCCGGCGACCCTGCTGGTCTGCGTCAATCGCGCAACCCCCTCGGGACCGCGCTTTCTCGAAAACGGCCTGTTCTCGGTTAACAGCCTGGGGCCGGACGACCGCGAACTCTCCGATATTTTCGCCGGCCGCACCGATGAGCATTTCGAGAAAAAATTCGCTCATGGCCTGTGGAAGCCGGGAACGCACGGCCAGCCGGCGCTGATGACCGCGCTCGCCTGTTTCGAGTGCAAGCTGACCGACGTGAAGGACGTCGGCACGCATCATGTGTTCTTTGGCGAAGTGCTGGCGGTGGCGCGGCCGGCGCAGGGGCCGAGCCTGATCTACCATCGCCGCACCTATGGGCAGGCGGGCGCGTAGCCGGCGCGCCTTTCGGCAAGGTTTAAGCAATCGGCGGGGCTTAGGCTGTCCCAACGTGTCGGGTTTTGGCGCGAGACTCGCCAGGACGGCCGCGACGCGCCCAAACGCCGGATCGCCCCCATGAACGCGCAAGTCATCTTGAACGCGCAAGTCATCGCCTTTCCAACCGCCGCCGCTCCTGCGGCGGCGCGGATTTTCGCCTTCGACGCGCCGCCGACCGCCGAAACGCTGCTGGAGCGCTGGCGGCTCGCCGACAGCCTGTACAAGGGCGCGCTGGCCGAACAGGCGGGCCGGGCGGTCTGGGCCAATCCCCCCGCCGGATTCGACGTCCTGCGCCGCGCCCGCGATTTCTTTTGGGAACGCTGCGTCGAGCGCGTCGCCGCCCGCACCGTGTTCGAGGCGCTGCAGCGTAGCGGCGCCGACGAGGCCCGCAAGACCCGCGTGCGCGATCATTTCAGCGCGTTCTGCCATACATTGTGACAATTCCACGGCAAAACTCGTTAACCTTTCCATCTATTCACCAAATTCCTTCAATATCGAGCAAGAACCCGGCGCTTAACTCAATGCGACTCTGGAGTTCTGGTTCATGACGTTCGGCGCCTTGCCCAAACACACGCTTTACGGCTTCGAGCCCGCGAGCGACCGCCGTGGGCTGATCGCCTCTCTCGCCGAAAAGGCCGAGGCGATGACTCCCGCCAAAGTGCGCCAATTGCGCCGCGCCCTGTTCGAGGAGGACGCGTTGAACCGCGCCGAAGCCGAAGCCCTGTTCGCGCTGCATCGCGCGCAAAAGGGCCGCGCCGGCGTCGAATGGACGCGATTTTTCGTCGAGACCCTCGCCGATCATCTGGTGTGCCGCGGCAAACCGGAAAAAATCCTCGATCATGACAGCGCCCGCTGGCTGATCGCCGAAGCCGACCGCGACCTCTCGCCCGCCATTTACGCGCTGCTGGCCCATGTGCTGGCGGAAGCCGACAGCGTTCCCGCCTGGTTCGTCGAAGCCGTGCGCGAGCGGGGCGAGGCCGACCCGGTGCGGGCGGCGCTCGCCTGCGCCTGACGCCGATCAGGCCCGGCGATTCGCCGGGCGACGGCCGTACCGCGCCAGATCAGGGCAGCCGGCGCGCCGAAGCCCCGAAAACCAGCCAGAACGTCCCGAAAAATTCGGCGGCGAGCTTGCGCGACATGGCGTCCTCTGAACGTCGTCGAAGCTGAAATCGGGCCGTCGCCGGTGTTTCGCTGCGGTTTTGCGCGGTTTCGGCGGGGACGTACGTCATAAGACTAACCTTATTGCTATGACGGCCAAGCTCGCCAAAGCTGGACGCGCGGTCCGGCTTCTCCTAAAAGGCCCCAATCCCAATGTCGCTTAGAGCGGTAACCCCTTCGTCCGCACCGGGGCAAGAATGTTCAAGAAAATCCTGATCGCCAACCGTGGCGAAATCGCCTGCCGGGTCATCAAGACCGCCCGCTCCATGGGTATCCAGACCGTCGCCGTCTATTCCGACGCGGACAAGGACGCCCTCCATGTCGAAATGGCGACCGAGGCCGTGTATATCGGCGCGCCGGCCGCCGCCGAATCCTATCTGGTCATCGACAAGATCATCGACGCCTGCAAGCAGACCGGCGCCGAGGCCGTCCATCCCGGCTATGGCTTCCTGTCCGAGCGCGCGGCCTTCGCCGAGGCGCTCAAGGCCAACGGCATCACCTTCATCGGCCCGAACGTCGGCGCGATCGAGGCGATGGGCGACAAGATCGAATCCAAGAAATTCGCCAACGCCGCCAAGGTCAGCACCGTCCCCGGCTTCCTCGGCGTGATCGAAACGCCGGAAGAGGCGGTCAAGATCGCCGACGGCATCGGCTATCCGGTCATCCTCAAGGCTTCCGCCGGCGGCGGCGGCAAGGGCATGCGCATCGCCCATAGCCGCGAGGAAGTCGCCGAAGGTTTCGCGCGGGCCAAATCCGAAGCCAAGAGCAGCTTTGGCGACGACCGCGTGTTCGTGGAAAAATTCATCGTCAACCCGCGCCACATCGAAATTCAGGTGCTGGGCGACAAGCACGGCAACGTCATCTATCTCGGCGAGCGCGAATGCTCGATTCAGCGCCGCAATCAGAAGGTGATCGAGGAGGCCCCGTCGCCGCTGCTCGACGAGGCCACCCGCAAGAAAATGGGCGAGCAGGCCGTCGCGCTGGCCAAGGCCGTGAACTACGATTCCGCCGGCACGGTGGAATTCGTCGCGGGGCAGGACAAGTCGTTCTATTTCCTCGAAATGAACACCCGCTTGCAGGTCGAGCATCCCGTCACCGAGCTGATCACCGGCATCGACCTGGTCGAGCAGATGATCCGCGTCGCCGCCGGCGAGCCGCTGGAGCTCAAGCAGGAAGACGTCAAGCTCAACGGCTGGGCGATCGAATCGCGCATTTACGCGGAAGACCCGACCCGCAACTTCCTGCCCTCGACCGGCCGTCTGGTGAAATATCGTCCGCCGGCGGAGGGCCGCTCGCACGGCGTGACCGTGCGCAACGACACCGGCGTCCATGAGGGCGGCGAGATCTCGATCTACTACGATCCGATGATCGCCAAACTGGTGACGCACGCCGGCGACCGCCTCGTCGCCATCGACGCGCAGGCGCGCGCCCTCGACGCCTTTGTCATCGACGGCATCCGCCACAACATTCCGTTCCTGTCCTCGCTGATGCAGCATGAGCGCTGGCGCTCGGGCAATCTGTCCACCGGCTTCATCGCCGAGGAATATCCCAACGGCTTCTCGCCGCTGACGGCGGAGGGCGAAGTCGCCCATCGCATGGCGGCGGTGGCGGCCTTCGTGGATAATATGTACAACCAGCGCAAGCGGCACATTTCCGGCCAGATGCAGCAGCAAAAGCCGGTCAAGTTCCATGACGAGCGCACGGTGGCGCTCGCCAAGACGCAATATGAGATCGAGCTGGACGAGGCCGAGGGCGCGCTGCTGGTGCGCTTCGTCGAGGGCGGCCACGCCCACCGGCTGGAGTCGGAGTGGATTCCCGGCCAGCCCGTGTGGAACGGCCTGATCGACGGCGAAGCCCATTCGATGCAGATCCGCGACATCCTCAACGGCTTCCTGATCTCCCACGCCGGCGTCACGGTGGAGGCCCGCACCTTCACCCGCCGCGAGGCCCAGATCTACAATCTGATGCCGGAGAAGAAGCCCGCCGACACGTCCAAGAGCCTGCTGTGCCCGATGCCGGGCCTGGTCAAGGCGCTCTATGTCGAGATCGGCCAGGAGCTGAAGGCCGGCGATCCCCTCGCCATGGTCGAGGCGATGAAGATGGAGAACGTGCTGCGCGCCGAGCGCGACGTCACCGTCCGCTCGCTGAAATGCAAGGAAGGCGATTCGCTCGCGGTTGACGCCGTGATCATGGAATTCGTCTGAGACCCCGGCGTTCGCGCAGGATTTGGGAGGCGTCCGGAAACGGGCGCCTCTTTTATTTTGCGCGCCGCAACGGCGGGCCGGGGCCGCATCGCTCGCTGGCCTTTTCCCCTGCGTCGGCGCAAACTGTTGCGGTCACGCCGACGTCATTTCGCCACGATAGGTTTTGTCCATGGCCGGAAATTATTATTTCAAGGACCGCACGGGCGCGCAAAACGGCCCGGTTTCGTTCGAGGAATTGCTGGCGGTGGCCCGGTCGGGGCGCATCGCGCCCGATTGCCTGGTCTGGCCCGAAGGCGGCGATCCCGTGGCGGCGCGCGACATTCCCGAACTGGCCGCCGCGGCCAACGCGCCGTTTGGCGCGCTGGCTGCTGGCGCCGCGGCGCCCAACGCCGCCGCCTCGGCGCTGCAAGCCGATTTCCCGCCGCTCGGCCTGTTCTGGCGCAGCCTCGTCGCCGGTCTTGGCCTGATGTTCGTCATTCCCGCGCCCTGGCTCGCCACGTGGTTCTACACTTGGACGACGGAGCGGGTGCGGTTGCCGAACGGCGCGCGGCTGACGCTCGATCCCCCGGCGCTCGGCGTTTCGCTGCTGTTTGTCGGTTTCGCCCTGTCGATCATCGCGCCCGCGCTCTATGCCGGCATCGCCGCCGCCGACGATCCCGGCGCGGCGGACCGCGCCGATGTCGCGACATTGCGCATGATCGGCTCGGCGGCGGAAATGGTCTGTTCCTACCTCATCCTGCGCTGGTTCGTCGGCGCGGTGCGCAGCGCCGACGGCGCGCTGGCGATCAGCTTCGACGGCGGCTTCTGGGCGTTTCTGGGCTGGAATCTGCTGCTCGGCCTGTCGGTTTTGACGCTGATCGGCTGGGCCTGGGTCGCCCGTTTCATGGCGCGCTGGATTTGCCGTAACATTTCGGGCAGCCACGCCTTCGATTTTATTGGCGCGGGCATCGAAATCCTGTGGCGCACGCTGCTGGTGGCGTTCGGCTGTCTCCTCATCCTGCCGGCGCCCTGGTTGATCGCCTGGTACTACAACTGGATGGTCTCGCAAATCGTGGCGACGCCGCGAAAAGCTTGACGCGGCGGCCCGGCCGGCGCAAGGAAAAGCCTCCCCTTTCCGAACCGTCCCATGCCGCTGACCTTCGCTTATGGCTCGAATCTCTGCGTCGCCTCGATGGCGGCGCGCTGTCCGCGCGCGAAAAGGCTCGGGCTGGCGCGGCTGCCCAAATTCCGCTTCGCTTTGCTGCCCAACGGCTTCGCCACGCTGGTCCGCGATCCCGCCGCGATGACGCCCGGCGTGTTGTGGGAGGTGAGCTTCGGCGACCTCGCCGCGCTCGACCGCTATGAGGGCGTTGCGGAAGGCGGCTATGAGAAGCTCGTCCTGCCGGTGATCCGCGACAAGGGCGGGGCCGTCCGCGTGCTGGTCTATCTGGGCCGCCCCAATGGCAGCCGCGAGCGCGCGCCGCCCGGTTATATGGAGAGCATCGTCGCCGCCGCCGCCGAACAGGGCCTGCCGCGCGACCACGTTGAATTTCTGCGCGCCTGCGGCGGCCTCGTGCCCGAA
Source organism: Rhodoblastus acidophilus (assembly GCF_900187365.1). GTDB lineage: Bacteria > Pseudomonadota > Alphaproteobacteria > Rhizobiales > Beijerinckiaceae > Rhodoblastus > Rhodoblastus acidophilus. The sequence continues at coordinate 298,615 of NZ_FYDG01000003.1, forward strand.
ACGCCCCCGCCTAAATTCCGCGCCATCAAGAACGAGAAGATAATATGACCCAGATTTTCCGCACCGTCGCCGAACTGCGCGCCAATGGCGCGCGCTGGCGCGGGCAGGGCGAGCGCATCGCCCTGGTTCCCACCATGGGGGCGCTGCACGCCGGACATCTCTCGCTGGTGCAAGCCGCGCGCGAACAGCGCTGCGCCCGCGTGGTCGTCAGCATTTTCGTCAACCCCACCCAATTCGCCGCCAATGAGGATTTCGGCGCCTATCCCCGCACCTTTGACGCGGATTTGGAGAAGCTCGCCAGCGTCGGCGTCGACGCCTGTTTCGCGCCCACGCCGGACGAGATGTACCCGTCGGGCTTCTGCACGAAAATCATTCCCGGCGGCCCGGCGCTGGCGGGGCTGGAGGACCGGTTCCGGCCCGAGCATTTCGCCGGCGTCGCGCAAGTGGTGACCAAGCTGCTCAACGCCGCCCAGGCCGATTGCGCCTGTTTTGGCGAGAAGGACTACCAGCAGCTCGCGGTCATCCGCCAGATGGCCGGGGATCTCGATATTCCCACCGAGATTCATGGCGTACCCATCCTGCGCGAAGCCGACGGCCTCGCCCTGTCGTCGCGCAACGTCTATCTGAGCGCGGACGAGCGCAAGCGCGCGGCGCTGCTGTCGCAAGTGCTGCGCGACACGGCGGAACGGCTGCGGGCGGGCGGCGAGGTTGCGGCCGTTTGCGCCGAAGCGTCGCGCCGGATCGCAGAGGGCGGCTTCGCGGTCGATTATTTCGAGGCGCGCCACGCCGCCACGCTTGCGCCGCTTGCAACCCTGGCCGAGGGGCCGGCGCGTTTGCTGGTCGCCGCCCGGTTGGGCAAGACCCGGCTGATCGACAATTGCGCGATCTGAACGCAAACTTTACCACGCGCGCCAATAAAAACGGCGAACTGACGCAACGTCATTGTTGTTAACCCGAAGCTCACGCCCGCCCCGCAGGCTTGTGCGCAAGTGCTCAGGCCCGGGCCGCTGGTCCGGGCGCGTCGCCGGGAGTTGCGTCATGAATCTTTCCGTGCCGGAGTTACTGTTCGCCTTCAAGGGCCGCATCGGGCGTGGCTCGTTTGCTGTCGTTTTCGTCGGTCAACTCATTTTCAATCTTGTCTATTCTGCGCTGTTCATGCCCAAGCTCACGGCGCTTGGCCTCGCCGCGCCGACGGGCGCGCCGCCCAGCCTGGACGCGCTGCGGACGTCCCTCTCCGCCAGTCTGCTGATGATGGCGATCGGCGTCGTCTCGCTGTGGATCAGCCTGGCGATCCAGGCCAAGCGGCTGCATGATTTCGGTTGGAGCGGCTGGTGGCAGGGCGCGCCGGCGGCTGTTGGCCTTGGCTGCGGCGTCGCCTGCGGACTGCTGACCGTCGCCGGCTTCAAGGCGGCGGGCGTCCTGTTGGCGCTGCTGGGCGTGGCGGCGGCTGGCCTGGGCGGTCTCGGCCTGCTCGGCATAATGCTGTTCCGCAAGGGCGATCCGGGCGAAAACGCGTTTGACGGCGAGGAACCGGACGAGCGCCCGCGTCCGCAGGAGGCCGCCGCCTCAGTCCGCGTCGAAGCGCGCGAAACCGCCGCGCCGGCCGCGCAAGCCGTCGCGCGCGCTGCCGCGCCGAAGCGCGTCGGCGTCGCCGACGAAATCCTGCTGATGACGTACCGGCCGCCGCAGGATCGGCGTGCGACGTTCGGCCGCCGCACGGCGGCCTGAAGGCGCCGCTTTTTCCAGTGGGCTAGCGGCGCCTCTTTTTGTAGCGGGCTGGCGGCGCCGCCTTTTCCAATGGGCTGGCGGCGCCCCTTGCCGGCCGCGCCGCGCCGCCGCATCCTGTCGACCGGATTCGTTTGAGCAAGGCTGGCGCGATGCGCGTTCTCATCGTCGACGATCATCCTGTGGTGGTGTCCGGCTGCAAGGCTCTGCTGGCGGCGGAGCCGGGCGCGGAGATTTTCGCCGCGGGGGACGCCGAAACCGGCTTCGCGGCGTTTTGCGCGCATCAGCCCGATGTCTGCGTGCTCGACATCAACCTGCCGGGCCTGTCGGGCTTCGATCTGGCGCAACGCATTCTCAAACACGACCCCGAAGCCAAGCTGGTCGTGTTCAGCATGAACGACGACCCCGCCTTCGCCGCCCGCGCCATTCAGGCTGGCGCGCGCGGCTATATCGCCAAGAACGACGATCCCTTGCTGTTCCTGCCGGCGTTGAAGCGGGTCTGCGCCGGCGAAACCTGGCTGCCGGCCGAGCTGGCGCGGAAAATGGCCTTTGCCCGCGCGCAATCGCCGCTGTCCGGCCTTTCCGCGCGAGAGGTTGAGATCCTTCGTCTCCTGGCGGCGGGCGACGACATTGGCGGGATCGCCGACAAGCTCGGCGTGTCCGCGAAAACCATCGCCAACAATTGCACGGCGCTCAAGGCCAAACTCGGCGCGCGCAGCTCCATGGACCTGATGCGCGCCGCCATCGAGGCGCTGCGCAGCCCACATTGATGTTGCGGCGCGCTCGGCCTAGATTGAGGCGTATTGGGTGGAGGAACTGATGAAAATTCGCAGCTTTGTTTTCGCGGCGACCGTCGCGCTCGCCATGCCCGCCTACGCCGCCAAGATTCCGGCGGCGCTCGATCCTGACAAGGACGGAACCGTCGATCTCGCCGAGGCCAAGGCCGCCGCCGGCGCCCTGTTCGACAAGCTCGACAAGGATCACGAGGGCACGCTCGACATCAAGGAATTGCAGGGCCGCCTCAGCCGCGCCGATTTCGCCGGCGCCGACCCGGACAAGGACAAAACCCTGACCAAGGACGAGTTTCTCGCGGTGGTCGAGCAGCGTTTCAACGCCGCCAATCCCGACGCCGACGGCACGCTCGACGCCAAGGAGCTGAACGGCCCCGAGGGCAAGGCGCTCAAGAAGCTGTTGAAGTAAATAGGATTTCCAAAAGAACAGCGATCTTTTGGCCCATGATCCGAAAGATCGCCGGCTTGCGGAGGCCCGAAGCGAAAGGAAACGGCGGGCGCCAGACCTTGGGAGGTCGGCTTTACAAAACGCGGCGCCCGCCGCACTCCCATAGCTAGCATGAGGGCGGGCGCGGCGACATTGGAATGAATCCCGAAAGCGCGGGAAAAGCTCCCGCTTCGCCGACGAAGCTGCGGTCGGCCCGCGCAAAACCGATAAAACTCGCCTTCTCCAAGCCGCCGTGCTAATCGCGGAGTCCGCAAAAACGGGGAAGGGGCGATGGCCGATATTTTCCGCGAAGTCGATGAAGACGTTCGCAGCGACAAACTGTCCAGGACCTGGGCGCGATATTCCATCTTCGTTTATGGCGCGGCGGCCGCGATTGTGATCGGCACGGCGGCGTTCGCCTATTTGCGTCATGAGCGGACCGTCGCCGCCGAAGCCGCGGGCGCCCGCTACGCCGCCGCGCAGGAATTAGCCGCCGCCGGCAAGTCCGCCGAGGCCGCCGCCGCCTTCGCCGCCCTGGCCAAGGACGCGCCCGAGGGCGTGCGCGCGCTCGGCCAGTTGCGCGCCGCCGAGGAGCAGGGGCTCGTCGACCGCGACGGCGCGGTGAAGGCGTTTGACGCGCTGGCCGCCGATTCCGCCGTTCCCGGCCTGTTGCAGGAGGTGGCGCGGCTGCGCGCCGGGCTGCTGCGCGCCGACGTGGCCGACAAGGCCGAACTCGAATCCCGATTCGGCCCGTTGCTCAATGGCGCCTTCCGGTCTTCGGCGCGCGAAATCCTGGCGCTGGCGGCGCTCAGGCGCGGCGATTTCGAAGACGCCGGACGGCTGCTCGACCAGCTCATCGTCGATCCCAACACGCCCGCCTCGCTGCGGCAGCGCGCCGACGCCCTGGCTTCGCTGGCGCGCGGCGGCGGCAAGTTTACGCCGCCGGCCGCAAACCGGGACAGCGGCAAGTTTACGCCGCCGTCCGCAAACGGAGACAGCGGCAAGTTTACGCCGCCGGCCGCAACGCCCGCGCCCCAAAACGAAAAGAAGTAACCGTTCCGGATGAGTTTCACAGTCGCCATCATCGGCCGCCCCAATGTCGGCAAGTCCACTCTGTTCAACCGGCTGGTCGGGAAAAAGCTCGCGCTGGTCGATGACCAGCCCGGCGTGACCCGCGACCGCCGCGCCGGAGAGGCCAGGCTCGGCGACCTGAATTTCACCGTGATCGACACGGCCGGGTTGGAGGAGGGCGATTCCGCCTCGCTGACGGGCCGTATGCGCGCCCAGACCGAGGCCGCCATCGAGGAGGCCGACGCCATCTTCTTCGTGATGGACGCCCGCGCCGGCGCGACCCCGGAGGACCGCCATTTCGCCTCATTGGTGCGCCGCGCCGGCAAGCCGGTGATCCTGCTCGCCAACAAGGCGGAAGGGCGCGTGGGCGAAGCCGGCGCCTATGAAGGCTTCGATCTCGGCCTCGGCGACCCCGTCGCGCTCTCCGCCGAGCACGGCGACGGTTTTGCGGAGCTGTTCTCCTGCCTGCTCACCGCCTTGCCGGAAGCGACGCAACTCGCCGACGACGATGACGAGCGCCGCGAAAGGCTGGTGCTGGCCGACGACGAGGAGGGCAGCGAACTCGACCCCACCAAACCGCTGCGCATCGCCGTGGTGGGGCGCCCCAACGCCGGCAAGTCCACCCTGATCAACCGCCTGCTCGGCGAGGATCGGCTGCTGACCGGCCCGGAGGCCGGCATCACCCGCGATTCCATCAGCGTCGATTATCTCTGGCGCGGCAGGGACGCCGAGCGGCGCTTGAAGATTTTCGACACCGCCGGCCTGCGCAAGCGCGCCAAGGTCGAGGAAAAGCTCGAAAAGCTCGCCGCCGCCGACACTTTGCGCGCCATTCGTTTCGCCGAAGTGGTGGTGGTGCTGCTCGACGCCACAATTCCCTTTGAAAAGCAGGATCTCACCATCGTCGATCTGGTGGCGCGCGAAGGGCGCGCCCTTGTGATCGGCCTTAACAAATGGGACCTGATCGAGGACAAGGCGCACATCGTCGCCCTGCGCGAGGAGGCGGCGCGACTGCTGCCGCAGGTGCGCGGCGCGCTGGTGATGCCGGTGTCAGGCGTGCATGGCGCCGGTCTCGACGCGCTGATGGGCGCGGTGATTTCGGCGCATGAGGTCTGGAACAAGCGTCTCTCCACCTCGCGCCTCAACCGCTGGCTGGAAGGGGTGATCGACCAGAATCCGCCCCCGGCGGTCGCGGGACGTCGCATCAAGATTCGCTACATCACCCAGCCCAAGGCCCGGCCGCCGCATTTCGTCATTTTCGGCAACCAGCTCGACGAATTGCCGGACTCCTATCGCCGCTTCCTGACCAACGGCCTGCGCCAGACCTTCGCCCTGCCGGGAACGCCGATTCGCATGACGCTGAAACAGGGCGATAATCCCTACGCCAAGAAAAAGCGGCGGTAACGGCGCAGCCCATGGAGCTGGAGCTTTTCGTCGACGCCGACGCCTGTCCGGTCAAGGACGAGTGTTACAAGGTCGCGGCGCGGCACGGCCTCAAAGTGTTCCTGGTCGCCAACCGCCTGTTTCAGGCGCCTCGCCACCCGATGATCGAGCGCGTGCTGGTTCCACAAGGGCCGGACGTCGCCGACGACTGGATCGCCGAGCGCGCCGACGCGCGCAAAATCGTCGTCACCGCCGACATTCCGCTGGCCGCCCGCTGCGTCAAGGCCGGCGCCTTCGTGCTGGCGCCGAACGGCAAGATTTTCGACGATTCGTCGATCGGCATGGCGCTGGCGATGCGCAATCTGATGGACGACTTGCGGTCCAGCGGCGAGGTTACGGGCGGCCCCAAGGGCTTTTCGCCGCGCGACCGCTCGGCCTTTCTGTCGGCGCTGGAGCGTTGCGTGCAGCAGGCGCGCAAGCGGATGGCGCCGGGCTGAACAGCGACCCGGTTGCGGCGTCAGCGCGGATTGAACACCGCCAGCGTCACCTTGCCAAAAGTTTTCAGCGCCATGATGCGCGCCAGCCGCCCCGCCGCCGGTACGTTGTAGCGCAGGAACGGCGCGTTCGGGTTTTCGTTGGCGGCGTAGCGCTGTGCGCTTTCGCCCAGGCAGGAGTCCAACGTCGCCTTGATGTCGGCGAGATCCAGCTTTTCCGCCTGACAGGCGTAGGACACTTCGGCGATCTTCTTCTTGTCGAGAATTTCGCAGCTTCCAAACAGCGGCGCCGGCACGGCGTAAGCCGTGAGCGCGTCCTCCTCGCGCGCGACGCCGCCGCGCAATGCGGCGAATCCGTCAGGGGCTGCGGCGATCACCGCCTTGAAGGCCGGGCAATCGAACGCGCGGTCGTCCACTTCGGCGGCGGGTGCGCGGCGGTCGAGCGCGCCGCTTTCCTCAATCGACTGCCCCTGGGCGAGAACGGGACCGCCCCCGGCCTGAAACAGGACGAGGGCGGCGAGAGCGGCGGCGCGGGTCTTCATCCGCGCGAAGAGATCTTCACGTATTGGCGGCACGGTTCGCCGGTATAGAGCTGGCGCGGACGGCCGATCTTCTGGTGCGGATCCTCGATCATTTCCTTCCACTGCGCGATCCAGCCGACGGTGCGGGCCAGCGCGAACAGCACGGTGAACATCGAGACCGGGAAGCCCATCGCCTTGAGCGTGATGCCCGAGTAGAAGTCGATATTCGGATAGAGCTTCTTCTCGATGAAATAGTCGTCGTGAAGCGCGATGCGCTCCAATTCCACGGCGACGTCGAGCAGGGGATCGTCCTTGATGCCGAGCTCGCCCAGAACCTCATGGCAAGTCTTGGCCATCAGTTTCGCGCGGGGATCGTAGTTCTTGTAAACGCGGTGGCCGAAACCCATCAGGCGGAACGGATCGTTCTTGTCCTTGGCCTTGGCGATGAACTTGGGAATATTGTCGACGTGGCCGATCTCGGTCAGCATCTTCAGCGCGGCTTCATTGGCGCCGCCATGGGCGGGACCCCACAGGCAGGCGATGCCGGCGGCGATGCAGGCGAAGGGATTCGCGCCCGAGGAGCCGGCCAGACGGACCGTGGAGGTCGAGGCGTTCTGCTCGTGATCGGCGTGCAGGATGAAGATGCGGTCGAGCGCGCGCGAGAGCACCGGATTGACCTTGTATTCCTCGCACGGCACGCCGAAGCACATGCGCAGGAAGTTCGACGTATAGTCGAGGTCGTTCTTCGGGAACATGAAGGGCTGGCCGATATTGTACTTGTAGGCCATGGCCGCGATGGTCGGGATCTTCGCGATGATGCGGACGGTCGCGACCTGACGCTGCACCGGATCGGTGATGTCGATCGAGTCGTGATAGAAGGCCGAAAGCGCGCCGATGCAGGCCACCATGACCGCCATCGGATGGGCGTCGCGGCGGAAGCCCTGGTAGAACCGGGCCATCTGCTCATGCACCATGGTGTGGCGCGAGATGCGGTAATCGAATTCCGCCTTCTGCGCCGGAGTCGGCAGTTCGCCGTTCAGCAGCAGGTAGCAGGTCTCCATGAAATCGCCGCCTTCGGCGAGCTGTTCGATCGGATAGCCGCGATAGAGCAGCACGCCTTCGTCGCCGTCGATATAGGTGATCTTCGATTCGCAAGAGGCGGTCGAGGTGAAGCCCGGATCGTAAGTAAACATTCCGGTCTGCGCATAGAGCTTGCCGATATCGGCAACGGCCGGACCAACCGATCCGTGCTTGATCGGCATGTCGACGACCTTACCGTCGACCGAGAATTGTGCTGTATCGCCCATGACATCGCCCCTTTGCAAGTTCCACGTCCGCGTCTGCCGTTCGGGGAGCGCCCCGGGCGAGCCTTATTCCCATTCGCGTTCGTCGGGAGGGCTTGGACGGTAGAGCCGCGTCATTCTGTGCGCTGCTCTGGTTAGCCCAGTTGCGCGCTTGGGGCAAGATGACGCACCCTAGACCAATGGGGCGCCGCAACGCGCGGCGCCGCCAGGTCATCCGCCCCGGCCAAAAGCTCAGGCGGCCGCGTCGCGGATCCGCCCCAGCGCCTCGTCGCGCCCAAGCGTCTCCAAAACGTCGAAAATACCTGGTGAAGTGCCCCGCCCGGTCAGCGCCGCGCGCAGCGGCTGGGCGATCTGGCCGAGCTTGGCGCCGGTCTCCGCGACATAGGCGCGCACCACCTCCTCGGCGGCGTGCGCGGTCCAGTCCGGCAGCGCCTCGAGCTTCGGCGCCAGCGCGGCGAGATGCGCCTTGGCTTCGGGCTTGAGGATTTCGCTCGCCTTGGCGTCATAGGCGAGCGGACGTTGCGCGAACAGGAAGCTGGCGCCATCCGCCAGTTCGATCAGGGTCTTGGCGCGCTCCTTGAGACCGGCCATGGCGCGCAGCAACTGCGCCTTCTTGGCGTCGTCGATCCGCGCGGCCATCGCTTCGCCATTCGGCAGATAGGGCAGGGTGTCGAGGAAAACGGCCAGCAATTTGTCGTCGGGAGTCCCGCGCATATATTGGCCGTTCATGTTTTCGAGCTTGGCGTAGTCGAATCGCGCCGGCGAGCGATGCACCTGGTCGAGCGAAAAGGCTTCGATCAGTTCCTGCGTGGAGAAGAATTCGCGGTCGCCCTGGCTCCAGCCGAGCCGCGCCAGATAATTGCGCAGCGCCTCCGGCAGATAGCCCATGGCGCGGTAGGCGTCGACGCCGAGCGCGCCATGGCGCTTGGACAATTTGGCGCCGTCCGCCCCGTGAATCAGCGGAATATGGGCGAATGCCGGCACATCCCAGCCCATGGCCTGATAAATGTGGGTCTGGCGCGCGGCGTTGGTGAGATGGTCGTCGCCGCGAATGATCTGCGTGACGCCCATGTCGTGATCGTCGACCACAACCGCCAGCATATAGGTCGGCGTGCCGTCGGAGCGCAGAAGGATGAGATCGTCCAAATCCTTGTTGGGGAAGCGAACTTCGCCCTGCACCTTGTCCTGAATCACGGTCTCGCCCTCGCGGGGCGCCTTCAGCCGCACCACGGGTTTGCGCCCTTCGGCCAGCGCGTCGGCTTCGGCCTGCGTGCCGCCCAGGTCGCGCCAGCGCCCGTCATAGCGCGGCGGCCGGCCTTCCTTGCGGGCGAGTTCGCGCATCGCCTCCAGTTCCTGCTGCGAGGCGTAGCATTTGTAGGCGGCGCCCTTGGCGAGCATCTCCTCCGCAACCGCCCGGTGGCGGTCGGCGCGGGCGAACTGATAGATCGTCTCGCCGTCCCAATCGAGGCCGAGCCATTTCATGCCGTCGAGTATCGCGGCGATGGCGGGTTCGGTCGATCGTTCGCGGTCGGTGTCCTCAATGCGCAGCAGCATTTTTCCGCCGTTCTGGCGCGCCAGCAGCCAGTTGAACAAAGCGGTGCGCGCGCCGCCGATGTGCAGGTAGCCGGTGGGCGAGGGGGCGAAGCGCGTGATCATCTCGGACATGAAAAAACCTTCAATTTCGCGCGCCCGGTTGGTGTCGCGGCGCGCTTGTCCCTCCTAGCATGAGGCAAATGCGCAAAAAAAGGGGCCAAGTACGGTTGAAGCGGGAGAATTGACGGTCGCCGCCCCCGCCGCCGGGGCGTCGCGTTCGCCGTCGCGATTTGCGGCGCGCGGCCTCTGGCGCGCGGCCCGCGCGCGAATCGCCGACGCCTTCGAGCAGGAGTGGAGCGAACGGCGCCTGTTTCTCTGGCTGCCGGTCTGCGCCGGCGCGGGCGTGATCGTCAACCTGCTCGCAGCGACCGACCCCGCCGTCTGGATCGTCGCCCCGCTGGCGGCTCTGTTCGGCCTCGCCGCCTTTTTGGTGCGCGACCGGCGCGCGTTGATGGCGGCTCTGGTCGCGCTCTCAGCCTTTTTCGCCGGGGAAATCCTGGCGAGCTGGCGCATCGCCCATGTGGACGCGCCGGTGTTGCCGCGCCTGTTCATCGGCATGGTCACCGGCTTCGTCGAGGAGGTGGATTACCGCCAGACCGGGGCGCGCTTCGTGCTGCGCGTGTCGGAAATGGAGAAGCTGGGCGCGCCGCCGTTTCGCCTGCGCCTCACGACGCGCGGCCCGCCGCCCTTCGCCGCCGGGGATTTCATCGCCGCCAAGGCGCGCGCGCTGCCGCCCGCCCGCGCCGCCTTGCCGGGCGGCTACGATTTCGCGCGCGACGCCTATTTCGCCCGCATCGGCGGCGTCGGCGGCGTTCTCGGCGCTGCGGAGAAAATCGACCCGCCCCAGCCGGCCTCCCTCAGCCTGCGGCTTTTCGCGGCCATCGACCGGGCCCGCAACACGCTGGCGCTGCGCGTCAACCGGGCGATCGGCGGCGACAATGGCGCGATCGCCGCGGCCATGGTGACGGGCAAACGCGATTTTCTCTCCGACGAGGCGCGGGAGGTCATTCGCCGCGCCGGGATTTTTCATATCATCACCATATCCGGCGTGCAGATGACCCTGGTCGCCGGCATTTTCTTCGTCGGCTTTCGCGCGGCGCTGGCGCTCGTTCCCGCGCTGGCGCTGAACTATCCGATCAAGAAATGGGCGGCGGCGCTGGCCATGGCCGGCGCCTGCGGCTACGCCCTGTTCACGGGCTCGCGCGTCGGCTCGGAACGCGCGCTTTACATGACGCTGATTCTGCTTGGCGCCGTGCTGGCCGACCGTCCGGCCCTGACTATGCGCAATCTCGCCTTGGCCGCGCTGGCGGTGATCGTCACCGAACCCGAAGCCTTGCTTGGCGCCAGTTTCCAACTGTCTTTCGCGGCGGTGGCGGCGCTGGTGGCGGTTTACGAAGGGCGGATGCGCGCGCGGATTGCGTCTGCGGCGGAAGCGGGCGCGCGCCGGGGCGGGCGCGGGCGGGCCGGCTCTGGCGCTGGTCAGACAGGCTTTGTTCATTCCGGGATTGGCGGCGCCCTGTTCGCCACCTTCTGCGCCACCTCCGCCACGGCCTCGTTCATGGCCTATGATTTCCACGAACTCAGCCCCTACGTGCTGATCGGCAATCCATTGACGCTGGCGCTGATCGAGTTTTTCGCCGTGCCGGCGGCGCTGCTCGGAGCCGCGCTTTCGGCCATCGGCCTCGACGGGCCGGTCTGGGCCTGGCTCGGCCTGGGCATCGAGACGATCATGCGGCTGGCGCGCTGGATCGGCTCGGCGCCGGCGGCCAATGTCGCGCTGCCCGCCTTCGCGCCCTGGGCCATCGTCTTTCTCACGCTGGCGGTGCTGTCGGCGCTGCTTTGGCGCAGCCTGAGTCTGCGGCTCATGGCGATCCCGCTGCTGGCGCTGGGGCTGGCCGGCGCGGCAAGCGGCGAGCGGTTCGACCTCGTCGTGGGGCCCGGCGGCGACAGCGCCGCCCTGCGCGACGCATCCGGCGCGTTGGCCGTTCTGGGGCGCCACAGGAACGCTTTCGCCGCCGAGCAATGGCTGCGCGCGGACGCCGACAACCGCGACAAGCCGGAGGCGGCCGGCCGCTGCGACGCGCTCGGCTGCACGGCCGTCGCGCAGACCGGCGCGCCGGTGGCGCTTGTGCTGGAGGCGGAGGCGTTTCACGAAGATTGCGCGCGCGCGAAAATCGTCATTTCGCCGCTGCATGCGCCGGGATGGTGCGCCGCCCCGCTGGTGATCGACCGGGGCAAGCTCGCGGAAACCGGCGCGGTGGCGCTGCGCTTTGACGGCGAAAGCGTGACATGGCGGACGGCGCGCGCGCCGGGCGAGGATCGTCCCTGGTCGCGCGCGCCGGCGCCGCGCCGGGTCGCCGTCAGCAAGCCCAAGGCCGAGGACGACGACGTGTCCGGCGACTGAGGCGCGGCTCAGGCCTTCCGGGAGGCGCTCCATCGGCCGGAACAGGCGCGGTTGGGCCATGTCCAGGCCCCGCCGCCGGAAGCGCCGCGCAGCGCGCCGGTCGCCGACACCCGGTCGGCGCCGCTGAGAACCTGGAGACGCACCCGTCCGCGCGAATCGACCTGACCGGCGGCTTGGCCGAACAGGCCGTTTTCGGCGATGCGGCCCGACGCGACAGCGACATCCCAGGACAGGGACCGGTCGCAGTCGCCCTTCACCGTAACGAGTTGGACCGACCATTGGCCGTCATAGGCGTCGCTCGCCCACGCGGAGGAATAAGCGGAGGAACAGGCGAACAGCAGCAAAGCGGCGGGCAGGACAGACTTCGACTTCATGCGCGAAAGGCCTCGTGCAAGCGTGAGGAGTGAGACTGGCGATGTATGGGAAGTGCGGCGCGTCCCTAGACCCCGATTGTGATGAAAAGAAGTCGCCGCCGAGCATGGACCATTGGTCAACTTGCCGCGCCGGGCGCATTTCTGTAAGGCCACGGCCAAGATTATTTAGAGGGCGAAAATGCCGGGCCGAAGCGTAATCGTTTATCTCGCCGATTATATTCTTGACGATTTGCGGATGATCCCGCGCGCCTGCGACCTGCTCGACCGGATCAGCGCGAACGCCGACGCTTATTTCCAGGCGCGAAAAAACCTGCCGCCGGCGCTCGCCGGGGCCTGGGAGCCGTTGGTTCGCGCCGCCGTCGAATTCTGCGAGCGGCTGGCCGCCCGCTACAATGGCGTCGTGATCGAGCAGGATTTCGTCGGTCTCGACCTGCGCGACGTGATCTTCGACGAAGAGGAGATCGCAACGCTCAAAATGTTCGCGCGCGATCCCGCTTGCGCCGCCGTCGCGCCCGAGGCGCTCGACATCGTGCGGCAGTGTCGGCACATCCAGGTCCTGCTGCACGCCGAAGACAGCCGGGCCGCCGCCTGAACCACTAGAACGACCGCTGTCCCCGCGCGTTGGTCACGGACGTTCGCATCCGAGTTCCATGCGTAAAAGTCGGGTAGGCGAAAAGGATTGACGGCGCGATCCCGCCGTGGCCTCATCTCACCTGCGGAGGCCTAGCTATGAGACGTGAACAACAATTGCGGGAGCGCTTGCGCAAGGTTGACGCGCTGCGACGCGGCGCCGTCACCAACGGAGAGCGCGAAGCCGCCGAAGCGGCGCTGGCGCGCCTGAACGTCAAACTCCGCGAAACCGGCCGCGCCGAGGGCGCGGACGCCTTCCGGTTCGGATTTCCCGGCGGTCTGCCCTTCAGCGTTCCCGGCGCTTGGCCGTTTCAGCTGTTCATGTCTCTATGCGTCGTCGCCATGGCCTCGGGCCTCGCGGTCCTGCACGCCAGCGCGACGCGGCGGCCCTGAGGCGAAACGCCGTTTCGCCGTTTGTTCACCCGAAGGGCGGGCGCAGTTCCGACGAAAGTCGTCGGGCTTCGCTCATCGTTCGGGCATCCCGGCGATGTTCTGGAGACTTTTGGCGCCCATGAGCGCCCCTTTGAGACAACCAGTCGCCGCATGAGCGCCGCAGCTTACCTCGCCCCCTCGGACGCGCTCAATATTTCCGCACCAGACTGACCAACCGGCCCTGGATGGCCACCCGGTCAGGCCCGAAGATGCGCGTCTCGTAAGCGGGATTGGCGGCTTCCAGCGCAATGGAGGCGCCGCGCTTGCGCAGGCGTTTCAACGTGGCCTCCTCCTCGTCGATCAGCGCCACCACGATGTCGCCGGATTCGGCGGTGTCCTGCTTCTTGATGACGACTGTGTCGCCGTCGAGAATGCCGGCCTCGATCATCGAATCGCCGCGCACCTCCAAGGCGTAATGTTCGCCATTGCCGAGCAGGTCGGGCGGCAGCGAAATCGAATGGGAACGGGTCTGCAACGCGGAAATCGGCGTGCCCGCGGCGATGCGGCCCATCACGGGAATGGCGACATTGCTCCGCTCGGCCTCCTCGCCTGCCTGAAGGGGGCGGACCTTGCCGAGATTGCCGGGAATGACGCTCGGCTCGAATTTCGCGCGCGGCGTCGAAGGCGTCGAGGATTCCGGCAGGCGCAACACTTCCAGCGCGCGGGCGCGGTTGGGCAGGCGGCGGATGAAGCCGCGTTCCTCCAGCGCCATGATCAATCGGTGAATGCCGGACTTGGAGCGCAGATCAAGCGCGTCCTTCATCTCGTCGAAGGACGGTGGCACCCCGCTCTCCTTGAGCCGCTGGTTGATGAAGCGCAACAACTCGCTTTGCTTTTTGGTGAGCATGAACACCCTCGAAAACGGTCGAACCGATCGCCTCCCGCAGGCGCTTCTATCTGTGCGCCCGACGAGAATCGCTTAAACAAATCATGAACGAACGATATCTGTTCTCTCTTGGTTCCGCAAGAAAAATGTTGAAAAGCGGTAAAGACGCGCGCCCCGCGTAACTGAAACGTAACCCTAATGACCCAACTGTATCAATCCAACGGTTGTATTGACTCTTTCGCCGTTGAGTCTTGCGATGCGCAAGGTGAGGACATCATGCGCAGATTGGGCGAAAAGCCGTTGAGCGGCGCGGAAAAACAGAGACGCCATCGCGAGCGGGTCAAGGCGCGTCTCGCCGAGGCGGTCGCGTTGAAGACGCGCCTGGAAGCCGGGCCGGGCGAGATACTCGGCCTGAAGACTGTTTACGAAAGTCTGCTGCGCGAGTTGGGCGCGAGCGCCGAAGAGGCCCGGCACTTGTCAGAGTCCGCCGCCGGCGTGCAAGACGATGTTCTCGCGGCGTTGCGTCAACGCGGCCAAGCGGCGTTGCAGACCTTGCGCCGCGAGCGGGCGCGCAACGGCTCCAGCCTGCTGGCGCGACTCGCCGCGATGCAGCAGCAGACGTGATCAGCCCAGCGTCTTGCCGAGCCGACCAGCCAGGTCCTGAATATACTGATAGGCGGCGCGGCCGGAGCGCGACCCGCGCGTGATCGCCCATTCGAGCGCCTCGGCGCGCACCTGTTCGGCCGGGGCTTCGAGGCCGAATCGCGCGACATAGCCGAGCACCATGTCGAGATAATCGTCCTGATTGCACTTGTGGAACCCGAGCCACAGCCCGAAGCGGTCGGACAGCGAGACCTTTTCTTCCGTGGCCTCGCCGGGGTTGATCGCGGTGGCGCGCTCGTTATCCATCATCTCGCGCGGCAGCAGATGGCGACGGTTGGAGGTGGCGTAGAACAGCACATTGTCCGGCCGCCCCTCGACGCCGCCCTCGAGCGCCGCCTTCAGCGATTTATACGAGGCGTCGCCGCTGTCGAACGACAGGTCGTCGCAGAACACGATGAAGCGATGCGCATCCCCCCGCAGCAAGGCCATCAGGCCGGGCAGCGTTTCAATGTCCTCGCGGTGGATCTCGATCAGCTTCAGTCCGGGAGCGCCGGCCGCGCCGGCGAGCCGGGCGTCAACCTCGGCGTGCGCCGCCTTGACCAGCGACGACTTGCCCATGCCGCGCGCGCCCCACAGCAGCACATTATTGGCCGGAAGCCCGCGCGCGAAACGCTCGGTGTTGCCCAGCAGCTGGTCGCGGGCCTGATCGACGCCGCGCAGCAGCGCCAGCTCGACCCGGCTCACCTTCTTGATCGGCGACAGGCTTTGCGTCTCCGCGCGCCAGACGAACGCCTGGGCGGAGTCGAAATCGGGTTTTTGCGGCGGCGGCGGCGACAGCCGTTCGAGCGCTTCGGCGATGCGCAGAAGCAGGGCGGGGGTGGGATCGGTCATATCCGGTCTATGCCCCCTTTGCGGCGCAATCTCAACTTTTTCCCGATTCTGGGCTATTATACGACGATGGCCGCTCACTCCCCCTGGCTCGACCGCCGCCGCCTGCTGCTCGGCGTCGCCGGCTTCGCTGCGCCCGCCGCGGCGCAAACGCCGCGTCAGACCGCCGACATCACCTTCGAGATCGACGAGAATCGTCTGCGCGCCCTGTTCGGCCGGCGCCTCGGCGACAACCTGCGCCGGCTGTTCCCCGATTCGCTGGTCGGCGACGTCGCCGCCGATGCGGCGGGGGTGACCGCCAAATTGCGCCGCGCCGAACAATCCTCGGCGGTCGCCGCCGCCCTGCCGCGACTCGATCCGTCGCCGGCCCCGGCGCGCGCGCCGGGGGAGGGACTCACGCTCGTGTCCTCGATCGGCCCGACTCGGCCCGACCCGACCCGGCTGCGCCTTGAATGGAGCGCCGCAAGTCTCGACGCGCAGGCGGCGCTGTGGCGCGACCGCGCCAAGGCCCTGCTGGCGAAGGCGCTGGCCCCGCGCAATCCCGTCCTGACCGACAAGGACGCGCGCCAATTCGTTCTCGCCGTGGCGGGCATGAGCCGGCCGCAATGGCTGGCCTGGCTCGGCGGGCGCATCGACCTGTTCTTCCCGGCGGTTTTCACGTTGGCGCCGGTCGCGGCGGCCGCAGGCCCGTCGACATTTTCGCCGCGGCCTTCCCCGTTCGCGCGCGGCGGTCTCGTCGCTGCCGTGGCGGTTGAGGGCGAAAGGCTGCTCGGCAACGAAGATGATTTGTTTTCGGCGGGCGTCGACGGGCAGGGGGCTGACCAGCGGTTGATCCTCGATCTCGCCCGCTCCGGCGCCGACCTTTTCGCCGCCAAGGGGCTGCCATTGAGCGATCGGGCCGCCTATGCGCTGATGTTCGACAAGGCGCTGGCCGCGCTCGCGGTTCTCGATGGACCGGCGAAGGACGGGCGGCTGCGGCTGAGAATCGACAAGGGCCTCGGCGCGGCGGAATTGGCCGAGGGCGTGCGGGTCGGCGGCTCCGCCCCCATCGTCAAGCAAGTGGCGGTGCGGTTCGGTTGAATCCCGCCGGTTTTGGCGCGGCGGGCGGCGTGCGCGACGTTCCGCCGCCGCCGTATCTGCATCCAGAGCCCCGGCTCTCCTTGCTTTCGTTCTGCCGCGCGTTATAGTCCGCGCCAAAACGCAAGCCGAAGAGGTTCAAATGTTTTTGGTCACCCCCGCCTATGCTCAGGCCGCCGGCGGCGCCGCCGCGAGCGGGTCCGATATCCTGATTCAGATGGCTCCCTTCGGCATCATTCTGCTCATCATGTATTTTCTCATCCTGCGGCCGCAGCAGCAGCGCGCCAAGCAGCACGAGAAAATGGTCAGCAATATCCGCCGCGGCGACACGGTCATCACCAATGGCGGCCTGATCGGCCGGGTCAGCAAGGCCACCGACGACGCGGAGATCGAAATCGAAATCGCGCCGAATGTGCGCATCCGCCAGTTGCGCGGCGGCATCGCGGAAGTGCGCGCCAAGGGCGAACCGGTCAAGGATGAGCCGGCCAACAAGAACAAGAAGGACGCCCGCAAGGATTCGGTCAAGGCCGAGCCGGCCAAGATCGAGCCGGCCAAGCCCGAGCCGACCCAGGACGCTCCGGCCGCGAACGAGCCGCCCAAGGACAAAGCCTGAAAGTTCTGACCGATCATGCTGCGGTTCCCCCTCTGGAAAACCATCCTCACCCTCTCTGCGACGCTGATCGCCATGCTGATCTGCGCGCCAAGCATGATCGGACCGGCCAACCGGGCTAAACTCGCCGAGGTCATGCCGTCCTGGATGCCGCCGAACGCCATCGTTCTCGGCCTCGACCTGCAGGGCGGCGCCCATCTGCTTTACGAAGTGGATCGCGCCGACGTCGTCAAGACGATGGTGCAGAACCTGCGCGACGACCTGCGGCGCACGCTGCGCGAGGAAAAAGTCGGAGTGTCCGGCGGCATCGGCATGAATGCGCGCGGCGTGCAGGCGCGCCTCGCCGACCCCAATGATGTCGAGAAAATCCGGGTCAAGCTGGCGCATCTCGTGCCGATCAGCGCCACCGCGCCCGGCTCCGGGCTGGATATTTCCAACGAGGACGGCCTGCTGCGCCTTAACATCACCGACGTCGCCATCGACAACAAGGTGAAGCGCGCGGTGGAGCAGACCATCGAAGTGCTCAACCGCCGCGTCAACGGTCTCGGCACCACCGAGCCGAACATCCAGCGCCAGGGCGACGACCGCGTGCTGGTGGAAGTGCCTGGCTTGCAGGACACCAATCGCCTCAAGGAGATCGTCGGCACCACGGCGAAGCTGGAATTCCGCCTTGTGGCGGACGCCGGCTATAATCCGGCCGACGTGGACCAGCTCGACCAGACCGAACAGCTCGGCAAATTGCCGGTCGAAAAGCAGGTGATGGTGGTCGGCGAGGATCTCACCGACGCCCAGCCCGGCTTCGACCAGCGCACCGGCGAGCCTGTCGTCAATTTCCGCTTCAACATTCGCGGCGGACAGCGGTTCGGCGAGGTCACCTCGGCCAATGTCGGACGGCCCTTCGCCATCGTGCTCGACAACAAGGTGATTTCCGCGCCGCGCATTCTCGGCCCGATCACCGGCGGCTCCGGCCAGATTTCCGGCCGTTTCAGCGTCGAGCAGGCCAACAATCTCGCCATTCTGCTGCGCGCCGGCGCGCTGCCGGCCAAGCTCTCCATCGTCGAGGAGCGCACGGTGGGGCCGGGCCTCGGCCAGGATTCGATCGACGCCGGCAAGCGCGCCGCCTATTGGGCCGCCGGTCTGGTCGTGTTCTATATGTTGATCACCTATGGCACGTTCGGCGTCTTCGCCAATCTCGCCTTGCTGATCCACATTTCGATGATTTTCGCGGCGCTGGTGCTGCTGCGCGCCACCCTCACCCTGCCGGGCATCGCGGGCATCGTGCTCACCATCGGTATGGCGGTGGACTCGAACGTGCTGATCTACGAGCGCATCCGCGAGGAGGCGCATGCGGGCCGGTCGATCATTTCGGCGCTCGACGCCGGCTTCAACCGCGCCTTCGCCACTATCGTCGATTCCAACGTCACCATGTTCGTGGTGGCGGCGATCCTCTACTTCCTCGGCTCCGGTCCGGTGCGCGGCTTCGCCGTTTCGCTGGCGCTCGGCATCCTGACCACCATCATCACCGCGGTCACCATGACCCGCATGATGATTGCGCTGTGGTACAAGTATCGCCGTCCGACCAAGCTGCCGATTTAACGGATTCTCAAGATGAAGCTCCTGCGGCTTGCGCCCGAAAACACCAAATTCCCGTTCATGCGCTTTCGGCGCGTGTCCTACCCGTTCTCGGCCGTGCTCTCGATCATTTCGGTGCTGCTGTTCCTGTTCGTGGGCATGAATTTCGGCATCGACTTTTCCGGCGGCACGCTGCTGGAGGTGCAGGCCAAGTCGGGAACCGCCGATCTCTCCTACATTCGCGATCTGTCCGAGCATCTCAATCTCGGCGATCTCGAAGTGCAGGGATTCGGCACGCCCGCCGACGCCTCGATTCGCTTCGGCATGCAGCCCGGCGGCGATGCGGCGCAACAGGCGGCGGTCGAGAAGGTCAAGCAGGCGCTGGGCGACAGCTACGAATTCCGCCGCATCGAAGTGGTGGGGCCGCGCGTCTCCGGCGAGTTGGTGCAGCAGGGCACGCTCGGCGTGGTGCTGTCGATCTTCGCCGTTCTCAGCTATTTGTGGTTCCGCTTCGAATGGCAATTCGCCATCGGCGCGATCATCGCCACCATGCACGATTTGTTGCTGACGGTGGGCTTCTTCTCGATCACCCAGCTCGAATTCAACACCACCTCCATCGCGGCGATTCTGACCATTGTCGGCTATTCGCTCAACGAAACCGTGGTGGTGCTGGACCGCATCCGCGAAATGATGCGCAAATACAAGAAAATGCCCACGGACCAGCTGATCGACATGTCGGTCAACGCCGTGTTGCCGCGCACCTTGATGACGGCGACCACGGTGTTCCTGGCGCTGGCGTCGCTGGTGATCTTCGGCGGCCAGGTGATCCGGTCGTTCTCGCTGGCGATGATGTGGGGCATTTTCGTCGCCACCTATTCGTCGATCTTCATCTGCTCGCCGACGCTGATCTATCTCGGCCTGCGCAACGAGCACGCCGGCCGCGCCGAAACGGCGACGAGCGGCCGGCCTTGATGCAAGGCGGCAAATACGACGGCTTTCTTCCCGGCGCGCATCGGATCGAGGCGATCGGGCAGGGGGCCTTCGCGTTTGGCGGCATGTCGCATGTCGGCTCGCTGCTGGTCCTGCCCGATGGCGTCCGCGCCATAAAGGCCACCCGGTTTTCCGAGGTGGACGAGGCGACGCTGGCGCCCGTGTTCGCGCTGCCGCCGGGCGAGGTGGACTTGCTGTTGTTCGGATGCGGGCCGTCGCTGCATCCGGTTCCCGCGGTTTTGCGTCAGAAATTGCTTGAGCGCGGCGTGCGCTGCGACCCGATGAGCACCGGCAACGCCGCGCAGACCTACAATATTTTGCTTGGCGAAAAGCGCCGCGTTGGGGCGTTGTTGATCGCGGTGGCGTGACGAGCGGCGCCCGCGCCGCGAAGAGGAGCTTCCATGCGAACTATCGCGGCGCGGCCATGACCTCACCACCCGACTCCTACGCCCTGTGCGAAGCCGCCCTTCGCGAGGGCGATCGCGACCGCTGGCTGGCCAGCATGTTCGCGCCGGCCGACAGGCGCCCGCATCTCCACGCGCTCTACGCTTTCAATCTCGAAGTCGCGCGGGTGGCGTCACAGGTCACGCAACCCCTGCTCGGGGAAATGCGGCTGCAATTCTGGACCGATCTGCTCAATGGCGAGCCGCAGGGCGAGGCGCGCAGCAATCCGGTCGCCGACGCCCTGCTGACCACGCTCGACGCCTGCGGCCTGCAGCGGGAGCCCTTGCTGGAATTGCTGGAGGCGCGGCTGTTCGACCTTTATGGCGAACCGCATCCCGACGTCGAAGCCTTTGACCATTATTGCGACCTCACGGCGGGGACATTGTTCCGGCTCGCCGGCCAGATCCTCGCGGGCGCGGAGGCGAGCGGCGTCGCCGCCGAACCCGCCGGCCGCGCCTACGCCCTCACCGGCCTGCTGCGCGCCTTGCCGTGGCTGGCGGCGGAAAACAAGAGCCTCATTCCCGCCGATCTCGCGGCGACTTACGGTCTCGGTCTGGTCACGCGGGAGAATACGCCGGGCCTGCGCGCGGCGTTGGCCGATTTGCGCGCCCACGCCCGCGCCGACCTGGACCGAACCGTCGCCGCCCTGGAGCAGACCCCGCAGCCAGAGGCGTCGGCCTATCGCGTCATGGCCTTGCCCAAGCTCTATCTCGCCCAGATGGACGAGGCGGCGGACCCGCTCAGCCCGCTGCCGGAGATCGCGCAATGGCGCCGGCAATGGGCGCTGTTGCGCGGCAAAGTTTAAACGACCCCGAGCCACGCCTTCAGGTCGGCGTCGGCCCGCGCGGAGATCGCCCGCTTCTTGGCCTGGGCCTTTTCAGGGCCGCGCAGCCGCTTGCCCTCCGGCGAGGTCGGCGCGATTTCCAGCGGCGGGAACAGGCCGAAATTCACGTTCATCGGCTGAAAGCTCTGCGGTCCCGCGTCGATGGTCTCGATATGGCCGCCGGTGATGTGGTTGATCAGCGCGCCGATGGCCGTGGTCGGCGGCGGCGGCGCCAGCACGCCGCCGAGGCGCTCGGCGGCGGCCATGCGGCCGGCGATCAGCCCGACCGCCGCGCTCTCGACATAGCCCTCGCAGCCCGTGATCTGGCCGGCGAACCGCAAGCGCGGATCGGCCTTGAGCCGCAGCCGCGAATCGAGCACGCGCGGCGAATTGAGGAAGGTGTTGCGGTGCAGCCCGCCGAGGCGGGCGAATTCGGCGCGCTCCAGCCCCGGAATGGTGCGAAACGCCTTGATCTGCGCGCCATAGGTCAGCTTGGTCTGGAACCCCACCATATTATAGAGCGTGCCCAGCGCGTTATCCTGGCGCAGTTGCACCACGGCGTAGGCCTTTTGCGTCGGATTGTGCGGATTGGTGAGGCCGAACGGCTTCATCGGCCCGTGCCGCAGCGTCTCGCGGCCGCGCTCGGCCATGACCTCGATCGGCAGGCAGCCGTCGAAATAGGGCGTCTTTTCAAAGTCCTTGAATGCGGTCTTCTCGCCTTCGAGCAGAGCGTCGATGAAGGCCTCGTATTGGTCGCGGTCGAGCGGGCAGTTGATGTAGTCGGCGCCGGTGCCGCCCGGGCCTGCCTTGTCGTAGCGCGATTGGAACCAGGCCTTGTCCATGTCGATCGAGTCAAAATGCGCGATGGGGGCGATGGCGTCGAAAAACGCCAGCTGGTCCTCCCCCGTCAGGCCGCCGATGGTTTCGGCCAGGGCCTGCGAGGTGAGGGGGCCGGTGGCGATCACGACATTGTCCCATTCGGCCGCCGGCAGCGAAATTTCCTCGCGGCGCAGGGTGATGGTGCGGTCGGATTCGAGCGCGGCGGTGACGGCGCCGGCGAATCCTTCGCGATCGACCGCCAGCGCGCCGCCCGCCGGCACCTGATTGGCGTCGGCGCAGGCCATGATCAGCGAATTCATCGCCCGCATCTCCCGATGCAGCACGCCCACGGCATTGGTCGAGGCTTCGTCGGAGCGGAACGAGTTGGAGCAGACCAGTTCCGCCAGCGCGTCGGTCTTGTGCGCGTCGGTCGGCCGCACCGGCCGCATTTCGTGCAGGACGACGGCGACGCCGGCGCGGGCGATCTGCCAGGCGGCTTCGCAGCCGGCGAGGCCGCCGCCGATGACATGGATGGGGTCGAGATCGTAAGCGGGATTGGCCATATGTGCGTCCGGCCGGCCTGACCTCGTCGGGGCGACGATGTCACGCTCGGTTTCTGGTTTTCGAGGAGCCTGGGCCGGAAGCCGGCGACCGGCTCGCGGGAGTTCCTGCGGGGAAGGCGCGTTATTAGCGCGGAAGTTGTTGGGAGGAAAGAGAAACGGCGGGGCAGGTCTCCTGGGGCGCCAGATGCAGCACGCGCCCGAAGAAGGGATCGTCGCCCTGCGGCCCGGCGATATACACCAGCGTGGAGCCGGAAAGCTCGGCGCCGAACAGGTCGAGCAGCGCCTTGCGCGCGGCGGCGGACAGCGAGTCGATGGCGGAATCGACTACAACCCACAATGGTCGATGCAGCAGCAGGCGGGCGAAGGCGAGGCCCTGCTGTTCGGCTTCGCTCAACTCCTGGTCCCAGCGCGCGGTCTCGTCCAGCCGCCCGGCGAGATGGCTCAGGCCCATGCGCGCCAGCGCCTGCGCGAACAGGGCGGGGTCCAATGCGTCCGCCGCGCCCGGATAGGCGAGCACGTCGCGCAGCCGCCCGTCGGGAATATAGGCGCGCTTGGGCATGAACATCATGCGGTCGTCCGCCGGCAGGCCGATGCGGCCGTCGCCCCAGATCCACAGGCCGGCCAGGGCGCGGAACAGGCTGGTCTTGCCGGCGCCGGGCGCGCCGACGATCAGCGTGTGCTGGCCCGGCGCGATTTCGACATGGGCCGCGTCGAGCCTGATCCGGCCCGCCGGCGAGGCGACGGCGAGATCGTCGAGGCGCAGCACATTGTCCGGCGCGACGGCGCGGTCGATGCGGCAGGGGCCGCCGAAGCGATCCAGGTCCTCCAGCGCCCGGCGAAACCCGCCGACGCGCAGCAGGGTGGCGCGCCAGTCGGCGATCGCGCTGGAATTGTCCACGAACCAGCGCAGCGACTGGTTGACCTGCTCGAACGCGCCCACCGCCATCAGCAGCCCGCCGAAGCTGAGATCGCCGGCAAAATAGGCGGGCGAGGCGACCAGCGTCGGCGCCGCCAGCATGATCCAGCCAGAGCCGGCGGTCACCCAGGTCAGCCGCGTGGTCACGCCGATCAGTCGCCGCAGCACCGCCAGCAGACGGTCGAACCGCGCGTTCAGCTTGCCTCTTTCCTCCGCCTCGCCGCGATGCACGGCGATGCCCTCGCCATGGTCGCTGGCGTGGACCAGGGCGAAGCGCAGGTCGGACTCGCGCGCGTAGCGTTCCGCCGTCAGCGGCACCAGCTTGCGCGCCGCCCGCCACGACAGGAACGAGGCCGCGCCGGCGTAAATCAGCGCCGCCCATACCATATAGCCGGGGATGCTGAAATGCTGGCCTCGGAACGACAGCACGACATTTTCCGACAGCCGCCACAATACGCCGATGAAACAGGCGAGCAGCAGCGCCGATTGCAGCAAGCCGACGCCGAGTTCGGTGGAGAGATCGGCCAGATGGTTGGCGTCCTCATGCACGCGCTGGTCCGGGTTGACCCCGATGGCGCCGGCGGCGCCGATGCGAAAAGCGCGACCGGGCGCCAGCCATTGCGCGATCAGATCGCGGGTCAGGCCCTCGCGCAGCACCATCTTCATGGTGAGATTCAGCCGCTTCTGCGCGACGTTGAGCGCGAGCAGCGTTCCGGCGATGAACAGATAGAGAAATAGCTGATGAAAGAACGCGTCCAGGTTCCTCTCGGCGAGCGAATCGTAGAACGCCTTGGTCCAGGCGTTCAGGCGAATCTGCATCCAGGCGCCGCCGCCGACCACGACGCACAGCCCTGCCGCCAGCGCCGCCAGAACCCGCCGCTGCGCCGAGGCGCTGAGCGCGCGCAACAGACCCCGCCCCAGCGCGACAAAATCCTCATCCGCGGCCTCTATGGGTCCCGCCATCGCATTCGCCTTCGCAAACCAAGGCCAAGCTTATAACATGGCGGGGGAAAGGCGGCGCACACCATGACCGGCACCCTTATCGAATCCCTGCTCGCCCGCATGACCCTCGGCGAAAAGCTGGGTCAGATGACCATGGCCACGGCGGGCGGCGCGACCACCGGGCCGGTGCGCGGCGAAGCGACGACCGAAAGCCTGCGCAAGGGCGAGGCCGGCTCGCTGCTCAACATCTGGGGCAAGCAGGCCACCGAAGGGTTTCAAAGGCTGGCCGTGGAGGAAACGCGCCTGGGCATACCGCTGTTTTTCGGCTGCGACGTGCTGCACGGCCATAAAACCGCATTCCCGATTCCGCTGGCCGAGGCCGGCGCGTTCGATCCCGGCCTGTGGGAGCGCACGGCCCGCGCGGCGGCGGCCGAGGCGGCGGCGGACGGCGCCGATCTGACCTTCGCGCCCATGCTCGACACGGCGCGCGATCCGCGCTGGGGCCGCATGGCCGAGGGCTTTGGCGAGGACCCGCTGTTGGGCGCGCGTTTCGCCGCCGCCAAGGTGCTGGGCTTCCAGGGCGATCTGGCCTCGCCCGCTTCGGTCGCCGCCACCGCCAAACATTTCGTCGGCGGCGGCGCGGCGTTGGCGGGGCGCGAATACGCCGCCGCCGATATTTCCGACCGCGCGCTGCACGAAACCTATCTGCCGCCGTTCCGCGCCGCCGTGCAGGCGGGCTGCGCCGCGATCATGGCGGCGTTCAATTCGGTCAATGGCGTCCCGATGACGGCCCATGTTCCGCTGCTGCGCGGGTGGCTGCGCCAAAAACTCGGGTTCGACGGCGTGATCATGAGCGATTACGCCGCCATCGAAGAACTGATCGACCATGGAATCGCCGCCGACCGCGTTGAGGCCGGCGCGCTGGCGCTCAAAGCCGGCGTGGACCTCGACATGGTCAGCGGCGTCTATCTGTCGGCGCTGCCCGAGGCGCTTGCGCGCGGGCTGGTGGAGATGGCCGACATTGACGCCGCCGTGCGCCGCATCCTCACACTCAAGCAGAAGCTCGGCCTGTTCGACGATCCGTATCGCCGCATCCGGGCGCCGGCGCCGCCGCCCGACAGGGAACTCGCGCTGGAGGCGGCGCGCGGCTGCGTCACGCTGCTGACCAACAACGGCGCGCTGCCGCTCGGCGCAACCACGCGCCGCATCGCCGTGATCGGGCCGCTGGCCGACGCCCGCGAGGAAATGGTCGGGCCGTGGACGCTCGCCGCCGACGCGAGCCAATGCGTGAGCGTTCTCGACGGGCTGCGCGCGGCGCTGCCTGAGTGCGACATTGTTCACGCGGCGGGCGTGAGCATCCGCGGCGGCGACGACAGCGGCATAGCGGAGGCCGTGGCGTTGTGCGACGGCGCCGAAGTCGTCGTGCTCTGCCTCGGCGAGGCCGCCAATATGAGCGGCGAGGCGTCGAGCCGCGCCCATCCCGGCCTGCCGGGCCGCCAGCGGCAGCTCGCGGAGGCGGTGCTGGCGAGCGGGCGCCCGGTGGTCGCGCTGCTGTCGTCGGGGCGGCCGCTGATCGTTCCCTGGCTGGCGGAGCGGGCCGATGCGCTGGTGGCGACCTGGTTCCTCGGCGTCGCCGCCGGTCAGGCCATCGCCGAGGTTTTAACCGGTCGGATCGACCCGGCCGGGCGGTTGCCGGCGACCTGGCCGCAAGAGGTCGGACAAATCCCGATTTTTTACGCGGAACGACCGGCCTCGCGCCCGCTCAAAGACAACGATCCCTTCACCAGCAAATATATCGACGCGCCCAACGACCCGCAGTTCCCGTTCGGCCACGGCCTGTCCTATGCGAGGGTCGAACTGGACAGGTTGCGGCTGGGCCAAAGCGAATTCAGCGCCCGGGATATTTTGCGCGTCGAGGTCGATGCGAAGAACCTGTCCGACCGCCCGTCGCTGCAGACGGTGTTTCTGTTCGCGCGCGACCGCGTGGCGAGCGCGGCGCCGCCGCTGCTGGAGCTGAAGGACTGGGCCAAGGTGGCGTTGGCTCCGGGCGAGACCAGGACCGTGACCTTCACGCTGGCGGCGCAAGCGCTGGCGTGCCTCGGTCCCGATCTGACGCCGAGGCTGGAGCCGGGCGATTTCGACATTTCCGTGGGCTTGAGCGCCGACCGGCGCGCGCTGCTTTCGGCGCCGCTCGTGTGCAGGCCTTTGAGCTGAGGCGCTGGAAAATGCAGCCGACAGCCTGCCGGGGCGGATTTGCAATCCCTATATGCAATGCCGAGCCGCCGGTGCGGCTCGAAATTGCGACGGAAGGTTTTTCATAATGCATGTGCTGATCATCGGCGCCAGCAAGGGGATCGGGCTGGAAACGGCGCGCCAGGCTCTCAAGGCCGGCCATCAGGTTCGCGCCCTCGCGCGCTCCGCCGCCGGAATAGAGATCTCGGACCCCAATCTTGAAAAGGTCTCGGGGGATGCTTTGAAGGCCGCGGATGTCGAAGCGGCTCTGGCCGGGGTGGACGTCGTGATCCAGACGCTGGGCATCGCCGGCGGAGATTTGTTCAAGCCTGTCAGCCTGTTCTCGGCCGCGACCCGCGTGCTGGTCGCGGCGATGGCGGCCAAGGGCGTCAAGCGTCTGATCTGCGTCACCGGTTTTGGCGCCGGCGACAGCCGCGCCAGCATCGGTTTTTTGCAGAAACTGCCCTTCAAGTTTTTCCTCGGCCGCGCTTACGATGACAAGAGCGCGCAGGAGCGTTTGATTAAGGACAGCGGTCTCGACTGGACCATCGCGCGGCCCGGAATTCTGACCAATGGCCCGAAAACCGGACGCTACCAGACGCTTGCCGAAGTGTCGAAGTGGCGCAATGGACTCATCTCGCGGGCGGATGTCGCCGACTTCCTGGTTCGCCAGATCGAGGATCGGACCTACGTCGGTCAGGCTCCGGTTCTGGTCAACTGACTTTTTTGGAGATCGCCGTGGAGCCGGAGCTTGCGAAATCGACGGTGTATTTCGACGGATCCTGTCCGTTGTGTCAGGCGGAGATCGGCTATTATCGCCGCGAGGATCGCGCCGGCGCGCTTTGTTTTGTCGATGTCTCGCAACCCGGCGCCGCAACCCCGGACGGCATGACCTGTCAGCGCGCGATGGCGCGGTTTCATGTGCGCGCGTGCGACGGGCGCGTCTTGTCCGGCGCGGCGGCCTTCGTCGAGATCTGGCGTCGCTTGCCGAATTGGCGCTGGGCGGCGCGCGCGGCGTCGCTGCCGGGCGTGTTGCCCGTGCTGGAGCTGGGCTACCGGGCGTTCTTGCCGGTGCGGCCGTTCCTTTCCCGCAGCATCGGGCGCATTTTGGCTTGGCGCGGTCGGTCAGCAAAAGAATGAGCCGCCGGAGCGGCTCATTTGCGTTTCACTTTTTCTTCTTCGGCGCGATCAGATCCGTGATCGTGCCTTCGTAAAGCTCCGCCGCGAGGCCGAACGTCTCCGACAAAGTGGGATGCGGGTGGATGGTCATGCCGATATCCTCGGCGTCCGCGCCCATTTCGATGGCGAGCGCCGCTTCCGCGATCAGGTCGCCGGCGCTGGGGCCGACAATGCCGACGCCGAGCAGGCGCTTGGTGTCCTCGTCGAAGATCACCTTGGTCAGGCCCTCGTCGCGGCCAAGCGACAGCGAGCGGCCCGAGGCGGCCCAGGGGAATACGGCCTTGCCATAGTTCAAGCCCCTGGCTTTGGCCTCGTTCTCGCTGACGCCGACAAAGGCGACTTCCGGGTCGGTATAGGCCACGCCGGGGATCACCTTGGCGTCGAAGGCCGACTTGTGGCCTAAAGATGCTTCCGCCGCCACTTTGGCTTCATGGGTCGCCTTGTGGGCGAGCATCGGCTGTCCCACAATGTCGCCGATGGCGAAAATATGCGCGACATTGGTGCGCATCTGCTTGTCCACCGCGATGAACCCGCGCTCGTCGACGTTCACGCCGGCGTTTTCGACGCCGATCAGCTTGCCGTTGGGCTTGCGGCCGACCGCCACCAGAATTCGGTCGAACGCCGCCTCGCGAACCGCGCCATCGGCGCCTTCCAGCGTCGCGCGCAGGCCGTCGGCTTCCGCCTTGACCGCCGTGACCTTGGTCTTGACCAGAATTTCGGCCTTCTTGCCGAGGCGCTTGGCCAGCGGCGCCACCACATCCTTGTCGGCGCCGGGGATGATCTGGTCCATCAGCTCGACAATGGTCACTTGCGAGCCGAGCGCGACATAGACCGTGGCCATTTCCAGCCCGATAATGCCGCCGCCCAGCACCAGCAGTTTTTCGGGAATGTCCTCCAGCGCCAGCGCGCCGGTGGAATCGATCACGCGCTTGTCGTCATGCGGAATGAAGGGCAGGGTGACCGGCTCGGAGCCCGCCGCGATGATCGCCTTGTCGAAGGAGATCACCTTCTTCGATCCGTCGTCCGCCGTCACTTCGACGGTGGTGGGCGAGGCGAATTTTCCCAACCCGGTGACGACCGTGACCTTGCGCTGCTTGGCCATGCCGGCGAGGCCGCCGGTCAGGCGCTTGATCACGCTGTCCTTCCAGCCGCGCAGCTTGTCGAGGTCGATGCTCGGCTCGCCGAACGACACGCCATGGTCGGCCATTTCGCGCGCCTCGTCGATCACCTTGGCCGCGTGCAAAAGCGCCTTGGAGGGGATGCAGCCGACATTGAGGCAGACGCCGCCTAAAATATTCCAACGCTCGACCAGAACCACCTTGGCGCCGAGGTCGGCGGCGCGGAAGGCGGCGCTGTAGCCGCCGGGACCGGCGCCGAGCACCAGCACCTCGGCGTGCAGGTCGGCGGCTGCGGCGGCGCTCGGGGCGGGCGCGGGCGCCGCGCGGTCGGCCTCGGCTTTCGCCGGGGGCTGGGCCTCCGCCGCGTCCAGCGTCAGCAGCAGCGCGCCTTCGCCAACGCGGTCGCCGACCTTCACCTTGATTTCCTTGACCACGCCGGCCTGCGGCGCAGGCACTTCCAGGGTCGCCTTGTCGCTTTCCAGCACGACGAGCGGGTCTTCCGGCTTGATCGTGTCGCCGGCCTTGACCAGGATTTCGATGATCGGCACGTCCTTGAAGTCGCCGATGTCGGGGACTTTGATTTCGATGGTCATGTCAGCCCCCAATCACAGCGCGAGACGGCGAATGTCTTCGAGCACCGTCGCCAGCGCCCGCGCGAACCTTGCCGCAGCCGCGCCGTCGACCACGCGATGGTCATACGACAGGCTCAGCGGCAGCATCAGGCGCGGGACAAATTCCTTGCCGTTCCACACCGGCGCCATTTTCGAGCGGACTACGCCGAGAATGGCCACTTCCGGCGCATTGACGATGGGGCTGAAGCTGGTGCCGCCAATGCCGCCGAGCGAGGAAATGGTGAAGGTGGCCCCGGACATTTCCGCCGGAGACAGTTTGCCCGCGCGCGCCCTGGTGGACAGCTCGCCCAGTTCTTTGGCGATCTGCAGCACGCCCTTCTTGTCGGCGTCCTTGATCACCGGCACCACCAGGCCCTCCGGCGTGTCCGCCGCAAAACCGATGTTCCAGTATTTCTTGTGGATCAACGCGTCCTTGTTGGGGCTGAGCGACGAGTTGAAATCGGGAAACTCCTTCAGCACCGCCACGCTGGCGCGCACCAAAAACGGCAGCAGCGAAACGCGATAGGCTTCCTTGGCCTTCTTGCCCTCGTCGTCGAGTTTTTTGCGGAATTCTTCGAGATCGGTGATGTCGGCCTCGTCGTTCTGCGTCACGGCGGGCACGTTGAGCCAGGAGCGATGCAGGAACGGCCCCGAAAGCTTCTTGATCCGCGACAGCGGCTTCTCTTCGATCGGGCCGAATTTGGAAAAGTCGATGGCGGGGATTTCGGGGATGCCGGCGCCACTCGCGGCGGCGGGCGCGGCGGCGCCCCCGCCCAGGAACTTTTTCACGTCTTCCTTGGTGACGCGGCCCTTTTCGCCGGACGCCGGCACCTTGGTCAGATCGACGTCGAGTTCGCGGGCGAGGCGGCGCACGGCGGGCGAGGCGAACACGGCGCCGAAATCCACCAGCGCCCCGCGCGGGCCGAGCAAGGGGGCCGGGCCGGGTTTCATCGCAGGCGCAGCCTTGCCAGCGTCGAACTCGTCGGTGACGGCGATGGGCTGCTCCCGGCGTTCGGGCGGCGGCGCGGCCGGCGTCACCGGGGCGGGGGCGGGGGCGCTTTCGGCTTCGAGCGTCAGGATGGCGACGCCTTCGGCCACCTTGTCGCCGATCTTCACCAGCACCTCGCCGACCCGCCCGGAGGCGGGGGCGGGCACTTCCATGGTGGCCTTGTCGCTCTCCAGCACGATCAGCGGATCTTCGGCCTTGATGACGTCGCCGGGCTTCACCAGCACTTCGATGACGGGAACGCCTTTGAAATCGCCGATATCGGGAACTTTGACTTCAATCTTGGACATGGATTTGACTTTCCAGAAATAATTCGGGCCTTGCGGATCGCGCGCGTTCACACGCGCGTCGGATCGGGCTTTTCCGGATCAATGTGATAAAGCTCGAGCGCCTCGGCGACCTTCTTGGCCGGGATGAGCTGTGAATCCGCCATGGCCTTCAGGCTGGCGAGCGCGACGAAATTGCGGTCCACCTCGAAAAAGGCGCGCAACTTCCGGCGGAAGTCGGAGCGGCCGAAACCGTCCGTGCCCAGCACCTTGTAGCGCGTCGGCACATAGGCGCGGATCTGCTCGGCGAAGGCGCGGACATAATCGGTGGAGGCCACCACCGGGCTGTCGCCCAGCGATTGCAGCAGTTGCGTGATATAGGGAACCCGCTCGTCCTCCAGCGGATGCAGCAGGTTCCAGCGGTCGACGCTTTCGGCCTCGCGCTTGAGTTCGGTGAAGCTGGTCACCGCGACAATGTCGGCGTGGACGCCGAAATCGCGTTCGAGTTGCGCGGCGCCTGCGATCACCTCGCGCAAAATGGCGCCGGAGCCGAGCAGGGTGACCTTCTTCTCCTTGGGCGTGCCGGCGGGCGCGCGCTTGAAGACGTAGGCCCCCTTGACGATGCCGTCTTCCGCCCCTTCCGGCATGGCCGGATGCTCGTAATTCTCGTTGAGCAGGGTGAGGTAGAAATAGACGTCCTCGTCGTCGGCATACATGCGCTTGAGGCCGTGCTGCACGATGACCGCGACTTCATAGGAGAAGGTCGCGTCATAGGAGACGCAGTTCGGCACGGTGGCCGAGAGGATGTGGCTGTGGCCGTCCTCGTGCTGCAAACCCTCGCCGTTGAGCGTGGTGCGCCCGGAGGTGCCGCCGAGCAGGAAGCCGCGCGCGCGCATGTCGCCCGCCGCCCAGCACAGGTCATGGACGCGCTGGAACCCGAACATCGAATAATAGATGTAGAACGGGATCATCGGCGTGTTGGAATTGGCGTAGGACGTGGCCGCCGCGATCCAACTCGCCATGGCGCCGGCCTCGTTGATGCCTTCCTGCAGCATCTGGCCGGAACGGTCCTCCTTGTACCAGGACAGTTGATCCGCATCCTGCGGCTTGTAGAGCTGCCCGACCTGCGAGAAGATTCCGTATTGCCGGAACATGCCCTCCATGCCGAAGGTGCGGGATTCGTCCGGCACGATCGGCACGATGCGCTTGCCGATGTTCTTGTCGCGCAGCAGATGGTTCAGCACGCGCACGAACGCCATGGTGGTGGAGATTTCGCGCCCCTGCGTGCTCTGCAATTGCAGCTCGAACGCCGACAGCGGCGGGATCTCCAGCTTTTCGGCGTGGCGCTTGCGCGCGGGCAGGTAGCCGCCCAGCGCCTTGCGGCGTTCGTGCAGGTAATTGTCTTCTTCCGAGCCCGCCGGGAACTTGATCAGCGGCAGATGCTCGATCTCGCCGTCGGAGACGGGAATGTTGAAGCGGTCGCGGAATTGCTTCAGCGCGTCGAGGCTCATCTTCTTGGCCTGATGCGCCATCATCTGCGCTTCGCCGGCCGAGCCCATGCCATAGCCCTTGATGGTCTTGGCGAGGATGACGGTGGGCTGGCCCTTGTGCTCCACCGCCGCCTTGTAGGCGGCGTAGATCTTGCGGGAATCGTGCCCGCCGCGCGTCAGCTTCCAGATTTTCTCGTCCGACCAGTCCTTGACCATGGCGGCGGTCTCGGGATAGCGGCCGAAGAACTTCGCGCGGATATAGGCGCCGTTTTTCGACTTGAAGTCCTGATATTCGCCGTCGACGCATTCCTCCATCAACTGGCGCAGGCGGCCGGAAAAGTCGCGGGCCAGCAGCTCGTCCCAGCCCGTGCCCCACACCAGCTTGACCACGTTCCAGCCGGCGCCGCGGAAATCGGCCTCAAGCTCCTGGATGATCTTGCCATTGCCGCGCACCGGGCCGTCGAGGCGTTGCAGGTTGCAGTTGATGACGAAAATCAGGTTGTCGAGTTTTTCGCGTCCGGCCAGCGAGATCGCGCCGAGCGATTCCGGCTCGTCCATCTCGCCGTCGCCCATGAACGCCCACACTTTGCGTTCGTGGGTGTGGATCAGGCTGCGTCCTTCGAGATAGCGCAGGAAGCGGGCCTGATAAATCGCCATCAGCGGCCCCAGGCCCATGGAGACCGTGGGGAATTGCCAGAAATCCGGCATCAGCCAGGGATGCGGATAGGACGACAGGCCCTTGCCGTCCACTTCCTGGCGGAAATTGAGGATCTGCTCCTCGCTGATGCGGCCTTCGAGGAAGGCGCGGGCGTAGATGCCGGGCGAGGAATGACCCTGGATGAAAATCAGGTCGCCGGCGTGGTTCTCCGCAGGCGCGTGCCAGAAATGCATGAAGCCGACGTCATAGAGCGTGGCGGCGGACTGGAACGAGGCGATATGGCCGCCGAGTTCGGACGAGACCTTGTTGGCCTTGAGCACGACCATCGCCGCGTTCCAGCGGATCGCCGCGCGGATTTTGGTCTCAATGTGCCGGACGCCGGGATGCTCCGGCTGATTCTCGGGCGGAATGGTGTTGATATAGGCGGTGTTCCAGGCGAAAGGCAGTTGCGCCCCGTTCTTGCGCGCCTCGGCGACGACATCGGCCAGCAGTTCGTCGACACGCTCGACGCCTTCGAATTCCTGAACGGAATTCAAGGATTCCAGCCATTCCTGGGTTTCTTGCGCGGATTCGGCGCGGTCCATGGATTTTTCCTCCGGCATGGGACTCCGCCTGGCGGACCTGCGGTCCGGCGTCGGAACCCGTCTTCTTGTTGAAGGCTTGCGCCCCTCCCAGTTGGCGGTTTTGCGCCCGCCGCGATCTTATTTATTTGATCTGCGGCTGCGAGATTATGTCACAGTTGACAATTCTCTAAATGAATTGATTTCCTAAGGACTATTCGATATCGGAATATAATGGAGCTGAAGAATCTTCGCGCCTTTGTGGAAGTCATCCGACAGAACGGGTTCACGGCCGCCGGCAAGGCGCTGAACGCGACGCAATCGACCGTCAGCAAGGCGGTGCGCGCGCTGGAGGACGAAATCGGCGCGCCGCTGCTCGACCGTCTGGCGCAAAAGCCGCGCATGACGGCGATCGGCGAGGCGGTTTACGCCCGCGCGGTGCGGCTGCTGGCCGAGCGCGACGACCTCCTGGCGGAAATCGACGAATTGCGCGGCCTCAAGCGCGGCGCGCTGCGGCTCGGCCTGCCGCCGGTCGGCAGCGGCATCCTGTTCGCGCCGCTGTTCGCGCGCTTCCGCCGGGCCTATCCGGGCATCGACATCCGGCTGGTGGAGCAGGGCAGCGCCCGGCTCGAGGAGATTTTGCGGCTGGGCGAAATCGACTTCGCCGCGTCGCTGCTGCCGGTGGACGAGGATTTCGAGTGGCATGAGATCCGCCGCGATCCCTTGATGACCCTGGTTGCGGCGGAAAATCCGCTGGCGCAGCGCGGCCGCGTCACGATTCAGGACTTGCGCGATACGCCGCTGATCCTGTTCGAAAGCGGGTTCGCCCAGAATCGTGTCATCATCAACGCCTGTCACCGCGCCGGGTTCGAGCCGGTGGTGGCGGCGCGCTCGGGCCAGATCGATTTCGTGGTCGAACTGGCGGCGGCCGATGTGGGCGCCGCCTTCCTGCCGCGCCTGCTGGTCGAGAGCCACGCCCGGCGCGGCGTGGCGAGCCTCGCCCTCGACGAACCGGACGTCGATTGGCGGCTCGCTTTGGTCTGGCGCAAGGGCGCCTATCTGTCCGACGCCGCCCGCGCCTGGCAGGCGCTGGCGATGGCCTCGCGCTTCGATTGAGCCGCGCGCCCTCGCGATTTGCCTTAAGGTTAACGTCGCCGACCACCGCTTCGCCGCGGTCGGCGATCATTCCACCCCGCACACGGTGACGCTGGAAATCCCTGCAACGCCAACGGCGCGGTCATGACTGCCTGACCGACGCCGCCCAGCTATTCGCGCGAAGGTTGTCCAAAAAATATTTTTCAACCCTGACGCGATCTCTCGGCCTCATCAATTTGTTAAGGTTGTTCAGGGGATTAGCGACCAAAAAAGACGAAGAGTGCGTGAAGCGCGGGACCGAAACGTCGCCATTCCGACGGAAATGGTTAGCAATCTGTTAATATCTCGCCGCGAACCTGCTTGGCATCGCCCGACAGTCATTCGCGAGCAGAGCCATGAGCACCGCCATAAATAATTCTTCGGTCTCCTATTGGAGCAGCTATTCCGGCGCCTACGACTTCACCAAACTCACCCAGCTCGCGTCCTCGCTCGCCCTGGCGCGGTCGTCCGCCTCGGCCAACTCGTCGTCGTCCTATTCTTCGTCCTCGAACCAGGTCTCGGCCTCCGCGTCCTCGTCGGACACGTCCGCGCTCCAGGCGCTGCTGATCGATATCGACGGCAAGCTGACCGAGCTGATCAATTTCCAGAAGGCGCAGAGCGCCTCGCTGCCCGACGCCGGCGGCTACGGCGTCACCACGTCCCAGAAGGACGCCTCCTATGTCGCGCCCCAGAACGTCGCGACCGGCGCCTCGGCCCAGCTCGATTCCAGCAATTCCTTCATTCAGCAGGTTTCGCATTACGTCAGCGGCAACACGCTGTCCTTCTCCGACGCCAAGGCGATTCTCACCGAGGCGGGAACCGGCGACATGACCGCCGACAAGATGGCGGCCCTGCAGGCGATCGCGAAGAACCTCAACGCCAGCGGCGCCTACGCCATCACCGCTTCGGATTACGTCAAGCAGATGTTCGACAATGTCGTCCTCGGCAACACCCGGAACGACAAGGCCGGCGGCAACCTGACCGCCTCCAGCACGCAGGCGCAGATGACCGCGCTGGTCGACAAATGGTTCGGCGGGACGGACAATCCGAATATCGACGCCAATTCACATTACCAGGACTTCTATGGCCTCGGCGGCTCGCTGTTCGGCTCGGGACCGCAGGCGTCCGACGTCAACCAGGGCCGCCTCGCCGACAGTTCGCTGCTCGCCTCGCTGGCGGCGCTCGCCGCCGCGAATCCCGGCGCGATCCAGGACATGATCACGGACAATCAAGACGGCACCTATGGCGTCCGCTTCTACCTCAACGGCGAGAAGCAATATGTCACCGTGGACAGCAAGCTCGCCGTGATGAACGACGGCACCCGCAACGACAAGTCGATCTACGAATATAACGGCGGCTCCAACGGCACGCTGTGGAGCCAGATCGCGGAAAAGGCCTATGCCGAGTTCCTGTCGGAGGTGAACGGCGGCAGCAACGATATGGCCAATCTCTCGACCGACGGCGACTGGTATCTCTCCGCGGGCTTGAAGGTGACGGGCTCCGATTTCGCCCAGACCGCGCTGCAGAACGCCTCGACCACCCATTACACCCTGAATTCGGACTCCGCCGCCAACGGCCATTACGCCGCGATGAAGACCTTCCTCGGCAACCAGATTTCGACCGCGCTGTCGTCCGGCCAGATCGTCACCATGGACGCCATCGCCGGCGGCCGCACCGGCCAGGTGTTCGAAGACAACAATCTCGTCGGCAACCACCGCTTCGCCGTGGTCGGCTACAATTCCAACACCCAGACCGTGACGCTGGACAATCCCTGGAACGCCAACGGCACGATCACCGCGCGCTTCACCATGAAGCTCGACGAGCTCGCCGCCCAGAACGTGCGCTTCAACGTCAACGGCGGGGCGGTCATGACGGCCTGACCCGCGTTCCTCCGGCGGTTGTGAAAAAAGGCGCAACCGCCTCGGCTCTCCGGCGTTCGCATGACGGCGATCTCGTGGTAACGGCATGAAGACCCTGCGACGAAACCGCGCACTGTTGGAGATGCCCCTTGTCCACCACCGGCGAGAAGATCCCGCTCGACCTGAACCTGAACGATCAGGAGATCGACGCGCAGAGCCTCGAAGACGAGCAGGAGTTCGGACCGGCCGGCGAGGGCGGGGACGACGAGGCCTCCGCCGCCAAGCGGCGGGTCAAGAAAGTCGCCTCCGCGATCAGCGGGCGCAGGTATCGCAAGCGCCAGCTGGTGCTCATCGACAGTCTGCGCCCCTCGCTCGCCGAACGCATCCGTCGCGACTATCCGGAGCTGCCGGCCAACGCGCGGATCTCGTATGGCGAACTCGCGCGCTACCAGATGCTCTATGTCGAGGAGTTGTTGCAGCAGGAGCACGGCGAGTTTAGCGAACTCGACCGTCAGGTCGCCGAAAGCATCGCCAAGCAGGAAACCATCGCCGAAAACACCGAAGACGAATATGAGGAGCATCGCACCTTTGGCGAGCGGCTGTCCGACCATCTGGCGAGTTTCGGCGGCAGCTGGGCCTTCCTCATCTCCTTCGCGGTCGTTCTGGTGGTGTGGATGGCCTTCAATCTGGTCAGGGGGGAAGGGGCGGCGTTCGATCCCTATCCGTTCATCCTGCTCAACCTCGTCCTGTCCTGCCTCGCCGCGATCCAGGCGCCGGTCATCATGATGAGCCAGAAGCGGCAGGAGGCCAAGGATCGCCAGCGCTCACTCAACGACTATCGCGTCAACCTCAAGGCCGAACTCGAAATCCGCCACCTGCACGAGAAGATCGACTATCTGATCTCGCGGCAATGGCAGCGGCTGTCGGAAATACAGCAGGTGCAGATCGAAATGCTGCAACAAGCCGACCGCCGCAAGAAGACCAAAACCCCGAGGCGGCGCGAGGACCCGGCGCCCGCCGCTTGACTGGAATAATTCCAATCTAGCGCATTTCAATTGCAGGCTTTTAAGGCTCAAGCTTTATTTCTCCACACTCGGAAAGTTCGCCGGGGAGAGTCGCTGTGGCGCTAGCGCCAGAGTCGAGGTCTTCCACGTGCGCCGCCGGTTGTGCTGCTTGTGTTTGAAGCATTCCGGCGTAAAACTAAGTCGAGATCGGCGGCAACTAAGAAAAGATATGGATTTCGATATGAAAAGCCCGAAGTGGAGCAAGAAAAAACGGCAGCTGGCCGTTGGCGCCGTCCTGCTGGGCGCGCTTGCGGGCGGTCCAGCCCGCGCCGCCGACGCCGCGCCCCCGGCCGAACCCGCGCCCGACGATCTGCCCTCCGTTCTCAACAGCGTTCCGGCGTTCGCGCCTATCGTCGATTTCAAGAAGCAGCTCAGGGACAAGGGCGTCAATCTGCAGCTCAACTACATCGGCGAGGTTCTTGGCGCCGCCTCCGGGGGCAAGCGCCAGGGCGCGATCTATGACGGGCGCATGGAATTCGTGCTCGACGCCGACATGGAGAAGATCGCCGGCCTGACCGGCGGCGCGATCCACGCCAACGCCTATTGGATCCACGGCACGGGCCTGTCGCGCTATTATCTTGGCAATCTGCTCACGGCCAGCAATATCGAGGCGCTGCCCACCTTCCGGCTCTACGAGGCGTGGTACGAGCAGAGGGCGTTCGACGACGGCCTCAGCCTGCGCTTCGGCCAGCTCGCCGCCGATACGGAATTCTTCGTCAGCAAATATGGCGCGCTGTTCATCAACGGCACGTTCGGCTGGCCCGCCTTCACCGGCGCCAACCTGCCGAGCGGCGGTCCCGGCTATCCCTTCGCCACCCCCGGCGTCCGGGTCAAGCTCGGCAGCGACAGCGACCCCGTCAACATCCTCGCCGCCGTGTTCAACGGCGATCCCGCGGGTTCGTGCGGCGACGACGCCCAGCGCTGCAACCGTTACGGGACCAATGTCCGCCTGCAGGACGCGCCGCTCGCGATGCAGGAAGTTCAGTACAAGTACAACCAGGGCAAGGACGACACGGGCCTGGCCGGCACGATCAAGTTCGGCGCGTTCGAGCATTACGGCAATTTCGCCAACCTGCGCTACGACACCGCAGGCTCCCCGCTCGGCGGCCTCGCCAGCAATGGCGTGGCCGGCGTGCTGAAAGGCGATTACGGCTTTTACGGCGTGCTGGACCAGCAAATCTGGAAAATGGGCGACGAACCCGGCAAGGGCGCGGCGCTGTTCGTGCGCGTGGCCGGCGCGCCGGGCGACCGCAACATGGTCGATTTCTACGTCGATGGCGGCGTGAACTTCACCGGGCTGGTTCCGGGACGGCCGGACGACGCTTTCGGCGTCGCTGTGGCCTACGCTCATGTTTCCAATTGGCTGCGCGGCTATGACATCGATTCGGGCGCGGCGGTCGCGCGCCGCGACGAAACCGCGCTGGAGCTGACCTATCAGTACCAGATCGTGTCCGGCTGGAACGTGCAGCCCGACTTCCAGTACATTTTCCGCCCCGGCGGCGGCGTGGCCGACGCCAATGGCGCCCGCGTGCGCGATGCGGCCGTGTTCGGCGTCCGCACCACGCTCAACTTCTAACGGAAAAAGGCGCGCCCGACAGGCGCGCCTTTTTCATCAACCGATCATCACGATATGCAGCCGGCGTGGTCCATGCGCGCCGCGCGCCAGCACGCCTTCGATATCGGTGGTGCCGGACGCGCCAGTGATGAAATTGACATTGCGCGGCTGCGGCTGGCCCTGTTCCTGCGCGGCGTAATCCTCGAAACGCGCGACGATCGCCCGCGCCTCCAGCGCGACAATGTGGTGCAGCGGCATAAAGCCATAGAGCGTCGGCGCCTCCGGCCCGGAATGGAACAGCAGCGATCCCGTCTCGGCTATGCCGCCGCGCGCCGCGCCCACCGCCATCATCGTGTCGGACGTGAGCGGCGCGGCGCGAATCTCCGACCAATCCAGCGCCAGCAGGCGGGAATCGGGTTGCAGCGCGGCCTCCTTCGCCAGACCATGCGTCTCGGCGTAACGCGCGACCGCCTCCGGCAAATTGCTCCAGTCCGCCGCGCGCTCGACGCTGGCGCCGACCTTCTCCGCCGTGACGCGGGCGATGAAATTCTCGACGAGATCGGAAAATTCCAGCGGCGGCAGGCAGTCCTGCATCGCCCGCGCCAGATCGCGCGCCTGCGCCGCGATCGCCGCCTCGGAATGGCTTTGCGGCCGCAGACGGCGCAGGGCGGAGAAAATATCGTGGCGCGCGCTCATGCCTGTTCTCCCGACTCGATCTGCGCCAGAAACGTCTTCTTGGCCGGCGTCGGGAAATCGCGGCTTTGCGTCCAACCCGGCGTGAAGGGCAGGGCGGCGATCCAGCCGTCTTTGCCGCGCCGCCGCAGCAGCGGCAGGGCCAGCGCCAGCGCCGCCCGGTAGAGCCGGGGTTTGCTGGCGACCAAAGCCCACAGCGCCAGCCCGCGCCGCAGCGCCGGCGACTCAAAACCCTGGC
The DNA here is from genome assembly GCF_900187365.1 of Rhodoblastus acidophilus. Classification (GTDB taxonomy): domain Bacteria; phylum Pseudomonadota; class Alphaproteobacteria; order Rhizobiales; family Beijerinckiaceae; genus Rhodoblastus; species Rhodoblastus acidophilus. Next base: position 338,497 of record NZ_FYDG01000003.1, read on the forward strand.
GGAAGCTTTTGGCGCGCCAGTCGCGCAGCAGGGTGGGCAGCGGGATGTCCACCGGGCAGACCTGCTTGCACATCCCGTTGAGCGTGCAGGCGTGCGGCAGGTCGCGCGACGGCTCCAGTCCGTCGAATATCGGAGTCAGCGCCGCGCCCATCGGGCCGGGATAGGCGCCGCCATAAGCGTGGCCGCCGATCTTGCGATAGACCACGCAATGGTTGAGGCAGGCCCCGCAGCGCACGCAGCGCAGCATGTCCGGCATCTCCTCCAGCATTTGCGTGCGGCCGTGGTCCACCAGCACGATGTGGAATTCCTCGGGGCCGTCGCGGTCGCCCGCGCGCTTCGGCCCGCAATGAAACGTGGTGTATTGCGTGAGATCGGCGCCGGTGGCCGAGCGCACCAGCAGCCGCGTCAATTGCAGCGCGTGTTCGGTCGTCGCCACGATCTTTTCGATGCCGGCGGTGACGATATGCACGCGCGGCGGCGTGGTGGTCAGCTCGGCGTTGCCTTCGTTGGTGATGGTGCAGATCGCGCCGGTCTCGGCCACCAGGAAATTCGCGCCGGATATACCCACTTCCGCGCCGAAAAAATCGTCGCGCAATTCGTGGCGCGCGGAGGCCACCATGGCCTCGACCTCGGTCAGCAGCAAATGGTCGCGGTGGTGCTGCTGGAACAGTTTGGAGACATCCTCGCGGGTGCGATGCGCCGCCGGCCAGATGATGTGCGACGGCGTTTCGCCCGCGAGCTGGATAATGTGCTCGGCGAGATCGGTCTCGACGCGGCGAATGCCCGCTTCCGCCAGCGCGTCGGGCAGGCCGATCTCCTCGCCCAGCATGCTTTTCGAACGCGTCGCGGTCTTCGCCTTGGCTTGCCGGCAGATGTCGATGACGGCGGCGCAGGCTTCCTTGGCGTCGCGCGCCCAGTGAATTTTCGCGCCGCTCGCCAAGGCGTTGCGCTCGAATTGTTCGAGATAATGCGGGAAATGCGCCAGCGCGTGATCCTTGATCGCGGCGGCGGCGGCGCGCGCCCGGTCGAAGTCCGGCCATGCCGCCACGGCGGCGGCGCGCTTGACCCGCGCATTGCCGGTGGTGCGGTCGAGCGCGGTCTTCAGCGTCTTGTCGCCCAGCGCTTTTCGCGCCCGGTCTTTAAAAGTCCCAAGCGCCGTCGTCATGGCTTCTCCTCGCCAATCGCGTGGAGCGCGCGGCCCGCCAGCAGCTCGGCGGCGTGGAAGACGCGGGTGGAGGCGCCGGCGCGACGCAGTTTGCCCGCCATGTTGAGCAGGCAGCCGAGATCGCCGCCCAGCAGCAGGTCGGCGCCGGTCGCCACGATATTCTCGGCCTTTTCCGTGACGATGGCGTCGGAGATTTCCGAATATTTCACGCAGAACGTGCCGCCGAAGCCGCAACACGTCTCCTCGCCCTCCATCGGCCGCATCTCCAGCCCTTCGATGGCGGCGAGCAGGGCGCGCGGCTGCGCCTTGACCCCGAGTTCGCGCAGGCCGGAGCAGGTGTCGTGATAGGTCGCGCTGGCCTTGCAGGACACGCCGCGGGGCCGGAAGCCGCGCACGTCGGCGAGGAAGCTCAGCAGCTCGAACGTCTTGGCGCCAAGACGTTCCGCGCGCTCGCGCATGGCGGGATCGGCGTGGAAAAGTTCGGGATAATGCACGCGGATCATCGCGGCGCAGGAGCCCGAAGGCGCGACCAGATAGTCGAAATCCTCGAAGATCTCGATCACCTGCCGCGCCAGTCGCTTGGCTGACGCGTCGTCGCCGCTGTTGTAGGCGGGCTGACCGCAGCAGGTCTGCGCCTTGGGGACCTCAACGTCGCAGCCCGCCGCGCGCAAAAGCTCCAGCGCCGAAAAACCGATGTTCGGCCGCAGCATGTCCACGAGACAGGTGGCGAATAGCCCGACCTTGGGGGGCGCCTGACGCGCCCCGCCTGAATTGGCGTTTTCTTCCATCGTATGACCGCCCTGATTTTTCCGCGCGTTGACGCGCGGCCGGCCTCTTTCATTGTTGCCTAACGCGAATATTACTTGTGGTCAACTAATTTGACCAGAGGTCAGGACGCGACGAATTCCGAGCGGCCCATCCGGCGCAGCGCGCGGGCGACGCGGGTCTGCTCCTCGCGGATGGCGCGCAGCGTTTCCGCCGTCGCCACCATATGGCGCGAGGCGGCCTCGCCCGCCGCCGCAGGATCGCGCGCCAGCACGGCCTCGCCAATGTCGAGGTGCTGTTTCAGCAAATCCTCGCGCGCGCCGGGATGGGTGTAAAGCTGATGCCGATTGTAGAACACGCCATGGCGCAGCATGTCGGAAAAAGCGCGCATGATGTGCAGCATCACGAGATTGTGCGAGCCCTCGTAGATCAGCATGTGCAGGTCGGCGTCGGCCTCGGCCTCGTCGGTGGGATCGTCCTTGGCGTGGGCTGTCCGCATCTTGTCGAGGCAGGCTTTTAGCGCCTCGCGTTCCGGCTCGGTGGCTCGAACCGCCGCCAGTCGCGCCGCCTCGCCCTCCACCAGGCCGCGATATTCCAGATAATCCAGCAACGCCTGCTCGTTGGCCTGCATCATGGCCGCGAGCGGCTCGGTCAGCGGCGCCATGAACTGGGTGACGCAGGTGCCGGTGCGATTGGTCTCGATCAGTCCGCGTCTTTGCAATTTTTCAAGCGCCTCGCGCAGCGACGGGCGCGACACTTCGAGTTTCTCGGCCAGTTCGCGCTCGGCCGCCAGCCGTTCGCCGGGGCGCAGCGCGCCTTCCAGGATCAGCTGCTCCAGATGGTCGGCGATCGCGTCGGAAAGTTTGAGATTGCGGACAGGTTCCATGGCCGGGCGCGCTCGAAATGACATTTGCCCGGCAAGCTTACCACTGACCAAAACATCAGTCCAAGGAACTATTGCCAAACCGTGACCGATCCAATAATCGAGAATGGTCAATTAAACATACCAGCTATGCGCGTGGTCAATAGCTGCGCGTCTCCGTCAGGGGAGGAAACATGTTCGCTCAACTGCTCACGCCCGTGGGCGACAGCCTCGCGCTGTCCTTCGCCGCGGCGACGTTGCCGGTCGTCGTGGTGCTCGTCATGCTCGGCCTGTTGCGCCGTCCGGCCTGGCAGGCCGCCGGCCTCGGTCTGGCCGTCGGCCTCGCGCTGGCGATCTACGCCTGGAAGGTTCCCGCCCAACTGGCGGTCGATTCCGTGCTGAACGGCGTGGTGTTCGCGCTGTGGCCGGTGATGTGGATCGTGGTCAACGCGCTGCTGCTCTACAATGTCGCGGTCAAGTCCGGGCGCTTCGACGCCTTCCGCGCCTGGGTGATCGAGCATCTGCCCAACGACCGCCGCATCGTGCTGATCGTGATTGGCTTCTGCTTCGGCGCGCTGCTCGAAGGCGTGTCGGGCTTCGGCACCCCCGTCGCCATCACCTCGTCGCTGCTGATCCTGGTCGGCTTCCCGCCGCTGGAGGCGCTGGTTTACGTGTTGATCTTCAACACGGCGCCGGTCGCTTTCGGCGCGCTGGGCGTGCCGGTGACCGTGCTCGGCGCCGTGACGGGCCTGCCGGCCGCGCCGCTCGGCGCCATGATCGGCCGCCAGTTGCCCGTTCTCGCGCTGATCCTGCCGTTCTATGTCATGGCGGCTTACGGCGGCTGGCGCTCGGTCAAGGCGCTGTGGCCGGTGCTGCTGGTCTCCGGCGGCTGTTTCGCCTTTTCGCAATTCGTCGCCTCGAACTGGCTCGATTATTCGCTGACCGACGTGCTGGCCTCGCTCGGCTCGCTCGGCGGCACGCTGCTGTTCCTGATGGTGTGGAAGCCCCGGCCCGACCCGGAATTCGCCATTTCCCAGGAGGCGTTCGAGGCCGAAAAACACGCCGACCGCGTGCCGGACGTCGCGCTGTGGCAGGGCTGGCTGCCCTGGCTGATCGTGTCGGGCGTGGTGATCGCCTGGACGCATTTCGGCGTCGCCAGCATCGGCCAGAGCAAGATCGAATGGCCCGGCCTGCACAACGCCATCTCGATCACGCTCTACAACGCCAAGCCCTATGCCGCCGTCTGGGCCTTCCAGCCGCTCGGCACCGGCACCGCCATTCTGCTGGCCACGATCATCACCGCGCTGATCGTGAAACTGTCGCCCGCCGACTTTTTCCGCTGTATCGGCGCCACCGCCAAGCAGAGCTGGATCGCGGCGATCACCGTCACCTTCATCATCGGCCTCGCCTATCTGATGAACTATTCCGGCATGGCGTACACGCTCGGCCATGGCGTCGCCTCGACCGGCAAGCTGTTCGTGCTGCTGTCGCCCTTCCTGGGCTGGGTCGCGGTGATGCTGTCCGGCTCCGACACTTCGGGCAACGCCTTGTTTGGCAATTTGCAGGTGGTCGCCGCCCGGCAGCTCGACCTCAACCCGGTGCTGTTCGCCGCCGCCAATTCTTCGGGCGGCGTGATGGGCAAGATGATCTCGCCGCAGAACATCGTCACGGGATGCACGGTCACCGGCCTGACCAACAAGGAGGGCCTGGTGTTCTCGCGCACCTTCGGCCATTCCATCGTGCTGACGCTGGCGTTGAGCGCGCTGGTGGCGTTCCAGCAATTCGTCATCCCCTGGGTGATTCCGGTGGTTAAGTAAAAAGACCAGTCACGGAGGGCCTTGCGGCCCTCCGCGCATTTCATTAGCCCATCGTCAGGATGACGCCCCGCGCCCCCGACCGGGCCGACAGGGCGCCGAAAATTTCGCCAAGCTTTCAGGAGATGCGGCCATGCCGCCCGTCGATTACGCCGCGCTGACGCGCGATCTCGCCGCCGTGGTTCCTCCCGCGCGCATCCATACCGATCCGCTGCGCGCTTTGGCCTATGGAACCGACGCCAGCTTCTACCGCGTGACGCCGAAAATCGTCGCGGTCGCGGAAAGCGAGGCGGAAGTTTCGGCGCTGATCGCCGCCTGCCGCAGCGCCGGCGCGCCGGTCACGTTCCGCGCCGCCGGCACGTCGCTGTCGGGGCAGGCGGTCACCGACAGCGTGCTGGTCGTGCTCGGCGAGGGGTTTTGCGGTTTCGCCTATGACGAGACCGAACAGGTCGTCCGGCTCGGCCCGGCGTTGGTCGGCGGCGAGGCCAATCGGCGGCTGCTGCCGTTCCAGCGCAAGATCGGCCCCGATCCCGCCTCGATCGCCACCGCCAAGATCGGCGGCATCGCCGCCAACAACGCTTCGGGCATGTGTTGCGGCGTGGGCCAGAATTCTTACCACACGCTGGCCGGGCTGCGGGTGATGCTGCCCGACGGCGCGGTGCTCGATACGTCCGACGCCAAGACGATGGCGACGTTCCGCGCCACCCACAAGAAACTGCTCGACGGGCTGGCCGCGCTCTCGGCGGAAATCCGCGCCGATGCGGCGCTCACCGCGCGCATCGCGGAAAAATACCGCCGCAAGAACACCACCGGCTATGCGATCAACGCCTTGATCGACTTTTCCGACCCGGTGGACATGCTCACCCATCTGATGATCGGGTCGGAAGGCACGCTCGGCTTTCTGTCGCGCGTCGATTACCGCACCGTGCCGGACTATGCCGACAAGGCCTCGGCCTTTGTCGTGTTCGAGGATCTGGAAAAAGCCTGCCGGGCGGTGACGGCGCTGAAGGCCACGCCGGTCGAGGCGGTGGAGCTGCTCGACCGCGCCGCGCTGGAAAGCGTCAAGACGAAGAAGGGCATGCCGGTCAATGTCGACGCGCTCGGTCCCGACGCCGCCGCGCTACTGATCGAGGCGCGGGCGCCCGACGCCCATGATCTGCGGGCGAAGATCAGCGCCATTGTCGCGGCCATCGACGCCGCCGACACGCTCAATGGCGTGGCGTTCAGCCACGACCCCGCCGAAACCGCGCGCTACTGGGACATGCGCAAGGGCACGTTCCCGGCGGTGGGCGGCAAGCGGCCGGCGGGAACCACGGTCATCATCGAGGATGTGGCCTTTCCGGTCGAGCGGCTGGCGGAAGCCACCATGGACCTGCGCGCGCTGATGGACGCGCATGGTTATAGGGAGGCCATCGTCTTCGGCCATGCGCTCGAAGGCAATTTGCATTTCGTCTTCGCGCAGGGCTTCGACACGCCCGCCGAGGTCCAGCGTTACGCCGGCTTCATGGAGGCGGTGGCGGAGTTGGTGGTCGGCAAATATGACGGCTCGCTCAAGGCCGAGCACGGCACCGGCCGCAACATGGCGCCGTTCGTTGAGCGCGAATGGGGCAGGGCGGCGACCGACGTGATGCGCCGGGTGAAAAAGCTGCTCGACCCGGAAAACCTGTTCAATCCCGGCGTCGTGCTCAATGACGATTCCGAGATCCATCTGAAAAATCTCAAGCCGATGCCGGCGGTGACGCCCCTGATCGACGCCTGCATCGAATGCGGCTTCTGCGAGCCGCAATGCCCGTCGAAGGGGCTGACCCTGTCGCCGCGCCAGCGCATCGCCTCCTCGCGCGAAATGCGGCGGCTGCGCTGCGACAGCCCCAACGCCCCAGAATTGGCGGCGATGGAGCGAGACTATCTCTACGCCGGCGACACGACTTGCGCCGCCTGTTCGCTATGCTCGACCGTGTGCCCGCTGGATATCGACGTCGGCCGCTACACCCGCAGTCTGCGCGCGGAGCGGCGCGGTCCCGTCGCAAAGACGATCGCGGCGGCGGCGGCGCAGCATTTCGGCGTGGTGACGACACTCGCCCGCGCCGGACTGGCCGTCGGCGCGGCCGCCGAGGCCGTGGTGGGGACGGCGGCGCTCAAAGCCGTTTCGGGCGCCGCCAACAAGGTTTTGGGCACGCCGCAATGGTCGGCGGCCATGCCGCGCCGCGCCCGTCCCGCGCCCGCGCTGGAGACTGGCGAGGGCATCCCCGCGCTGTTCTTTGAAAGCTGCGCCAGCCGCACCATGGGGCCGGCCAAGGGCGACGAGTCCGAGCCGCTGGCGAGTGTGGCGGCGCGCGTGTTCGCCCGCGCCGGCTATCGGATGATCGTCCCGGAGGAGGGCGACGACCTGTGCTGCGGCCAGTCGTTCGACACCAAGGGGTTTCCCGAGGCCGCCAACGCCAAGGCGCGCGAACTGGCGGAGCGCCTGTCCCACGGCGGCGCGCCTGTCCCCGTGGTGTTCGACGCCTCGCCCTGCGCCGCGCGCATGAAGGCGTTTTCCGGGCCGCAATTCCAGCCGATGGATCTGGTGGAGTTTTTACGCGGAAAGATCGCGCCGAACTTGACCTTCGTCCGGGTCAAGGACCCCATCGCCGTCCACGCCACCTGCACGCTGCGCAAGGCGGGCCTCGCCCCGGCGCTGCTGGAGCTGGCGGGTCTGTGCGCCGAGCAGGTCGTCGTCCCGCCCGGCGTCACCTGCTGCGGCTTCGCCGGCGACAAGGGGTTTTATACGCCGGAGCTGAACGACCACGCGCTGCGGCATTTGCCCGAGGCGCTGCCGGACGCCTGTCACGACGGCTATTCCAGCAACCGCACCTGCGAAATCGGGCTGTCGAGCCATTCCGGCCGGCGCTATCGCTCGATCCTGCATCTGGTGGACGAGGCGTCGCGTTAACGCTTGCGTCCCGGGTGTTTCCAGGGCTGGCGCGGGCCATCGTCGGACGTCGGCGCCAGAATGTGGTCGAAGCCGCCGTCGGGCCGGAACAGGCAGCGCAGGTCTTTCACGCCGTCCAAGCCGTTGTCGGCCTTGGCGTCGATCGCGCCGCCGCCACGCCATCGGCTTCCGCCTGGCCCGCCTGGCCCGCCTCGTCGCCGAACGTGTCGCCAGTGCGGATGCGATCTCGTCGCGGTTCTTCATCGACACAAGCGACCGTCCGGTCCGGCAATGCTGCGGGTGAGCCGACTCACGCGCCGATGATCTTGATCAGCGCCCTCTTGCGGCGGCCGCCGTCGAATTCGCCGTAGAAAATCTGCTCCCACGGCCCGAAGTCGAGCTTGCCGTCGGTGATGGCGACCACGACCTCGCGGCCCATCACCTGCCGCTTCATATGGGCGTCGGCATTGTCCTCGCCGGTCCGGTTGTGGCGGTAGCCCGCCACCGGTTCGTGCGGCGCCAGCTTCTCCAGCCAGACGTCATAATCATGGTGCAGGCCGCTCTCGTCGTCGTTGATGAACACGCTGGCGGTGATGTGCATGGCGTTGACGAGGCACAGCCCCTCGCGCACGCCCGATTCGCGCAGCGCCGACTCAACCTGCGGGGTGATATTGACGAATCCCCGGCGTCCCGGCACTTCGAACCAGAGTTCCTTGCGATAGGATTTCATCTTTTTTAATCCCTGCCTGATAAGCGCGCTCTCGCCTGACGCTGCGCGACGCCGCCAGAATAACCGTGCGCGCATCGGCGGCAAGGGCAGGGAACCCGCCGGTTTCGCGGCGTCGAACAATGCGCGTCAAAACCGGCCTTTCCCCCGAATTTCCGCGTCTTTTCCCCAAAAAACCATTGACGTTTACGACTCTCGCGCTTATGAACGGCCCACTCAGACAGGCCGTAGCCCAGCATGTCTCTGGCGCCGCGCTGGAGACCCAGGCGGTCTAAACGCTGTCGACCAGCTATTCGACTGTAGAGTCAATCGGCCCCGCAAAGCCTTTCAAAGTCTTTGTAAGTGGTCGTCCATCGACAAGACCGGCGTGTATCCTGCGTTGGTCCTCTGTCTTGGAAAGCGCCGGAGGCCAGACCATGGTCGAAGGCGCTTATACGTTTCGCTATTGGCTATCGGCCGGTCGCGGGGCGGGGCGGAGCGAAAGCTTCGTTCGGTTCAACAATTCAACAATTTCGTCCGGAAAGGCGAAGGATGCCCACTATTTCCCAGTTGATCCGCAAACCGCGGCAACCGAAAACCTATCGCGAAAAGGCCCGCCATCTGCAGGCTTCGCCGCAGAAGCGCGGCGTTTGCACCCGCGTTTACACCACTACGCCGAAGAAGCCGAACTCGGCGCTCCGCAAGGTGGCCAAGGTTCGCCTGACCAACGGTTTCGAGGTCATTGGTTATATTCCGGGTGAAGGCCATAACCTTCAGGAGCACTCGGTTGTCATGATCCGCGGCGGCCGCGTCAAGGATTTGCCGGGCGTGCGCTACCACATCCTGCGCGGCGTTCTCGACACCCAGGGCGTCAAGGACCGCAAGCAACGTCGTTCGAAGTACGGCGCGAAGCGTCCGAAGTAAGATCAGGAGCCGATATGTCTCGTCGTCACAGCGCCGAAAAGCGCGAAGTCATCCCGGACGCCAAGTTCGGCGACATTATCGTCGCCAAGTTCATGAACTCGATCATGTACGACGGCAAGAAGTCCGCCGCCGAACAGATCGTCTATGGCGCCTTCGACATTATCGAAAACAAGGCCAAGGTCGAGCCGCTCGGCGTCTTCAAGCAGGCGCTTGAAAACGTCGCTCCGGCCATCGAGGTCCGTTCCCGCCGCGTCGGCGGCGCGACCTACCAGGTTCCGGTCGAAGTCCGCACCGAGCGCCGCCAGGCTCTCGCCATTCGTTGGCTGATCACCGCCGCGCGCGGCCGCAACGACAAGACCATGATCGAGCGCCTGTCGGCCGAATTGCTCGACGCCTCGAACAACCGCGGCGCCGCGGTGAAGAAGCGCGAAGACACGCACCGTATGGCGGAAGCCAACCGCGCCTTCTCGCATTACCGCTGGTAAGCCAAGTTAGGGATCTCGACCATGCCGCGCAGTCATCCGATCGAAGACTACCGTAACTTCGGCATCATGGCCCACATTGATGCGGGCAAGACCACGACGACCGAACGTATTCTTTACTACTCCGGAAAGTCGCACAAGATCGGCGAAGTCCATGAGGGCGCCGCCACCATGGACTGGATGGAGCAGGAGCAGGAACGCGGGATCACGATCACCTCGGCTGCGACCACCACCTTCTGGAACGGCAAGCGCCTGAACATCATCGACACCCCCGGGCACGTCGACTTCACCATCGAAGTCGAGCGCTCGCTGCGCGTGCTCGACGGCGCTGTCTGCGTGCTTGACGGCAACCAGGGCGTGGAGCCGCAGACGGAAACAGTCTGGCGGCAGGCCGACAAATACGCCGTTCCGCGCATCTGCTTCGTCAACAAGATGGACAAGATCGGCGCCGATTTCTACAAATGCGTCGATGACATCAAGACCCGCGTCGGCGGCCGTCCGGTTTGCGTTCAGTTGCCGATTGGCTCTGAGTCGAACTTCAAGGGCGTGATCGATCTGGTTCGCATGAAGGCGGTGGTTTGGGACAATGAAGGTCTCGGCGCCAAATATCATGACGAAGAGATTCCGGACGACCTCAAGGACAAGGCGGTCGAGTATCGCCAGCAGCTGATCGAAGCCGCCGTCGAAATGGACGACGACGTGATGTCTGCCTATCTCGACGGGCAGGAGCCCGACGAGGAGACGCTGCACCGTCTGATCCGCATCGCCGTGCGCAAGATCGCCTTCCATCCCGTGTTCTGCGGCTCCGCCTTCAAGAACAAGGGCGTTCAGCCCCTGCTCGACGCGGTGGTTCACTACCTGCCGTCGCCGGTGGATCGCGAAGCGATCAAGGGCGTCGACATGGACACTGGCGAGGAAATGGTCCGCAATCCCGTGGATTCCGACCCGTTCTCCCTGCTTGCCTTCAAGATCATGGACGACAAGTTCGTCGGCACCATCACCTTCTGCCGCGTCTATTCCGGCAAGGTGGAGTCCGGCACCACCGTCCTGAACTCGACCAAGGACAAGAAAGAGCGCGTCGGCCGCATGCTTCTCATGCACGCCAACGATCGTGAGGACGTCAAGGAGGCTTACGCCGGCGACATCGTCGCTTTGGCCGGCCTCAAGGACACCCGCACCGGCGACACGCTGTGCGATCCGCTGAAGCCCGTCATTCTCGAGCGCATGGAATTCCCCGATCCGGTCATCGAGATCGCGATCGAGCCGAAGTCCAAGGCCGACCAGGAGAAGCTCGGCATCGCCCTGCAGAAGCTGGCCGCCGAGGATCCGTCCTTCCGCGTGTCGACCGATCAGGAATCCGGCCAGACCATCCTCAAGGGCATGGGCGAACTCCATCTCGACATCAAGGTCGACATTCTCAAGCGCACCTATCTCGTCGACGCCAATATTGGCGCGCCGCAGGTGGCTTACCGCGAGAAGCTGACCAAGCGGGTCGAGATCGACTACACCCACAAGAAGCAGACCGGCGGTACGGGCCAGTTCGCCCGCGTCAAGATCATCTTCGAGCCGAATGAGCCGGGCGCCGGCAATTCGTTCGAAAGCCAGATCGTCGGCGGCGCGGTGCCGAAGGAATATATCCCCGGCGTCGACAAGGGCATCCAGTCTGTGATGGGCGCCGGCATCCTCGCGGGCTTCCCCGTGGTGGACGTCAAGGCCACTTTGATCGACGGCGCCTTCCATGACGTCGACTCCTCGGTGCTCGCCTTCGAAATCGCCTCGCGCGCCGCCATGCGCGAAGCGCTGCAGAAGGGCGGCTCCGCGCTGCTCGAGCCGATCATGAAGGTCGAAGTGGTGACCCCGGAAGACTATACCGGCTCCGTCATCGGCGACCTGAACTCGCGGCGCGGCCAGATCCAGGGCCAGGACATGCGCGGCAACGCCAATGTCATCAACGCCATGGTGCCGCTCGCCAACATGTTTGGCTACGTCAACCAGCTGCGGTCCTTCACCCAGGGGCGCGCCAATTTCACCATGCAATTCGACCACTATGAGCAGGTGCCGGCCAACGAGGCCGCTAAGGTTCAGGCGAAATACGCCTGAGGCATCTGACAACAGACAAGGAGATTGGCCATGGCCAAGGAAAAATTTACGCGTAGCAAGCCGCACTGCAACATCGGCACCATCGGTCACGTCGATCATGGCAAGACCTCGCTGACGGCGG
>NZ_FYDG01000013.1 GCF_900187365.1 Rhodoblastus acidophilus
TCAGCACTCAAATATAACGCGGGGTGGAGCAGCCCGGTAGCTCGTCAGGCTCATAACCTGAAGGTCACAGGTTCAAATCCTGTCCCCGCAACCAAAATTACTGAAGAAGCCCCGCCACAAAACGACGGGGCTTCTTCGCGTCCCCATCCCCCAAACCTACTGCGCGCGCAGAAGGCGAGCGTCGCGGGAGGTGGGCGTGAGATAAGCCGTGAACCAGGCGAGAGCGGTGGACGAAGCTGCTTCGAACTGGGCCAGATATGGGGCGAAGTGGCCGCCCGCGATAATCCGTAAGCGTTTCGGCTCCGTCGCGCGGTTGTATGCGGCCAAGGCCAAATCCGTGGGGAGTCACGTCATCCTTGTCGGCGACGATCATCACCTGCCCGCGTTCGTGACAATGGGGGAGGATGACGGTTCCGTTGTCATAGGTCCGGGTCAGCGCCCGGACCGGCGGGCCGGCGAGCCGCCCTTGAACCGTTTGCGGCTGGCGGGACGTCATGAGGATCTTTCCATGGGCGTCGATGTGAAGCGCAACAGCGTCGAAGCCAAGCGTCGACGAAGGCTCATCGTTTTGTGAGGGCGAGAATATCCTCGGGCGAAGCGGGATTTTGCGGATGGTGGCTGAGACAGAGCGGCGTGCGGATCTTGATGGGCGCGCTCATGGCCTCGGTCGCGTAATAGAACAGTCCGGCGGAAAGTTTTCCGAGATCGCCGGCCGCTTTCCCGCGCGCGCGCATCATCTCCTCGGTGGCGTCTATCAAGGCAGGGGAGCTCATGCGCCCATAGAAATGCGTTGTGCAGTTCGAAACGATTTTCGTTTCGATGCCTTTCGGCGCCTGCGTCGCGAAGATCATCCCCAGACCGAATTTTCGCGCCTGCGCGGCAAGCGCCATCGCGCTCGCCTTGCACGCCGTCGAGCCTTGGGATGGCGCGAAGTTTTGGGCTTCATCGAGGGCGTAGAGGCGCGGCGTCTCGCTCGGATGATTTCGGATGAATGTGAACAGCGCCATCTGCAACTGGTTGACGAAGTCCTGCCGGCTTCGCAAAGACGCGCGCGCCGAACAGAATGCGCTCATAGGGCGGGGAGGCCGGTGGAAGGTCGCGGCTCAGGACCATCACCGCCGCCCCCGCTGTCGTCGCCATCCATTCGACGGCCCGGACGAAGGCTTCCGGCGCCGCCGCGGCGTCGAGCGATGTGGCCAGCGCCAGCCCGTTCGGAGAGATGGCGTTGCAAAGCTGCGTGAATTCGACATCCGGACTGGCGCGCCTCACCCGTGGCGAACGGTCCTGGATGAGTTCCGAAATCGCGGCGCGCGCCCAGACCGGCGAAAGCGGGATTCCCCTGCGTTTCAGCGCGCGCAGCCTGATCGGGAGGGAGAGGCGGCCGAGCGCGTCGGCGCGCAAGTCGGAAAAATCTTCGCCGTCCCAGAGAAAGGGCCAAAGTTGGGCGACGGTGAGCGCCAGGCCGGAAATCGCCCGTTCGATCAGGGCTTCGGCGGAGGCGGCGTCCGCGAGTTCGATGAAAAGCAAGGGCCGCTTGACGCGGCGGCCAGCGCCCCCGTCTCGCAACTGATCGGCATCCAGTCCGACCAGAAGCCGAACTTCTCCGCCGCGAACGCTCTCGACGCAGTCGAAAGGGTCGGGCGGAACCAAAAAACAATGTGCCGAAAGGGAATGCACGAATGAACCTGCGGCGCAATGATGAAGCCCGTTGATCCGAGAGGATCGGAACCAAGCGTCAACGCAACGGAGTTTGTTGCCGCCGGCCGCCTTTTGCAACCGGCAAAATTCTCGTGTTGCGGAGCTCATCAAGCGCGGAATATTTTCGGTCGCCATTGGGCGCATCGGGCCGGACGCGCCGCCTTTGCTCGCGTCGCAGGAAACAATCAGAATTTTAATCATCATTTCGATTGCCGTCCGAAGATTTTCACCGATGATCGTGAAGGCGAGTGCACTTGATGGCGCTCTTGGCGATCGAGCAAGCCGATGCGTCATCGCGCCATTGGTCTGGCGGCGTCGGGCGCGCTAGGATAGGCGGACCCGCTCAGCCGAGCCGCCAACGTGAAACTGACCAGCTACAGCAACTACACGATCCGCGCGTTGATGATCGCCGCCATCCGCTTTCCCGCTCTGACGACCATCGGGGAACTGGCGGAGGCTTTCGCCATCTCGAAACCGCATCTGGTCAAATGCGTCCATCAGTTGGGCGTGTGGGGCTATGTCGAGACCGTGCGTGGCCATGGCGGAGGGTTCCGGCTGGCGCGCCCCGCCCATGCGATCTCCATCGGCGAGATCATTCGCCGGACGGAGGAAGGTTTCGACCTCACCGAATGTTTTCGCGCGGAGACCAACGCCTGTCCGCTGACCGCCCGCTGCCGGCTGCGTCCGGCGTTGCAGCGCGCCGTCGCCGCCTTCCTCGATACGCTGGACGCCATCACGCTGGACGAAGTCGCCGGCAATGGCGACGACGTCCTGCAGGCTCTAGGGTTGGCCGCGCCCGCGCGCCGGCGCCACGAGCTTCCGGCCTGAGGTTCAGACGTCGGCGTCCAGCGCGAGGTCGGCCACGGTTAACGTCTCCAATTCGCCGCGAAACGCCGCATGGGCCTTTTCGCAGGCGCGGCGCAGTTTGCAAACGGAGAGGATGCGGCATTCGCCGCTTTCGCCCACGCGACAGGGAAACAGGTTTTGCTTCGCCTCGAACAGGTCGATGATGTCGAGCGCGCCGATGCTGGACGCCGGTCGGTTCAACCGGTAGCCGCCGCCGCGGCCGCGCTGTCCCACAAGCATTCCGGCCTGCATGAGTTCGTTGCAGGTCTTGATCACCAAGGCTTCGGTCAGCCCGAGTTGGCGCATCATTTCGGGCATGGTCAGCGGCCTGTCTTCGCGACAGAGCATCAGAATGCGCAATGCGCCATTGGTCGCCGCGTTCAATCGCATGGGCGCCTCCGCCAACAGATCCGTCTTGACGTCCGGCGCGGGAAAACCGCGCCAGAGTCCCTCCGCGCGATGAGCCGGCGGCCACCATGGCGCGCCGGGTGGATCCAGCGGAAAAACATCCTATATTGCGAATGTCTTAAGTATCTTATAAACCGCATATATGTTCGGTGGCCGCGCAAAGATTTCCGGGCGGTCGCGCATCCGAGAAGGCGTTTTGGCCATGATCGATCCAGATTTCGTAGAATTGTCCCGCTGGCAGTTCGCCGCCACCGCGCTTTACCACTTCCTTTTCGTTCCCCTGACGCTCGGCCTGTCCTGGCTCCTTGTCATCATGGAGACGGTCTATGTCATGACCGGCAAGGAGATCTACAAGGACATGACCCGGTTCTGGGGCAAGCTGTTCGGCATCAATTTCGCCCTCGGCGTCACCACCGGCCTGACGATGGAGTTCGAGTTCGGCACCAACTGGTCCTATTACTCGCATTATGTCGGCGATGTGTTCGGCGCGCCGCTCGCCATCGAGGGCCTGATGGCGTTTTTCCTCGAATCGACCTTCATCGGCCTGTTCTTCCTCGGCTGGGAGAAGCTGTCGAAGCGCAAGCATCTCGCCGTGACCTTCTTCACCGCGCTTGGCTCCAATCTTTCGGCGCTTTGGATTCTCGTCGCCAACGGCTGGATGCAGAATCCCGTGGGCGCGGTGTTCTCGCCGCAGACCATGCGCATGGAGATGCAGAGTTTTTCGCAGGTGTTCTTCAACCCGGTGGCGCAGGTCAAATTCGTGCATACGGTGGCGGCCGGCTATGTCACCGGCTCGATGTTCGTGCTGGGCGTTTCCGCCTGGCATATTCTGAAGGGCCGCGACCTGCCGTTCATGCGCCGCTCCTTCGCGGTCGCCGTCGGATTCGGCTTGGCCTCCTGCCTGTCGGTGATCGTGCTCGGCGATGAGAGCGGCTACACGCTCGGCGACGTGCAGAAGGTGAAGCTCGCCGCCATCGAGGCGGAATGGCACACCGAACCCGCGCCCGCCGCCTTCACCCTGTTCGGGCTGCCCTCGCAGGAGAAGCAGGAGACGGAAGCCAAAATCCAGATCCCCTGGATGATGGGGCTGATCGCGACCCGCTCGCTCGACAAGCCGGTGGAGGGCCTGCGCGACCTGATGGTCAAGCACGAGCAGCGGATACGCTCGGGGATGCTCGCCTATGACGGGCTGATGAAAATCCGCGGCGGCGACGCCTCGCCGGAAACCAAGGCGCTGTTCGACGCCCACGCCAAGGACATCGGCTACGGCCTGTTGCTGAAACAATTCACCGACAATCCCGCGCAGGCGAGCGACGAGCAGGTGAAGGCGGCGGTCAAGACCACCATTCCCACGGTCTGGCCGCTGTTCTGGGCGTTCCGCGTCATGGTGGGCATGGGGTTTGTGATGCTGTTCGTGTTCGCCGCGGGCTTCTGGCTCAATGCGGCCAAGAGGCTGGAGCAGAACCGCTGGATGTTGTGGCTCGCCGTTCTCGCCATCCCCGCGCCATGGATCGCTTGCGAGACCGGCTGGCTCGTGGCGGAATTCGGCCGCCAGCCCTGGGCCATCGGCGAGGTGCTGCCGACCTTCCTGGCGACGTCGAGCCTCACCCGCGCCGATCTCGTCTTCTCGCTCGCGTGCTTCCTGACCTTCTACACGCTGCTGCTCGTGATCGAAATTTTCCTCATGCAGAAATATGCGCGGCTCGGCCCGAGTTCACTCGGCCTCGGGCGCTATCACTTCGAGACCAAGCACGCGCTCTACGCCGATTGAGGACCCCGCCATGTTCGACTTCCTGGACTATGCGACCTTGAAATTTATCTGGTGGATTCTCGTCGGCGCGCTGCTGATGGGCTTCGCCATCGCCGACGGCATGGATATGGGCGTCGGCGTCCTGCTGCCCTTCGTGGCGCGCGCCGACGCCGAGCGCCGCATCGCGATCAACACGGTCGGCCCGCATTGGGACGGCAACCAGGTCTGGCTGATCACCGCCGGCGGCGCGATTTTCGCCGCCTGGCCCGCCGTTTACGCCGCCGCTTTCTCCGGCTTCTACATGGCGATGCTGCTGGTGCTGTTCGCCCTGTTCTTCCGCCCGGTCGGCTTCGACTACCGCTCCAAGATCGACAACGACGTCTGGCGCTCGGCGTGGGACTGGGGGCTGTTTGTCGGCGGCGCGGTCCCCGCGCTGATTTTCGGCGTCGCGTTCGGCAACCTGCTGCAGGGCGTGCCGTTCCATCTCGACGACATGCTGCGCCCGCATTATCAGGGCAGCCTGCTGACGGCGCTGCTGCCGCTGCTGAATCCGTTCGCGCGGCTGGCGGGCGCGATCAGCCTGGGCATGTTCACGGTTCACGGCGGTCTGTGGCTGCAATTGCGCGCCGACGATCCCGTGGCGTCGCGGGCGCGCAAAACCGTGATGGCGCTGGCCCCGGCTGTGGCGCTGCTGTTCCTCGGCGCCGGCGTGTGGCTGTGGTTCGGCGTCGACGGCTATCGCGTGATCTCGGCGCCCGCCCATGACGCCCTGCCGAATCCGCTAGCCAAGGAGGTGGTTCGCGCCACTCACGCGTGGTTCGACATTTACGCCGCCGTTCCCGCCGCCGCTGCGGCGCCTGTCGCCGGCGTGCTCGGCCCGCTGGTCGCGGCGACGCTCGCCTTCGCGCGCCGCCCCGGCTGGGGTTTTGTCGCCAGCGCTCTGGGCATGGTCGGGGTCATCGGCTCCGCCGGCCTGTCGATGTTCCCGTTCATCATGCCGTCGAGCCTCGATCCGCGATCCAGCCTCACCATCTGGGACGCGCCGTCGAGCCATCTCACGCTGACGGTGATGCTGATCGCGACGGCGATCTTTCTGCCGATCGTGCTCGGCTACACGATCTGGTGCTACGCCAATATGTGGGGCCGCGTGACCGCCAAAGAAATCGAGGCGCAGTCGCATTCGGCCTATTGAACGGGAGGTTTCGTCATGTGGTATTTCGCCTGGATTCTCGGCGTGACGGCGGCCGCCGCCATCGGGGTCATCAATGTGATGTGGTTTGAATTTCAGGACAACCTGGATCGAAATGGATCAAGCGCGCAGTCGTCCAACTGATCCATTTCGCGCGCCCGGACGCGCCGCCTCCTGCGCGTCCGGGCGCGTCGCATGACCGACTCCGACTCGCTGTTGCAAGCGACGCGGGCGCAGGCGGGCGCCGCGCTGCGCCTCGCCATGGGCGCGGGCGTGGCGCGCGGCGCCGTCGCCATCCCCTTCGCCTGGCTGCTGTCCGACGCGCTCGCCCGGGCGGCGTTCGGCGGCGCCGATTTCGCGGCGCTCACGCCCACGCTCGCCGCGCTGGCGGGCTTGGTCGTTTTGCGCGCGCTGCTGTCCTATGCGGCGGAGCGCGCCGGATTTTTTGCGTCCGTGCGGGCGCGGACAGCCTTGTTCCGCCAATTGCTCGACCATGTGCGGGCGTTGGGGCCGGTGCGCCTGGCCGCCCGTCCCACCGGCGAACTGGTGGCGCTGCTCACCGACGCGGTCGCCGCCACCGATCCCTATTGGCGGCGCTATTTTCCCGCGCGCGCCGCCAGCGCGACGCTGCCCCTTCTCGTGCTGCTGTGCGTCGCCTTCGCCGATTGGCGCGCCGCGCTGGCCTTCGCGGTGGGCGCGCCGGTGGCGCTGCTGTTTCTGGTGCTGGCCGGTCGCGGCGCCGAGCAGGCGAGCCAGCGCCAATGGGCGCGTCTGCTGCGGCTGGGCGGTCATCTGCTCGACGCTGTGCAGGGTCTGCCCGATCTGAAAATCTTCAACGCCTCGCGGCGCGAAATCGCGCGGGTCGCGCGCATGGCCGAAGCCTATCGCAAGGATGCGATGGCGGTGTTGCGCATTGCTTTCCTCACCTCGCTGGTGCTGGAGTTCTTCACGGCGGTCGCAATCGCGCTGGTGGCGGTGCTGGTCGGCTTCCGCCTGCTGTGGGGCCAGCTCGATTTCCAAACCGGCCTGTTCGCGCTGCTGCTCGCGCCGGAATTTTACGCGCCGACCCGCGCGCTCGGCGCCGAGCGTCACGCCAAAATGGAAGCGCAGGCGGCGGCGGAAAAAATCGTCGCGCTATTGAGCGAGACGGCGCCCGAAATCCCGGCGGCGCCGCTCGCCGCGCCCATGGACGCCATTTCGCTGCGTTTCGAGCATGTGCGCTTCGCCTATGACGATGGGCCGCCCGCGCTCGATGACGTGTCGTTCGACATTGCGGCGGGCGAGACCGTCGCGCTGGCCGGGCCGAGCGGCGCCGGCAAGAGCACTCTGTTTGCGCTGCTTTTGCGCTTCATCGAGCCGGACAGCGGCCGCATTCTCGTCAACGGCGATCCGCTCGCCGCGTTCGACCCAAGGGACTGGCGCCGCCGGATCGCCCATATGCCGCAGCGCCCCTATTTCTTCGACGGCGACGTGATCGAAAATGTCGCCATGGGCCGCGACGCAGACGCGGATATCGCCGCCAGCGTCGGAACGGCGCTCGCGCAAGCGCGCGCGAAAATTTTGCCGGACGGCGCCCACATCGGCGAGGGCGGGGCAGGCCTGTCGGGCGGCGAGGCGCAGCGGCTGGCTTTGGCGCGCGCCTTCTATCGGCCGGGTCCGCTGGTCCTGCTCGACGAACCCACCGCGCATCTCGATGCCGAGACCGAGCGCGATCTCGCCGACAGCCTCGCGCGCCTGTGCGCCGGCCGCACCGCGCTCATCATCGCGCACCGGCTCGCCGCCGCGCGCCGCGCCGACCGCTTGATCGTGCTTGATCGCGGACGCGTCGTCGAGACCGGAACCCATGACGCGCTGCTGGCGGCGGACGGGTTCTACGCCCGCATGGTCGCGCCCGACCTCGCCCGGATGGAAGAGACGGCGACATGAGAAGCCTGTTGCGGCTGCTGGCGCTCTATCGCCCTTACGCGCTGTGGATCGGCGCGTCGTTGCTGGTGTCACTGGCGAGCCTGCTGGCCAATGTCGGCCTGATCGCCGTCGCAGGCTGGTTCATCACGGCCATGGCGGCGGCGGGCCTTGCTGGCGTCTCCATCGACTATTTCACCCCGGCGGCGCTGATCCGGGCGCTGGCGATCCTGCGCAGCGGCGGCCGCTATCTCGACCGCCTGATCAGTCACGAGGCGACGTTTCGCCTCATCGGCGGGTTGCGCGCCCATCTGTTCGCGCGCCTTGAGCCGTTGGCGCCGGGCGCGCTGGCGGACTTGCGGTCCGGCGACATTCTGGAGCGGCTGCGCGGCGATATCGACCGGCTCGAACATGTGTTCCTGCGCATGGTCTCGCCATTGCTCGTCGCCGGTCTCGCCGGCGCGATTCTGGTCGCCGCGCTGGCGCGCTGGAGCGGCGCGCTGGCTGCGGCGGCGGCGGCGATTTTTGTGCTCGCGGGCGTGGCGGCGCCGGCGTTGGCCGCATTTTTCGGGCGCGCGCCCGCCCGCGCGGCTTCGGCGGCGGCGGCGCGGCTGCGCGCGCGCCTGACGGAAGCGATCGAGGGACTCGCGCCGCTGCTGACGACCGGCGACGACGTCAGGCGTTTCGCGGGGTTGCGGCGCGACATGGCCGATCTGCTCGCGGCCGAATCCAGGGTCGCGCGCATCGGCGCCCTCGGCCAGGCCCGCGTCGGCGCGACCGGAGAGTTCGCCGCTCTCGCGATTCTCGCGCTGGGCGCGCCGCTGGCGCAGGCCGGCGCGCTCAAGAGCTCGGATCTGGTCATGGGCGCGCTGGCGGCGCTGGCCGCGCTTGAAGCTTTTGCACCGCTGGCGGGCGCGTTCGGCGGCTTCTATGGCGTGCTGGCCTCCGCCGACCGGGTGTTTGCGCTGATCGACCGCAAGCCCGTCGTCGCCGAGCCAGACGAAGCGGCGTCTCCCCCCGAAAAATTCGATCTTCGCCTGCGCGGGGTGTCGCTGACCTATCCCGGCGCCGCACGTCCCGCGCTGAGTCAGATCGACTGCGACATTGCGGAGGGCGCGCGCATCGCCTTCGTCGGGCCGAGCGGCGCGGGAAAGTCGAGCCTCGCGGATCTGCTGCTGCGCTTTCGCGATCCGAGCCTCGGCGAGATCCGCCTCGGCGGCGTCGCGCTGAGGAAGCTTTCGCGCCGCGCCCTTCACGCCCGCATTGTCGTGGCGCGGCAAAACCCGCATCTGTTCACCGCGAGCGTCGCGGACAATCTGCGTCTCGCGCGATCCGACGCGACGGACGCGGAACTGTGGGCGGCGCTGGCGGCGGTCGGGCTGGAGGAGACCATTCGCGCGCTGCCGCTCGGCCTGGAGGCGCCGGTCGGCGTCGCCGGTGAAAAACTTTCGGGCGGCCAGGCCAAGCGCCTGGGTCTCGCCCGCGTGCTGTTGAGCGCCGCGCCGGTGCTGTTTCTCGACGAGCCGACGGAGGGGCTCGACGCGGAAACGGCGCGGCGGGTTCTCGCCGCCATCCTGAAGCGCGCCGAGGGCCGCACGCTGTTGATCGCGACCCATCGCCCGGCCGAAATGGCCGCGATGGATCAGGTGATCGCGCTCGACGGCGGCGTCATCGTCGCGCGCAAGAGTCAGCCGGCTTTGCGGGCGACCATATAGGGGCCGTGCGGGTTCGCGCCGAACACGCGCTCCTCCACGATCGCGAAACCGGCGTCGCCGAGGGCCTGTCGCAGCGCCGTTTTGGTCAGCGCGCGCGCGGGCGGAAACATTTTGATTGCGCGCAAAATCGCGAACAGCGCGCGAAGATGAAGCCCCATGTCGGCGAAGCACCACGTCTTGGCGATCAGCAGGCCGCCGGGTTTCAGATGCGCGTGAATTTGGGCGAGCAGGCCGGGCAGGTCGTCCACCAGATGCAGGATCTGGAAGGCGCAGACGACGTCGAACGGGCCGTCGTCAAAGGCGTGTTCGGCGTCCGCGCGCACAAAGCGCAGAGTGTCCGGCGCGGGCTTGGCTCGGGCGATCCGCAGCATTGCGTCCGAAAAATCGGTCGCGATCCAGGCGCCGGCATGGGGCGCCAGCCGAATGGCCGTCGAGCCGGTGCCGCAGCCGATTTCCAGCACATGGTCGGTCGGCCGCAACCGGCTGGCCGCGGCGGCGAGCATGGCCTCGTAGGCGGCGACGTCCTTGATGGGACGGGCGGCGTAACGCGCGGCGATTCCGTCCCAAAAAGCTTCGGCGGTCATGGCGCTCTCCCGCTCACAGATGCAGCGCGATCAGCTCGCGCAGCGCGACGCGCGCCTGCAGACGCGTGGCCAGCAGGTAGATGCCGCCGAATTTGCGTTGCAGGAACAATGTGTCCATCGGCGGAATGACGAACGCGTCGCGATGCGCCGCCAGCGCCATGCCGCCATCGCGCAGCCGCAACGCGAGGTCCGACGCGCCGAAGTCGAATGGCGCATCCTGCCGCAGCGGTTCGATCGACAGGTCGAACAGGTCGAGCATGGCGCGCTCCAGCCCGGCGGGCGCGTCGGGCGCCAGAAAGCCGATTTGCCGCGCGGCGTCGCGCAGGCCGTCGCGGTCGCGCGCCATGCCGGCGCCGAGCAGGCGGCGATAAAGCGCGACGAAATCTTCGGGGAAGGCGCGGGTGGCGCCGAAATCGAGCAGAACGATCTGGCCGGTTTCGGGCGCATAGCGGTAATTGGCGAAATTCGGATCGGTCTGCATCAGGCGGAACTCGAACAGTTCGCGGAACAGCAAGCCGATCAGCAGCGTCATCACCCGGTCGCGCTCGGCCTGCGGCGCCGAAACGAGATCGTCGATCGGGCTGGACTCGACATAGTCCATCGCCAGCACGTTCTTCTGCGTCAGATCCGGGTGCAGCGCGGGCGCGCGAAACTCCGGCCGGTCGGCGAGCAGCGCGCCGAATTCGGCGAGGCGCCGGCCCTCGCACTCATAGTCCGCCTCTTCATGCAGCTGGCGCTTGGCCTCGGCGAGCATGGGCGCGATGTCCACGCTCTTGGGGACCAGTCCGGCGATGCGGATCAGCGTGGCGACATTGTCGACGTCGGAATCGATGCTGGCGCGCACGCCAGGATATTGCACCTTGATGGCGAGGTCGCGGCCGTCGTGGGTCCGCGCCCGGTGAACCTGGCCGATGGAGGCGGCGGCGATCGGATGGGTGTCGAAATCCGCGAATTGCTGCCGCCAGTCGGCGCCCCAGGCGGCGGTCAAAACCCGGCGCAACTGCACCCAGGGCATGTGATGCGCCTCGGCGCGCAGGCGCGAGAGAATCTCGGCAAGCTCCGGCGGCAGCATGTCGCCGGCGTCCATCGAAATCAGCTGCCCCACCTTCATCGCCGCGCCGCGCATCCGCGCCAGCTCGTCGGCCAGCTTGCGCGCATTGGCGGGCGTCAGCAGTAGATCCTCCAGCCGCGGACGCTCGCCGCGCGCAAACTTTCGCGCCGCATCGGCCGCGACATTGCCCGCGATGGCGGAGGCGAGGCCGCCGAGCCGCGACAGCCGCGACAGGCGGGAGCTCGGCACGGCCAGGGGTTTGCTCTCGAAGCGGCGGTTCGACATGAAAACTCCTTGGGCGCGGCTGCGAGCGACATATGGGGATCGGGCGTGTTCGCGGCCAGCCCCGCGCCCCAAATATGGAATATTTGTATATTGAAATATGCGATTTGACGGAGGTATTCTCGGCGCCTGAAACGAAGGCGGCGCCGCCGGCGCGGCCGGAACGGACGCCGCGTGGCGTCGGAGACGAAGCCATGAACTGCAAAGCGTTCGGCCTGATCCTGGCCTTGCTGGCGACGCCGGTCCTGGCGGGGCCTTACCAGCCGGTGGATGTGTCCCGGCTGCCGCAATCCAAGCAAACCGGGCTCGGCCTCTATCTGTCGGCGCCGGAAGCGTTCAAGATGAAGTCGGAGGGCGGCGCCAAGGTGTTGTTCATCGACGTCCGCACCCGCGGCGAGTTTCAGTTTGTCGGCGCGTCCGCGCTGGTGGATCGGAACATCCCTCTCATCGAACTCGATTCGCCGCCGCGCTGGGACGCCCGAAGCGGCCGCTACGCCATGTCGCTGAATCCCGATTTCGTCGCCGACGTCTCGGCTTTGGCGGCGCGCATGAACATCGGCAAGGGCGATCCGATCATTGTGATGTGCCGCTCCGGAGAACGCTCCGCCCGCGCCGCAGATCTTCTGCAGGCGGCCGGCTACGGCAAGGTCTATTCGGTGGTGGATGGGTTTGAGGGCGACATGAGCCGCAACGGCCGCCGCGAGGTCAACGGCTGGAAGAACGCCGACCTGCCCTGGACCTATACGATGACGGAAGGCCAGGCCTCGGTTCGCTGATCGGGCACGCAATGTCGAGAGCCGCCAGTTCTGGGCAAGCTTGATGAGGCAAGCAGACAAGGCAGGTAGGCAAGTTTTGGCGCCGCGACCGCCGTCGAAAAAACAGAACGGGCGATGGACTGTTTTTTTATCAATCTCGACAGGGAAACCGGCAGGCGGCGCCGGCTGGAAGAAAAGTTCAATCGGTTCCGCACCGAAAACTGGCGGCTCATCCGCCTTCCCGCAATCACGTCGCAAGATGTCATCGAGAACGAGATTGGCGGCTGTCTCAGTCCGGCGGAAAAAGCGTGTTTCCTGAGCCACAGGGAGGCGATCCTGAACGCCGCGAAAGGGGCTTCGGACGCCCTGATCACCGAGGATGACGCGTTGTTCGGGGCGTCGACCTTCGCGGTGCTGGACTCGATCCTGAGCGGGCCGGACGCTTTCGAAGCCGATGTCATTTTCACGGAGGTCGGCATTCCCGACGTCGAGACTCAGTTCAGGCTGGTCAAGATCAAGCAGAACCTTCCAAGCCAAAGCCCGTTCGTGCTGATGGACCTGAAGGGGATTCCCAGTTTCTTCGCGGCGTCGTCCTATGTGGTCAGGAAAAAATCGGCCCATAAGCTGCTGGACCGCCTGTCGCGGTTCGCCACATTCGATGCGCCCTACGATATCGCCTTGAGGCAGCTGATTCATGCCGGCGAAATCAGCGCCGCCGTGATATTTCCCTTTGTCACCTCGATTTCGGACGACAGTTTGACGTCCAGCATTCAGGCGCACGACCGCAGGAAAACCGATGCGGTGTGGATGGCGTTTCGCCGGATGATCTGGTCCGACGCCCGACAGGACGAGTGCGACGGCCTGCTCGGCCGGCTTGATGACGAGATCGACGCGGGATCGAGGTCTTTCGGACGGATTTGGGCGCTGATGGCCGACAAGAGCTTCACATTCAAATAAAGCGTCGCTCGCCCAGCGCGACCTCCATGCGGCGGAACAGTTCGGGCCAGTCGCCTGGCCGGGATTGCCGGAACAGGCGCGCCGTCGGGTAGAACGGACTGTCGTCGCGGTCCCGCAGCCAGCGCCATTCCGAGGCGACCTGCAACGCGATCCAGACCGGACGCCGCAGGCTTCCGGCAAGATGCGCCAACGCCGTGTCGCAGGTGACGACGAGATCGAGCGAGGCCATCAGCGCGGCGGTGTCGATGAACGCATCCGGGCCAGCGTCGAAAACCGGCCCCGGGTCTTCCACCGCGAACAGGCCGGCGATGTCGCGCATTTGCTCCGCACCCGCGTTCTTCTGCAGCGACCACAGTTTGACGCCGGGGAGGCGGCTGAGCGGGGCCAGCGCGGCGAGCGGGAAGGAGCGGCCGCGATCGACGTCGCCGCTCGGATTGCCTTGCCAGGCGACGCCGATGTGAAAAAGATCGGGCTGCAGTTTCGCGCGCCAACGGGCGAGAGGGGCGTCGCCGATGTCGAGGCGCGCCGGCTCCACGAACAAATCGGCCGCGTTGAGTCCCAGGCGGCGCGGCAGGCTCATCAGCGGCGCGTGGGCGTCGTGCGCTTCCTGCGACGCCTGATCCAGCCCGATCACGCGCACGCCTGGGAGCTTCGCCAGCAACCAGCGCAACGGATTTTGCACGGCCAATGTCACCGCCGCGCCGCGCGCCGCCAGCAGGCTGGCGTAGCGCGAAAAATGCAGCGTGTCGCCCAGCCCCTGTTCCGCCCAGACCAGGATTTTCGCGCCGGAGGCTTGGCCGCCGCGCCATTCCGGGAAAGCGAAACGCCGCTCCGTCCAGGCCGGGAGGCGGCGGCGCCATTCGAGCGCCGCCAGGCCCTCGCGGACCTCCCCCGCCGCCAGCAGCAGATGCGCCCGCGTCAGCCCGCTTTCGGCGTCGTTCGGATTGAGCGCCAGGGCGCGTTCGCAACTCGCGAGCGCCTCGGCGTCGCGGCCCAGATCGGCCAGGGCGCGGCCCCTGTTGGCGTGCGCTGGGGCGTAATCGGGGGCGCGTTCGACCGCGCGGTCGAGCAGTTTGATCGCCTCGCCGCTGCGTTGCGCCCTGGCGAGAAGCACGGCGCAATTGTTCAGGGCCTCGACGAAACCGGGGTTTTGCGCGAGGGCCTGCCGATAGCTGGCGATCGCGTCCTCCGGCCGGCCCAGAGCCGCCAGCGCGACGCCGCGATTGTAGTGGGCCGGCGCGAAATCCGGCCACAGACTGAGGGTGATTTCGCTGGCGGCGAGGGCGCGGGCGAATTCGCGCAAATCGTTCAGCGCGGCGGCGACGCCATTGTGCGCCTCCTTGTCGCGGCCATCCAACGCGACCGCCGCCGCGTAATGGTTCAGCGCGGCGCCGGGATCGCCCAGGCCGGCGCAGGCGGCGCCCAGGATTTTGCGCGCGAGGACGCTGTGCGGCGCGAGCGATGCGGCTTCGGCGGCGGCCGCCGCGCCGCCGCGAAAATCGCCGCTTTGCAGACAGGCGCCCGCCCGCCCGAGCCAGTGTTCGGGCGTGAGCGCATTGTCGCGCAACGCCGACTCGCACGTGCGCAGGGCGGATGCGGAATCGCCGGCCTGCGGGGCTGCGGATGGCGGCATGCGGCTCCTCGTTTCGAGAGATCGCCGGATCATGCGCGCCCAAGATTGCGCGAGGTTGGCGGGATCGGGCGCGACTTACTGCGCGGCTGTCGTCACGGGATCGGCGCCGCCCCGCTTTGGCGAGCGGACGTC
This sequence comes from Rhodoblastus acidophilus, assembly GCF_900187365.1. Lineage (GTDB taxonomy): Bacteria > Pseudomonadota > Alphaproteobacteria > Rhizobiales > Beijerinckiaceae > Rhodoblastus > Rhodoblastus acidophilus. The sequence goes on from NZ_FYDG01000013.1 coordinate 14,903, forward strand.
GCTGACGCCGTCGCGCGCCGCCCGAAGGCCGCGTGGAAAACCGGACCGGTCGCGATAGGACGGGCGCGGATCCCTGCGTTTGCGATTGGCGCGGGCGGCGAGGACCTGCGTGGCGGCGACATCCAGCACGGTCACGCCCAGCACAAGCGCCAGCGCCAGACCAACCGTGTCGCGCCGGGGATTGTCGCGGCCGCGCGCCGCCATCAGCGTGGCGATGTCGAGCGCGTCGCCGCCCACCCGGCTCCACAGCCCCGCCTGCTTGTCGACCGACAGCGTGGCGACGCCGGCCGCCAGCTCGCGCACGCCATAGAGGCGCACCAGCCCGTGCCCGTTCAGGCCAAGGACGCGCGAAAGGCGGCGCGCGGCGAAAAGTTCGGTCAGCCCGAGCGCGATGCTGAACCAGCCCAGCGCCTTGGCGAGCCGGTCCACGGCGCCCAGCGAGCTTTGGCCGGCGTCGAGAATTTTCGGATCGCCGGCATTGCGGGCGACATTGGCGATGAAAGTCATGGTGCGTCTCCCGCTCGAAAAGCTTCAGGGTTTCAGGACCACCTTGACGCAGCCGTCCTGCTTGTCGCGGAACACCTTGTACATCTCCGGCCCATCCGCGAGCGGGACCGTGTGGGTCACCACGAAGGCGGGGTCGATCAGGCCTTCCTCGATGTAGCGCAGCAGATCGTCGGTCCAGCGGTTGACATGGGTCTGGCCGGTGCGAACGGTGATCCCCTTGTTCATCAATTGGCCCAGCGGAATCTTGTCGTCGAAACCGGCGTAGACGCCGGGAATCGAGATCACGCCGCCGCCGCGGCAGACATAGATGATCTCGCGCAGGGCGTGCGGGCGGTCGGTCTCGACGCCAAGCATCTGCTTGCCCCGGTCGTAGAGCGTGTCGGGCTGCGACGGCATGACGTGGGATTCCATGCCGACGCAGTCGATGCATTTGTCGGGGCCGTCGCCGCCGGTCAGTTCGTTCAGGCGCTCGATCACGCTTTCCCTGGAAAAGTCGATGGCGATCGCGCCGGCGGCCTCGGCCATTTCCAGCCGCTCCGGCAGGCGGTCGATGGCGATCACCTGTTCAGCGCCAAGCAGCAGGGCGCTGCGGATCGCCATCTGGCCGACCGGGCCGCAGCCCCAGACCGCCACAATGTCGGTCGGCTCGATGTCGCATTGCACGGCGGCCTGCCAGCCGGTGGGGAAGATGTCGCTGAGAAACAGCAGGGATTCGTCGGGCACGCCGTCGGGGACTTTGATGTGCGTCGCATCGGCGAAGGGCACGCGCAAAAATTCGGCCTGGCCGCCGGGATAGCCGCCGGTGAGATGCGTGTAGCCGAACAGGCCGGCGGTTCCGTGGCCGAACACTTTGTCGGCGAGGCGCTTGTTGCGGTTGCTGCGCTGGCACAGCGAGAAATTGCCGCGTTGGCACTGTTCGCATTGACCGCAGAAAATGGTGAAGGGCACGACGACGCGGTCGCCGACCTTCAGTTTGCCCCTGGCCTCGGCGCCGACCTCGACGACCTCGCCCATCGCCTCATGCCCCATGATGTCCCCGGGCAACATGGCCGGAATGAAATTGTGGAACAGGTGCAGGTCCGAGCCGCAAATCGCGCAACTGGTCACCTTGACGATGGCGTCGCGCGGGTCCTCGATTCCGGGGTCCGTCACCCTGTCGCAGCGGATGTCTTCCTTGCCATGCCAGACCAGCGCTCGCATGCTTTTCTCCTCTAGGGGAAAGACGGCGCGTTCGCATCCGCCTCGCGCTAGAACCCCGAGGGGATTCCAGATGTTCCGTCGCGTCGGGCGCGGCGCTAAATCTCGCGCGCGCCCGCTAAATCTCGCGTGCGACCTGGGCGTAGGCGAGCAGCGCGAACAGCGCGGTGCCGCCGATGATGTTGCCGGCGAGCGTGGGGAGAATGAACGTGGCGGCGACATCGAGGAATGTGGAATGGCCGTTCACGACGACGAAAAACGCCTCCACGCTGCCGGCGACGACATGGGCGAACCCGCCCGCCGCGATCAGCCAGGTCATCATGGCGATCATATGGATCTGGGTGGATTGCGCGGCGGGCAGCAGCCACACCATGGCGGCCATCAGATAGCCGGCGGCGACGCCCTTGACGAGCGTGGTCGGCCACGCTGCGCCGACAGCCTCGACGCTCTGCGCGAGCATCGCCGCATGCAGGTCGGCGGACAGAACGGGCGCGGCGCTGAAGAACAGCGCCGCGAGAAAATCGCCGGTCATGTTGGCGATAAAGACCACGCTCCAGACCCGCGCCAATTGCCGCAGGTTTTCGCGCGAAAAACGCGCCAGCAGCGGCAGAACCAGCGTGATCGTGTTTTCGGTGAAGAGTTGCTGCCGCGACAGGATCACCACTTCGAAACCGACGGCGTAGCCAAGCGCCGAGACGAGGCGGCCCCAGGAGGTTTCGGGCAGGCTCATCGCCAGCAAGGCCTGCGCCAGCGGCGAAAGGCTGATCGAAAGGCCGGCGGCGAAACCGGACCACCACAGAGAGAAGGTCGGCCGCGCCATCTCCTCCTCGCCGAGCCGTCGCACCACCTGATAGATGACAGGGGTGCGCGGACCCGAACGGTCCTCGACGTCGCGGTCCTCGGTTGCGGTCAGCGCGCTTGGCGGCCGCCCATTCTCTGCAGCGTCGACGAGGTCGGCTTCGCGGTCGGTCATGCCGACCAGTCCCGCGCCGCGCGCCGTGCGCCGCGTCCATAGCTTAACCACGCCCGGGGCCAGGCGACATGGACGGTCAGGCGGCTCCTGAAATCGACCAGCAGCCTCAGAGGAAGCAGCGACCAGGCGAGCCAGCCCGGAACCCCGCGCATGTGCAGGCCGAGCGGCGCGCCGAGGATAAAGAGTCCGGGCGGGCCGGGGTGCGTAGGATCTGGCGCAAGAACGGCTGTCGGCATGGCGGCCCGCAGATGGGAGACGCCGGGTCAACTTCGGCGGCCGGCTTCCGTTCCCCGCGCGGCGCGGCGCCGGCCGTTCAGCCTCGGCCGAACGTCTCGTCGAAGGCGTAGCCGGCGCCGCGGACGGTGCGGATCGGATCTTCCTCGCCGCGCTGCGCCAGGGCCTTGCGCAGGCGCCCGATATGGACGTCCACCGTGCGCTCGTCGATTTCGGCGGAAAAGCCCCAGACGCTGTCGAGCAATTGCGAGCGGGCGAACACCCGGCCTGGCTTTTCCATCAGATATTCCAGCAGCCGGAATTCGGTCGGCCCCAGATGAATGTCGCGGCCGGCGCGGCGCACGCGGCGGGTCTCGCGGTCAAGCTCGATGTCGCCGGCGGCGAGCTTGGTCGCCACCCGCTCGGGCCGGGCGCGGCGCAGCAGGGCGCGCACGCGCGCCATCAGCTCCGGCACCGAGAACGGCTTGACCACGTAATCGTCGGCGCCGACCGAGAGGCCGCGCACGCGCTCTCCCTCCTCGCCGCGCGCCGTGAGCATGATCACCGGCAGGGTGCGCGTCGCCTCGCGGGCGCGCAGGCGGCGGCAGATCTCCAGGCCGGACACGCCGGGCAGCATCCAGTCGAGAATGACGAGGTCGGGCGCGGCCTCCTCCAGTCGCAATTCCGCCTCGTCGCCGCGCTCCACGCGCTCGACCACATAGCCTTCGGCTTCGAGATTGTAGCCCAGCAGCAGCGACAGAGCGGATTCATCCTCGACCACCAGAATGCGCGGCGCCCCGCCGGGGGAGGCCGCGGTGATGGCGTTGGCGCGCGTCTCGTTCATGGTCGGTCCTCAAAGTGTTTTCGAGCGAAGCAGGCGCCGGCTCGCGGAAATGGATATGCCGGGCGCTGTCGGGCGAACCGGGGTTCGCCCGCGGGCTCCAGCGCATATTCCCGAAAAGCGTGCGCGGTTTTCGGAAAAGAATATGCGCCAAAACAAAAAGCTAGCGTGTGTTCGGCGAACGGAAGCTCATCGAACGCGCGCTACGGCGTGACGGCCGACGCGACGCCGCGCGGCCGTTCGGTGGGCAGGGCCTTTCCGGTCCGAATGTAATAGACCGTCTCGGCGATATTGGTGGTGTGGTCGCCGACCCGCTCGAGATTCTTCGAGCAGAACAGAAGATGGGTGCAAAACGTGATGTTGCGCGGATCTTCCATCATGTGGGTGAGCAATTCGCGGAACACCGAATCTTCGAGCGCGTCGAGTTCGACGTCGCGCAGCCACACCGCCTTGGCGCGGTCGGCGTCGCGCTGGGCGTAGGCGTCGAGCACGTCGTTGAGCTGCACCACCGCGAGATCGTGCATGCTCTTGAGGCCGCCCACGGCGCGGGGAATGCGGCCCTCGCCGGCGATCTTGGCGGCGCGCTTGGAAATATTCTTGGCGAGGTCGCCGACGCGCTCCAGCTCGTTGGAAATGCGCAGCGCGCCGATGATCTCGCGCAGATCCACCGCGACGGGCTGGCGCTTGGCGATGATGGCGACGGTCTCCTCCTCGACCAGGCGCTGCAGCGCGTCAAGCCGGGCGTCGGCGGCGACCACCTGCTGCGCCAGCACGGCGTTGAGGCCGGCCAGCGCGTCCATGGCGTCGGCGAGCATCTTTTCGGCGATGCCGCCCATTTCGGAAATGTGGCGGCCGAGCAGTTCCAGTTCGACGTCGAAAGACTTGACGGTATGATCGATCATGAGGTCCTCTCAGCCGAAACGGCCGGTGATGTAGTCCTGGGTGCGGCTTTCCTTCGGCGCCTGGAACATTTGCGAGGTCTCGCCGAACTCGACCATTTCGCCGAGATACATGAACGCGGTGTATTGCGAGACGCGCACCGCCTGCTGCATGTTGTGGGTGACGATGGCGATTGTGTACTCCTGGCGCAATTCGTCGATCAGCTCTTCGACCTTGGCGGTCGAGATCGGGTCGAGCGCCGAGCAGGGCTCGTCGAACAGGATCACTTCGGGCTGGATCGCCACGGTGCGCGCGATGCACAGGCGCTGCTGCTGGCCGCCGGACAGCGACAGGCCGGAGGCGTTGAGCTTGTCCTTCACTTCGTCCCAGATGGCGGCGCCGCGCAACGCTTTTTCGACGCGCTCGTCCATGTCGGCCTTGCCGATCTTCTCGTAGAGCCGCACGCCGAAGGCGATGTTCTCGTAGATGGTCATCGGAAACGGCGTGGGTTTCTGGAACACCATGCCGACCCGCGCGCGCAGGGCGTTGAGGTCGAGCTTGGGGTCGAGCACGTTCTCGCCGTCGAGCAGAACCTGTCCCTCGGCGTGCTGGCCGGGATAGAGGTCGTACATGCGGTTGAGCACGCGCAGCAACGTGGATTTGCCGCAGCCCGACGGGCCGATGAAGGCGGTGACCTTGCGGTCGAACAGCGGCACGCAGACCTTCTTCAAGGCGCGCGAGTCGCCATAGAAGAAGTCGAGATCGCGCACCGACATTTTTTCGGGGAGGGCGGGCAGCTCGGGGGCGGCGAGTCCTTCCGGCGCCAGCGGGTGCGCGGTTTCCTGAACCCGGTCGTGGGGAATGGATTCGTTCATGGGACGGCCTTACTTCATGGTTTTCTGGGCGCCGAGGATGCGCGCCGTGACGGAGAGCGCGAGCACGGCGGTGGTGATGAGCAGCGCGCCGGCCCAGGCGAGGTTCTGCCAGTCCTTGTAGGGCGACAGCGCGAACTGGAAGATCACCACCGGCAGGCTGGCCATGGGCGCGTTGAGGTTGGCGCTGAAGAACTGGTTGTTCAGCGCGGTGAACAGCAGCGGCGCCGTTTCGCCGGAGACGCGCGCCACCGCCAGCAGCAGGCCCGTGATCAGCCCGGACCGGGCCGCCTTGTAGGCGATGTGGCGGATGATCAGCGCGCGCGGCAGGCCGAGCGCGATGGAGGCTTCGCGCAGGCCGCCGGGCACGAGATTGAGCATGTCCTCGGTGGTGCGCACGACGACGGGAACCACCAGCAGCGCCAGCGACAGGGCGCCGGCGATGGCGGAGAAATGCCCGATCCGCACCACGGTGATCTCGTAAACGAACAGGCCGATCACGATCGAGGGCGCCGACAGCAGAATGTCGTTGATGAAGCGCACGACCATGGTGAGCTTCGCGTGGCGGCCGTATTCCGCCATATACGTGCCGGCGAACAGGCCGAGCGGCGCGCCGAGGGCCACGCCGAGCACGGTCATGATCAGAGATCCGACAATGGCGTTGAGCAGCCCGCCGGTCGCGCCGGGCGGCGGCGTGTTCTGGGTGAAGACGGCCAGGTTCAGGCTGGTGAACCCGTTCCAGAGCAACGCGCCGAGGATCAGGGCCAGGGCGAGCAGTCCGAGCGCGGCGGAGCCGATGCAGGCGCCCATGGCGAGCGCGCTGCGCGCTTTGCGGGTGGCGGCGAGCGACATTAGCGCCCCTCCTGTCTCTTGATGCGCGCCAGCATCAGGCGCGAAGCCGCCAGCACGACGAAGGTGATGATGAAAAGCACAAGACCGAGCGCGATCAGCGAGGATGTGTAGAGCACTCCGTCGGCTTCGGTGAATTCATTGGCGATGGTCGCCGAAATGGTCGTGCCCGGCCCAAGGATCGACGGGTGGATCTTGTGGGCGTTGCCGATGACGAAAGTGACCGCCATGGTTTCGCCGAGCGCGCGGCCCAGCGCCAGCATCACGCCGCCGATCAGGCCGGCGCCGGTATAGGGCATGACGATGCGCCGCACGACTTCCCAGCGCGTGCAGCCGACGCCGAACGCCGCCTCTTTCAGCACGGTCGGCACGGTGGCGAACACGTCGCGGGAGATCGACGCGATCAGCGGCAGGATCATGATGGCGAGGATGATCGAGGCGGTGAAAATGCCGATGCCATAGGGCGGGCCGGCGAACAGGTCGTTCAGCAGCGGCACGTCGGCGAAGCCGGCGATCAGCCAGGGCTGCAGCGTCGCCTGCAGCACGGGGGCGAGAATGAACATGCCCCAGATGCCGTAGATGATCGAGGGAATGCCGGCCAGAAGCTCCACCGCCACGCCAATGGGGCGGCGCAGCTGGAACGGGCAGATTTCCGTGAGGAAGACCGCGATGCCGAAGCCGACCGGCGCCGCGATCAGCAGCGCGATGAACGAGGTCAGCAGCGTGCCGTAGATGGCCGGACCCGCGCCGAATTTCTCCGTCACCGGGTTCCAGGACTGCGAGGTCAGGAAGCCGAAGCCGAATTCCCGCAGCGCCGGGGCAGAGCCGTGGATCAGCGAGATAATCACGCCGCCGAGCAGGACCAGCACGGCGATGGCGGAGGATTTGGTCAGGGTGTGGAAGGCCCGATCGCCCAGTTCGAAGCGTTTGAGCGCCGCCTCGCGACTGACGATCAGGGCGCGGGCGTCGAACGACGCTTTGGCCCGTTGGGGCGCTGCCGTCTCCGTCATGAAACCTGTCTCCTTCGGGGCGCGTCGCGCCGACCCGCCTCGGGAATGAAGGGCCGGAGGCGGCGCCCCCGGCCCGGCGTTGCGTTACCTGGCCGCGATTTACCTGGCCGCGATTTACTTGGCCGCGTAGACCGGCTTGCCGTCGGCGCCCTTGATGTCGGTCGCCCAGCTCTTGCGGATCAGGCCGACGACATTGTCGGGCATCGGGATATAGTCAAGAGCTTCCGCCTCCTTGGCGCCGCTCTTGAAGGCCCAGTCGAAGAACTTGACCGCTTCGGCGACGGCTACGGCGTCGCTCGGCTGCTTGTGGACCAGGATGAAGGTGGCGGCGGTGATCGGCCAGGACTTTTCGCCGGGCTGGTCGGTCAGGATCTGGTAAAAGCCGGGGGCGTGGACCCAGTCGGCGTTGGCGGCGGCGGCCTGGAAGGTCGCGATGGCCGGGGCGACGGTTTTGCCGGCCTTGTTCACGAGATCCGCGAACGGGATCTTGTTCTGCTTGGCGTAGGCGTATTCGACATAGCCGATCGCGCCCTTGGTGTTGGCGACGGTGTTGGCGACGCCTTCATTGCCCTTGGCGGCGAGGCCGACGGGCCATTCCACGGCGGCGTCGGAGCCGACCTTGGACTTCCAGTCCGCCGAAACCTTGGCCAGGTAGTCGGTGAAGTTGAAGGTGGTGCCGGAGCCGTCCGAACGATGCACGACGGCGATCGGGGCTTCCGAGAGCTTGAGCTTCGGGTTCAGCTTGGCGATGGCCGGATCGTTCCAGGCCTTGATTTCGCCGAGGAAAATCTTGGCGAGGGTGGGGCCGTCGAGCACGAGCTGGTCGGAGGCGACGCCCTCGACATTGATGACCGGCACGATGCCGCCCATCACCTGCGGCCACTGGACCAGGCCGTTCTTTTCCAGTTCCTCGACCTTGAGCGGCTTGTCGCTGGCGCCGAAGGTCACGGTGTTGGCGATGATCTGCTTGATGCCGCCGCCCGAGCCGATCGACTGGTAGTTCAGGCCGTTGCCGGTCTGGGTCTTATAGGAATCCGCCCATTTGGCGTAGATCGGGTAGGGGAAGGTGGCGCCGGCGCCGGAAATGTCGGCGGCGAGGGCCGGCGCGGTCGCGCCGACGAAGGTGGCGGCCAGGACGGCGCCCAGGAGGAATTTCGACATTGGGACCTCTTGAGAGGATGCGCGCCGGGCGAACCGGCGACCTGCGCATTTTTTGCGCAGGGCGGTCTCTACGACAATAGGGTGACAGTTATATGACGGGGACGGCCCCAGCGTCAGCCCGGCGGTTTCGGCGCGGGCGTCTCAGCCCGGGGCCTTATTCGAACAAGGGCGCGTGCGCGGAGAAGGTCGCGCCTTCGCCCGGCAGCGACTGGATCGACAGCCGGCCGCGATGACGGGCGAGAATGTGCTTGACCAGGGCGAGGCCGAGGCCGGTGCCGCCCTTGGCGCGGCTCTGGCCGACATCGACGCGATAGAACCGCTCGGTGAGGCGGGGAATATTCTCCGGCGCTATGCCCGGCCCCTCGTCGCGCACCGAAAGGATGCCGACGCCGTCGTGGGATTCGATGCTTATCCACACTTTTCTGTCGGCCTGACCCGGCTCGGGCGCGCTGTACTTGATGGCGTTCTCGATCAGGTTTTCGGCGACGCGCAACAGTTCGTCGCGATCGCCGCGCACCAGGATCTTGCGCGCCTCGACCACCAGCTCGATGCGATTGTCCTTGGCGAGCGGCGACAAGGCGTCGCGGACCTGTTCGACCACGGCGGCCAGATCGACCGCCGCGCGCGGCTGGACATGCAGGGTCTGCTCGATGCGCGACAGCGACAGCAGGTCGTCCACCAGCCGCGCCATGCGCCGGGCCTGATGCAACATGATGCCCAGAAACTTTTCGCGCGCGGCCGAGTCGTCGCGGGCCGGGCCGATCAGGGTCTCGATGAAGCCGAGCAGCGAGGCCAGCGGCGTGCGCAATTCATGGCTGGCGTTGGCGACGAAATCCACGCGCATCTGCTCCAGCCGGCGCGATTCCGTCGCGTCGTGCAGCGTCACCGCCACATGGCGCGCCTCCCCGGAGTCGAAAGCCGCGACGCGGGCCTGGTAGAGCCGCTCGACCGGGGCGCGCGCCAGCCAGGAAATGTCCTCGGCCGGGCCGCCGGCCAGCACGCGCGCGACCGCGTCGTGAAGATCGACGGCGCGCAGCGAGGAGGCCAGCGGGGCGTCGAGGCGCAGGTAGGGAAACAGCGCGCGCGCCGGAGTATTGGCGGCGGACAGCCGCAGCGAGCCGGCTATCACCAGCACCGGTTCGGGCATGGCGTCGATCAGGGCCGAAATCAAAGCTGCGTCCCGGCCTGCGGTCATGCGTTGTCCTTATCGGGCGTCCCGGTCTCCGCCCTCGGCCTGATTCATGGCCTCGCGCAAGGCGTCCCAGCGGCGCCCGCCCTCGGTGGCGCCCAGAAGCACCAGAGCGAACACGAAAGGAATGACATAATAAAGAATGCGGAACATCAGCAATGAGGCCAGCAGCGCCTCCTGCGAGGGGGCGGGCAGCGCCTTGAGCATGGTCGCCTCGAACACGCCGATGCCGCCCGGCGCGTGGCTGGCGATGCCGAGCAGGCAGGCGAAGACGTAAACCGAGGCGAAGGTGAAGAAGTCCAGGCCTTCGTGGCTGGGCAGCAACACGTAGAGCACGGCCGCCGCGCAGCACAGGTCGAGCACGCCCAGCGCCATCTGCCCCAGCGTGAGGCCAAGGCCCGGCAGTTCGAACGTCAGGCCCTGCAGTTTGGCGCGCCGGGGCCGCGCCGACACCCAATACAGATAGCCGCCCACGGCGCCGAGCACCGCGGCGCCGATCATGCGGTTGAGAATGACCGCGAACTGGTTGATTTCGGAAATCGAATCCGCCTTGATCATCAGGCCGAAGCCGATGACCACGGCCATGCCCAGCCAAAACGTGACGCCCGCCACCACGGTCAGGCTGGCGATCTTGCCCGGCCGCACGCCTGCGCGGGAGTAAATCCAGTAACGCACGGTTCCGCCGGTGAAAATGGGGAAGCCGAGCGTGAACGAAACCGCGTAGGAGGCGAACGAGCCCAGCGCCGTGGTGCGATACGGCACTTTCAGGCGCAATTGCTTCAGCGCGATGGCGTCATAGCCGGTCAGCATCAGATAGGAGCAGGCGGTGAACAGCAGCCCATAGGAGATTTGCGTCCATGACGTCGCCGCCACGGCGGTGCTCAATTCGGCGAGATTGAGTTTGGCCAGCGTCCGCGACAGGACGAAAAAGGCGATCAGCACCAGCAACAGGCTGGCGACGGCGCCAATCAGCGCCTTGATCTTCGGGCTCGATCGTTGCGGAACCGGCGCGAGCGCGCGGCTTCCCGAGGCGGGCGCGGACGTCGCGTCCGGATCTGCCTCATTTGCGCCGGCGTCTTGCCCGTAATCGCTGTTCATACGCTCCATAGCCCAACTGCCGTTTGTCCGAACGGCCGCCGGACGATTTGCGGTTGATTTAGGGCGCCGGGCTGGGTTCGGCAAGCTCTGAGCCGTATTTAGCAAAATCCATGGCGCGCTGGGGGGAGGATTTATCGCCGCCGTGTCGGCGCCGGTGGCGGGCGGTGGAGCCCGCGACCGACGCCTTTCCCTCAGGTTCGCCCGAAATCAGCCAATGACGGTGGCCGACGACTTGCTCACCTTCACCGGCGTGGCCTCGTCGCCATCAAACTTCACGATAATGTCCTCATCGCGAAAGATATACTGGCAGGCGAGCCGGTAGTGCGGCGGCATGTCGTTGACCTCGGCGTTGGCGACTTCATCGTGAGATATCTTGCCGAGCTGTTTCAGCACTTCCTTTTCCTTTTCGGTCAGGGAAATGGCGCGTGGCGTCTTGCTCAGGATCGTCACTTCGCACAGGCAGGAGCCGCATTCGCCGTCCTGACAGTCGTAGGGAATCGGAACCTTGTGCTCCTTGGCGAGATCGAGCAGCGTGTTGCGCGCTCCCGCCACGGCGTAGACGGTCACATCGCGAGACAATTTCGGCGAGGTAAAAGTCACATTGGCCATTGGTATGCCCTCGGGTTTGCGGAGACGAAGGTTTCCGCGCCGGAGGGCAGCAAAAGACATGCCCCCTCAGGATCGGCGCCAGACCGGATGTTCGGGCGACGAAGTGTCGCGGCTGCTTCAACAGCGAGGCGAAGCCGACAGCGCCTGTCGGCGGCGCGACGGCGGTGTAAGATATGTGCGAGGCGAGAGGGGAGGGCGATCGGCCATGCCGCAACAGGCGAAACCGCAGGCGCTGGAGCAATTGCGCAATGTCGGCAAGGCGGCGCTGGCCGACTTCAGCCGGCTCGGCGTGACAAACGTGCGCCAGCTCGCGGAGCAGGACGCCGACGCGCTTTATGTTCGGCTCATGCGGGAGACGGGACGCCGGCATGACCCCTGCGTTCACGACCTCTTCGCGGCGGCGATCCATCAGGCCCGGACCGGCGAGGCCCTGAACTGGTGGGTTTTCTCGCCGGCGCGAAAGGCGCGTCAGGCTGCGGGCGCTTTCCCGAGTTTTGAGTCTTAGGCCGCGCGGGCCTTGTCCATCATCTCGACGAAGCGCGCGAACAGGTAATGGCTGTCCTGCGGGCCGGGCGAGGCTTCGGGGTGGTGCTGCACGGAAAAGGCCGGGCGGTCGGTGAGGGCGATGCCGCAGTTCGAACCGTCGAACAGCGAGCGGTGGGTTTCCACCGCATTGGCCGGCAGGGTTTTGGGATCGACGGCGAAGCCGTGGTTCATCGAGACGATCTCGACCTTGTCGGTGGTGAAATCCTTGACCGGATGATTGGCGCCGTGATGGCCCTGGTGCATTTTCTCGGTCTTGGCGCCCACCGCCAGCGCCATCATCTGATGGCCCAGGCAGATGCCGAAGGTCGGGATCTTGGCGTCGAGGATCTTCTGAATGGTCGGCACGGCGTATTTGCCGGTTTCGGCGGGGTCGCCGGGGCCGTTGGACAGGAACACCCCATCGGGCTTCAGCGCCAGGATATGCTCCGCCGACGTGGTCGCGGGCACGACCTCGACTTCGCAGCCGGCGTCGGCCAGCAGGCGCAAAATGTTGCGCTTCACGCCGAAGTCGAGCGCCACCACCTTGTAGGCGGTCTTGTCCCGCGCGCCATAGCCGGAGCCGAGCTTCCAGGTGGTTTCGGACCAGGCATAGTCCTTTTCGGCGGTGACGCCGGGAACGAGGTCCATGCCATCAATGCCCGGCCAGGCCGCCGCCTGCTTCTTCAGGGCTTCCACGTCGAACTTGCCTTCGGGGTCATGGGCGATGACGGCGTTGGGCATGCCCTTTTCGCGGATCAGGGCGGTGAGGGCGCGGGTGTCCACGCCGGACAGGCCGACGATGTTGCGGGCCTTGAGCCATTCGACGAAATGGTTTTGCGCGCGGAAATTCGAGGGGTCGGTGACGGGCGCCCGCACGATCACCCCGCGCGCGCCCTCGACCCGCGCCATGTCCACCGTCTCGACGTCCTCGCCATTGGCGCCGACATTGCCGATATGGGGAAAGGTGAAGGTGACGATCTGCGCGGCGTAGGAGGGGTCCGTGAGGATTTCCTGATAGCCGGTCATGGCGGTGTTGAAGCAGACTTCCCCGACCGCCGCGCCGGCCGCGCCGAAGCCGAAGCCTTCGATCACCGTGCCATCCGCCAGAACCAGCAGGGCGGTGGGAAGGGGCTTGGTCCAGCCGTTTTGTTCGGTCATGTCGGTCTCGATCGGGAGTGGCGCGTGCGAAAAAGCGTTTCGTGCGGGACGAAACGCTTTTTTCCATACGGGGGTTGAAATCCAGGTGCAACCTAGGCATTCGAGGCTCAATCGTCAATGCCGACCCTCGGCCGACCAGCGGGATGCTCACATGTTGCGCGAACAATTCACAGCCGAACTCAAGACAGCCATGAAGGCGGGCGACAAGGCCCGCGTGGCCACGATCCGTATGATCACCGCCGCGCTCAAGGATAAGGACATCGAGGCTCGCACCTCCGGCAAGGAGGTCGGCGAGGACGACATTCTCGCGCTGTTGCAGAAGCTGGTGAAGAGCCGGCAGGAGAGCATGACAATCTACGATCAGAACGGCCGTCCCGAACTCGCCGCGCAGGAGCGCGAGGAAATCGCGGTGATCGCCACCTTCCTGCCGCAGCCGCTGAGCGATGAGGACGTCGCCGCCGCCATCAAGGCCGCCATCGCCGAAACCGGCGCGACCTCGATCAAGGAGATGGGCAAGGTCGTGGCCGCGCTCAAGGCCGCCCATGCCGGCAAGATGGACTTCGCCAAGGTCAGCGGTCTGGTGAAGGCCGCGCTGGCTGGGTGAGTTGATGCGGCGCCGGCGCGATTGTTGTCGCGCCGGCGTTCACGCCGGCAGCGCGACGCCCGCCACCAGCCGGCCGTAGTCCGGCTCCTTGCGATGCGTCGTGCGGCGGTAGGAGAAGAAGCGCTCCTCGTCCGAATACGTGTCGAGGCGCGTGTTGTCGAAGCGCCCGATTCCCGCTTGCTCCACCCGGAGTTCGATCAGGCCCGGCAGGTCAAACATGAAATGCTCCGCCTGACGCGATGGGGTGAAGAACCGTGCGTAATCGGCGTTCTCGCCGATGAAGCGTGCGTAAAACTCCGGCCCGACTTCGTAGGATTGCGGGCCGATGGTCGGCCCCAGCGCGCCGGAAATATTTTCGCGGCGCGCGCCAAGCCCCTCCATCGCCGCCACAAGCGCCTCGACCATGCCGGTCAGCGCCCCTTTCCAGCCGGCGTGGGCGGCGCCGATCACCCCGGCCCGGGCGTCGGCCATCAGCAGCACGCCGCAATCGGCGCCGGTCACGCCCAGGCCCAGGCCGGGGGTGTTGCTGACCAGACCGTCGCAGCGCGGCCTTGCGTCCGCCGCCCAGGGGGCCGAAACCGTCCGCGCGTCGGCGGAATGAATTTGATAGGGGACAAGAAAATTTTCCGGCGCGACGCCCAGAAACGCCGCCATGCGCGCGCGGTTTTCGGCCACGGCGGCGGGATCGTCCTGCGAGCCGACGCCGCCGTTCAGCGAGGCGTAAATCCCCTGCGATGCGCCGCCCTTGCGGGTGAAAAAGCCGTGGCTGACGCCGTCGAGCGCCTGCGACCGGATCGCCTCAAGCGTCATGGCCGTCCTCGTCCGGTTCGGTGAAGCCGGGCAGGTCGCGCAGGCCGCGACGGGTGACGGCCAGCACCTTGAACAGGGCGCCCATCCCGGTCTCCTCCATGTCGGTCAGCCGCGCCAGCGCGGCGTCGATCTGCGCGCGCTGGTCCTCGCTCGCGCGGCCGGCCAGCGCCTCGGCGCGCTCGATAATGCCGATGTCGATCAGGAAACGGCCCTGCGGCACGGGGCCGTGCGCTTCGGCATGGACGGCGCGCGCCGCGCGCGACAGGGCGGAAAAATCGACATGGGTGGTCAGGTCGGCCTGTCCCGGTTCGGCGAGCGGATCGACGAAGCGATGCGCCTTGATCGCCTGCAGCGTCTCGCCGAAGCCGGTTTGCAAATAGCCGTAGTCCACCGCCAGCAGCGCGCCGTTCTGTTCGACGATGCGCGCGGCGATTTGCGACATCACCCTTTGCGCCGCCGCATTGATTTCGAGCACGGCGCCGTCCTCGGCCTCCGCCTTGAGGAACGGCTCGATCTGGTCGCCGAGGCCGAAGGCGAGCCGGCCGTCGCCGTCGAGGCCGATCAGCTTCTCGCGCCAGCCCTGCGGCGTCTTCACGTAATGGCGCGTCGGCAGGGCGTCGAAGAATTCGTTGGCGATGAAAATGGCGGGGCCGGCCGGAACGCCGTCGAGGGTGCGATGCCAGCTCACCGGGCGGCCGCACGAGGCCAGCGCCTCGCTCTGGCGGTCCGCGAGCTTGTCGCTGGCCTCGACGAGATGCACGTCGAGCGCGGCGAAAAAGCCCGGCGCCACCCGCGCCGCGCGCAGGAAATCCGACATGAGCGCGCCGCGCCCCGGTCCGAGTTCGACCAGCCGCAGCTCTGCGGGCGCGCCGATGCGCTCCCACAGATCCGCCGCCCACAGACCGATCAGCTCGCCGAACATCTGCGAAATTTCCGGCGCCGTCGTGAAGTCGCCGGTCGCGCCAAACGGATCGCGGGCGGTGTAATAGCCCTTCGACGGATGGGTCAGCGCCAGCGCCATGAAGCGCTCGATCGAAATCGGGCCGTCGTGGGCGATGATCTCACGGATGTCCGCGCCAAGATCGTCCGGTTCAGCCATGTATCGTCTCCAGTTGCGCGCCCGCTCTCCGGCGTAGGGCGAAAATGATCAGGGCGCCGCCGGCCAGCGCCAGCGGCACGGACAGCAGCATGCCCATTGTGGCGCCTCCGAACAGGAAGCCAAGCTGCGGGTCGGGCTCGCGGAAAAATTCGCAGGCGATTCGCGCCAGCGCATAGCCGACCAGGAACAGGCCGCTGGTCAAGCCGGACCGCCGGAAGGCGCCGGCGCGGACCGCGAGCGCCATGACGAGGCCGAGGGCCAGCCCTTCGAGGCCGGCCTCGTAGAGCTGGCTGGGATGGCGCGGCTCCGGCCCTGCGCCCGGAAACATCATGGCCCAGGGGACGTCGGCGGGCCGGCCCCATAGCTCCGGCTTGATGAAATTGGCGAGGCGCCCGAGGAACAGGCCGATGGGCGCGACGCAACAGCAGAGGTCGCCGACCGAAAGAAACAAGACCTTTTCGCGGCGCGCGAACAGGAAGGCGCCGAGCGCGGCGCCGGTCATGCCGCCGTGGAACGACATGCCGCCCTGCCAGACGGCGGGGATTTCCAGCGGATTGGCCAGGAAAAACGGCAGATTGTAGAACAGAACATAGAACAGCCGTCCGCCGAGCACGGCGCCGAAGGCCACGTAAACCAGCAGGTCGTCCAGGCTTCGCGCCGAGGGCCGCGCCACCGCGCCCCATGGGGCGTCGCGCGTCACCAGCCGCTGCGCGATCAGCCAGCCGACGACGAGGGAGACGATATAGCTGAGGGCGTAATAGCGAATCGGCAAAGGCCCGAGCTGGACCATGACCGGGTCGATGACGGGATAGGGCATGACGTAGAGCGGCATGAGCGGTCCCTAAATGAGCGGTCCCCGAATGATCGGTCCCTGGAATGAGCGGTCTCTGAACGTGCGGCCTCCAGGAATGTGCGGTCCTGGGCGGCGGACAAACGCGAGAATCAAGCGATCCGGCGGCACATTAGGCCGGTTTCGCAAAGCTTGCGCGAAAAACTTGCTTTGGCGGCGGAAAAGCCCCATCTCATCGGCGACAACCAGGAGCCCCGCCATGCAGGAACGCCCCCGCTTTTTCGATGACATGTCGCGTTTGTTCAATGACGCCGCCGGCGCGGCCAAAAGCCTCGGCAAGGAGGCGGAGACCATGATCAAGGCGCAGGTCGAGCGGATGATGTCGACAATGGATATTGTCTCGCGCGAGGAATTCGAGGCCGTGCGCGACATGGCGGTCGCCGCCCGCAACGCCAACGACGCGCTGGAGCGGCGCGTGGCCGAACTGGAAGCCAAGCTCGCGGCGACGGCCTCATCCAACGGCGCCGAATAAGGCGCTGTTGCGATAGTTGTGGACTTTTTTTTGGCAGCATGGACTACCCTCCGCGAATCCAGCAGTTTGATCCTGCCGTAAGGGACGATTCACCTTCCGGGTCGTTGCAGCTATATTGACCTGGTCAGGTGATTCGCCGCTGCCTTGTCCGCCGTCCGCAGGGGTGGCGGCGCAAGGCGTCCGCGCGGCGAACAGTATCGGCGCGAGTTTAGCCATATCTTCACTCCTTCGCGCATTGCGCGCCGGAAACGATCCATGCTGCTTACTGAACTGGAACATAGCGAGAGATTCGAGCACCCGGTCGACGTGATCGAGCGGCTCGCCTGTCTGAAGGACTGGAGCTTCGACCGCGACGACGCGGATGAAATCTCGCTCGGCGTGACCGGCTCCTGGGCGGATTACAACATCGCCTTCACGTGGCTGTCGGAATGCGAGGCGCTGCATCTGGCCTGCGCCTTCGATTTGAAGGTTCCCGAACGGCGCCGCGCCGAGACGGCGCGTCTGGTGACCAAGATCAACGAGCAGATGTGGATGGGCCATTTCGACGTCTGGTCGCGCGACGGCGTGGTGATGTTCCGTCACGCCCTGCCGCTGGCCGGCGGCGCGCAGCCCGGCATGGCGCAATGCGAGGCGATGCTCTCGGCCGCGCTCGACGCCTGCGAACGCTATTACCAGGCGTTCCAGTTCGTGGTCTGGGCCAACAAGCCGGCGGAGGAATCGCTGTCCAGCGCCCTGTTCGAGACCAAGGGCGAAGCATGACCGCGCCCGAAACTTTGGCGCTGGTGGGCGCCGGCAAGATGGGGTCGTCCCTGCTTGGGGGCTGGCTCGCCGCCGGCTTCGAACCGCGGCGCATCAGCGTCTACGATCCCGCGCCCTCCGACGCGCTGCGCGCGCAGGCCGGCAAATGGGGCTTCGCGCTGAACCCCGCGCACGCGCCGGCCGAAGCGGTGGTGCTTGCGGTCAAGCCGCAGGCGCTCGACGCGGTGGCCGCCGGAATCGCGGCGCTGTTCGGCCGGGACAGCTTTCTCCTGTCGATTCTGGCGGGCAAAACCGTTCATAATCTCGCCGCCCGTCTGCCGGCCTCGGCGATCCTGCGCGCCATGCCCAACACGCCCGCCGCGGTCGGACGCGGCGTCACCGGCGTGTTCGCCAATGAAGCGACCCGCCCCGACCAGCGCGAAAAGGCGCAGTTCCTGCTCTCGGGCGTCGGCGGCGTCGAATGGGTCGAGCGCGAATCGCTGATTGACGCCGTCACCGCCATTTCCGGCTCGGGGCCGGCCTATGTGTTCAATCTGGTCGAGGCGCTCGCCGAAGCCGGGACGCAACTCGGGCTGCCGGCCGATCTGTCGCTGCGGCTCGCCCGCGCCACGGTGGAAGGCTCCGGCGAACTGCTGCGCCGCCAGCCCGACATCTCCGCCGCGACCCTGCGCAAAAACGTCACATCGCCCGGCGGAACCACGCAGGCCGCGCTCGATGTGCTGATGGCCCCCGACGGCTTGACGCCCCTGATGGTCCGAGCCGGCGCCGCCGCGCGGAAGCGCGCCGAGGACTTGTCCGGCTGAACTTGCGCGCGGCCGCGCTTCGACCCATCTTGTGCGTGGAGGGCCAGCCATGAGCGCGCATAAGCATAGATCGGACGAGAACGCGGAAAGCAAGCCGAAGGACGCCCGGGAAAAAGCCGTGGACGCGCTGATGGCGCTGGCGGCGGAAAGGACCTGGGTCGAAATATCGATGGCCGATGTCGCCGATCGCGCCGGCCTGTCGCTGGCGCAGTTTCGTGACGCGTTCCCGTCCAAGGGCGCCGTTCTCGCCGGCTTTTCCCGGCGCATCGACCGCATTGTGCTCGATGAGACGCCGGACGATCTCGCCGGCGAAAGCGCCAAGGACCGGCTGTTCGACGTTCTGATGCGCCGGTTCGACGCGATGAAACCCTACAAGGCCGCGCTCGTCCATATCGACGCCTGGGCGATGCGCGATCCCCCCGCCTTGGCCGAGATCAACCGACTCGCGATCAATTCGCTGCGCTTCATGCTGGAGGCGGCCGGGGAAAGCAGCGAGGGGCCGCTCGGCGCGGTGAAACTGCAGGGGCTGGTCCTGGTCTGGCTGCGGACGTTCCATGTTTGGCTTGACGACGACTCCGACGATTCCGCGCGGACCATGGCCGCGTTGGACCACGAGCTTGAACAAGGCCGGGTCTGGGCCGCAAGGCTCGACGACGCCGGCCGGGCGCTGGCCCCGCTGGCCGATCCGCTGATGGGGCTGGCGCGGCGGCTCGTCGGCGCGCGGTGAGACGAAAGGTCGGCGTCATTTTCGGTTGATAGGAGTAGCGGGAAGCGCGTGAGCGAATCGCAATGCCGGAGAAGGCCGGGCGGCCAACCGGGGCGGGGGTGGTCTTGCCGAGTCTTAGAATAACGATTTTCGACCGAACTGCGCAGAATCGCAATGAGATCGACTTCATTCACAAGAGACTCGTCCCCGGTCTCGCCGCCGCCAACGACAAGGTGAAGGTCAGTTCCCTCGATTATGACGAGTGCGATGTCGCGGTGATTCTCTGGTCGCCGCGCGGCGGCCCCGTGGAGCGGGCGCGCGCGGCGCGCAAAATCCGTCATTTGCACAGCCGCAATCTGCTGATTTTCGAAACGCCGATCCTGCGCGATTTCGACCAATGGCGCTTTCGCGCCGGCTTCGACCATGTCCATCGCGCCGGCCGTTTTTTTCGCCGCGACATGCCGTCGGACCGGGCCGAGGCGATGAATCTGGTCGCCGCGCCGTGGAAGGAAGGCGACGGGCCGGTGTTCATCGCCGGGCAATTGCCGGGCGATTATTCGCTCGACGGCGTTGACGCGCTCGAATGGGCCTTCGACGCCGCCAATTATATCGACCGCAAATGGCGCCGGCGAATCGTGATGCGCCCGCATCCGCTGGACACGTCCCTGCAATGGATCACCTATGCGTCCGCGCTCGGGGCCGATGTCTCGCGCCGGCCCTTGAGCGAGGATCTGGCGGCGGCCGGCGCCTGGGTGACCTTCACCAGCGGGTCGGCCGTGGACGCCGTCATGGCCGGCGTGCCCACTTTTTTGCCTCAGCCCCAACAATTTCGCATGGGAGGTGTCGGGCCATCGCCTGGCCGACCTGGCCGACCCCTGGCGCGGCGACCGCAGCCAGTGGATCGCCAATCTCGCCTACTGTCAGTGGACGGTGGACGAGATCGGCGCCGGCCATTGCTGGCGGCATTTGCGCGACTGCGTCGAGCGCTGACCCCGCCTCACTCCGCCTGCAAACAGCATTTCTTGTATTTTTTGCCGCTGCCGCACGGGCAGGGATCGTTGCGGCCGACATGCTTGAACTTGTTTTCGGCGGGCGGTTGGGGGGCGAGATCCTCCTCGTCCATGTCGAACACCTCCAGGGCCGCCACGGCGTCGTCGATCGGCCCCAGGCCGCGCTCCTTGAAAAAGCCGGCGCGGTCGGCGCGCGCCGCGCGCAGGTCGTCCTGGAAATCCTCGAAGCCGAGAATGTCGTTGTCCACCAGTTTCTGGCGGAAGGCGCGGGCGACCTGCGGCTCCAGTTCGCTCAAGCCCAGCAGGGCCACGCCCGCCTGCAGGCCGTACCAGACGACGTGAGTCTCGCGCGGCTCCAGCGTCTCGAACCAGTTCGCCAGCGTTTCGCGCATGTCTTCCAGCGGGATTTCGCCCGTATGGACGAACCAGGCCAGCGCCTCGATGGCGGCGACGCGCGCCCATTCGTCGGCCTGCGGCGTCTCCACGATCTTGCGCAGCGTGGCGAAATCGCCGTCGCACAGGCTGACGAACAGCGAGGGCAGCGTCTCGGTCGTTCCATCGCCGAGCATGTCGTAAAGCGGCGCGCCTTCCAGCGCCACCGCGACCAGCGGCGCGAAAGCGGCGGCGTCGCGCTTTTCCGCCAGCAGGTGCAGGCCGAAGAAGGCGCGCGAGGCGGTCTCCTCGGAGCGGTCGGCGCCGGACGCATACGCTTCGAGCGCCGCAAACAAGGGGGCGCGCGCCTCAGTCCATTTCTGGCGCAGCGTCATCAGCGCGTCGAGGGGGAAGGTTTCCGCGCCCGAAAGATCGGCCAGCGCGACGTCGACAAGGTTCATGGTGTTTCCCAACAGATTCAGGCGCGCCTCTATACCGCCAGGACGAAAAAATCGGAAATCCGCTCAGACCGGCACGCGCACGCTGGCGCGCAGTCCCCCCAGCGGGCTGGTGGACAGATAGATGTCGCCGCCATGCGAGCGGGCGATGTCGCGGGCGATGGCGAGGCCGAGACCGGTGCCGCCTTCGTCCTGGTTGCGCGCGGCGTCGAGGCGCACAAACGGCCGGAAAACCTCCTCGCGCTGGTCGGCGGGGATGCCGGGACCGTCGTCATCGACATGAATTTGCAGAAACTTCCGGTCGCAGGAGCCGTCGAGCGCGATGGTGCGGCCATGACGCAAGGCATTGTTGAGCAGATTGGCGAGGCAGCGCTTGAAGGCGTCGGGGCGCACGGTGGCGACGGGTTCGCCGGAATAGGCCACATGGGTCTCGTGGCCGAGCCGCTCCGAATCCTGGCGCAGCGCGTCCAGCAGGTCGGGAATGTTGGAGGGCGCGGCCACTTCGCCGGAATCGCCGCGCGCGAAAGCCAGATAGGCTTCGAGCATGCGCTGCATTTCGTTGACGTCGCCGGCCATGTCGACGACCTCCGGTTCGTCAGGCAGCAAGGCGAGCGACAGTTTGAAGCGCGTGAGAATGGTGCGCAGGTCATGGCTGACGCCGTTGAGCATGGTGGTGCGCTGCTCGATGGCCCGCTCGATGCGGCGCTTCATCTCAAGAAAAGCATAGGCGGCGCGGCGCACTTCGCGGGCGCCGCGCGGGCGGAACTCCACCTCGCGGCCCTTGCCGAATTCCTCCGCCGCATCGGCCAGCGCCATGATCGGGCGAATCTGGTTGCGCATGAACAGAATCGCCACCACGATCAGCACCGCCGCCGTGCCCACCATCCACACGATGAAAATATGAGTGTTGGAGGCATAGGCCTGGCTGCGCCGCGCCACCACGCGCAGCACGGCGTCGCCCAGGTCGATGCGCACCTCGATGAAATCCGACTGGCCCACCGTGTCGATCCAGAACGGCTGCGTCACCAGCCGGCCGATCTCCTGCGACATGGCGCGGTCGAGCAGGGAGAAGAACGGACGGGGCAGGGCGGAGGGCAGCGGCCCCGGCGGGAGAAGCTCCGCCTCGAAACCGAACCGCCGGCGCGCGATCTGTTCCAGCTTGGCGTTGTCGGCGCCGAACTCGCGATGAATGTCGATCAGCGCCGCGATGTCCTGGCTGACGGCGTTGGACAGGCGGAAGGTGACCAGATTCCAGTGGCGCTCCATGAACACCACGACGATGGCCGATTGCAGCAGCACCATGGGCGCGATGACGATCAGCAGCGAGCGGGCGTAAAGTCCCTTGGGCATCACGCTCGCCAGCGCGCGCGCGAATCCTTGCCAGGCGGCCAGAAGTCGCGCCGCCGCCGTCATCGCTCGGCCGCCAGCCGGTAGCCGATGCCCCGCACGGTCTGCAGCAGCAGCGGATTGGCGGGGTCTTCCTCGATCTTGCGGCGGAGGCGATTGACCTGCACGTCCACCGTGCGCTCGTTGGCCGCCTCGCCGCCGCCCAGGGCCTCGCGCGACACCGTCTCGCCGGGCTTTTCGCTGAGGATGCGCAGCATGTCGCGCTCGCGCTCGGTGATGCGGATGATCTCGTCGCCTCGCTTCAATTCGCCGCGGTCGGGATCGAAGCAGAACTCGCCGAACCGCGCCGGATTGGACGAGGCGGGCGCGCTGGTCCGGGTCATGCGGCGCAACAGGGCGGCGACGCGCAGCGTGAGTTCCCGCACGTCATAGGGCTTGGCGAGATAGTCGTCGACGCCGGCTTCAAGGCCCTGGATGCGGTCCTCGATCTCGGCGCGGGCGGTGAGCATCAGAATCGGCGCCTCGGCGATGGGCGCGTTGTCGGCGCGGAGCCGCGCGGCGAATTGATAGCCGTTTTCGCCGGGCATCATCACGTCGAGAATGATCAGGTCGAATTGCAGGCCGCGAATGCGCGCGCCGGCGTCCTCGGCGCTGTTGGCCACGGTGACGCGATAGCCCTCGCGCTGCAGCACCCGCGACAGCAATTGCCGGATGCGGCGGTCGTCGTCCACCAGCAGGATGTGCGGCGCGTCGTCGGAGGGCGCGGGGATTTCGGTCGGACTCATGGAATTTCCCCGGAATCGCTGACGGCGGCGAGAAAAGCCGCGCCCTGCGCCCGCGCTCCCGCCGGCAGCCGGTCCAGCGCCCGCGCGAACCGTTCCGATTGCACCAGCGCGATTTCCAGCGCCAGGGCGTGGCCGGCCTCGGTCGGAAACAGC
This sequence comes from Rhodoblastus acidophilus, assembly GCF_900187365.1. Lineage (GTDB taxonomy): Bacteria > Pseudomonadota > Alphaproteobacteria > Rhizobiales > Beijerinckiaceae > Rhodoblastus > Rhodoblastus acidophilus. The sequence goes on from NZ_FYDG01000013.1 coordinate 38,212, forward strand.
AGCCGCTGGCGGCGGTCGGCGAGGCCGGGCCGCTGCTCGATATAGGCCTGGTCGAGCAGTTCCTTCAACACGCGGCTCAGACTCTGTTTGGTGATCCTGAGCAGGTCGAGCAGTTCGGCGACCGACAGGCCGGGCCGGCGATCGACGAAATAGAGCACGCGGTGATGGGCGCGGCCGAAATTGTAGCGCAGCAGCAGCCGGTCGGCGTCGCCGACGAAATCGCGATAAGCGAAAAACAGGGCTTCGATCAGGTCGAACATGGGCTCGTCCGCCGGTTCGCGCCCGGCGGGCTGCGGTGCGGTCTGGCGCTGCAAGGCTTGATCCATGCGGGCCCTTTCCAGGCTGAGGCTGGTCCGGCGAACGGGCCTCAGGTTTCGTTTCAAGGCGTTTCCTCATGCGAACCGGCGCCGTTTCGCGCGAAAACGCTCTGAATATGTCAGTTCTATTGACATATTTCAGGTCGGTTGCTACTCGTCAAGCTTCCCTCGAGCGGCGATCGAGCCGGCGCAGTCCGTGCTTCCCTCACAAAGCCGCCCATATTCAACTTTCCCGGCAGTTTGCAGGAGCGCGACATGTCCGTTTTGCCTTTCGACCAGCGTGATGGATTCATCTGGAAAGACGGCGAGATGGTCCCTTGGAAGGACGCCAAGCTGCATGTCCTCACCCACGGCTTGCATTATGGCTCCTGCGTGTTCGAAGGCGAGCGCGCTTACAATGGCGTGATCTACAAGTCGCACCAGCATGCCGAGCGGTTCAGGAAATCGGCGGAGCTGCTCGATTTCGAAATCCCCTATTCGGTGCAGGAGATCGAAGCCGCCAAGAAGCTGACCATCGCAAAGAACAATCTGACGAATTGCTATGTGCGCCCGGTGGCCTGGCGCGGCTCTGAAATGATGGCGGTCGCCGCCCAGAACGCCAAGATCCACATGGCCATCGCGGTGTGGGACTGGCCGTCCATGTTCGACATCGCCACCAAGATGAAGGGCATCCGGCTCGACATCGCCGAATACCGCCGCCCCGATCCGGCCTGCGCGCCCTGCGCCTCCAAGGCGGCGGGCCTTTACATGATCTGCACCATTTCCAAGCACCGGGCCGAGCGGCGCGGCTATGCCGACGCCATGATGCTCGATTGGCAGGGGCGCGTCGCCGAATGCACCGGCGCCAACATCATGTTCGTCAAGGATGGCGAAATCCACACGCCGATCGCCGACTGCTTCCTGAACGGCTTGACCCGCCAGACCGTGATCGGTCTCGCCAAGGACAAGGGAATCAAGGTCAACGAGCGCCGCATCATGCCGGAAGAACTCGCCGGCTTTGACGAGTGTTTCGTCGTCGGCACGGGCGCGGAGGTCACGCCGGTGTCGGAGATCGGGCCGTATCGCTTCACGCCCGGCGCCATCTCCCGCACGCTGGTCGAGGCCTACGCCGCCGAAGTGCAGCCCAAGGTTCACGCCTGAACCAGACAGGGCGCGAGGCGCGACAAGCGTCGATTCGCGCCCCGCGGCTTCGCGATCGAAGCCGCCCGCCCCAGGGCGAGGGAACGCGCGGCGCCGCGACAAGCGCCGCGCAAGGTCGATCGGGCTTCTTGTTCATGTCTCAGATTCGCGCTTGGCGCGAGCCTGACCCGGCGAACAGGATTGCGGAGATTCGGCATGGCGGCCCTCGACTCAGGCACTGACGACTCGGCTGGCGGAGGCGCCACAGGCGCCCGAGCGGTCCGGAAATCGAGCGCCCTGTTCGAAGTCGCAAGCGTCACGGCCGTGTTCGCGCTGGTCGGCGGCGCGACCTATCTGATCGACAGCTACACGCGCCTTCCGGCCTCCGTCGAAATGGCGCGAGCCAGGGCGACGACGCCGTTCGCGCCGGCCCCGGCGATGGACCCGGATACGTTCGAGACGGTGGCGGAGCGTCCTGCGCCGGAGCCGGTCGCTGAACCGGCGTCTTCGGAGGCCATCGCCGTGGCGTCCTCGCCTTTGTATCGCCGGCGCGATCTCGCGCGGCGCGCTGCTCAACCGCCCGCCGCGCCCGAGCCGAGCGTCGTCGCCGCCGCGCCGGTCGAGCCGTCCCCTTCCGCTGCGCCCGAGACGGTCGCTGTGGCTGAAGTTCCCGCAACGGCGGCCGCGCCGGAGCCGAGCGTCGCCGCCGCCGCGCCGGTCGAGGCTCCCCCGTCCGCTGCGTCTGAGACAGTGGCTGCGGCTGAAATCCCCGCCGCGCCGGCCGCGCCGGAGCCGAGCGTCGCCGCCGCCGCGCCGGTCGAGCCGCCCCCTTCCGCTGCGCCCGAGACGGTCGCTGCGGCTGAAATCCCCGCCGCGTCGGCCGCGCCGGAGCCGAATGTCGCCGCCTCCGAGCCTGCCGCGACAGCGGCGCCCGAAACGCTTGTTGCAGCTGAGGCTCCTGCCGCGCCGGCCGAGGCGGTTGTGGTGGCCGAGGCGCCCGCCGCGCCGGAGCCGAGCGTCGACGCCGCCGCGCCCGCGCCGACCCCGAGCGATCCTGCGCCGGCGCCGGTGGTCGCGGCGACAAGCAATCCCGCCGTGGATGACCAGATCATCACCGGGTCGATCCCGCCCAAACCGATTCGTCCGGCCGACGACCTGCCCCCCGCCAGCTTCGAGTTCAGCACGGCCGCCGGCCGTCTCCATGTCTCGGGCGTGGTGGCGGACCCGGAGACCCGCGCCGCCTTGCTGAACGCGCTCAAGGCGGTTCATGGCCCGCGCCGGATCGTCGGCGCCATCGCCGTCGAGCCTGGCCGCGCTTCGGCGCCTTGGCTCGCCGCGATGCCGGCCGCGCTGAAGACATTAAAAGTGTCCGGCCTCACCGTGCTGTTCAGCGGGAACGATCTCATGATCCGGGGCTATATGGGCGACGCCGACCGCACGCGCCTCTCGTCCAATGTGGAGGGCCTGTTCGGCGGCGACGTCAAGGTGGTGTCGCTGGCCGATCATTTGAGCGCGGTGTCGGCGCGCGCCAACGCCCGCGTGGCCGAAGCGCTGGCGGCGCTGCCGCCGGGCTTCGCCGCCGCCGATCTCGTCGGTGCGCTCAACTGCTCCGTCGTCAATTTCGCCTCGGCCAGCGCGGAGGCGCCCGCGACGGAGCGCGCCCTGCTGGGCCAGGCCGCCGCCCTGATGGCGCAACTTCCGCAGGGAACCGTGATCGAGATCGCCGGCCATACCGACGGCACCGGCGACGAGGCCGAGAATGTCGCGCTGTCGCGGCGCCGCGCCGAAGCCGTGCGCGCCGCGCTGATTCAGGCCGGGGCGAGGCCGGACATGCTCACGGCCAAAGGCTATGGCGGCGCCGCGCCAATCGTCGCCAACGACAGCGTCGAGGGGCGCTTCCGCAACCGCCGCATCGAATACCGGCTGGTCGGAAACCGCCTCGCCGGAAAGTAGGGGGCGGGCGTCAGCCCTGCGGGCGCTGCCATCGCGCCAGCGCCTGTTCGTCGGCGTCCTTGGCTTCGACCCAGGCGCCTGCGGTTCCGTCGGCGCGATGCTCCTTTTTCCAGAACGGCGCGCGGCTTTTCAGGAAATCCATGATGAATTCGGCGGCGGCGAAAGCGGCGGCGCGGTGGGCGCTGGTCGCCGCCACCAGCACGATCGGCTCGCCCGGCGCGATCTTGCCGTAACGATGCACGACGGTCAGCCCCAGCAGCGGCCAGCGGCTTTCGGCCTCGGCGGCGATGCGCTCCAGCTCCGCCTCGGCCATGCCGGGATAATGCTCCAGCTCCAGCGCGGCCAGACGGCCCGCCTCGTCGCGGCACAGGCCGACAAAGCTCACCAGCGCGCCCACATCCGTGCGCCCGACCGTCAGCGCGGCGGCGGCGTGGCCGGCGTCGAACGCCTGCGGCTGAACCCGGATCGTCCGTGTCACGGTCACTCTTCTGGCCTCGCGCGTTACATTGCGCGACTATTGCGCAAACGCGCGCCCCGCTCAATGCGGTGCTGTTGCTTAACCCAAAGGAAAGCCGCGTCGCCTAGCCTCGGCCCGATCTTTCAGGAGCGCATATGACCGAACAGCCCGCCGCCCTGCGCCTGCGCAACCTGCACAAATCCTTTGGCAAGAAAGCCGTGGACGGACTCGATCTCGCCATCAGGCCCGGTGAATTCTATGCGCTGCTGGGCGCCAACGGCGCCGGCAAGACAACCACCCTGCGCATGGTGGCGGGTCTGCTGCAGCCGGATGAGGGCGAGATTTTCGTCGATGGGATCGACGCGCGGAACGATCCGATCGCCGCCAAGCGGCGCATCGCCTGGCTGCCGGACGAGCCGCTGCTCTACGACAAGCTGACGCCGCTGGAATATCTCGAATTCGTCGCGGGCCTGTGGGGCATGAAGGCCGAGGAGGCCGGTCCGCGCGCGGACGCCTTGCTCCGCCGCCTGAACCTTTGGGAGCAGCGCAACCAGCGTTGCGAGGGGTTTTCGCGCGGCATGCGCCAGAAAACCGCGCTGGCCGGCGCGTTGATCCATGCGCCGCGCCTGCTGATGCTCGACGAGCCGCTCACCGGCCTCGACGCCGGCGCCGCCCGGCAGGTGAAGGACATGCTCGCCGAGCAGACCCGCGCCGGCGTGGCGGTGATCCTCACCACCCATATCCTTGAGGTCGCGGAAAAACTGGCGGACCGGATCGGCATTATCGCTGAGGGACGGCTGATCGCCGAGGGCGACCTCGCCCATCTGCGCTCGCTGAGCGCAGCGCAGACCGCCAGCCTCGAAGACGTGTTCCTCGACCTCACCGGCCCCGGCCGCCATTCCGTCGCGGGAGCGGCGGCGTGACCTCGCTCTCGCTGCCGCGTCTGCTGCGCCACGATCTCACCCTGTCGTGGCGCCGGCTGTGCGCCTTTTTGCGCGCGAAAAACGATGCGCAGGGCTTCGCCGTCATTGGCGCCGTCGTGCTCGCCCTGCACGGCGCCGGCTGGTGGTTCGCCACGTCGCTGACACAGGCGGCGGCGGATGACGGACGGGTCTTCCTCATGGCGGCCGGCATGGTCATCGTTCTGCCCTGGCTGTTTTCGCAGGGCCTCACCGGCGCGACCCGCGCGCTCTATTCGCGCGGCGATCTCGACCTGCTGCTGTCCTCGCCGCTGTCGCCGCGCAAAATCCTGACCTCGCGCGCCCTGGCCGTGGCCATCGAAAGTTTTGGCGCCGTCGGCCTGTTCCTGCTGCCGATCGCCGATGACGCGGCGCTGCAGGACGGCGCGGTCTGGCTGGCCATCGGCCCGGCGCTGGCCGCCACCGTGCTGCTCACCACCGGCCTCGCGCTCGCCGCCACGCTTGGGCTGGTCGCGCTGCTCGGCCCCAAGCGCACCCGCAGCGTCGGGCAGGTGCTGGCGACGCTGGTCGGCGCCTGGTTCGTGATCCTCGCGCAAATCTTCAATTTTTTGCCGGCGGATTGGCGCGCCGCGTTGCACGCCCAGATGAGCGCGCCGGCGCCGGGCGGCCTGTTCGACCCGGCTACGCCGCTGTGGCTGCCGGCCCGCGCCGCCGCCGGCGATTCTTTCGCGCTGGCGCTGTGGACTTTGCTTGGCCTCGGCGTGTTCATCGCTTCGATCGGCCTGCTCGGCCGCGCTTTCGCGCGCGGCGCCCTGAGCGCGGCGGGGGATGCGCACGCCATGCCCGTCGCGTGTGCGAAAGACCGGGGCTTCCGCTGCGACCGCGCCGGGGCGCTGCGCCGCAAGGAATGGCGCCTGCTCGCGCGCGACCCGTATCTTGTGTCGCAGGTTCTGCTGCAATCGCTTTACACCCTGCCGATCGCCCTGGTGATCTGGAAGGCGCTCGGCGGCGGGGGCGCGCTCGCGGTCTCGATCTCTCCGGCGCTGGTCGCCATCGCCGCGCAATTGGCGGCGGCGCTGGCGTTTCTTGCGGCGTCGAGCGAGCAGGCGAGTGATTTCGTCGCCAGCGCGCCGGTGTCGCCGCGCGAAATCCTGCGGCGCAAGCTGGAGGCGGTGGCGGCGCCCGTCGGCCTGTTCCTCGCCTTGCCGTTGGGCGCGCTCGCCTGGGTCGACCCGCGCGTGGGCGCCATCACTCTGGGCTTCGCGCTGGCGGCGGCGGCCTCGACCGCGGCGCTCAATTTCTGGAAACCGCTGGAAAACCGTCGCGGCGACCTGATCAAGACCCACGCTCAGAACAAGCTGGTCGGACTGGTCGAACATGGCCTGTCGCTCTGCTTCGCCATCGCCGCTCTGCTGGCCTGCCTCGACCTCTGGCAGACCATTTTGCCCATCGGCGCCGCCATGGGCCTGCTCTGGCTGAACGCGCCGCGCCCGGCCCGCATGGCGCCGCGCGCGGCTTAGCGCCGCGCCCCCCCGTCGGTTCAATCATCCCTTAGAGGCGGACGGCGCCGGCGCGACATTGTGTCGCGCGGCGCGTCCGAGGGGCACGCGGCTGCGGCGCGACCCAATTCATGGCGCGGGCCGGGTCGTCCGGCGTTCGTCGCCGCAAGCTTGCCGGCGCCGGGCGTGACGCCGCGCGTCGCTTTCGCAAAGTCAGAGTGGGGGCTGTGCGACTGTCTTCGCGCTTGCCGGTCCGTCGCGCGCGCCGCCAGAGCGTGCGCGGCGCGGGTGCGTCATTGTCATGTCTCTGCTTGTTGCGACAGGATGCTGTTGAAGTTGAAAAATAAATAAAAACGTAACAAATTACCTTGCGTCATGTGGACAATGTTTTGGAAAGTTTCTGAATATTACGATCTATACTGAGCTTTAAACGCGTGTTAATTTTTTGTTCATAATGCGTAGGCTAGGTTCACATTGCTTTCATGAGGAAGGCGCCATAGAGGAGCGGAGCATGAAGCTCGCCTATTGCAGACCGGCCACCGCGGCGCCGGACTTCAAGCCGCGGACCCGGGCGGACGTCCGTCTGTGCCTGGAGCAATGTCACGCCGATCTTGCGCATCAACCCGCCAGCGTCGCACGCCGGTTCGATCGTCTGCTGCGGCGTTTCGCCAGCGCGCTCGAAGGCGGCGACGCCGGGTCCCGCGCCGCGCGGCAGGCCGCCGACGCGCTCCATGCGCAGGCGCGCCAGCTCGAGGAAATGGTCGCCTGGCTGGCCGCGCTTCGAGGCTCTCACCCGGAGAGTTTGCAATTGCAGCGCAATATGGCGCGGTTGCTGCACGAGGTTTTCCGCACGCCGGAATGGCGGCGGCGTTTCATCGAAGGTCTTTGAAACAGGGACACCCTCTCCCCGCGCAAATCGGGCGCTCCCGGTTTGCGCGGGCGGCGGTCATCGCTGGCCTGGCGGGAGAGGGGTCTAATTTTGAGTTTGTGTTGGCGCGCGGTGTTTGCGGAAAGCGGGCGTCCGCTTTCCGTCGGCTGTTTCGCTTGAAAACGCGTTAGCTGCGTGAAACCATGAACAGCAATTGCGTGTCGAAGGCCGGCACTTTGGTCAGGCCGAGGGCGCGCAACGCGCGCGGCGCCTCGACATCGACGACGGAAAACCCTTCCGCGACGCTGCGTTGCTGCAATTCAACGGTCTCGCGGGCGAAGGTTCCGACAGGGTCGATCAGTCCGGTGAGATCTTCCGGCGACCATTTGGCGGTCCATCCCCACAATGTATCGTGCCCTGCGGGCAAGTCATGCGAAATGAAGTCCTGGGGCCGCGACGGCCCCCAGGCGGTAATGTTCATGATGTCCTCCCCTCCTGCCGGGCTGGGTCGCCGTCTCGCGGCCGCCGCTTTTTGCGGCTGTCCCAAACCTGACGTTGGAAAGATAAGCCTTTAGCAGCATACGCGCAACCGGCAAATGATCTGGCGCAACGCCCGGACGGGGGCGCAATCGCAAGGGAGATCAGGCGGGGTCCGCGGTTTCCGGCGCCGGCAGGGGATAGACTGTGGTCGCCTTGATCCGCTCCATGGCGAAGCGCGACGTCACTTTTTTCAAGGGCACGGCGGCGATCAGGCGCTGGTAGAACGCGTCATAGGCGGCCGTGTCCGGCGCCACCACGCGCAGCAGGTAATCGACGTCGCCGGCCATGCGATAGACGTCCATCACCTCGGGCATGGCCGATACGGCGGCGGCGAATTTCGCCAGCCAAGGCTGCGAATGGTCGTCGGTCTCGATCGAGACGAACACCGTCAGGGCGAGGCCGACCTTGCGGGGGTCGAGCAGGGCGACCCGGCCGGTGATGACGCCCGCCTTCTCCAGCTTTTGCACGCGCTTCCAGCACGGCGTGGACGACAGGCCGACCGCGCGCGACAGATCGGCCAGCGCGATGGCGGCGTCCTGCTGCAACAGCGCCAGGATCTTGCGGTCGAGGGCGTCGATCGGCTTCATTTATTGCTGGATCTGCCAGCTCGCCTGCCGCGCGGAGGAAATGGCGAGGCGCGTTTCGACCTTTTCGTCCGCATAGCCGAAAAAGGCGCCGCGCCGTGGCGCCGCGCTGAAGAAATCGACGCCATGGCCGAGGCGCAGATGGGCGTCGCGCGGGCAAAAACCCAGCGCGCTGTCGAAGCCGATCCAGCCGAGCCCGTCGACATAGGCCTCGGCCCAAGCGTGGATCGGCGCGCCTTCGCCGCCGTCGAGCCGCAGGCCGGAAACGAAACGGGCGGGAATCTCCTCGGCCCGCGCCGCCGCGACGAACACCTGCGCCAGTTCGCGCGCCGAGCCCTCGCCCGCAGCGAACACTTCGGCGGCGGGGCGCGGCGGCACATCGGCCGGCGCGAAGCGGAGTTTTTCATGCAGCGCCGCCATCAGCCGGTGCAGTCCGGTCAGGCGGTCGGTCTCCCCGTCCAGCGCCTGCGCCGCGTAAGCGGCGATGTCGCCGGGGCTTTCATGATGGCGCAGGAACACGTCGAGCGGCTGCTTTTCGTGCAGGCCGCGCGTCACGCCGGCGGCGTCCTGGGTTTCGACCAGGCCTTCCGCCGTGATGAGGATCTTGTCGAGCGGGCCGGCGTGCGAGCAGGAATGCACGATATTGCCGAAGCCGTCCTCGCCGCGCCGCAGGGTGGCCACGGGTTCGACGCCGACGAACCAGTCGAGCACATGCAGCCCGTCGAACGCGCGCGGCGTCAGCCGCAACAATTGGTTGGCCGAGCGCGCGGCGTCGGAAAACCTCACCTCGATCTGCAGCGTCAGTTGCGCGCGCATGTTCTATCCCAGCAGATATTGTTCCGCGATGGCGCTGGCGAGGCCATTGGTCTCGGTGATGAACCCATCGACGAATTCATGCAAGCCCGACTGGAAAATCTCCTTGATCGAGGCGCCTTCCAGCTTGCGCTTGATGGCGCGCGCCTGCCGCTGCGCGGCGCCGTGGCGGCCATACTGGTTGCCGATGGCGTCGAGCCAGCGCACCACCTCGCCATAGCAGGACAGCAGCGAGCGTGGCATTTCCGGGCGCAGGATCAGCAGGTCGGCCACGTTCCAGGGCTTGATGCTCTCGCGATAGACCCAGTGATAGGCCGTCAGCGCCGACACCGAGCGCAAAATCGTGCTCCACTGGAAATAATCGACCGAGCCGCCGACCGTCTCGTTTTCCGGCAGCAGCAGCTGATATTTCACGTCGAGCACGCGCGCGGTGTTGTCGGCGCGCTCCAGCGACACGCCGAGCCGCGCGAAAAAATAGACGTCGTTGCGCAGCATGGTGCGATAGCCGTGGCCGTCGTAAAGGCTAGACGTCTCCTTGACGAAATCGAGGAAACCGTTGAGCGCCTCGCGGTCGATGGCGGTCGGCTCGGGGTGCTGGCTCTCGAAGTTCTTCAGCTTGAGCCAGGCGCTGTTGATATGCTCCCACATTTCCACCGTGACCGCCGTGCGCACGGCGCGGGCGTTGGTGCGGGCGAACTGGATGCAATTGCGGATGCTTGAGGGATTGCGCGCGTCGAACGCCAGATAGGCGGTGACATTGGCCTCGTTGGCGACCTCGAAATGGTCGGGAAACGTCTCGTCGGCGCCGGAGGCGATCAGCACGCTGGTCCATTCGTCCTGCTTGGCGGCGTAAGCCGTGGGCAGGGCCGAAATGCGGCTGGACGCCTCGATCAGGCGGGCGAGGAAATCGGCGCGCTCCAGATAGCGCGAAACCCAATAGATGTTGTCGGCGGTGCGGGCGAGCATGACGAAGTCCTATTTCGCGTTATCGGCGAGAACCCAGGTGTCCTTGGTGCCGCCGCCCTGGCTGGAATTGACCACCAGCGAGCCCTCCTTCAGCGCCACGCGGGTCAGCCCGCCCGGCACGATGCGCACGCCGTCGGCGCCGCAGAGAACGAACGGGCGGAGATCGACATGGCGCGGGGCCACGCCGCCGGGCAAGGAGGTGGGGCAGGTCGAAAGCGACAGAGTCGGCTGAGCGATGAAGCCGTCGGGATCGCGCAGCAGCTTTTGCCGAAACGTCTCGATCTGCTCCTTGCTGGCATGCGGGCCGACCAGCATGCCATAGCCGCCGGAGCCGTTGACCTCCTTGACGACAAGTTCCGACAGATGCTCCAGCACATATTTCAGCGCGTCCGGCTCGCGGCAGCGCCATGTCCGCACATTCTTCAGCTTGGCGTCTTCGCCGAGGTAGAAGCGGATGATCTCGGGCATGTAGGTATAGACCGCCTTGTCGTCGGCGAGGCCCGCGCCCGGCGCATTGGCGAGCGTGACATTGCCGGCGAGATAGGCGCCCATCAGCCCGGCGGCGCCGAGCACGCTGTCGGGGCGGAACACCAGCGGATCGAGGAAATCGTCATCGACGCGCCGGTAGATCACGTCGACCCGCTTTTCGCCCTCGGTGGTGCGCATATAGACGATATCGTCGCGCACGGTGAGGTCGCGGCCCTCCACCAGCTCGACGCCCAGCTTGTCGGCCAGGAAGGAATGTTCGTAATAGGCCGAGTTGAACTGGCCGGGCGTGAGAATGACGATGCAGGGATCGCCCGGGCAATGCGGCGGGGCGGCGGAGCGCAGCGAGGCCAGCAGGTTGTCGGGATAATTGTCCACCGGCAGCACGGCGTGCTGGGCGAACAGGCCCGGCAGCAGCCGCATCATCATCTCGCGGTCCTCCAGCATGTAGGACACGCCGGAGGGGGTGCGGCAATTGTCTTCGAGAACGTAAAAATCCTCGTCGTCGATGCGGACGATGTCGATGCCGGCGATATGGGTCCAGATGTCGTGCGGCGCGCGGCGGCCCTGCATTTCCGGCCGGTAGCATTCGTTGCGGAAGATCAGGTCCTGCGGGATCAAGCCGGCCTTGATGATCTCCTGGCGGCCGTAAATGTCGGTCAGGAACATGTTCAGCGCCTTGACGCGCTGGACGAGGCCGGCTTCCAGCCGCGTCCATTCGTCGCGGCCGAGCAGGCGGGGAATGATGTCGAACGGGATCAGGCGTTCCGCCGCCTCCTTGTCGCCATAGACGGCGAAGGTGATGCCGATCTTGCGGAACAGGATTTCGGCCTGTTCGCGGCGGGCGTCCAGCAATTCGGGCGGCGCGGAGCGCAGCCATTCGGCGATCCGGCGGTAGAGGGCGCGGGGTTCCGCCGCGCCATTGGTCATTTCGTCAAAAAACTGGGACATCGGCTGAAATCGCCCCTAACAAGCAAACGATCCGCTCGGGGGGAGACGGCCGCTTGAATCGCCTCGCCCTTTTCGCTTTGACCTAGCTTAAATGCCTTGTGAAAGGCTGTGATAGCCTAAATTTTACGCACCATGCGACGATTTCGTCCATTCCTTATGCGGAGGTCCGGTATTGCACAAAAAGTGATCTTTACCAGCGTCAGGCGGTGGGGCTGACGCGTCGGGTCGGCAGCAATTCGCCGCGCCGGTCAAGGATCGGATAGGCGGCGGCGACGATATGGCTATTGACCAGCTTGAGGCCGCGCACAAGGTCGAGCCGCAGCGCGCTGGCCTGGGCCTCGCCGCGGCAGGCGAGCGCCTCGAAATGGGCCTGCGCCGCCTGCTCCTCGCGCTCTCGGAACAGGGTTTTCTCGTCGAGCAGCAGATGGGCGGCGCGGGCGTCCTCGGTCATAAGCAGGGCGCAGGCCGTGCGCAGGTTGGCGCTGGTGCGGTCGAGCATGGCCAGGATTTCGTCGCGTGGCGGTTCGGGAAGCGCAACCGTCTTCTTCAGGTATTTGGCGGCCGGAGCCAGCACATTGCGCGCCAAAACGCCGCCGGCCTGTTCGACCTGCGCGACAAAGGTCAGGATGGCGCCGATTCTCTGGTCGTCGGCCGGCGTGACGTCCTCGCTGTCGAGTTCGGCGAGGAAGCCGCGGATGGCGGCGGCGAGCCGGGCCAAAGTCGAGGCGCTGCGCCGCGTCTCCACGACGGCGCGCCGGTCGCTGGCGCGCAGGCCGGCTTGTCCCTGCGCGATCATTTCGGTCAGCAGATCGGCGAGCCGCAGCGATTCGCGCGCCGCCGCGCTCAGGCCCAGCGCCGGCGCCTCGCGCGCGGCGGCGTCGAGATAGACGGGACGGGCGGGGTCGGCGGGGTCCGGCCGGTTCGGCAGCAGGCGGCGCAGCAGCGCGGCATAGGGCGACAGCAGGGGGAAGAAAACGGCGGCGACCGCAAGATTGAACAATGTATGAAAGTCGATGGCGACGCGGCCGACGTCGGGCTGGAGCGTCACCATCCAGCGGCCGAGCGGCCAGAGCATCGCCAGCGCCACGCCGCCGCCGATCAGGCGCGTGAACAGATTGCCGAGCGGCAGGCGGCGCGCGGCGGGATCGTCGCCGGGCGTTTCGAGCAAGGGATTGAGCGCCGATCCGATATTGGCGCCGATCACCAGCGCCAGCGCCGCGTCCGGCGGCACGACGTTGCGCGCGGCGAGCGACAGGGTGAACAACACGACGGCGACGCTGGAATGCGCGGCCCAGGTCAAGGCCGCGCCGAGCAGGACATCGACGACCGGTTCGGTGGCGACCGCGCCGAACAGGATGCGCAGATTGGGAGAATCCTCGTAATGCGTCATGATGTCGAGCAATTGCCCGAGCGCCAGGAACATCAGGCCGAGGCCGATCAGGGCGCGGCCGAGATCGCGGTTCTTGCCGCCATCCGGGCGCCGGAACAGGATCACGCCGATCAGGATCAACGTCGGCGACAGCGCCGCGCTATGGAATGAAAACGCCTGGGCGACCACGGTGGCGCCGACATTGGCGCCGAGCATCACCGCCAACGCCCGCTCCAGTTCGACGGCGCCCGCCGCGCACAGGCCTGATGTCATCAATCCCGTGGCGGTGCTGCTCTGCAGCAGGGTGGTCACGCCGAGGCCGGCGAGGAAAGCGCGGGAACGGCTGCGCAGCGCGCCGCCCAAAAGGTCGCGCAGACGCGGCCCGAAGGCGCGCTGCACCCCGGTCTGAACCATATGCGAGCCCCACAGCAGCAGGGCGACCGCGCCGGCGAGATTCAGCAGCGTCAGCGGGAAGGTCATGGCGTCGCTCCACGCCCCGCTTCAGGGACGTGGAGGGCTAACCGGCAAGGGGGGCAAAAGTTTCGGGCGCGCGAACGTCAGTAGCGATCGGGAACGTACATGGCCTCTGGAATGTCCTCGCGCTTGTAGCCGGGCGTGTGTTTGCGGTCGGGCAGCTCCACGTCGGCATGAGCGATGTCGCCGTAAGGGAACTGGCTCAACAGATGGCTGATGCAGTTGAGCCGGGCGCGTTTCTTGTCATTGCCGTCGATCACCCACCAGCGCGCTTCCGGGATATGGGTGCGCTCGAACATGTCCTCCTTGGCGCGGGTGTAGTCCTCCCAGCGCACGCGCGACTGCAGGTCCATCGGCGACAGCTTCCATTGCTTGAGCGGATCGTGGATGCGCATCAGAAAGCGGAAATGCTGCTGTTCGTCGGTGATCGAGAACCAGTATTTGATCACGGTAATGCCGGAGCGCACCAGCATGCGCTCGAATTCGGGGACGGAGCGATAGAATTCCTCGACCTCGTCCGGGGTGGCGAAGCCCATCACCCGCTCGACCCCTGCCCGATTGTACCAGGAGCGGTCGAACAAGACGAGTTCGCCGCGCGCCGGCAGATGCGGCGCATAGCGCTGGAAATACCATTGGCCCTTTTCGCGCTCGCTCGGCGCCGGCAGCGCCACAACGCGGCAGACGCGCGGGTTGAGCCGCTGGGTGATGCGCTTGATCGCGCCGCCCTTGCCGGCGGAATCGCGGCCCTCGAACAGCACCACCGCCTTGGCGCCCGTCGCGCTGATCCAGTCCTGCAGCTTCACCAGTTCGCGCTGCAGGCGGAACAGCTCCTTGAAATAGACCGAGCGGCTCAGGCTCTTTTCGTCGGGATGGTCCGAGGCGTGGTCGAGCAGGGCGGCGAGGCGGTCGTCGTCAAGCTCCTCCTCCAGCTCCTCGTCGAAACTGTCGAGCATGTCGGCGTGGACGCGCTCGCGGAACGCGGCTTTGGGATCGGTGGGTTTCTCAGTCGGTTTCTCAGTCGGTTTCTTGGACAAGGATCGTCTTTCCGTTCCGGGCGCTGCGGGAGATCCGGCGACGATAAGGCCGTCATGTGCAAGTTTTATAAAACTTCCGGCTCAGAGGCGGGGAGACCCCGGCCGTTTTGGCGGCTTGCGCGTGGTTTCCTTCTTGCCGGAAGGCGCGGCGAGGCCCCAGCGCATCAGCATGACCAGCGTGCCGACCGCCGCCGCGATGCACAGCATGGTCGCATAGAGCGTGGCGTTCTCGCCCTCGGCGAACGGCAGGCCCTTGGTGTTCATGCCGAAATAGCCGGTGACGAACGTGGCGGGCAGCAGCACCGCCGTGACCAGGGTCAACACGTAGAGCCGGTCGTTGGTTTCGAGCGTCAGGATGGCGTTGATCTCTTCCTGCAGCACGCGGGCGCGATCCTGCAAGTTGCCGACGTCGCGGGTCAGAGAGGCGGCGCGCTGGCCCAGCGCCGAGGCCACCGCCGAGAAATCCTCGTCATGCTGCTCGTCGGCCTCCTCCTCCAACCGTTCGAAGGTCGAGGACAGGCCATTGACTTGCCGGGCCAGCCGGACCGCCTGCCGCCGCGCCTTGCTCAGCCCGACGCGCTGGTCGCGTCCGCGCCCGTCGATGACGATGTTTTCCTCGATCTGGTCCAGCGTGGTGGAAATGGCGCGGCACATTTTCATCGTGCAATCGCAGATGTTCGATCCGAGCATTTCCAGCAGCAGCGCGGGCGTTTCCGCCTTGGCGCCCTCCGCCAGCGCCCGCCGCGTCGTCTGCGCCGAATAAAGCGCGGCGCGCCGGGCGGTGACGATGAAGCCGCGGCCGCAGGCGAAGCGCAGGAAATCGGAATCCATCCGCGCGCCGTCGATGCCGATCTGGTGGTCGGTGATCGCGCCGGAGATGACGCCATCGGCGCGTTCGACGAACTGGTGATCGACCTCGCCGTTGAGCGCCTCGCGGGCTTCCTCGGTCAGGGCGGGCAGACGTTGCAGCAGGTCGGCGATGCGGCGGTCGACATGGTCGAGATGCGCCCAGACATAGCCTTCGCGCGCCGCCCCGAGCGTGTGCAGGTCGTCGGCCGTTCCCGCCTCGGCGCGGCCGGCGGCGTCGAAGCGGATGATCCAGACGCAGCCGGGCACGCCGGTTTCGAGAGCAGGCTTGAGACGATCGACGGACATGAGCTTCCTCGGCAGAATGTTCATCGCTTCTAGCCCGTCGATTTTGAAGCTTTCTTGACGTGCGCGCGTCGGATCGCCCGAAAGCGCCGGCGCGCGCACCAAATTAGCGCACCAGAATGTTGCGGAACTGCCAGGGGTCGCTTTCGTCAATGTCTTCCGGGAAGAAGCCGGGACGTCCCTGCAGCGGGGTCCAGTCGGTGTAAACGCCGACGACCGGGCCGAGATAGGGCGTCTGGATTTCCAGGCAGCGCTTGTAGTCGAGTTCGTCGGCTTCGAGAATGCCGGCGTTGGGGTTCTCCAGCGCATAGACCATGCCGGCGAGCACCGCGGAGGACACCTGCATGCCCGTGGCGTTCTGGTACGGGCACAGCTTTCGGGTCTCCTCGACCGAAAGTTGCGAACCAAACCAATAGGCGCCCTTGGCGTGGCCGAACAGCAGCACGCCGAGTTCGTCGACGCCGTCCACGATCTCGTGCTCGTCGAGAATGTGGATCTTCTCCTGGCGCACGCCGCCGGCGCCGAACATTTCGTGCAGCGACAGCACGGCGTCGTCGGCGGGGTGATAGGCGTAATGGCAGGTCGGGCGATAGACCGCCTCGCCCTTGGGGCCGCGCACCGTGTAATAATCGGCGATCGAAATCGACTCGTTATGGGTCACCAGGAAGCCATATTGCGGGCCGGGCGTCGGCGTCCACGAGCGCACGCGGGTGTTGGCGCCGGGCTGCATCAGATAGATGGCGGCGCCGCAGCCGGTCTCGTGCTTGCGGCCGTTCTCCGGCATCCATTTCTCATGCGTGCCCCAGCCGAGTTCGGCCGGCTGCAGGCCCTCGGAGACGAAGCCCTCGACCGACCAGGTGTTGACGAACACGCCGCGCGGCTTGGGGTTTTTGGCGCGCTGGGTGTCGCGTTCGGCGATATGCACGCCCTTGACGCCAAGACGCTGCGCCAGCGCGGCCCAGTCCTCGCGGGTCTTCGGCTCGGGCGCGGAATCGCCGAGGTCCTTTGCGAGATTGACCAGCGCCTGTTTGACGAACCAGGAGACCATGCCGGGATTGGCGCCGCAGGTGGAGATCGCGGTGGGGCCGCCGGGGTTTTCGCGCTTGGATTTCAGCACGGTTTCGCGCAGGGCGTAATTGGAGCGCTCCGCCGCGCCCTTGTCCTTGTCGAAATAGAAGCCGGCCCAGGGCTCGACCACCGTGTCGATGTAAAGCGCGCCGATCTCGCGGCACAGCTCCATGATGGCGAGCGAGGACGTGTCCACCGACAGGTTGACGCAAAAACCCTGGCCGCCGCCCTTGGTCAGCAGCGGGACCAGCAGGTCGCGGTAATTGTCGACGGTGACGGGTTTCTTGATGAATTCATAGCCGCGCTCATCCACCAGCTTGCGGTCGGCGTCGCTCGGATCGATCACGACAAGCCGCGACCTGTCGAATTCGAAATGGCGCTCGATCAGCGGCAGGGCGCCCTTGCCGATGGAGCCGAAGCCGATCATCACGATCGGGCCGCTGATGCGACCGTGGATGGGCGATTTGGTCATCATTCGTCCTTTTACCGGAAGTTTGGGGGGTAATGGCGAAGGCGAGGCGCGCGGTCAAGCGACCGCATGCCGCCCTGCTCAAGCGGATTGCACAAAATTGTGACAGTTGATCGTGATCAGGCCGCCTTGCGGCGCGGCGCGGCCGCGGGGGCGGGGCGGCCGGCAGGCCGCAGCACGCCGCAAGCGCCGTCCAGCGCGCCGGCGCGCAGTTCGACGCCGAGGAAGCGCGCGCGATCGACCGGGCCGGGCATGTCGAGCCCGCCCATCTTGGCGCCGCTGAAGCCGAAACGCCGATAATACGGCTCGTCGCCGACCAGAATCACTGCGTCATGGCCAAGCGCGGCGGCTTTTTCCAACGCCATGCGGATCATGCGGCCGCCCAGGCCGTTGGAGCGCAGCGCCGGCGAAATGGCGATCGGGCCAAGCAGCAGCGCGCGGGCGCCATTGCCGATGTCGATGTCCCACAGCCGCAGCGTGCCGACCAGCACATTGTCGCGCAAGGCGGTGAAAGCCAGGCCTTCGGCCGGCAGCCGGCCCTCGCGCACCCGCTCGCTGGACTTGCGGCGCCGGTTGAGCCCAAACGCCTTGTCGAGCAGGATTTCGCGCGCGAAGGCGTCGCGGGGGACTTCGTCCCGAATGAGGATTTCGGCGGCGGCTTGCGGCAGGACGGACGGATGCATGGTGACCTCCACAGGTCAAGAGAGGGCGCGCCAACGGCGAAGGTCAGGAACCTGCCGGCGGGAGGAGGCGTCACGCGAACTGAAAATTCAGATCACTTGCGAACGGGGCTTAAGCCCTGAATGGCGCGAGACATCGCGCGCGCGGACTTCGTCGCGACCTGTGAAGTTCGAACAGATCATGCATCGCGGCATCCCTTCGAAGGGCGCATCGTCAGCGCCACAGATCAACTTCGGAGCGGATGGCTCTGACCTGTTCCGTCCGCGCGATGGAGACGCGCACGAAACGCTCGGTAGGAGCCATCCAGGGCTATCCTTGCGGAAAACCCGGCGCTGCGCCGTGATTGGAAAGGGAGGGGCCCGATCCGCACGCCCGGCAAGAAAGACAAGCCTCTTCGGTACGCCGGCTTTGGAGGCCGACAGAGACGAAAAAGCCCGGTCCGTCGTTGCTTCAAGTCGCGATCTTCCGTGGAGAACGGAGTTCGCCGGTTCGCTTCCGGCCGTCGGTTTGTTTTTGGCGCGCCGCCGGCCTCTTGTCCGGTTTGACGCCAACCGACGCGCGACCACAGGCACGTGCGATTTGGGCAAGCGGATAGATGGCACAAAACGGCGGAGATGCAAGGGGAAAAACGCGGCGTTCCGCTTTTTTGTGGGCGGCTTCGCGCCTTTCGCAAGGTCGGGGGCGCAAAATATCCCGTCCCAGCGGGCGCGCCGTTGGGCGAGAACCTTGCCGAAGCCTGAAAAGGCCGCTACCAGCAAGGTCTATTTCCTGGCTGTGTCCCGAGTCGCCAAATGACCTTGCTTGACCGTCGTTTCGTTCTCAACGCCCTCGTCGCTTCCGGCGCCGCGGCGCTGGCGCCCCCGGTTCTGGCGGGGCCGGCTCAGGCGCGACAGGCTTTCGCCCAATCCGGGCCGCCCGACAAGAGCCAGCCGCAGCCGCCGGCGCGCTTCAATTTCGAGGACGTGCTGAAGCGCGCCAAGGAACTGGCCGCCGCGCCCTATGACGCCATGCCGCCGAAACTGCCGGAGGCCCTGGGCAAGCTCGATTTCGACTCCTACCGCGACATCCGTTTCCGGGCGGAGAAATCCCCGCTCGCCACCGGGCCGTTCCGGCTGCAATTGTTCCACCCCGGCTTCATCTATACCCGCCCGGTGGTGGTCAACACGATTCGCGACGGCATCGCCACGCCGATTCCCTATTCGGCCAACCTGTTCGACTACGGCCGCAACAAGTTCGATCACAATCTTCCGGTCAATCTCGGCTTCGCCGGCTTCCGCCTGCATTACCCGCTCAATTCGGCGCGCGGCAACGACGAGGTGGTGTCCTTCCTCGGCGCGACCTATTTCCGCTTCCTCGGCCGGGGACAGTCCTACGGCCTTTCAGCGCGCGGCCTTTCGGTCAATACTGGCGGCGACGACGAGGAATTCCCGCTGTTCCGCGAATTCTGGATCGACGTGTCCGATTCGTCGGTCGAGCGTGCGACCATTTACGCGCTGCTCGACAGCGCCTCCGTCACCGGCGCCTATCGCTTCGATCTCTATCCCGGCGCCGACAGCGTGATGGAAGTCACGGCGGCGATCATCCCGCGCCGTCCCGACGTCAAGTTCGGGCTGGCGCCGCTGACCTCGATGTTCTTCACCGGCGAGGACAGCCCGCGCCCGCTGGAGGAATACCGGCAGGAGCTGCACGATTCCGACGGCCTGCTGATGCACACCGGCGCCGGCGAATGGATCTGGCGTCCGCTGCGCGCGCCGCGCGTCGGCGGCATGTCCACCTTCGAGGACAAGTCGATCAAGGGGTTCGGGCTGGTGCAGCGCGACCGCAATTTCGACCATTACCAGGACATCGAGCTGGCCTATGAGGTGCGCCCGACCTATTGGGTCGAGCCGCACGGCGACTGGGGCGACGGCCGGATCGAACTGCTGGAGCTGGCCACCAAGGACGAAACGGCCGACAATATCGTCGCTTACTGGACCTTGCAGAACCGGCCCGAAGCCGGAAAGCCGTTCTATTATTCCTACCGCATCCGCTCGCTGCTGGAGTCGCCCGATCTTTCACCCAACGGCCGGCTGCGCAATGTCTGGAAGACCGTGCCCAAGGCCTTGGGCTCGCCGGAGCAGGTGGGCGTCGGTTCGCGCCGTTTCATCCTGGATTTCGACGGTGGGGATCTCGGCTATTACCTGACCGATCCCGCGCAGGTCGAAGTGTCCGCCAACGCGTCGCGCGGCAAGATTCTGCGCACGTTCATCGCGCCCAATCCGCATATCGAGGGGTTCAGGGCGATGGTCGACGTGCAGACCGATCCGGGGACGTCGGTGGAAATCCGCGTGTTCCTGCGCGCCGGCGCGCGGGCGCTGACGGAAACGGCGTTGATCCCGTGGATCGCGGAATAGGCCGCCGGCCCAACTGAGACGGAGCGTCGGGCGCCCGCTTCCTTTCCCGCAAGAGGAGAAGAAGCGGCCTCCCGGCGCCGTTCAGAATCCGATCGCCAGCAGCAGCGCGATCACCGCCGCCGTCACCACGGCCGCGACGCCATAGGTACACAGTTTCAGCAGCAGCGACGGTCCCGCCTTCATATCCTTGAGGGTGAGGAACAGCCGCTCGGCGCCATGCCAGAAAAACAGCGCCACCACGACCAGAACCGCCAGCTTGCCGACAGGGTTCTGCGCAAAGGCGAGCGCATGGTCGTAGCTCAGGAAATTTTCCGGCAGCCCCACGCCCAGAGGCGCGAAAAAGCCGGTGATCAGGATCAGCCCCGGCCCGAACAAGGCGGAGAGCATCCCGCCCGCGCCGAACAGCAGCCAGAAAATGGGCGAAATACTGCGATTGTCCCGCGCCGGCCCCGTCATCGCGCAACTCCCAGCGTGATCAGCACCAGGGCCAGCGAGCAGGCCCCGGCGAAAATCGTGGCGACGCGCGTGATCGTCCGCTGCGCAACCGGCGCCCGGCCCAAAATCAGCTTGGGCATGGTTTTCGGCAGGATCTGGAACCATGTCTTCACATGATACAGCACCGCCGCCAGCAGGGCCGCGTGCAGCAGCAGCGAGACCGGGCTTTGCAGGAAGCGCACATAGGCGGCCCAGCTTTCAGGCCCTTGCGAAAGGCTGTAGAGCCCCGCGAAAAGGACCGCGCCGTAGCCGGCGACGGCGAGCCCGCTCATTTCGCGCACCGTATAGGCGCGATAGGGCGCCTTGGCCCACCAGTCCTTGGGCGCCGGACGCCGGTAGGGGCGGCTCTCGTTCATGAGGCTCATTCCTTTCTCAGGAAGCGCAGGAAGAAGTCGAAGGCGCTGTTGGTCTTGTTCTGATTGACGGCGTTGGCGGGGTCCACGCTTTTCGGGCAGACCTCCGAGCAGATGCCGACCGCGGTGCAGGACCACACGCCGTTTTCGCCGTGGATCGTGTCGAGACGCTTCTGCCGGCCGGCGTCGCGGGAGTCGCCGTTGTAGCGCTGCAGCAGCGCCATGGCGCCGGGGCCGATGAAATCGGGGTTCTCGCCGAATTGCGGGCAGGCGGCGTAGCACAACATGCAATTGATGCAGTCGCTGAACGATTCATAGGCCGCGAGCTGCGCCGGGGTCTGACGATACGGTCCCTGCTCGACCGTCTTCGGCTCCTTCGGCATGATATAGGGGTAGATGCTCTCGATCTTTTTCACGAAGCCGCCGACGCTGATCACCAGGTCGCGCTCGATCGGGAAATTGTTGAGCGGCTCCACGGTGACGGGGCCGGGCGGCAGGTCGCGCAGGAAAGTGCTGCAGGCGAGCTTGGGTTCGCCATTGATCATCATGCCGCAGGAGCCGCACACGGCCATGCGGCAGGACCAGCGGAACGACAAACTGCCGTCGAGCGTGTCCTTGATGGTTTGCAGCGCCTCCAGCACCGACATGTTTTCGGCGCCGGCCACTTCGAACGTCCCGAAGGACGGCGCCGCGTCAACCCCCGGCTGGTAGCGCAGGATGCGCAGCTCGATGGTCTTTTTGGCGGGGTCAGGCATGGGTCCCGTCCTTTTTCGCTTGTTCGAGCTGTTCGCCGAGGGCGCCGTAGGCGCGCGCGCCCGGCTTGGATTTGGTGATCGTCACCGGACCATAAGTGATGTCCGGCGCGGCGCCGGCGCGGTAATGCGCCAGGCTGTGGGCGAGGAAATTTTCGTCATCGCGCTTCTCGAAGCCGTCGAGCCGCTGGTGCGCGCCGCGCGATTCCTTGCGGGCCAGCGCGCTCTGCGCCATGGCCTCCGCCACGTCGAGCTGATAGTCCAGCTCCAGCGCCGCGATCCAGTCGGTGTTCCAGATGTCGGAGCGGTCGTCGAGCGTGACCTGGCCCAGACGCTGCTTCAATTCCGCCAGTTTATCGCACGTCTCCTGCATTTCCGTTCCCAGCCGATAAATGCCGCAGCCCTTTTCCATTGTGGCCGCCATTTCCTTGCGCAGCACGGAATGGCGCTCGCCGCCGCCCTTCTGGTCGCGAAGAGCCAGCGCCTTGGCCGCGCTCGCCTTGGCCTGATCGACCAGGCGGCCCGCATCGACCGCCGGCGCGTCCTTGGCGAATTTCACCGCCTGCTCGCCGGCGACGCGCCCGAACACGGTGAGTTCGCCCAGCGAGTTCGAGCCGAGCCGGTTGGCGCCGTGGATGCCCACGCTCGAACATTCGCCCGCCGCGAACAGGCCCGCCAGCGGCGTGGCGGTGTGGATGTCGGTGACAATGCCGCCCATGGTGTAATGCACGGCGGGGCGCACCGGGATCAGCGCCTCGGCGGGGTCGAGGCCCATGAATTCCATGGCGAGGCCGCGAATGAGCGGCAACCGCTCCTTCAGCTTGGCGAGGCCGAGATGGCGCAGGTCGAGATAAACCGCCGATTCGCCCTGCGGCGTCGTCACCGTGCGGCCCTTGCGGTCCTCCTGCCAGAACGCCTGGCTGAGCCGGTCGCGCGGCCCCAGCTCCATCGCCTTGTTGCGCGGTTCCGTCGTCGCCGGTCCCAGGCCGTAGTCCTGCAAATAGCGATAGCCGTCCTTGTTGACGAGATAGCCGCCTTCGCCGCGGCAGGCCTCGCTGAACAGCACGCCGGACCCCGGCATGCACGTCGGATGATATTGCACGAATTCCATGTCGCGCAGCGGCACGCCGTGACGATACGCCATCGCCATGCCGTCGCCGGTGACGATGCCGCCATTGGTGTTCTGCCGGAACACCCTTCCCGCGCCGCCGGTCGCCAGAATCACCGCGCGCGCGAAAATGGCCGAGAACGCGCCGGTCGCCGGCGACATCACCGTCGCGCCCTGCGCGCGGCCGCCGTCCACGATCAGGTCGAGGCAAAACGCCTCGTCGAAACGCCGGATCTGCGGATATTTGGTCGAGGTCTGGAACAGCGTGTGCAGGATGTGGAAGCCGCTGCGGTCGGCGGCGAACCAGGTGCGCTCGATCTTCATGCCGCCGAAGGCGCGCACGTTGATCTGGCCGTCGGGCTTGCGGCTCCAGGGGCAGCCCCAATGTTCGAGCTGGATCAGCTCGGGCGTGCAGCGGCTGACGAAAAACTCCACCACATCCTGGTCGCACAGCCAGTCGCCGCCATGCACGGTGTCGTTGAAATGGGCGTCGAGCGAATCATGCGACTGGATCACGCCGGCCGAACCGCCCTCCGCCGCCACCGTATGGCTGCGCATCGGCAGAACTTTCGAGACCAGCGCGATGCGCGCGGCTGGGTCGGCCTCGGCCGCGGCGATTGCGGCGCGCAGACCCGCGCCGCCCGCGCCCACGATCAGAATATCGGTTTCGAAAGTCTCCACGATGGGCTCCGTTCACAGCGGCTGCGCGTGAGTCAAAGGACTCGCCGTCCGCCGAATATAGCACGCTTGGCGACATTGCGATGAATGCGCCGCAATTGGTTTCCGCCTCACAGCGTGTCGGCCGTTTTTACGAAGGCGCGCAGCAGCCGGCGCAGCGGCACCACCGCGGCCAGCGTGTGGCTCTGGCCTTCGGCGAGGCTGGGCTCGGAGGCCTGCAAGCCCGCGGCGAAATGGGTCGCGGCCGCCACGGCGGCGACGCGCAGGCCGAGGCACCGGGCGAGGATCGTCTCCGGCGCGACGCCGAAGCCTATGGCGTCCGCGCCCAGTTGCCGGGCCATACGGCCTTCGGCGGGCGTCGAAAAGGTTGGTCCGCTCACCCACATGAACACGCCCTCCTGCAGCGGAACCCCGGCGGCGGCGGCGGCGCGTTTCAGCCGGCGCTGCAGGCGCGGATCGTAAGCGTCATGCAACGGGAAGATCGACTCGTCGCTGGGGAGGCCGATCAGCGGATTGAGGCCGAACAGAGCGATATGGTCGGCGACCAGCATCAGATTGCCCGGATAGAGGTCGGGCTTGACGGAGCCGGCGCCGGCGAGGATCAGCAGATATTTGGCGCCCAGCAGCCGTGCGGTCTGCAGCGGGGTCATCATGCAGGTCGGATCGCCCGCGCCATAAAAATGCGCCTGTCCCTGCAACAGGCAGATATTCGCGCCCTCCAGCCGCCCGACGCTCAGCCGCCCGATCAGGCCCGGCTCGTCGACCGGCGCGAAGCCGGGCAAATCGGAATAATCGACCGTGACCGCGTCGGCCAGCGATTCGGACCATCCGCTCAGGCCGAAGCCGAGCAGCACGGCGAAATCCACCGGCTCGGCGACGCCGCGCGCCCGCAGGGCGGCCAGGGCCAGATCAGCGTTTTCCGTCATCGGCTTGCTCCGGCGCGTTTCCCAAAGACTCCGGCCCGAACGCGTGGGGCAGCAACTCGGCCAGCGCGTGACGCCTGCAATCCCCGGACTCGTCGGCAAGATAAACCAGAACCGAGCCGTGCGCGAATTCGGCGATGCGCTGCCGGCAGGCGCCGCAGGGCGCGATGCGTCGGGGGCCGAGCACCAGGATTTCGGCGATCTCGCGGTCGCCGCCCGCGATCATGGCCGAAATCGCCGAAGTCTCCGCGCAGACGCCCAGGGGATAGGCGGCGTTTTCGACATTGGCGCCGCAATAGAACGCGCCGCTCGCCGCGCGCAGGGCGGCGCCGACGGGAAAATGCGAATAGGGCGCATAGGCGCGCGCTCGCGCCTGTTGCGCCCGCTCGAACAATTCGGAGATTGCGTCCGTCACCGCGCCCCTTTCAAAACCGTCGCCACAGGCCGAGCAGCGCCCCATATTCGCGATAAGCGTTGGCGCCCGCAAGTGTGGTGAAACCGCCGACTTGCACGCGCCATTCCGCGGAGAGCGAATAAACCAGGCTCAGCTGTCCCTTGGACTGCGCCCAACGCGGGTTGGCGGGGTGGCGGGAGGATTCGGAAACCACGTTGAAATTTTGCGCCAGCAGCATCAGGCCGGGCGTGAGATAGACGCCGAGACTGACGTCGGCGCGCCCTTCGTTCGGCGCTTTGCCGCCGCGCGCGCGAAACCCCACGGAGACGTCGATAAAGCCGGGCAGCGCGGCGACGGCGATATTCTTGCCGCCGAGCAGACGCAGGTCGAAATCGGCGTTTTTGGAGCCGTTCAGCGAGGGGGCGGCCGGCCCTGCCGAACCGGGGAGCCGCGCCAGCGCCTGCAACGAGATCACCGCCGCGTCGCTTTTCCAGACGCGGCCGCGCACGCCGATCTCGCTGTCGCCGAAGCCGCTGAACTTCTGGTTGTCCGGCGCGCCCAGCGTCGTGTTTTGCAGCGAGGGCTTGAGCGTGGCGGCGAGCCAGTCGGTGAGGCCGTAATCAAGATAGAGCGAAGCTTGGTAGGAGCGGTATTTCGGCGTGCGCGTAAATCGGCCCGCCTGATCGAAGCCGTCGTTGGCCTGATCGAACAGCGTCGTGACAATGATTTCGCCCTGTCCAGCCGGCGGCGTCCACGCTCCCGCCAGCGCGTCGCCGGGTCCCGCCAGGACAGTCCACGTCCCCGCCAGCATCCGCGTCAGGCGGACAGCCGCGCTCAACGCCGATGCGCTAGGCCGCATGCGGCGCCCTCCGGCGTCGCCCGTCGTCGCATCCCAAAACGAGGCGCCGCCGCCGGGAATGTGCGCGTAAACCCGTCCTCACCATGATCAGAGCCGCGCCGTTTCAAATCCCTGGTCGAATCCTTGGTCGTTTGCGGCGACTATCGCCCGGGGCGGCGGCGCGATTACAATTTATTTTTGCAAGTGAGCAAAATACAACCTTGCGATGCGTAAGCCCCGAATCGGACTGCGTTCAATTCCACCTTTGCTTTGCCGGATCGGCCCGCTATGGTGAACGCTTGGGGCGTGTGGGGCCGTCCCGGCGCGCGGGGGGCCGCTCCGACGCGCAGCGGTCCCATGCGTGTTTGTTTCCGTTCGGCGTGGCGCAAATCCGGGGCTCGTGCTTTGGAGCGCCGGCGACGGCTGCGAGTTTCGGTTGAGCGCATATGGCTGGCGGCACACAAAAAGCGAAAACTCCCGCAGGGGACGGGGACGAGGTCGTCTACGGAATCGGCGACACGACTCTGGGGCCGACGCTTGTGGCCCTTTCGCCGCAGGGCGTGTGCGCCCTGCTGTTCGGCGAGCAGGAGAAGAAGCTGATGCGCGACTTGCGCGCGCTTTATCCCGATGCGCGCGCCGCCGCCCCCGATCTGCTCGACCCCGCGCTCGCGGCGGCGCGCGCGCTGGCCGAACAGCCCTGGCGCGACTTTCCGCTGCCGCTCGACATTCGCGGCACGGACTTTCAGCGGCGGGTATGGATGGCGTTACGCGAGATCGCGCCGGGAACGACCGTCAGTTACGCCGAAGTGGCGCAGCGGATCGGCGCGCCGAAGTCGCTGCGCGCGGTGGCCGGCGCCTGCGCCGCCAACCGGCTGGCCATTGTCATCCCCTGCCATCGCGTGCTGCGGCTCAACGGCTCGCTGTCCGGCTACCGCTGGGGGCGCGAGCGCAAGCTGCGGCTGATTGAACTGGAGCGCGAGGCCGTCGCCGCCCGGACGTGTCCGGCGGAGTCCGGTTCGTCCAAACTGTTTTAGGTCTTAATTCGGGGGCGCCCGCTCTCCGCGAAATGTCTAGCGCAAATCCGTGATCGAGCCTTTGAACGCGCCCTGGCTCGCGCCCGCCGCCGGCGCGAGATTGATCTCGGCCGCCATGGCGGCGCGGCTGGCGCCGTCGCCGTCTTCCTCGCCCGGCCAGGGCCAGCGCAGATAGGCGCGGCGCGCCGGGGCGGCTTCGGCGAATTCGATCCGTCCGCCGGCAACGCGGACATGCGCGCATTCCTCCGCCGTTTCGCCGGGCGGCGCGTCCACGCTCCGGCACACCCGGTCGCCCTCGCGTCGCCAATTCCAGATCGACAGGCTCACGGAGCGCCGCGTCAGGCGCTTGACCTCGAACAGCTGTCCGTTCGGCGCGAAGAAGGTGGCGGCGCGATCCTCGTCGGCGGCGCCGCGCAGCAGCAGGGCGCCGACGAACGGTTCCGCTCCCGCCGCGCCGGTCCAGTCGCGGCCCGGCTTGTCGTCCATCAGCGGCACATAGTCGGGCAGGCCGCGCAGGTCGCCGCGCCGCAGCCGCACCTCGCCGTCGCCAAATCCCTGTACGGTTCCGATCGCCGTTCCCACCGCGCTGTCGCGGATGCGCGCCTCCAGCGCGGCCGCCGCGCCCCGGTGCAGCGCGGGGTCCAGCTCGACCGCGAGATAGAAACATTCCCGCAGATCCGCGCCGAAGGTGCGGCACAAATGGTCGTCGTCGCGCGACCATTGCCGCACCTCGATCGTCTTGGCGTCGAATTCGGCGACGAGGCCCCGCGGCGCGAAATAGATATGGCGCAGCGCGCCGTCCGGGCCGACGATCTCCAGCGTATTGCCGATCACGGCGGCCAGGGCGTCGTAGCGCCGCAGCACCGGCGCGGTCGCCTCCTCCGCGTCAGGCGGCGGATTCTCTTGCGCCGGTTCGACACCGGCGATCTCCGCGCCTTGCGTCGAGGGTTCGGCAGGCGCGGCCTTGGCCTGGTCTTCCCCCGACTGCCGGGCGGGCGCGGGGTCGCCGGCGACGGGCGCCTCCTCTTGCGCCAAGGACACGGTCATGGCCGTCGGCGCCTCCGTCGCCGGTTCGATCCTGGGCGCGGGGGCGAAATAGAGGCCGGGCGCATTGAATTGCACGAACAGGCCGCTCGCGAAGCCGGTGGCGAGCAGCAGTCCAAAGGCGCGAAACTTGCGGCGGTTCTGGTCCATGACTAGGAGTTTAGCCGGGAAGCCTAAATGTTACGTTAGGCCAGGATCCCCAACGACATTTAAGAAATCATTCAAGCTTTGGCGTTTTTCTCTGATGGCGTCTTGCTCGGACTCTTGAGAGACAACCATGGATTCATCGCATCACACCCTGCTGTTGGCGCTGCCGGCGACGCTGATCGCCCTGGGCGCGTTGAGTTACGGGCTGCGGCGGCTGTTGCGCGACCGGGGGCCGGGGCTGGCCGGCACGGCGGCGCTGCTGTCGCTGGGCATGGCGGCGGGGGTCGGGCTGATGGGCCTGTGCCAGTCTTTCGTCAGCTAGCTTTCCCTCGGCGTCGAAATCCTATAGAGGCGGGGCATCGTTGCTCTGCGGAGAAGACATGTCCGACACCGCCTCGCGTCACGCCAAGGTCGTCATCATCGGTTCAGGTCCGGCCGGCTACACCGCCGCGATCTACGCCGCCCGCGCCATGCTGCAGCCCTTGCTGATTTCCGGCTATGAGTCCGGCGGCCAGCTGATGATCACCACCGATGTGGAGAATTATCCCGGCTTCGCCGAACCGATCCAGGGCCCCTGGCTGATGGAGCAGATGCGGGCGCAGGCCGAGCATGTCGGCGCCGAAATGGTCAGCGACCACATCGTTTCCGCCGATCTGTCGGTCCGTCCGTTCCGGCTGACCGGCGATTCCGGCGTGGTTTACACCGCCGACGCGCTGATCGTGGCCACCGGCGCCAAGGCGCAATGGCTGGGCCTGCCGTCGGAAGAAAAGTTCAAGGGTTTTGGCGTGTCGGCCTGCGCCACCTGCGACGGGTTCTTCTTTCGCGGCAAGACGGTCATTGTGGTGGGCGGCGGCAATTCGGCGGTGGAGGAGGCGCTCTATCTCGCCAATATCGCCGCCAAGGTCATTCTGGTGCATCGCCGCGACTCGCTGCGTTCCGAACGCATCCTGCAGGAGCGCCTGTTCGCCTGCTCCAATGTCGAGTTCCGCTGGAACCGCGCCATCGACGAGATCATGGGCGCGGAAAATCCGTTGTCGGTCGAGCGCGTGCGTCTGCGCGACGTGGCGAGCGGGGCGACCGAGGAGGTGGCGGCCGACGGCGTGTTCGTCGCCATCGGCCACAAGCCGGCGACGGAATTGTTCGCGGGGCAACTGGGCCTGAAGCCGGGCGGCTACCTCAAGACCGCGCCGGATTCGACCGCGACCAATATCGAGGGCGTGTTCGCGGCGGGCGACGTCGCCGACGACAAATACCGCCAGGCGGTGACGGCGGCCGGCCTCGGCTGCATGGCGGCGCTCGAAGCCGAACGCTGGCTGGTCGCGCAAAGCAAAGTCCGCTGAAAAGGCCAAGTCCGCTGAATCCGGGCATGGGGCGAATTTCTTTTCGCCCCGTTCCGCTTTCTTAACCGATCCCGGCGCAGGTTGGCGGTTGTGGGGGCGGCGTGTCCGCTCGACTGCGCGAGACCGTTTTGGCCGCGCGGTCATCGGAAGGCCGGGGCGCAAGATGAAGCATGGATTGGTCGTCGACGATTCTGCCGTGATCCGCAGGGTGGCGAAGCGCATTCTGGAATTGATGGGCTTCGACAGCACGGAAGTCGACGACGATGTCAAGACGCTCGACCGTTGCAGCGAAGCCATGCCCGACGTGATCCTGCTCGACTGGAACATTCCCGGCGTCGATTGCATCGAATTGCTGCGCAAGCTGCGGCGGATGCCCGGTTCGGAGGCCGCCACGATCTTCTATTGCGCCACCGAGAACGACCCGATGATGATCGGCCGGGCGTTGCGGGCCGGCGCGGACGACGTTCTGCTCAAGCCGTTCGACCTGCGCACGGTGCAGGAGAGACTCGAAGATCTCGGCGCCACCGGCCGCCAGGCGCAGGCGTCCTGACCCAAAGGGCTGACCAAGCGTTCCGACAACGCCGATCCCGCCTTTGCGGAACCCTTGGCGCTTTCGCCCAAGCTTCCTATCTTTAGGGCGGCTGGCGCCGGCCGCGCCGGTGGAGGAGGCCGCCCATGATCGGATTTCTGCTTCGCGCCCTGATCGTCGCCGTTGGCCTTTACGTGGCCTCGCGCATCGTCCCCGGCGTGTCCTTCGCCTCGACCGAAAGCCTGTTGTGGGCGGCGGTCCTGCTGGGCCTCGTCAATGCGGTGCTGCGCCCTGTTCTCATCGTTCTCACCATCCCCATCACCGTCCTGACCTTCGGCCTGTTTCTCCTGGTCATCAACGGCCTGATGATCGAGCTTGTGGCGCATGTGCTCGACGGTTTCTTCGTCAGCGGCCTGGGCGCGGCCATTCTCGCCGCGCTGGTGGTGAGCGTGGTGAGCTGGCTGGTGTCGTGGTCGGTCGGTCCCGGCGGCGTCGAGATCATGGTGATCCGGCGCTGAGTTTTTCGGAAGTTTGCAGATGACCAACGCCTATGTGGATTTCGCCGCGAACGCCTTTCTGGGCCTTGGCCTGTTCCTGCTGCTGGCGATCGTCCTCAGCTCGTTTTTCACGGTGCAGACGGCGGAAACGGCCATCATCACCCGGTTCGGCCGCTATGTGCGCTGCGCCGAGGCCGGGCTGAACTGGAAGATTCCGTTCATCGAAGCGGTCGACGGGCGCATGAGCCTGCGCGTCAACCAGATCGCCTTGACCATGGAGACCAAGACCCGGGACAATGTGTTCGTCACCATCCCGATCTCCGTGCAGACGCGGGTGCGCGCGGAAAAGGCTTATGCCGCCTATTATAGCCTGTCCGACCCGGAGGCGCAGATCCGCGCCTATGTCGAGCAGGTCGTGCTCGGCCATGTGCCGGGCATGACGCTGGACGAGGTGTTCGCCAGCCAGTCGGGCATTGCGGCGGCGGTCAAGCACGAGCTCGACGTGGACATGGCCGGCTTCGGTTATGAAATCGTCAATGTTCTCGTCACCGACATCATTCCCGACGCCAAGGTGAAATCGGCGATGAACGACATCAACGCCGCCCAGCGCGAGCAGGTGGCGGCGGCG
Source organism: Rhodoblastus acidophilus (assembly GCF_900187365.1). GTDB lineage: Bacteria > Pseudomonadota > Alphaproteobacteria > Rhizobiales > Beijerinckiaceae > Rhodoblastus > Rhodoblastus acidophilus. The sequence goes on from NZ_FYDG01000013.1 coordinate 69,085, forward strand.
GCGCGCGGCGAGGCCGAAAAAATCCTGGTGGTGAAAAAGGCCGAGGCCGAGGCGGAATCCAAGGCGCTGCAGGGCGAGGGTATCGCCAACCAGCGCAAGGCGATCATCGAGGGCCTGCGCGGCTCGATTGAGGGTTTTCAGCGCACGCTCGGCGACGCCAGCGCCAAGGAAGTGATGCAGCTCGTGCTGGTGACGCAATATTTCGACACGCTGAAGTCGATTGGCGAGCTGAACAAGACCAACACCCTGTTTCTGTCACATTCGCCGGCGGCGGTGCAGTCGGTGTCCGAGCAGATCCTGCAGGCGCTGTCCGGGGCGGAGAAGGCGAAGGGATAGGCGGGCGGGCCGCGATATTCACGGCCCGCCCGACGCCTCACGCCTTCACGAACGCCAGCAGGTCGGCGTTCAGCACCTCGGCGTTGACCGTCAGCATGCCGTGCGGGAACCCCGGATAGGTCTTGAGTTCGCCGTTCTTCAACAGCTTGATCGATTTTAGGGCCGCATCGGCGATCGGCACGATCTGGTCATCTTCGCCATGCAGCACCAGCGTCGGAACCGAGATCGCCTTGAGGTCCTCGGTCTGGTCCGTTTCCGAAAACGCCTTGACGCCATCGTAATGCGCTTTGGCCGAGCCCATCATGCCCTGGCGCCACCAGTTCCTGACGACGCCCTCATGAACGGTCGCGCCGGAGCGGTTGAAGCCGTAGAACGGGCCTGAGGCGACATCGAGGAAGAACTGGGCGCGGTTGTCGGCCAGCGCCTTGCGAAAGCCGTCGAACACCTCGAGCGGCAGCCCTTCCGGATTGGCGTCCGTCTTCAGCATCAGCGGCGGCACGGCGCTGACCAGCACGGCCTTGGCGACGCGGCCGCGCGGTTCGCCGAATTTGGCGACATAGCGCGTCACCTCGCCGCCGCCGGTCGAATGGCCGATGTGGATGGCGTTCCTGAGATCGAGATGATCGGCGACGGCGGCGGCGTCGCTCGCGTAATGATCCATGTCGTGGCCCTCGGAAACCTGAGCCGACCGGCCGTGTCCGCGCCGGTCATGCGCCACGACGCGGAAGCCGCGCCGAACGAAGAACAGCATCTGCGCGTCCCAGTCGTCGGACGAAAGCGGCCAGCCGTGATGAAACACGATGGGCCGCGCGTCCTTGGGACCCCAATCCTTGTAGAAGATTTCCACGCCGTCGGCGGTGGCGACATAGGGCATGAGTCAAACTCCGTCCGCTGAGATCATTGAGAATGATGCGTTGGGTCGCCGCGCCGCCCGAAGGCGAAGGGGCAGGGTGCGCGCCGGCGAAAAGGCCGGGCGCTCTCCAAACGTCAGTGGGGCGGTGAAGGTTCAGAACTGCGCCTCATCGGCGACCGGTTGGACGGCGGCGCTTCAGGGCGCCGGCGGCTCGACCGTCACCGGATAGTCGCCGCCGATCAGCAGCACTTCCCGCTCGGCGCGGAACGGAAAGAAGGCGAGCAGCGCATTGGCGAACAGGATTTTGGGCAGCGGCGCCTGAACCGAGACGACCCGCGAGCCGAAGCAATCGGCGGTGGCGCGGTCGGTGGTGAAGGAGGACAGGCTGTTGACCCGCAGGATCATCTTGGATTCGCGCCGAAACAGCTGCTCGGAGGCGCGATCGACGCCGCGGTAGAGCCGCAGGTGAGTCTGGCCCGGACAGACCAGCGTGCGCAGCGCCCATTGCACATATTCATAGAGCAGGTCGAGTTGGGCGTGAATGGAATTGGCGTGATAGGCGCTGCCCAGATTGTCTTCGACATAGGCGCGCCAGGAGGGATCGGCGACATCGCTGATCCTCTCGCCGTGGTGGGCGGGCGGCAGGCCGAAGCGGCTCTCCACCCAGCCCTTCAGCACCGCGCCCTCGCGCGAAAAACTGTCATGCTCCCAGCCGAGCAGCAGGCGCACGAAGGAATGGCGGAACGACGGTCCGCGCGCGCTCGGCTGCTCGCGCCATTGCGGCGCCTCCAGCCCGAAAATCGCGGTCATATATTTGGCGAAGGCGTCGCTGGCCTCGGCGATGTCGCCGGCGAGGCCGAGCATTTCGAACAGCGGCGCATTCATCTCGCGCACGCCGGCGATGCGCAATTCGCTGGGCGCGACGGCGTAATCGACCGAGGCGAGGACGGCGGCGGGCAGGCCGACCAGATTGGGGCCAAAGGGCGGCGTCATGTCAGCGCCGAAGCCTTGCGGCAGCCATGGCTCGTTTCATGCTTTGTCGTTGGCGTCCCATCTTCTTTCCAGGACTTTTCCCAATGACAACTTCGCCCCATGACGCCGGCGCGCCCAGCGCCAGAACCATTGTGAACCGCTATCGCCATCTCGCCCATTACGACCGTCCCACCATCGACGCCATTCTCGACGCCATGCCCGTCGCCCATATCGCCTATCTTCACGAGGGACAGCCGATTGTCACCCCCACGCTGCAATGGCGCGAGGGCGATCGGGTCTATTGGCACGGCGCCAACAACGGACGGATGATGCGGGCGACCGAGGGCGCCGACGTCTGCCTCACCGTTTCCATTCTCGACGGCCTGGTGCTGGCGCGTTCGGCCTTCAATTTCAACGTCAATCATCGTTCGGTCATGGTGTTCGGCAAGGCCGAGGCGGTCACCGACCGCGAGGAGAAGGTGCGGCTGCTGACCCGGCTCATCAACAGTTTCGCGCCGAACCAATGGGACAAGCTGCGTCCGGCGACCGCCCCGGAAATCAACGCGACCGCGATCCTGTCGCTGAAAATCGGGGAGGCCTCGGCGAAAGTGCGCAGCGGCCCGCCGGAGGATAATGAAGGCGATTACGCGCATCCGGTCTGGGCCGGCGTGCTGCCGATCCGCCTGACGGTCGGCGCGGCCGAACCCGATCCGCGCAATCTCCCCGGCGTCGCCGCGCCCGACCTGTCCGGCTACCGGATCGGCTGACCCGATCAGGCGGGCCCCGCTTTTCCAGTCGGAACGACCGAAACGGGCCCGCCGCCCAGGGCGTTGGACAGTTGCTTGCGCACCCAGCCCAGCGTCTCATTGGCCGCGCCGCAGCCGGCGCAAGCGCCGTCCAGCCGCACTTTTACGCGAGCGCCTTCGATGGCGACCAGCGCGATGTCGCCGCCGTCGGCGCGGAATTTTTCCCGCAAACTTTCGAGCGTTTCCGCGATGATGCGCGCGCGTTCGCTGTCGCTGGCGGGCGCCGGATTCTCTTGTTCGGGACGCATGAAAACTCCTATCGAAATGCGGGCGCAGGTTTGCGCGCGAAAAAGACATCGCAAGCGCCGCGCCATGGCCGCGGCGTCCAGCAAATCGCGGGCGGAGAAGGTTTGCGCGCGGCGCGCGGCTGGGCCTGTGCGGTCAATTTCGCGGCGAATGAACCGGGGCGGTCAATTCGTACGCGTCGTCGCCGCGTCTCTCGGAAAATTTACAAAAAGGTGCATTGTGCGCGATCGGTAAATTTCGGGCCGCCGTCACGGCGCGGCGCGCCCCTGCGGACATGCCGGGAAATCGCGCGGAATCCGCCCGCCGCGCGCCGGTTTGAAAAAACAACCCGTCGCTGGCCCCGCGCTTGCTGAACTGTCGATGCGGTCGGACTCACCCGGCCCGGCGAGGACGTTCATGCGCCTTGAAGATCACGACGCCGCAGACATCGACATCACAAATTTCGTCGACGAGTTCAGCCATTGCTTCACCGGCGAATGCCGCGTCGGCGTGCTGCAGACCCTGTCGCAGATCAGCCGGATCATCACCGCTAGCGACGATCTCGCCGGCTCGCTGCCGCTGATCCTTGCGGTGATGCGCCAGCAGCTCAAGATGAAGCGCGGCCTGCTCACGCTGTATGACCGCGCCAGCGAAACCATTTTCGTGCATGACAGTTTCGGCCTGTCCGACGAGGAAAAGGCGCGCGGCGCCGTGCTGCCCGGCGAGGGCGTCATCGACAAGGTGATCGCCACCGGCAAAACCCTGATCGCGCGCAGCCGGCGCGGCGCGCGGGCGGTGTTCGACAAGGAAAAGAAAAGCCGCGCCGAAACCGCCTTCATCTGCATTCCCATCATCCACGCGCAAAAAGTGTTGGGGGCGCTGGCGGCGGAGCGCGGCTATATGAATCCCCGGCTGCGCGCGCAGGATGTGGAAATTCTCACCATGATCGCCGCGATGATCGCGCCGGCGGCCGAACTCTATCTGCTGGAAACGCTGGAAAAGACGCGGCTGGAGCAGGAGAACCGGCGGCTGCGCAACACTTTGGGGCAAAGGTTCCGGCCCGATAATATGATCGGCGGCTCCAAATCGATGCAGGACGTTTACGATCTCGTTGAAAAGGTCGCGGCGACCAAGGCGACCGTGCTGATCTTGGGCGAGAGCGGCGTCGGCAAGGAGCTGGTCGCCAACGCCATCCATTTCAACAGCGCGGCGTCCGACGGGCCGTTCATCAAATCCAATTGCGCGGCGCTGCCGGAGAGCCTGGCCGAGAGCGAACTGTTCGGCCATGAGCGCGGCGCCTTCACCGGCGCGTTAAGCCTGCGCAAAGGCAGTTTCGAGCTGGCTGACGGCGGCACGATCTTCCTCGACGAAGTCGGCGAACTCAGCTTATCGATTCAGGCGAAGCTGTTGCGCATTTTGCAGGAGCGCACGTTCGAGCGCGTCGGCGGCTCCCGGTCGATCAAGATCGACGTGCGCATCATCGCCGCCACCAATCGCAATCTCGCGGAGATGGTCGAGAAGGGGCTGTTCCGCGAAGATCTCTATTACCGGCTCAATGTGTTTCCGATCACCGTGCCGCCGCTGCGCGAGCGCGGCAGCGACGTCATCACGCTGGCCGATCATTTCGTCACCACCTTCGCCGCCGAAAACAACAAGCCGGTCAAGCGCATTTCGACGCCGGCGCTCAACATGCTGATGGCGTATCATTGGCCGGGCAATGTGCGCGAACTCGAAAACATCATGGAGCGCGCGGTCATTCTTTGCGAGGACGAGGTGATCCACGCCTACGCCCTGCCGCCGTCGCTGCAGACCTCGAAAGAGAGCGGGACGAGTTTCGGCGTCAGTCTCGAATCCAAGCTGCATTCGGTCGAATATGAGATGATCGTCGAAGCCTTGAAAAACTCGTCGGGCCATATCGGCGACGCCGCGCGCGAACTCGGGTTGACCCGGCGCATGCTCGGCAAGCGGCTGGAGCGTTACGGTCTCAACTACAAGACGTTTCGCGCCGCGGGCGCGAGCGGCGACGATTTGGGTTGACCGCACTCCGCCTTCGCCCGTTCCGCCTTCCCTGACCGCCGGCCTCGCGCCGGCGGTTTTGCTTTCTGCGGCCTCACGCGTGGAATAGACCGGGAGGTAAATTCTTGCCGGATTTACCTCCCGGTTCATTTCGGTTTCGGGCTCGCGGCGCCGCTGCTTTTTACATTGATGTAAATACTGTTCGTGATTCACCTGCGCCGCGCATTGTTGCGGCTTTCCCGCCCTCGCTGCGCTGAATATTATCTTTTAATATCATATTGTTAAGCGAAGAATGGCGCGTCGCCAAGGATTCTTGCCGTCGAAACGATTATTTGGCGAATACTGGCACATCGGTTGCGATACAGGGTCATGCGATGGCGACGCTCGCCAGGCGCGAAAGGAGTTCTTCATGACCCGCAAGGTTGCGATTTACGGCAAGGGTGGCATCGGCAAGTCCACCACCACCCAGAACACGGCGGCGGCGCTCGCCCATTTCCACAACAAGCAGATTTTCATTCACGGCTGCGACCCCAAGGCTGACTCCACCCGCCTCATTCTCGGCGGCCAGATGCAGGAAACCGTGATGGACACGCTGCGCATCCACGGCGCGGAAAAAGTCACGGTCGACAAGGTGGTGAAGACCGGCTTCAAGGACATCCGCTGCGTCGAATCCGGCGGCCCGGAGCCGGGCGTCGGCTGCGCCGGCCGCGGCGTCATCACCGCCATCGACCTGATGGAAGAAAACGACGCCTATACCGAAGACCTCGACTTCATCTTCTTCGACGTGCTCGGCGACGTGGTCTGCGGCGGCTTCGCCATGCCGATCCGCGACGGCAAGGCGCAGGAAGTTTACATCGTCGCTTCCGGCGAGATGATGGCGATCTACGCCGCCAACAACATCTGCAAGGGCCTCGTCAAATACGCCAAGCAGTCCGGCGTGCGCCTGGGCGGGATCATCTGCAACAGCCGCAATGTCGATGGCGAGAAGGAATTCCTGCAGGAATTCACCGCGGCCATCGGCACCAAGATGATCCATTTCGTGCCGCGCGACAACATCGTGCAGAAGGCCGAGTTCAACAAGAAAACGGTGACGGAGTTCGATCCCAACGTCAATCAGGCGCTGGAATACAAGGAACTCGGCCGCAAGATTCTGGAGAACGAGGATTTCGTCATCCCGACTCCGCTCGCCATGGACCAACTCGAAGCCATGGTCGTCAAATACGGCATCTGCGACTGACCTCGCTCAGGGAAGCTTCGGCTTCCCTCTCTCCCGAAATCGCATCGCAACCACGCGCCCCCTCTCGCGCGAAGGAGACGTCATGCCTTATCATGAGTTCGACTGTTCCAAGGTGATCCCGGAACGCAAACAGCACGCCGTCGTCAAGGGCGAGGGCGAGGATCTCACCTCCTGTCTGCCGAAAGGCTATCTCAACACCATTCCCGGCTCGATCTCCGAGCGCGGCTGCGCCTATTGCGGCGCCAAGCACGTCATCGGCACGCCGATGAAAGACGTGATCCACATCAGCCACGGCCCGGTCGGCTGCACCTACGACACCTGGCAGACCAAGCGCTATATTTCCGATAACAACAATTTCCAGCTTAAATACACCTTCGCGACCGACGTGAAGGAAAAGCACATCGTGTTCGGCGCGGAGAGCCTGCTCAAGCAGAACATCCACGAGGCGTTTGACGCCTTCCCCGAAATCAAGCGCATGACCATCTATCAGACCTGCGCCACCGCGCTGATCGGCGACGACATCAACGCCATCGCCGACGAGGTGATGGCCGAGCGTCCCGACGTCGATATCTTCGTCTGCAACTCGCCGGGCTTCGCCGGCCCGTCGCAATCGGGCGGCCACCACAAGATCAACATCGCCTGGCTGAACCAGAAGGTCGGCACGGTCGAGCCGGAAATCACCTCCGACTACGTCATCAATTACGTCGGCGAATATAACATCCAGGGCGACCAGGAGGTGATGCAGGACTACTTCAAGCGCATGGGCATCCAGGTGCTGTCGACCTTCACCGGCAACGGCTCCTATGACGATCTGCGCGCCATGCACCGCGCCCATCTCAACGTGCTGGAATGCGCGCGTTCCGCCGAATATATCTGCGACGAATTGCGCGCCCGCTATGGCATCCCGCGCCTCGACATTGACGGCTTCGGCTTCAAGGCGCTGGGCGATTCCCTGCGCAAGATCGGCCTGTTCTTCGGCATCGAGGATCGCGCCGAGGCGATCATCGCGGCGGAAACCGCGCGCTGGAAACCGGAACTCGACTGGTATGCGGCGCGCCTGAAGGGCAAGCGCGTTTGCCTGTGGCCGGGCGGATCGAAGCTGTGGCACTGGGCCAACGCCATCCAGGAGGAAATGGGCGTCAAGGTCGTCTCGGTCTACACCAAATTCGGCCATCAGGGCGACATGGAAAAGGGCATCGCCCGCGCCGGCGTCGGCACGCTGGCCATCGACGATCCCAACGAATTGGAAGGCCAGGAGGCGCTGTTGCGGCTGAAGCCCGACGTGATCTTCACCGGCAAGCGCCCCGGCGAAGTCGCCAAGAAAATGCGCGTGCCGTACCTCAACGCCCACGCCTATCACAACGGTCCCTACAAGGGTTTTGAAGGCTGGGTCCGCTTCGCCCGCGACATTTACAACGCGGTCTATTCGCCGATGCACCAGCTGTCGGGCGTGGATATTTCCAAGGACGATTACGCGACCGACAAGGGTTTTGTGACGCGCCGCATGCTGTCCGACGCCAGCCTGCCCGAAGCCGACCGCGCTTCGCCGCTGACCGGCTACACCGGCAAGTTCGATCCCATCGAAGCCCTGCGCGCCAAGACCGATGCGGACTATCCGCAGTTCGCGCGCAAGTCGTCGCCCCAGGCCGCCGAGTGAGGAGATCTTGATATGGCTGGTTTCAAGAAGGAAAAACCCACCGCGCGGGCGAATTATCCCAAGCTGCACGCTTCCGATCCGCTGACCGGATTCGACGCCGAGACGCGCGAAAAAGTCTCCTTCATGGAGAACTACATCATGAAGAACTGCCTGTGGCAGTTCAACTCGCGCGGCTGGGACCGCCGCAAGCAGAACGAAGGCATTCTGGGCAAGACGACAAAACTGCTGCTCGGCGAGGAGGTCGAAAACGAGACGCCGCTGGAGAAGTGCTACTGGGTCGACGCGGTCCTGCTGTCGCGCGCCTTTCGCGAGCGTTGCGCCTGGCTCGCCGGCATGGGCAAGGACGAGGTCCAGGCCCTGATGAAAATCCTGCATGCGCGCATCGACTGGCTCACCATCGACGGCTCTCTCAATGAAGAGCTGACGGTCCAGAATTACTGAGGATTTTTGCCATGAATTGCGAAGTCAAAGTCAAGGACCGGATTGGCACGATCAATCCCATTTTCACCTGCCAGCCGGCCGGCGCCCAATATGCCTCGATCGGCGTCAAGGACTGCATCGGTCTGGTCCACGGCGGCCAGGGCTGCGTCATGTTCGTGCGTCTGTTGATCTCCCAGCATCTCAAGGAGAGTTTTGAGATCGCCTCGTCCTCGCTGCATGAGGACGGCGCGGTGTTCGGCGCCTGCGGGCGGGTCGAGGAAGGCGTGGACGTGCTGCTGGCGCGCTACCCGCACCTCAAGGTGATCCCGATCATCACCACCTGTTCGACGGAGGTGATCGGCGACGACGTCGATGGCGTCATCACCAAGCTCGAAGAAGGCCTGCTCGCGGAAAAATATCCCGACCGCGAAGTGCATCTGCTGCCGATCCACACGCCGTCTTTCGTCGGCTCGATGGTGTCGGGCTATGACGTGGCCGTGCGCGATTTCGTCAAAAAGTTTGCGCGCAAAGGCCCGTCGAACGGCAAGATCAATTTCATCACCGGCTGGGTCAATCCCGGCGACGTCACCGAGCTGAAGTCGCTGCTCAAGGAGATGGATATCGACGCCACCGTGCTGTTCGAGATCGAAAGCTTTGATTCCCCGATCATGCCCGACGGCGGCGAAGTCTCGCATGGCAACACCACCATCGAGGATCTGGTGTCCACGGGCTCGGCGACCCACACGTTTGCGCTCAACCGCTACGAGGGCGGCAAGGCGGCGCAGTTTTTGGAGAAGAAGTTCAAGATTCCCTCGGTGATTGGCCCGACGCCGATCGGCATCCGCAACACCGACGCGATGCTGAAGAAACTGTCGGAAGCGACGGGCAAGCCGATCCCGGAATCGCTGGTGCGCAAGCGCGGCGTCGCGCTCGACGCCATCACCGATCTCGCCCACATGTTCCTCGCCGACAAAAAGGTCGCGATTTACGGCAATCCCGATCTGGTGATTGGTCTGGCCGAATTCTGTCTCGACCTGGAAATGAAGCCGCAACTGCTGCTGCTCGGCGACGACAATTCGTCCTATGCCGACGATCCCCGCATCAAGGCGCTGCAGGAGCATGTCGATTATCCCATGGAGATCGTCACCAACGCCGACTTCTGGGATCTGGAAGACCGCATCAAGAACAAGGGCCTCGAACTCGATCTGATCCTCGGCCATTCCAAGGGCCGCTTCATCTCGATCGACTATGACATCCCCATGGTGCGCGTCGGCTTCCCCACCTACGACCGCGCCGGGCTCTATCGCTATCCGGTCGTCGGCTACGGCGGCGCGACCTGGCTGGTCGAGCAGATGGCCAATGCGCTGTTCACCGACATGGAGCACAAAAAGCACAAGGAATGGCTGCTCAACGTGTGGTGACAACAATGGCGGGCGCGTTGCGCCCGCTGTTCCGGCTTGGGAGACCCGTCATGAAAATGCTCGTCCATGTCGATGCGCGCGATCAGATCGCCGATGTCCGGACGCCCGGAACCTTGCGGTTGTTCGACAACGCCTCCGGCGTCTGGCGCGTGATCGACGAAGCGGCCTTCGCCCTTTCGCAGACGGCCGATCTCGCCGCGATCCAGAAACTCCTGCGCGGCATTGTCGAGCGGTTCGGCGCGGGCTGCGCCTTCCTGTCCGGGGCGAACCGGGGACTGGTTTATTCGCTGTTGCAGGAGCAGGGCTTTCGCGTCTGGCAGGCGTGCGGGCCGCTCGCCGCGCTCGATCTCGACGCTTTCGCGCAGCGCGACGCGGAACTGGCGGCGGCGCGGGAAAACGAAGCGCGCGACCGCGCCTTCGTCGCGCTGTTCTCGTCGCCCGGCGGCTGCGGCGCCGGGGAGGGCGGCCCGACCCGCAAGCGCCGCACGCCGGAGGGCGTCGACGCCGTGCATACGCTGGCGGAATCCCTTCCCGACGGGCGGCTGCGCATCGACCTTGAGGCGGTGTTCGCACGCTATCGCGAGGCCAATTCCGTGGATGTGCTGGAGCCGATTTTAGAGGCGCGCCGCTTTTCCAGCCTGGAGATCCTGTGCGACCACCTGCCGCGCTGGTTCGCCGCCAAAATCGCGACGCTCGGCCTGACGGCGGAGATCACGCCGCGCGGCGCCGGCGTGCGTGCGCTGGTGTCTCCCGCCGCGAAAAGCTGACGCCACCGACGCCCCTACTTGCCCTTGACCACCACCCCGATCATCGGCCCGAGCGGCAGCGTGAAATCGTCGCGGCCCAGCTCCGGCGCGTAGAGCGCCGACACCGAGCCGTCGAGGAACAGCGCGTTGTCGCAATGCAGCGTGTCGTGGAACAGGTCGGCGAAGGCGTGGAACGTCACGGGCTCGTTGGAAATGGCGAAAACCGCGAGACCGTCGCGGTCGACGCCCACGCCATTGCGTGACTTTTCCGAAACGCCGTCGGCATGGATGCGCGGGTGAATCTTGCCGCCGACCACCAGCATCGGGCCGGACTGGGTGGCGTAGTCGGCGGAGGGGCGCTCCTTCAGGAAGTGCGTCGTCTCCATCACGCCGGCCCGGCCGCCGCCGACGAAAAACACGCCGTTCGGCTTGAGGTGAAAATTGCCGCCGCCGCTGCGGGTGTTGGCGCGGCGCATTTCCTCGGTCTTTTCGATGTAGAGCCCGACCGGCGCGTTGTCGCGGTCGTACATGCCGCCGTTCATGGCGAACGCCAGCCGGTCGCCGGCGGGGAGGGCGGCGGCGAGGGCCGAGAACGAGCCGAGCGGCGCGCCGGTCGGCCCGCGCCAGAAGGTGCGGATGTCGTCCTGGCGCGGATCGAACTTGCAAACCGTGTAATGCTTGCCGTCTTGCGTCAAATCGTCGCAGCTCCTGGCTTGGGCCGGGCAGGCGGCGACGCCCAGCGTGAGACAGGAGAGAAGGATCGCCTTGCAGGGGGAGGATCGTCCGACGAGCGATTTTAGTATTGCTAAAATCAGCAAAAGCTCTAGCCTCTGGCGCCATGAAACTGGCGGACTGGTTACGCAAATCCGGCATGAGCCGGATTGAATTCTCCCGACGGCTCGGCCTGACGCCCGGCGCCGTGAGCCAGTTGTGCAATCAGGAGAGCGTGTGGATGTCGCGCGACACAGCGCAAGCCATAGCGCGCGAGACCGGCGGCGCGGTGACGCCGAATGACTTTCTGCACGAATTTGCGGCAGACAACAAGAGGATGGACGTGAGCATGACTCATTCGGTGAATGAGGCGATCGAGGCGATCAAGCGCGGCGAAATCGTGATCGTCACCGATGACGACGATCGCGAGAACGAGGGCGATCTGGTGATGGCGGCGAGCCTGTGCACGCCGGAGAAAATGGCCTTCATCATTCGCAACTGCTGCGGCATCGTCTGCGCGCCCACAACGCTTCAGGAGGCGCGCCGCCTGCATCTCGCGCCCATGGTGGCGGAGAACGACGCCCCGCTCGGCACCGCCTTCACCGTCTCGGTCGACGTCAAACATGGCCTGACCACGGGAATTTCGGCCGAGCAGCGCGCCAATACCGTGCGCGGCCTCGCCAATAACAATCTCGGCTCCAATGATTTCGTCCGTCCCGGTCATGTGTTTCCGCTGATCGCGCGCGAGGGCGGGGTGCTGATGCGCTCCGGCCATACCGAGGCCGCCGTGGATTTGTGCAAGCTGGCGGGCGTGCCGCCGGTCGGCGTGATCTGCGAACTCGCCAATGACGACGGCACCGTGATGGTGGGGCCGCAGATCGCTGAATTCGCGCAGAAACACAGTCTCAAGCAGATCTCGGTCGCCGAACTGATCGCCTATCGTCAGGCGCGCGAGCATCTGGCGCACCGGGTCGCCGAATTTCCGGTCGAAACCAAATTCGGCACGTTCAAGGGCTACGCCTATGTCACGCCCTTCGACGAGGTTCAGCATTTCGCCCTGGTGGTCGGCGATATCGGCGACGGCCGCGACGTCCCCGCGCGCCTGCATCGCGCCGATCTGTTGAGCGATGTGTTTGGCGGCGGCGCGCTGATCAATGGCGCGCTCGACAATTTCCAGAAACAGGGCCGTGGCGTGCTGGTCTATCTGCGCGACGGCGCCGTGGGCGTGCCGGCCAATGCGCTCGGGCAAAAGCAGGAAACGGGCGCGGAAAGCCAGCGGGCCAGGAACTGGCTCGACATTGGCCTGGGCGCGCAAATCCTGCGCGATCTCGGCGTCGCCTCGATCCGCCTGCGCACCAAGGCCCCGCGCCGCTATGTCGGCCTGTCCGGCTTCGGCATCGAGATCACGGCCTTCGAGGAATGACGGCGCGCGGGGACCGCTTGTGCGGATCGACGCTAGCTGATCGTTGGCGGGCGGCCGTCGGGCGGTCCTCATGACGCGCGTCCTGATGTTCCAGGGCACCGGCTCCGATGTCGGCAAGTCCCTGCTGGTGGCCGGCTTCTGCCGCGCCTTCGCCCGGCGCGGCCTGCGCGTCGCGCCGTTCAAGCCGCAGAACATGTCGAACAACGCCGCTGTAACGGCGGACGGCGGCGAGATCGGTCGGGCGCAGGCGTTGCAGGCCCGCGCCTGCGGGCTGGCGCCGAGCGTCCACATGAATCCCGTTCTGCTGAAACCCCAGAGCGCCGTGGGGTCGCAAATCGTGGTCCAGGGCAGGATTTTCGGTCAGGCCCAGGCCGCCGACTATCAGGCGCGCAAGGCGCAACTCGCCGGCTTTGTCGCGGAATCCTTCAGGATTTTGGGCGAAGGCCGCGATCTCCTGCTGGTCGAGGGCGCGGGTTCGCCGGCCGAGGTCAATCTGCGCGCCAACGACATCGCCAATATGGGATTCGCCCGCGCCCACAATGTCCCGGTCGTGCTGATCGGCGATATCGACCGGGGCGGGGTGATCGCCCAGATCGTCGGCACCAAGGCCGTGCTCGACGCCGAGGATTCCGCGCTGATCCAAGGCTTTCTGGTGAACAAGTTCCGCGGCGACCCGCGGCTTTTCGACGCGGGCATGGCGATCATCGCGGACAAGACCGGTTGGGCGCCGCTCGGCTTGATTTCCTATTTTCACCGGGCGGCGCGCCTGCCGGCCGAGGACGCGTTTTCCCTACGCGGCGCGCGCCAGGGCGAGGGCCATGGCAAGAGAATTGTCGTGCCGCTGCTGCCGCATATCGCCAATTTCGACGATTTCGACCCGCTTAAGGCCGAATCGGGGGTCGAACTGACGATGGCGCCGCCGGGCGAACCGCTGCCGGTCTGCGATCTCGTGATCCTGCCGGGCAGCAAGACAACCATCGCCGACCTCGCCTTTTTTCGCGCCCAGGGCTGGGATGTCGACCTGTTCGCCCATGCCCGGCGCGGCGGGAAAATATTCGGGATTTGCGGCGGCTATCAGATGCTTGGCCAGACCATTGCCGATCCGCTCGGCATGGAGGGACCCGCCGGCGCCGCGCCGGGACTGGGCCTGCTGGCGGTGGAGACGGAACTGGCCGCCGACAAGACGCTCGCCGCCTGCGCCGGCGTCTCGACCGGCGGCGCGGCGTTCTCCGGCTATGAAATGCATGTCGGCGTCACCAGGGGCGCGGATTGCGCGCGGCCGCTGCTGCGTTTCGCCGACGGCCGGGCCGAGGGCGCCAGCAATGCGGCGGGAACGGTGCGGGCGGCCTATGTCCATGGCCTGTTCGCCGCCGACGCGTTTCGCGCCGAATTTCTCGACTGGATCGGCGCGGACAGCGCGGGGCTTAATTACGAAGCCGAAATCGAGCGCATTCTCGACGAACTGGCGGATCATCTCGCCGCTCATGTCGATCTCGACGCTCTGCTGGCGTTGGCGCGGTAAACAAAAAAGCCGGAGCGTGCGCCCCGGCTTTCTTTGAAAGGTCGATGGCGACCGGCGTCACCACACCAGGATCAAAACCACCGCCAGGAAGGCGACCTGCACGATGCAGGCCTTGCGGTAGAGCATGAGCGCGCGCTTGACGTCGGCGAAGTTCAGTTCCGAACGGCCGGTGCCCATATAGGCGTCCTCGACCAGGGCGCCGTCATACATGCGCGGACCCGCCAGCTTGTAGCCGAGCGCGCCGGCGATGGCCGCTTCCGGCCAGCCCGCGTTGGGCGAGCGATGACGGCGGGCGTCGCGCAGGACGGCGTCCTTGGCGGCTTTCCAATTGGCGCCGGGGGTGATCGCGGCGGCGATGGCGATCCAGATGGCGGAAAGACGCGAGGCCGGCAGGTTGACGATATCGTCCAACAGCGCCGTGGCGCGGCCGAACAGGGCGTATTTCTCGTTTTTGTGGCCGATCATCGAATCGGCGGTGTTGATCGCCTTGTAGGTCGCCGCGCCGACGAGGCCGAACAGCACGGTCCAGAAGGTCGGGGCGACCACGCCGTCGGAGAAGTTCTCGGCGAGGCTTTCGATGGCGGCGCGGGCGACGCCGGCTTCGTCCAATTCGGAAACGTCACGGCCGACGATCTTGCCGACTTTTTCGCGGGCGACGGGCAGACCTTCGAGCTGAAGGGCGCGGGCGACGTCGTCAACATGATCGAACAGGCTGCGCTGCGCGATCAGGCTGGAGATGATGCAGGCGAGCAGGGCGAAACCGATAATGCCATGGCCGGCCCAGTCGGCGAACATGTAGGACACGCCGCCGGCGACGACCACGACGATCGCGATCGCGGCGATCCCGCCCGTCTTCCGCGTCTCGGCGGACAGACGGCTTGCGTTCAGCCATCCGTCGAGACGGTTGATCAGGGCGCCGATCCAGCCGACCGGATGGCCGATTGCGGCGTAGACTTTTGGCGGATAGGAGAAGAAGGCTTCGATCAGCAAAGCCGCAAGGGCAAGAGCGAGAGTGAAGGCGGATATTATCATGGCGAATCCCTGTGACGCGCCTCATTATCATGGCGGGAGACTTTTCGCCGCAACAAAAAAACACCCCGAAGCGCCCAAGCCATGGCTTGATCTTTCAACGGGGATTAATTGCGTTGCGTATCCGTTTGTTACGCCAGGCCGCGACACATACGCGCGCCTGCCGGAGCCGGAGGGCGTGGCGGCGCTGGAATCGGCGGCCGCCGGCTTTTTCGGCCTTGGCCCCCGCGCCGCCTGCGTCGCCGCCTCCGGCACGCAGGCGCTGCTGCAAACGCTGCCCCGGCTGATTCCCGCCAAAACGGTTGCCATCCTTGGCTTTTCCTACGCCGAACACGCGCGCTGCTGGGCCTTGAACGGCGCCGACGTGTTCGTCGCGCAGACGATGGACGAACTGGCGGCGGCCGAGGTCGCGGTGATCGTCAATCCGAACAATCCCGACGGGCGGCTGCTGGTCCCGGCGGCGTTGCGCGATCTGGCGCAAAGCCGCGCCGCGCAAGGCAAATGGCTGATCGTGGACGAGGCTTTCGCCGATTTCCTGCCGGGCGCCAGCCTTGCGCCCGAGCTGCCGTTGCCCGGCGTGGTCGCGCTGCGGTCGTTTGGCAAGGTTTTCGGTCTGGCGGGGCTGCGGCTCGGCTTCGCGCTGGCGCCCGAGCCGTTCGGCCGGCGGTTGCGCGACGCGCTCGGCCCCTGGGCGGTGAGCGGGGCGGCGATGGACATCGGCGTCCAGGCCTATCGCGACGCCGACTGGGTGAGACAAAGCGCCGCGCGTCTGGCCGGCGAGGGCGAGGTTTTGGACGCGCTGCTGCGTGAGGCTGGATTTGAGGCGGTGGGGGGAACGCCGCTGTTCCGCCTCGCGCGTCACGACAGGGCGGCGGATCTGTTCGAGACGCTCTGCCGGTGCGGCGTTTTAACGCGGCCGTTTACGGAGCGGCCGGACTGGCTGCGCTTCGGCATTCCCCATGGCGAGGATCAGTTCGCGCGGCTGCGGGCGGCGCTGATCGGGAACTAGTCTTCGCTGTCCTTGTCTTCCAGCGCGTCGGTCAGCTTGCCGATCAGCGTCGCGCCCGCGCCAAAATCGTTGGGGGCGTAACGCATCACCGCGCGCATGTCGACGCGGGTCTGGTCGTTGGCCGGCTTGATTCGAATCGACACGGCGATGGGAATATGCAGCGCCAGCGTATAGGCGAGCGCCTCGATTCGCCCTTCCGGCCGCGCCGCGCCGCCGGGGCGGGCTTCGTCGAGCAAGGTCCAGCCCATGTGCAGCGCCGCTTCGCGGGCGGCGGCGAAGGCTTCGTCGGTTTCGAGATCGAGCAGAACGGGCTTCACGTCGGGATAGGCGTCCACCTGCTCCTGGCCGCGCGCCGCGTCGAGCGATCCGGGAACCCAGCCGCGCGCGCCCGCCACCGCCGGGTCGGTCGAAAAGGCCGGGGGATCGTCGTAATCGGTGGAAATATCGGCGAGGAATGGGGGAACGCCGTTGGAATGAACCAGCCAGGCGGGGTAGGGGACGAACAGCGTCAGCAGCAGGAACACGCCGATGATGTGCCGGGCGCCGCGCCGGCCGTCGCGCCAGATCACGACCATCGCCGCCACGGCCAGCAGCGCGGCGACCGCGCCGATCGCCAGGGCGGCGAAAAACAGGAACAGGCCGAGGCCCGGCGAGGGCGCGCGCGTCGGGCTGAGGGTGAGCACGGCGACGAAACTGGCGAGGCCGCCGCGCGCATGGCTCGCCGCCAGCGCGACCAGCGCCGCCACGATGGAGGTCTTGGCCAGCGCGTTCGCCCAGATCGCCAGCGGCGTCACCGGCTGGTCGTGCTTGAGCCGCCGCAGTGCGCTTCCCGCCATGTCCCCGTCCTGCTTTTCCGACATTGCGTCACGGGCTTGGGTAACAAGGCTTGGCGTTCCCCGCAATCCATGATTATTACCGCCCATGTCGCACAACACCTTTGGCCATCTGTTCCGCGTCACCACTTTCGGCGAGAGCCATGGCCCCGCGCTCGGCTGCGTGGTGGACGGCTGCCCCTCGCGCATTCCGCTGGACGCCGCGGAAATCCAGGCATTTCTCGACCTGCGCCGCCCCGGCCAGTCGCGCTTCACCACGCAGAGGCAGGAGCCGGACGCGGTGAAAATCCTGTCGGGCGTGATGACCGACGAGACCGGCGCGCAGCTCACCACGGGAACGCCGATCGCGCTGATGATCGAGAACACGGACCAGCGCAGCAAGGATTACGGCGAGATCAAGGACTCCTATCGGCCGGGACACGCCGATTACGTCTATGACGTCAAATATGGCATCCGCGATTATCGCGGCGGCGGGCGGTCCTCCGCCCGCGAAACGGCCGCGCGCGTGGCGGCCGGCGCGGTGGCGCGAAAAGTGATTCCCGGCGTGACCATCCGCGCCGCCATGATCCAGATCGGGCCGCACAGGATCGACCGTAACAATTGGGACTGGGACGAGGTCGGGCGCAACGGCCTGTTCTGCCCCGACGCCGTGGCCGCCGCGCTGTGGGCGGATTATCTCGACGACATCCGCAAAAAAGGCTCGTCCATCGGCGCGGTGCTGGAAGTGGTGGCGGAAGGCGTTCCCGCCGGCTGGGGCGCGCCCGTCTATGGCAAGCTCGACGCCGATCTCGCGGCGGCGCTGATGTCGATCAACGCCGTCAAGGGCGTCGAAATCGGCGATGGCTTCGGCGTCGCCGAACTCACCGGCGAGGACAACGCCGACGAGATGCGCAGCGGAAACGATGGGCCGCATTTCCTCGCCAACCACGCCGGCGGCGTGCTCGGCGGCATTTCCACGGGCCAGCCCATCGTCGCCCGTTTCGCGGTCAAGCCGACCTCCTCGATCCTGACGCCGCGCCTTTCGGTCAATCGCTACGGCGATGAGCTGGAGTTGCGCACCAAGGGCCGGCACGACCCCTGCGTCGGCGTGCGCGCCGCCCCCATCGCCGAGGCCATGGTCGCCTGCGTGCTGGCGGACCACTTCCTGCGCCATCGCGGACAGCAGGGCGAGGGATTTTCCTGGCCGTTCGAACGGGAGCGCTGACGCGCCCGCCGATCCGCCGGAGGTCGAACGATCCACCTGGAACCAACCCGGCGCGATGCTTGTTCTTCAGCATCGCTTCAATGAGGGCGCATGCCCGCATGTCATTGAAACTCGGGGAGGAAATCATGCCGATGCAAAATGTGACGGCGTTCTTCGACAGCCGCGACCAGGCCGAGGCCGCTCTCGCCCGGCTGCGCCAGGATGGAATCACCGATGCGGACCTCAGGGTCTCGCCCCGCTCCGAACCCGCTTCCTCCGAAACGAAGCCCGAGCCCGAGACGGGGTTCTGGGCCTTCCTGCGCGAGGTGTTCGGCGCGGCGCCGGAATATCCCAGCTATCGCGAAGGGCTGCGGCGCGGCGCGATCATGGTGGCGGCGCATGTCGAGGAGGCCCGGGTCGACCGGGCCTGCGCCATTCTCGAGGCGCAGGGCGCCGTCGATCTGGAGGCGCGCGAACAGCAATGGCGCGAGGAAGGCTGGGCCGCCGAAGACTTGACCGGCGAACCGACCGCCGCGAGCCGCGCCGCCCAGACGTTCAGCTCCGAAATCGACGGCGGCGGCGCGCTCGCGCCGGCCGCGCCGGGCGAATCGTCCGCCGCTTCCAGCCCCGCCGCCCCCGGCGCGTCGCCGGCGACCTCGGTCGAGGACCGGTCCGCCCGCGCGGTCAATCGCGGGCCCGTGCGGATTCATAATTTCGACGCGCGCACGCCGGCGGACGAGCGCGTGGCGCCGCCGGAGCCGACGGTCATCGCCGAGACGCTCGGCGCGCGGATGGATGAGGCGTTCGCCCAAAGCGAAGCTGGCGTGCGCGCCAACGCCGGGCGGTCCGTCGGCGAAACTCCCGGCGTTTCGACCCGGCTCTCCGAAAACATGGAGGTTTTGGGGGCCGACGGCCGGCATGTCGGCGTGATCGACCATATTGAGGGGATGTCGGTCGAACTGAAGAAGGACGATCCCGCCGCCCACGGTCAGCATCACCTGATCCCGATCGAATGGATCGCGTCGGTCGATCAGGCCGCCAAGCTCAAACTTTCGGCGGCCGACGCTTGGAGCCGCTGGACTGCGGCCTGACCGACGGAAGGGCGGGGAAGCGCGCGGCGTTTCCCCGCTTGCTGAATCTTCAGATCGCCAGCTTGGCGTTGTCGCCGAGATCGGGCGTCTGGCCGGTGGCGACCGCGAAGGCGATCTTGACCATGCCGATCGGTCCCGCCGGCCCGTCCCAATATTCGGCGCTGGCGGGATCGACGCTGATGACGACCACGTCCGGCGAATCCGGGCCGTCGGGAAAATAGGCCTGGGCGCCGGCGTTCCAAAGCTTTTGTATCAACGTCTTGTCTTCGTGCAGGGCGGCGTGGCCGCAGACCGAGACGAATTTCGAGCTTCCGTCAGAAAACCCCAGATAGACTGAAGGGTTGGCCGCGATCTCGTGGTCCGACGCCGAGCGCCGGTCGGCCAGAAAGTAGATGCGGCGCTCGCCCGGGCGCACGAGGGCCGCCATCGGCCGGCCGTGCAGGGCGTCGCCCCGGCGCGTCACCAGCAGCGCGACGCCGACGCTTTCCATCAGATCCCAGGCCCGCTTGATCTTGTCGCTGTCGGACGTCATCGCTCGCTCCCGCTCTGTTGGCCGCTTTCGGGCACAATGCCCGTCCGGTCCAGAGGTTCCTGCTGCGGCGTTCCCGCTTCGCTCCGCATCAGCGCAAGCTTGCGTCGGAGGTCGTCGGCGTCGATCGGCTTGTGGGCGATCTGGAAGCCGCTGGCGGAAATGCCCGCGATCTGCGCCGCCGAGGTTTCGCCGGTCAGAACCAGCGTCGGAATGGCGCGTCCCGCCTGCCGGGCGATCTCGCGCGCGGCGCTCACCCCGTCGGCGCCCTCGCCGAGGGCGAAATCGGTGACGATGGCGTCAAAGCTCCAGTTTTCACGCGCGGCGCGTTCGATGGCCGCCTCGCCGCTTGCGGCCAGCGCGACCTGATAGCCCCAGTGGCCGGTCATCGCGCCAAGGCTTTCGCGCACGATGGAATTGTCCTCGACGATCAGCAGGGTTCCGCCGCGGTCTTCCAGCGGCGCCGTCGCGACGGCGGCCGGCGCGACGCATGCGGCGGCCGGCGCCAGCAATGAAAAGCGCGAGCCGCGCCCTTCGCGCGACGACACCTCCACCGTCGCGCCGAGCAGACGCGCGGTGCGCGCCACGATGGCGAGGCCGAGGCCAAGCCCTTTTTGCAGGTCGCGGCCGGGATTGTGCAGCTGATGAAACTCCCGGAAAATCTCGTCATATTTGCTGGGGGGAACGCCGATGCCGGTGTCGATGACGTCGAGGCGCACCTTGTCGCCGCGCCGGCGCGCGCCGACGAGCACGCCGCCCTCCGGCGTGTAGCGCAACGCATTCTCGATCAGGTTGCGCACCATCCGCTCCAGCAGGCGGGCGTCGCTGCGCATGCACAAGGGCGTGGGGCGGATGCGCAGGTCGAGGCCGCTCGAGCGCGCCTTGGCCGCATATTCGGCCTTGAGCCGGTCGAGCAGGGCGGACAGGTCGACGCTGTCGAGACTCGGCTCGACCACGCCGGCCTCAAGCTTGGAAATATCCAGGATCGACGTCAGCAGGCCGTTGAGCCCGTCGAGCGCCTGTTTCATCTTCCGCGCCGTCTCGACGGCTTTCGGCAGCGCCTTCACCTGGCGCTCGATCACCGACAACAGCAGGACCAGGGATTGCGCGGGTTGGCGCAGGTCGTGGCTCGCCGCCGCCAGGAACTTGGATTTGGCCTGATTGGCCTCCTCCGCCTCGCTCTTGGCGGCGACAAGCTCCTGCTGCAGCGCCTTCTCGTGCGAGATGTCGCGAAAGTAGACGGAAATGCCCCCGCCGCCGGTCGGATAGACGCTGAACGCGATCCAGCGTTTGAGGATGGGCGACACCGATTCGAATTGCACGGGCTGGCCGTCGGTCATGACGGACTGGTAGCGGGCGTGGACGGTGGACCCCCGGACCATCGGAAACATGTCGAAGAAGTTTCGGCCGAGGACGTCCGATCGGCTCTTGCCCAGCATCTGCTCGGCCCTGGCGTTGCAGTAGACGAACCGCCAATCCGCGTCCAAGGCGTAGAACGCGTCGCCAATGCTCGCAAGAATCTCCTCCGCCTGCCGCCGCGCCCTGTCCAGATCCCGTCGCCCC
Organism: Rhodoblastus acidophilus; assembly: GCF_900187365.1. GTDB lineage: Bacteria > Pseudomonadota > Alphaproteobacteria > Rhizobiales > Beijerinckiaceae > Rhodoblastus > Rhodoblastus acidophilus. Next base: position 90,667 of record NZ_FYDG01000013.1, read on the forward strand.
GCCACCTGGGCCGTGACGTCCAGATGGGTCAGGAAGGCGCGGGAGAAGCGGCCCAACTCGTCGCGCTCGATCTTGCCGACGCTCTCGATCCATCGCTCCGCGCCATCGTCCCCGACCACCCGATGCTCCACCGGCCCGGAATGGCCCGTGGTCTGCATGCGCTGCAACGCTTGCAGCCATTTGGGGCGGTCTTCGGGCGCGACGCGGTTGGCGAACTGCGACATGCGCCAGTCGAACCCGTTGCCGGAGGCGCCTTCAACCGGGGGGAAGCCGAGGACTTGCGCGTAATTGCCGGCGCTGGCGATCTCGTTGCGGACGAAGTCGATCTCGGTGTAAGTCAGGCCCGCGGCTTCGGCGGCGTCGCGCAACCGCGCCTGCGAGCGCAGCAACGCCGCTTCGAGCCGGACATTGGCGAGCGAGCCCGACAGGCGATGCGCGGTCGCCTCGATCATGGCGATGTCGCAGGGCGTCCAGTCTTTCGGCCTGGCGTGATGCGCGAACAGCACGCTGCCGAGCCGCCCGTCGACCAGCAGCGGCACATTGACCGAGGCGGCGGTTTGCAGGCGGCGATGCGCCGCTTTTTCGGCGTCGGTCAACAGGGCGTCGGCGGCGATATCGGGCCAGACGACCGTGCGGCCCGCCGCGAATTCCTTGAGGATGCGCGGCCCGAAATCCGCATAGCGGTAAACGCCGGCGATGCTCGCCACCCGATTCACGGCATCGCGGATCACCCGGAAATGAACGCCGTCGCCGCAATCTTCGGCGTAGCCGACGCGGCTCACTTTCAGACGCCGCGCCAGCAGCCGCGCCGCGCCGAGCTGGATCGCGACCGGATTGGAGCCGGCGGCGATGGCGTCGGTCAGGTTGAGCAGAAAAGCCTGGCAGGTTTCGCCGTCCCGCCGCCTTTGCCGCGCCAGCACAGCCTCGGTGGTTTCCGCCGCCGCGCAGTAGAATCCGGCGATCCGTTCGGTTTCGTCGCGCAAAGGCGTATAGGAGAAGGCGAACCAGCGCGTCGTCGGCGGGCCGCATCCCGCGAGGTCCACGGGATGATCGACGAAATATTGCGCCTTGCCCGCGAGCGTCTCCGCGATGATGGGTTGAAGCTCGGGCCACAGCTCCGACCACACGCCGGCGAACGCGCGGCCGAGCGCCCGCGGATGCCGGGCGCCGAGCATCGGCAGATAGGCCTCATTGTATATCAGCGTCAGCGCGTCGCCCCAGCCGACGAAGGCCGGTTGCGGCGAGGACAGCATGATTTCCGCCGTCGTCCTGAGGCTTTGCGGCCATTGGCGCAGCGGCCCCAGCGGGGTGGCCGACCAATCGAGCGATTGGAAGTACTCGGCGAAATTGGCGCAGTTCGAGGGAGCAAGCGTCATTTTCGGCTTCAGCGCTGGGGCGAAATCCCGGACTCCTCCGGTGAATAGACGGATATAGGGAGTTTGCGCGCTCCCGGCGACATATTCATCTCCCGATCCAATGGCTGGAGCCTGAGCTTTGCGGCCTTTACCTATGGCCCCGCCGCCGTGGCGGCGTCACAGCCCCGCGATCACTTTGTCGTGCGGGTCTTTTGCTTTCACTTCTCGCAACTTACGATGCGGTAGCGTCGCAATGTCTCGCCAGGCCCGAGCCAAGCCCCCGGCCGGCGCGCGGGGGCGGCGCGGCGATGCAGCCTTGCCATCAAAATGGAAAGGTGGTTCACCAGTTCGCAACGTAAGCAAGGCATAAACCGCGCGCTTTTGTCCAAGTGCGGTTTGACGTCCGATTCGGTAAAGCCGCGCGAACGCGAACACCATGCCCAAACGGCTGAACCTCACAGGAGCGCGGCGACGTGCTGAACTTAGATATTCATGATCGACTGGCCGCCGCTCAGGCGTTCAAGGGCGAGGTCGCCCAGGTCCTCGCCGATATCGCCGAGCGCGTGCGTCAGGGCGCCGACGGCCAACGGCCCGGAAAATCCGCGAGCGAGAGCCGCTTGCCCGTCGCGGAATGGTGGTGGTCGCGGCGCGGCGGCGCCCAGCCGGCCAAGTGAGTTAAAGCAAGTCCCGTCAAGGCGGGTTGGCGGTCGCGCCGAAGCGCCGCGTTGAGGCCCCAGGCGGGATTCCGGCCCCTTCCGGACTTCCGGCCCCTTCCGGGTTTGGCGGCTCCCGGAGGCCGGGTTCCCCCGCCGAAAACAGCGCGGCGGTCTGCGACATCTTAAGCGAAAACGCGTTGTGGCTCCGCCGAGCTTGCCTGAAAAGACGATGAACGCTCGGTCCTGAGGCGGGGGATTCGATGACGGCGAAGCGAGATTTTCCGGTTCACAAGGCGCGGCGCTATCTGGAGCCAGGACCGGTTGTCCTGGTCACGTCGCGCTGGCGGGACAAGGCGAATGTCATGGCCTTGGGGTGGCACACGGTCATGGAATTTTCGCCCTCGCTGGTCGGTTGCGTGATCTCCGTCGGCAATCACAGCTTCCATATGATCCGCAAGAGCGGCGAATGCGTCATCAACCTGCCCACCGCGACGCTGATCGACGCGGTGGTGGGCGTGGGCAATTGCTCGGGCGCCGAGGTGGACAAGTTCGAACGGTTCGGGCTGACACCGGAGGACGCGTCGGACGTAAAGGCGCCGCTGATCAAGGAATGTCATGCGAGCTTCGAGTGCCGCCTGCATGACGACAGCCTCATCGACAAATACAATTTCTTTATTTTCGAAATCGTCCGCGCGCATGCCGCGCCGACGCCCAAACACCCGGAAACGATCCACTATACTGGCGGGGGCGTGTTCGTCCTGGCCGGAGACGTCGTGGACAAGCGGGCGTCGTTCCGGCCGGAAATGCTCAGTCTCGATTGACGGCCGGGGCTTCGGCGCCCGCGTGCCGCCGGCGCGGCGCGTGCGCGGCATGTTCGATATGCGCGCCGGCCACGCTCTTCGGCCGCGCGTTCTGATGCTTTTCAACGGGCGGGCGTTTGAGCGCCTCATGCAGGTGTTCGATGTCGTCGTGGGTGCGGATTTCGAGAAGCTCGCGTTTCAATTGTTTGAAAACGGCGACGCAGGCCGGATCGAAAGCCGAGCCGGCGCCGCGGACGATCTCGGCGAAAGCCTCTTCGAACGGCATGCCGGATTTATAGGCGCGTTCCGAGCAAATGGCGTCGAAGGCGTCGGCGACCGCGACGATGCGCGCCTCCAGCGGAATGTCTTCTCCCTTGAGGCCTGCGGGATAGCCGGAGCCATCCCACCTTTCATGATGGCCGCCGGCGATCAGCGCTGCGATCCGCAGCAGTTCCGTGGCGCCGTCGCGAAGAATCTGCACGCCGTGCTTGACATGCCGGCGCATGATTTCGGCTTCCTCGGCGGTCAGCGGCCCGGGCTTCCTGAGAATGGCGTCGGGCGTCCCGATCTTGCCGACGTCATGCAGCGGGGCGGCGAGATAGATCAACTGGCTGCACGCCTCGCCCATGCCCATGCCCAGCGCGATCAGGCGGCTGATTTCAGCCACGCGCGCGATGTGGGCGCCGGTGCCGCCGTCGCGCGCCTCCACGGCGAGCGCCAGCCGCCAGATCATCTCTTTCTCGCGCAAAGCCATTTCGCGCATGGCTTGCTCGACGTCGTTGGTCAGGAAGGCGACCAGCTTGGCCTGCTGCCTCTGCGCATTGCGCAGCGCCAACATGTTGGACAGGCGCGCGCGCAGTTCGAACGGATCGAACGGCTTGGTGAGGAAATCGTTGACCCCGGCCGAAAGCGCGTCGATTCGCACGTTGCGGTCGTGTTGCGAGGTCAGCATGATGATGGGGATCGAGCGATAATGCTCCACCTTGCGGATTTTGCGCAGGAAATCGATCCCGTTCATTCCGGGCATCAGATAATCGACGAGAATCACGTCATATTGGAATTCCGCGCATTTCAGCATCGCCTTGACGGGATTGTCGCAGGTTGCGACGTCGATCTTGCCGATTTTGTTGATCGTGCTTTCCAGTATCGCCAGCATGGAGCAGCTGTCGTCGACGACGAGAACGGAAGTGATATCGTCACGCACGTTGACGATTTCGGGTAACTTTGTAAGCATAATGACGAAATCTCGGGTTGCATCGATATCAATCTGGAAATTTAATTCAGATTAAAACTGAAAATTTCCTTTTTCATCGAGTTTTTCTAAAGCGGCTCTGTTCTAAGATCTGGACCGTTCTAAGCTCGGGACTGAGCCAGCAGCAGTTCGCGCGCGATCTCGTCGAGACCGACGACGCGATCGACCCCGCCAAGCGCGATCGCCTCCTTGGGCATGCCGAACACGATGCAGCTCGCCTCGTTCTGGGCGATGGTGAAAGCGCCGGTCTGTTTCATCTCCAACATACCGCGCGCCCCGTCGTCGCCCATGCCGGTCATGATCACCCCGACGGCGTTGCGTCCCGCCGCGCGCGCCGCCGAGCGGAACAGCACGTCCACCGAAGGCCGGTGGCGCGACACCAGCGGCCCCTCGCGCACGGAGACGTGATAGCGGGCGCCCTGGCGTTCGAGCATGGTGTGGCGGCCGCCCGGCGCGATCAGCACATGGCCGCGCAGCACGGGGTCGCCATCCTCGGCCTCCTTGACCGACACTTCGCAAAGGCCGTCGAGCCGCTTGGCGAAAGCCGCCGTGAATTTTTCCGGCATGTGCTGCACGATCACCAGGCCCGGCGCATTGGCGGGCAGCGCCATCAGCAAGTCCTTGAGCGCCTCTGTGCCGCCGGTGGAGGCGCCGACGCACCCCACGATTTCCGTCGTCTTGGCCATCGCGCCGGACTGGGGGCGGGCGGGCGGAAGCATGGCGTCGGCCGTCAGTTTCGGCGCGGGCTCGCCATAGCCCTGGCGGACGACCGGCTTGCGCGGCCCGCGCGCCTGCACGCGGGCCGAGGCCGCGGCCTTGACGACATCGCAGATCATCGCGGCGCTTTCCGCAAGCGCGTCCGCCGCCGCGATCTTCGGCTTTGCGATAATGTCCACGGCGCCGGCTTCCAGCGCCTGCAACAGCGTCTCCGAGCCCTCGGTCGTCAGCGACGAGCACATGACGACCGGGATCGGCCGTTGCGCCATCAGTTTCTTCAGGAAGGTGATGCCGTCCATATGCGGCATCTCGACGTCCAGCGTGATGACGTCGGGCACTTCCTCCATGATGCGTCGCGCGGCGGCGTGAGGGTCGGAGGCGACGGCCATCACCTCGATGTCCGGGTCCTGCGAGAGAACCTGCGCCAGAGTTTGGCGCACGCTGGCGGAATCGTCGATGATCAGCACGCGGATCGGCTTGCCCATAGGCTCCTCATGTTTTCTGGAAAATGGTTCCGCCAACCGCGCGGATCGGGAGATCGAAGCCGGTGACCGATTCGGAATGGCCGAGAAACAGGTAGCCGCCGGTCTCAAGCCGCTGGCACAGGCGGTCGAGCACGGCGTATTGCGTCGGCTTGTCGAAATAGATCAGGACATTGCGGCAGAAGATGATCTGCATGGGATCGCCGACCGGATAGGTCTCGTCCATCAGATTGAGCCGGGCGAATCCCACCATGGCGCGCAATTCGGGAATGACGCGCGCTTGCGCGCGGTCGCTCGCGGAGCCGCGCATGTAGCGCCGCCGCAAATTCGGCGGCACCGGCGCGACCATGGCGGCGGGATAGACGCCATGGCGGGCCGCGCGCAGCACGTCGGAGCTGAGGTCCGTCGCCAGAATGAAGGTCTTCAGCGGTCCCGCCGCCTGCGTCTCGGCGTAATCGGCGCAGACCATGGCGATGGTGTAGGGCTCGGCCCCGATCGAACAGGCCGCGCTCCAAATCCGCAGGCTGTTATGACCGCGGTTCTGAAGATCGGGCAGAACTGTTCGGGTCAGGGCGTCGAAATGGGTCGGTTCGCGAAAGAAATCCGTCTTGTTCGTCGTCACCGCGTCGATGAGGTACAGCGCCTCTGTCTCCAGCCCCGCCCCCTCGAACAGATGGTCGCAATAGTCCGCGAAGCTGGCGATTCCCGTCGCGCGCAGGCGCCGCCGCAGCCGGCCTTCGAGCATCAGCCGCTTGCTCGCTGGCATTTTTATGCCGCTGTAGCTGTTGATGAATTCGGCAAGACGCTGGAAGTCGCCCGGCGACAGGCGATCGGAGTCCGCATAGGGGGCGTCGGCGTACGATGGCTTCACATGATCCTCTCGGGACTGCGCGGCGTGCGCCGTCAGGCGGCGCGCCAGCTTTCGGGGGCGGCGCCTAAACCGGACGCCAAGCCGGACGCCAAGTCGGCGGCCTCCTTTTCGGATAGCAGGCGGGCGAGATTGACGATCACGACGAAGCTCTGGTCGCGCCGCACCACGCCGTCGATGTAGTCGTTGGCCCAGCGCGCCCCAATGTCGGGCGCGGCCTCGATCTCGTCCTTGCGCACCGTCGTCACCTCGAACACGCGGTCCACCACGATGCCGAGCGTCAGAGCGCGCTCGCCCAACGCGACATCCACCACCAGCACGCGGGTGGCGGAAGTCGGCTCGACCGGGGGCAGGCCGAGCCTCATGCGCAGGTCGATCACCGGCACGCCTTGCCCGCGCACATTGCACAGGCCGAGAAAATGGCGTGGGCCGTTGGGGATGCGGAAGGCCCGTTCGTGGTCAAGGATTTCGCGCACGACGCGCACGGGGAGCGCGAAGCATTCCGCGTCGAGCGCGAAGGTCACCAGTTGCAGTTCGTCGTGCGCGGTCATGGTCAGGCGCTCTCGCGGAAGTCGTGATCGTGTTCGTCGCGTCCGCCCATCGACAGGTCGAGGGCGAAACCCCGCGCGCGTTCCTGCTGCGCCTGCACCGACTGGGCCTGCGACGCTTGAGGCTGCGCCGGCTTTTTCGCGGTGAGGGTGCGCGGTTGGCGCGCCGCCTGGGGCTTGGCGGCGGGCGCCGCGTTGGCCTGCGGCCGGCTGGAGGGCTGGCGGCGGTCGCCGGCGCCGTCCACCTTGAAGAACGAGATGGAGCTTTGCAGTTCCTCGGCCTGACCCGCCAGTTCCTCGGAGGTCGCCGACATTTCCTCGGACGCCCCGGCGTTCTGCTGGGTGACCTGGTCGAGCTGCTGGATCGCCTGGTTGATCTGCGCGGCGCCAATGTCCTGCTCACGGCAGGCGGCGGAGATTTCCGCGATCAGTTCGGCGGTCTTGCGGATGTCGGGCACGAGGCGGTTGAGCATTTCGCCGGCGTCCTGGGCCGATTTCACCGTTTCGCCAGA
>NZ_FYDG01000023.1 GCF_900187365.1 Rhodoblastus acidophilus
GCCGGGCGGGCGAGGCGAAGGGCCTTGCCTTCGCGCCGGGCGAAGGCTTGCGCGGCGACGATCAGTTGAACGCCGCTCAAATCGACAAGCGCATCCTCGTCGATGACCAACGTAAGACGACCCGCCTGGGTCAGATGGCCAAGCAGGTCGTCCTTGAGGTCGGAAATATTACGAATCGTAATATTGTCGCCAAAACTGATGGTCGGATCATATAAATCGTCGCACGAACGCGCCATGGAATTACGCTCCAAAACATGGCGTCATAGTCGTGAATACGCGTGAATATTGTCTTAAATTTCTTAGTATCGCATTGCTGAATATGTAGAATCGAGTTAATAAAGAGATCGTTTACATTACCATTGGTCAATGTAAATCTATAACATAGCGCGTTGTTGTATTACCTTGGTAAGGGGTGCTGAAAGAGGCCTTCCATATCGGCTTCAGCGGCGACGTTCGGGGGCAGGCCCCAAGCCGCGTGGCGACTGGCAGGTTGAGAAAGACGGTCCGTCACCGACGCCGCCGCGCGCGAGCGCTGCGATCTGGCGCAGGGTCAGGCTCGATTGTCGCGTGATTTGAAGGTGTGGACGCCTCATGCCGTCCTTGCTGAACACCAGCCGGCGCAAGGCGATCGTCTCGGGATCGCGCGTCGACGCGCCGAAGGCGGTCTGGATTCGCGGCCGAGCGGCGAAACCGCGCGCAAGAGTTCGGCCCGCGCCGCATCGACGATGATGACCAAGGCTTCGTCAGAGGGCGAACCTGCGGGGTCCGCGACGGCGGACCCGCGGGCCGTCTGTGCGGCAAAGGCTTAGGACGCCTTGCGGCCGAGAGGCTGTCGCAGCGCCTTCGCAATCTCCGCCTCCAATTGATCTTGCCGATAAGGTTTGGAGATTCTCGGCAGCGACACGGGCGAGCCCGGTGGAATGTCCGCGTATCCGGTCGCGAGCAAGATCGGAAGGTGCGGCCGGATTTCCCTTGCCGCAACCGCAAGCTCCCCGCCGTTCATTTTGGGCATGGAATAGTCCGTGACCATGAGGTCGACGGACGGATCATTTCTCAAGATTTCAAGCGCTCGCGCGCCGGAGTTGGCCTCGATGACGTCGTGGCCGAGATCCTCGAGCATGCAGACGGTGCTCATCGCGATAAGCGCGTCGTCGTCCACCACAAGGATCGTCATCTTTCCCGATTTTTCCTTCGTTTCGTTTTGCAAAGGCTTTTCTTCCCTCACGATGGCGCGGGTGACCGGCAACAGAAGTTCGGCTTGCGTGCCACGGCCGACCTGGCTCGTCAGCCGGAAGGCGCCATTCAATTGCAGCGCCAATCCCTGCACCATGGAGAGCCCAAGGCCCGTGCCCTTTCCAAGCTCCTTGGTCGAGAAGAACGGCTCGGTCGCCCTTTGCAAGGTTTGCGCGTCCATCCCATGTCCGGTGTCGCTCACGATCAGGCGGACAAAGCGTCCTCCGCGCGTTTCGTCGGTGGCGGGCCTGTCGACCTGGTCGATGGCGATCGAAAGGCGTCCGCCGTCCGGCATGGCGTCCCGCGCATTGATGACGAGGTTGAGCACAGCGAGCTCCATCTGGTTGGCGTCAACCAAGGTCGGCGGAATGGCGGACGGAAGGTCGAGGCGCAGCTCGATGTGCGAACCGGCCGAGCGTTCAATCAGATCGGTCGCTCCTCGAACGATATCGGCAAGGTTTCTCGGTTCGGCCTTCAAATCCTGCCGACGCGCAAAAGCGAGAAGCCGTTGCGTAAGCGCCGCGCCCCGCTGCGCGCCCTGCAGAGCCCCGTTGATCAGGCGCGTCAGTCGCGGGTCGTCGGGCAAATGCTTGCGAAGCACGTCGAGATTGCCCATGACCGCCATTAGGAGATTGTTGAAATCGTGGGCGACGCCGCCCGTCAACTGGCCGATCATCTCCATCTTTTGCGCTTGCCGCAGCTGCTCCTGCGCCCGTTCCTTCTCCGAGATTTCGACCAGAACGGCGGCGTGCGCCTCTTTCAACTCGGCCGTTCTGGCCGTCACGCGCTGCTCCAGCGCTTCATTGAGCCGGGCCAGGGCTTCCTGGCCCATCCTTCGATCGGTGACGTCCGAACATACCCCCACCAAACAGGGATGACCGCCGCACCGGTCCCAGACGAGGCGCGCCCGGATCTCGGCCCAGTGCAGGCTTCCGTCCGGCCAACAATGCCCGCACTCGACCGCAAGGTCGGAATTTTCCGCGAGAGTGACGCGCAAGGCGCGCCACATGCGGCGACGATCGTGCCGGCAAATCCTGCGCCACACATCTTGAATGGGAAAGGGTTCGTCCAGGGCGCGGCCGAACACCGCCCGGCAGACCGATGAAGCGGTCAGCGCCCGGGTCTTCAAATTCAGCTCCCACGCCCCGAGGTGGCCCGCAAGCAGGGCCGTGCGCAGGCGCTCCTCGCTCTCATGAAGTTCTTCAATGTGGTCGCGGGCTTCGAATTGGCGCTGCCGGCCCTTGAAGATCGTGCGGATGACGCTGACAAAGGTGGCCGGACGAAATGGCCGTTCCAGCAGCGTGACATTGCCGGAAATCTCATGTAGCGCCGTGGCCCCCGAGCTGCGTTCCGAAGCCGTCGTCCGATGGGTCAAGATAATGAAGGGCAAATCCGACCATGTCGGCTGCGCCGCAACGCGGACGCCGACGCCGCGCAGATCGGCGAACCGCAACGCTTCCTCCGTGACGAGAGCGAAACAGGCGTTCTCGTCCAGTCGGCTCTCGAACTCGCCAATGTTTTCACAGATGACCGACTGGACCCCGGCGCCCTCCAGCAACATGCGCGCAACCGCCGCGTCCCGGCCATGCGGGGCGAATATCACCGCTCGGGTCGTGACTGAATCAGGAATAATCGTCTCCCGCCAACGGCTCTGAGAGAAGCGGTTGCGCATCGCCAGCAAAGGCTGGAACGCCGCCAAGGGCTCCCTCGAATTTGCGCAGCGGGTCGCCAAGCCTGACGCCGCCCTGGGTGATGAGAAACTCCCGAATGGTGTCTTCGTGGCTGCCCATCCGCTTTTTTACGATCGAAACGGCCCGGCGCACCCGGCCCAACGTCTCGAAGTAGCGAAGCTGAATCACCGTGTCGGCGAGATAGGTGACGGCGACCGGCGTCTCCACTTGGCCTGCCATGCCGCGCTGCGCAATCGTCAGGAAGCTGTTGGCGCCCTGCCGGTTCAGGTACTGCAGCAATTCATGGATATGCAGGATGAGCGCGTTTTCCTCCGGCATCGCGGCGCGATAGCCATTCAGGCTGTCGATGACGATTGTCTTGGCCTGCGCCTGGTCGACCCGGTGGCGGACCCGATGCGCAAATTCGCCCGGCGACATTTCCGCGGCGTCGAGTTGCTCGATATGCAACAACCCGGCGTCGCGCAGACCCTCAAGATCAAAGCCGATGAGCTTCGTCCGATCGAACAGCAGGCCGAGTTCTTCATCGAACACGAAGACCGCGGCCTTCTCGCCGCGCCTGCAGGCGGCCGCCACGAACTGGAGTGCGAAAGTGCTCTTGCCCGCGCCGGCTGGCCCCACGATCAACGTGCTTGATCCTTGTTCGACGCCGCCGCCCAGAAGCGCATCGAGTTCGGCGATATCGCTCTTTCTCTGGTCGCGCACAAAGCTTGTGCGATGCTCGGCTGCGACCAGCCTTGGAAAGACGGCCACCCCGCCCGTCTTGATCGAGAAATCGTGGTAGCCGCCGCGGAAGGCGGTCCCGCGATATTTGGAGACGCGCAGCCGTCGGCGTTCGGCGCCAAAGGTCGGGGCCATTTCCTCCAGCATGATGACGCCTTGCACAATGCTGTGCGCGGTTTTGTCGGAGGTTTCCGTCGTGCGGTCGTCGAGCAGCAGAACGGTGGCGCCATGTCGCGCGAAATAGTGCTTGAGCGCCAGAATCTGTCGCCGGTAGCGCAGCGAACTCTGCGCCAGCAGGCGAATCTCTGACAGGCTGTCCAGAACGACGCGGCTGGGCTTCACGCGTTCAAACGCCTGGAATAGCGAGGTTATGGCTTCGCCGAGTTCGAGGTCGGACGAATAGAGCAGGCTTTGCTGCTGATCCGCATCCAGCAGGCTTTCGGGCGGAACCAGTTCGAACACCTCGATCTTCTCGCCGAGGATCCAGCCGTGCGAGGCCGCGCCATTGCGCAATTCCTGCTCGTTTTCAGACAGGGTGACATAAAGGCATTGCTCGCCGGCCGCCGCCCCTTCCAGCAGGAAGCGCAGCGCAATGGTGGTCTTGCCCGTGCCGGGATTGCCTTCAAGAAGAAACACATGCCCGGCGGTCAGGCCGCCGGCCAAGATCTCGTCAAGTCCGGGCACGCCGGTTCGGGCCTTGGCCTCCGAACCGTTTTCATTCCGCATCGCTCGCCCCCATTTTCCGGACCACCGTGTCGACCAGTTGTCGCGAGGGGATGCGACTCAGGACGGACGCGAGGTCTGATTTCGTGCGTTGCAGCTCATATTGATGCTGGCGATCCAGCCAGAACTGCGATGAGACGCCGCAAAACTTCTCCAGCCTCAACGCCATTTCCGTGGTGATGGCCGCATTTCCGGCGAGAATGCGGTGAAGCGTTTGACGCGTGACGACAAGATCCCGCGCCGCCTGGCTGACGGACAGGTTCAGGCCGGGCAGCACATGTTCGCGCAAGAGCGCTCCGGGATGTCTGGCCTCCTGGCGAGCCGGAGGCGCATGATCGGCATGTCGTGTCATCATCCTCTGTAACGCGCGACGCGACAGCAGGTTCCCAGCGTAAGACCATATGGCGCGTTCCGCGTCCTGCCCGTCGAAACGGCCTGGCGTCTGCTCAGTCCCGCCAGTCAGGGCGGAACTTGCGCGCCGCCGTGGAACTGGCCGCGCGGACTGACGTTGCACAGCTGAAGTCCGAATCCGGAGCCCCGGTCGACATGAGCGACAAGGAGCGTCCGGAACCGGGCCGCCACGACGTTCTTATGGGAGCGCGCGACGAATGACTGTTCAAAATCAAAAACTGGCTCCAGAAATTCTTGCCGGCTCCCCGCTGGAGCTGGGCGCCACCCCGGTCGAGGGCGGGGTCAATTTCGCGCTGTTTTCCGGCGCGGCGGAGCGGGTCGAACTCTGCCTGTTCGACCCCAGCGGCAAGGTGGAGATCGCGCGCGTCGATCTTCCCGAATACACCAACGAGATCTGGCACGGCTTCGCGCCCGGCTTGAAACCCGGCCAGCTCTATGGCTATCGCGTGCATGGGCCGTTCGCGCCGGAACACGGCTTGCGGTTCAATCCGAACAAGCTGCTGCTCGACCCCTATGCGCGGCGGCTGCACGGCGAGCTGAAATGGGACGCGGCCGTTTATGGCTATGACATCCACGCCAAGGATCATCCCGATCTGACGCGCAACGAGTCCGACAGCGCGCCTTTCATGCCGAAATGCGTGGTGAGCGATTTTCACGCCGATCCGCAGGCGCCGGGCAAGCCGCGCGTCGACTGGTCGCGCGCGATTTTCTATGAAATTCACGCGCGCGGCGCCACCATGCTGCATTCCGCCGTGCCGGAGCAGATGCGCGGGACCTTCGACGGCTTCGGTCACGATGCGCTCGTCTCCTACATCAAGAGCCTCGGCGTCACGTCCGTCGAACTGCTCCCCATCCATGCGTTCCTCGACGACCATCATCTCGTCGAGAAGAACATGCGGAACTATTGGGGCTACAACAGCATCGGCTTCTTCGCGCCGGAGCAGCGCTATCTCGGCGCTTCGGGCTTGGCCAGTTTCCGCGACATGGTGAGGAAGCTGCACGACGCCGGCCTGGAGGTCATTCTGGACGTCGTTTACAATCATACCGCCGAAGGCAACGAGCGCGGGGCGACCCTCAACTTCAAAGGCATCGACAACGCCGCCTATTACCGGTTGATGCCGCATGAAAAGCGCTTTTACATCAACGACACCGGCACGGGCAACACGATCAACACCGGCCACCCCCGCGTGCTGCAAATGGTGTTGGATTCGCTTCGCTACTGGACCGAGACGATGGAGGTGGACGGCTTCCGCTTCGATCTCGGAACGATTCTCGGGCGCGAGCCGGATGGGTTCGATCCGCGCGGCGGCTTCTTCGACGCCATCGGCCAGGACCCGACGTTGCGCAAGGTGAAGCTGATCGGCGAGCCGTGGGACATCGGCCCCGGCGGCTATCAGGTCGGCGGCTTCCCGCCCGGCTGGTCGGAATGGAACGATAAATACCGCGACACCTTGCGCGCTTATTGGCGCGGCGACGACGGCGTCACCCGCGACATGGCGGCGCGCGTGCTTGGCTCGGCAGACGTCTACGACCATTGCGGTCGACGCCCGCACGCCAGCATCAATTTCCTCACCGCCCACGATGGCTTCACACTCAACGATCTCGTCAGCTACAACGAGAAGCACAATGAGGCCAATGGCGAGGATAATCGCGACGGGCACAGCGACAACCGCAGTTGCAACTACGGCGCGGAAGGCCCGACCGACGACGAGGGCGTCAACGCGACGCGAACGCGCCAGCGCCGCAACCTGATCGCCAGCCTGTTCCTGTCGCATGGCGCGCCCATGCTGCTCGCAGGCGACGAATATGCGCGCAGCCAGATGGGCAACAACAACGCCTATTGTCAGGACAGCGAGATCGGGTGGATGCATTGGGATAACCTGCCGCCGGAGGCGCGGGCCTTGACCGATTTCACGCGCGATCTCATCCGCCTGCGGCGCGACAACGAGATTTTGCGGCGCGCGTCATGGCGCGACGGTTGCGAAATACAATGGCTCAATCCGGGCGGCGGCGAGCAGGACGAACGGCACTGGCATGACGCCGGCGCCACCACAATCGGCCTGTGGCTGCGCAACGACAAGGTCTTGCAAGGCGCGAAACAGGTGTTGATCCTGTTTAACCCGCACGATGGCGATGTGCCGTTCAAGCTTCCGCAACGCGAGGAAAAATGGGCGATTGCAATCGACACTGCTCGCGACCGGCCGACGAATTTTCATGAACCCGCGGTCCGCGCGATTACGCTGTCGCCGCGTTCCCTTTGCGTCCTGTTCTAGCGCGTCTTCAAGCGCAGTGGAGAGCGGTTGGCGTGAAGCAAACGCGATAAAACAACAAGCTGGAACCGCGATTTTCGCCTGGAAACAATGATGGCGGGGACGCCCCGCCTCACTTCTTCGAGGGGAGACGGCAAGCGGCGGCTGTCGGCGCGGTTCGGCTTGCGGCGCAGGCGCCCGGACGAGACATCGGCCGGGCTGTCGGTTCAGGCGGCGAACCCATGCGCCGCCCGAACGCGCGCGACCAAGGCGGCCGCGTCCGGGCCGGCGAGCGCCTTGCCAAAATGATAACCCTGGCCGAGGTCGCACCCCATCAGCCGGATCATTTCAGCCGTGCGCTCGTCCTCGATCCCCTCGGCGACGACCTTGAGGTTCAAACCGTGCGCGAGATGGATGACGGATTGGACAATGAAGGCGCTTTCCGGATCGTCGAAAATGATCTTGGTGAACGAGCGGTCGATCTTCACCTTGTCGATCTTGAACTGCCGGAGATGGTTCAGGCTTGAGAATCCCATGCCGAAATCGTCCAGCGCAACTTTGACGCCGGCTGCGCGAAGGCGCCGAATGACGTCGCGAACCGCATCGACGTCGCCGATCAACGCCGTTTCAGTGATCTCGATCTCGAGCTTGTCGGGAGCGAAACCGTGCGTGTGCAGGCGCGCCAGCAATTCCTCTGGAAAATCGATGTGCCGCAATTGCGACGGCGACACGTTCATGGAGAGAACGAGATCTTGGGGCCAATGCGCGGCGTCCAGGCAGGCTTGCGCGAGCAGGTCGGCGAAGAGGTTGAGAATCAGTCCGCGGCGCTCGGCCACAGGAATGAAGATTTCGGGCGACACCTGGCCAAGTTGCGGATCGCGCCAGCGCGCGAGGATTTCAAAACCGCGAAGCTTCCTGGTGTCGAGATCGACGATGGGCTGGTAATGCGGCGCGATTTCGCCAGCCGCCAGCGCCCGGCGCAGCGCATTTTCGAGTTCCGCGTGGCGGCGCGCGTCGACTTCCATTTCCGGTTCGAACAGGCAGATGGAATCCTGGCTTTTCTTGGCGCGATACATGGCGATGTCGCCGGCGGATAGCAGTCCGGCCGGATCCTTCATCCTCTTCGAGAGGGCCACGCCGATGCTGGCGCCGATCTCGACGCGAAGGTCGCCGACGAAAATGGGCGGGCGCAGCGCCTCGATGATGCGTTCGGCCAGAGCGCACGCGGGTTGAGGGTTGTCGCCGGTCAACGGCATGATCATCGCGAATTCGTCGCCGCCGATCCGCACCGCCAGACCCTTGGGCGGGGCCACGGTCCTGAGGCGTTCCGCAACGGCGCAGAGCACGAGATCGCCGACCATGTGGCCGTGGAGGTCGTTCACCGGCTTGAAGCGGTCGAGATCGACGATAAGCAGCGCGCAGCCGTTGTCCGCTTCATGATCTCCGCCAAAAAAGGCGCACAGTTTCGAGGCGAGCGCCCGGCGGTTGGGCAGTTTGGTGAGGGGATCCTGGTGCGCCATGGCTTCCGCGGCCCTATGCGCCACCTTGGCTTGGCCATGCGCATGCTTCAGCTCCGCGAGATTGGAGCGGAAGACGCCGTAGGCGGCGGTCAGCCGGGCGATTTCGTCACGTCCTGGCCGTTTGGGGAGCTCGATGTCGGTCCGCCCCCGGGCGAGAGCGGTCAGGGCTCTTGTGATATTGCTCAAGGGCGAGAAAATATTCCGGCGCGCCCTCAAGTACAGAACCAGCGACGTGAGCGAAGCGACCAGGGCGGCGGCGATCATGGTCATCATCATCGATTGCGACAGCGCGTTGGCGGCCGCGACCTCGCGTTCGATCCGATCTTGATTGTCCGCGATCAGCCGGTCCATCGCCTCTTCGGTCGCAATGAAAGCCTGATGGATCGGATTCCGCAGGCTGGCGTCGACACGATGATCTGCGCCGGCCGAAAATTGACGGTCGTGCAGCGCGGCATAGTCTGCCCACGCCGCGCGGAATTGATCGCGCAGGGCCGCATTGATCCGGTCCGCCGGGATCGCGTCCATCTTCTCCGCCAGCCGGCCGAGAAATTCGCGCTGTTGTCCGAGATCAGCCAAGACTTCAGCGCGTTCCCTTTCGTTCTCCGCACGCTCCAATAACACCTCGGCGAGGCGGAGATCGGGAAGATGGTCGGCCAATTGGCCGAAAAACTGAGTTTCGACGACGCCAAACTGCGCGATTGAGCGCATTCTTGCATCAATCGTGCGAAGACCGACGATGCTGAAAGACGTTACGGAAGCCACCAAAAAGCAGAATCCTATGATAACCAGAGTCATTCTGGCTTGAATAGAATTGCTCCAGGAACGGGAAACGATATCGGCGGTCATCATGCGTCAGAAATAGCATCGTCTCCCTAAGCATTCATTTAATGAATCATATAGTGCGGGCTTATCTCGTCGGCATATGCTCTATGGTAATGATGAGAAATGCTTATGCTTAAGCTTGATTCATGCATCCCTCGGAGTCCATCTGATAAGTAGGTTGCTGAGCAAAGCTTTCGCGGCATGAGGCGGACGTCGAGCGCCGTCAAAGTTGGAACGAGAATATCGGTGACGCGCGCCCGCCTCCGACGCATCTGCGGCGGAGGTTGCGGCCAGGCCCGAGGGACCGCCGATCGCGTTCGTCCGCGTGAAGGAATTCTCGCCACTTCGAAATCGAGCTTGCTCTTGTCCGAAAGTCAAGTTCACTATATGTTCCGATTTCAGCATTAGCAAACTCGCTCCTCATTCTTGAGCCATCATGGCCGACCAGATCGTCATCACCGAGAAATCCAGCCAGGCGAAGGACGTGCGCGCCGCCATCGGCTCCCGCTACGGCGACATCCTGCCCGCCGAGGGCCATCTGTTCGACCTGCTTGAGCCGGAGGAGGTCGTGCCGGAATGGAAGCGCTGGTCGCCGATCCTGCTGCGGCCCGACGGCCTGTATGGCACGCGTCCGGCGGAGGGCGGCAACAAGGCGGCCAAGCTCAAGGCGATTCGCACGGCGTTACGCAAGGCCAAGCGGGTCTGGCTGGCCACGGACTGCGACCGCGAGGGACAGCTGATCGGTCAGGAGATTCTCGAACATTACGATTATCGGGGTCAGGTCATGCGGGTGCTGTTCACCGCGCAGGACCCGCAGACCATCCGCGAGGCGTTCGGTCGCGCCAAGCCGAACTCCGAATATTCCCGAATTTACGCGGCGGCGGTGGCGCGCCGGCAGGCGGACCAGATCTACAATCTGTCGCTGACGCGCACCGCCACGGTCAGTCTGGGCAAAGGCGCGGCCGGGGTGATCGGCATCGGACGGGTGAAGACGCCGACCCTCGCCATTACGTGCCGACGCGAACTGGAAATCCGCAACTTCGTTCCCGTGGCCTATTTCGAGGTCGTGGCGAAGGCGACGGTCGCTAGCGGCGAATTTTTGCTCCGCCACGCGCCGCAGGAGCGAATGCTCCAGCGGGCCAAGGCGCAGGAGGTCGTTGACGCCGCCGCCGGTTTCGCTGGCCCGCTCGCCGTAAAGGTCGAGGAGAAACGGCAGAAGCCGCCCAAGCTCCACGACCTGCCGTCCCTGCAAAAGCTGTGCGGTTCGCGCTTCGGCTGGTCGGCGGCCAAGACACTCGAACTGGCGCAGGAGCTCTACGACGGCCAAGGCAAGAAGATCATCACCTATCCCCGCGCCGAGGTGCGCTACCTGCCGGAAAACGCCATCGGCGACGCGGAGAAGATCGTCGCCGGACTGCGCGAAGGCCAGACTTTTCGGGCGATTCCCATGCCCGAACCGTTGCAAATCCGCAGGGGCGCGGCGGGGAGTTTTTACGACAAGGGGCTTGAGGGCGCGAGCCACCACGCCGTCATTCCGAACGTCAACACCATCGGCGCCCTGCGCGACGTCTGGCCGCGTCTGTCGCTGGACGAGAAGAAACTGTTTGACGTCATCGCGCGGGCCTATCTCGCCGCGCTCATGCCGGACTTCCGCTATCGTCAGACCAGCGTGATGCTGGATGTCCGCGGCTTTCCCTTCCGCGCCGCCGGACGCCAGCCGATCGAGATGGGGTGGCGCGCGGCGTTCCCGGAGTGGACGCCTGCCAACGAAAAAGGCGACGAGGCGCAGTTGCTGCCGGCGTTGCGCGACGGCGAGTCCGCCCAGCTTTCCGATCCGAAGATCGAGGCCAAGGAGACCCGCCCGCCGCCACGTTACAACGAAGGCGGGCTCATCGAGGCCATGCAGAACGCATGGCGCTTCGTGGATGACGAAGCTTTGCGCGAGCGCCTGAAGGAAGCCAAGGGCATCGGCACGCCGGCGACCCGCGCGGAAATCATCGGCGGTCTCAAGAGACAGGGTTTTCTGACGGCGCAGGGCAAGAACATCGTCCCCACCGAGACCGGGTTGGCGTTGTTCGACGTGCTGAAACAGGCTGATCCGGACCTCGTCGATCCCGGCGTGACGGCGCGCATGGAGCACCTGCTCGATGATGTGGTCGTCGGCAAGCAGGAGATGGTCGGCGCGATTGACGCGGTGTGCGAGGTCGCCCAGCGGATCATCGGCAAGCTCACGGCGAGTTCGAGCGGCGGCCCGCCCTTGCTCGGCGGAGGCGGCTCACGTTCGCCCGCCGGCAAGACGAAGGCCCGCGCCGGAAAATTCACCCGGCGAAAAGCCGCGAAGTCCTCGCAAGGACGTTCTAAGTCGGGAGGAATTTCCCGCGAGATCCTCGACGGCGACGCGGCGTCCGAGAGCGTGGACTCGAAGATTGCCGCAGCGGGCAGGATGAGCGGCGGAAGATCGAAGAGGGCGCCGGCGAAGCGGTCTCGGTCGGCGACGCCGGACGCCGCGCCGTCTGTCGCCCACGCCCGCCCCTCGGAGTTTCGATCGGCGACGGAGACGCCTTTGCGGATCCCTTATGGCAACAAGGCGATCGCACTAGATCTTGGCGCGCGCTATCGTCCGGGCGGCTGGTATGCGCCGCCCGGCGTCGATCTCGCCGCGTTTGGGGAACGCGGCTGGCTGTTAAGAGAAACTCGGCAGGCGTGAGTTGATTATGTTATGCTTGAGTTATCGGCCTAGATGGCCGCGGTCCCGACCAGGACAGGCTTGCCGGGTTTGCAGGCTGCGACGGCGGTGAGATTGACGGTGTTTCGGAACCGGACATCCTCCGATATCGTTGAGAGGCTTGGAGGTTCCGCAATGAGCGACAAGCGCATCGTCGATCACGTCAACGACATGTATCTCGCGGTTTGGGATCTCACCGGCGCGACCGTCGGCGACTGCCTGACCGTCATAGATCTCGTCGCGCTCGTCGTCCTGTTCCCGACGACGACCATAGGATGGATCCTGTTCTTTTGCGTGTTCGCGATCGACAGGGCGTTTGACTTCATCCAGCGCAAGAATCTGTCATATTGGAACGTCAACGCGGAATGGTTCAGGTCCATGTCCGGGCTGCGTTATGTAATGATCGCCCTTGCGATTGTGGACGGCCTCTCCAGAGGACGTTTAGAATTCGTCATCGGCTGCGTCCTCACGCAATACCTGTTCTGCTGTCGCGTGCGCGAGCGGGACCCGGATCGTTTCAAGAAGCGCAAGCTGGCGAGCAATTTGGCCTGATCGACATCATGCGCCGCCTCGCGGCCGCTGGAAGGTCGCACCGTGAAATCGCCGAGCGGGTTTCCCTCATTGCCCGGACGGGGCCGGTGTTTATAGCTCTCCTGACTTTCGCCCTGCGGGTCGCCTTGCACGCGCATCCTGAGCGGTCGGCGAGAAAATGGGCGCGTCTCCACGCGGCCGCCTCTCATTAGCCTCTGATTCGCTTCAATGATTTGGCAGAAGGCGGCTCCCGGGGGCGGTTCGGCCAAGGTCATGGCAAAGAGCGATCGACACGGTGAAACGGGCGTTCGGACGAAAATGGGGCGATGGTTCGGCGGACTGCTGAATTTCATCGAGCGCAAGCCGACCGTTGCGGCCCTTGATTCATGGACGATTGAGCGCCGTCTCACCGCGCTCGTGCTGGCCTTGGCCGTTCCCCTGAACATTCTCGTCGTTGTCGTGGTCTGGCATGTCGCGTCCGCACAGCAGGATTACGCGCGCAACAGCCTGCAATACACCGCCCGCGCCGTCGCCCAGGGCGTGGACGCCGAAGTCGACAAATACATCCGTCTGGCTGACGCTCTCTCCAGGTCGCCCGCGCTGGTGAATGGAGATATCGGAACGTTCGAAGCCGAGGCGCGCGCCATTTTCGCCGATTCCAGCGACGCCTATGTCGTCGTCGGCGACCTTGACGGCCAGTTGCTGCTCAATCTCGCCGCGACGCCCGGCCAAAAACTGCCGCCGCGGCCGTCGTCGGCGGTGGCGGCGCAGCGGCTTGCGGCCAGCAAACGCGCGCCCGTCGTTTCTTCCCTGCGCCGGGGGCCGATCGCCACGGACTGGGTGTTCAGCGTCGAATTGCCGGTGATCCGGGGAGGCGAGGTGGTCCGCGCGCTTGGCGTCGTGGTGAAGCCGCAGGGGTTTGTTCGCCTCCTCAACGCGCAGTCCATGCCGGCCAACTGGTTGGCGGGGATCATCGACCAGGAGGGGCGGTTCATCGCCCGCGTTCCCGGCAACGACCGCCTGTTTGGCGCGCTCGCATCCAATGGGTTCCGGGCGAGCCGCGGCAAGGAAGGCGTTTCCGAGATCCTGTCGCTGGAGGCCAAGCCGATCGTGCAGGCGAACGCGGTCGCGAGCCTGAGCGGTTGGACCGTCGGCATCGCCATTCACACCGACGAATTGCTTTCGACCGCCCTGGGGGCGATGGCCTGGGCGGCGGGCGCGGGAGTCTTGGTCTCCACGCTGAGTCTCATTCTGGCGGCGCTGATCGCCAGGCGGATCACCCAACCGATCAAAAGCCTTCACTTCGGCGCGCAATCGCTGTTGCGCGGCGATATGGCGGATATCGATCCGAAATCGCCCGAGATCAGCGAAGTCTGGGATTCGCTGCGCCAGGTGGCGGCGGAGCGCCGTCGCGCCGAGGCCGCGCGCCGCGAAAGCGAGGAGAGATCGCAGGAAGCCCTGCGCCGGATCAACGCCGATCTGGAAACGCGCGTACGGCAGGAGGTCGAGGCGCGCGAACTGGCGCAGGCCAAGTTGCTGCAATCGGAGAAGCTTGCCGCGCTCGGCCAGCTCGCCGGCGGCGTCGCGCATGATTTCAACAACATCCTGCAAACCATGCTGGCGGGGGCCAGCCAGGTCGAGCGGCGCTCGACCGACCCAAAGATCGCCAAGGTGGCGCGCCTGCTGAACGAAGCGGCGCAGCGGGGCGCGTCGATCACGCGCCGTCTGCTGTCCTTCGCGCGCCAGGGCGAGCTTCGCCCTGAGCCCGTCGATGTCGCGGCGACGCTCAACGGGTTGCGCGAAATGATGATGGCGACGATCAGCCCTAACTATGAGCTGTGTCTGGCCGTCGCCGACGATCTGCCATGGGCTCTGGTCGACAAGGGACAGCTTGAGGCGGCGCTGGTCAATCTCATCATCAACGCGCGCGACGCCACGCCGGACGGCGGCGCCATCGAAATCAGCGCCAAGCTTGACGGTCCGCCCGATCCGCTTTGCGCGCGCGATGGGGCGCGCTTCGTGC
Organism: Rhodoblastus acidophilus; assembly: GCF_900187365.1. Taxonomy (GTDB): domain Bacteria; phylum Pseudomonadota; class Alphaproteobacteria; order Rhizobiales; family Beijerinckiaceae; genus Rhodoblastus; species Rhodoblastus acidophilus. The sequence goes on from NZ_FYDG01000023.1 coordinate 14,649, forward strand.
GCTTCGCCGTCGCCGACCATGGAACGGGAATGGACGAGGCGACGGTGAAGCGGGCGCTGGAGCCATTCTTCACCACCAAGGGCTCAGGCGCCGGCACCGGCCTGGGCCTGCCGATGGCGCGCAGTTTCGCCGAACAGTCCGGCGGCGCGCTGGCGGTGGACAGCGCGCCCGGGCGCGGCACGATTGTCTCCCTCTGGATTCCGGTTGCGGCCGAAGCGGCTTTCGTGGGCGGCGCGGGCCGGCTCCCTGCCCTGACCCAATCGGAGAGGCGGCCGGCTGTCCTACTCGTCGGCGACGAGGACGCGCTGCGTCATATGCTGGCGGCGGAGCTGGCCGAGCAGGGGTTCCAGCTTGTCGAGGCGGCGGATGGGATTGAGGCGCTTCGCCTGTTGGGCGAAAATCGCGCCATTGACGTTCTCGTCACGGATCTGGCCATGCCGGGGATGAACGGCGTCGATTTGATCCGCGAAGCGCAAGCGGTCAGGCCAGGCTTGGCGGCTATCCTGATCACGGGCAATGCGATGGAGGCCGCGACCGCTTTCATGGCGAACGCCGAGGGGAAAAAGGTCGGCCTGGTGCGCAAGCCCATCGACTCCGCCGGCCTCGCCGAGCGCATCATGGGCATGGTCGCAACATCGGAAACGGGCGAGCCGTTGCAAAAAGAGCGCCCGGGCGCTCCGATTGCGTGCGACCGCCGGGACCTTATGTCGTCCGGCCGCGTTGATCCCTAAGCCATCAAGTCGCCTGCGAGGACATTGACGCGTCCCGCCTCCGGTCGGTCAGGAATTCCGTCGTCTTGAGCGACGTAACGTCAACGATCGCCGCCGCTCTTGTCCCGACGGTCCGCTTCGCGCCGCAGCCATTCCGAGAAAACCCGTATCCTCTGGGTGAAAGAAAGGGCTGGCGGCGGCCCTGGCGCCGAAAGGGCGAACCGTCCAAAACGCCCTCTTGCGCGCCGTTGGCGCGTGGAACCCGCGTTCGGGCTGGACGCTTAAATCATATCTCGTTCCGGAACATTCCCACGTTCGACGTCTGCTTGAGAGAACAACATGCCTCGTAGTCGCATTAATGCGTCGCGCCACGCCACGCGCGGCGAAGTCGTCGCCGTCAAGAACGGCCAGATCGCATGGACTGGGCCGATGGCCGAAGTCGAAGACGCGGGCGAATTTGACGCTTTGTTCTGCCACGAAGAAGACGAGGAAGAACTCGTTCATCGGCTTCGGTCCAAGTTGCAGCCGCTCTCGGAAAAGCGCTGAGGCCGCGAGCGGCGCGTCGTTCAGCCGGGTGTCCTCATCGCCGACCTGTTTCGGATCGCTCCGGATTTTGCAGCAACAGCGGCAAGATTTTGCTGGCGAGATCCGTTTGGTCCGCCACGCCGAACACCGCATTGATGTGAGCCACGGCGTCCACCAGATCTTCTCGTTCAAACTTGAGCATACGGCAAATTTCCTGGTCGGTCGCTCTCGATGTGATCAAGTTGAACACGGCCTGTTCCCCTGCATTCAGGGAGGCGAACTGCTGGCTGACGGACATCCTGATTCCTCACCGTCCGGATGAGACCATTCGTCAGATCGCTCAGAATCGACTCAAAATCAATGTTTAATATCAAATGCTTAGTAAGGCAGTTGACGCATGCGCGCGCCTTGGCGCGCGGCTCGCGGCCGCCATCGGCGCCGACAAGGCGAGTCGTGCGGCGTTTGTGGAACCAAGCCTCGTCACGCCCGTTGGCTGACATCGATGACGTCGGCCGGCGAAGCGCCTTAGGGAATGGCGGAGGCTCAGCGCTTCTCTCACCGGCGGCGACAAGGAGGACCAAGCGATGGTGCTGTTCAACGAAGACATCAAGACACTGGACGACCTGTTCGTTCACACGCTCGAGGACATCTATTACGCCGAACACAAGATCACCAAGGCTCTGCCGGACATGATCGCCAAGGCCACCGACCCGCAGCTCAAGCAAGGGTTTGAAAAGCACCTCGGCGAAACGCGCAATCAGGTGCAGCGGCTCGAGCGCGTGTTCCAGATGCACGGACGGGAGCCCCAGGCGGTCACCTGCCCGGCGATCGACGGAATTATAAGCGAGGCTGAGGACGTCGCTGGCGACACCGCCGACAAGCAGGTGCTCGACGCGGCGCTGGTCGCCTCGGCTCAGGCGGTCGAGCACTATGAAATCACGCGCTACGGTTCGCTGGTCGCCTGGGCGCGGCAACTCGGGCGCGATGATTGCGCGCAAGTGCTCGAAGAGACGCTGGCTGAGGAAAAGGCCGCGGACCAGGCCCTGACCCAAGTCGCCGAAAGCCACCTGAACGCGCGGGCCGCATCCAGCCAAGGCGCGACGTCTTCCAGCGCCACGGGTAACGGTCATTCGCGCGGGAATCAGGACAACGGCGCCGGATTGAGTCCCTACTTGCGCGGCGAAAGGCCGGTCGCGGCGGAAATGCGGCAGGGCTCCATGGCCGCCAGGGAGAACGCGCGCGTCGATCTGGCGTCCGGCCTGTCGACGAAACTTGCGGAGAATATGGAGGTGTTGGGCGCCGACGGTCAGCACGTCGGGGTGATCGATCACATCGAGGGCGCCTCGATCGAGCTGAAGAAGGACGACCCGGCTGCGCACGGGCGGCATCATTTCATTCCTCTGGACTGGGTCGCCTCCGTCGACCAGGCGGCGCGGCTCAACCTCTCCGCCGAGGACGCCTGGAACCGTTGGACGGCGGCCTGACCGTCGAGCGCCGGCCGCGCGGCGTGGCGCGCGCCCCGGCCCTGGTTTGATGCGCAAATCACGGACGCGGGCGGAAGGAGGCGGCCTCCTTCCGCCCGATCCTGTTCATCCGCTGCTGTCGCCGCCGCCGACGAACAAGTCCCGTCCAAACATGGCGCCGCCTGCACAGGGGAAATTTCGCCGGAATGTGCGCGGGCGAGTTCGCCAGCCGATCGCCGGGGCGGACGAAGGCGACGTCCTTGCCGCCGCCGGCGACCATCCTCATCGCGATTGCGCGGCCCATGCCCCGGCTCGCCCTGGCGACCACGACTTCAAATCGCCGATCATCCCGCTCTCCCTTTTCGCGCGCGCACGGCGACGCTCATGCTTGATAGGAGTCAAGCCTGGAACTACGCTCCGAAATCGCGCTCGATCGAGCGACGCGGAGAAGGCGATGTCCCTATCAGTTTTGCGCCCGGAAGCGGTTCACGACGCCCTCTCCTCGGCGCGCTTGTCTCGACTGGTCTCCGCCATTCAGCGGCTGTCCTCGGCGCGCGAACTGGACGAGATCGTGGACATCGTCCGCATCGCCGCGCGCGACATCTCTGGAGCCGACGGCGTCACCTTCGTCCTGCGCGATGGCGACTGCTGCCATTACGTTGCGGAAAACGCGATCTCCCCGCTCTGGACCGGATGTAAATTTCCCTTGTCCGCCTGCATATCCGGCTGGTGCATGGTCAATGGACGCACGGCGGTCATCCCCGACATCTATGCCGACGGGCGGGTTCCCGCCGACGCTTATCGCCTCACCTTCGTGAGGAGCCTTGTGATGACGCCGGTGCAAGCGGAAAATTCCGTGGCGGCGATCGGCGCCTACTGGGCGGAGCGCCAGACGCCCGAGCCCGAAGCCGTCGCGCTGTTGGAAACGCTTGCCCGCTCGACGGCTACGGCGATCACCAACGTCCAACTCATCGCGTCGCTGACCGCCAGCGAACAGACGGCGCGCCGTCAGCTCGAAACCCAACGCTTGCTGCTTGATGAACTGAACCACCGCGTGAAGAACACGCTGGCGACGGTTCAGTCGATGGCGCGGCAGACCTTGCGCGCCGCGCCCGATCCCGCTGCGTTCGTCGCCGGGTTCGAGGGGCGGCTTCATGCGTTGTCGCGGGCGCATGAATTGTTCACGCGGACGATTTGGACGGGCGCCGATCTGGCCGAGTTGATCGACGAACAATTGGCGGTCGGAACAGGCGGGAACGGCGAGCGGATCGGCGCTTGCGGCCCCGCGGTGACGCTTGCGCCACTGGTTGCGCAATACATCGGCCTCGTGATCCATGAATTGGCGACCAATGCGCGCAAGCACGGCGCTCTCTTGGCGCCGGAAGGAAAGGTCGAGATCGCATGGTCGGTGAAGGTGGGCGAAACGCGCGAACTTGCCTTGCGCTGGCTGGAGAGCGGCGGACCTTCCGTCCGCCCGCCCGAGAAAAGGGGGTTTGGATTGGTCATGATCGAGCGCGGGCTTCGACATATTGGGGCTCAGGTGAGTCTGACCTTCGCGTCTGCCGGCGTCTGCTGCGATGTGCGTTTGCCGCTCCGCGAAGCGACGGAATGCCGGACGCCGCCGCATTTGCCTTGAGCGCGCCGCGACGCCGAGAGGTTCGGCCACGCGTCCAAGCCATCACACATGAAAGAGGAGCGGAGATGAGGCCGCCTGCCCTATCGGCGCGGCCAGGAAGGAAAAGACCGCAGTTCTCGATCAAACGCCGGCGGCTTTGCGTGCAGCGTTTCCGACCCGGCCTTCGCGAGAGACATCGACAAAATGGGTGGGGCGAAGACTCTCGCAAACGGCATTCGTGACTCGCCCACCCTCTTCGTCAAAATCTTTTTCATCGCGTCCCGAAATGGCCGCTTTCCGCAATGTTTACGGCGCCAGTCGCCTGGGAATGTCTTCTCTCGGCCCGTTTGACAATCGGGGCCAATCCGCGTCTTACGTCGGCGTTATGCCGACGCCACGCCGACGGCCAACGCGTGCGCCGATGGAAGGCGCGCAGGACTGGACCGCGTTTCAAGGCATTTTGCGCCGCGCTGATTGGGCCGGTCGTGTTCGAACGCTTTCTCACCAATCGCGCCTTTTGTTGTCCGCGGACAACAAAAGGGTGAGCGCGAACATCCAGGCTGTTAATGTTTCATTTACCGTTTATTTCTTGCGCTCGATAGAGAATCGGCGCTTATTTGAGACGGTACTCGTCCGTTTAACGCTCAGGAACCGTCTCGCGTGAAAAATATTACGCAGCCCCACGACGAAAAGCTCCCCGAAGGGGCCGTAAGCCGGATCGGCCGACACGCGCAGGCGTTGTCGGGGCAGATGAAAGCGCTCAACGCGTCGCTGTTTCCGCCAACGTCACAAAAGACGCTGCGTTCCTTCACCTCGGGGGAGGCGGCCCGCTTTCTCGGCGTATCCGACGGCTATTTGCGTCAACTGTCTCTCGACGGCCTCGGCCCTGCCCCGGCTTTGTCCTCCGGCGGTCGCCGCTCTTATACGCCTGAGCAAATCGGCGAACTGCGCGCCTATCTTGCGGCGGCGCGGCCGAAGGAAGCGGTGTCGTTCCTCCCGGCGCGCCGGCCTGATGAAAAGCTTCAAATCATCGCCGTCGCCAACTTCAAGGGCGGCTCGGCCAAGACGACCACGTCGCTTTATCTGACGCAGTTTCTGGCGCTGGAGGGCTACCGAGTCCTCGCGATTGATCTCGATCCGCAAGCCTCGCTTTCGGCGATGTTCGGCTATCAACCGGAATTCGATATCGGGGAGGGTGAAACGCTTTATGGCGCCATTCGCTATGACGATGCGCGTCGACCGATGAGGGATGTTGTTCGCCCGACCTATTTCGCGGGCGTGTCGCTGGTCCCGGGCAACCTCGAACTGATGGAGTTCGAACATCACACGCCCCGCGCCATGGCGGAGCGCACCTTGCGCGGCGACGATCTGTTCTTTCGCCGCGTTGGCGCGGCCATCGCCGAAGTGGCCGACGATTTTGATTTTGTGGTGATCGATTGCCCGCCGCAACTTGGCTATCTGACGATGGGGGCGCTGAACGCCGCCAGCGCCATGCTGGTCACGATTCATCCGCAAATGGTCGACGTGGCTTCGATGAGCCAGTTCCTGCTGATGACATCGGACATTATGAGCGTCATCGAGGACGCCGGCGGCCGTCTTGATTACGATTTCATCCGCTACGTGGTCACGCGTCACGACCCGAACGATGTCCCAGAAACCCAGATCGTGGCTTTGCTCCGCAACCTGTTCGGCGAGGATGTGTTGGGCGCGACGGTTTGGAAGTCGACGGCGATCGCCAATGCGGGCCTGACCAAGCAGTCGCTTTACGAATTGGAGAAGGGGTCGGTTGGCCGCGCCGCTTATGACCGCGCGCTTGAATCGGTCAACAGCGTGAACAAGGAGATCCTAGACCTCATGAAGGAAGTATGGGGCCGATGAACAAGCGCACGGACACGATCCGGAATTTATTCGCCCAGCCGTCCAGCGAGGCGTTGTCCGCGGACAACAAAGATCTGGAGACGCGTCGCGTCCCCGCCGGCGCTGTCCGGACAATGAAGGAAACCTTTTCGGACATCGAGCGTGAGAATGAAGCGCTGCGCGCCCAATTCGCTGACAGCGCGCGTGTGGTCGAGATCGATCCTTCCCTGATCGATCCCTCGCCATTCGCGGATCGGTTCGCACATGACGACGACGCCTCTTTTGACGCGCTCAAGCAATCCATCGCCGAGCGCGGACAAGAAATCCCCGTTTTGGTGCGCGCACATGCCGATGGGACCGGTAGATATCAGACGGCGTTCGGTCATCGACGCGTTCGCGCGGCGCATCAGCTTGGCATAAAGGTCAAAGCCTTCGTTCGCGCCTTGACCGATGACGACCTCATCATCGCGCAGGGCGTCGAGAATTCCGCGCGCGAGGATTTGAGTTTCATCGAGCGCGCCACATTCGCCATGATGCTGGAACGCTCCGGGCGGAGCCGCGCCGTCATTCAGCAAGCTCTGGTCATTGATCGGGCGGAAGCGTCAAAGCTCATCTCCGTCGCGAAAGCCGTGCCAAATGAGATTGTCCGCGCAATTGGCAAGGCGCCGAAGATCGGGCGCAGACGATGGCAGGAATTCGCCGATGCGCTTGGCGACGCCTCAGCCTTGAAGCGCGTTCACGACGCGACGGCTTCGCCCGCTTTTGCAAAGCTCGACAGCGACCAGCGCTTCGCACGGGCTTTAGGCGCAGCCAGCCATCAGGAGGCGCGTAAAAGTTCCGCCGAGGCGCCGCTCGCGATCAAGGGTTTGGATGGCCAGGTTTTCGCCCACTGCCGTTCGAACGCCCGCGAGCTGAAACTGACAATGACGAATGCCGCAGGAGCGGAGTTCGCGAACTTCCTGATCGCACGTCTGCCGGACCTGATTCAAGAGTTCGAATCGTCTGACGCCGACGATGGCGCTACGCAACAATCCTGACCCTCTCAAGGAGATCACAGCAAAAGAAAAAGGCCCCCGAAACAGAATTCCGGAAGCCCTTCTCATAGTTCGCACCTAGAGAATCCCATTTCCGCGAATCGCTGTCAAGAGTCTCGCAAGAGATAGAGCGCCGTTTCGGCGAGCGGATTTCTTTTGCCTCGACGAAGGCAAACAGAATGGAACCGACATATCATCCCCCGACGACCGCATTCGGTCGGCGATCGTTGAAGCTCGCCCATATCGCAACGCAAGCGGCGTCGAACGCGCGCCCGCCGGAAAAAGTGGCGCACAAGTGGAACGTCTTCCGCGCGATTTGCGCGGCGCGGACGCGGCTCGGCGTATCTGAACGCGCTTTGACCGTGCTTGACGCTCTGCTGAGTTTTCACCCCGAAACCGTGCTCGCTGGCGACGGCTTGGTGGTGTTTCCCTCCAACAAGCAGCTCGGCCTGCGGGCGCATGGCATGGCGCCGGCGACGCTCAAGCGGCATCTCGCCGTTCTGGTCGACGTCGGCTTGATCCTGCGCCGCGACAGTCCCAACGGCAAGCGCTATGCGCGCAAGGACGGGGCAGGGGAGATCGAGATCGCTTTCGGTTTCGATCTTTCGCCTCTGGTCGCCCGCGCCGACGAATTCGAGGCGCTGGCCGAAGCGGTGCGCGCCGAGGAGCGGGCGCTCAAGCGCGTGCGTGAACGCATCACCATCTGCCGGCGCGACATCGCCAAGATGATCGTGACCGGCATGGAAGAGGGCGTGCCGACGCGGATCGGGGGGCAGGGGCCTGCCGATTGGATTGCGATCAACGACATGTTTCGCTCGATCGTCTGCCGTATTCCACGCACCGCGACGCGTGTGGAGCTCGAGCCCCTCGCGGAAGAGCTTTCGCTTTTGTCCGCCGAGGTTCTGGATTTGTTGAATCATCACGTAAAAACTCAAATAATGAGCCGCAGTGAGGCTCAGACTGAGCCTCACTTACAAAATTCAAACCCAAAATCCCCAATTGATCTTGAACCTAGCCTCCAAAAAGGCTGGGGGGACGATTTCGACCTCATGAACCAAGACCCCGGCGTTCCCCTCGAATTCCCCGCCTCTGATCCTGTGACCGAGGCGCGCCGGACCGTTCCACAAAAAGCTTATCCGCTGGGCATGGTGCTCGATGCATGTCCGGACATTCTCGATTACGCGCGGCAGGGCGTTCGCTCATGGAGCGAACTGATCGCCACGGCGGGTTTGGCGCGCGCCGCGCTCGGCATATCAGCGGATGCTTGGCGCGAGGCGCAGGAGGCGATGGGCGAGGCTGACGCGGCTGCGATGATTGCGGCGATCCTGCAAAAAGGCGAGGCGATCAGCAGTCCAGGCGGCTATCTCCGCGCGCTGTCGGCGAAGGCGCGCGCCAAAGAGTTTTCAATCGGTCCGGCGCTGATGGCGCTGTTGCGCGGCAAACTCGCGAAACGCGGCGCTGTTGCGTGAGCGCGCATCGGATCAAGTCTGGCGCGCAATCGGCGCCGCGCAATGGCGAAGCTAGCAGGAATTCCGCTCTTGGTGATCGTTTGCGGGCCAGCGCGCCGCGCTGGCCCGATCAGTTCAGACAGCCGGGCTTTCGCGTCGGCGACGGTTCAGTGCTGGTCCGCATTCGGCATTACCGATCCCTGGAATAGCCAGAATAGCTCTCTTGGCTATGATGCGTGGACGATCGGGTTCAAGAGGGCTTCGGCTCAAGCCGGATGGACCGATGAACTTGAAAGAGCATGTTTTCGTTAGACCGCGCCGCCGGTTTGGGCGTCGATGTATCCGCGTCGCCGTTTTGCTGCCTCGATCCGCTTGAACGCGCGGCGGGCGGCGTCGAGGTCGGCGAACGTCATGGTCTTGCACAGACCGGCGGCGCCGATCCGTCCCCAACTGCGCACCACAGCGTGCTCGCCGAACAGGGTCGACTGCAGCGCGAGATGGTAAAAACGCCACATGTTGCGGGCGGCGTCGATGCGTTGCAGGCGAAGCGGCGGGTCGGCGGGGCAGGTCATGCGCCAGGGTCGCGACAAACCCGGCTTGCGTCCAACGCATAAATTGAATCAATCGGCGCGGGATTGATTCATTTCCTCGATGACAAACCGCCGCCTCAATCGAGATCGCCGTCCTCGGCGCGTTCATCATCGTCGTCGTCGAGAAGCGGGGAGGGGAGGGGGCCGTCGCGCAACGCCGCCTTGTCGAGCAGTCCGGCGTCCTCCAGCGCCTCGAGGTCCGGGAGGTC
>NZ_FYDG01000062.1 GCF_900187365.1 Rhodoblastus acidophilus
CTTGACCCGAATGGCGTCAAAGAAAACGAGGGGGTAAAGCGGCTCCAACGGTCGGTTTTGCCATTCCGCGACCTCGTCGAGCACGGCGTCGGTTAGACGCAGGCGGTCTCGCGCGCGACCTGTCCCTGTTCGCTCAAAGCGAACGCCATTTGCGCTTCCGACACGATCGGCGGCACCATCAGAATGGCGCTGCCGGGATGGCGCAGCACGACCGCGTTGAAGTCATAAGTGCGGTCGAGTTGGTCCTCGTAGCGGCGCAGCATTTCGTTGAGCGCGAAGGCGCGGGCGGCCAGGCCGCCCTTGGCGCCATAGGTCGCGCCGGCGTCGCGCAACGTCTCCTCTCGGCCCGGCTCCAGCGGCGGCGCGCCGGGAACGCCGAGGACCGTCCCCGGCCGCGCCGCTTGCAACACCGCGAGCGACGGCGGGCGCTCGCCGCCGACCACAGCCGGTTCCTCCAGGGCGCCGGTCACCGGCTTGTTGAGGGGATCGCCCAATTCATGCGCGCGCCGGTCGACCTCTTCCGGCGAGGGGGCGGGCGGGACAGGCATGACGATCACGCCGTCCGGGCGATCCGTTGTAAATGGCGCCGATGGTGCGGCCGTCTCCGCCGGCGGCGGCCCCTTCACGACAAGCGGGCGCTCCGTCGCGCTCGCCGCCGCGGATGCGCAGATCGCCGCCACAGCGACGCTTCCGAGAAAATGCCGCTTAAACAAGGTAGACAACCTCCACAAGATGATGCTGGGGATCGACGCGGACATGGGCTTTCGCCCCGGCCTGTTCGCCGAGTTCGCGGAACAGGTCGTAGACCCGGCGCGGCCGGGGATCGATCGCGACCTGCGGGCGCTGTTTGAAGATCGAGGCGTTCCTGATCACGACCTCGTAGCCGACGATCCGCGCCAATTCGCGGACGCCGTCATCGAGCGAGCCGCTCCATTGGAACGACACCTCGCGGTCGAGTTCGCCGGGCGCGACCTTCGGTCGCGCCGCCGCCGCGGCGGCGGGCCTCATGTCGCCGATCCGCGCCATTTCGCGGCCGGTCTCCGCCATGCTCTGCTGCAGCGCCAGTTCGGCATTGGGCATGCCTGGGGTCGCCACGGTCGTCGGGATCGGCGTCACGGTCGAGCAGCCCGCAAGGCTGACGACCACGACGCCAGTCGAAATCCATTTTGAAAGCCTTCGCCTCATCGTTCACCCATCGCTCGTCAGTCCCGATCACCTTCCCGGGCGATGGCGCGAAGCCGAATAACGACGTGCAAAAAAGATGAGGCGCTCGACGACGCTCCCGGCTTGATAATGTTGATGATAGAATCTACATTAAAATAACGATCTATCTACATGGAGCCGCGATGCCGATTAATGTCAACAATCCCGAGGCGGACGCCCTCACGCGCAAGTTCGCTCAAATGGCCGGCGTCACCATCACGGAAGCGATCGTGATCGCGATGAAGGAGGCGATCGCCACCCGTCGCAACGCCGAGACCCCACAGCAGACCGCCGCTCGGCTTCGAGAGAAATATGGCGTCGCGCTGAGCCCTCAAGCCAAGACCCCGTTGCCGAGAGAGGCTTTCGACGAAATGTGGGGCGATCGCTGATGTTCGTGGAC
>NZ_FYDG01000032.1 GCF_900187365.1 Rhodoblastus acidophilus
GCGTTGGCCTGGTGATAGACCTGGGCGAGCGGTTCGCGAGTGACTTCGGAAATGATCAGGACGTGCCGGCGGTTGAACGCCGGGTGAATGGCATACGGGCCTGGGGTGTGCTGCGCGATCATGGTCGTGCTCCATGAGGAAGGATTTGAGATTGGCGTGGGATGCGCGTCAGTATTCGCTGGCGAGCATGATCGTCATGACGCGCGTCGTCTGCGTCGGATCTGAAGGATCGTCGGAGCCGTATTCGCAGGCGCGGTCGTAATAATCGATTTTCCAGAACATTTTCTGGTCGCTGTATTCGAAACCGCCGAAGTTATGTTCCTGGTATGGATCGTTGTCTTCGGTGAAGGCGTCGAAGGTCATCACGCGATGCAAGATCGCGAGCTGCGTGCTCATGGGCATTGCCGCAATCCCGCGCGTCAGGCAGAACTTGCCGCGCGCGTGTGGCGCTTTGCGAAACGCGTCGTTCAGCTCACGCACGCGCGCGGTGTGGCTGGCCTCGTCCGTGGCTTGGTTCTGTCCGGACATCGGTGCGTCTCCCTTAGCCGTGGACGCGCCCCGCCTCGATCTCTTTGATCGAGGCGTAGAGCGCAGAAAGGTGAAGGGCGGCCGGAGAATGGGCGGCGGCGTGGACGTAGCGACGCCAATCCGTTCCATTCCATTGCGCCGGATTGACGCGCCCGCTGTTGCGGCCGGAGGCGGCGCGCTCGCAATCCATGATCAGATCGGTTGCGAGCTGGTCGGCCGTCCGTTTGCGCGCGGCGAGGCGCTGCTGAATTGGGTTGGCGTTCATCTCGAAGCCTCCTGCAATCGCGCGCTGACCCTGTTGGTGAAATTCACCATGGCGTCGACGGCCTGGTCGCTGTTTTCGGCCTCCGGAACGCCGGGAACGAGAAGGGTTTTGTTGTCGTGGCCAACCCGCGCCAGGGCGGAGACTTGGGATTTCAGGCGCTCCAGATCGGCATGTCGCGCGATGGGAAGCGCGCCGGCGGGGCATTTTTTGGCGAAGCCAATGACGCCGGTGCGATCGGCGTAAGCGATGAAAGACATGGATTTCTCCGTGCGGAAGCGCGCGCGGCATGGCCGGCGCGGCGATGGTGTCGGGAATGGGGTGATGTGGACCGGATCAATCAGCGTGGCGGCGGCGCCACGCTGTCGTCGGTCCTGGCTTCACGCCGCGGCGGCGTGGGGCTCGTCGTCTTCGCCGTTGGCGTGATCGTCGTCACTGGCGGAGGCGGGCTTTTCGGAGTCGTCCCCCGATGCGTCGGTCGGTTCGCCCTCGTCCGAGAACGTCTTGTCGCCCTCGTCATCCTGGTCCGCGACGGCGCAATACGCGTATCCGAAACAATATTTTGTGATGGTGATTGGGCAATATATCGACAGTTTTTCACCAGAGCAGAGCGACGCAGCGAACTTAAAACGGAATGGGGTGAGGCGCTATTTAGTTTTAAGAGACGACAGCATTAAAGCCATGTCTGGTCTTGCATTTTTTAGGAATTTATTTGGCGACGCACATTTATGGCGTGAACGTTACATAACGAATGTACTGTTTTGCTTATCCGATCAATTAAAGTCCGAAATTGACCATTTGGGTCTGCGTGTGCCGAAGCATTACACTATGAAGGAAAATTGAGCATGGGCGTTGGACCCCGTTTAGGGAACTTGAAACGACCCCTCGACAGATCACGGAAATCGGCTGACAGCTGAACACGCCCAAGCGGTCGGTGGACGAGGTGATCGGAAGCCTGCTCTTGGCGTGTGACATCACTTTCGCCAATGTGGTCACGAAGGTCCTAATTGAGCCGGACTCGACCGTAGCAGCTTGGCCGTGGCTTTTCTCCTGCCGCGCTCACGGCGCTCGGCCTTTTGCGGCGGATTGCGGACCTTTCCCGAAGCCGCTGGAAATGAACGAAATGGGCGGGAAACTGCCGTCGGTTGAACGACAAAATGACCTCCGAAAGCGGGCAATGCCACTATGCCCCGCCGCCCTTCGAACCATCCTGTCGGCTCGGTTGAGCTTTCCTTCATCGCCTCGGACCTAACCTTGGTAATGGGAAGATAGTTCGTCGTCGCCGGCTGTCAGTGCGGATGTCCGCCGTCAGCGTCGCGCCAGGCGCCAACGCCACGAGATCGGTGGACTGCGTGCATAAAAACATCGCACAAGCCGGCAGCGCTGCTCTCCTGCAAATCGGCCTGAAAGGATAAATCAATGGTTTGGGGAATGGCGCTGCCGGGCAATTTCGGCGACTTTTGGCCAGACGGCAATTATGTCGGATGGGATGAGGACCTGACCGCTTTTTTCAACAACGAAATGCCTGCGGACGAGAAGGCTCAATTCGACCATATATCTTCATACATATACTTTGTTTCACAGAAACTCAAAACCGAACCAGGCCGCAAGCCGAGCCCAGATTATCCCCCCGTTGGCTCGGTCGCGGCGCATGAGGCGCCCAAGCGGTTCAAGACCACCAAAAGCTATTCGTCGCTGGCTTCGTTCATTGAACTTACAAGTCGCATTGTTGCCGTAGACAATTCCTTGAAGGATCTTTTCGAGCGCGTCGAGCCGGGCGTACATCATTTTTTCCCGATTGAGATCGAGATGCCAAATAACGCCGTCTATCCAAAACAGTTTTTCGTGTTGGTAATAGGGCGGTATCTCGACAGCTTTTCACCTGACCAAAGCAATCCAGATTATTTAAAACCCAATGGGTTGAGGAATTATTTAGTTAAAAGGTGCGGCAACCAGGAGGCCATGTCTGGGCTTGCCTTTTTCAAACAAGAGTTTGGTGGCGCACATTTGTGGCGTGAAAGCTGCATCACGAATGAACTCTTTTGCTTGTCCGACCAATTAAAATCCGAAATTACCCGTTTGGGTCTGCGTTTGCCGAAGCATTACAGGATGAAGGAAATTTGAGCATGGTCGTCGGTCCCATTGAGAGAATTTGAAACAATCGCTCAAGAGATATCCCAGAAATCGGCTGACTGCTTAACATGCCCAAGCGGTCGGTGGACGAGGTTGCCTGAAGGCTGCTCTTGGCGCGTGACATCACGTTCGCCAATGTGGTCACGAAGGTCCCAATTGAGCCGGACTCCGTCTATCATAGAGTTGTAATCTAACTCGCTGCTCCTCAACATCTAGTAGGGCTGCGCCTTAAGCAAATAGGCTTGCATCGTTCTAGACCGCCTCTCGTCTGGTCGAGGCATTGCCCATTTCGGCGCCGCGCCGGAGCGCGACGACGCGGTCGGCGCGGTCAGCCTGGGCGAGGCGCCCGATCAGGGCGAGTTCGTCGTCGGAACAGGGGCCGGTGACTTCGAGATCGAGGAATGCGTCATTCTCGCCGATCTGCAGCGGCGTCGCGCGCAGGAACAGAATGCCAGAGCCGAGATTGCCGCAATAGAGCATGATCGGTCCCGCCGCATTCGGCGAGGACGGCGGCCTGCCGATCTGCTTGAAAGTCTCCGCGAAGGTCGTCGGATTGGGCGTCGTTTTCGCCTTCAGCGCGGCATGAACCGTCCAGGACGGGCGATAGGGATCTTCTTTGCCGAGTTGAATCTGGCGCAGGAGATCACAAAAATAGGCGTGATCGGGAGGGTAGGGACAGTCGCGCCAGATCCGTCGAATTTGCAGCCGGACCGACTCGGGGAAAGCGAACAATCGCGCGCGCGCCTCACGCCATTTCAAGGCGTGATAAGCGCGCTTGCTGTGTTCGACGCGGTCCCACGTGACGGCGCGCCGCGCCATTTCCTCGTCGGCGCTGTGTTGGTTTTCCGCGATTTCGCTCGCGTAGAGCGGCAGCGCTTCGCGTTCGAGGCGTTGCTTGCGGGCGAAGGCCGCGCGTTTGCGCGGGGTGTCTTCGTAGGGCGTCGGGCGGGGCCATCGGCGGAAACGCATCACGGAGTTCCTTCCAGCAGCGAGAACAGCGAAGGGGCGGGCGTCGAGGACGTTGGCGCGGGCTCGTAGCGCGCCTTCAGCCTGGCGAGCAGGGCGAGGTCGGCCGCGCGCTGTTCGACCGTCGTTTGCGATTGCAGCAGCGTGAGGATGTTGGCGCGCCGCAGACGCGCGATCACGGCGCGTTCGACGTCGCAATAGGTGGTGGTCGGGTCGCCAAAGCAGGGCCAGTTCACGCATTGTTCCAGGAACGCGATCTTGCCCCTGGCGCTCAGAAAGAACGTCTCGTAGAACCCGTTGTGGTCATAGTGGGCTATGTGCCCGAAGGTGTTGGACAGCGTGTTGTAAAAGGCATTGTGGAATTTCGTGCGGGGAAAATCCTGCGCGACGAATTTCATCAGAGCATTGGCGAATTCCGCCTTTTGCTCGGCGGAATCCCATTTGGTCGGCGTGAACTCGGCCGCTGTGAAGGCGGGCGTCGTCAGGGCGCGCGTCAAGGCTGCGGAAAACATCGCGGATCTCCTTGTTTTGAGTGGAGAGCGGGGGATCAGGCGGCGGCCGTCTCGACCGGCTCGGCTTCGCTGTTCGTCGTGGCCAGCGAAGCGTTGATCTCGGCGAGTTCGGCGCGCTTTTCGGCCAATTCGTCGTTGAACTGGAAGCGGGCGCCCAGGCGCGCCTCGAGCGAAGGAAGCCAGTTTTCGGCCTGGGCGATGGTGGCGTTCTCGTCCCGCAGATCGGTTTCAAACCGCGACAGCACATGCTCGAGGCGGGAGATGAGCCCGAGCGGCGTCAGGTCGCCGTCCGTCTCGATCGTCTCGTTCATTCCGGTGCGCGCGAGCACCAGGACGGGATAGCCGAACATACTCTTGATGAAGCGCAGGTCGAAGCCGCCGATGGCGCCAATCCGGTGCGGACTGAAGCTCTTGGTGGCGGCGCGGTTCTTGACCACATGCTTCAGCAGCAGCGCGCCGGCGTCCTTGCGGTCGGTGAACGACCGTTCGTCGATGGTCATCGCGAAGGCCTCGCCGCGGGTGGACCGGCGCTTGGCGATGTCGGTTTCGATCTGGGTGATGCGCAGGCGCGCGCGTTCGGCGTTGTTGCGCATCCGCTCGATTTTGCCGCGCAGCATAACCTGCTCGTCGAAATGGTTGTCGCGCAAGCGCTCGAGGCGGGCGATCTCCGCCTCGATCCCGGCCTTGCGCATCAGGCGCTCGTCGCCAGAGGCGATCGCCTTGGCGAGGCCGAACTGGTTGGCCTGGGCGCCGACGTCCTCGATCCGGCGGATCGAACGGTCGCCGGACATGGCCATTTCGATGAATCGGGCCTTGCGCTCGAGCGTTTGCCAGCCGGTGGCGTCGACGCTGCCCTTGGTCGCATAGGCGTAGAGTTCGATCTCCTCGTTTTGATTGCCCTGGCGCTCAATGCGGCCCTCGCGCTGCTCGACCTGAGAGGGCAGCCAGGGCACGTCGAGATGGTGGAGCGCGACGAGGCGTTGTTGCGCGTTGACGCCGGTGCCCATGGTTTCCGACGAGCCGATCAGAATGCGCTTCTTGCCGCCGTTCATATCGTTGAACAGGCGCTGCTTGGCCGCCGAGCGCTTGAAATCCTGCATGAAGGCGATTTCGGAGGCCGGAACGCCGCGCGCGATCAGGGCCTCCCTGATCCACAGATAGGCGGAGAACCCGCGCGAGTCCGCGACGGACGGCGTGCCGAGGTCGGAAAAGATCATCTGGGTGGCCCCGGGGGTCGGGTCGGTTGTTCCGTCTGGGCGGCGATAGCGCCGCTCCGACGTGTCGCGCCAGATGGCGAAAACCTTGTCGATCATCGTGTTGAGCTTGTTTTCCGGCTCGTTGGCGTGATCCGGGTCGGTGAAGCGCAGGTCGATCGCCGCGTGGCGGCCGTCGGTGATGACGGACAGCAGGATGTCGTCGCCCTTCTTCGGGCGTCCCTGGCGGTTCTCGATCGCCTTGATGCGCTGCGCCAGCACCTTCTGATAAGCCTTGAAGGCGGGCGTCGCCGGCGCGGTGATGATCTGGCGCTGGCCGGTGGCGATCCGCGGCAGCTTCAGGTTCTCGCGCAGGTCGGATTTGAGCACGACATCGGCGAAATCCCGGAACATCGAGATCAGCTCGGGCACGTTGACGAATTGCGCGAACCGGGTGACGGGCTTGTAGATGCCCGACGGCTGCAATTCGAGGTCGGTGGTGGTCTCGCCAAACGAGGCCGCCCAGGCGTCGAACTCCTGGATGCCGCGTTCTTCCAGCATGTCCGGCTGGAAGAACCGCTGGATCGTGTACATTTCGCCGAGCGTGTTGGTGATCGGTGTGCCCGAGGCGGCGATCAGCGCGCGTTCGCTGCGGCGGTTCAGCGCCAGGAAGCGGGTTTTCACATAGAGGTCCCAGGCGCGCTGCGAGCCGTCAGGATCGACGCCCTTCAGCGTGCTCTGGTTGGTGGTGAAGGTGAGCTTGCGGAACTCCTGCATTTCGTCAACGATGATCTGGTCGACGCCGATCTCGGCGATGGTCAGCATGTCGTCCTTGCGGCTCTGCAGCGCTTCGAGCTTGGCCTCGATGCCCTCCTTCATGCGCTCCAGGCGCTTGATCGAGACGCGGTCCTCCTTGTCGATGCGGCTCATCAACTCGGCGTAGGAGGCGAGTTGGTCGGCGATCAGGCCCTCCTCGAACTTCGCCGGGGTGGCGATGAACTTGAACGCCGAATGGGTGATGATGATGCAGTCCCAATTGGCCGTGGCGGCGCGGGCGAGGAAGCGCTGGCGCTTGTCCTTGGCGAAATTGGTCTCATCAGCGACCAGAATGCGGGCGGTCGGGTAGAGCTGCAGGAACTCGCGCGCGGCCTGGGCGAGGCAATGGCCGGGCACGGTCATCATCGGCTTGGTGATCAGGCCCAGCCGCTTCTGCTCCATCACCGCCGCCGCGAGCGTAAAAGTTTTGCCGGCGCCGACGGCGTGGGCGACATAGGTCGAGCCGGCGGCCAGAATGCGCCAGATCGCGCGTTTCTGGTGGGAATAGAACTTGATGACGCTGGAGGCGCCGGGGATTGTTCGCCTCGAAAACGGCGCGCGACCAGCCAAATCCGGGGTCTTCAAGCTTTTCGTTGCGCGGCGGGACAGATGGAACGCGGGCGCAATCGTGGTTGGCTTCGGTGTTCAACATCTCAGGATTTCCTTTTATCTCTGTAAGATAAATCCTGAGCCCGCCGGCGGCGGCGGTCGGGGCAAGGGCGCGTCAGCGCTCGGCCCGACCCTTGCGGCGACCGCCGCCCGTCGGCGAATAGTCTCTTCTCTCTTCCTTCTTTTGTTTCCCTAGCCGTACATTTCCGCCTGTTGGCCGCGCCGCGGCTACGTGATCCGCCGGTGTCGACGCGGCAACGATCACTGCGCGCCAATCCGCTTAACCCCGCCCCGTCACATATCGATGATTCAGCTGGAAAGGACGGCATCCGGCTCGGAGGGGACGTAGCCGCCGTCGCGGCGAACGTCTCGCTTGCGGGCCAATCCTGACGTTCGGCCATTGTCGCCACAATTCCGGGCGCCGCAGCCGCGTGTTTCCTTTTGGGGAATTCGTATCATGTCATCGTAATTCCTCATGGACCCGCCGAGGGAGACAGGGGATTACGGGCTGCTGCTCAGGCCCAATTGAGCCATGTCCACTGCGTGGACTTAGCCATGTGCTATTGGACGGCTGATTGTCAGACTTGGATTTCAGCCATGATAAAGAGCGCTCTGATCGTTTCCGCCACCATGTTGTTCAGCATGACCGCCCTGGCCGGCGACGGCCCGAAGAAGACGCCAGCCGAGATGGAGCAGTGGTGTCTCGGCACGAAGATGGGCGTCAAGGACCTTCCTAACGACCCTGAAAGCCAGAATGCGCGGCGCGAGTATTGCAAGAGCGTACGGCAATTCAGCGAGCAGGAGTGGATGCGCGCTTATGGACGCCTGCCGTAGTCGGGTGGTGGGAGCAGCCGAAGCCGCCCCCGATGTGCTGATTAGCTCCCGGTGACCACTGGCTCGGATGCCACGACCGGCATGAAGTTGAGGAAGATAAAAACTTCGACCGACACATGCGAGAGATGGACCGCCAACGCCAACGCGGCGCCGCCAGTCAGACCTTTCATCCACCGCGCGAAGCGAATCGGATTCGGGCCATGGGACGGTTCCGGGATACTCTTTTTGCTCAAAGTCAACTCCATTTGTGTGTTGTCACTTTGGCAACGGCGGTGTAGCGTCCCTGTGTGTGAATAGGGGTGAGCGTCACGCGTTCCTCCGTCAACAAAGTTGCCTCGTCATGGACCGCTGCGGGAGGAGAGCCCGTGCGAATCCATGACGTTGAGCAACCTAGCGTTTATCGAGGCGCAAAGGAAATTGGCGCTTTCGGCCTTTTCCCCGGATCTGTGGACACTTCCGCGCAAGTCGTTGTTTCGGCTTGGAAATAGGCACATTTCCACACCTGTGAATATCGGGGATATCAACTAGCCGAAGTGCGGATTGACTCGGCCCACACCCCAAAAATCCCCTTTTCGGGTCCGAATCGCGCGAATCGACGTCGAGCCGATTTTGCTTGAAACGCGCCGTAATTACGGTGGTAATTACGGTGACATGATACGATTTCCCCATTGCGTATCGCGGATGCGCCCGCTTTCAAGCGTTGACTTGCTGTTCCCGCTACGCCCGCTCCCCGCCGACTAGGATCGTCGAGGATTGAGCCCTGCGGAGCTATGCCCACGGCCAAGCTGCTACGGACGAGTCCGGCTCATTGCCGTCCTACAGCGTAAATGTCTCACGGGCGGGAACCGCATACCAAGCGGACGCTCCGATCGAAGCAGATTGCCGGGCGAAACTGCGTAGCACTGAGAAACGGGCAGTGGTGACCGCTCTGAATGTCCGCCGGCCTGACTCAAGCCACCACGTGTTTTCGCGAAAAGCCGGGCAAAGAAAGTTGCCGTGCGTATTCCGTGCCTAACTCAGCCCGTCGTTCCGGAGTGCAAACGTGTCGCCGAAGCCGTTCGGCGCATTCAAACTTTGCGATCAGCGGCCACGTATAGACGGTGCGGTCTAACTTCGCAATTTCTTGGAAATTGTGATCGGTGAGGTTTTCGTCAATGAACGCGTGGAGCAAAGGCCCTGGTTCTAGGTCCCACAATATGATTCGTCTCACCGCTCGCAATAGATTTCCGTTAACGGAGGGCGTGGGACGCAGGCAAACCTCAATCGTTTTTCCCTTGATTCGTTCAAGGTAATCATCACAACAGACGATATGTCGGCGTTTTAGGTCATATATAACGGAATCCCAATCAAAGAACGTGCAGTGGGTTACGTCCTCAATTTTATCGAGGCTGGCATGCCCCTCAGTGTATGCCCACGTCGTGCGAAGGGCCCAAAAATCTATTTTCCACCGGCTTGTCTTATAGCAATAGCCTCCGAACCGGTTTGGTGTTGCGTTCAAATCTATCGCAAGCTTTTTGACATCCTCGACGGGAGCGTCCACCACCAGATCCACGTCAGACTTGAAGCCACGCTTGCCGGCGCGCGCCAAATCGCGAACCATGCCGCCGATGATGGCGACACGGTCAAACGGCAAGAAGTGCTCCTTGAGGATGGCTCTCAAAGCCGAGACAGGAGCAGACTTGTCCCGCCACAGGTAGTCATCCACTCGCCTTTTCAGAATGTCCTCATTTGCGGCTATGGACAATCCGGAACCTCGTTGACTTCCCGCCAGAGTTTGATGGCGAACGTGTCCGTCATCCCCGACACCATATCTGTTAGAAGTCGCAGTTCACGATAGCGGACTCCGCCTTCGCCCCCGGTCACCGCGCAATTGTCCACAGCATTTTCGACGTAATTAGGACTGATGAGCGAATATCCGAACTTCGCCTTCGCATTGCGACGCCGCGAGGCGAGATTATTGAAATCTGACCGATCTGAAATCGCCGCCCAGAAAAACGACATCAAGCCATCGATTGCAGCTGCGCCGATAGCTTCCATGCGCAATACGCTGGAATTGGAAAATGCATATTGATTTGCAACGCCTTTCAAAACGTTGCAAAGGACACTTTCCTCCATGAGCGGAGTTTCGTGCGTGAATGCCATAATGGCCGCGGCCTGATCAAGGAAGCTCGCGCTGGCTGTTGTGATCAAAGCCTCTATGAGATGAGCGCGGACATAACCAATCTTGACGTCGCGCGCCACTTCCGCGCGACGCTTTTGCGCATGCACCGCGTCAAACGAGCGGTGAATTCGCGTGACGACATCGGAATCCTTCAGATCATTATGGCTAGCGAGAATGGCGAACACGTCGTCAGGCGAAATTATGCCTTTTTTCATGACGTCATCGACGTCGAGGACGCTATAGGCGATGTCGTCGCATGCCTCCATGATCCAGGTTAGCGGATGTCGCTGGCCCTCGCAAAGACCCGTCTCCTCCCGTATCCATTGAACGATGTCCACCTCGGAGTGGAAGTAACCCAACTTTTTCAGTGCGGGTTTGTCACGGCGCCGGTTCTCGGCGGAAACTGGGTATTTAAGGGAGGCCGCGAGCGTCGCCGCCGTCAGATCAATTCCTGCGTACGCGACGTGTGTTTGCAACTTGGTTATTAGCCGAAGGCTTTGCGGGTTTCCGTCAAAATTGGTAAATTCCTGCCGCAGGTGTTCGGGGACGGAGATCGGTAACTCTTTCCCGTTTTTGTCATACATTGAGAAGATCCAATCTTTCCGGTGCTCGAACCACCGCGATATTGCAACCTCTCCTTGATGCCCGAACGGTGGATTACCCAAATCGTGGGCAAGCCCGATCGCCTGGAGGATCGGTTGCACAGTAAGATGGAGATCTGCATCGCCAAAAATGCCGGGTCGTTTGGTCGCAATGCGAGAACCGATGGAACGAGCGAGATTAGCCACTTCGTGCGAATGGGTCAGGCGAGTTCGCACGCCGTCGTTTTCATCCATCGGCCAAACCTGCGTCTTGTCAGAAAGACGGCGGACCGGCGTTGAAAAAAGCAGGCGATCATAGTCCTGCTGAAAACGAGACCGCCAGCTCTGCGGGTCTGATTCCTCGTTTGGAGCGGCACCGGAGGCCGTTGCAGAGGTCAATGTTGCCGAGCGCTTTTGAACAAATCTCTTGTCCGACCAAATACCAGCCAACTCAAAATCCTATCAGTTTGCATTCCTGACGTTATCGTACCCTGAAACGTGACAACAAGGGAAACGCGGAAACGCTTTCCCTCGAAATTCTATCCCATCCATGCCGCGTCTGGCTTGCTCGCGCTCGCGCGAAGTCATGGTCTGCAAGGCCGGGTACGATGGAGGGGGCCCACCTCGGATGATGCGGCGGAACTCCAACGGTACGCCAAGCAGGGGCGCTTTGTCCGCCAACCAGACCGTCGACTGAGGAAGTCTTCCCGCCGACCGGGGCCGCAGAGCCTTGAGCCTTGCGGAACTAAGGCTAACGCCAAGCTACTACGGTCGAGTCCGACTCGAAGCCGATGGTACTGACCGGGCCGGCGAATGTCTGGTCCGCGGCCGCCAGCCCTATGGCCATATCTCCCGTTTCGGAGTCCGTTACGAAATCTTGACCTAAGGTCTTGCGATTCAGCGAATGACGGCCTGATACCAGAGGCTCTGGTGGCGGACTCACCGCCGTTTTTGACCGCAGATCTCTGATTCCTTGGCGAGAAAGGATCTCGCCATGCCAGCAGCGCTTGCGTTGAGAAGCGATTATTCGGCCGACGATCTGCGCGGCCTCGCCCAGTCATCACAGGACGCCCATCAGGTTCGTTGCCTGCTCGCGCTGGCTGCGGTTATGGACGGCATGAACCGCGGCGCGGCCGCCCGCATCGGCGGCATGGACCGGCAAACATTGCGCGATTGGGTGTTGCGCTTCAACAAGGCCGGTCCTGACGGTCTTGTGGACGCCTGGGGCGAAGGCCCCAAGCCGCGCCTGTCGCCAACGCAAATGGCCGAATTGGCCATGATCGTCGAGAAAGGCCCGGGCCGCGCCCTCGACGGCGTCGTGCGCTGGCGCCGCGTCGATCTCAAACGCGTCATCGCCGATCGCTACGGGGTCAGCTTCCATGAGCGCTATGTCGGCACGCTGTTGAAGCGGCTCGGCTTCTCGCACATCAGCGCGCGCCCGCGCCATCCCGCTCAAGACGCCGAGATCGTCGCGGCGTTCAAAAAAATTTCCCGAGCGCGTTGAGCGCCCATCTGGCGCATCTGCCCAAAGACAAGAAGATCGAAATCTGGTTTTCCGACGAGGCGCGCATCGGCCAAAAGAACGGGCTGGTGCGGCAAGGGAGCCGGGCTCGCCATGCCATTGGCCGACACGCATGCCATGCAATTGCATCTGAAGGAAATTGCACGTCATGTCGCGCGCGGCGCCCACGCCATTCTGTTGCTTGATCGCGCACCTTGGCACGTCACGGGAAAGCTCAAAGTCCCGAAAAACATCACGCCGATCTTCCTGCCCTCCCGATCGCCCGAACTTAATCCGGTGGAGCAGATTTGGGCGTTCATGCGCGCCAACTGGCTTTCCAATCGCGTGTTTGACACCTACGACGCGATCATCGACGCCGCTTGCGAAGCTTGGAACAAGCTCGTGGCTGCGCCGGAAACCATCACTTCAATCGCCATGCGCAAGTGGGCTCACGTCGGTCGAACCCTATGACCTCTGGTATGAGGCTGAGAGTGGGTCGCGAACGCCTTGATCTCGGCAAAAATCTACAACCTCCCCCAAGGAACAAATGGTTATGTTGAAGCTGAAGGAGCGATCGGCTAATGTCCCCTACCTACTATGGCTTGGGCTAAGCTGTGAAAAAAGAAACCGCAGACTTATGGGATCGTCGATACTTCGGCCTCGCCAAACAAATATCGAGGTGGTCGAAAGACCCCAAGGCGAAGGTTGGAGCGGTCCTGCTGGATAGGCGCGGATGGCCTATTGCGCTTGGATATAACGGATTTCCAGCAGGCATTGAAGACGATATTGAAAAGCTAGAAGATGGTAAATTGAAAAATCAGATGGTGGTCCATGCGGAGCAAAATGCATTGCTTTGCTCTGGTACGCGAGCGCGCGCTGGGACCATCTATGTTTTCGGAAAGCCCGTATGCCCAAGGTGTGCCGTACTGCTAATACAAGCTGGAGTTAAGCGCGTCGTTGGCATCCAACCCGATCCTGTTGCCAATCCAGATTCTGACACTCACACACAAGGGATCGTCTCTATTGATATGTTCCGCGAAGCAAATATTGAATTCGTAGCATTAGACCCTGCGATGCTCATTCGAAAAAAAAACGTTCTTAAATAGATCCCGATCGGCGACCCACCTTTAGGATTTGGCACGCCGCCAATAGCGGTAAGGCGCTCATACGGAATTATTATAGGAGTTAAATACGATGTGGGCAGAAGTCAATTTCGGAAAGTGGACAGGCAAGGGAAAAACCCTACCCCAGGTATTGGTCGCCGATCCCGATTGGTTCTTCTGGGCAGTATCCGAAGGCGCATTTAAGGGCGCTCTTGCGATACAGGCCGAGACTCTTGCGCGTCGAGCAAAAGGGATCAAACTGCCCGCTAAGATCGCCCACACCCACTGTGTCCAGCATTGGATCACCCCCGATGGCAAGTATGCTCGCTTCGACCTGATAGATCAGGACCAAGGTTCGCATCACGGGTCGAGCACTGAGATCCGCCGTAACACGTTGGACCTTGAGTTCCCTCGTCATATAGCCCCATATGACAAGCTAGGCTGTAGGCAAATGATGAATAGCTTCAAGTCGTACTGGTTTGACGGGAAGGCATTCACCAAGAATAAGGTCGAAACCTTTTTCGACGATCCAACTAATTTTGTAAATCCATGACGATGGCCGGAGCCGCTCATTAAAAATGACCTTGGGCTACTCCAATCGAAGTACAGGATCAAGCAGGACTGTGCGGAGAATTCATCGGTCTTCACAAACGTCTCCAATTGAGCAACAAACCGCCTTCTCTCAGCGACGCCCGCGCCGTCCGCTTTCCGCCGGGAAGAGCCGAACGCCTTGAACGCAGCAGAAGTAAAGCCACGTCCACGCTGCCGCCGGCGCCACGGACGCGTCGCCGTCAAAGCCCGGCCGCTTCCGGGTCGGACTTCAAGTCGTCGCGGCCGAGGTAGGAAATGGCGAGTTCGCGAAAGATGTAGTCGATGACCGAAGTGGCGCTGGCGATGGCGTCATTGCCTTCGACGAAGCCAGCCGGCTCAAAGCGCACGCCCACGAAAGCGTCAACGTATTCCTCAAGCGGCACGCCATATTGCAGGCCGATCGACACAGCGATGGCGAAGTTGTTCATCAGCTCGCGAAACGCGGAGCCTTCCTTGTGCATGTCGATGAAGATTTCGCCCAGGCGCCCATCGGGATATGCGCCAGCTTGGAGATAGAGCTTGTGACCGCCGATCCGGGCCTTTTGGATATAGTGACGACGGCGTGTGGGCAGGCTCTCGCGCAGGATCAGGCGCTCAATTTGGCGCGGCGTCGCGTCATCAGCGGACATGACAGCGACTTCGTGGATTTGCGGCGATCGTTCCATTGCTGGCTCCTGTTCGCTCGGACTTAAAAGCTGCGCATACGGGCGCGGAGGTCGCGCAGCGCCTGCGCCCTTTGCGGCGACAGTTGCGGCCGTCCCTGTCGATCGGACGCATGCTTTGCCCGCTCCTTGGCGTGGTCGGGGATCTCCGCGATGAAGATCGACGGCTCGCTCGGGCCGCGTCGGAATTGCGCCGAGGAAATCGTCACATGGCGCTTCCCTCGCGTGAGCGCGACATAGGCGAGACGGCGTTCCTCGTCGGCGTCGCCATAGGTCGAGGGAATGATTCCGTTCTCGAACGCCGGCAGGAACACCTGGTCGAATTCCAGGCCCTTGGCCCGGTGCATGGTCATCAGCCGCACGGCGGGCGTCGCGCCCTCGCTGGCGCGATTGGTGGCGAGCGCCGCATGGTCGAGCAGCTCGCGCGCGGAATGGAAGCTGGAGGCCAGCGACACCAGCTCTTCCAGGTTCTCCAGCCGGCCGGCGGCGTCCTCGGCCTTGCTGGCGCGGAGCAATTGCCGATAGCGGGCTTCCCCTTCGACGAAGGACGAGCGTGTCAGCATGGCGACCAGGCGCCAATCCGGCAGCGCCAACGCGCGGGCGATGAAGGCGGCGGCCGCGGTGAACGGCGGGTTCGAGATGACAATTTCGGCGCTCGCCGCCGGCGTATCGCCAGGGGCGAGAAAGTCCGCCACGAAATCCTGCGGGTCGATCGTCTCGGGATCGGCGCGATAGTCGAAAATGTCGGCAGTCGTGACCGCAGGCCAATATTCCTTCAAGGTCCGGCTCATATAACCGCGATTGGACGCCGGCTCGGAAACGCGGCCTTGGGGAACGCCGATGTCGGTTTGCGCCAGGACTTCTTCGACCAAGGCGCGCGCGCCCCAGCAGGGTGTGGGGAAGTCATCGAGGGAGGCGCAAGGCTCAACGCGCTGAGCCCGAACCGCGTGGCTGGACATTTTCATCGTCGCCCCTTTGGCGAGAATTTCTCATTACAAATCAGCCAGTCATACGC
>NZ_FYDG01000008.1 GCF_900187365.1 Rhodoblastus acidophilus
CGGCGCGGATCAGGGCGGACAGAACAAGGCGGAGCGCGCCGACGCAAAAGCGCGCTCCGCCCACGGCGCGGGAACAAAAAACCCATCCCGCGCCGCCCCACGAGGCACACCCAACCCGACGACCAAGACGGCAAGGGTCCACCGTGAGAACCGAAAAATGCTGAAAGCGTATAAGTTTGAGAGCCGCGCCGGCGTGTTTCGCCTGCTGCCGCTTCAGGGCGGCGATTACGCCCTGGTGCTGGAAAACCGCTGGATCGCCACGCGTCATCAGCCGGCCTCCTTGCTGCAGGCGCTGCACGCGGGCGAAACCGACTTTCCGGCGTCATCCGCAGCCACGCTCGGCGTGCCCGCCGCACTGGACGACTGGGAGGAATTCGACGTCTCGCCCAAGACGCATTGAACCAGCCCGGCGCGATCCTCCTCGCATCTGCGCACATGAGCGCCGAGCGAGGGGTCGATGTAGAGGAACCCGCCGATCAGCGCGCGCACTTGCTCCTGCGTCAGCCGGACGAGCAGCGCGTCGCGAATGGTCGGATGCCCCATCGGTTCGATGGAGATCGCCCAGGTTCCGCTCAGCCACGGCCCGTTGACGCCGACATGTCGGACGTGGACGGATCGGTCGAACGGCGTGCGCAGCGGCAGATCGGGGATCACGCGGCGACCTCCGCAGGAATGACAAGGATCACAGCGTCGCCACACGAAAAGGAAACATCCCATGGGATCTGACGCATTCGATCGCATACAAGGCCGGCTTGCGGCCCTTGATCTGATTGTGACGCAGCTCGCGTTTCGCTGGGGGATGACCCAGTCCCATCCGCAGACCGCGCTGGCCGATCTGATGCGGCCCCTTGAGGCCCAAGCCGCAGAGCTGGCCGCCAATCCGGATTGTCATCGGGCGGCGGTGGAGGAGTTGCAGAAGACGATTCAGGGGATGGGGCAGGCCCTTGAAGCCGGGCTTCAACAAGAAGTCTTACGCCGGGCAAGCGAGAAAAGTCCGGGACACGCATAGCTAAGATCATCACGCCGCCACCTCAGAGTCGGAGGTCGGGTGAGAGGATGCAGGAGAGCGCGAAAGTTCAGCCTCAAGCATATCCAGCATGAAGGCGACAGGGCCGCTTTCCTTCTGTCCGTGCTCCAAATTCCAAACGGTTGGCTGGCTCACACGCAGGCGCTTCGCCATCTCAGCCTGCGATAAGCTAAGAGCAAAACGGATGCGCTTAGTGCGGGGCTCGTTTCGTTCACTCATGCAAACAAAATAAGAAACTGATTATCGATGTCAATCAGTTTTTGATTAGCAAAACCGCTAAAGTCAGATTATGATTGAAGAGCCAAAAGATAGGCTGAAAAAAGCCCGCGAAGACGCTGGCTACGAGACGGCTACGGACGCCGCCAAAGCCATGGGTGTGAAGGTGCCAACCTACACACACCATGAGAACGGCACAGCCGGGCTTTCTCGTGCCGGTGAGAGATATGCGCGCTTTTTTCGTGTCTCTCTTGAATGGCTCCTGACCGGGCGTGGGGAAATGCGTCCGAGCGCAGAACACCCAACAAGATCAATTCCGATGTACGGGGTTGTAGGCGCCGGCGCAGCCGTCGAGATGATCGATGACCCCGCAGCTCATGACCCAGCGGGATGGATTGACGTCCCTGATGATGGAGAGATCGGCGCCTTGGAGGTTCGCGGCGATTCACAATGGCCGCGCTTTCTTGACGGCGAAGTCGTTCTCTTTGATCCAAGGCCGGTGCAGCCAAGCACTCTTGTTGGAAAATATGCCATTGTACAAACAATGGACGGGCGACGGCTCATCAAAATCTTGCGACGAGCCCCTGACAATAAGTGGCGACTTGAATCGCACAATGCGCCACCAGAAGATGTCGAACTCGTCAACACGTGGCGTTACCTTGGGGTTATGAATCACGCCTGACCAGGACAGCTCACGGCGGTAATAGCTTGACGATAGAGAGTGAAGTTGTAGCGTCCACCAAGAATAATATCTTGTTGACCGCAATGAGCCGATCTCACCCGTAGCAGTTTGATCGTGCCTCGGGTCTTGCAGTACTCAAGGCAATCGGCTCTTTCCGGCGGCAAGCGGACTTCCAAGAGCGCCGACCGCAAGGTCGGCTTCGAGGAGGCTTGCTGCCGCTGCGCCCCTTTAAATTTTCGCCCCCAAAGCTTAAGTTGGCCCCATGTTAAAGCTAATGGAGTATCCCAATGGCAAGCCAGCAGGATCAAGATGATCTTCTTGATGCGCTTTTTGAAATGGCTCAGTCGCCCGGCAAGCGGCCGTCAATTGTCGAGGCGCAGCTAAAATATCTCCCCGAATGGGACAATAAAAGGCTGCGCGAAGCCGCTGAGGGCCTCCTAGCCAACGGCGACATTCTCAATCCTTCACATGGAGCCTTCAACGTTGATCTATCATCTGCCGCCCGCAAAAAGGCGGCGGCGCGGGTATCGGGCTCGGCGGGGGCTTCTTCAACGACGTACAATATTGGCTCTGTGCACCACTCGCCATTTCAGCATGTCGCGCCTGGTGGTTACGGGGTTCAGAATACGAACTATCAAATGACGGCAAATGATCTCCGCGCGATCGTAGATTTGTACTGGGATCACGTCGACGAACTGAAACTTGACGTCGCAACTCGACGGAAAGCCGATGCACAAATTAGGACAATCGAAGCCCAGTTAATCGACGAACCTGATCCGACCATCGTGAAGGCAGCAGGCAAGTCGCTCAAAACCATAGTCGAGGGGGCAATCGGCGGAGCGCTTGGAAACGCGTTGGCAAATCCTGGTGTCTGGGCTCCCTTACTGGCGTTATTCAGTTAGCGTCGCTTGCCGGCATGCACAGCGGCGTGAGGCGCTTCCGCCTAGAACTGACCCCGAAGGGGGCACGCCGCTGGCCCGCGTCAGGCATTTACATAATTTCATTTGCGATGCAGTTTACCCGCGCAAGCTAGGTTCCAGCCGGGAGAGGGCGCTTGGGTGCTAATGTACGAGCTTTCGAGCGCCTTCGAGATCGTGCGCGGCGATGCAGACAATATGCAGAACATCAAATTTGGAGAGTCTCTATTCCCGAGGAGCTCGCTGCAATGTCGCCGGAAGAGGTGACGCTCACGCTTGCGGAAATAAAGGGTGCCGATGAAATTCTTAAAGCGGTCATCGACAGATACAATCGAAACACCAATTCCGATATTCGTTTCATGTCTTTTAATGACTACGAACAGAAATATGGAAATCCAACCGACTCTGTCTGGGGTTCGATTTCGGAGTCGTCTCGTCTCGTAGCAATGTGGTGCGAATTAGCGATAACGCAGATAGGAGGGCTTGAAGAGCTGAAATCTTCAACGACTTTCAATATCGGCGCTCTACACCACTCACCATTTCAGCATATCGCGCCTGGTGGCCACGGGGTCCAGAATACGACGTATTCAATTACGTCGAATGATCTCCGAGCGATCATCGATCTGTACCAGAAGCACGTCGATGAACTGAGCCTTGATGTCACGAGGCGCCGGAAAGCCGATGCACAAATTGCGACGATTGAAGCCCAGTTAATCGACGAACCTGATCCCGACATCGTGAGGGCCGCGGGCAAGTCGCTCAAAACCATAGTCGAGGGGGCAATCGGCGGAGCGCTTGGGAACGCGTTGGCA
This sequence comes from Rhodoblastus acidophilus, assembly GCF_900187365.1. Lineage (GTDB taxonomy): Bacteria > Pseudomonadota > Alphaproteobacteria > Rhizobiales > Beijerinckiaceae > Rhodoblastus > Rhodoblastus acidophilus. Next base: position 3,655 of record NZ_FYDG01000008.1, read on the forward strand.
AATCCTGGTGTCTGGGCTCCCTTGCTGGCGTTATTCAGTTAGCGTCGCTTCCTAGGCTGCTCAGGGCTGTTCTCTACTGAATGTAATTGCCAGCATTACCCATACATCCCCAGCGACATCCTTCGAATTTCCGCATTTGGGTCATTCGAGCCGATCAGAAACCTGATCAGTAAGGTCTGCAACGAGCCGATTTTACCCGTAGCAGCATGATCGTGCCCTTGTTCTTGCATCGTTCCAGGCGCACAGCTCTTTCCGGCGGATTGCGGACGATACCGAAATGGTGGAGCGCTCATCGAGCGCAGATTCACGCCGAAGCGGACGCGCCGGCGAGTCGGCTTCGCATTACATCAAATAGCGTTCCGGCCGGCAACGCCCTGAGTGTCTGTGTAACCACCCACAAGCCCTTATAGCCGAACAGCCGATTCCCCCACCGCACAAAGCACGACGTAAAGCTCAAGTGCAGCTTCGCTCTAAACTCAGGATCAACCTCGACAAAAAAGCCCCTTTCACCTTTGCAGCTCCGAGGGTCCTTTACCGACAATATTGCCGGCCATGGTATCCATTCATTGCTTATTCGAACGTCCTTAAATCCATTTCCGGATATGAGAACCACCGGCATGGAGGACCTAAACATTCGCGGCGCCGCCTGAACGCTAGTCAAACCAAAGAGCACAACACCGGCAGCGCCCAACAACATAGCAATGATCATGGCGGGGTAATCATGGGGTATTAGAGGACGTCCAAACAAGCCAAGGAAAGCGCCGAGAGTTGAGCCAAACATACCCAAGGCCCCAAGAAACAGCACAATTGCGCCGATGGAGAAAAGAACGAGTCGGATTCGCGACTCACAAATTTCTAGGTTATCTCTTGCTTCCATGGGGTAATAATCCTTTGCCTGCAATAAACTCAATTGCCGCGACTGTGATCGCCTCAAACACTTTCTCGAGCCATTGCAATGGTCAATTTGTTGCGTAGTTTTCAGCGATTTGAGGCACATGCGCAAACCGTCTGCACCGGGTCCGCACGAGTCCTGGCGACGCGGGGAGGGGCTCCTTCGAGCCGCGAGCCGCCTTCGCCAGACGGTACCAAGCGAGCGTCCGTGCCAATTTCTTCATCGGCAACCCCCTCGAAATAGATCTCCGAAATGCTGCGCGGCTGCGCTCAAGAAGTCTAACGTGCGACCATTCCGTGTTTGCCGCAAGAATGGCGAGGGCCAAACTCCCGGCTTTTGATCCCTGCTCCAAGCTAGGCGAGCTGTGCGGCAAGATAGTCAGTTTTCGACCAGCTAAAATAAGAAACTGATTGACGACAATAATCCGTTTCTTATTATATCAGGCCTGAGCAAGCTATGGAGGCCAGCTGTGGCCACACCCCTCACCCTTGATCTGCGCAAGACGCAGGATGGCGGTTTCGCCCTTCCTCGTTCTGAGCATCGTTTTGATCGCGTGGTGATCATGCGCCGCGCCCACCAGATCGCGCGCGAAACCCGCGAAGCCGCCGCGCGCCAAGCCTATGACCTCGACGCGCGCCTGATCGGCGCCCGCCGCGTCAACACCCAGCCGTACCAAACTTATCTCGCCGCCACGCCGGTCGATTTCAGCGCGGCCCTCAAATCCGCCTGGGCCGAAGCCAAGCGCGCCAACGACCAGCGGTCGCGGGCCAATGCGCTTGTCGTCATGCGCCCGGCCGGCGCGCTCACGCCGCTCCGCCGCCTACCCTTCGCGCGCGTGGTGCGGCTGATGTCCACCGTGGCCCGGTTCCTCAACCGCCACTTCATCCCGTCCCGTCACGCCGCTTGAGGTCCGCCCATGCCTGAGCCGTTTCCCCGCGTCGCGCGCGACCTCCTCAATCAGATGTTCGCGCGCAGCATCGACGCCGCCACGGCGGTCGCCGCCATCCATGGCCGCATCCTCGACGACAAAACCGTCGCGTTCGCCGCCGCGCAGGATTTGAGCGCCGCGGCCGAGCAGCTCCGCATCCTTGCTCTGGCCCTCGCCGATTACCTGACGCCCGACAAATCCAAGCTGAATTGAGCCCCGCCATGCGCCTTGTCGCCGAAATGAAAATCCCTTTTGCCCAGATCAACGGCCTGTCGCCGCACAACGTCCGCATCGCCGATCCCGACGACGATTACACCTCGCTCGCCGCCACCATCGACGCCGTCGGACAGATCAAGCCGCTGGCGGTCCATGGCGACGCCCTCGGCGGTTATTGGGTGATCGACGGCGGCCGGCGCTGGAACGCCCAGGCGCTCCGCGTCCAGCAGGGCCGCTTGGCTGCCGAGGCCGAGGAAATCCCGGCCAAGATCTACGAAGGAAGCCCGGCGGAACTGGCCGAGCTGTCCACCGCCGCCAGCCTGCAGAAGCAGCTGCACCCGGTTGAGGAATTCGAGGCCTTCGCCCGCCTCGACGCCGCCGGCCTGACCGCCGACGCCATCGCCAAAGATTTCGGCCTCACGCTCCGCCACGTCCGTCAGCGCCTCGCCCTCGGCCGCATGGCCAAGCCGATCCGCGAGGCGTGGCGCGCGGGTTCGATCAACCGCGAGGCGGCGGAAGCCTATTGCGAGGCCGGCGACGCCGCCGACCAGGAGGCGTTGTTTTCCGAACTGGCGCGCATCAATTGCGAAAACGGCGCCTATGGCATTCGCGAGCGCGCCCGGCGCAACAAGGTGTCCGCCGCCGATCCCATCGCCCGCTTTGTCGGGCTGGACGCCTACGCCAAGGCCGGCGGCGCCATCCGCGAAACCCTGTTCGACCGGGATGACGAAAAGCTCCTCACCGACGGCGCGCTGCTCAAGCGCCTGGCGCGCGAAAAGCTCGCCACCGAGGGCGAAAAGGTGAGGGCCGAAGAAGGCTGGGGTTTTGTCGTCATCCATGACGAGCCGGACGAGCCACGCTGGCGCGAACTGCCGGAAAGGCTCGATTTCACCAAGACAGAACTGGCGCGCATCGAAGAAATCGAAGCCACGCCCAGCGACTACGGCAGCCCCGAACAGATCGCCCTCGATCGCGAAGCCGCCGAGATCGAGCACAAAGCCATCCTCCGCAAGTTCTCAAAGACCCGCCGCAAGGACCTCGGCATTGTCGTCGAGATCGGAGACGACGGCGACATGATCACCACCCGCGCCGTCGAGATCATCCCCGACGCGACGGCGCATGAGCCGGCCCCCGACTCCCCGCGTGGGCCGGCTCCCCAATCCACCAGCTACGAACCCGCGCCGCTCGAGCGCGCCCGGATCGAGATCGAGGCGCCGCCGACCAAGGGCGCGGGCGAGATCGTCAACGCGGCCGCGACCGAAGCGCTCGCCGGCGTCGCCGCCAGCTGCGGCAATTTCGCGCTGGCGCTGCTGGTGGCGCGCCTCGGCTCGCAATGGGGCGCCGACGCCGGGATCGAGATTTCCGGCGGCATGCACTTCCACGACCGCCAGTCCGAGCTGCTCCAGCAGATCGCGCAAGAAATGTTCGTTCCCGCGCTAAAAATCTGCGCCGCCGCGCCGCTCGCCGATCTCAGCGTCGCCGCCTTCGAGGTCATCAGCGCCCACATCCGGCCCAAGCCTGACGCGATCGGCAAGACCACGGCGGACATCCTCGCCGTCGCCGCGCAATTCGCCGACGTGCGCAAGCGGCTGTTCGAGGCCATGGACTTCGAGGCCTATTTCAAGGCCTGCCACCGCGACGACGCATTCGAGCTGTTTGAACAGCACCTCGGCGCCAGCGACGTTGCTGCCGCCAAGAAGCTCAAGAAGGCGCAGATCGTCGGGAAGGCCGCCCAGCTCGCAAAAGACAAGGGCTGGCTGCCGCCAGCCTTCGCCGCCATCCCGGCGCAGCCCGAACCGGAGCCGGAGCCCGGTCCCAAAACCGATTCTCAGCCGACCAAGCCCGGCCGCACCGCCTCCGTCGAAGTCGCGCAATTTCTCGACGAATGCTGCTGGCGCGGCGATCTCTGCGACCCGACGCCGGCCAAGGATGTCTACGCCGCCTACATCGCGTTTGCTCAAGAGCATGGCTGGCCGGTGCTGCTGACCAACGCGGCCTTCGGCCAGGAGATCGCCGCTCTTGGCGTCGAGAAAATCAAGCAGCGCGCCGGAACGGTCTATGTCGGCCTCTCCCTCCGCGATCAGCCCAAATCCGAAAGTTTCGAAGCCGCGGAGTAAAGCTCATGTTGCAGCACGTCTTTTTGACTGAGCGCGCCGGCAAGGTCGCGCGCATTCCATATAAGCGCCCGGCCGAGAGCGTGATCGACCTCAGCGCCTATTGGACCGAGCGCCAGGCCGAGGTCCGCCGCACGGTCGCCCGTAACATCCACGACATTTCGACCGCGCTCGAAACCACGCGCGACGCCATCCGCACGGCGGTCGCCCACCGCCTCCTCGAGGAGGCGCTCGACGCGCTCGAGGAGCTGACCCGATGCACCTTCGGCGGCGCGGATGAGGCCGCGCCCATCGTGCGCACCTGCTTTTCGGCCCGCCGGCGCGAAATCGTGCAGGAAATGTATGACCTGATCTGCCGCGCCTACGAGCAGCAGACCGGGGTCTGCGTGCCCCGTCCCGAGCAACAGAGGGCGTGATGCGTCCCGACAAGCCGCCGCGCTGGCGCATGACGCTCTCCTATCGCGGCGAGTCCGGCCTAAAGCCGGCCAGCTACGAGGCCGCCGACCAGGACGAGGTCCTGGACGTGTTCGAGACGGACCCGAACCGCGACGCGGTCGAATTCATCGACCTCGTGTTGCTCCCCCGCCAGCCCGTAGCGGCTCCCCAACCCGAGCAAGCCTGACGTGCCTTCGCCCCTGCCCCACGCCAAACAGAAAGCGCCGCCAGACCCGGCGTTGCTGGCGTTGGTCAGGGCTCTTGCCATCCAGGCAGCCCGGGCGGATCATGCCGCCGCGAAGGCCCCGCCCGCCACAGAGCGCCACCATGACCACGCCCGCCAGCCGCAGAGCGGCGATCTACGCCCGGTTTTCGACTGATTTTCAGAGCGATCAGTCCGTTGAGGACCAGTTCGCCATCTGCCGCGCCCTTGCCCATCGCGAGGGCTTTTCCATCGTCCAGACCTATTCCGATCGCGCAAAATCCGGCGCGTCGATCCTCGGCCGGGATGGCGTCCAGGCGCTGATCGAAGACGCCAAGGCGGCGAAGTTCGACGTCTTGATCGTGGAGGCTCTTGATCGCCTGTCGCGCGACATGGCCGACCTGGCGCTGATTTTCCGCGATTTCCAATTCCGAGGGATCGAAATACGCGCCGTCCATGACGGCGTCGCCGACACGGTCACCATCGGGCTGCGCGGCCTGGTCGGCCAACTCTTCCGCGAAGACGGCGCCAAGAAGGTGCGTCGGGGCATGGCCGGCGTCATTCGCGACGGCCGCTACGCCGGCGGCCGCGCCTATGGCTATGCGCCAACGCCAGGTGAGCCGGGCAAGCTCCGCATCGTGGAGGAGGAGGCGCAGATCGTGCGCCGCATCTTTGCGGAATATGCGGAGGGCCGCGCGCCCCGCGACATCGCGGCCGGCCTCAACCGCGATAACATCGCGCCGCCTCGGGGCGCGGCGTGGAACGCGTCGACCATCAACGGCAACCGCGAGCGCGGCCACGGCATTATCCAGAACCCGATCTACGGCGGCGAAATCGTCTGGAACCGGGTCCGCATGGTCAAAGACCCGTCGACCGGCAAGCGGATCAGCCGGCCGAACCCCGAAAGCGAATGGCAACGCGCGCCGGCGCCGCATCTTCAAATCATCGACCCGGACACCCGCGCCGCCGCGATCGCGCGCAAAGGCGCGCACGCCCCTGCCCCGCGCGGCCCCCGGCGCTATACGCGATCCATTCTTTCCGGCCTGCTGAAATGTGGCCGATGCGGCTCCGGCATGGTCAAACATGACAATTCGGCCGGCCGCCCGCGCATCCGCTGCAGTCGCGTCGCCGAATCCGGCTGTTGCGACAACAAGCGCCGCTACTATCTGGACGCCATCGAGCAAGGCGTCATCGCCGAGCTGCGCGCCCAACTCGACCAGCCCGAGCTGCTCGCCGAATTTATTCAGACCTACCACGAGGAGCGCCGCCGGTTGGCGGGCACAGCCGCGCGCGGGCGAATCGACAAGGAAAAGCGCCTCGCCGACATCCGCCGGCAGCTCGTAAGGATTGCCGACATGCTGGCGGAAGGCGCCGCGGCGTTCGACGTCATGCGTGGGAAGATGGAGCAGCTCGACCAGGAGCGCCGGGAGCTGGAAGCCGCGCTCGCCGCCCAAGCGGAAAGCGAATCAGTGGTGACGCTTCATCCTCAGGCCGTCGCCCGGTTCCGACAGATGCTCGAAGCGCTGGCCACCGAAATGTCAGCTGAGAACCCGCTGGCCCATGCTGCCTTCCGAGAACTGGTGGAACGGATCATCGTCCACCCTACCCCAACGGGCCAGGAGCAAAGGGTAGAGATTGTTGGGCGCTTGGCGGCGCTGCTTGATCTAAAAGGACTCGGCCGCCCGGCAGCGGCTGTTGGGGGTTTTCTGGTAGCGGAGGAGGGACTCGAACCCCCGACACAAGGATTATGATTCCTCTGCTCTAGCCGGCTGAGCTACTCCGCCCCGAACACAGGGCGCGCCCCGCGTTTGAGTGCGCGGTCTATAAGACGCGCGCCCCCAATCTGTCAAGCAAGCTCGCGCGCTAAAACAGTTTTTCAATCCGCGTCAGCGTGAAAAGCCCCAACGGCGCGATCTTGCGCCGCTCCACCAGCTTCAAATCCTTGCGCCCGGCGATCCAGTCGCCCAGAATCGCCCAAGGAAATTCCGGCCGCCAGCCCAGCGAAGCCGCCCGCTTGCCCAGCCAGCGCTCCACCCAGGCGATCGGCCCCGCTTCGGCCCCCACATGATTCACCAGAACGATCTCGCCGCCGACACGCGTGACCCGCGCCAGCTCCGCCATGGTCGCGTGCGGGTCCGGCACCACCGTCAACACATAAGGCGCCACCACCGAATCAAACGCGCCGTCCGCGAACGCCAGCCGCGTCGCATCCATCACGCACAGGCCCTTCACCCGCGACAGCGAATCCCGCGCGATGCGATCCTGGGCGCGGCGCAGCATCGGCTCCGACAGGTCCACGCCCACCAGTTCGACCTCGGCGTCGAACATCGGCAACTCCAGCCCGGTGCCGACGCCAACGTCCAGCACCTTGCCGCCAAGCCGCTGCGCCGCCGCCACCGCCGCGCGGCGGCCGGGGGCCATCACCGCGGTGAACGCGAGGTCGTAGATCGGCGCCCAGCGCGCGTAGGCTTCCTCGACATGGGCGTTCTCAATATGCGCGAGATCGCGCGGCATTTGATTCATGCTCTTATCCGGGCGATCGCCGGCTCCTCTTGGGCGGTTTCCGCCGTGCGGATGAACCCGCCGCCCAGCACGCGCGCGCGCGGGCCGGCGTTCTCATAAAATACACAGGCTTGTCCGGGCGCCACGCCGCTCTCGCCCTCGATAAACTCGACCAGAATCTCGTCACCGCGCCGCAGCAGCAGCGCCGGCGCCGGCGGCCGCGTCGAGCGCACCCGCGCCGCGATCTCGCGTCCCACAGCCTGATCGAGCGAGCCGGGGCCGATCCAGTTGACGTCGCGCAGCGCCACCCTCCGGGTCGACAGAGCCGCGCGCGGCCCGACCGTGACGCGCGCGTTGGCGGCGTCGATGCGGACGACGTAAAGCGGTTCGCCGCCCAAACTGGCGGCGCCGAGGCCCAGGCCCTTGCGCTGTCCGATGGTGTAATTCATCACGCCGGCGTGGCGCCCGAGCACGCGTCCATCGACATGAACGATGTCGCCCGGCGTCGCCGCCTGCGGCGCGAGCTTTTCCACCAGGTCGCTGTAGCGGCCGGTGGGCACGAAGCAAATGTCCTGGCTGTCCGGCTTGTCGGCGATGGCGAGGCCGAACCGGCGGGCGTGCTCTCGCACCTCCGGCTTGCTCATCTCGCCCAGCGGAAAGCGCAGCAGGCGCAATTGTTCGCGCGTGGTCGAGAACAAGAAATAGGACTGGTCGCGATCCGGGTCGAGCGCCCGGTACAAGGCGCGGTCGTCCCCCCCCTGCCCGCCGCTTTCGTCCGGATCTTGCCGCGAGGCGATATAATGCCCGGTCGCCAGCACATCGGCGCCGAGGTCGCGCGCCATGCCGAACAGGTCGATGAACTTGATCTGGCTGTTGCAGGCCACGCAGGGGATCGGCGTCTCGCCCTCGGCATAGGACTGCGCGAAGGCGTCGATCACCTTGGCGCGAAAATTCTGCTCATAATTCAGCACATAATGCGGAATGCCAATCCGGTCGGCCGCCTGCCGGGCGTCGTAGATGTCCTGGCCGGCGCAACAGGCGCCCGGGCGATGCTCCATCTCGCCGTGATCGTAGAGCTGCATGGTGACGCCGATGACGTCGTAGCCCTGCTTTTTCAGCAGGGCGGCGACCACCGACGAATCGACGCCGCCCGACATGGCGACGACGACGCGGGTTTGCGCCGGCGGCTTGGCCAAATCGAGTGAGTTGCGGTGCGACATCGTCATGAGGGCGAAAACTTTGCTGCGGCCGGGCGCGGAGACCGCCAGCCTTGGCCCTTCAATAAGGGTTCAACCGCCGGATTTCAACGCGCCGGGCGCAAAAGAGGGGCGCGCCCCTGACGTTCCATAAGGTTAACGGGCGATTGCCGGGCGCCTCAATTGGGCACATTCGCGGCGATCTGGAAAGGATTTGGCAAGAAACGCACGTCCAAACAACCGGTTATCGGCTCTTTTGTCGCAGTTGCCGAAAGTGTTTCTTAAGTCGCCGGTTTTACAGTGCCCTACCGTAGTCAAGGGTTCTTCGCGTAAGTGAGTAAGTAGCATGACCGAGCCCCATCGTCCGAGGGTCAAATATGTCATTGGTCCGGATGGCAGCCCGCTGACCATCGCCGACCTTCCCCCGCCCTCAACCAAGCGTTGGGTGATCCGGCGCAAGGCCGAAGTCGTCGCCGCCGTGCGCGGGGGCTTGCTCTCGCTGGAAGAGGCCTGCAGCCGTTACACGCTGACGGTCGACGAGTTTCTGTCCTGGCAGATGTCGATCGACCAGCATGGGCTGGCCGGACTGCGCACCACGCGCCTGCAGCAATATCGTCAGTAAGGGAAATCATCCCGATGCGACGCCGGCGCGAGCGCCGGCGTTTTTTTTGGCCGACGCAAGCCTCCGCGCCGCAGCGCAGGCCCGCGCGTCCGCCTATTCGGGCTTTTCGCGCTTCTCTTCGGCGAGATGATGGTGGTGCTGCAACGCCTCCTTGAGCCGCCGCTTCTCGAAGCCGAGCACGACGAATATGGCGAAGCCCAGCGGGATCAGCAGATAGAGCAGGCGGAACAGCAAAAGCGCCGCGAGAACGCCGTCCTGCGGCGCGCCGGGCATGGCTTTGAGGAAGACCAGTTCGAGCACGCCAAGGCCGCCGGGGGCGTTGGAGGCCAGCGCCGCCGAAAACGAGAAGATGAACACCAGCAGCACGACGATGAAGCCGGGATTGCCCGCTTCCGGCAGCGCGAAATAGATGATGCCGGCGGCCCCGATCAACTCGGCCGGCGCGGCGACCATCTGCCGCAGCACCACCGGCAGCTTCGGATATTCGATGCGCGTGCCCTTGATGGTCAGCGAGGGGAGGCGCAAGACGGATCCGGCGATATAGAGCGCGATGGCGCCGACCAGAGCGGCGCCGATCCAGCGCGCGTTGGTGGGATTGGCCAGCCAGGGCCGCAGGAACTCCGGCATCAGCCCGCTGGTGCGCGCCAGGGCGTGCGGCTGGGCCAGCAGCCCGACGCCGCCGAGCAGCACTTCGCCCAGCAGGAACGTCAACGAGCACACCGCGACCAGAATGGCGATTTGCGCCGCGCTCATCCCCTTGGAGCTGTAGCCGCGATAGCGCACCGCCGCGCCCGAGACCACCGAGGCGCCGATATTGTGCGACAGCGCATAGGTGGTGAAGGAGCAGGCCGCGACGAAACGCCAGGAGATGTTGTGGATGCCGAGGTGGGTCAGCGCGATGCGGTCGTAGAACGCCAGCGCCGCATAGGCCAGCAGCGTCGACAGCACCGCCAGGGCATAATGGGCGGGCGGAATGGCGCGGAAGGCCGCGATCAGCTGCGGCCCGATCTCCTGCCCGGCGAATTCGTTGTAAAGCAGCCAGAAAGAGATGCAGACGGCGCCAAAACCGACCGCCGGCCAGATGTAATCGAGATTACGTTTGATGAAATCCATGCGGGACCTGCGCTTTGGCTCCCCTGGCGCGCCGCCGCGATCGGGCGGAGTTTCGGCGGGCGGGCCTTGGCGCGAACACAGGCTGTCAGACGACGTCTCATGTAGCATTCAGGCTGAGTCCCAGGGCCGCGCGCGGTTCAGCCTGTTTGCTACAGGCGGCGGCGCATGGCAAGTCCCGCCGCCCCCCAGTTCAGGCGCGCGCGCCGCGCAGGCCCGAAAGATCGATGGCGTCGCGCGCCAGATCGGTGATCGCCGGACCCTTTTCGCGGCTTTCCAGCACCTGCGCCTTGGCCAGTTCGTCGCTGGCGACATCCAGCGCCGCCTTGGCCTCTTCGAGCTGGTGCTTCAATTCGTCGGCCGACTGCGCCAGATTGTCGCGGCGGGTGCGCGCCGCGCGGGCATAGGTCGAATAAGCATAATGATTCTGGTCCTTGACGCCGGTGCGCTGCTCCTCGGCGGCGATCTCCCGATCAAGGTCGCCGGCCATGCGGCCAAATTCGGCGATCATCATTTCAATCTGGGTCACACGGCGGCGTTTTTCCTCCACCTGAAACCTTTTGAGACGGACGAGCGTATCCCGCGACTTCATGCCAGAGACTCCAAACACGCCAAGCTGCAAAGCCTGTTCCACAAACGCAATTAACTCCGCGAGACAAGGGGACAATGGCCGAGGGAGGTTGCCGATTTATTACCCCGGCGACATTTTTTCGCCCAATTCAAAAAAATCGGGGGGTGTCGTCCGAATCCGTCCGGCGCGTTCAGGCTTCATTAACCGCCATGTTTAACACTCGCTTCATGACCGCCCAAGGCTCCGGCGCAACCGGGCCGGGAAAGGCGGAACAAAGCCGGCCGGAGGCGACCCCCCTCGTCCAGGCCGGCTTTTGATGACGAGAATCTCGACCGGCGCGACGCCGGCGCGAAGGAGCGAGGATGAGAACCGAGACGGCTTGCCAGGATGAATCAGCATTTGTTAACCATTCGGCGTTAAGCGTCTTCGGGGTATGATTCGCGTCGTTCAGTCGGGGGACAAGGCCGGCAGCCGGCAAGGCGCCGTTTACTTTGGGCGGGGTGAGGACTTCACATGCGCGTATTATTGATCGAAGACGACAGCGCCACCGCGCAAAGCATCGAGTTGATGCTGAAGTCCGAGAATTTCAACGTTTACACCACCGACCTGGGCGAAGAGGGCATCGACCTTGGCAAGCTCTATGATTACGACATCATCCTGCTCGACCTGAACCTGCCGGACATGTCCGGCTATGAGGTGCTGCGCACGCTGCGCGTGGCCAAGGTCAAAACCCCAATTCTCATCCTCTCCGGCCTCGCCGGCATCGAGGACAAGGTGAAGGGCCTCGGCTTCGGCGCCGACGACTATCTCACCAAGCCGTTCCACAAGGACGAACTGGTCGCCCGCATCCACGCCATCGTCCGCCGCTCCAAGGGCCACGCCCAGTCGGTGATCGCCACCGGCGACCTCGTCGTGAACCTCGACCAGAAGACCGTCGAAGTGAACGGCGCCCGCGTGCATCTGACCGGCAAGGAATATCAGATGCTGGAGCTCCTCTCTCTGCGCAAGGGAACGACGCTCACCAAGGAAATGTTCCTCAACCACCTCTATGGCGGCATGGACGAGCCGGAATTGAAGATCATCGACGTCTTCATCTGCAAGCTGCGCAAGAAGCTCGCCAACGCTTCCGACGGCCGCAACTATATCGAAACGGTCTGGGGCCGCGGCTATGTGCTCCGGGAACCATCTGACGCCGACGAGCGCATCACAGCCTGAAAGCCTCCGCGTTCCTGCCCGTCGTAGGGCGACCAGCGCAATGAAAAACCCCGCCGGCGACGGCGGGGTTTTCGTTTTGGCGGCGGCTTCGTTGGCGGAGCGTCAGAACGACAAAACTGCCGTTACGATATCCGCAAAACTCCTTAAGCCTAACGGCGGATATACAGCGCCGCGCGTCCGTCTATTATTCGCATTGGTCCGGTTTCCGAACCACGCCTTCAGATCAAGATCATTTCAAGCGCGCGGCCGCATTGGTCCCGCGCAATTCCCGCCGGCAAAAATCTCCTGGGGAGGCGGATTTTTGCCGGCGGAGCTTTTTTCACAGCGCGGCCACCGCCGCGACGCCGCCGCGCGCCCGCCGGGCGAACACCTTGTTCAAGGCCGAAACATAGGCGCGCGCTGAGGCGACCAGCGTATCGGGATCGGCGCCCTTGCCCGCGCTGACGGCGTCGCCGTCCGACAGACGCACCGACACTTCCGCCTGCGCGTCCGTGCCCTCGGTCACGGCGTGAACCTGGAACAATTGCAGCTTGGCGTCGTGCGGGACCAGGGCGCGGATGGCGTTGAAGATCGCATCCACGGGGCCGTTGCCGGTGGCCTGCTGCGTCTTCTGCTCGCCGTCGATCTCCAGGGTCAGGGCGGCCGATTGCGGCGCCTTGGTGCCGGCCATCACCGACAGCGCAACGACCCGGATGCGCTCGCGGGCGTTGGCGATTTCGTCATCGACCAGCGCGACGATATCCTCGTCGTAGACGATCTTTTTCCGGTCGGCCAAATCCTTGAAGCGCGTGAAGGCCACCTCCAGGCCGTTGTCGCCCAAATCGTAGCCCAGCTCCTTCAGCTTCTCCTTGAAAGCGTGGCGGCCGGAATGCTTGCCCATCACCAGCGAGGTTTTCGACACGCCGACCGATTCCGGCGTCATGATCTCGTAGGTGTGCGCGTTCTTCAGCATGCCGTCCTGGTGAATGCCGCTCTCATGCGCAAACGCGTTCCGGCCGACGATCGACTTGTTGTACTGCACCGGGAAGGAGGTCACCGCCGACACCAGTTTGGACGCCCGGTTCAACAGGGTGGTCTCGATGCGATTGGTGAAGGGCAAGACGTCGGCGCGGGTTTTCAGCGCCATCACGATCTCTTCCAGCGCGGCGTTGCCGGCGCGCTCGCCAATGCCGTTGATGGTGCATTCGATCTGGCGGGCGCCGCCCCGCACGCCGGCGATGGAGTTCGCCACCGCCAGGCCCAGGTCGTTGTGGCAATGCACCGAGAAGATCGCCTTGTCGGCGTTGGGCACGCGGGCGCGCACCATCTCGAACAGGGCGCGATATTCGTCCGGCGTGGTGTAGCCGACGGTGTCGGGAATGTTGATGGTGGTGGCGCCGGCGTTGATGGCGGTCTCGACCGCCCGGCACAGGAAGTCCGGCTCGGTGCGGGTGCCGTCCTCGGCCGACCATTCCACAAATTCCACGTGATTGCGGGCGCGCGACACTGAGGAGGCGATCAGCTCCAGCACTTTTGCCGGCTCCATCTGCAGCTTGTAGCGCATATGGACCGGCGAGGTGCTGATGAACGTGTGAATCCGGGGGATGCGGGCGTGTTTGACCGCTTCGGCGCAGCGGTCGATGTCCTTGGCCTGGGCGCGGCTCAAGCCGGCGACCGAGGCGTTTTTCACCCGGCGCGCGATTTCCGACACCGACTCGAAATCGCCCTGCGAGGCGATGGGGAAGCCGGCCTCCATGATGTCGACGCCCAGCGCGTCCAGCACATCGGCGACTTCCAGCTTTTCCTCGAACGTCATCGAGGCACCCGGACATTGCTCGCCATCGCGCAAGGTGGTGTCGAAAATGAAAACGCGGTCGTTATTTTGATCAGTCATGATCGTCTCCAAATTGGGACGCCCTTTGGCTTTGCCTTAGAATTTTTGGGCAAGGCGCGCAACACGCGCGCAGCCGAGGGCGAAAAGCTCCGGTTGAAACTCAAATCCCCTGAAAGCCCAGGCATAGCCCGGACGGCCCTCAGGGGTTGATAAGGAGAAGGAGGAGTCCGAGCGCGCGAACAGACGCAGCCGGCGCGCGGGTCGGCGCGGCGTTCAGCAAAGGCGTCTGGTTGGCGACGAAGGTCATGCGGCTCTCGAACAGGCAAAGCCTGGATGGATCTAGATAACCGATTCCCCGGCGGCGGCGCAAGCCCGTTCTGCGATCTGGAACAAAAGCCCAAGCGCGAGGGTTGGCCGACGTCAACGGAAAAGGAGGCTCCGATGAAGTCCATTGCACGATGCCTGATTGCCGCCGCCTGCCTGAGCGCCGCATCCCCGGCTCTCGCCTTCGAGCGCGAGGTCAACAATGTCTGGTGGGCGGTTTACGAACATTACAATGGCGGCGACCAAACCGCCTGCATCGCGGAAAACTACAACGACCAGCCGGTTCAGGCCGTGTTCGAGGTGTTTCCCGCCGCCGCCGATTTCGACGGCGGCCCCGCGCCGGGCCGGATGCTGGTGACGCTCGCGCCCTACCAGACCATCAAGATTTGGGGCTGGGCCGATGCGCCAGGCCCCGGACCGCGCTGCGAACTGCGCGGCTCCAACGCCCTGCCCTGAGCCGTTTTTTAGGCGCCCGGCTCACACCGCCAAGGCGCGTAAAATGCCCGCGACCCGACGCTCGGCATGGGCGAGGCCATGCTGGGTTTCGACGATGAAATGGGCGCGCCGGCGCTTCTCGCCGTCGGGCGTCTGGCGCGCCAGGATCGCCTCGGCCTGCGCCGCGTCCATGCCGCCCCGCGCGAGGATGCGGGCCTTTTGCACGTCGGGCGGCGCGGTGGCGACAATCACCGCGTCGACCCGGGCGTGATCGCCGGTTTCGAACAGCAGCGGGATGTCCAGCACGCAGACCGGCGTCCCCGCCCGCGCCTGCGCCGCGACGAAATCCCATTTCTTGCGCCGCACCGCCGGGTGGACGATCTTCTCCAGCTGCGCGATCTCATTGGGCTTGCCGACCACGGCCAGCCGCAACAGGGCGCGGTCCACCCGCCCGTCGCGCACCGCCTGCGGAAAAACCTCGGCCAGCGCCGGGACGATTTCGCCCTCGTACAGCCGATGCACGCAGGCGTCGGCGTCGAACACCGCCGCGCCGCGCCCGGCCAGCATCGCCGCCGTGGTGGATTTGCCCATTCCAATGGAGCCGGTCAGGCCGAGCGTGCGCATGTGCGTCCCCCCTGCCTCTCCTAACCCGGCTGGAGCTTCGGCAAAAGGGCCTGCCTCCCAAAGGGGGCGTCATATGTGTGTCGCCCGTCATTGCATGATTGGGATCGACGCCTTCTATTGCGCCTCCACCGAAATGCGCGCCGATTCGAGAAAGGAGGCGGCGGCGAGATTCTCGTCGGTGGCGACCGATCGATGCTGCCGGATGGAATCGGCGAAAATCTCCGAAATCTGCTCCTCGGTCAGCGCGCCCGATTTCCTGAGCTGCGTCAGGAGATTGAGCGTCAAAGTGCATGTCGCCAAAGCGGCGTCGTCAATATCCGCCATGTCTTTGTCCTATTCACTTTCGCCAGCAACGGGCGCTGGCCTGGTCTTCGATTTGGCCTGCTCCACCTAAGGGTTAAAAGCAGGAAGCCTGGGCGATCTGGCCGGGGCTCAAGCAAGTGATCGCGCAATCTTTCGTTAAGCGGACGTTAATCTGAAATGTCCGCCAAAGCATTGGACACGGTAAAAGTGGCGAAAAGCCGTCAAAGGCGCGTCCGGCCCACGCGCCGGCGCCGCAATTCCTCGCCTCGGCAAGTATCGCCACAGCGGGCCAAAGGCGTCACCATCGCCTCAGCCTAGCAAGGTGAAGCGCCCCGCGCGCCTATTCATGGGTTGGAAAAGCATCTGCTGCGACGCGGTCGCGAGGACTGCGCCCTATCGTAGCGACGCGTTGACCGGCCCGGAGGCCGGTCGCCTCCCCGTCACGCGCGTCACTCCACAGTCACGCTCTTGGCGAGATTCCGCGGCTGATCCACGTCCTTGCCCATGAAAACCGCCGTGTGATAGGCGAGCATCTGGATCGGCGCGGCATAGACGATGGCCGAAAAATCCGGCGCCATCGCGGGCATGACGATTTCGCCGGCGAGCGGCGTCGCCGCTGCCGCAATGGAATGGGCGTCGCCCAGCAGAATGATCTTGCCGCCGCGGGCGGAAACCTCCTGCAGATTGGATACGGTCTTTTCCAGCACCGGATCGCTCGGCGCGATCACGATCACCGGCAATTGCTCGTCGATCAGCGCGATCGGGCCGTGCTTCAGCTCGCCGGCGGCATAGCCCTCGGCGTGGATATAGCTGATTTCCTTGAGTTTTAGCGCGCCCTCCAAAGCCAAGGGATAGGACGGGCCGCGCCCGAGATAGAGCACGTCCGTCGTCTTGCCCAGGCGGTGCGACAGCTGCTCGATCTTGGGCTCCAGCTTCATCGACTCCGCCAGCAGGCCGGGCACGACCATCAGCTCGTTGACGAGGCGTTTCTCCTCGTCCGCGCTGAGCACGCCGCGCGCGCGGCCGAGCGCGATGGCCAGCGAGGCCAGCACGGTGAGCTGGCAGGTGAACGCCTTGGTCGAGGCCACGCCGATCTCCGGCCCCGCCAACGTCGGCGCCGCGACGTCGCTCTCGCGCGCGATGGTCGAGGTCGACACATTGACCACGCCGATGATCTTTTGGCCCTGCGTCTTTGCGTAGCGCAGGCTGGCGAGCGTGTCCGCCGTCTCGCCCGACTGCGACACCACCAGCATCAGGCCGTTTTCGGGCATGGGGGCTTCGCGGTAGCGGAATTCCGAGGCGACGTCGATCTCGACCCGCAGCCGCGCGAAACGCTCGAACCAATATTTGCCGACGAGGCCCGCGTAATAGGCGGTGCCGCAGGCGGTCAGCGTAATGCCGGTCAGGGCTTTGGGGTCGAATGGCAGCTCGAACGGCAACCGCACGCAATTGTTGGCGAAGTCGATGTAATGCGCCAGCGTGCGCGCCACCACTTCCGGCTGCTCGTGAATCTCCTTGGCCATGAAGTGCTTGTAATTACCCTTGTCCACCACGAAGGCGGAGGCCTGGGTCTTCAGCTTGGCGCGCTGCACCACGCGATTGCTTTCGTCGCGGAACTCCGCAAAACCCCGGCGCAGAATCACCCAGTCGCCGTCTTCGAGATAAGTGATGGTGTCGGTGAAGGCGGCCAGAGCCAGCGCGTCGGAGCCGAGATACATCTCGCCGCCCTCGCCATAGCCCACGGCGAGCGGCGCGCCCCGGCGCGCGCCGATCAGCAGATCCTCCTCGCCGTCGAACAGCATGCCCAGGGCGAAGGCGCCTTTGAGACGCGGCAGGCTGGCGGCGACGGCGTCCACCGGCGACAGGCCCTGGTTGATCTGCTCGGTCACCAGATGGGCCACCGCCTCGGTGTCGGTCTGGGTGACGAATTCATGGCCCTGCGCCACCAGTTCGGCGCGCAATTCGCGGAAATTCTCGATAATGCCGTTATGCACCACCGCCAGCTTGTTGGTGGCGTGGGGATGGGCGTTGTTCTCGGTCGGGCGGCCATGGGTGGCCCAGCGGGTGTGGCCGATGCCGATCCGGCCGCGCAACGGTTTTTGCTGCAGCAGCGCGTCGAGATTGCGCAGCTTGCCTTCGGCGCGGCGGCGTTCGAGATGGCCGTTTTCCAGCGTGGCGACGCCTGCGGAATCATAGCCGCGATATTCCAGCCGTTTCAGCGCATCGACCAGCGATGAGGCGACCGGACCCTGACCGATGATTCCCACAATTCCGCACATGCAGCGATTCCTTTCGCCCGAACAGAAGCCGCCTGGCCCAGCTCAGGGCAAGTCACAAATGATTTCAATCCGTAGTCTAACCTAACGGAAAATCATTTCCTCGCCTTTAGGGCGGCCATCTTCTCGCGGAAGGCCGCCGCCCAACCGAGCTTTTCCATCTGCTTGCCGCGCGCCACCGCCAGCGAATCGGCGGCGACGTCCTTGGTGACCACCGAACCGGAGCCGATCAGCGCGCCGTCGCCAATTTTGACCGGCGCCACCAGCGAACAGTTGGAGCCGACGAAGGCGTCGGCGCCGATCTCCGTGCGATATTTCAGGAATCCGTCATAATTACAGGTGATCACCCCCGCCCCGATATTGGAGCGGGCGCCAACGCTGGCGTCGCCAATATAGGTAAGGTGATTGACCTTCGCGCCCTCGCCGATCTCGGACTTCTTGATTTCAACGAAATTACCGACCTTCGCCGCCTTGGCCAGATTGGCGCCGGGGCGCAGCCGGGCATAGGGGCCGACCGTGACCGCGTCGGCCAGCGTCGCCCCTTCCAGATGCGAAAACGCGTGGATCACCACATTGTCGCCAACGGTGACGCCGGGGCCGAACACCACATGCGGCTCGACCAGCACATCGGCGCCGAGCACGGTGTCGTGGCTGAAGAACACGGTGTCCGGGGCGATCAGCGTCGCGCCCTTCTCCATGGCGGCGCGGCGCAGGCGCGTCTGGATCTCGGCTTCGGCCTGAGCGAGCTGCGCGCGGTCGTTGACGCCCAAAACTTCGCCGGCCGGGGCGATCACCAGCGCGCAGGCGGCGCCGTCGGCGCGGGCGATCTCCACCACGTCGGGCAGGTAATATTCCTTCTGGGCGTTGTCATTGCCGACGCGCGACAGCCAGTCCAGCGCCTTGCGGCCGTCGAGCGCCATCAGGCCGGCGTTGCAGCGGCGCGCCCGCAATTCCTCGGGGCTGGCGTCCTTCTGTTCGCGGATGGCCAGCAGCGCGCCGGAGGCGTCGGTCAGCAACCGCCCGTAACCAAACGGATTTTCCGGCTCGAAACCCAAAACCGCCACGCCCGCGCCGCCCGCAAGCTTCGCCCGCAGCGCGGCGAAAGTCTCGGGACGGACCAGCGGCGTGTCGGCGAACAGCACGAGGCAATCGTCAAAACCCTGCGCCAGCGCCGCGCGGGCGGCGAGCACGGCATGGGCGGTGCCCAGCCGCTCGGCCTGCACGAAAACCTGGGCGTGCGGCGCCTCGCGTAAAACTTCGGCCGCGACGTCGTCGCGCCCCGGCCCGACCACCACGGCGAGCGCGTCGGCGCCCGCCTGCGCCACGGCGTCGAGCACATGGGCGAGCATGGAGCGGCCGGCGACCTGATGCAGAACCTTGGGACGGCTGGAGCGCATCCTCTTGCCTTCGCCGGCGGCGAGCACGATGGCGAGGCATTTGCGCGCTTGGCTCATGTCTGTCCTCCGTTAGGGTCCGGGCGCAGCTATAGGCGAGGCGGGATTTGGGACAAAGCAAAAAATCGCCCTCGCGCCCGCCGCATTTTCTTGTATATGTCGCACCTCACGATCGTAATTTTTGGGAATGGAACGCCGCAGTCATGCTCAAGCGCCGGGATGTCTTGCAATGGGCGGGCGGCGCGGCCGTGTCGCTGCTCGGCGCCGCTTCGGCTCGCGCGCAGGACGACAGGAACGCCATCCAGCCCTTCACCAGCGCCGTGGTGGTCGAGGCCGCCCGCGCGCTGGCCGCCAAACCGTTCGTGGCCGCCGACGCCGACCTGCCGGGGCCGCTCAGCGCCCTCAGCTACGAAGCCTATGTGGCGATCCACGCCAAGCCCGAGGCGATGATCTGGGCCAACGATCCCGGCGGCTTCGTGGTGGAGCCGCTGCATCGCGGCTTTGTCTTCACCACGCCGATGCAGATCAATCTGGTCGAGGACGGCCTGTCGCGCCGCCTGACCTATGACCCCGGCCAGTTCGCCTTCGGCGGCGTCGCCCTGAGCGCGCCGCCGGCCAATCTGGATTTTTCCGGCTTCCGCGCCTTCCATCGCGGCGATGACGGAACCCTTTCGGAAATCGCCATCTTCCAGGGCGCGAGCTTCTTCCGCTCGCTGGCGCCCGGCCAGAATTTCGGCGTGACCGCGCGCGGCCTGTCGGTGCGCGCCGGCGATTCGCGCGGCGAGGAATTCCCGTTCTTCCGCGCGGTCTGGATCGAAAAGCCGACCCGCGCCGGCAATGTGCTGGTGGTCCACGCCCTGCTCGATTCGGAAAGCCTCGCCGGCGCCTATCGCTTCACGCTGCACCCGAGCGACGCCACCATCATCGACACGGAATGCGCCCTGTTCCCGCGCGTCGACATCGACAATATCGGCTTGGGCACGATGAGCGCGACCAGCCTGTTCACGCCGCTGGAGCGGCGCGGCGCCGACGACATTCGCGGCGCCGCCGCCGAGGTCGCCGGCCTGCAAATGTACACCGGGGCGGGCGAATGGGTATGGCGCCCGGTCGCCAACCGGTCGAAATTGCAAATTTCCGAATTGGTCGACCAGAATCCGCGCGGCTTCGGCTTCCTGCAGCGCCAGCGCAGCTTCAACGCCTTCAATGACGACGTGCAGCATTGGGAGCGCCGGCCCAGCCTGTGGATCGAGCCGATCGGCGATTGGGGTCCGGGCTCGGTCGAGCTGCTGGAAATTCCCTCGGATTCCGAACCGGCGCAGAACATCATCGCCTTCTGGCGCTGCAAGAAGGGCCTCGCCAAGGGCCAGACCGCCGAATTCGCCTATCGCCAGTTCTGGTGCTGGACCCCGCCGACCTCGCCGCCGCTGGCGGTGGCCATCGGCGCCCGGGGCGGGCGCGGCGGCGCGGCGAAACAGCGCCGCTTCCAGGTCGATTTCGAGGCCGATTTCCTCGGCGACGCCGCCAAGGCCGCCGACATCAAGGCCAATCTGAACACAAGCCCCGGACGCATCGCCTCGGTTCGGCTGTTCCCCGCGCCGGAACAGAAGCGCCTGCGCGTGCTGTTCGATCTCGATCCCAATGGCGAAACCGCCTGCGAACTGCGCCTGACGCTGGAATCGCAGGGCGCGCCTGTCTCAGAAACCTGGCTGTACCGATGGACGAGCTGATCGCCGCGCAACACATTTCCCGCGCCATGCCGGAGGAATCGCCTCTGGCCATGCCGGAGCAATCGCTGCACCGGTTCGACCCGGCGCACGAGCGGCGCAAGATGACGCGCAAGCCCCGGCAGCCCTGGCTGTCGCGCACGCTGACCTTCGGCGGCGGGCTGGCGTTGACCGCCTGGGGCGGCTACCAGATGTTCCGCGTCATCGACGTCGGCGGCATTTCCTTTCTGAAATGGGCGCTGCTGGTTCTGTTCCTGGCCAATTTCTCCTGGATCGCGCTGTCGTTCTGCGCCGGCGTGGTCGGATTCGCGCATCTGCTGGTCACACGCCCGAAACAGCCGAAGACGCCGGAGGCGCTGCGCACCCGCACCGCCGTGGTCATGCCGATCTACAACGAGGCGCCCTCGCGGGTGTACGGCACGCTGCAGGCGATCTACGAAGACGTCCAGGCGACGGGCCTCGGCGCGCATTTCGACTGGTTCTTCCTCTCCGACACCACCGATCCCGACATCTGGATCGCCGAGGAGCGCGCCTTCCTGGCGCTGCGCCGCGCGCTCGGCCCGGACGCGCGGATCTATTATCGCCACCGCGCCAAGAACACCGCGCGAAAAGCCGGCAATATCGGCGATTTCGTGCAGCGCTGGGGCGCCGCCTACGACCATATGGTGGTGCTGGACGCCGACAGCCTGATGACGGGACACGCCATCGCCACGCTCGCCGCCGCGATGGAGAACGACCCGGATTCCGGCATCATCCAGACCCTGCCGCTGATCATCAACCGCAACACCCTGTTCGCACGCGTGCAACAGTTTGCGGCGAGAATCTATGGGCCGGTGATCGCCGACGGCCTGTCCTGCTGGATGGGGCGCGACGGCAATTACTGGGGCCATAACGCCATCATCCGCACCGCGGCCTTCGCCGCGCATTGCGGCCTGCCGCATCTGACGGGCAAGCCGCCGTTCGGCGGCCATATCCTCAGCCACGATTTCGTCGAGGCCGCGCTGATCCGCCGCGCCGGCTACACCGTCTACATGCTGCCCTCGCTGGCGGGCTCCTATGAGGAAAGCCCGCCGTCGCTGATCGACGTCGCCACCCGCGACCGCCGCTGGTGCCAGGGCAATCTGCAGCACATCCGCGTGCTCGGCGCCAAGGGGCTGCATCCGGCGACGCGCCAGCACTTCACCACCGGCATCATGGCCTATGTGTCGTCGCCACTGTGGCTGGCGCAAATCTTCGTGGGTATCCTGCTGGTTCTGCAAGCGAGCTATATCCGCCCGGAATATTTCTCGCAGGAATTCACCCTGTTCCCGGCCTGGCCGGTGTTCGACGCCGAACGGTCGCTGATGCTGTTCGAAGTCACCATGGCGGTGCTGCTCGCGCCAAAACTGTTCGGACTGGTGCTGGCGCTGTGCGACGGCCCGGTGCGGCGCGGCGGCGGCGGCGCGATTCGTCTCACCCTGTCGGCCCTGTTCGAGACGCTGATGTCGGCGCTGCTGGCGCCGATCATGATGCTGGTCCACGCCGGCCATGTGCTGCACATCCTGTTCGGCTTCGACACCGGCTGGGAGCCGCAGCGCCGCGACGACGGCTCGGTCGCCTTCAAGGCGATCATGCGCCGCCACCGCGACCACGTGATTCTCGGCTTCATGATGCTGATCGCGGGCATGTTGATCTCGCCCTCGCTGGTGGCCTGGATGTCGCCCACCATCGCCGGCCTGATTCTGGCGATCTACCTGTCCTGGGCCAGCGGCCAGAAAAGCATCGGCCTCGCCCTGAAGCGGGTCGGCCTGCTGGTGACGCCCGAGGAGCGCAATCCCCCCGGCATCGCCACGCGCGCCAACGAATTGTCGGAGACGCTGGCGGCGGAAGGTTTCGATCACGCCGACGGCTTGCGCGCGATCTACGACGACCCCGGCTTCCGCGAGGCGCACGAAGTGTTCCTGCCGCCAGCCCCGCCCCGCGTGCGCGGCGACATCCATCCCGACCGCGCCATGACCGAGGCCAAGCTCAACGACGCCCGGACCATCGACGACGCCGTGCAATGGATGCAGCGCAAGGAGCGGATGGTGCTGCTGCACGACCGGGCGCTGATCGGCCTGCTTTCGCGCCTGCCGCGCCCTGCGGAACCCGCGCAGGGCTGAGGCTTCGGCGCAACAGACGCGCGGAATCTCGAAAAAGTGAATTTATTGCGGACGCCGCGACAAGACGCCGCGCGCCATCAATGATAGGTTCAGACTCAATCCCTAACATATTCGCGCGCGGGTTTTTCTCGCGCGCCCATTAGATTCATGGACACCATGACGCCCGCTCGCACGCGCACCCTCGCTTTCATCCTCGGCCTTTCCGTCCTCGTCCCCGCGGCCCCCGCCCAGGCGGGCTTCTGGGAGGAACTTTTCGGCGTTCAGGACCGGCCCGCCGCCACCCCGGCGCCCGCCCCCGCCCCTTCCGCCGGCCCGGCCAAGCCCGCCCATTCCGGCAAGGGCGCGGCCCGCAGCGAAAAACACGGCAAGAGCCAGATCGAAGCCAATCTGGCGCTTAAGGCCGCGCAGGCCGGCAAGGACCCGGCCATGCTGGCCCTGCAGGACAATACGCTGCGGCGCGGCGACGTGGTCTCCGGCCCGAACGGCCTGATGGTCTATATGGGCGGCGACCCCGAAACCCCCGCCGAGGCCCGTTTCGTGCCCGCCAACGATCCCAATCTGGAAAAGCGGCTGCGCGAGAACCTGAAAGGGCTGAAGCGCCCGGAGGCGGCGGAGGCGAAACCCTCGTCCACCGTCGTCCGGCCGGATTCGGCGGCGCAATCGACCTCGGTGGAGCGCGACGGCAAGCTGATTCGGGTCGTCGGGTCGTATCAGGGCGCGCAGTAGGACGCGGAGGGCGCCCGCCGTTCAGCTCCGATTAAGCCTGGATGGCGACAATTGGCCGTGTTGAAAGAGGATAGCTCTTTCGGAGTCGTCTCATGAACGATCTTGTTCGCTTGTCCCAAGCTCTCGCCGCAAGGCCCAACTGGAGAAAGGCGGCTGCGCCCGCCGGCGCAGCGTTGCTGCTCGTCGCCCTGGGTTGGGGCGTCGGAGCCAAGATCGACTCCCTGCGCGGCCCCTCGCCCGAGAAGATCGCGGCCCAGGCCGCTGCGCAAGAGGCGGAAAAAGCCAAGAAGGACGTCGCGGCCCTGCGCGTTCACGTCGACACGCTGAACGGCAAGCTGGAGGCGCAGGCCGAGAAGGCGCGAGATTCGGAAGCGGCGGTCGCGGCTTTGCAGAAGAGTCTGGCCGACGAGAAGGCCCAGTCGCAAGCGCTGCACGCCAAGCTGGACAAGATGCAGCCCGCCGCGCCGCCCGCCAAGGACAACGCCGGCAGGGAGGCCTCGGCCAAGGAAGCGGAGAAAGAGTCGGCGAAACCGGCGCCTGTCGTGAGCCACGCCCTGCCCAAGCCCCCGGCGCGCATGGTCGACCCGCTGCCCACCGCCTCGACCGCGCCGACGGCGCCGAAGGCCATGGCGGCGAAGCCGCAAACGCCCACGCCCAAACCCTACCGCGGCTATGTGCTGCGCGACATCGGCGGCGGCGTGGCCATGATCGAGGGCGAGGATGGCGTTGAGGAAGTTGCGCCCGGCGACAGGCTGGCCGGCGGCGCCCGGGTGCAGCGGTTCGAACGGCGCGGCGCCGCCTGGGTGGTGGTGACCGACCGCGGCTATATCGGCGCGGACGGCCGTTGGGACTATTGAGGGCGGGGACCGCCCTTAAACCTTAATCGTGGCTGCAATCGCGGCTTTGGCGGGTGTCGATCGCGCCATTCGGGCGGTGATAGCTGATCACGCTGATGCGGCAGCCCTCGTTGTCGCGATAGACGCGCACGATTTCGTGGCGGCGCCAGTCGCCGTTTTCCGCGCCGGGGGGATGCAGGCCCGAGCCAACCTGGGCCATGCCGGCCGCGCCTGTCAGCGACAGCGCCGCGGCGGCGAGAAGCCATTTTTTCATGCCGGTTCTCCTTCAGCGACGGCGCCGTGGCGGCGCGCCGCTCTTAGCCATCTGCTCTTGATCATCCTGTGCGCCAGGCCTCAACGGATCGTCTGGCGCCGCCTTGGCGCGGCGCGCCTCACCGCGCGGTTCCGAGGCAGCCAAGCTCGGGAAGCCAAGCCGGATAGACGCGGAAAGCGGGATTTGGTTGCAGAATCAGGAGGAAATTTAACCTGTCGCTTGGTGTTGCTCTGTTCAATGCGCCGAAATATTGGCGCTATCATGGTGCGACCGTCAAAATCGCGCCGAAGCAGCGATCAGACCGCGCCTAAAATTCTTGCGGAAGGGCGCGCCGGGGCCGCGCCGTCGCGGCATAGGCGGCGCGCAGCGCCGGAAGAATGTCCTCGACCCGGTCGCGGACGAGATAGCGCGCCTCATATTCGCGCCGGATGAAGCCGGTCTCGCGCATGTGGTCGAGCAGCCCCAGCAGCGGCGCCCAAAAACCCGCGAGGTCGGCGATCAGCACCGGCTTGTCGTGCCGCCCGAGCTGCGCCCAGGTCAATTGCTCGACCAGCTCCTCCAGCGTGCCGATCCCGCCTGGGAAAGCGACGAAGGCGTCGGCCTTCTCGAACATCAGCCGTTTACGCGTGTGCATGTCGTCGACGACCAGCAACTCCTGCACCGCTTCGAGCATATGCTCGCGCTTGGCCAGGAATCCCGGGATGATTCCGACGACGCGGCCGCCCGCCTCGATCGCGGCGCGCGCCACGGCCCCCATCAGGCCGAGATTGCCGCCGCCATAGACAAGGCCGACGCCGTTCTCGGCGAGAATGCGGCCAAACCGCTCGGCCGCCTGCTGAAACGCCGGGTCATGCCCCGGCGAGGAGCCGCAATAGACGCAAACATTCGCGATCTCTCTCGCCTCGTTCATAGCCCGCCTCGTCGAATCGGCCGCCCCTGCCCGTATTCCTGCCGGTTCGCCCTGGCGCCGGTCAAGGATGGCGCGACGATTTGCGCACGAGCCAACGCCGTTTGCGCGGTCGAAAATCTTTTGGGGAATGGCCATTTCAAAGCCATACGACTAAAAGCAAGGATAGCAGCTGGCTTTCCGCAGAGATCCCAAGAGACGTTCATGTCCTCCGCGCATTCCGATTCCGTCGCCCCCGGCCCGATCCGCCTCGCCGATTACCGTCCGACCGACTATCTGATCGACACGGTCGATCTCGACGTCAGGCTAGATGAGACGGCCACGCGGGTGGTGGCGCGGCTGCGGCTGCGTCCCAATCCGCTCGGGCGCGCCGGCGCGCCGCTGATGCTCGACGGCGGCGACCTCAAACCCCTGCGCATCGTTCTGGACAACCAGCCGCTCGATCTCGCCAAAGTGGCGACGCCCAACAGCCTGAGGATCGCCGATCCGCCGCGCAGCGCCTTCACGCTGGAAGTCGAGACCGAACTCAACCCCTCCGCCAACACCCGGCTCGAAGGCCTGTACCGGTCCAACAACGCCTATTGCACGCAATGCGAGGCCGAAGGGTTCCGGCGCATCACCTATTATCTCGACCGTCCCGATGTGATGGCGGTGTTCACCACCCGCATCGAGGCCGCCAGGGATGAGGCGCCCGTCCTGCTGTCGAACGGCAACCCCGTCGAGAGCGGCGAGGCCGGGCCGGGCCGGCATTACGCCATCTGGCATGACCCCTTTCCCAAGCCCTGCTATCTGTTCGCCTTGGTCGGCGGCGATCTCGGCTCAATCCACGACACGTTCGCCACGGCGTCCGGCCGCAAGGTCGAACTTGGCGTCTATGTCGAGAAGGGCAAGGAGCATCGCGCGCATTACGCGATGGAAAGCCTGATCCACGCCATGCGCTGGGACGAATTCGTCTATGGCCGCGAATATGACCTCGACGTGTTCAACATCGTCGCCGTGTCCGACTTCACCATGGGCGCCATGGAGAACAAGGGCCTTAACATCTTCAACGACAAATACATTCTGGCCATAGCGGAAACCGCGACCGACGCCGATTACGCCCATATCGAAAGCGTGGTGGCGCACGAATATTTCCACAACTGGACCGGCAACCGCATCACCTGCCGCGACTGGTTCCAGCTCTGCCTCAAGGAAGGCCTGACCGTCTATCGCGACCAGGAATTTTCCGGCGACCAGCGTTCCCGCAGCGTCCAGCGCATCAGCGACGTGCGCGCGCTCAGGGCGGCGCAGTTCCCCGAGGACGCCGGCCCGCTCGCCCATAATGTGCGCCCGGACAGCTATCGCGAAATCAACAACTTCTACACGGCGACCGTCTATGAGAAGGGCGCCGAGATCGTGCGCATGCTGCGCGCGCTGATCGGCCATGACGCCTATCACGCCGGCATGGCGCTCTATTTCGAGCGGTTCGACGGCAAGGCCGCGACCATCGAGGATTTCCTGTCCTGCTTCGCCGAGGCGTCGGGGCGCGACCTCGCGGATTTCGCGCAATGGTACGCGCAGGCCGGCACGCCGCGTCTCCGCGTGACCGGCGCCTATGACGCGCAGGCGCAGACCTACACCCTCAAGTTGAAACAGGCGACGGGGCCGACGCCCGGCCAGCCCACAAAGAAGCCGCTGCCCATGCCGATCCGCATCGGCCTGGTCGGGCGCGACGGCGCCGAGATCGCCCTGGCGCAGGAGCAGCCCTGGAGCCGGCGCGAGGAACAGTTCGGCGTATTCGAACTTGCGGGCGCCGAACGCACCATCGTGTTCAAGAATGTGCCGACGCCGCCGGTCGCTTCGGTCAATCGCCGGTTCTCAGCCGCCGTGATCGTCGAGCAGGACCTGTCCGACGACGACCTGCTGCTGCTGATGGCGCATGACAGCGACCCGTTCAACAAATGGCAGGCGGCGCAAAGCCTGGCGACGCGGCTGATGGTTCGCTCCACGGCGGCGATCCGCGCCGGGGACATGCCGGTGTTTTCCGACGATTTCGCCGACGCGCTGGCGGCGGCGCTGGAGAACCACCAGGCCGACCCCGCCTTCGCCGCGCAAATGGCCGCGCTGCCGACCGAGAACGATCTCGCCCGCGACATTGGCGACAATGTCGATCCCGAAGCCATTTTCCTGGCGCGCAAGGCGCTGCGCGACGGAATCGGACGCCGCCTGTCGCAACGCCTGCTGGCGGTTTACGACCAGTTGCAATCGGACGCCGCCTATTCGCCCGACGCCGCCAGCGCCGGCCGGCGCGCGCTGCGCAACGCCTGCCTCGACCTGTTCGCCGCCGGCAATCACGCCGAGGGCGCCGAAATCGCCCTGACGCAGTTCCAGCGCGCCGCCAACATGACCGACAAGATGGGCGCCCTGTCGGCGTTGAGCCGGCTGCCGACGCCCACCCGCGAGAAGGCGCTGGAGTTCTTCTATCGCGCCCATTGCGACGAACCGCTGATCATCGACAAATGGTTCTCGCTGCAGGCGACCATTCCCGAGCCGGACACGCTGGCCCGGGTCAAGCGCCTGACCCGGATTCACGCCTTCAACATCGCCACGCCCAACCGGGTCTATGCGCTGATCGGCGCCTTCGCCAACGGCAATCCGCTGTGCTTCAACGCCGCCAATGGCGAGGGCTATCTGTTCGTCGCCGATCTCGCCCTGGAGATCGACAGCGTCAATCCGCAGGTCGCCGCCCGGTTGCTGTCTTCGTTCCGCTCCTGGCGCAACCTGGAAGTTGAGCGTCGCGGCCGCGCCGAACAGGCTCTAAGGAAAGTCTCTGAGACAACAGGCCTGTCGCCAGATTTGCGCGATATCGTACAACGAGCTCTTGCGTGAACATGCAATAAAACAGTATCGGGGACTCGCATTTTGACACAACATCGAGCCCCACTGCTTTACATGAACAGTTTTAATTGCACTACGCCCTGAACTTTACGCTTCGCTATCTTGGTTTCGGATCGGCATGCGCTCCAAGCATTGCCGGTCTGAAATCCCACGTTTACTAAAATTTTACTCTGGACAAAAACGGCCCTTGGGATTCAGATATGCCTGATTCGATAGCAGCGTGCGTCGCTTCGAATCTGTCCGAAAATTTAGAAACCCCCAATCCCCCCAAGGGAGTCCTTCATGGCGCGTGCAAACGCGGCAGACTCGTCCCTTTGCCTGGACACGACAGCCTCCGGACTGTTTTTCGCCCTCTCCCCGAAGGGCGATGCGTCCGCGCGCGACGACGAGGCCGAGGCGCCCCCGCCCCAGCCGCGGCGGCCGGCGCCGCGACGGCCGTCGCTGTTCAATCCCTCGCGCCTTGAAGCTCTGTTGCGTCGCGTCGTCCCAGTGGCGGCCGGCCTGTTCCTGCTGTTGTTGCTCGGCCTCGCGCTCGACGCGACGCTGCAATCCTATTACCAGGTCGAGCCGGAGGCCCTGTCCGAACTCGAAGCCATCGGCCAGCTCGCCGCCGACGACGTGGAGGCCGCGTTGCGCAACGCCTCGCCCGGCGCCCCCGCCTCCGTTCTGCTCGACTCCACCCGCCGGCATATTGTCGCGCGCGGACGCTCCGTGCTGTTGAGCGACCGCGCCGGGCAGATCGTGGCGGTGCTGCCGGAGGGCGCGGGCGCGGGGGCGCTGACCGACCGTCTCGGCGGCGCGCCGCTGGCCGTTCTCGGCGAGAAGGCCGGAGCCATGCGCATCGCCGGGCCGAACGGTCTCGACATGCTCGCCGCCGTGCGCAATCTCGACGGTCCGTTCGGCCAGATCGCCGTGATTCAGCCAGTCGACCTCGCCTTCGCCGAATGGCGCGCCTCCGCCTGGCGCGCCGCCCTGCTGCTGCTCGGCACCGCCGCCATGCTCGCCCTGCTGGTGTTCGCCTTCGTGACCCAGGCGCGCCGCGCCGCTCAGGCCGAGACCGAGCGGACCCGCATCCGCGCCCGCATCGACGCGGCGCTGGAGCACGGCCGCTGCGGCCTGTGGGACTGGAATCTCGCCACCGGCCGCATTCACTGGTCCGAGTCGATGTACGACATGCTGGGCATGCCCGCCCGCGACGAATTCCTGTCGTTCGGCGAAATCCGCGCCCTGCTGCACCCCGACGACGGCGACCTCGCCGACATCGCCGAGCAACTCACCGCCGGCGCCCTGCAAACCGTCGATCACGCGTTCCGCATGCGCGACGCGCGCGGCGCTTTCGTCTGGCTGCGCGCCCGCGCCCAGGTGATCCGCGACGCCGCCGACGGCCAGCCGCATCTGGTGGGCATCGCCGTGGACATTTCCGAGCAGCAGCGCCTCGCCGAGCACAGCGCCGCCTCCGACCGCCGTCTGCGCGACGCCGTCGAGACCATTTCCGCCGCTTTCGTGCTGTGGGACGAGCACAACCAGCTCGTGCTGTGCAATTCGCGGTTCCAGCGCCTGCACGGCCTGACCGACGCCTGCGTGGCCCCCGGCGCGAGCTATGCCCAAGTGATGGCCAATTCGCAGCCTCTGGTCGAATCCAGCGAAACCGTGCGCGACGCCGACGGCGGCGGCCGCGTCTACGAGGCGCGCCTCGCCGACGGCCGCTGGCTGCAGATCAACGAGCGCCGCACCAAGGACGGCGGCTATGTTTCGGTCGGCGCCGACATTTCCGACCTCAAGCGGCATGAGCAAAGCCTGCTCGACGGCGAGCGCAAGCTGATGGCCACCATCGCCGACCTGCGCAAATCGCGCCAGACCCTGGAATTGCAGGCGCAGCAGCTCGCCGAACTGGCCGAACGCTACCTCGAACAAAAAGCCGCCGCCGAGGCCGCCAACCGCGCCAAGAGCGACTTCCTCGCCAATATGAGCCATGAGCTGCGCACGCCGCTGACCCACATCATCGGCTTCGCGGAAATGATGGAAAATGAGATTTTCGGCGCCATCGGCCACCAGCGCTATCTCGGCTATGCCGGCGATATCCGCAAATCCGGCGAATATTTGCGCGGCGTGATCGGCGACGTGCTCGAAATGTCCCGGCTCGAAGCCGGCCAGATCACCGTCGCCGCGCGCGAAATCGATGTCGCCGTCGCGCTCGATCAGGCGGTGGCGGATTTCCAGGACGCCGCGAGAGCCAAGCAGGTGACGCTGACGCTCGAGGCGCCACGCGACAAAAAGGCGTTCGCCGACGCGGCGGCCCTGTCCAAGATTCTGGAGACGCTGCTCAAGAACGCGCTGAAATTCACGCCGCGCGGCGGCCATGTCGCGCTGCGCGCCCAGGCGTCCGGCGCGGGATGCGAGATCGAGGTGGAGGACACCGGCTGCGGCATGAGCCCCGAGGAGATCCAGCAGGTCTGCCGTCCGTTCGAGCAGAAATCGCCGCTGATGGTGGATGGCATGAAGGGCCCCGGCCTCGGCCTGTCCATCGCCCGGTCGCTGGTGGAGCTGCACGGCGGCGCGCTGCAGATCGACTCGGCGCCTGGACAGGGCGCGCGGGTGCGCTTCACCCTGCCCGGCCCCGGCGAGGCCAGCGCCAACAAGATCGCCCTGACCACCGCCGCGTGAGGCTCACGCCTCGCGCCGGCCGGCGAACGCCGCGTCCATATGGGCGGCCAGCGCCAGATCCTTGTCGGTGACCTTGCCGGCGTCGTGGGTGGCGAGTTCGACCCAAATCTTGTTGTAAATATTCTTCCATTCGGGGTGATGGTCTTCCCGTTCGCAATACAGCCCGACCTCGACCATGAAGGCCAGCGCCTGCGGAAACCCCGCGAAATCGTAGCGCCGCGCGATCCTGCTTTCGTCGCCGCTCCAGCCCTCCGGTATGCGCATCGTCGTTCCCTTCCGCTTTGCGTGACGCCCGCCCTCGGCTAAAAGGCGCGAATTCCTGATGTGGGTCGCCTTCCCGGAAATGTCCATGCGCCTGAACTTCGCTTTCGCTCTCTGCCTTCTCGCCGCCCCCGCCCTCGCCGAGGGCGCGGCCGGCCTCGTCAATGAAACCGCGGTCGCCGTCGCCAACCGCTCCACGCCGGAACTTTGCGCCGAGCGCGACAATGTGGCGCTGGAGTTCGTGTCGCCGGAGGTGCGCCATATGGAGGTGCAGGCGACCCATCCGGCTTATGTCGGCATGATCGGCCACGACCGCTGGGCGCCGGACTTTTCCGCCTGCAACATGCCGCACGGCGAAGGCGCCCTGCCGCGCAAGACTTTTTATGAATCCCCCACCCTGTGGCTGACCGGCCTGACCGACCCCGCCTTCTGGCGGCCGGGAACCGTGCCGATCAAGGTCGGCGACCGCGTCGAAACCGGGTTCAACTACATCCAGGTCTGGATGCTCTATCGCGAGCGCGCCGAGGAAGTGCTGGTTCTCTATCCCTCCGACGGCTATTGGCGCATCCGCCCGCTGCCGTTTGGCGAAATGCGCTGGACCGCCTATGGCTCGTCCTTCCTGATCGGCCCGGTGGAGGTGCAGGACCGCCCGATCGTCGCGCTGAAGGACATTGTGTTCGACCCCGACAAAAGGGCGTTCACGCTCAATTTCGCGCGCGGCGGCTCGGCCGTGGTGACGTTGAAGGCGGTCGACCAGGATCATATCGCGCTCGACGTGAGCTATTCCGGCGCCATGCCGAACAATCTGCCGTTCGCCGCCATGCGCTCGATGTATGTGAGCGACGCCAACGCCGACGTGTCCTCGGTCGCCTGGCGCGTCAAAAACGGCGACGGCTGGGGTCAGGCCCCGATCCTGTCGTGGAAGGGCGGCGACGTGACCGAGCTTTGGGCGGGCCGCGCCATACCGTCGCGCCACAACCAGTCGGCGCCCGACATGATTTTCTCCCACTTCCGGCCCTGACCGATGGCCCAAGGCCGCCTGCCCTGGATCGACGCGACGCGCGGCCTGGCGCTGCTGGCGATGGCGGCGTTTCACCTGACCTGGGATCTCGCCGCCTTCAATTGGATCGACGGCGCGGTGACGGCGTCGCGCGGGTTCCATCTGCTCGGCCATTGCATCGCCGCCAGCTTTGTGGCGCTGGCGGGTCTTAGCCTCGTGCTGGCGCGCCGGGCGCGGAACCGCCCGCTGGCGCGCGATCCGCGCTATTGGCGGCGCTGGGGGCAGGTGGTCGCGGGCGCCGGCGCCGTGTCCCTGGCCAGTTTGCAACTGTTCCCCGACGCGCCGATCTTTTTCGGCATCCTGCATTGCATCGCCTTGTCGAGCGTGCTGGCCCTGCCCCTGGTCGAGGCGCCGCTCGCGGCGGTCGTTGGCGTGGCGGCGCTGGCGCTGGCGGCGCCGCTGCTGTTCGCCGCGCCGGCGTTCGATGGCGAGCTCTGGTGGTGGATCGGGCTTTCGACCTTCCAACCCGCCAGCAACGATTATCGCCCGTTGCTGCCGTGGTTCGGCGTGTTGCTGCTGGGCGTCGCGGCGGCGCGTCTCTTTCCGGCGCGCGGCGCGCAAGGGCCGGCGCCCTCCTTCCTCCGCCCTCTCGCCTTCCTCGGACGGCGCTCGCTCGCCTTCTATCTGATCCACCAGCCCATTCTCTACGGCGCGCTGGCGGCGATCGGCCCGCAGGCGCCGCCCGCCAGCAGCGAGGCCGCCTTCACGGCGCAATGCGTGGCGCAATGCTACGCCTCCGGCGCCTCCGACTCCCTGTGCGAGACCTCCTGCGCCTGCGTCGTCAGCCGCGCCAAGGCGGCGGGACGCTGGACGGCGCTGGTTTCCGGCGCGCTGACCGCCGAGCAGAGGGCGGAGACCCACCGCGACGCCGTGGCCTGCGCCGCGGACGCCGCGCATTAGGCTCCAAGCTTGAGCTTGAGCATGTTCACGAAAACGTGATCAGAAAATCTGCAAACTGAAGAAGCCGAAGCTGCGCTTGGCGCGTTGGAAGCCCGTTGGTTCCGATACGCTAGAGGGAAACCATGGAACACGCAGCTCCGAAAAAGTCGACGCGAGGTTTTGCCTCGATGGATCCTGAGAAGCAGCGCGCCATTGCGCGAAAAGGCGGCGAAAGCGTGCCGCGCGAGAAGCGCAGCTTCTCGCAAAACGCCAATCTGGCGGCCGAAGCCGGCCGCAAGGGCGGAAAGAGCGTCAATCCCGGCAATCGCAGCTTCGCGCGAGACAAGGATCTCGCCAAGAGCGCTGGCCGCAAGGGCGGGCGCGCCGCTCACCCAGCGGTCGAATGACCGCGCCATCGCCGCGCATAAATGGAACATTGGCCAACAGGCCCAATCAACAGCGGACCAACCGAAAACAAAAGAGGCCCCAAAACGGGGCCTCTTGCTTTTTATCGACAATCGCTCCGGCGCGCCTGACGGCGCGCCGCCGATATCGGCTCAGTGCGCGACGTCAGACCAGATCGTCCGCTTGGTGAAATACATCAGGCAGGACAGAACCAGCAGGAAGATCATCACCTTGACGCCGAGCGACTTGCGATCCTCAAGGGTCGGCTCGGCCGCCCAGTAGAGGAAGCTCGCCACGTCCTTGGCGTATTGGTCGAGCGTCGCCGGAGTTCCGTCCGTGTAGTCGACCTGGCCGTCGGTCAACGGCTTGGCCATGGCGATCTTGTGACCCGGGAAATAGGCGTTCCAGTTCGGGTCCTCGTCCTTCTCGTAGCCATGCAGGATGGCGTAGATATAGTCGGGGCCGAGTTCCTGATACATGCCGCCGGGGACCGGCAGGGCGTCGAACACGAAGGCGGGGAAGCCGCGCTCGTACTTGCGGGCCTTGGCCAGCAGCGACATGTCCGGCGGAGCCGAGCCGAGCGCCGCCGCGGCGGCTTCCGGATTGGCGAAGGGCGCCGGGAAATAATCCGACGGACGGCCGGGACGATCGAACATCTCGCCGGAGGAATTCGGTCCGTCCTTCACCGTATAAGAGGCGGCCAGGGCCTTGACCTCGTCGACGGAAAGTTCCGGGCCGCCCGGCTGGGCGAGCGTGCGGATCGGGATGTGCAGCTCGTGGCAGTTGGAGCAGACTTCCTTGTAGATCTTGAAGCCGCGCTGCAACTGCGCCTTGTCGTATTTGCCGAACGCGCCGGCGAAGGTCCATTGCTGGCGCGTCGGATTGGGCTGCTCCTCTTCGGCGCGCGCGGTCAGGTTGGACAGGGCGACCACGCCGGCGAGGAGCGTGGCGGCGCCGATGACTTTGGTGAGGGTCTTGGCGAAGGTCATGAAATGGTCCTCACTTCGCGGCGGCGGTCTTGACGGATTCGGACTTGGCCAGCACAGCCTCGGCGATGGTGGCCGGCACCGGAAGCGTCCGCTCGAACTTCGGCAGGATCGGGAGAACCGCGAAGAAGCCGAAATACAGCACGCTGAGAATGCGCGACGCGGTCACGTAGGGCTCAGCCGCCGGCATGGCGCCGCAATAGCCGAGGCCGATGCCCACCAGCACGAAGCCCCAGAACAGCTTCTTGTACAGCGGGCGATACTTGGCCGAACGCACCTTGCTGGTGTCGAGCCAGGGCAGGAAGGCCAGCACCGCAATGGCGCCGAACATCGCGATCACGCCCATCAGCTTGTCGGGGATCGAGCGCAGGATCGCGTAGAACGGCAGGAAATACCATTCGGGGACGATGTGCGGCGGGGTCTTCATCGGGTTGGCCGGGATGTAGTTGTCGGCGTCGCCCAGATAGTTCGGGGTGAAGAAGATGAACCAGCAATAGAGCAGCAGGAACACCGTGACGCCCAGGCCGTCCTTCATGGTCGCATGGGGGGTGAAGGGCACACAGTCCTTCTTGATGTCCTGGACATCGACGCCGTCGGGGTTGTTCTGACCGGTGACATGCAGCGCCCAGACGTGCAGGCCGACAACCGCCGCAATGGCGAAGGGCAGCAGGTAATGCAGGGCGAAGAAGCGGTTCAGCGTGGGATTATCGACGGAATAGCCGCCCCACAGCCAGACGGTGACCTGATCGCCGACCAGCGGAATGGCCGAGAACAGGTTGGTGATCACGGTCGCGCCCCAGAAGGACATCTGTCCCCACGGCAGCACATAGCCCATGAAGCCGGTGGCCATCATCAGCAGGAAGATGATCACGCCAAGGATCCACAGCACCTCGCGCGGGTTCTTGTAGGACCCGTAATAGAGGCCGCGGAACATGTGGATATAGACGGCGAGGAAGAACATCGAGGCGCCGTTGGCGTGCGCGTAGCGCATGAGCCAGCCCCAGTTCACGTCGCGCATGATCTTCTCGACCGAGGAGAAGGCCATCGTCGCTTCCGGCGTGTAGTGCATGGTCAGCACGACGCCGGTGACGATCTGGGCGATCAGCATGAAAGAGAGGATCGCGCCGAAGGTCCACCAGTAATTCAGGTTTTTAGGCGTCGGGTAGGCCACAAAGGAATCATAGCCGAAGCTCAAGATCGGCAGGCGGGCTTCAAGCCACTTCACCACGCCGTTCTTGGGCTCGAAAGTCGAGAGTCCGTGCATGTGATATCTCTTTAGAAAAGACAGCGAAGGGTTAGCCGATCTTGACCTTGGTGTCGGTCAGGAAGGCATAGGGCGGCACATCGAGATTGCGCGGCGCCGGGCCTTTGCGGATGCGGCCGGAGGTGTCGTACACCGAACCGTGGCACGGGCAGAACCAGCCGTCGTAATCGCCCTGCTTGCCGAGCGGAATGCAGCCAAGATGCGTGCAGATGCCGACGACGATCAGCCATTCCGGCTTCTGAACGCGCGTCGAATCGGCCTGGGGGTCGCGGAGGGAGCTGACATCCACGTCCTGCGCCGCCTTGATCTCTTCAGGGGTGCGGCGGCGGATGAACACCGGCTTGCCGCGCCATTTGACGGTGACGATCTGTCCCACCGGAATGGAGGTGAGATCGACCTCGGTCGAGGCGAGCGCCAGCGTGGAGGCGTCCGGGCTCATCTGGCTGATCAGCGGCCAAACCACCGAAACGGCGCCGACGGCCGCCACCGCTCCGGTGGAAATATAGAGAAAATCTCTGCGACTGGTTTCTTCCGTCGAAGTCGTAGCTGTGGACAAGGTGACATCCCCAGGTTTCAAGAGCGGCCCGCTGCGCCGGGACGGCTCTGCTTTGCTTGCTTAAGCGAAGCGGTTTTGCGAAGCGCGGTTCGACGCCGCGCGGCGAAAAAGTAACCCCTCCGGCTACGTAAGCGCGCCGCAACCGACGCGATGACGAAATGCAGGCCATGAGAGGCCATTCGGCAGGCGCCGTTATTTGGCGCCTTTCCACAGCATTGTCCATAGAAACAGCTTGGCAATTTGTTAGGCGCCTAACAAAGTTTTGCGTGGCGGCGCGGGGCCGCTATCTTGCGGCCATGCCCGATACTTTCCCGCTTTGCCTCGCTTTGTGCCAGCCGGATATTCCCCAGAACGCGGGAACCATGCTGCGCCTGTGCGCCTGCCTCGGACTCGAGGCCGCCCTGATCGAACCCGCCGCCTTCCCCCTGACGGATCGTCATTTTCGCCGCGCCGGTCTCGACTACCTCGACCAAGTGATGATGAGGCGGCACCTGTCGTTTCGCGCTTTCGAACAATGGCGTGCGACAAATGGACGCAGATTGCTGCTACTCTCGACTCACGCGGCCACGCCCTACACCGCCTTCGCGTTCCAGCCCGGCGACATCGTCATGGTGGGGCGCGAGTCGGCCGGAGCGCCGGACGAGGTTCATCGCGCCGCCGACGCGCGCCTGCGGATTCCGCTGCGCGCCGGCCTGCGCTCGCTGAACGTCGCCGTCGCCGCCGGCATGGTGTTGGGCGAGGCGCTGCGGCAGATTGGCGGATTTCCGGAAGGAGAGGTTTTTGACGACGCAATTGGACCAGCGCAAGGCTGAAGCGGAACAATGGTTTTCCACGCTGCAGTCGCGCATCGTCGCGGCCCTGGAGTCGCTGGAGCGGCGCGCCGAGGCCGTCGCGGCCGGGCCGGACGCCGAACCGGGGCGCTTCGTCCTGTCGCCCTGGACGCGGACCAATCATGACGGCGCGCCCGGCGGGGGCGGGAGGATGGCCTTGCTCAAGGGCCGCCTGTTCGAAAAGGCCGGCGTTCACGTCTCCACCGTCCATGGCACCCTCGCCCCGGAATTCGCCCGGCAGATCCCCGGCGCCGAGGACGACCCGCGCTTCTGGGCGGCGGGGATCTCGCTGATCGTTCATCCGCTCAACCCCAACGTGCCCGCCGCGCACATGAACACGAGACTGGTCGTGACGTCGCAAAGCTGGTTCGGCGGCGGCGCCGATCTCACGCCGGTCCTGAGCGCGCGCCGTTCGCAAGACGATCCGGACACGCAGGCGTTTCATGCGGCCCTGCGCGGCGCCTGCGCCGGCCACGCCGTGGCCGATTACGCGCGCTACAAGGCGTGGTGCGACGACTATTTCTTTTTGCCCCATCGCAATGAAGCGCGCGGCGTCGGCGGCATATTTTACGACAATCTCGAAGCCGGCGGCGAGGCTTTCGCGCCCGCCTTCGCCTTCACCCGCGCGGTCGGCGCGGCTTTCGCCGACATTTACCCTCGTCTGGTCGAGGCGAATATGGGAAAGAACTGGACCGACGCACAGCGCGCGGAGCAACTGGAGCGGCGCGGCCGCTATGTCGAGTTCAACCTGCTCTATGACCGGGGCACGATTTTCGGATTGAAAACAGGAGGCAACATCGACTCTATCTTGTCTTCCATGCCGCCCATCGTGACATGGTCCTGATTCCCCTTCCCTGCAACGACGAGGACTTCAAATGGAATTCCGCCCCGGCGATCTCGTGCAACTGAAATCCGGCGGCCGCTCGATGACGGTCGTCAAATCGGACAAGACCAATGTCGATGTGATCTGGTACGGCGAAACCGACGACGCCCTGCGCACCGCCACCATTCCGGCCGTTTGCCTTGACGTGATCGAACTCGACGACGACGAGGATTTCGAAGACGACGAGTGAGCGCCCCGCCCGTCGCATTCGGCGAACCTCGGCTCGCCGAATGCGCTCCGGCGTCCTGTTTTGGCGCGTAGCCTTTTCCAAAAACCGCGCGCGCCGTTCGGGATGACGCGCTAGCGGCGCGCGCGCGTCGGCGGCGGGTCGAAATCGTCGGAATCGGGCGAAGGCGCGATGCTTCCGTCCTCGCGCATCGGCCCCGGCGCGGGCGGGCGGGCGGGCGGCGCATGCAGCGCCATCGGCCCCGCGCCGGGACGCCGGGGCGGCAAAGGCGGCTCTCCGTCCGGCGCGCGGGCGATCGTGGCGGCCGCGGCGCTCAGGTCCGGCCCAGAATGAATCGCATAGGTGTTGACGCCGCGCGGCGGGGCGTTCTGGGCGACGTCGAGTTCATCCTCGACATCCGGCGCCTCCGGCAGCGAGTCCTTGCGCGAGGGCGGTTCGGTGCGCTGCGGGACCGGCTTGCACACGCGGCGCGGACCGCTCGAAGTCATGCCGTGCAGCGCCAGATCGACGTGAATGTGATTGTAGTGGAACGCATTCGAGCCGGGGCCGAGCACGGTGGTGAAATGGCCGCAGGCGCCGGCGTGCAGATCGCGCAGGAAGGCCTGGGTCTGCGGGTCGCCCCGGGTCCAGTCATGGACGACGGTGATCTTGCGGCCGTCCGCCAGCACGAAGCCGCCAAGATCCAGCGCATTGCCGAACGAATGTTCGGACAGCTTCGCGCCCGGCGCGTTGTTCATGCCGCGACAATTGTAGGAGCCCATCGAGTCAATCTGGGCGATCGGCTGGCCGAACCGCGCTTCCGCGGCCGGCTGCGCCACCTGCGTCAGCCACGCCTCAAGTTCCGCCACCATCGGGCAGTCGAGCGTCTGGGTGGCGTTGAACATCACTTTGCCGCCCAGCAGCGCCGTGACTCGCAACGGACGCGTCATGCCACAGATCGAAGGGCCGTCGATCTCGTGGCCGGCCGGCTGGATGTAATTGGAAAGCTCCACCTGGCCGCGAGCGAAACACGCTTCCTCGGCTTGCCCGCGCCAGGCCGGCCGCTCGCCGCCGCCGAATTTGCCGCAGCCCGCGAGCGCCCCCAGCAGGGCGAGCGCCGCCACGCCGGCGGGACGGATCGCGGTCGAGCGGGTCAGTTTCGGAGAGATCGGATGCGCGCGCGCCATGCCACACAGATGGAGCGTTCAGCTTAACCGAGCGTCAAAAGAAATGGTTAATGTTTCAAATTGTCTGGGCCCAGCCGGAACATACGCGCAATAGACGCGCCCTCCGGCTGGGGAGGGCGCGCCAAAAGCGTGCGATGGCGACGTAACGTCAGCCCTGGTTCTGGTCCGGCTTGCCGCGGCTGGCCATGAACCGCTCGAAGTCTTCGCGGTCCTTGGCGCGGCGCAGGCCGTCGAGATAATCCTCAAACGCCTTTTCCGCCTCGAAGATCTTGCGGCGCTCCTCGGCGAGCCGCTCGAGTTCGGCCTTGCGCCAATCGTCGAAGGCGGCGTTGCCGGAGGAGCGGGGCCATTCGGAGAAACCGCGCGCCATGCCGCGCAGGCCTGCGCGCTGTTCGAATTCGCCCCATTTCTCCTGAGCGAACGCGCCGAAATCGCCGGAATACTGCGATTTCGCCTGCCAGATCTTCCAGAACAGAATGGCGAGGCCGATCGGGAAAAACCAGACGAAGCCGAGGATCATCGCCACGACTTCGATCGGCTTCCAGCGCATCCGTCCGCAAGGACCGCGATGCTCGGCATGGGTGTGACAGCTCATGTTCAGGCTCCATCGCCGGCCCCAGCGGTCCCGGAGACCCGTCGGGCGACGGGCGACGACCCAAGCGGCGGCGTGGATGTAATATGAATTTACATGTCAGCGGTTTCCAGAGGCGCGCGCGAATATTTCAGCTGGCGGGCAGCACCGGCTTGACGCCGAGCGCGGCGCGGATGGCGCCCTCGACCAGCGCGTCCACCCCCGCGCGCAACGTCTCGCGCGCCGCCTCGGGCCGGTCGGAGAAATGGCCCGCGAGCATCAGTTCGGCGACGCCGTGGCTCAAGGCCCAGATTTGCGCCGCCAACCGTTGCGCGTCCCGCTCGGGCGCATGAAAGAAACGCAGCGCCGCGACGCTGGCGCGCGCCAGCTCGTCGAAGGCCGCCAGGGCCTGGAGGTTTTCGGCCGAGCGCGGCGGCAGGCCCGTCTCGCCGAACATGGCGCGGTACAGGCCGGGCTCGCTGCGCGCGAAGGCCAGATAAGCCTCGCCGCGCCGGCGCAGCGCGGCGACCGGATCGGGCTTGCCGCCATCCCAGGCGCGGGCGAGTTCGGCGTTGAAATGGGCGAAGCCGTCCTGCGCCAGCGCTGCCACCACGGCGTCGCGATCGGCGAAATGGCGATAGGGCGCAGCGCCGGTGACGCCCACGCGCTTGGCCGCCTCGGCCAAAGTGAACCCCGCCAGCCCGCGCTCGGAGATCAGGGCGCGCGCGGCGGCCAGCAGCGCCTCCCGCAAGCGTCCGTGGTGGTAGGACCGCCGTCCCGCGCCGCGCCATCCGCACCCCTGCGCTTCGGCCATGACGCCACCACCTCGCCTTAATCCCGTCGCATTCCGACCGCTGTCATCGCGCATTTTCCCGGCGGCGGCAAATGCTGAGCTTTTGATCACATTTCGCAGTCATGCCCGGAAATAGAGCGGTTCTGCCCAGATTTTGGGGTTTAAGTTTCCCCTTAGGAAACATACTTTTCTAAAGGAAACGCAATATTAAGTTTAGCGTTGTTAACCGCTCGGTGCGAGTGGTTTCGCCGAACAGGTGGAGTGAAAAGCATGGTCACTGCTCTCAAGGTTGAAATCGTGTCGATCTGCGCCGCCTTCGCCTTTATGTCCGGCGTGCTCGCCGCGGTGTGGTGAGAAGCGGTTTCGACGCAACATGGCTGCGCGCTCGCAAGAGCGCGCCGGCCCCTTGACGTCCTTTCGGGCGACGCTCACCCGAAACGCTGGCTGGACGTCTGGCCGAACAGGCGGTCCTGGGCCAGGGCCAGCATCTCCATCTTGCGCAGGTTGATCGGCGCCAGCGACATGACCGAATCCACCCAGATATCGGTGACATCGCGCAATTCCTGCAGCGTCAGCGGCGCGACCCGCCGCCGCACCTGCCCCATGGCGACCAGCAGTTTTTGACGCTTGGCCTGGTCGGCGACATAGGCCTGCGTCCGCGCACGCCCCTCCCCCGGCTCGGTCAGAATGTCGATCAGCCCCATGTCGAAAAAATCCTCGGATTTATACATGCGGCCGCTGAGCATCAGTTTTTCGGCCCGGGCGCCATCGAGACGGCGCGCCAGCAGGCTATAGGCGCCCATGCCGGGAAAGGTGTGGAACAGCGCCTCGGGAAAGCCGAGATTGATCCCGCGCTCGGCGATGATGACCTGGCAGCTGAGCGCCGCCTCGAGCCCGCCGCCCAGCGCATCGCCCTGCAGCAGCGCCACCGTGACCACCGGCGCGTCGAAGCCGTGGTAATTGTTGTAGATGGCGTCGCAGCAGGCATAAGCGTAGGCGCGCAGCGAGTCCTCGTCGCGGGCGCGCACGCGATCGAGGAAATAGCTGAGGTCGCCGCCCATGTTGAACACGCGGGGCCGCAGCGACGACCCGATGAAAAACTTGACGGCGGTCTCGCCGGCCCGCGCCTCGGCGCGCAGGTCCTCCGCCACCGCGTTCATCTCGCGCAGCATGGGCAGGGTCCAGCTCACCGAATTTTCATGCCGCATGGCGCACCAGACCGCGCCATGGCGCGCGTCGAAGCTGAGATCGAGCGTCGCCCGCGGCCGGCTGAGCCAGGCCAGCGGCGCCGCGCCGTGCGGCTGCGCGCCCCCTTGCGGCGACGCCGATTCTTGCCGCGCCGTCAGATCCTGCCGCGCC
Source organism: Rhodoblastus acidophilus (assembly GCF_900187365.1). GTDB lineage: Bacteria > Pseudomonadota > Alphaproteobacteria > Rhizobiales > Beijerinckiaceae > Rhodoblastus > Rhodoblastus acidophilus. The sequence continues at coordinate 46,176 of NZ_FYDG01000008.1, forward strand.
GCGCGCTGACCCGACAACAGCGGAGCCGCCGCGCCGACGATCGGTGTCGCGGTGGGAAGCGATGAGAAATTGACCATTCTCGTCATTGCCGCACGCTCCTCAATCGGCGCCCGAATCGCGGCGCCTGCCGATGCGTTGTCTGTTGAGTGTCGAACGCAACCCGACGCCGGATGGGGACGATGTTGCGTCATCACGTAACTGTATAGCGGCAGCTTAAGCGTTCAATTCCGTTTTGAATGTTACATTTCCAACGTCAATCGCGATTTCGCGGAAATGCTTTACAATATCTTCTGGTCAAGTTTTAGGTAGACTGAAATTTGTTGGCGATTCAATGCGTCCTGGAGGACACGCCAAGGTTGCATATTTACAGGTTTTCGCTGGCGCGCGTGCAAACTCAATCGCCCTCGCGCGCCGCGCGCAGCAGAGTCGCGCCGTGACGCGCCAGCAATCCGGTCTCGTCGCCGGCGCGCGTCAGCAAATCCTCCAGGCTTTCCGGGGGGGTGGCCGCGAGCCGCGTCAGCGCCGTCTCGCCGATCAGCCGCGCCGGCGCCACGCCGAGCTTGCGGGCGAGCGCCCGCCGCGCTTCGCGCAGGCGGCGCAACCGGAGCGCCTCGACCACCGTCAAGGCGGCGCTTTCCGACTCGACGCCCGCTTGCGCGGCCGCCATCGCGTCGCCGGGGCCGCCGCCCGCAGCGTCGGGCTCCGGCGCAGCGGTCAAGCGCGCGACGGCGCGCGCCGTCAGCCGCCGCGCGGCCAAACGCGCCGCATCCGGCGTGGCGCGCAAGACGCGGAAAGCGGTTCCCAGCGCGCCGCGCCGACAATTGTCGCAGCGCCCGCAGGGCGGGCAGGTTTCGCCGAGCGGCGCCAGCAGCGCCTGCTCGCGGCAGCCGGTCGTCGCGACATAGCGCGTCAGCGCCTCGACGCGCGCGCCCGAGGCGGCGTCGATCCGGCCCACTTCGTCGCGCGCGTCGCGCAGCGCCGCCAACCGGCGCGGATCGAACAGCGTGATCGCCTCGGCGGGCCGCCCGTCGCGACCGGCGCGGCCGGTTTCCTGGTAGAGCGTCTCCACATGGTCCGGCAGCCCGGCGTGAATGATGTAGCGCACGTCCGGCTTATCGACGCCCAGCCCGAAAGCGATGGTGGCGACCATCACCATGTCCGACCGACGGAGAAATTCGTCCTGCCGCGCCTCGCGCAGCGGCGCCGGCAATCCCGCATGATAGGCGGCGGCGGGCAGGCCGGCCTCGGCCAGGGTCGCGGCCACGGCTTCGGTCTGGCGCCGCGTCGCGCAATAAACCACGCCGCACTGTCCCCGCCGCGCCGCGACCAGCCGGGCGATGCGGCCGGCGGGATCGCCGGCGCAGGCCTCGACCGACAGGGCGATGGCCGCGCGACGGAACGAGCCGAGAATGAGTCTTGGCGCCCGCCCGCCGAACAGTTTTTGGGCGATCTCGGCGCGGGTGCGCGGCGACGCCGTGGCCGTGGCGGCGATGATCTGCGGGCGGTCCAGGGCCTCGGCCGCCTCGGCCAGACGGCCATAGTCCGGGCGGAAATCGTGGCCCCATTCCGAGATGCAATGGGCTTCGTCCACCGCCAGCATGCGCACGCCGGCATCCTGCAGCGGCGCGCGGGCCTCGGGGTCGCCGAGCCGCTCCGGCGAGACATAGAGCAGGCGCAGCGCGCCGTCGCGCAACGCCTTGCGGCAGGCTTTCGCCTCGGCGGCGTCCTGATCCATGTGCAGCGCGCCGGCCGGCAGCCCGCGCGCGCGCAATTTCGCCACCTGGTCGCGCATCAGGGCGATCAGCGGCGAGGCCACGACGCACAGGCCGGGGCGGGTCAAAGCCGGATATTGATAGACAAGGCTCTTGCCGCCGCCGGTCGGCCACAGCACGAAGACGTCCTCGCCGTTCAGCGCCGCGCCGACGGCCTGCCGCTGCAACGGCTTGAAATCGTCGAAGCCGAAGATCTCCTTCAGAGCGCCCCGCTCGCGGTCGAGATCGATCGTCGCCTCCGCCATTGCGCCCCGCGTTCTCGCCCTGCCAAAATACCTAACCAACTTGCCCGATTTTTAGGCCAAATGCCGCGAAAGTACAGGGCGCCAAAGCCAAGGCCGAGATTGTCAGCGAGGCCGTCTGGTTCTATTTAGACGTTGCGCTGGAGATTCCAGGCGGGCCACTCTACGGTCGTGTCCCGGAGATAGGAAGGAAACACGGATGAAACTCATTCACGCTTTGTCGGCCGCGGCCGTTCTCGCTTTCGCCTCGTCCTCGGCTTTCGCCGCCGGCGACCCGGACGCGGGGCAGAAGGTGTTCCTGAAGTGCGCCGCCTGCCACAAGATCGGCCCCGGGGCCAAGAACGGCGTCGGCCCGTCGCTGAACGGCGTCGCCAACCGCAAGGCTGGCCAGGCTGAAGGCTTCGCCTATTCGGACGCCAACAAGAATTCCGGCCTCACCTGGGACGAAGCCACGTTCAAGGAATACATCACCGCGCCGCAGAAGAAGGTGCCCGGCACCAAGATGACCTTCCCCGGACTGCCGAACGAAGCCGACCGCGACAACATCTGGGCCTATCTGTCCCAGTTCAAGGCCGACGGCTCCAAGTAAGCGCTTCGCCTTGCGTTTTCACGCCGGTCGTCCTCGCGGACGGCCGGCGTTGTTTTTTGCGCCGGATCAGGTAAACCCGCGTCCATGACCGAACTGTCGCTCGCCTTCGCCCCGCAGACGCCCGCCGATCTGGCCGCCATCCAGAAACTGGAGGAGCGCGCTTTCGGACCCGGCCGGTTCGCCAAGACCGCCTATCGCCTGCGCGAAGGGGTTTCCCCCGACCTGTCGCTGTCCACCATCGCCCGAATCGGCGGCATGCTGGTGGGCGCCTGTACCCTGACCCGAATCGCCGTCGGCGGCGCCCCCGTGCTGCTGCTCGGCCCGCTGACGGTTGAAGAACCGTTTCGCGCGCGCGGCGTCGGCGAGGCGCTGGCGCAGCGGTCGCTGGAAGCCGCCAAGGCCGCCGGCCATGCGCTGGTGTTGCTGGTCGGCGATCCCCCGTTCTACGAGCGTCTCGGCTTTGTCCGCGCCGGCTTCGGCCAATTCGTCTTCCCCGGGCCGGTCGATCCCGGCCGCATCCTGTTCTACGAGCTGGAGCCGGACGCCAAGGCGCGCTGTCGCGGCCTCGTCACTTCCGGCTAATCCACGATCTGCGAGCGCAGGCGGGTGAAATCGCCCTGCGCCAGGAAGGCGTCGTCGATGGTCGCCGTCAGCGCGCCCTCATTGCCGAATCGCCATTTCAACAATGGGCTGGAGACGAATTCGACCAGCACGGTCTGATTGGCGGGATTGAAGCCTGGCAGGATGCGCGCGGGCTGGCGCCCCATGCCGGTGGCTTCAAGCGCCGCCATTTCGCGCCAGCGCGCTTCGAAATAGCCGCGCTGCGCCTCCGGCAAGGCGTCGGCTTGGGCGCACCAGGCGTGCTTCGCCCAATCCTCGCGCAGCGACTCGTAATCGTGAACGAACAGGCTGGCCTCCGGCCGGTGCTCCGTCAACGGCGCGCGCGTCGCCCGGATCGTCTCGGCGCCGGGGCCGCGCTCGGGATCGGCGCCGCGCTCGACGTGGAGAAGCTCCACCGCGCGCAGGCGCTGCATCAACTCGGCCGCGACCTCGTCCGAAAAGGCCTCCTTATCCGAACGGCCGCGCGCCTCCTCCGCCACGGTCTTGACCTGCGCGGCGGCCGCGTCGAGCGCCGCCACCGACGCCTTCCAGGCTTCGATCAGCTTCGGCAAATCCTCCGCCTTACGCTGCATTTCGCCGAGCATCGCCTGGGTCATGCCGCCCAGCTCGATCTGCTTGCGGGCGCTGGCGAGCTGCTTTTCCACGTCGGGCAGCGCGGCCTTGATCAGCACGCGGCGCCGCGCCATGGCGGCGAGGGCGAGATCGCCCAGCGCCAGAAACGACGCCCAGTCGAACGGACGGTGCTCCGGGCTGGCGAGATCGAAAGCGGGCCGGTTGGGGCCTGACCGCAGCGACTCGACGACGCTGTTCGCGCGCGGATCGTCGCCATCGGGCGCCGCCGTCACAATGTCGAGCGGCCAGCGCGGAAAGGCGTCGATGCGGCGGGGACCATCGGCGCCCCCGCCCTGCGGCCATGCGCAGCAGGCGCCGGGCGCCGGGGACGGCCGGACTGCGCCGCGCTCGGCGAAATGCAGGGCGCGCAGCTCGCGGCCGTCATGCGGGTCGACGAAGAACGCCAGCCAGCCCTTGCGCGGCCCCAGCCCGTTCCACAAGTTTTCCGGCAAATCCGCGCAGCAGATTTGGGCGAGGAACAAGCCGCGCCGTCCGGCGAATTTCGGCCAGGGCATGGCCGGCGGCATTTCCGGCGCGCCGCCGAACCAGCTGCGCGCGTCTTCGTCGCGGCGGATCGGCGCCTGCGGAATCAGGCGAACGGCGAGGCTTTCGCAGGCGACGAGCTCCTCCGCGCCGTCCGCGATGGCGGCCTCCGCCGGCGGCTCGGCGCCGGCAGGCTGCGGCTGCTTGCGGCGTTCGACCTTGACCGGCCGCGAAGCGATGCGGCGTTCGCCGCGCGGCGGCGCCACCGCCTGCTCAAGCCGCGCCGCCGGCGCGAAACAGCGGGGATCGAGGTCGGATTCCGCCCGAGGGGCCGGCGCGGCCTCGGCCTTTTCGCGCGCCAGATTGCGCAGGGCCAGCCCCAGCAGCGCGAACAGCGCCAGAAAGGCCAGATTGCCGACGGCCATTGCATAATCGCCGAACATGAGGAGAAGCTCGATTGACCAAACTTTCTCCAAGGTTAACCGCCTTCCGTTAAGGAAAGATGGGCGATCAACGCATCCGGCCGCGACGTCCCTCCCAAGCCCAGGCGCCGACCACCAGCCCGAGCAGGACCAGCAGGCCCGCCAGCCCCACCGCCAGCGGGGTCAGCGACAGGCCGCGCGCGACACTGGCGCCGGCGCGGCGAATGGCGGCGAAATCGGCGCCGGCATAGGACGGGCTGTCGCCCAAGGCGACCAGACGCGGCAGCTTGACCGCGTCGGTCCCCGCCTGTCCGATGCGCCAGACGCCGCCGCCGGTCGCCTCGGCCAGCGGACGCAGCTTTTCGGGCGTCGACGCCAGCTCGCGATATTCCAGCGGATTTTCCGGGCCGACCGGAACCAGCGCGGTCAGATCGCCCTGGCTCAGACGGTAAAGGCCCAGCTCGGGCCGGGCGATCCGGCCCCGGAACAGGCCGGGCTCGGCGGCGTCCAAAGTCAGGTCGCTCTCCTGGCCAGACGGCGCGACGACGTGAACCGGCCCGGCCTGCGCGGCCAGGGTCTGGCGCTCGACCATGAGGTCGCCGCCCTTCATCGCCCCGCGTAAAACTTCTTCTTCGAGGTCCGGCTCTTTCATCAGCCAATGCGCCATACGCCGCATCAGCTCCTCATAGGGGCCGCCGCCCTGAAAGCCGCGCGCCCACAGCCACAACTGGTCGCTTAACAGCAGCGCGACGCGGCCTTTGCCCTCGCGCGACAACACCAGCAAAGGCGAGTCCCCGGCGCCGTTCAGCAGCGCGGAGCCGCGCAAGACTTCGGAACGCTCCTGGCGGAACCATTCGCTCCAGGCCGGCGGTTTTTGCGCGGCGCCGGGCAGGCCGCGCGTCACCGGATGGCGGCCGCCGACCTCGGACAAAGCCGGGCGGAACGGCGCCTCGACGATTTCGCCGGTGGGCCGCGCCGGGGTCAGCCGTCCGATCGGGGTGTAGAACAGCCCGTCGCCGCGCGCGAAATTCGGGCCGGCGACGATGGCGAAGGCGCCGCCGCGGCGCACGTAATTGACGATATTGTCGAAATAGATCGGCGGCAGCAGACCCATATTGGAATATCGGTCGAACAGGATCAGGTCGAACTCGTTGATCTTCTGCCCAAAAAGCTCGGCGGTGGGAAAAGCGATCAGCGCCAACTCGCGCACCGGCGTGCCGTCGATCTTCTCCGGCGGGCGCAGAATGGTGAAATGCACCAGATCGACATTGGCGTCGGCCTTGAGCAGGTTGCGCCAGGCGCGCTCGCCGGGGTTGGGTTCGCCCGACACCAGCAGCACTTTTAGATGATCGCGCACGCCCTCGACCGAAGCCACCGCCCTGTTGTTGATTTCCGTGAGTTCTCCGGGCAGCGCCTCCGCCTCAAACTCCATCACATTGGCGCCGCCATGTTCGAGCTTGACGGGAACCTTGACCTCGCGGCCCGGCTTGGCCAGCACCCGCGTCGCGATCACGCCGTCGCGCTTGACCGTCACCTCCACTGGCGCGTCCGGCCCGTTGTTCTCCTCGACCTTGAGCGTGAACACGACATCCTTGCCGATCAGCCCGTAGCGCGGCGCCTCGACCAGCGCGATGCGGCGGTCGCGCTCGCCGTCATGGCCGGAGATCAGCGCATGCAGGGGCGCCTTGCCGTGGGTCCAGCCGGATTTCTGGGGAATGTCGTGGACGATGCCGTCGGTGATCATGAACACGCCGGCCAACCGCTCGGCCGGGAGATCGGCGAGGCCGTTGTCGAGCGCGGCGAACAGGCGGGTGCCGTCGGCCTCCGGCCCGTCGCCCGCCTCAATGGTCTTGACGTCGACGCCGCCCAGCTTGTCCAAGGCGGCCAGCAGCGCCTTGCGCGCGTTTTCGGTCTGCGCGGCGCGGTTCTCGAACTTTTGCGAGCCGGAGCGATCCACCACCACCGCCACCACGTCGCGCAGCGGCTCGCGCGTTTCCTCCACCAGAGACGGCCCCGACAAAGCGGCGAGCAAGGCCGCGAAAGCCAGCCCGCGCAAAGCCACGCCGCGCCGGCGCCGCCAGACCAGCGCGCCGATCAGCGCCAGCGCCGCCAGCGCCAGCAGGGCCAACGCCCAGAGCGGAACCAGCGGGGCGAACGACAGGCCGTACTGGCTCATTGCCCCAACCTTTCCAGCAATTCCGGCACATGGACCTGATCGGCCTTGTAATTGCCGGTCAGCGTGTACATCACGATATTCACCCCGCCGCGCAGGGCGAGTTCATGCGCGCGGATCGCGTCGGAACCAGCCGGATAGAGCGCCTCGCCCCATTGGTCGCTGGCCCAGCCCGCCGCCAGATCGGTCGAGGCGACAATCAAAGGCGACACGCCGTCTCCGGCGCGCGCCGGGGCCTTTTCGCCCCCCGAATCCGCCGGCAGCGCCTCGATATAGGTCGGGCCGTTCTCCACCCGCCCCGGCAATCCCTCCAACAGGTAGAAGGTGCGGAAGATCACGTGGTTTTTCGGCGCGGCCGCCAGCGGCGGCGGATCGAGCTTTTGCAGGAAGATTTTCAGCCAGTCCTGCGCGGGCGTGGCCTCGCCGCCATATGGCTGCGCGGCATCGCGGGTGTCGAACAGCATCAGGCCGCCCTGCTTCATATAGGCGGCGATCTTTTGCGCGATCTGCGCGCTCGGCTGCGGCGCGTCGGGCGACACCGGCCAGTAGATCATCGGATAAAACGCCAGTTCGTCGCGGGCGGGATCGACGCCGCGCGGCGCGCCGGGATTGAACGAAGTGCGTTGCGACAGCGTGTCCGACAGCGACTTCAGCCCCTGCGCGCTGATGCGGTCGGCGTGGCTGTCGCCGGTGACGACATAGGCCAGCGAGGTCGTCAGCGCCGGCTGATAAAATCTGTCTTGCGCCTGGGCGGGCGGCGGCGCCAGCACGAACAGCAGCGCCAGCGCCGCCGGCGCCACTCGCCGACGCCAGGATTCGCCCAGCCAGAAAGCCGCGAAAGCGTCGGCCAGCGCCAGCAGCGCGGCGGCGAGCAGCAGCGGCCCGCGCAGATCGACCGCGCGCGGCGCGGCGAGATTTTGCGGCCGCAGGTTCAAACCGGAGACGTCGAGCGGCGTGAAGGCGCCGTCCGCGAAGGCGTTGAGCGCGCGCGGCGCCTCAGCGGCGCCGTAATAGCCGGGCGGGTGTTCGGAATCGGGCTTGGCCTCGCCTTTGGCGGGCAGCGCGCGCGCTTCCGCCGCCGGCGGGCCGAGCACGCCGAACCCGTCGAGATTTTGCAGCGCGGGCAATTGCCCTTCGCCCTGGATCGCGGCGACCGGGCCGACCGAACCGGCGCGATCGAGGATTTTCTTCAGCATGTCCACGAACAGGCCGGACAGCGGCAGGTTCGACCACGAGGTTTCCGCAGCGATATGGAACAGGACCAGCGTTCCCGCGCCGCGCGCCTCCGCCGTCGCCAGCGGCGTGCCGTCGACAAGCCGCGCCCAGGTTTTTTGCGGCAGTCCCGGCTCCGGTTCGGCCAGGATCTGCCGGGAGACATTGGCGTCGGCGGGCGGCGTGAGGCCAGCGAACGGGCTGTTTTCGTCGAAAGGCGCCAGGGTTTTGGGGCGCTCCCACGACAGCGCGCCGCCGAGCGTGCGGCCGCCGCGCCGCAGCTTGACCGGCAGCAGGTCGTCCGGGGCGGCGGCGAGATGCGGCCCGGCGAAGCGCACCAAAGTCCCGCCCGCTTCGAGAAATTTCTTCAACTTTTCGCGCGCGTCCGGCGAGAGAACCATGTCCGCGAGCACGAGCACGTCGGCGCCTTCGCCGATCAGCCGGCCGATCGGGTCGGACTCGCCGGGCTTTTCTTCGCGCAGGTCGGCATAGGGCGCGAGCGCCTTGCGCAGATAATAGAGCGGCGACAGCAGCGGCTGGTCGGCCTTCGCCCCGCCGACGAGGCCGACCCGGCGGCGGCGCGCGCCGGAATCGAGCAGGAACACGCCGCCAGCCGAGGCCTCGCCCACCAGCGCGAGCCGGGCGACATCGTTGCGCAATTGCAGCGGCAGCGTCAGCCGCGCGACGGCATGGTCGTCGCCGCCGAAGCTGAAGGCGGCGTCGCCCAGCGCGGCGCCATGGGCGTCGAAGGCGCGCGCCACGCCGTCCGGCGCGCCGTTCGGCGCCCTGATGACGCCAATTTCGAGAGATTCCGAGCCGTTGCGGGCGCTGGTGAGGGCGCGCGGCGGCCGTTCGCCGGTCAACAGCGCGGCGCCCGGCGCCAGCGCCGCCAGCTTTTCGGCGAAGGCGCGGCCGTCCTGATCCTGCATCCCGTCGCTCAGCCAGACGGCGTCGCCGCCATTCTGGCGCAAAAAGGTTTCAACCGCCGGCAGGGCGGGCGCGCGCGCCGGCAGCCAGGGGCGCGGGGCCAAGGCCCGCAGCCGCGCCAGCGCCGCGCCCGGATCTTCCATGTTTATGAACGGTTTTTCGGCGAGGCCGAGCACGGCGGCGGGGCGGTTTTCGCGCGCCGCATCCTCCAGCAGCTTGACGGCTGCCGCCTGCCGCGCGGAAAAATCCGGGGCCGCCGTCCAGAAATTGTCGATCAGCAGCAGCAGCGGCCCCTTGCTCGCGGCGGCGCCGGCCGGAACCAGCGTCGGCCCCGCCATGGCCAGCACGATCAGCGCCGCCAGCGCGATGCGCAGCAGCAGCAGCCACAGCGGCGTGCGCGCCGGCGTGGCGTCGTCGCGGCGTTCGCCGAGGATCAGCCGCAGCGGCGGAAACGCCACCCGACGCGGCGGCGGCGGCGTCACCCGCAGCAGGAAATACAGCGCCGGCGTCCCGGCCAGCGCAAGCAGGATCCACGGCGAGGAAAAGGCCAGCGACAGCAGATTCATCGCCCCTCCCCCAGCCCCTGGCGCAGGCGCAGCAGCGCCTCGGTCGCGGGACGGTCGGTGGCGTGCAGGGCGAAGGTGAAGCCGCGCGCCCGCGCCGAGTCCATCAGCGCCGCGCGATGGGCCGCGAGTTTTTGCGCGTAGATTTCGGCAAAATCCTCGGCGCGGCCGGCGCGCAGCTTGGCGCCGTCCTCGTCGAAAAATTCGGTCTGCCCGACAAAGGGAAAGTTTTCTTCCACCGGATCGAACAGCATCAGCGCGCAGCCTTGCGCCCCCTGCGCCGATAAACGCGCGAGGGTCGCGTCGAATTCGGCGGGATCGACCAGGAAATCGCCGATCAACGCCACTTTTTCGCGCGGCCGCGTCCGGGCCGGCGGCGGCAGATCGGGAAAGGAATCGTTCCTGCGACGCGCCTCGGTCAGAACGGCGAGGGCGAGGCGCTCGATCACGTCGGCGGCGGAAAACAGCGGCGTCATCCCCAAAAATCCCGCGCGCTCGCCGCCGCGCACGCAGGCGTCGGCCAGGGCCAGCGCCAGAACCAGGGCGCGATCCGCCTTGGTGTCCTCGGCCAGCGCCGAGCGGAAATTCATCGAGGGCGACAAATCGGCCCAAACCCAGAGGACCTGCGCCGCCTCCCATTCGCGCTCGCGCACATAAAGCCGGTCATCGCGGCCGGAGCGGCGCCAATCGACGTTCTGCGCCGTCTCGCCGGAGATGAACGGGCGGAACTGCCAGAAATTCTCGCCCATGCCGGCGCGGCGGCGCCCGTGCAGGCCCGCGGCGACGGAGGCCGCCGCATGGCGCGCCGACAAAGTGAGGCCGGGCAAACGCCGCGCCAGATCGACGGCGGCGTGGCTTTTGGCGGCGTCGGGCCGAATCGATTCCTTGGGCTGAAACCCCGCCCCCATCAGGCGAATCTTTGCAGCAGGCGCTGAATCGCCGCCGGCACGGTGTCGCCATCGGCGCGGGCGGCGTAATTGAGCGCCATGCGATGCTTCAGCACCGGCGCGGCCAGCGCCAGCACGTCGGCCTTGCTCGGCGCCAGACGCCCCCGCAGCAGCGCGCGGGCGCGACAGGCCAGCATCAGCGCCTGCGAGGCGCGCGGACCCGGCCCCCAGGCGATGGCGCGCGTCAATTCCTCGGATGCTTTTCCGGGGCGGGCGGCGCGCACGATGTCGAGAATGCAGTCGACCACGGATTCGCCGACCGGCATCAGCCGCACCAGCTCCTGAATCGCCATCAGGCCGTTGGAATCGAGCACGGACCGGGTTTCCCTGCGCGCGGCGCCGGTGGTTTCGATCAGGATGCGCTTTTCGGCGGCGCGGTCGGGATAATCCACGTCGATCTGCAGCAGGAAGCGGTCGAGCTGGGCCTCGGGCAGCGGATAGGTGCCTTCCTGCTCCAGCGGGTTCTGCGTGGCCAAGACGTGAAAGGGGCGCGGCAGGTCGAACCGCTCGCCGGCGATGCTGACGTGATATTCCTGCATCGCCTGCAACAGCGCCGACTGGGTGCGCGGGCTGGCGCGGTTGATCTCGTCGGCCATCAGCAATTGCGCGAAGATCGGCCCCTTGATGAAGCGGAAGGCGCGCTTGCCGCCCGCCCCCTCCTCCAGCACTTCGGAGCCGAGAATATCGCTCGGCATCAGGTCGGGCGTGAACTGCACGCGCGCGGCGTCGAGGCCCAGCACCCTGCCGAGCGTATCGACCAGCCGCGTCTTGGCGAGGCCCGGCGCGCCGACGAACAGGGCGTGGCCGCCGGAGAGAATCGCGCACAGCGCCTCCTCCACCACGTCGTCCTGGCCGAAGATTTGTTCGGCGACGGCCTCTCGGACCTGGCTGAGTTTCTCCAGCGCGCTCTGCGCCTTCTGCTCCATCTGGCTGGCGGTGAGGCCGGCTGCGAGATTCATGCGGAATGGCTCCTCGGGCTGGTGATTGTCGCGACCGAACCAACAATATAGGTTCGGCAGGCTTTGCAAGGAAGCCTTTGGAGCGGTTTCGAAATGGAAGGTCCCCTGCGCGGCCTCAATCAGGTGCGGTTCGCCGAGCGCGGGCCGGCGCCGGTGCATCTGTGGAACCCGCCGTATTGCGGCGAGATCGACATGCGCATCGCCCGCGACGGAACCTGGTTCTACAACGGCTCTCCGATCGGCCGGCCGGCGCTGGTCAAGCTGTTTTCCTCGATTTTGCGTAAGGATCCCGACCGCTACGTGCTGGTCACGCCGGTTGAACGGGTCGGAATCACGGTGGAGGACGCGCCCTTTCTCGGCGTCGAATTTTCGCGCGACGGCGAAGGCGAGGGGCAAGTTCTCAAGCTGCGCACCAATGTCGACGACTGGGTGGAGATTTCTGAGGATAACCCGCTGCGGTTCGAGCCGGGCGAGCGCGAAGGCCTCAAACCCTATGTGCGCGTGCGCGGCGACCTCTGGGCTTTGGTCAAGCGCGCCTTGTTCTACGATCTCGCCGCCTGGGGGCTGAAGCGCGAGATCGGCGGCGAGGATTTTTTTGGCGTGTGGTCGGCGGGCGCGTTCTTTCCGATGGCCCCGATGCGCGACCTGCCGGACTTCGCCTGATGTTCTCCCCCCAAGACTTTTTGGCGCGCGCCCGCGAAAACCTGCGCGAAGACTGGCCGGAGGCCGCCTTCGATCCACAAAGCCGCCTCCGGCACGGCGATCACCAGCTCAACGCGCCGCTCACCGAGGCGGAGACGCGCGTTTTCGCCCCGGCGCGGCCCGCCGCCGTGCTGGCGCCGGTGGTGCTGCGCGACGACCGGGCGTTTTTGCTGCTGACCCGGCGCGCCGCCGCTTTGCGCGACCATTCCGGCCAGATCGCCTTTCCCGGCGGCAAGATCGAGGCGGGGGAATCGCCGCTGGCCGCCGCCCTGCGCGAGGCGGAGGAGGAAATCGGTCTTGCGCGCGAGAAAATTGAGATACTGGGCTGCCTCGACCCCTACCAGACCTCGACCGGCTTCCGCGTTTTTCCGGTGCTCGGGGTGATCCGGCCGCCGCTCGACCTCACGCCGGACCGGCGCGAAGTGGACGACGTGTTCGAGACGCCGCTGGAGTTCCTGATGAACCCGGCCAATCACCAGCGCCACGAGAAGCTGTGGCAGGGCCAGGCGCGCCGATTCTACGCCATGCCTTATCAGGAGCGCTATATTTGGGGCGCGACCGCCGGCATGATCCGCAATCTCTACGAACGTCTCTACACGTGAGGCCCAACGCCATGCTCAAAATTCTGTGTTTCCTGACCGCCGCCGCGCCGCCTGGCGCCGGCCATATTTTCCGCAAGTGACGAGCGAGGTCGGATGACGCGCGCAATATTGGAGTCGATCGGCCTGTTTCTGACGCCTTTCGTCTGTTACGCCGCCTTCCTGATGTTCCGCGCGCGGCATCCGCTGATCGCGGCGTCGTGGTCGCGCGGCGCCTTGTCGTGGCTGACGCTGGCCGGGCTCGCCTTGGCCATGGCCGGCCTCGCCAGCCTCGCCCTGTTCGGCCCGGAGCAAGGCGCCTACACCCCGGCGCATGTGGAAAACGGCCGGCTGCTGCCGGGGCGTTTCCAATGAGCGACGCCGAAAAGCTCGCGCCATTGCTGGCGCGGCCCGGCGTGCGCCGCGTGTTCGCCGCGCTCGACCGCGACGGCGAGGAATTGCGCATTGTCGGCGGCGCCGTGCGCAACGCCCTGCTCGGCGAACCCGTGGGCGACATCGACCTCGCCTCGACGGCGCCGCCCGACGTCAACGCGCGCCGGGCGCAAAAGGCCGGCCTCAAGGTCGCGCCCACCGGCGTCGAGCATGGCACGATCACGGTGATCGTCGAGGGCGTTCCGTTCGAAGTCACCACTTTGCGCGAGGATGTCGAAACCGACGGGCGCCGCGCCAAGGTGCGGTTCGGCCGCGATTTCGCCATGGACGCGCAACGCCGCGATTTCACCCTCAATGCGCTGTCGCTCGACTGGCGCGGCCTGCTGCACGATCCCGTCGGCGGCCGCGCCGATCTGGAAGCCCGCCGGGTGCGCTTCATCGGCGCGCCGCGCCGGCGCATCGCCGAGGATTTTTTGCGCATCCTGCGGTTTTTTCGGTTTTCCGCCTGCTACGGGGCGGGTCTCGACCCCGACGGGTTCGACGCCTGCGTCGCCCTGCGCGACGGACTCGACACGCTTTCACGAGAGCGACTCGGCGCCGAGACATTGAAGCTGCTGGCGGCGCCGCGGGCGGGTTTCATCGCCGAGCGCATGGCGCAGGCCGGGCTGCTCGGCTATCTCGGCGTCGCCCCCTGGCCGGCGCGGCTGAAAAACCTGCGGCCGCAGGGCCAGCGCGGCGACGGCCTGCTGAGTCTGGCGGCGCTGGCGCTGCACAGCGCGCGCGACGCCGAAACGCTGTCGCGCGCGCTGCGGCTGTCCAATGCGCAAAAACAGCGGCTGGCCGGCGCCGCGCGCGCCGCCGCCTTCTGGCATGGCGCGACCGCCGCGCCGTCCGCCGCGTCGCTGCGCGAGGCTTTGTTCCATCTGGGGCCGCACAGCGCGCGCGACGGGCTCGACCTCGTGCGCGCCGAAATCGGCGCCGCCGCGACCGAATCGGGCTTCGCCCAGGCGCAGGTTTTCCTGCGCGACACGCCGCCGCCGCGCCCGCCCTTCCGCGCCTCCGACATTTGCGCGCGCGGGATTCCCAAGGGGCCGGAGCTCGGCGCGGCGCTGAAGACCCTGCAAGCTTTGTGGATTCGCGCGGGATTTCCCAGCGACCCGCAAAAGGTAACCCAATTGATCGAACAGGCCTGCGCGGCGACGCCGGATTCCAACTGGACGCGTCCTGCGACGTAACGCATGATCCGCGGTCGGAACGATGGCTTTTTGTCGAATTTTCGGAAAATAAGAGTCGAGATCGCGGCGTATTGTCGTCATAACGCATCATGGTCTTGCGAAGGATGCGCGCAGCGGAACGCATCCGGCCGTCAGGCGGCTGTCCGGAGGTCGAAAGCTCTATCCATGGCGCTCAGCAACAAACATCCCGGCGAACTGGCGGAACGCATGGCGCGGCGGTCGGCGCGCGCCGGCGAACGGCCGCCTTCGGACGGCTGGCGGCGGGAATCCTTCACATTGCCGCGCGAAAAGGCGCGGGAGAAGGCCCGCGAGTTCTTCGACGATTTCCCGAAGGCGGCCTATATGACCGAGATCGAAAGCTGGCGCGAATTGTCCGACGGCCAGATCGAATTCACCATGCGCCGCCTGCCCAGCGCGGATTGAGCGTCCGGGCGACGACCTCCGCTTAAATAACGACATTCTTCATAATAACATTGCGTTAACCAAAATATTCAGAAAAATCCCCACCCTCTTCGCAGGCGATCCCAAACGTAACCCACACCCTCAACCCATATAACTTCAATAAAATACTTTATATTCGATTCGCCAATTTTTATCCTTACCAAAACCACACTCACTAACCGGCGTTCACCATTTATTTTTACGCCCCAACAACCTTTACAGTTCTAAATCGCTTCAGCCCGGCCGTAAAGGACCGGCGAATGGAGTGCTGAGTATGAAAAAGGTCCTGATCGCCGCCGCCGGGGCGATGGCGTTCGCCTCTGTCGCGCAGGCCGCCGATCTGCCCTATCGCAAGGAAGCGCCCGCCCCCTACGATTATGCGCCGACCTTTACCTGGACGGGCCTCTATCTCGGCGTGAACGCCGGCCTTGGCCTGGGCGGCTTCGACGGCGGCCAACGCTATTTCGGCAAGAGCCCGATCGGCGGCCTTTATGGCTTCACCGGCGGCTATAATTACCAGCAGGGCAAGCTGGTCGTCGGCGCCGAGGCGGATTTCGACTTCGGCCATGTCGCCGATTCCGCCACGCCCGGCCCCTATGCGTCTTCGACCGGCGTCGTGGAAAACTTCTTCTCCGCCCGCGCCCGCGTCGGCTACGCCATGGACCGCGCCCTGTTCTACGGAACCGGCGGCTATGCCGGCGCCAATGTGCGCGGCGCGCTGTCGGGCAATGGCCTCGGCTTCGACCAGAGCCATATCGCCAATGGCTGGGCGCTCGGCGTGGGCATGGAATACGCCATCACCCCGCATTTCTCGGTCAAGGGCGAGTATCTCTACGCCTCGATGGGCGACAACAAGTTCTTCGGCGCCCCCAACACGGTGTCGAACAGCGTCGACCTCAGCGTGCTGCGCGCCGGCGTGAACTACCACTTCTAGGGTTCGCGGCGCCCGCCCTTCCGGGCTTTCCGACCCGAAACCGGCGTAATCGCAAGATTACGCCGGTTTTTTCGTTGGCGGGCGGCGCGGCGGCGTTTGACAGATAAACATACATGCGCATGTATATAACGCGCGACGGCGCGATCCGCATCCAAGGCGCGCGAGACGGCGGCCGCGGCGCCCTGAAAAGTTTGGTGTGAGGAGCGATCATGAAGCGGACCAGGCGGGAAGCCGAGGAGACGCGGGAGAATATTTTGGCTGTCGCGGAAAAACTCTTTCTCGAACATGGCGTCGAGGGCGTCGCCCTGGAGGTGATCGCGCAAGCGGCGGGAATCACCCGCGGCGCCATCCAGTGGCATTTTCAGAACAAGTCGGGGCTGCTGCACGCCCTGCGCGACCGCATGGAATCGCCGATCGGACAACTCGCCGAACGCCTCCAGGTCGATGAGACCGTCGATTCCCTGGGATCGCTGATTTCCGAGACGATCGTGGTGATCTCGCACATTCAGCTTGATCCCCGGCGCAAGCAGTTTTGCGCCTATCTGCTCAACTTCTCGCTGCTCGGCGAGCCGGAGCGCCAGCGCGCGTTCGAGCGCCGGTTGCGCGCCTCGGTGGTCAAGGTGTTCGAGGTGGCGGCGCAACGGGGCGAATTGTCCGAGCATTGGACCCCGGAGCTGGCCGGCCTCGCCTATTGCGGCCTGGTGCTCGGCCTGCTCGAACAATGGCTGCGCGGCGAAGACCAGTTCGACATCGCCCATGACGTCAGCGCGGTGTTGCGGCGATTCGGCGCGTCGCTGTCGCCGACCCATCACGCGCAGGCGCGAAGGGCGGCGCGATAGACGGCGGCGTCCGCCTAAATCCAGTCGAACCGCCCCGCCGCGAACACCAGCACCCGCCCCTGCCAGATGTCGGCGTTCGGGGCGCGCTCCACGACGAGGCCGCCGATGAGGTGCATCAGGGCGCGTGCGACGCCGCCGTGCGAGGCCACCACCGCCGGCCGCTGCTGCGCCTCCAGCCAGGGCTGCAAGCGTAGCGCCAGATCGGCGTAGGATTCGCCGCCGGGCGGGCGGAATCCCCATTTATCGCGGTCCCGCTCTTTTGCGCCAACGGGATCCTCGGCGCAGACCTCCGGCCAGGTCTTACCCTCCCAGCGCCCGAAGGTGAATTCCTTGAGGCGTTCGTCGAACACGACGCCCTCGGCCGGCAGGCCCAGCTCCGCGCGCGCCAAAATCATGGTGTCGCGGGTTCTGGCCAGCGGCGAGGCCTGCCAGGACACGGCGGCGGGTTCGAGGCCGTGGCTGGCGAGGATTTTCTTCAGCTTGCGGCCGGCCTGCGCCGCCTGGCGGCGGCCAAGGGCGTTCAGACCGACGTCCTGTTGGCCCTGCAGCCGCCCTTCCGCATTCCAGTCGGTTTCGCCGTGACGCAGAAAGAACAGCGGCGGCGCCAGCGACTCAGTCCTTTTTCACGATGTCGCCGATGTCAGGCGCTTTCGGGTTCTTCATGCCGACGACATGATAGCCGGCGTCGACATGCAGGATTTCGCCAGTGACGCCGCGCGCCATGGGCGAGAGCAGGAACACCGCGCTTTCCCCGACTTCCTCGATGGTCACAGTGCGGCGCAGCGGCGCGTTATATTCGTTCCATTTGAGGATGTAGCGGAAGTCGCCGATGCCGGAGGCGGCCAACGTCTTGATCGGGCCGGCGGAAATGGCGTTGACGGTGATGGCCTTCTCGCCGAGGTCGGCGGCGAGATAGCGCACGCTGGCCTCCAGCGCGGCCTTGGCGACGCCCATCACATTGTAATGCGGCATCCATTTCTCGGCGCCGTAATAGGTGAGGGTCAGCAGCGAACCGCCGTTCTTCATCAGCTTTTCGGCGCGCTGCGCCACCGCCGTGAAGGAATAGCAGGAGATCGACAGCGAGGTGGTGAAATTGGCCTCGCTGGTGTCGACATAACGGCCGGTCAGCTCGTCCTTGTCGGAGAAGGCGATGCAATGGACCACGAAATCCAGGCCGCCCCACAGCTTGTCGACCGCCTCGAACACCGCGTCGATCGACGCGCCATTGGTGACGTCGCATTCGCCGACCACATGGGCGTCGAGCTCGGCCGCCAGCGGGCGAACCCGGCGCTCCAGCGCCTCGCCCTGATAGGTCAGAGCGATCTCGGCGCCGGCCAGCCGCGCCGCTTTTGCGATGCCCCAGGCGATCGAGCGGTTGTTGGCGAGGCCCATCACCAATCCGCGCTTGCCGCGCAGGACGCCCGATTGAACCGCTAGGGCGGCGGGTTCCTCTGTAATCATCGTCATTAACAATCCCGATGCCTGTTTCGCCTGCGGCCCGCCGGCACGAATCCCGTGCGCCGCAATGCATCCACAATTGCGCTTTTCGGGCATTTACCCGCGCCCGCCGCCGGAAGCAAGAGCCACGACGCCGCCGTTCACGGGCCCGCCCCCGGCCGAATCCGTTGATAAACGGCAAGAATGCTCCAGCGCGGCTGGAGATGACCCATGGGAGTGTTTACGATATATTAACATTAATTGAATCGCTCCGTCACAAACCGGACGGGGAGTTTGGGGGAAACGCCTTGGAGCCGGAGAGAACGCGGATGAGTGAGAGCGTCCTCAGCCTGACCTTGAGCGCCCGGCGTTACGCCCATGCGCTGCTCGGCCGCTGGCCGGTGGCGGAGGGCGGCGCGGGCGGGCGCCGCCGCGCCGATCAGGACGCTGACGATCTCGCCCATCAGGCCCTGCTCAGTTTCTGGCGCGCCGGGCTTTTGAGCTGCGAGGAATTGGCGGAGCAGCCGCCGGGCGCGCTGCGTCTGGCGCTGCTGCGCCGCCTGACCCGGATGGCGGGCGAACTGGTCCGCAACGCCGGCGCGGCCTGTTATGACAGGCGGGCGGCGGGCGGTCGCGGCGACCGGCGTTTCGCGAGGCATTTCCCTTGGGCGCCCGAAGCGCTGGCGCTGCCGCGCCTGCCGTTCGAATCGCGCGCCGTGCTGGCGCTGGCGGCGCTGGAACGTCTGGATTACGACGCCATCGGCCTGGTGCTCGACATGAGCGCCGCCCAGGCGCTGGCGCGGCTGGCGCGGGCGCGGGCCGAGCTGACCAGCGCGCTGTCGGGGCGACGCCAGCCGCATTTGCGCGCCGCCGCCCACATGTGCGAGTCGGATCTGCACGGCTATGCCGATGGCGTGCTGGCGCCGGAGCGGCGCGCCGAGGTCGAAGGCTGGCTGGAGCGGGACGCCGAGGCGGCGCGGCGCGTCGCGCAATGGCGCCGCGACGGCGAACGGCTGCGGGGCGCCTTCGCCACGCTGGACGCCGAGCCCCTGCCCGCAATTCTGAATTTCCGCCCGCCGGTTTTGGCGGCGCGACGCAATCCGTCCGCGCGAAAGCTCTGGCGGCGCTGGTGGAGCGCCGTGCTCGACGGCTTCCGCCCGGCTTTGGCGGCGCGCTGAGCCGTCGCCTTATTTCGCCGTGGCGCCGTGCGCGAAACGAACGCGCCGGCGTTCAGTGCTTCATGGCGGTGGTGAATTCCCCGGCGACGATTCGGTCCGGCAGGCGGCCGGCGAAGGCGGCCACGGCCTCCTCGCCATAGGTTTCCACCAATTCCTGCAGCGCGGCGAACAACGCGGCATGCGCGAAACTTTCGCTCTCGATTCCCGCGAGAATGGCCTCGGCGAAGGCCTCGGTCACATAGGCCAAGGCGGCCCGGCGCTCGTCTTCGGCGCCGGACAGTTCCATATGATCTTGAGAATCGTAGGGGGTCATCATGCGCAAAGCTTAACCGTGATCCCCGTCGCTGGCGAGAAGGGTCTTAAGAAAAGGTTAACGCGATCAGAGCGACGCGCGTCAGGCCCCCGCGAACCGAAGCCTGACGCCCAAAACTTTGTTTTATTTCTATTTTTCGCTGTATTGAGTGGTGATCTCGCGTGCCAGACGCTCGCCTTCGTCCAGCAGGCGGCGGCGCGCCAGCTCCCCGACCGGCGTACATCTCCTGTGGAAATATTCGTAGCCGCGCAAGCCGTGGTTGTAGGCGCCGGCGAGGCGTTCGCGCTGCAGCGGGCCGGCGTCCTGCGATTCCATCAGCCGCTGCATAGCGGCGCGCCAGCCGGCGCCGTCGGCTTTGCCGGCCGGTTCGCCGCACAGCGGGTCGAGCGCCGCCAGCGCGCCCATGATTTCCGACAGGCGCAGAAGCTGCGGCTGATAGGCCGGCGGCGCCGCCTCGACCGCCGCCGCGGGCGCGGGCTTGGCCGGCTCGGCCTTGACCGCCGCCGGCTTGTGCGGCGCGGGCTTGGGGCGCGGCTTCGGCGGTTTCGGCGGGACGATCCGGCGCGGCGGCTGAACCACGAGCGGCGGCGGCGGCGGGCGGTTGTCGAAGAAGGGAAAGAATTGCGCGCGCGCCGGCGCCCCCGGCGCCAGAGCCGCCGCCAGCGCGCAGAACGCGGCGATTTTCACAACGGCCTTCATGGCTTGGCCTCCACCAGCCGCCGGGCGTCGGCGACGACGCCGACCAGATTGGGCGTGAGCGCGAGATCGGCGAGATCGTCGGGGCTGCGCCACAGAATTTCGCCGGCTTCGGCGCCCACCTGCCCCTCGCCGGCGATCCAATGGGCGGCGAAGGAGAGAATCACATAATGCCGCTCAATCCGGCCGGCGGCGTCGCGCTGGATGTGCTGGACCGGCTGGTTGAAGGCGCAGATTCGCGCGAGCACGCCGGTTTCCTCCCGCAACTCGCGCAAGGCGGCCGCCTCCAGCGTCTCCCCGGTCTCCACCAGCCCGCCCGGCAGGGTGAACCGGCGCGCATAGGGCGGACCGGTGCGGGTCGCCAGCAGCACCTTGCCGTCGCGAAAAACGGCGATGCTCACCGCCAGGGCCGGCTGCGCCGGATAGAGGCGCCGCGCCTGGCTTGCGGAATCGTCAGTCACGGATACAGCGCCTCGCAACTCCAGTCGCCCTGCGGCTCGTCGCGGCGATACCGCAGCCGCTCGTGCAGCCGGAACGGTTTATCCGTCCAGAACTCGATCTCCACCGGCCGGATGCGGTAGCCGCCCCAATGCGGCGGGCGCGGCACCTCGCCCAGCCCGAAGCGCGCGGCCTGAGCGGCGACGGCCTTTTCCAGCGCGAAACGGCTTTCGAGCGGCCGCGACTGCTGGCTGGCCCAGGCGCCGATTCGGCTCTCGCGCGGCCGTCCGGCGAAATAGGCGTCCGATTCGGCCTCGGTCACGCGCTCGACCCGCCCGCGAAAGCGGAACTGGCGCCGCAGGCTTTTCCAGTGCAGCACGCCGGCGGCCATCGGCCGCGCCTCCAGCTCCTCGCCCTTGGCGCTTTGCCTGTTGGTGTAAAACACGAATCCCTGATCGTCATGGCCGCGCAGCAGCACCATCCGGGCGTTGGGCAGGCCGCCGGCGTCCACCGTGGCGACGCACATGGCCTCGGGATCGTTGATCTCCTTGGCCCGCGCCTCCTCGATCCAGCGGGCGAACAGCCCAAAAGGTTCATGCTCTGGTTTAGGGTTACCAGCCGTTAATGCGTTCATCGGATGATGCCTTGGATTTGTCTCCGGATTACGCCCGCTTGCTTGTACGTTCGCGTTCCCTTCCTAGCAAAACGCCGCCGCGCGGGCTGCTTTTTTTTCCGCTCGTCCACGCGGCTTGCGTTCGCGCGTGTCTTGCGGCGGCGCTGGCGCCGCTGTTCGGCTGCTCCGGCCCGCTGGGGCCTGACGTCGACATGCAGGCGACCGGCTCGATCGCGCCGGCGCCCGCGCCCGCGCCGGCCAAGGCCGCCCTGCCCGCCGCGCTCGACGCGGAGGACCGTCGGCGCGCGCTCGGCGCCTTCGGCATCGCGCTCGATCCGCAGGGCAACGGGGCGACGGTGCATTGGGACAATCCGGTGAGCAAGGCGCATGGGATGGTGACGCCGGTCGGCTTCGCCTATCCCGACAATGGCGTGATCTGCCGCAAGTTTTCGGCGCGTTTCCAGACCGCCGCCGGCGTCGACAGCCGCGCCGGCGCCGCCTGCCGCGACAAGGACGCGGACTGGACGTTGAAAGAAATCCACAAGGCCGATTGAACCGCGCCTGACGCAACCCCTTGCGCGCGGCCGCGTTCAAGACCACATAATGTACGAAGACACGCCGCTGGCGCCGCTCAAGGGCCAGCGAGAAGATGGGCTTGAGAGATGCGCGATCCCTATCAAATTCTTGGCGTCGGCAAAGACGCCCAGCAGGCGGATGTGAAAAAGGCGTTCCGCAAACTCGCCAAACAGCACCATCCCGACCAGAATCCCAACGACCCCAAGGCGAAGGAACGATTCGCCGAGATCAACTCCGCCTATGAGATTCTCGGCGACGAGAAGAAGCGCGGCGCCTTCGACCGCGGCGAAATCGACGCCGAGGGCAAACCGCGCGGCTTCGAGGGCTTCGGCGCCGGTCCCGGCGGGTTCCGGCGCGGCGCCTATGGCGGCGGCCCGGCCGGCTCAGGCGCTGGCCAGCCTTTCGAGTTCAATTTCGGCGGCGGCGGGCCGTTCGACGCGGCGGATCTGTTCTCCGACCTGTTCGGCAGGGGCGGCGAGCGCGGACGCGGCGGCGGACGCGGCGCCGCTCCCGGCGGGCGCGGCGGCCAGCCCGGCGCGGATGTCGCGCTGGACACGCATGTTTCGCTGGAAACCGCCCTGCATGGCGGCAAGGCCCGCGTGCTCACGCCGGCCGGCAAGACCCTGGAGATCGCCATTCCCGCCGGCGTCGAGGAGGGTCAGCAGATCCGCCTGCGCGGCCAGGGCCATCCCGGTTCGGGCGGCGGCCACGCCGGCGACGCGATGGTGACCGTCCATATTCAGAAGCACCCGCATTTCCGTATCGACGGGCGCGATCTCCGGCTCGACCTGCCGGTGACCCTTTATGAAGCGGTGCTCGGCGGCAAGATCGAGGCGCCGACGCTGGGCGGCAAGGTCGAGCTGACGCTGCCGCCGAAAAGCAATTCGGGCAAGACGCTGCGCCTGCGCGGCAAGGGCCTCCCGGCCAGCGCCGGCCATCCGGCGGGCGACCTGCTGATCACCCTGCGCATCACCCTGCCGGACGGCGGTTGGGCCGACCTCGAGGAAGTGGCGAGGCAAATGCAGGCGCGCCAGCCCTACGATCCCCGCGTGGAACTGGCGAAATAAACGATCTGGCCGCTTGAGGCCGATCTCTCCGAACAGACGCGGCGAACTCCGGTTCGCCCGCCCGCTTTTCTTTCGCGCGGCCGTTCGGGGCCGACGACGACGCTGGGGCAACCCGGCCGACGGCCAAATTATACCTTGATTTAAGCCTTGGGCGCCAATGTGACGCCACTTCATTCATTTGAGTCATCCCATGAAGCAAGATCCTTACAAGCTCCGGGTCATCGCCCTGCTGATCGGCGTTGGCTTCGTCGGCGGTCTGTTCGTTCAGTACAAGGCGCCGGGAACCTTTGCTTTCGCGAAGCACGCGCCTGAAAAGAAGAAGGGCGCGGCCCCAGCCGATCTGGCTTTTGAGAACAATGGGTCGGAAGAGGCGGCGCCCAAGGGCGCCAATCTGAACGCCCCGCCGCCCTCCGCCGCCGCGGCGGCCGAAGCCGCCGAAAGGAAGCGGCGCGAGGACATGGCGCAGAAGGCGGCCGAGGCCGAACAGCGCAACGCGCCGCCGCCGCAGGAGCCGACGCCGCCGACGCTGGCGCGTTTCGCGGCCATTTCCGCCATAGTCGACAACACGCTGGAGGTGACCGGCCCCAACGGCGAGCGCCGCTCCGTCTATTTCGCGGGACGCGGCGTCGTCGGGGACTATGGCGGCGCGCGCATCGACGCCCGGCTGTGGACCCGCGAGGGCGACCGCCTGTGCCGCAGCCTCGGCGCCGACTCGCGCGAATGCTTCACCCTGTCCGTCCGCCTGAACGACGAGTTGCGCAAGGGGCCGCCCAAAGACCTGCCCAATCGCATCGCCGGCCTGCCGGAGGGCGCCCTGATCGGCCATGTCGAAGGATTTGGCGCGCAGGAGGCGAAACTGCTGCGGGGCAATATTCGCAATTTTCCCGGCTATGTGCCGCTGCTTGAGGGCAAGCCCGCCGCCGAATGGACCCAAGGGACCCAGAGCCAAGGGACCGAGAGCCAAGGGCCCCAGACCCAAGGCGGCCAATCCGGCGCGCGGGGCTTCATCGGCGCGCTGCTGCTGCGCCAGCGCAAGGACGAGGACAGGGCCGCAACCTTTTTCGCCCCGAACGGCCTGCTGTTCGAGGCGTCCCGCCTCGCCCGCCAGACGGTGGCTCTGTGGGTCGGCGGCTGGCGCCGCAAGGACGACTGGGTGTGCCGCGATCTCAGCCCGGAGGAAAGCGCCCGGGCGGGTGGGCGCGCGGAGGAATGCGCCCATGCGCGCATGAAGGGCGGCCGCGTCGAATTCGCCGAGGCCGATCCGGCGCGGCGGTCCTATCTGCGCGCGCGCTGGCCCGATGAGGAGGCGGAACAGGGCGGCGCGCAGCCGGCCGCGACGGACCAGACGTCCTTCACCGACCTGCGCTAGCATTGCAACGACCGGCGCGCGCGCCCGCCATCCGTCTCAGGGACAGATGTCATGGACCATTCGTCAGACACAATCGATCTTGCGGTTCTGCTGCCCGTGATGCTCGGCGTGACCCTCATTCTGGGTTACGCGGTTCATTCGGTGCTGCGCGACAAGGGCCTGGGCGTCGTCGGCAATGGCGCCTTCCTGATGATCGGGCTGGTGGCGGGCGGCGCCTTCATGGGCTTCTGCCAGGCGCATTTCTAAAGCCGGGCCGATCTGGTGCGGGCGGCCGGGATCGAACCGGCACGGCCATACGGCCGAGAGATTTTAAGTCTCTTGCGTCTACCAATTTCGCCACGCCCGCGCGAAAACCCTTTTAGTGCATGATGTTTGCTACTGGAAAGCGGTTTTTGGCGGCAAGCCCGCCGAAACCGGAAGGCAATCCGGCGTGTCAAAAAGCCGCGCCAGAAATCCGGCGCCGGGAAACCACATTTCAGTTAAAATTGTCCCAACAGCTTGACCGCCGATCACAATTTTGTGAAAGCTGAGGGGGTCCGGAGATTGCCGTGTCCCCACGTATCGCCCTTGTCGTCGGCCTCAAGCAGGAAGCTCGAGCCGCAGCCGCCCCCCTGACCATCGTCGGCGGCGGCTCCGCCCAGCGAACCTACGACCTGCTCAAGCGCGCCGGACCCATCGACGCCGTGATGAGCTTTGGCATCGCCGGCGGCATCGCGCCCGGCCATGTATGCGGCGACGTCATTCTCGCCGACGCCATCATCGCCGACGATATTTACCCAACCGACGCCCGCTGGCTCAAGAGCCTGGCGCGCAAGATTCCCAATCCGCGGATCGGCGCCATCGCCGGCGTCGACGAAATGATCGGCTGCCACAGCATCAAGGCGCATCTGCACAAGACCACCGGCGCCGTCGCCGTGGATATGGAATCCCATGGCGCGGCGCGTTATGCGCGCGAACAGGGCGTTCCCTTCATCGCGCTGCGCGCCGTGGCCGATCCGCATCACCGCGCGCTGCCGCAATCGGCCCTGGTCGGCATGAATCCCGACGGTTCGACCAATGTGCCGGCCGTGCTGCGCAAGCTGGCGCGGCGGCCGGGCGATCTGCCCGGCCTGATTTTGACGGCGCGCGAAGCCGGCGCCGCCATGCGCTCGCTACTCCGCTGCCGCAGCCTGCTTGGCGAGCTTTTCGGCTTCGACCACGGCGTTCAGCCGCTCCTCGACCTGCGCGGTAAAGGTGAAGCGCGCCGGCCGCTGTTTGTCGAGGGGAATATCGGGCTTCATGGGGCCCTCAGTATCGACGCCGAATAATGCCGTCTTGATGGCGGCCCAGGGGTTGCCGATGGCGTGCTTCACCGCGCTCGGCTCGAAGCCGCAATGCACCATGCAGTCGGCGCATTTCTCGTAATTGCCGACGCCGTAGCTGTCCCAGTCGGTCGTCTCCATCAGCTCCTTGAACGAGGAGGCGTAGCCCTCGTTGAGCAGATAGCACGGCCGCTGCCAGCCAAAGATCGTGCGGGCCGGATTGCCCCAGGGCGTGCAGGAATAAGACTGGTTGCCCGCGAGGAAATCGAGGAACAGCGAGGACTGGAAGAAATCCCACTTCTTGCCGCCATTGCCCCGGCGGAAGATGGCGCGGAACAGCTCCTTGGTCTTGGTGCGGTTCAAGAAGTGCTGCTGGTCCGGGGCGCGCTCGTAGGCGTAGCCCGGCGCGACCGTGGCGCCGCCGTTGACGCCGAGATCCTTCAGCGTGTCCAGGAAGTTGGCGACGCGCTCGGGATCGGCGTCGTTGAACAGGGTGCAGTTGACGCTGACCTTGAAGCCTTTGACGCGGGCGGCGGCGATGGCCTTGACGGCGCGATCGTAAACGCCGTCCTGACACACCGATTTGTCGTGCATCTCGCGGTCGCCGTCGAGATGGATCGACCAGTTGAAGGCGTCGCTCGGCTGGAACTCGCCGAGCCGCTTCTCCAGCAGCAGGGCGTTGGTGCAGACCGTGACGAACTTTTTCCGGTCGAGCGCGCCGCGCACGATTTTCGGCAGGTCCTTGTGCAGTAGCGGCTCGCCGCCGGCGATCACCACCACGGGCGCGCCACATTCGTCGATCGCCTCCATGCAGTCTTCATAGGGCAGACGCTGGTTCAGGATCTTGTCGGGATAATCGATCTTGCCGCAACCGGAGCAGGCGAGGTTGCAGCGAAACAGCGGCTCCAACATCAGCACCAGCGGGTAACGCTTGCGGCCGAGAAGATGCTGCTTAACGATATAGGCGCCGATTCGCGCGCCTTCGAGCACCGGTATTCCCATGCTAGTCTCCGGTTTTCCCGGCGCCGTTCGCGAGGGGGCGCGGGAGGGGTTCGCAACGCTTTACGGCCCGCGCTGCCCTGGCCATTCGGGGCAAGCCATAGGCTGACGCGGTTTTCCCCGCAAGCAAAAATCAGCCCAGCTCGAGCCGAGGCGGAGAAAACGACGTGACACGGTTTCCTTTTGCGAGGAAATAACGCAGTTTGCGCGCCATTCAACGGAACGCCCGCTCATGCATTCCCCTGTGCTGCATTCTCCGTCCGAGGAAATCGGATTTGTCGCCCGGCTGGTCGCGCTGTGCGCCCGGCGCAAATGGCTCACCCTGCTGCTGTCCTTGGCCCTCACGGCCTGCGCCGGCTGGTACGCCGCCGGGCATTTCGCCATGTCCACCGATCTCAATACGCTGATCGCGCAGGATCTGCCGTGGCGTCAGCGCGAGATCGCGCTGAGCAAGGCTTTTCCGCAGCGTCAGGACATGCTGCTGGCCGTGCTCGACGCGCCCAGCCCCGAACACGCCAATGCGGCGGCGCGCAAGCTGCAGGCCGCGCTGCAAAGCCAGACCGGGCATTTCAAGGCGGTCCGCTCCTTGGAGACCTCGGATTATTTCGCGCGCGAGGGGCTGCTTTATTTGCCGGCGGCGGATGTTTCGACCCGCATGGGGCAATTGATCGACGCCCAGCCCTTCCTGGGCGCGCTGGCGCGCGATCCCAGCCTGCGCGGCCTCGCGGGCGCGGTCGGGCTGATGGGCGGCGCACAAAGCCAGCCAAACGCCAAACAACCCGAAGCCAAACAATCCGCCAAGGAGACAACCGCCGAGACCCAGGAAATGGGCAAGGCGCTCGCGGCCGTCGCCGACGCCCTGAACGCCGCCAGCCAGGGCCAGGCGGCGGATTTCTCCTGGTCGGCGCTGTTTTCCGGCGCCCCCGCCAGCGTCGCCGACAAACGGCGCTTCATCCAGATCAGCCCGAAACTGGATTATTCGGAACTCCAGCCCGGCGCCGCCGCCAGCGCGGCCGTGCGCGCCACGGCGGCGTCGCTCGGCCTCACCCCCGACCAGGGCTATCGCGTGCGGCTGACCGGCGACGTCGCCATGCAGGACGAGGAATTCGGCACGCTGGCCGAGGGCGCGGCGGTCAACAATGCGCTGATGGTGGCCGCCGTGCTGCTGATCCTGTGGCGGGCCTTGCGCTGGGGCCGGCTGATCCTTGCGGTGATGGCCAATATGATGGCGGGCCTCGCGCTGACCGCCGCCGCCGGCCTCGCCATGGTCGGCGTGCTCAACCCGATTTCCGTGGCCTTCGCCGTGCTGTTCGTCGGCATTGGCGTCGATTTCGGCATTCAGTTCAGCGTGCGCTACCGCGAGGAGCGGTTCCAGCACCTCAATCTCGACAAGGCCGTGGATCTCGCCGGCGCGGGCGCCAGCCTGCCGCTGGCGCTGGCGGCGGCGGCGACGGCGGCGGGCTTTTTCTCCTTCATTCCCACCGCCTATCGCGGCGTGTCAGAACTCGGCCTGATCGCCGGCGTCGGCATGATCCTGGCGTTCTGCTCGACCGTCACCCTGCTGCCGGCGCTGCTGGCGATCCTCAAGCCGCCGCCGGAAACCGCCCCGGTCGGCTACGCCTTTCTGGCGCCGATCGACCGGTTCCAGACCGGCCATCGCAAGCTGATCGTGTTCGCGGCGCTCGGCCTCGCCCTGCTGGGCGCGCCGCTGCTGGCGCAGGTGCGGTTCGACATCAATCCGCTCAACCTGCGCAGCCCCAAGGTCGAGTCGGTCGCCACCCTGCTCGACCTGAGCAGCGACCCGCGCAACGCGCTCAATTCCATCGAGATCCTGGCGAAAAACCTGCCGGAGGCCGATGCGCTGGCCGAGAGGCTGCGCGCCCTGCCGGAAGTGGATGCGGTGACCACGCTGACGAGCTTCGTTCCGGAAGCCCAGAAACCGAAGCTGGAGGCCATCGCCGACGCCCGCGACCTGCTCGGCCCCAGCCTGTCGGTCACGCCCCTGCCCGCGCCCGACGACGCCGGAGACGTCGCCGCCCTGCGCGACGGCGCCAAGGCCCTGGCGCACGCCAAGGGGCTGGAGGCGATGGCTGCGGCGTTCCAGCGCCTGTCGGACGCGCCCGCCCCGGCGCGCGAACTGGCGCGACGCCATGTGATCGCGCCGATCGTTTCGCTGCTCGGCGACGTCCGAGCGTCGCTGGCGGCGGCGCCGGCGGCGCTCAAGGACCTGCCGCCGGAGCTTTCGCAAGACTGGCTGTCCCCCGACGGCCGCGCGCGGCTGGAGCTTTTCCCGCGCGGAGACCGCAATGATTTTGACAATCTGCGCAAATTCTCCGACGCCGTGCGGAAAATCGCGCCGGAGGCGGCGGGCGCCGCCGTCTCCATTCTGGAATCCGGCGACACCGTCATCAAGGCCTTCGCCCAGGCCGGCGCGCTGGCGCTGATCTCCATCACCGTGCTGCTGTGGCTGGCGCTGCGCCGCATCGGCGATGTCGCGCTGACCCTGGCGCCGCTGCTGCTGGCGGGTGTCTATACGATGGAAATCTCCGTGCTGATCGGCTTGAAGCTGAACTTCGCCAATATCATCGCCCTGCCGCTGCTGCTGGGGCTGGGCGTCGCCTTCAAGATTTATTACGTGATGGCCTGGCGCGCGGGTTCGGCCGAACTGCTGCAAACCAGTTTGACGCGGGCGATTTTCTTCTCGGCCATGACCACCGCGACGGCGTTCGGCAGCCTGTATCTGTCCAACCATCCGGGCACGTCGAGCATGGGCGAACTGCTCGCGCTGTCGCTCGCCACCACTTTGTGCGCCGCCGTGTTCTTCCAGCCGGCGCTGATGGGACCGCCGCGGAAAAACGCCGCCTGAGCGCTACCGGCTCTCGGCGCGGCGCGCGGGCTTGGCCGAGTCGAGCAGGATTTGCGCCCAGGCCTGCGCGGTCTTTTCCAGGCCGGAGCCGGCCATGTGGCAATCATCGTAGCGATCGACCGGGTCCAGTAGCGCATCGGTGCTCACGCCGGGCGCGTGGATGAGCGCCAGCGCCTGCTGGGCGCGCACGATCTCATTATCAGCCACATGAAACTTGAAGCCGCCATTGCTCGGCTCCAGGCATTTGGAGGCCACCGCGACATGCACGGGCGCATCGACGCCATTGGCGCGCAGCGTCTCCACCATGGCGAGGAATTTGTCGCGATAAGCCTCCGCGCGCGTTCCCGCGACGAAATCCGCCTCGCCCTGGTCCCACAGAACGTCGGTGACGCGATAGCCCCGCGTCTTGAGCCGCCCCGCCAGATCGGCCAGCAGCGGGGCGATGTCTCCGCCGGGCGCCCAGCGCGCCACCAGCGAGCCGGAGAACGCCAGCGGCGCGATCACGACGCTGTCGTAGCGGCCCGAGGCGATCAGCAGGTCGCCGAGCCGGGTCCAATATTCGCCTTTGGCGCCGGTGGCGCCGAGCAGCGGCGAAGCCGCGACGAAACAGCCGCCGCCGAAGAAATTGACCACGTTGTCGCCGTGCTGCGACTGGAACCGCTGGCCGCCGTAATTGGCGGCGTTGGACTGGCCCAGCGCCATCAGCACGGCGGTGCGCCCGGTCTGCTCGGGACAGGCGATCGCCGTCTTGCTCTCGTCGGCGACCAGCAGGCCGTTGGCGTCGAACCGATACCGGCTGTCATGCGGCGCGGACGGCGCGAAGCGCTCCTTCAGGGCCGACAGTTGCGGCCAGGGAAACAGCTCGTATTTCTTGCTCAACGCGCCGCTTGTATAGCTTATCCCGACAACCAATATCGGCAACAACGTCTTCCGCATCAAATTTCCTCCCCGCAGGCCCGAGACGAATATAGGAAATCCAAAACCCAATCTTGCATGAGGATTTCGTTTGTCAACACAGCGCCATTATCTAAAAATCCTACGCAAATACACTGAAAAATTCGCGCTTGCGTACCCAATACGCTCCAGAACCAACCCAGGATTCGCCTTGGCTTGAACGCGCGGCGCGCATTGACACGCCCGAGGAAATTGCGATTGTCGCAGATCGGCGCCGACCGCCGCAAAACCGGCGCCCTTCCTCCAGGAGCGCTCATGGCCCCCGCCCCCGCGAAAATCGGCGTTCTCACCATTTCCGACCGCGCCAGCGCCGGCGTGTATGAGGATATTTCCGGCCCGGCCATCCGCGACTGGCTGCACAAGGCGCTGTCGGTCCCGTTCGAGCTGGACATGCGCGTCATCCCCGACGGTTTTGAACGCGTGCGCGACACGCTGATCGACATGGCCGATGGCGCCGGCTGCTGCCTCGTCCTCACCACCGGCGGCACCGGGCCGGCGCCGCGCGACCTGACCCCCGAGGCGACACTCGCCGCCTGCGACCGGGAAATGCCGGGGTTCGGCGAGCTGATGCGGATGAAAAGCCTGGAGCAGACGCCGACCGCCATCCTGTCGCGGCAGACGGCGGCGCATCGCGGGGCGTGCCTGGTGGTGAACCTGCCGGGCAGCCCGCGCTCGATCGACCTGTGCCTGTCAGCCGTGTTTCCCGCCATCCCCTATTGCGTCGAGCTGATCGGCGGCGCCTGGCTGGATACGCATCCCGAGGTTGTGAAGACGGTGCGGCCGAAGAAATAGGCTAAACCGCGGGCGGGGCGGCCCCGGCGCCCTGTCGAACGCGGTCCGGGGCGGAAGCGCGACGGGAGTTTCGCGCCTGAAGCGTGACGCCGGCTGCGGCCGCCCGGCATCACTTTCGCTAAACCGTTTGCGAAAGGGGGTTTTTTTCCTAAGGAATTTGCGTCAGAGTCGGTGTTCGTTTTTTTTCGGGGTGGAAATGGGTCCGGCGACCGAGAAAGCCTCCAGCGCCAAAGCGCGGCGGCTTGTGGAGATGACCGCGGCCTATCGGCCGTCCGACAACGCGCCGGATGAATTCATCGGCGCGGACGATCGGCCGCGCGGCCATTGGCTCGAATTTTTCGACAAAATGGCCGGGCTCGGCGCCGACGACGTCGCCCGCCGCTTCGAAACCATCGAGCGCAACATCCGCGAACAGGGCGTGTCCTACCGCGCCTACGGCGAAACGACCGAGCGCATCTGGCCGCTCAGCCATATGCCGCTGTTGATCTCGGAAAAAGACTGGGCGGTGATCGAGGCCGCCGTCACCCAGCGCGCCGAAATTTTCGACCTGCTGCTCAACGACCTCTATGGCAAGGGCGAACTGGTCCGCAACGGCTTCCTGCCCGCCGCCGCCGTCACCGGCAGCTCCGATTTCCTGCCGCCGATGGTCGGGGTCAAGCCGCGCGGCGGGCGCTGGCTCAACCTCTACGCCGCCGATCTCGGGCGCGGCCCCGATGGGCAATGGTGGGTGCTGTCCGACCGCGTGCAGGCGCCCTCCGGCCTCGGCTATGCGCTGGAAAACCGGCTGAATCTCACGCGCGCCTTCCAGGCCATTTACCGCGACATGAACGTGCGGCGGCTCGCGCCGTTCTTCCAGGCGTTTCGCGGCGGGCTCGCCACGCTCGCCAGCCGCTCGGACCCGCGCATCTGCCTCTACACCCCCGGCCCCTACAGCGAGACCTATTACGAACAGGCGTATCTGGCGCGTTATCTGGGTTTCGTGCTGGTGGAGGGCGCCGATCTCGTCGCCCGCGACGGCCTCGCCCATGTCCGCACCATCGCCGGGCTGAAACGCGCCGACGTGATCTGGCGGCGCATCGACGCCGATTTCGCCGATCCGCTGGAATTGAAAAGCGGCTCGCAGCTCGGCGTGCCCGGGTTGGTCGAAACCATCCGCCAGGGCAATGTCGCCGTGGTCAACGCGCTTGGCTCGGGCGTGGCGGAAACCCCCGCCCTGCTCGGCTTCATTCCGGCGCTGGCGGCGCGGCTGCTCGGCGAAAAGCTGCTGCTGCCCAATATCGCGACCTGGTGGTGCGGGCAGGCGCGCGAGCGCGAGCATGTGCTGTCGCGGCTGCAGGACATGGCGATCGCCCCGGCCTTTGGCGCGGCGCCGACGCGATCCTTCCTCGGCGGCTCGGTCGTCGGCGGCGAGCTGACGCCGGCGCAGCGCCAGCGCCTCGCCGAGGCGATCCGCGCGCGCGGCGCCGATTATGTCGGGCAGGAAGTGGCCAGCCTCTCGACCACCCCGACCTGGGTCGGCTCCAAGCTGGAGCCGCGCCCGTTCGTGCTGCGCGTGTTCGCGGCGCTCGGCCCGGACGGCAAATTCCATGTCATGCCCGGCGGCTTCTGCCGCATCTCCGACCGGCTGGATTCCCGCGCCGTCGCCATGGGCGCGGGCGTGCAGACCACCGACGTCTGGATCGTCGCCAACAAGCCGGTGGAGGCCGTCAGCCTGCTGCCGCAGAACGAGAATGTGTCGATCCGCCGCATCATGGGCAATCTGCCCAGCCGCGCCGCCGACAATCTGTTCTGGCTCGGCCGTTATGTGGAGCGCGCCGAAGCGACGCTGCGGCTGATCCGCTGCCTCGGCAAGCGCGTGATCGAGAACGAGGATCTGACGGCGGAAGGCGCGGCCACCATGCAGCGCCTGCGCAAGCTGCTGATCGAATGGGGCGCGGTTCCCGCCAAGCCCAAGATCGCGCTGACGCCGCAAAGCTTTTTGAACACGGCGCTGTTCAATGTGGATGAGTTCGGTTCGGCGGTGTCGCTGGCGCAGAACGCGCAGCGCACGGCGGCGGTGATCCGGGAGCGCCTGTCCGTCGACACCTGGCGCATCATCGTCGAGCTGCTGCAAGGGCTGCAAAACTGCCAGCCTCCGCTCGACGAGGCGGAACTGCTGGAGCAGGCCGATATCGCGCTGCAGGCCATCGCCAGCATTTCCGGGCTGGCGCAGGAGAACATGAACCGGGTCGCGGGCTGGCGCTTCCTGGAGATGGGCCGGCGGCTGGAGCGCGGCGTCAACACCTGCCGCTTCATCCGCAGCTTCGGCATGGAGCAGGCGCGCGGCGCCGATTTCGACGTGCTGCTCGACCTGATCGACTCGCAGATCACCTATCGTTCGCGCTATCTGATCGGCGTCGCGCCCTATCCGGTGCGCGACATGGCGCTGCTCGACCCCTACAATCCGCGCTCGGTCGCGTTCCAGACCGCGCGGCTGGCGGAGCATATCGCCACGCTGCCGGTGCTGCGGCAAGACGGCATGCTCGAGGCGCCGAACCGCATCGCCATCAATCTCGACGCCGACCTGCGCACCACCTCGGCCAACGCCGTGACCAGCGAATTCGTGCTGTCGGTGGAGCGCCGGCTGATGTTGCTCGCCAATTCCGTCGGCGCGCGCTATTTCCTGCAAGGCGCGAACGTGGCGCAGGCCGAAAAACAGGTGGGCCTCGCGTGATCTACGACATCCGCCACATCACCACCTACGCCTATCAGGCGCCGGTGTCCTATTCGCTGTGCGCGCTCAGGCTGCGCCCGACCAGCCGCGCCGGGCAGAAGGTGCTGTCGGTGAATG
This sequence comes from Rhodoblastus acidophilus, assembly GCF_900187365.1. Taxonomy (GTDB): domain Bacteria; phylum Pseudomonadota; class Alphaproteobacteria; order Rhizobiales; family Beijerinckiaceae; genus Rhodoblastus; species Rhodoblastus acidophilus. The sequence goes on from NZ_FYDG01000008.1 coordinate 80,249, forward strand.
TGACGCTCGATCCGCCCGCCGCGCAGCGGACGGAGCGCGTCTGCTTCTTCGGCAATTCCTTCGAGGTGGTCCGCCTCGACGACGAACATCGGGCGCTAAAAGTCACGGCGACGGCGCGGATCGCCGTGGCCCGGCCCGAACCGCCCGCCGTCACCCCGCCGTGGGAGGAAGTGCGGCAGCAGGCGTTCGGCGTGCATGACCTCGGGCCGCAATCGCCGGCGCATTTCATTTATGCGAGCCGGGTGGTGTCGCTCGACGAGCCCGTGGTGGCCTATGCCCGCTCCAGCTTTCCGCCCGAATGCGAGATCCTCGTCGGCGCCCGCGACCTCATGCGCAGGATCTGGGACGATTTCGACTACGACCCCAAGGCGACGCTGGTGACCACGCCGCTGGGCGAGGCTTTCGCCAAGAAGAAGGGCGTGTGCCAGGATTTCGCCCATATCATGATCGCCGGCCTGCGCGGGCTGGGGCTGCCGGCGCGCTATGTCAGCGGCTATCTGCGCACCGTGCCGCCGCCCGGCCAGGAGCGCCTGGAGGGCGCCGACGCCACCCACGCCTGGGTCGCGATCTGGTGCGGCCCGTTCGACGGCTGGGTCGGCCTCGATCCCACCAATAACATTCTGGTGGGCGACGACCATATCGTGCTGGCCGAGGGCCGCGACTACGCCGACATCGCCCCGATCGCGGGGGTGATTCTCTCGTCAGGCGCCCAGGACGTGTCGGTGGCGGTGGATGTGATCCCGGTCGCGGCGGAAGACTCGCCGCCGACCTTCAAATAGGCCCAACAGGCGGCGCGCGGCGATTTTCGCCCGCCCCCTCAACCGGCGCGGCCGCCCGAGCGTTCCCCCCATATGCCGGAACGTAAACAGGCGGCGGGGGCGGCCATGCTCGATTGTCTGGTGATCGGCGGCGGCCCGGCGGGCCTGACCGCCGGGCTTTATCTCGCGCGGTTTCAACGCAAATTCCTCGTGGTGGACGCCGGCGCGCCGCGCGCCGCCGCCATCCCGACCAGCCACAACCTGCCCGCCTTCCCCGACGGGCTGACCGGGCCGGATCTGATCGCCCGTCAGCGCGAGACGCTGCTGCGCTATGGCCCGGACAGCCTGCTGGACGGCCGCGTCGAGACGCTCACGCGCGCGGACTGCGGATTTTCCGCGCGCATCGCGGCGCCCGGCCGCAGCTTCGAGATCGCGGCGCGGCGCGTGCTGCTGGCCACCGGCGCCCAGGACGTCGAGCTGGACCTGCCCGACCAGAAAGACGCGGTGCGGCGCGGCCTGGTGCGCTACTGCCCGATCTGCGACGGTTTCGAGGCGCGCGACAAGAAGATCGGCGTGATCGGTTTTGGCGCGCGCGGCCTGAACGAAGCCCTGTTCATCGCCCGCGCCTATGGCGCCGACGTGACCCTGCTGACGCTCGGGCGCGCGCTCGACCTCACGCCGGACCAGCAGGCGCGCTGCGACAGACTGGGCGTCAAGCTGGCGCGCGCGCCGGTGCGGTCGCTACAGGTGGAGGGCGACCATATCGCGGCGCTGCATTTCGGCTCCGAGGGCGAAATGCGCTTCGACACGCTCTACTCGGCGCTGGGATTGACGCCGCGCGGACAACTCGGGCTGGCGCTCGGCGCCGCGCATGACGACTGCGGCGCGCTGACGGTCGACCCGCGCCAGCAGACCAGCGTGCCCGGCCTTTACGCGGCGGGCGGCGTGGTCGAGGGCCTCGATCAGATCGTGGTGGCCATGGGCCAGGCCGCCGTGGCGGCGACCCATATCCACAATCATTGCGAGGAGACAGTCGACCGGGTGTGATCAGGCGGCGGCGCCCGCGCGCGAAATGTCGCGGATGGTTTTCGCCGACGCGGCGACCTGATTGGTGGCGGCCGAGATCTTGCTGATGCTCTGGCTGATCTGCTCGACGCCGGTCGAGGCGACCTGCATGTTCTGGGCGATCTCGCGCGTGACCGCCGTCTGCTGCTCCACCGCCGCGGCGATGCCGGAGGACACTTCGCTGAGATTCTGGATGGTGTGCGCGATCGAGCCGATGGCGGAGACGGCGCCGCGCGTGGAGCTTTGCACCTCCGCGATATGCTCGGCGATTTCGCAGGTCGCCCGTCCCGTCTGGTCGGCGAGCGCCTTGACCTCGTTGGCGACGACGCCGAAACCGCGTCCTGCTTCGCCGGCGCGCGCGGATTCGATGGTGGCGTTGAGCGCCAGCAAATTGGTCTGGGTGGCGATGGTGGAAATCAGCGAGGTGATTTCGCCGATGCGCCGGGCCGCCTCGGCGAGGCTGTTGACGATGCGGTCGGCCTCGCCGGCCTGCGTCACGGCGTCGCTGGACATGTGCATGGCCGCGGTCACCTGCCGGCTGATCTCCTGCACCGACCCGGCCAGTTGCTCGGCGCCGGCGGCGACGGCGTGCACGGTCGCGCTGGTTTCGGCGGCGGCGTTGGCCGCATTGGCCGCGCGCTCATCGGTCTCGACGATGCGCTGGGCGACAGCCGCCAATTCCACGTCGACCTGATTTGCGGTGCGTTCGCGACGGGCGCGCCGCACATAGCTGCCGGTGATGTCGGTGGCGAATTTCACCACCTTGAAGATCTTGCCATTGGCGTCGAAAATCGGGTTGTAGGAGGCGACCAGCCAGACTTCCTTGCCGCCCTTGCCGATCCGCTTGAATTCGCCTTTCTGCGGCTCGCCCTGCGCCAGATCGCTCCAGAACTTGCGGTAATCGGGGCTGGCGGCGACGGCCTCTTCGACAAACATGGCGTGACGCCGTCCGACGATTTCCTCGCGGCTATAGCCCATCGCGGCGAGGAAATTGGCGTTGGCGTCGAGAATCGTCCCGTCCAGCGCGAAATGGATCACCGCCTGCACACGGTTGAGCGCCTGCACCTGTCCCCCGGTCTCAGCCGCGCGCTGTTTGGCCGCGGTGATGTCGGAGGCGATCTTGACGATCTTGACGACCTTGCCGCCGGAGATCACCGGATTGTAGGACGCCTGGATCCACACTTCGCGGCCATCCTTGCCGATCCGCCGGAATTCGCCCGCCTTGAACTCGCCGCGCGCCATCGCCGGCCAGAAGGCGCGATAGTCGTCGCCGTCCCGCTCGGACGGCTCGACGAACATGGAATGGGGGCGCCCAACGATCTCGTTACGCGCATAGCCAAGCGTTTTGAGGAAGTTGTCGTTCGCCATCAGAACGACGCCATCGGGCGAGAATTCGATCATGGCCTGCGACTTGTCGAAAGCCGCCAGCGTCTCGCGCGCAAGGTGGCGCTCTCCCAACATCCACATGGCGTCTCCTGAAATCACATCCGCCCGTGCGCATAAAGGGCAGTCAATATTACGGCGCGACTATGGAAACCCAAGCCTGCGCGAAGCTTGCGCTTGCACCCCAAGCGCCTCCTCGCGGCGGGCCTTTTTGGCCGCCAGCAGCAGCGGCGCGCATTGGCCGGCGTCGTCGTAAATCGCAACGCAGTCCAGACATTGGAAACATTCGGCATAGATCACGGCGCCGCCGCGCTCGATGGCGCCGTAGCGGCATTTGACCCGGCACAGCTGGCACGGCGACCCACATTCGCGGCGACGCGGAATCCAGGCCCAGCGCCGCACGAAACTCAACGCCGAAAATGTCGCGCCGAGCGGGCACAGGTAACGGCAGAAGAACTTGTAATGGAACAGGCCCAGGATCAGCAGCGCGACCGCATAGAGCACGAACGGGACGGAGCGCATGAAGATCAGGGTGATCGAGGTCTTGAACGGCTCGACCTCGGCGACCCGTTCCGCCTGCGACGAGAAGAACAGCGCCGTGACCACAATCGCCGCCAGCACCAGGAATTTGGGCAGTCGAGCGAGGCGCTCGTAGCGGCGTGGCAGCGCGAGCTGGCGAATTTTTGTGATGCGCGCAATTTCGCCGACGAATTCCTGCAAGGCGCCGAACGGGCACAACCAGCCGCAAAACGTGCCGCGCCCCCAGACGAACAGGGCGAGCAGGCCAAACGCCGCCACCATCAGCGTCGGCGGATCCCACAGCAGGAAGGCGAAGGTCCCCTCGCCCTTGATCGCCTTGATCAGGCCGAACAGCCAGACGATGGACACTTGCGCCTGCGCGATCCAGCCAATGAAAACCAGGGTGAAGGCGAGAAAACTCAGCCGGAAGATTTTTAGCGCGCGCGGCGAACGGGCCAGCCGCCTTTGCCCGGCCAGCGCAAACGCCAGCACGACGAGGCCCGCCGTCAGAATCGAGACGTCGCGCGCGCGGCTCGCCCAGATCGAGCCGAGGCCCAGCCCCTTGTCTTCGGGCGGCAGGTCGAACAGATCGGGCGGCAGGCTGTAGTCGAGCTTGAAATCGACCGGGAATTTCTCGGGATAGACGAGGCCCTTCTCGCGAATGACGCGCAGCGACACCTGCGAGGGCGAGGCCGGATCGAACGCGGCTTCCGGCGCGATGCGCATCACCGCGACATCGGCGCGGGCGAGATCGAGGCCAGGCGCGTCCAGATCGAGCCGGTCGCGCCAGACGAAATCGCGCCAGGCCACCGGCGCGCCCGCCTGCGCCAGACCGATCAGATCGGGGGTGGCGCCGGGGACGAAATTGTCCGGCATGAAGGTCCAGCGCCCCGCCGAGATCGCCATCATCGCCGGGGCGCCGTCGAGCTGGCCCATCAGCTTGCGCCAGCCGGCCTCGCCGAGCAGGTTGCGCCCGATGATCGGCACATCCACCTGCGCCAGATAGAGGTCGGCGAAGGCGCCGTGGGGGTCCTTGACGGCCTCGTCGTCGAGCCCCTCGGCTTCCGTGCCCTTGTAAGCTTTCTCGACGTCGGCGTTGGCGACGCGCAGATGGCGGATGTAGCCGCGCGCCAGCATTTGCGAAAAGCTCAGTTGTTCGAACACGTTCTCCCGGATCTTGGCTGCGCGGTTAGGGTCGCGCCCCCGCGAAAAGCCGAGGCGCTCGCGCGCCACCTGCAAGGCGGAATTGACGATGGTTTCGTTGATGATGCGCACGGAGGCCGTGGCCTTGGACACCCCGTCGATCTCCGCCGCCACGCCGTCGCGGGTTTTGGCGCCGCTGCGCCCCGGCGGCACGATCTTGATCGACTGGCTGAGCGACAACCCCTCATATTGCTTGACGAATTCGTTGAGAGGCTCCGGCCCGAGACCATCGACGAACACCGGCTCGTGCTGCGACAGCACGCGCACGCTCAAAAGGGCGCCATTGGGCCGCACCGCGATGGCCAGATTGACCGGCGTGCCGGAAAAGCCGGGAATCGGCTGGAAATCCTCGGATTCAAACAGATAGGCGACGAGCACGTCGTCATTGTAGCTCTGCTTGAAGATCGGCCAGATCGGCAAGGCGGGATCGCGCGGGCCGACAATATAAGGCTTGGGGAACAGCAGCTCGACGCCGGCGCGGTCGAGCGTCGCGGCGGCGGCGGCCGTCAATCCGCACAGCAGCATGAGCAGGGCCGCGCCGAGGCGCGCCAGCGGCCCGCGCCGGCAGACGCCGTTTCCCTTCCGCATTTCCCCTCCCGAGCGCATTCACGCCAGAGTCTTGTTCTTGTTTGTTTGTTCGCAGCCAAACCCGGGCGCGCGCCAAAGCTTTGGCAGGTTGTGCGAGGCGGAAAACATCGCCTATAGTACTTTCTCACAATTGCGCGCGAACCCGCCGCGCCGAAAGGCCAAGGCGGGCGCCAAGACGCTGAAAATCCGGCCGGTCCGGACCAGGGGAGCATCCGTTGGGAGGGAGCGAACAGGCGGAGCGCGACGGCGTGTTGGTCGCCTGCAGCGGCGCCGACAACGCCGAACAGGCGGCGCGCGAGATCGCGGCGGAAGTCGCCCGGCTGTCGCCGGACGAAGCGCCGCGCGACGCGCTGGCGGGACTCATCTGCTTCGTCTGCGCCAATTACGACGCCGGCCTGTTCGCGGCCGAACTTTCCAGGGCTCTGCCCGGCGTGCCCGTTTACGGCTGCACCACGGCGGGCGAGCTGACCCCGTCGGGCTGGGCCTCGCGCACCGTGGTGGCGCTGGGCTTTTTGCGCCGGGATTTCGCGCTGCTCGCCCATCTGTGCGAGGACCTGTCGCATTTTTCGGTCGAGGCCGGCCGCGCCGCCTTCATGGCGACGCGCGACGCGCTGATCGCCAGCGACCCGCGCATTGAGCCGGAACATTGTTTCGGGCTGCTGCTGATCGACGGCCTGTGCCGCCGCGAGGAGGCGGTGATTTCGGCGCTTTATTCCGCGCTCGACGACATTCCCGTGGTCGGCGGCTCGGCCGGGGACGCCCTGAGCTTCGACAAGACCTTCATGATCCGCGACGGCCAGGTTTACAGCGACGCCGCGCTGCTGCTGCTGTTCCACACCCGCCTGCCGTTCGCGCCGTTCAAATGCGATTATTTCGAGCCGACGCGCGCCAAGCTGGTGGTGACCGACGCCGACACCGACCTGCGCATCGTGCGCGAACTCAACGCCGAGCCGGCGGCCACCGAATACGCCCACGCCGTCGGGGTGATGGAGAGCAAGCTGGAGCCGTCCTCCTTCGCCTCGCATCCGGTTCTCGTGGGGGTGGGCGGCCAATATTACGCGCGCTCGATTCAGAAGGTGAACGCCGACGGCTCGCTGTCGTTCTTCTGCGCCATCGACGAGGGGCTGGTGCTGACCGTCGCCAAGCCGCGCGATCCCTATGAAAGCACGCTGGCGACCTTTCAGGACATGGAGGCGCAGCTCGGCCCGGTGTCGCTCTATATCGGCTTCGATTGCGTGCTGCGGCGGCTCGACGCCGAGCGGCGCCAGATCTCCCGCCGGCTGTCCGAATTGTACCGCTCCCACAACGTGATCGGCTTCAACACCTACGGCGAACAGTTCCGCTCCATGCACGTCAACCAGACTTTCACCGGAATCGCGCTGGGGCAGCGCGGTCGGGAGGACGCGGCGGGATGAACATGAACCTGCATGGCGGCGAAAGCGTGGATGAGCTGAAGCGGCGCATCGCCAAGCTGGAGAAGATCAACAGCGCGCTGATGTCGCGCGTCGAACGCTCGGTGGACAGCCAGTTCAACGCCTTTTCCCTTTTTGAAACCGCCATCTCGCTCGACCATCAGGTGCGTCGCCGCACCCAGGAGCTGTCCCAGGCGATGCGCTCGCTGGAAAAGGCCAAGCGGCAGGCGGAGGCGGCCTCGTCGCTGAAAACCACTTTCGTCACCTCGGTCGGCCATGACCTGCTGCAGCCGCTCAACGCCGCCCGTCTCGCGCTGTCGGCGCTGGGCGAACTGCCGGCGACGCCGGAAGCGGGCGTGCTGGTCGAACAGGTCGACCGCAGCCTGATCGCGCTGGAAGATTTGATTCGCACCCTGCTCGACCTGTCGAAACTCGACGCCGGCGTGATGAAGCCAGACGTCCGCACCTTCGAGCTTAATGAGGTGCTGGAGCCGCTGGCGCGCGACTTCGCCTATTTTGCGCAGAAGCGCGGGCTGAAGCTGAAAATCTTTCCGTCGAAACTCTATGTGCGTTCCGACCCGTCCATGCTGCGGCGCATCCTGCAAAACCTGATCGCCAACGCGCTGCGCTACACCGCCCATGGCGGCGTGCTCGTCGGGGCGCGGCCGCGCGGCGAGCGCGTGCTGGTGCAGGTGTCCGACACCGGGCCGGGCATACCCGAGGCCAAGCGCGAGGCGATTTTCCAGGAGTTCAAGCGCGCCCATAGCGACATCCCCGGCGAAACCGGATTCGGGCTGGGCCTCGCCATCGTGCGCCGATTCGCCCAGGCGCTCGACCATCCCGTGCGGCTCGCGTCCAATGTGGGGCATGGCTCGACCTTTTATGTGCGGCTGCCGCGCGCCGCGCCGGCGCCCAAGGATCTGCCGGCGCCGCCGCCGTTGCTGCGGCTGTTCCACAGCCCGATCGCCGGCGCGAAAATCCTGCTGATCGAGAACGAGCCTTCCGTCAGCGAGGCCATGGTGACGCTGCTGGAGCGCTGGGGCTGCGACGTCGCGGTCTCCGTGTCCGGCGACGAGGCGCTGGAGCGGCTGCGGGCGCTGCCGACGGCGCCGCATATCGTGATCGCCGACCTGCATCTCAATAATGACGAGCGCGGCACTCAGGCCATCGCGCGCGTGCGGGCGACGCTGGGAAGCGACGTGCCCGCGCTGATCGTCACGGCCGACCATTCGGCCAAATCGGAGGAGGAGGTGCGCGCCGCCGGGCTGGAAATGCTGAGAAAGCCGGTGCGGCCGGCGGAAATGCGGTCGCTGCTGTCGTTCCTGCTGACCTAAGGCGCACGCAAGACGGACATCAACAAGTAGCCGACATAAAAAATTGGCCGGCATCTTGCGATACCGGCCTGATCGCCTGAACGGCGGTCGGCATTAGCCGACGATCGAGGTCTCGATCGCAGCAGCCTTCTTGAGGCCGCCCTGCCAGTAAGCCGGGAACCACGTGGTGTTCGACAGAATGGCGACGTGCACGAGGATCGCGATCACAGTCACGGAGCCGAGCAGCAGCGGCAGGCCAACGCTCGGGTTGACGACGGTCCAAATCTTGCCCTGGTTCATGTCAGGAGCTCCTTAGTGCAGCCAGGGGGAGAAAGCGAACGCGAGGACGTGCGCGAAGATCGCGATCACGAAGAACACGCGGGTGCCGTCGATAACGTGCTTGTGAAGCTCTTCGGCTTCGGCAGCGGACAAAGCAGCCATTGTTAACCTCTCAAAAAAACGCCACTGATTATTCGTGCTAACCTGCACGCAGGCACCGGTGGCAAGGTGGCGCGCTTAGGCAAAATCGAGCCGACTTCGCTGCTGCAACGCTGGTGTCACTATATCTTGCCATTTTGTAATGTCAAATTCACTTGACATGAAGCTGTGCAAAACTTTCCATTATTTCTCAAAGCCTTAGGTAAGAAACACGTGAAAGAGCGCCTTAGCCGCGGCAATTTGTCCACCCCCAATACGCCAATTAAAAATGGCGCGACGATGACGGCGCAGACTGAAACATCAAACGGGCTCAAAAATCAAAACGGTCGGCATCATCCGATGCCGACCGTCTGTTTCTTCCGGTTTCACATGCTCGACCGACGACCCCAAGGAGCGGCGGTGGACGCGCCGCACACCATCGGCGGTGTGCCGTCACATGCGGCAGCCGTCAGGCGGCGTCAGCCGACGATCGTGGTCTCGATCGCAGCGGCCTTCTTCAGGCCACCCTGCCAGTAGGCCGGGAACCACTTGGTGTTCGACAGCACAGCGAGGTGAACGAGAATGGCGATGACGGTCACGGAGCCGAGCAGCAGCGGCAGGCCAACGCTCGGGTTGACGACGGTCCAGATCTTGCCCTGGTTCATGTCAGGAGCTCCTTAGTGCAGCCAGGGGGAGAAAGCGAACGCGAGAACGTGCGCGAAGATCGCGATCACGAAGAACACGCGGGTGCCGTCGATAACGTACTTGTGAAGCTCTTCAGCTTCGGCTGCGGTCAAGCCGGTCAGCCCCTTTACATCAGCCATGTCAACCTCTCAAATTTTTCGCCACGCTTTTTTTCGTGCTAAACCGCACGTTGATCACCGGTGGCGCGGTGGCGCAACTTGTGCGAAACTGAGCTTCGCCGTCGCAGCGCAGGTGTCACTATAGATTGCCGCTTTGTAATGTCAAATTCACTTGACATGGAAACGCATTTCTGAACGACACGTGATTTCCGTAGCCGAAACAACATTTTAAATGGTGAACGCCGGCGCAGATCGCGTCGCGCGCGGCGAAAATTGCGGCAATTACGGAGAAAAATAGTACGGGGCCTCTATGAGACCTGAGCGCCCCATTCGCGCCGGACGCAACCTAAAGCTTTGTTCAAATTTATGTATTTTCGGAACGCCGCGCCGCGCCGCCCGTTGTCGACCCAGGGCACGCATGCGGAGGCTTCATGTTCATTCACAACAAGAAACTGCAATACACGGTCAGGGTCGCCCGACCGAATCCCGTCCTCGCGAGTTTCATGCTGGAGCAGTTCGGCGGCCCGCAGGGCGAGCTGGCCGCGGCCATGCGCTATTTCACCCAGGCGCTCGGGGAGGTCGATCCCGGCCGCAAGGACATGCTGATGGACATCGCCACCGAGGAGCTCAGCCATCTTGAGATCATCGGCAGCATCGTGGCCATGCTCAACAAGGGCTCCAAGGGCAAGTTGGCAGAAGGCGCGGACGAACAGGCCGACCTTTACCGCTCGCTGTCGCAAGGCTGTTCGGTGCAGACCGAAGCCCTGCTCTACGGCGGCGGCCCGTCGCTGACCAATTCCTCCGGCGTGCCGTGGACGGCGGCCTATATCGACTCCATCGGCGATCCCAGCGCCGATCTGCGCTCGAACATCGCCGCCGAAAGCCGCGCCAAGATCGTCTATGAGCGGCTGATCAACGTCACCGACGACGCCGACGTGAAGGACGCCCTGACCTTCCTGATGACCCGCGAGATCGCGCATCAGAAGAGTTTTGAGAAGGCGCTCTACGCCATCCACGACAATTTCCCGCCCGGAAAACTCCAGGGCAAGCCGGAATTCGCCAATCTCTACGTTCACGCCTCGCATGGCGAGGGCGAGACTCTCGGCCCCTGGAACAGCGGCGCCGACTGGCGCCGGCTCGACGATGTCGAAAGCGCCCTGCCGCTCAATGGCGGCGACGGTCAGGCGGAGGTGAAGCTCAGTTCGGACGAGAACCGGTTCATCGAAGCCCTCGTCTTGCGCACGCGCTCCGACCCGGACTCGCAACCGACCACCGGGGCCGATCTGGGCTCCGAGGGACGCCACTGATTTCCCCCTCGTTTCAACCTTGGAGATATCCGATGCCGCAGGAAGCTTTGAAGAACTTGTTCGTCGCGGGTCTCAGCAACGCCCACGCCATGGAATCGCAGGCCGAGCAATTGCTCAAGCGCCAGATTGAGCGGCTCGACGAATTTCCGGATCTTAAGGCGCGCCTCCAGACGCATCTCGACGAGACCTACCGGCAGCAGCAGCGAATCGACGCCATTCTGGAATCGCTCGGCGAATCCGCCTCCACCTTGAAGGACACGGCCATGTCGCTGTTCGGCAATTTGGCGGCGGCGGCGCATATCCCGGCGGATGACGAAGTGTTGAAGAACTCCTTCGCCAGCTTCGCTTTCGAAAATTATGAGACGGCGGCCTACAAGTCGCTGATCGCCATAGCCGAAAGCGCCGGCGTTCCCAGCGCCATCGGCCCGCTGCGCCAGTCGTGCGAGGAAGAGGAAGCCATGGCGTCCTGGCTGTCGAGCCAGCTCGATTCCGTCACGCGCCGCTTCATCCAGAAGGCGGCGTGACCGGTCGCTTCACCCGACAGACGCCCGGCGGCGCCCGCCCGCGCCGCCGGGCTTTTTGCGCATGAACGACCCTTTCGATCTGGTCATCGTCGGCGCCGGCGCGGCCGGAGTGGGCGCCGCGCGCCTGCTGGCCGGCGAGAACCTTTCCGTTGTGACGCTGGAGGCCGCGCCGCGCGTCGGCGGGCGCATGGCGACGGTCGAGATCGGCGGGCTGACGCTCGATTTCGGCGCGGAATGGCTGCATTCGGCGCTGCGCAACCCGTGGACGCGGCTGGGCGAAGATGTCGGTTTCGCGCTCGACCGGCGCCGCGCTAACTGGCGGATGCAATATAAAAACCTCGGTTTCTCGCCGGAGGAGCAGGAAGCGGCGGGGGCGGCCTATCAGGCGTGGAGCGACGCGCTCGCCGCGGCGCCCGACGATTGCGCCGCGAAAACCTTGCCGCCCCAGGGCGCGTGGAACGCCTATGTCCGTGCCCTCGCCGGCTATGTCAGCGGCGCCGAGCTGGAAGACCTGTCGGCGCGTGATTACGCGATTTATGACGCCGCCGCCGGCGCGGAAAACTGGCGCGTTCCGCACGGATTCGGCGCGCTGGCCGCAGCCGCATGGCCGCAGCGAATTCCCTTGCGCCTCGCCACGCCGGCGAACGCGTTGAGGCTGACCGCGACCGGCGTGGCGCTCGACACACGCGGGGGCGAGGTCAAGGCCCGCGCCGCGCTCGTCACCGTTTCGACCGCCGTGCTGGCCGGCGACGCCATCGACTGGCCGCGCGAACTCTCTCCCTGGCGCGAAGCCGCCGCCGCTTTGCCGCTCGGGCGCAACGAAAAGCTGTTCTTCGAGATTGGGAACGCCGCCGCGCCCTTCGAGGACGACACGCATCTGATCGGCGACCCGCGCGATTCCGCCAGCGCCTCGTTCGACATCAAACCGTGGGGACGCCCGATGATCGAATGTTTTCTCGGCGGCGCCGGCGCTCAGGCCGTGGCGCGCGAAGGCCCCGCCTGCGCCTTCGCCGCGGCGGAGGACGCCCTCGCCCGCCTGTTCGGCGCAAATATTCGCCGCGCGCTGCGTCCGCTGGCCGCGACGCATTGGGGCCGCGACCCGCGCATCGGCGGCGCCTACAGCGCCGCCCTGCCCGGCCGGGCCGACGCGCGGGAAGCGCTGGCGCGCCCGTTCGACGACCGCGTGTTTTTCGCCGGGGAAGCCACGGACCCGCAGGATTTCACCACCGCCCACGGCGCCTACGCCAGCGGCCAGCGCGCGGCGCGGCAGGCGCTCGCCGCGCTCACGCGGCAGGATCCGTCGCGGCAGGATCCGTCGCGGCCGCCCGCGCGTTGAGAGATTCTGCGACAGGATGCCTCATGAGCGACAAAACCAACCCCAAAACCGCGCCCACGCCAAACTCCAACGCCGAGAAGGACCCGGAAGACTGGGTGTCCGGCGACGATCCCATGACGGGGGCGCAGGCCTCCTATTTAAAAACCCTGTCCGAAGAATGCGGCGACCCCAACGCCTTCGATCCCGGCCTGACCAAGGCGGAGGCGTCGAAGCGCATCGACACGCTCAAGGCGGAACGCGAGCGCGGGGCGTGACCGGCGGCGGACCTGCGGTCATTCGTCGCCCCCTCGCCCCAACAGCCGCTTCCGCTAAGGAAATCTGGGCGAAACCAGCGGTTCGACCGTGACCTGCGCAAAAAGGAATAGGACTTATTGAGAGGGGAAAAGGCGCTCGGGCGATGCTTTAATTGCTCAGTGTCATTTCCCGTCGCTTCTTGCCACCCTATTAAAAAAGGCCGATGGGATCACCAAGAGCTTGACGCGAGTCAGGCCAATAAAGGTTCTAGCGGAGCAAACTGGCCATGAACGGCAAATCCCTTGTTCTTTCCGCCGCTCTTCTCTGCGGCTTCAGCTTCGGCGCGCTGGCGCAGGAAGCCGGCGATCCCGCCGCGGGCGAAAAGGTTTTTCGCGTGTGCCGCCAGTGCCATCACATCGGCCGCGGCGCCACCAATTTCTATGGCCCGGTGCTCAACGGCCTGATCGACCGCCCCGCCGGCTCCGTGCCCGGCTACAATTATTCCGAAGCCAACAAGACCTCCGGCAAGGTCTGGAACGTGCCGACCCTGACTTCCTATCTGCGCCAGCCGCAGCATGACGTTCCCAAGACCTACATGACCTTCGCGGGCATCAAGAGCGACAAGGAAATCGCCGACGTGATCGCCTATATCGCCCAATACGACCGTTCCGGCGCCAAGAAGGGCGAGGGGCCGCAGCCGCAATAAACGCATTCATCCGCGCCGCTTTCGCGCCGCCGGGCCTGTGGCTTCGGCGGCGTTTATTTTGGCTGAAGCAGGTTTTCGATCACATCCGCCGCCACGCGCGCGCCATCCTCGCCGCGCACCTGTTCGGCCACCTGTTGCGCCCGCAGCGCATAGTCCGGCTGCTCCAGCAGCGCGCGCAACTCCTCCGTCGCCCGCTCCGGCGTGAACTGCGCCTTCGGCAGCACGCGGGCGACGCCCAGCCGCGCGATGCGGGCGGCGTTGTCGGGCTGATCGACGAAAAACGGCGCGATCAATTGCGGGCGACCCGCGCGCAGCGCCTGGACGCCGGTTCCCGCCCCGCCATGGTGCAGAATGACCGCCGCGCGCGAAAACACGGCGGAATGCGGCGCATAGCCCCACACCAGCAAATCCGGCCCCTTGGGCGCCCGGATGAAGCGGGCGTCATCGCGCCCCGCGATCACCAGGGCGCGGCGCCCGAGCGCGCGCGCGGCGGCGACGCCATGGCGCAACACTTCCGCGCCGCCGAGCGCCGCGAAACTGCCTAAAGTCAGCACCACCGGCGCCGGCCCGTCCTGCAGGAACGCCTCGATCCTCGGGTCGAGCGCCGCGGCGCCGCCGTCATGGAACGTAGCGCCCACCGCGATCGCGCCGGACGGCCCTTGCGTCAGCAAGGGCGAATACAGGCCAAGCACGGCGCGGGCGCCGCCGGCGTCGAGAAACGGAATGGCCCGGCTTCGCGGCAGGCCCAATTCCGCGCGCGCGCGCCGCGCCCGCTTGGTCATCGGCCGGAACGCCGCGCGGAACGTGGCGACCAGAATGCGGTTCCAGACGCGGCCGACCGGCCCCGGCGCGCGGGCGAACGGAGCCGGGCCGAGCCGCTCCGACGTGATCAAGGGCGGGTCGTCGGGCGACATCAGCAGCGACGGCGCCAGCAGCACATGGACATGCGGAATGTCGTGAAGCTCGGCGGCGAGTTGCGCGGCATAGGCGATGTGGTGGCCGACCACCAGATCGGCGCCGGCGACCACCGGCATGAGATCGCGAACATTTTCCGCCAGCAGATCCTGCGCCAGCCTGACGACGAAAAAATCGTCCGACAGAACATTGCGCACGAATTCGCGCGGGCTGACGTTGAGGCGGCGCACCAGCTCCGCCTCATCCGGGCCGATGGCCGCGAAGTCGAGGCCCGCGTTTTCGAACATCGGGCGATAATGGCCGCTGGTGGCGACGACCACATCGAAGCCGCGGCCCTGCAAAGCCTTGCCGAGCGCGATAAACGGATAGATGTCGCCATGCGACCCCAGCGTGGCGAGCACGATTTTTGTCATGAGTCAGTTTAACCTTGGCCGCGGCCGCGCGGCAAGCGCGATGGACAGGTTTGCGCCCCGGGCCTATGACAGGCGCCTCACGGCTAAAGGTGCGCGATGACAGATTTTTTCAACGGAGAGGACCATATCGTCCTGGCGCTCGACGAGGTGAGCGTGAACGTGTCCTGCGGCCTGCATCCGTGGGAGCGCCACCCCGAGCGCCCGACCCGCCTGATCATTTCCGTCCGCCTCTATGCGCCGCTCAGCACCGCGCGCGCCGAGCAGATGAAGATCATCGATTACGACAAGGTGCGCAACCGCATTCTCGCGCTGGAGAAGGACGGCCATATCGATCTGCTGGAGACGGTGGCCGACAAGGTGGTTGACGCCTGCTTCGGCGACAAGCGCGTCGCCGCCTGCCGGATTTCGGTGCGCAAGCCGGACATTTACAACGAAACGCGCGGCGCCGGCATCGACCTGTTCCGCACCCGCGCCCGCTGGGCGCCCCTGGCTTGACGGCGCCGGCCGCTCTCATCACCGGGGCCTCCAGCCGGCTCGCCGCGCCGCTCGCGCGTTTTTTCGCGGGGCGCGGCTATGCGCTGGTGCTGCACCAGCGCAGCCCCCGCAAAAACGTCGCGGCGCTGGCGGAAGAATTGCGCGGCCAGGGCGCGGCGGTCGAGGTGATGACCTTCGATTTCGTGGCGCGCGAAAACATCGAGGCGTTTTGCGCCCGCATGTCCCAGCCGTTCGGCGTCCCCGAGGCGATCGTCAACAACGCCTCCAATTTCGTTCACGACTTTCCCGGCCGGGGCGACGCCAACCTGCTGACGGAAAGTTTTATGGTCCACATGCTCGCGCCGTTCCAGATTCTGGAGGCGGCCTGCCGCGACAAAAGCCCGGACCAGCGGCTGAACGTGTTCAACATCCTCGACCAAAAACTGTTGAACCTCAATCCGGATTATTATTCCTACACGTTGGGCAAATCCGGCCTGCAAACCCTGACGCAGATGTGGAATCGCGCGGGACGCGCCGACGTGCGCGCGTTCGGCCTGCTGCCGGGCCTGATGTTTCCCTCGGGGCCGCAGAGCGAGGCGCGCTTTGTCGAGGATTCCGCCAAAATCCCCACGGGGCGCGCGCTGCCGCCCCACGAGCTTTGCGCGCTGATCGGTTTTTTGCTCGACCATCCCGACATGCCCGGCGGACTGTTTCCGCTTGACGGCGGCGAGCATCTGCTGGCGCGCAGCCGCGACGTGGCGTTCGAATGAGGCGTCTTCTTTTCGGCCTGTGGCGGGGGAATTCCCTTCCCCTTCAGGCCATCATGTTCTAAATCCCGGCCATGCCGATCACCATCACCCAGGCTTTCACGTTTGAAGCCGCGCACCGCCTGCCCCACGTGCCGGAAACGCATCGCTGCCGCCGGCTGCATGGCCATTCCTATCGCGTCGAACTGACCCTCGGCGGCGAGGTCGATCCGCACACCGGCTTCGTGGTGGATTTTTTCGACGTCGAGGCGGCGTTCGCGCCGGTGCTGGCGACGCTCGATCACCATTTGCTCAACGAGATCGAGGGCCTCGACAATCCCACGGCGGAAAATATCGCGCTGTGGATTTATCGGAAGGTCAGCCCCAACCTGCCGCCGCTCCAGGCGGTCAAGGTGTTCGAGACGCCGATGTGCTGGGCGGAATATCGGGCCTGAGCTGAAGCAGGAACGCGAAATTGCTGGGCGCTTACGTGAAAAGACCTCTGGACAGGCGAAGTTAGCGCCTCAATTTCGCCTGCTCAAATCGATTACGGATGGCGTGAAGAATTTTTTTAGCATCCCCTTCAAGCAAGGTCGGCGAGAAATCTATTGAATCAATGTATCTTGAATAAGAATCAGGATTCTTCAGATGTAATTCTTGTTTGACACCTTGAAGCAACCTTAGACTGAAATATCTCCCCCCTTTACCGTTACTCTCCTCAATAGAGGTAATTTTTTCCCAACAAATAACATCATTGCTCACTTGCCTAACACAAATTCCGAAGTCAGATATTGAGACGACCGGATTTATGTCAAAGTAAAATGAGGCAAGACGCTTGAGTATCAGTATTAATAATAATAGAAAAAATAGAGCCGTTACGCCCATGTAATATCTATCATTCACACCCTTCCATTTTTCGCCAAAAAAATAAAAAAACCCTGGTAAAGTTAATAAGAATATTGCAGCAATAGATAGAAATACAATCTTGGTGCGTGAATACGAGAATTTCTGCGCATCCATCGAACACTCCAGCGCCTTTGAAGGTTATTCCGTTACGATTGCGACACCAAGAAACTCCCGTTAATGAGATCGATTTGACGCGCTAAACCTTGAAATCCTCGGGATCGTAAACCCGTTTCGTCGAGCAGAACTCGCAGGTCACGGTGATCTTGCCGTCGTGGACCATGTCGTCGCGCTCGGCCTGAGTAAAATTGCGCAGCATGTCCTCCACCCGCGCATCCGAGCAACGGCAGGCCTCGCGGACGGCCCGCGTGGCGAAAACTTTGACGCCGCGCTCGTTGAACAGCCGCCAAGCCAGATCGGCGCCGGTCAGGTTGGGGTCGAGCAGTTCGTGGTCCTCGACCGTCGCGGCGAGCAGCCGGGCTTCCGTCCAGGCGTCGTCCTCGACGAATTCCGGCGCGGCATGGCCCTCCGGCGCGTCGCCGGGCGGGAAATCGGCCATGCGCTGACGCTCCGGCGAATGCGGCAGGAATTGCGCCAACAGGCCGCCCGCGCGCCATTGCGTTCCCTGCGGCGTCACCACCTGTCCCACCGCGAGGCGGACGAAGGACGGGATTTGCTCGGACTGGGTGAAATAGCTCAACGCCGCCTGTTGCAGCGATCCGGCCTCGACCGGGGCCAGCCCCTGATAGCGGGCGTTGTCGCCGCCCTGCTCCACCGTGAAGGCGAGATGGCCGTGGCCGAGCAGGTGTTCGCGGTCGCCCGCCTCCAGCGCCGCCAGCTTTTGCGCATTGAACCGCGCGAAGGCGCGCAACCGGTCGGGCGCGTCAAAATCCACCACCAGCAGATCGACCACGCCGTCGGTGCGGGTCTGCAACTGGAAGCGCCCCTCCTCCTTCAGCGTGGTGCCGAGCAGCACGCACAGCGCGCAGGCCTCGCCGAGCAGCCGCGCCACCGGCGCCGGATAGGCGTGGCGCGTCAGGATCGTGTCCAGCGCCGGGCCGAGCCGGGCGATGCGCCCGCGCATGTCCAGCGCCTCCACCGCAAAGGGCAGAACCGTGTCGTCGCGCTGTTCCGTCATGCGCTGTTCCGTCATGCGCCGGCCTTCTCGAAATCGGCCTCCAGGCACCAGGCCAGCACGCCCTTGTGCGCGTGCAGGCGATTTTCGGCCTCGTCGAACACCAGGGATTGCGGTCCGTCCATCACTTCGTCCGTAACTTCCTCGCCGCGATGGGCGGGCAGGCAATGCATGAACACCGCATCCTTGGCGGCGTGACGCATCAGATTGGCGTTGACCTGGTAAGGCGCAAGCAGGGCGTGGCGCAATTTTTCGTCCTTGTCGCCCATCGACACCCAGCAATCCGTCATCACGCAATCGGCGTCCTTCACGGCCTCGTAGGGATCGCGCATCACATTGACCACGCCGCCCTGCCCGCGCGCCCAGGAGATCAGCTCGGGCCGGGGCGCCAGCTCCTCGGGCGTGGCGATGTCCAGCGTGAAGCCGAATTTCGCCGCCGCATGGACCCAGCTGGTCAGCACGTTGCAGGCGTCGCCGACCCAGGCGACGCGCGCGCCGGAAATGTCGCCGCGATGCTCCTCGAAGGTCAGCAGATCGGCCATCACCTGGCAGGGATGGGTCTTCTTGGTCAGGCCGTTGATCACGGGCACGGTGGCGTGGGCGGCGAGATCGGCGAGATGCTCATGGCTGAGAATGCGGATCATGATGGCGTCGACGAAACGCGACAGCACCCGCGCCGTATCGGCCATGGTCTCGCCGCGGCCGAGCTGCATTTCCGCGCCGGTGAGCATGATGGTCTCGCCGCCCAACTCGCGCATGCCGACGTCGAACGAGACGCGGGTGCGGGTCGAGGGCTTGTCGAAGATCATCGCCAGGGTGCGGCCTTCGAGCGGGCGGCATGCGGCGCGGCGCCCCTTGACGCGGCGGGCCTTGATGGCGCGCGCGAGGTCGAGGATGGACCGCAATTCGGCGCGCGAGAAATCCGCAAGATCGAGAAAGCGCCGCGGCGCGGGAGAAATCGAGATGTTCATACCTTTTCCGGCTCCTTGGCCGCCTTCATCGCCGCGCAGGCCTCGGCGAGCCTGTCCACGCCGATCTTGATTTCCTCGTCGCCGACGATCAGCGGCGGCAGGATGCGCACGACATGGTCGGCCGCCGGGATCACGATCAATCGCGCCGCCCGGGCTGCGGCCGCGAAATCCGCCGGCGCGACCGTGAGCTGAAGCCCCTGCATCAGGCCTTCGCCGCGGATCTCCGTGACAATGTCGGGATAAGCGGCGGCGAGGCCCGCCAGCTGCTGGCGCAGCGCCAGCCCCTTGCGCCCGACCTCTTCGAGAAATCCATCCGCCAGCATCACGTCGAGCACGGCGTTGCCGCAGGCCATGGCCAAGGGATTGCCGCCATAGGTGGTGCCATGCGTGCCGACGGTCATGCCCTTGGCCGCCTCCTCGGTCGCCAGCACGGCGCCGAGCGGGAAGCCGCCGCCAATGCCCTTGGCCGAGGCCATGATATCAGGCGCGACGCCATAATGCTCATAGGCGAACAATTTGCCGGTGCGGCCCATGCCGGACTGCACTTCGTCGAAGCACAGCATCAGTTTGTGATGATCGCACAGGGCGCGCAGGCCGCGCACGAAATCGCGCTCGCCGACGCGGATGCCGCCCTCGCCCTGGATCGGCTCGACCAATATGGCGCCGGTCTCCGGGCCGATCGCCTTCTCCACCGCCGCGAGATCGCCGAACGGAACCTGATCGAAGCCGGGCGTCCGCTCGCCGAAGCCGTCGAGATATTTGCGATTGCCGCCGGCGGCGATGGTCGCCAGCGTGCGGCCATGAAAGGCGCCTTCAAAGGTGATCATATGGAAACGCGCGGGATGGCCGTTGGCGGCGTTCCACTTGCGCGCCATCTTGATGGTCAGCTCGAGCGCCTCGGCGCCGGAATTGGTGAAAAAGACCCGGTCCGCGAAGGTCGCCTGACACAGACGCCGCGCCAGCCGCTCGCCCTCGGGCGCCTGAAACAGGTTCGAGGTGTGCCAGAGCTTACGGGCCTGCTGGGTCAGCGCCTCGACCAGATGCGGGTGGTTATAGCCAAGGCAGGCCACAGCGATGCCGCCGCCAAAATCCAGATATTTTTCACCCTCGGTCGAAACCAGCCAGGCGCCTTCGCCGCGCTCGAAAGCGAGATCGTAACGCGCATAAGTTGGCAAAAGAGCAGAGGTCATGTCGAACTCCAACCGGCGCCGGCAAGCAGAGATTGCGCCGCCCGAAAACGAAAGAGCCGTCCCCCCCGGGACGGCATCCACATAACGCAATCTTAGGAAATCCACGCACCTTGGTCAAATGCGGATCGTCGGGGCCATTTGTGTCCTATCTGCAATGGGCTGGGGAAAACCTTACTGAGGCATTAACGACTCTTGCGCCCGATTCCACGCGTGTTGTAGATTCTTTCCTGTCGACTACGACATTTTGTGCGGCGCGCGTTGATCGGCGTCGTCTCGTCAGTCCCGTTGCCAAGCTTTCACGCTCGCGGCGCTTGTCGCGCCGACGAGGGGTGAGCTTTTGCGCGCGGTGACGCGCGAAGTATATTTGGAGACCGCTTTATGTCCTGGACCGATGAACGTGTCGAGCTGCTCAAGAAAATGTGGCTCGACGGTTTGAGCGCCAGCCAGATCGCCAACGAACTGGGTCATGGCGTCAGCCGCAACGCGGTGATCGGCAAGGTGCATCGTTTGGGCCTGTCGGGCCGCGCCAAGACCCCGGCCGCCGCTGCGGCGCCGGCCGTCCGCCCCCGCAAGGAGGAGCCGGCGCGCCCGGTCGCCGCGCCGATGACCCATGGCGCGCTGGCGCTGGCGATGGACGTCGCCCCGGCTCCGGCGCCGGCCCCGCGCGTGGCGGTGGACGATGTCGTCATTCCGATTTCGGAGCGCGTGACCATCATGGATCTGCGCGAAGCCATGTGCCGCTGGCCCCTGGGCGATCCCACCAATTCCGATTTCCGCTATTGCGGGGCGAAAATGCAGATCGGCTCCGGCCCCTATTGCCTCGCCCACGCCCGCATCGCCTACCAGCCGGCGCAGGATCGCCGGCGCGATCGAGAAAAACGCGTGGCCATGCGCTGACATTCAGGGCGCCCCTCGGGGCGCCCTTTTTGTTTGCGGCGCCGCGAAGGGTCTCGGCGCCAAAAGCAAAACCGCCCTCCCCCTCGCGGGGGAAGGCGGCTGCAAAAGCGACGCTTCGGCGGACGAAGCGTAAAATTCAGAGCTTGTCGACCTGGCCGTATTCGAGTTCGACCGGCGTGGCGCGGCCGAAGATCGACACCGCCACCTTGACGCGCGAACGGCTCTCGTCGACTTCCTCGACCAAACCTTCGAACGAAGCGAACGGGCCGTCGTTGACGCGCACTTTCTCGCCGACCTCGAAGCTGACGGAGGTTTTGGGGCGATCGACGCCCTCGGCCACTTGCCCCTTGATCCGCTCC
This sequence comes from Rhodoblastus acidophilus, assembly GCF_900187365.1. Taxonomy (GTDB): domain Bacteria; phylum Pseudomonadota; class Alphaproteobacteria; order Rhizobiales; family Beijerinckiaceae; genus Rhodoblastus; species Rhodoblastus acidophilus. The sequence continues at coordinate 101,820 of NZ_FYDG01000008.1, forward strand.
GCCTCATGTTCGGGAATGGGGAACGGCTTGTTGTCCTGGCCGAGAAAGCCGGTGACCTTGGCGGTGTTCTTGATCAGATGGAACACTTCGTCGGTCAGGTCGCATTTCACCAGCACATAGCCGGGGAAGAATTTGCGCTCGGCGTTGAATTTCCGGCCGCGGCGCACCTCGACCACCTGTTCGGTCGGGACGAGGATTTCGTCGAATTTGTCGCCCAGTCCGCGCTGGGCCGCGCCTTCGCGGATCGACTCGGCGACCTTCTTTTCGAAGTTGGAATAGGCGTGGACGATATACCAGCGCTTGGTCATGAATTTGCCCTGTAGGAACCCTGGCGTTTTTCACGCGGCACGCAGCCGTGCGGCGGAAACGCAGCGAATGGAAGCTTCAGGCGCGAGCGGCGACCGCTCAGCCGCCGAAGCTGAGAATGAAACGGACGCCGAGCCGGATGACCTGATCGACCGAGAGGAAGAAGATCGAGGCCAGCACCACCATCAGCGCGACCATGCCGGTGGTGATCATGGTTTCCTTGCGCGTGGGCCAAGTCACCTTGGCGGCTTCGGCGCGGACTTCCTGCAGGAAATTGAACGGGTTGGCCATGAGTGTTCCGGCTTTGTCGAATCGGGACGCCCTCCCCGCGAAGGACCGGGCGGCCACGGCTAAAAAAGTGGGCGCGGAACCTTTCGGTCGCGCGCCTCACAGCTCTTTATATCGAATGCGGCCCGGATCGCCAAGAGTTTATTTGAATTTGTCCGGGCTGTCCGGCCGCGGCGGCGGCTTCAGTCGGGCCGCCTTGCGGCGGGCGCGGCCGGCGAACTGGTTAAGCCCCTCCACCAGAACCGAAAAGCCGATGGCCGCATAGATGAAGCCCTTGGGCACATGATAGCCGAAAGACTCGGTGAGCAGGCTCATGCCGATCAGCAGCAAAAAACTCAAAGCCAGCATTTTCACGCTGGGATTTTCGCCAATGAACCGGCTGAGCGGCGCCGCCGCCACCATCATCAGCAGGATGGCGATGACCACGGCCGCCACCATGATGACGAGATGGTCGGCCATGCCGATCGCCGTCAGCACGCTGTCGAGCGAAAACACGATGTCGAGCAGCGCGATCTGGACGATCGCCTTGAAAAACCCGCGCGCCTGCGGCGCGGCGGGCGCCGCGGGGTCGTCGGGAGCGATCTCCTCGTGAATCTCCTGCGTGCCCTTGTAGAGCAGGAACAGGCCGCCGAGAGCGAGCACGAGGTCTCGGCCGGTGAATTGATGACCCATCGCCGTGAACAGCGGAACGGAGAGATGCGCCAGCATGAACATGCTCGATAGCAGCGCCAGCCGGAAGAAAATGGCGAGCGCCAGCCCGAGCCGCGCCGCTTTGGCGCGTTGCGGCGCCGGCAGGCCCTGGGTCGAGAGCGCGACGAAAACGAGATTGTCCACGCCGAGCACGATTTCCATGGCGGAAAGGCTCAGCAGGCTGATCCAGCCGCCGATCGTGGTGAAAGGTTCGAGAAATTCCACGTGAAGTCCTTGGGCGTGCGGAGGCCGCAATCTAAAGCATTTTCAAGCGAAGTGGATACCGGTTCGCGTGAAGAAAATGCGTAAAAACCAGAATCTGGAGCGCAATGCGCAGCGGCCGCAAAATTCATCCTCCGACCGGCAGCCGCAGCGTGAACACGGCGCCGCCCTCCGGCCGGTTGGCGGCGGATATCGCCCCGCCATGCTCGCGCGCGATGGAATAGGAAATCCACAAGCCCAGCCCGGTGCCCTCGCCCACCGTCTTGGTGGTGAAGAACGGTTCGAACATCTTGTCGAACGCCGCTTCGGAAATGCCGTGGCCATTGTCCTCGACCACGATCTCCACCTCGCCGCGCGCCATGCCGGCCCGCACCGCGACGCGCGCGTCGGGCCGCCCGCGCGTGGCGTGCAGGGCGTTGTCGATCAGATTGACCACGATCTGATGGATCTGGCCCTCGTCGCCCCACAGCGTCAGGCCCGGCGCGACGTCGATGGCGATGCGCGCCGGATGTTTCTTCGACCGCGCCGCCCATTGCGCCGCCACCGCCACAATGCGCGCGACGTCGATCTTCTGCGCCTCATGCGCGCGATTGAACGACAGCCGGCGCAGGTTCTTGACGATCTCGCTGATGCGCTGCGCGCCCTCCAGCGTGCCGTCGATCAGCGGCTTGAGATCGGCCAGAAGGACGTCAATGCGGCGCCGGGCGCGCAGCGCCGCGCCCTCCTCCGTCTCCAGTTCCTGCGCCTCGTCGAAATAGGCGAGCAGCGTCTTGCTGTAGCGTTCGAGCACATGCACATTGCCATAGACGAAGCTGATGGGATTGTTCAGCTCATGCGCGACGCCCGCCACCAGACGGCCGAGGCTCGCCATTTTCTCCTGCTCGATCAGCTTTTTCTGCGCCTGTTGCAGATCGAGATGCGCCGCATGCAGCGCCTGATAGGCCCGGCGCAATTCGCCGATGCGCCGCCCCGTGAGCACCGCGCCGACGCAGCGGCCGGAGGCGTCGAACCGGCTGGAGAAATTGATCGCCATCACATCCGACGGCCCCTCGGCGGTGGCGAAGCGCAATTCGCAATCGCCGGCGCGGCCGCCGCGCAGAAAGCCGCGCGCCGCCTCGCGATCCTGTTGCGCCAGCAGATCGAGCAACGGCGAGCCGATAAGCTCGGCCTCGGCGCGCCCGAGCAGACGCACGAAGGCCGGATTGGCCTGGATGATGTTTCCCTCCGCGTCGCACACCGCCAGAATATCCGAGACGGAGGCGATCACGCTGGAGATAAAACTCTGCGCCTCCTCCAGCTCGGCGTTTTTCGCTTCGAGATCGGTCTCGTAGCGCAAGAGATCCGAATAGACCTCGTCCACCCGCTTGACGACGTCGCGCCAGACGGATTCCTGGCCGTCCGACATGTCGCCGTCCTCGCCCGCCCCCGCCAGAGCGAGAATGTTTTCGGGGCGCGGCCGGCTGGTCATTGTTCGTAGCCGTCACAGGCCCGGCCGAGCGGCGCGGCCGGGTTTACATCCTTGCGCAGGTCGTAGCGGTCGATTTTCGCGCGCAGCCCCACGCGCGACAAGCCCAGCCGTTCCGCGGCATGGCTGATGTTGCCGGCGCACTCGAGCAGCGTCCGGGCGATGGCGCCGCGCTCCAGCGCCTCGACCTGATCCTTCAGCGTGGCGGGCGCGGGCGCGCCGCGCGGCGCCGGCGCGGCGCCCGCCATGCGCGCCGAAAGCAGATGCGGGCCGAGCGGCGCGTCGGCGTCCGACATCACCACCATGCGCTGGATCTCATTGTGCAATTCGCGCACGTTGCCGGGCCAGCCATAGGCACGCAGCCGCCGCAGCGTCTCCGGCGCGAAGCCTGGAACCTTGCGCCGGAACGCCCGGTTGACCTCGGCCAATATGCTTTCGGCGATCAGCGGAATGTCGCCGCGCCGCTCCGTCAGCGCCGGCAGATGCATCGGGAAGGCGTTGAGGCGGTAGAACAAATCGCGCCGAAAGCGGCCCTGCTCGACATCGCTTTCGAGATCGCGGTTGGTGGCGGAAATCACGCGCACGTCGATTTTCCGCGAGCGCGTGGCGCCGAGCGGGCGAATCTCGCGCTCCTGCAACACGCGCAACAGCTTGACCTGAAAGGCGGGCGAAGTCTCACCGATTTCGTCGAGAAAAATCGTGCCGCCATCGGCCAGTTCGAACAGGCCGATGCGATCCTGATAGGCGCCGGTGTACGCGCCCTTCTTGCAGCCGAACAGCTCGCTCTCCAGCAACTCGTCCGGCAGCGCGCCGCAGTTTTCCACCACGAACGGCTTGTCGCCGCGCGCCGAGCCGAAGTGAATGGCGCGCGCCAGCAGTTCCTTGCCGGCACCGGAGGCCCCGGTGATCAGCACGGAAATATCGTAGCCCGCCGCCTTGCGCGCCAGGGCCAGCGTCTCGACCATCGGTCCGGCGGGGTCGTGGACGATGCGCTCGAATTCGAACAGCTTGCGCTGCTCGCGCCGCCGCTCCGACAACACGCGATTGAGCGTGCCATGCGAGGGCTTCAACTCCTGGCCGACGCCGCCCGGCTCCTTCTGCAAGTGATAGAGCCGCACGGCGTCGCGCACGGTTTGCAGCAGTTTCTCGGGGTCCCACGGCTTGGTGATGTACTGGTAGATGCCGGCCTCGTTGACGCCGGCGATGATGTCCTCGGATTCCGAAAAACCGGAAATGATCATGCGCACGGGATCGGGCCAGGTCTCGCGCACGTGGCGCAGGAAATCCACGCCGGAGACTCCGGGCATGCGCTGGTCGCACACAATGGCCTGCACGAGATCGCCGGCGAGCACCGCCTCGGCCTCATGCGCATTGCTCGCCAGCAGCACGTCGAACTCCTCCGAGAGCACGCGCTTGAGCGATTCCTGCGAGCGCAATTCGTCGTCAATAATGAGAACGGCGCCGGACGTCATGTCTTCCTCGAAAGGCTTGATCAACATATTCTGGGCAATTGCTCGCCCGACAACCAGTCGACGATGCGGCCGCCGCCAAACGCGGTGCGCATCTGCACGAAATGATGCGGGTCTTCGACGCAGGCGCCGATGATCGCGGACTCCTTGCCAAGCGGATGCGCGCGCATCACGCGCAGCAAATCCTGCGCCGCCTCCGGCGCGACGAACGCCAGCAGCTTGCCTTCATTGGCGACGTTGAGCGGATCGAGGCCGAGGAACTCGCAGGCCGCCGCCACTTCCGCCTTGACCGGCAGCGCGTCCTCCTCGATGCGCAGGCCGATCTTCGACTGGTGCGCGATCTCGTTGAGGGTGGCGGCGATTCCGCCGCGGGTGGGATCGCGCAACAATTTCAGGTGCGGGCCGCAGGCCGCGACCATGTCGGCGACGAGACCGTTGAGCGCGGCGGAATCCGACAGAATCTGCGTCTCGAACGCCAAGTTCTCGCGGCTCGACATGATGGCGACGCCATGGTCGCCGATCGTGCCGGACACCAGGATCACGTCGCCGGGCCGCGCCTTGTCGCCGGACAGGTCCAGGCCATCGGGAACCACGCCGATGCCGGCGGTGGAGATGAACACGCCGTCGGCCTTGCCGCGCTCGACCACCTTGGTGTCGCCGGTGACGATTTTCACGCCGGCCTCGCGCGCCGCCGCGCCCATGCTTTGCGCGATTGTTTGCAAATCGGCGAGCGGAAATCCTTCCTCCAGAATGAAGCTGGCGGACAGATGCAGCGGGCGGGCGCCGGCCATGGCGAGATCGTTGACCGTGCCATGCACGGCGAGCGAACCGATATCGCCGCCGGGGAAAAACAGCGGCGACACGACATAGCCGTCGGTGGTCATGGCGAGGCGCCCGGGCGGGACCGAAAACACCGCCTGATCGTTGCCCTGGGCGAGCAGATCGTTGGCGAAATTCTCCGCGAAAATTTCGCCGATCAATTGCGCCATGGCGCGGCCGCCGGCGCCATGCGAGAGATCGACGTGACCGTTCCTGATATCGAGTTTTCTGGCGCGAAGGCGCGGGGCGTTCATGAGGCCTTCCTGTTCTGAGAGTCGCGGAAGCGGCCATAGGTCCAATGCGCCGCGCAGGAGCCTTCCGACGACACCATGCACGAACCCATCGGCGTCTCCGGCGTGCAGACCGTGCCGAACAATTTGCAATCGGTGGGGCGTTTTTCACCGCGCAAAATAGCGCCGCATTCGCAGGCGGGATTGTCCTGCGCCGCGACGGTGGTGACGTCGAAAATCTTCTCGGCGTCGAACTCGGAATATTCGGCGCGGATTTTCAGCGCGCTGTCGGCGACGGCGCCGAGGCCGCGCCACTCGAACGTGTCGCGGATTTCAAACACCTGCGCCACGGTCTGCTGCGCCTTGCGATTGCCCTCCGGCGTGACCGCGCGAATATATTCGTTCTCCACCATTGCGCGGCCGTCGTTGACCTGCCGCACCAGCATGAGAATGGCTTGGATGACGTCGAGCGGCTCGAAGCCGGCGATCACCACCGGCTTCTTGTAGGTCTCGGCGAAATGACCATAGGGCTTGGTTCCGATCAGCACCGACACATGCGCCGGCCCGACGAAACCGTCGAGCGGCACTTTGCCCGCGCCCTCCGGCGCGCCGACGATGGCCTGGATCGCGGCGGGGGTCAGCACGTGATTGCAAAATACCGAAAAATTCTTCAGGCCGAGTTGCTTCGCCTGCAGGATCGCCAGCGCCGACGGCGGCGTGGTGGTCTCGAAACCGATGCCGAAGAACACCACGCGGCGAGACGGCTCCTCCTGCGCGATGCGCAACGCATCGAGCGTGGAATAGACCATGCGAATGTCGGCGCCCGCCGCCTTGGCCTTGGTGAGGCTCATGGCGTCAGAGCCGGGCACACGCATCAGGTCGGCATAGGTGCACAGCGTGACGCCCGGCTGCTGCGCCAGCTTGATGGCGTCGTTCATGCGGCCGACCGGCAGCACGCAGACCGGGCAGCCCGGACCGTGGATCATGCGCACGTTTTGCGGCAGCAAATCTTCAAGGCCGTAGCGCGCGATGGCGTGGGTGTGGCCGCCGCAGAATTCCATGAAGCGATAGAGATGGTCCGGCCGGACCTCGCGTGCGATGGTCGCGGCGATGCCGCGCGCGAGCTTGCCGTCGCGATATTCGTCCACATACTTCATACGGGCGCTCCCACGCCGGCTTCGGCCAGCAGTTCGAGCGTCCTTTGCGCCTCCTCGGGATCGAGCCGGCTCAGCGCGTAACCGACATGCAGGATGACGTAATCGCCAACCTGGACATCCTCGACCAGCGCCAGCGAAATCGCTTTTTGCACGCCGTCGAGGCTGACCTTCGCCATGTCGCCGTCCAGCAGTTCCGTCACCTGGACGGGGATTGCGAGACACATTTTTTCTCTCCCTCAAGCTCATTCTTTAGCGCCGCTCGCGCCAACGCCGCCTGTCCAAGCGACAGGCCACCGTCATTGGGCGGCAGTTTGCGCGCCAGCAGCGGCGCGTGATTGTTCTCGCGCAAACGCTGCGCGAGACCTTCCGACAGAATCCGGTTCATCATGCAGCCGCCGCCGAGCGCGATTTCTTCGCCGACTTGCGCGAGCGCGCACAAAGCTTCCGCGAGGCCCGCGATCAGCGTCCCATGCAGCAATTCGGCGCCCTTGCGCGGGTCAGGGCGCGCGTCGATCAGATGCGCCAGCAGCGGCGTGAAATCGAGTTTTTGGTCGCGCCAGACATAGCCGCCGGGAAGCGCCTTCGGCTCACGAACCAAAGCCTCCAGCCGCATCGCCGCCTGCCCTTCAAATTCCTGTTTTTGCGGGAAGCCGAGCAATGCAGCGGCGGCGTCGAACAGGCGCCCGAGACTACTGGTTTGCGGATGCCTGGCGCCGAGCATTTTGGCGACCTGCGCCGCCTGCGGGACGGCGCTGAAAAAGCCCGCGGCTTCATCGAGCCGGCCCAGCGCCGCGAAGGCCGCAAGCCCCATTCGCCATGGCTCGCGCGCGGCGCGGTCGCCGCCCCAGAGCGGCAGCGGCGCCAACGCGCCCTCTCGCAAAAAACCGCCGCGACCGTCGAGGCGCAGGACCTCGCCGCCCCAAATGGCGCCGTCGTCGCCAAGACCGGTTCCGTCGAGCGCGGCGCCAAAAATTTCGGTCTCGCCATGCTCGGCGGCGATGGCGGCTACATGGGCGGCGTGATGCTGGAGACGCAACACGGGGAGGCCGAAATTTTCGGCGAAGCGGGTCGAGAGATAGTCGGGGTGAAGGTCGCAGGCGACGACTTCCGGTTGGACGTCGAGCAGACGCAACAGATGCGCCGCGCTCTCCTCGTAAAAGCGAAAGGTCTCGGCGTCCGAGAGGTCGCCGATGTGCTGGCAGACGAAGGCTTCGCGCCCTCGCGTCAACGTGAGCGTCGCCTTCAAATGACCGCCGCAGGCCAGCACGCACGGGCCATCGCCGCCGAGGTCGATCGGTTCGGGAACAAAGCCGCGCGCGCGGCGCAGAAACGCGGGGGCGCCATCCACGATCTGCATCACGCTGTCGTCGGCGCGCACGACAATGTCGCGGTCGTGCGTGACGATCAGGTCGGCGATTTTTTCCAGCTTGCGCCGCGCCTCGTCATTGCCGGTGACGAGCGGTTCGCCGCCGGGATTGGCCGAGGTCGCCACCAGAGCGAAATCGCAAGGCGCGTCGCGCTCGGCGCCGGCTGCATGGAACAGCAGATGGTGGACCGGCGCATAAGCCAGCATCACGCCAATGCGGCTCATGCCGGGCGCCAAAACCTCGGGCAGGTTCTTGCGCGATTCGACCAGCACGACCGGATGCGCGGGCGCGCGCAACAACGCTGCTTCCTCGGGCGTCGGCGCGCCAAACAGCGCGAGTGAGGCTTCGTTGGCCAGCATGAGCGCGAACGGCTTGGCTTCGCGACCCTTGCGGCGACGCAATTCCGCGACCGTTTCCGCGTTGTGCGCGTCGCAGAGCAAGTGAAAGCCGCCGATCCCTTTGAGCGCGACAATTGCGCCCGCGCGCAACGCCGCAACGATTTCTTGCGGCGCATGCGTCAGGCGCGGTCCGCAGGTTGGGCAGGCGATGGGTTCGGCGTGGAAGCGACGATTGGTCGGATCGGCGTAATCCTGTGCGCAATCCGCACACATCGGAAAGCGCGCCATCGAGGTCTGCGCGCGATCATACGGCAGCGCGCGGGTCAGCGTGTAGCGCGGGCCGCAATGCGTGCAGTTCACGAAGGGGTAGAGATGAAACCGGCTCGACGGATCGAACAGGTCGTCGAGGCATTTTTCGCAAGTTGCGGCGTCGGCGGGAATGCGGGTCTGCGCCTTGCCCCGCCGCGTGGTTTCTATTTGAAAACCAGCATCGCCGCGCGGCGCGATCTCCTCGCATTCGCAACTGTCGAGGCGCGCCAAAGGCGGCAGTTCCGCCCGCAGCGCGCTGACGAAATCCCGGGTGAAACCTTCGACTTCGATCAGCACGCCTTCGGCGTCGTTGCGCACGAAGCCGGACAGGTGAAACCGCAGCGCCAGCCCGTGCACGAAGGGCCGCATGCCCACGCCCTGAACCGCGCCGCGCAGGCGCAGACGCAGGCGCGTCGCCGTCTCCTTTGCTGGGACGACGGCGGCGCGCATCATCCCTTCCTTGCCAGCGCCGCGCGCGCTTCAATCCAGGCGTAGAAGCTCGACAACCCCTCCCCCGTTCGCGCTGATACCACCAGGGTTTGCAGGCGCGGATTGACGCGCAGCGCATGGGCGAGGCAGGCGCCGACGTCGAAATCGAGATGCGGCAGCAAATCCGACTTGTTGAGGATCATCAGATCGGCGGCGGCGAACATGTCGGGATATTTCGCCGGCTTGTCCTCGCCCTCGGTGGTGGACAGCAGCACCACCTTATGCGCCTCGCCGAGATCGAAGGCGGCGGGGCAAACGAGATTGCCGACATTCTCGATGAACAGAAGCGAATTGTCTGCGACGTCGAGGTTTTCCAGCGCATGGCCGACCATGTGGGCGTCGAGATGGCATCCCTTGCCGGTGTTGACCTGCAGCGCCTTGGCGCCGGTGGCGCGGATGCGCTCGGCGTCGTTGGAGGTCTGCTGGTCGCCCTCGATCACGGCGATGGAAAACTTGTCCTTGAGGTCGGCGATGGTCCGCACCAGCAGCGAAGTTTTGCCGGAGCCGGGGCTCGACACGAAATTCAACGCCAGCACGCCTTTTTGCGCAAACGCCACGCGGTTGGCGTTGGCGTAGGAATTGTTCTTGCCCAAAATGTCGCGTTCGATCTGGACGATGCGATCCTGGCTCAGGCCGGGGACATGCACGCCCGCGAGTCCCGCGCCGTAGTCGTGGCTGTGGGTGTGATCGTGGTCGTGATGATGATGGCCCTGATCATGATCGTGATCATGGCTGTGGCCGTGCGCGTGATCGTGATCATGCGTGTGCTCATGCCCGCCATGCTCATGCGCATGGCCGTGGGAATGGCTGTGCTTGTGCTCGTGTTTTTCGCCTTCGACGCTGGCCGTTCCGCATCCGCAAACCGTGCACATCACTCCACCTCCAGTTCCTTCACGCGCATCTCGTCGCCCGAGGTCATCTGCACGTGATATTGACCACATTCGGGGCATTGGCCGAAGCGTTCGCCCAGCGCCACCGTCTTTGCGCAATCGAGGCACCAGCCCGCGCCCCGCGTCCGCACGATTTCCAGTTTGGCGCCCTCGGCCAACGTGCCGCGCGCGACCACGTCGAAGCAGAACAGCATCGCCTCCGGCTCGACGCCCGAGAGTGCGCCAATCTCCAGCCACACGGTTTTCACCTTGGCGAAACCCTGCTTGCGGCCTTCCTCGACCAGAATCTCCACCACGCCCTCGGTGAGCGACATTTCATGCATGCGGCAATTCCAGAATTTCAGCCTCGGCCTTGATGCAGGGATCGAACGCGAAGGCGAGGCGCTCGACGCGGCGCTTGGCGTCGGCGCCCGCGCCAATGCGCGCCCCGGCGATCAGGCGCGCGAACGGGCCGTCCGGATGAAAATTCCATTCCGTCGGGGCGACCATGCGATAGTCGGAAATGCGCCCGGACGCGTCGAGCTTGCAGGCGTGATAGAGGCGGCCCCGCGCCGAATCCACCGCCGCATAGCCGGCGCCGCGCGACACCAAATCCGGAGCCGCGCCGCCGTCGCACAGGTTTGTCATCGCCGCGACGGTGTCGAGCATTTCGGCCCGGCGCGCCGTCACGCGCGCGGCGAGTCCGCCATGCGCCAGACCGCGCCGCGCCGCGATTCCGGTTTCGACGCGTCGGCCCGGCAGCGCCGGCGCGCGGCAGAAAGTCCGGTCGGACCAAAGCGCGTCGATCACCAAAACATCGTCGTCCGGCGTCAGAAAATCGGCGCGGCGCGGGGAGAGCCGCATCGCGTCGTCATCCTCCGCCGCCTCCGCGTGCTGGCGCGCGAAAAACGGCGCGAGGCGCGCGAGGGCGTCGCGCAGCGCCGCCGCGTCCGGAGCGCGCCGCAGCAGCGACAGGGCGTCGCGCAGCGTCGCGATGTCGTCGGGCGCCGGCGCCGCGCCCGGCCAGTCGAGCAGACTGGCGCGCAAAAGTTCTGTGAGTTTTTCGCACAGGAGCGCGAGGGTCTCGTTGGGCTGGGACGGCAAGCCGGTCGCGGCGCGCGTCGCGATGGATTGCGCGCTCGGGCAGAGCGAGAACAATCGGCTGGCCAGAACCGCCGCCTCCTCGGGCGTGCGGCCGATGAAAACCGCGCTGGGATCGACGCGCGGCGAGTCGATTTCGACGGCGACGGCCAAGCCGTCTCGCGCATGAACTTTTATGCGCAGCGCGCCGCTCATCCGCGCCGCCCCAATCGGAAAAAGGAGCGACGGTCCATCGCCACCTTTTCCTGACTGGCGGGCGCCGGTTCGGGCGGAGGCGGCGGCGCGGGCGTTGCGGCCTGGGGCGGCTTCATCAGCGCGTCCATCGCCGCTTCCGCCGTCGCCAGCGCCGCCGCGTGATCGACGAAATCCTGCATCGGCGAGAACAGCGAGGCGAACAGCAGCCGGTCGAAACCGTCGAGGTCGGTGGCGAGAAAATCCACGTATCCCGCCGGCAGCGCCAAAGTGCGGGTGGCGCCTGGCTGCGTCTCGACTTTTGGCGCGCCCGCGCGCGGGGCCGCGCAAATGTTCATGAACCACGGCGTCAGCACGATGCCGAGATGGAAATCGCCGTAGGGGCGAAATCCGACGCAGGCCACCGACAAAGCGGGGTTGCAGATCGGCATGTCCTTCATGCAGCGATCGTAAAGCTCACGGAAATGCTCTTCGAGCCACGCCGCCAGTTCCAACGAGGCCGGGTCAGTCTCAGTCATGTTTGTCGAGCCGCAGGAAACGCGATTGCGCCGCGTCGCAATTGGGGCAGCGCCAATCCTCCGGCAAGGCCGAAAACGGCGTGCTCGGCGCGATCTGCCAGACCGGATCGCCCTCGGCGGGATCGTAGACATGCCAGCACACGCCACATTCCATCTTGGCGTCGTCGTCGCCGGTGGGCTTGCCGAATTGCTCGAAAGACGAGTCTGTCGCGCTCACGAAAAATACGCCTCCTCGATCTCGCGCAGCCGCTCGGCGCTGTCGACAAAATCCTCGTCGGCGGCGCAGGCGGCCGCCGGCGGCGCGCCGATTTCCAGCGTATCCAGCACGATCTCGTCGGAGGCGTTGAAATATTGCACCGACCAGACATGCCTGGCGCCGGTCGAGTGGACGCGGCAGGCGCCATAGCCTTTGGAGATCAGCTTGACCGAGCCGGGTCCGAGCGTCTGCTGCAGAAAGCTCATGTCCACCGGATTCATCGGCAGCAGCGAGAAGGTGACGGTGTGGGTCTCGTCGCCCTCCTTCCACGCGTCCGAACGCGCGGCGATTTCCTGCAGCAGCGGCATCACGTTCATCGCGCCTTCGGGCGGCGCGGAGATGGTCAGCGGCCGGCAATTGGCGAGCGCCGCGCGACGGGCGATTTCCGGCAGCGCCGAGACTTCGAGATAATCCGCGAACAATTTGCCCGCGCCATCGGTGAAGCGCACGCGCCACAGGCCGGCCATGCTGGCCTCCTGCACTTGCGCCGTCACGCCGTCGGGCGTCGCCGCGAGCCCGCCGACCTCGCCTTCGCCGATGGCTTCGGAGAGCAGGCGCTTTTCGTCGTCGGAAAATTCGGTCAGGTCGAACAGCTGGCCTGGCGCCGACGCCTTCTGGCTTTCCAGCGCGGCGACGATTTTCGGCAGCATGTCGCGCACGCGCGGGCAGGCTTTGGCCAGCGCCTCGCCCTCGCCGGTGGCGAGCAGGGAAATGCGGCGGGCCTGCGGCGCGTCGTCCACGCCGATCGGCAACAGCGTCATGGCTTCGTCGGCGCCTTCGGGCGCAACCCAGAATCCTGCTTTCATCTTAATGTCCCCATGGCGTGTTCGGGCGAAGCGGCGCGCGCCTCGCGGGAGCGATCGGCTGCAAACGGCAAACTAGCGCACGAAAGCGAATTCGGTTTTCGGACCCTGCGCCGCGACCAGAACCGGCGCGTCGGGCGAAAGCGCGGCGGCGATCTTTTCGCGATAATCCGCCCAGTCGAGGATTTTCGGCAGCACGGCGACCGGCTGGCCGCCGCGGGTCACGACGACGGAGGGGAAAACGAACACCTGAAAGCGGGATTTCAATTTGGCTTCGGCTTCGGGCGCGACCAGCGCGCCCTGCACATGACCGGCGAACGCCTTCAGCAATTCGGGAAACAGCACGGCGACATCCGACGTCTCCGGGCGGGGCGCCCCGACGCCCGAAAAGAACAGCAGCGCGTGAGGGCGCGCGGCGCCTGCGAAGAACGCGTCGATGCTCGCGTCATCGACGACAGGCACGCCGTGACGCTCGACAAGCGCCTGCAGCAGCGGATGATCCATGCGTGTTTCCTCTGTTTTACTCGGCGTCCGCGAGCCGCTTGCGCGGCGGTTCTTTGCGTCGTCGGACGAGAGCCTTGGAAGCGAAGCTTACAGAAACAGAAACATTCTTTCCAGTCGAAATGGCATGCGGAGATGAATTATTTTTGATCCAGATCAACATGGCGTCGCGAAAGACCCGAAGTCGACGCGTCGTTAATGCGCGCGGAGCGAAGCAATCCCGGACTGTTGCAAGCGGCGAATGATGCACGCTTGCCTTCCCGGCCTGTCAGTTCGCTTGCGAGAAGCCTGGATTGCTTCGCTTGGCGCGCAATCACGACTTGAGGAGGCGGGCCTATACTGTCAGCAGCGTCTCTCGTTTGGCGGCCTCAGCGCAGGTGTTCCGGCAATTGCGGCTCGCGGTCGATCAGATCGGCGAAGGCGGATTCGAAATCCTCGCCGCGCATCGCCGCTTCCAGCCCGACCAGCGCCCGGTCGATCAGCGTGGCTTCTTCATCGTCCAGCACGCGGACAGCGCTGTCGATATGCACCAGGACTTTGGCGCCGGCCGGCTGTGGGCCAAGCAGCAACACGGACACGCGGCGCCGCTCGTCGCCGCGCGCGCATAGCGCGGTGACGTCGTCGCCCTCGATCACGGTCATCGGCACGCCAAGGCACATGGGTCGCGTTTTCCTGCGGATTGAGAAAGGGACGACGCGGCAGGAACGCCGCGCCGCCAGTGTCGGCCGCCTGGGAGAGGGTGCGGCCTGTGTCGTTACGCCGCCGCCATCGGCTTTTCATAGCTGGCGTGGTCGATGTCGTTGGCCAGCAACGGCTCGACCTGTTCGCCCGGTTCGCGGCGGGCGCAGGGCGCGCCCCATTGCGCCAGAATGGTCGCGGCCAGATCGGCGGCGCGCGTCAACTGGTCGCGCACCGGATGCGTGAGCGGGCCGCCCCAGTTTTCCAGATCCTCAGGCTGGCAGCCGATCAGCGCCAGCTTTTCCGGATAGTCGCCCATCAGGTCGGCGGCCGACAGCACTTCCTGAAAGCCGGTCTGGTGCAGGCTCATCTTTTTCGCGCCGGTGAATTTCGGCACTTCGTCGTCTTCGACCAGTTTGAGCGTTCCCGGCTCCAGGCCGTAGTCGATGGCGTCGAACACCAGCAGATGGTCCGCCTCCTGCACGAATTGCACGAGGTAGAGGCCCTGCGTGCCGCCATCGAGCAGGCTGACGTTTTCGGGAACGCGATAGAGGCGGTGGAACGCCTCCAGCGCGCGCACCCCAAAACCTTCATCGGCCCACAAAATATTGCCGATGCCGAGGATGAGGATTTTCTTCGTCATGGTCAGACCTTGTCGTCGCGGAACTGGCGTTCGCCGGAGATCATCGAGGAGATCATGCTCTGGCGCGACATGATGTCTTCGCGCACCGCCGCATAGACGTGGACGGCGGCGAACAGGCACAGCACCCACAGGCCGAGATGGTGGTAGGTGTGGACGTCCTGGCTGTTGGGGAAGATCGAAAATACCCAGCCGAACGCCTTGGCCCAGAGCGAATCCTGGCCGGCGCCTTCGGAATACATGGCGAAGCCGGTGCAGATCATGAACACCGTGCCCAGCGTGAACACGAAGAACATCATCATGTGCGCCAGCGGATTATGCCCGACATATTGCCGGGGATATTTGACCATGAAGGCGTACCATTTGGCTTCGTTCAGCAGGCCGTCCCAAAAATTCTTCTTCCAGAGCGGCACCCAGAACAGCTGTTTCGAGGCGGCGTTGCCGACGAAGGTCCAGATGAACCGCATCAGGAAGAACACCGCCATGGTCTGCCCCGCGGCGAAATGCGCGAAGCGGATGTAGCCCATCTGGAAATGGGCGCTGGCCTCGCCGCCGAGCGAGCCGGGCGGCGTGGCGATGAGATAGCCCGAGATGAACAGCACGGTCATGCAGGCCGCATTGACCCAATGCCAAATGCGCACCGGCGCCTGATAGACATAGACCGTGCGGCGCGCGACGACGGCCTGGCCTTTCAACTCGCTGATATCGGCGATTTTCGCGTAATCCATGGACGACCTCCCAGGAAATTTGACTTTTGCGCCTTACGCCGGGCTTGCCGGACCGGGGCGATTGGGGGCGCGGGCTTGCAAACCCGCGCCGGTCGTGCGGTCAGCGAACCTGGATCTTCGCCATTTCCTGGCCGTCCTCGCTCATCACGTGGGTCGAGCAGGCCAGACACGGATCGAACGAATGCAGCGTGCGCAGGATTTCCAGCGGCTGCGACGGATCGGCCATCGGCGTGTCGAGCAGCGAGGCCTCGAAGGCGCCGATATTGCCCTTGGGGTCGCGCGGCGAACCGTTCCAGGTGGTGGGCACCACCGCCTGGTAATTGTCGATCTTGCCGTCCTTGATCTTGATCCAGTGGGCCAAGGCGCCGCGCGGCGCTTCGGTGAAGCCGACGCCCTTGACCTCGGCGGGCCAGGTCTTCGGATCCCACTTCTCGACATTGGCGGTCGAGCTGTCGCCGGCTTTGATGTTGGCGATCAGCTTGTTGTAGAAGTGCAGCATCTTGTCGGCGGCCCACTGGCACTCCAGCGCGCGCGCCGCGGTGCGGCCGAGCGTCGAGAACAGAGCGGGCAGCGGCAGGCCGAGATCCTTGAGCAGCTTTTCGGTCGGCTCCTTGAACTCCGCCTTGTTCTGGGCGTAACCGATGATGTAGCGGGCCAGCGGGCCGACTTCCATCGCATGGCCCTTCCAGCGCGGCGACTTGATCCAGCTGTACTTGGCTTCTTCGTCGAGCGCCTCGATCTTGGTGCGGGTGCCCTTGGCCTTGGGGCCGAGCACGTAGTTCGGCTCGGTCACGCCGTCCCACGGGTGCAGACCCTTGGTTTCGTCCGGGTATTTGTACCAGCTGTGCGCGACGAATTCCTGGATCTCCTGGGGGTCGCGGTGGTTGACCGGGAACACTTCCTTGAGATTGCCGTCGATGATCGCGCCCTGCGGCAGCAGCAGGTTGGCGGCGCTATAATCGTTGGCGCGCTCGGGAATGTCGCCATAGGCGAGCACGCATTTGCTCGACAGTCCGCCGCCATAGAGCCAGTCCTTGTAGAACGTGCCGATGGCCTGCACGTCGGGCAGATAGACCTTGTTGGTGAATTCGATCGAGCGGTCGATGATCTCCTTGACGACGTTGAGCCGCTCCATGTTGAGCGCGCCGACGCCGCCAATGCCGTCCACATTGATCGGACAGGGCACGCCGCCAACCAGCCAGTTCGGATGCGGGTTCTTGCCGCCGAAAATGGTGTGGACCTTGACGATCTCCTTCTGGAAGTCGAGCGCCTCCAGATAATGCGCCACCGCCATCAGATTGGCTTCGGGCGGCAGCCGATACGCCTTGCTGCCCCAATAGCCGTTCTTGAACGGGCCGAGCTGGCCGGATTCGACGAATTTTTTCAGGCGGGTCTGCAGGTCCTTGAAATAGCCGGGAGAGGACAAAGGCCAGGACGAGATCGACTGCGCCAGCGTCGAGGTTTCCTTGGGATCGGCGGAAAGCGCCGACACCACGTCCACCCAGTCGAGCGCGTGCAGATGGTAGAAATGCACGATGTGGTCGTGCACCTGCAGCGCCAACTGCATGATGTTGCGGATGGAATTGGCGTTTTCCGGGATCTTGATCGACAGCGCGTCTTCCACGGCGCGGACCGAGGTCAGCGCGTGGGTGCCGGTGCAGACGCCGCAAATCCGCTCGGTAAACGCCCAGGCGTCGCGCGGATCGCGCCCGCGCAAAATCACTTCGATGCCGCGCCACATCGTGCCGGTGGAGACGGCGTTGCGGATGACATTGTCGGAATCGACGTTCACCTCGACGCGCATATGCCCTTCGATGCGGGTGACCGGATCGACGACGACGCGTTTTCCTGAATTGTCGAGCTTAAAACCGTTCGGCGTTTCGAGACCCATGGGTGCGTTTCCTTAAGGGTTTTTGATCGGTCTTTGCCAGCGGGTCGCGCTCAGCGGCCTTGCGACAGATCTTGCGAGGCGTCAGGCCCCGGCGCCTTGCCGTGCTTCACGCCAATGCGGCCGGCGGCGGTGACGGCGGCATGGACCGCGATGCCCGCGGCGACGCCCGCCGTGGCCACCAGGCCGACCTTGTCGGCGTTGGCCTCGATGCCGAACTGGTGGATGGTCGAAAGGCGCTCGTAGAACGGCCCCTTGTCCCAAAAACCGTCTTCCGAACAGCCGATGCAGCCGTGGCCGGACTGGATCGGGAAGGACACGCCATCGTTCCAGCGCACGGTCGAGCAGGCATTGTACGTGGTCGGCCCCTTGCAACCCATCTTGTAGAGGCAGAAGCCTTTTTTGGCGTTCTCGTCGTCCCACTCTTCCACGAACTGTCCCGCGTCGAAATGCGGACGGCGGTAGCATTTGTCGTGAATGCGCTGCGAATAGAACATCAACGGGCGGCCCTGGCGGTCGAGCGCCGGCAGCTTGCCGAATGTGTTGATGAAGGTGATGACGCCGGTCATGACTTCGGCGATGGGCGGGCATCCCGGCACCTTGATGATCGGCTTGTCGGTGATGACCTTGTCGATCGGGGTGGCCTGGGTCGGGTTCGGCTTGGCGGCCTGGACGCAGCCCCAGGAGGCGCAGGCGCCCCAGGCGATCACCGCCATCGAATCGGCGGCCATCTCTTTAAGGCGCTCGACGAACGGGCGTCCGCCGTCGATGCAGAACATGCCGTCCTCGTTGAGCGGCGGATTGCCCTCAACCGCGAGGATATACTTGCCCTTGTACTTCTCGCGGGTCTCCTGGAGGATCGCCTCGGCCTGATGGCCGGCCGCCGCCATGATGGTGTCGTCATAGTCGAGCGAGATCATCGACAGCACGACATCCTTCACCAGCGGATGCGCCGAGCGGATGAAGCTCTCGGAGCAGCAGGTGCATTCCAGGCCGTGCATCCAGATCACGGGCACGCGCGGGTTGGTCTCCAGCGCCTGGGCCACCTGCGAGGCGCCGGTCGCGCCCAGCCCCATGCTGGCGGCGGTGAGCGAGCAGAATTTGGTGAAATTGCGCCGGGTGATCCCCTGGCGACGGATCACGTCGTAAAAAGTTTCGGTTGCCGACATCAAGCGCCCTCCTGCCCTGCTCCGGTTTTTCGAGCGCGATCAACGCAAGCGCGCCCTCGCGGCGGTGACGGAGCCGCCAGCGGTTGCGCGGTCGGTGGCAAGAAGGGCGCCAACTGCGACAATTTGTCCAATCGCCTTTGTTTTCATTGATTTGTACAGGTCACGCTCGCAGGCTTGCGCCCGAAAAACTGGAAAGCGCCCTGGCGCCTGACGCAAGTTTCTTGGCGCCCCGGCCCATGTCTTCCGGCGCGAACGCGGCCCACCCAGACGCGCAGCGCGCCCGGCCGAACCGTTCAAGTTTCTGGAGCTGTCTGGAGGCGACGCCGCTCAGTAGCGCGCGCTGACCGTTCCGCCATCGGCCGGCGGATGGTTGACGATCACCAGCGGCGGGCGCGCGGGATCGTGGGCGTACATCTGGGTATATTCCAGCTCAAGCTCCAGCGCGGATTCGGAGTGCGCGGCGAGGCAGGACGCGCCGCAGACCGAGCCGAAAGCCTCGTTGTCGGAGAGATAGGCGCCGGCGTGGCTGGCGGGGGCGAAGCCGAGCGTCGCCAGAACGAAAGCGAAGGAAGCCATTTTACGCATGTCGGCCAACCGTAAATGAATGTGCGGATGGTGCGACCATCGGCGTCAACCCTTGCCGTAACCTTACGTCCGCTCGCCATTTCATCGATGCGGTGAACGCGGGATTAATGCGCGGTGCAGACCATGCAGGGATCGAAACTGCGCACCACATGCTGGATGGCCACGGCTTTGGCGCCCTGCGCGCCGGTTTCGACCCCGACCAGAGCCTGTTCCAACGGGCCGGGAACGCCATTTGCGTCGCGCGGCGAAAAATTCCAGGTGGTCGGCGCGATGATCTGGTAGCCGGCGATGACGCCGCGCTCGACGCGGAGCCAATGCCCGAGCGCGCCGCGCGCCGCCTCGACCCGGCCGACGCCCGCCCCCGCCGCCGGTTCGCGGGCCGGTTCGCAAAAACTTTCGCGCAGATTCAGCGCCCGCGCCCAGGCTTCGGCGGCCAGCGTCACCCTGGCGATTTCCAGCACGCGCGCCACGACCCGGACGAGCACATGGCTGGCGCCCGCCTGCGCCAGCAGGGCGCGGATCAGTTTTTGGCCCGCCACCGCCTGCCGCGCCACGGCGCCGGTTTCCGCCGGGCGGCCGCCGAGGCGCGGGGCCTTGGCGAAGGAATAGGCGCCGGCGCGCTCCATGTCGGGCAAGGTGACGGCCTGCGCCGGATCTTCCGTGGAATCGGCGAAAAACGAGGTTGCGACCTGCTCGGCGATGGCGCCGAACGGGGCCGCCGCGCCGGTCGGATCGACGACGCCGGCGCGAAACAGCGGCCCCTCTTCGGCGTGATAGGCGCCGAAACTCATCAGCGGCAGGGCGCAGCGGCCGAGTTCGTCAAGGCGCAGGTCGCGGGCGACGCGCAGGAAGGCGGCGAAATCGCCCGGCCCCTCCGCATGGGCCCACAATTGCGCCGGCGTCTCCAGCGCCGCCATTTGCTCCAGCGCCGCGCCGAACAGATGCGTCTCCGCGAAGGCGCGGAAATCACTGAGGATCGCCAGCAGCCGCATTTTGCCGCCGAGATCGAGCGCGCGGGTGACGCCGCCGGGCTGCAGCGCCAGGGAATGCGGCCATTTGCCGGCGATCAGCCCCATCATGTGCAGCAGCCGGGCGCGCGCCGGCAGCATGTCGCGCGGCGCGCCGCCCTCCGCCGCCTTGAACCGCCGGACGATTTCGCCATGCCAAGGCCGTTGCGCGTAAGACTCGCGGGCGAAATCCGGCATGAAAAACAAATAGAAATGGCTGAGATGATCGGCGATGTTTTCGGCGGCGTGGACGAGATTGGCCGCCAGCGCGCCATTGGGCGGCGGCCTGACGCCGCTGATTTCGCGCAAAGCCGCCGCCGCCGCGAGACTTTGCGACACCGAGCAGATGCCGCAGATGCGCGGCGCGATGGTGAGGGCGTCGTTCGCCGGCCGCCCGACCAGAATTTGCTCGAAGCCGCGATAGAGCGTGGAGCCGACGCGCGCCTCCGCGACGCGACCGTCCTCGATCTCCAGCGTCAGCTCCAGATCGCCCTCGACCCGGTTGAACGGCCCGACGGTCAGCCGGCTCATTTGGCCCTCTTGGGTGTGACGACGAGGCGGTCGGCCTCGGCGTTTTCGCGCACCCGCGCCGGCGTGGCGGATTTCGACAGCGCGGCCAGCGTCATGAACCAGGCCTTGGGCATGTCGAGCGGCAGCCCCACGGGGATGCCGCCGATTTTCGGGGTGACATGGGTGTTGCGCGCCGCCTCGAAGCCCGGCGAAGTGCAGGAGATGCAGGCGAAGCCGGCATGGGTGCAGGTGCCGCCGCCGTTCCAGGCGCGCTGGTTGCAATCGCCGATCGCCTGCGTCGCCTTGCAGCCGAGATGCTCCATCAGGCAGCCGCGCTCAGACAGGGTTCGCGCCGACGCCTTGAACTCGTAAAACTCGTTGCGCGAACAGCCGTGATGAGCGAGATGGCCGGCGAAAAACAGCGGCCGTCCCAAGGCGTCGAGATCGTCCGGGCCGAGGTCGCCCGCCGCCAGCGCGCCGAGCGTTTCGACGATCCAGCCGGGATGCGGCGCGCAGCCCGCGACATTGACCACCGGCAAACCGGTCCGCGAGCGCCAGCCCGCGCCCAAAACGCCGCCGGCCTCGGCGCCGTCGTATTGCAGGCCGCAGGCGTCGGTGGGATCGGGATCGCCGGCCGGCACGCCGCCGAAGGCCGCGCAGGAGCCGACGGCGACCGTCATTTCAGCGTGGCTCGCCATGGAGCGGCTGAGATCGAGCAGCGTGCGCTGCGTGCCGGAGAGACGGTTGAACCGGCCGGTTCCGTTGGGGCCGCGCAGAAGCGCGCCCTCGACGCAGAAAATGTCGAGCTTTTGCGCGCCGGTTTCGATGCGCGCGAACAGGCTCAAAACCTCGTCGCCGGTGGCCTCGCTGAGGCTGGGATGCCAGAGCAGGTCGAGGCCGAGGCCGCGCAGTTCGGCGAACAGGCCGGCGCCGCCCTGTTCCAGCGCCGCCATGGTGCAGCCGCCGCAGGAGCCGGCTTGCAGCCAGAGCAGGGTTTTGCGCGAAGATGTCATAACGGGAGTGTCGCCGGATTCACCGGCGATGACAATGACCCCGGCCTGTTCCCTCGCCCCGCTTTAGCGGGGAGAGGGTTAGGGTGAGGGGCCGGGGCGCTGGCTTCCATGTCGTCAGACAAGCCTTGTTGGCGAATGGCTTTCCTGATGACGTCGAGGATAACGCCCCTGCCCCTCACCCCCCGCCCTCTCCCCGCTAAAGCGGGGCGAGGGAGCCAGCCGGCGCCGTCAGGCTTTCACGCCGATCCGCTTGATTTCCCATTGCAGCTCGACGCCGGTCGCCGCCTTGACGCGGGCGCGGACCTCCTCGCCGAGGTTTTCGATGTCGGCGGCCGTCGCCTGGCCCCGGTTGATCAAAAAATTGCAGTGCAGTTCCGACACCTGCGCATCGCCCACGACCAGGCCGCGACAGCCGGCCTTGTCGACCAATTGCCAAGCCTTTTCGCCCGGCGGGTTCTTGAAGGTGGAGCCGCCGGTCTTTTCGCGGATCGGCTGCGCCTTTTCGCGCGCCTCGGTGATGCGGTCCATTTCGGCCTGGATCGCGGCGGGATCGCCGGGGCGTCCCTGGAACAAGGCTTCGGTGAAAATGACGTCATCGGGCGCGCCGCTGTGGCGATAGGTCATGTGCAGATCGTCCACCTTGAACAGGTGGATGGTTCCGCGCCGATCCACGCCCCGGGCTTCGACCAGCGCGTCCTTGGTCTCGCCGCCGTGAGCGCCGGCGTTCATGCGCAGCGCGCCGCCGATGCAGCCGGGAATGCCGCGCAGGAACGCCAGACCGTCGATCCCGGCTTCGGCGGCCGCCTTGGCCACGCGCATGTCGGGGACGCAGGCGCCGACGCGCAGCCGATGCCCGTCCTCGACCTTGATGTCGCCAAAGGCGCGGCCGCCCAACCGGATCACCACACCCTCGACGCCGCCGTCGCGCACGATGAGGTTTGACCCGAGCCCGATCACAGTCACCGGCACATCCTGCGGCAGGCGCTGGAGAAAATAGACGAGATCGGCCTCGTCGGCCGGGCTGAACAAAGCCTGCGCCGGCCCGCCGACGCGGAACCAGGTGTAGGGCGCGATGTCGGCGTTGGCGGCCAGCCGTCCCCGCAGGTCCGGCATGAGACCCGCCAGCGCCGACGTGATATCCTTAAAACTCATGCGAAAATCCCGTCCAGCCAGCGCCGGAACATCATAGTCCCCGCATGGGCGGTGGCCGCGCCATGAATCGCGGCCTGCCGGCGCAGCTCGCCCGGCTTGATCCCGGCCTTGCCGAGTTCGCAGGTGTGGCCGATCAGCCAGCTTTCCAGCGCCTCCGGCTCGACTTCGGCATGGAATTGCAGCGCCAGCGCATGTTTGCCGAGCGAAAACGCCTGATGCGGGCACAACGGCGTCGAGGCCAGCGACACCGCGCCGTCCGGCAGGCCGAAGGCGTCGCCGTGCCAGTGCAGCACATGAACGCCATCGAGCGGCGCCAGCGGCGAATTGTCGACCGGCGCCAGCGTCAGCGGCGCATAGCCGATTTCCTTGCCCGGCCCCGGCGCGACCGGCGCGCCGAGCGCGGCGGCCATCATCTGGCCGCCAAGACATATGCCCAGCGTCGGCTTGCCCGCCTTCAGCCGCGCGCCGATGGCGGCGATCTCTTCCGGCAGGAACGGGTAATCCTCGACCTCATAGACGCCGATCGGACCGCCCAGCGCCACCAGCAGATCGCAGGCGTCGATCTCGGCCAGCGGCAGCGGGCCGAGGCCGACGTCGTGGTAGGCGATCTCGAAGCCATAGGCGGGCAGAAGGGCCGCGAGCGTTCCGAGATGTTCGAACGCCAGATGGCGCAGAACCAGGGCGCGCTTCATGCTCCGCCCTCCGCCAGCTGGCCTGGCAGAGCGTAGGCCCATTGGGTGATGTTGCCGGCGCCCAGGCACACCACGTAATCGCCGGGCTTGGCCAGTTCGCGGATGAATTTCGGCAGCGCGTCCGGCGCGGGCAGCACCAGCGCCTGACGGTGGCCGTGGGCCTTGATGGCGGCGACGAGATGCTCCTTGTCCACGCCCGCGATCGGCGTTTCGCCAGCGGCGTAGACATCGCCGACAATCACCACGTCGGCGTCGTTGAAACAGGTGGCGAAGGAGTCGAACAGGGTTTGCAGGCGGGTGTAGCGATGCGGCTGCACCACGGCGATCACCTGGGCTTTGGTCGAGGCGCGCGCCGCGCGCAAAACGGCGGCGATTTCCACGGGATGGTGGCCGTAATCGTCGAAAATCGCGACGCCGTTCCATTCGCCGGTGCGGGTGAAGCGGCGCTTGACCCCGCCGAAGCCGGCCAGCCCCTTCCTGATCTGGTCGAGGCCGACGCCGAGCTGATACGCCACCGCGATCGCCGCCGTGGCGTTGAGCGCGTTGTGATGGCCGGGCATGGGCAGCACCAGATCGTTCAGCTCGATCTCCTTGTCATGCAGCCGGTCGCGGATCCTCACCTGAAAGCGGCAGACGCCGCCGGCGAGGTCGATCTTTTCCAGCCGCACGTCGGCCTGCGGATTTTCGCCATAGGTGACGACGCGGCGGTCCTCGATCTTGCCGACCAGCTCCTGCACGGTCGGATGATCCAGGCACATCACCGCGAAGCCATAGAACGGCAGGTTTTCCACAAAGCTGCGGAACGCCTCCTTGATGGCGTCATAGGTTATGAAATGGTCGAGATGCTCGGGGTCGATATTGGTGACCACCGCCACATCCGCCGGCAGTTTTAAGAACGTGCCGTCGGATTCGTCGGCCTCGACCACCATCCACTGGCCCTCGCCGATGCGGGCGTTGGTGCCGTAGGCGTTGATGATGCCGCCGTTGATCACCGTCGGGTCGAGCGCGCCGGCGTCGAGCAGCGTGGCGACCAGCGAGGTCGTGGTGGTCTTGCCATGGGTGCCGGCCACCGCCACGCATTGCTTGAGGCGCATCAGTTCGGCGAGCATTTCGGCGCGGCGCACCACCGGCAGGCGTTTTTCGCGGGCGGCGGAGAGTTCGGGATTGTCGCGCTTGATCGCGGTGGAGACCACGATCACCTCGGCGTCGCCGAGGTTTTTCGCGTCATGGCCGATGAAGATTTTGGCGCCCTTGTCGCGCAGACGCTTGACGTTGGCGTTGTCGGCGGCGTCGGAGCCCTGCACCTGATACCCGAGGTTGATCAGCACTTCGGCGATGCCGGACATGCCGATGCCCCCGATCCCGACGAAATGGATGGGGCCTAGCGTGCGCGGCAGTTTCATTTGGGGGTCTCCTGAGTTTCGCCCATGCCGGCGACCTGCAGAGTGAGGAAGGCCAACCGGTCCGCGGCGTCGGATACGCCGACGCTTCTTGCGGCTTGGGCGCGCTTCGTCAAGTCCTGCGGCGCGGCCAGCGCCTGCCGCAACCGGTCCGCCAGTCCGGCGGGGGTGAAATTGATCTGCCGCACCACTTCCGCCGCGTTGCAGGCGGAAAGATGCGCGGCGTTGGCGGCCTGGTCGGCGTCGAGCGCATGGGGGAACGGCACCAGAATGGACGGGCGGCCGATCAGCGCGAGTTCCGACACGGTGGAGGCGCCGGAGCGGCCGATCACCAGATGGGCGCTCGCGATGCGCTTGGGCAGATCGGCGAAGAAGGGCGAAACCTCCGCCGCGATCTTGAGCTTGGCGTAGGCCTCCTTGACGCGCGGAAGATCCTCCTCGCGCACCTGCTGCGTCAGCACGATGCGCGCGCGCTCGGCTTCGTTCAGCAGCGCCATCGCCTCGGGCACGACGTCGGAAAACACCCGCGCCCCCTGCGAGCCGCCGGTGACCAGCAGCCGCAGCTTTTGATCGTCGAAGCCGGGATAGGGAACTCTGGCCGCCTCCAGCACCGCCGGGCGCATGGGATTGCCGACATAGGCGACGCGGCTCTTCAGGTCGATCGGCAGGCCGTCGAGGGTGGGGAAGCCGGAGGCGATCACCTTGGCGCGGCCGGCGAGAAAGCGGTTGGCGCGGCCGATCACCGCATTCTGCTCGTGCAGCACCAGCGGCACGCCGCGCAGATTGGCGCCCAGCGCCGGGGGCACGGTGGGATAGCCGCCAAAGGCGACGATGGCGCGGGGCTTCAATTCGCCGCAGAGATTGAACGATTCCAGCACGCCATTGGCGAGCTTGAGCAGCGCCAGCATCTTGTCGCCGAAGCCGCCGCCGGTCGGCGTCCCCGAATCGATCTCATGCACCGCTTCCGCCGGGAACCCTTCGGTGAATTTCATCGCCCGCTCGTCGGTGGCGAGCCGGACCCGCGCGCCCTTGGCGGCGAGCGCGCTCGCCAGCGCGGAGGCCGGAAACAAATGGCCGCCGGTTCCCCCGGCGGCGACGAGAATGAGGTTGTCGCTTTCCATCAGGCGGCCTGTCCTTCGTGATTGAACAGGATTTCGGAGCGCGGACGCTTGCGCGTCACCGCTATCAGAAAACCCATGCCTATGCCTAGAGAAACCAGCGAGGACCCGCCGTAAGAGATGAACGGCAGCGTCATGCCCTTGGCCGGCATCAAATGCAGATTGACCGCCATGTTGATCGACGCCTGAATGCCGAACAGCAGCGTCAGGCCCGCCGTGGCGAAGCGGCAGAACGGATCGTCGTTGGCGGCGGCCTTCATCAGCCCGCGCAGCACGATGAAGCCGAACAGGGCCACCAGCGCCATGCAGAAGATCAGCCCGAATTCCTCGCCGGTGACGGCGAAAATGAAGTCGGTGTGCGAATCCGGCAGGATTTGCTTGAACGTGCCCTCGCCCGGCCCCTTGCCGAACCAGCCGCCGGACACGAACGCGTCGTGGGCGGTCTCGACCTGGAACGTGTCGGCCTGCCCGCCGCCCTCGCCGGGGTTGAAGAAGTTCTGGATGCGCGCGCGCACATGCGGCGCGAATTTATAGGCGAGGCCCGCGCCGGTGATGGCGACGCCGCCCAGCGCCGGGAACCACATCCAGTGCATGCCGGCCATCACGAACAGCGCGCCCCACACTAGGCAGACCAGCATGGTCTGGCCGAAATCCGGCTGCAGCACCAGCGGCGCGATGGTCGCCGGCAACAGCAGCAGGGCCAGCACGTTGCCCGGCACGTCGCGGCGGCGCGCGCCTTCGGAAATCGCCCAGGCCGCGAGAATGGTGAAGGCGGGCTTGAGAAATTCGGAGGGCTGGATGCCGAAAATCCAGCGCTTGGCGCCCTTGACCTCGTGGCCGAACAGCAGCGCCGCGAAAATCCCCGCCATGGCCAGGATGTAGAGCGCCAGCGCGAAGCGGCGCAGGTGGCGCGGCGGCAGGAACGACACGCCGATCATCATGATCAGCGTCGGCCCCAGCAGCTCGACCTGACGATTGACGAAATGGAAGGTCGGCAGGCCGATGCGCTCGGCCACCGGCGGGCTGCCGGCCATAATCAGCACCAGCCCGCACACGATCAGCGCGCCGACCGCCGCCAGCAGCCAGCGATCGACCGTCCACCACCAATCGGCGACGGGAGAGCGTTCCGCGCGTGAAACCATGTCTCAGCCTTCCTTCAGCTCTCGGCGCCGCCCTCAGACTGCGCGACCGCCGACGTCGCGGCCTCGTCAGCATGAGGGGGGACGGCGTCCACGCCGCCTTGATCGGTCTCGTCCTGCGGCGCCGGATTTTCCAGCCCCCGCACGGCCTCGCGGAACGCGTCGCCGCGCAACTCGAAATTCTTGAACTGGTCGTAGGAGGCGCAGGCCGGCGACAGCAGCACAACAGGTTCGGCCGCGTCGCTGGCGGCGGCGTCGCGCGCGGCGGCGGCCGTGGCGGCGTCCAGCGTCCCGCACTGTTCGTAAGCCACGGCGCCTTCGATCGTCTTCGCGAATTCGTCCGCCGCCGCCCCGATCAGATAGGCCTTGCGCACTTTCGGGAACAGCGGGCGCAGCGGCGCAATGCCGCCCGCCTTGGCCTTGCCGCCGATGATCCAGTAGATGTCGTTGAAGCTCAGCAGCGCCTTTTCGGCGGCGTCGGCGTTGGTGGCCTTGCTGTCGTTTACGAACAGAACTTTTCCATGCCGCGCCACCTGCTCCATGCGATGGGCGAGGCCGGGATAGGACTTTAAGCCGGCGCCGATTTCGTCATGGGTCACGCCGAGGCGCTCGCAGGCGGAAAAGGCGGCGGCGGCGTTCTGGCCATTATGCGCCCCGCGCAAAGCCGGCGCGCGCGACAGGTCGAACAGCGGCTCGTCGAGCGTCTTCATCGACGGCAGGGCGAAGGCGCGGCGCAACATCCCGGCTTCGTAGCGCACCGCGCCCAAAGCCTGCGGCTGGGTGTTGGAAATGCCGACCACGGCGTGGCCAAGCCGCTTGAGATATTGGAAGATCGCTTCGCAATAGACGTCGTCGCGGCCGACCACGGCGAACTCGCTGGCCTCGACGAGGCGCTGCTTGATCGCCGCGTAATTCTCCATCGAGCCGTGGCGGTCGAGATGATCGGGCGTGAGATTGAGCAGCACGCCGACGCTGGGGTTCAGCGAGGGCGCGAGGTCGATCTGAAAGGTGGAGCATTCCACCACATGGATGCGCGCCTCCGACGGCGACTCCAGATCGAGGATCGGCACGCCGATATTGCCGCCCATCTGCACGTCGGCGCCGGCCTCGCGCAAAATGTGCGCGATCAGCGAGGTCGTCGTGCTCTTGCCGTTGGTGCCGGTGATGGCCACCAGCGGCGCGCGCGGGCACAGGCGGGCGCGCTCGCGCAGGAACAGTTCGATGTCGCCGATCACCTCGACGCCGGCTTCCCGCGCCTTGGCCACGGTCCAGTGCGGGGCGGGATGGGTCAGCGGCGCGCCGGGCGTCAGGATCAGCGCGTGGAACAGCGACCAGTCGGCCTCGTGCAGGTCATAGGGCGTGAAGCCGGCCTCGCGCGCCTTTTCGCACGCCGGTTCGGAATCGTCCCAGACATAGACGCGGGCGCCGCCGGCGGCGAGCGCCTTGGCGGTGGACAGGCCGGAGCCGCCCAGCCCGAACAGGGCGACGGTCTTGCCGGAAAAGGTCGAAACAGGAATCATTAGCGCACCTTGAGAGTCGTCAGACCGATCAGGGCCAGCACGAAAGCGATGATCCAGAACCGCACCACGACTTGCGGCTCCGACCAGCCGAGCTGTTCGAAGTGGTGGTGGATCGGGGCCATCTTGAACACGCGCTTGCCCGTGGTCTTGAACGAGACCACCTGCACGATCACCGACACCGCCTCCATCACGAACAGGCCGCCGACGATGGCCAGCACGATCTCATGCTTGATCGCCACCGAAATGGCGCCGAGCATGCCGCCGAGCGCCAGCGAGCCGGTGTCGCCCATGAAGATCTGCGCCGGCGGCGCGTTGAACCACAGGAAGCCGAGGCCGGCGCCGATCACCGCGCCGATCATCACCGTGAGTTCGCCCGCGCCCGCGACATGGTTGATGCCGAGATAATGCGCGTAAATGAAATTGCCGGCGAGATAGGCGATGATGCCGAACGTGGCCGAGGCGATCATCACCGGCACGATGGCGAGGCCGTCGAGCCCGTCGGTGAGGTTGACCGCATTGCCGGCGCCGACGATGACGAAGGCGGCGAAGGGAATGAAGGCCCAGCCGAGATCAATGGCCCAGCCATTGATGAAGGGCGCCGTCACCTTGGTCGCCGGCGCCGCCGCATGGAACGGGGCCGTCAGCGCCGACAGCAGGTCGCCGAACGACATCACCGGCGGGGACACCGAAGCGCACATGATGAAATAGGCGGCGACGATGGCGACGCCGGCCTCGATCGCCAGCCGCCCCCGGCCGGAGAAGCCGTTGTGGCTCTGCTTGGTCACCTTGAGATAGTCGTCGTAGAAGCCGATCGCGCCGAAACCGACGGTGACGAACAGCACGATCCAGACATAGGCGCTTTTGGGATTGGCCCAGAGCATGGTGGACAATGCGACGCCGGCCAGGATCATCAGCCCGCCCATGGTGGGCGTGCCGCGCTTGGCGAGATGCGATTGCGGGCCGTCGGTGCGGATCGGCTGGCCCTTGCCCTGCTTCAGCCGCAGCGCGGCGATCACGCCGGGGCCGAAGAAGGCGACGATGGCGAGCGCGGTGGCGCTGGCGCCGGCGGCGCGGAACGTGATGTAGCGGAACACGTTCAGCGCGTTGAGATAATGGGTGAGGTCGGCGAGCCAGGTGAGCATTTAAGCCTCGGGATTCTGCGCGGGCGCGGCGAAACGCTGTTTCAGCGCCGCGACCAGCGCGTGCATTTTCGAGCCGTTCGAACCCTTGACCATCAGCGCGTCGCCGGGACACAGCGCATGCGACAGCAGGGGTTCGAGCTCCAGGGCCTCGGGCGCCCAGCCGCCTTGCATGGCGGGCGGCAACGCGTCGTAAAGGCCGCGGCAGAGCGGACCGGCGGCGAAAACCAGATCAATGCGGTTTTTTTGAAGCGGCTCGGCCAGCGCGCGATGCAGGTCCGGGCTGGTCGGCCCAAGTTCCAGCATGTCGCCGAGCGCCGCGATGCGGCGGCCCACGGAGGCGACCGGCGCGGAGCCGAGCAGGTCGATGGCGGCGCGCATCGACGCGGGATTGGCGTTGTAGCTCTCGTCGATCAGCAGGAATTCGCTGCCCGCGAACGCCGGGTCGAGCCGCAGTTTTTCTCGCGCGCCCCGTCCTTTGGGCGGCGCGAAGGCGGCGAGCGCGTCGGCGGCCTTGCGCGTATCGACGCCGACCGAGCGCGCGGCGAGCAGCACCGCCAGGCTGTTCACGGCGAGATGCTTGCCCAGCCCCCCGACCGTGAACAACAGCTCCTCGCCCAGCACCCGCGCCAGCACCAGAGCCGACGTTTCCTGCGGGTCGTAATCGAGCAATTGCGCGTCGGCCCCGTCCGATTCGCCAAAAGTCAGCACATGGGCTGCGGCCGATTCCCGCGCCGCCTCCTCCAGCAGCGGGAAGGTCGAGACGTCGCGGTTGAGGATGGCGACGCCGCCCTCGACCAGACCGCCGAAGATCTCCGCCTTGGCGCGGGCGATGGCCTCGACATTTTCGAAATGTTCGAGATGCACCGGCGCGACATTGGTGACGACGGCGACATGCGGCCGCACCATATCGACCAGCGCGGCGATTTCGCCGGCGTGATTCATGCCGATCTCGAACACGGCGTAAGCGGCGTCCTCGGGCAGACGCGCCAGCATCAGCGGCACGCCCCAATGGTTGTTAAAACTCTTTTCCGACGCGTGGGTGGCGCCGACCGCGCCCAGCACGCAGCGCAGCGCCTCCTTGGTCGAGGTCTTGCCCACCGACCCGGTCACCGCGATCACCCCGGCGCGGGTGCGCTCGCGCGCGGCGCGGGCCAGCCCCTCCATCGCCTTGAGCACGTCCTTGACGACATAGAGGCAGCCCAGATGTTTCAGCGCGTCGGCATGGGCCTCGTCCACCACCGCCGCCGCGGCGCCGCGCTCGAAAGCGGCGGCGACATAATCGTGGCCGTCGGCGCGGTCGCCCGTGATGGCGAAGAACAGGTCGCCGTTTTCGAGGCTGCGGGTGTCGATCGAGACGCCGCCCACCCCCGCCGGCGGAACGCCGAGCGCGCGGGCGTTGAGCGGGGCGATCAGCCCCAGCCCGCTCCACAGCAGTTTGGCGCCCGACGCCGCCAGCGCGGCGCGCGCTTCGTCGTGATCGGAGAACGGCAGGATTTTGCCGGCGACGATCTGGCCGGTTTCGTGGCCCTTGCCGGCGATCAGCAGCGCGTCGCCCGGCCGCAGTTCCGCCACGCCGGCGCGAATCGCCTTGGCGCGGTCGCCGATCTCGCGCGCCCCCGGCGCCTTGGCGAGGATTTGCGCCCTGATGCTCGCGGGCGGCTCGCCGCGCGGATTGTCGTCGGTGACGATCACCAGATCGGCGCCGCGCACGGCGATTTCGCCCATGATCGGGCGCTTGCCGGAATCGCGGTCGCCGCCGCAGCCGAACACCAGGATCAGCCGGTTTTTCGCAAAAGGCCGAAGGGCCGCCAGCGCTTTTTCCAGCGCGTCGGGCTTGTGGGCGTAATCGACGAACACCGGCGCGCCATTCTTGTCGCCGACCCGTTCGAGCCGGCCCGGCGCGCCCTTGAGTTGCTCCAGCGCCGCGAACGCCAGGTCCGCCGGCGCGCCCGCCGCCAGCGCCAGCCCCGCCGCCACCAGCGCGTTTTCCGCCTGGAAGGCGCCGGCGAGCGGCAGCCGTATCCGATATTCGGCGCCGGCGTAAACCAGAGTGAGCAACTGGTCGAACCCTTCGGCGCGAATCTCCGCCAGCCTTATGTCCTCGCCGCGCGCGCCGACCGTCAGGGTTTTCAGGCCGCGCGCCCGGCAGGCCGCGATCACCCGTTCGGCGAAATCGCCGTCGGCCGCGATCACCGCTGTTCCGTCCGGGGGCAGCAATTCCGTGAACAGGCGCAGCTTGGCCTTGAAATAGTCTTCGAGGTCGGCGTGATAATCGAGATGGTCGCGCGACAGATTGGTGAAGCCGGCGGCGCAAATCCTGACGCCGTCGAGGCGGCGCTGGTCGAGGCCGTGTGAGGAGGCCTCCATGGCCAGACGGGTCACGCCCTCGGCCGCCAGCGCGTCCAGCGTGCGGTGCAGCGTGAGCGGATCGGGCGTGGTCAGCGAGCCATAGATCGCGCCGGACGGCTTCACCACCCCGATCGTGCCGAGCGAGGCGGCGGGAAAGCCGCAGAAAGCGAAAATCTGCCGGGTGAAATCGGCCACCGAGGTCTTGCCGGAGGTGCCGGTGACCGCGACGATTTTTTCGGGCTGGCCCGGATGGAACAGCGACGCCGCCAGCGACAGGGCCGCGCGCGCGTCGGTGACCCGCACATAGGAGGCGGCCAAAGCTTCGGGCGCGGGGCGGTCGCCCACGACGGCGATGGCGCCGGCGGCGAGCGCCTTTGCGGCGAAAGCCATGCCGTCGGCCTTGGCGCCGGCCAGCGCGAAAAACACGAAGCCGGGCGCGACGGCGCGGCTGTCGGCGGTCAGGCCGGCGACATCGGCGTCGCGCAGACCTTCCGGCGCTCCCGGAAATAAATCGCCAAACCGCATCACTCTTCGCCTCCCCCTTGCGCCGCCGGCTGGTTGACGAAGCCGTAGCCCATGCGCGCCAGCAGCGGGAAGGGTTGCGTCGGCAGCTCGAGCCGCGGCGGCAGACCCAGAATCGGGCTGACGCGCTCGATCAGGCGGCCCGTGACATAGCCCGAATTATAGGCGGAAGTGGCGAAATGGCCGTCCTCAGGCAGGCCCTGCGGCTCATCCATCACGGTCAGGAACAGATAGCGCGGCTGGTCGGACGGGGCGACCGCCATGAAGGTGGTGAACAGCTTGCTGTGGTCGTAGCGGCCATGCACGACCTTTTCCGCCGTGCCGGTCTTGCCGCCGACGAAATAGCCGGGAACATTGGCCTTCTTGGCGGTGCCGACTTCGGCGTTCATCCGCATGACATAGCGCAGCGCCTCGCTGGTTTCGGGCTTGATGACGCGCGGCTGCGCCGTCTTGTCGAAATCGAGGGGCCGCTTGATGAAGGTCGGTGTGACCAGATAGCCGCCGTTGACCAGCGCGGCCACCGCCATCATCGCCTGCAGCGGCGCCACCGCGAGGCCATGGCCGAAGGCGATGGTGGCCGAGGACACCTGCGACCAATGCGCCTGACGCGGCTGCATCGGCTCGCGGCTTTCCGGCAGCTCGGTGCGCATGCGGTCGAGCTGGCCGAGCTTCTTGAGGAAATATTTCTGATAGTCGGGGCCGACCGTCAGCGCGAGCCGCGCCGTGCCCACGTTCGACGAATATTTGAACACCTCGGGCAGGGTCAGCATCCGGTTCTTGGGGTGATAGTCGTGAATGACATTGCGTCCAATATGCAGCGGCGCCTGCCCGGAGACGGTGGACATCATGCCGAACTTGCCGGAATCCATCGCCATGGCCAGGGTCAGCGCCTTGAAGGTCGAGCCCATTTCGAACACGCCATAGGTGAGACGGTTGAAGTTCTCCTCCTTGAGCGCGTCGCGGGGATCATTGGGGTCGTAATCGGGCAAAGATGCGGCGGCGATGACTTCGCCGGTGTTGACGTCGAGAATGGCGGCGGCGGAGGCCTTGGCTTTAAACCGGTCCATGGCCTTGGCGAGTTCGTCGCGCAGCGCATGGGTGGCGCGCAGGTCGAGCGACAGGGCGACCGGCGCCAGCTCCTGCTTGGGCATGGCGATGCCGGAGGCGCGCAGCGCGCCGAGGCCCTGATCGTCGAGATATTTCTCGACGCCCTGCAGCCCGTCGTTGTCGGCGTTGGTGAAGCCGACCACATGGGCGCCGAGGCGGCCGTTGGGATAGACGCGCTTGTGCTCAGGCAGGAAGCCGACGCCCGGCAGGCCCAGGCGGAAAATCTGGTTCTGCTGCGCCGGCGACACCTCGCGCTTGATCCAGACGAATCCCTTCTTCTTGCCCAGCTTTTCGCGCAATTCACGGGCGTTGAGGTCGGGCAGGATGGCGGTGAGCTGCTCGGTCGCCTCGTCCTTGTCGATGATCGAGCGCGGCTCGGCGAACACCGACATCACCTTGACGTCGGTGGCCAGCACTTCGCCATTGCGGTCGGTCAGATCGGGGCGCGCCGCCGACACCGCCTCGGCCGCGTCGCGTTGCGCCGAATGCTGGTTGGGCGTCATGCCGAAATAGGCGAGCCGGGCGATGAAGACGCAGAACAGCGCGCCGAACATCAAGGCGACCAGCCGGATGCGGCCCCGGCTCTTGTCGAGGTCGGTCGAAATCAGGGCGCGCCAGAACGACTTGCGCAGCAACAACGGCGGCGGCTTGCGCGGCGGCGGCGGCGCGGCCTGGACGAAGGCGGGCTCGGGCATGAAGCGGGGCTCGGGCGCGGCGGCGTCATAGGCCTCGGGCGGCGGCGCGGCCGGCGGGAACGGCTCGCCTGAAGCGCGGGCGGCGTTGGGCATGGTCATCGCTCCGCCTTGACCTGCCGGGGGGCGGCGGGTTTCGCGGGCGGCTTGATCGCGGAAGCGGGAGCCGACGGCTTGGGCGCGGCGGCCGGCTTCGACGGCGTCGGCGGCGCGCCGGAGGCCGAGGGGGTTTTGGTCGGCGCATCCAGGCCGAGGTCGCTGAGCTTGGAGGCGATTTCGTCGCCGCGCGCGGCCTTTTCGGGCACGGCGCCGGCCGCGACGATCTGGGTCAGCTGCAAGGTCTGACCGCCGAGATATTTGTCCGCCAGCGTCTGGATGCGGTCGGGCGCGACAATATGCGCCCATTCGGCCTTGAGCATGGCGACCCGGTCGGTCTCGCGGGCGAGATCGCGCTTGGCCTTGGCCAATTGCTCCGCCTGATAGAGCGTCGAATACTTGATTTCATAGGCATAGACCGCCGAACCCACCAGCACGGCCACGGCGACGATGTTGAGGAAACGGAACATTCAGGTCTCCCGGGCCGGGCTGGCGAGACGCTCCGCCCAGCGCAGCTTGGCCGAGCGGGCGCGCGGATTGTTTCGCGCCTCCTCGTCGCTGGCGGCGACAGGCTGGGGCGGGCGCAGGACGAAGGTCGGTTCGGGCGGGGCGATTTCGCCCGGCAGCAGCCGCGAGGCCGCCCGGCCCCGGCCGCTGCGGTCGGCGAAGAATTTTTTGGCGATGCGGTCTTCCAGCGAATGGAACGTGACGACGGCGAGGCGTCCGCCCGGCTTCAACAGACGCTCGGCGCCTTCAAGCGCGTGCGAAAACTCGTCCAGCTCCTCGTTGACGGCGATGCGCAGGGCCTGGAACGTGCGGGTGGCCGGATGAATGTCCTGCGGGCGGCCGGGATTGGCGCGGGCGACGATTTCGGCGAGGCGCAGCGTGGTGGTGATCGGCGCGGTCGCGCGCGCGGCGCAGATGGCGCGGGCGATGCGGCGCGACGCCCGCTCCTCGCCATAGAGATAGATGAGGTTGGCGAGGTCGTCCTGCTCCAGCTCGTTGACGAGATCGGCGGCGCTGCGGCCGTTGCGCGACATGCGCATGTCGAGCGGCCCATCGAACCGGAAGGAAAAGCCGCGCTCGGCCTCGTCGAACTGCATCGAGGACACGCCGATGTCGAGCACGACGCCGTCATATTTGTCCGCGCCGGCCGCCTGCTCCATCCGGGAGAATCGGGTTTCGACCAGCTTGAGCCGTCCGCCCGCCTCGGCGACGAGCGCCTGGCCGGCGGCGATGGCCGTGGGGTCGCGGTCGAGGGCGAGCACGTCGCCGCCCCGGTCCAGAATCGCGCGCGTGTAGCCGCCGGCGCCGAACGTGCCGTCGATGAAGCGTTTGCCCGGCGCGATGGCGAGCGCATCGAGCGCTTCGGCGAGCAGGACGGGAATGTGACCGGCGTCGCTCATCGCGGGCCTCGCGCATGACGAAGAAAGAGCATGGAATCCTGGATCTGCGCGCCGCAAGAAAGCGCGCGCCGATCCTGCCGGCGCCGAGAGGGGGGCGCTTCGCTGAGATGGGAGCGGACTAACATGCGTCATATCTGGGCGTCAACGCGGCCGGTTTGCGGTGTTCGCGCCCATTAAAGCATTTTTAGCGTTAAGACTTTGTTGAGAGTGAAATCCGCTTGTGAGTCATACGCTTAATCAAGGGGCGGATTTTTCCGGCGCCGCGTTACGGCGTTTTTTCCTGACAGGAGGTCAGCGCGACCTGGGCCGGTTCCGGCGAAACGCCCTCTCCCCCCGCGGACTCTCCCCCCGAGCCCTTGGCGGCGATGTCGAGCAGAGTCCGGTAGAGCGCGACGTCCGGCCATGTCCGGCGCAGAAAATCCGCCTGCCGCCGCGCGTCGCGAACCTTGCCCTGATAATAGAAGGAGAAGAACAGGCCGCGCTGCGCCGGCTCCAGCGGCCTGTCGCCGACGACGCATTGGGCGGCGCGATAGAGGTTTTCGGCCTTGCCGGCGAGATCGGGCCGGCTGTTGACCCAGAGATCGGCCAGGGCGAGCAGCGCATCGACGTCGTCGGGGGCCTTGCGCAGCGCCGCCGTGAGGTCGCGCGTCGCGCCGTCCCAGGCGCGGGGATAATCGAAATTGTGGCCCATGCTCTGCAGCCGCCCGCGCTGCGCCAGCAGTTTTTCATCGCCGGGATGGGCGGCGAGCGCCTTGTCGAGATCGCGCTTGAGCGCCTCATAGCGGGCTTTGACGGCGGCCGCGTCGGCCTTGTCCCTGATGTCGGCGGGATAATGGCCTATCGCCGGCTCCAGCGCCTGCAGGCGCGGCTCGAACGACGGGTCCGCCTGCGCCAGCCCGCCCGCAACAAAGAAGATGGCCGCCCACAGCCCGGCGCGCGCCCGCATCATGATCGTTCCTCCCCGGAGATCACGATGTTAACACATTCGGGAGGGTTTGGGCGCCAGTCGGCCTGTAAGCCGGGTTCTGTATGGCGCCTTGCGGCGCGCGACAGCCATTCATCTGCGACCTCCATTGCTGGAGGCCTTTTGCAACCAACCCGGACGACGCCCCGGAGAAGGGTGGAGGAAAACCTCCTGTCGTCCCTATTCGGTTTTGCTCCCGGCGGGGCTTGCCATGCCGCTGACGTCGCCGCCCGCGCGGTGCGCTCTTACCGCACCCTTTCACCCTTCCCTTCGCATGCGAAGGAGGTTTGCTTTCTGTGGCGCTTTCCCTGGGGTCGCCCCCGCCGGACGTTATCCGGCGCCGTTTCTCCGTGGAGCCCGGACTTTCCTCTGTCTTGCGACAGCGGCTGTCCGGCCGACTGGCGCGCGAGCTTTAGGGCTTTTCCGCCGGCGGCGCAACCGGCGCTTCGGATTTGGGCGGCTCGGGCTTGGAAGGCTCGGATTTGGGCGGCTCAGGCTTGTCGGCCTGCGCTTCGCAGACCGGCTCGTGCGGGGTGCAGGCGATCCCCGGCGTCGAGCAGCGTTTCTGCGTGCAGATGGTGCAGCCGTCGGTCCAGTCGAGGCAGTCGGGATGCGCCGCGCCAAACGCCTGAACCGGGGGCGTTTCGGCCAAGGCCGGCGTGGCCAAGCATGAAAGGAGGATCAGCGCTACGGGTCTCATGGTCGCGCACTCTGGCCGATTCCGCGGGGCGGATAAACCCAAAAACGCTAAACGCGGGATGAACGACCTGTTTGGCTCAGGTTCAAGCGGCGGGCGCCATTCTCCCCACCGTCAACACGGCGCGCCGACGCGCCAAAGACAGGAGAGAGACATGACCAACACCCTTCGCACCGGCGCCCTTGGCGCCCTGATCGCCGCCGCCCTGTCCCTGAGCGGCGCCGCCTACGCCCAGACCTCCACGCCGGACGCCTCGGCCCAGCCGACGGCCCAGAGCGAGACCGCCAAGCCGGCGCCGGACAAGCACAAGCACAAGGCCCACGCTCATCACAAGACCCACGCCAAGCACGCCGCCGCCGCGGCTGCGGCCCCCGCCGCCAAGACCAACTGAGCCGACGCCCACTGGCGCGCCTGATCGACAGGTCGGGCGCGCCATGATAAAGCCCGGCCATGCTTGAAGGACTTCCCCCCAACAACGCCGCCTTCGTGATGCGCCTGCGCTGCCCGGAGGCGCAAGCCCGCGCCCTCGCCGATCTCGTTGTCGAGACGTTCGATCCCGCCGAGACCGCCGCCGCCGCTTTCGAGGAAAAGGCCACCACCGAGAGCTGGGCCGCCACGCCCTGGCTGGTGGAGGTCTATTTCGGCCACGATCCCGACGAAGCCAATTTGCGCGAACTGGCGACAGTCGCCGTCGGCGCCGAGCTGGCGGCGCAGATCGAGTTCGACCGCGTGCTGCAGAAGGACTGGGTGGCGGCTTCGCTCGAAGGCCTGTCGGCGGTGCGCGCCGGGCGCTTCGTCGTGCATGGCTCGCATGACCGCGCCAGCGTCCAGCCCAACGACATCGGCCTCGAAATCGAGGCGGCGCTGGCGTTCGGCACGGGACATCACGGCACGACGCGCGGATGCCTGCTGTTTCTCGATGAAATTCTCAAGCGGCGCCGCCCGCAGAACATTCTCGATATCGGCTGTGGCACCGGCGTGCTCGCCCTCGCCGCCGCCCGCGCCTTGCGGATCGAGGTGGCGGCGGGCGACATCGACGCCGACGCCGTGGCGGCGACCCGCGCCAACGCCGTGCTCAATTGCGCGGGGCCGTGGCTGCATCCGGTGCAGGCGCGCGGCGCGCTGCATCCGGCTTTGTGGAAGCCGCGCGCCTATGATCTGATCTTCGCCAATATTCTGGCCAAGCCGCTGCGGATGCTGGCCCCCAGCCTCGCGCAACTGGCGGCGCATGGCGGCGATGTCGTGCTGTCCGGCATGCTGCTGCGCGACGTGCCCGGCGTGGCCACGGCCTGGGCGGCGCAGGGCTTCGCCATCGCCAAGCGCCGGCATATCGACGGCTGGGCGACGCTGTTGCTGCGACGCGGGGGCGCGTGACCCGCGCCGAGCGGTTTCGCGCCGATCTGGCTGATTTAACAGCGCATTGGCGCGCGCCCATCCCGCGCGCCCAACCGCTTTGGCCGCTCGGGCTGGCGCTGTGCGTTCCCGCTGTGGCGTTTCTGGCCGACGTCAGCCTGCTGTTCGATGAGCGCGTGGCGCGCTGCGCCCGCGCCCTGCCGCGCGATGTCGTGGATTTTTTCCAGATCGTCACCCGCTTCGGCGAATCGCATTGGCTGTTCGCCTTGTCGGTTCTGGTTTTCGCCGGCGCCTGGTTCGCCCGCGCCAGCGCCGTCGCGCGCCGGGCGCGCGCCGCTTCTGGCCTGCTGGCGGCGCGGGCGCTCTATGTCTTCACGGTTCTGGCGGATTCCGGTCTGCTGTCGCAGGCGCTGAAACATCCGATCGGCCGGGCGCGACCGGCGCTGCTCGACAAGGTCGGGCCGCATCATTTCGAGTTTTTCTCAACGCCCTCGATCTACGCCAGCTTTCCCTCGGGCCACACCATCACGGCGTTCGCCACGGCGGCCGCGCTGACGCCGTTTTTGCCGCGCCGGTTGCGCCCCCTGCCCTGGCTCGCCGCTCTGGCCATCGCGGTGTCGCGGCCGATCGTCGGCGCGCATTATCCCAGCGACGTGCTGGGCGGCGCGCTGATCGGAATGGCCTGCGCCTATCTCACCGCTTTGGCTTTCGCGCGACGGAAAATCGCCTTTTCCGTCGCGCCGGACTCGTTTCGGCCTGAAGCGCGCGGCTTACGCCTGCGCCCGTAACCGGGCGAAGCCCTTGTCGAGGTCGTCCTGCAAATCCTCGATGTCTTCGAGGCCGACCGAGAAGCGCAGCGCCGGCCCCTCGGGCGCCCAGACGCTGGCGGCGCGATAGCTGGAGCAGTCGAACGGGACGACGAGGCTTTCGAAACCGCCCCAGCTGTAGCCCAGCCCGAACAATTCGAGCCCGTCGAGCATGGCCGCCACCGCCTGGTCGGACGCCGGCTTGAGGATCACCGAAAACAGGCCGGTCGAGCCGAGAAAATCCCGCTTCCAGATGGCGTGGCCCGGATGGCTTTCCAGCGCCGGATGCAGCACGCGCGACACTTCCGGGCGGCTCTCCAGCCAGCGCGCCAGCGCGAGGCCCTGCTTTTCCGCCTCGCGCAGGCGCAGGTCCATGGTGCGCAGGCCGCGCAGGGCGAGCCAGGCGTCCTCCTGCCCGGCGCAATTGGAGAACAACTGATAGGTCTGGCGCAGTTTTTTCGCCCATTTGGCGTTGGCGGAGACGAGGCCCAGCAGCAGGTCGGAATGGCCCGACAGATATTTGGTGCCGGCGTCGGCGGAGAGATCGACGCCGCGCTCATGCGCCGGGAAGAACAGCGGCGTGGCCCAGGTGTTGTCCATGATCACGCAGGCGTTTCTCTCATGCGCGACCGCCGCGATGGCCGGAATGTCCTGGATTTCAAAGCTCTGCGACCCCGGCGCCTCGACCAGCACCGCCCTGGTGTTGGGGCGGAACAGGGCCGCGATCCCCGCGCCGACCAACGGATCGTAGAACGTGGTCTCGATTCCCATGCGAGTCAGGAACGCCTCGCAGAAACTGCGGGTCGGGCCGTAGGCCGAATCGGTGACCAGCACATGATCGCCGCTGCTCAAAGCGGTGAGCAAGGCGAGGCAGCAGGCGGCGAGGCCGGACGGCGCCAGCACCGTGTCGGCGGCGCCGGAAATCTCGCTCCAGGCCTGCTCCAGCGCCTCGGTGGTCGGCGTGCCGTAGGTGCCGTAGCGAAAGCGCGTGCCGGCGCGCGATTCCAGCGTGGCCACGTCGGGGAACAGCACGGTGGAGCCGCGATAGATCGGCGTGTTGACGAAGCCGAACTGGTCCTCGGGCGCGCGGCCGGCATAGACGATTTTGGTGCGGGCGCGCATGGCCTTGCGCGACTGCGGCGTGGATTTGGACATGGGGATTCCCTTTCGGAGGGAGAGTGGCGGCGGGAGCGGGGCGGCGTCAAGGGCGCGGCGGCGGCAATATGGACGCCTCGCGCCGAACAGTTTGAAATTTCGCGCGTTTCTCGTCAGGGACCGGACGACCCGAAGGCCCGACCAGGGGAGGACATGATGCAAGTGCAAAGCTGCATGAGCGAGGACGTGCTGGTTTGCACGCCCGACCACAGCATCCGCGAGGCGGCGCAGGCGATGAAGGACATTGACGCCGGCCTGCTGCCGGTGGGCGAGAACGACCGGCTCGTCGGCATGATCACCGACCGCGACATCGCCGTGCGCGCCGTCGCCGACGGCAAGAGCTGCGACACGCCGGTGCGCGAGGTGATGACCACCGACGTGCAATATTGTTTCGAGGACGAGGAGCTTTCCGACGCCGCCGCCAAAATGGGCGCGCTGCAGGTGCGCCGCCTGCCGGTGCTCGACCATGACAAGCGGCTGGTGGGCATCGTGTCGCTGGGCGACATCGCGCGGCTCGCGGGCGAGAGCGCCACGGACGCGCTGGGGCGGGTGGCGGACTCTGGCTCCCAGCATCGGCAAAGCTGAACCGGCGCGCGGCGCGGCTCGCCGCAGCTGGCGCGCCCCGCTTGCATCGCTTAAGGTTCCCCTTAGGCCTTGCAGCGAGGAAGCCAGTGAACGACGGCGGGACCGCGCTCGATGATCCGAACGAAATGCTTGTGACGCGCGCCGCCGGCCCCGACGGCGACGCGCGGGGCTTTTTCGCCGGCGTCTATGCCGACCTGTTCGAGGTCGTCGCCGCGCCGTGTCCCGCCAGGGGCGGCGTCGCGGCGCGTGGCGTCGGGCCGTTTCTGCTGACCCGCTCGGAAAGCCCGGGGCTGCGGCTGGTGCGCCCGGTGGATCTGATCGCGCGGGGCGGCTTCGACGGCTTCGCGCTGCGCCTGACCCTGACGGGCCGTGTGACCGGCCGCGTCGGCGAAACGGCGGTCGCCTGCGGCGCCGGCGACTTGCTTCTGCTTGATTTTCTCGAACCGCTCGATCTGGTGGAGACGCCGGAGGCCGAGTTGGCGTCGCACATTGCTTTGTGGCTGCCGCGCGCGAAAATTCTGGCGGCCGTGCCGCGGGAGCAGATGCTGGGCGGGTTGATTCTGGGGGGCGCGACTCCTTTCGGCGCGGCGCTCGGCGGCCTGATCCGCGCCCTGGCCGAACAGGCCATGCAGGCGCCTGGCTCCGCTTTGGCGGCCGAGTTGAGCGCCTTGGGCGAGGGCGTGGTGGGGCTGCTGGCGAAAGCGGCGGCCGCCCTGCCCGGCCCGGCGCCGCACGGGGCCTCCAACGCTTCATTCGTGACCATTCGCCGCCATATCGACCGCAATTTGCGCTCGCCCGCGCTGACCGTAGAGGGAATCGCCGCCAATTTCGGCATATCCCGCGCCGCGCTGTACCGCCTGTTCGAGCCGGTGGGCGGGGTGGCGCGCTATATTCGCCAGAACCGGCTGCGGCTCGCCCATCGCGAAATCACCGCCGCCGGCGACGACGGCAAGCGGATCGGCCTGATCGCCTATGGCTTCGGCTTCAAGAACGTCAGCGCCTTCAACCGGGCCTTTCGCGACGCCTTCGGCGTGAGCCCCGGCGAGGCGCGGGCGCGGCGGCGCGCCGAACCGCCCACGAAAACGGCCCCGCCGGGCGCCGGCTCGGGTGCGCCAGGCCTGGCGATCTGGCTGGCGCGGCTGGGGCGGCCTGGGCCGGCGTGAAAAGCTTGCCCTTCTTGCTTTGTCGGCGGGAGTCCCCTAAGACGTTTGTGGAAATTCCCGCAGCGCCGGCGACGGCGCGGCTACGGGGTTTGTTTCTGCGATTGGAACCGCTTTCACGATTGGAACGTCCGATGACGGCTCGCATCTTTCGCCCCGCCAAGACCGCCACGCAATCGGGCCTCGGCAAGACGCGCGAGTGGCGTCTCGAATATATCCCGGAGGTTCCGCGCGGCATCGAGCCGCTGATGGGCTGGACCTCGTCCTCGGACATGAAGAGCCAGATCAAGCTGACCTTCCCGACCAAGGAAGAGGCGGTGGCCTATGCGGAGCGCAACGGCGTGGCCTATCGCGTCGAGGAGCCGAACGAGGCCAAGCGCCGGGTGATCTCCTATTCGGACAATTTCAAGACCAATCGCGTCGCGCCCTGGACGCATTGACGGACGGGAATATCCCTCGGAGGCCCCGTAGCTCAGCCGGATAGAGCAACCGCCTTCTAAGCGGTAGGTCACAGGTTCGAATCCTGTCGGGGTCGCCAACGTCTTTGCAACCTTTTGATTATGTTC
Organism: Rhodoblastus acidophilus; assembly: GCF_900187365.1. Classification (GTDB taxonomy): domain Bacteria; phylum Pseudomonadota; class Alphaproteobacteria; order Rhizobiales; family Beijerinckiaceae; genus Rhodoblastus; species Rhodoblastus acidophilus. The sequence continues at coordinate 145,048 of NZ_FYDG01000008.1, forward strand.
AGTTATTTTTATTCAGCGCCGCACCTTGAGGGGGGAGGTGAGGCGCAAATGAGCCGGATTTGTTCTGACTAACTTGCTCAACGATGCGGTAGAAGACGTCGTCGCCCCAGTCTGATAGCATCACGTTCACTGCATAGATCACTATGCGGCAGTTGTCCTTCGTGTAGCCCCCCGCGCAATCGATGCGGTCGATAGATGGAGCGAAGGGATTTCGGCGATCTCGCTGTTCGCCCTTGGTGAAATAGAACGGGATGCCTGAGACGGCGCATTTGTAACATTGGGCCTCAAGCTCAACCCGAGCCCAATTCAGCGTAAGATCGAATGGGCGTTTCTTCTCTCTGGCTCGCGATTTCGCACCTTTGAGCGCCGCTTCAAGAGCTGATAGCGCCTTCTCCTCGCGAATCAGGCTGGCTCGCGTTTTAACGGTGTTGTGCTTTCCGCCCATAGCAAGTGCATAGGCGTCGAAGAATTCCGGAGATTCTGGGTCATCTGGAAGCCGGATGCGTTCGCCTTCGCCGCGGCGAAAATAATAGGCGGTCTTACCGTGACGTGTTTTTTCCGCGCGGACGTATTTCATCTTCATCTTTGCCGTCCTGCTTCAGGAGTCGCGCCATGCCGGCCGTGGCCAGCCTCTTGCGGTTCGCCGCCTTGGTGTAATGGCTGGCCATCTTGCCGCCTTCCCACCCAAAAATGGCCTCCAGCTCGTCAACCGTGGCGCCGGCCTCCGCCAGCCGCACGGCCGCCGCCTTCCGCAGGCCGTGGGCGCTTTTCTTGACGCCGGCGGCGTCGCAGGCCTCGCGGAAGTAATTGCCCAGGCTTTCCTTGGTGAGCGGCCCGCCCCCCTGCCCCGTGATAAAGACCAGGTCGCCGACCGGGCCGGCGTCGATCGCCTCCTGCAGCTCGGGCAGCACCGGGACATAAACCGGCGTCTGCGTCTTTTCGCTGACGATCGTCGCAAGGCCGGCCTTGATGTGCTGGCGCCCGAATCGGCAGGCGTCGCCGCGCCGCAGGCCCGTGCCAAGGAAAACCGCGAACATGACGCGCTCGCGCGTGCCCAGCGGCCATTTGGCCTTGAACTGGGCGATATCCTCGTCTGTCCAGGTCTCAAACCCGTCCGTTTCCTTGACCTTTATGGAGACGCCTTCGGTCGGATCGACGCTGACATGCTTCGCCATGACCGCCCAGGCAAACAGGCCGCGCATGGTTTTCAGAAAATTCTTGGCTGCGAACGGGGTTTGCGCGCGCGAATCCACGCTGGCGACAATGCTGGCCTTGTCGATCGACGCGAAGGGCTCCTGGCCGATCTTGGCGACGGAGCTGCGCAGGATCGCGCCGCGGGCTGCGCGCGTGCCAGGCGCGAGCTGCGCCCATGACGCCGATTCGCGATAGCGGTCGACCAGCCACCGAAACGTCTCTTTGCCCGGTTTCTTGGGCTTCACCGCGCCAGAAAGCGCCTTTTGATAAGCCGCAATGAACTCATCGGAGCCGTACTCATCCGGCAGGCGCAGACGCGGGCCGTCTCCTCGACGGAAATACCAGACGGTCTTTCCATGACGGCTGATCTCTTTGCGGACGTAAGGCAGGCGCGGGCGTGGCATGGGGTTCATTAGAACACCAACGTCTTTTTCCCGGCAAGCGGCTCGGGATTGGGTTGAAGTGTCGGCGGCGGGACGAAATCGAGGGGGATGAGCCAAAACGCGCCTTCGCTGTCGATCTTGACGGCCATGCCTGCACGCTTCGCCGCGTTGGCGGCGCGCACCGCATCGGCTTCGGTGAAACGTGCGGGACGCCGGCTCATTCGCCGACCTCATCCAGCGGCGTCACCGCAGGCAGAATTAGCCTGAGGCTGCGCGATTCAAATTCTTTCAGATGCAACGTGCCTGACTTATCGCCCGCGCAAAACACGCATGCCGTGTGCTCGCCATAACTGCGAACGACGATCATGTTTGGGCCGTCGCCCTGGCGCACGACCGCGCCGCGCGCGAAACCAAAAGATGGAATGGTGACTGGCGGCTGATCAGTCATTTGAAAAGCCTTTCGCCGTCGGCCCACAGCTTGTCAGCTCGGGCCTGCGCGGCGTTGCATCTGGCGTATGCCTCTTCAGAGACCCGCACGGCTCGCAGCCAAGCCTTGTGGGCGCGCAACCATGCTTCCGCCGACGTCGTCGGTGTGGCGCGAAGCTTCGCCAACGCCTTGTCCTGCGCCGGAAGGGTACTCTCCCATTCCGCGAAAGCGTCCTTCGTCAGTTGGTTTGCTGCGCGCCACCGCGCCGTATGAACATCCTCTTCCCGGAGATTGAACAGGATGTACGTGTCGTCCAGCAGGATCGCCAGTTCGCGCTTGGTCAGGCTGAGAATGGCGGCTTTGGGGTCAAAGCGTTTCGGCTTGGCGGGGCGTGCGGACTCGGTCATGCCGGGAACTCGCGGTGCTCGCGGCCATCGAGGAGGTGACCGGCGCGGCGCTTGCCGACGCGGGCAAGATATTCGGTGGACACAAGGACCTCGTTGTCATCAGTCCAGCCGTTCGGCCCAAGTCCGCGCAGCGGCAAAGAAACGGGATGATCTTCGTACCAGCCGCCAGCCGGCGCCCATTCTCCCCATTGCTTGAAAAAATAGGCGGTCCCGGACACGGCGCATTGGTCGCGCAGGGACCGGAACCAATCGGGATGCGATGGCCGCGCGTTGGGGCCGCTCTCGCCGCCGGTGATGATCTGATCGAGCGGGC
>NZ_FYDG01000010.1 GCF_900187365.1 Rhodoblastus acidophilus
TCGCCTTGGTCAAGGTGGTGGTCGACCTCCGCGTTCAGCGCCCGTTCGGCGAGCGCCTTCTTCAGTTCGTCGAGAAGACCATCTTTCGCAAAGGCAGTCTTGGGATCCGCGCCGCCCAGAAGCTGGTCAAGCAGTTGATCGGGAATAAGCGGGGCTTTCCGTCTTGCCATGTGATGCCTCCATTTGCTTCCAAATGGCCATCACACGGAAATTCCGACACTCTCAAACGGCGGCCCCCAAAGCTTCCGATTTGGTCCGCCTGTGGCCGCAAAACCATAGCCGTCCCCGGACGCTTCGCCTATCGTGGCGCAGCTTTGTCGAAGGTGGCCGCCTCTATGAAAAGACATGTTTGCCTGATTGTCCTTTCCAGCCTGTGCGGCGCCCCCGCGATGGCCGGCGACACGTCGCCATTCGGAGAGCTGCTGCCGCCGGAAGCCACCTATCGCCTCCATGCGCCGTTCGAGGCCCGCATCGGCGGCTTCGCCCATGAACCCGGCGGCGCCGAGTCCGGCTCCACCGACGTCAGCGCCGAAATCGTGTTCGGCGACATCATCAAGACGACCAATCCCTGGTGGAGCTTCGTCGCCATGCGCGCCGACATCGGCGGCACCTTCAACACCGCGAACAAGACCAACGGCATCTATTTCGGCCCGCTGTGGACCGTCGCGCTCACCGACCGGATCTTCATCGAAGGCTCGGTGGGCGGCGCCTGGAACGACGGCGTGACCAACGGGGTCCGGCCGCCGCAGCGCGCCGGGGTCGGCTGCCATTGGGGTTTCCACGAATCCGCCTCGCTCGGCTATAACCTGACTGAGCATTGGAGCGTGATGGCGACCGTCGAGCACTATTCCAACCTCAATCTCTGCCACGCCAACCACGGCGTCACCAATTACGGCGCGCGCATCGGCTACAGCTTCTGAGGCTTTTTCGCGCCCCGCCCTTTGACGCGCGGGCGCTCTGCGCTTATAGGCGTGCGGGACAATAACCGGCGGTTTCGGATCCGCCCGCCCCTCACGCAGAAAGCAATAACAATGCGCGTTTATTACGATAGCGATGCCGATCTCAATCTGATCAAGGGCAAGAAGGTGGCCGTGGTCGGCTATGGCTCGCAGGGCCACGCCCATGTGCTGAACCTGCGCGATTCCGGCGTCAAGGAGATCGCCGTCGCTCTGCGCGCCGGCTCCGCCACCGCCAAGAAGGCCGAAGGCGAAGGCGTGAAGGTGATGACCGTCGCCGAAGCCGCCAAATGGGCCGACGTGCTGATGATGCTCACCCCGGACGAACTGCAGGGCGACATCTACAAGAAAGACATCGCCGACAACATCCGCCCCGGCTCCGCGCTGCTGTTCGCCCACGGCCTCAACGTGCATTTCGGCCTGATCGAGGCGCGCAAGGACATCGACGTGGTGATGGTCGCCCCCAAGGGCCCCGGCCACACCGTGCGCGGCGAATATCTCAAGGGTGGCGGCGTGCCCTGCCTGATCGCCGTCGATCAGGACGCGTCCGGCAACGCCCATGACATCGGCCTGTCCTACGCCTCCGCCATCGGCGGCGGCCGCTCCGGCATCATCGAAACCACGTTCCGCGAGGAATGTGAAACCGACCTGTTCGGCGAGCAGGCCGTGCTGTGCGGCGGCCTGGTCGAGCTGATCCGCGCCGGCTTCGAGACGCTGGTGGAAGCCGGCTACGCCCCGGAAATGGCCTATTTCGAGTGCCTGCACGAAGTGAAGCTGATCGTGGACCTGATCTACGAGGGCGGCATCGCCAACATGAACTACTCGATCTCGAACACCGCCGAATGGGGCGAGTATGTCACGGGGCCGCGCGTCATCACCGCCGAGACCAAGGCGGAGATGAAGCGCGTCCTCAACGACATCCAGACCGGCAAGTTCACCTCGGAATGGATGCAGGAATACAAGGCCGGCGCCGCCCGCTTCAAGGGCATCCGCCGCGTCAACGATTCGCACCAGATCGAGGAAGTCGGCGCCAAGCTCCGCGGCATGATGCCCTGGATCGGCAAGAACAAGCTGGTCGACAAGACCAAGAACTGATGTTTCAGGCGCGCCCGGTCTCTTCGGGCGCGCCGCCCTGCCTTTACGCATATCATGAATGACAGCGACAGCGGCGCGCCCCTCGTCGGGCCGGCCAGGACGAAGCAGATCGTCTCGCGCCTGATGGCGCTGCGGCCCAGGCCGAAACAGGCGATCGAGCTGTTCGCCGCCGACGCGCAATGGAGCCTGAACGGCGATCCCGCCAAATGGGCTTTCGCCGGCCATCGCGCCAACCGCGATTCGATCCTGGCCTTCCTCCAGGCTTTCACCGTCGAATTTGAACAGCTCGACCTGCGCGTGCTCTCCCTCGTGATCGACGACGATCAGGCCTGCGTCCAATATGAGCTGCGCGTGCGTCATCGCGGCACACGCCGCGAGGATGTGATCCCCGGCCTGTGTTTCGTTCGCCTGCAGGGCGAACGGATCGCCGAAGTCAACGAGTTGATCGACAGCGAGCGACTGTTCAGCCTGCGCGAAAGCCGCTGCTGAACGATCGGATGTCCTGAAAGCGGACTTGACGAGCGTTTTCAGGGACCGAATCTCTCCCGACGCGCGTCGCGCAACCCCCATATTTTTCAACATGCTGGCCAAGACGCAGCGCATTGAGCGCCGCGTTACGGTCAAGTTTGCGGTTAATCCGTTGTACTATTTTCCCAATTTGGCAGGTAATTGGCGCTAGAGCGTTTTCACGCCAAGCGGACGCCGCTTGGCGTGAATACAATGCGCCCCAACAATCACTTGGAGCCTGTCGGGCGGTCGAACGCCGCCCAACAGGGGCTGGACGCCGCCGTGATTTTGGCGATCGACCGCCAGCGCCACACCAAGGATTCCGCTGAGCGACGGCGCGCGAAGGAATGGAAATGGACTATTTTTGGATGGGCCGCGACGATTACATGGCGATATGCCGCGATATCTACGCTCAACGCGCGCGCGGCGATCTCGAGACCGGACTCGCCCTGTTTCACGAAAACGCCACTTACCGGCTGCTGGGCTCGCGCGCGATCATTCCCGCCGCCGGCCTGCGCGTCGGCAAGCAGGAAATCCGCGAAGCCTGGAAGGCGTTCGACGTGGATTTCGAGATCGTCGCGTTCGAAGTGGACGATTTCGCCGCCGACGTCCCGCGCATCTCCTACATGTCCTGGCACATGACGCTTCGCAATCGCGGCACCGGCGCGCTGGCGGACATCGAAGGCGTCGACAGCATCAAATGGGAAGATCGCAAGATCGTCGAATGGACGCGCTACTTCGACACGGCGCTGGTCGCCGCGCTCGGCCAATCGGACGGCCATAGCGAGCCGTAACGGCTCGCCCCGGGGCCGCTACCCGCCGTTTTTCGACTGGGCGGGCGCCTCGGGCCGCTGCTCGGCCGTCGGTTGCTTCGGCTCGGTCAGGCCATTGGCGATCTTGCCTAGAATCTTCGGCAGATCATCCGGTTCGGGATTGAGATCGCGCGCGTGATTCCACTGGAAATGCGCGTCGAGCTGGCGCCCGACCTGCCAATAGGCGTCGCCCAGATGGTCGTTGATGGTCGGGTCGCCCGGCTTGAGTTCGATCGCCCGTTCCAGGAACTTGACGGCCTCGTCGTAATGGCCGAGCCGGTAGTGCGCCCAGCCCAGCGAATCCACGATATAGCCGTCTTCCGGCTGCAACTCGACCGCGCGGCGCAGCATCTTGAACGCCTCGTCGAGATGGACGCCCTGGTCCACCCAGGAATAGCCGAGATAATTGAGAACCAGCGGCTGCTCGGGATAAAGGTCGAGCGCTTTCTTGAAATCGGGCTCGGCCTTGTTCCAGACCTTGGCGCGCTCATAGGAGATGCCGCGGAAATAATACAGCACCCACTGGCCCTTTTCGCCGGCCGGGCTGGCGGCCAGCACGCGGCCATAGGCGTCGGCGGCTTCCAGATATCTCTTCTTGCTGCGCAGAAGATCGGCCAGCGCCGACAGAGCATCGGGATTGTCGGGATGGGCGTCGCTGAGCTTGCGCAGCCGGTCGAGCGCCTCGTCCGTCTTGCCGACGGCGTCGAGCAGCATGGCGATGCGAATGTCGGCGCTGGTCCGCATCGGGCTGGCGTCAGGCGTCTCGTTATAGACGTCGATGGCGATCCCATATTGCTTCATGCGGCTATAGGCTTCGCCCAGCGTGTCGAGCGCCAGCTCGTGGTCCGGTTCAAGCGCCAGCGCCAGCCGCAGGAAAACCGTGGCGGCGATTTCGTCGCCCTGCCGGCCGCCGGACGAACCGAGACCATAGGCGCCGAGGCCATACAGAACTTCGGCGGCGCCGCCGCCGACGCTCTTGACCAGCGGTTCAAGCTTGCGGCCGGCGTCGAGGTCGCGCAGCGCCGCCTGCGCCAGCGGCTGGCGCGGCTGCAGCTTGGCATAGGCCTGATAGGCCGCCTTGGCCTCGTCGTTACGGCCCTGGCGGGAAAGATTGCGGGCGTAGGCGTCGACCAGCCGCAGCGTGTTCTGATCGGTGGCGTAGGCCGCGGCGAGCCGCTTGCCGGCCTCCTCGGTGCGTCCGGCGGCCTCCAGCATCAGTCCGGCGTGGAAGTCGCGGAACACCGCCAGATTGGACTCGGTCAGGCTGTCGACCAGCGCCAAAGCGCGCTTGACGTCGCCGGCGCCGACATAGGTCCAGGCGGTGAGCAGCACGGCGGTGAGGTCGCGCTGCCGCAGATTGCCGCTGCCGTCGAGGTTTTTCCGCGCGCCGGCGAAATTGCGGGCCTTGATGTCGCGCACGGCCAGGGCCAGCCGCGCCGTGCCGTTCCGGGCGTCGCGCGCCACCAGCTTCTGCGCCAGCGCGAAACATTCGCTCGTGTCGCCATTCAGCAAGGTGGCGACGAAGGCGCGCTCGATCAGTTCGATATTGCCGGGATCGGCGCGCAGGATTTCACGCGCGAAGGTCGAGGCCGCCAGCGAATCGTGCTCGGCCTCGGCGACGCGCGCGGCGAGATAATTGCCGGCCGGACTGTCGCTGACCTCGAACGGGTCCGACAGGGCGACGGCTTCGCGCGCTTGCGTCAGGGCGGGCAGGAAAACGAGTGTGGCGGCCAGCAGGGCGAGCCTGCGGCCACGCGAGGGCGCGAAAAGGTTTGTCTTGGGCACGAAAGAACTTTCTGGCGGCTTGGCGCACGCGACGGCGCGCCATCGCGGGTGGGAACAATCGCACTGCAAGATGGCGTTTTTGCGCCGCCAACACAAGGGTTGAGGCTAGCTCATTTCAATGTCGAGCCCGAGATCGAGCACCGGGGCCGAATGGGTGAGCGCGCCGACCGAGATCAAATCGACGCCGCTTTCGGCGATCGCTTTGACGCTGTCGAGCGCGACGCCGCCCGAGGCCTCGGCCAGCATGCGCCCGCCGATCATCGCCACGGCCGCGCGCAATTGCTCGGGCGACATATTGTCGAGCAGCACCACATCGGCGCCCTCGGCCAACACCTCGCGCAACTGGTCGAGCGTATCGACTTCGATCTCGATCTTGACCAGATGCCCGGCGAAGCCTTTCGCCGCACGCAAGGCGGGGATCACGCCGCCGGCCACCGCGATATGATTGTCCTTGATCAGCACGGCGTCGTCGAGACCGAAGCGATGATTCATGCCGCCGCCGCAGCGCACGGCGTATTTCTCGAAGGCGCGCAGGCCCGGCGTCGTCTTGCGGGTGCAGCAGATCTTCGCCTTGGTGTGGGCGACGGCCTGAGCGTAATGCGAGGTCAGCGTGGCGACGCCGCACATCCGCCCCAGAAAATTCAGCGCGACGCGCTCGGCCGACAAAATGCCGCGCGCGGACCCTTCGATGCGCGCGACGATGGCGCCGGGAGAAAAACGGTCGCCATCGGCGGCCAGCGCTTCGAAACAAAGCGAGGGATCGACCAGTTCAAACGCCTTTTTCGCCAGCTCCAGCCCGGCCAGCGCGCCGGGCTTCTTGCGCGCCGCGATCACGGCTTTCGCCCGCGCCTCGGCGGGAATGGTGGCCTGCGAGGTGATGTCGCCGGCGCGGCCGAAATCCTCGTCGAGCGCGGCGCGAACCGCCTGTTCGACCAGCAGGGAATTAAGCACGGGCAAAGGCATTGGACTTCTCGTCGGCGAGGTCGCGCGAAAGAGACAGCGCCTCCTCCAGCGAAATGAAAGAGCGTTGCGCCTGGGCCGGATCGGCCTGGGGGAAATCGGTGCGGAAATGGCCGCCCCGGCTTTCGCGACGGTTGTAGGCGGCGGCGGCGATCAGCAGCGCCGCCTCGGCGCGGTTGCGCAGGTCGAGATTATCGGCGGCCACAGCCTTGTCGCGCAGGGCGAGCAGGCGAATCAGCGCGGCGCGCAGCCCCGAGGCTTCGCGTAAAACACCGACATGGCGCTGCATGATCTGGCGGATTTCGCGCGCCCCGGCGGCGTCGGGCGCAAACGCGGGCGGCGCGGCCGGCGCGGCGCCCGGGTCGGGAATCGACGGCAGGGCGGCGCTCACGTCGGCGGCGGCGCGGGCGGCGTAAACCACCGCTTCCAGCAGGCTGTTGGACGCGAGACGATTGGCGCCGTGCAGACCGGTGGAGCCGCTTTCGCCCGCCGCCCACAGGCCGGGCAGCGAGGTGCGGCCATGCGAATCGGTCCACAGCCCGCCCATGTGATAATGCTCCGCCGGCGCCACCGGGATCGGCTGTTTGGCCGGATCGACGCCCGCTTCCAGACAGGCGGCGGCGACATTGGGGAATTTTTCGGCGAAAGCCGCGCCCACCGCCTGGGTGGCGTCGAGAAAGGCGCCGCGTCCGCCAGCGACTTCGGCGAAAACGCCGCGCGCGACAATGTCGCGCGGCGCCAGCTCCGCATCCTTGTGCAGCGGCGGCATGAAACGCTTTCCGGCGCGATTGACCAGAATGGCGCCCTCCCCGCGCAAAGCCTCGGTGGCGAGCGGCGCGGGATCGCGGCCGATGTCGATGGCGGTCGGATGAAACTGCACGAATTCGGCGTCGGCGATGCGCGCGCCGGCGCGGGCGCCCATGGCGAGCGCAGATCCCGCCGCCTGCGGCGGATTGGTGGTCAAAGCGTAGAGCGCGCCGACGCCGCCGGTGGCGAGAATGGCAGCGCGGGCCATGAAGGCGTGCAGGCGATTGTGCGGGTCGCGCGCGAACACGCCGGCGACGCGGCCCTCGCGCACGATCAGGTCGTCGGCGACATAACCTTCGACGATCTCGATGCTCGGCGCGGCGCGCACGCGGGCGATCAGCGCGGCCATGATCGCCGCGCCGGCGCCGTCGCCCTTCACGCGCACGATGCGCCGCGCGGAATGGGCGGCCTCCTGCGAGGGAACCAGCGCGCCCGCCGCGTCGCGGTCGAACGGCGCCCCGAACGCCAGCAGATCGTCGATGCGGGACCGGGCCTCGCGCGCGACCGACAGCGCCACGTCCTTGTCGACAATGCCGGCGCCGGCGATGGCGGTGTCCCTGGCGTGCAGGTCCGGGCTGTCCGTCGGCAAGACGGCGGCGGCGACGCCGCCTTGCGCCCAGGCGGAGGAGGCGCCCTCCCCCAGCGGCGCGGCGACCAGCAGGGTCACCGGCCGCGGCGCGAGTTTCAGCGCGCAGAACAGGCCCGCAAGCCCGCCGCCAACAATGAGAATGTCAGGCATAACGCCCCCTTCGCCCCACCGGGGCCTATTTCACCGCGATCATGCGCTCGACGGAACGGCGGGCGCGGGCGGCGAGGGTCGGATCAATCACGACTTCGTCGCGCATATGGACAAGGCTGTCGAGAATTTTCGGCAGGGTGATTCGCTTCATGTGCGGGCAAAGATTGCACGGGCGGATGAAATTCACCCCCGGCGTCTCGGCCGCGACATTGTCGGCCATCGAACATTCGGTGACCAGCAGCACTTTTTGCGGCCGGCGCGTCTTCACATAGTCGATCATGGCCGCCGTCGAGCCGGAGAAGTCGCAGACATCGACCACTTCCGGCGGACATTCGGGATGCGCGATCAGTTCGAGGCCCGGCTCGGCCTCGCGATAGGCCAGCAGCTCTTCCGGCGTGAACCGCTCATGCACCTCGCAGGCGCCATGCCAGGCGATAATCTTCACCTTGGTCTGGCGCGCGACATTGGCAGCCAGAAAACGATCGGGAACCATGATGACCGTATCGACCCCGAGGCTCTCGACAATCTTCACGGCGTTGGACGAGGTGCAGCAAATATCCACCTCCGCCTTCACTTCGGCCGAAGTATTGACATAGGCGACCACGGGCACGCCGGGATATTTACGCTTGAGCGCGCGCACGTCTTCCCCGGTGATCGAGGCGGCGAGCGAGCAGCCGGCCTCGCGGTCGGGGATCAGCACGGTCTTGTCCGGGCTGAGAATCTTCGACGTTTCGGCCATGAAATGCACGCCGCCCTGCACGATCACGTCGGCTTCGGACTGCTCGGCGACGCGGGCGAGTTGCAGCGAATCGCCGACCACGTCGGCGACGCAATTGTAGATTTCCGGCGTCTGATAGTTGTGCGCCAGGATCACCGCATTGCGCTGTTTCTTCAGCTCGTTGATCGCCTTCACATAAGGCGCGTGAAACGGCCATTCGATCGGCGGAATGATCGCCTTGACCTTTTCATAGAGGTGGGCGGTCTCGCGGGCGACCTCCGGCGTCCACGCGAGATCGGGCAGCGCGACAGGCGGGAATCGCGTGCGCTCCTGATGTTCGCGGCGATGAGCGGGCGAACCCGAGGTTGCGGCTTTGGCGGAAGTGGCCTGCATCACGCTTACCCCCCTTATGCTCATTTTGAGCATAATACGAACCCAAAAAAGCGCCGTCTCACCGGCGGTCATACAAACTACATATACTCAGTCTGAGCATAATGCAAGCGCGGCGGCGCCTTCCCCTGGGGCGGCCAAGCGGCGCGCACGGCGCGCCCTTCGCAACGCCCCGCCTCGGGCGAAAAACGCCCGAGGCGATTGACGCCCGCACAGCGTCAGGCGGGCTGCGTCTCCTGAGCCGGCGGCTCTTGAACCGGGGTATCCTGCGAGGGGGCCTCCTGAATTTGAGCGTCCTGAACCGGCGCCGCCAGAACCGGCGCGGGCGCGGCGGAGGCGCTCAACAGTTTTTGCAGCACGTCGGGATGCCGCAGCAGGCTGTAATGGCCGTAAAGCGGCGCGCAGGTTTCGGCCGCGCCCGACAGGCGGGCCGATTCGGGCGGGGAGATGAATTCGTCGCGGCCGGACCAGAAGGCGTGCGCCGGAACGGGCGGCTCCTGCGCGTTCAGCGCCGCCAGCCACGGCGACGCCGGCTCCATCTGGCGGCCGTTGGGGCCGGGCGCGAATTTGGCCAGTCGCGCGCCATGATGCGGCGTGGCCAGCGTGATCAGGCCGGCGACGCCGGCGCCGCCATGGCGCGCCAGCCAGGCGCGCGCCACCAGGCCGCCCATGCTGTGCCCAACCAGCAGGATTTCCGCCGCCCCCGTCTGCTCCCGCACGCGAGCGATGTGCTGGTCCAACTGCCGCGCCAGCAGGTCGATGTCGGCGAACGGCCAGGCGAAGGTCACGGCGGCGACCTGACGGCCCGCCTCCTCCAGATCGCGCTTCAGATCGAACCACAGCGCGCGATTGCAGGCGTAGCCGGGCACGAGCACGATCGGAAGGTCGCCCTTGCCCGGCGCCAGCGGCTTGTCCTCGCTCATCCAGAACGATTCGAACGGCATCAGCACGACGAAGGCGCGCCAGAACTCGAACACTTCGCGCGCGCTGGCCAGCCAGCGGCGCTCGAACGGCGCGACATTGAGAAAGCCGCGCGCGCTCAGGCCAAGCGCGCCAAGGGGAACGGCGGTCTGCAGGCCCAGCAGGACGCCGATCAGGACGAGAAGCCCGGCGTCGAAGCCGAACAAAAGCTTGGCCAAATGACCGAGGATCGCCGCAACGATCAGGGTCGCGACAAGAGCGACCCGCAAAAGAATGGTCAGCATCAGATATCTCCACGCCGCCCGCATTTTGATCGGCGTCATTGTTTTTCCCTGCGGCGACCGAATTATGAACGCGAGGAAAGCGCAATGACAAAGATCAACAATAATCCGGAGGGCGCATAGTGGAGCCTATCTGGCAGGACCGCTACCCCCCCGGGGTGGATTCCGAAATCGACGTTCGCGCCTTTCCCTCACTGCGACATATGTTCGAGGACAGCGTCGCCCGCTTTCCCGACCAGACCGCCTTCATCAGCATGGGCGCGTCGCTGACTTACGCCCAATTGCGCGATCTCGCGTGGAATTTCGGCTCCTACCTGCAGAATGTCGTCAAACTGCCGCGCGGCGCTCGGGTGGCGCTGATGGCGCCCAATCTGCTGTCCTATCCGGTGGCGCTGCTGGGCGCGCTGTCGGCCGGCTATGTGGTGGTCAACTGCAACCCGCTGTACACGCCGTGCGAGCTGGAGCGCCAATTGAACGATGCGGGCGCCGAGGCGCTGGTCGTATTGGAAAATTTCGCCGCGACGGCGGCGGCGGTCGCGCCCCGCACGTCCTTGCGCGTCATTGTGGTGGCGCGGATGGGCGACCTGCTGGGCTTCGCCCGGGGCGCCCTGACCAATTTCGTCGTGCGGCGCGTCAAGCGGCTGGTTCCCGCCTGGAACATTCCCGGCGCGGTCCCGTTCGCGCAGGCCCTGAAGCTGGGAGCGCGCGAAAACTTGCGCCCGCCGGCGCTCGGTCCCGACGATCTCGCCTTCCTGCAATATACCGGCGGCACCACCGGCACGCCCAAGGGCGCCGAACTGACGCACGGAAGCGTAGTCGCCAATGTGCAGCAGGGCTTCGCTTGGTGCCGGCCGTTTGTCGAGGATGGGCGCGAAACCATCGTCACCCCCCTGCCCCTCTACCATATCTTCGCCCTGACAGTGAGCTGCCTGCTGTTCATGCGGTTCGGCGCGGCCAATCTGCTGATCGTCAACCCGCGCGACATCAAAGGGCTGGTGCGCGAGCTGGCGCGCCATAAGTTCACGGCCATTTCCGGCGTCAACACGCTGTTCAACGCGCTGCTCGCCAATGAGGCGTTCCGCCGGCTCGACTTCAGCCGGATGAAGCTCTCGGTCTCCGGCGGCATGTCGCTGCACCAGTCGGTGGCGGAGCGATGGCGGGCGCTGACCGGTCGCACGCTGATCGAGGGCTACGGGCTGACCGAATGTTCGCCCGCCGCGCTGATCAATCCGCTCGACCTTGAAGGCTTCAACGGCGCCGCCGGCCTGCCCATGCCGCGAACCGAGATTACCATTCGCGACGAATCCGGCGCCGAGGTCGCGCTCGGCCAACAGGGCGAATTGTGCATCCGCGGCCCGCAATTGATGCGCGGCTATTTTAGGCGCCCCGAGGAGACCGCGGAAGCTTTCACCCCCGACGGGTTTCTGCGCACCGGCGACATCGTGACCTGCGACGCGCAAGGATTTGTGCGCGTGGTCGACCGCAAGAAGGACATGATCCTGGTGTCCGGCTTCAACGTCTATCCCGGCGAGGTCGAGGACATTGTCGCGCTGCATCACGGCGTGCAGGAAGTCGGCGCGGTCGGCGTGTTCGACGACCGCACGGGCGAGGCGGTCAAGATCGTCGTGGTGCGGCGCGACGAGAGGCTGGTCGCCGACGAACTGGTGGCGCATTGCCGCAAATATTTGGTCGGCTACAAGATTCCGCGCCATATCGAATTCCGCCGCGACCTGCCAAAAACCAATGTCGGCAAGATCCTGCGCCGCGCCTTGCGATAAAAGCGGCTTCAGATCAGATAAAGATCGGCGCCGCGCGCGAAAGGCGCCAGCGCCGCGCTGGTGACGCAGAGGCCGCCGGTCAAGGCGCCGAAGGCCGGCAGGACCAGATGATCCGGCCCGACCACGAAACAGGATCGGCGCTGCTTTCCGGCGCGTGTCGCCACGCGCGCGCAGGGGTGGAGATGCCCGAAGATCTGGGCGCCCGCCTCGCCATCCGGTTCGTGGCGCAGGCGAATGTTTTCGACGCGCCATTCTTCATGCGCGTGTCCGTTGAGCGCGAGCGCCAGCGGACGGTCGTGGTTGCCGAGCACGAAAACGGGTTCGGCGCGGCGCGACAGGATTTCGATCATGCGCGGCAGGAAATCCGGCGCGGCGGCGAGGCGCGCCGAATGGAAGGCGTCGCCAAGCAGCACGATTTTTTTCGCGCCCGTCGCCTGCGTTTCCGCGTCGAGCTTTTCCAGCGTGGCCTCGGCCTCGTAGGGCGGCAGAAACTGGCCGGCGGCGGAAAAATGCAGCGCCTTGCCGAGATGGAGGTCGGCGACGACCAGCACCGCGCGTTCCCGGAAGAACAGGGCGCCGCTCGGGCGCAATTCCACGATCTGGCCGTGAAAGGCGACGCCTTGCGGCGTCAGCAGCGGCTTGATCCTGTGCGCGATGGGTTTGTTCACCGGGCGTCGCCCGCCAGCAGGTCGTCGCCGAGTTCCTCTAGCGCGAGATCGCGGGCGTCGCCGGGGGCCTTTTCGCGGCCGATCTCCAGCAGCAGCGGCACGGCGAGCGGCGTCGGGCGTTCCCGGCGCACCGAATCGATCTTGCCGGCGAAGCAGACGAGTTTTCCCGCGAGGCGGTCGAGATCGAGCATTTCGCGGGACGCCTCCAGCCGCGCCGCCTGCAACAGGATGTGATCGGGTTCGTAGCGGCGCAGCACGTCGTAGATGAGGTCGGAGGAAATGGTCAACGCCCGCCCCGATTTGGCCTGCCCGAAGGCGCGGCGCTCGACGAGGCCGGCGACCTGGGCGCAATTGCGAAAGGCGCGCTTCATGATGCTGCTCTCGTCGAGCCATTCCTCCAGATCATCGCCGAGCATGTCGGGCGCCAGCAGATCTTCAAGGAAACCGCCGGTTTCGGGAAAAGGCCGGAGCTGCCACGCCAGAACCGCGTAATCGTTGGCGGCGAAGCCGATGGGCGCGAGGCCGGCGCGGGCGAGCCGGCGGGTGAGCAGCACGCCGAGCGTCTGATGCGCCAACCGGCCCGCGAAGGGATAAAGCGCGAGATAATGCCGCTTGGCGTGCGGAAAGATTTCGGCCAGCAGGCGGCCGGGGCGCGGAATCCTGCTGATTTCGGCCTGGGCGGCGAGCCATTCGGCCACCTGCGGCGGAAACGGCAAGGCGCGCGCGCCGGAGATCAGTTCGGCGACGCGGGCGGCCAGCGATTCCGACACCGGCAGACGCCCGCCCATGTAAGACGGAATGATCGTGGAGGCGTTGGCGCGCGCCCGAGAGACAAAAAGCTTTTCCTCGCGCAATTCGCGCACCGCCCAGGCCTCGCCGCCGAAATAGAATGTGTCGCCCGGCGCCATGCCCGCCGCAACCAGCGAATCGATGGTTCCCAGCTCTCTGCCGGCTTTCAGCGCGCGGCCCGCGCCGACCGCCGTCACCACGCGGGCCATCGGATTGTCGGTGATCGTCCCGATGTTCATCCGATGCGCCGCCAGCATTTTGGCGTTGGCGACGCGCAAGACCCCTTTGGCGCCGGCGCGGATTTTCTCGAAACGCTCGTAAGCCTTGAGGGCGTAGCCGCCGTTGCGGGCGAAGGCGAGCACGCGCTCGAAAGTTTCGCGCGACACCCCATGATAGGGCGCGGCGCTGGCGATCTCGGCGAACAGGGCGTCGGCGGTCATGGGCTCGGCCCCGAGGCGGCTGACCACATGTTGCGCCAGCACGTCGAGCGCGCCCGCCCGTTCCGGCGCATCGCCTTCGGCATTGTCCTGAACGCCGGCCGCGACCGCCTCCACCGCCGCGACGCATTCCAGCCATTCGAAGCGGTTGGCCGGCGCCAGCAGCGCCTGCGACGGCTCGTCGAGACGGTGATTGGAGCGGCCAACCCGTTGCGTGAGGCGGCTGGCGCTTTTCGGCGCGCCGACCTGAATGACCAGATCGACATCGCCCCAGTCGAGCCCAAGGTCGAGCGTGGAGGTGGCGACCACCGCGTCCACGGCGCCCTCAGCCATGGCGGCCTCGACGCGCCGCCGATGCGCGCGGTCAAGCGAGCCGTGATGCAGGGCGATACGCAGATTGTCCTCGTTGATGTCCCACAACAGCTGGAACATCATTTCAGCCTGCAGGCGCGTGTTGACGAAGACGATGCTGAGTTTCGCCCCGCGCAGGCGCGCGTAAATGTCGGCCACCGCATAGCGGGCGGAATGGCCCGCCCAGGGCGTGCGGCTCTGGCTTTCCAGAATCTCGAAGCGAGGCGGCGGCGCGCCCTCGGCCCGCACGATTCGCGGCGGGCGCGCGGCGCCGGAGGCGAGCCAGCGCGCCAAGGCGGCGGGTTCCCTAACGGTGGCCGACAGGCCGAAACGCTGGGCGGCCGGCGCGATTTTCGCCAGTTGCGCCAGCCCGAGCGCCAGCAGGTCGCCGCGCTTGGACGGCGCCAGCGCGTGGATTTCGTCGAGGATCAGATAGCGCAAGCCGGCGAACATTTTGGCGCTGTCCGGGCGCGAAAACATCAGCGCGACCTGTTCCGGCGTCGTCAGCAGAATATGCGGCGGTTTTTTCTGCTGGCGGGCGCGGCGGCTCGCCGGCGTGTCGCCGGTTCGCGCCTCGATGCGGAGCTTCAAACCAATCTCGGCGACGGGAAGTTCGAGATTGCGCCGCACATCGACGGCCAGCGCCTTGAGCGGCGAGATGTACAGCGCGAACAGCCCGTCCTCCCCGGCGGCGCCGCGCGAAACATCGCACAGGGCGGGCAGGAAACCGGCGAGGGTTTTGCCGGCGCCGGTCGGCGCGATCACCAGCGCGGACTCGTTTCGCGCCGCCAGATCCAGAACTTCCCGCTGATAGGCGCGCAGCGACCAGCCGCGCCGGTCGAACCAGCGAGACAGGACATCGGGCAATTCGGCGTGCGGCTTGTTCATCACTTGGCGTTCACGGCTTGGCTGAGCATATAAGGCAACGAACCCGGATTCGCGATGCGCCCGCAGGACCTGCTTGTCTTGCGCCCGGATGGGCTGTGCTGCCCGCCGGGCGATTTCCTGATCGACCCGCTGCGGCCCGCCGCGCGGGCCGTGATCACGCACGGCCATTCCGACCACGCCCGCGCCGGCCATGACGAAGTGCTCTGCACCGCGGCCACCGCCGCCATCATGCGCGCGCGGCTGGGCGAAGGCGCCGCCGGGCGGTTTCACACGCTGGACTACGGCGAGACCGTGCGGATCGGCGAGGTCGATGTGACGCTGGCGCCCGCCGGCCATGTGCTCGGTTCGGCGCAAGTGCTGCTGGAATGGCGCGGCCTGCGCATGGTGTTCTCCGGCGATTACAAGCGCGATCCCGATCCGACCTGCGCGCCGTTCGAGCCGATCCGTTGCCATGTCTTCATCACCGAGGCCACTTTCGGCCTGCCGGTGTTCCGCCGCCCCGCCCCCGGCGATGAAATCGACCGGCTGCGCGCCTCGATGGCGCGGGCGCCGCAACGCTGGCATGTGGTCGGCGCCTATGCGTTGGGGAAGGCGCAACGGCTGATCGCCGAATTGCGCGCGGCGGGCGAGGACCGCGCCATTCTGATGCATGGCGCGGCGATGAAGATTTGCGCGCTCTACGAGGAATTCGGCGTGCGGCTTGGCGCGCTCGAACCGGCGCGCGCCGACAGCGCGAAATCCTCGGCGCCGGGACTGGCGCTCTGCCCGCCCTCGGCCTTGCAGGACCGCTGGTCGCAAAAATTTGGCGATCCCGTGCGCGGCATGGCCTCGGGCTGGATGCAGATCAAGGGCCGCGCCCGCCAGCGCGGCGTCGAGCTGCCGTTGATCCTGTCGGACCATGCCGACTGGACCCAACTGCAACAGACCATTCTCGACACCGGCGCGGAGGAAATCTGGATCACCCACGGCCAGGAGGACGCGCTGATGCGCTGGTGCGACTTGCGGGGGCTGGCCGCCCGCCCGCTCAATCTCGCCGGCTATGAGGGCGAGGAGGAGGCGGCGGAATGAAGGCGTTTGCGCGCCTGCTGGAAGACCTGCTGTACCAGCCCGCCCGCAACGGCAAGCTGGCGCTGCTGGTCGATTATCTCGCGGCGACGCCCGATCCTGACCGGGGTTATGCGCTGGCCGCCCTGTGCAGCGATCTCGTGCTGGACGAGGTCAAGCCGGCCCTGCTGCGCGGCTTGATCGAGCAGCGGGCCGATCCGATCCTGTTCCGGCTGTCCTATGATTTCGTCGGCGATCTCTCGGAAACCATCGCGCTGATGTGGGAGGCGGGCGAGGCGGCGGAGGCGCCCGGGCTGGCGCAGGTGGTCGAGACCCTGCGCGCCCTGTCGAAGGCGGAGGCGCGGCGCCTGATCCCGCTGTGGCTCGACGCGCTCGACGGAACCGGACGCTGGGCGCTGTTGAAACTGGTGACGGGCGCCCTGCGCGTCGGCGTCTCCACCGGCCTCGCCAAACAGGCGCTGGCGCAATGGAGCGGGGTGGCGCAGACGGAGATCGAGGAAGTCTGGCACGGCTTTGCGCCGCCCTACCTGCCGCTGTTCGCCTGGCTGTCGGGCGCGGCGGCCCGCCCCTCCGCCAACGACGCCCTGTGCTTTCATTCGCCCATGCTGGCGCAGCCGATCGACGACACGGATTTCGCCAAACTCGCTCCGACCGACTTTTGCGCTGAATGGAAATGGGACGGCGTCCGCGTGCAACTCAAGGGCCGCGCGGACGTGGGTGCGCGGTTGTTTTCGCGTTCGGGCGACGATATTTCCGCCGCTTTCCCGGATCTCGTGGACCCGCTGCTGTTTCACGGCGGTCTCGATGGCGAACTGGTCGCGCTGGAGCCGGGCGAGAGCGGGCTTGAGGCGGTGGCGAGCTTTTCCACCCTGCAACAGCGGCTCAATCGCAAGACGGTTTCGGCGGCCATGATGGCGCGCATCCCCGTCGCCATCGTCGCCTACGACCTGCTGTTCGCCGCCGATTCCAGCGGCGAACACTGGACCGACATCCGCCCCCTGCCCTTTCAGGAGCGCCGCGCCCTACTGGAACAGGCGGTGGCGCGGGCCAACGATCCGCGCCTGCTGCTGTCGCCGCTGCTGGATTATCGGGACTGGGAGTCGCTCGCCGCGCAACGCGCCGTCTCGGCGCAACACCCGAGCGTCGAGGGCGTGATGCTCAAGCGCAAGGCCAGCCCCTATCTCGCCGGGCGGCCCAAGGGCGAGTGGTTCAAGTGGAAGCGCGACGCCCACCTGCTCGATTGCGTGATGATGTACGCCCAGCGCGGACACGGCAAGCGCGCCTCGCTCTATTCCGACTACACGTTCGGCCTGTGGAGCGGCGATATGCTGCTGCCGGTGGGAAAATCCTATTTCGGCTTCACCGACGCCGAACTCGCCCAGCTCGACCGCTTCGTGCGGCAGAACACGACGCAGCGGTTCGGTCCGGTGCGCGAGGTGGTCCACAGCCGCGACGACGGGCTGGTGCTGGAGATCGCATTCGAGGGCGTGCAGGTTTCGGCGCGCCACAAATCCGGCTACGCGATGCGCTTTCCCCGCATCAACCGCATCCGCCGCGACAAGAAGCCGGGCGAGGCGGATCTGCTGGAATCGCTGGCGAAACTGGCGCGTTAGGCCG
The DNA here is from genome assembly GCF_900187365.1 of Rhodoblastus acidophilus. GTDB lineage: Bacteria > Pseudomonadota > Alphaproteobacteria > Rhizobiales > Beijerinckiaceae > Rhodoblastus > Rhodoblastus acidophilus. Next base: position 17,565 of record NZ_FYDG01000010.1, read on the forward strand.
CGAGTTGCGCGGCTTGCGCGAGATCGTCGAGGAAGGCGCGCCACGCCAGGCGCTTTTCCTGCTCGTCCTGCAGGCGCAACAGATAGGCCGGATGGGTGGTGGTCAGGAGACGGCGGCCCTCGGCCAGTTCGATGAGCTTTCCCCGGCTTTCGCGCACCGGCAGGGTCTCGCCGGTCAGACCGCGCAGCGCCGACGCCCCCATGGCCACGATGATCTTTGGCCGCACCAGTTCGACCTCGCGCCGCAGCCACCAGGAGCAAATGTCGATCTCGCCCGCGCTCGGCTTGGCGTGGATGCGGCGCTTGCCCTTCAGGGTGAATTTGAAATGCTTGACGGCGTTGGTGACATAAATGTCGTCGCGGGCGCAGCCGACGCGACGCAGGGCCTCATCGAAAACCCTGCCGGCCGGGCCGACCAGCGGCGCGCCAGCCAAATCCTCCTGATCGCCCGGCTGCTCCGCCACGATCATCAGCCGCGCGTTCGTGGGGCCGGCGCCGCAAACCGTTTGCGTCGCGTCGCGGTGTAGCGGGCAATTCTCGCAAGCGGCGAGCTGTGCGCGCAAATCGGCGAGATTTTGCGCCTCGGCGGCGTCTGGGGTCGGCGCGGGCGCGCGTTCGACGCGCGGCGCCGTCGGCGGCGCGGCGATCATGGCTTCGGCGCGATTTTGCGCGGCGCGGACCAGACCCGCAATGGCTTGCGCTTCCGGCAGATTGCGCCAGAATTTTTTCGGCAGGTGCGATTGCATCGCCGCGAGATTGAGCCGCGCCGGATTGAAGGTCGCGGCGTAATAGGCGCGCCAGTCCTCATCGCGGGCGTCCTCGGCCGGAACGTCGCCGCGCGTACCGCCCGGCGCGAAGCGAACCTCGCCCTGCTCGTAATGGGCGGCGAGATCCGGCGTGACGATCGACCAGCGCATATTGGCGAAACGGCGCGCAAAGAAATCGACATTGGCGCGCAAGGTGTAATGGCTCGGCTCGCACCAGGCGACAAAACGCGCCTCCTCGCCGTCGCGGATTTCGCGAAAACGCACGAAGGCGCGCATCTTGTGACTGTCGCGCCGCACCTCGCCCTCCAGCCGGCGCAGGACGCAAACATCGGGGTCGGCAGGGTTTTCAAGGAACCGCGCATCGCCGCTGGCGCGCCAGAGGGCGCGATAGACCAGCGCGAAACGCGTGTCCGTCCGATGCAGCAGCGCGGCGGAAAACAGCTTTTCGCCGGGCCATTTTTGGCGCGTGGCTGGCGTGGCGGCGCCGAACAGGTCCGCGCTCGCTCCGACGCTCCAGCTGAGCGTTTCCGGCGCGGCGCCCTCGGCGATCAGGGCGGCGGCGTGTTCGTAAAAAGTCGCGGGGTCGTCGGGGCGCTCCAGCGCAATCATGCGCATGAGAACAGGTCCAGCTGGCGCGGTTCGGGCCGCAATTTCTGCATCAGGCGATCCGAATCGAGCGTCGCGCCCGGCGTCCAGTCGAGCGCGGTGATGAAGGGCAGAATCTTTTTTACGCTGCTGGCGAGGCGGGAAATGTCGTCGAGCCGCAGCGCGCCGTGACGCCGGGCGGCGATCATCCGATCCGCCGCGCGCACGCCGAGTCCGGGCACGCGCAGCAGCATTTCGCGGGGCGCGCGGTTGACGTCAACCGGAAACAAGGCGCGGTTTTTCAACGCCCAGCTCGTCTTGGGATCGAGGTTCAGATCCAGCATGCCGCCGTCGGTGGCCTGCGTCAGCTCCTCGACGTCGAAACCATAGAAGCGCAGCAACCAATCCGCCTGATAGAGCCGATGCTCCCGTTGCAGCGGCGGCGCGCGCAAGGGCAAGGCGGCGGAAGCGTCGGGAATGGGCGAAAACGCCGAATAATAGACGCGGCGCAGCCGGTAGCCGCCATAGAGCACGGCGCTGGTCCGCAGGATTGCGGAATCATCGGCTGAATCGGCGCCGACGATCATTTGCGTGGATTGCCCGGTGGCGAAGCGGCGTTTGCGCGCGCTCTTGTCGGCCGCATGACCGTCGATCTGGCTGCGGATCGACGCCATGCTCCTGCGAATGGTCGAAATCCGCTTTTCCGGCGCCAGCGCCTTCAAACTTTGCTCCTGCGGCAGTTCGATATTGCAGGAGAGCCGGTCCGCCAGTTCGCCGGCGCGGGCGATCAGCGCCGGGTCGGCGTCGGGAATGGTTTTCAGGTGAATATAGCCGCGAAACTGATGGTCTTCGCGCAGCAGCCGCGCCGTCTCGACCAATTGCTCCATGGTGTAGTCGGGCGAGCGGATGATGCCCGACGACAGGAACAAGCCCTCGATGAAATTGCGGCGATAAAAGTCGAGCGTGAGCTGCGCCGCCTCTGCCGGGGTGAACCGCGCCCGCCACACATTGGAGGAGACGCGATTCACGCAGAAGGCGCAATCGTACATGCAATAATTGGTCAGCAGGATCTTCAGCAGCGAAACGCAGCGGCCATCCGGCGTGTAGGAATGGCAAATCCCGGAGCCATTGACCGACCCCACCCCCTTCGCGCCGCGCGAGTCCCGCTTCTGGCCGCCGCTGGAAGCGCAGGACGCGTCATATTTGGCGGCGTCGGCGAGGACCGCCAGCTTTTGCCTGATGTCGAAACCCATTGGGCGATGTTCGCCAAATGTTCATGCCATGTCAAGCAGGCGTCAGTTGGAAGCGGCGACGGTCGCCAACTCCGGATTGATATAGCGCGGGTTCAGGTGAAACAGCGAAACGATCGACGACGAGAACCGGATGAAGGCGCGGCCCGTGGGGGTGATTCGGTAGCCGTCGCCTTCGGGCGTGATATTGCCGCTGCGCACCTGCTCCCGAATGCGCCGCTCCATCGCGCCATATTTGCGCACATAGACGTCGTCGAACACGGTTTCGAGCCGGTCGGCGGTAAACGTCTCCGTCGGACGCTCGTTCATCACGCCGAGCAGGAACACGCTGACGGAACGGTCAAGCGTCACCGGCACCACGATCAGAAACGTCATGTTCAGGCCGATGGCGAGGCTGACGGCGGCGATCTGGTGATGGATCGAAATCCCGCCGCGCCAGCGGTTGAGCCAATGACGTAGCAGAAAGGTCAGAGCGAACTGCACGGCGGCCGCCAGCGCGATCAGTTTCAGGCCGCGAAAGAACAGCACCTCGTCGGAGGAAAACAGGTCGGCCGCGAAAGCCGCGACGAACAGCGCCGGCCCGATCGAGGCCGAGAGCAGGTAGAAGGCCATCGAAGGCAGCAGAGTCCGGTGCGGCGCGCGTGCATGTTCGATGGCGATGGTCATGGCTCAACCTTTTGCGGAGCCTCAAGGATAAACGCCAAGCGTTGAGGATTGTTTACGCGCGGCCTTCAGGCGCCGGCCAACCGGCGGCCGATGGCCCGCCCTTCGCGGATGGCGTAATTGGTGCCGCGATCCTCGGGATAGATTTGCGCCATCGAGCACAGGTGGAATCCGGGGCGCGGTCCGTCCTGCGCGGGGATCAGCCGGCTGTAATGACGCCCGACCACGGGCTGCGACCAGCGCGCGCGCCAGACATGCCGCGCCAGCACCCAAGACCGGTCCAGGTGCGGGAACATGGCCTTAAGATAGGGCATGGCATAGTCGAAGAATTCGTCGTCGCTCATCGTATAAAGACGATCGTCATGCGGCACATATTTCGAGAGATAGACGATATGCCGGCCGTTGTAATTTTCAGGCCCCTCGAAATTGGTGTGCTCGATCACGCCGACAAAGGGAAACGACGCGTCATTGACATTCAGCCAATAGGTCGAAGACAGGGAGCGGTCGAGTTCGAGCACGAGGCACACATTGCCCAGCCAGGCGATGCCGTTCAGTTGCGCGAGATAGTCGGGCTCGGCCCAATCCCGAATCATGCCGGCGACAATCGGCAGCGCCGTGGTGGCGACGACGCGCGCGCCGGTGAACACGCCGTTGGCCGTGATCGCCTCCCAGCCGCCGTCCGGCCCCGGCCGCAGCGCGGAGACGGCGGCGCCGGTCTTGATCTCTCCGCCAAAACTCCTGATTTTGGCGGAGAGCGCGTCAGCCAGAGCGACAAAGCCGCCCTTGAAATAAGCGAGCCGCTCCTCGCCGGCCTTGCCGCGGCTGCCGCCGCGCAGCTTGATCTTGTTCCAGAACCAGACGGCCGACACATCCTCGGCATAGGGGCCAAACTTGCCTTTCAGCAGCGGTTGCCACACCACCTCGAACACTTTGGTGCCGCCGAGTTCGCGCAGCCAATCCGCCGCGCTCCTGTCCTCCAGCGCCTGCCAATTGGCGACCCGCCGCGCCCGCAGCGCGAGCAGGCCCAGCCGGATGCGGTCGATCAGGCCGAGCGGGGTGAACTTCAGCAGGTCGAGCGGCGTCGAAAGTTTGAAGACAGTGTTGGCGTAATAGACCCCGGTATTGGTGGGATTGACCCGCACCTGATCGGACAGCCCGAGTTCGTCGATCAGGCCCATCACCTCGCGGTCATTGGTGAACCAATGATGATAGAATCGGTCGAGACGGGTTCCCCCGACCTTGAAGGCGGCCGCGAGGCCGCCGATCTCCTCGCCCTGTTCGAGAATCGCCACCTTGCGGCCGGCGCGGGCGAGTTCATAGGCCGCGCTCAGCCCCGTAAAACCCGCGCCAATGACCAGCACATCGAAATTACGCGCTTCGCTCATGCGTTTTCCGTTTTGAACAGGTTCCTGACGGGATGCGACAGCAGATGCAGCCCGCCCAGCAATGTCGGCGGCGCCCATAGCAGGATATGGGTGAGAACGGCGAAAGCCGCGCCGGCCGCCATCGTGTTGCCGAGGCGCGCCATGGCTTGCGCGACGAAAAAGTCGAACGTGCCGATGAATCCCGGCGAACTCGGAATGACCGTCGCGAGCGTGCCGACCGGAAGCGCCAGCCAGGCGGCCTGGGGCGCTGCGACCGTGGGAAGCGCAAGCGCGCAGAACCAGAACACCAGCCCCTCAAAGCTCCAGGCGAGAACCGACCAGATCAGCAGGCGGATCATGGTGGCGGGCGCGCTGACATGGACGATTGTTTCGACGCCACGGTGGATCTCGGAGCTGAGGCGTTCGGCCAACCCAGGCAGCACACGCCGCAACACGGCCGTCACAATAAGCGCAATCCGCTCGAACACGGCGGGAAACAACAGAAGACCGGCCAAAGCCGCGGCGCTGAATACCGGAATCATGCTGGTCAGTCGGACCAAACCGCCCCCGCCGAGGAAAGCTAATGCGCCGGCGAGAAACGCCAGAACCACCAGCAAGTCGAACAGGCGCTCGACAAAAAGGGTGGTGACCGCGACGCCCTGCGAAATGCCGAGCTGCTTGCAAAAGCCGAACGAACGCACGAGATCGCCCAACCGAAAAGGCAGAACATTATTGGCGGCGACGCTGGCGAACAGCGGGCCGGCGCAATCGCGCCATCTCAGCGCGGGGTTATGGGCGGTGAGCATGGCGCGCCACCGCGCGACGCGGCAGGCGTAGCCAAGCAGAAAGGCGACCAGCGCCGCAAGCACCGCAGGCGCCCGCGCCTGGCCAAGCGCCGCCGCCACCTCGTCCAGGCGACTCTGGCTGAACGCCAACCAAAGGAAAAGGCCGGTCAGAGCAACGCCGAGCGCGGCTTGCGCCAGCCTCTTCCGGCCGCGCCCCGGCTGGGGGCGTCCTTCAGGGCGGGGGGAAGCCGTAATATTCATCGACGACATAGAGGGGACGACCCTTCGACTCGCTGTAAATGCGGCCGACATATTCGCCGAGAATTCCTACCGAAATGAGTTGCACGCCGCCGAGGAACAGCACGGCGATCATCAGGGCGGTCCAACCCTCCACCCAAATATCGGTGAAAATTCGCAGATAGAGCGCGTAAGCAATGCCTAACACCGCCATGACGGCGCAGGTCATTCCGAGCGACACCGAAAGCTGCAACGGCTTGATCGAAAAAGACAGGATGCCGTCGACCGCAAAGCGCACCATTTTGGCGAGCGGATATTTGGTTTCGCCCGCGAAACGCGGCGCACGTTTGTAAGGCAGCGGCGTCTGCCTGAAGCCGACCCAGCTGACCATGCCGCGAAGAAACCGATCCCGCTCCGGCATGGCGCGCAGCACATCGGCCACCGACTTGCTCATCAGCCGGAAATCGCCGGTGTCGAAGGGGATCGGCACATCCGAAAATTCGTTCAGCAGCCGATAGAAGCCGCGCGCGGTCGCTAGCTTGAACATGGATTCGCCGGGGCGCTCCGTGCGCACGCCGTAGACCACCTCGTAGCCGTCGCGCCATTTGCGAATCATCTCCGGGATGATTTCGGGCGGATCCTGTAAATCGGCGTCGATCAGCACGAGGGCGTCGCCCTTGGCGGCGTTGATGCCGGCGGACACCGCGATCTGGTGCCCGAAATTCCGGGAAAACCCGACAAGGCGAACAGGGATGCCGTCGGAATCGTAGGACTTGACGATTTCGCGCGTGGAATCCGAACTGCCGTCGTCAACAAAGATCAACTCGACGTCGTCCTGAAGCCCCTTGGCGAGCGCGACCAAGCGTCTCAACGTCTCTGCTATGACCTTTGCTTCATTATAGCAGGGAACGACGATCGAAATCGTGGCTTGTGCCGGAGGCGTGCCTTGGTCCATCTGCGCGGGACCTCCAGCCCGCTGTGCCCCGCGCCGCGTTTGAACGGCGCACCGCGCCGAGAGCGGCGCGGCTGGACGCAACGTAACAGAGAAGCCGAAACCGTTACAAGCGTCCACCCGCAGGCGTCATAACAGGTATAGCCGCGGCGTCCGACGCCGCAGGCCAAACCGCAAAGGCTTCAGTCGCGCCGTTCGAAGCTGACGAGCTGGTACAGCCCACCAAAATATCGCCGTGTCGCGAAACCCTCGATCTTTGCGTCGGACGGCAAGAACTCGCGAATGTCATGCCGCCAGAGATCGAGCGCGAACGGTTCGAGCTTAGCGAGAATCGGAGCGAACAGATAGCGCATCGGATTCCAACGCCGGGGCTGAGCATATTCGATAATCACGACGCGACCGCCCGGCCGAACCACGCGGAGCGCTTCCGCCAGCGTCCGCCGGCGCCAATCCTCGGGCATTTCATGAAGCAGGAAGAACAGAACGACCCGATCAAAGCTCGCATCATTAAATTGCAGCGCCGCCGAATCCATTGTCGCCATCCGCACGGGCGCGTCGGCGGTCAACTTGCGTTGAAGATTTTCCAATTGGATCGGTAGCACGTCGATAACGTCGATTTCACCTCCGCCGGCCGTGGCGCGCTCGGCCAACGAGGGCGTGAAATCGCCGTAGGCGCTGGCGATCTGCAAGGTGCGTCCCGGCAGCGTCGCGCCAAGCGCGTTCAGCGCGGCGTCGCGCAGGCGATGATAATTGCCCCATAAAATAGCGTCGATCAGCCACTGCCGTTCGAACACCCAAACGGCGTTCGGGTGGACATAGGCCCACCAATAGTGATCGGTCAGATAGCTTGGAATTTGCTTGTCATCGCTAACAGCGCTCGACGCGGAGTCTGAATTCGTAGGCCCTACGGGCGCCGGCGTCTTGGAGAGATTGGCGCGTTCAGCCTGAGGATCGACCAAACGATCAGCCTCAGTGGAGCTATTGGCGTTTAAAAGCACGTGGACATCCCTGGCGCTTGCGGTCACGAAGAGCCGCAGACTAACCCATAACGGAGCCGTCCTCATAGCGCGAATGACGTGTCGGCTTCATGAAATCGAACGCGGCGGCCCAAAGACCGCCGCGTAAGGTCTTGTTACTTAACGGAAACCCCGCCGAGTTCCGCCCAATCCTGCGCCATCTTGGCGCCAAGCAGCGGCTTCGGCGCGCCCTGATGGCAGGTCAAGCAATAGAGCTTCGGCCCGTCGCCGGTCGGTCCCAGCCGGTTAGCCGGCCAATCGGCCTGCAACGGCGCCAGGAAGTTGGCGTTCAGATCGCGCACCATGTTGATGCCGTGCCAAGCGTTGACGCGCAACGGCGAACCCTCGGTCCAGTTCGTGAAGGCTCGCGAACCGTGACAATAGGTGCAGTTGACGCCGAGGCCGCCAGAAAACGCCATCATCAACGAATACGTTTTCTCCGTCTTCTGGAGCGGCGCCCCGAAACCGGTCGGCAGCGCCTGCGAGGCCTGGACGCGAATTGCATCCTTGCCATCCAGAATGCCGCTGAACGGATCGGTGTTCATGGCGGTCGTGCCATTCACGGAGCTCGGATGCCCCATGCCGTAGTTCGTTGCCGCGGCGCCCTTCGACTTCGGATCGGCGCCCTTGTACCAGACGCCCTTAGGCACGGGCTGGCCACGGTGGCAGGTGTAGCAGGTCACGCCGGTGGTCTGAACGTGGGCCTGCCAATCCTTGTTGATGTGGCGCGTCATCTGGATCATCGAACGGGCGACCTTCTTTGTATAAAGATTGTCGTCCGCGAGGTTCTCGGGGTTGTGGCAATAGTTGCAGCCCTGCTCGCCGCCAACCCAGGCGGCGAAGCCCAGCATGACGCGGTCGAACTGCGCAGCGCTGAGGTCCGTCAGAACTTTTACGTTCTTGTAAACCTCGGTCGCCTTCTTGCCGCCGGCCTCGGCCGGATCAATCGCGTCCGGCAGAGCATTGGCCGCCTTCAGCAATTGTTCCGACTTCGTGGTGTACATTTCACCGACAGACAGGCCGCGATAGCCAGTCTGAACCGTGTGCACCTTCGAGAGATTCCATCCCGGGGTGAAGATCAGCGCTGTGCCGATCAGCGCGGTGGCGACGCCACCGAGGAGAAGAGCGGTGGTTTTCATTGCGGGACTCCCGTCGCTGCCGGATCAACTGTCACGGGGAAGACATGCGGATAGGACGGAGCGATGTTGTGCTGGACGGCCCAGAGGTACCAGTTATCCACCACAGTGCCAGAGAGCAGGATGCCGATGCCGCCCGTCAGCGGACACAAAACCGCACACCACCAACCCCAGCGATGGATCGACTCCATCGTAGCGTTGTAGCCCATGGTCCAGCGCCAGAACAAAGCCGCGCGCTCAGCAGCCGTGCCGCGATACACCATCTGTTCGACTTCGCGCTCGCCGCCGTACCGCCCGACCGACAGGATCGTCGCGCCATGCATGGCGAACAGCAGAGCCGAGCCATACAAGAACGCAATCGAGAGCATGTGGAACGGGTTGTAGTACAGGTTGCCGTAGCGGAGGGAGAACGCCGCGGTCCAGTCCAGATGGGGGAAAATGCCGAACGGCACGCCCTCACTGAAATGACCCATCAGCAGCGGCTGAATGAAGCCCATGCACAGCATCAGCCAGATCGCCGAGGCAAAGGCCCAGGCCATATGCGTGCTGAGCCCGAGCGCGACGGCGCGACGATACACGCGCGCCCACCAGAGCAGCACTGACATGGTCATGCAGAAGCCGGCCATCAGCCACCAGCCGCCTTCCGCCAACGGCGGGAACAGCTTGATGCCGTACTCGGGCTTCGGCGGTTCGAGAGCCAGCCAAGGCAACTGCCTCACGAACTGGATTGGATCCCAGTGCACCGAGGCGAGCATGTTAAGGCCGATGATCTCAAACGCGACAAACCCAAAGAGCAGAGAAAACACTCCGAGGGTGCCGAGATAGAGCGGCCCGATCTGCGCGTTGCCGATAAATCCGAGCCAATAGGAAATGATTGGCTTTCCTATACGCTCGCGATCGACGATTGGACCGCCCAGACCTTCTTCAGGCGTCTTTGGGTGGACCTGGACTTGAGTGAAGACATTCTCGTAAATGGACACGCTCGCCTCCTAGACGTTAGCGCCAGATCGGCAGGTTGAGCCACCAATTCCACCATTCAGGCCAACCCTTGGTCCAGAACGGACCGCTGATCAGGATGCAGACCGCGCTCCAGAACACAGCGGACAGCGCAAGGAACAGGCCGAGACGATGAATGCCGAGCGTGCCGATCGAATAGCCGACCACGTCACGGAAGAACCAGTCTTCGTATTCGGTCGGACGGACGGTCTCACCCTGCCGCGGATTAGCGGCCGACACGATCACAGCGCCGTGCATCGCGAGCGCAAGACAGGTCGTGAAGAAGAAGGTGATCGCCAGCATGTGCGCCGGGTTATAGTGGAAATGCAGGTACTGATAGCCCGTGTTGGAAACCCAATCGAGGTGACTGAGAATCCCATAGGGGAATCCGTAACCCCAGGCGCCCATCAGAACCGGCCGGAACACGACAAGCGTCGTGTAGGCGAGGATCGCGAAGCCGAAAGCGATCGGAACGTGATAGCCGATTCCGAGCTTCCGGCAGATTTCTACTTCACGCAGCGCCCAGGAGCCAAAGGCGCCAAGCGCGCAGACAGTGACGATCTGCCAGATGCCACCCTCTTTCAAGGGAGCGAGGCCAAGGCCATATTTCAGGTCAGGCGGCGCAATGTTGATCTGCCAGATGTTCCATACGTGATCGAGGGCGGTCCCGTAGGCGATCATCGCGACGCCGACGAGAGAGAAGATGAACGTAGTGACACCAAAGAATCCGACGTAGAACGGTCCGACCCAAAAGTCGAACAGATCTCCGCCTAGGAGCGTGCCGCCCCGCACGCGGTATTTTTTTTCAAAGTTGAGCATCGCCATGGCCGGCGCTCCCCAAACGACGTGAAGGTTTCAGAGTGCGGACGGACGCTTATGCGCCCGTCCGCGCCGCGGGCGATTCCCGCTGGACGGAAGTTCAGCCGACCGAAGAGGTCAGCTCGATCGCGGCGGCCTTGACGGCCGGCTTGCCTTCCAGCCAGTTGAACCGGTCGGTGCTGAGGCAGATGAAGTGGATGATCAGCGCCAACACGAACAGGAAGGCGGAGAGCGCAACGAGAGCCCGACGCGGATCGAAGAGCAGCCAAAGTTTGTACATGAGCCTCTCCCCTTAGCCAATCAACGAGGTAGCAACAGCGGAAACGCTGTCGAGCAGCGCCCAACCCTTCGGGCCGGGGATCCACGGACGCCACGCCCAAGCGAGGACGTGAGCGAGAACCGCAACCACCATGAAGCCCATGAAGCTGGAGACGAACAAGGCGTGGAATTCCTTGGCCTCCGCATCCGACACTCCGGACAGAGAAGATCTGTCTTCGGCCATTTTTGACCTCCTTACAGGTTGCCGCGTACGCCTTTACGCGGCCCAAATTCGTCTCGATCTCTTACGATCTCGACTGGCGTTCCTGACGGTAGTCCCGTCTGGATGACTGCAACATCGTCTTCGCCATCACGGCATACGAAGTTGCGATTGAGGCTTGCGAGCGCGCCTCCGCGAGCCAGGAACGGCTCCGAGACGATGGGGCGTGCTCATAATCCGTAAACAATTTCGCGAAGAGCGCTTTCAGTCCGCCGGCGACGACCAGCAGAATGAGCAGGAAACCGCCGAACACGCGCCAGGCGAGAGCGGCCTCGCTTCTTGCCGGGATAGTGTGAACAGCCGATTTCATGACCCTCTCCATTCAAAACGAGCGAACGCGCAGCCGCGTTAGCCGGCAAGCACTCTTGCGCGCTCCAGGCGCGAAAGATCGACTTGCGATTCCCCTGCCCGACGGGCTTCCTGTTCAGCCGCGTCGCGCAGGCGCTTCGCGGCTGAAATGCGCGCCACCAACGGCGCGGCTTCAACGAGCTCGTCGAGGCGCGCTTTGGCCTCTGCACTCCATTCGAGCTCGCGATGCAAGCGCGACGGCGTCGGATCGACGCGATCGATTTCGCTTGCGAGAGGCAAGATGTGGAACAAGGCGTCGAACAACGCATTGCACACTTCCTGAACCAGATAGGTCGCACCGGAATAGCCCATGAAGGGCGTCCCGGTATGACGGCGGATGACGGTGCCCGGGAAGGACGCCGGAATGTAAGTCGCGCGCGAACCCGACTCCGCGAGATACATCCGCTCGTTATAGCTGCCGAACACCACCAGCGGCGGCCGGGCGCGCAGACTGTCGCGCACAGCGGCGTTGTCGGTCTTTTCGCCAGGCTTGCGCGCCACGGCGAAGGCGCAGGGCATGCCGAGTTCGTCGGCCAGGAAGCGCCGGACGCCCCGAACATAGGTTTCGGTGGCGACAATGCCGAACGACGCGGTGCCGAAGAAATCCTGCGTCACCGAGCGCCAGAGGTCCCAGATCGGCTTGATCGTGGTATGGCGCTCGCGCGCGATGAACGGTTCGGGGTCAAGCCCAGTCAGTTCGCCCAGCGCCCGCAAGAACTTTGTCGTCGCGTGCATGCCGATCGGCGCCTGCAGATAGGGCTTCTCCAGCGCCTCGCACAGCGAGCGGCCGAATTCACGGTACATGCAGATGTTTACGTCGGCGTCCGAGAGACGCGGCGTGTCGGACAGATGCGAGCCGAGCGGGAAGACCAAGTTGATCTCCGCGCCAATCCCCTCGCACAGCCGGGTGATCTCGGCGAGGTCGGACGGCATGTTGAACACGCCATAGCTCGGGCCGATAATGTTGACCTTCGGCTTGGAACTGGCCTCTGTCTTGGCGGGCTTGCGCGCCTTCGCCTTCTTGGCGCCATATTCGTTCCAGAGCCAGAGCAGGGCGCGATTGGCGCATTGCCACTGGTCCTCATCAATGGTGCGCGGCAGGAAGCGTTGCAAGCCCGAGCCTTCGGGCGTCACGCCGCCGCCAATCATTTCGGCGATCGACCCGGTCACCACTACGCTCGGCAACTTCGGGTCGAGCGTCTTATGGGCGCGTGTCATCGCCGCTTCGGTGCCAAAGCGGCCAAGCTCGGCTTCCGACAGACCGGTCACAACAATCGGCAGTTCTTCCGGCGGCAGCGCGTCAGTATAATGCAGCACCGACGTAATCGGCAGGTTCTGGCAACCGACAGGTCCGTCGATCACGACCTGAAGGCCTTTGACCGCGGTAAAGACGTAAACGGCGCCCCAATAGCCGCCGGCGCGGTCGTGGTCGAGAACTAGCATGCGCCGTCCTCCCGTTTCGCGGTCTCGGATTGCGGGATCTTGGCGGCCTCAGGCCAGATGCCCGAGGTCGCGCCACGACCGACGCCTTCGAAGAATTCGGACATTTGCTCGAAGCGCGCCTTGTTGCCGATCGCGGCGTTCAAGGTCGCAGCGACGGAACCCGCGCCCGCCGCGCCCATCAGCGGACGCGCGGAAATCAGGTTTGTGAAGTACAAGCCGGGGATCGAGCGGCTCTTGGCGGCTTGCACCACGGGCGTGGTGCCAATGGCCAAATCCGGCTGATATTCGTCGATCGCCGCCACATCGTCTTCGAGTGTGGCGCGGAAATGAACGCGGACGCCCTTGGCCTCCAGCCACTCGCGGTCTCTCTCGGACCAGGGCGTACGCGGACAGGCAGTGCCGACATAGCGCAGGTCGGCGCCGCTTTCGACCAGCAGCCGCGCCGCGATCAGTTCCGAGCCTTCATAACCCGACAGCGTGATGCGACCACGGATCGGCGCGCCGTCAAGGGCTCCGCGAATCGCAGGAAGCAACGCCGCCTTAGTGGCGTCGACCTTGGCCGTCTCGATGTTGCAGACCTTGCCGACATCATCGAGCCAAGCGGCCGTCCCATCGACGCCGACCGGGGCGGAGCCAATCACCGGACGTCCGGCGGCCTGGAACTCGCGAATCGATGCGGTGTAGTGCGGATGGATCGCGGCGACGGCGCAGCAGTCGAGCGCGCTATAAAGTTCGCGCCATTCGCGGGTCGGAACGACCGGGCCGACGGCAAGGCCGAGAGGCTTAAGCATTCCGCCGATCTGGATCGGATCGACCGGGAACATTTCGCCGAGCAAAGTGATCGTCGGCTCGGTCGCCCGCGGCGTGCGCGGCGCCTGAACCGGACCCTGTTCTGCTTCTTTGCGCGCATAATTCAGCATGGCGCCAGCGAGCACATCCTTGGCCTCGGCGTGCGTCGGCACACCAAAGCCGGGGACGTCGATGCCGATCACGCGCACGCCGTTGATCTCTTTCGGCAGCAGGCGAAGCGGAACGCCGGAGGCGGTGGGAACGCAGAGGTTGATGACCACCACCACGTCATATTTCTCAGGGTCTGCGAGTTGAAACACGGACTCGCGGATGTCTTCGAACAGCTTGCCGGTGACCAGCGTTTCCGAACTGAAGGGCACATAACCGACCGAACGGCGTGCGCCATAAAAGTGCGAAATGAAGGTCAGGCCATAGACGCAACAGGCCGAACCCGAAAGCACGGTAGCGGTGCGGCGCATGCGCAAGCCGACGCGCAACGAGCCGAAGGCCGGGCACATGCTCTGCGGCTGATCGTGCGGACCAGCCGGATAATCCTTTGCGTAGCGCGCCAGCGTCTCGCCGGCGCCCGCCTCACGCGCGGCGGCAAGCATCGTCTCGCGTCCGGCATGGCACCCGAGGCCGTCCACGCCCGGCGCGGACGCGCGGGTCGTGTCGTTCGGTGAAGGGTTGGGGGCGTCGAGGGTCATGACCATCTTACTCGTCATAGACGACTTCGAGCGAAGGCTTCTCGACGAGCGAAGTCCCGAACAGGTCTTCCTTCGTCGCGGGTTCAAGCACGTAATCACGACCGACCGCATCGCTTTTAAACAGCGACAGCAGACCGTCCTGGGTCAGCGGCGTCGGCCGGTGCGGAACGGCGTCCGCGACGGCGTTAGCCAGCTGTTCGAACAGCGGACCCCAACGGCCATCGGGCCGGCCAACGATCTGATAAGCCGCGCTCTTGCGGCGAATGTCTTCGTCCGCAGGGATTTCGCCAAGGATCGGAATGCCCGCCGCCTTGGCGAAGGCCTGGGCCTCGCCAGTACCGTCGTCCTTGTTAATAACCAGACCGCCGACGCCGACATTGCCGCCGAGCTTGCGGAAATATTCAACAGCCGAGCAGACATTGTTAACGACATAGAGCGACTGCAGGTCGTTCGAGCCAACCAGGATCACTTTCTGGCACATGTCGCGGGCGATCGGCAGACCGAAGCCGCCGCAAACCACATCGCCGAGAAAGTCGAGAAGGACGTAATCAAAACCCCAGTCGTGGAAACCAAGCTTTTCCAGCGTCTCGAAGCCGTGAATAATGCCACGTCCGCCGCAGCCGCGCCCGACTTCCGGACCGCCCAACTCCATGGCGTAAACGCCGTCGCGCTTGAAGCAGACGTCGCCGATCTCCACGATTTCTCCAGCCGCCTTCTTGCGGGTGGAAGTTTCGATGATGGTCGGGCAAGCCTTGCCGCCGAACAGCAGCGAAGTGGTGTCGGACTTCGGGTCGCAGCCGATGAGCAAAACCTTTTTGCCCTTCTGCGCCATCATGTAGGACAGATTGGCGAGCGTGAAGCTCTTGCCGATGCCGCCCTTGCCGTAGATCGCGATGATCTGCGTGGCCTTTTTCGCATGCGAGGGCGTGTCAGTTTCCGCCGAGGCCTGCGCCCCGACTCCGCCGCCAGCGATTTCCGCTTCCGACAGAAAACTGATCATAACGCACTCCAGTCGAGGACCATCTTTACGCAGGTCGGGTCTTCAAAAGCGACGGGATAGGCCTCGGGAGCCTCGCGCGCGTCGCGGCGGTGGGTGATGAGTCCGTCAAGCGAGAGCGCGCCGCTCTCGACAAGTTTGATCGCTGCGCCAAGGTCGCCGGGCGCCCATTGCGCGGAAATGCGAAACTCGACTTCGCGCATGAACGCCGGAGCAAAGGCGAAACCGACCGTTTCGTAGAAACCCGCCAGAGTCACACGGCCATGCGGGGCGAGACGCTGGATCAGCGCGTCCAGCGCCTTGGAATCGCCGCTGACGTCGATGATGTGGCGATAGTCGCGACGCGGATCGGCGTCCGGCGCAACAACAGAATAACCCAGAGCGCCGGTCGCGCGAACCGGATTGGTTTCCCACGCTGTCAGCTTGACGCCGCGGGCGACCAGAATGCGCGCGATCAGACGACCAAGCGCGCCATGACCAACAACCAGCGCCTCTCCAGAGGCGTCGGCTATATTCACCGCATGCAGCGCCGTCGCAGCCAAGGCGAACAACACGCCGCGCTCGCCGAGCGCAGGGTCGAGTTGAGCGACGCGGGCGCCAGGCACCACCAGATGCGAGGCTGAGCCGCCATGCACGACGCTGACCGAACCAAAGCAATGCGCGCCGGGAACGAACACATTGGCGCCGACCGGCACACCGGCGTCCGGGCCCGCGTCGATCACGCGACCCACCGTTTCATAGCCAGGAACGAGCGGATAGCCCATACCCGGGAAAGTCGGCATTCGACCAGTGTAGAGCAGCTTTTCGGTGCCGGCGCTGACGCCCGACCAAAGGGTTTCAACGACGATATCGGCCGGCCCGGGCTCGTCAAGGACGAGCGACGCCAGCTTCAGGCGCCTTGGCTCTTCCATGACAACGGCGACGGATTGCATCAATGAGACCCTTCGTTTCGCCTCTGGTTATAACAGCGTCAGATTATTCCGACACTGACTTCCGTCAAGTAAAATTTACACGCGCTGCGCGACCAGGACATTGGCCAGCATCGGGCGGCGCGAAGGCACAACACGCACGTCGGAGAAGCCGCCAGCCTCGAGCAAGGCGGTGAGTTCGGCGACGGAACGGGTGCGGCCGCGCCCCATGGCGAGCAGGTAGAAATTGAAATAGGCGTCGCTGACGCGGTCGGAACCCGCGCCGCCGCCCATAGGCTCGGCGATCAAAAGGGTTCCACCGGGGTCGAGAGCCTCATGGATACGGGCCAGCAGACCGCGCACCGTCTCGTCGTCATGGTCGTGCAGAACACGGATCAGCGACATGACGTCGGCGCCCTTGGGCAGAGATCCCGAAACAAAATCGCCTTCATGGACCGTGACGCGCGACAACATGCCGCGCCGTTGCAGCGCAGAGCGCGCCCGAGCGGCGACAGGCGGGAGGTCGAACAGTTGCGCCTCGACTTCCGGAGCGACAATAGCCAGCGCCGACGCGAACACGCCCTCACCGCCGCCAATGTCGACCCAACGCCGACGACCGGTCGGCGGGAAAGCATCGAGAATATCTTCGGCGATGTCAGCCTGCGACTGCGCCATCAGATCGCTGTAGGTTTCATAGGCCTCGCCGCCGGCCGGGGCGGGATCGCCCGCCTTGCGGTTCGCGTAGGGCCAGAAGCCGGAAAGCTTGGTCGCCGTCTCGCCGCGCAGCAGGGCCACGGGGTCCGCGAGATCAGCATAGAGCAGCGCGTGATGCTCGACGAAGGAACTGATCGACGGATTGGCCAGCAGAGCGGCGCCAAGCTCGCCAAGCCCATAACGCTCGCCCTCGAGCGCATCGACCAGTTTCAGCGCCGTCGCGGCGCGCAGCAGACGCTGGGTCGCGTCAAACGGCAAATCGAGATCTTCGGCCACAGCCGCACAGGGGCGAGGCCCGCCCGCGAGCTTGCTGAAAAGATCCAGACGCACGCAGGCGAGAAGGATCTGGGAATAGACGAACCCCGAGCATATATCGAAAAGAGCGTTCGACTGCCGCTCCGCAATAAGCCGGGTCAGCGGGAAGCTGGCCGCCCACTTTTGAAATGCCGGATTGGCGATGAGAAGATTACGTCCGTGTCGCAACATTTCGGAGACGGACGCCGGGCCGATGGTTGCGGGGAGATTGGTTCCGGTCATGTCAGGCCGCGTACTGCTCGAGTTGCGAGGGGAACAATTGACGGGTTTGCGCACGAATAACGACACGCAACTGCTCAGCGCCGGGGCAATCGGGGATGGAAGCGGCGGCGGCGTCGGCCAATTCGGTCAGACGCGCCTTGGCTCCACCAATGCCCAGTTGAGCCGCGGCGTTTGGCCGCGCCCGACGCTCATCCTGGTGCGCCGGCTTGCCGAGCTCCTCGGCGTCGCACAGCAAGTCGCGCAAATCGTCGGCGACCTGATAGGCTTCTCCGATATAATCGCCCAGCGCGCGCCAGGCCTCGGGGTCACGCCCGGCCGCCGCAGCGCCGGCGAGGGTCGCGCCGGCGAACAGGGCACCGGTCTTGGCGCGCTGATAATCGACCAGCGAGATCGTCGACTCGGATTCCCAAGCCTGCCCGGCGATGATGCCGCCGGGCGCGCCCACGGAGCGAGACACGATCGAAATCATCCGCGCGAGCTGGCGCGGGTCGTCGGAGAAGGCGCGCCCGAGCGCTTCGTAGGCGAGAACAATGAGCGCGTCGCCGGTGAGAATGGCGAGGGGTTCGTTATATTCGACATGGATCGTCGGCTTGCCGCGCCGAATCGGCGCATCGTCGAAAGCCGGCAGATCGTCATGGACAAGCGAGGCGCAATGCATCAACTCGATTGCGACGGCCGCAGCGTCGGTATGATGGGGATTCGGATCGCCGCAGGCGGTCGCGACCGCGAGAACGATCTGAGGCCGAATCCGATGACCTCCCGGAAACACCGCGTAGCGCAACGCGGAAGCGAGAAGCGGCGGGCACTTGGCTCCCCCGGCCTCCGACAGGGCCGCTTCCAGAGCCATTTCGACGCGCTCCATGTGCATCACCGCCTCCGTGACCTTTTTAATAGACACTCAAAGTGTAATCTAATATTGACAGCTTTTGCCGGCGCGTCAATCTTTTTCCCTCTCGCTCGCGGACGCACATGAGGTCCCGGGCGGCGGTCGTTGTCGTGGGCGCTGGCGTTGGCGGGCTGGTCGCCGCGCTGTTGTCAGCTGCGCGGGGGTTTGACACGATTGTGCTGGAAGCCGCAAGCGCGGCGGGCGGCAAGCTGCGCGCGGCAGAGGTCTCCGGGCGCCGCATCGACGCCGGCCCCACCGTGTTCACGCTTCGCGACGTCTTCGAAGACCTCTTCGCCGAATGCGGCGGGACGCTCAGCGATTATCTTACCCTCAAACGCGCGGAACGCTTGGCGCGCCACTACTGGCCCGACGGCTCGCGAGTGGATCTTTTCCCGGACATCGAGGCCAATTTCGCGGCCATCCGGGAGTTCGCCGGCCTCCGCGAGGCGGAGGGTTATCGCGCCTTCGCGGCGCGCGCGGCGCACATGCATGCGACACTTGACCGCGCCTTCATGCGCGCGCCGCGCCCCGCCCATCCGTTTTCGCTGGCGTCGCGAATCGGATGGACGCGCTGGCGCGACATCGCCGCGATCACCCCCACCCGAACCCTGTGGGGCGCGCTGGGCGCCCATTTCCACGACCCCAGGCTGCGGCAATTATTCGCACGCTATGCGACCTATTGCGGCTCCTCGCCTTTCCTCGCGCCCGCGACGCTGATGCTGGTCGCCGACGTCGAGCGCCGGGGCGTCTGGTTCGTCGAAGGCGGCATGATCAAGCTCGCCGAAGCCCTTGAGAGATTCGCCGTCAGTCTCGGCGCGCGTTTTCACTATGGCGCGCGCGTCGAGCGAATCGTCGTGGAGGGCGGCCGCGCGTGCGGCGTCGTGACCGAGGCCGGGCAGCGATTCGACGCCGAAGCGATTCTGTTCAACGGCGACGTGTCCGCCTTGTCGATGCTTGGGACCCAGGCCGGCGCCGCCGCCGCGCCAACGCCGCCCCGCGCGCGCTCGCTGTCGGCCGTGACCCTCGCGGGCGTCGGAACCAGCGACGCGCCTCTCCTTCATCACAACGTGTTTTTCGGCGCGAATTACGCCGAAGAGTTTGAGGCGATTTTCGCGCGCGGGCGACTGCCGGCGCAGCCGACGGTTTATGTCTGCGCCTCCGACCGGGGCGACGACGACAAGGCGAGGGGCGACGGCGAGCGCCTGTTCTGCCTGGCCAATGCGCCGGCCGGACCAGGGGGCGCGCTCGACGAGAAGCAGATTGAAGCCTACGAGGCGGCTGCGATGGACGTGATGCGCGCCTGCGGGGCGCGGCTCGATTGGCGGGAACGGGTGGTGACGACGCCAGCGGATTTCGCTGCGCTGTTTCCAGCGACGGAGGGATCGCTCTATGGCGTGGCGACCCATGGCTGGCAGGCGTCATTCCTGCGCCCGACGGCCCGCACCAGGCTCCCAGGCCTCTATCTGGCGGGGGGCGGCGTGCATCCTGGCCCAGGGGTGCCGATGGCCGCCCTTTCCGGGCGTCAGGCGGCGCTTGCGATCACCTCGGACCTGCGTTCGACGCGCCGGTCGCGCCTCGCGGCCCTCTCCCGCAGCCTGTCGCCTCCGCTCGCGACGACCGAAAACCCGGAGCGACCGGGGTAGCGGGCGTTTGTTGCGTCTAATCGTCCCACCGCCGCAAAAGCATCGCGGCGGCCGCCCGACCGAAAGGGCGCCGCCGCTGAGTCGCGATCACGAAACGCCCGCCCGGAGCGTGAAACCCGGCCGATCGAAAGCGTCAAGCCTCGCCGGTGGCGGCGGGACGCGGCTCGGCTTTATCGCGTTCGGCCTGAGCGCGCGCCTCAGCCTCAGCCAGCTCACGCGCGGCCCGCGTCTGGTCGTCGCGAATGCTGCGCTTCGTCACCCGCAGTTGCCACGCCAGAAAGGCGATGACGAGCGCGAAGGGGAAAAGCACTTCCAGCAGCGCGAACGCGTCAATGGACATTAGCGCACCACTTGTTGCGCCCGGTCCCGCCGCTCCAGGCGCTCATACATTTCGAGCACTTTGATCGCACGCGACCGGAGCGTGATCGGATCGAAATCCGGGGCGGGTTCGCGCGCGATGGCGTCGACCAGATAAGCGGTCTCGGGCAGCGGCGGCCACGGCGCCTTAGTCTGCGGCGCAATGGCGCGGACGCTGGCTTCCGCCAGCAGCGCCAGCTTGCGCCGGTTGCCGACATAGGCGCGGCTCGTCACGGAATCATGGCCGCGCCGCTCGACCTCGCGGCCGATCTCGCAATAGATCAGAGCGGCGGCCAGAATGGCGGGACGGCACGACACCGGCAGCCGCGCCACGCCGTCGCGCGCACGCTCGTAAAGCACGTCCGCCTCGGCCAGCACGCGCGCGATCACGCTCCTGACCGCATCGGTGGGCGTGGGATTGGCGAGGAAGCCCTCGACGTCCACGCCCTCCTCGACCAACCAGTCGAGCGGCAGATACAAACGTCCGGCGCGGGCGTCCTCGCCGACGTCGCGGGCGATATTGGTGAGCTGCATGGCCACGCCGAGATCGCAAGCGCGCGCCAGGGCTGCGGAGTCACGCACGCCCATCAGCAGGGTCATCATCACGCCGACCGTTGAGGCGACGCGCGCCGAATAAGCGCGCAGCTCCGAGAGATTGGCGGGCATCCGCCCCTCGCTGTCCCAGACGAAGCCGTCGATCAGCGCGAAGGGAATCTCGCGGGGGATGCAATAGGACCGCACAATGTCGGAGAAGGCGCGGTCGGCCGGATGGTCGAACGGCGTTCCCTCGTAGACGCGGTCGAGGCGTTCGCGCAGCCGCTCCACCGCCGCCGCCTTGGCCTCGTTCTCATCCACCGCGTCATCGGCGAGGCGGCAGAAGGCGTAAAGGCCAAAGGCCGGGCGGCGCACCGATTCCGGCAGCAGCCAGGAGGCGGCGAAGAAGCTTTTGGACCCGCCGCGAATGGATTCGCGGCAGGCGGCGTGGTCGGCCTCGCTGGCGAGCGGCCCCTTAAGTAAAAGCGGAGGCATCGGGCGCGACCTTGTCGAGAATCCGGGCCGACGACAATACGCCCGGCAAACCTGCGCCGGGATGCACGCCCGCGCCGACGAGGAACAGGTTTTCGATGTCCTCGCTGCGGTTGTGCGGCCGGAAATAGGCGCTCTGAGACAGCAGCGGCTCCAACCCGAACCCCTCGCCGTGGATGGCGTTGAGCCGGTCGCGGAAGTCAAGCGGCGTCGTCACGCGCGACACGACGACGTGCTTGCTGAGGTCGGGCAAGATATTGGCCTCGAGCCAGGTCTCGATGCGCTTGCGATAGCCCTCGGCCTCCAGCCGCCATTCCTGGCCGCCCTGGAGATTGGGGACCGGCGACAGCACATAGAAGGCGTCGCAGCCGCGCGGCGCCACCGACGGATCGGTCGCGGTGGGGCGATGCAGGTAAAGGCTGAAATCCTCCGCCAGCACTTTGCGACGGAAAATATCCTTGAGCAATTCGCCGTAGCGCGGCCCCATCAGGATGGTGTGATGGCCGATGTCGTCATAGCGGCGGTTGGTGCCGAAATACCAGACGAACAGACCCATGGAATATTTCGACCGTTGCAGCCGCGAATCGGTCCAGGTGTGGCGCACATGCGGCGGCAGCAGACTGCGATACGTATAGGCGGAATCAGCGTTGGACACGACGATGTCGGCCCGCAGCCTTTCACCGCCCTGCAATTCGACGCCGACGGCGCGGCCGCTCTCGACCAGGATCTGGCGCACGTCGGCGCGATAGCGGATTTCGCCGCCCTGCCCTTCGATCAGCTTGACCAGCCCGCGCGCCAGGGCGCCGGTGCCGCCAATGGCCGAATGAACGCCAAAGCTTTTTTCGAGATAGGCGATCAGGCAATAGATCGAGGAAATGCGGAAAGGGTCGCCGCCGATCAACAGCGGGTGATAGCTGAAGATGGTGCGCAGGCGCTCATGCTTGAAGAATTTCGACACCAGCCCGCGCACGGTGCGATAGCCCTGCAATTTCAGCAGCTCGGGCGCGATGCGGACCATATCCATCAGCGAGTCGAACGGCGCGTCGCCGAGCTTCTCGAAGCCGATGCGATAGATGCGCTCGCTCATCTCTATGAAGGCGTCGAAATTCGGGCCTTCGCCGGGCGAGATGCGCTCGACTTCCGCCTTCATCGCCTCGCGGTCGCCGGAGTAGGTGAAGGTCTCGCCGTCGCTGAAACGGATCTTGTAGAACGGCTTCATTTCGCGCAATTCGACGTCGTCCGACAGCTTGCGGCCGCACAACGCCCAGAGTTCCTCGAACAGGAACGGCGCGGTGACGATGGTCGGGCCAGCGTCGAATTTGAAGCCGTCGATCTGATGCTGGTAGCCGCGCCCGCCGGGCGCATCCAGGCGTTCCAGCACCTTGACCGAATAGCCGCGGGCGCCGAGTCGCACCGCCGCGGCGAGACCGCCGAAGCCGGAGCCGATCACGATGGCGACGGGTTTGCGTTGACTTGCCACGCTGCCCATGTCTTCTTCCTGAACCGTCAACATAAGCTGACACTATCTCCGTCAAGTTAATCGGACAAGCCTATTCTTGGCCGTCGGCCGAGGGGTGGCTTGCGGTGGCGGCCCATGCGGCCAGAATCGCTTCAGCGACGCCGTTCGGATCTTCCTCATGAACGATATGGCCGCCGGGGAAGCGTTTGATCTGCGCATGCGGCAGCAGTTTGGCGACCTTGTCGGCCATATGGGGGCGGATCGCCTTGTCGTGGTCGCCGACGATCAGCAGGGTCGGAACCTTGATCCGACGGAGGTCGTCGGGGATGCGCGACAGATCCCAGTTCGCCACCATGTCGAGCGCGCCGGAGCAATGCGACGGCGTCGTCATCAGCCGGGTGTAGAGGTCGAGCCCGTAATCGTCGATCTGCGATCCCATGCCGTCGATCAGCAGCTTGACCTGGCGCCGGTCCGCCGTCCATGCGAACAGGCGGCCCGCCAGCGGATTGAGGTGCATGAGTCGCGCCATGACCGGAAGGATATGGCCGGCCGGGCCTTCGAACGGGAAGAAGGCGCCGTTGATGCAGACGAACACATCCGGCTTCAGCCGCCCTTCCGCGATGAGGCGGCCGAGAATCACCGCGCCGGCGGAATGGCCGATCACCAGCTTCGGCGCGTAGTTGAGCGTGGCGAGCAGGCTTTCGAGCGCCTGGGCGTGACCTTTTAGAGAGGCGTCCAGGCGTCCCTCGGCCTTGGTGAAGGCGTGTCCCGGAAGGTCGGGCGCCACCAGATGAAAATGCGGCGCGAGCAGCGGCGCGAGTCCGCGCCACGAATGCGTCGCCCCGGCGGCGCCATGGACGAGCAGCGCCGGCGGACCGGCGCCAAGCTCCTGAACATGCCAGCGATAGCCCCCGGCCCGAACGAAACGACTCGACTCGCGCAGCGGCCAATCCGCCCCGTCCTTGTCGAAGTCGAGCCCGCTCATTGCGGCAACGCGTTGCGGACGACGGCGTTGATCACCGCCGCATCCGCCCTTGGCAGTTTGACATAGCGCCCGAACATGGCGCCCGCCAGCGCGCGGGTCGGCGCATCCGGCCCGCCGCCGCCAACTTGCGCCGTGTCAATGGCCAGCGCCGCCACCTGCGCCGCGGCGATGCGCTTGGCGGCGTCGAGCGCGTCTTCCAGCGCGCGCGGGCGCCCGGAGCCGCCGTCGCGGCAAATATTGGCGCGGCCATCGGTCATCAGCACGATCATCGGCGTCTGCCCCTTGCGCCGGCACTGGTCGGCCACCGCGAGGGCGACGTCGAGTCCCGCGGCGATCGGGGTGCCGCCGCCGCCGGGCAGACCGCTGAGCGCGCGACGCGCCCGCGCGGTGGAGCGCGTCGGCGGCAGCACGATCTCGCCCGTCCGGCCGCGGAAGGCGACCAGCGCGACTTCATCGCGGCGCGCGTAGCAATCGGCCAGCAGCATTTCAATGGCGCCCTTGACTTCGGCGAGTCTGGTCATAGCCAGAGATCCTGACGCATCCACGACAAATATGGTGGTCGCGCCCTTTTTCTGGCGGTGCCGCCGGATACGAAAATCTTCCGGCTTGACAATGACCCGTCGGGAATCAGCTTCCTCCGGCTTCAGGCGCAGTTTGCGCCAGGGTGCGGCGGCGCGCAGGGTGGCGACCAGCGCGAGACGCCCCTTGGACAGCGAACCCGGGCGCGCGTCGAGCGGCCGGCCGCGCTGCATGGAATAGATTTCCTCGCCGGACTTGCCGTCCTTGGCGCTGGAGCGGCGGTTACGCGGCGCGCCGCCGGCCAGCGCGGCCAGCAGCCCCGGCGGCAGCGCGGCGCGCACGGCTTCGAGGATCTGGTCCTCCAACTCGCGCGGCGTATTGTCCTCGCCCTTCTGCTCCGGCGGTTCGTCCGGCGGCGGCTCGTCTTCCGGCGGCGGAGGCGGCGGCTCGTCCTCGGACTCCTGCTCCTCGGGCGGCGCGGGCAGACGGGTCGCGCGCGGGCCGAGCGTCAAGGCGGCGGCGAGTTCGATGTCCTCGGGCTCGACCTTGGTCTCGCCGCGCAGCGCGGCGAGCGCGCGGGCGGCGCGCAGGGCGAACAGCACCGCACGGGGCGAATCCACGCCAAATTGCGCGGCGATCGCCACCAGGGTCTCGATCGCCTTGTCGTCGGTCTGCACCTGCGGCAGCAGTTTGCGCGCGGCGGCGAAATCCTCCGGCGTCAGCGCCGGCGGCTCGACATCGCGCCAACCCACCTGTTCGAGATTGACCCAGAAACCCAGGCGTTCCGACAAAGCGGCGGGCGGCGCCTCGTCGTCCTGCCCCTCGTCCATCGCGATCACGCCGACGTGGGCCGGGAGGATAGCCGAAAGGCCGTCGCGTTGCAGCGCGACTTCGCCGGTGTCGAGCGCCGCCGCTAAACGCGCCGCAACGCCGGTGGAAATGCGCTCAGCCATGGCCATGGCGATGACGCCGCCATGAGCGGCGGCGAGCACGCCGGTTTCCGCAATGGGTTTTCCCGCGCGCAGGGTGGCCGCCACATCCAGGCCGCCGATCAGACGGTCGTCGGCAATGTCGGCAGGCGCGCGCGACAGGCGCATCGGCGCGAGTTCCTCGGCGATGCGCGCCATCAGGGCGTCGCGCGCGGGGCCGGCGCCCGAGCGGATCAGCAAGCCGGAGCCGAGCGGATCGACGGCGAAAACGGCGGCCGCGAGACTCGCCCGCCGCCAGGGCGTCGAAACCGCGTCCGACACGCTCATTTTGCGAACACTTCCTGGACGGCGCGTTCGACGCGGGTCGCGGAACCGGAATCGTCGAGCGGATTGCGGCGCAGGCGGTGACTGAGCACCATGGGCGCGACGCGTTTCAACTCATCGTCGCCAACCACCTTGACGTCCTCCAGCGCGGCATAGGCGCGGGCGGCGCGGATCAGCGTGAGTTCGCCGCGCAGACCGTCGGAGCCGAGCGTCAGGCACAGCCGCGTGGCGCGCTCCAGCGCGGCCTCGGGCACTTCGACGTCGATGACGCGCTCGCGCGCATGGGTGATTTTTGTCCGCAGCTTCTTTTCCGCGCCAGCCCAGTGCTTGTGGAACGCTTCGGGGTCGCGATCATAGGCGTCGCGGCGACGAATGACTTCCATGCGGGTGGGGATATCCTGCGGCGTGCGGACTTCGAGCGCCAGACCGAAGCGGTCGAGCATCTGCGGCCGCAATTCGCCTTCTTCCGGATTGCCGGAGCCGATCAGCACGAAGCGGGCCGGATGGCTCAGGGACAGACCTTCGCGCTCGACCAGGTTGACGCCCGAGGCGGCCACGTCCAGCAGCAGGTCGACCAGATGGTCTTCGAGCAGATTGACTTCGTCTATGTAAAGGAAGCCGCGATTGGCGCGGGCGAGCAGGCCCGGCTCGAAGTGCTTTTCGCCCGCGGCCAGCGCGCGTTCAAGATTGAGCGCGCCGACGACGCGGTCTTCGGTGGCGCCGAGCGGCAGATCGACCACCGGCGCGCTGCGCATCTCGGTCTTCGGCTTCGCGCCGCCATTGCAGGAGCCGCACAGCTTGGCATGCTTTTCCGGCGCGCAATTGTAGGGACAGCCGGAGACCACCTTGATTTTCGGCAGCAGCGCCGCCAGCGCGCGCACGGCGGTGGACTTGCCGGTGCCGCGGTCGCCGAAGGCGAGCACGCCGCCCACGGAGGCGTCGGTCGCAGCAATCATGAAAGCGAGACGCATATCGTCCTGACCGACGATAGCGGAAAAAGGAAACGGATTTGCCATAGGTAGTAGTGCCCTGTTCGGCGTCTTTATGTCACTTCAGAGTGACAGTTGGCAATTGATTTCCATCAAGACAAGTTGACACAGGCCGCCGCGCGGGTGCGTCATTTTTGCTCTGGGAACGCTCAAGCCGCGCAATTCTCGATCGCGGCCATCAGGCGATCGCGGTCGAGATGACGGCCGACCGCAACAATGCGAGGCTCCTGCGGGTTGCGCGGCGTGAACGGCGTCATGCGGGCGCGGCTGCCGCTGATCTCGAAGGCGATCCAGTGCGCGCGCGTGCGCAACGCGCCCTTGACCTCCTCGACCTCGCCAAAGGCGCCGGCGGCGACCAGCTCCAGAACCTGCGCGACATGCCGCGCCTCGCAGATATGCGGCAGCGGCGCCGTCCAGCTTTCGTCGCGGTCGGCGAAATTCTCCAGCGCGATCAACTCGCCTTCGATCAGGCCGGAATATTCCTCCTGGCGCTTCGACATCGGCGCCCATAGCGCATTGGCGTTGAGCGGCGCGACCAGAAACCAGTGTTCGGCCACCGCCAGCGCCATCAGCGTGCCGAGCATGGTGTAGCCGGTCGCCTCGAACGGCGTGGTCGCCGCCGTGGCGGCCCAGGCCAGCCAGACCGTGATAACCGTCGAGATCGTCACCGAGAACGGGAAAAACATGTTCATCGGCCGGCGCGACATGTAGGTGGCGAGATAGCGCAGATGATCAGGGATCATCTCCTCGCCGAGATTGGGCACGCCGAAGAACACGTTCAGCTTCGCGCTCTCGTGCATCCACCACAGCGTCGCATAGGTCCAGAAGCCGAGCTGGTTGGGCTGGTTGTGGCTCAGGGCGAGCAGAGCGACGGCGCCGATCAGCGCGGACAATTCATGATACAGGCCCGTGCGCACGCCTTCGATGAACCGGCCGAGGCCACGCAGTTCGGGCGGACAGGGCTGCCTCTGCGGGCCGGTGACATAGCCCATGTAGAAGCCAAGAATCTGCCAGCCCCAGCAGATCAGGCCATAGGAAAACGCGCCATAGGCCGAACCGGCGGTCTGATGGTTGGAGGTGGCCACCAGCCCCCACAGCGCGGCAGCAACCAGCACGGTCGCCGCGCCCATCGTGTAGGGGAACGTCTTGCGCGGCAAGCTGTCGAGATAAAAGATGATGCCGGTGGAGCCCCACCACAGCGCCAGGGTCGCCAGGATCGGCAGGCCGAAGTCATGCACGGTCGCGTCTCCTACCAGACCGGTTCGAGGCGGATGGGTTCAGGCAACGGATTGCGCTTGGCCGGAATTAGATAGAGACCCGCGAAGGCGGCCGCCGCCCCGGCCATCAGCAAGCCCTTCTTGAGCTTGCCCGTCACGCCGCCCCGCGCCTCGGCGCGCTCCATGGCGCGGGCGAGCCGCACCATGCGGTCGAGGCCCGGCTTGAAGGCGGCGTGGTCGATATCGAGCGTGAGCGGAAACGCCTGTTTTGTAATCTCGGAGCAGAGGCGGAAGACCTTGAAGTCATAATCCTCCGGCGTGACGCCGACGGCCTTGTGGAAGGCGGGACGGTAATGATCGCGGACATACATGGTTGCGTAGACCGACAGCACGAAAAACTTGATCCACCAGACGTTGACGCCCCGGGTCAGCTTGGGATCGGCGCGCAGCAGCAGCGCGAAAGCCTCGCCATGCCGAAACTCGTCGTTGCACCATTGTTGGAATTTCTTGAAGATCGGATGAAACCGAAGTTCTGGGTGGCGCTCAAGCTGCCGGAAGATGGTGATGTAGCGGGCGTAGCCGATCTTCTCCGACAGATAGGTGGCGTAGAAGATGAATTTCGGCTGAAAATAGGTGTACTTCTTGGCGTGTGTCAGAAAACCGAGATCGACGCCGATGCCGAAATCCTTCAAGGTGTCGTTGATGAAGCCGGCATGGCGGGCTTCATCGCGACTCATATATGTGAAGAGGTCGCGCATATCCGGGTTTTTGGTGCGTTTCTTCATTTCCGCGTAGAGCACGCATCCGGAAAATTCCGCCGTGCAGGAGGAAATGAGGAAGTCGCGAAATTCCTTGTCGAGTTCCGGTTCCAGGACGAAGGTCTGGTCGAACTCCTCGTCGCGCTGGAAATGCCGCTTATTGGGATCGGCGCGCATTTCCGCGATCAGCGCGTCCCAGTCCGCGCGCACCGGCGTCACGTCAATCCGGTCCAGGACCTCGAAATCCGTCGTGTAAAAGCGTGGGCTCAGCACAGTGTTCTTCTGAGCGATGGCCGTGGCTTCGGCGGTTTCGACCTTCCGGATCGGTGCGTTCACAGAGACCTCTTTTCTGAAAAGCTGACGTCGTGGAGTTCAGTCAATCCGAGACCGCCGACCAATCGCCTCCACAGGCTTTCGATCGCACTCGCCCGCGTGACCAGCGCACGGCGCCGCACAACGACCTTTTCGCCATAGGGCGGCCGTTCCGGCGCGTCGATCACGCAGACCTCATCCCCGGGCGCCAATTCGACATCATCGTCGAGTTCGACATGGGCATGAAGCGACTCCGCCGTATGCTCGACTTCCACGGTGCATGGAACCTCGAGACGGCGCTTCCAGAACAGCGAACGCTCACTCAACGCGTCGGCGCCTTCGCTGCCGGAAACAGCTTGGCGAAGCTAGCCGACTGATTCGGGCCAAACGCATCCAGATCGACGCGGCGTCCTGTCGTGTCGTCGATCAAGGACAGCGTGCCATCATTCCAGCGCGTCAATGCGAAAGGCGCTTGTGGGCCAATGCCGCCGAGCATGCGCGCGTGAGCGAACCCCCGCATCGTGCTGCGCAAGAAGCCGTTTGTACCAGGCGCCACCATGGAAAGAACCGCGCCGCTGTCGGCGTCGGTAACAGCGATGCCGCCGTCAGCCTGGTCCGTGAAGAAAAGGCGCAGCGTCTGATAGGGCTGCGCCTGAGGCATATGGACGGCGCCGGAGTCCGAGGACCGCCCGTAGAACGCCATCGAGAAGGCAAAGATCAAAAGCGCGCCAGCGCCGAATAGGACGCCTCGCGGAATGGAGTCCGCGTGATGGCCGCTCTTCCGAACGGTCTCGCTCATTCTTCGCCCCTTTCGAGCCGTCACGCCGAAGCGGGAAGCTCTCCCTCGCCAACATTGGCTGGTTGCGCGTCAGCCTGATCCTTCGCGGATGACAGGTCAGACGCCGCTTTGAGCGCGCCACTCAAGATCTCCGCCACAGACCTCGCCTGCGACACACAACGCAGGGTCGGCTCGGGATCGACGAACTTGAACGGCCGCGCGCTCGGCCAGAGCGCAAAATACGAGACGTTTTGCCCTTCCGCAAGCGTGACCGAAACATCCCCGGTCTCATCGCCGAAAACACGAACATTTGCGGCGACGATCCGCGTGAACGGAAGGTTGACGAAGATCGGCAGGGCGACGCCGCTTCGGATCACGACGCGGCGCTCAGTGATGACATAGAGCGTCGCGCGCGCCGACAGCCATGCGAGCAGACCGAGGATCGCAAGACCGGCAGCGCCAATGACGAGCGTTGTCCCCGCTGTGAGGAGGGCCTTTTGGGCCCCCTCGTCAGCATAGGTCGACACGAAAGTCCATGCCGTGGCGAGGCCGAACCAGATCATCACCCAGTCGGCGCGATAAGCGCGCCGCCAGAGACTTTTCGATTCGGCGGCGCCGCACCAGAGAACGCGCTCCCCGGGCGGAATGTCCGAGGGCAGTAGCTTTTCCAGGTTTAAAACCTTCACAGCAAAGGCTCCGCCCGCTCGGGCGTCGCATAAAGAGTCCCAGCGCCATAATAGGCGGAAACCTGGTCTTCTTCCTGCATCGTGATGGAGTTAGCGGATTTCAGCTTGGGCACGCGTGTCAGCTGATCAGCGGTGACCGCATTGATCTTGATCGCGCGCACGCTATTCTTGACATCGACGAAGCAAACCGGCGCAAGCACCGAACCGCCGGACGCAAGTGCGATTTCGTAGTAACGCACGCACGATTCGCCACGGTCGATCCAGAGATCCTTGACCGTGCCGCCGGTCTTGCCGTCAGCGCAAATCACGGAATAGCCAATCGGGCTCTTGCCTTCGGCCGGGACCGCGAAATGCGTCGCCACACGCAGCGGCGAGATCAAATCCTGGCCGTCCACGGTCTTGTAAGGAAACTCGGGGCGCACGTTGTACGAACCCGGACCGACGCCGGCGGACAGGGGGTCGCCGGTCGGCTCGATCGGAGCGCCGGGCCAGCTCTCCACCTTCGCGCCGTTCACCGGACGGGTGTCGCCTTTGCAGGTCGGCGCCTCGACCACAGTGCCGTCGGCCAGGCGGAAGGCCTTGGGATCGGGAATATACAAGAAGCCGCGCGGCTTCAGACCGCCGTCCTGCTCGGATTCGAGCGGATAGCCCTCGCGACGGTCTTCCTGACGCAGGTACCAGCACAGACCTGCAAAGAAGAACCAGAACGCCCATATTGTGAGCTGGGCCACATCCAAATGCCCTAATGCGCTCGCGTGAACCATGGCATGCCTCCGGGTTTAAAAGCCAAGTGAAGGGGAGCCGCGCAGACAATCCTCCTGCGTGGCGGTGACTGTTCTGCGAGACAGCGGCCCGATCGCGACGATCGAGGCGAGCAGCAGAAAGATCTCGATTCCGTAGACCGCGACATAACCGGTCACGGGATCGGCGAGGGCTTCGCCAAGCGCGCCGCTACTCGCGAGCGCGCCCACCGTGTCATTGATGAAACCGCTGGCGGCGATGGCCAGACCCGCCGCAGTCGCTTGCGCGGCGCCCCAGGCGCCGAGCGCGAGGCCGCGCGCCTCGGGGCGCGCAAAGGCCATGCTCGCGGTCAAGCCGCCATGAGCGAACAGACCGCCGCCAAACCCGATCAAGGCGACGCCGACGCCGAACGCCCCGCCCGATTCCATCGGCGCGGCGAACATGACGAAGGCGAAAGCGATCACCCCAACCAAGGCGCCCAGGCCAGCAATGCGATGCGGGTCCGCGCCACGGTTAAGCCGTCGCGCGGCCAGGATCAGGCCGACGCCGCCGCCAACCGCCAGCATGGCGGTCAAGGCCGTGGTCGCGCCAACAGGCAAATGAAGAATCTTGCCGCCATACGGCTCCAACAGGATATCCTGCATGGAGAAGCCGGCCGTGCCAAGCGCGATGGCGACGAGGCGGCGACGCGCCCGCGCCTCATTGGCGAACAGGGTCCACGCCTCGAAAAAGCCAACGCGCGCGGCCGCCGTCTGCGGCAAAGCGTAGCGCGGTTCCTGTTTCCACAGCGCAATCACGTTGAGCGCCAGCGTCACCATCGCCGCGCCCTGGATGACCTGGATCAGCCTGATCTCGCTGAAATTGCGCAACGCGAGGCCAAACACGAAGGCGCTCACCGCCATGCCCAGCAGCATGGCCGCGCACAGCAGGGCGACCACCTTGGGGCGGGCATGTTCCGGAGCCAGATCGGTCGCAAGTGCAAGACCTACAGTTTGCACAGTGTGAAGACCGCCGCCAACGAGCAGGAAGGCCAACGCCGCAGCCGCCTGCCCGACCCACATGGGCGCGGTCGTGTCGCCGGAGAGCAGCACCAAAGCGAAGGGCATGATGGCGAAGCCGCCAAACTGCGACAAGGTGCCGAACCAGATGAAAGGCGCGCGTCGCCAGCCCAGCACGGAGCGGTGGCTGTCCGACCGGAATCCGATCACCGTGCGCAGCGGCGCCGACAATAGCGGAATCGCCAGCATCAGAGCGACGATCCACGAGGGCACGCCGAGTTCGACGATCATGACGCGATTAAGCGTGCCGATCATCAAGGTCGCCGCCATGCCAACCGTGACCTGGAACAGCGACAGCCGCAGCAGCCGTCCCATCGGAAGCTCAGCCGTCCCCGCATCCGCGAAAGGCAGGCGGCTAAGCTGTCCCATGATGGCGGCTGTCACGCTATTCATGCGGAGCACGCCTCCAAATCCTTATGGAATTCCAAGGCTTCGGAAATATAAAAACCGCGAGCGACGCGATAGGAGCGCGTCAGCCGCCAATTGGCGAGGCCGGGGAACTGCTGCATTTCGCGTTCGAGCGCGGCCTGCGAAATCGGCGCAATGGCCGGCGACCGGTCGCCGCGCGGAAACAATTTGCCGACCGCGTGCATGATCGTGAGGGGCAGAGTGCGCGGGGCTATGGTGACAATCATCGCCTGCGAGGTGCGCGCCGCCAGTGTGTCCAGCGTTTTGGCGATGTCCGATCCTTCGTAGTGGATCAGGCTGTCCATCGCCACGACATAGTCGAAATCGCCGAGATCGGGCGACAGATAGTCGCCGACGCGCCAGTCGATGCGCTCCGCGAAAGCCTCGGACGCGGACCGCTCCTTGGCCAGATTGACCAAGGTCGGCGAAATGTCGACAGCGACCACATCGGCGCCGCGTCGCGCCGCCTCGACGGCGAGCGCGCCGGACCCGCAGCCGGCGTCAAGGATGCGCATCCCCTTGGGATCTTCCGGCAGCCAGGACAGCAGGTTGGCGCGCATCTCGGCGCGTCCCGCCCGAACGGTGGCCCGCACGGAGCCGACCGGCTCGTCGGAGGTCAGGCGACGCCATGCCTCGACCGCGGTGCGGTCGAAATAGGTGCGCAATTCCTCGCGTTTGGCGTCGTAGCTCACTTCGGCCATCAGTCGAACCCTAGGAATTCAAACAGTTCGCGATCCTTCATCGGCGTCGCCTCGATCGGCTCCACGCCGGCCCAAAGCTTTTCGGCGAGTTGCATATATTCCTCGCGCACCTCAAGGACTTCAGGAGTCTCCTCCATCTCGAACAAGGTGCACTTCTTCAGGCGGCTGCGCCGGACGGCGTCGACGTCGCGAATATGCGCCACGCGCTTCAGGCCGGTCCGCTCGCAGAAACCGTCGATCTGATCGGTGGCCTTGCTGCGATTGGCGATCACGCCGCCGAGGCGTACATCGTAATTCTTCGCCTTGGCGTTGATAGCGGCGGCGATGCGGTTGGCGGCGAAGATCGAATCGAAATCGTTGGCGGTGACGATCAGCGCGCGGTCGGCGTGCTGCAAGGGCGACGCGAAGCCGCCGCACACCACGTCTCCGAGCACGTCGAACACGACGACATCGGTGTCGTCAAGAAGGCGATGCTCCTTCAGCAGCTTGACCGTTTGGCCGACCACGAAACCGCCGCAGCCGGTGCCAGCGGGCGGGCCGCCGGCCTCGACACACAGGACGCCGTTATAGCCTTCCATCATGTAATCTTCGACGCGCAGCTCCTCGATATGGAACCGCACCGACTCCAGAGCGTCGATCACCGTGGGCGCGAGACACTTGGTCAGCGTGAACGTCGAATCGTGCTTAGGATCGCAGCCGATCTGCAGCACGCGCTTTCCCAACTTGGAGAAGGCGACCGACAAGTTCGACGACGTCGTGCTCTTCCCGATCCCGCCCTTGCCGTAGATCGCGAACACCTTGGCGGTATCGATCCTGATGTCCGGGTCGAGTTCGACCTGAACCGATCCTGGTGGCTGGGCATTCCGGATCACGGTGTTCATGCAACCTCCGCAACAACGCCTTCGAGGCGATCTTCCAACTCATCACCGGCGTTCTGCAAGGCCGCCAACATCTCCGGGTCGGGCTTCCAGTAACCACGCTCATGCGCTTCAAGCAACCGCGTCGCGATCTTGGCGGTCGCGGCCGGGTTCAGCGCGGCGAGACGTTCGCGCATTTCGGGGTCGGTGACATAGGTCTGGGTCAAACGTTGGTAAACCCACGGCTCGACCTGCCCGGTCGTCGCCGACCAGCCCATGGTGTTGGTGACATGGGTCTCGATCTGGCGCACCCCCTCGAAACCGTGCTTGAGCAGGCCTTCATACCATTTCGGATTGAGCATGCGGGTGCGGGTCTCCAGCGCCACCTGCTCGTTGAGCGTGCGCACCACGCCCTCGCCCTTGGTCTGGTCGCCGATATAGACCGGGGCGACCTCGCCCTTGGCGCGCTTGACCGCGCGGCTGACGCCGCCCAGCGTGTCGAAATAATTGTCGACCGTGGTGACGCCCAACTCGACCGAATCGAGGTTCTGATAGGCCAGATCGACGCTCTGCAGCACGCTCTTGAGCAGTTCCGGCTTTTGCGCCGGCGCGCCCTGCCGCCCGTAGGCGAAACCTTTGCGGCGGGTGTAGGTCTCGGCCAGTTCGTCCTCGTTTTCCCAATTGCCGGATTCGACGAGGTTGTTGACGTTCGAGCCATAGGCGCCGTCGGCGTTGCCGAACACGCGCAGCGAAGCCTCCTCGATGTCGCAGTTCTGCGCCGCCATGAAGGCGAGCGCGTGCTTGCGCACAAAGTTCCGCTCCGCCGGCTCGTCAGCCGAGGCGGCGAGATAGGCGGCTTCGGCCAGCATCTTGATCTGCAGCGGCAACAGGTCGCGGAAAATGCCCGACAGCGAGATCACCACATCGACGCGCGGGCGTCCCAACTGCTCCAGCGGGATCAGCGCGGCGCCGGTGAGGCGGCCGTAGCTGTCGAAGCGCGGCGCCGCGCCCATGAGCGCGAGGGCCTGGGCGATCGGCGCGCCTTCGGTTTTCAGATTGTCCGTGCCCCAGAGAACCATGGCGATGGTTTCAGGGAAGGCGTTGCCGTCGGCGACATAGCGGTCGAGTAGCCGCGCCGCCTGCTTGGCGCCGTCCTGGATGGCGTAGGCGCTGGGAATGCGGAACGGGTCAAAGCCATGCAGGTTGCGGCCCGTCGGCAGGATTTCCGGCATGCGCAGCAGATCGCCGCCCGGCGCGGGCCGCACGAACCTGCCGTCGAGGGCGCGCAAAATGCCAGCGACTTCATAATCCTCGCTGAGATAGTCCGCCGAGGGTTTGAGCGCCTTCAGCACGTCGCGGGTGGCCGCGTCGCGGGTGATCGAATCGACGGCCTTGCCGTCGACCAACGCCGACACCTCGTCACGCTTCAACTGCACGCCCTGGGTCGCCTCGGCCATGGACATCAGCATGTCCACCCGCTCCTCGGGCGACATCGGCGCGCCGACCACGTGCAAGCCGTGCGGGATCAAAGTGTATTCGAGTTCGAGCACGGCGTCGCCGAGCGCGAGAATCTTGGACTCCGCCTCTTCGCCCCAGGCGGGTTCGGCCTTGGCGAGATCGAGTTCCGCCGCCTGCGCCTGGATGATTTCGGCGAGGTCCGCGCGCTCCTTGTCGGCGTCGGGGCCGCAATTGCGATAGCGGTCGAGCGTGGCGCGCAGATCGAGCAGGCCGCGATACAGCCCCGCGTTGGCGACCGGCGGCGTCAGATAGCTGATCAGCGTGGCGCCGGCGCGGCGCTTGGCGATCGCGCCTTCGGACGGATTGTTCGAAGCATAGAGATAGAAGTTCGGCAGGTCGCCGATCAGGCGATCCGGCCAGCACTGCCCCGACAGTCCCGTCTGCTTGCCCGGCATGAACTCCAGCGCGCCATGGGTGCCGAAATGCAGCACGGCGTCGGCGCCGAAATCCTCCTTCAACCAGCGGCAGAAGGCCGAGAAGGCGTGGGTCGGCGCGAAGCCATGCTCGAACAGCAGGCGCATCGGGTCGCCTTCATAGCCCATCGAGGGCTGGATGCCGACGAAGACATTGCCGAACCGCTCGCCGAGAACATGGATGGTCGCACCATCGGTGTTCTGGCGGCCCGGAGCCGGGCCCCATGCCGCCTCGATCTGCTTCAGCCAGCGTTCGCGGCGCACATGATCGTCGGTCGGAATGCGCGTATGCACATTGGCGACCGCGCCATAATTGGCGGCGTTGCCATTGACGATAGATTCGCGCAGGGCGTCGACGCTGACCGGCGGCGTGACCGAATAGCCCGCCTCCTTCATCGCCACGAGCACGCGGTGCAGCGATTCAAACACCGACAGATAGGCGGCGGTGCCGGTGTTGCCGGCGTTGGGCGGAAAGTTGAAGATGACGATGGCGATCTTGCGCTTGGCGCGCTCGGAGCGCCGCAGCACCGCCAGTTTCTCGATGCGAGCCGCAAGAGCGTTGGCGCGCTCTTTGCAAACGTGCATATCGCGCAAGCTTTCCGACTCCGGGAAGCAGCAACCGTCTTCGCAGCCGCCGCAAACCGAACCGCCGCGCGCGCGCCCGCCAAACACCGCCGGCCCCGTGGAGCCGTCGAGTTCGGGAATCGCCACCATGATGGTCGATTCCACCGGCAGCAGGCCGCGCTCCGAATCCTTCCACTGCTCCAGCGTTTGGAATTCGACCGGATGAGCCGCGATATAGGGGGCGTCCAGCCTGGTTAGGATTTCCTCGGCCGCCTTGGCGTCATTATACGCCGGGCCGCCGACCAGACTGAACCCCATCAGCGACGCCATGGCGTCGATGACCGGGCGCCCATCCTTGAAAAAGAACTTTTCGATGGCGGGGCGGGCGTCGAGACCGGCGGCGAAGGCCGGGATGACCCTCAATCCACGCTCTTCCAGCGCCGCGATCATGCCGTCGTAATGGCCGGTGTTCCCCGCCAGCACATAGGAACGCATGATCAGCAGGCCCACCGTCGCCTTGGCGCCCGGGGTGGACGGCAACTGGTCGACGGTTTCCGCGACCCGGCCCGGCATGTTCGGATGATAGACGCCGTTTTCAGGATATTCCTTCGGCGGCGCCGCCTTGAGCGCCCCGCGCAACCGGCGGCGCGGACCGTCGGCGTAACGGTCGACCAGCGACCGCACCAGGTTCTCCATGTTCTCTTCGGAACCGGCGAGCCAATATTGCAGCGTCAGGAAATAGGAGCGCACGTCCTGGGCCGTGCCGGGAATGAAGCGCAGCAGCTTCGGGATCCTGCGCAGCATGGTCATCTGACTGGCGCCGGCCGCCTCATTGTTCGGCTTGGAGCCGCGCAGCTTCTTCAGCAAGGCCATCGGCCCGCTGGCGGGCGCGCTCATATCGAACTTGCCCATCTTGGTGAGCTTGGTCACCTCGCCGGCCGACATGGCGCAGACCATGGCGTCGCAATGCTCGCGGCGCGCCATGAGCGCGGGCAACAACGGTTTGAAATGCTCTTCCAGGAACAACATGATCGACACGACAATGTCGGCGTCGGCGATGTCATCCAGGCAGCGTTTCAGCCGCTCGGGCTCGGACGCG
The DNA here is from genome assembly GCF_900187365.1 of Rhodoblastus acidophilus. GTDB lineage: Bacteria > Pseudomonadota > Alphaproteobacteria > Rhizobiales > Beijerinckiaceae > Rhodoblastus > Rhodoblastus acidophilus. The sequence continues at coordinate 55,342 of NZ_FYDG01000010.1, forward strand.
AATTCGGAAGCCGCGTGGACCACCAGGACCAGACCCGGAATTTCCTTCGCAAGAGCGATGCGCGCGCGATCAGTCGCGCTCGCGACATGCGAATCCATCGTGACGATCACGAATTTCACGGATGAGTCCTCAGCGGCCGAAATGGGCTTTTGCATCATACAAAGTTCCCACGCTAATCATCGTCAAACCGCGCTCGCGCGCGTATTTCTCAGTATTGCCACGGGCCTTGCCACGAACGAAGAACGGGATTTTCTTCAGTTCCTTTTGCGCTTCCTCGCTCCAGACGGGATCGCCGGAAGCGGGCGCGACCGCCGCCGCGGCCGGGAGATCCGGCTGCGGCGCCGCAGGTTGCAAGGCCGCAGACGGAGGGGCGCTGGAAGCGCCCAAATGCGACGCATGCTCGTGAAATTCCGCGTCCTCGCGAAACATGCCAAGCAGATGCTCTTCAAGACCCATCATCAGCGGATGGACCCACGAATCAAAAATGACGTTAGCGCCTTCGAATCCCATCTGAGGCGCATAGCGCGCCGGGAAATCCTGCACATGCGCCGGCGCGGATATCACCGCGCATGGCAGGCGCAGACGCTTGGCGATGTGACGCTCCATCTGCGTGCCCAACACCAGTTCGGGATGGGCGGCGGAGATCGCGGCCTCGACTTCGAGATAGTCGTCCGTGATCAGCGCTTCGCGATTGTGCGCGGCGGCGCGCGCCCGCACGTCACGCGCGAATTCCCGCGAGAAAGTGCCGAGGCCGACGACCTCGAAACCGATCTCCTCGCGCGCAATGCGCTCGGCGGCGAGAACATGGGTGCCGTCGCCAAAGATGAACACGCGCTTTCCGGTCAGATAAGTCGAGTCCACCGAACGCGACCACCACGGCAGATTGGACTCTGGCAGCGCCTGACCGTCAGAAAGATTACCGAGCTTGCGCACTTCCGCGATGAACTCGTGGGTGGCGCCGACGCCGATCGGCACGGTTTTGGTGTAAGGCTGTCCGTGGGCCTTTTCGAGATATTGCGCCGCGGGCAGCGCGATCTCGGGATAGAGCACGACATTGAAATCGGCATCGCCCAGCCGGGTCAGATCGTCGGGGGTGGCGCCCATCGGAGCGGCGACGTTGACATCGACGCCTAGCGCGTTGAGCAATTTTGTAATCTCAATCACGTCGTCGCGGTGGCGGAAACCAAGCGCCGTCGGACCCAGCAGATTGACGAGCGGACGGGCGCGCTGCGGGCGCTCGCGCTTGGCTCCGGAAAGCCCGCGCACCAGACGATAAAATGTCTCCGACGCGCCCCAGTTTTCCTTCTTGGAATAGGCCGAGAGTTCGACGGGGATCACGGGAACGGGCAGAGCCAGAGCGCGGGCGAGTCCGCCGGGATCGTCCTGCAACAGCTCGGCGGTGCAGGAGGAGCCGACGATCATGGCGCGCGGCTGATGACGCTCGTACGCGTCGCGGGCCGCCGTCTTGAAAATCTCGGCGGTGTCCGTGCCGAGATCGCGGGCCTGAAAGGTCGTATAGGTGACCGGCGGCCGCTTGTTACGGCGTTCGATCATCGTGAACAAGAGATCCGCATAGGTATCGCCCTGCGGCGCGTGCAGGACGAAGTGCAGACCGTTCATGCCGGTGGCGACGCGCATGGCGCCGATGTGGGACGGCCCTTCATAGGTCCAGAGCGTGAGCTGCATCGTCAGACCTCCAGCCGCGACCGGCGCGTCAGCGGCCGGGTGAAGAGTTCGGCGAGATCGCCGGCCTGATCGTAGCCCTGGATCGGCGTGAACAGCAATTCAATGGCCCATTTGGTCGGCAAACCCTCTGCCTCCAGCGGATTGGCGAGGCCAAGACCGCAGACGGTGAGGTCGGGGCGCGCTTCGCGGCACCGATCAAGCTGATCGTCAACGGCCGAGCCTTCATTCAGGCGCGTTTCCGATGACAGAAGCGCCAACTCCTCCGCTAGCAATTGCTGATGCAGATAGGGCGTCGAAACATCGACCGGCTTCATGCCAAGTTCGCGCGCCAGGAAGCGCGCCAGCGGCACTTCGAGCTGCGAGTCCGGGAAGAAGAAGATTTTCTTTCCGGCGAGCTGCTCCCGATGCCGCGCCAGCGACATCTCCGCCCTGGCGCGCCCCGGCGCCGTGGCGGCGTCAAGCGTCGCCGCCTGAACGTTGAAGGCGTCAGCGACGGCCTTGAGCCAAAGCGACGTGCCTTCCGAACCAAGCGGAAAGACTGCCGGAATCCGCTTGGCTCCACGCAACTCGAGCGCCCGCGCCGTTTCGGCGAGGAAGGGCTGCGCCAGAATAAACTTCGTATTCGGCCCGACCGCCGGCATCGAATCAGCCCGACGCGCCGGCAAGAAGCGAGCCTCGACTCCAATTTCACGGAAAGTCGTCGCGAACTGGTCCTCGACAACATCAGCCAGCGCGCCGACGACCAGAAGCGAAGGCGCCGACGCAGCGTCCAGAGGCAGATCGGGAACAAGCGCCGCCAGACAGGCGTCCTCACCCTCTGTAAACGTCTTTTCGATGCCGCTGCCCGAATAGCTCACGACTTTCGCACGCGGCGAATGGATGCGGTTGAGACGCTGCGCCGCGCGGACGAGGTCGATCTTGATGACCTCGGAAGGGCAGGACCCTACCAGGAACAGCATCTTGATGTCGGGACGGCGCTCCAGCAGGCGCGCCACCACATTGTCGAGCTCGTCATTGACGTCGGCAAGGCCGGCAAGATCGCGTTCTTCAAGAATCGCGGTGGCGAAGCGCGGCTCGGCGAAAATCATCACACCCGCCGCCGACTGCAGCAGATGCGCGCAGGTGCGCGAACCAACGACCAGGAAGAAGGCGTCCTGAATCTTGCGATGCAGCCAGACGATCCCGGCAAGACCACAAAAGACCGAGCGCTGACCGCGCTCGTGATGAACAACCGGCGCATCAGGCGCAGGCGAGCGGAGCGTCTCGTTCATGGCGCGACTTCCGGAACAGCGGCGACATTCACGCCCTGCAGGCGCGCCATACGCAATTTCCACAAGAACTGGCCGGCGTTGATCACATAAGTCGCATAAGCGGCCAGCGCGATCATCATCTGAGCGCGCGTATCGACGACATGCGTCAGGAGCGCGACGATATAGGCCGTATGCAACGCGATGACCAACATGCTGAACACGTCTTCCCAGAAGAAAGGCTCGGCGAAAAGATAAACGCCAAACACGACCTTTTCCCAGATCGCGCCCGTGACCATGATGGTGTAAAGCGTAATGGCCTTGACGACAATCGACGCCGTCGCGACATCTTGTCCCTGGCCCGTCAGCAAATAGCGGACGACGAGCACAAGGGAGATGAGAAAGACAAGAAACTGAAAGGGCGCCAGCACCCCCTGGACAAGCGTCCAGACGGTCGCATCACGGCGCGCCCTCTGCTCGGGACTATAGAGCGCCTTCGGTGCAGCGCCGGTCGTCCTTTCAACCATCATACTGTTTTCCCTGTGCAAACAGGCGTTACTCAAGCAGCGTAGAGGTCATCGCTGGAGGGCAATGGTACGGCCCAGCTGCAAAAAATGTCAAGATAAATTGACGTAAAGCAAAAAATACATTTAAGTAGGCCATGGCGCGTGGACGTCGCGCGCTGGGCTGGCGATTACGCCGGCCGCCTGTTGCACGACGCTGGCGCGGTCTCGGAGATTGGGGGCGGCATGTACCAGTCGGGCGCGTTCCCGCGGCGGCTTACAAAAGACGGATCCGCCTCGAAAAAGGCAGGCGCCCTCCAGGCCCTGCGGACGCTGGCGAAACGGGACGCGGAGCGCCCCGGCGCGACGCGCAACGACATCCCGCCGAACGCGGCGCGGGTCTCGCGCGCGCAATGCGTCCAGCTTGCGCGCTGGCTCATCGCGGGCGATGACGCCTTTCGCTACGAGATAGAGGCGCGCCTCGCCTCCAGCGCCTCGCCGGTTGGCGTGATGGTCGACGTGCTCGCGCCAGTGGCCCGCGAGTTGGGCCGCCTGTGGGATCGCGACGAATGCGATTTGATCGACGTGCAGCGCGCATGCGGCGCCCTGCAACGCGTCATGGGACGGATCGCGCCGGAAGGCCCCGCGCGCATGCCGTTGAAACAGCCCTCCATTCTCCTTCAAGTCGCGCCTGGCGAACGGCATACGCTCGGCGCCGACGTGGCCGAGGCCATTTTTCGCGACATCGGTTGGCGCGTCACGCGCGGCGAGGGCCGCGGCCTTCGCGCCGACCTGTCACGGGAATGGCGGGATTTCGTTGGTTTTTCACTGAGTTGCGATCGAAATGTTGAATCGTTGTCGCAGGCGGTGGCCGAGGCGCGCGCCGCCTCACGCAACCCAAACCTGCTTGTTGTCGTCGGAGGCGCAATCTTCGCCAGACGCCCGGATATTGCTCGGAAAATTGGGGCGGATTTCTGTGTGTGCGCCGCCAAACTTCCTGTTAAACATCAGAAGGCTTTGGTAAACGGGTCCGCCATGTCACACGTATTTCACACGCGCGGCTGAGATCGCGTTCGGTCATCTTGAACAGGAACGCATACGTGAGCGAAGGCTCGTCGGCATCCCCAGCCAAGGGGCGATTCTCCGACGCGAAGGAGCATCTCGGCGCCATCGACGCAGCGACGGCAGGCGTGCTTGTCGCCGCCTCCGCCGACGTCTCTCTTGTCATGGACAAGGAGGGCGCGATTCTCGACGTCGCCTTTTCGAACGTGGACCTCGCCAAGGAGTTGGGCGGCCGCTGGCTCGGACGGCGCTGGGCCGATCTGGTGACCAGCGAGACGCGGCCGAAAGTGGACGACCTGCTCCGAGAGGCCAATCCTCGGCAGCCGACGCGCTGGCGACAGGTCAATCATCCCTCGGCGTCGGGCGGCTCCGACGTCCCCGTGCGCTATTGCGCCGTGCGGCTTGAGACCGAATCGCGCGTGGTGGCGGTGGGACGCGATTTGCGCGCGCTGGCGGCGCTGCAACAGCGCCTCGCCGACGCGCAGCAGGATATGGAGCGCGAATATGCGCGCATCCGGGACGCTGAAAAGCGCTATCGCCTGCTTTTTCAGCTTTCGAACGAACCGGTCGCCATCGTGGACGCCAGCACGCAACGCATCGTTGAAGTGAATCCCGCGGCGGCCACATTGTTCGGCGTCGACCCCAGACGCATTCCCGGCGCCTCGTTCAACGATCTTTTCGATGCGCGCAGCCGGCAGGCCATTCAGTCGTTTGTCGCCGCCGCGCGGCTCGCCCCGCGCGTCGACAACGTCATGGTCGAGATCGCTTCGAACGGCGTGCGGGTGCTGATCTCGGGCTCGCTGTTCCGGCAGGACAGCGCCGCGCATCTGCTGGTGCTGTTTTCGCGGGTCGAGGGCGGCGCCGGCCCCCGCACCGAGCAGGACGCCAATGTGCTCCAGATGGTGGTCGCCATGCCGGAGGCCTTCGTGGTCGTCAGCTCCGACCTCCGCGTGATCGGCGCCAACGCCGCTTTTCTCGATCTCGCCCAGGTCGGCGTCGAGGCGCAGGCCCGGAACGAAAAGATCGAACGCTGGCTTGGCCGCCCGTCGATCGACGTCGGCATTCTCTTCGCCAATCTGCGCGCTCACGGCGCCGTCCGGCATTTTTCGACCATTGTGCGTGGAGAACTCGGCTCCACCGAGGATGTCGAGGTGGCCGGCGTGCTGCTGCCGGGCGCAGGCGACCCTTGCTATGGGCTGACCATCCGCGCGGTGGGCTGGCGTCCCGGCAGCGAGCGGCTGGGCGGCCGCGAATTGCCCCGCACCGTCGAGCATTTCATCGACCTCGTCGGGCGCGTTCCGTTGAAAAACCTTGTGCGCGAGACGACCGACCTGATCGAACGCCTGTGCATCGAAGCCGCGCTGGAGCTCACCCACGACAATCGCGCGGCCGCGGCGGAAATGCTCGGCCTCAGCCGGCAAGGGTTTTACGCCAAATTACGGCGCTACGGTCTCGGCGACCTGGGCGAGGACGAACCCAACCTGGATGACGATGGGGCGTGACCCAACCGTAAATCCCACTTGACACTTTGGGCTGTCAAGTTTAGCGTTTTTACATGCAAAAGCCTCAATTGTTCGCCGTCCTTGAACTACTTAAGCCCATCACCTGGTTCGCGCCGATGTGGGCCTATATGTGCGGCGTGGTGTCGAGCGGCGTCCCGATCAAGTGGGGCGCGGCGCTTCTGGGCGCGGTGCTCGCCGGGCCGCTGGTCTGCGCCACCAGCCAGGCGGTCAACGATTGGTATGATCGCGAGGTTGACGCCATCAACCAACCGGAACGCCCGATCCCATCAGGCCGCATTCCGGGAAACTGGGGCTTTTACATTGGCTGCGTCTGGAGCGTGCTGTCGCTGATCGTGGCCGCGACCCTGGGTTCCGCGGTGCTGGCGGCGGCCGTGCTTGGCCTGGCGCTCGCCTGGGCCTACAGCGCCCCTCCCTATCGCCTGAAGCTGAACGGCTGGTACGGCAATTCGGCTGTCGCGCTTTGCTATGAGGGTTTGCCCTGGTTTACCGGCGCGGCGGCGATGACCGGCGCCTTTCCGAGCGGCGCTGTGGTGCTGTTCGCTTTCCTTTACAGCTTTGGCGCCCACGGCATCATGACCCTGAACGATTTCAAAGCGATCGAAGGCGACAAGGTCATGGGCGTGCGCTCGCTGCCGGTGCAGCTCGGCGTGGACAAGGCCGTGCGTCTGGCTTGCGTCGTCATGGCGGCGCCGCAAGTGGTGGCGATCTTCCTGCTCGCCAAATGGGGGCATCCTTTCTACGCCGTGCTCGTCGTCGGTCTGTTTGTCGGCCAACTCGTGCTGATGGCGCGACTGCTGCGCGACCCTCGTGGGCAGGCGGCTTATTACAATGCGACCGGCACGACGCTTTATGTGTTGGGCATGCTGGTCAGCGCCTTCGCGCTGCGTGCGGGGTGAGGCCGTCATGAGCGTCGCCTCCGAGCCCTCTTTGGATCCCGGGATGCGCGACGCTTCGTCGTTGCTGACCTGGACGGGAATTATCCGCCTTGGTCTGGTGCAGGCTTCGCTTGGCGCGATCGTCGTGTTGATGACGGCGACGATCAACCGGGTGATGGTGGTCGAGCTTGCCTTCCCCGCTGTCATTCCCGGCCTGCTCGTGGCCCTGTTTCACGGCGTACAGGTGATGCGTCCCGCCTGGGGCCATCAATCCGACGTCAACGGCCGCCGCACGCCCTGGATCATCGGCGGCATGGCCGCGCTGGCGGTCGGCGGCGTGCTCGCGGCTGCAGGCGCAGCCCTCGCCAACGCGTCGAAACTGGAAGGCCTCGCCGTCGCCGCATTGGGCTTTTTGCTGGTCGGCTGCGGCGCGGGCGCGGCGGGCACCAATGTGCTGGCGACTTTGGCTGCGCGTGTGGCGCCGCAACGTCGCGCCGCCGCCGCCACGCTTGTTTGGGTCATGATGATCGTCGGTTTCGCGGTGACGGCGCCGCTCGCCGGACATTACCTTGACCCCTATTCCGGCTCGCGATTGATCGAAGTGACTGGCGTCGTCTGTCTGGCGGCCTTTGCCGTGGCGTCGCTGGCGGTGATCGGCGTTGAAACACATTCGCGGCCGCGCGCGGCGGCCCAACGCCGGACCAATTCGTTCCGCGAGGCCTTTCACGAGGTTTGGTCGGAACCCGCGGCGCGGCGCTTTACGGTTTTCATCTTTGTCTCCATGCTCGCCTACAGCGCCCAGGAATTGCTGGTGGAGCCGTTCGCCGGGCTCGCCTTCGGGCTGACGCCGGGGGTTACGACAAAGCTCGCCGGTCTGCAGCATGGCGGCGTTCTGCTCGGCATGATCACGGTGGCGATCGGCGCCTCCGCCATCGGCGGGCGGCGGCTGGGCGACCTGAAATTGTGGATCGTCGGGGGTTGTCTCGCCGCTTCCGCGGCGCTGGTCGCGGTCGCCGCCACGGGTCTGGTCGCCGCCGATCCCGGCCCGCTGCGTATCGCAGTCTTCGCATTGGGCGTGGGCAATGGGATCTACGCCGCCTCGGCGATTGGCGCGATGATGGGGCTAGCCGGCCATGGCGCGGAAGCGCGCGAGGGCGTGCGCATGGGCCTCTGGGGCGCCGCGCAAGCCTTGGCGCTCGGCGCCGGCGGCTTGATCGGCGCCGGCCTTGTCGATATCGCGCGTTGGGCGCTGGGTTCGGCGTTGGGCGCTTACGGCGCCGTCTTCGTCATAGAGGCCGTCGCCTTCGTGGCCGCGGCGATGCTCGCGGTCCGCATCGGTCGCGAGGCGCCCCGGGCCGAAGCCGGGGCCGTGGAATTCGAGAGCGCGCCGACCGGCGCGTGAGGACAGTTTCAACAGTCAGTGTGAAAAGGAGAACTCCATGCCGGATCAGGATCGCTTCGACGCGGTTGTGGTCGGTGGCGGACCGGCCGGCGCGACCGCCGCGCATGATCTGGCCCGGGCCGGACGCAAGGTTGCGCTGCTCGACAAGGCTGGCCGCATCAAGCCTTGCGGCGGCGCCATTCCGCCGCGCGCCATTCGCGACTTCGACATCCCGCAGCATTTGTTGAAATGCCGCGTCAGCATGGCGACGATGATCTCGCCAACCGACGTGCGCGTCGACATGCCCATCGAGGGCGGCTATGTCGGCATGGTCGACCGGCTCGAATTCGATGAGTTCCTGCGTGTCCGCGCCGCGGAATCCGGCGCCACGCGGCTGACCGGGACCTATGTGAAGCTGACGCGTGAAAATGGCGATGTGCTCGTGCACTATCGACCCAAAGACTCCGTCACCGAAGAAATTCTGCGCGCCAAATATGTCATCGGCGCCGATGGCGCTTTGAGCCAGGTCGGACGTCAGGAAATTCCCGGGGCCGAACGCATTCCGATGGTGTTCGCCTACCACGAGATCGTCGAAACGCCTGCCGAGCGCCCTGACCGCTGTGAAATCTACTATCGCGGCAACCTCTCGCCGGATTTTTACGCCTGGGTGTTTCCACACGGCCCGACCATGAGCGTCGGCGTCGGCTCGGCGCATAAGGGATTCTCTCTGCGTGGCGCGGTGGCCGCGCTGCGCGGCGAAACCGATCTCGGTCCGCTCAAGACGATTCGCGGCGAGGGCGCGCCCATTCCGCTGAAGCCGCTGAAGCGTTGGGACAATGGCCGCGACGTGCTGCTGGCCGGCGACGCCGCCGGTACGGTCGCGCCGGCTTCGGGCGAGGGCATCTATTACGCGCTGCTCGGCGGCCGGCTCGCCGCCGAGGCGGTCGGCGAGTGCTTGGAAACCGGCAACGCGCGCGCGCTGGCCAATGCGCGCAAACGCTTCATGAAGGATCATGGCCGCGTGTTCTGGGTGCTCGGCTTGCTGCAGCGTTTCTTCTATTCGACGGATCGCGGTCGCGAAAGCTTCGTCAAGATCTGCCGAGATCCCGATGTGCAGCGCCTGACTTGGGAATCCTATATGAACAAGGAATACCCCAAGCGGAACTTTTTGGCGCAGGCGCGCATTTTCTTCAAGGATGTCGCGCATCTGCTGAGACTTGCCTGATCATGATCGAGACGTTCTGGTCCCATCTTGTCGAAATCGCCGTCGCAACCAGCGCAGTGCTGGTTGTCGCGGTTTTCGGTGGCGTGACCACGGACACCGGCCCTTGGTATAAGGCATTGCGTTTCCCGGCGCTCAAACCGCCAGATTGGGCCTTCGGGCCGGGCTGGTCGATCATTTTCGCGTTGATCGCCACTGCGGGCGTTGTGGCGTGGAACGATGCGCCGGACTCGGTCACGCGTTGGCGTTTGATTGCGCTTTTCGTCGTGAACGCCCTGCTGAATCTTGCTTGGACCCCTTTGTATTTCAAGCTTCGGCGTCCCGATTGGGCCTTGATCGAACTCGTGCCCTTCTGGATTTCAATCCTTGCGCTGATTCTGTTCTGCATCAGTTTTTCGCCGCGTTCGGCCGCTCTGCTTGCTCCCTATCTCGCGTGGGTCACGTTCGCTGGCTGGCTCAATTGGCAGGTGGTGCGACTGAACGCCCCGTTTTCGACGCGTGACGAGGCGGCGGAATAAAGATAGTCGCCGCCGGCGCTGCGCCTCCGAAAGGCACCCGGATGGCGCACGTGATCTGCGCTTGTAAACTGCTTGCGCATGCTGCTGATCTTGTGGGCTGTTTAACGTCGTCGAGTGGCGTCGACACCGATGAATCAAGTGTCGGCTTGAGGCGTAATGTCGCAGCGTCACTCCGTCCGTCACGCCGCGGCACCGAAAACGCCGCGAAATAAAATGATTTATGTCAAGGATCTAAAATTGGGCCGTCCCTAGATTGCCGCTCGGCAATCCGTAGGGAAGGCGCTCGAAGGCGTCGGCGGGGCTTTACTCGGGAGGGTATTTTGGGTTTTATACGCCCGCTGGCCCTCAACGACTGGCTCGACGGAATTTCCCATCGGTGCTTTTGACCGGGAGGGGTTGATGGGTTTTGTTGGCTTTGCCTTTGATGCTCGCGACCATCATGCGGGTATTTTGCAACTTCAAGAAGCAAGCAAATTTTCCTTGGGGCGCGCGCCGCAAGGCGGTGAGAGTGAGAGACTGGAGAGGGTCGTCCATGAGCATGTTGGACCCAAACTCGCCAGCCTGCATCGCCAACTGAGAGTTCCGGCTTTTCCTTTTGAAGCCGATAGGGAAATTGTGACCGAGTTCGCCCGACTGGTGAGACAACCAGACGGCGCAGATGCGGAGAAGTTTTTCTTTCGTATGCGCGACGCCGGCATGGGCATGGCTGCGCTGTTCGAGACGCTGCTGGCGCCGACCGCCCGCGAATTGGGCGAATCCTGGTTCCAGGATGACTGCGATTTCGTCGATGTGACCCTCGGCGTAACCAGGCTTCGCGCGCTTCTCGAAACCTGCGTGCGGGTTTCGGGCGGCCCCGGGGCGCCCGGCCGCAATGCGCTGCTGATATCCGCTCCCAAGGAACGGCACCTTTTCGGCGTAGAAATCGTTTCGGCTTTTCTGGTGTCTTCGGGTTGGGATACGACCATGTCGCTTGGCGCTTCGGCGGCCGAAAATGCTCGGCTTGCGGAATCGCAATGGTTTTCCGTTCTCGGCGTCACCGTCAGCGACGAGGCGCATCTGGACAGCGCCGCACGCACGATTGAGGCCATTCGGCGTCGTTCCGCGAACCGTTCGATTTCCGTTATGGTAGGCGGTTGCGCTTTGCGCGGTCGGCCGGAACTTGCGGCGCGGATCGGCGGAGACGCCATGGCGGAAGACGGAGCGGGCGCTCTGCTTCTGGCCAATCGCTTCTATTTCGATCAGGCGGCCGCCGCCTGATCGCACACACCGACCTGCATCCCCGCAATTGCGCGAATCGGATGGATAGGGATGTTGTCGGTCGACCTGGACACCCCGGGGACGCACGTTCAGAGCGCCTTCCCGCCCAACGATCTGAAAAGAATAGCGTTGAGTTAGGTTAGGGACAGGCGACGCCTTGGAAAATCTCGTCCGGGTGATGTTCCAGATAGTGCCGGAACCAGTAGGTGTAGGCCTGAGGTCGCATCGCGACGTCAGTCTCCAACTCGGCGCGAGAAAGCCACGCGTAATCCATGACTTCGGCTGGATCGGGACGGGGCTCGCCGTCGAAACGGGCGTGGAAGATATGAACGACCTCGTCTTCGACGAAGCCTCCGCCGACGTCGGCGCGGTAGTGCGTGACACGCAGAAAGCGCAGATCACAGGCAACGCCGAGTTCTTCGTTAAGCCGACGCGCCGCAGCGTCCGCGACATCCTCGCCGACCCGCGGGTGGGTGCAGCAGGTATTGGTCCATAGACCGCCCGAATGATATTTGGAGAGGGCGCGGCGTTGCAGCAGCATTTCGCCACGCTCATTGGTGACGCAGACCGAGATGGCGCGGTGCCGCAATCCCAAACGATGGGCCTCAATCTTCCCAAGCGCGCCAACCTGCCTGTCCTCGTCGTCGACGAGAATGACAGTCTCGAGATCGTCGATCATTTTGCATCCCATTTCGCCTTTACGGGCTAAACGATTTTTAGTTCCAACGCAATTGAAAGCGGCAGCAATCATCGCCGTTGGCGCAACAGGTCGTTTCAGTCGCGCGCGTTTTCGGCGACACCAGCGCCTGGAACAGCCCCTCGAAGACAGCGGCGTGCCAGACGCAGGCGGGCGCGTCGGCTTGCAGACCTTCGCACAGCGGATTGTCGCGAATGCGAGCCTCCACGCCGGCGCCCAGCGCGTAACTGAACCCCGCAGATCCCGCGAAAGTCCAGGCGTTGGCGGAAATTGCGCGCATCAGCACGCGGGCCGCGAGCGGCGCCGGCAGGATTTTCAGGATGAATTGCGCGGGACGCGGGATGCGGTTCGCCAGCAGGTAATCCGCCGTCAAGCGCCCGGCCAGCGCGAGGGCGGCTTCCGCACGTTCCTTGGGAAGAACGCCGCGCAACCCGATATGCAGCCTAGCGGCTTCATCGGCGGGAATCATTGCGCTGGGAGGGGATTCAATCCAGGCGAGGCGATCGGCCTCGGTGAAGAGGCGGGTCATGGCCTCGGTTTCACCGAGCGCCTTCAAAGCCGCGATCAACTGGATGACAGCGTTCGGGCCAATATGGCCCGAACGCTCGGTTTCAGTCGGATGCGCCATCACACGTGCATGCGATGGCTCTGGTCGGCGCCCAACGCGGCCTGCTCGGCGGCGCGCGCCGCCTTGACGGTCTCGTCAATGCCTTCCATGTCCTCTTCGCTCATCTGCTCGTCGCCGCCGCCGCAATTCTTGATGTCGGCGGGATTCATCTGCGCCTGCATCTTGCGCGAACGCTCGGCGGCGGCCTTCCAGTCGCCGGTGGTGGCGGCGTCCATCTTGCGCGACTCGTCGAAGTGGAAGTCGACCTTGTTCTTCGACTGCGGACCCCAATAGCCGACCTTGCCGAGATCGTAGAACTTGCGCTGGAAGCCGGCCTTGAGGAAGGCCTTGAGGCAGCCGAGCAAGTACCGGCGACGCATGCCCGAACCCGCCCAGGGGTAGGAGAACAGCGCCTTCTTGAAGTAGAAGCGGCGATAGTTGTTCATCACGCGGTCGAGCAGTTCGCCACGATCCATGGCGGCGGGCTTCATGATCGGCGTGACGAAATTGTACTTTTCGAAGTCGAAAACTTCGACCTTGTCCTTCAATTCCTCGAACAGAGGCGTGAAGGGCCAGGGGGTGTACATCGACCAGTTCGCGAGATCGGGCTTCCAATCCTGCGTCATCTTGTAGGTTTCTTCCAGCGTCTCGGCCGTCTCGTTCTCGAGACCGACGATGAACTGTGCTTCCACCACAATGCCGTTCTTGCGCAGCAGTTCGATCGCGCGCTTGTTGTCGTTGACCTTGGTCTCCTTGTTGAAGAGATCAAGTTTCAACTGCGCGGCGGCTTCGGTGCCGAGCGAGACGTGGAGCAAGCCGGCCTTGCGATAGAGCGGCAGCAACTCTTCGTCGCGGAGAATGTCGGTCACGCGGGTGTTGATGCCCCACTGAACGTTATCTGGCAGGCCGCGCGCGATCAATTCCTCGCAGAAGGCGACGAATTTCTTGCGGTTGATGGTCGGCTCCTCGTCCGCGAGGATGAAGAAGCGCACATCGTGCTTTTTGTAGAGATTTTCGATTTCATCGACGACCTTCTTGGGGTCGCGGATGCGGTAGTCGCGCCAGAACTTCCACTGCGAGCAGAACGAACAGGTGAACGGGCAACCGCGCGCCATGTTCGGGATCGCGACTTTGCAGTCGAGCGGAATGTACTGATACTTGTTCCACTCAAGGATGTCCCAGTCGGGATCGATCGCGTCGAGGTCCTTGACGGTGGGCGCCGCTTCGGTGGCGACGATCTGCGTGGCGCCGTCGACCGTTTCGAGAAAAGCCAGACCCTTGACGGTCTTGCGGGCCTCGAGCCAGTTGCCGGACTCATAGGCGCGGATCAGCTCGACGATGATCTCCTCGCCCTCGCCGCGCACGATGGCGTCGACCCACGGCGCTTCGGTCAGCACCTGCTTGAACATGAAGGTGGCGTGGACGCCGCCGAGAATGGTCAGCACGCCAGGGCATTGCTCCTTGGCGATCTGCAGCGTGCGCTCGGCCTTGTAGATCGAGGGCGTGATCGACGTCGTGCCGACGATGTCGGGTTTGAACTCGCGAATGCGGCGGGCGAGCTCGTCGTCGTCGATGTGATCGGTCATCGCGTCGATGAAGGAGACGTCTTCATAACCGGCTTTGCGGATGGCGCCAGCCAGATAGGCGGCCCAGGCCGGCGGCCAGTTGCCGGCGATTTCGGCGCCGCCGGAGTGGTAGGCGGGGTGAATCAGCAGGAGGCGCATAGGACACCCCATCTTTGTGTGTACGGGATTGTTGACACTTGGATTGTAAAGCCCAATTTACATTTGTCAATCGACCCGTAGCGTTTTCCGATGTCGCGACAGCGCTATCGTCAATTCGGCGCGGCGCTCGGGTTCGGGCGCCGCCGGGGCTGACGGTACATAGAAAACGCGTTCCAGACCGCTTGATCAGACTGCATGAGGTTACGCCGGGCAGGAATAGCGCAGCTGTTGCGCCGCGCCAAGCGTCATTGCGTCGCGGATTTGATTTCAGGCCGTTTCAGGCGCGCGCGGCGCGCGGCCGGCGGCGGGTCCTCCCCTTCGGCGAGCGGTCCGAGATTCAACAGGGCTTCCGGCGGTTGCGGGCGCCCGAGCAGATAGCCTTGCGCGAGATCGGCCCCGATCTCGCGCAGCAGGGCCAGCTGCTCCGGGGTCTCCACCCCTTCGGCGACGGTGCGCATGCCGAGGGAATGGGCGAGTTCGACCACCGTCCGCACCACGGCGCGGTCCTTGCGGCTGTCGGGCATGCCCGCGACAAAGCGCTGGTCGATCTTGAGTTCCGCCGCCGGCAGATCGCGCACATAGGCGAGCGAGGAGAAGCCGACGCCGAAATCGTCGATGGCGATGAACACGCCGGCCTCGCTCAGACGCTTCAGCGCGGCGAGCGACAAATCCGGCGCCTCCATCACCTGGGTCTCGGTGATCTCAAGGCACAGGCGCGCCGGCTCGACGCCAAGTTCGACCAGATCCGCCAGCACCTCCTCCGCGAACCCTTCCGCGACGAGTTGACGCACGGAGACATTGACGGACATGGACAGCCGGCGATTGCGCCAGCCGCGCAGGTGACGCATGGCCTGCCGAAAGATCGAGCGGCCGAGGGCGCCGATCAGGCCATCCGCTTCCGCGCGCTCGATGAATTGCGACGGAGGGATCAGCGCGCCATCGGCCCGCCGCCAGCGCGCCAGGGCCTCATAGCCGTGCAGGACGGGCGCGCCCTCCCGGCCGATTTCCCAGACCGGCTGATAGAAGGGCGTGATCTCCTCGGCGTCGATCGCCTGGCGCAATTCCTCGGTCGCGAGCCTTCGGGTGTCGACCGACGTTCGGGCCGGGCTGTCATAGTGCGCCACCTGGTCGCGCCCGGACCGCTTGGCGTGATACATGGCGGCGTCGGACCGCCGCAGCGCCTCGCTCGGCGACATGTCCGGCGACATGCTGGCGGAGCCGATGCTGGCGGTCACTTCGGCGCGCGTATGGTTTTGCAGGATGAACGGCGCGCGGAAAACGTCATGGACGCGATGCGCGATGGCCTTGGCGTCCTGCTCGCTGGAGTTGGCGACCACGGCGACGAATTCGTCGCCGCCGATCCGCGCCACGAAATCCTGCGAGCGCAACACCCCGGAGATGCGCCGCGCCACCTGTCTCAGCAGCTCATCGCCGACGTCGTGGCCATGGGTGTCGTTGACGGTCTTGAAATTGTCGAGGTCGATGAAAAGAAGACTGAGTTCGGGCCGCCGCGCGCCGGTTTTGCCGGGATCGAGCGCGACATTGAGCCGGTCGAGCAGATAAATGCGATTGGGCAGGCCGGTCAGCGGATCGTGCAGGGCGAGCCGGGCCAGACGATTCTGCGACCTGTGCATGAGCACTTCCGGCATGGCCTGGGCGAGCTCCGTCGCCGCCGCCGCCTCCTCCGGGCGCCAGGGCAGGCTGCGCCCGCGCACCTGCTGCAGCCATTCGGCGAAGGAGGCGCGCGGCTGCAACGGTTCGAGCGACGCGTCCTTGGCCTGATCGACCCGTCCGGCCCAGCGGACGGTTTGCGCGCGCTCGCCGCGGAACCACAACACGAAATTACGCCCGCGGCCCGGCAAAGGCAGATACATCGCCCCGGCCGCCGTCTCGGGCCATGCGTCGGGAAAATTCGGCAATCGGGCTGCGGCCAGTTCATCGGTGAACCATGGCTCCGGCCCCGCCCCCGCCCGCTCCGCCAGCGCGGGAAGCACCGCCTCCAGGCTCTCGGTCGGAGGCGTCGCGCCGACGGCGACGCGCTCGCCCTCGATTTCCAGAACCACGCCGTCGGCGTCGACCATGGCGAGCAGCGGCTCGCGCGCGCTGGCCGCGCCCTGCGCGGTGTGGTCGGCGGAGGCCATGGCGGTGACGACCTGCGCCGAAATGCGCGCCAGGCGGTGCGCGCGGCTCTGCGCGCCAGCCAGCTCCGCCGCCCGCAACCGCACCGCCAACTGCTGTCCGAGCGCCTCATAGGCGAGCCGTTGCAGATGGCTGACGCTCCGGGGCGAAGAATGATGGCAGGCGATCAGCCCCCAGAGCTGGTTGTCGATGACGAGCGAGATCGTCAGCGTCGCCTTCACCCCCATGTTCTTGAGATATTGCACGTGATAGGGCGAGACGCTGCGCAGCACCGACATGCTCAGGTCGATCCGGTCGGCGCCGCCGGTCTCGGGGATCGCCAGCAGCGGGACCGCCGCGTAATCGACATCCGGGATCACCCGAATCCAGTTGCGCAAATAGAGCGCCCGCGCCTGGCGCGGGATGTCGGAGGCGGGATAGCGCAGGCCGAGAAACGGTTCCGCCCCCTCGCCGCAGGCCTCGGCGACGACGCAGCCATGGGCGTCGGCGTCGAAACGGTAGATCATGACGCGATCGAACCCGCTGAGCCGCCGGATCTCCCGAACCGCCACCTCGCACAGGCGCTCGACGCTGTCGGCGTCGTACAGCGCCTTGGCGACGGCGTATTGATTCAACAGAAATTCGGCCTGCGCGCCGCCGCCGGTCGATGGCTCGAATTCGACAATGTGATAGGCGCCGCGGCGGTGCGAGAGCGCGTCATAATCCGCCGCGCCGGCCGGTCCCGCCGGCAGCGGAACCGTCTGAGGCAGCGTCGCATAGGGCGAGATCGAATCGTTGAGGCCCCGCAGGACTTCGACAACGCCGGCTTCGAACGCCCGATCGAGCGGCGCGCCGAGCAGGCCCGGCCCCCAATGCGGCTGCCGCACCATATTGGCGCTGGCGGCGGCGATGCGCGCGGTGGCGGCGTCGACGACGATCAGCAGGCCATGCGGCTGGATGGTGCCCGACAGATGGATCGGTTCGCGGTCGCAGGCCGTCAGCCCGCCCAGATCCGTCAGCCTGCCAAGTTCCGGCAGCCCCTCGGCCGACAGTTCCGCGTGGCGGGGAATCGACGGACTCACCATGATCTCTATCCTTCATCGGCGCCGCGGCCGGCCCGCCAAAACCCTGGATTGCATCGACAACGCCGCGCGCCGGCGTCAGCCGGACTTGCCCGAACCCTCGCGCAAGCTGGAGCCGCCAGACCTTGAATGTCTCATCGCTATCTCGGCAGGATCTCGGTTAAAATCACCTTTAAGATTCCGGCCCAGGCGCATTCCCATAACTTTTTGACAAATAAGCGTTAATAGCGCGTCGATCCGGCTCCGGCCAAGACTTTCCCTAAGGATAGGACCTTGACGCAAATGCTTTGGGGAGCTTGATTTCGCCTTGTATAACCGCCTGTTCGTCAATGGTGCCTTCTTCGACCGCAGCGCCGCGCAGTCTCAACGATTGGTTGTTGTTTCTGTGCGAGGCCATGCACAGGATCTCACAATGGACAAAATATATGACTAGGAGCCCGCCCCCAGCCCTCCATTCCGGGCGCCCGGATGGACGGACGCGGTTGCGTGAGGCCACGCGCGCGGATCATGAGCGGCTGCACCGGCAACCCGCCTTCGCCGCGCTCGCCGACGCCACCCTCGACCTGCCGGCCTACCGGGCGCTGCTGGCGCGGCTTTATGGCTTTCACGCGACGCTGGAGCGGCTGCTGGGCGAACGGATCGACGCGGACCGGGCGGACTGGGCCGACCTCCGGGCGCCGCGCGCGATATGGCTGTGGCGGGATCTGCGCGATCTCGACGTCAGCGAGGACGAACTGGCGCGCCTGCCGCTGGCCGAGCCGGGCCAGCTGCCCGATCTTGTCGACGAGGGGCGGCTGGTGGGCTGCCTCTATGTGCGGGCGGGATCGACGCTCGGCGGGCGCCTGATGGCGAAGGGCCTCGATCCGCTGCTCGGCCCCGGCGGCGAGAACGGCCGGCGCTTTCTTTCGGGCTGCGGCGGCGCCGACGCGCAATGGCGGCAATGTTGCGCCGCCATCGAGCGGGCGACCGACGCCGGGCGCTGGGACGCCATGCGCGAGGGCGCCGCCGTCACATTCACGGCCCTGGAGAGCTGGATGAACGGCGGCGCCTGAGGCTCAGAACGACGCCGCCAGTTCGAGCCGCGAGGTCTCCGTGCGCATCACTTCGCCGGCGATCGCGCCGCCGAACACGAAATCGGCGGCGCGGCGCGCCAGCGAGGGCGCCAGCAGGAAGCCGTGCCGGAACAGACCATTGATGAAAATGGTCCGGCCCTCGACGATGATGCGCGGCAGGTTGTCGTGGAACGCCGGCCGGAGATCCGCGCCCATTTCCGTGATTTCGGCTTCCGCCAGCGCCGGGTGAATGGCGTGGGCGGCGTTGACCAGATCGACGAGGGACCGGGCGGTGACGCGGGCCCGCTCCTCGTTCTCGATCTGGGTGGCGCCGATCATGTAGCGTTGATCCTGCCGCGGCACGACATAGACGGGATGGCGCGGGTGCAGCAGGCGGATCGGGCGCGACAGCGCGATGTCGCCGGTGTTCAGCACCATCATTTCGCCCTTGACGCCGCGCAGGCCGGCAAGCTTGTCGCGGGCGGAATAGCCGCGGCAATCGATGGTCCAGTCGGCCTCGCCCTCGACGTCGTTGGCGTCGACGCCGAAGCGGAAGCGGACGTTGGACATGGCCGCGAGGCGCCGGGAGACGGTTTCGAGCGCGACGCGCGGATCGAGATGCGCCTCCTTGGGGAAGAACAGGGCGCGGGCGAAACGGCCGGCGAGATCGGGTTCGAGCTCGGCCAGGCGATTGCCGCCGACTTCCTCGAATTCCGAGGTGCGGCGGGCGAACATGCGCAGCTCCATCTGGTCGCGCGGGGTGGCCACCACCAGGCTGCCGCGCGTTTCCGCCACCGGCACTGTGGTCGTCCAGTAAACCAGAGCCTCCATGCCGAGGCGCGCGACCAGCGGCTCCGCCGAATCCAGCTCGCACCAGGGCGCGACCATGCCGCCGGCGTACCAGGAGCAGCCGCGTCCCGGCCCCTCCTCGCGCTCGACGATTTCGACCTCGGCGCCGCGCCGCGCCAATTCATAGGCCGCCGTCAAACCCGCGACGCCCGCTCCAATCACCCTAATGCGCATCCGCGCCTCCATCATCGCCCCGGGCGGGGACGGCGGACGGATTCCGGGCGCAGAATAGAGATGCGACCGCCATCCCTCCGCCGGCATGACCCGGATCAGGTTGTGGGGATCGCCGCGCCGCGCGAATGCGGACATTCGCGCCAGCGGCCTCTCAGCTTCTTGCCGAAGCTCTCCCTGGCGATTCCAGACTTCCGCCGCGCGGCCCGCCGCGTCAAGCGCGCGGCGCGTCGGAGGCCGCGACAAAAAGCCGCGATCAGCCGCAGGGCGCATCCTTGCGGCAGTTCGCGCAATCGGACGATTCGATCACGGGAATGCGCAGGCCGCCCGACGGGCTTTTCCGCGCGGTCGCGCAGGAGGCGTCGTCCTCGAAGCTGCAGATCTGTCCGCGTCCGAGCGTTTTGGCGCGATAGAGGGCGATATCCGCGTAGCAGACGATCTTTTCGATATGATCCTGCTCGGTGGGAACGAGCGTCGCCGCGCCGATGGCCGCCACCACCGAGGCCTGCGCGGCGAGGCGGCTGGCGTCGGCTTCGAGCTGGCCCGCCAGCCGCGCGGCCAGGCGCATGGCGTCGCCGTCGTCGGTTTTCGGCGCGGCCAGCGCGAAGATATCGTCGTCGTAATGCACCATGAAGCGGCCGTGGCGGTCGGCCTCGCGGGCGATATTGTCGCCGACGGCGGCGAGCAGGCCGCGATCGTTGGGATTGGACCGGGTCTGGCCGACGTCGATCAGCAACAGGGAAATCGGCGCGCCGTCGCTTTGCGCCTTGCGCCAGGACCGCACCAGGCCATCGTTGAATTTCTGGCGCTTGCCCATCGAGGCGAACCGGCTGAGGATCGGGCGCCGATCGTGCGGCTTGTCGCCGGCGGCCCCGTCGACGAACCGGGCGAGACGCTCGATATCGGCGATCGTCACCCGGTCGTTGGCGATCTCGACGCCCTGCTCCGCCAAGGGCGCGAGCGCGCGCGAAAAACTCTCCAGCTTCGCGCCGACGAAGCGGGCGATCAGCGTCTTGCTGAACGGCAGCGTGAAGGCGGAGGCGTCGCCGGCGCGCTCCGCCTGCCCCAGCAGGAACGCGCCGATGCGTTGCGGCACGGAGCGGGTTTTCAGCTGCTCGATCTGCTCGACCAGCCGCTGGTTGGCGAGCGAGGACAGCCGCATCAGTTCAAAGGCCAAGCCCGGCCGTTCGACGATGGCCGCGCGTAAAACCGCCGCGTCGAGCCGGATGACGCGCGCGGTGGACACCGCTTCCGCGATCACGTGATGGCGCCCGCGGCTGAACATCGAGGATTCAAAATAGATCTGACCGGGGGTGAGGACGCCGATGACCTCGTGCTCATGGCCGCCGGTCTCGCGGCACAGCTTGATGCAGCCCGAAACCACGGCCAGCAGCGACTCCGCGGGCTCGCCCTGCCAGAACACCATCTCGCCGCGCCGGTAGTCGCGGGCGTCGCCGCGTTCGGCCAGCAGGTCGTTCAGGCCGGCCCCGACCATTTGAAACATCGGAGAGCGCAATAAGGCGCCCGTCTCTTTCTGGCCCATTTTAACGCCATTCCCTATATATCTTGATGGAAATTATCACGTTTCAGCCGGTATTCTATTTGACTATGGTCAAATAAGGGCGTAGGCGCCGAAATCCCGGCCGACGCGAACGCGCATGGGGCGTTTCCAGCCTCGCACAAGCCAGAACCGCGACAGTTCGAGCGCCGATTCAGGCCTGCCGGGGGATCCCATGGCGCTCGCCAAAAAATTCGTTAATTCGTCCATCGGTGATCACGACGACGCCGAAGCGGGCGGCCGCAACAACCGTCTGACCGCCGACGCGCAGAAGCGTAAGGCGCGAACCTTCGCCCGCCAGCAGATGGCCGCCGAGCGCATCGCCGCCGCCACGACCGAATTGTCCTCGGGCATAACCGAGGCGACCTCCGCCGTCGAAGAATTGCGGGCGGCCGCCGAAGAGATCGCTGTCGGCGCGGAGCAGGCCGCCGCCGCCGCCCAGCGTTCGCTGAAGGCGGTGACCCACGGCGCCGGCCTGATCGCAAAGGCCAAGGAAAGCGCCGACCGCGCCATCGCCCGCACCGAAACGCTCGCGACCACCATCGTCGACGTCTCCGGCCAGATCACCTTGTCGATCGACGCCATCGGCCGCGCCTCGGAACGCCAGGACGCCTCCGTCCAGATCGTGCAGGAGCTGGATCGCCAGGCCGCCGCCATCGGCGAAGTGGTCAAGGCCGTCGCCCGGATCGCCGACCAGACCAATCTGCTGGCGTTGAACGCGGCCATCGAGGCCGCCCGCGCCGGCCAGCACGGCAAAGGCTTCGCCGTGGTCGCCGACGAGGTGCGCACGCTGGCCGAGACCAGCGAAAAATCGGCGCGCGACATCCAGGATCTGATCGCCCAGATCCAGAAAGACGTCGCCTCCATCGCCAACGGCATCGGCAGTTCCGCCGCCGCCGTGCGCGAGGAAGGGCGCAAGGGCAAGGACGTGATCGAAGGGCTGGAAAAGATCCGCGTTGACGCCATGGCCGTGGTCGCCTCCTGCCGCGACATCGCCCGCGCCAACGAGGAATCCAATCTCGCCGCCGTCGAGGCGCAGAAGGGCTCGGAAGTGATCGCCGCCGCCGCCGAGGAACAGGGCGCGGCCTGCGAGGAAGCGACCAAGACCATCGTGCAGCAGAGCCAGGCGCTCAACCAGAGCGAACAGGCCGCCTCCGAACTGGCGGAACTGTCCGAGGAGCTGAAGAACAGCACCAATATCGGCAAGAGCGCCGAGGAGGTCGCCTCCGCCGCCGAGGAGCTGTCGAGCGCCGTGGAGGAGATCAACCGCGCTTCGTCGCAGATCATGACCGCGCTGGAGCAGATCAGCCGCGGCGCCGCCCAGCAGGCCGCGGCCTCGCAGGAATCGGCCGCCGCCATGGCGCAGATCGAGAAGGGCGTGCTGATCGCCCAGAACAATGCGCAGAATTCGGTCGAACGCAGCCGCGCCATCGCCGATCTGCTGGCGTCCAACAAGGCCGCCGTGGACGCGCTGATCGAGGGCGTGCGCGCTTCGGTCGAGTCCGCCCGCGCCAGCCGCGACCAGATCGCCGCGCTGGAGCAGGTCAGCCGCCGCATCGACAAGATCGTCGACGCCATCACCACCGTCTCGATCCAGACCAGCATGCTCGCGGTCAACGGCTCGGTGGAAGCGGCGCGCGCCGGCGAATTCGGCAAGGGATTCGCGGTGGTCTCCACCGACATCCGCAACCTCGCCCGCGACTCCGCCGAAAACGCCGACCGCATCAAGGATACGGTCAAGGCCATTCAGGACACGATCGCAGCCGTGCGCCTTGATCTCGGCGAGATCACCGAGACCGCCGGGATCGAAATGGAGAAGAACCGCCGCATCTCCGTCGCTCTCGATGGCATCGCCCGCGACATGAAGGAAGTGCTGGGCGACAACGAGGAAATCCTGAAGGGCTCGGGCGATATCGCCCAGATGGTCAAGCAGGTGCAGTCCGGCGTCGAGGAAATCGCCGCCGCCGCCCAACAGGCCACCAAGGCCACGGGCGAAGCCTCCACCGCCGCGCACCAGCAAAGCAAGGGCGCCGAACAGCTCGCCGCCGCCATCGAGGAAATCGCTTCGCTCGCCGATGAGTTGCAATCGGCCTGACCCGTCCGCTCCCCGCCTTTTCGTCCAGGAGGAGAATGGACATGTCCACAGTCGCCCAGGCGCTCGAAACGCTCAGAGCCGAATTCGGCGGCGAGGAAACCGCCGCCGAGGACGCTCGCCAGTTCGTCATCTTCCACATCGGGGGCGAGCGTTTCGCCGTCGGACTGTCGGAAGTGCAGGAGATCATCCGAGCGCCGCAGGTGGTGCGGATGCCGCTGTGTCCGGCCTCGCTCGAAGGGCTGGCCAATCTGCGCGGCGTGGTGCTGCCCGTCGTCAGCCTGCGCCGCGCCTTCAATTTCCCCGATCACCCGGCCGATGACGCCACACGCGTCGTCGTGCTCGATTACGGCCGCCCGGTGGGCCTGGTGGTCGATCGCATGGCCAATGTGGTCACCATCGAGCAGGAGCGCATCGAGCCGGCCTCGTCCATCCGCTCCGCGCTCGACGCCGAGGTTCTGGAGGGGCTGATCCGCGACGCCGACGGGCGCTCGGTGGTGATGATCCTCGATTGCCAGCGTATTTTCCGCCGCGAATTCGGCGGCGACGGCCAGTTTAAAGAAGCCGGCAAGACCGCAGAGCGCCTCGCCGGCGCCGAAACCGCGCAGGAGAAAGCCGCCGAAGCTGGCGACGAGACCCAGCTGGTCAGTTTCGAGGTCGCCGGCCAGGAATACGCCTTCCCGATCGAACGGGTGCAGGAAATCGTCCAGCTGCCCAGCGCCATCACCGAAGTGCCCAACGCCCCGCCCCATGTGCTCGGCGTCATCACCCTGCGCCAGCGCCTGCTGCCGCTGGTGTCGCTGCGCCTGCTGTTCGGCATGCCCGCGACCGAACTGACCGAAAGCAACAAGGTCGTGGTGGTGTCGCTTGGCGAAGGGTCGGGCGTCGGCGTGGTGATGGACAGCGCCAAGGAAGTCCTGCGCGTCGCCCGCGCCAGCCTCGAGCCGGTGCCGGATCTGCTGCGTGCGGGAGATCGCGGCGAGATTTCCGCGATTTGCCGTCTCAACGAGGGGCGGCGCCTGGTGTCGATCCTCGCGGCGGAGGCGATGTTCGACGAAAACGAATTGCGGCGGATCGCCGGGCGGAACGAGGCGCATATGGCTGAGGCGGAACGCGACGACCGGGCGGCGACGCTCGACGACGACGAACAGTTTGTGCTGTTCCGGCTGATGGGCGAGGAATATGGCGTCCCCATCGACGCGGTGCAGGAAATCGTCCGCGTGCCCTCGGAGCTGACGCGCATTCCCAACACGCCTGACTTCATTGAAGGCGTGATCAACCTGCGCGGCGCCGTGCTGCCGGTGGTCGACCAGCGCAAGCGCTTCCGGCTGGAGGCGCTCGAGCGCAACGACCGCCAGCGCATCATGGTTTTCACCATCCGGGGCGCGCGCACCGGCTTCATCGTCGATCACGTCTCGGAAGTGCGCCGCATCCCCGTCGGCGCCATCGGCCCCGCGCCGGATCTCTCCGGCGAGCAGAAGGCCATCATCCGCCGCGTCGCCAATCTCGACGCGGAAAAGCGGCTGATCCTGCTGCTCGACGTGCTGCAATTGCTCAAGGCGGAGGAGAGCCGCGACATCCGGCAAGCAGTGGAAGGCGGCGGCGAGACCGCCGCGGCTTGAACCGAGGGGCGCGCATGATCCGGGTGTTGATCGTCGATGATTCCGCGCTGATGCGGCGGCATCTGACCAGTCTGCTGTCGCAGGAGCGCGGCTTTGAAACCGCGACGGCGCGCAATGGCGTCGAGGCGCTCGACATGATCGAGCGCGAGTCGTTCGACGTGGTGACGCTCGACGTCAACATGCCGGAAATGGACGGCCTGACCTGCCTGTCGCGGATCATGGCCCACAAGCCCATGCCGGTCGTCATGGTCTCCTCGATCACCGCGGAGGGCGCCGAGGCGACGTTCGAGGCGCTGGCGCTCGGCGCCGTCGATTTCGTGCGCAAGCCGAGCGGCACGATTTCGCTGACCATTTCCCAGATCGAGGAAACGCTGATCGCCAAGGTGAAGGCGGCGGCCAAGGCCAAATTGCGCCGCAGCGTCAACCTGCGCCAGCGCCTGACCGAACAGCGCCGGCGCGCGCAGGAGGCTCCGCCGCCCATCCCGCGCAGCCTGGGGCCGTTCGGCATGGTGCTGATCGGCGTCTCCACCGGCGGCCCGACCACGCTGGAGCACATCCTGCCGTACTTGCCGCGAAACCTGCCGTGGCCGGTGGTGGTCGCCCAGCATATGCCCGGCAATTTCACCGGCGTGTTCGCCCGCCGGCTCAACGGCGCCTGCGAACTCGAAGTGATCGAGGTCTGTCAGCAGACTCCCGTCGAGGCCGGGCGCATCTATATCGCGCGCGGCGACGGCGATCTCGTCTTCACCCGGCGCGGCGGCAAGCTGCTGGCCATGCCCATGCCGGCGGGGGCGGATTATCTGTGGCATCCCAGCGTCGCGCGCATGGTGGAGAGCGCGTTGTCGCAACTCCCGGCGCAGCAATTGATCGGCGTCCTGCTCACCGGCATGGGCAATGACGGCGCCGAGGCCATGGCCAAGCTGCGCGAGCGCGGCGGCCACACCATCGCTCAGGATGAGGAGACGTCCGTGGTGTTCGGCATGCCCGCCGACCTGATCGCGCGCAAGGGCGCGGAAGTCGTCCTGTCCGACGAGGATGTGGCCGAGCAATTGTGCATCTGGCTGCGCGTCCATGGCGCGTTCAAGCAGGGAGGACGGAATGCTGGTTAAGCGCGCCGCCTCGGCCGAACCGGCTGCGGCGGATTTCGACGAGCCGCAGGCGATTCGCGATCTCGACGCCGCCGACCCCGCCCTGCGCCGTCACGCCGCGCAGACGTTGCGCGGTCGCCCCGACGCGGTGGACGCCCTGTGCCGCCGCTTGGCGGTCGAGACGGAACGCGATGTGCGCGCCGCTCTGTTGAGCAATCTCATCGGCCAGAAATCCACCCATATCGCGGATCTGCTGACCTCGATCTTCGACAAGGGCGGCGCCGCCCTGCGCAACGAGGTGATGGAGGCGCTCTGGGCCATGCCGGCGGAATCCATCGAAAAAATGCAGACCATGCTCGCCTCGCCCAATGCAAAGGCGCGGCTGCTCGCCGTCAACGTGTTGAGCGAAATTCCGCATTCCCACGCGGTGGACCTGCTGGAACAGGTGCTGCTGAAGGAAAGCGACGTGAACATCTGCCTCGCGGCGGTGGACGGCCTCACCCACTCCGACGATTTCCGCAGTGTGGGCCGGCTGACGCAATTCGCCGCCCGCTTCCCCCATGTGGAACAGGCGCAGTTCGTGGTGCGATCCTTGTTGCGGGGTTTCGGAGACACGAGATGATCCCCGCCGAGCGGCCGGGCGCGCCCGTTTCCCACGACCTCACGACGGACGAATACGCGCGCTTTTGCGACTTTTTCTATCAAAAGACGGGAATCAGCTTCAACGAGAAGAAGGCTTATTTCGTCAAGCGCCGCCTGCAGGAGCGGATGGGCGCGCGCGCCGCGACCTCGTTCCGAGATTACTTCTCGATGCTGCGCTTCGACCTCAACGGCGTCGAGCTGCAGCAGCTCGTCAACCTGCTCACCGTCAACGAAACCTATTTCCTGCGCGAGGACTACCAGTTCGATGCGCTGGTCGACGGCATACTGCCGGAGATCGCCAGAGATCGCCGGCCGGGGAGCACGATCCGCATCTGGTCCATGCCCTGCTCGACCGGCGAGGAGCCGTACTCGATCGCCATCCATATCCTGGAGAAATGGCGGCAGTCCGACGACTACGCCATCGAAATCAGCGGCTCCGATATCGACTCCGCCGTACTCGCCCAGGCGCGCAAGGGACGCTATTCCGAACGCTCGCTGCATCGCGTCTCGCCACAATTGCGGCGCAAATATTTTCGCCCGCTCGGCGCCGACTTCCAGATCTGCGACGAATTGCGCGAGTCCATCGACTTTTTCAGCATCAACATCGTCGACCGCGTCGCCATGAGCGGGATGCGCGCGGTCGATGTGGCGTTCTGCCGCAATCTGCTGATTTATTTCGACGACACCTCGCGGCGCGAGGCGGTGGAGCTGCTTTACGAGAGCATGGCCCCCGGCGGTTTCATCTGTCTCGGCCATTCCGAGAGCATGAGCCGCATGTCGTCGCTGTTCCTGCCGCGCAAGATCGCCGGGACCATCGTTCACCAAAAACCCTTGAGACCATGAGGGGCCGCAGATGAAACGGGTTCTTGTCGTCGAAGACAGCGTCACCACCCGCGCCTATTACCGCTCCGTGCTCGAAGGGGCGGGCTTCGGCGTGGACGAGGCGGTCAACGGACTGGAGGGTCTGGAGCGCGCCATGAGCGGAGCTTTCGACCTCGCCATCGTCGACGTCAACATGCCGAAGATGGACGGCTACGCCATGATCGAAACGCTGCGGCGCGATCCCGAACTCGCGACCCTGCCGATCCTGACCATCAGCGCCGAACCGCCCAACCCCGCCTCGGGACCGCGCGGCTCGGACTATCACATTTACAAGCCCGCCGCCTCGGACGATCTCGCCACCCTGGCCCGGCTGCTGACCGGAGCGGCGCTATGACCAATCCCCTGCTCGCCCGCTTCATTCCCGAAGCGCGCGATCTGCTGGAATCCTCGTCGTCCGGCCTGCTGGCGCTGGAGAAGGCGCCGGACGACGCCAGGACCGTCAATGAAGTCTTTCGCGCCGTTCATACGCTGAAAGGCTCGTCGGGCCTGTTCGACGCGCCGGCGCTGACCAAGCTGATTCATGTCGCAGAGGATCTGCTCGGCGCCGTGCGGGCGGACAAGCTCGCGCTCAATCCCGACATCGTCGACGACCTGTTCGCCGCCTTCGACCAGGTCGGCGCCTGGATCGGCTATATGGAGGAGACCGAGGTCCTGCCGCCCGACGCCGACAAGGTTTCGGGCACATTGTCGCGGCTGTTGCGCGGGCATCTCGCCGTGGAGAACAGCGGCGACGCCGCCCCGCAAACCCCGGCGGCGACCGCGGTCGATCCTTCCGCCCGCGCCAAATGGCTGGCGCTGTTCGAGGCCGAGGCGCTGGCGGATGCGCGCGCGGCGCTGGAAAAAGGCCGGCCCGTCACCCTGATCCGTTACGCGCCGGCGGCCAACGCCTTTTTCTGCGGCTCCGATCCGCTCAACCTCGTCCTCAACACGCCGCGCCTGATCGCGGTGGAGCAGCAGCCGGCGCAACCGCGCAAGCCGCTCGCCGAGTTCGAACCCTATCAATGCGACATGGTGTTCACCGCGCTGGCCGGCGAAAGCGAGGACGAGGTCGCGGCGCATCTGCGTTACGAAATGGAGTTGGTGACGCTGTGCGCCCTGCGCCCCGAGCATCTGGCCGCAGAGACGGCGGAGGCCGGGCCGGCGGCGGAAGCCGGGCCGGCTGCGACCGCGCCGCGCCATGTCGCGCTGGCGCGGACCATCGTCGCCAACCAGATCCGCGCCCTGTCCGGCGCCGACTATGCGGCCGAGGGCGTTTCCGCCGCCGCCAGCGCCGTCGCCCGGCTCGCCGCCTCCTTGCGCCGGCTCGACTGGGCCGGCGCGGCGATCGCGGCGGCCAACGAAGCCAATGCGCAGGCCTCGACGGCGCCCGCCCTCGCCCTGCTCCGACAGATCGACGCGGATCTCGCAACCTTCGACCAGACCGCCCAGCCCGCCGCCGCGCCGGCTGCGCCCGCCCCGGCGCCCGCCGCGCCGAACGCGCCGCGTCACGAACCGCCGCCGCAAACCGCCGCCGGGGCGGCGCCGGCGGACAAGCGCGAGACCGCGAAACACGAACCGAAAAAGACCCTGCGCGTCGACCAGGGCAAGATCGACCTGCTGATGAATCTCATCGGCGAGATGATCGTGTCCAAGAACAGCCTGCCCTTCCTCGCCAAGCGCGCGGAGGACGTGTACGGCTCGCGCGAGATGTCGCGCGAGATCAAGGACCAGTACGCGATCATCGACCGTCTCGCGCAGGAGATGCAGGCCGCGATCATGGCCGTGCGGATGCTGCCGGTGAGCGACGTGTTCGACCGCTTTCCCCGGCTGGTGCGCGATGTGGCGCGCCGGCTCGGCAAGGAGGTTGAACTCGCCGTGGAAGGGGAAGACACCGCCGCCGACAAGACCATTATCGAGGCGCTCGGCGATCCCCTGCTGCATATCGTGCGCAATTCGCTCGATCACGGCGTCGAATCCGCCGAGGAGCGCCGCGCCGCGCAAAAGCCGGCGGTCGCCGCGCTGGCGCTGCGCGCCTATCAGGAGGCTGACAGCGTTATTATCGAAGTCGAGGATGACGGGCGCGGCGTCGATCCCGCCCGCATCCGCGCCGCGGCGATCGAAAAGGGCGTGATCACGCCGGAGCGGGCGGCGCAGCTGAGCGACGCCGATTCGGTCAACCTGATCTTCGCGCCAGGCTTTTCCACCGCGCAGCAGGTGTCCGACCTGTCCGGGCGCGGCGTCGGCATGGATGTGGTGCGCACGACCATCGAGGGGTTCGGCGGGCGCGTTCACGTCGCCTCGACGCCCGGCAAGGGGACGTTGACGCGCCTGATCCTGCCGTTGAGCATGGCGGTGACGCGGATCATGATCATCGACGGCGCCGGCGGCGAATATGGCGTGCCGATGGACATGATCGTCGAGACCGTGCGGATCGACCGGGCGCGCATCCACAGGGTCAAGCAAAGCGAGGCCTTCATCTTGCGCGACCAGCTGATTCCGCTGGCCCGCCTCGCCGATCTGCTGGGGCAGCCGGCGCGGGCCAAGGCCGAGGACGAGCCGGAAGCCGTGCTGGTGTGCCGGGTGAAAGGGCGGATGCTGGGCATGGTGATCGACGATTTCCGCATTGGCATGGACGTCGTGCTCAAGCCGATGGAGGGCATTGTGGCGGGCGCGCGGGGCTTCTCCGGCACCACCCTGCTCGGCGACGGCCGCGTGCTGCTGGTGCTCGACCTCAAGGAGTTGCTGTGATGCCGATCCGGTATGAAGACGGGATCGTCCGCTTCGTCGATCATTGCGCGATCGAGGAGGCCGTGGAATTGGCCGAGCGGCTCGCCGTCGAGCCGATGCCCGAGCTGGATCTGAGCGAGTGCGGCGTGATGCATTCGGCGCTGTTTCAACTGATCGCGGCGGCGCGCCCCAAAATTTCCGGCTGGCCGCAGGAGGCTCATCTCACGCATTTGCTGCGCAAGGCGACCGGCGGCGTCACGGATTGAACGCGCGCCGCGCCAGCGTCGATCTCGCCAAAGACCTGGGCGCGCGTTCGATGGAAGCGGCGCCGGTCAGAACAACGCGATTCAGAACAACTCTATGGCCAATTCGCCGCGCTCGGCCCCCCCGCGACCGGTCGGCCCCTCGGACTCGACGGCTTGCCGCAGTTTTAGCGAGGGAGGAATTGTCGGGGCGCCGGAGCTTTTCAAGGCGTCGGCGAGACCATGGAGCGAGCCGCGCGCCTCGTCGAAAATCTTGTCCAAATGGGTGAGCCGCTGCTTGGCGACATCCTGGAATTGCACGGCGCCGATCAGATCGACGAGATTGTCGGAAATGCGCGCATTCTCGCTCGCGACCCGCGCCAACCGCCCCTGTTGCGTGGCGACGATGGCGCGCATGTCCTCTGTGAGGTTGCAGACGTCGTCGCCGATCTTGACCAGATCGACGCGTTCGGCCTCGGCGCGCTGGCCGACCAGGCTCTCCATGCTCTGGCGAATGGCGCCGCGCAATTCCTCGATGTTTTGACCGACCTGCATGGCCATCCGGTCCGATCCCTCGGCGAGACGCTTGACCTCGGCCGCGACGACGGAAAAGCCGGCGCCGGCGGCGCCGGCGCGCGCGGCCTCGATCGAAGCGTTGAGCGCGAGCAGATTGGTTTGCCGCGCGATGTCGCGCAGGCCGGAAATGCTGCCCTGAAGATGCTGGCTGATCGCTTCGATTTCGGCCAGCCGGTCGAAGCCCCGCTGGATCTCGGCGTCCCGCTTCTCGATCACCTGCGCGATCATCTTGACATTATTGACGATGCTTGCGCGGGCGTGTTGCGCCAGCGCCTCGATCTCGTTGCCATGCCCTTGGGCGTCGCCGGCGAGCGCCTGCAACAGGGTGGAGATCGCGCCGTCGATGTCGCCGAGTCGGGAAATGATGATGCCCGCGGCCTTTTCGGTCTCGTCGATCACCGCGAGATTGTCGGCGGTCGCGCGCAGCAACATTTGGTCATAGGTTTCGAGATGCGCGACCAGTTCGTGGCAGTGGCCCCCGATCAGTTCGGGGCAGGGTCCGGTGTGCGGCGGCCTGGTCGCGCATTTATCCGCGACGACGCACATGATCTCCCCGCAGGGCGGGGCGGGAGGCCGTTCGGGCTCGGGCGCCGGCGCGGCCGAAGGATTGGCGGCATGCGCCGGCGCGCCGCGCGCGCAGAAAAAGGCGGCGAGCGCCATGCCCCCGAGAACCTCCAACGCGGTCAGCGCGATGGCGCCCGGCGAACCGCCAAGAGCCGCCGCGCTGACCGCGCTGAGAACAGGCGCGGCGACAAAGGCGAGCGGTTTGAGCCAGGCGGGGCCTGGCTCGACAAGTCTTGGCTCAACAAGTCTTGGCTCGATGGCGCCCAACGCGATGGGCGCTGTTTCTGTGGAAAGCGGCATGATCACCGGCCCGGCACGAACTGATCGACCAGCTTCAACAGACTGGCGGGATTGACCGGCTTGACCAGCCATCCCGTGGCGCCGGCGGATTTGGCCTCCTGGCGCTTCGCGTGTTCGGATTCGGTGGTCAGCATGAGGATGGGCGTGAACATCATGCCGGGCGTCTTGCGCGCCTCGCGTATCAGTTCGATGCCGTTCATCTGGCCCATGTTGAGATCGGTGATCATCAGGCGCGGCTTGAGGCCCGCGCGCAGCTTGCCTAGCGCCTCCTCCCCGCTGCTCGCCTGCTCCACCGTGAGGCCGGCCTTGCTCAACATGCCGCCAATGCTCATCAGCATGGTCGGGGAATCGTCAACAATCAAAGCGGTTGCGGACATAGGGAGATCCATGACTCTTGAGGCGCTGTCTCAGGGGGCCGCCGATGGTCTTCCGGTCGCGATCGCCGGACAGCGAAGCTCCGTGATGGCGCCAAGGAATTCAACAATCAAGAGTTGTACAGGCGTGCGGTGAATAAGTTCTGAACATGACTCGCGCAGGTCGATCTTCATGAAAAATATCATGAAACCGCTGATGCGCCTTAACGCTGCGCGCGCTTTTCGGCGCGGAAGCCGCCGCAACGCAATCCCTGATGGTAGATTACGCAAGTTCTGACTATGTATCGGAACGCGTTCGACGAGCCGCGCGAAAGACATCGACCATCGGCCGACGCCGGAATACCGGGTCGCGGCCCTGGCGCGCCGCGCGGACGTCAACGCCCGCGCCCTCCGCATTTGGCAAGACCGCCGCGCGCGGCCAATGGCCGCAGGCGTTGCTTCGTTTCGCATCTGGCGCAACTCAGCGTCAAGACTCTCGTGGCGCTGGCGCGATCGCATTGTCCGGGCGATGACCGCGACGCCGCATTGGCGGAGGCGTGAAATCTTGCTAGGAGGACCCCACCTGCCGGAGCCCGCGCAAGCGGGAGAATCGGGAACGCGGTGAGAGGCCGCGACGCGCCCAGCGCTGTAAGGGGGACTGACGGAACATCGCGCCACTGGCCAAGGCCGCGCGGACAAGCGCGCCGGCGGGCTGGGAAGGCGTTTCGTCGGGACGATCCCGAGTCAGAAGACCGGCCGGCGGGAGATGTTTCGGCGCGCGTGGACGGCGCGGCGAGGCGCCATCAAGGGGAATGACGATGGATCAGTCTAAAGTGCCCGCCCTGCCGCTGCCGGACGCCGAACGCGCCGGCGTCTATCGCGCCATCATGACCCGGCGCGACACCCGCGGCGAATTCCTGCCCGACCCGGTTTCCGACGAGACGCTCGGCCGCCTGCTGGTCGCGGCGCATCACGCGCCGTCGGTCGGCTTCATGCAGCCCTGGAGTTTCCTCGTCATCCGCGACCGGGCGGTCAAGACGCAGGTGCATGACGCCTTCGTCAAGGCCCATGCCGAGGCCGCGCTGATGTTTCCCGAGGAAAAGCGCGAGACCTATCGGTCGCTCAAGCTCGAAGGGATCCTGGAGGCGCCGGTCAACATCTGCATCACTTGCGACCGCGACCGCGCCGGCCCCGTGGTGATCGGGCGCACCCACATCCCCGCCATGGACCTGTTCAGCTCGGTCTGCGCCGTGCAGAATTTTTGGCTGGCGGCGCGGGCGGAAGGCCTGGGCGTCGGCTGGGTCAGCATTTTCGACAATACGGTGGTGCAGCGCGCGCTGAACATTCCCGACAAGATCGTGCCCGTCGCCTATCTCTGCGTCGGCAAGGTGAAGTTTTATCATCCCCGGCCCGAGTTGCAGTCCGCCGGCTGGCGCGAGCGCCTGCCGCTGGAATCCCTGGTGCATTTCGACGCCTGGGGCCGGCAGGGCGCCGAGCCCGAGCTTCTGGGCGCCCTGCGCGATCTCGAAGCCAAGGCGGCGGCGGGCGGCGAGATCGTCTAGCCTCGCCCCTCCGGCCAAAGCACAGCTTGCCGGAACCGTCGTCCCGGTTTATGCACGAAGCGATGGTTCCGGCGGGCGACCCCGCCGGTGAAAAGGGAACGCGGCGAAAATCCGCGGCTGTCCCCGCAACTGTAAGCGGCGAGAAATCGGTTCTGGATCGTTCCGCGATCCGCCACTGGCGCCCGCCCCCCGCCTCCGGGGTCCTGCGCCGGGAAGGTTTGCCGAGATTGGACCCGCGAGCCAGGAGACCTGCCGTCGCAACAGCGCAGATCACCCGGACGGGGCGCTCCGGGGCGCAGTCTTGGAGGCGGTCATGCATATTATGGAAGGTTTTCTTCCCGTCGGCCACGCGGCCGGCTGGTTCGCGGCTTCGGCGCC
This sequence comes from Rhodoblastus acidophilus, assembly GCF_900187365.1. GTDB lineage: Bacteria > Pseudomonadota > Alphaproteobacteria > Rhizobiales > Beijerinckiaceae > Rhodoblastus > Rhodoblastus acidophilus. The sequence continues at coordinate 89,481 of NZ_FYDG01000010.1, forward strand.
CTTTGTCGTCGCGGGCGGCGTTTCCCTGCGCCGGATTTTGCGCGAGCGGCCGGAGGCCCGGCTCAACCTCGCCGCGTCCGGCGCCTTCGCCTTTGTGCTGTCGGCGCTAAAAATGCCCAGCGTCACCGGCTCGTGTTCGCATCCGACCGGCGTGGGCCTGGGCGCCGTGGTGTTCGGTCCCGCCGTCATGGCCGTGCTCGGGACCATCGTCCTGCTGTTCCAGGCGCTGCTGCTGGCCCATGGCGGCCTGACCACGCTCGGCGCCAATGTGTTTTCCATGGCCATCGTCGGCCCCTGGGCGAGCTACGCGGTGTGGAAAGCCTTGCGCGGCCTGGGCGCGCCCATCGCGCTCGCGGTCTTCTTCGCCGCCGCGCTGGGCGACCTGTCCACCTACGCCACCACCGCCGTGCAGCTGGCGCTGGCCTATCCCGACGCGGAGACCGGCTATGCCGGCGCCCTCGTCAAGTTCGGCGGCATTTTCGCGGTGACGCAGCTGCCGCTGGCCATTGCCGAGGGCTTGCTGACCGTGGTGGTGATGAACGCCCTGTCCGGCCGCGCCGGTCACGCCGACGAAATCGCTGTTCTGGCCGGGGAGGCGCGCTGATGTTGCGCTCCCGCTCCTTCTGGCTGGTCGCCGCCGCCTTGGCCATCGTCGCCGCGCCGTTCTTCCTTCCCGGCGGAACCAGCGAATTCAAGGGCGCCGACGATCGCGGCGCCGAAGCGATTGCGGAAGCGCGCCCCGGCTACGAGCCCTGGTTCAAGCCGCTGTGGAAGCCGCCGTCCGACGAAGTCACGACCGGCCTGTTCGCCTTGCAGGCGGCGCTGGGCGGCGGCCTGCTCGGCTATGTGATCGGCCGTCGCTCGGCGAAACATGTCGCCGATCGATAGGGAAGCGCATCTCAACCGCTGGCGCGGCAAACCGCTCGCCGAAAAATTGACGCTCACGCTGGGCATGTTGCTGCTGACCATGGTGTTGAAGCCATGGCCGGGGGCCGCGCTGGTCGCCGTCGTCATGACGGCGGCGGCGCTGTTTGGCGCGCGCGTATCACCAAAACTTTGGCTGGCTTGCGCCGCCGCGCCGCTGGGCTTTCTCGCGGTCGGCGCCGTCTCCGTGGCGTTTCGCGTCGATTTGCACGGCGTCGGGCTGGCGCCGGGCGGGCTCGCCGCCGCCGGCGCCTTGGCGGCGCGCTCGGGCGCCGGCGTCGCCTGCCTGCTGTTTCTCGCCCTGACCACGCCGGCCAGCGACATGCTGGCGGGCGCGCGAAAAATCGGCGTTCCCACGGAAATCACCGAACTGGCTTTGTTGATGTATCGCTTTCTGTTCATTCTCGCCGATGCGGCGCTGGCGATGGACGCCGCCCAGGCGGCGCGGCTCGGTCACGCCACCAAGGCGCGGCGGCTGCGGTCGCTCGGCCTGCTCGCCGCCAATCTGCTGCCGCGCGCGCTCGACCGGGCGCGGCGGCTGGAACTGGGCCTCGCCGCGCGCGGCTGGCATGGCGACATGCGCGTTCTGTCCGACCGTCTCGGGCCGACGGCGCGAGGGATGGCGCTGGTGGCGTCGGTTCTCGGCGCGACGGCGCTGTTCGGAGTTCTGGCGTGAGCGCGCTGCTGGAGGCGCGCGGCCTCGTTTACCGCTATCCCGGCGGCGTGCCCGCCCTGGCGGGGCTGGATTTGTCGGTGGCGCGCGGCCGCAAGCTGGCGATCCTCGGCCCCAACGGCGCAGGCAAGACCACGCTGCTGCTGCATCTCAACGGCACGTTGCGGCCGTCCTCCGGCCAATTGCGGCTGGACGGGACGCCGGTCGGCTATGGCCGCGACGCCCTGATCGCCTGGCGGCGCCGCGTCGGCCTGGTGCTGCAGGACGCCGACGACCAGCTGTTCGCGGCCAGCGTGGCGGAGGACGTGTCGTTCGGGCCGCTGAATCTGGGATTGCGCGAAGACGAGGCGCGCGCGCGGGTGGCCGAGGCGCTGGCGACGATGGACATCGCCGATCTGGCGGAGCGTCCGACCCACATGCTGTCGTTCGGCCAGAAGAAGCGCGCCGCCATCGCCGGGGCGCTGGCGATGCGGCCGGAAATCCTGCTGCTCGACGAGCCGACGGCGGGCCTCGACGGGCAAGGCGCCGCGCTGCTGCTCGACGCGCTGAAGCGGCTGTCGCAGGCGGGCGCCACGCTGGTTTTCACCACCCATGACGTCGATCTCGCCTGGACTTTCGCCGACGAAGCCGCGATTTTCTGCGACGGCCGCGTGATCGCGCAGGGCGAGGCGGCGGCGACGCTCTCGAACGCCGCCCTGTTGGCGCGGGCGCAATTGCAGCCGCCGCTGCTGGCGCGTCTGGCGCTGGCGCTGCGCGACAAGGGCGCGCTCCCCCGCGACGCCGTTTTGCCGCGCGATGAAAAGGACCTGCTGGCCTTGCTGGCGCGATCCTAGAGGGGGATGGCGCGAAATCCGGTGCGCGCCAAAAGGCCGCCGTCGCGGTCGAACACAATCAGATCCAGCTCGCAGGTTTGCGTGCGCAAAACTTGCGCGGCGACGCGCCAGGCCGCTTCGGCGACCGGCCCCGCCAGATCGACCCCGGCCTGTTCCGCGATCTCGAACGCGTGTTTGGCGGAATTGGCGTTGCGAATCTCCGGCGCGGCGGCGCCGGCGAAGCCCGCGAGAAAATCCAGATCGACCTGACCGCGCTTGGAATGAAGATCGAGCAGGCCTTGCGCCAGCTTGGTCATTTTGGCCATGCCACCGGCCACGGCCACGCGCGCGACCGGGTTCTTGTGCAGATATTTCAACATGCCGCCGACGAAATCGCCCATGTCGATCAGGGCTTCCTCCGGCAGTCCCAGCAATTTCCGCACGGCGGCCTCGCTGGTGGAACCGGTCGAACCCGCGACGGTCGTCAGGCCCATGGCGCGGGCGACGTCGACGCCGCGATGGATGCTGGCGATCCAGGCGGAGCAGGAAAACGGCGTGACGACGCCGGTGGTGCCGAGGATCGACAGCCCGCCCACAATGCCGAGACGGCCGTTGAGCGTGCGTTCCGCGATTTTTTCGCCGTTGGGAATGGAAATTTCGACGGTGACGTCGGCGGCGCGGCCGTGCGAAACCGCTTCCGCCTCCAGATTGGTTCGGATCATCTGGCGCGGCATGGGATTGATGGCGGGCTCGCCCGGCGGCAGCGGCAGGCCGGGCCGCGTCACCGTGCCTACCCCCGCGCCCGCCGCGAAAGAAACGCCGGCGCCGGGCGGATTCCAGCGCAAGGTGGCGATGATCGTGGCGCCATGGGTGACGTCGGGATCGTCGCCGGCGTCCTTGACCACGCCGACGCGGACGAAGTCCTCGCCGCGCTCGGTAAGGGCCAGTGCGAAGGCCGGGGTTTGGCCGCCCGGCAAGAGAATCGTCACCGGATCGGGAAAATCGGCGCCGCACAGGCCCGCGAAAGCGGCGCGGGCGGCGGCGGTCGCGCAGGCGCCCGTCGTCCAGCCTTTTCGCAAAGTCGCGCCTTCGTCCATGCCTGTCGCTCCTCCGCGCGCCGCCGTCAGCCGCGCTCGGCTGCGATCACGTGGAAAAAAGATCCCGTCACGCGGCCGCGCCGCGAGCCGACCGGCTTGGGCGCGGCGCCATACGCGTCGCCGGCCAGCGCGAATTCCGGGTCGCCGCCGGGAGAGACCACGGTCGCATAATGGAATTCGTGGCCCAGCAGAATGTCGCCGCGCGCCCCCAGCGCACAAGCCTCCGCCAGAACGGCGCGGCGATAGCCCAGCGTCATCTTGCGTTTCGCAAAATTGGTGGAGACCGAGAGCAAACCGGACATGGCGTGGCCAACGCCCGCGGCGTCAACCAGGGTTTCGCCCAAAACCATATAGCCGCCGCACTCGCCATGCACGGGCTTGTCGGCCGCGAATTTGTTCAGGCCGTCGAGGAAATTGCGCGCTTCGGCGAGGCGGCCGGCGTGCAGTTCGGGATAGCCGCCCGGCAGCCAGCAGAAATCGGCGTCCTCGGGCGGCGCCTCGTCCTGCAACGGGGAGAAAAAGCTGATGTCCGCGCCGGCGCGGCGCCAGCCCTGCAGCAGATGCGGATAGATGAAGGAAAAGGCGGCGTCGCGCGCCAGCGCGATTCTTTGACCCGGCGAGCGCAGCGCGTCGGTTCGCGCCGGCGCGGCCCCAAACTCTCGCGCCGCGGCTTGCACAGCATCGAGATCGACATGGGCCGCAATAAATGCGGCGAGCGCGTCAAGCCTTGCGTCGAGATCGGCCGTGTCCGCCGCCTGCACGAGGCCGAGATGGCGTTCGGGCAGCGTCACCTTAGGGTCGCGCGGCAGCGCGCCGAACACGGGCAAGCCGATGTCTTCAATGGCCGATTTGGTCAGGCGGATATGACGGTCGCTGCCGACCTTGTTGAGGATCACGCCGGCGATTTTCACGCGCGCGTCGTAATCGACAAACCCCTTGGCGAGCGCGGCGACCGTCTGCGCCTGGCCGGAAACGTCGAGAACCAGCACGACCGGCAGGCCAAGCTGGCGGGCGAGCGCCGCCGAGGAGCCGTTGCGGTCTTTGTCGCCGGGGGCGCCGTCGAACAGGCCCATGGAGGCTTCGGCGATGAGCAGATCGGCGTCTTCTGCGGCCGTGGCGGCGAGACCGGCGACCAGCGGCTTGTCCATCGCCCAGGTGTCGAGGTTGAGGCTGGCGCGGCCGGTGGCGGCGGAGTGAAACGCGCTGTCGATATAGTCGGGGCCGGACTTGACCGCGCCGACGCGCAGGCCTTTTTCCCGCAGCGCCCGCATCAGGCCGAGCGCGACGGTGGTCTTGCCGCCGCCCGAGCGCGGCGCCGCGATGAGCAGCCCGCGCGGGCTCATGCGCGCGCCCCGGCGTTGATGAGGAAATCTTGCAGCTGTTCGCGCAGGTTCACGATGGTTCCGATCGCGACGATGGCCGGCGCCGCGCAACCGTGAGCCTTGGCGTCCTCACGGCATGCGCCGAGCGTCGTCACCAGCGTGCGCTGGCGCGGGCTGGTGGCTTCCTCGACAATGGCGACGGGGGTTTTCGGGTCGGCGCCGTCGTTCAGCATGGTCTCGACAATGATGTCGAGGCGTTTCATCGCCATATACAGGATGATCGGCAGTCCCGTTTGCGCGAGGCGCGCCCAGTCGAGGCTTTCCTCGTCGTTGGCGCAGGGGTGGCCCGTCGCCAGGATCACGCCGCGATTGGCGCCGCGCGTGGTGGCGGGAATGCCGGCATAGGCGAGGCCAGCTAGACCCGAAGTCACGCCGGGAACGATGCGGAAGAAGACGCCGGCTTCGGCCAGCCGCGCCGCTTCCTCGCCGCCGCGCCCGAACACGAAGGGGTCGCCGCCCTTCAGCCGGACCACCCGAAGATTTTGCCGGGCGAGTTCGATCAGGCTTTCGGTGATGTCGTCCTGATGCGCGGAGGGATGGCCGCCGCGCTTGCCGACGAACGCGCGCCGCGCCTGCGGACGGGCGAGGGCCAGGATTTCGTCGCTGACGAGGGCGTCATGCACGATGACGTCGGCGTTTTGCAGGGCGTGCAGCGCCAGCAGGGTGAGCAGGCCGGGGTCGCCGGCGCCGGCGCCGACCAGCCAGACCTGTCCCGGCTCGAAGGAGGGCAGATGCGGCGCCAGGGGCAGGAAGGCGGGCGCGTTCATTCGGCCCCGCCGCGCTGGGGCCGGTAACGGCGAAGGTAATCGGGATTGTAGAGCGCGCTCTCGCGGAAATCCTGCACGCCCAGCGCCTTGCCGACCAGCACCAGCGCCGTGCGCTCCACCGGGCCTTCGGCGAAGCGGGTTTGGATGTCGGCGAGCGATCCCCTGATGACTTTCTCGTCGGGCCAGGAGGCGCGGAACACGATGGCGGCCGGGCAATCGGCGCCGAGGATGGGCGTCAGTTCCGCCACCAGTTTGTCGAGAACGTGGATGGACAGATGGATGGCCAGCGTCGCGCCGGTGCGGGCGAAGGCGGCCAAAGACTCGCTTTCCGGCATGGCCGAGGCGCGGCCGCTGGTGCGGGTGAGCACCAGGGATTGCGCCACTTCGGGCACGGTGAGTTCGCGCCGCAGCAAGGCCGCGCTGGCGGCGAAAGCGGGCACGCCCGGCGTCACGTCATAGGGAATGCCGAGCTGGTCGAGGCGGCGGGTCTGCTCCGCCAGCGCGCTCCAGATCGAGAGATCGCCGGAATGCAGGCGGGCCACATCCTCGCCAGCCTCGTGGGCGCGCAAGAATTCGGCCTCGATCTGGTCGAGGCTCATCGGCGCGGTGTCGATGATGCGGGCGTTCTCGGGGCAATGCGACAGCAGCGCCTTGGGCACCAGCGATCCCGCATAAAGGCAGACCGGCGAACGCGCGATCAGATCGCGGCCGCGCAGCGTGATGAGGTCGGCGGCGCCGGGGCCGGCGCCGATGAAATGCACGGTCATCAAGACTCCGAAACAATGGCGACGGCGCAGGACACGCCGTCGCGGCTGAATTTTGTGACGATGAGGCGGGATCCCTCGCCCGCGCCGGCCAGCGCCGCGGCTTCGGCGAGGCTGCCGACCCCCGCCAGCGCCGCGATGCGCGGCGAGTGCGAGGCCACATCGCCGCCGCGCCGCCGCAGGTCGGCCTCGTCATGGAAGACCAGCGGCAGGACCAACGCGCGGGCAGCCTCCGCAAGAGTTTGGCTGTCGCGCTTGCGGGCGCTGGCGTGCAGGCTCGCTGCGGGCGCGTGGGCGCGCGCGAGCGCGAGGCGCACGGCAGACGCGATGCCCTCCGCCGTCGCGGTCGAACTGAAGCCGACGCCCACCGCCGCGCTCATGGCTTGGTCACGCTCCATTGCACGCTCGGCATGGCCGGGCGGAAGCCCCGGAAGCGGCCGATCTTGTCGGCATGGGCGAACTGGGTTTGCACGAGGTCGCCGCCCAAGCGGCTGTGCGCGGCATAGAGGTCGGCCTGGCTTTCCAGCGTGACGGCGTTGACGACGAGACGCCCGCGCGGTTTGAGCGCCGACCAGCACAGGTCGATCAGGCCGGGCGCGGTGAAACCGCCGCCGATGAAAATAGCGTTGGGCTGTTCGAGGCCTGTCAGGGCTTTTGGCGCCTCGCCCTCGAGGAGTTGGAGATGGGGAACGCCAAGGTTCGCCGCGTTGCGCTTGATGCGGGCGCAGCGCTCCGGGTTTTTCTCGATGGCGATCGCGCGCGTCGACGGGTCCGTGAGCAGCCATTCGATCGAGATCGAACCGGAGCCGGCGCCCACGTCCCACAACAGGTCGCGCGGACGCGGCGCCAGTTGCGCCAGCGTGAGGGCGCGCATGTCTCGCTTGGTGATCTGACCGTCGTGCTCGAACCAGTCGTCGGGCAGGCCCGGCGTTTTCGGTGGAATGCGGGCGCCCTCGCCAAAAATTTCGAGCGCGACGGTGTTGAGCGGATCGACGCCCTCGATGTTAAACTCTTGCGCCGACGTCGTGCGCAAAAGTTCACGGGGGCCGCCCATGGCTTCGCAGATGGTGAGGCGCGAGGCGCTCAGGCCCCGGTCCCGCAACAGCGCCGCGAGTTTCGCCGGCGTGTCGCCATCCCAGGACAGGGCGAGAATGCGGGCGCCGGGCTGCAAATGCGGGATGATCTTTTCCAGCGCGCGGCCGTGCAGCGTCACCAGCGCGCAATCCTGCAACGGCCAGCCGAGCCGGCTGGCGGCGAGGCTGAAAGCGGAGGGTTGCGGCAGGCAAAGGATTTCCAGGGGCGGGACGATTTGCGCCAGCAACGAGCCGACGCCATAGAAGAAGGGATCGCCGGAGGCCAGCACGACGACGTTTTCGCCGCGCCGCGCCAGGATTTTGGGAAACGCCTCCTGCAGCGGCGAGGGCCAGGCGAGCTGTTCGCCCGGCGTTGCGCCGATCAGTTGGAGATGGCGGGCGCCGCCGACGACAAGACGCGCTTGCGCGATCCGCTCGCGGGCGGTTAGGGAAAGCCCTTCGAGCCCGTCCTCGCCGAGTCCCACGATGGTGAGCCAGGGGAAGGCGCTCATGACCAGAACCTCAGGGACGTGCGATGGGCATTCTTCTTCTTGGCGGCTCCAGCGAAGCGAGCCTGCTCGCGCGCGAGCTTTCGGGGCGCGGCGACGTCGCAGCGACCCTGTCGCTGGCGGGACGCACCAAAAACCCGGCCGCCCTGCCCCTGCCGACGCGGATCGGCGGTTTTGGCGGCGTTGAAGGCCTGATCGCCTATCTGAAGGCCGAGGACGTCGGCGCCGTGATCGACGCCACCCATCCCTTCGCCGCGCAGATGAAGCGCCATGCTTTCGAGGCCTGCGCCGCGACGAACACGCCCTTGTGCGCCTTCACCCGCGCGCCCTGGATCGCGGCCGAGGGCGACAACTGGATCGAGGTGGACGATGCGGCGGCGGCGGCGCGCGCTCTGGGCGACGAACCGAAGCGGGTGTTTCTCACCACGGGCCGATTGCAGGCGGGGGCGTTCGCCGGTCCCAGCCCGCATCATTTCGTGCTGCGCTCCATCGACGCGCCGGAGCCGGATCATCTGCCCGCTTCGCTCGATCTGGTGCTGGCGCGCGGGCCATTCTCCATCGCCGACGAGATCGCGCTGATGCGAGACAAGCGCATCGACATTGTCGTGAGCAAGAACGCCGGCGGCGAGGCCACGCGCGCGAAGATTGACGCCGCGCGCGAACTCGGGCTGCCGGTGGTGATGATCCGCCGCCCGAAAACGCCGGAGCGTCCGGTGTTCGTGCGTGTCGAGGACGCGCTCGGCTGGATCGAGGCTCACCGGTTCGCCTCGTAACTGCGGGGGGTCAGCACGAACGGCCGGCCCTCAGGCCGTTCGATCAGATGCGTGGTGGTGGCGCCGATCATGACCAGCGTGCTCATGTCGGCGACGCCGGGATCGGCCTCGCCCAAAGTGGTCAGGACGATGCGCTCGTCGGGGCGTCCCACCGCGCGGGCGAAGGCCACGGGGGTTTGCGCCGGGCGCAACTTGCGCAGCAGGGCGAAGGCGTCGAAAATCTGTTTCGGACGGGCTTTTGAGGCGGGATTGTAGAGGGCGAGGACGAAATCGCCGTCCGAGGCCGCCTGGAGCCGACGCTCGATCAGGCTCCAAGGCTTTAAGTTGTCTGACAGGGATATGGCGCAGAAATCGCCGCCGAGCGGGGCGCCGAGACGCGCCGCCGCCGCCTGCATCGCGCTGATTCCGGGCAGCACTTCAATGTCGAGCGCGCGCCATTCTTGCGGGCCGTGCTCCAAAGCTTCCAGCACCGCCGCCGCCATGGCGAACACGCCGGGATCGCCGCCGGAGACCACGCCGACGATTTTTCCCTCGCAGGCCAGTTGCAGCGCGTGGCGGGAGCGGTCGAGTTCGACGCGGTTGTCGCTGCCGTGGATGGTCAGGCCGTCGCGCGGCGGGATGCGATCGACATAGGTGAAATAGCCGATGAGGTCGGTGACCTTTTCCAGCGCCGCGCTGGCCTCCGGCGTCAGCCAGCCGGCCGGGCCAGGACCAAGGCCAATGATATAAATCTTGCCGGTCATGGGCGGCGTCCCTGTCCGGGCATGAGGATCATCGAAAAATAGGGGGCGTCGTCGCCGTCTTTCTCCGCGAGCGCGATCACCTTTTGCTCGGGCATGGCGCCGCGCTCGACATAGATGGCGCGCTCCAGCTTGCCGGTTTCCGCAAAGGCGCGGCGCACCTTTTCAAAATTCTTGCCGAGCTTCATCACCACGGCGGCGTCGGCCTGCTGGAGATGCTCGACCAGCGCTTCGTAAGGCAGGGTGCCCGGCAGCACGCGCAAAATGTCGTCGCCCCAGGTCAGCGGCGCATGGGCCGCCGCCGCGCAGCCCGCCATGCCCGTCACGCCCGGCACGATTTCGGTTTCAAACTCGTCCTTCAGGCGGATGAACAGGTGCATGAACGAGCCGTAGAACAGCGGGTCGCCCTCGGCGATCAACGCGACGTCCTGGCCGCGCCGCAGACGCTCCGCCAGTTGCTCGCGCGCGTCCTCATAAAAAGCGGCGAGCGTGTTAACGTAATCCGGGTGGTCGAACGGGATTTCCGTGGTCAGGGGATAGCCGAGCGGCAATTCCTCGCAGGTTTCGGGAATCCAGCGGTCGGCGATGACGCGGGCGTTGCCGCGCCGGCCCGACTTGCAGAAATAAGCCACGACCGGGCAGCTTTTCAGCAGCCGCACCGCCTTGACCGTGAGCAGTTCAGGATCGCCCGGACCCAGACCTATGCCATAGAGACGTCCGGCCATGTCTATTCCTTCGCGCTGGCGAGCGCATTGATGGCCGCCGCCGCCATGGCGCTGCCGCCGCGCCGTCCGCGCACCACGAGATGCGGGGTGTTGGGATATTGGATCAGCGCGTCCTTGGATTCGGCGGCGCCGACAAAGCCAACGGGCATGCCGATGATGCAGGCCGGCATGGGCGCGCCTTCGTCGAGCATTTCCAGCAGGCGGAACAGCGTGGTCGGCGCATTGCCGATGGCGACCACGGAGCCGCCCAGTTTTGCGCGCCACAAATCGGCGGCGACGGCGGACCGCGTGAGGCCGCGCGCCTTCGCCTGCGCCGGAACTGAGGGGTCTGACAGGGTGCAGATGACTTCGTTATTGGCGGGCAACCGGGCGCGGGTGACGCCATGGGCGACCATTTGCGCGTCGCAGAAAATCGGCGCGCCCGCCGCCAGCGCCGCCGCGCCGGCTTCCGCGGCGCCCGGCGCAAAAGCCAGATCCGCCGCGACGTCGGTCATGCCGCAGGCGTGGATGATGCGGACCGCGAGGCGCTCCTCCACGCTAGGGGCGAAGCGTTTCAAATCCGCTTCCGAGCGGATGATGGCGAAGGAGCGATTGTAGATCGCATCGCCTTCGCGGATGTAGTCATAGCTCATTGGATTCACTTTTATTCAGGCGGGCCGCCGAAAGGGCCTGCATTTCACTCAGTCCGGCCGCCACGCTGTTGCGGCGCGTTCGCCAGAATTTTCGCGCCAGCGCGCTGGCAAAACGCTCGGCTATGGCTTGGGCTGCCTGCGGGTTGGATTCGATCAGGAAATCCCGGACCTTGTCGTCGCCGCAGGTGGCGTCGAACAGCAGGTCGAAGTGGCGGTCGGCCACGGCGTTGGTGGTGGCGGCGAAGGCGAACAGATTGTCGACGCTCTCGGCGATTTCCGCCGCGCCGCGAAAACCGTGGCGCATCTGGCCTTCCAGCCAGCGCGGATTGGCGGCGCGGCCGCGCAGGGTGCGCGCCAGTTCTTCCGCCAGCGTGCGCGCCTTCGGCGCCTGCGGATTGGTGGCGTCGAGATGATAGAGGGTCGCCTTGGCCCCGGCGGTTTCGGCGGCGGCGGCGAACCCGCCTTCGTGGTCGGCGAAAACGTCGGCGTCCAACACGTCCTGCCCCGGCAGGTCCTGCACGTGGACGAAGGCGTTGGAGGTTTGCACGCGCTGGCGGAATTCCCCGGTTTTCCGGGCGGCGGCGCCTTCATAGGCGTAGCCGGTGGCCTCGAGATAGGCGGCGCCGAGGTCTTGGCGGCTGGACTCTTCAAACAGAGCGCGGCGGGCGACGCTGGTCCCGTAGACGCCGGGGGCGGCGCCAAACACGCGCGCATGGGAGCTTTCGCGCTTCGCCGCCTGCGCCAGCGGGTTGTCGTCGCCTTCGTCGTCACGCGCGGCGATGGCTTTGGCGGCGGAATCGTAGAGCGCGATCTGCTCGGGGAAAATGTCGCGGAACAGGCCGGAAATGCGCAGGGTGACATCGACGCGCGGGCGTCCCAGCGCGGCGATTTCCACAATCTCGAAACCGGAGACGCGGTTGGAGACGTGGTCCCAGACCGGCTTGGCGCCCATCAAGGCGAGGGCCTGGGCCAGGTCTTCGCCGCCGGTGCGCACGGCGGCGCTTCCCCACAGGTCGAACACCACGCTTTTGGGCCAGTCGCCGTGATCCTGGACGTAACGGGCCAAAAATTCCTGCCCGGCGCGCTGGCCCAATTCCCAGGCGGTGCGGGTCGGCACAGAGCGGGGATCGACCGCGTAGAGGTTGCGTCCCGTGGGCAGCACGTCGATGCGGCCGCGCGCCGGGGCGCCGCCGGGACCGGCTTCGATGCGGCGGCCGGCGAGCGCGGCGACCAGAGCATCCATTTCGGCGCCGGGGCTTTGTCGCAAGCGTTCCAGCGCCTCTGCGGAATCGCCGGAGAGCGTGGCGAGCAGCGCGAGCTTGTCCGTGTCCGCGGCGGCGCCGAAAATATGCAGGCCGTCGCCGACGCGCATTTCCTTCACGTCGCACAGCCAGGCGTCGAGGCGCGTCAGGGCGTCCTCCTCGCTCATGGCCCGGTCGAGGCCGGCTTCTTCCGCCAGCCCCGTGTCATGGGCGCGTTGCAGGATCAGTTCCGCGAGGCGGCGGGCGCGGCGGGCGTCGAGCGACTGCGCCTCGGAATATTCGTCCATCAGCCCTTCAATGTCCTGCGCCGCGCCATGGGCGCCGGCCGTCACCAGCGGCGGCGTGAGATGGCTGAGGACGAGGGCGGCGGTGCGGCGCTTGGCTTGCGCGGCCTCGCCGGGGTTGTTGACGATGAACGGATAGATGACAGGGAGGGCGCCCAGCGCGGCGCGCGGCGCGCAGCTTTCCGACAGCGCGACCGCCTTGCCCGGCAGCCATTCCAGCGTGCCATGGGCGCCGACATGGACCAGCGCGTGGACGCCCAGAAATTCGCGCAGCCAGACATAGAAGGCGACATAGGCGTGGCGCGGCGGCCGCGCGACATCGTGATAATCGTCCTTGCGGGAATCGCGCCGGCCCCGGTCGGGCTGCAGCGCGACCACGCTGTCGCCAAGTCTGAGCGCGGCGAAGCCGAAACGCCCGTCTTGCACGGCGGGGTCTTGCTCGGGCGCGCCCCATTGGGCCGTGATGGAAGCGACAAATTTTTCGGGCGCGTTCGCCAAAAACGCCTTGTAGCGGGCGAGATCGAAAAATTCGGCAGCCGGGCCGGTCAAGCGTTGTGCGAGATCCGCGCCAGTGGGAATATCGCCCAGATGGAACCCTTCGGCGGCGAGGCGCTCCGCGATATTTTGCACGGAGGCGAACGTGTCGAGGCCGACAGCATAGCCGGCGCGGCCGCCCTTGCCGGGATAATCCGACAGCACAAACGCCAGCTTTTTCTGCTGCGCCGGCGTCGCGCGCAGCCGCGCCCAGGCGGCGGCGAGGCGGGCGGCGTAACCAATGTTTTCGGCGTTGGGGCGGCTCAGACGCGGGGCGTATTCGAGGCCGCCGATTTGCGGTTCCGGCGCCTTGAACGACACCGCGCCAGCGAACAGGCGGCCGTCCACTTCCGGCAGCGCGACATTCATCGCCAGATCCGAGGGGGCGAGGCCGCGCGCGGACTCGCGCCATTGCGCCTCGTTGGCGAGGCTGACCGCCACCTGAAACACCGGCGCGTCGCAGGCGTCGAACACGCTGGAGCCATCGTCGAGGCGGGCGGAAAAGGCGGTGGCGTTGAGGATCACGTCGGGCGGATCGGCGGCCAGACGGCGGCGGAGCTGTTCGACGACTTCGGGGTCTTTCAGGCTGGTCGCGAACAGGGCTTCGACGCGAAAATTTTCCGCACGCAGAGCGTCGGCCAAGGCTTCATACGGCTCGACATCGCCTGACATGAACGCCGAGCGATAGAACAGAATGAGCGCATGCGGCGCGTCCGCCGACGCTGGACGGCTGGCGCGCGCGAAAACGCCGAGGCGGGTTTCCGCGCGAGGCTCGGCCACGGCGCAGGGATGGCCGAGGTCGTTGAGGGCGTAACGCAGGACTTGCGCGGCGTTGTCCACGCCGCCGGCCTGGAACCAGTCATAGACCCGGCGCAGATCGGTTGCGCTCGCGGTCGAAACCTCGTCGAGCCGCACATCTTCGCGGGCGTCGCCGGGGACGACGATGAGGCGGGCGCCGTTGGCCCGGACGAGACGCGAAAGCTCCTCGACGCCATAGCGCCAATAATCCAGGCCGCCGAGCAGGCGCACGATCACGAAACGGGCGTGGGCCAAAACTTTTTCGGCGTAGAGATCGACCGAATAGGGGTGGCGCAAATCCGCGAGGCTGGCGAGTCTGAGCGAGAGATTCTGCGTGGCGGCGGCGGTTTCGGGCTGCGCCGCGAGGGTTTCCCACGCCTTGGCCAGCACGTTCAAATCGCTGTCGGTGAAGGACAAGGCGACAATATCCGCGCGCGACTGGTCGAGATCGACGGCTTGCGCCGTCTCATCGAGAGATCGCAGTTCAGCGCGCAGGATGTGCATGAATCAGCCGAGCGCCGCTTGGATGGCGGCGCGATCGACGCCCTTCTGGCCGATCACCACCAGCCGGCCTTTTCGCGGCTCGTCCTTGGTCCAGGCGCGGTCGTAATGCTGGCGGAAACGCGCGCCCACGCCCTGCACCAGCAGGCGCATCGGCTTGCCGGCGACATCGAGAAATCCCTTCATGCGCAGCACGTCATGGCGTCCGGCGACCTCCTCCAGGCGGCGAACGAACAAGTCCGCGTCGGTCAGCGGCGGGACATCGACGATAAACGTGTCGAAATCGTCGTGGTCGTGGCCTTCTTCGGCATCGTGATGCGAGGGACGCGACGCCAGATCGTTCTCGGCGCCGGCTTCGAGGCCCAGCGCGATATCGGGATCGACCCGGCCCTCGGAGGTCGCGATGATTTTCACGCGGGCGTTGGTGGATTCGATGATCCCGGTCACGCGCGCGACTTCGTCGGACGGCAGCAGATCGGTCTTGTTGAGGATGACCAGATCGGCGCAGAGGAGTTGGTCCTCGTAAACTTCTTCGAGCGGATTGTCGTGCTCGACCGACGGATCGGCGGCGCGTTCGGCCGCGACCGCCTCGGCGTCATCGACAAAGCGGCCGTCCGCCACCGCCGCCGCATCCACCACCGCGACCACCCCGTCCACCGTGATGCGGGCGCGCACCTGCGGCCAGTCGAACGCTTTTAATAGCGGCTTGGGCAGGGCGAGGCCCGACGTCTCGATGATAATATGATCAAGCTCCGGCGCGCGCTTGAGCAAAGCTTCGATGGCGGGCAGGAAATCGTCGGCCACGGTGCAGCACAGGCAGCCGTTGGCGAGTTCGACGATGTCCTCCTCGCGGCAGCTTTCGACGCCGCAGGATTTTAAAATCTCGCCGTCCACCCCGACATCGCCGAATTCGTTGATGACCAGGGCGATGCGGCGCTTGCCGGCATGGGCGATGAGGTTGCGGATCAGCGTCGTCTTGCCGGCGCCGAGAAAGCCCGTGATGATGGTGACCGGAATTTTCTGGAACACGCTCGACCTCGCCGTCGGGACGTGGAAGGCGCACGGAGACCGTTCGCCCCGAACGAGACGCCCCGCCCGTTCAGGTGGTATTTCAGGACGGCAGGTCTCCTGGCTCTCGGGTTCATTCGCGCCCACGCCGCCTTCCCGGATCGCTCCAGTGGCTTTCGGCGGGGACTTCCCGATCACAGTTGCGGGGGCAGCTACGGCTTGACCGTATTCCCTTTTAGCCTCGCTTGCGCGAGGACCGTCGTTCCAGCTAGTAGGCTGAGACCTCTCCTTTTGTCAATGTGGCGGAGTTTCATGCAGTCTGAGGCGGAGAAAGCCCGGCATCGGGACAAGATGATCAAGCGCAAGGCGGTTCAGGACGCCGAAGTCGCGTCCAAGACGGTGACTGACAGGGCGCTGCTCATGGTCAACACCGGACCGGGCAAGGGCAAGTCCACCGCCGCCTTCGGCCTCGCGCTGCGCGCGCTGGGACAGGGCTGGAAAATCGGGGTGGTGCAGTTCATCAAGGCGCGGGAGACCGGCGAGCGCCGCATTTTCGAGGGGTTTGGCGACCGCGTGGTCTGGCGCACCATGGGCGAGGGTTTTACCTGGGAGACGCAGGACCGCGACCGCGACGTCGCGGCGGCCCAGGCGGCTTGGGCGGCGGCGCGCGAGATGATGGACGACCCCGACATTCGCCTGCTGGTGCTCGACGAGCTGAATGTCGCCCTGCGCTACGACTATTTGCCAGTGCGGCAGATCGTGGACGAGTTGCAAGCGCGGCGGCCGGACCTGCATGTCGTGATCACCGGGCGCAACGCCAAGCCCGAACTGATCGAGGCCGCCGATCTTGTAACGGAGATGGGCGCGGTGAAGCACCATTTCGCCGCAGGCGTCAAAGCTCAGCCGGGGATCGAGTTTTAGGCTTTTCGTTCCGCGCCGCGCGCAAAAGCGCGGCGGCGCGGAACGGGGCGTGAATGGCCTTGCTCGCCGGCAGGCCGACGAAAAAGCCGACCACCAGACTGAGATGGGCCAGCAGCAGCGGCCCCATCGCCGGGGTGTCGCGCAGCGCCAGCAAGGCGAGGCCGCTCAGGGCGACGAGTTCGAGCGCAATCAGGAAGCTGACATTGAGCTGGCTTTCGCCGGCGTCCGAGGGGGCGCGGTCCATGCGCGCCTCGCCGACCAGCAGGCCGGCGGCGCCGACGACGATCCCGGCGCCGCCGAACAGACCCAGCAGCACCGGCCAACTCGCCAGCGGAAACGGCGGTTGCGCCCCGAAAAAATGCTCGAAACCGGCTGCGACCAGCGTGGCCGCGAAAGCCAGCATCACGCCGCCCGCCATCGCCTGATGAAACCATTTGCGGCGGCGCGAAAACGGCTGAGATTCGTGACAGCCGGGGCCGCCGCCGTCGAGATGGCGCAGGGTGACGATATCGCTTAGCGCGCGCCGCAAGGCCGCGCTCAGCGGAACGGGTTTTGGCCCGGCGGCGATGGCGCGCCAGTAGCGCAAGGTCGAGACGACGAGGCTCAGCCCCGCCCAGACCAGCGCGCCCGTCGCCAGACCGGCCATCCAGCCCCAGGGGATCACGGCGTAGAAAGCGCCCGATCCCGGCGCGAGCGGCGCCCCGGCGACGACCAGAACAACAAAGGTCAACAGAGTCGCCGCGAGCATCGCCCCCGCCCCCAGCCAAGGCTGGACGAAGCCATGGCGCAGGATGCGCGGCCAGACATGATCGGCATAGGTTTGGCGGCGCGCCCGCGACAACGCGGCGGGAGCGTTGACCGCGAAGGGATGCGGCGGGGCGTATTGGCAGGCGTACCAGCAGGCGCGGCAATTGTGGCAGAGATTGGCGAGATGGGCGATGTCGTCGTCGCGGCCGGTCAGCGCCGGAAACACTGGGCACAGGCCGTCGCAATACATGCAGGCGGCGCAAATGTTCAGGATGCGCTCGGTCTCGCTTGGGTCAGACAAGGGCACGGGCCGCCGCCTCCCCCGCGCGCCGTCCGGTGACGGCGGACAGCGTCAGGCCCAGACCGGCCAGATAGGAGCGCGTGAAAAAATTCGGCGCCGTGATCATGCCGGCGGCGAACAGATTCGGCGCGAGGCGCATGTCGGCGTCCACGGCCAGCCCGAAATGCACGAAGGTCAGCCCGGCGCGCATGGGAAAGGCCGCAAAGGGCGCCCGGACGATCGGGCGCGGGGCGTCGAAATTGAAAGCCTCGACGGCGCCCGCCAGCGCGGCGGCGTCGATCTCGAGCGCGGCGGCGAGCGCTTCAAGGCTGGGGCGACGGATCGGCGGCAGGGCGCTGGGCAAGGATCGCGCGACGCCTTCGGCGTCGAGGATCAGGCTGGCCTCGCCTTGCGGGCATTGAGCGATCCTTTGTCCCCATTGGGCGTAATGCGCCTTGCCCGGCGCGGCGCCGATGATCTCCACGCGGCCGCCGTGGCGGTCCACCACCAACCCGTGTGGGATGGCGGTGATCCGGGTGACGATGCCGCCATCGACCTCCGGGCCGCGCCCGTCCACGGCCACCATGTGGCATGAGGCGGGATCGCCGGCCGCGCCGGCGCCGCTTTCGATCAGTTTTTGCATCAGCCGACCGTTAGAATGCGCGCCGCCGCGGATCAACACGCGATCGGCGTTCGGCCCGAAATGGGCGCGGAGCCAGGCAGGATCAGCGCCGGGTCCGCCCGAAGCGACGACGACCGCGCGCGCCGTCACGCGGCACCGCGCAGCCCCGGCCGCGATCTCGACCGCCCACCCGCCCTCCGGCGCCGGGGCGAGGGCGACGATGTCGCTGTCATAGAGCACGCCGACGCCGAGCCGTTCGGCGGTTGCGTAAAGCGCGTTGATCATCGCCTTGCCGCCGCCGAGCAAAAAGGCGGTGCGGCGGGAAAAGGGCAGGACGCCAACGTCCGGCGCCTGCAAGCGGACGCCGCAGCCTTCCAGCCACGCGGCGATCCCGGCGGACTCCGCGATCAGGACGCGGCGCAGGACCGCGTCGCCGCCATCTGAAATGCGCGCCAGATCGGCCTCGAATTCGGCGGGGGGATAGGCGCCGGGCGTATGCCAGAGCGGCGCCTCATGGGCGATGCGGAAATTGCGGGCGTGGCGCGCATGGCCGCCGCGCAGCGCGGGCGGCGCGCTTTCGGCCAGCAGCACGGCGGCGCCGCGCCGGCGCGCTTCAATGGCGGCGCAAAGGCCGGCGAATCCTCCGCCGATCACCAGAACGCCCTCCATGCGCACGTTGTTGGCGATGTCTTCAGGCGCGCTCAACGGCCTTCCCCATCTTCTTCAGACACAGACCTGAAGCTTTGCCACTCCAGATTGTATTCGCATCGCGAAACGGGCAGAGTGCGCGCCGAAAACATTTCCGATTCGTGCGTTTACGAGGCGGCGCCATGGCCGACAACCATACGATCTTCACCCAGCAGGTCACGCGCATTATCGCCGCGCTGCACAAGGCCCATCCCGCGACCGCGCCGATCAAAATTTCGGTGGCGCATGGCGGCGTGCTCGAAGGCGAACCGGAACAGATCGAAATAACGGCCTCCCTGTGCGCCGGCACGATTCGCTGGCTTTACCAGAATGGGATCATCGACGGAGCGATCAACGCCAACGGCTATATGCCCGACGCGCAATTGAGCGCGCGCGGCTACGGCGTCGCCCGCCAACAGGACCGCACCACCGGAACCTATCTCGGCGCGGCGGCCGAGCGCGCCGCGGAAACCAATGACGCCCGCGAACTCGGGATCGTCGGCGAGCGCATCCTCGCGGCGATCCTTTGACTTCGCGTTAGGCGCGGCGCCGGTCAGACATATTTCGACCACCCTCCTTCGGCCCAGGCCTTTGCGAAATAGGCCTTGTGCCGCTCGACGTCCTCCGGCGTGACCAGATGGATCTCCTCCTTGCGCACGGCGACCGGCGCGGCGCGCTGGACCCGTTCCCTGACAGCGGCGACCACTTGCAGGCTGAACGAGCTTTGCTTGCCGCCTTTTAGCTCGAAATACAGCTCGGCGAGGATTTCCGAGTCGATCAGAGCGCCGTGCTTGGTGCGCTTGCTGAGATCGACGCCATAGCGTTTGCACAGGGCGTCGAGCGAATTGGCGGCGCCGGGATGGCGGCTGCGGGCCATGGCCAGCGTATCGACCATGCGGGCGGGATCGAGCGGCGGCTTGCCGAGACGCTTCAGCTCCGAATTGAGAAAGCGGAAGTCGAATTCGGCGTTATGCGCCACCAGCGGCGCGTCGCCGATGAATTCGAGAAAGCCGTCGACCACTTCGGCGAATTTCGGCTTGTCGGCGATGAATTCATTGGTGATGCCGTGCACGTCGATGGCGCCGGCGGGAATCTCGCGCTCGGGATTGATATAGACGTGAAAAAACCGCTCGGTGAGGTGGAAGTCCTCGATCTCGACGGCGGCGATTTCAATGACGCGGTCGCCGTTTTCCGGGCTCAGGCCGGTGGTTTCCGTATCGAAAACAATCTCTTTCATCGTCCAATCGCCCTCGCCCCGCCGCTTCAGCCGAGCCGCCCCGGCCGGTCAATAATCCACGCCGATCAGATACAGCCCCGCCGCCGGCGCCACCTGCCCGCAGCGCGCGCGGTCGCAGGATTTCAACGCGGCGTCGAGGTCGCGCGCCCGCCATTTGCCGGAGCCGACATGCTCCAGCGAGCCGACCATGGAGCGCACCTGCCGGTGCAGGAAGGCGCGGGCCGAGGCATAGACGTGAATCTCGTCGCCCACGCGCGAGACATCGAGCCGGTCCAACGTGCGCACCGGGCTTTCGGCCTGGCAATCGGAGTCGCGGAAGGTGGAGAAATCGTGCCGCCCGACCAAAAACTGCGCCGCGTCGTGCATGGCGTCGGCGTCGAGCCGGCGCTTGACCAGCCAGGCGCGGCCGAAATCATAGGTGAGCGGCGCGCGACGGTTGACGATTCTATACAGGTAATGCCGCCGCGTGGCCGAGAAGCGCGCGTCAAAATCCTCCGCCACCGGCTCGGCCTGCAGAATGGCGACGCGTTCCGGCCGCATCTGCGCGTTCAGCGCCTCGCGCAGCTTGTCGCCGCGCCAATCCTTGACGAGATCGACATGGCCGACCTGGGCGCTGGCGTGAACGCCGGCGTCGGTGCGCCCGGCGCCGCGCAGACCGCCAGGGCCGGGGTCGATCTTTTTCAGGCCGGTCTCGATCACTTCCTGCACGGACATGCCGTTGGACTGGCGCTGCCAGCCCACGTAATCGGTTCCGTCATATTCGATGGTGAGCTTGTAGCGCGGCATCAGGCGAGGCGCGCGCCCGGCGCCAATTTCGCCCCGCGCGCGAACTCCACGCCGCTGACGACGCCCCGGCCGGCGCGCTGCGCCTCGACCAGTTTTAGCGCGCCCGATCCGCAGGCGATGGTCGGCGCCGCGTCGAGAATTTCACCCGGCGCGCCCGACCCTTCCGCCAGCGCAGCGCGCAAGATTTTCACACGCTCCGGTCCCTTGCCGAAATCCGCCTCGAAAAAGGCGCCCGGAAAAGGCGAAAGGCCGCGAATGAGATTGTGCAACTCCGCCGCGGGACGCGAAAAATCGATGCGCGCTTCCGCCTTGTCGATCTTTTTGGCGTAGAGCAAGCCGTCTTCCGCCTGCGCCGCAAAACTCAGGCGGCCCTGCTCCAGCGCCTCCAGCGCCCGGCCGATCAGATCGCCGGCGATCTCCGACAGACGGTCATGCGCCTCGCCCGCCGTCATGTCCGGCGTCAGCGCCAGCTTGCCGGTCATGCCGACGGGGCCGGTGTCGAGGCCCTCCTCCATCCGCATGACCTCGACGCCGGTTTCGGCGTCGCCCGCCATGACCGCGCGCTGGATCGGCGCGGCGCCGCGCCAGCGCGGCAGCAGCGAGGCGTGCAGATTGAGACAGCCGAGCCGGGGCGCCTCCAGCACCGCCTTGGGCAGGATCAGACCATAGGCCACCACCACGGCCACATCGGCGTTGAGGGCGCGGAACGCCTCCACCGTCTCCGGCTCGCGGAAATTTTTCGGCGTGCGCACCTCTATACCGAGCTTCTCGGCGGCGGCGTGAACCGGCGAGGGCGTGAGTTCGAGGCCGCGCCGCCCCGCAGGTTTTGGCGCGCGCGTGTAAACGGCGGCGATCTCGTGACCCCGCCGATGGATTTCCGCCAGCGGCGCCAGAGAAAACTCCGGCGTCCCCATGAAGACGACGCGCATGGCGCCGTCAGACCTTTTCGCGGATTTCCGGCCCGCGCGGGGCGGCCGGTTCGCCCAGCTTGGCGGCCTTGGCGAATTTCTTGACGGCGCGGTCGCGCTTCAGCCGCGACAAATGGTCGATGAACAATTTGCCGTCGAGATGGTCGATCTCGTGCTGCAGGCAGGTGGCGAGCAGGCCGGTCGCCTCGATTTCCTGGCGCACATTGTTGCGGTCGAGGAAACGGACGCGGACTTTGGCCGGGCGCTGCACGTCTTCGTAATAATCGGGCAGCGACAGGCAGCCTTCCTCATAGGTCGAAAGCTCATCCGAACTTTCGACGATTTCCGGATCGGCGACGAACAGCGGCGTCGGCAGCTCGCCCTTCTTGGCGAGATCGATCACCAGAACCCGCTTGGGCACGCCGATCTGAATCGCGGCGAGGCCGATGCCGGGCGCCGCATACATCGTGTCCAGCATGTCGTCCATCAGCGCCCGCACCTCGTCGTCGACAACGCCGACGTTCTGGCTGGTCGCGCGCAGGCGGGGGTCGGGCAGACAGAGAATCGGACGGAGCGCCATGGTCAACCTTTCAAGCTTGCTTCTCAGATAAGAGAGGCGACGCAAGCCGTCAAATGCGTTTACAAGCCTGAGAATTTATGTTCTATCTTTGTTCGGCTTTCAAGCCAATGTTTTGTCCGAGTTGCCGATTCATCCATGAGCGATCCGCCTGTTTTCATGGTCTCGACCTTCCCGGTCACGCCGGTGGAGCTGGCGGCCGCCGCCGCCGGAGTGCTGCTGTTCGTTCTGCTGGCGCTGCTCGCGCGGAGCGGACGCGGCGACCGCGACGCGCAAATGGCGGCGCTGGCGCATTCCCACGCGGAAATGGCCGGGCGCATGCAGACGCTGGCCGAGATTCTGGGCGGCCGGCAACTCGATTTCGCCCGCGTGGTCAGCGAAAAGCTCGACCGTTCGACCCATCGGGTCAACGAGCGGCTGGAGCTTTCCGCCCGCGCCACGCTGGGCAATCTCAGCGCGCTGAACGAGCGCCTCGCCCTGATCGACGCGGCGCAGGCGCGCATGACCCATCTGACCGAGGAGATCGCCGGCTTTCGCGAGGTGCTGTCCAACAAGCAATTGCGCGGCGCCTTCGGGCAGGGCCGGATGGAGGCGATCATCCGCGACGCCCTGCCGCCGAACGCCTACGCCTTTCAATATACGCTCTCCACCGGAGTCCGGCCGGATTGCGCCTTAAAACTGCCCGGCGACGACAAGATTCTGGCGGTGGACGCCAAATTTCCGCTGGAGGCTTTTACTGCGTTGAAGGAGGCGCGCGACGAACCGGCCCGCAAGGCGGCGATGGCGCGAGCGCGCGCCGATGTCTTGAAACACGTCAAGGACATTTCCGACCGCTATTTGCTGCCGGGCGAGACCCAGGACGTCGCCCTGCTGTTCGTGCCCTCGGAATCGCTGTTCGCCGAACTGCATGAGAAATTCGAGGACGTCATTCTGAAGGCACATCGCGCCCGCGTGCTGATCGTCTCGCCCTCGCTGCTGCTGATGGCGGTGCAAGTGCTGCAATCCCTGGTGCGCGACGCCCTGGTGCGCGATCAGGCGCATGTCATCCAGGCGGAGACGCGCCGGCTGGTCGAGGACGTGCTGCGGCTGCGGACGCGGGTGGAAAAGCTCGACGGCCATTTCCGGCAGGCGAACGAGGATATCGCGGCCATTCTCACCTCGACGGAAAAGATCGCCCGCAGCGGCGAACGCATCGACCGGATGGAGTTCCGGGAGGTCGGGCGGCTGGAGGCCGCGCAATAGAAGTATTGGAACAATGCCGAGAATTTTCATCAAGCATATTCGCGTCGCGGACGACGCCATCGACGTTCACGGCCACGTCAACAATCAGGAATACCTGCGCTGGATGGAGGAGGTCGCCACTGAGCACTCCGCCGCTCAGGGATGGCCGATGCAGCGTTACCTTGACACGGGCGCGTCCTGGTACGTGCGCTCGCACCTGATCGAATATCTGCGCCCGGCGAAGCTGCATGACGACATCGCCATCTACACCTGGATCGCCGGACTGTCGGAACGCAAGTCGCCGCGCCGCACGCTGTTTGTCCGCAACGGCGAGCGTCGGCAGATCCTCGCCAAAGCGGAAACCTTGTGGGCGTTCGTCGATCTTGCGACCGGCCGATCCGTGCCGATCCTCGATGACGTGCGCTCCGCCTTCGAGGTGGTCGAGTCCGACGAGGAAGTTTTCAAACTGGCCGGACTGCCCGGTTAAGCCCCGCCGGCCGCCTCACAAATCGATACGGCTCTTCAACGCCGCCGCCAGCGTGCCCTCGTCGAGATAATCCAGTTCGCCGCCAACGGGCACGCCATGGGCGAGCCGGGTGCATTTCACCTTGTAGGGCGACAGGAGTTCGGTGATGTAATGGGCGGTGGTCTGGCCATCCACGGTGGCGTTGACCGCCAGGATCACCTCCTTGACGCCGCCTTCCGCCACGCGGCCGACCAAAGCGCCGATGTTCAGCTCGTCCGGGCCGACGCCGTCGAGCGGCGAAAGGGCGCCGCCCAGCACGTGATAGCGCGCGTTCAACACGCCGGCGCGCTCCAGCGCCCACAAATCTCCGACCGTTTCCACAACCACCAGCGTCGTCCCGTCGCGGCGCGGATCGGCGCAGAGCGAACAGGGATCGCTGGTGTCGATATTGCCGCAGACCGAGCAGGTCACGATCCGGTCGCGCGCCACCCGCATGGCGTCGGCGAGCGGCCCCAACAGCTCCTCGCGCTTGCGAATGAGATGCAGGGCGGCGCGCCGCGCCGAGCGGGGACCCAATCCCGGCAGCCGGGCCAACAATTGAATCAGCCGTTCAATCTCCGGCCCGGCTATGTTCCCCATGTCAGAACGGCAGCTTGAATCCGGGCGGCAGGCCGATGCCGGCGGTGACGGCCTTCATCTTCTCTTCCAGCAGGCCTTCGGCCTTCTGGCGCGCCTCGGTGTGGGCGGCGACGATCAGGTCTTCCAGAATTTCCTTCTCGTCCGCCTTGAGCAGCGACGGGTCGATGGTCACGCTCTTGAGCACGCCCTTGGCGGTGATGACCACGCTCACCATGCCGCCGCCAGCGGCGCCGTCCACGGTGATGTTTTCCAGCTCGGCCTGCATCTCGGCCATCTTGGCCTGCATCGCGCCGGCCTTCTTCATCATGCCCATAATATCCATCACAGGTCCTCTTCTTGCGCCTCATCGGCATAGGTGATTTCGTCGCCGCGCGCTTCCGCGCCCTCGTAAAGCGGGGCGGTCGGGCTGGATTCCTCGTCCTCGCCGCCGCGCACCGCCACGATCACGGCGCCGGGAAAACGCTCCAGCGTGGCGCGCACCAGCGGATGCGCCTGCACCCCGACGCGCCGTTCGTTCTCGCGCGCCTCGGCCTGCTCCTTCAACGTCGGCGCGCCCGGCTGGCTCGACAGCGCCACCAGCCAGCGCGCTCCGGTCCAATCCTGCAATTTGCGGGAGAGCTGCGCCGGCAAGGTCGGCGAGGCGCCGGGGGCCAAGGCGAATTCCAGCCGCCCCTGCTCGAAACGCACGAGGCGCACGTCGCATTCCAGCGCCGTCTTAGTCTGGATATCGCGCTTCTCGGCCGCCAGAGCGACCAGATCGGCGAACTCGCGCAACATGATTTCGGGCGCGGCCTGCGCGACAGGTCCGATCTGGGCGACAGGCCCCGCCTGCGCCGGTCGCGGCGCCGGCGCTACGCGCACGGTCGCCAATTGCGGCGCCGCCCGAAGGGCCGCGCTCGCGCCGCCCGAAGGCCCGGAAGGCCCCCGCGCGGGCTCGCTGGTCGACGCCGACGCCCCGCCGCCCAGACGCCGCAACACATCCTCCGGCGAAGGCAGGTCGGCGGCATAGGCGAGCCGCACCAGCACCATATTGGCGGCGGCGAGCGGACGCGGCGAATCCTTCACCTCGTCAATGCCTTTGAGCAGGATTTGCCAGGCGCGCGACAGCACGGACATCGCCAGCTTTTGCGCGAGTTCCGCGCCCTTTTCGCGCTCGAACTGTCCCGCGGCGATCTCAGCCGTTTTCGCCGAAATCTTCATGCAGGTGACGAAATGGACGAATTCCGCGAGATCGGTCAGGATTTTCGCGGGATCCGCCCCGAAATCATACTGCTCCTTGAGCGTGTCGAGCGCCTCGGCGATGTCGCCGCGCATGACCGCCTCGAACAGAGCGATGGTGCGGCTGCGGTCGGCCAGCCCCAACATGGTCCGCAGCGCTTCCGCCTCGATCGGCGCCCCGGCCCCATGCGCGATGGCCTGATCGAGCAGCGACAGCGCGTCGCGCACCGACCCTTCCGAGGCGCGCGCGATCAGCAGCAGCGCCTCATGGTTGATCTCGACCTTCTCCTTGTCGCAGATCCCGGCGAGATGCCGCAGCATCACTTCGGTGTCGATGCGGCGCAGATCGAAGCGCATGCAGCGCGAGCGCACGGTGACCGGCACCTTGTCGATCTCGGTGGTCGCGAACAGGAATTTTACGTGGGCCGGCGGCTCCTCAAGCGTCTTGAGCAGGCCGTTGAAGGCGCTCTTCGACAGCATGTGCACTTCGTCGATGATGTAGACCTTGTAGCGCGCCATCGCCGGCTGGTAGCGCGAGGAGTCCACGATTTCGCGGATGTCGTCGATCGACGTGTGCGAGGCCGCGTCCATCTCGATCACGTCGACATGGCGGGAGTCCATGATCGCCTGGCAGTGAACGCCAAGCTCGGCCATGTGAATGGTCGGCCGGTCCACCGCCGGGTGGCCGTCGCGGGCGGGCAGCTGGTAATTGAAGGCGCGGGCGAGGATGCGGGCGGTGGTGGTCTTGCCGACGCCGCGCACGCCGGTCAGCATATAGGCCTGATGGATGCGGTCGAGGTCGAAGGCGTTTTTCAACGTCCGCACCATCGGCTCCTGGCCGATCAGATCCTCGAAACGCGACGGCCGGTATTTGCGCGCCAGCACGCGATAAGCGCCGACGGGCCGCCGCTCCTGCGGCGCCGGGAACATTCCGCCATCGCTGTCAGAATTCTGCGCGGACTCGTCCATCTCCAAACCGCCGATACCACGGCGCCAGCGGTCGTCAGGCGCGCAAGAAACAGGTGGGAGGTTGGACAGAGACCCGCCCGGTCTCGTTAGGGCTGCTTCCTTCCGGACCTGACCCGGTTGGCGAGTGGAACGTCCACCGCCAACCTCCCGGCGCTTATTTGGACTATCGCAACGCATTGCGCAAGGGGGGCGCTTGCATCGCGCCGCATGAAGCGTCAAGCTGACGCATCCAAGGATTCGCCATGACCTTCGCCCTCGACCCGCGCCTGGAAGCCGACACCATCCTGCTCGGCGACATGGCGCTGTCTCGCGTGCTGCTGATGAACGACAGCCGCTTTCCCTGGCTGATCCTGGTTCCGCGCCGCGAGGGGCTGGTCGAGATCACGGACATGACGCCGTTCGAGCGTCGCGCCCTGTTCGAGGAGGCCGCGCTGGCGGCGGACCGGCTGAAACTGCTGACGGGCGCGAAAAAAATCAATCTCGGCGCGCTCGGCAATGTCGTGCCGCAACTGCATGTGCATGTGGTCGCCCGATTCGAGGCGGATGCGGCCTGGCCGGGACCGGTCTGGGGCGCGGGCGCGGCGATTCCCTATGACGATCCCCAGCCGATGCTGGACAAACTTCGCCCGGCCCTGACTCCGGGCGTCTAATGAGTCCTTTCGACCAGATGGGGTTCGCCGGCAACCCGCTCGACCGGCTGTCCGAACTGCGCGACGACGCCCCCGCGCTGGCGGCGCTGCGCGACAGTTTTTTTTCGCGCGCCGTCGCTTTCGTTGGCGCGTTGCCGGTGTTGCGATTGAACGGCGCCGGCCTGACCGCGCTGCATGGCCGCGAGAACGTCGAGAGCTTGGCGGCGGGCGAACCGGTCCTGCTGGGCCGCGACGCCGGCGGCCCGATCTACGCCGCCCAACTGCCGGATTCGCTGCTGGCCGAACAGCCCGAGGCCGGCGGCGGCTTCATCGATCCGCGCGAGCTGAAAATCGCTGGCCGACCGGACCTCGTCTTGCGCGATTTGCGCGCGCTTGCGGTGGAAGGCGCGCTGCCGCGCGAGGAAATCGCCATTCTGGCCCAGGCCAAGGCCACGCTACACTGGCACGGCGCGCATCGCTTCTGCCCCCGCTGCGGCGCGGAAACCGCGGTCGCGCAGGCGGGTTGGCGTCGCGATTGCCCCGCCTGCGGCGCGCAGCATTTCCCCCGCACCGATCCCGTCGCCATCGTGCTGGCGACCTCCGGCGACGCCTGCCTGATGGGCCGCCAGAAGCAATTTCCGCCCGGCATGTATTCCTGCCTCGCCGGTTTCGTCGAATCCGGCGAATCGATCGAGGAAGCCGCCCGCCGCGAGGTGCTGGAAGAATCCGGGGTGCGCCTCGGCGCCGTCAGCATATTGGCGTCGCAGCCCTGGCCGTTTCCGTGTTCCCTGATGGTCGGCTGCCGCGCCGAGGCGCTGTCGCGGGACATCGTGATGGACGCGAAGGAGCTTGAGGATTGCCGCTGGTTCAGACGTGATGAAGCGCGCGCCATGATCGAGGGCTGTCACGCTACGAACTTAACGGCGCCAAATCCCATCGCCATCGCCCGCCGCCTGCTCGACCATTGGCTGACGGAAGCCTGATCAGACGCGCAACCGCGCCTGAAGCGCGCCGCGCAAGGCGTTGCCGAGCAAGAATCCCTCGCCGAGATCATCAAGACGCAAGATGCGCTCCCGCGCCGCGCCCCGACCCAGCAGATCGGCGCGCAGCACGCCCGCCAGCAAGCCGCAGGACAGCGGCGGCGTCAACAGCGCGCCCCCGCGCGGCAGGAACAGGTTTGTGCGCGCACCTTCGCAAACCTCGTTGCGTTCGTTGAGGAAGATGACCTCGTCAATGCTGGAATCGGCGGCCTGGGCTTGTTTCAGCGCATCTTCATAAAACGCCCGCCGCGTCGTCTTGTGGCGCAGCAGCGGATTGCGCGAATCCAGCCGGGTCTCCGCGACCGCGACGCGCCAGTCTCTTGGCTCGGACGCCGGGAAAGGCGCGACGGCGACCTCGATGCGGCCGTCGCGCCGCAATTCGAGGCGCACGCGCAGGCGGTCGGCCTTCGGCGCGGCGCAGGCCTCGGCCAGCGCGCCGTCATAAGCCTCGGGGGAAAACGGGAAGCCGAGGTCGCGCGCCGACCCGGCCATGCGGGCGCGATGGCCTTCGGCCAGCCAATAGCCGCCGTCGCGCGTCCACAACAAAGTCTCGATCAGGCCGAAGTCGTCAGGAAGCGGGCTTTCAGCAGACATTCCTCATATTCCTCCCGCGCGCGCGAATCCGCCACAATGGCCGAGCCGACCGGACAGGACAGCGCGCCATCCTCGGCCAGGGTCAGAGTGCGGATGGCGACATTGAAGCGCATGTCGCCGCCCGGCGCGATCACCCCCAGCGCCCCGCAATAAGCGCCGCGCGAAAATCCCTCCTGCTCCGCGATGATTTCCATGGCGCGGATTTTCGGCGCGCCGGTCACCGAGCCGCAGGGAAACAGGCCGGCGAAAATCTCGGGAAAGCCGAGGCCGGGCCGCAACAGCGCCTCGACGCCCGAAGTCATCTGATGCAGCGTCGGAAACGCCTCGACCGAAAACAGGTCGGTCACGCGCACGGAGCCGACCTCTGACAGCCTGCTGAGATCGTTGCGCAGGAGGTCGACAATCATCAGGTTTTCGGCGCGATTCTTCTCGTCCTGCGCCAGCCGCGTCGCCAGGGCGCGATCCTCCGCTGGACTCGCCCCGCGCGGCGCCGTGCCCTTCATCGGCCGCGTCGATATGCGCCGGCCCTCGATGGAAAAGAATTTTTCGGGCGACAGCGACAGGATGGTCGCGCCGCCGAGCGCGACAATGCCGCCGGTCTCGACCGGCTGCCGCAGGCGCAGCGTTTGGTAGAGCGCGCGCGGATCGCCGGCGAATCGGCCGGCGAGCGGAAAGGCCAGATTGACCTGATAGACGTCGCCCGCCGCAATATAGTCGCGGCAGGCCTCGAAGCGGCGGCGATAATCCTCGAACGACCACAGCGGCCGAAGCTCCGCGACCGTCGCGGCGCGCGCGGGCCCGAAAGGCGCAGCAGGCGCGTCGAACAGGCCGAATTGCAGCAGCGGCGCCGGCGCCGCGCCGAGCAGCGGCCGCAGCCGAGGCTCCAGCGCATAGCCACATTCATAGGCGATATAGCCGGCGGCCCAGAGACCGTCTTCGCGCGTCGCCTGCTGCAAAAGGGCGAGGGCGGGCGCGACCTGCTCCGGCGCGAAAACCGTGACGATCTGGCGCGGCGCGACGAAATGCAGGCTCCCGTGGCGACGGTCCTCGATCAGGCAAAAGGGGTCGTTCACATGCGCCATCCCGACCCCTTAACCCGGAAAGGCTTGCAAAAAAAGTCTGGCGAAGCGGCGCGGCGCGGGTGTAGCCAGAGGCGAAGGAGAAATGTCATGGCCCTCGTGCTGTTTTCCGGCGGACAGGATTCCACCACCTGCCTCGCCTGGGCGCTGGAGCGTTTCGACCGCGTGGAGACGCTCGCTTTCGACTATGGCCAGCGCCACCGGATCGAACTGGCGCAACGCCACGAAGTGCGCCGCGCCATCCGCGAGATCAAGCCGCATTGGGCGGAGCGGCTGGGGCAGGACCACATTCTCGACCTGCGCGCGCTCGGCGCCATTTCCGACACCGCGCTCACCAGCGACAAGGAAATCGAACTCACCGAGAAGAACCTGCCCAACACGTTCGTGCCCGGCCGCAACCTGATCTTCCTCACCTTCGCGGCGGCCCTGGCGTACCGGCGCGGCCTGAGCCGCATCGTCGGGGGCATGTGCGAAACCGATTTCTCCGGCTATCCCGATTGCCGCGACGATTCGGTCAAGGCGATGCAGGTGGCGCTGAATGTCGGCATGGAAAGCCGCTTCGTTCTGGAGACGCCGCTGATGTGGATCGACAAGGCGCAGACCTGGGCGCTGGCGCAGGCGCTGGGCGGGGAGGCGCTGGTGGACGCGATCATCGACCACAGCCACACCTGCTATCTCGGCGAGCGCGGCGAGAAACATCCGTGGGGCTATGGCTGCGGCCAATGTCCGGCCTGTGTGTTGCGGGCGCAGGGCTATGAAAAGTGGAAGTCCAGCGCATTTTAGCGAAACTGGACTAGGTCATGAACTCATAAAGAGGATTCCCGAATCAGGGCCGGTCTGATTCAGTTGCCCCAATATGGGAGCATTGCGATGGCTCGGTTTGATTTG
>NZ_FYDG01000065.1 GCF_900187365.1 Rhodoblastus acidophilus
CGGCGCGGGATGGGTTTTTTGTTCCCGCGCCGTGGGCGGAGCGCGCTTTTGCGTCGGCGCGCTCCGCCTTGTTCTGTCCGCCCTGATCCGCGCCGCCTCTCTCACCTGGTCGCGCGTCTCTGGGCTTTTCTCAGCTTTTTGCCCTGCGGCCATCTCCTTCACAAAACGATCCTCTCACAAGGGATTTTGCCTGTGGGCAAAAAGTTTTGGACATGGAGCAAAAAACGTCAGCAAGACTGCCCTATTTCGCCATGACATCCATACTCGTTGATAAGGCCCGGTCCTGGGCGGACTTCCTGGTCTTGCGCGAGGCGCGCGGGCCTGGCGATTTCATGCCGGCGATGTCCCGCGTGGCGCGCCGGATCGGCGTGCGCGAAAGCTACCTGAAAACGCTGCGGTACAAGAGCCCGAAGGACGTTCCCGCCTCCATCTACGAGAGTTTGCGCGCGGCTTATGAGGCCGAGTGCCTGCGTCAGGAACAAAAACTTGAACACGAATTGCGGATCGCGCGCGCCCTCGCTGATGCGACTGGGTCGGCTTTTGTGCGGGCGGCTGTTGCTGGCGCCGCTGGTGTTGCTGGCGTCGATTTTCCGCCGGCGGACGACGCGCCGGGAGTCTGACGGTGGTGAGCATGGGAAAAAAACACGACGATGCGGCGCGGGCGATGTTGAAACGCCTGATCGACGAAGGTTTTAGCGCGGCGCAGGTTGCGGCGTCCACCGATCTGGGGTCACGCAACGCCGTCATTGGGCTGGCGTTTCGGTTGGGGTTGCGGTTCAGCAGCAGGCCGAAAAACACCGCCGCGCGCAAAGACAGGATTGAGGCGGCGACGCGCCCTCCGTCGCCTCAGAACGCGGCGGCTCCCTGCTCGGGACCAGAGGAGCCGGCGCGGGCCGGGGCGGCTATGAAGGCCGCCCCGGTCACGAATTCAGAGGGTGAGGCGGCGCGGCCGTCGGCTCCAGTCGTACGGATATCCGAACAACTGACGCGGCCGTCGAGTGTTTCCGTCATTGATCCGCCGGAAGACGGACGGTTTCAGCTTTGGCATCTGACCGAACGCATGTGCCATTTCCCGCTTGGCGATCCGCGCAACGAGGACTTCCGTTTTTGCGGGGCGGCGAAGCCCGTTGAGGGCGGTCCCTACTGCGCGGACCATGCGCAGCTCGCCTATACGGCGGCGCGCTCCGACACCCGTGAGGCGCGCCGCGAGCGCGGCAAGATGCGGTTTTATGAATTCACCAAGGTTCGGGCGGTGGTGTGATGAGCGAATTGCCGGCGCGTCGCCCAAATCTGACGTTCAATTTTTTCGCTGACCCTGATCGGCAGCAGCTCGCGGTGGCGAGCGTCGGCTTCATGCCTGACGGCCGCGTGGGCGAGATATTCCTCAACGCGGCGCACCGCGATCAGTTCATGGATCATCTGATCCGCGA
>NZ_FYDG01000063.1 GCF_900187365.1 Rhodoblastus acidophilus
TTGATGCAAGATGAACTGTGCATGGCCTATCTGAACGCCGCTGCGGGCTCGACGATCATTCCCGCCCCGACCGGGACCGTCATCGGCTCCTCGTCGGGCGGCGTCGTCACCTACGCCTACCAGTTGAGCACAGGCCTCGCCACCAACAGCCCGACTTGTGGCTCGATCACTCTTAATTCGCCGATCACGGGCTCCGGGAGCAACTACACCAACGTCGCCAATCAAATGGCGCAGAAGCAGAAGGACATTCTCGACAGCACGCTCGCCGCCTTGCGCCCCTCGATTCAGACCATCGCTCAGAATTATTGGACCACCAAGAACCAGTTTGCCCTGAGCGGATTGAAGGCGCTCTACACCAGCACGCTGCAAAATTACACGACCGAGTTGACGACTGCGGCGCAGACGATCACACAGGATTTGCGCAGCGCCCAACAGGTGCAGGACGCCCGCTCTGGCAATCTCGGCCTGATTCAGGGGCAGACGCAACTCTCCGCCCTCGGATGGACGTCCGCCGGCGCGTACTATCTCGAATTTGCCCGGCTCAACGGCCTGACCCTGTCGCTCGCCAGCGCGACCCCCGTCATCAACACGCCTTCGCTGCAGGGATTGTCGGCCGCGCTGACGAATGACGTCGCCCCGCTGTTTGGTTCCTCGACGGCGCTCCTTGCAAAGCTCAAAATCTACGTCGGGACACAAGACCCCCTGTCGCAACCGAGCGGCTACGCTTCTGTGCAAACCGGCCAATCCACAAGCGATCCAAACAGCACGATCGAGCAGGTGTTGCGCTCCGTAAGCATCACCCCGGAGTTGCTCAACAGTCTGGTCAACAGCCTGTCGCCCACCAGCAGCCAATGGAACGATCCATTCGGCGGCCTGATCGCACTTGGCAACAAGATGACCCTCGCCGCCCTCGCTATCCTGGGCGCGGCGGCCGCGTTGACCACCACCGCCGGTCAGGCCGCGGCTGTGGCGAGCGGCGTCGCCAGTGGCGGTGTTGGCGGCGGTCTTGCGGCCGCCAGCGCGGCGTCTGTGATCAATTTCCTCTCCACGCCGATCTTCGCCGGCGCCAGCGTCTTCCTGGCTCAGGGTCAGATGATCGCCTATGTGCTCCCGATGATCCCCTGGGTCATCTGGATGGCCGGCGTTGCGGGCTATCTCATTCTGGTCTGTGAAGCGTTCGTCGCCGTGCCGCTGTGGATGCTCGCGCATATGACGCTCGAGGGCGACGGTTTGCACGGGCGCGGTGGGCCGGGCTACGAACTTATGTTCAACGTCCTGTTCCGGCCGACCTTGAGAGAGTGTCGGAATTTCCGTGTGATGGCCATTTGGAAGCAAATGGAGGCATCACATGGCAAGACGGAAAGCCCCGCTTATTCCCGATCAACTGCTTGACCAGCTTCTGGGCGGCGCGGATCCCAAGACTGCCTTTGCGAAAGATGGTCTTCTCGACGAACTGAAGAAGGCGCTCGCCGAACGGGCGCTGAACGCGGAGGTCGACCACCACCTTGACCAAGGCGA
>NZ_FYDG01000002.1 GCF_900187365.1 Rhodoblastus acidophilus
CCGTGGCGGACGGCGATCAGCGCCGGCACATGGACGCCGGCCGAAGCGAGCCGCGCGCCGAAGTCCGGCGCGAGCGCAGTCAGTTTGACCGCCTCATCGAGGAGGCCCAGCACCGTCGCGGCGAGACCGAGTTCGGCGGCGACCGCCGCCCCGCCCGGGATGAGCGCAGCAATCGCCGCGCCGTCCGCCGCGCCCTCCTCCAGAGCTTCGATCACGCCAGATGCGGTCGGATGCTTGACCGCGGCGCCTATGGCCGCGACCAGCTTTTGCAGATTGAGGCTGTCGAACCGCTTGACCAGCGCATCGACGGCCTGGAGGCGTGCGGCGGCGTCCGTCATTTCGCGGCGACGGCCGCGCCGGTGGCCTCGGCGGTCGCGTCAGCCGGGACGACGCCCAGGGCCGAGAGCTTGGCGAGGATCAGCGGGCGCAGGTTGGCGCCGAGCCACTTCGAGATCGCGGGCGCGGACGACACGGCATATTGTTCGGCGGCGGCCAGGACCAGATTGGTGGTCGAGAGCGACAGCGTCTTGCCGGCGACCGCGCCCTCGACGGCGCCGAAGCCATAGTTGACCGCCTTGCTGATCAGGTCGTCGGTCAGCAGCACCTTGACATAGGCCGGCGCCCATTTGGCGACGACGAAGGACAGCAGCGCGATCGCGAGCGAGGCGACCAACGGCAGATCGCGCGGCCGATATTCGGTTTTCTGCTCGGCGCCGTCGCGCGCCACAATAGAAATATACGGCACGTCGCAATCCAGATGGATATGCGAGGGTAGCAGGCTTGTCACCTCCTCAACCCCCATGCCGGTCTCCGAGCAAAGCAGCAATGCAACGCGCGCATCAAGATTGAGCCCCGACAGCGCGCCCGGCGCCAGCAGGACGCCCTCGACAAATTCGCGCGGGATCGGCGGCCGGCGCTGCTTGCGCTCATCGAGCGCCAGCCCTGAAAACAGCGATCCGAGATTGAGCCCGATTTCGTCACCGACGACATGCAGGATCCGCGACACCTGCCCGAGCTGCTTGTTCGCAGCATTGCGACCCAACGATTCGGCCTCGATGCGGTCGACCCACCAGCGATGAAATTTCCGAGCGTCGTCGCGGGTAATCTGGTCCAGGCGCTTATCCTCGCCGACCACCGCGAGAAAATTGTCGATCGACAGCCGCCGCGCGTTTTCCCAACGACGCAACTGGTCCTCACGCTTGCCGAGGTTTTCGCCTTTGCACAATTCCTTGTAGCGTTCGAACGCGGTCGAGAGCGTCACCTCAGGGCGCGGGACCATCCCAAGCAGCGCCTCGCGCGCGCCGCGATCGTGCGGCCGATCGGCAAGCGCCTCGAAGCGCGCGAGAAGATCGGGCAGCAGACCAGCGACGACGTCGGGAGCAGCGCGATAGACAAAGCCTTCCAGCCGCGCGCGCTCCAGCGCCGCCTGATAGCGCGCCCAGGCGTCGCGGTCCTCCTGCCCCGTAAGCGAGGCCCATAGCGTCTCAAGCTCGCGCTCGGCGCCAATGGCGGCCAGTCGCGCAGCGGCGAGATCGCCCGTGTGGAGAGAGATGCGAACGATGACCCGACGATCGAGAGCGGCAAACGGTTTCGGCACGCGGCGGACGTAATAGTAAACGCCGCCCCGCTTCGAGATTCGATCAATCGCTGTCTTGGACCCAGCCATCGCGCGCCACCAATGTTGCGCACTTTGTTACACAGTTAATCGCAATTTTGGCAAGAGATGCGCCGCGCGTCTTTTCCCAAGCCTTTGATTTTCTTTGGTTTTATGCCGATTGTTCAAGCAAAAGCTCTGGCTGGGGCGGCAGGATTCGAACCTACGAATGGCGGAATCAAAATCCGCTGCCTTACCACTTGGCGACGCCCCAAAACCCGAGTCGGCCTGGACCATAATGGCCTCGCCGCCGCCTCGCAAGCCGACTTCCCGATTTTTGTCGTCGTCACAAAGGGAAATCGGCCCGGCGCTCGCGGGCGCGGTCCCCGGAGACCGCGCCCGCGTGCTGAATAACCTCAGCGGTCGTAAATGATGCGCGCGCGCAGCGTGCCCTCGATGCCACGGATGTCATCGAGGATCTGCTCGGCCACCTCCAGAGCGCCATCGGCCTCGATCACCACATAACCCACCTGGCCGTCCGTCTGCAGGAACTGCGAGGCGATGTTGAGGTCGCGGCTGGAGAATGCGTCGATCAACTTGCGCATCACGCCCGGCACATTGCGGTGGACGTGCATGAAGCGCGTGCCGGTCGGGCGCGGCGGCAGCTGCACCTGCGGGAAGTTCACCGCGCCGACGGTCGAGCCGATGTCGGAATAGTCAATCAGCTTGCGCGCCACTTCGGCGCCGATGCGCTCCTGCGCCTCCTCGGTCGAGCCGCCGATGTGCGGGGTGATCAGCACATTGTCCAGCCCCTGCAGCGGCGAAGCGAATTTCTCGCCATTGCCCGCCGGCTCCTTCGGGAAGGTGTCGACCGCCGCGCCGAGCAGGTGGCCGCTCTTCAAGGCTTCGGCCAGCGCATTGACGTCGACCGTGGTGCCGCGGGCGTTGTTGATGAAATAGGCGCCCTTCTTCATGGCGGCGAACTGCTCGGCGCCGATCATGTTCTTGGTCTGCGGCGTTTCCGGCACATGCAGGCTGACCACGTCGGACTGCGCCAGCAGCTCCTCCAGCGTGTGCGTCGGCTCGGTGTTGCCGTGGCGCAGCTTGTCCATGATGTCGAAATAGACCACCCGCATGCCCATGGCTTCGGCGAGATAGGACAACTGGCTGCCGATATTGCCATAGCCGACGATGCCGAGCGTCTTGCCGCGCACCTCAAAACTGTTGACGGCGCTCTTGTCCCAGCCGCCGTTGTGGCACTCCATCGAGCGCGTGGGAATGCGGCGCAGCAGCATCACGATCTCGCCGATGGTGAGTTCGGCCACCGAGCGGGTGTTGGAGAACGGCGCGTTGAAAACGGGAATGCCGCGCGCGGACGCCGACGGCAGCGTGACCTGATTGGTGCCGATGCAGAAACAGCCCACCGCCATCAGCCGGTCGGCGTCTTCGAACACCTGCTCGGTCAGCTTGGTGCGCGAGCGGATGCCGACGATGTGCACGCCATGCAGCGCCTCGCGCAGGGCGTCGCCGTCGAGGGCCTTGGTCAGGCGGGTGACATTGGTGTAGCCGGCGTTTTCGAACAATTCGACCGCGCTCTGGTGGATGCCTTCGAGCAGCAGGACTTTGATCTTGTCTTTGGAAAGCGACAGACGTGCGTTCACATTCTTCTCCTGATGCATCGACCGCCGCCACAAAAGGGAAAAGCGCGAAAGCGGAGGGCTTTCGCGCGACGGGCTGGGCCGCTTCTGATCGCGCATGGACGTTTCCGGAAACCGGAGGCCGCTTTCCGGGACGACGCGTCCGCGTCCTATCAGACTTTGGATTTCAGTGGAATGGGTTGTTTGGCGCCGGTCTCGTCGCGGATGGCGAAGCGGTAGCGCCCCTGCTCGTCAAAATCGACCTGATAGGAC
This sequence comes from Rhodoblastus acidophilus, assembly GCF_900187365.1. Classification (GTDB taxonomy): domain Bacteria; phylum Pseudomonadota; class Alphaproteobacteria; order Rhizobiales; family Beijerinckiaceae; genus Rhodoblastus; species Rhodoblastus acidophilus. Next base: position 3,505 of record NZ_FYDG01000002.1, read on the forward strand.
AGCCGGTCGATCACGCGGTTGTCGCGGTCGAAGGCCAGCACTTTCGGATTGAGTTTGGGGATTTCCTGCGCGTCCACATAGATCGACGAGCAGATGATCAGCGCGTCGCCCGGCTGGCAGGTGCGCGCCGCCGCCCCGTTGAGGATGCAGCAGCGCGAGCCGCGCTCGCCCAGGATGACATAAGTCGAAATCCGGGCGCCGGAATGCTTGTTCCAGATCTCCACGAATTCGAGCGGCAGAATTCCCGCCTCCTCGCAATGATCGGGGTCCAGCGTGATCGAACCGTGATAGTCGATATTGGCGTCCGTCACGTGAATTCCGTGCAACTTGGCGCCGACAACCTTGCGCATTGACGTGTCCTGACAGTCTGGGCGGAGAAGGCCCAAAAATACTCGCCCGCTGAATAGCTTTTTTTCGCGGGAATCGCCAGCCCGCGATTCCCGCCGCGTCACCCCTCCGAATCAGGCGTGAAATCCAGCGCCACCCCGTTGATGCAGTAGCGCAGATGGGTGGGCGGAGGCCCGTCCTCGAAGACATGGCCGAGATGGCCGCCGCAGGCGCTGCAATGCACCTCGACGCGCACCATGCCCCAGGACGTATCGCGGCTGGTCTCCACCGCCCCCGGCAGCGGATCGAAAAAGCTCGGCCAGCCCGTGCCGCTCTCGAACTTTTCCTTCGAGCGGAACAGCTCCTGGCCGCAGCCGACGCAACGAAACGCGCCGGCGCGCTTTTCATGATTGAGCGCGCAGGAGCCGGGCCGCTCCGTGCCATGGCCGCGCAGCACCTCATATTGCTCCGGCGTCAGCAGGGCGCGCCATTCCGCGTCGCTGCGCGAAACCTTGAAATCTTCGGCCATTCGAATCTCCAGGCGGGGAACTGGGCCTTAGATGGGAGATGCCTGCCCAGCCTGCAAGATTTAAAGCGTTTTCACGCGAAGCGGAGGCCGGTCCGCGTGAAGAAAACGCGTCCGAACGAGACTCTAGCGGGCGATCTCGGCCTGCTCCTCCTCGACCGGCGCCATCACGCCATCGTCGCGCAGGGAAAAGTCCTGGCCGCGCCAATGCAGCTGGCCCGGCAAAAAGCTGCCCCAGAACAGCAGGAACCCAAGGACGTCGCGGACCGGCGCCAGCGCCAGCGACCGCGCCTGCCCGGGAAACCGCTGGTCGACCTCATCATGCAGCGTCACCCGGCAGATCAGCGCGGCGAAGAAGAGAAGCACGGCGCCGGGGGCGAAGCCGGCTAAAACCACGGCCAGCAGGCCCCAGGCCAGGGTGTGCGTGACGATGGTGCCGAAATAGCCGGCGGGATCGAGCGCGCGGATCGTACGCGCCCAGCGGACTTCCTGCCGCCAGAGATCGGCGAAGCTGCGCTCGCGATGGGCGTGCAGCACGACGAAATCCGCCACCGCAACCTTCAGCCCCAATCCGCGCACCAGCGCGCCGAGCACGAAATCGTCGGCCAACTGGTCTTTCAAGGGAACGAAGCCGCCGATCCGGTCGAGCGCCTCGCGGCGCAGGGCGATGGTGGCGCCGACGCAGGGCTTGGCCATGTTCAGCGCCAGCCCGGTCGCGACATTGGGCAGAAAGGTGTAATCCACGCCCATGGCGCACAGCCGCGACCAGATCCCCTCCATCGCCACGCCGCGATAAAGGCAGGTGACCGCGCCGACGCCCTCCGGCTCCAACGCCGCCGTCAGCCGGTTCAGATAATCCGGCGCGACGATGATGTCGCTGTCGGCCAGCACCACGATATCGCCGGAGATATGCCGGGACAGGTTGATGAGATTGTCGACCTTGCCATTGCCGCCATGCCGCGCCGAATCGATCACCAGTTCGGCGGTCAGTCCGGCCGGCGCGCCCGCAACCTCGCCGGCGCGCACGGCGGCGACGATGCGCCGCGCGACGATCGCGGCGGGATCGGCGGCGTCGTGAACCCCGAACAGGATTTGCACCGGGCCGTCATAGCTCTGGCGGCAAAACGTGAGCAGGTGATCGGAAAGGCCCGGCTCGGCGCCATAGAGCGGCTTCAGGATGGTGACGCCCGGCGCATTGCGCGGCGCGGCCTTGGGAGCCTCGCGCGGAAACCGCCGCACCGCGAAGATCGACAGCAAGGTGTAGAGGCAGGAAACCAACGCCAGAACGCAAACCACAACAACCGGCAAAGAGGCGACAGAAAAGTCGCCTCCGTCCAACACGGTCAGCATTCGCGTCTCCTTCAGCGCTCCAGCAGACTGGCCGTCCGCTTGCGCAAATCCGCCAGCGACAGGCCCCGCAGGGCGCGCCGCCACTGCGTCAACTCGGATATCGAGCCATTCGCCAATATATCGCCAATGCGCCAACCTTGTGGCGTGGCCTTGACCACATAATCAATCGGCATCGGCTGGCCGGACGTCGGGATCATGCGGGTGCTGACCACCAGCGCGCCGTCGCGCTGCGCCGTCTTGGCGTCGCGTTCAAATCCCTTGGCTTCGACGAATTCGAACCGCTGCGCGTAAGTCGCGGCCACGTAATCGCCGAAACTTTTCACCCATTCGGCGCGGTCGGCTGCGGGCAGGTCATCGAAGCCGGGGCCATGGGCCAGCTTGGCCATGCCGTCGAGATCGAAGGCGGCGTCGAGCGCCGGGCGCAGCGCGTCGAACCGCTGCTGCAGGCTCATCTTGCCGGCCTGGCGCAGCACGTCGATCTGGCTGTCCTGCAATTTCTGGACGATGGCGACCGCCTCGTCCGCATCGGCGGCGACGGCGGGAACGGCGAATGCGGGAATGGCGGCGATGAAAGCAAGAACGGCGCGGCGATCAAACACTTCGGGCTTCCTCCTCGGCGCGCTTTTCGCGCGAGAACAGCGCGGACAGGCTCTCGCCCTCCAGCCGCCGCCACAGCAACAGGCCGGGCGCGCCGCACAGCAGGTCGGGAATGCGCTTGATCAGCGACAAGGCGATGGCGTTGGGCGAAGCAATCCCGAAAGCGGCGCAAAGCGCGATGAAGCCGCCCTCCTGCACGCCCCAGGCGCCGGGAATGAGGAATCCCGCCGCCTTGACCGCATGGCCCAGGCTCTCGATGGTGACGGCGGTGGCGAAGGAGCGGGGATCGCCGAGCAGATGCAGCGCGAAATAAATCTCCAGCGCGCCGATGAACCAGATCGTCATGTGGATCGCCAGCGCCCGGGCGAGGCCGGAGCGGTGGCGCAGGATGACGTCGAGCCCGGCGCGCAGCGCCGGCAGGCCGACCACGGACGGCCATCCGGTCTGGCTCTCGATCTTCTCGGCCAGACGGTCGAGCGCCGGCATCGACAGAAGACGCGGCGCCAGCCAGAAGCCGGCGATGGCCGGGACCATGACGGTCGCGCCGACCACGGCGGCCAGCGTCAGATCGGCCTCGACCCCCGCGTAAAACAGCAGAATGACGCCGATCACGGTGAAAGCGGCCTGTGTGGCCGTCTGAGCCAGCAGATCGACGATGACGCTGGCGCCCGCCAGCCCGCCCTCGACGCGGCGTTTCTTGAGCAGTCGCGCGCCGAACACATCGCCGCCCACCGCCGCCACCGGCAGCAGGTTGTTGATGGATTCGCGCACCCAGCGCAGCTGGCAGAAAATCCACGGCGCGGGACGCGGCTTGGGGATCAGGAATCGCCAGGCGAAACCGGCGCCAAAGGTCTGAACGAAGCGGAGCGCGGCGATCGTCAGCGCGCCGAACAGACCGATCTGCGCGAACGCATGCGCGACGTCGCCGGCGCCTTCGTAGAAGGTCAGGGCGGCGAACAGGAGGAGACCGAGGAACAGTCCGAACGCTGCGGCTTTTTTCATCGGATCGCCTTACCCGGAATCGCCTCGCAAGTCAGCCCTCCGGGGCGCCGGCGCCCAAAAAAAAGCCTCCGCGATGCAAATAAGTCGCGCTTTTCGCAGGGGCGCCCGCGCGCCGGCGCCGCCCGCCCGTCCCCGTTGCGATCCGTCTTCATCGCCCCTTCTTGGGGGGCGTGGCGTTGGCGCGCGCGAACGCCTCGGCGAAGGCGTTGCCCGCGCTCGACCGTCCCTGCGGCTGCCCCTGACGCGAAAAATCCTGCCGCCCGCCCTGCGGACGGCCGCCCGAGGGCGCGCCGCGTCCGGCCTTGGCGTCGAAGGCGTCGTCGAGACGCATGGTCAGCGCGATGCGCTTGCGCGGAACGTCCACCTCCAAAACCTTGACCTTGACCACATCGCCGGGCTTGGCGGCCTCGCGCGGGTCCTTGATGAAGGTTTTCGACATGGCGGAAATATGCACCAACCCGTCCTGATGCACGCCAATATCGACGAACGCGCCGAAAGCCGCGACATTGGTCACCACGCCCTCCAGCACCATGCCGGGCTTGAGGTCCGACAGGGTTTCGACGCCTTCCTTGAACGTCGCGGTCTTGAACTCGGGACGCGGATCGCGCCCGGGCTTTTCCAATTCCTTCAGCACGTCGGTGACGGTCGGCAGGCCGAATTGCTCGTCGGCGAAATTTTTCGCGTTCAGCCCGCGCAAAATCTTGGAATCGCCGATGAGAACGTGAATGTCGGCCTTGGTCGCCGCCAGAATCTTGCGCACCAGCGGATAGGCTTCGGGATGCACGCCGGAGGCGTCGAGCGGGTCGTCCCCGCCCCGGATGCGCAAAAAGCCGGCGCATTGCTCGAACGCCTTGGCGCCGAGGCGCGGCACTTTCTTCAGCTCGGCGCGGGTCTTGAAGGCGCCGTTGGCGTCGCGGTGGGCGACGATGTTGCCGGCGAGAGATTCGCCCAGGCCCGACACGCGCGACAGCAGCGGCGCCGAGGCGGTGTTGAGATCGACGCCGACGCCGTTGACGCAATCCTCCACCACCGCATCCAACGAACGCGACAGCTTGAACTCGGCGAGATCGTGCTGGTACTGGCCGACGCCGATGCTTTTGGGGTCGATCTTCACCAGTTCCGCCAGCGGGTCCTGCAACCGGCGCGCGATGGAGACGGCGCCGCGCAGGGTGACGTCCATGCCCGGCAATTCGCTGGCGGCGTAGGCCGAGGCCGAATAGACCGAGGCGCCGGCCTCCGACACCACGATTTTCGTGATCTTGCCGCCCAGTTTCGTCACCAGTTCGCTCGCGAGCTTGTCGGTCTCGCGCGAGGCCGTGCCATTGCCGATGGCGATCAGCTCGACCTTATGTTTCATGCACAAGGCGCCAAGCAGGGCCAGCGCGTCATTCCAACGCCGCTGCGGCTCGTGAGGATAGATCACGCCGGTGTCCACCACCTTGCCCGTGGCGTCGACCACGGCGACCTTGACGCCGGTGCGGAAGCCGGGGTCGAGGCCCATGGTGGCGCGCGGCCCCGCCGGCGCCGCCAGCAGCAGGTCGCGCAGATTGCCCGCGAACACCTTGACCGCCTGATCCTCGGCGGTCTGCCAAAGCTTTGCGCGCAAATCCACGGAGAGCGAGATTTTCAGCCGGGTGCGCCAGGCCCAGCGCACCGCGTCCATCAGCCATTTATCGCCGGGGCGGCCGCGATCGGCGACGCCAAAACTGGCGGCGATGGCCTGCTCATAGGCCTTTTCGCCATTGGCCTCCATGTCGGCGGCGCTCTCCGGCTCCAGCACGAGGTCGAGCATCTCCTCCTTCTCGCCGCGAAACAGCGCGAGAATGCGATGCGACGGCAGCTTGGTCAGCGGCTCGAAAAAGTCGAAATAATCCGAATATTTGGCGCCGTCCTGGGTCTTGCCCTCGCGCACTTTCGAGACGAGACGGCCGCGGTTCCAGAACGCTTCGCGCAAACTGCCGACCAGTTCGGCCTTTTCGGTGAATTTTTCGACCAGAATGGCGCGGGCGCCTTCCAGCGCCTCGTCCGGCGTTTTCACGCCCTTGCCCTCGTCAACGAATTTGGCCGCTTCCACCTTGGGGTCGAGCGCGGGATTGGCCAGCAATCCCTCGGCAAGCGGGGCCAGCCCGGCCTCGCGGGCGATGGTGGCCTTGGTGCGGCGCTTGGGTTTATACGGCAGATAAATGTCTTCGAGCTGCGCCTTGGTGTCGACGGCCAGCACCTGCTTCTCCAGCTCGGGCGTCAGCTTGTCCTGCGAACGGATCGACTCCAGCACAGCCTTGCGGCGGTCCTCCAGCTCGCGCAGGTAACGCAGGCGCTCTTCCAGCGTGCGCAACTGGGTGTCGTCCAGCGCGCCGGTCGCCTCCTTGCGGTAGCGGGCGATGAAGGGCACGGTCGAGCCGGCGTCGAGCAAATCGACGGCCGCCGCAACCTGACCCTCGGCGACCTGCAGTTCCTGAGCGATTCGGCGGTTGATGGCGTTCATGAGACGGCCTCGATCCTTGGCTGGGGGGTCCGACGCGAAAGCTTGCTGATGGGGGGGCGCTTTTACCCCCCGCCGACGACGGGGTCAAAACCGGCGTTGTGGAAAAGGCGCGGATGCGCCCCCGACGGCGAGGCGCGTAATTGACAAGACCTGTCGACTAGCGGAATTTCGGGCATGGCGCGCTTAACCAAGAACGACGACAAACCCGCGATCACCGATCCGGCCGCGCTGGGCGTGGCGGCGGACCAGGCGAGCGAATTCCTGAAATCCCTGGCCAATCCCGTTCGGCTGCGAATCCTGTGCATGCTGGCGGATGGCGAAGCCACGGTCGGAGAAATCACGGACCGGCTGGCGGCGCGGCAGAGCCTTGTGTCGCAACATCTCGCCCTGCTGCGCAAAGATGGGCTGGTGAGCGCCACCCGCGACGGCCAGAGCATCCGCTATGCGCTGGCCGACATCCGGGTCGAGCGGCTGATCGGCGTGCTCTACGAAACGTTTTGCCCGCGCGGCTGACTTGCAAGAGCGCAAACGCGCGCCGCTCCGCCTTGTGAAATTCGCCGGACGCACGATCTCTTCGCGCTGAAGGAGTTTTCATGAGCGCGACTGTCCGCAAAATCCTATCCCTGTCCCACGGCGAGGCGACGTCGGACGGCGACGGCGTCCGCATGATCCGGCTGGTCGGCTCGCAGGCCCAGCCGCCGCTCGACCCTTTCCTGATGCTGGATTTTTTCGGCTCGGAGCGCGCCAGCGACTATCTCGGCGGCTTCCCCGACCATCCCCACCGGGGATTTGAGACCGTCACCTACATGCTGGCCGGGAAAATGCGGCATTTCGACAATCACGGCCATTCCGGCGTGATCGAAGCCGGCGACGTGCAATGGATGAAGGCGGGGCGCGGGCTGATCCATTCGGAAATGCCGGAACAGACCGAAGGTCTTATGCGCGGCTTCCAGCTCTGGATCAATCTTCCCCAGGCCGAGAAAATGGCGGCCCCGGCCTATCAGGAGTTCAAGGCCGCGCAAATTCCCGAGGTTTCGCGCGCGGGCGCGACCGTCAAGCTGATCGCCGGCGCGGCGGACGGCGTCGAAGGCCCGGTGAGGGCGCCGCATGTCGACGCCGTTTATTTCGATATCGCGCTCGCGCCCGGCGCCGTCTTCGCCCATGACCTGCCCGAAACCCACCAGGGCTTTTTCGTGCTCTACGAAGGCGAGGCCGAGGCGCCCGGCGCGCGCGGCCCCGTCGCCTTGCGCGGGCTGACGCTGGCGACGCTCGGACCCGGCCGCACGGCGCGGCTCACAGCGGGCGCGAATGGGGCGAAGGCGCTGCTGCTGGCGGCGCGCCCGTTGCGCGAGCCGGTCGCCTGGAGCGGCCCGTTCGTGATGACCACGCGCGAAGAACTGCGGCAGGCTTACGCCGACTATCAGGCCGGCGAATTCTAGCCCGTCCACATCTTCAATCGGCCGCGTCCAGCGCTTCAAAAGTGACGCGCCGGTTGCGCCGGCGGTCCGCGCTGTTTTCGGCGGCGATGGGCGCGTGATCGGCGCGCCCCACCGCGATCAGCCGCTGCGGCTCGATCCCGTGATCGACCAGCAGGTTTCTCACCACATCGGCCCGCGCCCGCGACAGAGCGAGGTTTTTCGGCGGGGGGCCATGGGAGTCGCTGTAGCCGACCACCCGCAACCGGCTGTCGGTCGCCTTCAGCAGCGCGGCGATCTCGGCGATCTGGCGCCGGGCCTGATCGGGATCGAGGAAATGGTCCTCGTCAAGAAACAGAATGACAACGTCGCGCGTCAGACGTTCCAGACGCGCGCGCGGCGTCTCCGCCTCCGCCGTCCGGTCGGCCTGCCATTTCTCGGCCCGGTCGAGGCGGTCGGCGAGCGCCGCCAACCGCTGCCGGTCGGCGCGCATCTCCGCCGCCATCTCCTCCATCCGCTGCGACAATCGGGTTTCGCCATCCCCGCCGCCGATCCGCGCCATCCGCAGCTCCCAGCGATAAGGCGTCGCGTCCGGCAAGGCGCGGACGAAGGCGTCGAGGTCGGCGTCGGCGGGGGCCAGACCGGAGAGGAGGGCGACATGGGCGTCGCGATCGAACGAAACGCGCAGCGGCAAGCTCGCCAACGCCGGCTGCGCCGCCTGGGCGGCGGCGGCAAGCCGTTGCAGACGCGCCTCCGGCCCCTCGCGCAAAATTCCAAACAGCGCCGCGCCCAACGCCAGCAGCGCCGCCGCCGCAATCGCGACGCGCGCGGGGGTGAGTCGCAGCCCTTCGGCCCCCTTCAGGCGCCCCACCACGCCCGCGAGATCGGCGTCCGTGGGTTTTTCGTTCTTGATCAGGTTCTTGAACGCGGCGTCCAGCCGCGCCCTGTCCTGCGGATTCGGCTCCGCCGAAAACTGCGCCGCCAGGATCAGGCGCGGCGACGCGCGCATCAGCACGCGGCCGCCATGAAAATTCATCACCCGCAATTCGGCGGGCGGATGGATATCGCGCGACGAAAACTGCTTGATCGCGGCCACCAGCGTCGAGGTCGGCTCGACCGCCAGCCCCTCCTGGCGCCAGGAGGCGATCACGGCGAAGCCGGGTTTCTCCAGCGCCAGAATCCGGTTCAGTTTCGGCTTGGGCGGCGCATCCTTGTCCGGCGGACGGCTCGCCTCGCCCCAAATCCGCCGCACGGCGCCCGGCACGGGACGGAGCGCGGCGGCGCGGGCCAGCAAGGCCGGCTCCGCCTCGATTTCCCCGCCGATGACGTCCACCAGCAGCGGCGCGATCTCCTGCGCCAATTGCTGATGATTGGCGACTTCGGCCCGCCGCAGGGCTTCGCTCAGCGCGATCGCCGCCGCCTGATGCAGACGCGCGCGCGGCGCTTGCGGCTGAGCCTGGGCATGACCCGGGGCTTGGGCCGGGATTTGGGCCGGGGTTTGGGCAGGCCCTGGCGCCGGGACGCGGGCGGCGTCATCCGGCGCCTGCGTCGGGTCCCGAGCGGGCAATTCCTCTGATCCAGTCATGCTATCGCTTTGATATCCCTTGCGACCGCGTTCGCGCCCGCATGGCGATCCCTCATCATTGCGGCGTGATTAAGACGCCGGCCGGATCGGCGGAGGATTTCGGCGCCGCCGCTGGCGCGCGTCAGCGCGCCTCGACCGGAACGGCGGCCTCGTTGCGCCGCAGGAAGGGAACGGTGAACGGGGCGTCGTAATAGAACATGAAGGGCTCGCCCGCCACCTTCCATTTCGACCGGACCAGCTTCGAATGCAACTGCCGCTGGCGCAGCCAGGCGACGCCGCCCATCCCGGTGAAGCGCAAAACCGCAAGGGTCTGCGCCGGGACCGCCTCCAGCTTGACCCGCGCGTCCCGCGGCGTCGGAGCGGTGGACAATTCGTAAGAGGCCGGCAGGAAGAACGCCATTTGCCGTTCGGAGCGCCACACCGGCGCGGTCATGGCGATGCGCTCGCCGACCAGATCCGCCGGACCGACGGCGACCGGGGCGGTCATGGCGATGCGGTCGGCCTTGGCGTTGGCGCCGGCGATATAGTCGAACAGCAGCTTGAACGCCGCGCCACGGTCGAGAAAGCGCGTGGAAAAATCGACCGTGGCCGCCACGCGGGGGACATAGCGGCGGATTTCGACATCGTCGATCCGATCGACGACGGCGTAGCGCGGCTCCTCGTAAAGACGCACGCCGACCACATTGAAAAGCGATTCGATCGCCAGCACGCCGTAATAGGGAATCGCCTGCAAGGCCGCCTCCTGTCGCTGCGGCGAAAAAGCGCTCCAGCAAGATTTGGTTCCGAACGGCGCGCGTTCAAGCCCAACGCCGCTCAGGCCTGCGCCAGCGCCCGCCCCACCGCGTCGAGCGTCATCCGCCAGCGCCGCCGCAGCCGTCCGCTTTCGCGCGCCGCCGACAGAGCGAGCTTTTTCTCGTTCATCGCCCGCCAGGCGCGGCACAGCTTCACCAAAGCGGCGGCGCCCATATTGCCGGCCATGCTTTCCAGCGCATGCGCCTGCCGCAGCAGCGACGACATATCGCCCCGCGCCAGACTTTCCTGCAGCTCCTCGACCAGCCGGGCGGCGTCGCCGGCGAATTGCACCAGCAATTCGCGCAAAAATTCCGCGCCGCCGAGCCGGCCGAGCGCGGCCAGGGTCGCCGCGTCCATCGCCGCCGCCTCCAGCTCGGCGCCGCGCGGCGCGGCGGCGTCTTCACTCTCGCCCACGCCCTGGGCTTCGGACCGGCGGCCCGCGCTGGCCATTGCGACGGCGGCGGCTAGGGCTTCCGGCGCAATCGGCTTGCACAGGCAATCGACCATGCCCGCGGCGCGGCAGCGGCGCCGGATTTCGGCGCTGTCGTCGGCGGTCAGCGCCAGCATCGCCGCGCCGCCGCCCGCGGCGGCGTAAATGCGCGCCGTCTCCACCCCGCCAAGGCGCGGCATGTTGACGTCGAGCAGAACCACGTCGAACTTTTCGCGCAACATCGCCAGCAAGGCGGCCTCGCCGTCGCCGACCACCCGCGCCTCATGGCCGGCGCCGGCCAGCAGCTTCGCCAGCACGCGGCCGTTGACGGCATTGTCCTCCGCCAGCAGGATTTTTAGGCCGCGCCGGGGCGCCGCCCCGCACAGGCCGGCGAGTTCGGCGGCGACCCGCCGGCCGCGCGAAAGCGCCGCCGCGTCGTCGCCGCAGGCCAGAACCGCCAGGGCGTGACGGCGCGCCACGGCCAGAATATCGGCGCCCTGGCTCAGCGACAGGCACGGCGGCGCGTTCGACGCGTCGGCCTCGGCGGCGCCCGCCTCCACTTCGACCGCCGGCCAGCGCAGGCGGAACGCCGCGCCCTCGCCGGGGCGGCTGTCGAGCGCGATGGCGCCGCCCATGGCCTCCAGCCTGCGGCGCACGATGGCGAGGCCGAGGCCGGCGCCGCCGAATTTTTCGCGCACGCTCGGGTCGCCCTGCCGGAACGGCTCGAAAATGCGGTCCCGCGCCTCCGGCGCGACGCCCGGGCCGGTGTCGCGCACCTCGACCTCGACCCACAGCCCGTCCGGCCCGCGCCGCGCGCCGAGCCGAATCGCCACCGCGCCCGCGCTGGTGAATTTGACCGCATTGGCCGCGACATTCTGCAAAATCTCCTGCAGATGGCGCAGGTCGCCGCGAATATGGCGCGGCGCGCCGGCTTCGATCGTCAGGCCCAGGCGCACGCCCTTGGCGTCGGCCTCGACCGCCAGCAGGTTGCGCAGCCGGACCAGCAGGGCGAAAAGATCGACGGTCTCCTCGCGCGCGGCGGCGCCGATCTCGTCGCTGGCGCCGGACAACAGATGCTCGACCTGCCGCAGCAGCGTCTGCGCCGCGTCGGACAGCGTCCGCACCATGCCGCTCTGCTCGCTGTCGAGCCGGCTGCGCTGCAGCAGGCCGGTCAGGCCGACGATCGCCGTCAACGGCGTGCGCAACTCATGGCTGACGCTGGCCAGAAACAGGGTCTTGGCCTGGTTGGCGCGCTCGGCCGCCGCGCGCCCGGCGGCGATTTCGCGCAGCAGAACCGCGCCATAGAGCGGCAGAACCACCAGCGACAGCATCAGGCTGACCGCCAGCGGCGCATGAGCGCGCCAGAACGGCGTGACCGCGACCACCAGCGCGAAGCCGAGCGAGGCCAGCCCCACCGTCAAGCCCAGAAAAGCCGCGCCGAACCGCGCCCCGGCGCCGAGAATCATCCACGAAAACAATGGGAACAGATAGGCGGAGGCCCCGCCGCCCACGATCATGGCGGCGGTGATCGCCAACCCGTCCAGCGACAGGGCCAGCGCCAGGCGCGGCGCGCTGAAGGCGGGGCGCCAGCCGATATGCGCCGCCAGCGCCGCCGAGCCGGCGAGATGCGCCAGCAGAATCGGCAAACCCGCGCGCAAAAAAGCTCGCGTCTCCTCCGCGCAGCCGGGCGCCAAAAAATCGGCCGCGAACGCCGCGACCAGGGCGATGGCGGCGAGGCCGAAGCGGTTGCGCATCACCTCGCGCTCCTCGTACGGGCGCGGCTCGAACCGCGGCATCGCCACGGGTTTGTTCAACAGGGCGAAGGTCACGGTCAGGCCGGGCGTTTGAGCGCGCCGTCCGCCATCGGCGGGAACAGGTTCGACAGGTCGCGCGGCGCGAAGGGCGCGCCGAAACAGGACCCCTGCGCCTCCCGCACCCCGGCGCGCCGCAACGGCGTCAGCAGCGCCGCCTCGGCGATTCCGCCGGCGATCATCGGAACCGGCGCGGCGCGCCAACGCGCCAGCCGCCACGCCAGCCGCAGCGCCTCGTCCGGCGCGCCGGCGCAAGCAAAAGCCAGCGCCGGGCGCCAGCGCGCGACGAACGCGTCCAGCGAGGCCGGACCGTTCCCCTCCCCCGCGTCATCCTCGCCCATGGCGTCGGCCAGCGCGCCAAGATCCACCGACAGGCCCACGCCGGCGGCGGCGAGCGCCCGCGCGCCATCCTCGGCCCGGTCGGGCGCCGCGACGATCTCCTCGGCGGCGAAACGCAGGTCGAGCCAGCCCGGCGTCACCCCCGCCTCGGCCAGACGCCCGGCCAGACGCAGGGCCGCCGCCGGCGAGACGTCGTCGAGCCGCGCCCGCAGGGTGAAGCGGATCGGCCCGCGCCGGCACGCCTGCAGCGGGGCGGCGCTGCCCAGCACCGCCTCGACGGCTTCGGCGTCGCCGAGTTCGGCCGGACAGCCGTCGCGCAGCGCCTGCGCCCCCGCGACCCGGCCGCTGTTGAGATCGAGCCGCAGCGCGAAGCGCCAGTCGCTCGGCTTGGCCCGCCTTTGGGCGGGCGGGCGGCGCGCATCCAGCCGGGCCACCGGCGCCGGCGCGCGCGGCGCCTCGACGGCGGGACGCTCCGCTTCGCGGCGGGCAGGCGCCCGCACGGGGTCTTGCCCGCGCGATTCCATCGCCTGCGCCAGTTTGAGCAGGTTGCGGGCGCGCATCACGAATTCGCAATGATCGACCGGCGAGTGCAGGAAATCGTTGGCGCCGCTTTCCAGCGCCCGCAGCCGCAGCACCCGCTGATCGCGGACGGTGATCATCATCACCGGCACCCGGTCGGCGTGCGGCTGCGCCCGAAAACGCGTGATGAATTCATCGCCGTCGATCTGCGGCATGTCATGGTCGGTGATGATCAGATCGGCGCGGTTGTGGGCCAACCATTCGAGCGCCTCGGCGGGGTCGCCGAAGTCGCGGACCTCCACTTCGGGGCCAATCGACTGTGAAAGCTTGGCGTAGATCGTCCGGTTTATGCTCCGGTCGTCGACGATAACGATAATCGACATTGCCGTACCTGGATGTTGTTCTTGAATTGCAACCTACGTTCGGGAACCCAATGTCGACCAAAGAAATTAAAGGCCTGTATGCAAAGCGTTTTACTTGAGAGTACGAAAGGAGAACTGAAACCTCCGGTTGAGAAGACGGTTAAAAAGGCGTCATCTTTTTTACTTCGTCCGAACCAAACTTTTGGGAAAGCTGATGAATTGGCACACCTTCAACGATCATATCCGGCGCAATTTCAGCCAGCGGATGCAAAACGAAGGCGCGCCGCGTCATTTCGGGATGCGGCAAGACCAGAAAATCGTCGCGCCAGTCCAGCCCCTCGTAAAACAGAATGTCGATGTCGATGGCGCGCGGCCCCCAGCGCCGGCCGGGCGTGCGGCCCAGCGCGCGCTCGGCGCCTTGGGTGAGCGCGAGCAGTTCGCGGGGCGCCAAAGAGGTCCGCGCCAAAGCGCAGGCGTTGACGAAATCCGGCTGGTCTTCGACGCCCCAGGGTTTTGTTGCGTAAAGCGAGGAAATCGCGATGAAATCCAAGCCGCGTTCCCGCAACAGCGCCACGGCGCGGCGGAGCGCGCCGGCGGCGTCGCCGAGATTGGCGCCAAACCCCAGCGCCACCAGATAGGACGTCTCAGGGACGGACAAGCGCGCTCCACACTTTGAGCGCCTGCACGTGCTCGGCGACGTCGTGAACGCGGACGATATCCGCCCCGGCCTGCAGCGCGGCCAGATCCGCCGCCAGCGTGCCGGCGAGGCGATCGCTGGTGGGCGCGCCCGTCAAGGCGCCGATGAAGCGCTTGCGCGACAGGCCGACCAGCACCGGCAAGCCGAATTCCCGCTTCAGCGCGGCGGAGCTGGTGACGGCGATCAGATTTTGCTCCAGCGTCTTGCCGAAGCCGACGCCGGGATCGAGGATGATGGCTTCCCGCCTGACCCCGGCCTGTTCGGCGCGGGCGAGCGCGCGGGCGAAAAAGGCGCGCATGTCCTGCAAAATGTCGCGGGCGGGATCGGCCTCGGCGCAATGGTGCATCACCACCAGCGCCGCCCCGCTTTGCGCCGCCGCCTCCGCCAGCGCGGGATCGCCGTGCAGCCCGGACACGTCGTTGATGACCGCCGCGCCCAGCGCAGCGGCCCGGCGCGCCACCTCGGCCTTGGTGGTGTCGACCGAAACCGGCGCCAGCTTTTCACGCAGCACGGCGGTCAGCGGCGCCTCCAGCCGCGCCCATTCCTCCTCCGCCGTGACCGGCGTGAAACCGGGGCGGGTCGATTCCGCGCCGATGTCGATGATGTCGGCGCCCGCCTCGGCCATGCGCCGGGCCTGCGCCACAGCCGCCTCCGCGCCGACGAACAGCCCGCCGTCGGAGAAGGAATCCGGCGTGACGTTGAGAATGCCCATCACCAGCTTGGTCTGGCCGATCCGGGCGAGCAGATTTTTGGCGTCCATCCGGGCGGTCTAGGCCCTGGTCCCTGGCCGAGTCAAACCGTCTCGAAGTCAAACCGTCTCAACCTGCCGCTCGTCGAGCGCCACCGCCTTGACGAGGCAGTAAACCTCGGCGCGGGCGGCGATCTGCAGCGCGTCAACGGCGAGGCGGGTCAGCGAGGCGTAAAGGTTGTCGCCGCCTTCGAGTTCGATGCTGACCATCGCCAGCGGCCCCTTGCCCGCCGCCACGCCCGACACCTTGCCGCGCAGGATGGTGCGGATCGAGGTCTCCGGCGGCGGCTGGCGCGCCAGACTCACATCGACCGCCTTGATGAACACGCGCGCCTGCTCCGCCGGAACCGGGCCGGCGACGTAGATCTCGCCGGAGGGATGCTGCAGCCGGGTCAGGCGGTAATGCGCGTCGAACCGCGCCGCGCCGCAGGCGAGGCTGGCGCCGACGCCGAAACGGTCGGCCGGGCTGTCCTCGCGCGCCGAGGCGAAAATCTCCTCGGGCGGCCCGACCTCCCGAACGCGGCCGCGCTCGATCATCACCACCGTGCCGGCGAGGCGCATCACCTCCTCGATCTGGTGCGAGACCAGCACCACCGGCGTGTTAAATTCATCGCGCGCGCGCTCGACCAACTCCATCGCCTTGGTCCGCCGCGCCACGTCGATCGAGGCGAACGGCTCGTCCATCAGCAACAGGCGCGGCGCCGCCATCAGCGCGCGGGCGACGCCGACGCGCTGGCGCTCGCCGCCGGACAGCTGCGCCGGGCGGCGCGCCATCAGATGACCGATCCCCAGCGTGTCGACGACGCGCGCGAACGGCAGCCGGCGCCCCTCTTTCGGCGCGAAAAACTGGGCGAAGCGCAGGTTTTGCGCGACGCTGAAATGCGGAAACAGCTGCGCGTCCTGAAACACCAGGCCGATGCCGCGCTTGCGCGCCGGCACGAACGTCTTGCGCGCGGCGTCGGCCAACACGCGCCCGGCGACCTCGATGCGGCCGGCGTCCGGCCGCGCCAGCCCCGAAATCAGCTCGATCAGCGTGGTCTTGCCCGAACCGGACGGGCCGAACAGCGCCGTGACCTTCGACGCGCTGTCGAAGGCGACCTCCAGCGAAAAATCGCCGCGCGCGATTTTGACGTCGAGCGAAATCATGACGACAGGCCTCGCGCTTCGATCCGCATCCGCCGCGCCAAAAATTCCGACGCCACCAGCGCGCCCACCGCCAGCGCGGCGGCCACCGCCGACATCACCATGGCGTCGTAATCGCCGCCGGGCGTCTGGGTCAGCACGTAGATTTCGGCGGGAATGGTGCGGGTCTCGCCGGGAATGTTGGAGACAAAGGTGATGGTGGCGCCGAATTCGCCGAGCGCCTTGGCGAAGCCCAGCACCGCCCCGGCCATCAGGCCCGGCGCCGCCAGCGGCAAGGTCACCAGAAAGAACACCGCGAGCCGCGGCGCGCCCAAAGTGGCGGCGGCCTGTTCGAGCCGGGGATCGACCGCCTCGATCGACAGGCGGATGGCGCGCACCATCAGCGGAAAGCCCATCACCCCCGCCGCCAGCGCGGCGCCGGTCCAGCGGAAGGCGAAGACGACGCCGAAATGCTCGGCCAGAAAGCCGCCGATCGGCCCGCGCCGCCCGAACAGCAGCAGCAGGATCAGGCCGGTCACCACCGGCGGCAGCACCAGCGGCAGATGCACGGCGGCGTCGAGCAGCATCTTGCCGGGAAAATCGCCGCGCGCCAGAATGAAGGCGACCAGCACGGCGAACGGCAGGCTGCACAAAGTGGCGGTGAAGCCGACGCGCAGGCTCAACAGGATGGCCGTGATTTGCTCCGGCGTCAGGGTCGGCAGCAGGTCGCTCACGCGAACGGCCTTCTCTGCGACGCCACGGGATTGGCCGCGCGGGTCTTTTGCACCAGCGCGCGGTCAAGCCGCGCGCAAACGAAGCCCGGCGCGTCCGAGGCCTTGGCCAGCACATGGCCCCAGGGGTCGCAGACCAGCGAATGGCCGTAAGTGTGGCGAATCTCGTCCTTGATGCGATGCGGGCCGATCTGCGCGGGCGCCAGAAAATAACTCTGCGTCTCGATGGCGCGGGCGCGGCACAGCACTTCCCAATGGTCCTTGCCGGTCAGCAAGGTGAAGGCGGCGGGCAGCACGAACGCATCGACGCCCCGAGCGGCGAGCGCCTGAAACAAGGCGGGAAAGCGCAGGTCGTAGCAGATGGCGCAGCCGAATTTGAACCCCTCGGCCTCGTAGGTCGTCAGCTCCGTCCCCGGCGTGAACAGCGCGCTTTCGCGGTAGGCGGCGCCGTCGGGCGTCACCACGTCGAACATGTGGATCTTGCGGTAGAGCGCGATTTCCCGGCCCTTGCGGTCGAACACGATTGTGGTGTTGGACAGGCCGTCGCCGCCGGCGTTGCGTTCGAGCAAGGAGCCGGCGTGGATGAACACGCCATGTCTGGCGGCCAGTTCGGCCGCCAGCGCATAGGCCGGCCCCTCGCGCAGGATTTCCGACGCCGCGAGCTTGTCCTCGCGCGTTCCGCCGAGAAAATCGAACACTTCCGGCAGGCCGATCCAGTCCGGCCGCTCCTGCGCGCAGGCCTCCTCGATCAACCGCCGCGCCTGGGCGAGATTGGCCGCCTTGTCGGCGACGGAATTCATCTGGATCAGGGTGGTTTTCATGCGGCTCCTCAATATGTAGGCAAACTTGCAATTTTCACGCCGCGACACAAGTCCGGCGCGCGTTGCGCTCCCCGCTTCTTTCCGCGCCCGCAACCTCCTAAGATCGGGGCGCGAATCACGTTAGGTTTCGATGCGTTTCACATTCCTGCACGCCGCCGACCTGCATCTTGGCAGTCCATTCCAGGGCTTGAGCCTGCGCGACCCCGGCATGGCCGAGCGGTTCGGCGCGGCGGGCCGCGAGGCGTTCGAGGCCCTGATCGGCCACGCGCTGGAGGAAAAAGTCGCCTTTGCGATCTTCGCCGGCGACATTTTCGACGGCGAGTGGCGCGACGCCTCCGCCGCTTTGTTCTTCAACCGCCAGATCGCCCGGCTCACCCGCGCGGGCGCGCGCGTGTATCTGCTTAAAGGCAATCACGACGCCGAAAGCGTGGTGACCAAAAGCCTGTCGCTGCCCGACGGCGCCGAGGAATTCCCCGCCCGCCGCGCCAAAACTTTTTTGATCGAGGATTTAAGGGTGGCGCTGCATGGCCGCAGCTTCGCCGACCGCGCCGAGATCGACAATTTCGTGCCGAATTACCCCGCGCCGAAAGCGGGCTGGCTGAACATCGGCGTGCTCCATAGCTCGCTCAACGGCCGCCCCGGCCACGAGCCCTACGCGCCCTGCGCGCTCGACGACCTCCGCGCCAAGGCCTACGATTATTGGGCGTTGGGCCATGTCCACGCCCATGAGGTGGTCTGCCGCGATCCGCTGGTGGTCTATCCGGGCAATCTGCAGGGCCGCTCGATCCGCGAATGCGGCGAAAAAGGCGCGGTGCTGGTCGATGTCGTGGATGGCGCCGTAACCGATGTGCGCCGGCTGATCGTGGATCGCGCCCGTTTCACCGAAATCCTGATCGACGCCTCGGATCTGGAGACGCCGGAGGCGCTGCGGCGCGAGATTTCCGGGCGCGCCACGGAGGAAATCGAGCGGGCCGACGGCCGGTTCCTGGCGGCGCGGGTGCGGCTGCGCGGGACCACCGCGCTGCATGCGCAGCTGGCCGCCGATCCCGCCGGCTGGCGCGACCAGGTCGAAGCGGCGCTGCACCACGCCGGCGAGGCCGTTGAACTCGAAAAATTCCTGATCGAGACGCGCGCGCGTCCCACAACCGTCCGGCGCGACAGCGATCTCGACTTCGCCGCCCTGCTCGACGAAGTTCTGGCCGATCCCGCTTTCGCCGATCAGGCGCGGGCGGCGCTGGCGGCCATTGAGAGCAAGATGCCGCCCAAGACCGAACTGCCGCGCGAGGCGTTCGAGGCGCTGCTCGCCGAGGCGCGCGATCTCGCGCTGGCCCGCGCGGAGGGACCGGCCTCATGAGGCTGATCGAACTCACGCTCGACGCCTATGGCCCGTTCGTCGGCGACAGGAGCGCCAAACTGCAATTCGATCCGGCCGCGCGGCTGCATATCGTCCACGGCCCCAACGAGGCCGGCAAATCCAGCGCGCTGCGGGCCATCGGCGACCTGTTCTATGGCGTGCCGCGCTCGGAAAAGAACTTTTTGCGCCCCGCCGACCTGCGGCTTGGCGCGACCGTCGAGGCGCGCAACGGGCAAACGCTGCAATTCTTCCGCCAGCGCGGCGTCAAGGCGACCCTGCGCGACGCGACGGGCGCCGCGCTGCCGGACGATTGTCTCGCGCCCTTCCTCGGCGCCGCCACCCGCGACATTTTCGAGCGCGCCTTCGGCCTCAACGCCGAGACGCTGCGCGAGGGCGGCCATGAAATGCTGCGGTCGGAAGGGGAGATCGGCGCCAGCCTGTTCGCCGCCGCCTCGGGCCTGCGCGGCCTGATCGACCTGCGCAAGGGGATCGAAGCCGAAGCCGACGAGATTTTCGGCGAGCGCAAGGCGGGGCGCCGCTCGTTCTATCAGGCGCTCACCCGCTATGACGAGGCCAACAAGGCCGAGCGCGACGCGCGCCTGTCCGAAGGCGCGTTAAAAGCTCTGCGCCGCCAGATCGAGGACGCCGACGCGCAACTGGAGCGGATCAAGACGGCGGACGCCGAGGAGGCCGCCGAGCAGCGCCGGCTGCAACGCCTGCTCAAGGCCACGCCGATCCTCGCCGCCCTCGCCGCCCTGCGTGGCGAAAGCGCGCGCTTCGCCGATCTGGCGGCCTATTCCGACGCCTGGGCCGAACAGCTCGACGCGCTGCTGGCGGCGCGCGACGCCGCCCAGGCGCAGGCGCGGGCGGCGGTGGACGCGCGCGAGCTTGCGGCGGAGGAATTGGCGCAGGCGCAATGCGACGCCGCGCTGCTCGCCCGCGCCGACGACATCGAGGCTTTGGCCGGCGAGGCCGGCGCCGAGCGGACCCGGCTGGAGGAGCAACCGCGCCGCGAGGCCGCGCTGCAGGCCAGCGTCGACAAATTGCGCGCCCGCGCCTTCGCCTGCGGTTTTGACGACATCGCCGCCCTGCGCGCCGCCTCCCCCGACGCGGCGACGCTTTTGCGCGCAGAACAACTGATCGGGGATGGGCTTAAATTGGCCGCGCGCAAGCAGGAGCCTTTGGAGACGCTGGCCCGCGAGAAGGAGGAGCTGGCCAATCTGAAGGCGCAGCTCGGCGACGATCCGCCCGACGTCTCGGCCTTGCAGGAGAAATTCGCCGCTCTGGGCGCGGTGGAGGCGGAGGAGGCCGCGCAGGCGGAGCTGAGCGAAGCCTGCGCGCGCGAGGCGCGGCAACTCGACGAGCGCCGCGCCCGGCTGTCGCCGCCCCTGCCCGATCTCGACGTTTTCGCGCGCGCGCCCCTGCCCGACGAAGCCGCGCTGGCGCAGGCCGAGCAGGCGCTCGACGCGTTAACGCGCCGCCGCGACGAGGCCCGCCGCCAGGAGGAGGCGGCGCGCGACGCCGAGGCGCAGGCCCAGGCGCGGCTGCGCGCGCTGGAAACCTCCGGCCCCGTGCCGAGCCGCGACGATCTGCGGGCGCTGCGCGGCGAACGCGACGCCTGCTGGCTGGCGCTGGCGCAGGCGCGGGACGACGCGCGGCTGTTCCAGGCCCGCGCCGAAACGTTTGCGGCGCTGCAGCGGCAAGCCGACGCGCTGGCCGACGCCCTGATCGGCGACGCCGCGCGGGTGGCGGAAGCCGAGGCCGAGCGTCAGGCCGTCGCCGCCGCGAGCGCAGCCCTGCAAGCGGCGCGCGCGCTTCTGGAGCTGATCGAGCAGGAAGCGCGCGCGCTAACGGAGGCGTGGACGCAAGCCTGGGCGCCCTGCGGCGTGGCCCCGGCGGCGCCGCGCGCCATGGCCCGCTGGCGCGACGAGGCGCTGCAATTGCTGGCCGCCCGCGAAACACTGGCGGCGAAGATCGCCAAACGCGACGCGCAGGCGGCGCGGCTGCAGGTTTTGGCGGCGGGGCTGGCGGCGCTGGAAAAGGAGGCCGGCCTCGAACCCCTGCCGCTTCCCCTCGGCCAGCAGGCCCGCCGCATCGCCGCGCGGCTTCAGGATCTTTCGCGCGCGAGAGAAGCGGCGCGCGCCACCGCCACGCGGATCAAGCTGGCGCCGCCGCGCATCGCCGCGCTGGAGGAGCGCCTCGCCAAGCTCGAACAGGACGAGACGGTTTGGCGCGCCGATTTCGTCGCGGCGCTGGCCGCATTGGGCCTCGACGCCGAGGCCTCGTTCGAGCAGGCGCAGGCGCGGATCGCTTTGTGGCGCGGCCTGCCGGGCGAGTGGGATAATCACAGCCAGATCGAGCGGCGCGTGACCTCGATCAACCAGGAGCATGTCGCCTTCGCCGAGCGGGTGAGGCTTTTGCTGGCGAACTGTGCGCCTGATCTCGCCGGCCTGCCCCCGCTCGACGCCGCCAGCGCGCTGCAGCGCCGCCTCACCGCCGAGCGCCAGCGCGCCACCACGCGGGCCAATGCCGAAGCGCGCTGCGCCAAGGCGCACAAGGCCGTGGCCGCGGCGCAGGAGCAGGCGGCGCAAGCCGAAGCCCGTCTCGCCCAGCATGGCGCCCAGGCCGGTTTTTCCGGCGACGCCGCCCTTTTGAGCGGGCGCCTGCGCGAGCGGCGCGCCCTGGCCGCGCGCATTCAGGCCGAGAGCGAGCGTCTGGCGCTGGTCGCCGACGGCGCCGAGGAGGCGCAACTGGCGGAGCAGGCGCGCGATTTCGACGCGGCGGCGGCGCATGAGCGGTTGAACGCGCTCGGCGGCGCGCTCGAATCGCGCAAGCTGCAGGGCCAGGAATTCTTCGCCGCCAAGCGCGCCGCCCAGACCCGGCTGGCGGAGCTTGACGAGGGCTGCGGCGCCGAACAGGCCGCCTTCGACCGCGAGGCCGCCAAGGCGGATATGGCGGTGGAGGCGCGGCGCTGGGCCGTGCTGAAAATCGCCGCGCTGATGGTTAGCGCCGGGCTCGAACGCCACAGCCAGAATCGGCAGGACCCGCTGCTGGCCCGCGCCGGCGCGATTTACGCCGCGCTCACCTGCGGCCGTTACGCCGGCCTCAAGCAGGATTTCGGCGAGGACGAGAAGCTGCAATTGATCGTCTGCCGGGCCGATGGCGCGGAACTGACCCTCGGCGCCCTGAGCGAGGGCGCCAGCGACCAGCTCTATCTGGCGCTGCGCCTCGCCTATCTGGAGAAATATGCGGAGGGAAACGAGGCGCCGCCGTTCATCGGCGACGATCTGTTCGCCAGTTTCGACGACGCCCGCGTCGCCGCCGGCCTGACCACGCTGGCGCAACTGAGCCCGACCCTGCAGCCGGTGTTGTTCACCCACCACGCCCATGTGGCGGAGATCGCCACCCGCGCCCTGGGGGAAAGCGCCCAGATTCTGCGCCTCGGCTGAGGCAGAATCGTCGCCGCGCACCGTGTCAACAAAGAACTGGCGCAAGACGGGGTTTCGGCTTAATTTGACCTAGATCAAATTTTACCGAGGCCCGCCATGCCGCAGTCACGCAAGACGAACCATCTGGTCCGCATGATGATCCTGAACTGGGCCTTAGGCTGGGCGGTCGGCTTCGCCTGCGCCGGCGGCGTGCTGATCTCCAATGTCGGGCATATCCGCGACATGATGCTGAAGTCTGATTTCATGCTGCAATTTCTGGCGCTGCTGTTCGGAAGTTTCGGCATGACCTTCGGCGGCGTGGTCGCCGCCACGGCGGTCATGCTGCTGCCGACCGACCCGGAGCAATGGCGCGGCGGCGGCGGGACCCGCGCGCCGGTGCTGCTGCCGGCCTACGCCCTCGCCCGAGTCAGGAGCCGGCGGGCTTAATCCTCGACTTTCCGCCTGTCAGGCGCTAGAGAGGCCTGGAGCTTCACGCTTTCCTCTCTCGCCTGTGCTGCATCATGGCCAATCCCACGCCCGCGAAAAAATCCGATTCCGCCATCGAAATCTACCATCTGCTGTTGAGCTGCCCCAACCGGCCCGGCATTATCGCGCGGGTCGCCGGCCATATTTTCGAGCACGGCTTCAACATCGCGGATTCCCGCCAGTTCGACGAGGAAGACTCCGACCAGTTCTTCATGCGCGTCGAATTCAATCCGGTGCGCGAGGACGCCGACATCGAGGAGTGGAAGGCCAGTTTCGCCGAACTGGCCGACGACTATCACATGAAATGGCGGGTGCGCGCCCAGTCGCAACGCTGCAAGGTGCTGATCCTCGTCTCGAAATTCGACCATTGCCTGGCCGACCTTTTGTACCGCTGGCGCATCGGCGAATTGCCGATCGACATCGTCGGCGTCGCCAGCAATTATCCGCGCGAGACGTTCCGCCATCTCGATTTCACCGGCATTCCCTTCCACTACCTGCCGGTGACCCGCGAAACCAAGATGGAGCAGGAGGCGCAGATCTGGGCGCTGGTGCAGCAGTCGCACGCCGAACTGCTGGTGCTGGCGCGCTACATGCAAATCCTGTCGGACGGACTGGCGGCCAAGCTCTCGGGCCGCTGCATCAACATCCACCACAGCTTCCTGCCCGGCTTCAAGGGCGCCAAGCCTTACCATCAGGCCCATGCGCGCGGCGTGAAGGTGATCGGCGCCAGCGCGCATTACGTCACCGCCGAACTCGACGAAGGCCCGATCATCGAGCAGGACGTAGAGCGCATCTCGCACCACCACCGCCCCAACGATCTCGTGAGCAAGGGCCGCGACATCGAGCGCCGCGTGCTGGCCCGGGCCGTGCGCTACCATGTCGAAAACCGCGTGGTGATCAACGGCCGCAAGACCATCGTCTTCACCGAGTGACGGCCCGGCCGAAACCTTTCGGCCTTATCTTCCGTCATGCAAAAAGCCCGGCCTTGCGACCGGGCTTTTCTTTTGTCGGACAACCCGACGGATCAGTATTTGGTGACGATCGCGGCCACGTCGGCGACGCCGAAGCGATAACCGATGCCCGCGCCGACGATCCAGGGATTGACCTTCAGCTGCAGGTTGTTGTGGCCGCCGACATTGGCGTCGGTTTCCAGCATGATGTATTTGGCGTCGACGTTCACCAGCCAGTTCTTGGTCAGATAGTAATCCGCGCCGAACTGGAAGGCCGGCGCCACCGCCGAGTGAATGTTGACGACGCCATTGAGGGCCGGCGACTTGGTGCCGAGGAACCAAGTGTAGTTGACGCCCACGCCGACGTAGGGGTCAAGCTGGCCCAGCGCGAAGTGATACTGCAGCGTCAGGGTCGGCGGCAGCAGGGTGGTGTTGGCCAGCGCCACATTCGAGCCGCCGGCGGTCAGGCGGTGATGGGTCACGCCCGCGATCAGCTCCGCCGCGATGTTCTTGGTGAAGAAATAGGTGAAGTCGACTTCCGGGATGCCGTTGTCGGACAGCTTGGCGCCGCCAAGCGTGGCGCCGTTCAGCTTGGTCCCCGAAGCGTCCGGCAGGACGGCGAGGCCGCGCAGGCGGATCAGGAAGGGATCGAACGTGTCGATCGCCGGAAGGGCGGGCGCGGCCTTGGTGGAAGGCAGGTCGGCGGCGAAGGCGGGAACCGCGACGCTGGCGAGAAGGGCGGCGGCGAAGGCGCCGGAGACGATCTGTTTCATGGGAAGCATTCCATTCATGCGGTGTCAGTGTTCGGCGAAGAACGTCGCGAGATCGCTCCAGGCGCCGCGGCACGATGTACGCCGCTACCATCAAATCGCTTGATTGAGATCAATTAATTCCGGCCCAACCGCAAGGCTTCCGCTACCTGTTGCAAATAAGACACAAAAGCGCGCCGCCGGCGAATTCTTGCCAAGGCGGGCGCGACGTTCTATCGAAACGCGCAAGCTTTTCCCGTTTCGCGCGCCCGTCGCCCAGCCGAAGGCCGATCACTTGACCGCCAAAACTTCCGCCAAAGAACCGGCCATCACCCCTGAGCTGATCGCCCAGCACGGCCTCAAGCCCGACGAATACCAGCGCATTCTCGACCTGATCGGCCGCGAGCCCACGTTCACCGAACTGGGCATTTTCTCGGCGATGTGGAACGAACACTGCTCCTACAAGAGCTCCCGCCTGCATCTGAAGAAGCTGCCGACCAAGGCGCCCTGGGTCATCCAGGGGCCCGGCGAAAACGCGGGGATCATCGACATTGGCGATGGTCAGGCGGTGGCGTTCAAGATGGAGAGCCACAACCATCCGTCTTACATCGAGCCCTATCAGGGCGCGACCACCGGCGTCGGCGGCATCCTGCGCGACGTGTTCACCATGGGCGCGCGGCCCATCGCCTGCCTCAACCTTCTGCGGTTCGGCTCGGCCGATCACCCGCGCACGCGGCATCTGGTGTCCGGCGTCGTTGCGGGCGTGGGCGGCTACGGCAATTCCTTCGGCGTGCCCACGGTCGGCGGCTCGACCGAGTTCCACGCGTCCTATGACGGCAACATTCTCGTCAACGCCATGGCGGTCGGCCTGGTGAAGACCGACGAGATTTTCTACGCCGCCGCCACCGGCGTCGGCCGCCCCATCGTCTATCTCGGCTCGAAAACCGGACGCGACGGCATCCACGGCGCCACCATGGCCTCGGCGGAATTCGACGCCGACAGCGACGAGAAGCGCCCCACCGTGCAGGTCGGCGACCCCTTCTCGGAAAAGCTGCTGCTGGAAGCCTGCCTGGAGATCATGCAGAAGGGCTGCGTCGTCGCCATTCAGGACATGGGCGCCGCCGGCCTGACCTCCTCGGCGGTGGAAATGGGCGCCAAGGGCAATCTCGGCGTCGAACTCGACCTCGACAAGGTGCCCTGCCGCGAGCGCGGCATGACGGCTTACGAAATGATGTTGTCGGAAAGCCAGGAGCGCATGCTCATGGTGCTCGATCCCGCCAAGGAAGCCGAGGCGCAAGCCATTTTCCGCAGATGGGGGCTGGATTTCGCCATTATCGGCAAGACCACGGACACGCTGCGCTTCGTGGTGAAGCATGGCGGCGAAGTCAAGGTCGATCTGCCGATCAAGGAACTGGGCGATCAGGCCCCGCTGTACGACCGGCCCCATGTTCCCACGCCGAAACAGCCCAAGCTGGACGCCAGCGCCCTGCCGGCGCCGCTCCCCCTCGGCGACGCCCTGAAAAAGCTGGTCTCCTGCCCCGACATGGCGTCAAAACGCTGGGTCTGGGAGCAGTACGACCATCTGATTCTCGGCAACACCATTGTCGGCCCCGGCGGCGATTCTGCGGTGATCCGCATTGACGACGGCCCCAAGGGACTGGCCCTCACCACCGACGTCACCGCGCGCTATTGCTACGCCGACCCCGTCGAGGGCGGCAAACAGGCGGTGGCGGAAAGCTGGCGCAACATCACGGCGGTCGGCGGCAAGCCCCTCGCCCTGACCGACAATCTCAATTTCGGCAATCCGGAAAAGCCGGAGATCATGGGCCAGTTCGTCGGCTGCCTTCAGGGCATCGGCGAGGCCTGTCGCGCGCTCGATTACCCCATCGTGTCCGGCAACGTCTCGCTCTATAATGAGACGCAGGGCAAGGGCATCCTGCCGACCCCGGCTATCGGCGGCGTCGGCCTAGTGGCGGACGTGACCAAGGCGGTCGGCGTCGGTTTTCGCGCCGCCGGCGAGAAAATCGTGCTCATTGGCGACGGCGAGGGCTGGCTGGGCCAGTCGCTCTACCTGCGCGAAATCCTGGGCCGCGAGGAAGGCGCCCCGCCCCCGGTCGATCTGGCGGCGGAAAAGCGCAACGGCGACTTCGTCCGCGACCTCATTTCGCGCGCGCAAGTGTCTTCCGTGCATGATCTCTCCGACGGCGGCCTCGCGGTCGGCGTGGCGGAGATGGCCATGGCCGGCAAGATCGGCGCGACCGTCGCTGCTCCGGGAGGCGATTCGCCGGCGAAATGGTTCGGCGAGGATCAGGGCCGCTATCTGTTGGCGGTTCCCGCCGCCAAGGCCGAATCCGTGCTGGCCGCGGCCAAGGCGGCCGGCGCGCCGGCCGCCGTCATCGGCGAAACCGGCGGCGAGGCCCTGAAACTCGGCGCGGCCGCCCCGGTTCTGGTGCGGGACTTGCTTGAAGCCCACGAAGCCTGGATGCCGGCCTATATGGCTGGCGGCAAAGCCTGAGGAAACGCCTATATGCCGATGGAACCCCATGTCATCGAACAGATGATCAAGGAAGCCCTGCCCGACGCCGAGGTTTACATCACGGCTTTGGCCAATGATGGCGACCATTACCGGGCGCAGGTGGTGTCGGAAGCTTTTCGCGGCCTGAGCCGCGTCAAGCAGCACCAGCTGGTCTATGCGGCGCTCAAGGGCAATGTCGGCGGCGCGCTGCACGCGCTCGCCCTGGAAACCGCGCCGCCTGAAACGGCTTGATTCAGATCAAAAGCGCATTATTTTCGGTCGCGACGGAGCCTTGACCTCCGTTGAAAGGAAACAGACATGTCGGATCCGTTGCAGCAGACCCTCGACCGCATCAAGCAGGACGTCGAATCGAATGACGTCGTCCTCTTCATGAAGGGCACGCCGAATTTCCCGCAATGCGGGTTTTCGGGCCAGGTCGCCAAAATCCTCGGCCATCTCGAAGTGCCGTACAAGGGCGTCAACGTGCTGGAAGACATGGAGATTCGCGAAGGGGTCAAACAGTTTTCCAACTGGCCGACCATTCCTCAGCTCTACATCAAGGGCGAGTTCATCGGCGGCTGCGACATCATTCGCGAGATGTTCGCCTCGGGCGAACTGGTCAGCGCGTTCAAGAACGCCGGCGTGCCCGTGAAGGACGCCGCGCAGGCGTGACGCGCTTCAGGGCCTCGCGCGCGCCCGGCGCGACGCGAGGCCCCGCCCCTGTTGCGGCTTCAGCTAGCCGCGCGTTTTTCCCGTCCCGCCGTCCAGCATTTGGCTGCGATAGGCGCCCGGCGTCATTCCCACCCATTTGCGCACCGCGCGGTTGAAGCTGCTTTGCTCGCTGTAGCCGAGCAGGAACGCGATTTCGGTCAAGGAGATCGCGCATTCGCGGATGTAGACGTCCAGATGTTCGCGTCGGACGTCGTCAAGCAGCTCAGAAAACGTCTTGTTGGCCCCATTCAGGCGCCGCTCCATCGTTCGCGCGGACATGCCGAGCGCGGCGGCGACGGTGGCGACCCTGGCCTTGCCGAGCTGCAGGTTCGTTTCGATGCATTGAGCGACGTCCTCGACGAAGGATGGCTCCTGCACTTCGCGGCGGCGCGCGGCGGCGCGCTGCTCCAGCGTGCGCTGAATATCCGGCAGAAGCGAATGATCGCTGCTGGCGATCGGCAAGTCGAGAATCACCGACGGAAAACAGCCGCCGACGCATTCCGCGTCGAAAGTCGCCTGCGTCCTGAGCAGCCGCCCGACCGCCTCGCTGAACCCATGGCCCGGATCGGGGAACGGAAACAAAACTTCCCGTCCGCTCAACTCCATGCCGACCAGCCATTCCGCGAAACTGGCGAAACAGCCCGCGATCATCAGGCACAATTGCTCGACGCCCGGCTCGCCAAACAGCGGCGAACGCCAATCGACCCTCGCCTCCCCGTCCCGCTCGCTGAACGTGGTGCGGCCGAGATCGTGGGAAAGACATTCAAAGCGTATGGTCTGTTCAAGCGCGGTGCGAATGTTGGGGCTGGCGCACAGCGCCAAGCCGTAGCCGACGAAATTCATCGGTTTCATCGCCATGCCGACCCGCAGGCCGAAGCAGGGGTCGCCGAGTTCCCGCGCCGCCACATTCAGCAGGCGGACATAGCTGTCGGCGCTGATCGGCGCCTCCAGCCGGCGCTCGAGCGCGCGCAGGCCGCAGGCCGCCGCGAGCGTCTCCAGATCGACGCCGCGATCGCGGGCGAGGTCGATCGCCGGTTGAGCATAAAGCGCCTCGACCCGCGCGCGGTCGCGGGGAGGCATGGCGTTTAAAAGAAACGGCGGCACCTTGTTTCCTGTCGCTATTTTGCGAGGCGTCTTACGAAATCGCGCCTCATAATTATCCTTGCAGATCAATATCATAGGTCGAGAGCCACCTTAAGCTTGGCCGTTCGCCCCGTCTGATTTCGCCAATGTGGCGCAAAAAGTCAAATCGCCTGACGCCAAAAATCAATTCTAAGCTACAGCTCTGCATTATAAGTGTTTGCTGTCCATTTTGACGTTACGGCAGCGGCGCGCATGTTTTCGAAGCGCCGCGCTTTTGTCGAGGACACAAGAGGCAACGGCGCGCCCAATCAGGGGAGGACGCTCAGCAATGTACAATTTCATCACGCGCGTGGACCTTCACCAATCCGGGCCGGAAGATTACATCGAGCTCAACAGGCAGATGGCGGAAAAAGGGTTCAGCCCGACGCTGGCGTTCGAGCCTTGCGCCGACCCCGATCCAGCGGAATACCGGTTAAGCAGCGCGCTGACCCGCTCCCAGGTTCTGGATCTCGCGGCCCAGGCGGCGGCCTCGGTCAAGCCGCATTACATGGTGCGCGTCGCCAACCCCCATGGCGTGGCGCTGCTGGTGCGACTGCCGCCGTCGTCCTGACCTCAAGACGATGTGGCGTCATGGCGACGCCGCCAGCGCCTTGACCAATTCCGCCGATTGCGCGCCGTCCCACTTCGCGGGACCGGCGAGCGCCGCGATTTCGCAGCCGTCGGGACCGATGACAAACGTGGTCGGCAGCCCCAACACCTTGCCGGTGCGGCGCAAGGCTTCAAAACTCTTGCCGTCGTCGTCCTGATAGAATCCGAGCGATTTCGCCCCAATCTCGCCCAAAAACGCCTTGGCCCGCTCCTTCTTCGCCGTATCGACATTGAGCGCGACCACGGTCACGCCCCCTGCGCCTTGCAGCCGGTCGAGCGCCGGCATTTCCTCGCGGCAGGGGACGCACCAGGTCGCCCAGGCGTTGAGCAGGATCGTCTTGCCCTTGAAGCTGGCCAGCGTGGCCGGCCCCTGCGGCGCGTTGAACGCCAGCTCCGGCATGGGCTTGGGGTCGGCCCGGACCGCCAAAGCGGCGAACTCGCCCTTGGCCAAAGGCGCGACGCGCGCGGCCACGACCCGCGAAGCCTCGCACTGGGCTTCGGCGGCGGCTTTCTTGCCCTCTCCGCCCAACCCGTATAGGACGAACCAAACACACGCGGCCATGGCCGTGGGAACGAAAATCGCGTGCGGCAGGATCAGTTTGCGCGCGATGCGTTGCATCTGCTCGGGGGTGGCGCGCACGGGTTCCTGCGGGTCGTCTTGGTCAGTCATTCCGGCCTCGGGTCCTTTGGAGCAAGTCATGAGCAATCAGATGTGGGGCGGCCGGTTCGCCAGCGGCCCCGACGCCATCATGGAAGAAATCAACGCCTCCATCGGTTTCGACTACCGCCTCGCCAAACAGGACATCGCCGGCTCCAAAGCCCATGTCGCCATGCTGGCCAAGCAGGGCATCGTCAGCGCCGCCGACGCCGAAACGATTTCCAAAGGTCTAGACGAGGTCGGCGCCGAAATCGAGTCGGGCGCCTTCGCCTTCTCCCGGGCGCTGGAAGACATTCACATGAATGTGGAATCGCGGCTGGCCGAAAAGATCGGCCCCACCGCCGGACGCCTGCACACGGCGCGCTCGCGCAACGATCAGGTCGCCGTCGATTTCAGGCTGTGGGTGCGCGACACCATCGACGAACTCGACGGCCAGCTGGCCGACCTGCAGGCCGCTTTGGTCGAGAAGGCGGAAAAATACGCCGAAGCGGTCATGCCCGGCTTCACCCACCTGCAATCGGCCCAGCCGGTGACGTTCGGCCACCACCTGCTCGCCTATGTCGAGATGATCGCGCGCGACCGGGGCAGGTTCCGCGACGCCCGCGTAAGGCTGAATGAATGCCCGCTCGGCGCCGCCGCTCTGGCCGGCACCTCGTTCCCGATCGACCGCTTCGCCACGGCGCAGGCGCTCGGCTTCGACCGCCCCACCGCCAATTCGCTCGACAGCGTGTCCGACCGCGATTTCGCGCTGGAAACCCTGTCCGCCGCCGCCATCGCCGCCACGCATCTGTCGCGTTTCGCTGAGGAAATCGTGCTGTGGACCACGCCGCAGTTCGGCTTCATCGCCTTGTCCGACAAGTTCACCACGGGCTCGTCGATCATGCCGCAAAAGCGCAATCCCGACGCCGCCGAACTGGTGCGCGGCAAGTCGGGCCGGGTCATCGGCGACCTCGCGGGCCTGCTGATCGTGATGAAGGGCCTGCCGCTGGCCTATTCCAAGGACATGCAGGAGGACAAGGAAGGCTGCTTCGATTCGCTGCAGAGCTTGTCGCTGTGCGTCGCCGCCATGGCGGGCATGGTGCGCGACATGACGCCGAAGCTGGAAAAGATGAAGGCGGCGGCCGGCTCGGGCTATTCCACCGCCACCGATCTCGCCGACTGGCTGGTGCGCGCGCTCAATCTGCCGTTCCGCCAGGCGCATCACGTCACCGGCCGCATCGTGGCGCTGGCCAGCCAATCCGGCAAGGAGCTGGAGCAGTTGACGCTGGCGGACATGCAGGGCGTCGAGCCGGCCATCACGTCGGAAGTGTTCAACGTGCTTGGCGTCGAAAAATCGGTGCGCAGCCGGCTGTCCTATGGCGGCACGGCGCCGCAGAACGTGCTGGAGCAGGCGCGCGGCTGGAAGCAGCGGCTGGCGTCGAAATAATTCGCAAACCGAGGCGCGACATTTTCGCGCCTTCGGCTATAGTCCGCGCAAACGGAAAGGTTTCGCCTTGGCTGGAAAGATCCTTCGCGCCCTCACCATCGCCTCCCTGCTGTCGGGCGCGCTCGCGCTCGAAGGCTGCGGGCGAAAAGGCTATCCCGAGGCGCCCGCGACGGCGGAAACGCCGGCCAATTCGCCGCAAAAACTGCCGCGCGGCGTTCACGACGGCGCCCTCAAGGCCGGCGCGAGCAAACAACCCTCGCCCTTCGACATTCTGCTGTAAACGCCATGCGCCATTTTGCTTATGAAAACGGCGTGCTGCACGCCGAAGGCCATCCCTTGCCGGCTCTGGCGCAGGAGGTGGACACCCCGTTCTATCTCTATAGCGCGGCGACGATCCGGCGGCATTTCAACGTGTTCTCGCAGGCCGTCGCCGATCTCGACGCGCTGGTCTGCTATGCGATGAAGGCCAATTCCAATCAGGCCATCCTGAAACTGCTCGGCGACATGGGCGCCGGCATGGATGTGGTGTCGGAAGGCGAGCTTTTGCGCGCCAAGGCGGCGGGCGTCCCCGGCGGGCGCATCACGTTTTCGGGCGTCGGCAAGACCGACCGCGAAATCGCTCTGGCGCTCGACCTCGGCATTTTCTGTTTTAACGTGGAGTCCGAGCCGGAGCTGGAGCGCATCGCGCAAATCGCCGCCGCGCGCGGGGCGGTCGCCCCAATCTCGGTGCGCGTCAATCCCGATGTGGACGCGAAAACCCACGCCAAAATCTCCACCGGCAAGTCGGAAAACAAGTTCGGCGTGCCGATTTCGGTGGCCGCCGACGTCTATGACCGCGCCGCCAAACTGCCGGGCGTCCACATTTCCGGCGTGGACATGCACATCGGCTCGCAGATCACCGATCTCACCCCGTTCGACCACGCTTTCGCGCTGCTGGCCGGTTTCGTTGGCGAATTGCGCCGGCGCGGCCACACGATCGGCCATGTCGATCTCGGCGGCGGCCTGGGCATCCCCTATTCCGAGCAGGACCATCCCGAAAGCTACCGTCCCGAGCTTTATGCGGAGATCGTGCGCCGCCACATCAAGCCGCTGGGCGTGAAGACGGTGTTCGAGCCGGGGCGGCTGATCGTCGGCAACGCCGGGGTGCTCGTCACCAAGGTCATCTATGTGAAGCGCGGCGCGGGGAAAAATTTCATCATCGTCGACGCCGCGATGAACGATCTGGTGCGGCCCACGCTCTACGAGGCGCATCACGACATTTTCCCGGTGGTTCAGCCGGAGGCGGGCGCGAAAACCCTCAAGGCCGATCTGGTCGGCCCGGTCTGCGAGACCGGCGATTATCTCGCCAAGAACCGCGACCTGCCGGAGCCGCGCCCCGGCGACCTGCTGGCGGTGATGTCGGCGGGCGCCTATGGCGCGGCCCAGGCCTGCACCTACAACAGCCGCCTGCTGGTTCCCGAAGTGCTGGTGGATGGCGGCGAACATGCGGTCATCCGACCGCGCCTGCGTTATGAGGACTTGATCGGGCTCGACCGCGTTCCCAATTGGTTATGACGAGGTCATGACGGCGCCGGAGACAGCATGAACAGTGAGCAGGGAGACGACCTGCGCGCCGCCCGAGACGTGCGGTCCGCCCGGACGCGCCTGAACCTGCTGACGTTTCTGACGCAACTCACCCTGTTTCTCGACTCCCTGGCCGCGCTGTTGGCGCCCGCCGTGGCCGTCGCGGTCGGGTTCGCGGCGCTGTCCTGGACCGGTCTGTGGCTGGACGCGCCGCCGGCCGGACGCATCGTCGGCGGACTGGCCCTTGGCGCGCTGCTGCTGGCGGCGCTGGCCCGCCTGCGCCATCTGCGCTGGATTTCCCGCAGCGAAGCCCGCGCCGTGCTCGACCGTGGACGCGAGGACGCACCCGCCGACGCGCTGGCCGACGTTCTGGCCAATGCCGATCAAAGCCCGTCGGGCGGGCCGACCAGCCTGCTGTGGGCGGCGCATCTGCGGCGCGCGCGGCGCAAGATCGGGCGGCTGCGCGCCCCCCTGCCCGCGCCGCGCCCGTTCGCGCACGATCCGTTCGGCCTCGGCGCGCTGGCGGTTCTCGCGCTCTGCGCCACGGCCTTTGTCGCCGGGCCGGAAAAATACATTCGCCTCGCCGCCGCCTTCGACTGGCGCGCCTTTTCCTCCGGCGCCGGCGCGCGCGTCGACCTGTGGATCGACCCGCCGCGCTACACCGGCAAGCCGCCGCTGGTGCTCACGCTCAACCAGCCGGGCGAGCAAAGCCTGTCCGCCCCGGTCGGGTCGCTGGTGGCGGCGCGCGGCGCGCCGGGGGCGCTCGGCCTGACCGCCTCGGACGGCCTGGAGCCTGCGCCCGCCAAGGGCGACGAAAGACATTTCCTGCTGCGCGGCGACGCCCGGCTGGCGCTCTCCGGCCCCGCCTCCGGGACTTTCGCGATTCACGCCGAGCCGGACAAGCCTCCGACAATCGCCGTGGTCGGCGACATCAAGGTCAACGCGCGCGGATCTTTCACGCTGACCTATCGCATCGCCGACGATTACGGCGCGCGCGACGCCCGCATCGCGGCGCGGCCGCTGGAAACGCCGGGCCGGGCGCTCGAAGCTCCGCCGCAGGCGGCGCTGGATCTGCCGGCGGAGCCAGGAGGCCTGGGCGAAGCGCGGACCACGCTGGATTGGAGCGACAGCCCCTATGCCGGGCGCCCGGTGGAGCTGCGCCTGAGCGTGCATGACGAAGCGGGGCAGGAAGGCGAGGCGGTGATCGGCCCCATCGTGCTTCCGGCCAAGCCGCTGAAAAATCCGCTGGCGCTGGCGCTGGCCGAACAGCGGCAAAACCTCGCCCTCAACGCCGACCGGCGGGCGCCGACGCTGCTGGCGCTGGAGGCGCTGGATTTCGCGCCCGATCTGTTCACGCCCAAGCTCGGCGTGCATCTTGGCCTGCGCTATGGCCTCACGGCCCTGCGCCGCGCCCGCAACGACGCCGATCTGCGCGAGGTCGCCGACCATTTGTGGGCCATGGCGCTACAGATCGAGGACGGCGAGATGTCCCAGGCCGAGCGCGACCTCCGCGCGGCGGAAAAGGCGCTGCGCGACGCCATGAAGGCCGGCGCGCCAAAAGAGGAGATCGACCGCCTCGCCCGCGACCTGCAGAAGGCGATGGAGAATTTTCTGGCGGAAATGGCCAACCGGGCGCAGCACCGGCAGGGCGAAAGCCAGACCGGCGAGGGCCAGTCGGTGTCGCCGGAAGATTTCCAGAAAATGCTGGAGCAGATGAAAAAGGCCATGGAGGACGGCGATATGGAGACCGCCCAGGCCCTGCTCGACCAGATGCAATCGCTGCTGGAGAATCTGCAGAACGCCGAGGGCGGCCCGTCGCAGAAGTCGCGCAGCCGTCAGGCCCGCCGCGACCTCGACCGTCTCATGCGCGAACAGCAGCGGCTGCGCGACGAAACCGCCGATCAAGAGCGGCGCAAGGATCAGCTGGGATCGCCCGGCCAGATGGCGCAACCCGGCGAAGACCAGAAACAGGGACAGAAGCCGGGCCAAAAGAGCGGCAAGGGCAAGGGCGACAAGCCCGGCACCGGCGACGCTCTGGAGCAGCGGCAGGGTCAATTGCGCGACAAGCTCGACGCCCTGCGGCGCGGCGCGCCGGGCATGGACGGCAAGGCGGCGGACGGGCTGAAACAGGCCGAGGAGGCCATGAAAGGCGCCGAGGAGGCCCTGAAGCAGGGCGACGACGGCCAGGCCATGGCCGAGCAGCAGCGCGCGCTCGACCGGATGGGCCAAAGCGCGGGGGAACTGGCCAAGGGCGAGAAGGACGGCGATTCCCAGGAGGCGGGGGGCCAGAAGCGCGGCGGACGCGACCGGAACGGCGAAGGCCCGTTCGACAACGCCCAGCGCGGCGACGGCGTCAAGGCCACGGCGGCGCAGCGGGCGCGGCGGATTCTCGACGAATTGCGCCAGCGGCTGTCCGATCCCAGCCGCGCCCAGGAGGAGCTGGACTACCTCGAACGGCTGATCCGCCCGAATTGATTTCGCTCTTCCGTTCGCGGCGTTTCCGCGTCATTGTGCGGCGCAAACGACAGCAGGACTCATGGTCAGACTGAACAAAATCTACACCCGCGCCGGCGACGACGGCACAACGGGGCTTTCCGATGGCGCGCGACGGCCGAAATGCGATCCCCGCGTCGAAGCCTATGGCGCGATCGACGAAACCAATTCCGTGATCGGCGCGGCGCGGCTCTCGACCCGCGATCTGCCCGAACTCGACGCCATGCTGGAGCGCATCCAGAACGATCTGTTCGACCTCGGCGCCGATCTCGCCACCCCGCCCGCCGACAAGCCGCCGGAGTTCGAACCGCTGCGGGTGATCGGCAGCCAGGTCGAACGGCTGGAGCGCGAGATCGACGCGCTGAACGCCCGCCTCGCGCCGCTGCGCTCCTTCGTGCTGCCGGGCGGCTCCCCCGCCGCCGCCGGGCTGCATCTCGCCCGCGCCGTATCGCGCCGGGCGGAACGCCGCATGGTGGAGGCCCAGCGCAAGGGCGAGGAGATCGGGGCGCCGGCGCTGGCCTATGTCAACCGCCTGTCCGACTTCCTGTTCGTGGCGGCGCGGGTCGCCAATGCCGATGGCGCGACGGATGTGCTCTGGCGCCCGGGGGCGACCCGATGAAGGGCGGCCCGGTGAGGGCGGAGCCGAACTTTTTTCCAAGCGCTGTCACAATTGACTCAAACTTCCGCCCCGACTAACAGATCGAGACGGATGATTAGATCATACCTAAACTATTCCAGCCGGGAGGTTCAAGCCGATGAAACTGCTCGTGCCCGTGAAACGGGTCGTTGATTATAACGTGAAGATCCGCGTCAAGGCGGACGGGTCGGGCGTCGAGTTGGCGAACGTCAAGATGTCGATGAATCCCTTCGACGAAATCGCCGTCGAGGAGGCGCTGCGCCTCAAGGAAGCCGGCAAGGCGACCGAAGTGGTGGTGGTCTCCATCGGGCCGCAGCAGGCGACCGAAACCCTGCGCACCGGTCTCGCCATGGGCGCGGATCGCGGCATTCTGGTCAAGACCGACGAGACCGTCGAGCCGCTGGCCGTCGCCAAGATCCTGAAAGCCGTGGCGCAGGAGGAGCAGCCCGGTCTGATCATCCTGGGCAAGCAGGCGATCGACGACGATTCCAACCAGACGGGCCAGATGCTCGCCGCCCTGCTCGGCTGGGGCCAGGGCACGTTCGCGTCCAAGGTGGAGATCGCCGAGGGGACGGTCGACGTGACCCGCGAAGTCGACGGCGGCCTGCAGACGGTGACGCTAAAGACGCCGGCGGTGGTGACCACCGATCTGCGCCTCAACGAGCCGCGCTACGCCTCGCTGCCCAACATCATGAAGGCGAAGAAGAAGCCGATCGCCGAGAAAACCCCCGCCGATTACGGCGTCGACGTGGCGCCGCGTCTCAAGGTGCTGAAGACCGCCGAGCCCGCCGCGCGCAAGGCGGGCGTGAAGGTCGGCTCGGTGGCCGAGCTGGTGGCGAAACTCAAGGATGAGGCCGGAGTGCTCTGATGACGACCCTTCTTCTCGCTGAAGTTCACGGCGGCAAGCTGAACGACGCCACCGCCAAGGCCCTGACCGCCGCCCGCGCGCTGGGCGCGCCCGTGCATATTCTCGTCGCCGGCGGGACCGACGAAGCGGCCCAGGCCGCCGCCCGGCTCGAAGGCGTGGAAAAGGTGCTGACCGTTTCCACCGATGGCCTCAAGCACGGCCTCGCCGAGCCGCTGGGCGACCTGATCGTGGCGCTGGCGTCGGGCTATGACGCCCTCGTCGCCCCGGCCACCTCGAACGGCAAGAACGTGCTGCCGCGCGTCGCCGCCCTGCTCGATGTGGCGCAGGTGTCGGAAATCTCCAAGGTTGTGTCGCCCGACACGTTCGAGCGCCCGATCTACGCCGGCAATGCGCTCCAGACCGTTCAGGCGACGGATGCGAAGAAGGTGATCACGGTCCGCACCTCGACCTTCGCCGCGACCGGCGAAGGCGGTTCCGCGCTGGTCGAGGCTGTGACGGCGCCGGCGGATTCCAGCCTGTCCGCGTTCAAGAGCGAGGCTTTGGCCGTTTCGGATCGCCCGGAGCTGACTTCCGCAAAAATCATCATTTCCGGCGGCCGCGCCATGGCCAATGCGGAAAACTTCAAGACCTACATCGAGCCGGTCGCCGACAAGCTCGGCGCGGCCATGGGCGCCTCGCGCGCCGCGGTGGACGCCGGCTACGCCCCCAACGACTGGCAGGTCGGCCAGACCGGCAAGGTGGTGGCGCCGGAGCTTTACATCGCCTGCGGCATTTCCGGCGCGATCCAGCATCTGGCCGGCATGAAGGACTCCAAAGTGATCGTGGCGATCAACAAGGACGAGGAGGCGCCGATCTTCCAGGTGGCCGATTACGGACTTGTCGCGGACCTTTACCAGGCCCTTCCCGAAATGAAGGAAGAACTGGGCAAGATCGGCCGCTGATCTCTGAACGAATAGGAGCGCGATAGCGGCGCCAAAAGACCGCAATCGACTCTAGACCTATGGACTGGCGGCGATTAGGCCCTATGATCGCCGCCGGTTCCACCCTGCGGGAATGACACATGAGTTTCGAGATTCGCAAAATCGGCGTCGTCGGAGCCGGCCAGATGGGGTGCGGCATCGCCCAGGTCAGCGCGGCCGCGGGTTTCGAAGTTCTTCTCAATGACATATCGGCGGAGCGGATCGAGGCCGGCATCGCCCGGATCGGGGCCAATCTCGGCCGGCAGGTCGACCGCGGCGGCATGACGGACGGGGAACGCGAGGCCACCCTCGCCCGCATCAAGCCCGCCCTCGGCTTCTCCGCGCTGGCGAACGCCGATCTGGCGATGGAGGCCGCCTCCGAAAACGAGGAGGTGAAGCGCGCCATTTTCAACGACCTCTGCGCCCATCTCAAGCCGGAGGCGATCGTCGCCACCAACACCTCGTCCATCTCCATCACGCGCCTCGGCTCGGCCACCGACCGCCCCGGCCGCTTCATCGGCATTCATTTCATGAATCCGGTGCCGCGCATGCAGCTGGTCGAACTGATTCGCGGCATCGCCACCGAGGACGACACATTCGCGGCGGCCAAAGTCTTTATCGAGAAGCTGCACAAGACGGTCACCGTCTCCGAGGATTTCCCGGCCTTCATCGTCAACCGCATCCTGCTGCCGATGATCAACGAGGCCATTTATACGCTCTACGAGGGCGTGGGGTCGGTGGACGCCATCGACACCGCCATGCGGCTGGGCGCCAATCACCCAATGGGACCGCTGCAACTCGCCGACTTCATCGGCTTGGACACCTGCCTGTCGGTGATGCAGGTGCTGCACGAGGGCTTGGCTGATTCGAAATATCGGCCCTGCCCGCTGCTGGTGAAATATGTCGAAGCGGGCTGGCTCGGCCGCAAGACGCAGCGCGGCTTTTACGACTACCGCAGCGGCGCCCCGATTCCAACCCGCTGACGCAATGCGCTAAATCAACAAATCCCTAACAGAGCCTTCACAAAGGCGTCATCAAGCCTATAGATTATCGCCGACAAGGAATCGGGGGTGGACTCGTTCGCCCGACCGGTTTACGGAGACGGCGCATGATCCTTCATGAGTGGCCTAGTTCCGAAATTATCCAGGACACGGCGCCCGCCGTGGGCCGGGCTTTCGCGCCCGTAAGGATCCATCCCCTCCATCTCAGGACTCGGAGGGCGGGATGAGCGCCGCGTTTCTGCATTCTTCCCTCGGGACTGATGCGGAGACGCCGCCACCGCCCCACGCATCCGTTTTTTCGCCTCCCCTCTCCCCGGTCGCGCGGCCGGGGCTGTGCGCGTGTGGGAATTTCCCTGACATTCTCACGACACGGAGGACGGAATGAACGCATCCGTCGCCAATTTGCGCACACTGGTTCTCAACGCCGACATGCAGCCCGTGAGTTGGGCGCCGCTTTCGATCTGGAGCTGGCAGGACGCATTGGTGGCGCTGCTCAAGGGCCGCGTCTATCCCGTCGCCAGCTATGACGACGTCCGCGTTCATTCCGCCGACAAGACCTATGAAGTGCCCTCGGTGGTGGCGCTCAAGGCCTACCACCGCCGCAAAAGCATCGCCTTCACCCGCTATCACGTCTTCCTGCGCGATGAATTCACCTGCCAATATTGCGGCGAAAAGGGGCTGGCCAAGGACCTGACCTTCGACCATGTGACCCCGCGCTCAAAAGGCGGGCAGACCACCTGGAAGAATATCGTCACCTGCTGCCAGCGCGACAATCTGCTCAAGGCCGACATGACCGCGAAGCAGGCGGGCCTGAAACTGCGCCGCGCGCCGTTCGAGCCGACGCCCTACCAGCTCGACACGATCGCCCGCCGCCTGCCGCAGGCCAACAGCGAATTGCACAAGACCTGGAACGACTTCCTGTATTGGGACGCCGAACTGGAGGGCTGAACGCCCAGCAAAGCGCAAAGCCGGCGCGACGCGCCGGCTTTTTTTCGTCCCGAGGTCCGCGCAAAAAGAAACGCCCGGTCTGATGACCGGGCGCTAAAGTCGTGGGAGCCGCCGACTGTTAGGCGCCGGCAGGGAGCCTTAGCTCACTTGAGGTCCTTGGAGGTCAGGTCGAAGGACAGGGTGGCGACGAAGCGGTCGTCGGCATAGTTGGACTTGTTGCCGTTGACCGTGGTCGGGATGCCAACCAGCTGATAAGCGGCGGTGCGGCTCAGATCGGTGCCGTAGTAGCGCAGATCGAGGGTCAGGAACTTCCAGGTGTAGGCCACGCCGGCGTTCCAATAGTTATAGTCGGGCAGCTTGCCGTTGGTGTCGCCGAGATAGACATAGCCGTCGGGGTTGTTGCCGGTGTAGACGCTATCCAGCTTGCCCAGCCACTGGTGACCGAACTCGCCCGAGAGAGCGAAGGCCGACAGCTGGCCCGGAAGGGTGTACTTGACCGTGCCGGACAGATATTCGCCGTCGGCGCCGGTGTTCAGGTAGCTCGGGGTGTAGAAGACATTCAGACCGAGCGAGAGCGCGTCGTTAACCGCATAGCTCGGCTTGAAGTAGATTTCGAAGAAGGTCGGGTTGCGCGGGGCCAAGCCGATCACGCCGGCCGTCGAGGTGTAGCGCGGGTCGATACGGGTGCCTTCCGGCGAATCCGGATAGCCGTAGCCGATGGCGCCGAGGTCGAAGGAGAAGGCGCCGTGGGTGCCGCGGACGCCGCCGAAGCCGTCAAGCTCCATCGCCGGCGAGCCGACCGGGAAGATGTTGTTGGTGAACTTGATCGATTCGCCGGACACGCCAACGTAGAACTGATAATCAGCAGTCCAGTTATAGCGCAGCTCGCCATGGGCGGCGACGGACGGCTGATGGTTCGACTGAGTGATGCCGCGGAACAGGTAGTCCGAAGTCAGACCGGCGCCGATATCGAAATCCCACGGGCTGACGACGACCGGAGCGGCCGGAGCGGCCTTGGCGCTCGGCAGATCGCCCGCGAAGGCCGTTCCGGCGGAAGCCGCCAGAACGACGGCGGCGAGAGAGAGCTTGTTCATAGATCATTCTCCAGTTCGGACGAATTCAGTGAGCAAACCATGCGACGGGCGCCCCGCGATCCTCAAGATTAAGACTTGGGCAACTGCCTAATTTTTGTCCATTTTCCGCCGTAGAGATTTCGTTGTTTGGACAACGTTGCGCAAATGTCACATTATTGGGCGCCCTTTGGGCGGCCTGATCCGCACCGGCGACGCGCCGCTTCCCTCGCGCGCGTTCGTGAACACGCGACGGCGTTTCGGAAATATCCGCCGGCGAATCAGGTCTCGCGCGGCGGTCCCAGGCGCTGAAGCCGGGCGCGGGTCGCCGCGTCGTCCAGTAGCGACTCCGCCGGCGTGGCGAAACGATGCCGCCAGTTCGGCTTTTCCACGGTCGTGCCGGGAACATTCGGCTGCACGTCGCTGGCCACGGCGTCTTCCATCGCGATCAGCTTCATGGCGCAGGGCGTGCGCGCGACGAAATCCAGCGCGGCGTCGACCACCGGCCCCGCGTCCTCCGGCGCGGGACGCTCGCCCGAGGCCACGCCGGCCTGCTGGAACGCCGCCCAGAGTAGGCCGCGATCCCAGGCGCGGATATCCTCGACCCGCTGGCGGTCCGGTTCGCCCTCGAGATCGGCCCCCTTCCACCAGCCGGCGGTCGAGATCATGTCGTGGGTCGAGGTCAGCGCCGCCGCCTGGGCCCGCCAGCCCACGGGCGGCCTGAACCCATTGGAATCGCGTTCGAACCGCAGCACCTGCATCCCCGCCACCCCCTGGCCGGCGAGCGCGTCGGCGAAGCCCATCGGCAGCGTGCCGAGATCCTCGCCGATGATCAGCGCGCGATGGCGCCACGATTCGAGCGCGGTGAGCCGGAACAGCGTCTCGGCGGGATAGGCGACATAGGCGCCGTCGAGCGCGCCGGCGCCCTCGGGGATCAGCCAGAGACGGCTCAGCCCCATCACGTGATCGATGCGCAACCCGCCGGAATGGCGCAGATTGGCGCGGAGAATGTCGATGAACGGCGCAAAATTCTTCGCCGCGAGGCCGCGCGGCGAAAAGCCGGTCAGGCCCCAGTCCTGGCCCTCCGCCGAATAATAGTCGGGCGGCGCGCCGATGCTCAGGCCTTGCAGCACCTCGTCGGGCCGCGCCCAGGCATGGGCGCCGGCGGGATCGATGCCGATGGCCAGATCCGCGATCAGGCCGGCGCGCATGCCGCCGTCGCGACAGGCGCGCTGCGCGGCGCTATAGCTCTCGGCGACCAGCCATTGCAGGAAAATCTCGAATTCGAAATCGGCGGCGTTGGCGGCGGCGAACTTGCGCGCCGCCTCGCCCGGCCGGCCGAGCGCCTTGGGCCAGCGCCGCCATTCCCACGTGGCGGAGTCGGCGCAATGGGCGCGGTGCAGCAGTTCGAACAGGGCGAAGTCCTTGAGCAATTCCGACGCGCCGTCGCGAAAGCGCCGGAAGGCGTCGGACATTGGCTTGGACTTCGGCAGCAGGTCGAACAACGCGCGAAACAGGGCGCGCTTGGCCGCATGCGCCGCCGGCCAGTCGATCAGCGGCGCGCTGGACAGCGCCTCCATGCGCGCGGCCAGCCCCGCCTTCGCGATGGCGCGCCGAATCAGATCCTCAGGGAAGACCAGCGTGGGATTGGCGGCCAGCGGATTGAAAAACAGCCGGGTGGACGGCGAATAGGGGCTGTAATGGTCTGGCGCCGCGCCAAACAGCGCATGCACGGGAGAAATGGCCAGGAAATCGGCCCCCCGCCGCGCCGCGGCGCGACCGAGCGCGGCGACGCCGCCAAAATCGCCGGCGCCGCAATCGCAAGCCGAGCGCAGCGAATAGACCTGCGCGGCGAGACCCCAGCCCGGCGCGTCCTGGTTGAGGTCGGCGAAGGTCACGCAGCGGTCCGGCGCCACCGCCGCCGTGCAATCGCCGCCGGGCAGATGCAGACGATGATAGCCCGGAGTCGCGAAACCCGAGAGACGCCCGTCCTCCATCCGCTGGAGGACGCAGCGCGCGCCATCTTCGCAGGTCGCCTCGACCTCCTCCGGGAGCGTCGTAACATCCGGCAGGTCGATCGACTGGCCGACGCGCGCGGTGACGAAATCGCGCGTCCGCGCCTCCGTTTCGACCCGCATCCGTGATTGCCGCAACTCGGCGTCGTCGCCGGCCGGAAGCCCCAAAGCGGCGAGAATG
This sequence comes from Rhodoblastus acidophilus, assembly GCF_900187365.1. Taxonomy (GTDB): domain Bacteria; phylum Pseudomonadota; class Alphaproteobacteria; order Rhizobiales; family Beijerinckiaceae; genus Rhodoblastus; species Rhodoblastus acidophilus. The sequence goes on from NZ_FYDG01000002.1 coordinate 46,907, forward strand.
GCGCGCAGGCTGTCAGGGGAAACGCGACGGTCGGATCCGGTCTGATCGCGCCAGGATATGGCGATTCCGGCGCGGGTCGCGAGATCTTCGAGCAGTCCATCCGCCATGGTTCGGCTTCCCTTCGGTACGCTTCGATTGATGCGCGACCAGGCGCCGCATTGCAAGCGCGAGCGTCGCGGTTGTGCGCCGCAAAAAAAAGTCGCTCGCTTTTGGGAACCTGTGTTACGATGACTCTTCTGCGACAGATCAAGCCGACTGACATCGAATTTTTACAGTTGGGTCATAAGACGCCTTATCGAGTAAGCGAGCCAGATCATGTGCATGTTGCTATGCGAGAGGGATGAAGAAATTTCCAGGTCGGTGGTCAAAGCGTTACGAAATCGCGGCGTGCCCGACATCCACATCGCCAACAATGCGGAAACAGCCTCACGCCTGATAGATTTGCACGACGTCGCGGTCGCCGTGGTGGATTTCGCCGCCGTCGGCGAATTGCATGCCGCCGAACTGGTGCGATCTCTGTCCGAGCGCGGCGCCGAAGTCATTCTCTATTCGCACCGCCAGCCCGAACCCGCCGAATTCGCTGATCTGCATTATATTTTCGTCGACAAATCCGTGGATGTCGATGCGCTGGCGCATGTCGCCGCCTCCCAGCGCCGCCTCGCCTATCGCTCCCGCGCCTGACGCGCTTCAATCCTGCGCGCTGATCGTTTTAGCGAATCGGCTACGGCAGAGACCGAGAATCACGACGCCGATCACGGCCAGAATCGCCAGCTCCGGCCACACCCTGTCCACGCCCGCGCCGCGATAGAGCACCGCCTGCGCGAACGACACGAAATGGGTGTTCGGCGTGAAGCTCATCACCCATTGCAGCCAATCCGGCATGGTTTCCAGCGGCGTGGTGCTGCCCGACAGCAGATAGAGGATGATGATCACCGGCAGCGACAGCAGGCCGAACTGCGGCATGGTGCGCGCGAAAGTGGCCAGCAGCAGCCCGAGCGCCGTCACCGAAACCATGAACAGGATCGAGCCCAGCAGGAACAGCGGCACCGAGCCGACAATGGGCACGTTGAGATACCAGCGCACCACCAGCAGCAGCGACAGCAGCGAGGCGCCGACGATCACCGCGCCATTGGCGACGATCTTCGCCAGCATGATCTCCAGCGGCCGCACTGGCATGACCAGCAGATGCTCGATGGTTCCGTGCTCGCGCTCGCGAATCAGCGCCGATCCCGTGAGGATGATCGAGAGGATCGCGACATTGTTGATCACCTCCATCACCGAGGTGAACCACATGGAATTGAGATTGGGATTGAATTTGGAGCGCACCACCAGATCGACCGGCGTCACGCCCCCGCCGTCGGCGCGGCGCAGGAAGGACGCGGTTTCCCGCGCGACGATCTCCTGAATGTAAACCGCGCCATTGCCGGCCAGCGCCATCGCCGTCGCGTCCACATTGATCTGAATCGACGGTTTTTTCCCCGCAAGCGCGTCCGACTCGAATTTCGGCGGGATTTCCACGACGAAGACATAGCGGCCGCTGTCCATGCCGGCGTCGATTTCCGCCGGCGCGATAACATCGGCGGTCTTGAACAGCGGCGGCAGCAGCGCCGACGTGATGCGGCGCGACAGTTCCGAATGGTCCTCGTCGACAATGGCGGCCTGGGCCGCCTCGACCTCGAATTTCAACCCCGTCGCCACCTGCACCACCGCCACGGTGAAGACGTAGAAGATCAGCGCGAGCAGGACCGGATCGGCCAGCAGGCTGCGCAATTCCTTGACGCTCAATCGGAAGATTCGCCGCGTCGCCGAGATCATGTCACGCCTCCTGCTTGCGCAACGCCAGCACGGCGCAGAGCTGGTAAAATAGGCCGAATCCCAGCAAAGCCAGCAGGTTGGGCGCGAGGTGGACAAAATCCATGCCCTTGGTGAAGGCGCCGATGCTGATTTCCTGAAACCAGCCGCAGGGGAAGATGAGTCCGACCAGCCGTCCGCCCTCCGATAATGAGGCGACCGGCACCAGCAGGCCGGAGAAATTGACGGCCGGGATGATCGAGACCACGGCGGTCGCGAACAGGGCCGCCACCTGCGTGCGCAGGAAGGCGGAAAACAGAATGCCGAGCGACGTGGTGGCGTAGATGTACAGCGCCGCGCCGAGGAACAGCGCCAGCGCCGAGCCGCGCACCGGCAGCCCGAACAGGACGAGCGCCGTCACAAACAAAATGCCGAAACTGGCGAGCGAGAGCGCAATATAGGGCGCCTGCTTGCCGAGCAAAAACTCCACCGGCGTCACCGGCGTCGAGCGGAAATTGGCGATGGAGCCGACTTCCTTTTCCCGCACCACGCCCAGCGCGGTCAACATCGACGGGACCAGCATCAGAATCAGCATGATGACGCCGGGGATGATCGAATAAACGCTCTTGAACGCCTGATTGTAGCGGAAGCGCGTCTCAATATTGATCGGCGAGGCCGCCATCGTCAGGCCGCGCCGGCGCTGCTGCTCGGCCAGCCAGGTCTGCGAGATGCCGGTGACGTAGGAGCGGATGGTTTCGGCGCGGAACGGCATGGCGCCGTCGATCCACACGGCGACGCGCGGGGTCTTGCCGGCGGTGAGATCGCGGCCATAGCCGGCGGGAATTTCGATCGCCAGCTTCAATTCGCCGGTGGCGAGGCGCCGGTCGACCTCGCCGGCCGAGCCAATGTCCGGCCTCTGGCTGAAATAGCGCGAACCCGCGAAATTTTCCAGCAATTCGCGGCTTTCCAGCGAATTGTCCTGGTCATAGACGGCATAGGCGAGATTTTCGACATCGAAGGAAATGCCGTAGCCAAACGTCAGCAGCAGCGTCAGCGGCCCGACAAAGGCGAACACCAGCCGCAGCCGGTCGCGCAAAATCTCCATCGCCTCGCGCCGGGCATAGGCCCAGAGCCGCGCGGGATCGAAACGCCGGATCGCCCCGTTGCCGCGCGGGGCGGCGAAACCGACCGCTTCCGCCGACTCGGTCGAGGCCGTCGCGTCCTCGAGATAGGCGATGAAGGTTTGCTCAAGGTCGGGCTTGCCGCGCGCCGCCACCAGATCCGCCGGCGCGCCGATCGCCAGAACCTTGCCGGCGTGCATCAGCGAAATGCGGTCGCACCGCTCGGCCTCGTTCATGAAATGGGTCGAGATGAAAATGGTGACGCCATCCTGGCGCGACAGGCCGATCAGCAGCCGCCAGAACGAATCGCGCGCCACCGGATCGACGCCGGAGGTCGGCTCGTCGAGAATCAGAACTTCCGGCCGATGCAGCACGGCCACCGCCAATTGCAGGCGCTGGCGAATGCCAAGCGGCAGGCCTTCCGGCCGCTGATCGGCGACGCCCTCAAGAGCGAATCGCGTCAGCAGCTCGCTCACGCGCGCCGTCGCGCCCGGCTCGGGCAGCTCGAACAATTGCGCGTGCAGCGCCAGGTTTTGCCGCACCGTCAGCTCGGAATAGAGCGAGAAGCTCTGCGACATGTAGCCGACGCGCCGACGCGTCGCCATGTCGCCGGCGTCGAGTTTTTGACCGAACAGCCGCGCCTCGCCCTCGCTGGGCGCGAGCAGGCCGGTGAGCATTTTCATCGTGGTCGACTTGCCGCAGCCGTTCGAGCCGAGAAAGCCGAAAATCTCGCCGCGCCCGATGCGGAAGCTCACATGATCGACGGCGGTGAACTTGCCGAAACGGCAGGTCAGATTCTCCGCCTCGATGGCGGCGCCCTCGCCCGCCCGCAGCGGCGGCAGCACGACGTCGCTATGATCGGCGCGCGCCTCCGGCGGCAGCAGCGCGATGAAGGCGGCGTCGAGGGTCTTCTCCCCGGTCAGCGCGCGCAGTTCGGCCGGGGCGCCGGCGCCAATGATTTTACCGTCGTTGAGCGCGGCGAGCCAGTCGAACCGCTCGGCCTCCTCCATATAGGCGGTGGCCACCGCCACGCTCATGCCGGGTCTGCGCGCGCGAATACGGTCGATCAGATCCCAGAACTGCCGCCGCGACAGCGGATCGACGCCGGTGGTCGGCTCATCGAGAATCAGCAGATCGGGGTCGTGAATCAGCGCGCAGCACAGCGACAGCTTCTGCTTCATGCCGCCGGACAATTGCCCCGCCGGCCGGTCCGGGAACGGATCGAGGCCGGTCGAGGCGAGCAGATCGGCGATCCGGGCGGCGCGCTCCGCCGCGCCCTGCCCGAACAGCCGGCCGAAGAAATCGAGGTTTTCGTAAACCGACAGCGTCGGGTAAAGATTGCGGCCCAGGCCCTGCGGCATATAGGCGATGCGCGCGGCGCAAGCGGCGCGATGGCGCGCGTCGGCCATGTCGCCGCCGAGCGTCGTCACCGCGCCGCTCTGGATGCGCCGGACGCCGCCGACCAGCGCCAGCAGGGTCGATTTGCCCACGCCGTCCGGCCCGATCAGGCCGATCATCTTGCCCTCGGGCAAGGCGAGGGTCACGCCGTCGAGCGCCCGCGTCGCCCGATAGAGATGGGTGACGTTGTCGAGGGCGGCGACGGCGCTCATTGCGGCAGCTTGACCTTGAGCGCGTCCGGCCAGTTCTTGGCGTGATCGACCCGCAAATACGCCATGCCGCGCACGCCGGTCTTCACCTCGTTCTCATATTTGCGCAGCAGGTCGGGCGGCAGCGTCAGCTTGACGCGGAACATCAGCTTCTCGCGCTCCTCCTGCGTCTCCACCGCCTTGGGGGTGAACTGCGCCTCGCTGGCGACAAACGACACTTTGGCCGGCACGACATATTGCGGGATGGCGTCGATGATCAGCCGGGCGTCGTCGTCATAGGCCAGCCGCGCCGCGACATGCGAAGGCGCGAACACGGTCATGTAGACGTCGGTGAGGTCGATCAGCGTCAGCACCCGCGCGCCCGCGCCCAGCACCTCGCCGGCTTGCGCCAGCTTGTATTCGATGCGGCCACGGCGCGGCGCCTTCAGCTCGCTGTCGTCGAGCACGGTCTTGATGCGGACGATTTCCGCTCGGGCCGCGTCGATGGCGGCGATGGAATCGTTCTGGCTGGCCTTGCCGGCGTTGAGCGCGGCGACCGCGACGTTCCGGGCGGCGCGGCGCTGATCGCGCGCCTGCTCGGTGGCGAAACCCTTGGCCACCAGGGACTCGACGCGCCCCAACTCCTGGTCCGCCAGCGTCAGCTCGCTCTCGCGCTGGGCGATGACCGCTTCGGCCAGCGCGCGCGCCTGCTGGGCGCGGCGCTCCTGCGCTTCGGCGGCGCTCAATTGCGCGCGAATGTCCGCGACGTCCATGCGCGCGAGCACCTGGCCCTGATCGACCGCCTCGCCCTCCTTGACCAGCACTTCGGCGATGCGGCCGGGATATTTGGTCGCGATCTCCACCTGCTCCGATTCCAGCCGGCCATTGGCCGAACTGAAACCGTCGGGAAGCGTTTTGGGACGGAATTTTTCGATCAACGCGTCGATCTGCTCGTTCGCGGCGACCGGCATGGCCGGCAGGACGAGGCCAACGGCCGCCGCCAGAGCGACGCCCCGCCAGATTTTGCGCGAGGATGAAAGCTTGCTCAATACGCCGCGCATGGCGGAACCTCCTTGCGGAGAGGAAAACCCTCTGGACGGGAGCCGGCGATCATCGCGCCTCCGCGCTCCTCTCGAAGCCGGACAATGATAGGCACGACAGGATTTGAACACAAGTGTTCAATCGCCTATGATCCCCCCGAGGTTTTAGCCAAGGCTCCGCCGATGAGCTCCAACGCCCAGAGTCACATTCACCGCGCCGCCATGAAACTGTTCAGCGAGCACGGCGCCATGCAGGTCAGCGTCACCGAACTCGCCCAGGCGGCGGGGGTGGCGCGCGGCACGATCTACAACAATCTCGACGATCTCGCCGGTCTGTTCGACGTCGTCGCGCTCGAACTGTCGCTGGAGATCAACGCGCGCGTGGTCAGGGCCACCAGCCGGCTCGACGACCCCATCCGGCGGCTGGCGGCGGGCGTCCGGCTCTACATTCTCAGCGCGACGCGCGATCCCGAGGTTGGCCGGTTCCTGATTCGCTTCGGCCTGAGCGCCGAGGCGCTGCGCCAGCTCTGGACCGGCCAGCCGCTGGCCGACCTGATCGCCGGACGCGCGCAAGGCTCCTACGATTTCACCGACGGCCAGATCAATTGGGTGATCGCGCTGATCTCGGGCGCGGCCATCGGCGTCATCGCCTGCGCGCTGGAACGGCCGGAGGCGGAGGCCGAAGCCGGCATGGACGCGGCCGAGCGGATTCTGCTGGCGCTCGGCGTGTCGCGCGAAGACGCCCGGACTCACGCCCGGGCGCCGTTGCCTCCGTTTGAGGAGAGCTGATCAGGCGGCGCGCACCGTGGTGAGGAACTGCCCCATCACGCCCCGGAGGGTTTCGGCCTGACGCGCGAGGTCGGCCGCCGCCGCCTGGACGTCGCTGGCGGCCCCGGCCGAATCCTGCGCGGCGTTGGTGATGCCGACGAGATCCGAGGACACCCGTGTGGTGCCGTTCGACGCCTCGGCGACGCTGACGGCGATTTCCTCGGTGGCGGCGCCCTGCTGCTCGACGGAATAGGCGATGGTCGCCGAAATCGATTTGGTGCGCTCGATCACGCTGGCGATGTTGACGATCGCGGCGGCGGAGGATTCGGTCGAGCGCTGGATTTCGTTGATCTGCGCGCCAATGTCGGAGGTCGCGCGGCCCGTCTGGGTGGCGAGATCCTTGACCTCGTTGGCGACCACCGCGAAGCCGCGGCCGCTCTCGCCGGCGCGCGCCGCCTCGATGGTGGCGTTGAGCGCCAGCAGATTGGTCTGCCCCGCGATATTGTTGATGAGATCGACGATCTGGCCAATGGTCTGGGCCGATTCCGACAATTCCTTGACCTTGCTGGAGGTCGCCTCGGCGTCATTGGCCGCCTGCGCGGTCTGGGCGGCGGACTCGTCCACCTGCCGCTTGATCTCCGAAATCGAGGCCGTCAGCTGTTCGGCGGCGGCGGCGACGGTGCGGACGTTCTGCGACGCCTCCTCCGCCGCTTGCGACGCCGATTGCGCCTGCTCGGCCACGCGGCCGGTCGCCGTGCTCATGGAGGCGGAGGCCGCCTGCAATTGCGTGGAGGCGGCGACGACGCCCTGCACCACGTCGCCCATGGCGCGCTCGAAATCGTCGGCGAGGCGCAGCATGGTTTCACGCCGCTCCTTCTCCTGCCGCTGGCGATCAGCGTCGCCGGCGGCCGCCTTGCGCGTCGCCTCCTGCTCGGCGCCGACGCGGATGTGATCGACGGCGCGGGAGATTTCGCCGATTTCGTCCTTGCGCCCGGCGCCGGCGATCTCCCTGAGCGATTCGCCGCGCGCCAGACGGCGCAGCGCCTCCGACAGTTCCGCGATCGGCGAGGCGATGCCCCGCGCCACCAGCGTCATCATCGCCACGGCGCCGGCGGCCACCAGCAGCGCCGCAATGATCTTGAGGGTCACATCCTTCTGCTCGCGCTCGGTCATCGAGGCGGCGAGCTGGCGCGCTTCGGCCAGCACCAGGGCGCGCGGCTCGGTGATGATCACGGACCAGGCGGCGCCGGTGCGGCCCAGCGGCACGGGCGAGAACACCTTGAGCAGGTCGCGGTCCGCATCGACGCGAATTTCGGCGAGGCCCGCCTTGAGAATGTCGCGGTATTGCCGGGCGGCGTCGTCCACGGCGGCGAAATCGCCGCCGATCGCCGAAGCCTTACCGCTCGCGGCCACCACCAGGCCGGCGTTGGTGACGATCGCCACCGAACCCTTGCCGTCATAGATCGAGCTGTTGACCTTCTCGGCCAGCTTCTGAATGAACCCCAGATCGAAATCGGCGCCGGCGACGCCGACGAACTTGCCGTCGATCATGATCGGCACGGACATGGTCGCGAGATGCACCGGCTTGCCCTGCACGATATAGGGCAGCGGCGCCAGGATGCTTTCCTTGCCGTCGGCCTGCGGCCCGAGGAACCAGCCGCCCTTCATCACGCCGTTGGGATGGAGGTCGCGGCTGTCATATTCGACCAGCGGCTGCAGCGCGATCTTGCCCTGGGCGTCGCGGGTCCAATAGGGCAGAACCCGCCCGGTGGCGTCGGAGCCGACGTCCTTGCGGTTGTGGAATTCAGCGTCGTGACCGTCGAGTTCGTCGTCCATCCAGGCGCTGTAGGTTCCGTTGAAGCGGGGGTTGTCCTTGAGCACGCGCAGCAGAATGTCGTTGATCTGGCCGCGCCGCGCCGCCACCGGCGAACCGCCGTGCTTTTCCTCCTCCGCCACGGTTTCAAAGCTGCGCGCCATGGCGCGGGCGGCGTCAAAGGCCGAATCCACCTCGGCGCGGATCACGCCCGCCTCGGTCGAGGCCAATCGGGACAGAGAATCCTTACTCAGCCGGTCGAGCAGCCCGTCGACGTTCTCCAAGACATAATTGGCCGTCTGCCGAGCCGAATAAACCCCGTATCCCACCAAAGCCCCGGTGGCCAGCGCCACGCAGAGACCGGAAAGCGCGACAATGCGAAACTTGATCGAGTGAATATTCATGGGGCGTCCGGATCTGCGGCGGAATGAGAAGTCCGCAGCCTTTCGGCTCAAGCCGCCCCTCAAGGCGCTGGAACGACCGGCAAGGCGCAGTCTCTTCCTCTATAAGCTAGCAGGCGAAGCTTGAGCGAAGCTTGCGTGCGCGGCGCCGCCGCCCGCCGCTCAGGACGCGTCGGCGCGATGAGACGCCCGCGTCCGGCCGCCGCCCGCATAGAGCACGCCCAGCGCGGCGCTCTCGATGGCCTGCACGATCAGCGCATCCTTGGACAGATAGCCCGCAATGCCGGCCCGAAACGCGCAGCGCCGGACATCCGGCGTGTCGAGCCCCGTCAACAGGACGACCGGCAACTTATAAAGGCGCTGGAATTCCTGAATGAGCGAAATCGAGGTCTCCTCGCCAAGCCAATAGTCGACGATGGCGAGATCGAACTGAGAACGCGCCGCCGAGGCCTTGGCCTCCGAGCTGGAGCCGCATTGCGTGTAGCACAGCTCCAGTTGCTCGCCGCCCTTGGAGGCGCGCACGATGATCTCCCGGTCGACAGGATCGTCGTCGACCAGCAAAACCCGAACAGTTTCCCGCGCCGGCCGCGTCAAATATGCGAAATCGGCATCGACCTCCATATCGATATCCTGGACAGCCATCGCTGCAGTCCCTTTTCACGTTGGCCTGAATTGATATTTCTTGAAAAGTCCCCGAGCGGGCGCCGCATCCCAGGGCGGCCCCGCTCGTCGCACGCGATCCCGCGCCAAACGCGCGCAGATTACGCCTTCACCCCTCTCGTCCCGTCGGCGCCCACAGCGGCGCCCAAATGCACGAGACTGAGAATTTCACGAACAATATCGGTCAGTTCGCCCATCGTATTCGGCTTGACGAATATCCGCGTGGCGCCGAGATCGAGGGCCGCGCCATGCACGGTCTCGGTCGCCGCTGTCGTCAGCACGAATACAGCCAGTCCGCGCATGTCAAACGATTGCCGCAACGCCCGCAACACGCCGATGCCGTCAAGCCTGGGCATGTTGATGTCCAAAATGACCGCCGCCGGCAACTGGCACATCAACTCCCGCCGCGACAGCCACGCCAGCGCGTCAACTCCATTGGCGACGCGGTCGCAGGCGACCCGCGCGCCAGCGCCCTGACCGACCGCCTTCAAGGCGCTCCTGATCAGATAAACGTCGTCGTCGTCGTCATCCGCGATCAGGATCGACGGAGGAGGCGACAGTCCGGCGGCGTCGAACATTGCGCACTTGCCCCCATTGAACATCGCCGCCCACGCAAGCCACAGACAAGCGAATCACCCTTACTCATATTTCTGTGTCAAATAGTAAATGAAATGTTAACACACGCAACGGTTGTTTACGCGCCGTTTGCAATTGCGCGCGCACGCCCTCTATTCGGCGGCCGCCGCGACAATGTCGCGGGCCGGCAGGAGCACCGAGAACGTGGTGCCGACGCCGGGCTCGCTTTCCACCGATATGGCCCAGCCGCGACGGTCGCACACCGACTTGCAGATCGCCAGCCCCAGCCCGGACCCGGCGATCTTGCTGCGGGGCTGCAGCCGGGTGAAGGGCTGGAACACCAACGCCTGCTGCGATTCGTCGATGCCGCGCCCGTTGTCGCGCACCGACAGCACGCAATCGCCGTCGGCCCTCCGCTCGACCGCGATGGCGACGCGCGGATCGGCCTCGGGCCGACGGTATTTCAGCGCGTTGGACACGAGATTGCGCAGCAATTGCTGGATGCCGGTGGGATCGCCGCGCACGACCGGCAACGGGCCATGATCGACCACGGCGCCGTTGGCCTTGATCGCGGCGTCCAGCTCGTTGACGACCTCGCCGACGATCCCCTCCAGCGCCACGTCCTCGACATCGGCCTTGGCGTTGTTGGCGTAGGAAAAAGCCAGAATGTTATGGACGAGATCGCGCATGCGCACGGCGGCGTCGGTCATCACGTCCAGGCAATGCCGCCCGTCGCCGTCGAGCGCGGCGCTGTGCTCGTCGAGCAGGATTTTCCCGAACACGCTGATCTTGCGCAGCGGCTCCTGCAGGTCGTGCGAGGCGACATGGGCGAATTTCTCCAGCCCCTCGTTGGCGGTCGCCAGACGCTGGTTGGCGCGCTGCAGCTCGTCCTGCGCGCGGTTGCGCGCGGTCACGTCGGCGAGGACGCAGAGATAGGACCGCTGCTGGTCGGATTCGGTCTCGGCGAAGGCGGAAAACTCCACCTCCACCAGCGAATGATCCGCCCCGATCAGGCGCAGCGGCACGGCGTGGCAATGCCCCGCCTCAGCCAGCGAGGGCAGGATTTCGTCGGTCAGCACGCCGCGCGAGGCCGGGTCGAGCAGATCGCAGACGTCGCGCCCGATGACCTCGTCGCGCACACGCCCCGTCTTGGCGAGCAGGGCGTCGCTCGCCACCGCGATGCGGCGATCCCCGAGGAAGGAGCACATCATCACCGGCGTATGGCGGTAGAGCCGCTCGAAGCGAACCTGGCTGGCGTCGAGCGCCGCATTGGCGGCCGACAGGGCGTTCTCGCGCGCCTTGAGCTGGGTGATGTCGGTGGTGACGATCAGCATCGAGCTTTCGTCGCTGGCGGGGTCGCGATAGGGGATGCGGTCCGTCGAGGTCCAGCGCGTCGCGCCATCGGCGCCGGTCTCCTGCGCCACCACATTGAACAGCGCGCGGCCCGAGGCGAAGGCCGCCTCGTTATGCGCGCGCCATTGCGGATCGGGATGCGCCGCCATGCTGTCGATCGAGGCGCCCGCCAGCTCGTCCGGCGTCTTCCCCAATGTGACGGCGGCAGCGCGGTTGGCGCGCAGCACGCGACGATCCGAATCGACCAGCCAGATCGATTGCGGCACGCTGTCGAACAGCAGCCGCAGCTTGCCCTCGCTGCGCAACAGCGCGTGATGGGCCTGATGCGCCTCGACCTTGAGGCCGATCCACTGACCGAGCTGCTTGACGAAGCCGCGCTGAATACTGGTGAGCGGCCCGAATTTCGGGCCTTTTTCCGAAAAGAAGCTGACCGAATAGACCTTGCCATGCGCATGGGCGGGCATGGCGATATAGGTCGCCAACCCCTCAAGCTGCGCGCCGCACAGCGCGAATTCGCAAAAGTCGCCGTCCTCCGAAACATTGGAGCGGGCCTGCGCGCCCGCCGCGACCGGGGGCCAGCGCACGTCGTCGCTCGGCTCGAAATGACAGACGCCAGCTTCGGGCATCCCGCAGCTGCGGTCGCACAAATCCTGCGGCAGCCGGATCATCGCGCCCGGCGGCAATTGCGCGCCGGCGATCCCGGCGGCGGCGATGACGCGATGGCGGTCGCCGACCACCTCCGAAGCGAGCGCCCGGTCAAGCCCGAGCAGGCGCAGGCCAATGTCCAGCGCGGGCTGCACCGCCTCCTGCACCGGCCGGTTCAGATCGCCCTCGATCGCCGACAATTCCTTCAGCGCCGCGACATGGCGCACCTGCTCGGATACATCGCGGCCGCAGGCGACATAGCCGAGCACGGTTCCGTCATCGTCCTGAACGGAGGTGTAGATGATGGTGCGCCAGATCTCGCCGCCTCCGGCGCGGGGGGTGCGCACCAGCGTCTCGAACTTGCATTCGGTCTTCAGCTTTTCGACCGCCTCGCTCACGTGCGAAATCGCCTCGGGCGAATTGCCCCCCAGCACCGCGAAAATGTCGTGATCGACCAGCGCGGTCGGCGTCGTGTCGTAGACTGAGGCGAAGACGTGGTTGCAGAAGGTGATCCGGTTCGACCGGGCGTCCCAGCTCACGATCGAATCCTGGATCGAGGCGAGAATGGTGCGCTGGCGCCGGTCGAGTTCGCGCACCTGGGCTTGCGCGCGTTTCAGCTTGTCGATATCGACCAGCGTGATCACCGATCCCTGGAGATCCTCGCCGTCCACCCGATACGGCAGGATGCGCAGCAGATAGGCGCGGCCGCCGACCAGAACCTCCTGCTCGCACATTTCCCGCGTCTCGCCGACATGGTCGAGCAGCGTCTGAAAGTCCTCGCCGTCGAAGCGCACGGTGATGTGCGAGATCGGCCGCCCCACGTCATGGGGAATCAGGTTGAACGCCTGCGCCGCCGCCGGCGTGTAGCGCCGCACATGCTGCTTTTCGTCGAGGAAGATGGTGCCGATCTCCGTCGCCTTGAGCAGATGCTCCATATCCAGCGTCACCTGGATCAGCTCGTCGATCTTGCGCTGGTGCTCGGAGGTGACGGAATAAAGCTCCTCGTTGACGGAATGCAGCTCCTCGTTGGTGCTCTGCAATTCCTCGTTCGAGGCCATCAGCTCTTCGTTGGTGGATTGCAGCTCCTCGTTGCTGGTGGCCAGCTCCTCGATCGCCGACTGCAGATTCTCCTCGGTCGACTGCAACTCGTCGAGCAGGCCCTGGTTGCGGCGGCGCAATTCGAGCACTTCATCGGCGGTCGGCGCGGCGTCGAGCGCCGGGGTCGCCTCGCGCGGCGGCGAGGCCTCCTGCGCCGTTTCGATCGTCAGCAGCAGAAAATCGCTGACCTCCTCGGCGTCCGACACCGGCTCGATCGAGACGATTTCCAGCCGCTCGCCCTGGTCGGTCGGGCGCTTGATGCTGCGGCGAAATTTCGGGAACGGCCCGCGCACATAGGGCATGGTCGTCGTCAGCCGCCCGTCCGGGGACGACGCGCGCACGCCCAGGCCGTTGGCCACCACCAGCGCCAGTTCGCGCGGCAGCATGTCGGTGATCTTCTGGCTGAACAGGCCCGGCCGCAGCTCGATAAATTTCGAGGCGTCGCCGAAAATATGCAGCAGCGCGCCCTCGCGCGTCAGCAGGAAGCCGGGCGGCGCGAACCGCGCCAGCAGCGCCTTCAACGCTTCGAACGTCGCGCGGGACAAGTCGCGCACGGGCGTCAGGCGGGCGCCGGGGTCGGCGGCGCGGAACACGCCGTGATTGGCGTGAAGCCCGTGCGAGACAAGCACGCCCGGCGGCAGCAGCCGGGCGTCGCGCATTTTGGAGAAAATCCGCCACTTCTGGCTGACCGTGTTGAATTCGCTGGCGAGATCGCCCAGCGACTCGCTCGGCCCCAGAAAGATCACGCCGCCCTTGACGAGGCAGAAATGAAACAGGTTGAGCGCGAATTTCTGCGCGCTCTCGTCGAAATAGATCAGCACGTTGCGGCATGAGAGCAGGTCGATGCGCGCGAAGGGCGGGTCTTTCAGGATGTTGTGCGGGCTGAACACGATCAGCCGGCGGATCGCCTTGCGGATGCGCAGGTGATCGTCCTCGCGCTCGAAATAGCGCTCCACCTTCTCGGCGGCGATCGGCGCCAGCGCCTCCGCCGGATAGAGGCCGGCCGACGCCACGGCCAGAGTATCGGCGTGAATGTCGGTGGCGAAAATCTTGAGGTTCAGGCGCTTGCCCGCCGCCTCCGCCGCTTCGGCGAAGCAAATGGCCAGCGAATAGGCCTCCTCGCCCGACGAACAGCCGGCGACCCAGACCCGGATCTCGCGATCCTCGCCCATAATGTCCACCAGCGGCTGGACCACCTGCCCGGACAAGGTCTGGAAGGCGTCGGCGTCGCGGAAGAAGGCGGTGACGTCGAGCAGCAGGTCGTTGAAAAGCTTGGCGACCTCGTCGCGGTCGACCACCAGCAGATCGGCGTAGCGCACCAGGCTGGCGCAGCCGACCAGCCCCATGCGCCGGCTGATGCGACGCTCCATCGTGCCGTGCTTGTAGACGCTGAAGTCGATGTCGTAGCGCGTCTTGAGAATCGAGAAAATGATGGAATAGGGATCGGTTTCCAGCACGAGATCGCGGCGCTGCGGCCGCAACTCGCCCGCGAGGCGCCCGGCGATCAGCGCCGGCAGTTTTTCCGGCGGCGCCACGCCGTCGGCCAGCCCCTTGGCCAGCACCGAAGCCGGCATGGAATCGAATTTGGCGCTGGCGGGCTCCTGAACGAACACGCCGCCGCCAGCGCGCTTGATCGCCTCGCAGCCCTTGGCGCCGTCCGACCCCGTGCCGGACAGCACGACCCCGATGGCGCGCTCGGCGAATTCCGCCGCCGCCGAGGCGAAGAAGCAATTGATCGGCAGGCTCAGCCCGCCGGTCTTTTCCGACGCGTGCAGCCGGAACCGCCCCTGGTCCAGCGTCATTTCCTGGCGCGCCGGATTGAGATAGATGACGTTCGGCTCGATCGGCATGCCGGTCTCGGCCTTGCGGATCGTCAGGCTGGAATGGCGCGACAGCAGCTCGTCCATCATGCTGCGGAAGTTCGGGTCGAGATGCTGGATGACGACATAGGCCGCGCCGGTGTCGTTGGGCACGAAGTCGAAAAATTTCTCCAGCGCGTCGAGGCCGCCGGCGCTGGCGCCGATGGCGATCACGGCCCGGGGCGCCGCTTCGGATTCGGCGTGGCCCGCGCTGCGCTGCGGCTCGGTTGCGGCCTTTGCCCTTTTCGCCATCGAGTGACCCGTGCATTCCTCATCGCCGCCCCGCCGAATGAGGACCGGTCGATTCCCACGGGCACGCAGGATAGCGAGGCAAGACGCCGAATCAACCGGAAGATGCGCCGGCGGCGCGGCCGGATTGTCGCGCCGCTCCGCCATTTGCGTGGATAGTCCACGACTTGGTTCGGCTAAGATCTTTCAAGAGATCCGATTTCATGCCAGGGTCCGGCATGACCGATTCGCATCCCGCGCCGCTGCGGCCCGACAACGGCCTCGATCCCCTGCCGAGAACGGTGGGCGGCTTCTCGACGATTCTCGCCGATCCGCCCTGGCGCTTTTCCAACCGCACCGGCAAGGTGGCGCCCGAGCACCGCCGGCTCGACCGCTATTCCACCATGTCGTTCGAGGCGATCAAGGCCCTACCCGTCAGCGAGGCCGCCGCGAAGAACGCGCATCTTTACCTCTGGGTCCCCAACGCCCTGCTGCCGGACGGGCTCGACGTCCTGAACGCCTGGGGCTTCCGCTATGTCTCGAACATCGTCTGGGCCAAGCGGCGCAAGGACGGCGGTCCCGACGGGCGCGGCGTCGGATTCTATTTCCGCAATGTCACGGAACTGCTGCTGTTCGGCGTCAAAGGCTCGATGCGCACGCTCGGCCCCGGACGCTCCCAGGTCAACATGATCGAGACCCGAAAGCGCGAACATTCGCGCAAGCCGGACGAACAATACGAGCTGATCGAAGCCTGTTCGCCCGGCCCGTTCCTGGAGCTGTTCGCCCGCCATCCCCGGCCGAAATGGACCGTCTGGGGCGACGAATCCGCCGCCGAGATCACCCCCAGGGGCAAGGTTCACAAGGGCTATCAGGGCGGCGCGATCCTGCCGCCGCTGCTGCCGAACGAACATATCGCCGAACCCGTGGCGGAAGCGTTGAGCCAGGCGCTGAAGGCGCGCTATTGCGAGGGCAGCAGCATCCGCGATCTGGCGGAGGACACCGGCTATTCGATCCAGCGCATCCGGTCGCTGCTGAATCTGGCCCAGGTGGAGATGCGGCCGCGCGGGCGCAAGTCGCCCTGACGCGGCGTCGGTTCGTGAACGCGCGCGGCGTCAAAAGCTTCAGTGAAGCTTCACATGCGGCTCGGTGCGCCGGGTGATCAGGCGCGCGATCGAATCGAGCGCCGCCTTGGCCGCGCCATGCAGCGCCAACTCGTGCATCTTGTAGAGCGACAAATACATGATGCGCGCAAAAATCCCCTCGATCATCATGCTGCCGCCGATCAACCCGCCCATCATATTGCCGACCGTGCTGAATTTGCCGAGCGAGACCAGCGAGCCGAAATCGCGGTACTGGTAATCCTGCAACGGCTCGCCGGCCATGCGGCGCCCGAATTGGGCGAATAGGTGGGACGCCTGCTGCTGCGCCGCCTGCGCCCGCGGCGGCACCATCGCGTCGCGTCCGACCCATGGACAGGCCGCGCAATCGCCGAGCGCGAAAATGGCCTCGTCCCGCGTGGTTTGCAGGGTCGGCCTGACGACGAGCTGGTTGATGCGGTTGGTTTCGAGCCCGTCGATGTCTTTGAGGAATTCCGGCGCCTTGACGCCGGCGGCCCACACCACGATCTCGGCGGGAATGGCGCGGCCGTCGGCGAGTTCGACGCCATCGGGCGCCACCCTGGCGACTTTGGCGCGCGTGAGCGTCTGGACGCCGAGCTGGCCCAGCAGCTGTTCGGTCGCCGCCGAGAGTCGCGGCGGCAGCGAGGGCAGCACGCGCTCAGCCGCTTCCAGCAGGGTGATCTTGATGTCCTTGCCCGGGTCCACCCCGTCGAGGCCATAGGCGACGACTTCGCGCGTGGTGCGATGCAGCTCCGCCGCCAGTTCGACGCCGGTGGCGCCCGCGCCGATGATGACGACCTTCATCTGCTCCGGCCGCAGCGGCGCCTGCTGGACATGGGCGCGAATGCAGGCGTTGATCAGCGCTTCGTGGAAACGCGCGGCGTCAGCCTGGCTTTCCAGCTTCATCGCGAAGTCCTTGACGCCCGGCGTGCCGAAATCGTTGCTTTGGCTGCCGATCGAGAGCACCAGCGTGTCATAGCCGATCACGCGTTCCGGGGTGACTTCCCGTCCCTCCGAATCCAGAAAGGGCGCGACATGGACCTCGCGCCGCGCGCGGTCGAGACCGATCATTTCGCCGATGCGATAGCGGTAGCCGTGCCAGTGCGAATGCGCGAGGTAATTCACCTCATGCGCCGACATGTCCATGCTGCCCGCCGCGATTTCGTGCAGCTTCGGCTTCCAGACATGGGTGCGGTCGCGTTCGACCAGCGAAATGTCCAGAACGCCCTTGCGTCCATATTTGTCGCCGAGCCGGGTCGCCAGTTCGAGGCCGCCGGCGCCGCCGCCGACGATGACCACACGATGACCGGGTTCCAAATGCGTTCCTGCATGGGGCATGTCGCGCTCCGATGGCCCCTGCGGCGCCGGCTCCCCTGAACCCGCCCGTGAGCCGCAACGAAATTTTGCATGGACGGCTGTCGTCGTCGCACCCCAATCGGGAGACCTCGCCGACGGTTTATCCGCCATAATAAGCCCGCGCACCCTTGCCTGGAAGTGGAGGATCGGATCGCGGCCGGGAACGTCCGCCGACGCGCCGGCTTGGTTAAAAACTTTCCGCGTAGGGACTGCCGTCCCAGGTTTTTTCGTTGGCGGCCACGATCAGCACCGGGCAGGCGCCCATCACCCCGCGCCGCACCCGCATTTGCGCCTTGTCAAAGGTGGTGGTCGTGGAGGTCTCCAGGTCGATCGGCAATTTCGGATGGCGCTGGCCGTCCGGCAACGTCGCCTGATGGTCCGCCCACAGCCGCCGCGCCAGCGTCAGCAGCGACAGCCGGTCCTTGGTGATGACCACGCCGGCCGAAATGACGCCGGCCTCGTGCCAGGACCGATACGACGCCAGATCGCGGTCGAGATTGCCGTCCTTGGCGTTCCACTCGACGTCGAGCACGACGCGGCCCTTGAAATTGTCGACCAGATAGCCCTCCTGCCGGACCACCGGCAGCGTCTCGATCCGCTCGTTGGCCTTGGAATAGAGCACGCCCCGGGTTTCCAGGTCGAGACGCGCCTCCCGCCATCCCCGCGCGGCGAAAGCGGAATCGATCTGCGCGGCGATGTCGCCCCGGTTGCCGCCGGCCTTGAGCCAGGCGGCCGGCCTGAGACGATAGGTCGAGAGCACATGGACAATGTCGTCCCATTCCTGCGGACACACCGCCTGCATCACGGCGGCGGCGGAATTGGTCTCCATGAATTCCCAGTGGTCGCGCGCCTCCGGCCCGAGCACGGACGGCTTGTCGTAAGTAAAGGTCTCGAACATGGCCGAACCATGCCCGAGGGCGCCGGCGCGGGCAAGGCGCGCGGCCACGACTGCCTAATCGTTAGGCGATCCCTCGCGCCGACAGCCGGAATGTCCAGATTTAGGACGTGACAGCCCCGCCCCGCCCCCGCATAAAGCCCCACGGCATCAAGAAGGACGGGGCGCCATGGCCATTCTCGCCAAACTGCATCATTGCACGCGATACAGCTACGATCGCCCGGTGATGCTGGGGCCACAGGTGGTGCGGCTGCGCCCGGCGCCGCATTGCCGCACGCCGGTTCACGCCTATTCGCTGACCATCGAGCCGGCCAATCATTTCATCAACTGGCAGCAGGATCCGCACGGCAATTATCTCGCCCGGCTGGTCTTCCCCGAGCCGACCACGGAATTTTCCATCACCGTCGATCTGCTGGCGGAACTGGCGGTCTATAATCCGTTCGACTTCTTCATCGAGGATTACGCGCAAAAAGTCCCGTTCCGCTATGCCGACAGCCTGACCAAGGACATTTCGGCCTATATCGGCGCCGAACCCGCCGGCCCGCGGCTGCAGGCCTATCTCGCCACGATCCCCCGCGCGGAAACCCCGACGGTCGATTTTTTGGTGGCGCTGAACCAGGCGCTGCACCACACGATCAAATATGTGGTGCGGATGGAGGCGGGCGTGCAGACGCCCGAGCAGACCCTCGAACTCGGCTCCGGCTCCTGCCGCGACACCGGCTGGCTGCTGGTGCAGATTCTCCGCCATCTCGGCTTCGCCGCGCGCTTCGTCTCCGGCTACCTGATCCAGCTCAAGCCCGATCTCGAGGCGCTCGACGGCCCCTCCGGCACGGACCACGATTTCACCGACCTGCACGCCTGGGCCGAAGTCTATATTCCCGGCGCCGGCTGGGTCGGCCTCGACCCGACCTCCGGCCTGTTCGCCGGCGAAGGCCACCTGCCAATCGCGGCCACGCCGCATTACGCCTCCGCCTCGCCCATCGACGGCTCCTACACCGGCGACGCCCGCGCCGATTTCGGCTTCGAGATGCGGGTGGACCGGGTCGACGAGAAGCCCCGCGTCACCGCCCCGTTCTCGGATGAAGCCTGGGAGCGGCTCAACGCCCTGGGCCGACTGGTGGACACGGATCTGCGCGCCCAGGACGTGCGCCTGACCATGGGCGGGGAGCCCACCTTCGTCTCCATCGACGATTACCAGGCGCCGGAATGGAACACCGAGGCGGTCGGCCCGACCAAGCGCGGCGCCGCCGACGAGCTGATCCGCCGCCTGCGCGACAGTTTCGCTCCCAATGGTTTTCTGCATTACGGCCAGGGCAAGTGGTATCCCGGCGAAAGCCTGCCGCGCTGGACGTTTGCGCTGTACTGGCGCAAGGACGGCGAACCGATCTGGCGCGACGTCAACCTGATCGCCCGCGAAAATCCGGCGGAACAGGCCACGCCCGAGCAGGCGCAGGCGATCTGCGCCGCCATCGCCGACATTCTCGAGATCACGCCCGACCACGTGATTCCCGCCTATGAAGACCCGGCGGAATGGCTGCTGAAAGAGGCGGAACTGCCCGTCAATGTCACGCCGGGCGACAGCAAGCTGGCCGAACCGGAAGAGCGCGCCCGCTACGCCCGGGTGTTCGATCGCGGCCTTCATGTTCCCTCAGGCTATGTGCTGCCGGTGCAGCGCTGGAACAGCCAGCCGAACCGGCGCAGCTGGATCAGCCAGAAATGGCCGCTGCGCCGCGGCGCGCTGTTCCTGAAGCCGGGCGATTCGCCGGTGGGCTATCGCCTGCCGCTGGCCTCGCTGCCCTATGTCGCCCCGGCCTCCTATCCGTTCATCGTCGAGCAGGATGTGACCGCG
This sequence comes from Rhodoblastus acidophilus, assembly GCF_900187365.1. Classification (GTDB taxonomy): domain Bacteria; phylum Pseudomonadota; class Alphaproteobacteria; order Rhizobiales; family Beijerinckiaceae; genus Rhodoblastus; species Rhodoblastus acidophilus. The sequence continues at coordinate 67,064 of NZ_FYDG01000002.1, forward strand.
CCGCTGCCGCCGCTGCCCGCCGCTTCGGAGATCGCGCAAAAGTTCAAGCGCGGCGCCCGCGACGGGGCCGAACGCGTCGAGCAGAACGAGCAGACCATCGGTTTTACCGCCGACGTCCGCACGGCCTTGGCCATCGAGCCGCGCGACGGGCGCCTGCATGTGTTCATGCCGCCGGTCAGCGCGCTGGAGGATTATCTGGAACTGCTGGCGGCGGTCGAACACGCCGCCGCCGCGCTGAACCTGCCCGTCCACATCGAGGGCTACCCGCCGCCGGTCGACCCGCGCCTGCAGGTGATCCGCGTCGCGCCCGACCCCGGCGTGATCGAGGTCAACGTCCACCCCACCGACAATTGGGATGAGCTCGTCGCCATTTCGCGCACGCTGTACGAAGAGGCGCGCCAGTGCCGGCTCGGCACGGAAAAATTCATGATCGACGGCCGCCATGTCGGGACCGGCGGCGGCAACCATGTGGTGATCGGCGGCGCCACGCCGATGGACTCGCCCTTCCTGCGCCGCCCCGACCTCTTGAAAAGCCTAGTGATGTACTGGCAGCGCCGCCCGTCGCTGTCGTATCTGTTCTCCGGCCTGTTCATCGGCCCGACCTCGCAAAGCCCCCGCGTCGACGAGGCGCGCCACGACGCGCTCTATGAACTGGAAATCGCCCTGGCGATGACCCCGCCTCCGGGCGGCGCGGACACGCCGCCGTGGCTGGTGGACCGGCTCTATCGCAACCTGCTGACCGACGTCACCGGCAACACCCACCGCTCCGAAATCTGCATCGACAAGCTCTATTCCCCCTCGGGGCCGACCGGGCGGCTCGGGCTGGTGGAGTTCCGCGCCTTCGAAATGCCGCCGGACGCGCGCATGTCGCTGGCGCAGCAATTGTTGCTGCGGGCGCTGGTGGCGTGGTTCTGGCGCGAGCCGCAGGACGGCGGCCTCGCGCGCTGGGGCACCAGCCTGCACGACCGCTTCATGCTGCCGCACTATGTCTGGCGCGACTTTTTGGACGTGCTCGACGATTTGAAGCGCGCCGGCTACGCGTTCGACCCCGAATGGTATCGCGCCCAGTTCGAGTTCCGCTTCCCGTTCTACGGCCAGGTCGAACATTCCGGCGTCAAGCTGGAGATCCGGCAGGCGCTGGAGCCCTGGCACGTGATGGGCGAGGAAGGGGCGATCGGCGGCACCGTGCGCTATGTCGATTCCTCGGTCGAGCGCCTGCAAGTGCGCGTCGAAGGGTTTAACGAGGCCCGCCATGTCGTGACCTGCAACGGCCGCAAACTGCCGATGGGCTCGACCGGCGTGCGCGGCGAGGCGGTGGCGGGCGTGCGCTTCAAGGCGTGGCAGCCGTATTCCGGCCTGCACCCGACCATCTGGCCGCATGTGCCGCTCACTTTCGACATCGTGGACAAGTGGAGCCAACGCTCGCTCGGCGGCTGCGTCTATTATTCGGCGCATCCGGGCGGCCGCAATTACGAGACGTTTCCTGTCAATTCCTACGAAGCCGAGGCGCGGCGCCTCGCCCGCTTCCAGGACCACGGCCACACGCCCGGCCAGATCTGGCTGCCGCAGGACGAGACATCCGGCGATTTCCCGACCACGCTGGATTTGAGACGTCCAAGAGGGGTGTGATCGCGCTCATTGCGCGGCGCATTCAACAACTTGCGTGACCGTCGGCTGGGAACGGCCCCGGCCTGATCGCAGTTGATCGCATCGACCCAGGAGGTCGACGTGAACAAGGCTTGCCTCACCCCCGCGCTGCTGCTGTTGATGGCCGGCGCCGCCTTCGCGCAACCGGCGCCCGCGCCCAACGCTCCCGGCGCCGCGCCGCAAGAGAACAAAGGCGGCGGAAACGCCCCCGGCGACGCGCCGAAGCCCGCGTCGGGCGGGGCGCCGCCCCACGCGTCCCACGCGCCCGCCGCCGCGCAGCCGGACAAGAAAAGCGACGCGGGGCGACGGCAGAAGCTCAGCGAAAAGGACCGGGCGTTTCTCCGCTATGTCGCCAAGGTCAACAGGGATGAGATCGAGTTGTGCCGCTATGCGGCGGACAAGGCCCAGGCGCCGGCGATCAAGGCGTTCGCGCGGCTGATGGTTCAGGACCACAGCGGCGTCGGCGCGCAACTGACCGGCCTTGTCGGCGCAAAACATGCGGCCGCGCACAAGCGCCACAAGGTTCGCCACGCGCATGCCCATGCGCATGTCGCGCACGCCCGCCCGCGTCCCGCGCAACCGGCGCCGCACGCGCCCGCGCCCGCGTCGTCAGGCTCCGCCCAAGCGGCGGGCGTCCAGCCGCCCGCCGAGTCCGAGGCGGCGAAGATCTCCCGGCTCAAGGGCAGGAGCGGCGCGGATTTCGACGCCGCCTTCATGGCCGAGCAGGTCGATTACCACAGCCAAAACCTCGGCAAGTTCGACGACGCGATCAAGAGCGCCGACGACGACCGGGTGCGTCGCCTGGCCACGGCGATCCAGAACGCGTTCAAAGGACATCTGGACATGGCCAAGGCGATCAAGCCGGCCGGGGACAAGCCGTAAGCGCCGCGCGATCGCAGCGGCCTCCGCCGGATCGCGTCGGATGGCGCCCTTGACATGAACGGGCGATGCGACAATCCTTGCGTTGACGTTACGTCTGGATGACTTCGCATCACCAGGCCTGCGGCAGCTTGACCGGGCCTGCGACAGCGTGCCTGGGCCTGCGGCGGCTTGCCTGGGCCTGCGGCGGCTTGGGGCGCAGCGCGTAAGCCCTGCCGCACACCGCATTTTCCATATCACGGGATTCCCCACAGCAGCGGCCGGCCTCAGCGCGGCGCGCCGACCGTGGCCTGAATCCGCAGCGGACCTCCCCCGCCCCGAACGGCGCCGGGCGGCGTCCGCACAGGCGCAAATTTCCAGGTTTTCGATGGCGGTTTCGGAGACGTTCCATGAGCTTATATGCATGTCGGGTTTGTGGCGCAGGCAAGTCCCAAAAAGCCTATGCCGCAAAAGAAATGATGTTTGGTCTGGGCGCCGAATTTATTTATGACGAATGCGGCGCATGCGGCAGCCTGCAAATTCGAGACATCCCCAGCGATGAGCAGATAAAACAGTTTTATCCGGACACGTATTATTCATACAGAATGCATCCTGTCGCCGATGACGACTCCGGGAAACATGAAAAACCTTTGGGACTCCGCGCCCAATTCAAGAGAATGCGGGCCGCCGCGCTGTTCGCCAGGGAGCGCGCGCAATTCGACCACAACCGACTCGGCGCGTTTCTCTCCCTGATCAGGCCAAACAAGCCGAATTCGCTGTTTTCAATGGTCGCCTCGGCGGGCGTCGGCCTGCATGACGCCATCCTGGATGTCGGCTGCGGCAACGGCGCCATTCTCGACTATTTCTCGCAAGTCGGCTTTTTGAACCTGGCGGGAATCGACCCGTTCATCAAAGCCAGCGCAACGACGAGTCATGGCGTTCCGCTTTACAAGAGCAACATACAAGATTTCAGCGGCGCATATGATTTGATCATGTTCAATCATTCGCTGGAGCATGTCGCCTCGCCCTTGGCCGATCTTTCGAGCGCGCGAAAGCTTTTGTCTCCCAACGGCGTTTGCTTGATTCGGATTCCGACGATCTCGTCTGACGCATGGGACGCTTATGGAACAAACTGGGTGCAACTGGACGCGCCCCGGCATTTCACCCTGATATCCCGGCGCGGGATGGAGCAATTGGCTCAAAGATGCGGCTTCCGCATCGCCGACACGATTGACGACGAAGAAGGCTGGACCATGATGTCGAGCGAGCTTTACGCGCGCGCCATTCCATTGGTCGAGCATGATTACAGAAAATACTTTCGGGATAACGAGATCGCCGCCTTTGAACGGCGCGCTGCGGCTCACAACGCGGCAAAAAGAGGCGATCAGGCCGGCTTCATCCTGAGGAAGGCCGAACCAGCGCCGGGCTGACCCCGCCCGCGGAAAAGTCGCCGCGTCGCAAAGGACTGGCGTTCAAGCCGCGCCCGTCCCCGCGAAACGCTCACCCTCCGGTCATCGGCGGGAAAAAGGCGATCTCGGTCGCGCCGGCGATCGGCGCCTCAAGCTTGGCGTGCCTCTTGTCCAGAGCCGCGCGGAAAACGCCGCTGGAAAACACCGCCTCGGAAATCTCGTCGCGCCGCGCCAGAAACGCGATCACATCGGCCACGCTGCGCGCCTCGGGCGGCAGCGCCACCTCCTCCTCGCTCACGCCGAGCCGTTCGCGCAAAGACGCGAAATAGACGACCTTCACTCGTCCACCACATATTTCAGACCAGCCTTGAAATAATCGAAGCCGGTGTAAAGCGTGAGCAGCGCCGAAATCCACAGCAGGAACAGGCCGATATGCACGGTGCCGGGCAGCACCAGCTCGCCCGCGCGTCCCGCGATCAAAAAGCCCAGCGCGACCAGCTGCACCGTGGTCTTCCATTTGGCCACGGCCGAAACCGGCACCGGCACTTTTAGGTCGGCCAGAAATTCGCGCAGGCCGGACACCAGAATTTCACGGCAGAGAATCACGATGGCCGCCCACAACGACCAGCTCTTGATCGTGCCGTCGGCCACCAGAATCATCAGCACCGCCGACACCAGCAGCTTGTCCGCGATCGGGTCGAGCATGCGCCCGAGCGCCGATTGCTGGTCCCAGATTCGCGCGAGATAGCCGTCGAAGAAATCGGTGACGGCGGCCACTGTGAACAGGCCCAGCGCCGTCCAGCGCAGCGAATATTCGTCGGGCCAGAACAGGCAGGCCACCACGGCCGGAACGATCAGCACCCGGCCGAAGGTGAGAATGTTCGGCAGGTTCCAGGTGCGGGCGCGCGAGCGGGCGGCGTTGACGGTCATATCGGGAGGAACACCTTTTTTCCATATCGCGTCAAGGCAGAAAACGGTCGCAGCGGGCTGATCGGACGCACGCGTCACCCCTTCTCGTGAAAGTGATCGTAAACCAGTTTGGCCGTCGCCGCCGACAAGCCCGGCGTTTTCTCGAGATCGGCCAACGCCGCGCCCGCCACCGCCTTGGCCGTGCCGAACGCCTGCAGCAGCGCCCGCTTGCGGGCGGGGCCGACGCCCGCGATCTCGTCCAGCGGATTTTTGACAAACTCCTTCTTGCGCTTGGCGCGGTGGGTGCCGATGGCGAAGCGGTGCGCCTCGTCGCGCAGCCGCTGCACGAAATAGAGCGCGGGATCGCGCGGCGGCAGCCGGAACGGCTCGCGCCCCACGACAAAAAACGTCTCGCGCCCGGCGTCGCGGTCCACGCCCTTGGCGATCGAGGCCAGGGTGATTCCCTCCACGCCCAATTCCGTCATCACCTGCAGCGTCGCGGCGAACTGGCCCCGGCCGCCGTCGATCAGAATCAGATCGGGCTTGTGCGGGAAGGCGTCGGGATCGCTGCTTTCGGCCTCGCCCTCCTTGAGGATGCGCGTAAATCGCCGTCCCAACACCTCGCGCATCATGCCGTAATCGTCGCCGGGGGCGACGTCGGACTTGATGTTGAACGTGCGGTACTGATTCTTCACAAAGCCCTGCGGCCCCGCCACCACCATGGCGCCGATGGCGGCGCTGCCCATGATGTGCGAATTGTCGTAAATCTCGACCCGGCGCGGCGGCTTTTCCATGCCAAACGCTGCGCCCAGCGCCTCCAGCAGCCGTTGCTGGCCGGCGGCGTCGGCCAGCTTGCGGCCGAGAGCCTCGCGGGCGTTGCGTTGCGCATGGCCCACCAGTTCGGCTTTTTCGCCGCGCTGCGGAACCAGAATTTCAACCTTGTGCCCCGCCCGCGCGGACAGCGCCTCCGCCAGCAGATCGGCCTCGTCGATCTCGTGCGACAGCAGCACGCAGCGCGGCGCCGGGCGGTCGGCGTAAAATTGCGCGACGAACGGGCCCAACACCTCGCCAGGCGACAACGCCTTGTCGGCGCGGGGATAATAGGCGCGGTTGCCCCAGTTCTGCCCGGCGCGGATGAACACGGCCTCGACGCAGAAGGCGCCGGCCTCCTGGTGCAGCCCGAAAATGTCCGCCTCCGGCGTGTTGCGCGGATTGACGCCCTGTTGCGCCTGGATGGCGGCGAGCGCGGCGATGCGGTCGCGCAGCCGGCCGGCGCGCTCGAACTCCAGATCTTCAGCGGCGGCGTTCATTTCCGCCGCCAGCCGCTCGCGCACCGCCCGCGATTTTCCACACAGGAAATCGCGGGCCTCGCTCGCCAGCGCCGCGTAGTCTTCGCGAGAAATCTCGCCGGTGCAAGGCCCGGAGCACCGCTTGATCTGGAACAGCAGACAGGGCCGGGTGCGGTTGTCGTAATAGGAATTCTCGCAGGTGCGCAGCAGGAACGCCTTCTGCAGCACGTCGAGCGTGCGGTTGACGGCCCAGACCCCGGCGAACGGCCCGAAATAATCGCCTTTGCGCGCCCGCGCCCCGCGATGCTTGGCGATCTGCGCGCCGCGCTCGTCCTTCGTCAGCAGGATATAGGGGAAGCTCTTGTCGTCGCGCAGCAGCACGTTGAAGCGCGGCTTGAGCTGCTTGATCAGATTGGCTTCGAGCAGCAGCGCCTCGACCTCGGTCTCGGTGGAGGCGAACACCATGGTCGCGGTCAGCGCGATCATGCGCGCGATGCGGTTGGTGTGGCCGCCCACCCGCATGTAGGAGGCGATGCGCTTCTTGATGCTCTTGGCCTTGCCGACATAGAGCACCGCCCCGTCGGCGCCGAGCATGCGATAGCAGCCGGGGCCGGCGGGCGCGTGTTTCCAGTGGTCGCGGATGACGCGGGCGCCGCGCTTGAGCGAATCCGCCGCCTGCTCGGCGTCGAAATCCAGCTCCACGCCCGTGTCGGGCGCAAGCTCCGCGTCGTCTTCGTCGTCCACACTGGCGATATCCGGAAGATCGTCCGGGCCGGAATTTGGAATCATGTCCTCATATCTGGGGTTTGATCCTGCTGCTGGACCTTTCGCGATTTTACCGTTAGCAATGTGGTTAAGAAAACGTCAACGAGACGCACGGGGAGTTTACAATGGCCGCGCCGCGAGCTTGCTTCAGCTTGGCTGCAACTTGCGCCCTTCCCTTTATCCTTGCCGGTTGCTCGGGCGGCCTCGACCCGACCGCCACGGCCAGCGTGCAGAGCGCGCCGTCCAACGTGATTCGTCCCTCGGGCCTGAGCCCGCGCCCCGCCACGGTGGCGGTGACGCAGATGGATGCGCCCGAGCCGTTGAAATCGCAGTTCATGGCCTTGTTCAACGCCGACGTCGCCCAGCAGGATGTCGCCCTCACCAACAGCGCCGGCGCCCGTTATCTCGCGCGCGGCTATATTTCCGCCTATCCCGTCGAGGACGGCGCCCGACTCACCTATGTCTGGGACATTTACGACGGCGACGCCCACCGCGCCCAGCGTCTCAACGACGAAATCGCCCTGAAGGGCGTCGCCGCCGATCCCTGGACGCTGGTGGACGCCGCCGCCCTGTCCGCGCTGGCCCAGCGCAGCGCCGGAGAACTCGCCGCCTATCTCTCCAACACGCCGGAAGCGCTGGCGGCGGCGCAGCCGACGACGCCCGCCGCGACAGCCTCCGTTTCGGCGCTGTCCTACGCGCCGATCCGCTAGGTGCGACGCTAAACCACGCAGGATTTTAACGAAATCACATTGAGCGCAGGCATTTTCATTGTTCATCGGCGCCGGCGCTGCTAAGACGCGGCCGTCCGTTCACCGAAATGACATGAGATGTCTGGCGTCATGAAAATCCTTGCCGGCAATTCCAATCGGCCCCTGAGCGAGGCCATCGCCGCCTATCTGGGGGTCCCCCTGACCAAATGTCAGGTGCGGCGCTTCGCCGATATGGAAGTCTTTGTCGAGATTCTCGAAAATGTCCGAGGGCAGGATACGTTCGTCATCCAGTCGACGTCCTTCCCCACCAACGACCATCTGATGGAGGCGTTGATCATGATCGACGCCCTGCGCCGCGCCTCGGCGCGCCGCATCACGGCGGTCATGCCCTATTTCGGCTATGCCCGGCAGGACCGCAAACCCGGCCCGCGCACCCCGATCTCCGCCAAGCTGGTGGCCAACCTGATCACCCGCGCCGGCGCCGACCGCGTGCTCACGGTCGATCTCCACGCCGGCCAGATCCAGGGCTTTTTCGACATTCCGACGGACAATCTGTTCGCCGCGCCGGTGCTGGTGCGCGACATTCAGGACAAGCTGGACCTGAGCAACGTCATGGTGGTTTCGCCTGACGTCGGCGGCGTGGTGCGCGCCCGCGCGCTGGCCAAGCGCATCAACGCGCCGCTCGCCATTGTCGACAAGCGCCGCGAGCGCGCCGGCGAATCCGAGGTGATGAACATCATCGGCGAGGTGAAGGGCAAGAATTGCATCCTGGTCGACGACATCGTCGATTCCGGCGGCACCCTGTGCAATGCGGCCGAGGCCCTGCTCAAAAAGGGCGCCACCGACGTGCGCGCCTATATCACGCACGGCGTGCTGTCGGGCGGCGCGGTGGCGCGCATTTCCGCCTCCATGCTCAAGGAGTTGGTGATCACCGATTCCATCGCCTCCACCGAAGCCGTGCGCGTGGCGAGGAACATTCGCGTGGTTTCGATCGCGCCGCTGATCGGCGAGGCCATCGACCGCACCGCCAAGGAAGAGAGCGTTTCCAGCCTGTTCAACTAAACCCGGCCGGGCGGAGGCCGCTTGGCCCCGCCCTCACGAAGCGGTTGCGCTTCCGGCGAATCGCGCGATATGGCTAAGCCGCCCCGTTCCGTCCCGTGAGTTTGCAATGACCTTCGAAAACGATCTCAAATCCATCATCCGCACGATTCCCGACTATCCCAAGCCGGGCATCATGTTCCGCGACATCACCACCCTGCTTGGCGACGCCCGCGCTTTTCGCCGCGCAGTCGATGAGCTGGTGCAGCCCTTCGCCGGCCAGAAGATCGACGCGGTCGCCGGCATGGAGGCGCGCGGCTTCATCTTGGGCGGCGCGGTCGCGCATCAGCTGTCCGCCGGCTTCATCCCGATCCGCAAGAAGGGCAAGCTGCCGCACACCACGGTTTCCGTCGCCTACAGCCTCGAATATGGCCTCGACGAAATGGAAATGCACTCGGACGCCGTCAAGCCCGGCGAAAAGGTGCTGCTGATCGACGACCTGATCGCCACCGGCGGCACCGCCACCGGCGCGATCAAGCTGCTGCGTCAGATGCAGGCCGATGTGGTCGCCGCCTGTTTCGTGATCGACCTGCCCGAACTCGGCGGCGCCGCGAAAATCCGCGCGCTCGACGTGCCGGTGCGCGCGCTGGTCGCGTTCGACGGCCATTGAGCGGCTCTTAAAAAGCGTGAAATCCTGTTAACGCACCCTTTTGGGCGCGTTGGCAAACTTTGTGTTTGCCGAACGCGCTCAAATGGCTTTCCGGCCCCGAAGGCCCCGCGCAAGCCAACCCGGCGACACTCGGCCAGACTGTGGATGTCCGCGAACCCGCGCGGCGGGCCAGGGAAGACCCGATGTATTATGAGCGCCGCGCCTCGGTGCGCCACAAAATTTTCGACCATGTCGAAGCCGTGATCTTCTACGGCGAGCGGCAAATCCGCGCCACCATCGCGGATATTTCTGACGACGGTCTGCGCCTCGTGCTCGACGAGACCGACAAGCATCCCCTGCCCCATTCGTTGCAGGTCGGCAGCCACATCGAAGTGGCGGTCAAGGCTGACGACCGCGCCATCGAATGCGAGGTGCGCCGCATGGGCGAGGGCGAACTCGGCCTGCGCTATTTTGACGGCGTCAGCAATCTCAGACGCAAGGCGCTGATGAAAAAAATCATCGGCTGACAGGCTTCGCGCGAGTTTCGCGCGGAATAATGGTGAAAAGTCTGGATTCGCCCCATGGTCAAGCCCGCCCTGTTTGTCGTTTCCCTCGTCTGCCTTCCGCTGCTGGCGCCCACGCCCGCTTACGCCCAAGCCAAGGTCCGCTGCGCCGTCGGCGACGTATGCGAACTCACCTTCCCGCTGTTCGGCTGCAAGGACGGCGAACCGCTGAAGAAATGGGTGGAGATTTTCGTCGATGAAAGCCACCAGAAGGCTGAGGAATATCTGACGACCGAGGAAAACGCCGGCCGCTGCGTGCGCTTCTACAAGGGCGACAAGCTGCGCATCCTGCGCTATATCGGCTTGAGCCGGCTGGAGGCGGCGCGCCCCGGCGAAGACCAGCGCTGGCTGATGCTGCTGAAATAACTGGCGAGTCGGCGCGATGCCGGTTGAGCGCCGGCCGCACGCAAGGTAAGCAGACCGGTCTCCGCCGGAGCCGGCCATGTCGAGCATGCTATGCGTCATCGTCAAGAATGAAGCGCCCTATCTGGTCGAATGGGTCGCCTGGCACCGCGCGATCGGTTTCGACATGATCGCCGTTTACGAAAACGATTCCACCGACCAGACCGCCGGTCTGCTTGGCCGCATGCGGCGTGTCGGCCTGATCGACGCCCACATCCCCTGGCCGACGGTGGCGGCCTCGCCGCAATTGCTGGCCTATTCCGACGCGGCGCGCGGCTGTCCCACCGACTGGCTGATGTTTCTCGACGCCGACGAATTCCTGATGCTCAAGACGGCGCGGCGGGTGAACGACTTCATCGCGTCCTTTCCCGCCGATGTCGCCTGCATCGGGGTGAACTGGCGGGTGTTCGGCTCGGCGGGCCAGACGGACTATGCGCCCGGCCTGGTGATGGAGCGGTTCCGGCGCGCGGCGCGCCCGGAGGCGCCGGTCAATCGCCATGTCAAAAGCGTGTTCCGCCCCAACACAATCGCGGAAGTCCACATGCACGCCCCCGCGCTGCGCGAGGGCCGCGCGGTTCTGGCCAATGGCGCGCCGCTGGAAATGGCGCCGCACGGGCTGGCGACGACGGTGGATTGGTCGGTCGCGCAGGTGAACCATTATTTTTGCAAGAGCCTGGCCGAATACCGGATCAAGCGCGCGCGCGGCGACGTGCATCGCGGCGCCGACGACCCCGAGAAATACGACAAATACACCGACGCCCTGTTCGCGCACCACGACCTGAACGACGAACGCGACGACAGCGCCGCGCCCTTTTTGCCCGAACTCGCGCTGGCCTGCGCCAATCTGCGGCGGCGCCTGGGCGTTTTACAGCCGGGCGAACACGCGTTCTAGCGACGGCGCGGCTACAATCTTGCGCTATGCCACGCGATATGATCGGCCATGAACGTCGAAATGAAATAATAGGAATGGTCGTAGCCCTCGCGCATGTTGAGCGTGAGCGGGATTCCGGCCTTGTCGCACGCCTCGCGCAGCAGCCAGGGTTTTAGACCCTTGTCCAGAAACGAATCGGCCGATCCCTGATCGACCAGAAATTCTTTGAACCGCTTGCCGTCCGCGATCAGCAAGGTGGCGTCGTAATCGCGCCACGCCGCCTCCTCGGCGCCCAAATATTTGGTGAGCGCCGGAATCGACCAGTCGCTGGTCGAGGGCTGCACGATCGGCGCGAAGGCCGAACAGCTCTTGAAACGCTCGGGATGTTTCAGCGCCAGGGTCAGGGCGCCATGGCCGCCCATGGAATGGCCCATCACCCCCTGCCGCGACAGGTCGGCGGCGGGAAACTGTTCCGCAATCAGTTGCGGCAGCTCCAGCGCTATGTAGGAATACATGCGGTAATTGCGGTCATAGGGCGCCTGGGTCGCATCGAGATAGAAGCCGGCGCCGGAGCCGAACCGCCAATTGTCCTTCTCGTCGGGCACATCCTCGCCGCGCGGCGAGGTGTCGGGACAGACGATCATCACGCCATGCTGCGCCGCCGCCGCCCGGAACTCGCCCTTGTCGGTGACATTGGCGTGGGTGCAGGTGAGGCCGGACAGATACCACAGCACGGGAACCTTGCCCGCCTCGGCCTGAGGCGGGACGAACACCGAAAAAGTCATGGGCGTCCGCGTCTCACGCGAGTCGTGGCGATAGACGCCCTGCGCGCCGCCGTGGGATTTATTGGTCGAAACGGTTTCCATGAACGCTCCGCAAAAAGAGGGCGTCGGCGCATGCGCCGACGCCCGGCCTTGGTCATCGTAACGCAAACGTGCAAGCCTCACGCCGCCAGTCGGCCCGACGCCTTGGCCACATGGGTGGCGATGGCGTCCATCAGCGGCGGCGACAGGCAATCGTAAGGCTCCAGCCCGACCGACTTGAGCTGCGCGCGCACCTCGCCCATTTGCGCCGGCGGGAAGCCGGCCTCAATGATCGACGACACGAAGGCGGCGAATTGCGGCTCCTGCCAGCCTTCGTCGCGCGACAGTTCGGTGTGGATGAAATCGAGGCCGTAGAACGGATGATTCGCGTTCTCAATCCGCCCATACATATGCACGCCGCAATCGCGGCAGGCGTGGCGCTGGATCACCGCCGAGGCGTCGACGACATGCAGCTTTTCCGCGCCCGACACCACCTGGACATTGTCGCGCGGAACCACGCCGACCACCGAGAACACCGCGCCTTCGGGCTTCCAGCATTTGGTGCAGCCGCAGGCGTGGTTGTGCAGCACGTCGCCGGTGATTCGCACCTGCACGGGATTGCTGGCGCATTTGCAGGTGAGCGTCCCGCCCGCGAAATTGGAGCTGCCCCTTCTCAGGCCATGGTCGATCGACGGATGCAGTTTGAGCGCCATATGTACCTCCTTGCGCGCCTGGGAGACGTTTGACCAGGGTGAGACATTTGATGTGGGTGAGACTTTTGACGTGGGTGAGACTTGGCCGGCCGCCGGACCCGCATCGGCCCCGGCGTTTCTGTTGAAGAATTTCATAAGCTGTCGCAGCATCGCAGAAGCCTCCACTTTGGCGCGCGGCTTGGCCGCAAGCATTCTTGAGCCCAGCAAACAATTCCCGCGTATACTTCCGCAAACAAAATTCAAGTCTTGCCGAAAAACGACGGTTCGATGATTATGCCACGGAGGCTCTGCCGCTGCATGGGCGGACGTCTTAGTTCTCTCTTATGATTTTCAAATTGACGGCTTAGAAATAATCGGCTCAATTCTTATCATGACGCAAGTAACGCCCGGTCTCCCAGCCCTTCGGCGCCTCGGCCGAACCCTGGCGCTCGCCGGATGTCTGCTCGGCCCGGCCGCAGCGGCCTGGAGCGACCCGCTCAAGGTGGAGATCGCCTTCATCGCCCGCGCCCGCGCGCCCTCCCCGCCCTATGTGCTCGATCCGCCGCCCCCCGGCGAAGGCGCCGATGGCGCGCGGCTCGCGCTGCAGGAGAACGCCACCACCGGCGCCTTTCTCGACCAGACTTTTGAACTGCAAAACATCGAACTCGCCGAAGGCGACGCGCCCGCCGAAGCGGTCAAGCCGCTGCTCGCTCAGGGCGTAAAACTGTTCGTCAGCGCCCTGCCGGCGGAGGAGACGCAGGCGCTGGCCGATGCGCTGAAACCCTCGGGCGCGCTGCTGTTCAACGCCGGCGCCGCCGACGATTCCCTGCGCGGCGCGGCCTGCCGTTCAAACCTGTTCCACACCGCGCCCAGCCGCGCCATGCTCACCGACGCGCTGGCGCAATATCTCGCGGCGCGCCGCTGGAGCAAGATTCTGCTGGTTGCCGGCCCCGGCGCGGGCGACGCCGCCTATGCCGAGGCGTTCCGCGCCTCGGCGAAGAAATTCGCCGTGAAGATCGTCGCGGAAAAGCCCTGGAGCTTCGGCCCGCTGGCCCGCGCCCGCGCCGACGCCATCACCCAATCCGAAGCCCTCACCTTTGCGCGCGGCGTGGACGCCGACCTGATCGTGGTGGCCGACGAGGCCGAGGATTTCGGCGATTACATCCTCTATCGCACGTCCGAACCGCGTCTGGTCGCGGGCACGCAGGGCCTGACGCCGACCTCGTGGCATCCCACCCACACCGCCTATGGCGCGGAGCAATTGCAGAACCGCTTCATTCGCCTGACCAAGCGCCGGATGCGGCCGATCGACTATCAGGCCTGGATCGCCGTGCGCGCCATCGGCGAGGCCGTGACCGAACTGCGCGCCGCCGACCCCGACAAGATCGCCGCCGACCTGCAGTCGCCCAATTTCAACCTGGCGATTTTCAAGGGCGCGGCGGCGAGTTTCCGGCCGTGGGACCGGCAATTGCGCCAGGCCATTCTGCTGGCCCAGCCGAAATCGCTGATCGGCCTCAGCCCCCAGCCCGAATTTCTGCATCAGCGCAACACGCTGGATTCTTTGGGCGCGGACGAAAGCGAAAGCGCCTGCAAGCAGGGAATGAAATGACGACTCTCCGCAACGCGCTCCGCCTCGCCCTGCTCGCCGCCCTGTTCGCCGGCCCGGCCGAGGCCGCCCGCATCTACATCACCAACGAGAAATCCAACGACATCACCGTGATCGACAGCGACAGCCTCGCCGTGCTCCAGACGGTCAAGGCGGGCCGCCGCCCGCGCGGCGTGCGGGTCAGCCCGGACGGCAAACTGCTCTATGTCTGCGCCAGCGACGAGGATGGCATTCAGGTGTTCGACACCGCGACCATGAAGCTGCTGCGCACGCTGGATTCCGGCCCGGACCCGGAGCAGTTCGCCATGAACGCCGCCGGCGACCTGCTCTATATCGCCAATGAGGACAACGCCCAGGTCACCGTGCTCGACGTGGTCAAGAACCAGATCGTCGCCAATGTCCCCGTCGGCGTCGAGCCCGAGGGCATGGCGCTCAGCCCGGACGGCGCCGTGCTGGTCAACACGTCGGAAACCACCAATATGGCGCATTTCATCGACGCCAAAACTTTTAAGCGCATCGACAATGTGCTGGTGGACAAAAGGCCGCGCTACGCCCTGTTCACCCCCGACGGCGGCAAGCTGTGGGTGAGTTCGGAGGTCGGCGGCACGGTGTCGGTGATCGACGCGCGCACCCGCCAGCTGGTGAAGAAATTGCGCTTCGACGTGCCCGGCCTCACCGCCGAGGAGGTGCAGCCGGTGGGCCTGCGCGCGACCCGCGACGGCAAGACCGTGTTCGTCGCGCTGGGACCTGCCAACCGCGTCGCGGCGGTGGACGCCGAAACCTTTGAAATCCGCAAATATATTCTGGTGGGCCAGCGGGTCTGGCACATGGCGCTGACGCCGGACGAAAAATATCTGTTCACCGCCAATGGCAATTCCAACGACGTCACGGTCATCGACGTCGCCAGCCTCAAGGCGATCAAGTCCCTCCCGGTCGGACAGGCGCCGCTTGGCGTCGCGTCTTCTCCCAACTAGCCCCAGGGGCGACCGCCATGCCCAGATTGTCCGCCCTGCTCCTGCTCGCGCTCGTTTCGCCCGCCCTGGCCGGCGGCCCGCCCGCCGACGAGGACTGGCCTTGCCCGCAGCGCCGCACCGGCGCCATCAGCCGCGCCGCGATCTGGGCCGGACCGGAGGCGCAGGGCCGCTGGGAGGACGACGACGCGGCCGCCGCTCTGGCGCGCAAGCTGGCCTCGCGCCGCACCCCGATTGACGAAGCCGGAGGATTGATCGCGGCCTTCGCCAACCAGGCCGGCGCCGACAAGGACAAGCGCCTCACCCTGGTTTTCGAGGGAACGCTGGACCTGATCAACAGCGAGCGCGCCAAGGTGATGGCCTCCATCGCCCGCTATGCGCGCGGGCAGAAGGCGCTGGCGGCGCGCGTGCGAGACGACGCCGACAAGGCCGCCGACGCGCAGGACAGCCAGGGACAGGGCGACATCACCACGCCGGAGGCGCTGGAAAAGGCGCATCCCGAACTCAAATGGGACAAGCGGATTTTCGACGACCGCGCGCAGGCGCTGACCTATGTCTGCGAAAGCCCGGTGCTGCTGGAAAAACGCGCCTTCGCCCTGGCGCGCGCCCTTCAAGAAAAATTGTGAGCGAAACCAGTTCTTAGAGACAATTTGTTGAAAGACAACCGCTTTCATTTGAGAAACAGTTGTTTCTAAGAATAAAATAATAAGATTTGGCGGCTTCAGCGGAACAGAAGGAAATTTATTTCGTTGTTTGACGATGCGGGAGAACATACTCTCGCCATCGCCGCAATCCGGGCGTCAGACCCAAGGATGCGGGAGGAAGCGCACTGCAGGGCATGACACATGAATGTTCTGATCATCGAGAATGATTTGGTTGCCGGGGGGCTGCTCGCCGAAGGCCTGAAGGCCGAAGGATTTGACGTCACTTTCGTCCAACAGGCGGAAGATCCGGTGGAGACGGTCAAGGCGCTCAACCCGTGCGCGGTGGTGTTCGACACGCCTTCCGCCGACGGCAGCGACCTCGAAACCTGTCGGGCCATGCGCCGCAACGGCCGCACCGAGCCGATCCTGTTCCTGAGCGACCGCCGCGACCCGGCCGACCGCGCCAACGGTCTTATGGCGGGTGCGGACGACTATATCGCCAAGCCGTTCGCCTTCGATGAGTTTGTCGAGCGGCTGCGGGCGCATCTGATGCACCGCGCCATCTCCGACGATGCGCGCGAGCGGCGCAAGGTGGGCCAGCTGATCCTGGACATGCACACGCGGCAGGCCCATTTCGGCAAGGTGCATATCCGCCTGACCCAGCGCGAGTCGGAATTGCTCGGCATTCTCATGGACAACGCCAACCAGCCGGTGTGCCGGGGCGATATCTATGACCAGCTCTGGGGCGACCAGGGCTGCACCTCGCTCAATGTGGTGGACGTCTATCTGGGCTATCTCCGCACCAAATTCACGGAGATCACCCGCGTCGGCGGGCCGTTCATCAGCACGGTGCGCGGGCGCGGCTTCATGCTGGACATCAACGGCTACAAATGCGCGGCGCGCTGAGGGCCTGAACCCCCGTCCCGATATCGGCGCGTCAAACGGGCGCGCCCCACCGAGGTTCCCATGCGAAAACTTTCATCCGTGTGCGGCGCGGCGGCTTTGGCCTGCGCGCTGGTCGCCGGCGCCGCCTCGGCGGCGCAGGAGCCGCCCTCCGCTGCCGACATTCTGTTCGAGCGCCCGCAATTGCAGGCGCTCAAGCCCGGCGACGGCGTCGATTACAGCTACAGCTTCCGCTCGGCCGACCCCAATCTGTTCGGGCCGTCGTTCGACGACCGCATCGGTCTGCGCGTCGAGCCGGGCGCCGCCCCCGACAAGAAGAAGGTGGCGGTGGAGATGTTTTCGGCCGAGCGCCGCCGCGCCGCCGGCCCGTTTGAAGACATGAGCGGCAATCCGCTGCTCAGTCTGATGCTGGAGGAGAACCTGCAGCGTCTCGCCGCCGTGTTCCAGGCCAATCCGCGCTACATCAAGACCGCCATCCGGCTCGCCCTGCGCGACGCCGCCGCCACGCCCGATTCAGCGGGAGACGGCTGGCGCGTCGAGGTCGCGCCGTTCAAGAACGATCCCCACAAGGCGCGGATGCACGGGCTGGACACGTTGACCTACACGTTCCGGGTGTCGGCGGCGGCGCCCGGCGAAATCACCGAAATCGACATCGCCGCGCGTGACGCCAAAGGCGACGTGCTGTTCGAGGAGACCACCCGCTATGCCGGCAAGCATTAAGGCGACCGCCGTCAAGGCGTCGGCCTTGCTGCTGCTCTGGACCTGGGCCGGCGCCGCCCTGGCGCAGGCCCCGGCCAATGATTTTCCGACGGAAGCGCGGGCCGATTATGTGTTCGCCTGCATGGCCGCCAACGGGCAGACGCCCGACGCGCTGAAAAAATGCGCCTGCTCCATCGACGTGATCGCCTCGATCCTGCCCTACGACCGCTATGTCGAGGCCGAAACGGTGCTGTCGATGCGCCTGGGCGTCGGGCGGCAGGCCTCGATGTTCCGCGCCGCCAATTTCGAGGAAATGGTGGCGGATCTGCGCCGCGCCCAGGCCGAAGGCGAAATCAGGTGCTTCTACTGACGCGAGCCCGCCGCCCGCGCGGGACGCGGGCGGCTTTTGTCGTCAGAGAATATAGACGATCTCAAAAGTATCGGGATCAATCACGAGAATTTCGTCGTGAACGCGCACGACCTTGTAGGCGCGCCAGGCCGGGACGACTTCGATGATGGAGGCCGGCACCGGCTCCCAATATTCGACCACCTTGCGCGGAATGCTGGCGCCGATGGTGACATGGGTGATGGCGATATCGCGCGCCTCGCGCACGCTGGCGCCGTGGAAACCGCTGCGCACGCGGGTCTTCTGCTCGGTCGAAAGGCTGGCGGCGCCGCCGCCATGCTCGCGGGCGCCCTCGCGCTGGCCCGGTTCGCGTGCGTCGCGGTCGCGCTCCGCGCCTTTGGTGGTTTCGCCGCGATCCCGTTCCGCGCCCTTGGTGGCGTCGTTGCGGTCGCGTTCCCCGCCTTTTGTTTTGTCTTGGTCGCGTTCCGCGCCCTTTGTTGTGTTTTGGTCGCGCTCGGCCCCCTTGCTGGCGTCGCCCCGGTCGCGTTCGGCGCCTTTCGCCTTGTCGCCGCGCATGTCATCGCCCGCGCCCTGACGCATGCCGCCGCCCGGCTGAGGCGCTTCGCCGCGCGGACCGCCGGACTCGCCGCCGGGCGACCGCATATCGCCATGCGACCCGCCCGGAGATTGCGCGCCAGCTCCGGGAGCGCCCCCGGCGCCCGGCGCGGCCCCGCCGCCCTCGCCTCTTTGCTGAGCCCAGACCGCCGGCGCCAGCGTGAGGCTGACAATCGCGGTCGCCGTCAGGAATGACTTACGCATGTTTTCCTCCACACAGTTTGTGGGGGATTAAATCGTAAGCTTGCCAGAAGTTCCGCCGGCGCATTCAGCTTAACCGCAGAAATTGCTCAATAAATCCGCTCCGAACGGCGTCAGTAGGCGGCGCCGTCGGCGGAAAAGGTCTGCGCGTAATCCGCGCCTTTGGAATCCTTCGCCTCAATGCGCACGGGCTGGCCGTTGGCGGCATAGGTGAAGCGGAAGGTCGGGTCCTCGCTGAGCGAAATGCCATTCTCCAGCGAGAACAACAGGCGGTCCCCCTGGCGCACAGCCACCTGCGTCACATACCAGGCCGGCGTGTACAGGCGGGTGATCTGGTCCATCTGCATGCCGGAATAATTGGGATGGCGGATCATCGCCTGCGCCTCGGCCATGCCCTGCCCGGCGAAGCTGCGGAACTTCATCTTGCCGAGATTGGCCGTGGCCTCCTCCGGGTCTTTGGAGGCCGGGGCCGAACAGCCGCCCGCCGCCTTCACGAACGCCTTGGCCATGTGCAGCGCGCCGGTCTCGGTCTCGGCGATCACCCGGACGTAGGAATAGGAATTGACCCGCAGCCGCAACCCGAAATCGAAGGCGCCGTCGAGCGCGCCGCGCCGCAGCGTGGTCGCCAGCGGCGACGGGTTCTCGTCCACGATCACAGTCGCCGCCACCACGCGGTCGCCTGTTTCACGCCGGGGGAATTTGAGGTCGATCGGCACGAGCGCGGCGTCCTCCGCGCGCTTGGGCGCCTCCAACGCCACATAGCCCGGCGCCTCGTCAATGGTCCGGTCGCCGAAAAACATTGGCTTGAGGCCGGTCCAGGTGTCTTGGCTTGGCCCGCTCTCGGCTTGCGCCACCACGGTCCAGAGCAAGGGCAAGGCGCATTGCAGCATAAGGCGGCGGCTTGGCATGACGTCTTCTCCCAGCCAGAACAACGCGTTCGGCGACCTCGGGTTCGCCCGGTCAGCTCCCATAGGGCTTGATGTCCTGCGTCGGCAGGCCGGCCTCGCGCCAGCCCTCGATCCCGTCGGCGTACCAAAGCACGGAGGTGTAGCCGTAACCCTGCGCGCGACGGGCGGCGTTCCAGGACATCCAGCAGTCGCGCTTGCAGAAGATGACGATCTTCCGCGATTTATCGCCGCCGGTGAGCGCGGCGAGAGACTGGCGGAAATAGGTTTCGGTCGTCGCGGCCAGTTCGCCGCGCCCCACCTCGGGCAGCCAGATCGCGCCCGCGATCGACAGATGCGGTTTTTCCATAAACACGGTCCCCGCCATCAGCCCTTCCGGGCGCGGCGGATGCGGCAGCACGTCGAGAAACAGCGCCTGTTTGCCCTCCCACAGCGCCCTGGCCTCGGCGACGGTCAGCGCGGGCCGCCCGTTGAGGGTCGCGGGAACCGGCGCCTGATAATCGTCGAGCCGATAGGATGGCGGCTCGGCCGGCGCCGCCCCCGCCGCGAGCGTGAGGCGGAACAGGAGCGCGCCGGTAAATCCCGCCCTCATTCGCCGCCCTCCCCGCCCTGGACGCTCGGCCCGATCGGCGCCGCCTCGATCGGAACCAGCGGCACGCCATAATCTCGCAACACCGCCTCAATCTCTGGTTTTCGCGCGCGGATCACGTCGTTGAGCCGGTGCTTCCATTCAATTTCGTTGCGCCTGAGGCCGAAAGCGATGCGATAGGCCAGCGCCGGCCGCCGGTCCGCGCGCAGCGGCGCGACCGCCAGCGGCTTCGGCGCCTTCTTGGCCAGATAACCGCCGAGCGGCCCCCAGATCGCCAGCGCGTCGGTGACGCCGGTCTCGACGTCGTGGACCGCCTCCTCGGCGGGCGAGGCGAAGCGATGGTCCACCAGCAGCGCATAGGCCCTGGCCTTTTCGAGCAGGCCGAGCCGCAGCAGATGGTCCGTCGGCGGCGTCGCCGCGATCACGCCAAGCTTGATGTGCGACAAACGGGGATCGTCGAGCGTTTGCACGTTGTCCAGCCCCGAGCCGGCGCGCGACACCAGCACATAGGTCGAGGCGTAATAGGGGTTGGAATGATCCACCACGTCGGAATCGGAGGCGTAACCCACGATCAGGTCGCACATGCCCTCGCCCAGCGTGTTGCGAACGAACCCCGGCCCCTGCGGCATCCAGAAATAGCGGAGCGGCAGTTTCAGCTCGTCGGCCACGATCTCGGCGATCCGGTTTTCAAACCCCGCCTTGGCCTTGTCGGAAAACGGCATGTTGGCGGGGTCGGCGCAGACGCGCAACCGGTCGCGCGAAACCAGATCCGGCCGCGTCTGCCCGAGCGCGACCGTCGAAATCAGCGCCAATGCGACGGCGCCCATCGCGCGCAAAGCCATGGCGTCAGCTCGGCGCGCCCATGCAGGCGTTTTCGGCGTCCTCCCACGCCTTGGGCTTGGGATCGTGCGCCGGCGGCCGGTTGCGGCCCACCGCCTCGTCCGACCGCGCCTTGAGATAGACGTAGATGTCGTCGATGAAGCACATCACGTTTTTGTCGAGCCCGAGCGTCGGCATCACCTTTTCCTGGCCGCCTTCGAGGTTCTTGCGGCCGTTGGCGACGGTCGAGAGGAAATCGGCGTAAGACAGTTTTTTCAAGGAATCGGCCAGGGCCGGCGCATAGGACGAGCCCAGCCCGTCCGGACCGTGGCAGCGCAGACATTCCGCGCTGTAGCGCAGGAAGCCGGAATAGGTGTACCAGTCCACCTTGCCGCTGGCGTCAACCTTGTAAGTCGGCTCGCCCTCGGCGTCGAAATATTTCCCGTCCTGGCTGGAGGCGGCGGCGCGCGGCTCGGCGCCGGCGCCAGACGCCGCCGCGCAGAGCGCCAGCAGCAGGACGACACGGCGACGTTTCCCGGCGCGGCGGCTTTTGGAGTGTTCGGCGAAATCAGTCACGACAATGAGTCCAATCGGCTTTGCGGCGCACAGGCTCTCCCGGCGTTGACCAGCCGGGCTCGCAAGACGTTGCGCGATGTCGGAAGCAAAATGCCGGGCAGGCTTGCGCTCGCCCGGCAAGATGGGCGGCCCGACGGTCAATCGGGGAGGGCGAAGACCGTCAACGTGCCGCCAAGCGCGGTGTAGTTGCTGAGTGCGGCATAGCCGCCGACCGCGCCCAAACCGGCGTGCGGATCGGCGAGGCCCGCCGCGAGGCCGATGCCGGCCCAGCCGCCGACGCCCGACAGCACGGCCACATATTGCTTGCCCTTGTGCTGGTAGGTCATCACATTGCCGATGATGCCGGACGGGGTCTTGTACTTGTAGAGCAGCTTGCCCGTCTTGGCGTCCACGGCCTTCAGATAGCCTTCGAGCGTGCCGTAGAACACGATGTCGCCGGCGGTGGCCAGAGCGCCCGACCAGACCGAGAATTGTTCGGGGTCGGACCAGACGATCTTGCCCTTGGTGGCGTCCCAGGCGATGAAATTGCCCATATTTGCGCCGCCGGGCGCCGGATACATGGCGAGCGTCGCGCCGACATAGGGCTGCCCCGGCGTATAGCTGACGCGGAACGGCTCGTAATCCATGCAGACATGATTGGTCGGCACGTAGAACAGGCCGGTCTTGGGCGAGAAGGCGGCGGGCTGCTCGTCCTTGGAGCCGAGCGCCGCCGGGCAGATGCCCTGCGAATTCTCGTCCTCGCCATTGTGCTCGGTCGAATATTTGGCGACCACCAGCGGCCGGCCATAGGTCGGGCTGGACCTGTCCATATCGACCTTGCTGGCCCAGTTCACCGCCGGATCGTACTTTTCCGCCACCAGCAGCTCGCCATTGGTGCGGTCGAGCGTGTAGCCGAAGCCGTTGCGGTCGAAATGCACCAGCAGCTTGCGATCCTTGCCGTCGATCTTCTGATCGACCAGCGGCACTTCGTTGACGCCGTCATAATCCCACTCGTCATGCGGGGTCATCTGATAGACCCATTTGGCCACGCCGGTGTCGGGGTCGCGGGCGAACAGGGTCATCGACCATTTGTTGTCGCCGGGGCGCTGTTTCGGGTTCCAGGTCGAGGGATTGCCCGAGCCGTAATAGACCAGATTCAGGTTGGGATCGTAGGAATACCAGCCCCAGGTGCAGCCGCCGCCGGTCTTCCACTGGTCGCCTTGCCAGGTCTTGAGCGAGGAATCCTTGCCGACCGGCTTGCCGAGCGAGGTGGTCTTTTCGGGATCGAACAGGATCTGGTCGTCCGGCCCGGTGGAATAAGCGCGCCAAACCTTCTTGCCGCTCTCGATGTCATAGGCGGTGATGTGACATTGCACGCCGAATTCGCCGCCGGAAATGCCGACGAGCAGCTTGTCCTTGACCGGCAGCACCGTGGCGGTGTTGGTCTCGCCCTTCTTGGGATCGCCGTTGACGACGCTCCAGGTCACCTTGCCGGTCTTGGCGTCGAGCGCCACCACGGTGGTGTCGGCCTGATGCAGGAAGATCTTGCCATTGGCGTAGGCGAGGCCGCGATTGACCGTGTCGCAGCACATCACCGGCACGACATTGGCGTCCTGCTTCGGCTCGTATTTCCAGATGATCTTGCCCTCGTCGTTGAGGTCGAGCGCATAGACGATGTTCGGAAACGGCGTGTGGACATACATGATGTCGCCGACGACCAGCGGCGACCCTTCATGGCCGCGCAAAACGCCGGTGGAGAAGCTCCAGGCCGGCGCCATCTTGCCGACGTTGGTTTCGTTGATCTGATCGAGCTTGGAATAACGCTGATTGTCGTACGTACCCGCCTGAATGACCCATTGCTTGGGGTCCTGCGATCCTTTCATTACGGATTCATTGGCGAAGGCCGTAGCGTTCAGCGCGAGGGCGCTGACCGAAATAAGAGATGTGACGAGCCTCTTCATGGGTTTGCCTCCAGTGCCACAGCCCGTCGTTCAACGGGCCTCCGACAACGCCCAACCGCGCCCGCGGCGAGGTCGTCGCCGTCGGTGTGGTTCGGGTTCTTTTGCTTTTCTATGCCGCCGCCAGCAGAACTTGTGAAACGCACAGTCTCAGCTGCGCTTGAGCATGGTCATTATGTTTATGACTGGAAAAAGCTAATCTGTGCGCGAGGCGCCGGCAACATGGCAAAATCGCGCCGGTCATTAGATTTGACTTAGAAGCGTCGCCGATTTCATGTTGCGGCGCCACATATTCTAATCCCATTCCAGTTCATGATAGGCTGTGGTGGCGTTGCGCGGGTTGAAATCGTCGAACAACCGCCAGTTCGACCGTTCGGACGCAGCGGCGGCGCCGGCCGCCTGCCGCAGGGTTTCTCCCTTGCCCAGGGCGTCGCGCACATCGTCGCGCAGACGGCGCAAATAGGCGAGCTGGGCGTCGGCGGCTTGCGGCCAGGCCATCGCGGCCGGCCCATGGCCGGGAACGACCATTGCGGCGGATCGCGCCCGCAGCCGCGCCAGATTGGCGAGCCATCCCGCCAGATTGCCGTCCAAAGCTGGAACGTGACCGGAAAACAGCAAATCGCCCAAATAAATGGCGCCGCTTGCCTCATCCGTGACCGTGAGATCGCAATTGGTGTGGCCCGACGGCCAGGATTCCAGCTTCAGCTTGCGGCCGCCGAGGTCCAGCTCCGTTTCGCCATCGACCAGCAAGGTCGGCGCGACGATGCGGGTTCCCGCGAAATTGGCCTCGCCGACCAGCGCGCGGGTCGCGCGCAAATAATCCTCGCCATGGCTCGCCAGCGCTTCGGGCAGCGCGCGATGACCGACGAAAACCGCATTGCCGTCCTGGAAGGCGGCGGCGCCCAGCGCGTGGTCGGGATGGCCATGCGTGAAAATGACATAAAGCACGGGAAGATTGGTTCCGGCCCTGATCGCCGCAAGCAATCGTCTGCCTGCTGTCATGCTGCCGCCTGTATCGACGACCGCCACGCCATCGCGGCCGACGATAAAGCCGGAGTTGCTGATCTGGCCCGCGTTTTGCTCGTTGGCCAGAGCAATGACGCCCGGCAGCACGAACGCCCCCGGCGCGATTTCAACAGCAGCGGACGGCGGCGTTTTCTCCGTCCCGGCGCAAGCCGGCGAGAAAACGTCAAGCCTCAGGATAACAAAAGCTGCGAGACTGACAGAGAGGAATGCCCTTGTTCTGCGCCGCGCCTTGTGGTCATGCGCCGCTTGGCCGGACGGCGACGACGCATTGCGTAGCGTGGCCTCAGGAGACCTTGTCGTCTCGCGCAAAGGAAAGCGATATGTCCGCATTCACAGCCATCATCCTCGTGTGTCAGCTCTCCACCCCGCCGCAGGCCTGCGACGAGGCGCATGCGGTGGATGTGATCTCCACCCATGTGGAAAGCGAACTCGCCTGCATGCACGGCTCGCAGGAGGCGGTGGCCCGCGGCGCCCTGCGCGAAGGCATTGGCGAAACGCTCTATGTGAAAACGCTGTGCCGCAAGAGCGCGCATGCGGCGCTGCTGCTGCAAAAATAACGCGGGTTTCGACGCGGGCAACGGGGCGTTTCTGAAATTGCTCTTAAGGAGCCGGGCCGTCGTTGCTTCGTCGTGAGGCTTACCCTTTTATGGCGGGGAACAACCCCTCCAGCAAAGGTCAGACTCATGAAAACGCGCGCAGCGGTCGCCTGGAAAGCCCAAGCTCCCCTGACCATCGAAACCATCGACCTCGACGGTCCGAAGGCGGGCGAAGTCCTGGTCGAAATCATGGCGACCGGCGTCTGCCATACCGACGCCTACACCCTGTCCGGGCTCGATTCGGAAGGAAAGTTTCCGGCCATTCTCGGCCATGAGGGCGCGGGAATCGTGCGCGAGGTCGGCGCCGGCGTCACCTCGGTCAAGCCGGGCGACCATGTGATTCCGCTGTACACGCCGGAATGCCGGCAGTGCAAGAGCTGCCTGTCGCAACGCACCAATCTCTGCACGTCGATCCGCGCCACCCAGGGCCAGGGCGTGATGCCCGACGGAACCAGCCGATTCTCCTGTGACAGCGGCGCCAAGCCGGTGTTCCATTATATGGGCTGCTCGACCTTCTCCAATTTCACCGTGCTGCCGGAAATCGCCGTGGCCAAGGTGCGCGAGGACGCCCCGTTCGACAAGATTTGCTACATCGGCTGCGGCGTCACCACCGGCATCGGCGCGGTGGTTTACACCGGAAAAGTCTGGCCCGGCGCCAATGTGGTGGTGTTCGGCCTGGGCGGCATCGGCCTCAATGTGATCCAGGGCGCGCGCATGGTCGGGGCGGACAAGATCGTCGGCGTGGACCTCAATCCCAGCAAAGTCGAAATGGCGAGAAAATTCGGCATGACCCATTTCATCAACCCCGACGACGTCGGCCGCGACAAGGTGGTCGAGGCCATCGTGGACGTCACCGGCGGCGGCGCGGATTTCTCGTTCGAGTGCATCGGCAATGTCCACACCATGCGGCAGGCGCTGGAATGCTGCCATCGCGGCTGGGGCACGTCGATCGTCATCGGCGTCGCGCCCTCGGGCACGGAAATCTCGACCCGGCCGTTCCAGTTGGTCACCGGCCGCAACTGGCGCGGCTCGGCGTTCGGCGGCGCGCGCGGGCGCACCGACGTGCCCAAAATCGTGGATTGGTACATGGAGGGCAAGATCAACATCGACGATCTCATCACCCACACCATGCCGCTGGACAAGATCAACGACGCCTTCGACCTCATGCACAAGGGCGAATCGATCCGGTCGGTGGTGATTTACTGAGCGGGCGAGCTTGACGGCGCGACGAAACGTCGCGCCGCGCAAAACGGTTCAGGGCTGCGCCACATGCCAGGCGCCGTTGAAACCATCGCCGCCGATGTCGCCGGGAACCGTGTCCTTCGACCAGGTGTAGAGCGGCTTGCCCTTGTAGGCCCATTGCTTGTTTTGGCTGGCGTCGCCGCGGTCGATCACCGTCCAGGATCCGGTGGGCTTGGCGTCGGCGGCCGCGGTGAGCGGCAGCCAGTTGGTGGCGCAGACGCCGGTGCAGGCGGACTTGCCGTCCGTATCCTTGTCGAACGTGTAGAGCGTCATGCCTTTGGGATCGACCAGGGTGTCGCCCTTGGCGGTCTTGCCCATGCCGACGGGATCGGCGAAGGCCGGAGCGGCCACGCAAATAAGGGCGATGGCGAGTGTCTTCTTCAACATGGCTATCCTCCACGGTCCCTTGCGACCGTGGAGGAAATACGTTTCGCGCGCGATTTTATTCCCGGCGAATGGAAATTTTTCTTCAGGCGCCCAGCGGCGGGACAAAGAAAGCCGGTAGTTTCGCCCCGTCCCGAATCGCTGCGATCATCCGGCTGGACGCGTCGAGCGCCTCGGCGATGGTCACGTCCATGTCAAGATAGCGATAGGAGCCGAGGCGTCCGACAAAGCTCACGCCACCCGTCGATTCCGCGCGCGAAACATAGCGGCGCAGCATGGCCTCCTCGTTGGTCTGGCGGATCGGATAATAGGGAATGTCCTCCGGCCCGCAGAGACGGCTGAACTCGCGATACAGCACGGAGCCTTCGAGCTTGTCGCGCTCCCACGGCGCGAAATGCTTGTGCTCGGTGATGCGCGTGAACGGAACCTCCTCGTCGCAATAATTCAGCACCGCCGTGCCCTGGTAATCGCCCCGGTGGGTGAAACGCTCGAAATCCAGCGTGCGATAGCCGAGCCGGCCGTACTCGTAATCAAAATAGCGGTCGATCGGCCCGCTGTAGATCACATGGGCGAATTTCTCGTCCACATCCTCGAACCGGGTCGAAAGCCGCAGCTCCACGCCATCCACGGCGAGGATCGCCTTGACCACCTCGGTATAGCCCTCGCGCGGCATGGCCTGATAGGGATGGGCGAAATAGCTGTCTTCATAGGTGAAGCGCACCGGCAGGCGCTTCAGAATCGACGCGGGCAATTGCGTCGGTTCGACGCCCCATTGCTTGCGGGTGTAGCCGCGGAAGAAGGCGCGATAGAGGTCGGGGCCGATCATGCTCAGCGCCTGTTCCTCGAAATTCTTCGGCTCCGCGATTTTTTCCGCCTGCGCGGCGATGAAGGCGCGCGCCTCGGCGGGGCTCATCACCTTGTTGAAGAACTGGTTGATGGTCAGCAGGTTGACCGGCAGCGAAAACACCCGCCCGCCCGACACCGCCTGCACCCGATGGTTATAGGGAATCCAGTCGCCGAACCGGCGCACATAGTCCCAGACGCGTTCATTGCCGGTGTGGAAAATGTGCGGCCCGTAGATATGGACCATCACGCCGGTTTCGGCGTCGCGCTCGGAATGGCAATTGCCGCCCAATGTGGCGCGATCGTCGATCGCCAAAACCTTGTGGCCGGCCTCGGCCAAGGCCCGCCCAATCACCGCGCCGGAAAATCCGGCGCCGACAATGCAATATCTCATCACTCTTCCTCGCCGCGCGCACTCCTGCGCCCATTAAGCCGCCGGCGCGGAAATGGCAATTTCGGCGGCTTTGCTCTATAGCCCGGCGCGAGGCTGTGGAGTTCTGGACATGCGCATTCTTTTCGTCAATTGGGCGACGGTCCCGGTTTTCGCCTATGGCGGTACGGAACGCGTGATCTGGGATCTCGCGCAAGAACTGCATCGGCTCGGCCACGAGATCGCGTTTCTCACCCCGCCCGGCTCCAGCTGCGATTTCGGCGAAGTCCTGACCTTCGACCCCGAGCAGGATCTGCTGCCGCAGATACCCGCCGGCTATGACATCACGCATTTCCAGTTTCAGCCGAAATTCGACCTCGACCGCGCGTTCGGCCGGCCCTATCTGATGACCGAGCACGGCAATTACAACAAGAATCCAACCCGTCCGCTCAACTGCAATTTCGTCTCCGCCGACCACGCCCGCCGCCACCAATCCGACGTTTACGTGCTCAACGGCCTGAACTGGGACGCGTATGGCCCGGTCGATTTGATGGCGCCGCGTGAAAACTTCCATTTTCTCGGCAAGGCGGAATGGCGCGCCAAGAACGTCAAGGGCGCCATCGACGTGGCGAAGAAGGCGGGCGTGGACATCGACATCCTCGGCGGCGACCGCTTCAACTTCCGCCGTGGCTTCCGCATCACCCTGACGCGCCGCGCCCATTTTCATGGCATGGTCGGCGGCGCCCCAAAATTCGCGGCGCTCAACGCCTCGCGCGGCCTGATCTTCCCGATGCGCTGGCACGAGCCGTTCGGCCTGGCGGTGACCGAGAGCCTTTATTTCGGCTGCCCGGTGTTTTCCACGCCCTATGGCGCGCTGCCGGAACTGGTGGGAAGCGAGTTCGGCTATTTGAGCGATTCCTGCGGCGAACTGGCCCGCGCCGTGCGCGACCTGCGCTTCGACCGCAAGAAACTG
Source organism: Rhodoblastus acidophilus (assembly GCF_900187365.1). Classification (GTDB taxonomy): domain Bacteria; phylum Pseudomonadota; class Alphaproteobacteria; order Rhizobiales; family Beijerinckiaceae; genus Rhodoblastus; species Rhodoblastus acidophilus. The sequence goes on from NZ_FYDG01000002.1 coordinate 95,914, forward strand.
CACGATTACGCGCGCGAAACCTACAATTCCCAACAAATGGCGCAGGGCTACCTGCGTCTCTACGAAAAGATTCTCGGCGGCGAGACGCTGCACCAAAAGCCGCCGGTCTGGCCGAAACTGTCGAAAAAACTGCTGCCGTGGAAACGGTGATCGCGCCACGTTGAAAAAGCCCCGGAAACTCATCGCTTCCGGGGCCTCAAAAATCAATCCTTGTTCAGCACCTTCGGCACCGCGTTCGGCCGCAGCCGGAAGGCGTCGGGCATGCCCGAACCCAGCAGCGGGCGCAGGTAGAGCCGGAACGCGTCGGTCACGTCATTGCCGGCCTCGTTCAGGAAGGCGTCGTCCATCACGCGGGTCTTGCCGGCCACCGCCCGCAGCGGCGCCAGTTCGTAGTCCACCGAATAGAAGCCGGTGCGCTTGATGGTGACGGAACCGTTGGTCTCGCCCCAGAACGCGTATTGCACGGCCTTTTCGCCGACCTCGCGCGCCTCGCGCTGGTCCACGTCGGAGACGCAGCCGATGAACGAGCGTTGCAGATAGCCGAACGTGTCGCCGCGCACGCGCTTGATGCCGAGCTTGTTCTTGACTTCCTCGCACAGCAGGTCGGCCAGCGCGCCGGTGCCGGACAGCTGCACGTTGCCATGCGCGTCATGCTCGACCTGGCTGGCCAGCTTGGTGATGATCGGCGCGCCGGAGGCGTCGTGAATGCCTTCGGACACCGCGACCACGCAACGGCCGAGCCGGTCATAGGTCGACTTGACGTCCTTGAGGAACTGATCGACGTCGAAGGTGCGCTCCGGCACATAAATCAGGTGCGGGCCGTCGTCGGGGAATTTCTTGCCCAGCGCCGAGGCGGCGGTCAGGAAGCCGGCGTGGCGGCCCATCACCACCGCGACATAGACGCCCGGCAGCGCGGCATTGTCCAGATTGGCGCCGGCGAAGGCCTGCGCGACGAAACGCGCCGCCGAGGGGAAGCCCGGCGTGTGGTCGTTGTGGACGAGGTCGTTGTCGATGGTTTTGGGGATGTGCAGGCAGCGCAGCGGATAATTGGCCTTTTCGGCCTCTTCCGCCACAATGCGCACGGTGTCGGAGGAATCGTTGCCGCCGACATAGAAAAAGGCCCCGATCTCATGCGCGCGCAAGACTTCGAAGATTTCGTGGCAATATTTGGCGTCGGGCTTGTCGCGGGTCGAACCGAGCGCCGAGGACGGGGTGCGGGCGACCATTTCCAGATTGTGGCTGGTCTCCTGGGTGAGGTCGAGCAGTTCCTCGTTGACGATGCCGCGCACGCCGTGATGGGCGCCGTAAACCTTCGCCACCTGCGGGAACTTGCGCGCTTCGAGCACGACGCCCGCCAGCGACTGGTTGATGACGGCCGTCGGGCCGCCCCCCTGGGCCACGAGAATCTTGGTCGGCGTCGTCATAATTTCCTCCGCGCATGTTAGATGCGCCGTTCTAGCCCAAGTTTGAGCGGAAATCAGCGGCCCCAACGTCATTTTTGCATTTAAGTTGATCGCGCCGGAGCGCCAGACTCATGACCGACTCCCCCCTGCAACCCGGCGACGCGCTCGACGGCTTTCATTTGGTCGAGCGCCTGCATGTCGGCGGCATGGCGGAGATCTGGAAGGCGACGCGCGAGGACATGTCGCCGCCGGTCGCGCTCAAGGCGCCGGTCGGGCGCGACGAGGCCAGCGCCCTCGTCGGCTTCGAGATGGAGCAGATGATCCTCCCGCTGCTGCGCGGCCCCCACGCGCCGCGCTTCATCGCTTCCGGCGATTTCAGCCGGCGGCCCTATCTCGCCATGGAGCTGGTCGAGGGCGACAGCCTGCTGCGCCGCGTCGGCGCGCGGCCATTGCCGATCGAGGAAATTCTGGCCGTCGGGCGCGGCCTCGCCCAGGCGCTCGCGGCGCTCCACGCCCAGAACGTGCTGCATCTCGACGTCAAACCGTCCAACGTCATCCGCCGCCCCGACGGCGTTTACACGCTGATCGACTTCGGCCTGTCGCGGCACGAGCATCTGCCGGACCTGCTCGCCGAGGAATTCCGCGTGCCATTGGGCACATCGCCCTATCTCGCGCCCGAGCAAATCCTGCGCGACCGCAGCGATCCCCGCAGCGACATTTTCGCCGTGGGCGTCCTGCTCTACTTTCTGCTCACCGGCGCGCGGCCGTTCGGCATCCCCCACAGCCGCAGGGGGCTGACGCGGCGGCTGTGGCGCGATCCCCCGCCGCCGCGCGCCCTGCGGCCGGACTGCCCGCCCTGGCTGCAGGAGACCGTCCTGCATTGCCTGGAGCCGGACGCCGCCAAGCGCGTCGCCTCGGCGGCGCAACTGGCGCTGGCCCTGGCCGCCCCCGAGCAGATCGCGCTGACCGCGCGCGCCGACAAGCGCAAGGCCGATTCATGGCTTAAGGTGCGGCGGCGCTGGTGGGCGCTGAAACTCGCCCCGACGCGTTTTCCGCAAAGCCTGGCGACGCGGCGGGCCAGCGCGCCCATCGTGATGGCGGCGGTGGATTTTTCGGCGGGGCTCGCCGCGACCGATCTGCTGCGCGGCCACGCCGGGCGGCTGATGCGCGCCACGCCCGAAGCGCGGCTCGCCTGCGTCACGGCGATCCCCCGGCGCCCCTCCGGCGAAGCGAGTGACGGAACCCACCGGCGGCGGCTGGTCGAACTGCGCCGCTGGACCGAGAGCCTCGCCCTGCCGCAGGCGCGCGCCACGGTCCATGTGCTGGAGACCGACCGCCCGGCCGACGCCTTGCTGGATTTCGCGCGCGAAAACCATGTCGATCACATTCTGCTGCTCGCGCGCGCGCCTCTGCCGGGCGGTTCCGGCCTCGGGCCGGTCGCCGAGCGAATCGCCGCGCGCGCCCCCTGCGCCGTCACTTTGCTGCGGCCGCCCCCGCCCGGAGCCGCGACAGATGCGACCGAGCCGGGCGAAGGGCTTGGAATTTGATTGAAGCCGGACCGCGACGGCATTACATGGGTTGAGCAATTCAGGGAGACTGGGGCGATGAATCGGCTGGACCGCCGCCCGCCGCCGAATGGCGCGGCGGATGTGGATTATCTCGACGGCGAATTTCGCGTGCGGAAGCCGGGCGCTTTCGTGGTCTGCGCCGCAACCGGCGCGCAGATCCCGCTCGACCGTCTGACCTATTGGAACGTCGATCGCCAGGAGGCTTACGCCAGCCCGGACGCCAAGATCCTGCGCATGAAACAGCTCGGCCAGATCAAGTAAGCGAGCACCCTTAGCCGCCGGGCGACGCCCGGCGGGGCTCATGAACTAATTCTTATAAAATTCGATCCCGCCCGCGAAGGCTCAGCCGCCGACGCGGCTGGCCCCCTGGCGCGCCAACGGCTGGTCGCCGTTCAGCGACAGCGCGCGGCGGTAGTTTTCCGACGCCAGCCGACGGTCGCCCTTCTTTTCATAGGCGAGGCCGAGCAGCGCCCAGGCTTCCGCATTGCGATTGTCGACGTTGAGGGCGGCGTTGAAGTCTTCGATCGCCTTGTCCGCCTTGCCCAGCGCCAGCTGGCTTTGGCCGCGGGCCTGATAGGGCGCGGCGGCGAAGGGATCGCGGTCGATGGCGTTGTCGAAATCCTTCACGGCGCGGGCGTTGTCGCCATTCTTCTGATAAATCAGGCCGCGCGCATGAAACGCCTGGGCGTTTTCCGGATTAAGCCGAATCGCCTGGTCTAGGTCGCGCAGGGCGTCGTCGAGCCGCCCCTGGGCGCGCAGCACATTGGCGCGGCCAAGATAGGCCGGGGCGTGATTCGGGTTGGATTCGATGGCGTGGGAGAAGTCGGTCAGCGCCGCCTCATTGGCTCCGGTCTGGCGCTCGGCCAAGGCCCGGTTGGTGTAGGCGGCGGCGTGGCGCGGATCGAGCTTGATGGCCTGGCTGAAATCCCCGATGGCGCGTGCGTACTGGCCGATTTTCGCCAGGGCGACGCCGCGCGTGTTGTAGGCCTCGGGATCGCTGGGGTGATTCGCCACCACCGCGTCGAGCGATTCGATATTGGCCTCCACCGCCTTGGGATCGGCCTTGGACATTTCCGCATAAGCGGGAGCCCGCGTCGACACTCCGCTCATCGACTCGCAACCGGCGAGCGGCGCGGTCAATACCGCGAGCGCGATCAAAGGAGAACCAAATCGGGCCATTTTGTGCAATCCGCATGGAAATTCGCCAAGCGCGACCGCATAAGTCGAGATTGCGGCGGAAACGCGGCGACAAGAGGCAAAAGCAAAAACGCCCGCAGCCGGAGGGCGCGGGCGCCTGACTGACGACGAACCCGCCGTCTCAGCGGGCAGCCGGCTTTGCCTTGACCGGGAGCAGACCTTCGCGCTGCAGCTTCTTGCGGGCCAGCTTGCGGGCGCGGCGAACGGCCTCTGCCTGCTCGCGGGCGCGCTTCTCGGACGGCTTTTCGTAATGGCCGCGCAGCTTCATTTCGCGAAAAATACCTTCGCGCTGCATCTTTTTCTTGAGCGCCTTCAGCGCTTGATCGACATTGTTGTCGCGAACCAGAACCTGCACGCCGTCATCCTGTATAAAGAGGCCTCCGCCGCAGCGTATAAACGCCTGGGCCCGAAAGCCGGATTGTGAAAGCAAATTCGGACGCTTGCGGAGCGCCGTACCGTTGGCGGTTCCGATAACAGAAAGCCGCACGGCTGTCCAGCGCGTTTGCAGAGGTTCAGGCGGGCGACAGCGTCGGCGGGCCGTCGGGCGCCGCCTCATCCGGGGGCGTGCGGTGGAACACCGCCTCCTGGATTTTCACCAGCCCGGCCTCCAGGGCGAGACGCAGCCTCTGCGTGTCGCCCATCGGCGCCAATAGCCGCCAATGCGCCGGCCGGGCGGCCGGGTCGCGAATCGCGACGGGCGCGCCATCGGCGGCCAGTCCCGCCGGCGGGCGCCGGTCCTCGAACGACAACAGCAACTCCACGGCCTGCGCCCGGGCGCCGCGCGGCGCGACGATCTCCAGCTCTCGCGCCTCGGCCAACGCATTGGCGCCCCAGGCCTCGACGCGCCCCCACCCCTGGCCGAGCGCCAGCCCGAGATGCGGTTCGGACCGGGTCGAGCACAGCACGGCGCCCCTGCGAAACGCCCGATAGGCGTCCAGACCGTCGTCGCCGGACAAAGCCTGGATCTTGACCAGATCGGTGCTCGGCGGCCGCAACGTCTCGGTCACGCCGAGGTCGGCGGCGATGCCCTCGACGATCAGGCGGGCGGCCTGGCGACTCTGGGCCAGCGCCTCATAAGAAATCAAACGCAGCCGCACGCCCCGGTTGCGCGCCAGTTCGATGAAATCCGCCTCCTGCCGCAGCAGCCAACGCTCTTTTTCGAACAGATCGGCGACGGAGGCGCGGAAGTCGCGCAACCGGGCGGCGGCGGAGTCGAGATCGGCCGCATAGACATGATAAAGCGACAGGCTGTTGGCGCGCACGTTCGACAGCGCCTGCGCCGCCTTGTCGCCGCGCACCAGCAAATAACAGGGCTTGTCGCGGATTTCGGAAAAATACGCTTCGTCATGTTCGGGCAGCAGCGCGAACAGGTCGTTGATGATCGTCTTGGCGCCGAAAACGCCATTGCCGCTTTGGCTGTAGCCGTGCAGCAGGTCGAACAGGGCGGGCAGGCCGAGACCGGAGGCGGCGAGATAGGGCTTCAGCCAGTCCTTGATGAATTCGCCGGGCGTCCCGAGCGCGCCGGACGAGGATAACAGCGCGCTGAGATAGGTGCTGCCGGACCGGGGCGTGCTGAACAGGTAATAGCGCCGGCGCGACAGCGGGGCGGGCCGCTCGGCCGGCAGCCGGTCGCCGTGGCTGAGAAACAGGGCGAGCCCGTCGGCGCCAAGGCGCGGCGGCGGCGGGGCGCCGGCCCGGCGCGGCGCGGATTCGTTGAGCGGGAAACAATCGAGCGTCACGCAGGCGCCGGGCGCCAGACGCGCCGCCTCGATGGGCGACAGCGCATGCGGCAATGAGTCGCGGAGGAAGGCGTCGTCCTGCGGGCGGCAGGCGATTCGGATCGGCTGCCGGCTGGCGATGGCGTCGAGATGCGCCAACGCCCCGACCTCGCGCAAAATGTCGAGCGCGGCGCGCCAGTCGCCGCCCGCCTCGACGCCGGAGGATTGTGCTTCGGACTTCGCGCAAGAACTCATCGGCCGAACCGCAATTCAAACCGGGATGATGGGTCCGCCGCCGCAAAAGCGCAAGACGATCAGCTCGGTCTCGGAATAATCCCTACGTTCAAGAACGTCATAGCCGGCGGCCGGCTCGAACATGGCGGCGACGGCCTCCTCCACCACGACGAGCGCATCGGGCTTGAGCCAGCCGCCGCGCGCCAGCGCGGTCAGCGCCGGCTCGGCGAGGCCGCGATCGTAGGGCGGATCGAGAAAAGCGAGATCATAGGCCGGGCCGGGCGGCGCCTCGCCCAGCCGGCGCGCGTCGCGGCGAAAAATCCGCGTGACGCCGCCGAGTCCCAGGGTCTCGACGTTTTCGCGAATCAGCGCGCGCGCCTGGGCGCCGTCGTCCACCAGCAGCGCGAAGGCCGCGCCGCGCGACACGGCCTCCAGCCCCAGCGCGCCCGTGCCGGCGAACAGGTCGATCACCCGCGCGCCCGGAACGGGATCGCCGTACGAATGGGCGAGAATGTTGAACAGGCTCTCGCGCAGCCGGTCGGAGGTGGGACGAATCCCCTCCCCGCGCGGACCGTTCAGCGCGCGGCCCTTGAAGCGGCCGCCGACGATCCGCATCAGCTCTTACGCGGCCCTTTGGGTCCGCCGCCGGGCCTGCCGGGCTTGCCCGGCGCGCCGCCCACAGGTTTTGGCCCACGGCGGAACGTCTTGGCCGCTCCGGCGTCGCCGCGCGGACCGCCGAATTTCTTGTCGCCGCCGCCCTCATTGCGCGGGCGGCTGAACTTGCGCTCGCCCGCCTCGCCGCGCGGCGCGCCAAAGCTTTTGCCCCGGTCCTCGCGCGAGCGGTCGTCGCGCGACTTGAAGTCCCGGCCGCCGCCGCCCTCGCCCCGCGGCCGGCTGAAGGGCCGCTCGCCGCCGCTCTCGCCACGCGAAGCGCCGAACGACCTGCCGCCGCGCTCCTCGCGCGGCTTGAAATCGCGGCCGCCCTCAGCGCGGGGACGGCTGAACTTGCGTTCGCCCGCCTCGCCGCGCGCGGAGAAATTTTTGCCCTCGGGCGCGGCCTGCATCTCGCGCTCGGCGCGGAAGCGACGGGCGTTGCGGTTGTCGGGCGCGAGGTCCGGCTTGCGCGCCACGCTGACGCGCTCGACCGTGACGGCGCGGCCGTTGCGGTCGGCGGTGGCGCCGGTCTCGACGCGGCGGCGCGGCCCCTTCACCGCCTTGGCGCGGTCGTCGCGCAACGCCGACACGTGTTTGCGCGGCCCGGCTTTTTCCGTCCCCGGCTTGCGCGCGTCCGCTCCCGCCTTCCGCACGCCCGCGCGCGGCTCATCCGGGGCGGCGCGATGCGGCCGCACCTTTTCGGCGGGGCGCGCCGGCCTCGGCCCCCGGGCGAACGGCTCGGGCTCGGGCTCGGGCGTCCGGTCGATCACCGGCCCCTCGAAATCGACATTGGCTTCCGCCGCCAGCTTTTCGCCGAGCTGGTCGGCGAGCACCCGCGTCTTGACCTCCTCGACCGTCCCCTCCGGCAATTCGCCGAGCTGGAACGGGCCGTAGGACAAGCGAATCAGCCGGTTCACCGCCAGCCCCAAATGTTCGAGCAGGCGCTTGACCTCGCGGTTCTTGCCTTCGCGCAGCCCCAGCGTGATCCAGACATTGGCGCCCTGCACGCGGTCGAGCCGAGCCTCGACGCCCGCATAATCGATTCCCTCGATGGTCACGCCGTTTTTCAGCGAATCGAGCCGGGTCTGATCGGTCTCGCCATTGGCGCGGGCGCGATAGCGGCGCAGCCAGCCGGTCGCCGGCAATTCCAAGACGCGGGCGAGGCCGCCGTCGTTGGTCAGCAGCAGCAAACCTTCGGTGTTGATGTCGAGCCGCCCCACCGACATCAGGCGCGGCAGGTCCGGATTGTGCTCGGCGATATAGTCGAACACGGTGGCGCGGCCCTCGGGATCGCGGTCGGTGGTGACGAGGCCGCGCGGCTTGTGGAACAGAAACAGCCGGGTGCGCTCGCGGGCCGCCAGCGGCTTGCCGTCCACCAGAACCGTGTCGGCTTCGGTGACGTTCAGCGCGGCGGTGTCCAGAACCTTGCCATTGACCGACACGCGGCCGGCGGCGATCCACTCCTCGGCGTCGCGGCGCGAGCACAGGCCGACGCGGGCCATCGCCTTGGCGATGCGCTCGCCCTCAAAGGCCTTGGCCTCCAGCACTTTGCCGCGCGCAGGCGGGCGCTTCGCCGGCTTCTTGCCGAAATTCTTGTCTTTGTCGCTTGTCATTCCGCTCTGATAACAGAGGCGCGGATTTTTTCGAAGCGTTTTGCTCGGAGTTTCAGGGCGCGACCGACCAGAAATCTTGCGCCTCCGCAGGCATCCCCGCCAAGGCGGCGTCAAGCCGCGAATCGCCGAGGCAGGCGCGCAACGCCGCCGCGACCTCGGCGACCGCGCCGTCGGGGGAAAAATTGTGATCCTGGCGCAGGGCCCGAACGTCCCGCGTCCAATCCGCGCGCCCACCAAAGGCCGGACGCGGCGCGTCCATATCCCAATCCGCGACGAAAATGGCGCGCAGCACCGGCGGCAGCGCCCCGGCGAAGCGCAGGGCGTCGCGCGGCGGCAACCGCCGGCGAAAAGCCAGCAGCACGCCTTCGGCCGTGGTGAAGGCCTGGTTGCGCGTCGTCAACCCGGTTCGCGCGACCACCTCGCCGAGAAACCGTTCGAAATCCTCGGAGGCGTGTTGATAGTCCATCGGAATGGGCATGCGCGGCTCCGCCATCCCGCGCAGCCTATCGGGCCGCGCCGCCCGCAACAACCCAACCTCTTGCGCGTCAGCCCGTTTTGCCGCGAAACTCGCCGCCCCCGCCCTGTCGAACCTGTGAGTGCGTCGTGTCGCAAACCGTCCGCCTGAACGCCGCCTGGGACCGCGCCTTTTCGGAAGCGCGCGCCGCCGCCGCGCGCGGCGAGGCCCCGATCGGCGCCTGCCTCGTCAAGGACGGCGAGATTGTGGCGAGCGCCGGCAACCGCACGCTGGAGGACCGCGACCCGACCGCCCATGCGGAAATGCTGGCGATCCGCGCCGCCGCGCGAAAACTGAACGACGAGCGCCTGACCGGCTGCGACCTCTATGTGACGCTGGAGCCCTGCGCCATGTGCGCCGGGGCGATTTCCCACGCGCGGCTGCGGCGGCTGTATTTCGCCGCCGACGACGCCAAGGGCGGCGCGGTGGAGAACGGCCCGCGCTTCTTCTCGCAACCGACCTGCCATCACCGTCCCGAAGTCTATGGCGGCATCCGCGCCAGCGAAGCCGCCGCGCTCCTGCGCGATTTCTTCCGGTCGAAACGCTGATCAGGCCCAGCCGCGTTTAAAGCTCCAGACAAGCTCGGAACGCTAACCCGTTGGGGCGCGTGCGGCAGGCGCCGCTCCTGAATCGCAAACGCAATGTTCTTGTTTTTGATAATGCCAACACTCTTGCCGTGAAAGATTCGGGAATGCTGAATGTGGGCGTCTCCTTGCGTCGTCCTGTCCTTTTTCGTGAAGGACGAATCCCATGAACAAGCTCATCGCCGCGATTCACGCCGCCGCAGCATCGTTCAATACAGCCATGGAGGATAAAGCCATCGCCCACGCGTTCGACCAGGTCGCAAATCTGGTCGGCCTGGCCGAACACGAACGTTCGCTCCTGTTTGGGGAGACGCGCGACCCCTCGCGGGCGATCCTGGCGCTTGAAACCATCACCGCCGCGCTCGAATTCCTCCGCACCCCCGAAGCCACTGTGGCCTGGCTGCGCGAACAAATCGCCGACGCGCCGTTCCACTGGCGCTCACCGCTGGCGCTGTTCGCGTCCGACGGGAAGATGGGCGTCGAGATGGCGCTGTTTTATCTTCGTACGCGCCTGAGCGAAGCCTCGCCCTTCCACAGCCAACACCGCAACTGAGCAGCCGACCGTTGTCTCAAAGGCGGCTCAGCAATTCCGTCTTCTTCGCCGCGAACTCCTCATCGGTGAGGATATTCTTATCCCTGAGCGCGGCGAGCTTTTCGATCAGACCAAATATGTCGACGGCGGCGCCCGAAGTCGGGGCGCCCGAAGGCGCCGCGGGCGGGGCGGCGGACGGCGCCGCGACGCCCGAGTCTCCGCGGTCGCGCGCGACCGGCCCAACCACGGGCAAGTCAGCCAGCCGCACCAGACCATATTGACTGGTGAAGGTGAGCGAAGCGCCGCCGCTCTGCTGCTGCGACACGCCGCCGATCATGTGGTCGCCGGTGTCGTAAATCGTGGTTTCGCCGCCGACGCGGATCGCCAGACGGCGGGTCGACGGAAAAAACGCGTAGCTCATGTCGTTTTGCGCGCCGGATGAGGTCGGCGTCCCCAGTTCCGCCGGCCAGCCCGAGCCAAAGCCTCCGCCCTGGACGAACAGGCTGACGCCCTGGCCCATGGCCTGTCCAAATCCCTGTTGCTGGCTCTGCCCCCATCCCTGCGCCTGGGATTGCTGTGGCGCGGGAACAAAGGGCTGGGCGCGCAACAGGCCCGACAATTCGTCGCACAGGGCGCCGACCTTGTATTTCAGGCCCTGGTTGAACATGTCGCCGACCATGATCATCCCGCCCTGCGACCATTGTCCCATGCCGCCGAGTTCGGGATGATTGAACTGCGCCTGCGTCCCCTGCCCTGCCGCCACCGCGTACAAAAGCGATTCGACGGCGCCGACGCTCACGCCATGGGTTTGGGCGAGGGATTCGACGATCTGGCGAGCTTGCGGGGTCAATTCCATGGCGCGCTCCTGTGTCGCAGCCGACCGTAAAGCACATCGCCCCCGCGCGATACACAGATTCGCGCGGGGGCGGACTTTGCGGCTTATTTTGCGGTGAGCACGCCGAACCCCTGCTTCTTGAAGAAGGGCGCGCCCTCCGGCCCGACCAGCCAGCTCAGAAACTTGCCGGCCGACGCCTTGGCGGCGGCGGTCAGCGCGATCGGATAGCGGATCGGCGCGTGGCTGGCTTCGGGGAAGGTGGCGACCACCTTGGTCTCCTTGGCCGCCGCCTTGGCGTCGGTGAGATAGACCACGCCCAGCGGCGTTTCGCCGCGCGAGACGTAGAGCAAGGCCGAGCGCACGCTGTCGGCCAGCGCCAGATGATCCTTCACCGAGTCCCAGATGGCGAGCTTGGTCAGCGCCGCCTGGCCATATTTGCCGGCGGGCACGCTGGCCGGATCGCCCATCGCCAGACGACCGTCCTTCAGCACGCCGGTCACCGCGGCGGCGGTCAGCTCCACCTTGTCGGGCCCGGCGGTCGGCGCGACCAGCACAAGGTCGTTGGACAGGAAATCCTTGCGGCTCTCAGGGTTCACCAGCTTCTTTCCAGCCAGATAATCCATGCTTTCCTCATCGGCGCCGATGAAAATGTCGGCGGGCGCGCCGGCCTCGATTTGCCGCGCCAGCGGGAAGGAGGCGGCGTAGGACACGGCGATGTCCTCGCCGGTCTTGGCCTTCCAGGCGGCGCTCGCCTCGCCCAGCGCGTTTTTCAGGCTGGCGGCGGCGAACACCGTGAGGCTGGAGGTCGCGGCGGCCGGCGGCGCGGAGTCCAGCGCCAAGGCGGGCGTCGCCGCCAGCGTCAGGGCGAGCAGAAAGCCGCGCGGAAAACCAGGGAGAAAGCTGGAGAAACGCATGGACGGATTATCCTTTAAACTGGTTTCATGGCATAAGGGGTTTGCGGCGCCGCACGCGTGGCCGCAAGCCAATATGTAAAAGCTTTATCGCATAGAGGATAGTATGCTGGAAGCAAACCTGGGCGCCGCGGCATTCAAACAACATGAATTACGCGCCCGAATTTTGGGCGAATTGCACGCCAGACCGACACGTCCTCTGGAAAGCCCTGCGCGCGTTCTGCATTTCGGCTTCCTGCTGGACTCCGGACAGGCGGAAGCCGACCGCGAAGCCGTCGTTTCGGCCGCCCTGGCCAGGGGCTTGCCGGGGCCGGACGCCACGGCGCGGCAATATCGGGTGGAGATGGCGGGCGTCAGCCTGACCTGGGAGCGGCACGGCGAATTCGTCACCCACAGCTGGGAATTCTCCGGCGAGGAAAACCTGTTCGACCCCACGCCCGCCGCCCTCATGCAGAAGGTGCAATTGCTGCCGCAGCCCGGCCCGCTGCTGGTCGCCGCCGACCTGCACCTGCTGTCCGGCGACACCGACCCGGCCATTCTAAGCCAGGTGTTTGAACCGCTGCAGCCGGCGGTCAGCGAGGCCAACCACGGCCGCGCCCTGATCGCCTCGGATTTCGCGCCCGACACATTCGGCTTCGTGCGCCTCGTCGTCATCAACCGCTCGATGCCGGCGATGGCCTCGGGACGCCTGACGCAGCGGCTGCTGGAAATCGAGACCTATCGCACCCTGGCCCTGCTCGGCCTGCCGGAAGCGCAGCGGCTCGGGCCGTCGATGCGCGAGATCGAAACGAAACTGCCGCGCCTGCTCGCCACGCTCAACCAGTCCAAGGGCGTGGCGCAGAACCGCGAATTGCTCGACGAAATCACCGGGCTGGCCGCGCAACTCGAAACCGAATCCGCCCTCAGCCTGTATCGGTTCGGCGCCACCCACGCCTATAACGATCTGGTGCAGGAGCGGCTGGAGGCGATCGACGAAACCGCCCTGCCCGACTATCCCAGCTGGAACGGCTTTCTCACCCGCCGCCTGCAGCCGGCGATCCGCACCTGCTTCAATGTGGAGAGCCGCCAGGCCGACCTGTCGCGCAAGCTTTCGCGCGCGGCCGAACTGTTGCGGACGCGCGTCGACACCGAGGTGGAGCAACAAAACGGCGACCTGCTGCGCCAGATGGGCGAGCGCGTGCAATTGCAACTGCGCCTGCAACAGACGGTGGAAGGCCTGTCCGTCGCCGCGATCACCTATTATATCTCCAGCGTGCTGCTCAAGGTTCTCGAAGGCGCCCATGAAGCCGGAGCGCAACTGAACCCGACCGTGTGGACCGGCGCGGCCATCCCCTTTATCGCCGGTTTCGTCTGGTGGACGGTGCGGCAAATCCGCAAGCGGCACTTCGAGGAGTGATTGAAGGCGCCAAGGTCCTCGCGCCAAAACGCGGGGACCTTACCTTGACGCGCGATCATCCAATCAACTCGCCCCGCCTCAGTCCTTGCGCCAGACGAACAGCGAACTGAGCGCGAAATTCCACACCGACCCCATCACCACGCCGGCCAGCGCGGCGAAGGTGATGAAGCCGTAGCGGTTGAACAGAAGATCGGCGATGCCGACATTGGCGACCGCGCCAATGGCGCAGACGCCGTAAAAATACATCAGACCCAACAGCATCGGGCCGAAGCCCCGGATCTTGGCGTCGCGATAGGTGATCGCGTTGTTGATGAAGAAATTGGTGGTCATGGCCACCACCACCGCCGCGCTCTGGGCGAAGTCGAAATCCAGGCCCAGCGCCAGGGCGGCGTAAAGCGTCGCCATATGCACGCCGACGCCGGTCGCGCCCACCAGGGCGAAGAAGATGAAACGCACGGGAATGCGCCCGCCCGACACTTTGTTCAGCATCAGGCCGATGAAATCCAGCCCCACCTTGATGTCGAACTTCGATTCGCCCGCCAGACGCTCGCGAAACATGTAGCCGACCTCCTCGACCTTGAGCCGGCGCGGCGCGGAGGCCACGAGATCGGCGAGAATCTTGAATCCGGCGGAGGACAGGCGCGGCGCGCATTCCTCCACGATCTCGCGGCGGATCATGAAGAATCCGCTCATCAGATCGCTGAATTCGGCGCGCAGCGCCCGCTTGGCCAGAGCGGTGGCGATCCGGCTGATGGCGGCGCGCCGCGCCGAAAAGCCGTTGTCGGCCGAGCCGCCCTCGACATGGCGGCTGCCGACGACGAGTTCGGCCCCGCCGCGAATTTTCTCCAGCATTTTCGGCAGGATGCTCTCGTCATGCTGCAGATCGGCGTCCATCACCGCCACAATCGGCGCGGCGGAGGCGAGCATGCCCTCGATGCAAGCGCCGGCGAGGCCGCGCCGGTTGACGCGCCGCAGGCAACGCACCCGCGAGTCCTCGCGCGAAACCTGCTTGGCGAGCGTCCAGGTGCCGTCCGGCGAATCGTCGTCCACCACGATCATTTCCCAGGCGACGCCCGAGAGCGCGACATCGACGCGACGGATCAGTTCGCGCAGGTTGGCGCTTTCGTTGAAGGTGGGAATGACAAGGGTCAGTTCGGCGGCCACGGAACAAGCTTTCGATTGGGCTATCTTTTCAGCAGGGAACTCTGCTAGCTGCATTGCGCCGCGCAGTCCAGCGAGCCGATGCGCCGCCCGCGCGGAGCCGCCGGTTCGCAACGCGCGCTTTCGAGATGGAACGCTTGTATGGACCGCCTTTCCCTTGCTCCCGATGGCCTCGCGTCGGCCTCCGCGCGCAGTGGCGCGCGCTTCACACCGGAACGGCGGCTGGCGGGGTTGATCCTAGTCGCCCTCGGTTTAAGAATTATTTTCGCAACGTCACTCGGCCTCGGCATGGACGAGGCCTACACCGTCGCCACCAGCCGGGATTTCGTGCTCAGCGCGTTCGACCACCCGCCCCTGAGCTGGTGGCTGGCGACTTTGGGCCACCGCCTGTTCGGCGAGAGCGATCTGGCGCTGCGCCTGCCTTTCATCCTGCTGTCGGGACTGACCACTGTTCTGATGTTCCTGCTGGGGCGGCGGCTCTACGGCGCCGAGGCCGGGTTCTGGGCGAGTTTCGCGCTGTGCTGCGCACCAGTCCTCGGTGTGATCGACGCGAGTTGGGTGCTGCCTGACGCGCCGCTGCTGCCGGCCCTGCTCGGCGGCGCTTGGGCGCTGGCGCATGTGTTTTTCGATGAGGACGCATCCCGGGCGCCGCTGTGGTGGCTGCTGGCCGGCCTGTGTTCCGGCCTCGCGCTGCTGTCCAAATATCACGGCGTATTTCTGCCGGCGGGCGCGTTTTTGTTCATGCTGTGCAGCCCGCGCCATCGCGCCTGGCTCAAGACGCCATGGCCCTGGCTCGCCGGCCTGCTCGCCCTGGCGCTGTTCGCGCCGGTCTTGATCTGGAACGCGCAGCACGATTGGGCCTCGTTCCTGTTCCAGGGAGGCCGCACCGGCGATCCCCGCCTCAATCTGAAGGCGCCGTTCCTCCTGCTGGGCATGCAGGCCCTGTTCCTGCTGCCGTGGATTTTTCTGCCTTGCGTTTTTCTGCTGGCGCGCGCGCTGCGGCGCGGCCCGGCGCAGGAGAGGGATTTTCTGCTGGCCTGTCTCGCATTGGGGCCGGTGGTCGCCTTTACCCTGCCCGCGCTGTGGTCGGCCAGCCGCGTGCTGCCGCATTGGGCCGCGCCGGGCTACCTGCTGCTGCTGCCGCTGCTCGGCCGGGAAATCGCGGAAGCGTTCGCCCAGGGCGTCCGATGGATTGGCCCCGCCGTGACCGGCGCCGGCGTCGTGGTCACGGTGTTGATCGCGCTGCTGGCCGGGCTGGCCAACCTGCGCCTGCCGGCCCTGAGCGGCGCGCGCTATCCGTTGCTGGAAACGCTCGACTGGACGGACGTTTCCGACGCTTTTTTCGCGCGGGTTCTGGCGCGCGAAGGCGCGTTCGTCGGCGCCTCCCGCTGGTTTGAAGCGGGCAAGATCGACGCGGCGCTGGGCGGACGTCTCCCGGTGCTGGCGCTGTCCGACGATCCGCGCGGCTTCGGCGCCACCCGCGATCCGCAACGATTTTTGGGCCGCGACGCGATCCTCGTCGGGCGTTATCTCACGCTCGAACAGGCGCATCAGCTTTACGAGGATCATTTCGATTCGATCGAGCCGCTGGCGCCCATCGCGATCACGGCCAATGGCGCGCCGGCGTTCGAACTCAAACTTTACCGGGGCCGCAACTTCCACGACCCCGCGCCAGAATTCACGCTGGGGCTGAAGCCGGTTCACGCGCGGGCGGCGCGTCCCAACGATCCACATTGACCCGAGTCGTTTTGCGCCTCAGCCTGCGCCGCGGAACCGATGAGAGGGCAAAATGCGCGGCGCGACGCCCACCCGAACGGACCGATCCCGTCTGCTGCGGCGCGATGCGACTTCGGCCGAAGCGAAACTTTGGTCGCGCCTGCGCGCGCGAAGACTGAATGGCTTCAAATTTGTCCGGCAGGAGAACATTGGCGTCTATTACGTCGATTTCGTCTGCCGCGAGGCAAAGCTGATCGTCGAGGTCGATGGAGCGACGCATTCGACCCCGCGCGAGCGCGCCCATGATCACCGCCGGGATATGTGGCTCGTCGAACAAGGGTTTCGCGTCCTGCGCGTGACCAACGCCTACGTCTTCGAAAATATTGCGGGCGTATGCGAGACAATCCTGCACGCCCTGCTTCCCCCGACGGCGCCAACTCCCTCTCCCCGCACGCGGGGAGAGGGCGGGGGTGAGGGGGACGCCGGCGCTGGCTCGCCCGGGTCAGCCTGCGGTCGCCCCGACAGTCAAGATTGAGCTTGGGGTTTTGCCCCTCACCCTAACCCTCTCCCCGCACGCGGGGAGAGGGGACAGGTTCGACACTACCCGCCGATTTTCGAGAAATCCGCCACCAGATGGATCGCGCGGCGCAACTGGGCCAGCAGGCTCAGGCGGTTCTTGCGAATCTCCGGGTTTTCGGCGTTGACCGTCACCTTGTCGAAGAACGCGTCAGTTGGCGCGCGCAGCGTTGACAGGGCCTGCATGGCCGCCTCGAAATTTTCCGCCTTGAGCGCGGAATCGGCTTCGGCCGTGGCCGTCTCCATCGCCGCGAAGAGAGCCTTTTCTTCCGCGTCGGTGAGCAGGCTGGCGTTGGGCGCGGCCTCGAAGGCGCCGGCGCCGTCCTTTTTCTCCTCGGCTTTAAGAATGTTGGCGGCGCGCTTGTAGCCCGCCAGCAGGCTGGCGCCGTCCTCGGTTTTGAGAAACGCGTCGAGCGCCTCGATGCGGCGCACGATCAGGACGAGATCGTCCTCGCCAAGGGCGAAAACGGCGTCGAGCAGATCGTGGCGGGCGCCCCGGTCGCGGAGGTAGACCTTAAGACGATCAGCAAGGAAAGCCAGCAGGTCCGATAACTGGTCTGTCTTTGCTAAAAGTTCCTCACGCGAGATAGGGTGCTGGATGCGCTTGCTATACTGTTGCCAAGCTTGATCTAGATTCTCATCCGCGCGGCCAAGAGCGCCTTGAGCTGCTGCTAAATGATCGAAGGCTGGCTGAACTTTTGCCTTTGCAATATCAGAATTCGCAAAGATGAAGGGGAGAAGAAAGGCGTCGTTTATGAGACGCAGCCTCAGCCCGTTTTCCAAAATGATCCGAATTACCCCGAGAGCTGCGCGCCTGAGGGCAAAGGGGTCCTTGGAGCCCGTCGGCTTCTCATCAATGCCCCAAAAGCCGACCAGCGTATCCAGCTTATCGGCCAGCGCCACCGCCACGCTCACTGGCGCATTGGGGATGCGATCCGTCGGCCCCTGCGGCTTATAATGCTCCTCAATTGCCGCAGCGACCTCCGCATCCTCGCCCTGCAATTCGGCGTAGCGGCGGCCCATCAGACCTTGCGTTTCCGGGAACTCGCCAACCACTTCCGTCACCAGATCGGCCTTGGCCAGTTCCGCCGCGCGCGCCGCCTTCGCGGGGTCAGCGCCGACCTTCGGCGCCAATTCGCGCGCAGCCTCAATAATACGAACGATGCGCGCGCCCTGCGTGCCCAGCTTGGCGTGGAACACGATGTTCAGCGCGCGCAATTTCGCCAGCCGCTGGTCGAGCGGCTTGCCCTGATCGGCGAAATCCGGCAGCGGCGCCTGATCGGTCTTCCAGAAATACAGCGCGTCGGACAACCGCGCCCGCACCACGCGGCCATTGCCGGCGGCGATGGCCTTGCCGCCGTCCGTGGCGACCACGTTCGACACCAGCAAGAACTTGTTGGCCAGCCCGCCGGTGGCGGGATCGCGCAGCACGAAGCATTTTTGATTGGCGCGGATGGTGGCGCGGATCACCTCGGCGGGAATGTCCAAAAAGCTGGCGTCGAACGCGCCCATCAGCACGACCGGCCATTCGACCAAGCCGGCGACTTCGTGCAGCAATCCCTCGTCCTCGACCAGCTCCAGCCCCTGGGCGAAGGCTAAATCCTTGCAATCGTGCAGGATAATGTCGCGACGGCGCGCCGGGTCGAGCACGACCTTGGCGTCGTAGAGTTTTGTGACGTAATCGTCGAACCGCCGCACCTTGATCGCGCCGGGCGCCATGAAGCGATGGCCGTAAGTGACATTGCCGGCCTTGACGCCGCCGACCTCGAACGGAACGATGTCCGGCTCCTCGGTTTCCGGCCCGAACGTGGCGACGATGGCGTGCAGCGGACGCACCCAGCGCAGCGGGTTCGGCTCGGACGAACCGGCGCCCCAGCGCATCGCCTTCGGCCACGGGAAATTCTTGATGATCGCCGGCAGGATGTCCGCCAGCACGTCCAGCGTGGGCGCGCCCTTCTTCTCGATCACCGCGACATAGAACTGGCCGCCCTTCTTGTCGGTGTCGATGCGGGCGTCATCCAGCGAGGCCAGCCCCGAGCTTTTCAAAAAGCCGGCGAGCGCCGCCTCGGGCGCGCCGACGCGCGGGCCTTTTTTCTCCTCGCGCTGGTCGGGCTGGCTGGTCGGCAGGCCGACGACATGCAGCGTCAGGCGGCGCGGGGTCGCAAGAGCGGTGGCCGCCTCATACAACAGGCCGCGCTCGACCAGAGCGTCGGTGACGAGCTTTTTCAGGTCGGCCGCCGCCTGCGCCTGCATGCGCGCCGGGATTTCCTCGGAGAAGAGTTCGAGCAGGAGATCGGACATTTTTCTTATTCCTTGGAGGCGGCGAAACCCGCGCCGTCCGTCTTCATCCAGGCGGCGCCGCAGGCCTTGGCCAGTTCGCGCACGCGAAGGATGTAGGACTGGCGCTCGGTGACCGAAATCACCCCACGCGCGTCGAGCAGGTTGAAGGCGTGGCTGGCCTTCACGCATTGGTCATAGGCCGGCAGCACCATCTGGTGCTTGCCCTCGCCCCGGTCGCCGAACGCCAGCAGCGCCTTGCATTCGGCTTCCGCGCGCTCGAAATCGCCGAACAGTTTTTTCGTGTCGGCGGCCTCGAAATTGTGGCGGGAATATTCCTGCTCGGCCTGCAGGAACACGTCTCCGTAGGAGATGCGGTCGGCGCCCTCCAGCCCGTTGAAATTGAGGTCGTAAACATTCTCGACGCCCTGCACGTACATGGCGAGGCGTTCGAGGCCAAACGTGAGTTCGCCCGAGACGGGAGAACATTCCACGCCCGCGACCTGCTGGAAGTAAGTGAACTGCGACACTTCCATGCCGTCGCACCAGCATTCCCAGCCCAGGCCCCACGCGCCGAGCGTCGGGCTTTCCCAGTCGTCCTCGACGAAGCGGATGTCGTGCAGAGACGAATCCACGCCGATGGCGGCGAGCGATTGCAGATAGAGATCCTGCAGATTGTCCGGGCTCGGCTTCAGGATCACCTGAAACTGGTAATAGTGCTGCAAGCGGTTGGGGTTCTCGCCGTAGCGGCCGTCCTTGGGGCGGCGCGAGGGCTGCACATAGCAGGCCTTCCACGGTTTTTTCCCGAGCGATCGCAGCGTGGTGGCCGGATGGAACGTGCCGGCGCCGACTTCCATGTCATAGGGCTGCAGCACCACGGCGCCCTGGCTCGCCCAGAACTTTTGCAGCGTGAGGATGAGGCCCTGAAAACTCTTCTTCGGGTCCAGCGCCGAAGATGGGGCGGAAGGCGTCTGTGTCATTTCTTCTCTGAAGGTTGTGCGACGGCGCGCGCAAACTAAAGGCGCGGACCGGAAAGGGAAAGCCGAATTTTCCGACCGGTCGGGCCGAACAACGTCCGCGTTCAAGCGTTGTTCAGCCGGGGAGTGTTAACAAATCGTCAACAAAGGAGGTCAGTCATGACCACGATGGGCGACATTCTCAAGACGGCGGCGGTGGCGGGCGCGCTCACCCTGGCGGCGCAACCCGCATTCGCGTTTGGCGGCCACGGCGGATTCGGCCATGGCGGCTTCGGCGGCGGAGGCTTCCATGGCGGAGGCTTCCACGGCGGAGGATTCGGCGGAGGCGGATGGCACGGCGGCGGGTGGCACGGCGGCGGGTGGCATGGCGGCCACCATGGTTGGGGCGGCGGCGGATGGGGCTGGGGCGGCCCCTATGTCGGCGTCGGCTTCGGCGCCCCCTATTATGGCGGCTGGTATGACGACGGCTATTACGACAGCAGTTGCCAGTTGCGCCGCGTCACGGTGCAAACCGCCTATGGCCTGCGCTGGCGGACCGTGCGCTACTGCTACTGAGCGCTAATCCGCGAACAACCGGCGCCCGTGGCGGTGGACCTCCTCCGCCACGGGCGTAAACTTGCCGTCCGCGCCATGCAGGACAAGGCCGGGCAGCAGCGCCAGCGGCGCTTTCGACCCTTTTTTTCCGCGCAGGATGACCCGAATCGCCGGCCGACCCTCCCTCGGAAAAATCGGAAAAACCTCCAGCCCGCCCAGCCGCCCCTCAAAACCGGCCAGAATGTCGTCGAGCGCGTCGGCGCGGTGAATCATGGCGAAGGAGCCGCCGGGACGCAGCAGCGCCAGCGACGCCTTCAGCCAGCCCGCCAGACCGCCCGCCCCCAGCACATGGGCCATGGCGCGATGGGCGTCCGGCGAGACGCGCGCCGCCCGCGCTTCAAGAAAGGGGGGGTTGGTGACGACGACGTCGGCCGCCTCCACCAGTCCTTTAGCCTTGCGCGCAACGGCGTCGAACAGATCGGCCTCCGCCAGCCGGACCCGCTCGCCCAGCGCGTTGGCCGCGATATTGCGCCGGGAATCCTCGGCCGCCACGGGATTTTTCTCCAGCAGCGCGATCCGCGCGCCGGGATGGGCCAGCGCCAGCAGCAGCCCCACCGTTCCGGCTCCGGCCCCGACGTCCACGGCCAAGCCGGACCCGAGCGGAGGCGCGGCCGCCGCCAGCAGGACCGCGTCGGTTCCGGCGCGGTGCCCGCCGCGCTGAAACAGCTTGAGACGCCCATCGAGCAGCAGGTCAGGAGACTTTTCTTCCGGCATGATCCAGGACAATAACGGCGGCCCTGTCGGTAAGTCCAATCCTTGCCTCCTTGCTCCCGCCCGGTTAAGGACCTATGGTCGCCTTTGAAAGCTTGGCGCTTGCGCCGCAGGGGGTTCTATCTTGGGTGTAGTCGTTTCCTTCGATGAAAAATCCGCTGATCCCGGCATGGAAGCGCTGGTCGCCCTGGTCGCGGCGGATATGAACCGGGTGAATCAAACCATCCTGTCGCGCACCGGCTCCGACGTCGCCATGATTCCGGAAGTCGCCAACCACCTGATTTCCTCCGGCGGCAAGCGCCTGCGCCCGATGCTGGTGCTGGCCACCGCCGGCATGTGCGGCTACCAGGGCGAGGGCCATGTCAAGCTGGCCGCCGCCGTCGAATTCATGCACACCGCCACCCTGCTCCACGACGATGTCGTCGACGAGAGCGACATGCGCCGGGGCAAGCAGGCCGCGCGCAAGCTGTGGGGCAACGAGGCCAGCGTCCTCGTCGGCGATTTCCTGCTCGGCCAGGCGTTCCGCATGATGGTCGAGGTCGGCTCGCTCTCCTGTCTCGACGTGCTGTCGGTCGCCGCCACCGTGATCGCCGAGGGCGAGGTGATGCAGCTCGCCGCCGCCAAGGATACGGAAACCACGGAAGACGCCTATCTCGCGGTGATCCGGGGCAAGACCGCGGAATTGTTCGCCGCCGCCGCCGAAGTCGGCCCGACCGTGGCGCTGCGCCCGAAGGCGGAAATCGCCGCCTGCCGCGCCTATGGCATGAATCTCGGCGTCGCCTTCCAGCTGATCGACGACGCGCTGGATTACGGCGGCTCGGCCGCCAAGCTCGGCAAGAACGTCGGCGACGATTTCCGCGAGGGCAAGATCACCCTGCCGGTGGTGCTGTCGTTCCGGCGCGGCAACGAGGCCGAGCGCGCCTTCTGGAAAAAGGCGCTGGAACAGGGTGAAATCGCGGAAGGCGATCTGGAGAAGGCGCAGGGGCTGATGACCAAGCATCGCGCGCTGGAAGACACGATCGAGCGCGCCCGCCATTATGGCGCCATGGCCCGCGACGCCATGGGCATTTTCCCGGATTCGCCGTGGAAGCGCGCCCTGCTCGACGTGGTGGATTTTTGTATTAGCCGCGCGCATTGAGGCTTTGGCCGGCGCGTCTCTCACGAGCATCGCGCTTTAAGTCGTCGCAAAACGTGTGGCCGGCCTCGACGCGATCTGCGGGGGCTGCGACGAGCCGGAAGCCTTAGGCGCGAGCGCCTTATTGGCAGATGCGGCTGCGCATCTCGGCGGTCATCTGCTCGATGCGCGCGCTCAACGCGCCCACCGTTTTGGTCAGGTCGATGTTCTGCTGCATCAACTGGCTGACCTGCTCGGTCAAATCGTTGTTCTGCCCCAGCATCTTCAGCAGCAAGTCGCTTTGCAGCTTCATCTGCGCCTGGCGCTCCGCGCTGGCCCGGGCCAAATCCTCGCGATGCAGCGCATCCGCCTCGCTATTGGCCTTGTCGCGCTCGGCCTGCCGGGTCTGCGCCAGCAGGATCAACGGCGCCGCATAGGCCGCCTGTAGCGAAAAGGCGAGATTGAGCAGGATGAACGGATAGACGTCGAAGCTGGTCCAGCCCGCCAGATTGACCGCTATCCACACCAGCACGATGAACGTCTGCGCGATCAGGAAGGTCGGCGTGCCGAAGAATCGGGCGAAGGTCTCGGCCTTGTGCGCGAACCAGTCGTCGCCAAAAACGGCGTTCAAATGGGCGTGCGCGGCGTGAAACCGCCAATGATGTTTTTCGGGCGCGCGCTCGCTCATGCTATCTCCTGACACCGAATCATTCGGCTCCGGCGGCGACGAACGTCACGACGCCGCGTCGAAATAGCTTTGCAAGATGCGCCCGTAAATCCGCGTCAGCGCATCAATGTCCGCGACGGGAACGCGCTCGTCGATCTGGTGCATGGTTTTGCCGACCAGCCCGAACTCCAGCACCTTGCCGTGCTGCGCGATGAAGCGGGCGTCCGACGTGCCGCCGGAGGTGGAATATTCGGGACGCCGCCCCGTTTCGGCGGCTATGGCCGAAGCCACCCGCGCGGTGAAATCGTCCGGTTCGGTGATGAACGACACGGCGTTGCACGGGTCGAATTCCAGCGCGAATTTCTCCGGGGGACGCGCGCTTTCCAGACGGCGCAGGATTTCGGCCTTCAGCGTGTCCGGCGTCCACCGGTCGTTGAAGCGCACGTTGAAGCGCACCAGCGCCTCGCCGGGAATCACGTTGGTCGCGGCATTGCCGATATCGATCGAGGTGATTTCGAGGTTGGAGGCGTCGAACCAGGCCGTGCCGGCGTCGAGCGGCGTCTCTTTCAGCGCCGCGCACAGCGCCAGCACATGGCCAACCGGATTGTCCGCGCGCTGCGGATAAGCGACATGGCCCTGCTGGCCGATCACCCTCAGACGCCCGTTGAGCGAGCCGCGCCGGCCCACCTTGATCATGTCGCCGAGTTCATTGGGATTGGTCGGCTCGCCGACGATGCAATGGTCGAATTTTTCGCCCTGCTCCGCCATCCAGGCCAGCATTTTGACGGTGCCATTGACCGCAGGCCCCTCCTCGTCGCCGGTGATGAGGAAGCCGATCGAGCCGCGCAGCGGGTTTTCCGACAGATAAGCCAGGGCGGCGGCGGCGAAGGCGGCGATGCCGCCCTTCATGTCGGCGGCGCCGCGCCCGAAAAGCTCGCCGTCCACAATGTCGCCGGCGAAGGGATCGGCCCGCCATTTGGCGGGGTCGCCAGGCGGCACGACGTCGGTATGGCCGGCGAACAAGAGATAAGGCGCGCCGGACCCGATGCGGGCGTAGAGATTGTCGATATCGGGGCTGCCGGGTTCCGAAAACGGCAGGCGGCGGCAGGAAAACCCGGCCGCCTCCAGTCTTTGCTGCAATACATCGAGCGCTCCGGCGTCGGCGGGGGTCACCGAAGCCTTGCGGATCAGATCGCGCGCCAGCGCGACGCCGGGGCTCAATTCATCCATGTCAGTCGCGCAGCAGCTCGTTGATGGCGGTCTTCGCGCGCGTCTGCGCGTCCACCGTCTTCACGATCACCGCGCAATAGGTGGAGGGGCCGGGCTCGCCATAGGGCATGATTTTTCCGGGCATATTGCCCGGCACCACCACGGAATAGGGCGGCACATAACCGATATGGACCTCGCCGGTCTTGCGATTCACGATCTTGGTCGAGGCGCCGATAAAAACGCCCATCGCCAGCACCGAACCCTCGCCGACCACCACGCCTTCAACGACTTCGGAACGCGCGCCAATGAAGCAATTGTCCTCGATGATGGTGGGACCGGCCTGCAGCGGCTCCAGCACGCCGCCGATGCCGACGCCGCCCGACAGATGCACGTTCTTGCCGATCTGGGCGCAGGAGCCGACCGTCGCCCAGGTGTCCACCATGGTCCCGGTGTCGACATAGGCGCCGAGATTGACGAAGCTCGGCATCAGGATGACGCCGGGCGCGATATAGGCGGAACGGCGCACGATGCAGCCGGGCACGGAGCGGAAGCCGGCCTGCAGGTGATCCTTGACGCCCCAGCCCTCGAATTTCGAGGGCACCTTGTCGTACCAGGTGGCGCCGTCGGGGCCGCCGGGAATCACCGTCATGTCGTTGAGGCGGAACGACAGCAGCACGGCCTTCTTCAGCCACTGGTTGACTTTCCAGGCCTCGGCGCCGGCGACGCCGGGAGTCTTTTCGGCCACGCGAAGCTTGCCGGAATCGAGCAGATGAAGCGCCGAATCAACGGCGTGGCGAATGTCGCCGCCGGTTTGGGCGTTGATGTTCAGGCGATCTTCGAATGCGGCGTCGATGATGGTCGCAAGCGCGTGCGGCATGGGGTTCCCCCGTCAGGTTTATGGCTTTTGGTTTCGGGGTTTGGGGCGGGGATGTCAAGGTTGCGGGCGGACAACAGGGATGTTCAGCGCACAAGCCCCGCCAAAAACCCCGCCAGATCGTCGGTCACAAAATCCACATGCGGCGGCGCGACCTCGTGCTTCTCCCAGTCTTCGCGAAAATCCTCAGCCCCCTCCTTCGGCTTGACCAGCACGGTCAACATGCCGCTGGCGTGGGGAACCTCCAGATTGTGAACGATGTCCTCGAACATGGCGGCGCGGGCGGGATCGACGGCATGGCGGTCGAAAAACCGCTGATACGTCTGCAAATGCGGTTTCGGCAGGTAATCGCCGTGCTCGATGGCGAAACAATCGTCGAACAGATGGTCGATCCCCAATTGTTTCGCCGTCGCCAGCGCATGGGCGTGCGAGCCGTTGGTGAGAATCAGCTTGCGCCCCGGCAACGCCGCGATCGCCGCCGCCAAAGCCGGATTGGGGTCGAGCGAACTGCGGTCGATGTCGTGGACGAAGCGCAGGAAATCGGCGGGATCGACCTGATATTCGTGGATCAGGCCCGAAAGCGTCGTCCCGAACGCCCGGTAATAGTGCTTTTGCAACGCCCGCGCGGACAGGCCGTCGAGGCCGAGCATCGCCGCCATATAGGCGGTGATGCGGGCGTCGATCTTGGGCCACAGGTCGCTGTGCGGCGGATAGAGGGTATTGTCGAGATCGAACACCCAGGTTTCGACCTGGGCGAAATGGCTCAACGCGCGTTTGATCGGAACAGAAATCGTCATGCGATTCCCATATGGGCGCCGCATGACAGGAATACGAGGCTTCGCCGTCGCATTAACGGGTGATCAGCGTGCCGGCGCCGTGGTCGGTGAACAGCTCGATCAGCACGGCGTGCGGAATCTTGCCGTCCAGAATCACCACGCCCTCGACGCCCTGCTCGATGGCGTAAATGCAGGTCTCGACCTTGGGAATCATGCCGCCGGTGATGGTGCCGTCGGCGATCAGCGCCGGGATTTCGCCGATCTTCAGCGTCTTGATCAGCTTCTTGTCCTTGTCGAGCACGCCGGGCACGTCGGTGAGCAGCAACAAGCGCTTGGCCTCGATGGCGCCGGCGATGGCGCCCGCGAACGTGTCGGCGTTGACATTATACGTCTCGCCCTCGGCCCCCAGCGCGATCGGCGCCAGCACCGGAATCAACTCGCGGCCCAACACCTGTTCGAGCACGGTCGAATCGACCTTTTCCGGTTCGCCGACAAAGCCGTAATCCACGGCGGGCTTGCCGTCCTGCTCGGCCCGCTGGATTTTCTTGGCGGTGACGAGATTGCCGTCCTTGCCGCACAGGCCGATGGCGTGGCCGCCCTCGTTGTTGATGATGCCGACGATCTGCTTGTTGATGGCGCCGGCCAGCACCATCTCCACCACCTCGACGGTGGCCTGGTCGGTGATGCGCAGGCCGTCGGCGAATTCCGACTTGATCCCGAGTTTCGCCAGCATGGCGCCGATCTGCGGGCCGCCGCCATGCACCACCACCGGATTGACGCCCGATTGCTCCAGCAGAACCATGTCGCGGGCGAAATTGCGCGCGGTGTCCTGGTCGCCCATCGCGTGGCCGCCATATTTCACCACCACGACCGATTCGTCGTAGCGCAGCATATGCGGCAGGGCCTGCATCAGGATGCGCGCCTGATTCACCGCTTCGGCGGTGTCGAGGGGCTGCGAGGTGGGAAGATCGCTCATGATACCGCCTTTTGAACCGGCTGGAATGGATGCGCGGACTTATTAGCTTGAGTCCGCCGCGCCCCTCAAGCGCGCAGGCGCGCGAAAGTTTCGCGGTCCCGCTCGGACATCAGCCGCACGACCGCCGCGCGCAGATCTTCGACTGATTCGCCCGAATGCGACGACAGAAAAATGACGTCGGGATGCGCGGCGGGATGCTTGCTCAAGGCGCGACGGGCGTCATCGAGGGTTTTGTCCACCAGCGACTTCTTCACCTCGTCGCGCTTGGTCAGGACGACTTGATAGGACAGCGCCGCCTGGTCCAGCGCGGTCAGCATTTCGTGATCCACGTCCTTGACGCCGTGGCGCCCGTCGATCAGCACGAAGACGCGCGCCAGCGTGGCCCGCCCGCGCAGAAAATCCTTCATCAGGCGGGTCCAGTTGGCGATTTTCTCCTTGGAGACCGCCGCATAGCCATAGCCGGGCATGTCCACCAGCCGCAGCAACGGCGCGGCCGGCTCCGGCCCAAGATCGAAGAAATTGAGCTGCTGGGTGCGTCCCGGCGTGTGCGAGGTGCGCGCCAGCGTCTTGCGCGTCGTCAGGGCGTTGAGCAACGAGCTTTTGCCGACGTTGGAGCGCCCGGCGAAGGCGATCTCCAACGGCCCCATCGGCGGCAGACCGTCGATCTTGTCGGCCGCCCAGACGAATTCGCAGTTCTGCGCAAACAGCCAGCGGCCGATTTCGGCAAAGTCGGGAGTGTCCGGTTCTGTCACGCGAGGTCCGTTTCCTTAACGCGCGAAAGCGCCGAAGCGGGGCTCCGGCGCTTTCGCTGCGGGCGAGGCCGCTACTTTTTCTTGAACGTGCCGGCGATGTTGCCGAACAGTTCGATCCTGGCGCCGGCCTGTTTCATGATCAGGCCCTGCTGCGCGACCGACAGCACGTTGTTCCAGGTCCAGTAGATCACCAGACCCGCCGGGAACGAGCCGAGCATGAAGGTGAAGATCACCGGCATCCACGCGAACATGGTTTTCTGCACGGGATCGGTCGGCTCGGGGTTCATCTTCATCTGCACCCACATGGACACGCCCATGACGAGCGGCCAGACGCCGAGATGCAGCAGGTGGCCGAACACCGGCATGACCGTGGGATCGAAGGGGATGAGGCCGAACAGGTTGAACACATTGGTCGGATCGGGCGCCGAAAGGTCCTGGATCCAGCCGAAGAACGGCGCCTGCCGCATTTCGATGGCGACGAACAGAACCTTGTAGAGCGAGAAGAACACCGGGATTTGCAGCAGCACCGGCAGGCAACCCGAGACCGGGTTCACCTTTTCCGCGCGGTAGAGCTTCATCATCTCTTCCTGCTGCTTCTGCTTATCGTCGGCGAAGCGCTCCTGGATCTCCTTCATCTTCGGCTGAATGACCTTCATCTTCGCCATGGAGGCGTAAGACTTGTTCGCCAGCGGGAAGAACAGGGCCTTCACAACGAGGGTGATCAGCAGAATGGCGACGCCGAAATTGCCGACCAGATTGAACAGGGTTTCCAGCAGCCAGAACATCGGGCGGGTGATGAAATGGAACCAGCCCCAGTCGATCAGCATGTCGAACTTGCTGACGCCAAGATCGTTCTGATAGTGCTCAAGAACCTTGCTTTCCTTGGCGCCGGCGAAAATCCGGGTCGAAAGCGTCAGCGATTCGCCGGGCGCGAGCGTCTTCGATTCGCCGAAAGCGTCGGCCTGATATTGCGGCTTGACGCCCGAAAACTCGCGGAACCAGCCCTTGTAGCCCTGGGCCGTGTCGGGAATGATCGCGGTCGCCCAATATTTATCGGTGAAGCCGAGCCAGCCCCCGGTCGCGAAGGCGTCGACCGGCAGAACCTTGGCCTTGTTGGTTTCCTTGGCGATCTGGGCGTAAGTCAACTCGGTCGAGGCCTGGTCCGCGCCGACTACGCCAATGAACCCTTCGTGCAGCACGGCGTAGCCGGAGGTTTTCGGCTCGCCCTGCCGGGTGGCGGAGGCGTCGGAAAAGAAGTTCACCGCCTCCTTGGCGTGATTCTCCACCGTGTCGGCGACCGTGAACAGGTAATTCTCGTCCACCGAAATCTTGCGCTTGATGACGAGGCCCTTGCCGTTATCGAAGGTGAGCGTCACCGGCGTCGTTTCGGTCAGGCGCTGGCCGTCGGCCTTCCACAAGGAATCGGACTTCGGCAGATCGACCGAGGCGCCGCGCGGCGCGACATAATTGACGTCGACGAAATAAGCGTCGGGCGCGCCCGAGGGCGACAGCAGCACGATGTTCGGGCTGGTCGGGTCGGTGGTCTCGCGATAGGCCTTGAGCGAAAGGTCGTCGAGGCGCGCGCCCTTGAGCGCCAGCGTGCCCGAGAGCTTTTGCGTGTCGATGACGATGCGCGGGCTGGCCGCCAGCGCTTCGCCGCGCGCGATGGCCGGCGGCAAGGGCGCGACGGCGGCCGCTTCGGGTTGCGGCGCGGCGGGATCGGGCGTCTTGCCGCCCATTTGTTCGAGCTGGCTCTGCGTCTGCCGGGCCTGCTGCACTTTCGGCGCGGCGAAGAAATAATTCCAGCCGACGATGACCATGACCGACAAGGCCATGGCGAGGAGGAGGTTCTTCTGATCGTTCTGCATGTTCAACGGTCTGACTTGCGTTCGGCGGAATGGATTTTCTGCAGGGCGCGGAGGAATTCGCCGCGCAGCTCGTCGAAACTCGTGGTCAGCGCCTCGATTCGGCCGACCAGGACATAATCGGTTCCGGGCTTGGTCCGGGCGCCGGCGCCCGCGGCATGAAGACGGACGATTTCACGCAGGCGGCGGCGGATACGGTTGCGGACGACGGAATTTCCGGTCTTTTTCGTGACCGTGAATCCGAATCGCGGGGCCGAACCACCCTCGCCTTGAGCGCGGCTGCGGGCCTGCAGCACGAAGCCGCGCTGATGCTGGCGGCGCCCCTTGGCGGCGGCGAGAAACTCGGCGCGTTTCTTCAACCGCTCAGGCCGCAACAAAGAAATCGCGTCGCCTTCGACCGGAGCCGAAGGGCGGCGCGATTCGATTTCGCCGTCGCCGGGACGGGACATGGCGCGAAACCGCGCCGAAAATCAGGCGGAGAGGCGCTTGCGGCCGCGAACGCGGCGAGCGTTGAGCACCTTGCGGCCGCCGACGGTGGCCATACGGGCGCGAAAACCATGGCGACGCTTGCGCACGATCTTGGAGGGTTGATAGGTCCGCTTCACGGTGAACTCCGATTGTCCGAGGCGCCGGACTCAGCCGACGCCGAAGTGTTCAAGGTTTCGCGCTTCGCCGGTTCCTGTTTGCGTCATGCGCAGGCTTGGCCCGCGATGAGGATGCAAACGCCCGTCGACGTCGGCGCGAAGCCGAAATCGCGAGCGGCCTTATAGGGGCAAGGGACGCCTAAAGTCAACGCGGGCGGCGCGCGAAAGGATGCGTGAAAAAATTGCGACAACGCCCTTGCCAAACGAAAATGGAGCCGTTAAACACCGCCTCAGTCGCGGCGGCCAAGCCCGTTGCGAAAGGCGCCCGTAGCTCAGCTGGATAGAGCACCAGACTACGAATCTGGGGGTCAGGAGTTCGAATCTCTTCGGGCGCGCCATTCTAAAAACAAACAAGACCTCAAGCAAAGACGGCTTCGCTAGTCGGCGTCGTCGCAGAGGCGGCTGGCATAGCGGCCGGCGTCGCTGGCGGACCTGCAGATCGGAAGGCTCACATCTGGGGCCCCGGCTTGTCTCGTCTTCGTTGATCACGGGCGCGCGGCGCCCGCGCCTCATTGCTCAGGGACGCCCAATCGCGCTGAGTCCAACCTCAATCCAATCGAGCAATGGTTCGCCCAGCGTCAAACGCTGCTGCGTGAACGGCGAACGCAGGCGAGCGACGTAAACTCCCCTCTTGGCCGATATCCGGGTCGGGAGAGCGGGTCAGCCGCCAAAAAGCTCGCGCAGCGCGCGCTTGTTGATCTTGCCCACGCTGGTCTTGATCAGCGCCTCGACCAGTTCGATCTCCTGCGGCACGCCATATTTCGAGATCAGTCCCCGCTCGGCGAATCCGGCGAGAAACGCCCGAATCGCCTCGGCGTCGACGGCCGCGCCGCACTTGGCCACCACCAGCGCCTTCGGCCGCTCGCCCCATTTCGGGTCCTTCACGCCGATCACCGCGACTTCGCTCACCAGGGGATGCTGGGAAATCAAATCCTCGATTTCCAGCGAGGAAATCCATTCGCCGCCGGTCTTGATCACGTCCTTCAGCCGGTCCGTGACCTGGACATAGCCCTGCGCGTCAATATTGGCGATGTCGTTGGTGTGCAGCCAACCGCCGGCCCAGAGGGCGTTCGAGGCCTCGGGATTGTTCAAATACGCCTGCGCCAGCCAGGGCGCGCGCGCCACGATCTCGCCGGTGGCCTTGCCGTCATGCGGCGCGTCCTTCATGTCGGAATCGACGATGCGCAGATCGACCAGCGGAATCGGCAGGCCGGTCTTGACCCGCAAGCCCACGCCTTGGTCCGCCGCGTCCTTCAGCAGTTCGGGCTTGACATGGGCCAGCGTCAGGATCGGGCAGGTCTCCGACATGCCATAGCCGGCGAAGACGTCGATCCCGCGCGCCAGCGCGGCTTCCGCCAGCCCGGTCGGCAGGGCGGAGCCGCCGATGATCACCTTCCAGTTCGAGAGGTCGTACGCCGCGGAGTCCGGGTGCGACAGAATCATGTGCAGGATGGTCGGCACGCAATGCGAGAATGTGACGCCCTCCCTTTGCTTCAGCCGCATCAGACTTTCGGGCGTGTAGCGGCCGGGATAGACCTGTTTCAGCCCGGCCATGGTCGCCGCATAGGGAACGCCCCAGGCGTGGACGTGGAACATCGGCGTCATCGGCATATAGACGTCGTCGCGGTGCAACCGCCCCTGCGCCGGCGCCAGCGCCAGCGCCGCCGTCTCGGCCAGCGTGTGCAGCACCAGTTGCCGGTGGCTGAACGAGACGCCCTTGGGCAGCCCGGTCGTGCCGGTGGTGTAAAAAGTGGTGGCGCGGGCGTTCTCGTCGAAATCGGGAAACGCGAAATCCGCCTCGCCCGACAGCAGCAGGATTTCATATTCGCAGTCGAACGGGACGGCGCTCGGCGCGGCGTGCGGCTCATCGCTGAGGAGCACGTATTTTTCCACCGATTCGATGCGGTCGGCCAAGGCTTCGACAATCGGCAGGAATTCGGCGTTGACCAGCAGGATTTTGGGCCGCGCGTGATTGAGCGTGTAGAGAATCTGCTCGTGGGTGAGCCGGATGTTCACGGTCTGCAGCACCGCGCCCATCATCGGCGCGGCGAAGAAACATTCGAGATAGCGATGGCTGTCCCAGTCCATCACCGCCACCACGTCGCCAGGCTTCACACCCATTTTGGCGAGCCCGCTGGCGAGCTGGCCGATGCGGTCGCGCAACTGGCGATAGGTCAGGCGGACATGATCGCGATAGACGATCTCCCGATCCGGCGCGATGGCCAGCGGGGTGTGCAGCAGATGCTTGATCAGCAGAGGATAGGCATAGGCTTCGCGCGCGCGCTCGATCGGCTCGACTGACATGGCTGAACGTCTCCCACCCGGTTTTCCGATTGCTTGCGGATGATAACCTTTCGCGAAGTCTCGCCAAGACGCGCGCCATCGCCGCCAAAACATCGGTTCAGCTTGAAATATCTTAGATTTTTTGCAGGCCTCCGCCTGTTGCAATCGTCTTTGTTTCTTGTCCGGCGATGTTAAGCTGAAATTTCAACGACGGAAATAGCGTCAAATGGCCAAATGTCCGGCTTTCGCGGCGCGAGCATCAAGGGCGTCGTCGACATGCGGGCGAAAAAGGGGGCGCGCGGCGCTTGCCGCCGGTCAGCGCCGCCCCCTCACGCGGGAATATCCCCCGGTTCGAGGCCGTACAGCCGCCGCAGCGTCTCGGGCGTCAGCACCGCGTCCGGCGCGCCGTCGCTGTCAATGCGGCCGGCCACCAGAGTCGCGATCCGCGTCGAGGCCAGCCGCGCCTGATCGGGATGGTGGGTGGTCATCAGCACGCCCCAGCCCTGCCCGGCGAGCCGGCGCAAATGGCCGAGCAGGCGCAGTTGATGGCCGTAATCGAGCCCCGCCATCGGTTCGTCCATCACCAGAAGCCTCGCGCCCTGCGCCAGCGCGCGGGCGACCATCACCAATTGCCGCTCGCCACCGGAAAGAGTGGTGTAGTCGCGCTCGGCCAGATGCCCGATGCGCAGCATCGCCAGCGCCTCGTCCGCCGCCTGCGCGTCGCGCGCGCCCATGCGCCCGAACAGCCCGACCGCCGGCGCGCGGCCCAGCGCGACGATTTCGCGGGCGCGATAGGGGAAAGGCGCGACATGGGCCTGCGGCACGTAGGCGACCTGTTCGGCGAAGGCGCGGCGGTTCATCCGCCGGACCGGCGCGCCGCCGAGCGTCGCCTCGCCCCGCAGCGGCGCCAGCAGGCCGAGCAGGATGCGCAGCAGCGTCGTCTTGCCCGCGCCATTGCCGCCGAGCAGCGACACCAGTTCGCCCGGGCCGAAACTGAAATCGACGCCCTCGAGAATGGCTCGCCCGCCGCGCCCAAAACCGACCGCATGAGCCGCCAGCCGCGCCTCATCCATTCCAGCCTCGCCTGACTCGGCCGAGCACGGCCATGAACACGGGAATCCCCAACAATTCCGTGACGATGCCGATGGGAATTTCGACATCGGCCAAGGTGCGCGCCAGCGCGTCGGCGCCGAGCAGGAAAATCGCCCCGAGCAGCGCGCTGGCCGGAATCAGCCGGTCGTTGCGGGCGCCCAGCGCCAGCCGCGCCACATGCGGCACGATCAGGCCGACCCAGCCGATCATGCCCGCCAGCGACACCGTGAGCGCGGACACCAAAGTCGCCAGCGCCAGCGCGGCGAAACGCAACGCCGACACGGGCACGCCGAGGCTGCGGGCCTCGTCGTCGCCCATCGCCAGCAGGTCGAGCCCGCGCCCGAGCGCGCACAGCAGGACGACGCCGCCGAGCATGAGCGGCGCCAGCGCCAGCACCTGCGCCAGATCGGACTGGCCGAGATTGCCCATCAGCCAATAGACGATGTTGGGCAATTGGTTGACGGGATCGGCGACGAATTTGACGATGGACAGCAGCGCGGCGAACAAAGCGTTGCTGATCATGCCGCCGAGCACCAGCATCACCACCGGCGCGCCGCGAAACGCCGCCGCCACCGTTCCGCCGAACGCCACCGCCGCCAGCCCCATAACGAAGGCCAGCGCCTGCACGCCGGCCCAGGGCGCGCCCAGCACGATGCCGAGCGCCGCGCCGAACGAAGCGCCGGCGAGCACGCCGAGCAGGCTCGGCGAGGCCAGCGGATTGCGGAACACCGCCTGAAACGCCGCGCCCGAACTCGCCAGCGCCCCGCCGACCAGCACGGCGGCGGCGACGCGCGGCAGGCGGATGTCGATCACGACATTGGCCAGCGCCGCCATCCGCTCCGGCGACATGGCGCAGGCGCCGGCCATGGCGCAGAACAATTTCGGGACTTCCCCCGGCGCCATGGCGAATTTGCCCAGGCTCAGCGCGGCCAGCACGCCGCCCGCCAACGCCAGCGGCAAAATCAGCCGCCAGTCGGCGAGACGCCGCAGCCGGTTGGCGCGCCGGGGCGGCGCGGCGGACAGCAGCACGGTCATGGCGCGAGCAGCCGGTCGAGGTCATCCTCGGAGGGCGTGACGCCGAAGAACAGCGCATAGAACGCCCGCGCGTCGGCGCGGAGATCGCCCAGCTTGGCCTCGGGATGCAGCTTGCCCGCCAGCCAACGGGCGCCCAAAGCGCGCAGGAACGACGGCGGACGATCGAACCAGTTGAACGGCCCGTTCGGCGCGGCGAACACCCGGTTGTCGCGCAAAGCCTTCAGCCGCGCCCAGCGCGGGTCCTTGCGAATGTCCTGCGCGGTGGCGGGGAAACGCGTGACGATCACATCGGGGTCGAGCATCAACAGCCGCTCCAGGCCGAGCGGATAATTGGCGGCGAAGGGCGCGCCGGACTCGCAATGCAGCGCATTGACGCCCCCCGCGCGCGAAATGACCTCGACGCGGTCGGACGTGTCGCATTGCGTGGTCAGGCCGTCGAGCGATTCGGCGTAATAGACGCGCGGCTTGTCCTTCACATCGGCGACGGCCGCCTTCACCTCGGCCATTTCCCGCTCCAGCGCCGCCGCCAGCGCCTCGCCGCGCGCCTCGCGATGCAGCAGCTTGCCGAGAAAACGGAACGTCGCCGGATATTGGTCGAGCCGGTCCACGTCGATATTGACCACGGGCAGGCCGATGCGCTCGATCTGGCGCGCCGGATATTGCTCGCCCGGACTGGTCCAGCCCAGCGCGATATCCAGCTTCATGTCCTTCAGCTTTTCCAGATTGGCGTCGGGACCGCCGCCGAGATTGGGCAAGCGCGCGAGGTCGGGCGGCAACAGCCGCAACGCCTCCGGGCTCATGGCGCGCGGGCTGGCGAAGCCCGCGAGCTTGTCCGGCGCGAGCGCGACGACCAGCGGCATGGCGTGGGTCATCGCGTAGATCGAATGGATTTCGTCGGGAACCGAAACCGTGCGGCCGGACATGTCGACAATATCGGCGGCGCGCGCGCCGGAAGCGACGCAGAGCAGCAGGGCGAGACAGAGCGGGCGGATCATCGCGGCGTCCTCTCAGAAATTCACGGACATTGAGGCTTTGTAGGTGCGCGGCGCGCCGAGATAGGCGGTGTTGGTCGCGCCATTGACGCCGCTCATGTCGCCGTTGATCGAGGCCCAATATTTCTCGTCGAACAGGTTCTCGACCATGAAGCGGAAGGTCAGCGTCTGCGCGCCGACATGAGTCTCGTAGCGCGCGCCGAGATCGGTGGTGAAATAGCCGGCGGCCCAGCTGTAATTCTCCGCGTCGGCGGCGCGCTTGCCGGTGTAATGCAGGTTGAGCACGCCGGTCAGGCCGCGCAATTCGGGAATGGCGTATTCGGCCAGCACATTGCCCTGCCAGCGCGGAATGCCCACGACCTGATGGCCGTTGTTGAGGGCGTTGCCGCCCTTCATGTCCGTCAGTTTGGTGTCGAGCCAAGTGACGCCGCCGACCAGGGTCAGGTCGTCGGTCACCTTGCCCCGCGCGGTGAATTCGGCGCCGAGATCGTCCTGATTGCCGAGATTCTTGTAATAGCCGTCCGCATCCGTCGCCGAATACGGCCGTTCGACATAGAAGATCGCGCTGGTCAGATCGACGTTGCGCAGTTCGGCCTTGGCGCCGCCCTCGACCTGCCAGCTGCGCAGCGGCTCCAGCGCGGCGTTGGGATTGGCGACGCCGGTGGAGGGCGCGGTGTTGGACTGGACCGACGAGGAATAGGACACGTAGGTGGAGACGTCCTCGCGCGGCTTGAACATCAGCGCCGTCACCGGGCTGAGCGCGGCGTTCTCGACATATTCGCTTTGCCGCGTGTGCGGGGCGGCGGCGCCATAGCTGGCGGTGTCGAGCCAGCTTTCGCTCAGGCCCAGCATCAGCGACCATTGGTCGTTGAAATGCACGGTGTCGTTCTGCACCAGGGATTGCTGGGTGATGGTCGAGGCGAGATATTTGGCGCCGGCCCAGTTCGGCGTGAAGGTCGAATAAACCTGCGGATCGTAGAGCGGGATTTTCGCGCCGAGCGTATTGGTGGCCGAAGAGGCCAGCGAATAGGCGTCGAGGCGGAAGCCGTTGGTGCCGAACACCAGCTCATGCTTGAGCGGCCCGGTGTAAACGACGCCGTTGACGTTGAGCAGATTGCTGACCACGGTCGACAGGCTGGCGCTGCTGGAATAGGTCGCCTTGTACGTGCCGTCGCCGTTGAGCGTGTTGGTGAGGCGGTTGTTGAACCAGCGGTCCGCCTGCTGCCGCAACACGCCGGCTTCCACGCTCCAGTCCTGGTTGAAATGGTGGATGATCTTGGCGTCGGTGATGTCGGTCTGCGCGATCAGCGCGCTCCAACGCTGGCCATAGCCCTGTTTGGTCGGATCGAGCGCGGCGGGCAGCGCCACCGCCCCGCCCTTGTAGGCGAAGCCGGCGGGCAGCCCGTCCTGCTCGTAGCGGTAGCGGTTGGCGTTCAGCTCGATCTTGGTGTCGGGCGTGAGATTGACGTCGACGCCCAGCCCGAGCGCGTCGCGCTTCAGCGCGCTTCCATCGACATAGGCGGGGCCGGCGCTGTGCAGCAGGTTGAGGCGATAGCCGAGCACGCCGTTGGTCTCGGGAACGGGGCCGCCGAAGTCGATGCCGAATTCCGCCTGCCCCGCCGAGACATAGCCGAGCGTCGCGTTCAACTGCGGCGCGGCGGTCGGCCGCTTGAGCACGCCGTTGAGCGTTCCGGCGGGATAGGAGAAGCCGTAGAGCGCGCCCGACGGCCCGGTGAGCACTTCAAAGCTCTGGTAGAGGCTGATCGGCAATTGCGTGTCGCCGCGCACGTTCATCCCGTCCACGCGGGTGTTGGCGGAGGTGTCGTCGGCGACGAGGCCCCGGATCACCGGCGGGCCGAATTCGAGGCCGGGATGGCCCTGCTGCTGCAGCGAGGGAATATATTTGGTCAGTTCGGAAAAGGTCTGGACGTCCTGGTTGACGATGAGCGCCTCGGGAATGGTGTGGACCGTGAACGGCAGGTCCAGAACCTTGCGGTCGCCCAGCGGCCCCATATTGACGCGCGTCTGGCGATAGCCCTCCTCCGCCTTGCCGGTCAGCGGCCTGGCGGCCGCCGCAGACTCCGCGGCGCGGGCGGCGTTGACGTCGAGAGGCGGAACTTCTTGCGCGTCTTCGGCCAGCGCGGGGGCGGCGTGCGGGCAGGCCAGCAAAGCGGTTGCGATCAGCAGCGCGCCACGGCGCGAACGGGCGGGGAAAGAAGCGGCGCGGGGGGATGACAAGGGCATGGGCATTCCATCGGGCGATCGGGCCGGCGCGAACAGCGCGGCCAATAGGGTGACGCCGGCCGCGCGGGCGGCCGTGCATGAAGGATTTTCAGGAGCAAGCAGACATTCGGACCATCGCGCCTCCAAGACCGGACGCGCGGCGTCTTCGGCGACGCCGCGCATGTCGGTCGGCTCAAGGAAGCGGCTCAGGCCGCAATCGGTCGCCTCAAGATAGAGGAGACGGGCGCGAGGCGCCGTCGCGGGCGACGGCCTTCGTCAACGGAAACTTAGCAATTGCCGCGCCAGCGCGCCAAACGGGCGCAAAGCCTTGGCGAGCCTGCCCACAGCGCCGGTCGCGCCGGAAAAATTCGTTCAAGAACGTACGTTCCCGCGCCCGGGCGTCCGCGCGCGTTCACACCCGCGCGCCAAAAAAAGCGCGGGTCCGGCGATCATCCGCGCCGGACCCGCGTGAACGTCAGGCGATTTTCTTGCGGCCCGCCATCACAATGCCGAGCGCGGCTTGCGCGCGCAGCGACAGCGTGCGCAGATCCTCGGGTTCGAGATTGTGGACATTGGTCTTGCCGCAGCAGCGCGCCATCATCGAACATTCCGATGTCGCCGCCTTGAGATAGGCGGCGAGG
This sequence comes from Rhodoblastus acidophilus, assembly GCF_900187365.1. GTDB lineage: Bacteria > Pseudomonadota > Alphaproteobacteria > Rhizobiales > Beijerinckiaceae > Rhodoblastus > Rhodoblastus acidophilus. Next base: position 134,228 of record NZ_FYDG01000002.1, read on the forward strand.
CGCGGGCCGGCTTCCTCGGCGTCGGCCGCCGCGAAATCGAGCCCGTGGGGCGCGATGGCGCCGCCGGCGGCCAGGCCCGACGCGACGTCGACGACGCCGGCATTGGCCCCCAACGCCAGCATTTTGGCGAGGTCGGAGCCGGAACGCAGGCCGCCGAACCAGACCAGCGGAAACGCCTCCTCCTGGCCGGCGGCGCGCAGGATGTCGACCGCGCGCGGCAGCAGCGACAGATCGGGCGCGCCGGCGAGATCGGCCCAGGCGTCGCCGAGATGGCCGGAGCCGTCGAGCACGACAAGATCCGCCTTTTCCGCCAGCGCGCAGGCCAGAGCCGCTTCCAGCGTTGCGGCGGTGGCGATCAGGCCGCGCAACTGTCCCGGGCGCGCTTCGGGCAGAACAGCCGCTTCGCGCACCCGCAGCAGCACCGCGTTCGCGTAGGGGTCCGCCGCCTCCGCGCCATCGATGATTTGCAGCCAGGGCGCGCCAAGGCCCGGCAGCGGGCGGCGGCCGAGATAGGCCGTTCCCGTTTCCGCCACCGTTCTGGCGACGGCGGCGGCGATGGTTTCGGGCGCGTCCTCGAAACCGGCGACGAGAAGCGGCTGCGCCAGCTTCATGCCCGCCAGAACGGTGGCGCTCTTGCAGGCCTCGCGATAGGGGTCGATCACAAGGCGGGTGAGATTGGCCGGCAGGAAAACCAGTTCGTCGAACGTGGCGGGGCCCGCAAGTTGGGGATCGGGGCGCTTGGCCAGCTTGGCGCGGGTGGCGGCGGCGAAATCCACCGGGCCGGCTTCGGGCCGCGCCAGCGCAAAGATGCTTTCGCGCGCCTTGACCGAATAATCCGACGATCCCGTTTCCGTGTCGCAGCGATAGCAGCGCGCCGCCTGTTCATGCGCGGTCTTGTCGTCGTAATCGGCTTCGGCCGGCCCGAACGGATCGCTGTTGTCGAGACCGAGGAAGGGCGCGTGTTTCGGCGCCAGCTTCTCCCACAACGGATCCTGCGCCACCGGCACATTGCGGGTGCGATAGGGCGTGCGGTAGGGCGCGGGATGCGCCACGCCTTCCAGCGCGGCCAGCACGTAATAAGCGGCCTTGTGGCCCTGGAACATCGCCTGAACCAGCGTCGAAGACCCGAAAGCCGCGTCGCCCGCCGCGAACACGTTTGGCAGACGCGTGCCCATGTCCGAGGCGCGGGTGAAAATCTTGTCGCCGTCCATCAGGCCGTGCTGCGCCAGTTCGAGACTCACGGATTTCTGGCCGACGGCGGCGATGACGAGGCCGCAGTCGAGATCGAAATCCGAGCCTTCGACCAGCGAAAACGCGCGGCGGCCATCGGCGCCGGGCGCGCCCAGCGCGGTCTTCTTGCACTTGATTGCGACGCCGCCATTCTTGTCTTCAAGCGCCACCGGGGCGATGTTGTAGAGAATTTCGACGCCCTCGGCCTTGGCCGCTTGCAACTCATGGGCGCGCGCGGGGATTTCGTCGGGGCCGCGCCGATAGGCGACAATCACCTTTTCCACGCCGGGCAGACGCAGCGCGGCGCGGCAGGCGTCCATGGCGACGTCGCCGCCACCGATCACCACAACCTTTTTCGGCAGGATCGGGCGCTCGCCGCCGTTGATCCGGTTGAGGAAGGTCACGCCGTCGATCACATGCGCGCCGTCGTCGCCTGATACCCCCAGCTTCTTGCCGCCGGAGGCGCCGATGGCGAGCAGCACGGCGTCATGGGTTTCGCGCAGTTCGTCCAGCTTCACCTTGTCGCCGAGCGGGCTGTCGAGATGCAGCGCGATGCCGGGGCAGCGCGAGAGAACCCGGTCGATATCGTCCTGCACCACATCTTGCGGCAGGCGAAAATCGGGAATGCCCCACAAGGCCATGCCGCCCGGCTTTGAATGCGCCTCGTAGAGATCGACATGATAGCCCGCCAGCGCGATGTCCTGAGCGGCGGTAAGCCCCGCCGGCCCCGCGCCGATGATCGCCACCTTCTTCGCCTTGTCCGGCCGCACCGGCGCCAGGCGGTAGTCGTGGCCGAGCTTGTCGAGCACATGCCGTTTTAGCGCGCGAATGGCGACCGCGCCGTCGGAACTGGCGCGGCGGCAGGCCGGCTCGCAGGGCGCGTCGCAGACATAGCCGCAGACGCCCGACAGCGGATTGGTGGCCGTGATCGCCTCAAGGGCTTCCGGCATTTTGCCGTCCCAGATCAGCCCGACATAGGAGGCGACGTCGGTGCCAATGGGGCAGGCCACCTGGCAGGGCGGCGGCTGGTAATGCGGCAGGCCGCTTTCGTCCTGCGACAGATCGACGGAGAAGGGTTTGCAGGTCATGTCAGGCGACCTCGGTCAGCAAATGTTCGACGGGGAAATAGTCGGGGTCGTACGGCAGTCCCGTGATGGCGGCGGCTTCCGGCGTCAGCGCGACGAGATCTTTCCGCGACAATTGGCGAAAATCCGTGTAGCCGAGCGCCTTGGTCAGCGTGGCGATCTGCCAGCGCACCGCTTCGAGATAGCGCGCGATGGCCTTGGCCTGCACGTCGATCTTGTAACGCTCCTCATGCTCGGGGTCCTGGGTGGCGATGCCGACCACGCAATTGCCGACATGGCACTGCATGCAGGAGATACAGCCGCCGGCGATCAGCGCCGCCGTGCCCATCGCCACGGCGCTCGCGCCCAGCGCCAGCGCCTTGACCGCATCGACGCCATCCTTGACGCCGCCCATGAACACGATGGGCATGTCGTCGCCGGCGTCGATCTCCTTCAAGCCGTCGAGCGCCTCCTGGATCGCCGCGAGCGTGGGGATGCCCATGTTTTCGAGCACTTCGGTCGAGGCGGCGCCGGTCGAGCCTTGCATGCCGTCGAGCTGGACGAAATCGAACCCGTCCTTGTAGGCGATCTTGATATCGTCGCGGACGCGGCCCGCGCCCATCTTGATCGAGATCGGCTTTTTGTAGCCGGTGGCCTCGCGGAACTCCTCGACCTTGATGACGAGATCGTCGGCGCCCATGATGTCGGGATGGCGCGAGGGCGAACGCAGGTCGATGCCTTCGGGGATGCCGCGCACCGCCGCCAGTTCTTTCGTGACCTTCTTCGCCATGAGCTGGCCGCCGAGGCCGGGTTTCGCGCCCTGAGAGATATAAATCTCCAGACAGTCGGCCTTGAGCATGTCGTGGATGTTCCAGCCGAGCCGACCCGACAGGCATTGATAGATCAACTGCCCGGCTTCCGCGCGCTGCTCCGGCAACATGCCGCCCTCGCCGGTGTTTTCGACCACGCCCGCCAGCTTTGACGCCCGCGCCAGCGCGATTTTTGTGGACTTGGACAGCGCGCCATAGCTCATCGGCGCGATCAGCACGGGCATCGACAGTTCCAGCGGCTTGGCCCCGCTGCGGTCGCCGAGCTTGGTCTTGAGGTTCACGCTCGCCAGCGCGTCGGACGCGGCCTGGATGCGCTCAGGGTCGATTTTGAGCGCGATGTCGTTGAAATGCGGCACCGTCTTGGCCGCGCCATAGCCGCGAATGCGATAGCGCCCGATCATCGCCTTGGCGTGAATATCCTCGGCGACCTTGGCGTTCCAGTACGTCCCTTCCGCCACCGTATAGGGCAACGGGCGCGCGATCGGCTCGTTGACGCCGTAACGCAGCTTGGTCCCGGCGTTGACGATTTTCTGGAATTCGCCCTCGAAGGCGATTCCATACTTGTTCAGGAAGGCGCGGATATCGGCGTCTTCTTCCGGCGTCATTTCGCCGAGCTTGGCGTCGGCCCCAAAACTTTGCACCTTGCCGCCGACATAAATGGCGCCGCCGCTCATGTCCTCGCCGACGCGCTCGCCGGAATCGCCGAGAATGATGATACGGCCGCCATACATCATATAGCCGGCGAGGAAGGACGCATTGCCGCAGCACAGCAGCGTGCCGGCCTTCATCACCTGCCCGGCGCGCGAGCCAGTGTTGCCCTTGATGACGATTTCGCCGCCGCGCAACGCGACCCCGGCGATGGCGCTGGCGTTGCCGCCGACCACGACCGAACCGGCGTAGAGGCTGTCGCCGACGCCCCAGCCGACGTTGGACTCGATTTCGAACCGGGCGCCATGCGACAGGCCGGCGCAGAAATAGCCGGCCGAGCCGCGGATTTTCACCGTAACCGGCGCGACGAGGCCGACGCCGAGATGATGGCGCGCGTCGGGGTTGACGATTTCAATGTCTTCCCCGCGCGCGGCGGCGGCGCGCAAAGCTTCGTTGGCGTCGCGAACTGGGATTTGGGCGAGATCTAGCGTGACCATGTGCGGAACGTCCCCGGCGCGGGCTCGGTGGTGGAAAGCGGGCGGCCCGGGAAGAGCCGGTTGAGCGAGACTTCCTCGGAGGCGATGGCGACGAGGTCGTCGTTCTCGAACATCACCATGGGTTTTGCCGCGAGGCGGTCCTTGGCGAAGCCGATGCCGTCCTTGGTCGAGACCAGGAAGGAGAACACGCCGTCGAGATCGTCCACGGATTGTTCGAGCGCCAGCTCCAGCGTCTCGCCCTGGGCCAGCTTGTCGGCGAGATAGACCGCGATCAGCTCGCTGTCATTGTCGGTGCGAAACTCGAATCCGCGCGCTTCCAGACGGCGGCGCATCTTCCAGTAATTGGTGATCTGGCCGTTGTGGACGATGGCGACATCACTAAACCCCGTCGCCCAGAACGGATGCGCGGCCTCCGGCTTCACCTCCGATTCGGTGGCGAGCCGCACATGGCCGACGCCATGCGATCCCGCGATGGACTTGATGCCGTAGATTCGGTCAAGATCGTGCGCCGTGCCGACATCCTTGATGATGTCCAGCGCCGAACCGATCGAGACGAGCTTGGCCGCATGTTCCATCGCATAGGCGAACGGGCGGATTTCGCCGTCATATTCGACCTCGACGACGAAGCTGGCGCCCTCGCGCTTTTCGTTCACCAGCTTCGCGCCCTGCTCGGCCAGCGCGGCCTTGACGCGCGCCACGGTGGCGCCGGCGTCGTCATCGACGATGAAGCGCAACCGCAAGCCCTTGAACGTGTTCTCGTAAAGCGCGAATCCGGTCGAGTCCAAACCCCGGTGCTGACAGCCGTCGAGCATATCGACCAGCGCCTGCCCCAGAGTTGGATTGGTCTCGGCTTTCTTGAAGAAAATGCCGGCTATGCCGCACATGTCGCCGCCTCCTTGATGTTGTGTTGACCCTAAGGGGCGCGCGGAGGATCTGTCAACACACGATGAAACAAAATTTCCTGATATGAATTTTTGAGCCGAAACAAGACGATGCGCGGGGGGAATTTCGCTCAAAACTTACGCATCCCTGCTCGTCTCTTAGGCGACAACGCACGTAAATGCGCAAATAACAGCCAAATATAACCTCGTTCAACTTTGTTTCTTGACAGTAAGGCGGCGGCGCGTTTTCCCTATCACAGCCAAGCGCAGTCGCGGCTTGAGCCAGCGTCATGAGGACAGCAGATGACGGATCTCGCCCAAATCGCCGCCGAGCGCGGCATCAAGTACTTTTTGATTTCCTACGTCGATCTGTTCGGTGTGCTGCGCGCCAAGCTGGCGCCGGCCTGCGCCATCGCGGGCATGCAGAAGAATGGCGCGGGTTTCGCCGGCTTCGCTTCGCATCTCGACCACACCCCCGCCCATTCCGACATGCTGGCCGTTCCCGATCCCGCCAGCCTCATTCAGTTGCCGTGGAAACCGGAGGTCGGCTGGCTCGCCGCCGATCTCTATTGCGATGGCGTCGAAGTGCAGGACTCCCCGCGCAGCGTGCTGAAGAAGCAGATCGCCAAGGCCAAGGCGCTCGGCTACCAACTCAAGACCGGCGTGGAATGCGAATTCTTCCTGCTGACCAAGGACGGCAAGACCATCGCCGACCCCGCCGACCTCTACCCCAAACCCTGCTACGATCAGCAAGCGCTGATGCGGCAATACGACCTGATCACCGGCATTTGCGACTCCATGCAAACGCTGGGCTGGAAGCCGTATCAGAACGACCATGAGGACGCCAACGGCCAGTTCGAGCTGAACTGGGAATATGACGACGTGCTCGTCACCGCCGACCGCCACGCCTTCTTCAAATATATGGTCAAAACCTATGCGGAAAACGCCGGGTTCCGCGCCACTTTCATGCCCAAGCCGTTCAACAATCTGACCGGCTCCGGCTGTCACATCCACGCCTCGCTGTGGAAGAACGGGGTCAATGTTTTCGAAGACCCGCGCGGCGAACTCGGCCTGTCGCCGCTCGCCTATAATTTCCTCGGCGGCGTCATCTATTCGGCGGCGCAGCTCTGCGCGCTGTTCAACCCCACGGTGAACAGTTTTAAGCGCATCAACGCGCCGCGCACCGCCTCCGGCGCGACCTGGTCGCCCAACACCATCACTTACGGCGGCAACAACCGCACCCATATGGTGCGCATCCCCGAACCCAACCGCTTCGAGTTCCGCATCCTCGACGGCGCCACCAACCCCTATCTCGGCGCCGCCGCCGTGCTGATGGCCGGCCTCGACGGCATCGCCAACAAGCGCGATCCCGGCAAGCGGCTGGACATCGACATGTACGCCGAGGGCTACAAAATCAGCGACGCGCCAAGACTGCCGCTCAACCTGCTCGACGCGCTGCGCATGTTCGACAAGTCCGAGGTGGCGCGCGCCGGCTTCGGCGACCGCTTCGTCGATTCCTATGTGAAGCTCAAGATGGAATCCTGGAACGATTTCATGAGCCACGCCACCGAGTGGGAGCGTCTGCACACGCTCGACTGCTGAACCCGTTTTCCAAAACCTGCGCACGCCCCTCTGGAGTTCCGCGATGGACCCCCAAACGAAAAACTATGTCCTGACCATTTCGTGTCAGGACGCCGTCGGCATTGTCGCGGCGGTCGCCGGCTTTCTGTCCGGACGCAATCTGTTCATTTCGGAATCCTCGCATTACGGCGATCCCGAGCACCACCGGTTCTTCATGCGGACGGTGTTTCAAGGCCCCGCCGACGCCGCCGGACTGGCCGAATTGAAGAACGCCTTCGGCGCGGTGGTCGAGAAATTCGGCATGACCTGGCGCATCGACGACAGCGCCAAGAAATCGCGGGTGATGATCCTGGTGTCGAAATTCGACCATTGCCTCAACGATCTGCTCTACCGCTACCGGATCGGCGCGCTGCCGGTGGAGATTCCCGCCGTGGTTTCGAATCATCCCGACCTGCAGCGCGTGGTGGAATGGCACGGCATCCCCTATTTCCACCTGCCGGTGACCAAAGAAACCAAGGCGGCGCAGGAAGCCAAGATTCTCGAAATGGTGGATCGCCTCAACATCGACCTCGTGGTGCTCGCCCGCTACATGCAGGTGCTGTCGGCGGACATGTGCAAGGCGCTGGCGTGGAAGACCATCAACATCCACCACAGTTTTTTGCCGAGTTTTAAAGGCGCCAAGCCGTATCATCAGGCGCACGCGAGGGGCGTCAAGATCATCGGAGCGACGGCGCATTACGTGACCAGCGACCTCGACGAGGGGCCGATCATCGAACAGGCGGTGGAGCGGATCGACCACAACCACACGGCCGAGGATTTCGTCGCCATCGGCCGCGACATCGAAAATCTCGTTCTGTCGCGCGCGGTGAAATTCCATGTCGAGCGGCGGGTGATTCCCAACGGCTCGAAAACCGTGGTGTTCCGGCAATAGCCGCCGCGCCGGACCGGCGCCGCCGCCAGCTCGGACTGAGCTTGGGCGGGCTGGCGCAGGCTGCGCACATCGCTGTCCCGGCGCTCCGCGATTACGAATCCGGGCGGTGGAAAACTAATTGTCGCCGGCGCGCGAATACACGATCACAGACAGCAGCCGGATCGGCAGCTTCGTCAGTTCTTCCGGCCCATGCGGCGCGTCGGCGTCGAAAAACAGGCTGTCGCCCGCGCGCATGTGGTAGAGCTTGTCGCCGTGGCGATAGGTGACCTCGCCTTCGACGATATAGATGAACTCCTGCCCGGCGTGCTGGAAGATCGGGAACACATCGGCGGTTTCGGTCAGCGTCACCAAATAAGGCTCCACCACCATCGACTTGCCGATGGAATGGCCGAGCAGGTGATATTGATGCCCGGCGCGGGTGCCGCGCCGCTCGATCGCCAGCCCCTGCCCCGCCTGCACGAAAGTGGCGTCGCGCTGTTCCTCGAACTTGCGGAAGAACGCCGTCACCGGCACGTTCAAGGCCCGCGACATCGCCTGCAGCGTCGCCAGCGACGGCGAGGCGCCGCCGTTCTCCACCTTCGACAACATGCCCGCCGACAACCCGGCCTGCCGCGCCAGATCGGCCACGGTCATGCCCAGCTTGACGCGATATTCGCGCACCTGCCGGCCGATGGCGACTTCAAGCTGGTTCTCCTTCGCGCCGGACGTCGAATGGGGGTCCTGGTCCTTGTTCGCCTTCATCGCATCGCCTTGCTTTTGTTTCATTATAGGAAACATGCGCCGGCCGGCGCAATGTTTCATTGCGCCGCCGCAATCAGGACCGGCGCCGTTCGTCCGAGGGCGCGCAGCCGAAGCGGGCCTTGTAACGCTTGGAAAAATGCCCGCTGGCGGCGAAGCCGCAGGCCAGCGCGACCTCGACCACCGGCAGGCTGGTCTGCCGCAGCAGGTTTCGCGCGCGATCGAGGCGAAGCCCGAGATAATGGGCGGCGAGCGTTTCGCCGAGATGATCGGCGAACAGCCGCTCCAACTGGCGCAGCGAGACGCCGGCCGCCCGCGCCAGCGCGCCGCGCGCCAGCGGGCGCTCGATCCGCTCCTCCATCAGCGCCAGCGCCTTCAAAACCTTGGAATTGGCGACGCGGGTGCGCTCGCGCAGCGAAACCCGCTGCGGCTGCTCGCCCGAGCGCGACTGCGTGCGCAAATACCATTCGCCCACGGCCATGGCGAGCCGCGCGCCATGGCGCCGCCCGATCAGGTCGACCATCATGTCGAAAGCGGCGAGCCCGCCCGCGCAGGTGGCGAGGCCTCCGCCGCCGCCGGAGCGGTCGCCGTCGAACACATAGAGCGTGCGCTCCAGCAGCAGGTCGGGAAATTCCTCCAGCAGCGCCGGAATATGCTCCCAATGAATGGTGCAGCGCCGCCGCCGCAACAGGCCCGCGCGCGCCAGGATGAAGGCGCCGCCGGACATGCCGCCGATCTCGACGCCCGCAGCCGCCAGCGCCCGCAGCCGCGCGAAGGTCGGCTTGTGATCGAAGCCGGCGGGATTGCCGCCGGCGCAAACGAACAGGGCGTCGAGATCCTGCGCCGATTCCAGCGGGAGGTCGGGAACAATCTCCAGCCCGACCGACGCGCGCGCCGGCGCGCCGTCCACGGTGAGATGCGACCATTGGTAGATCGCCTCGCCCGCCAGCACATTGGCGGCGCGCAGCGGCTCTATGGCTGAGGCGTAAGACATCAGCGGGAAATCCGGCAGCAGCAGAAAGCCGATGCGCCGCGCATTTTCCAAACTGCCGCCCCCTGTCGCAAACAGACCAAGATTAGTCGCAAACAGCCATGAAAGCAAAGCCGCCGGCGCCCATGATGTCGCTATGGCCGCGCGCCGCTTTGGACACTTCGATGCGCTATTCGCTGTTCAACGTAATCGTCAACGGACTGACGAAGAACCTTTTCGCCGAGCGCGCCTGGCGCGATCCCGACCCCCGCCCCGCCTATGACGTGCTGGTGATCGGCGGCGGCGGCCACGGCCTCGCCACCGCCTATTATCTCGCGAAAAACCACGGGATCGCCAATGTCGCGGTGCTGGAAAAAGGCTGGATCGGCTCCGGCAACGCCGGCCGCAACACCACGATTTTCCGCTCCAACTACCTGCTGCCCGGCAATGAGCCGTTCTACGAACATTCGCTCAAACTGTGGGAGGGCCTGGAGCAGGAGCTGAACTACAATGTGATGGCGAGCCAGCGCGGCATCGTCAATCTCATCCATTCCGACGCCCAGCGCGACGCCTATGTGCGGCGCGGCAACGCCATGCGCCTCGCCGGCGCCGATTCCGAATTGCTCGACGCGGCGCAGGTGCGCAAGCTGCTGCCCTTCCTCAATTATGACGACGCCCGCTTCCCGATCAAGGGCGGCCTGCTGCAGGCCCGCGCCGGCACCGCCCGCCACGACGCCGTGGTCTGGGGTTACGCGAGAGGCGCCGACAAGCTCGGCGTCGATATTCTGCAAAACTGCGAGGTCACAGGCTTTTTGCGCGGCGCCGATGGCGCGGTGACCGGCGTCGAAACCGTGCGCGGCCCGATCCGGGCGAAGAAGGTGGCGCTGGCCGTCGCCGGCTCCTCCTCGCGCCTCGCGAGCAAACTAGACCTGCGCCTGCCGATCGAAAGCTTCGTGCTGCAAGCCTTCGTCTCCGAGGCGATCAAGCCGCTGATTCCCGGCGTCTTCACCTTCGGCGCCGGCCATTTCTACATTTCGCAGTCCGACAAGGGCGGCCTGGTGTTCGGCGGCGACCTCGATGGCTACAATTCCTACGCCCAGCGCGGCAATCTGCCGGTGATCGAGGACGTGATGGAAGGCGGCATGGCGCTGCTGCCGTTGCTCGGCCGGCTGCGCCTGCTGCGGCAATGGGCCGGCCTGTGCGACATGAGCATGGATGGCAGCCCGATCATCGACATCGGTCCCCTCCCCGGCCTCTACCTCAACGCCGGCTGGAATTATGGCGGGTTCAAGGCCACGCCGGCCTCGGGCTGGTGCTTCGCCCACACCATCGCCAGGGACGAGCCGCACCCGCTCACCGCCGCCATGCGTCTCGACCGTTTCCGCACCGGCCACGTCATCGACGAAAAGGGAGTCGGCGCCCAGCCGAACTTGCACTGATGCTGATCCCCTGCCCCTATTGCGGCGTCCGCGACGCCCAGGAGTTTTCGTACCGCGGCGACGCTATGCCGGTCCGCCCCGATCCGGCGGCGCCCGACGCCGAGGAAAAATTCCACGATTACGTCTATCTGCGCGACAACCCCGCCGGCGCGTTCAAGGAGATCTGGCATCACAGCGCCGGCTGCCGCCGCTGGGTCGAGGTCGAGCGCGACACGCTGACCCACGAGATCAAAGCCACGCGCTTCTCCGCTGAAGGGAGGCGCGCATGAGCCGGCTCGACAAAGGCGGCCTGATCGACCGCGCGCAAACCCGCCGCTTCACCTTCGACGGCGAATATTTCGAGGGTTTTCAGGGCGACACCCTCGCCTCGGCCCTGCTCGCCAATAACGTGAAGCTGGTCGGCCGCTCGTTCAAATACCACCGCCCGCGCGGCATTGTCGGCGGCGCGACCGAGGAGCCGAACGGCCTGGTCGAACTGCGCTCCGGCGCCCGCCGCGAGCCCAACACCCGCATGACCACCACCGAGCTTTACGACGGCCTGGAGGCGTTCAGCCAGAACCGCTGGCCCTCGCTCGATTTCGACGTGCTCGCGATCAACGGCCTGCTGTCGCCGTTCTTCGGCGCGGCTTTCTACTATAAAACCTTCATGTGGCCGAAGGCCGCCTGGGAAAAGTTTTATGAGCCGGCGATCCGACGCGCCGCCGGCCTGGGACGCGCCGCGCTGGAGGCCGACCCCGACGCCTACGAAAAGAGCAACGCGTTTTGCGACGTGCTGGTGATCGGCTCCGGCCCAGCCGGCCTGAGCGCCGCGCTGGCGGCGGGCCGCTCCGGCGCCAGGGTGATCCTCGCCGAGGAGGATTTTGAATTCGGCGGCCGCCTGCTCAGCGAACGCACGCCCATCAACGACGCGGCGCCGACCGAGTTCGTGGCAAAGACCCTCGCCGAATTGCGCGCCCTGCCCAACGTCCGGCTGATGCGGCGCACCTCCGTCGTCGCGATCTACGACGATTGCTATGCGGCGGTGGAGCGCGTCGGCGACCACCTCCGCACGCCGGAAAAATACAAGCCGCGCCAAATCCTCTGGCGCATCGCCGCCAAGCGCGCGGTGCTGGCGGCGGGCGCGCTCGACCGCCCCATCGTGTTCGGCGGCAACGACCGCCCCGGCGTGATGCTGGCCGCGCCGGTGCAAAGCTACGTCAACCGCTTCGCCGTCGCGCCGGCGCAACGCATGGCTGTGTTCGCCAACAATGACGCGGCCTGGACCACCGCCTTCGACGCCCACGATTCCGGCGCCGAAATCGCCATGCTAATCGACACGCGCGACGCCGTGGCGCCGGCGCTGGCCGAGGCCGCGCAGAAGCGAAACCTGCGCGTCATCCTTGGCGGCGAGGTGTTCGCCACCAAGGGCAAATGCCTTGAGAGCATCGAGATCCGCGCCAACGGTCACACGGAGCGCCTCGCGGTGGACGGCCTCGCCATGTCCAGCGGCTTCTCGCCCAATGTCGCGCTCACCTGCCACCACGGCGGCAAGCCGGTCTGGGACGAGAGCCTCGCCGCCTTCGTGCCCGGAAAATGCCCGCCGGGCCTGCATGTCGCCGGCGCCGCCGCCGGCGCCTACGCCCTGTCGGACTGCCTCGCCCAAGGCGCGGCCAAGGGCGCGCTGGCGGCGACCGAAGCGGGTTTCCAGGCGACCGCGCCGGACACGCCCAAAACCCACGACACGCCGCGGGCGCTCAAAACCTTCTGGCATGTCGAGGCGTCAAAAGGCATGGCGTTTGTCGATTTCCAAAACGACGTCTGCGCCAAGGACATCGTCCTCGCCCACCAGGAAGGTTTTGTTTCGGTCGAGCATCTCAAGCGTTACACCACGATGGGCATGGCGACGGACCAGGGCAAGCTGTCCAACGTCCCCGGCCTCGCCATCATGGCGAAACAACGCGGCAAGACCATTGCGGAGACGGGAACCACCATGTTCCGGCCGCCATGGTCGCCGGTGACGCTCGGCGCCTTCGCCGGTCATCATCGCGGCAAGGATTTTCGTCCCGCGCGGCTGACGCCGACCCACGCGCTGGCGGAAGAACTGGGCGCGGTCTTCACCGAAGCCGGCCCGTGGCTGCGCGCCGCCTATTTCCCGCGCCAGGGCGAGACCGACTGGAAGCAATCGGTGGACCGCGAGGTCCGCGCCGTGCGCGAAAATGTCGGCGTGATCGACGTCTCGACCTTCGGCAAGATTGAGTTGCAAGGCCCCGACGTCGGCAAGTTTCTGGATCGCATTTACATCAACACATTCTCGACGCTGCCGGTCGGCAAGGCGCGCTATGGCGTGATGCTGCGCGAGGACGGCTTTGTCATGGACGACGGCACGACCGCGCGTCTCAGCGAAGACCGCTGGATCATGACCACCACCACGGCCAACGCCGCCAAGGTGAGCCAGCACCTCGACTTCTGCCTGCAAGTGTTGTGGCCCGATCTCGACGTGCGCGCGGTTTCGGTCAGCGAGCAATGGGGTCAGATCGCCGTCGCCGGCCCGCGTTCGCGCGGCCTGATCGCGCAAATCGTCGATGACCCCGCCGCGATCAGCAATGACAGCCTGCCCTATATGGGCGCGGTCGAAACCAGCGTGCTCGGCGGCGTCAAGGCGCGAATCTTCCGGCTGTCCTTCTCCGGCGAACTCGGTTTTGAAATCGCTGTCCCCGCCCATGAAGCGGAGCAACTCGCGCGAAAATTGCTCGAAACCGGCGCCGAATGGGACGTCACTTTCTATGGCCTCGAAGCGCTGGCTGTCATGCGCATCGAAAAGGGCCATGTCTCCGGCCCCGAACTCAACGGCCAGACCAGCGCGGCGGATTTGGGTTTCGGCCGTATGGCCTCGACCAAGAAGGACTATATCGGCGCGGTGATGGCGCGCCGCCCCGCGCTGACCGACCCGGAACGCATGGGTTTCGTCGGCTTCAAGCCGGTGAACCCGAAAGAGGTTTTGCGCGCCGGCGCGCATGTGCTGGCCCAGGGCGCGGCGGCGACCACCGCCAACGACCTCGGCTATCTCACCAGCGCCACGGTTTCGCCCACGCTCGGCGGCGCCATCGCGCTCGGCTTCATCAAGGGGGGCGCCGCCCGAATCGGCGAGATCGTCCGCGCCTGGGACGGCGTGCGCGGAACGGATATTCCGGTCGAAATCTGCGCCCCCGCCTTCTACGACCCCAAGGGAGAGCGTCTCCATGGCTGATTTTCTCGCCGCTTTGCCGCTCGGCAAGCCGCTGCCCGCCGGCCTCTATGGCGCGCAAAATTTTGAGCGCGTCGCCCTGTGCCGCCTGCCCGTGGACGCCTGCGCTCTGGTCGCCGGCCGCGACGTCGCGGCCGTGATCGAAAAGGCCAAGGTTTTGGGCGTCGATCTGTGCGACGGCCCGCGCCGCAGCGGCGGCGACGATTGCGCCTTGATCGGAACAGGCCCCGGCCGCTGGCTGGTCCTGTCGTCCGCGAGCGGCCTCGCCGCACGGCTGGAGGCGGCATTCGCCCCGGAAGCGTCCACGTTCGAACAAGGCGGCGGCCTCGTCGTGCTGGAAGCCTCCGGCCCCACGCTGCCCGCCGTGCTGGCGAAACTGGTTCCGCTCGATCTCGCGACTTTCGCCGACGACGACGCGGCGACCGTCACCGCCGCCCATATCAATCTGACGCTGTGGCGGCATGACGCGACGCACTGGCGTTTCGCGCTCGGCCGCTCTTATTTCGCGGCGTTCCTGCGCGCCTTCGCTTGCGCAGCGGCCGAATATGGGCTGGATTGGGCCGGCTGAAGCGGAGCGCAACAGATGACGACTTTGATGCCGGTCGAGCCGGCGACGCTGACGGGCCGCGCCGTCCGGCTGGAGCCGCTGTCGCAAGACCATTGCGACGCGTTGATCGCGGCGGTGCGCGACGGCGAAATCTGGCGCCACTGGTACACGACCGCGCCCGAGCCGGAGCGGATGGCGGCCGACGTCGACCGGCGCCTCGGGCTGCTGGCGGAAAAATCCATGCTGCCGTTCACCGTCTTCGACGCCGGCGGCAAGGCCGTCGGCATGACCAGCTATATGGCGATCGACCGCAAGCATTGGCGCGTCGAAATCGGCTCGACCTGGCTGGCGCGCGGCGCCCAGCGCACCGGGATCAACACCGAGGCCAAGCTGCTGCTGCTGACCCACGCCTTTGAAACACTTGATTGCATCGCGGTGGAGCTGCGCACCCACGCGCTCAACTTCCAAAGCCGCAAGGCCATCGAACGGCTGGGCGCCAAACTCGACGGCGTCCTGCGCAATCACCAGCGCGCGCGCAACGGCACGCTGCGCGACACCTGCGTTTACAGCATTATTCAGTCGGAATGGCCGACCATTCGCGCCCATCTGCAATGGCAGGTCGACAAGCCGCAGCCCGGCGCCTGACCTGAACGCCGCGCAAACTTCCGCCGCCGCCGCGCGTTTCAGCTCCGCAAGGTTCCTAACTTCAAGGACAGCGGATGAGCGAGACGACCGAAACCCTGGCGGCGGGGTTCGACTGGCTGGCGCAGGGCCGGCGCGTGGCGCTGGCGACGGTGATCGAAACCTGGGGCTCGTCGCCGCGCCCGGTGGGCGCGCGCCTCGTCATCGACGCGGACGGCGATTTTCTCGGCTCAGTGTCCGGCGGCTGCGTCGAAGGCGACGTGATCGCGGAGGCGCTCGAAGTCATCGCGGACGGACGGCCCCGCACGCTCGACTTCGGCGTCAGCGACGAAAAAGCCTGGAGCGCCGGCCTGTCCTGCGGCGGGCGAATCTCCTTGCTGGTCGAACCCTTGCGCCCCGGCGATCCGCTGGAGGCGGCGGCGGCGGAGCAACAGCGCGGCGGCGAAGTTTTCCTGGCGACCCGCCTGTCGGACGGCGCGCGGCTGCGCGCCGACGCCCCCGACGCGCCGCCCGCCGTGCAAGAAGCCGCGCGGCGACAGAGCGGCGCCCGCGTCTCGACCGAGGCCGGCGATTATTTCGTCGAAGTCTGGCGCCCCGATCTGCGGCTGATGCTGATCGGCGCGGCGCATATCGCCCAGGCGCTGGCGCCGATGGCGTCGGCTTGCGGCTACCAGACCACCATTGTCGATCCGCGCACCGCCTTTGCGACGCCGGAGCGTTTTCCGGGCGTGGCGCTGGCGCCCGTCTGGCCGGACGCGTTTCTGGCCGACTGCGGCCTCGACGCCCGCTGCGCCGTGGTCGCGCTCACCCACGATCCGAAGATCGACGATCGCGCGCTGGCCGCGGCGCTGCGCAGCGCCGCCTTTTACATTGGCGCGCTCGGCTCGAAAAAGAGCGCGCAGGCCCGGCGGGAGCGCCTGCGCGCCAAAGGATTTGGCGAGGCCGATCTCGCCCGCATTCACGCGCCGGTCGGGCTGGACATTGGCGCGGCCGGGCCGGCCGAAATCGCCGTGTCGATCATGGCCGAGATCACCCTGAGCCTGCGGCGGCGCGTCCCGGCGGCGGCGGTCGCGCATGCCTCCTGACGCGCTTGGGGTGCGGGTCGCCGCCGTCATTCTCGCCGCCGGGCGCTCCAGCCGCATGGGCGCGCACAAACCGGCGCTCGAGCTCGACGGCAAGCCGCTGCTGCGCCATGTGCTCGACGCGGCGGACGCGGTGGGCTTCGCGGATGTGGTCGTGGTCGCCGGCGCCTGCGCCGATCAAACCCGCGCGCTGTGCGCGGGCGCGACGGCGCGGGTGGCGGTCAACGCGCGCTTCGCCGAGGGGCTTTCGACTTCGCTGCAAACGGGCCTGCGGGCGCTGGCGGACGATATGGACGCCGCCATGATCTTCCTCGCCGACATGCCCGACGTCGGCCCCGCTTTGATCCGCCGGATGATCGCGGCCTTCGACCCGGCCGCCCGCGCCATCGTCGTTCCCACGCATGAGGGCCGGCGCGGCCATCCCGTTCTCTGGGCGCGCGCCTTCTTCCCGGCATTGTTGTCGCGCACGACCGGCGATTGCGGCGCCAGACGGCTGATCGGCGAATTCGCCAGGCGGGTGCATGAAATCGAGGCGGACGACGCGGGCGTCCTGACCGATCTCGATACGCCGCAGGATTGGGCGCGGCGGCGTTTTTCCGCCGGCGTCTGACGCTTGCCCGCTGTTTTGACGGGGATCAATGTGGTGAAAATTGAAAACTGTTTCCTAGGCAAACAATTCTGAACAGGCCGAAAGCCGGCCGAGAGGAAGCGCGGGTTCGCGCTCTTGAGCCAATGAAATCAATCCTTTCCGTCACCGTCAACGGACGGCGGCGCGAAGACGCCATTCCTGACAATCTGCTGCTGATCGATTATCTGCGCGATGGGCTGGGCCTGACGGGAACCAAGCAGGGCTGCGACGGCGGCGAATGCGGCGCCTGCACGGTTCTGGTCGATGACGAGCCGCGTCTGGCCTGTTCGACGCTCGCGCTGCAGGTGCAGGGCCGCCGCGTCGAAACCATTGAGGGGCTGGCCGGCGACGGCGACCTCACCCCGCTGCAACGCGCCTTTCAGGACAAGCTCGGGACCGAATGCGGTTTTTGCACGCCCGGCATGATCCTGGCGGCCGAGGCGCTGCTGCGCCGCAATCCGCATCCCGGCCGCGAGGAGATCAAGCAGGCTCTGTCCGGCAATCTGTGCCGTTGCGCCGGTCACGCGCAGATCGTCGCGGCGGTCGAGACCGCCGCCGAATCCCGCAAGAATGAAACAGCGATGGAGGGCGCGCGATGAACACGCAAGACATGCGTATCCCCCGCGCCGACGCCTCCCAAGACAAGAGCGCGGCCAAAGTTTCCGGCAAGGCGCGCTACGCCGCCGACATTCCCGCCAACGGCGCGCTGGTCGGCCGCATTTTGCGCGCGAAAATTCCCCATGCGCGCATCGTCTCGATCGACGTGTCGCAGGCTTTGGCGCTTGAGGGCGTGGCCGCCGTCTGCACCGGCGCGGACTGCCCCGCCCCGCTCGGCGGCGCCGCGACCGAATTCCCGCTGGCGCGCGACAAGGCGCGCTATCGCGGCGAAGCCGTCGCCGCCGTCGCCGCGCGCGACGAGGCCACCGCCGAACAGGCGATCCGCCTGATCCGCGTCGAATATGAAAAGCTGCCCGCGTATTTCGACGCCAAAAAGGCCATGGGCGAGGGCGCCGAGGCGATCCACGCCGACAAGCCCGGCAATATTTTGCGCGAGGCGCACGCCACCTCCGGCGATGTGGAAGCCGGTTTCGCCGCCGCAGAACTGACGCGCGAGAAAAGCATCAAATTCGGCGAGGTCAATCCGGCGCAGCTGGAGCCGAACGCGACGCTGGTCGAAGTTGGCCGCGACGGCGGGCTGATCCTGCACGCCGCGACGCAGGCGCCGCAGGACGTGCGGGCGTGCGTAGCGCAAGGCCTCGGCATGGACGAAGCGCAGATTCGCGTCGAAAACGCGTATGTCGGCGGCGGTTTTGGCGCACGGTCGGAGTGCGCGCCTTTTGAGATCATTGCGGCGCTGCTGGCGCGCAAGGCCAAGCGCAGCGTGCGCCTAAAGCAGACGCGCGAGGAAACGTTTCTCGGCCATCGCGGTCGCCCCGAGACCCATGTCGCCGTCAAGCTCGGCATGATGAAGGACGGCCGGTTCACCGCCTGCCAGGTCCAGACCACCCAGACCGGCGGCGCCTACGCCAGCCGGAGCGCCGCCGACGGCGCCGCGCCGGGACTCTATGCGCTGCACGCCCGCCAGCACGACCTGTTGCGCGCCTGCGCCAACCTGCCGCCCTGCGGCGGCGCGGCGGGCGCGGCCGAATCCATCGCCGGCGTCGAGGCGCTGATCAACGAAATGGCCGGGGAACTTGGCCTCGATCCGCTGGCTGTCCGCGCGCTCAACGCGCCGCGCGAACTGGCGGACTGTCTTGAGGCGGTCAAGCAGGCTTCGGGCTGGGCCGAGCGGCGCGGCCAGACGCCCAAAGGACGCGGCCTCGGCCTCGCCTGCGGGCGGTTGACGGAAGGCGACGACGGCGGCGTCGCGGCGCTGGCGTTGGAAGTTTCGGTGGACGAGGTCACGGGCAAGGCGACGGCGCACAAGCTCTGGATCGCCGCCCATGTCGGCGGCGCGCTCGACCCGCGCGCGGCGGAAAGCCGGATTCGCACGGGCGTCTGGATGGGCCTGGGCCGGGCTTTGTCCGAAGAGACGCGCTATGTCGACGGCAAGATGCTGCACGGCAATCTGCTCGACTACCGCATGCCGACCCTGGTCGAAAGCCCGGACGTCGAGGTCGTCGTGATCGGCGCCGCCGACGCCGCCCCCGCCGACGCCTCCCCCGTCGATCCGCGGACGGGCGCGAACTGGGCCGCCGGCTTGAGCGCCGCCGTCATGCCCGCGCTGATGGGCGCCGTCCATGAGGCCGCCGGCGTGTGGCCGCACACTTTGCCGCTGTCGCCCGACCGCGTCAGCGATCTCCTCGACGCGCGCGACAGGGTGAAAAAATGAACGCTCTTCCCGACTTCCGCCTGCACCGGCCGGCCACGCTGGACGAGGCCGTGCGCCTGAAAGCCCAGATCGAACACCCGGCCTGCGTCGCCGGCGGCTCCGACATCCTGGTCAATCTGCGGCGCGGCCTCGCCAAGCCCGGCGACCTGATCGACCTTTCGGGCCTGCGCGACCTCGACGCCATCGAGCGCATCGGCGACGAGTTGTGGATCGGCGCGCTGACCACGCTGGCGCGGCTCACCCGCGACGGCGCCGTCGCTGCGGCCTATCCCGCGCTGGCGGAGGCGGCGGCCACGGTCGCCGGCCCCACCCATCGCGCCGCCGCCACGCTCGGCGGCAATTTGTGCCAGGACACGCGCTGCGTCTATTACAACCAGAGCGAATGGTGGCGCGATGGCAACGCCTATTGCCTCAAGCATTGCGGTGAGAAATGCCACGTCGTCGCCAAAAGCGACCGCTGCTACGCCACCTATCACGGCGATCTCGCGCCGGTGCTGATGGCGCTCGGCGCCAGCGCCATCGTGGCGCGGGCGGGGGGCCTGCGGCGCCTGCCGGTGGAGAATCTGTTCCGCGAGGACGGCGCCCATTACCTCACGCTGGCGCCCGACGAGATTCTGGCCGCCATCGCCCTACCGCCGCTGAACGGCCGCGCCGCTTATGTGAAGGGGCGGGTGCGCGAATCCGTGGATTTCCCCCTCACCGGCATCGCCGCCGCTCTCAAGCGCGAAGGCGACGTCATCGCGGCTTTGCGCGTCGCCATCACCGGCATGAATTCGGCGCCGCTGATGGTCGATGTCAGCAAGCTGATCGGCAAGCCCTGGAACGACGAGACGGCGACGCTGCTGTCGAACGCGCTGCGCAGCCGGGCGACCGCGCTCGCCACCACCCTCGCCGGTCCGAAATACCGCCGCCGCGCCATGCAGGGGCTGGCGCGCCGGCTGATGGACCAGGTGTGGGCCCATGGCTGACGCACGCGTCGGCCGGCTGGCGTCGCAACATCGCGACGCCGCCGAGCCCCCGCCCGTCTCCTATGGCGTGCTCGGGCGGTTGCTCGGCTTTCACCTGCGGCGCAGCCAGACGGCGGTGGCGGCGCATGTGATGGATCGCGTCAATCCCGAGGACGCGATCACCCCCGGCCTGTTCGGCGCGCTGGAGGTGATCGCCGCCAATGAGGGGCTGGCGCAAAGCGACCTCGCCAAGGCCATGGGCGTCGACCGTTCCAGCATCGTCAAGGCGATCGACCAGTTGGAGGCGCGCAGCCTGATCCAGCGCCTGCCCTCCGACCGCGACAGGCGGCGGCATCGCCTGTGCCTCACCCCGGCGGGACGGGCCACCTGCGCGCGGCTGCGCGAACGCTTTTTGGCGCAAGAGGCGGTGTTCCTGCAGGCGCGCCTGTCGGCCGAGGAGGTCGAAACCCTGATGGGCCTGCTGGAGCGGCTGCATGGGGCCGCCGATCCGGCCTGCCTCGCCTGAGGCGCGTCAGAGCGTCAGGCCTCGCCGCGCCATTGCGCGGCGGTGGGCTCGAACAGGCGCAGCAGATCGACCGCGCGCCGGGCGATCTGGTCGATAATGTCCGCGACGCTCTGCGGTTTTAAATAGAAGGCGGGCGCCGGCGGCATGATGATGGCGCCGGCTTCCGTCGCCGCCGTCATGGCGCGCAAATGGCCGAGATGCAGAGGCGTTTCGCGCGCCAGCAGGATCAGCGGCCGTCGCTCCTTCAAATGCACATCCGCCGCGCGCGTCAAAAGATTGTCGGCGAGGCAGTTGGCGATGGACGCCAGCGTGCGCATCGAGCAGGGCGCGACGATCATACCGCGCGTCGGGAACGAACCCGAGGCGATGGTCGCGCCGATGCTGTCGATGTCATGCACTTTGCTGGCGCGTTCGCGCAGGCGCGACAGCGCGTCCGGCCCAACCTCCTCGCGCAGCGTGAGTTCCGCCGCGCGCGAAACCACCACATGCACGTCCGCGCCGCGTTCGTCGAGAATTTCAACGATGCGCAGGCCGATGGCCGCGCCCGAGGCGCCGCTCAATCCAACGACGACGCGCGGATTCACTTGACGCCGTCGCGCTTGAACCCCGCCATCACCTGCGGCCAGAGCGCGTCCACCCGCGTCTTGACCTCCGGCGTGGTGTCGAGCTTCACGCCCCATTCCCTGTGCGTTTCCGGCCCGATCTTGTTGGTGGCGTCAATGCCGAGCTTGCCGCCGAGGCCCGATTCCGGCGAAGCGAAATCGAGATAGTCGATCGGCGTGTCCCTGATGACGGTGAGATCGCGCGAGGGATCCATGCGCGTCGCCAAGGCCCAGGCGACATCGTTCCAATCGCGGGTGTTGATGTCCTCGTCCACCACGATCACGGTTTTGGTGTAGTTGAACTGCGGCAACATGCCCCACAGTCCCATCATCACCCGCCGCGCCTGCCCCGGATACGTCTTGCGGATCGCGACGATGGCCATGCGGTAGGAGCACGCCTCCGGCGGCAGCCAGACGTCGACGATTTCAGGCAACTGCCGCTTCATGGTCGGCAGCGCCAGATCGTTCAGCACGCTGCCGATCACCGACGGCTCGTCCGGCGGGCGGCCGGTGAAGGTGCTGAGGTAAATCGGGTCGCGCCGCGTGGTGATCGCGCTTACGGTGAGCACCGGGAACTGCTCGACGCTGTTGTAATAGCCGGTGTGGTCGCCATAGGGACCCTCGGGCGCCGTCTCGGTCACGGAGACATGGCCCTCGATGACGATTTCGGCATCGGCGGGGATCATCATCGGCACGGTCAGCGCCTGCGCCACATGCGGGCGCTCGCCGCGCAGCACGCCGGAGAACCGCAGTTCCGAAACGGTTTCGGGCAGCGGCAGCACGGCGGACAGAATGGTGGCGGGATCGACGCCGATGGCGATGGCGACCGGCATGTCCTTGCCCTGCTTGGCCCAGAGCCGGTGATGCGCCGCGCCGCCGCGATGCGCCAGCCAGCGCATGATCAGGCGATTCTTGCCGAGCACCTGCATGCGATAGACGCCGATATTGATCTTGGCGGTCTCGTCGGCGTCGGTGTCCGGCGGACGGGTGATCACCAGCCCCCAGGTGATCAGCGGCGCCGGCTCGCCGGGCCAGCAGGTCTGCACGGGAATCCGGCCGAGATCGACGTCGTCGCCCTTAAAAACCTCGGCCTGGCAGGACGGGCGGGAAATCACCTGCTGCCGGGTGGACAAAGCCGCCCGCACCATCGGCCAGCGGCTCATCGCGTCTTTAAAGCCATCGACCGGCGCGGGCTCGCGCAAGGCGGCGAGCATTTCGCCCAATTCGCCGATGCGCGACAAAGCGACGCCGAAGCCGGCGGCGACGCGCTCCTGCGTGCCGAACAGGTTTGTGAGCACCGGCATGGCGGCGGGGCCTGCGGGCGAAACAGCCTTGTCGAACATCAGGGCGGGGCCGCCCGCGACCAGGACGCGGCGGTGCAGCTCGGTCATGTCGTGAACGAGGCTGACCTTTTCGCCGACGCGTGCTAACAGACGCTCCTGCTCAAGGTATTTGGCGAAGGCGCGAAGATCGCGGAAAGGCGGCAGTTCTCGAAAAGTCATAACCTGTCGTGCTTGGAAAGCCGCGCCTTCGCATTGACAAAAGTCAATGTGACGCTGAACATTTTCTGATTTGGTGGGATAATGTGGAACGCTAAAGACATCCCTCTTTTCCCCGCCGCCGGGGCCGCCGTGCTGCGATTCGCGCCGCTCACGCCCCTGTCGATGGCCGGCGCGCATCTGGTGAAGACCCTGGTCCAACGCCACCCCTCGCTGTTTTCGCGGCTGGGCGAGCAGGCGGAGAAGACCTTCCTGATCGACCCGACCGATCTGCCTTTCGCCTTCCGGCTGCAGCCGCATGGCGAGGCCCCCAGCCTTGAAGCCGTGCGCCGCGAGGACGCCGGCTTCTGGGACGCGCGCATCGGCGGCCCGCTCGCCGCGCTGCTCGGGCTGGTGCATGGCGTTTATGACGGCGACGCCCTGTTCTTCTCGCGCGATCTGGTGATCGAGGGCGACACGGAAGCGGTGCTGGCCCTGCGCAACGCCATCGACAACGAGGAGATCGACCTCGCCTCCGAAGTCGCCGCCTTGTTCGGCCCGCTGGAACATGTCGCCTCGGCCCCCGCCCGGCGCGTTTCCTCGCTCGTCGGCGCCTGGTTCGGCGTCGCCCTGACCCGCGAAGACGAGAGCCACGCATGAGCCGCCCCCAGCTTGAACTGGTCTGCCCCGCCGGCACGCCCGCGGCCTTCCGCGCGGCGATCGACGCCGGCGCCCACACGGTCTATTGCGGCTTTAACGACGAAACCAACGCCCGCAATTTCCCCGGCCTGAATTTCTCCGCCGACGAACTGGCGACCTCGATCGCCTACGCCCACAAGAAGGGCGCGCATGCGCTGGTCGCCATCAACACGTTTCCGCGCGCCGGCGCGGTCGAACTGTGGCACAGGCGCGTCGACGACGCCGCGCGTCTCCGCGCCGATGCGGTGATCCTCGCCGACATCGGCCTGCTGGATTACGCCTCGAAAAAACACCCCGACCTGCGGCTGCATCTGTCGGTGCAGGCGGCGGCGGCCAACGCCGACGCGATTCGCTTCTACGCCAAGGCCTTCGGCGTCAAGCGCGTGGTGCTGCCGCGCGTGCTGACCGTGCAGGAAATCGCGGCTGTGAACCGCGACATCGAAATCGAGACCGAAGTGTTCATCTTCGGCGGGTTGTGCGTGATGGCGGAAGGGCGCTGCTCGCTGTCCTCCTACGCCACCGGCAAATCGCCCAATATGAACGGCGCCTGCTCGCCGGCGAGTCATGTCGAATATCGCGAGGAGGACGGCGATCTCGTGTCGCGCCTCGGCGGCTTCGCCATCCATCGCGTGCATGCCGGCGAGGCCGCGCCCTACCCCACTTTGTGCAAGGGCTGCTTTGAAGCGGGCGACTACAAAGGCCATGTGTTCGAGGATCCGTCGAGCCTCGACGCCGCCGAACTCATCCCGCAACTAGCCGAAGCCGGCGTCACCGCGCTGAAGATCGAGGGACGGCAGCGCAGCCGTTCCTACACGGAATCGGTGGTGCGCAACTTCCGCAAGGCCGTGGACGATTACGCGGCGGGCCGTCCGGTCGTCGCCGGCGCCCTGCGCGGCCTGACCGAGGGCCAGACCACCACCGCAGGCTCGTATCGCAAGACGTGGCGTTGACAGGACTTTGGCGGTAAAATGACCAAGAATTTCTCGCTGACTGTTGGACCGCTGCAGTTCAACTGGAGCGCCGACGCTTTTTCCGATTTCTACGCCCGGATCGCCGACGAGGCGCCGGTGGATCGCGTGGTGATCGGCGAAACCGTCTGCTCCAAGCGCACGCCGTTCTATGAGGACCGCATCCCCGCCGCCATCGAGCGGCTGCAGGCCGGCGGCAAGACCGTCGTGCTCGGTTCGCTCGGCATGGTGACGCTGGAGCGCGAAAAGCGCGCCGCGCGCGAACTGTTCGAGCAGACCGCGCTTGAGGTCGAGATCAACGATCTCACGCTGATGAACTGGGCGCGCCCGCCCTTCTCCATCGGGCCGCTGATCAACGTCTATAATGAGGCGACGCTGGCGTACCTTGCCGGACAGGGCGCCAAACTGTTCTGCCTGCCGCCGGAAATCCCGTTCGCCTCGGTGGAAAAGCTGGCTCACGCCGCGAACCAATGCGACGCCGTGGCGGAAATCTGGGCCTATGGCCGGATTCCGCTGGCCATTTCCGCCCGCTGCTATCACGCCCGCGTGCATGGCCTGAGCAAGGATTCTTGTCAGTTCGTCTGCGACAAGGATCCGGACGGGTTGACGGTCAACACGCTCGAAGGCCAGCAATTCCTGGCGGTCAACGGCGTGCAGACCATGTCGCAGAATTTTTGTAACCTGATCGCCGACCTGGACAAGCTGGCGTCGGCGGGCGTCAAGTCGCTGCGGTTGTCGCCCCACACCGGCGATTTCGTCGCCGTTTGCAAGACTTTCGCCGACGTGGCCTCCGGCGTTATGTCCGGCGCGGATGGTCTGGCGCGGCTGAAGGCGGCGGCGCCGGACGCGACCTTCTCCAACGGCTTTTTGTTCGGGTCGTGCGGCGCGGCGGAGCTGACGCCCGCCTGATTTTGCGAGGCGGATCATGAACGGCGCGCAAAGCCTCGTCAAAACCCTGCTCGCCCAGGGCGTGGACATGTGTTTCGCCAATCCCGGCACGTCAGAAATGCATTTTCTGGCGGCGCTGGACAATCCCGCGATGCGCAGCGTGCTGTGCCTGTTCGAAGGCGTGGCGACCGGCGCGGCCGACGGCTATTTCCGCATGAACGACACGCCGGCCTCGACCCTGCTGCATCTCGGGCCGGGGCTGGCCAACGGCCTCGCCAATGTCCACAACGCCCGCAAAGCCGGGTCGGGCATGGTCAATGTCGTCGGCGACCACGCGACAAGCCATCTCAAATATGACGCGCCGCTGGCCTCGGATCTCGACGGTCTCGCCCGCCCCTATAGTCATTGGCTCAGGCGCGCCGACGGCCCGCACACCATCGCGACGGATGTGGCGCGCGCCACGACAGCCGCGCGCAAAGGCCGGATCGCCACGCTGATCCTGCCGGGCGATGCGTCCTGGGGCGAGGCCGGCGACCCGCCGGACTGTCCCATCGAAACGCCCGTGTTCCACGCGCCCAAACCCGGCCGCGTGGACGCCGTGGCGAAAATCTTCAAGAACCCGGAAGGCCCGATTCTGGTGATCCTCGGCGGTCGCGCCTGCCAGGGCGAAGGTTTGAAGCTCGCGGGGAAAC
Organism: Rhodoblastus acidophilus; assembly: GCF_900187365.1. Taxonomy (GTDB): domain Bacteria; phylum Pseudomonadota; class Alphaproteobacteria; order Rhizobiales; family Beijerinckiaceae; genus Rhodoblastus; species Rhodoblastus acidophilus. Next base: position 160,291 of record NZ_FYDG01000002.1, read on the forward strand.
TGGCGGCGGCGACCGGCTGCCGGCTCGCCACGCAATTCTTCACCGGCCGCATCGCGCGCGGCGCGGGCCGCACGCCGCTGGAGCGCATTCCCTATTTCGTCGCGCCCGCCCTGGAATTTCTGAAAGATTTCCGCCACATCGTCACGGTCGAGACCGGCGAGCCCGTCGCCTTCTTCAGCTATCCCGACAGCCCGAGCCTGCTGAAACCCGAATCCTGCGACGTCCATGGCCTCGCGGAAAAGGACGAGGACGGCGCGGCGGGGCTCGACATGCTGCTCGACGCTCTTGGCGCCCGGACCGTCGCGCCCAAAAGGCAAGAACGCATCGAAACGCCGGTTCCGTCCGGCAAACTCGACCCGCAGACCATCGCCCTGGCGCTCGCCGCCGCGCTGCCCGAAAACGCCATCGTCGTCGACGAATCGCTGACCACCGGCCGCAACGCCGCCGGCTTCACCCTGGGCGCGGCGCCGCATGACATGCTGCAAAACATGGGCGGCTCGATCGGCTTTTCCACGCCGGTCGCCACCGGCGCGGCGCTGGCCTGCCCGGACCGCCGGGTGATCAGCATGACCGGCGACGGCAGCGCCATGTACACGATCCAGTCGTTGTGGACGCAAGCGCGCGAAAACCTCAACGTCACCACGATCATCTTCGCCAACCGCGCCTATCAGATCCTCAAGGCCGAATATGCCAATATGGGGTTCCCCGAGCTTGGTCCGCGGGCGGCGGCGATGATGGAGATCGACCGCCCCACGCTCGACTTTGTCGCGCTGGCCAAGGGCATGGGCGTCCCCGGCCTGAAGGTCGCCAGCGCCGAGGCGTTTTTCCGCGCGCTGCAAAAATCCTGCGCCGAGCCCGGCCCGATGCTGATCGAAGTCTGTCTCTGATTACAGAAAAGTTTTCGCCGTCAGCTCGGCCTTCAACCGGTCGGCGCGGCGGCGGATCGCCTGCAGCTCGTCGGCGTCCTTGCGCTCGAAATTGAGATATTGCGGCTTCATGCGCAGATTGCGCGCGAAGCGCGGCTTATGCCGCGCCAGAAAGTCGTAATAGAGCGTGGTGAACGGGCAGGCGTCGTCGCCGTCGGCCTTGTTGGGATCGTAGCGGCATTTGCGGCAGTGGTCGCTCATCTTGTTGATGTAATTGCCGCTGGCGACATAGGGCTTGGTCCCGACCACGCCGCCGTCGGCGTGCTGGCTCATGCCCAGCGTGTTGGGCAGCGACACCCAGTCGATGGCGTCGCGGAACATCGACATATGCCAGCGGTGGACGTCGTAGGGCCTGACGCCGAGCAGCAGCGCGAACAGGCCGAGGACCATGAGACGCTCGATGTGGTGGGCGTAGGCGTGGTCGATGGTGTGACGGATCGCCTCGGACAGGCAGCGCATGTCGGTCTCGCCGGTCCAGTAGAAGCGCGGCATCGGCAATTGCGCGTCGAGCGCGTTGCGGCCGGCGTAATCGGGCATCAGCAGCCAGTAGAATCCATGCACAAATTCGCGCCAGCCTAGGATTTGGCGCACGAACCCTTCGACCGAGGCGAGCGGCGCCTCGGCCTCCAGCACGGCCTGCAGCACCTCGCGCGGGCGCAAAAGATGCAGGTTGAGCGGCGCCGACAGCAGCGAGTGAAACATGAAGGGCGCGCCGCCGACCATGGCGTCCTGATACGGGCCGAACTGGGCGAGGCGGCGGGCGGTGAAATCCTCCAGCGCCTCCAGCGCCTGTTCGCGCGTGACCGGCAGGTCGAAGCCGCCGAGTTTTCCCGGCGCGTGCGCAAAATCCTGCTCGACCAGCCGCATCACCGCCCGCGTCATTTCATCGGGCGAGAAATAGCATGGCGGCGGAATATGCGGGCCGCCCTTGCGCGGGAACGGCTTGCGGTTGTCCTTGTCAAAATTCCATTCGCCGCCGCGCGGTTGGTCGCCGTCCATCAGCGCGCCGGTCTCCGTCCGCATCCGCCGATAGAAGGTTTCCATCGCCATGTTGGGATGCTCGCCGGCGAAGGCCGCGAAGGTCTCGCGCGAACACAGAAAACTGCGGTCGGGACGGATGTCGAGCGGCAGTTGCAGGCTCGACAGCGCGGCCTGCACCCGCCAGTCGCCGGGGGCGAGCACGACGACGCCTTGCGGCTTCAACCTGTTGTAATAGCGCCGCAACTCGTCGGGAAGGCTGCCGAGATTATCGGGATCGTCGAGCCGGCTGTAATGCGTGCGCCACCCTTTCGCGCGCAAACGCTCGCGGAAATGGCGCATGGCTGAGAAAAACAGGACGAGGCGAATCTTGTGCTGGGGCACATAAGTCGCCTCCTCCCGCGCCTCGATCAGCAAGGCCGCGTCCTGCGACGGGTCAAACCCGTCGAAGGCGGCGGATTCGCTGTCGAGTTGATCGCCGAGAACGAGAACCAGATTGCGCACGTTTCGTCCTCGATTCCGATTCTCTGACGCGTCACCCCTGCAGCGTCACCCCTGCAGCGTCGCCGGGTCGGGGCGCGCCGTGACCCTTTGCGCGAACAGCTCGACCATTTGCGCGTCGAACGCATCGAGGTCGTCGGGCTTGCGCGAGGTCACCAGATTGCCGTCGACCACCACCTGCTCGTCCACCCAGGTCGCGCCGGCGTTGGCGAGATCGGTCTTCAGCGAAGGCCAGGAGGTGATGCGCTTGCCGCTCACGCCGCCGGCGTCGATCAGGGTCCAGGGACCGTGGCAGATCGCGGCGATGGGGCGGTTCTCATCGACGAACCGCCGCACGAAGTCAATGGCCTGCGGCGCCAGCCGCAGCGCGTCGGGATTGATCACCCCGCCCGGCAAGACCAGTCCGTCGTAATCGCGCGCATCGGCGGATTCCAGCGCCGTATCCACGGGAATCTGGCCGGCCTTGTCATAATGCCGGAACGCCTGGATGGTCCCGCTCTTGTTGGAGACAACCTGCACCTCCGCGCCTTCGCGCTTCAGCGCCTCGACGGGATTGGTCAGTTCGACTTCCTCGACGCCGTCGGTCGCGAGCACGGCGATTTTTTGTCCCTCAAGTCTGCCCGTCATGGTCTGCTCCTATTTCGGCCGCACATTGGGGTCGCCGCCCGGCGCGCCCGGCGGCGGGATCACGGTGGGATCGTTCACCGGCGGCGGCTTGCGGCCCATGGCCGGATCGAGATTGCGCTCCGGCGTGATCACGCCATTTGATTTGTCCAGCCTGTCGCTGAGCGCGCCGCCGTCGCGTGCGGGCGCTTCCGAGCCCGGCGCCTGCGATTGCGCCCAGGCCCCCGCGCCCGCCAGACAGCCGAACGCCAGCGCGATCAGCGCGCGCAACAAAGCTTGTCTTCGCATCGGCGACCTCGACATGGGATGCGTTCAACCCCGGAAACGGCGGTTTCGTTCCGTATCCGGGAACGTCCGGCGGGGCGCGCGGTTGTCGCCGCAACAGGAGACCGCCCTTGCGCAAAATTTTCGCCTTCGCCTGTGCGGTCCTGTCGTTATGGGTCGCGCCTATTCCTCTTTCGGCCCTCCTGCGCGCGCAGGAGGGCGCGGTCGCGCCCCCGAACGAAGCCAGACCCGCCCCCGCCAAACCCGACGACGCCGCCCCGCCGGAAACGCCCGCGACCGTGCTGAACGACGCCGGCGCGGTCGCCCTGCTCGGCAAGCCCGTGCAGAGCCTCAAGGCGGAGGACCTCGGCCGCGTCGTCGACGTCATCACCGACCGCAGCGGCCTGTTGCGCGCGGCGGTGATCGACTTCGGCGGCTATCTCGGCGTGGGCGCCCGCAAGATCGCCGTCGATTGGCGCGCCCTGCACTTTCCGGAAAAAGGCGGCATGGACCGGCTGATCGCCGACCTGCCGCGCGACCAGTTGCGCGCGGCGCCGGTTTACAAGGAGGGCGAGCCCATTGTGGTGCTCGGAGCCCCGGTCCAGCCGCTCGAAGCCGCGCCGGCGCCGCCGAAGCCGTGACCGACCCCGGAGACCGACCGGGAAACGCCCATCGCGGCGCCGAGCGCGGGCTCGACTGGCTGATCTTCTTCGTCGCGGACATTCAGACGGGGTTCGGGCCGTTCGTCGCGGTTTTCCTCACCGAGCAGAAATGGACGCAAGCCGATATCGGCCTGCTGCTGACCACGGGCACCCTGGTCGGGCTGCTCGGGCAAATTCCCGCCGGCGTGCTGGTGGATTCCGTGCGCTCGACGCGGCTGGTCGCCGGGGTCTGCCTCGTCGCCATCGGCGCCAGCGCGCTGGTTTTCGCCGCCTTTCCCATTTTCGGCGTCGCGCTGGCCGCGCGCTTCGTCCATGGCGCGGCGAGCTGCGTGCTCAATCTGGCGCTGATCTCGCTGGCGCTGGGCCTGGCCGGCCCCGACCGAGCCGACCAAAGGCTCGCCCGCAACGCCGCCTTCGCCTCCGCCGGATCGGGCGTCGCCGCCGCGCTGATGGGGCTGGTGGGCTTTCGCATCTCGAGCCAGGCGGCGTTCTTCCTCGCCGCTGCGCTGGTCGTTCCGGCCCTGGCCGCGCTGTGGCGCATCCAGCCCGGCGAACTCGGCCCCGTCTCCGACGCCGCGCGCGGCGCCCCGACCAACGCCCGCGCCTTCGGGCGCGGCCTGCGCCAACTGGCGGGCCGACGGAATTTCCTGGCGCTGTGCCTCTGCCTCGCGCTGTTTCATCTCGCCAACGCCGCCATGCTGCCGTTGGCGGCAGGTCTGGTGACGCAGCGCTCCAGCAGCCAGCAGGCGACGCTGATGGTGGCCGCCGCGCTGCTGGCGCCGCAGTTCCTCGCGGCGGCGCTGGCGCCTTTCGTCGGGCGCGGCGCCCGTCTGTGGGGCCGCCGGCGTCTGCTGCTGCTCGGCTTCGCCGCCCTCACGACGCGCGGCCTGCTGTTTTCCCTCACCGGGGATCCGGTGGCGCTGGCGGCGGTCCAGGCGCTCGACGGCGTGTCGGCCGCCGTTCTCGCCGTGATCGTTCCGCTGGTCATCGTCGATCTCACCCGCGAGAGCGGGCATTTCAATTTGGCGCAGGGGCTGGCCGGCGGCGCCATGGCCGTCGGCGCAGGATTGAGCACCGTGATGGCCGGCTGGATCAACGACCAGTTCGGCGCGCGCGCCGCCTTCGACACGCTGACGCTTGTGGCGCTGCTCGGCGTCGCCGCCGTCGCCCTGATCTTCGCGGAAACCGAGCCGGAGGAGCAGAAGCCGCGCGGGCGATAAAATCCAGAGAAGCCAATCCCGCGCGGAACCCGCGCCGCCATCGCGCATTGGTGTCCGGCCAGCCGCAAAGGACCGATGAGTTTTGCCGACAGACCTTTGCCACTATCGCGATCGGCCGCTGGCGCTGATCGGCCGTTCCATCGCCCGCCGCCCGGTCGCTCACGGTTTCATTGTCGTCGCGGTGCTCGGCGCCGTGTTCTGTTCGATCGGCGTGCAATATGGCGTCAAACGGCTGGTGGATTCCCTCACGGGCGGCCCGGCCGGCGACCCCTGGCCGGCTTACCTGCTGCTGGTCGGCTTCATCGCCGGCGACAATCTGCTGTGGCGCGCCGGCGGCTGGATCGCCAGCTCCGTTTTCGTGCGCGTGACCGGCGATCTGCGCTCAGACCTGTTCCGCCATCTCACCGGACATGCGCCGGCCTATTTCGCCGACCGCCTGCCGGGCGCGTTGACCGGCCGCATCACCGCCGCCTCCAACGCCGTCTACCAGATGGAGACCATGTTCGCCTGGAACGTGCTGCCGCCTTGCGTCGCCACCTTCGGCGCCATCGGTTTCCTCGCTTCGGTCAACGGGACCATGGCCGCCTGCGTCGCGGCGGCGGCGGGGCTGGTGATGGCGGCCATGCTGTATGGGTCCGCCGCCGGCGCCCCGCTGCACGGCGCTTTCGCGGACGCGGCGGCGAAAGTCGATGGAGAAATGGTGGATGTCGTCGGCAACATGCAGCTGGTGAGGACATTTGGCGCCATCGGGCGCGAACATCGCCGGTTCGACGGCGCCGTCGCGGACGAGATGCGCGCGCGCAGCCGCAGCCTGCGCTATCTCGAAACCTTGCGCACCGCCCATGCGCTGACCGTGGTGGCGGGAACGCTGGCGCTGCTGGCCTGGGCGATCCTGCTGTGGCGCGCGGGACGCGCCAGCCCCGGCGACGTCGTGCTGGTCTGCACGCTGGGGCTGGCGGTGCTCAGCGCCACGCGCGATCTCGCCGTCGCCCTGGTTGACGTCGCCCAGCATTTCGCCCGGCTCGCCGAGGCGCTGCGCTTGCTGTTGTCGCCGCACGAAATGCGCGACCATCCGCAAGCCTCGGCGCTGGTCGCGCGCGGCGCGCGAATGACCTTCGAGAACGTGGCCTTCGCCTATCCTGGCGGCGCGCAGGTTTTCGAGGGTTTTTCCCTCGACATCGCCCCGGGACAACGGGTCGGCCTTGCGGGGCCGTCGGGCGGAGGCAAGTCCACGCTGGCGGCGCTGGCCCAGCGCATGTATCCGCTGCGCCAGGGCCGCATCCTGATCGACGGCCACGACATCGCCCACGCCACCGAGGACAGCTTGCGCGCCGCCATCGCCTTCGTGCCGCAAGACACCGCCCTGCTCAACCGGACGCTGATGGAGAACATCCGCTACGGCCGGCCGGACGCCAGCGACGAGGAGGTCTGGGCCGCCGCCCGCGCCGCCCGTTGCGGCGGCTTTATCGAGCGTCTGCCAGCGGGCCTGGACACGATCGTCGGCGACCGCGGCGTCAAATTGTCGGGCGGCCAACGCCAGCGCATCGCCATCGCCCGCGCCTTTCTCAAAAACGCCCCGCTGCTGATCTTCGACGAGGCCACCTCCGCGCTCGACGGCGCCTCCGAGGAAGCGATTCGCGGCGCGATGGAGACGCTGATGGCCGGCCGCACCGTGATCATGATCGCGCATCGCATCGCCACTCTGCGCGCCTTCGACCGCATTCTGGTGCTGCAATCGGGCCGCCTGGTCGAAGACGGCGCGCCGGATCAGCTGATGGCGCGCGACGGGCTCTATCGCCGCCTGGTGCGCGACGAGATCGACCGTCTCAACGAGAAACAAAGCGCGGCCTGAGCCTAGGCATTGGTCCAAAACGGCTTTTTGAAAAAGTCAAGACCAAGGCCATCCGCGGCGTTGACAAAGGCCAAGTCTGCCCTTCTAATCCAGGAGAACATAAGGTGACTATTGGTTTCGGGGATCGAAACCCCGTGTCCAGCGTTTAGCTTTCAGATGCGGCGGACGCCGCGCCATTCCGGACCGGCCGGGTATGAACAATGATAAACCGAACACCGCCGGAGACGTGCGGAAGGGCGCTCAGGCGCAGCGTTCGATCGCCTTCGGCTTCGAACGCCTTGGCCTGATCGGCCTGCGCGCGCCCTGGGCGACGGTCGTCGCCGCGGTCCTGATCGCCATTGTCGCCGCCTTCGGCATCCAGCGCATCGCCATCGACGATTCCCTGAGCCAGCTCTTTCGCAACGATACGGCGGAATTCCGCCAGTTCGAGCAGATTTCGCGCCAATTCCCCTCCTCCGAATATGACGTGCTCGTCGTGATCGACGGCAAGGACGTGTTGCAGCGCGAGACGGTGGAGAAACTGCGCGCCGCTGTGACCGACCTTCAGCTGGTGGAGGGCGCGCGCGGCGTCATTTCGATGTTTTCGGCGCGCCAGCCGGCGCGCAACGGCGGCCTGCCCACGCCCTTGTTTCCCGATCCGCTGCCGGAGGGCGCGGCATACCAGGATCTGACGGCCAAGGTCGTCGGCAACGAATTGATCCGCGGCAAGCTGCTGTCGGAAAACGGCGATTTCACCCTGATCGTGCTGTCGCTGGAGCCGGACATCGTCGATGGGCGCGCGCTCGGCCCGGCGGTGGACGAAATCCGACGAACGCTCGACGAGGATCTTGCCGGCGCGCCGGTGACGGCGCAGCTGTCCGGCGTTCCCGTGATGCAGCTGCAGATCCGCAAGGCGCTGGAGCGCGATCGCATCGCCTATAACGCGCTTGGCCTCGCCGCCGGCTGCCTGATCGCGATTTTCTTCTTCCGCCGCGTCTCGTTCATGATCATCGCGGCGGCGCCGCCGCTGGCGGCGATCCTGCTGGCGCTGGGGGCGCTGGGCTGGCTCGGCTTCCAGCTCAACATGTTCCTGAACGTGATGACGCCGCTGATCATGGTGATCAGTTTTTCCGACAGCATGCAGATGACCTTCGCCGCGCGCGACCGGATCATCGCCGGCGCGTCGCCGCGCGAGGCGTTCGGCGACGCCGTGCGCATCGTCGGCCCCGCCTGCGTGCTCACCCATGGCGCGGCGGGCCTCTCGATGTTCGGCCTGTTCTTCTCCGATTCCGACATGATCCGCGCCTTCGGCCACGCCGGGGCGCTGTCGATCCTGATCGCGCTCGTCACCGTCCTGACTCTGATCCCGGCGCTGGGCGTCCTGCTCGCGCCGCGCCGCGAGGCGCTGCCGGCGACGGGGCGCGATGGCGGGGTGCAAGCGCTGCGAAATTTCTGCAATTTCGTCGCCGAGCGCATGTTGCGCCGCCCCGGCGTCAACGCGCTGATCGGTCTCGCCGTGGTGATCGGCCTCGGCTTTATCTACTCCGGCCTGCAGCCGCGCTACCGCCTCGCCGACCTGACGCCGGACCAGGAGCATGCGGTCGAGGCCAGCCAGCGCCTCGACGCCAAGCTGAACGGCGCCAATCCCATCGACGTCTTCGTCGCCTTCCCGCCGGACAAGGGGTTGTTCGCGCCAGAGACGCTGCAGGTTCTGGGCGAGGTCCACCGCGCGATGGAGACTCAGCCGGGCGTCGCCAATGTCTGGTCGCTGGAGACCCTGCGCCGCTGGCTCGCCGAAAAACTGAACCAGCGCGACGTCGCCACGCTCCAGCAATATGTCGACATGCTGCCGCCCTTCCTGGTGCGGCGATTCGTCGCGCAGGACCGCGAGTCCGCCCTGGTGTCCGGCCGCGTGCCGGACAAGGACGCTGGCAACCTGCTGCCCATTGTCGAACAATTGAACGCGCGGCTCGACGCGATCCGCGCGCAGCATCCCGGCTACGCCATCCGCCCCAACGGCCTGTCGGTGATCGCCGCGCGCAACAGCGCCGACATGATCGGCAAGCTCAATCGCGGGCTCACCATCGAATTCGCCTTTGTCGCGGCCTTCATCGGGCTGGCCTTCCGCTCGCTGCCGGTCGCGCTGGCCTGCGTGCCCGCGGGGGTGTTTCCGGTTTTCGCCGCGGGGGGGCTGCTGCGCGCGCTCGGCGACGGGCTGCAATTCGCCAGCGTGATCGCGCTGATCGTGTCGTTCGGCCTCGGCCTGAGCGCCACCATCCATTTCATCAACCGCATGCAGCGCGAAGACGATTCCAAGGCGGACCCAACAGTCGCGGTCGCGCGTTCCACAGTCCTGATCGGGCCGGCCCTGATTCTCACGGCCTTCGTGCTGGCCTGCGGGCTGGAGGCGTTGGCCTTTTCCAACCTGCCGCTGCTGCGGCTGTTCGGCTGGCTCAGCGCTTTCGCCATGCTGGCGGCGCTGACAGCCGATCTGTTGATCCTGCGCCCGACCGTCGCCGCGCTGATGCGGCTAGGCCGACGCGCGCGCGCCGCGCGTTGAGCGCCGTTGTCATAAAGGAGACCGAAATGCCGTTCGACATGCACGCTAGGGATATGCGCGCCAAGGGAATGCGCGCAAAGACCGCGGGGGTCGCGGCCGCGACGCTCGCTTTTGTTTGCGCCGCCCCCGCGCTGGCCCAATCGGCCGGCCCGTTCTCGGCCTTCGCCGGCAACTTCCATGGCGGCGGCGCGGTGATCGGCTCCGACGGCCACCGCGAGCGCATTTCCTGCCGCGCCCGCGGCGGCGCCGGCGACGGCGGCCGCTCGCTGACGCAAAGCGTGGTCTGCGCCAGCGACAGCTATCGCTTCAACATCAACAGCAACGTCGTCGCTGAAGGCGGCAGCGTGCGCGGCGAATGGTCCGAAACCACGCGCGGCGTGTCCGGCTCGATTTCCGGCCGCGTGAGCGACGGCAGTTTCAACGGCCGCGTCGATGGCGGAACGTTCACCGCCTCTGTTGCGCTGCGCGCCACCGGCCGCGGCATGAGCATGAGCCTTGCGCCGAGCGACGGCGACGTCGCCCGCGTGGAGGTCAGCCTGTCGCGCTAAGCGGAACCCTTGCCGCTGGCGGGGCGTTTGGTGCGACGGCGCAGATGAAACGAGAGAATTCCGCCCGCCCGCGGAACTTCGCGGAGCCTGACGCTTTCCCCTTCCCACAGGTACGCTCAGGAGTTTGTCCATTGCCAAGAGATTTCCGTCGCGAGGCGAAGGTGGCCGCTTATCTGCTGAAGCAAAAGCTGCTGCGTCGCGAACGCTATCCGCTGGTTCTGATGCTGGAGCCCTTGTTCCGCTGCAATCTCGCCTGCGCGGGCTGCGGCAAGATCTCGCATCCCGACTCCATTCTCGACAAGCGCCTGTCGGTGCAGGAGTGCCTCGACGCCGTGGACGAATGTGGCGCGCCCATTGTCGCTCTGGTGGGCGGCGAACCGCTGATTCACCGCGACATCGCGGAAATCGTGCAGGGCATCGTGGCGCGGAAGAAATTCGTCAATTTCTGCACCAATGCGCTGCTGCTGAAGAAAAAGCTGCATCTTTTCACCCCCTCGCCCTATTTCAGCTGGTCGATTCATCTCGACGGACTGAAGGCCGAGCACGACAAGGCGGTCGATCTCGCCGGGGCCTTCGAGATCGCGGTGGCCGCGATCCGCGAGGCGCGGGCGCGCGGCTTCAACGTCAATGTCAACGCCACGATTTTCGAGGGCATGGCGGCGGACAAGGTCGCCGCCTTCATGGATTTCGCCAAATCGCTCGACGTCAGCGTGTCGATTTCGCCGGGCTACGCCTATGAGCGCGCGCCGGATCAGGAACATTTTCTGTCGCGGCGTCGGACGAAAACCTTGTTCCGCCGCATCTTCGAGCTGGGCAAGGGCCGCGACTGGCCGCTGCTCCACACCGGCTTCTATCTCGATTTCCTCGCGGGCAACCGGGCCTACGCCTGCACGCCCTGGGGCATGCCGACGCGCAATGTGTTCGGCTGGCAAAAGCCGTGCTACCTGCTCGACGAGGGCCACGCCGCAAGCTATCGCGAGCTGATGTCCACGACGGACTGGGACAGTTACGGCACTGGAAAGCACGAGAAATGCGCGAATTGCATGGCCCATTGCGGCTATGAGCCGACCGCCGTGGACGACGCCATCCGTCATCCGCTGGCGGGTCTGTGGCGCACGGTCCGCGGTCCGCGCACCGACGGCCCCATGGCCCCGGAGCCGCAATTGCAGCCGCAGGCGGCCCGCGACCGTCAGGCGCCCAACCCCGCCGAATGATCAGGGATGACCGGGTTTTCTTTGAACTTGAGCCGCGCTAAGATCGCGCCATTGGATTTACGTGGTTCCGGCGATAGCGGAAATTGAGGTTTGGGCGCAAATGTTGACGGCCGCTATCGTTCGTCTAGTTAAGTTCTGCGTAAGGAACGCCCACGCGGTCGCCGCCTTGTTCCTGGCCATCGCGTTGGGCTGCGGCTATTACGCCGGCGCGCATTTCAAGATCAATTCCGACATCAACGCCATGCTGTCGCCGGATCTCGGCTGGCGCAAGACGGAGCAGGCGTTTGAAAAGGCGTTTCATCATTATGACGCGGTTTACGCCGTGGTCGAAGCGCCGACGCCCGAACTGGCGGCGCAGGCGACCCGCGCGCTGACCGCGAGGCTCGACGCCGACAAGACCCATTTCCGCAGCGCGGCCAATATCGCAGGGCTGCCGTTCTTCGCCCGCAACGGCCTGCTGTTCCTGCCCCTGCCCGATCTGGAGCGCGCCGTGGGCGGCCTGTCGCAGGCCGGCCCGTTGATTCAGGATCTCACGTCCGACCCCAGCCTGCGCGGCCTCGTCGCCGCGCTCGAGGACGGGCTGATCGGGGTGAATTCGAACAAGCTGCAACTCAACGACATGACGCGCCTGTTCGACGCTTCCGCCCAGACGCTGGAGGACGTCGTCGCAGGCCGCCCGGCCTCCTTCTCCTGGCGGGTGCTGGCGCAGGGCCATCCGGCGACGGAAGCCGACCTGCGCGGCGTGATCGAGGTCCACCCCATTCTCGACTTCAATGAAGTGCAGGCGGGCCTCGCCGCCAGCACGGCCCTGCGCGCGGCGGCCGCCGACGTGCTGCCGCCCTATCAGGCGCGGCTGCGGCTGACCGGCCCGGTGGCCATGGCCGACGAGGAATTCGGCACGATCAAGGAAAACGCGGCGCGCAACGGCCTGATCACCGGCGCCGTAGTCCTGTTCATCCTGTGGCGGGCGTTGCGTTCCTGGCGCCTGATCGGCGCGGTAGCGCTCAACATTGTCGCCGGCCTCGCCATCACGGCGGCGGCGGGCCTGAAGCTGGTCGGCGCTCTCAACCTGATCTCGGTCGATTTCTTCGTGCTGTTCGTCGGCATCGGCGTGGATTTCGGCATTCAGTTCAGCGTGCGCTATCGCGCCGAGCGGCACGAATTCGACAATCTCGGCGAGGCCATCGCGCGCGCCGCCTATCATTTCGGCGCGCCGCTGACGCTCGCCGGCCTCGCCACGGCCTGCGGCTTCCTGTCGTTCGCGCCCACCGATTACAAGGGCGTGTCGGAACTTGGCGTCATCGCCGGCCTCGGCATGATCGTCGCCTTCATCGTCAGCGTCACCCTGCTGCCGGCGCTGATCTATCTGCTCAATCCGGCGGGCGAACCGGAGCCGATGGGCTACGCCAGCCTGGCGCCGGTGGACGACTTCATGTCGCGGCACCGCAAGGCGATCATCGCCGGCGTGGCGCTGGTCGTCGCCGCGGGACTGCCGCTGTTCCACTGGCTGACCTTCGACTTCAACCCCATTCATCTGCGCGATCCCAAGACGGAATCCGTCGCCACCTATCTCGACCTCAAGCGCGACCGCAATCTCGAGATCGACAACATCCAACTGCTCGCGCCCAATCTGGCTGACGCCAACGCCAAGGCGGCGCGTCTCTCGCAATTGCCCGAGGTCGCCTATGTGCGCACGCTCGCGAGCATGGTCCCGGCCCAGCAGGACGAGAAGCTGGCGGCCATAAGCAAGACCGCCGCCGCGCTCAAGGATTCGCTGAAGCCGGCCGAGGTTCAGCCGACGCCCGCCGACGTGGATGTGGTCGAATCGCTGAACGAAGCCGCGCAAAGGCTCGACGAGGCGGCGCAGGACCCGCACAACGCCGGTCAGGCGCAAGGGATCGCCGGCGCGCGGCGCCTGGCGGCGGCTGCGCGCGCCCTGGCCGAAGCCAGCCCGGACAAGCGCGCGACGGCCGGCGAGGTTCTGGTGGCGCCGCTGGTTCACGACCTCGAGCAATTGCGCCAGATGCTGGCGCCTGAAAAAGTCACGCTGGCGAGCCTGCCTCCCGAAATCGTGTCGCAATGGCGCACGCCGGACGGGCAGGAGCGGCTGTCTATCGCGCCCAGGGACCAGTCGGGCGCGGAGGACTCGCTGCGCGCCTTCTCTCAGGCCGTTCTGAAAGTCGAGCCGGACGCCACGGAGGGGCCGGTCTCGATCCTGCAGGCGAGCCAGACCATCGTCGGCGCCTTTCTCGAAGCTGGCGGCTGGGCGCTGCTGTCGATCTCAATCCTGCTGATCGTCATGCTGCGCCGGATCAGCGACATGCTGCTGACCCTGCTTCCGTTGATCCTCGCGGCGGTGGTGACGCTGGAACTGACCGTGCTGCTGGGCATGCCGCTCAATTTCGCCAATATCATCGCCCTGCCGCTGCTGCTCGGCGTCGGCGTCGCCTTCAAGATCTACTACATCATGGCCTGGCGAGAGGGGCAGACCAACCTGCTGCAAACCAGCCTCACCCGCGCGGTGATGTTTTCCGCCGCCACCACCGCGACCGCCTTCGGCAGCCTGTGGTTTTCAAGCCATCCGGGCACATCGAGCATGGGCGAACTGCTCGCCCTGTCGCTGGCCTGCACGCTGGCCGCGGCCGTCCTGTTCCAACCCATCCTCATGGGCAAGCCGCGCGTGCGGCCGGCGCAGCCGCCGACGTCATAATCTAGGCCCTTTTTCAAGTCAGAAGGGCGCAACCAGGAGCACGATGCATGTCGATAAAAATGGGCGCGGCGATTCTATCCCTCCTCCTGACCGGCGCGGCCTCGTCGGCTTTCGCCGCCGGCACCAAGGAGCAGGAGGACGCCTGCCGCCCCGATGTGCGCCGCTATTGCCACCAGGTTCATCCCGACGCCGGCGACGACGCCTTCCTGACCTGCCTGCAGGCGCATCGCGCCAAACTGACGCCGAAATGCCGTAACGTGCTTGAATCGAACGGCGTTTGACTTTTCTGGCGCGAACGCGCCCGCGCCGGCCTGCGTGAAAAGGAGACATCCCTTGTCCGCATTTTTCTTCCCGCAAATTTTCGCGCGCGCAGCTCTGGCGGCGGCGCTCGCGGCCCCATTGAGCGCCGCCCTCCCGAACGGCGCCCGCGCCGAAGGGCAGAAATCGCCTCTGACCGGGTTCTGGCAGGCCTATTTCGATGACGGCAACCCCAGCGGCTGGTTCTACTTCTCCGAGAAGAACGGGCTTTACGAGGGCCGTCTCGTCAAAATGTTCAAGAAGCAGGGCGAGACCACGCTGGTCACGACTTGCGCCGCCTGCCCGGGCGACAAGAAGAACAAGCCGATGCTCGGCCTGGTCATCGTCTACAATCTCAAGCCCGACGCCGGCAAATTCGCGAACGGCAACATTCTCGATCCGCGCGACGGCAATGTTTATAACGCCGAGGCGGAGGTGACGCCCGACGGCCAGAAACTGCTGCTGCGTGGCTATCTAGGGTTCGAATTGTTGGGCCAGACCCAGACCTGGACCCGGCTGCCGGACAATACGATGGCGGTGGCCGACATTCCCGGCGATCCCCTCGCGCCCAAACCGGGCGCCAAACCGGCCGCCGCGCCCGCCAAGCCGGCGCCGGCCAAGCCCGCGCCGGCCGCGGCCAAGCCGCACACCGAGGCCCCCGTGGACGACGCCGCGCAGGCCGCCGGCCCGCAATAATCCCGCGCGCCGGCCGGCTCCGCTAAGCTCAGGCGCGCGGCCGGACAGGTCGGGCCGGCCCGAGATCGACCTGGATTTCGTCGCCCTCAACGCGCAGCGCATAGGCGTGCAGCGCGTTGGGAACGAGATGGGTGACGCATTTGCCGGTGCAGGCGTCAAAACCCCAGTTGTGGATGGTGCAGGTGACGGTCTTGCCGTCGAAACCGGCCTCCGTCAGCGGCACGTCGGCATGCGGGCAGCGGCCGCGATAAGCCTTGAGGTCGCCGCCCTCCGGCCAGACCAGCAGCACGCTTTTCTTGCCCACCTGAAACAGGCCCATCGCGCCTGGCGTGATGGCGCTTGTGGGACAAACGACGGAAAAATTCATCTGACGGCCTCGCGCAAGCGGAAGATGGTCCCGCGACGCAAGTTGCGGGCCATGGCGTCCGCGTGCGAAATTCTGTAACCAAGCCAAAACCTTCGTTACAGGACGCCTCACGTTGCAAGATGTTGTTTTCGTCGCCGGCGCCGGTCTTCTCGGCGGCGCCATGAACGCCATCGCCGGGGGCGGCTCTTTCGTGACCCTGCCCGCGCTGGTCGCGGCGGGCGTGCCCTCGCTCAACGCCAACGCCACCTCGACCGTCGCGCTGGTGCCGAGCGCGCTCGCCACCGCCTTCGCCTATCGCAAGGATTTCCAGAATTTCGAGCAGATGAAATTCTCGACCATGGCGGCGGTCAGCGTCATCGGCGGCGTTCTCGGCGCGCTGTTGCTGCTCTCGACGCCGCAGCGGATTTTCGACGCCATCTTTCCCTTCCTGCTGCTGTTCGGCGTTCTGGTGTTCGCCTTCGGCCGCCAGCTCGGCGAATCCTTGCGCGCGCGCGTCAAAGTGCATCCGGCCACGCTGCCGGCGGCGCAGTTCGTTCTGGGCGTGTACGGCGGCTATTTCGGCGGCGCGGTGGGCGTGATGATGATGGCGACCTGGAGCGTTCTGACTCATGCCAGCCTCAACATGATGCAGGCCTCGCGCAATCTGCTCAACGCCGCCATGAACGCCACGGCGTCGCTGTTCTTCATCTTTGGCGGATTGATCTACTGGCGCCAGATGGGGGCGCTGCTGGTCGGCGCCGTGATCGGCGGCTATCTCGCCGGCCATTTCGGGCGCAAACTCGACCCAGCCCTCGCGCGAAAAATGGTGATCGGATTGAACGCCGTGATCGTCGCGCTGGTGTTCTGGCGCCAATACGGCTGAGTCAGCCGGCCGGCAGCAGCGTTTCCGCAATCTCGGCCACGCGGGCGAACAGAAAATCGGGGTTTCGCGCCCGCAGCGCTTCGGGCGCGGCGTAGCCCCAGGCCACGGCGCCGCAAGCCAGGCCCGCCGCGCGCGCCGCTTCAATGTCGCGCACTTCGTCGCCAATGGCGATCACATCAGCGGGCTTGAGCCCGGCGCGCCGGACCACCCGCCGGAATTTGGACGCCTTGCCCATCAAGGCGGCGCCGCAATCGAAGTCGGAAAACAGCGACGACAGGGCGCCGAGCTGCTGGCGCGCATTGGCCTCGGTGTCGGAACTCACCAGCGCCAGCCGAAGCCCCGCCGCCGACAAAGACCGCGCCATGGCTTCGACGCCGTCAAACAGCGAGATTTCATCGAGATGGCGCGTCTTGACCTCGCGCATATGCCGCACGATGGCCGGCAGCCTCCACAGCGGAACCTCAAGCTTGTTCAGGATCTCGCGCAGATCGGCGTGACGCAGATCCTCGAACTCGGCCTCGGCGACGCGGCGAAAGCCGAAACGGTCGGCGACGCCGTTCACATGGCGCCGGAACCAGGGAAAACTGTCGGCCAGAGTGCCGTCGAGATCGAAAATGACGAGCGAATAGGTCATGCCCCGCCCGTATCAGACGGCGGTTAACGGGATTTAACGGCCGGCGAACAAGCGTTCGGCGAAAAATTCGGACAGCCCGGCCTGAACGATCTTCCGCGCCGCCGCCTCCACGTCATAGTCCACCCGGTGAAAGGTCAGAACGGCGCGGTCGAGATCGTAAAGCGCGAAGGCGGCGCGCGGATCGCCGTCGCGCGGCTGTCCGACCGAACCGAGCGTCGCCAGCCAGCGCCGGCTGCGGGCCAGCGGCGTCGGCGTCGCCGTGGGCATGAAGGCGATGGCGGGCGCGGCGCCGCTGCGGTGGTAGAGCCTTGGCCGGTGCAGATGACCGCAGAAGGTGACGCTGGCCGCTGTCGCGTCCATCGACCGCGTCGCGTCCTCGGCGGTCTGAACATAAAGGAAGCGGCCGGGCGCGCTGGCTTCGGCGTGGACGAACAGGATTTCGCGGCCGGAGGCGTCGGCGCGCGTCGCCGTGAGCGGCAGCGCCGCCAGAAATTTTTTCTGCGCCGGATCGAGCTGCTCTCCAGCATAATCCAGGGCGCGGCGGGCCTCGTCATAGAGGCGCCGCGCGTCCGGCGCGACGACGCCGAGGTCGTGATTGCCCATGACCCCGAAGCCGCCTGTCGCGAAATCCTCAGCGACGCGGTCAACCACATAGGCGGGGTCGGCGCCATAGCCGACGAGATCGCCGAGATAGACGAAATTTTCCGCGCCCAACCGCCGCGCCTCGGCATGGCAAGCGTCGAAAGCCTCGCGGTTGCCGTGAATGTCCGTCAGCAGCGCCAGCCGCATGTCAAAACAGGCTGCCCTGACGCGCGGCCTGCGGTTTTTTCGCCGCTGGCGCGCGTTTTTTGGCGGGTTCCTCGCCTGTGACGGTCGCCTCTACCTTGCCGTCGGAGAAATACAGCCGCAGGGCGTCGCCGGGACCCAACTGCCGCGCCGAGCGGACGATGCCGTCCTCCGCATCGCGCGCCAGGGCGAAGCCGCGGCGCAGCACCGCCTCATAGCCGACCGCGCCGAGCAATTGGGCGGCGTGGCCGAGCCGGTCGCGGCGGCGCGACAGCGCATGGGAATAGGTGCCATCGAGCCGCGCCGACAGACTGGCGAAGCGTTCCCGCGACCGCGACACA
Organism: Rhodoblastus acidophilus; assembly: GCF_900187365.1. GTDB lineage: Bacteria > Pseudomonadota > Alphaproteobacteria > Rhizobiales > Beijerinckiaceae > Rhodoblastus > Rhodoblastus acidophilus. Next base: position 178,312 of record NZ_FYDG01000002.1, read on the forward strand.
TCCTGCCGCAGAAACAGCAGCCGCGCCGAAAAGGCGGCAGCAAACCGCGTCCGCAGCGTCTCCAGCCGCTCGCGCCGGCGCTCCCGAAGCGTCCGCCCCGCCGCTTCAAATCGGTATTTCAGCGTGTTGAGCCGCCCGGAGACGCGCTGCAATTCGGCTTGCGGCGCATGACGGGCGAGAAGGCGCGAGGCCTCCGACAAGGCGAGCCGCCGCGTCCCGATGAAGCCGCGCAAGGCGGCGGCCAGGCGCTCGGCCGCGCGATCCTGCCGCTGCCGCGGCGTCGCCAGCAAGGCTTCGGCCTGCGGCATGGCGCGGGCCAGCGCGCGGAGATCGTTGCGGCGGCGCTCGATCAGCCGCAGGATCGACTCGTTGTGGCGCCGCGCCAGCGCATTGACGGCGGCGAGCAATTCGGCGCGCACCGGCACCGCCTTCTCCGCCGCGCCGGTCGGGGTCGGCGCGCGCAGATCGGCGACATGGTCGAGCAGGGTCCAGTCTGTTTCGTGACCGATCGCGGAAATCAGCGGAATTTCAGAGGCGGCGGCTGCGCGTAAAACCTCTTCCTCGTTGAAACTCCACAAATCCTCCAGCGAGCCGCCGCCGCGCGCCACGATCAGCAGGTCGGGACGCGGGATCGCGCCGCCGGGCGGCAAAGCATTGAATCCCGCAATGCCCGCCGCGACCTCCGCCGCCGAGGTTTCGCCCTGCACCCGCACCGGCCAAACCAGCACGCGGCGGGGAAAACGATCGCTCAGACGGTGGAGAATATCGCGAATCACCGCCCCGGTCGGCGAGGTGACGATGCCGATCACGCCGGGCAGGAAGGGCAGCGCCTTCTTGCGCGCCTCGTCGAACAGGCCCTCGGCGGCGAGCTTTTTCCGCCGCGCCTCCAGCAGCGCCATCAGCGCGCCGACGCCCGCCGGCTCCAGCGCTTCTATGACGATCTGATAGGAGCTTTTGCCGGGGAACGTGGTGATCCGCCCGGTGGCGATCACCTCCAGCCCCTCCTGCGGCTTGGTTTTCAGGCGCAGGAACGTGCCCTTCCACACCACAGCGTCAATGCGGGCGTTGGCGTCCTTCAGGCAGAAATAGGCGTGACCGGAGGAATGGGGGCCGCGATAATTGGAAATCTCGCCGCGCAGCCGCACATGACCGAACTGGTCCTCGATGGCGCGCTTGAGCGCGCCGGACAGTTCGGAAACGCTGAGTTCCAGGGCGTTGGTGGGAGAGGAGTCGACCATCGCCCCAAGTTAATCGTTTCGCCCCCGACTTGGCGAGGCCCTTTTCGCGGTCAGGGCGCCCAGCCCACCGGCGCCATCTCGAAGCCGGCGAAATCGAAGGCCGGCGCCACAATGCACGACGTCAGCGTCCAGGCGCCCAGGCTTTGCGCCTCCTGCCAGTCGCCGGCCGCGACTGTCGCCTGCAACGTCTCGCCGGCGCCCAGATCGGGGCCGAGTCGATGCACGCGCCGATCCGAGCCGGCGATCCCGAGCCGCAGCGGCGCGCCGGCCTGCCACAGCCAGATTTCCGCCGCGTCGACGCGATGCCAGCGCGAAGCTTCGCCGGCCGGAAGCAGGAAATAGATGCTGGTGGCGGCGCCGCGCGCGCCATGCGCAGGAGAATCGCGGAAAATTTCGCGGTAATGCCCACCCTCGGGATGCGGGATGAGATCCAGCGCGGCGATGACGTCGGCGGCGGCCAGCCGGGGATTGCGCAGGTCGAGGCCCATTCACACCATCCTGATCGCGCGGACATTCAACGTCCGCGAGGGCCTGGCGTGACGAACAAGCGCGTTCAGGTCGCGCGCCTGAGCCGTACGAACGGCGCCGCGTTGCGCCAGCACGCCGACGGGGCGCGCCAGGCCGGGGGCGAAGCGCGTCGCCAGATTGTAAGGGGCGCGCCGCAGCAGCGCGCCGGCGAAATTGGCCCCTTCCAGCAGCAGGTCGCTGGCTTCCTCGATGAAGCCGGTTTGCGGCGCATAGCCGCCCTCGAGCGCGAACACGACATCGCCTCGCGTTTCGCTCAGCGCGCGCGCCCAGCCTTCCGAAAGGGTGTCGGCCTCGATATGGGCGCAGCCGGCGTAATCGGCGACGGCGGCGAGGTCGTCGCAGGCCGGCCCGATCAGCGCGGCGTCGCGCACCACGCCTTCCATGGTCGCCCGGACCAGCGAACCCAGGCTGCGCGCCAAAGCCTCGGCGGCGCGCGGGTCGGGCGCGGCGGCGACGAGCGAGGGCGAGAGCAGCACGACCGAGATCATGGCGCAGCTTTAGTCCTTTTTTTCCGCACGGCGCAAAAAGCCTTGACACAGGGTTAATGTTCGCGGATTGTTCGTTTCTGCTTTGTTCTGGGAGCGTGACATGACCGCCTGCCCCCTGCCCGTCTCCGCCGCGCCGGTCGATGTCGCGCCGCAACGCCGGCGCGGTCGCGGCGCCACGGCCAACCGCAGCGGACGCTTCGAGCGTGAAAGCCGCGAGGATTTCGACGACGGCTGGGGCGCGATCGAGGAGCTGCCGCCCTTTCCCACGCAGATCGCCCATGAACGGCCGCGCACCCTGATCACGCGCAACGACTCGCCCGACATCGGCTTCGATCGTTCGATCAACCCCTATCGCGGCTGCGAACACGGCTGCGTCTATTGTTTCGCCCGGCCCACCCACGCCTATCTCGGCCTGTCGCCGGGACTGGATTTCGAGAGCCGGCTGACCGTCAAGGACGGCGCCGCCGAGCTGCTGCGGCGCGAATTGGCCGCGCCGAGCTATCAGCCGAAAACCCTCGCCATCGGGACGAACACCGATCCCTACCAGCCGATCGAGCGCCGCCACCGGATCATGCGCGAGATTTTGCAGGTGCTGGCCGAGGCTCAGCACCCCCTGGCCATTGTCACCAAATCCGACCATGTGCTGCGCGATCTCGACCTGCTCGCGCCGATGGCGGCCAAGGGGCTGGTGAAAGTGGCGCTGTCGGTGACGACGCTCGACCGGGGCCTCGCCCGCGCGATGGAGCCGCGCGCCTCGACGCCGGAACGGCGGCTGGAGGCGATCGCGGCGCTTTCGCGCGCGGGGGTGCCGACGGCGGTGATGGTGGCGCCAGTGATCCCCGGCGTGACCGACCACGAGATGGAGACCATCCTGACCCGCGCCCAGGCCGCCGGCGCCAGCGAAGCCGGCTATATTCTGCTGCGTCTGCCGCAGGAGACGCAGGATCTGTTCGGCGGCTGGCTGCTGGAGAATTTCCCCGACAAATATCGCAAGGTGCTGGCGCTGCTGCGCTCGACCCGCGAAGGCAAGCTCTATGACTCAAGCTGGGGCAAGCGCATGACCGGAACCGGCCCCTACGCCTGGACGCTCGGCCGCCGGTTCGAACTCGCCTGCGAGCGCCTGGGGCTGGGCGCGCGAAAAGGCAAGCTGCGCAGCGACCTGTTCGTCAAGCCGCAGACGGGAGGGGTGCAACTGAGCTTGTTTTGACGCCGCGACGCTTTGCGCCCGCCCGCCTCCGCTATTTGTTGGGCGGCGTGCAGACCACCGCCTGCTTCAGCACATAGCAGATCGACATGGCGCCGGTGCGCAGATCGACGCGGAACACGCCGCCCTCGCGCTCGTGACGCGAGGCGACGAGGCCGTATTCGCTCGGCGCCTGCGGACCCGCGCCCTCGCCGGACTTGTAGCAAATGGTCACGCCGATCGAGCCTTCATCGGTCAGGCCGTATTGGCAGGCGCCGATCTCGCCCGTCGCCTTGTCGAGCCGGAACACGCGGTTGAGATCGGTCGCCGGCGCAGCGAGAAACTCGTAATTCGCCGCCCGCGCCGCGCCGGCCGTCAGCACGGCGCCCGCGGCCAGCCCCGCAAAGAAAATGCTTGAACGCTTCGCCATATTCCGTCGCCCCACGCCAACCGACCGTCGGCGCCAATCGGCCGACGCTGGGACATTTCCGTCCCGCCGCGCCCTTGTCAACCGGGACGGCCAAATGCGTCGCGCGTGTTCGCCGCGCGGGCGTGACCTCACAGCAAGGTCGATGCTATAGGGAAGAGAAGGCGAGGAGGCGCAATTGGCGGATCAGAACGGCAAAATTCTCTACATCTTCGATCTCGACGGCACATTGGCCGATACGGCGCCGGATCTGATGGCGACGCTCGATTACGTGATGATTCGCGAAGGCTTCGCCGCGACGCCGATGCAGGATGCGCGCTCGCTGCTTGGCGCCGGCGCCCGGGCCCTGATCCAGCGCGCCCTGCGCCAACAGGGGGCGGAGGTGGGCGTCGAGCGCGAAGACGCCATGTTCCGGCTGTTTCTCGCCCATTACGAGAGCCGGATCGCCGACGCCAGTCGGCTGTATCCCGGCGTCGAGGCCGCGCTCGACCAACTGGAGCGCGCCGGCGGCTTTTTCGCGGTCTGCACCAACAAGATCGAGCGTCCGGCCAAGCTTCTGCTGGAAAAGCTCGGCGTCGCCCAGCGTTTCGCCTTTATCTGCGGCCAGGACACGTTCGGCGTGGCCAAGCCCGACCCTACGCCGCTGTTGCGCACGATCGCCGCCGCCGGCGGCGATCCCGCGCGCGCGATCATGGTGGGCGATTCCAAGACCGACATCGCCACCGCCAAGGCGGCGGGCGTGCCGGTGATCGCGGTGGATTTCGGTTATACCGACCGTCCCGTGCAGGAGTTTTCGCCGGATCGCGTCATCTCGCATTTCAGCGAATTGTCAGCGGCGGCGGACCGGCTGCTCGGTTAAGAGTTTCGGAAAATTTTTCGAAAAGGCCTTCGGTCAAAACCCGGAGGCCTTAAGCATATTTTCGCGAATATTTCTCTGGAAAATTGCGCGAGACTAAACACTCGCGTAATAATTTCAGCGATGTTCCAAGAAGTCTTGGGGGCGCGACATGCTCGTTTCCTTGAATTCGTCTTCCGCTTATCCGGCAAACACTCTTGCCGCATCGCAAACCACGACCATCGGCGTCGTCAATCCGACAGCGACAAGCATGGCGGGCGACCCGTCTCTCCCGGACGCCGCGGCCGCCGCCGTCGATGCGCCCGGCTTCGGCCCTGAGGAAACGCCGCAATCGGCCGCGGCGAGCGCGAGCGAACAATTGGCGCGGCTCGGCGCGTCGATCGGCGGCGGCCGCGTCGAAATCGACCCGTTCAAGATCGGCTCGCCGTATTAGCGGTCGCTCGCGCCCGGAGTCCGATCACTCGGCGGACTCGCGAACCAGCACGATCTTTTCGGAAAACCCGGCGTCGACCTCGGCATAGGCCGCCAGCGCGTCCCGCAACGGGCGGCTGTGCGGGCGCGGCGGCGGCGGCAGGACGCCGCTGTCGAACCAATTGGCGAAGGTCGCCAGCATTTTGGCGCTGGCGACCGTATCGTTCAGCAGCGAGTTGACGCCGATCAGCGTCAGGCCGCGCCGATAGAACTCCAGCACCGGAAAATCCACGGTGGGCTGGCCCATGCCGGGCGGAGCGATCACACAAATCGCGCCCCGCTTCGCACAGGCGGCGACGGCGGCCGGCAACCAGGCGCCGGTGGCCTCGAAAATCACATCGGCGCCGCCGGAGCATTTTCCCGCCACCAGCGCGGCGAAATCATCAGGCGCGCCGAGGGCGAGGGTTTCGTAGCCGAGCGCATCGAGCTTGGCGAGCCGGCTCTGCCGCCGCGCCGCCGCCACGACGCGCGCGCCCATCGCCTTGCCGAGCGCCAGAGCGGCGCGGCCGACCGCGCCATTGCCGCCGATCACCACAAGTTTCTTGCCAGGGCCGACGCCGGCGCGGATCAGGCCGTCGTAAGCCGTCGTATAGGGGACGCCGCAGGCCGCCGCTTCCGCAAACGACAGCTTCCCCGGCATGGGCGCGCAACCGGCGGCGGGCAGCTTGACGAAATCGGCATGCGCGCCATCCCCGGTGAAACCGAGGTCGAGCCCTGTGCCCCAGACGCGCCGGCCGATCAATTCGGGCGGTCCCTGCCGCACCACGCCGGCGAAATCCCGACCGGGAATGCGCGGCGGCTTGGTATAGGCCGGGAAGAAGCCGAGCACGTTCTTCACGTCGCTGGGATTAAGACCGGCCGCCATCACCTCGACCACGGCCTCGCCCGGCTGCGCGACCGGGTCGGGCCGCTCGATCAGCTTGAGCGCGGCGAGATCGCCGGTCTTGTCGAACATCAAGGCTTGCACGACGGCATATCCTCTCTTGCGGAATCCTCCCCGCCCGGCGGACGCGCCCTATCGGCCCAGCGCGCGCCAGCCGATGTCGCGGCGGCAAAAACCGTCGGCGAAGTCGAGCGCGTCCACGCCCCTGTAGGCGAGCGTCTGGGCCTCGGCCACGCTGTCCGCCAGCGCCACCACGTTCAACACGCGGCCGCCATTGGCGACCAGCCTGTCGCCGTTGGCCTTGGTGCCCGCGTGGATGACCGTCACGCCGCCGATTCCCTCGGCCTCGGCGACGCGCGCGATGACGCCGCCCTTTTTCGGCGCTCCCGGATAGCCCCGCGCCGCCATCACCACGGTCAACGCGGTCTTGGACGACAGATGCACCTGCTGCGGCAAACGCCCTTCGGCGCAGGCGAGCAGCAGGCTCAACAGATCGTCCTCCAGCCGCGCCAGCATCACCTGACATTCGGGATCGCCGAAGCGCGTGTTGAACTCGATCAGCTTGGGGCCGTCGGCGCCGATCATCAACCCGACGAACAGCACCCCCTTGAACGGGCAGCCCTCGGCCTTCATCGCGGCGACGGTCGGCGCGACGATTTCCGCCATCACCCGCGCGGCCACCGCCTCCGTCACCACCGGCGCCGGGGAATAGGCCCCCATGCCGCCGGTGTTCGGCCCGACGTCGCCGTCCCCGACCCGCTTGTGGTCCTGCGCCGAGGCGAAAGCCAGCGCCTTGTCGCCGTCGCACAGCGCGAAGAACGAGGCCTCCTCGCCGTCGAGAAATTCCTCGATCACACATTCCGCGCCCGCCGCGCCAAAGGCGCCGCCGAACAGATCGTCCACCGCCTTTTCCGCCTCGGCCAACGTCATCGCCACCGTGACGCCCTTGCCGGCGGCGAGGCCGTCGGCCTTGATCACGATGGGCGCGCCCTTTTCGCGCACATAGGCCAACGCCGCCGCGCGGTCGGTGAATCGTTCATAGGCGCCGGTGGGAATGTTGTATTTGGCGCAGAGATCCTTGGTGAACCCCTTGGAGCCTTCGAGGCGCGCGGCCTGTTTCGAGGGGCCGAACGCCTTGATTCCCGCCGCCTCCAGAGCATCGACGAGACCATCGACCAGCGGCTGCTCCGGGCCGATCACCACAAAGCCGATGTGCTGAACATGACAGAAGGCGATCACCGCCTGGGCGTCGGCGACGTCGAGCACGACATTGGCGGCGATTTGCGCCGTGCCGGGATTGCCGGGCGCGACGAACAGTTTTTTCAGCAGCGGGCTTTTGGCGAGCGCCAGCGCCAGCGCATGTTCGCGCCCGCCGGAGCCGATAAGAAGTACGTTCATGAGCGCCTCGTTTCGGCGCTGTCTTTAGGGGGTGACGACGAACCTGTCGAGGGTCGCCGCTCCGTTCAGCCGTCCCAGCTGATCGCGGAATTGATCCGCGCCCGCACATCGTCGAGCGTGATGCTGCGAAAGAAATCGTGCCAGGGCTGCGGAACCAGATAGTCCATGCGCCCGCCGCCGTCCCAGACCAGGGCGATGGTTCCCTTGAGTCCGCAGGCGTTGGCGCGTTGCTGCAACTGGCCGATGGTCGCCTCCTGCTGGCTCGGGCTGGCCTGGACGAAACGGGGATCCATGATGACGATCACCATGTCCTGGCCCTGCTCGGTCAGATGGGCGACGGGAATGGACGGCATGGGCGCTCCTTTGCGACGCCCAAGCACGATCCGCGCCAAAACGCCGTCCGTTCAGTTGAACGTGTTGCAGCTCGAAATCTTGCCCGATTGCAGCCCGCGCTGCAGCCATTTCACCCGCTGCGCCGCGGAACCATGGGTGAAACTGTCCGGCACGACCCGGCCTTGCGCGGCCTCCTGCAGCTTGTCGTCGCCGATCGCCTGCGCCGTGGCCACCGCCTTTTCGACGTCGCCCGGCTCGATCACCTGCCATTTCTGGTTGGCGTTGGCGGCCCAGACGCCGGCCAGGCAATCGGCCTGCAATTCGATCCGCACCGATATGGCGTTGGCGTCCACCTTGCTGGAGTTCTGCTGCGCCGCCTGCCATTTCGACAGCGTGCCGAGCTGATCCTGGATGTGATGGCCCATTTCATGCGCGATCACATAGGCGTAGGCGAAATCGCCGCCGCCGCCGAACCGCTGCTTCATCTCGCGGAAGAACGAGGTGTCCAGATAAATCTTCTTGTCCTCGGGGCAATAGAACGGCCCCATCGCCGATTGCGCCCGGCCGCAGCCCGAACGGGTCTGACCGTTGAACAGCACCACGGGGGCGGGAACGAAGCGGACATTGGCCTGCTGCGGCAGCACATCCTTCCAGACATCCTCGTTTTCCGCGAGAATGGCGGCGACGAACTGGCCGATGCGGTCCTTGGGCGCGCCCATCTGCCCGCGCGGCGCGGCGCTTTGATGCTGCGCCCCGCCGGACGCCATTTGCGACGCCATTTCCGCGCCGCCGATCAGCACGCGGGGATCAATGCCGAGGGCGTAGCCGATAATGCCGAGCACCACCATGGCGCCGAGGCCGAGATGGCCGGACGACCCGCCGAAACCGCCGCCGCCGGATTCCGCATAGTCGGACCCACGGCGATCCTCGATATTTTCGGACTGACGGAAATCTTCCCATTTCATCGCGGCGCGCTCCGGTTACGCTTTGAGGCGGTTTTAGCAGGGTGCGGCGCGTTTGGGAAAGATGGTCACTCGTAGGCGACCACAAGACCCATGCGCTCGAACGCCTCGTCGATCGCTTCGAGAATCCGCTGCAATTCGTGCATTTCGATCTCGGTCTCGTCGTCGGGCGGGTCCCAGCAGACGAGATCGTCGAGATCGACGAAAAAATCGGCGTCGTCGTCGGCGTCCGGCGGCTTGGCCGAGGGCATGATCGTGCGCACCCGGCCCTTCCAGCTCACGCGGATCGCGCCCTCCGTCAGGGCGACCTCAGGCTTGTCGCCGCGCTTCTTGGACATGAACGCTCCCCGGATTGCCGCGAAAGTCCGCATCATGCCGGCTTTATCGGCTCTGGCAAGCCCCATGCTTTCAACGCGCAGGCCTCGACCTTGCGCATCAGGCTCGGAAAGGCGGCGGCGCGCAGCTCGTCCGCCGCGAGCCAGAACCCGCCGTCCGGCGCGAGGAAATCCGCCGGCGCGGCGCCGACGAACACCGTCAGCCGCAAAGCGAAATGGGTGAAGACATGGTCGATTTCGCCGGCCAGCCGCCAGTTCGCCCGTTCGCAGGGCGAACGCTCGCGCCCGCGTTTGTCCGCCCAATCGTCGGCGCGGCCCTCGCGCCAGTCCGAGCCGAAAAATTCGGTCATGCCGCCCAGCAATCCCCGCTCGGGCCGGCGCCGCGCCAGCAAGGCGCCATCGGCGCGGCGCAGCACGAACGCCGCGCCGCGCTTGAACGGCCGCGCCTTTTTCGGCGGCTTTTTCGGGAAATCCTGCGGGCTTGCCGTCCGCGCGCGACAAAAGGTCGCCAGCGGGCAGATCAGGCAGCTTGGCGCGCGCGGCGCGCAGACCGTCGCGCCCAAATCCATCATCGCCTGCGCGAAATCGCCGGGGCGGTCGCGCGGCAGCACGGCGGCGACGAAATCGAAAATCGCCCGCTTGGCCGCCGGCATGGGCGTCTCCAGCGCCAGCAGCCGCGCGACGACGCGTTCGACATTGCCATCCACCGCCGGGGTCGGCTGGTCGAAGGCGATGGCCGCGATCGCCCCGGCCGTATAAGGCCCCACCCCCGGCAGGCGGCGCAGCTCGCTCTCCTGCGCCGGAAAGGCGCCGCCATGCTCGGCGACGATTTTTTGCGCGCAGGCGTGAAGATTGCGCGCCCGGGAATAATAGCCAAGCCCGGCCCAGGCCTTGAGCACGTCGTCGAGCGGCGCGGCGGCGAGGTCGCGCACGCCCGGCCAGAGCGCGAGGAATTTTTCGTAATAGGTTTTGACCGCCGCCACCGTGGTCTGCTGCAGCATCACTTCCGACAGCCAGACGGCGTAGGGATCGGGCTTGGCGCCCGGCGGCGCGCGCCAGGGCAGGTCGCGCCGCGCGCGGTCGTACCAGTCGAGCAGGGACTTGGCTAAAGATTTGGCCAACGGGCTCTGGCCGAATTCGCTCTTGCTTTTGCGTGTCACGGCCTCACAATGGCTGAGTGACCCCGCGAAGAAAAGCCTCCTTCCCCAAGCCGCTCGCCGATTTTGTCGGCGCAGCGGTCGATCCCGTGCTGGCCAAACAGGGTTTCGGGCAATCGAGCCTGATTCTGCATTGGGACGACATTGTCGGACAACGGCTGGCCGAATGTTGCGAGCCGATCAAGCTGCAATGGCCGCCGCGCGCCCGCGAGCGCGATCCCCGTGCGCCCATCGAGCCGGCCACCCTGATCCTGCGCGTGATCGGGGCGATGGCGCTCGAAGTGCAGCATATGGCGCCGCAGATCGTGGAGCGCGTCAACGCCCATCTCGGCTGGCGCGCGGTGGGGCGGCTGGCGATTCGTCAGGGACCGCTGGAACGCGCCGCCGGGCCGCTGCGAATCGGCCCGCCCGACCCCGAGGCTTTGGAGGAGGCGGGCCGCGCCACCCTGGGCATCGAGGACGAAGGTCTGCGCCAGGCGCTGACGCTGCTGGGCGCGCGGGCGTTGCGCGGCCGGGCCGGAGGCGCCTAGCCGCCCCTTGATCGGAGCATTATCGCCATCTGGCCCGCCGATGCGACCGGTCCGGGCTTTCGCGGCGCAACGGCGGCGTTTATATAAGTGCGACGCTTTCACCTGCAGGACTTGCCCATGCCGCCTTTCGGCCTTAACCGCCGCGCCCTTCTCGCCGCCTTCGCCGCCCCCGCCGCAGCGACGCTTCTGAGCGCGCCCGCTCTCGCCGCGGAGGATGGCCCCGCGAAAATCCCCGTCGATCAACTGATGGCGGAGCAGGCCCTGCCCGATCTGTGGGTCGGCGACGCCAAGGCGCCGGTGACGATCATCGAATACGCCTCGATGACCTGTTCGCATTGCGCGGTCTTCACCACCGAGACCCTTCCCAAGCTCAAGGCCGACTATATCGACAAGGGCAAGGTGCGCTACACGCTGCGCGAATTCCCGCTCGACCCGCTCGCCGCCGCCGCCGCCATGCTGGCGCGCTGCAACGGCGACAAGCGCGAGGCGGTGGTCGAACTGCTGTTCCGCAGCCAGCGCAACTGGGCCTTCGTCAACAATCCGCTCGAAGCCCTGACCACGACCATGAAACAGACCGGCATGAGCCAGAGCGCCTTCGAGGCCTGCCTCAACGACGAAGCCCTGTTCAAGAAGATCGACGCGATCCGGCAGATGGCCCAGACGAAGTTCGGCGTCACCGCCACCCCCACCTTCTATATCAATGGCGACCGGCGCCCGGGCGAAATCCCCGCCTCCGAACTCGACGCCGTGCTCGCGCCCTATCTGAAATAAGGATCTTCATGCGCTATCTGCCGCTCAGTCCGACCGAGCGCGAGGACATGCTCACCCGCATGGGTCTCGCCGAAATCGACGATCTGTTCGCGGACGCGGCCGACAAGCTGTTGAAAGCCCCGCTCGACCTGCCCCGCCACAAGAGCGAACTGGAGGTCGAGCGCGCGCTGGGCGCGCTCGCCGCGAAAAACCTCGCCGCAGGGGCCGTTCCCTTCTTTCTCGGCGCCGGCGCGTATAAGCACCATGTTCCCGCCAGCGTCGATCATCTGATCCAGCGTTCGGAATTCCTGACTTCCTACACGCCATACCAGCCGGAAATCTCGCAGGGCACGCTGCAAGTGCTGTTCGAGTTCCAGACCCAGGTGGCGCGCCTGACCGGCATGGATGTCGCCAACGCCTCGATGTACGACGGCTCCACCGCCGCCGCCGAGGCGGTGCTGATGGCGCATCGCGTGACGCGGCGGCGCAACGCGCTGCTGTCCGGCGGCCTGCATCCGCATTACGCAGAGACCGCGCGCACCCTGTCGGAAATGGCCAATGACGATATCCGCATCCTGCCGCCCGACCCGCTGGCGCAGGAAGATCTGATCGCGCAACTCGACGACAGCCTGTCCTGCGTGGTCGTGCAATCGCCCGACGTCTATGGCCATTTGCGCGACCTTCGGCCGCTGGCGGACGCCTGCCGCGCCAAGGGCGTGCTGCTGGTCGCAGTCGTGACCGAAATCCTGTCGCTCGGCCTGATCGAAAGCCCCGGCGCGCAAGGCGCCGACATTGTGGTGGCCGAGGGCCAGTCGATCGGCAACGGTCTGAATTTCGGCGGCCCCTATCTCGGCCTGTTCGCCACGCGCGAAAAATATGTGCGGCAAATGCCGGGCCGCCTGTGCGGCCAGACCCTCGACAGCCAGGGACGGCGCGGCTTCGTGCTGACGCTCTCCACGCGCGAGCAGCACATTCGCCGTGAGAAGGCCACGTCGAACATCTGCACCAATTCCGGCCTGTGCGCGCTGGCGTTTTCGATCCACCTGTCGCTGCTCGGCGAAAAGGGCCTGCGCGAATTGGCGCTGGTCAACCACGCCAACGCCGTGGCCTTGGCTGAGGCCATTGAGACGATTCCGGGCGTCAAACTGCTGAACCAAAGCTTCTTCAACGAATTCTGCGTCGAGCTGCCCGGCCCGGCGGCGGAATTCGTGGAGCGGGCGGCGGCGCGAAACCTGCTCGCCGGCGTGCCCGCGTCACGCCTGTCGCCGCGCGCGGGGCTGGACAATCTGCTGCTGGTCGCCAGCAGCGAACTCAACACCGACGCCGACCGCGCGACCCTTGTCGCCGCCTTGCGTGAGGAGGCCGCGCGATGACCGAGCGCCCGCGTTTTTCCGAGACGAAACTGCCGCGCACGTTTTCCGGCCATCGCGGCCTCGCCCACGAGACCGGCCTGATCTTCGAGCATGGCCGCGAAGATTTTTCCGGCGTGGACATCGACCCGCCGCAAGACTTCAAGCCGCGCCTCGGCGGGCTGGAGCGCCAGTCGCCGTTGGGACTGCCCGGCCTGTCCGAACCGGAATGCCTGCGCCATTACGTGCGGCTGTCGAAGCAGAATTACGCCATCGACACAGGGCTTTACCCGCTCGGCTCCTGCACGATGAAGCACAATCCGCGCCTGAATGAGAAAATGGCGCGGCTGCCCGGCTTCGCCGACATTCACCCGTTGCAGCCGCTTTCCACCGTGCGGGGCGCGCTGGAGCTGATGGCGGACCTGTCGCATTGGCTGGTCACGCTGACCGGAACCGAGGCGGTTGCGCTGACGCCCAAGGCCGGCGCTCATGGCGAAATGTGCGGCATGATGGCGATCAAGGCCGCCATCGCCGCCCGGGGCGAGGCCGCGACGCGCAAAATCGTGCTGGCGCCGGAATCGGCCCATGGCACCAATCCCGCCACCGCCGCCTCGCTCGGCTTCACGGTCCGCTCGATCCCGGCGGGCGAGAACGGCCTCGTCCATCCCGAAACCGTCGCCGCCGCGCTCGGCCCGGACGTCGCCGCGATCATGCTCACCAATCCCAACACGTGTGGGCTGTTCGAGCGCGACATCGTGGAAATCGCGCGGCTCGTGCATGAGGCCGGCGCTTATTTCTACTGCGACGGCGCCAATTTCAACGCCATCGTGGGAAAAGTGCGGCCGGGCGATCTCGGCGTCGACGCCATGCACATCAACCTGCACAAGACGTTTTCGACCCCGCACGGCGGCGGCGGCCCCGGCGCCGGCCCGGTCGTGCTGTCGAGCCGCCTCGCCCCATTCGCCCCCATCCCCTTCCTGCGCCGCGACGGCGACAAGCTCACGCTGGTCGAGGACAAGGAGGACACGCAAAGTTTTGGGCGCATGGCGGCGTTCCACGGCCAGATGGGCATGTTCGTCCGCGCCCTCAGCTATATTCTCTCACATGGCGGCGACGGCCTCGCCATGGCCTCGGAAAATGCGGTGCTTTCCGCCAATTACCTGCGCGTCTGCCTCAAGGACGTGATGTCCTCGCCCTTCGCCGAACGTCTGTGCATGCACGAAGTGCTGTTTGACGACGCCTGGATGAAGGACAGCGGCGTCACCGTGCTCGATTTCGCCAAGGCGATGATCGACGAGGGCATCCACCCGATGACCGTCTATTTCCCGCTGGTCGTCCATGGCGCGATGCTGATCGAGCCGACGGAATCCGAATCCGCCGCGTTTTTGGACATGTTCGTGGCGACCCTGCGCGACCTCGCCTTCAGCGTGAAGAATGGGGAAGTCGAGCGCTTCACCGGCGCGCCCTATTACGCGCCGCGCACCCGGCTCGACGAGACGACGGCGGCGCGCAAGCCGGTGCTGACGTATAAAGCGCCGGTTGGCGGGCGCGAGCCGAAGGAGGCGTGACGCCGGCGCCAGACGAGGCCTTGAGATTGCAAACACGGATTTTTTCGCCCGCTCCGCTCATGCTCAGCGCGTTCACGGACGCGCGTCGAGCGCCGACACGACCGGTGTCCCTGCAAGATGCGGACTTTGAGGCGAAGTTCGACGAAGATACCTTGTTCTTTGATATTTTTCAGTCCGGCCGATCCATTGTCATGACCGGGCCGCCACTGCTGAACCTGGCGCCTCTGATGCAAGATCTGCGCGTATCTGTCTCGGGGGCGGCTTATCCTTCGATCACGATAGGTCTTGATAAGACCGTGCGTGTGCGCGCAGCAGTTTCAAACCGGACCGTGAGGCTGGTTTCCGGCCTTGGGACCGTGGATTGCGTCGTGTCGCCCTCGGGTGAAGATGTATTCGCCGGCCGACGCGTCCTGTTCACGCTCTCGAAAGACAACAAACTACGCTGGATTCAGGATTGGATTCGCTATCATCGCGACAACCACGGGGCCGACGCCGTCCTGCTCTACGATAATGGTTCGACCGCGTATGACCTCAACGCGCTGGCGCAAGCCATCTCGGTCGTTGGCGGATTGAAGGCGTCGGCCGTCGTCGCCTGGCCATTCAAATACGGCCCCCTGGGCGGGGGGGACCGGCCTTGGGACTCCGATTTCTGTCAGTCCGGCATGCTGGAGCATGCGCGTTGGCGTTTCCTCACGAGAGCCCGCAGCGTCCTGAACTGCGACATCGACGAATTGATCGTGGGGCCAGGAAGCATTTTTTCAGCGGCGGAATCCTCGCTCCTGGGCGCTGTCACTTGTGCTGGCCGTTGGCTTTATGGTGTTCGCGGCGGCGACTTCGACCCGCCGCCGCAGGAGTCCGCCCGTCATCGCGATTATTACATCGCGGAGAAGCCAAAGATGAGGTTCGGCCTCATTCCAAAACACCCCAGCGCCTGCCGGCGCAAGTGGGCCGTTGTGCCTGCGCGCTGTCCGGACCGGGCACAGTGGCGCACGCATCGTTTCTCGGGATGGTTTGCCCGCAACGCGCCATCGCCGTTCTATTCCTTGCGCCACCTTCACCCGATCAACACGAACTGGTGGTATGCGAGGAGTGGCGTGCAAAGTTTCGATCCGGACCGCCATTGCATCGACGCCAAATTCAAGGCCTGCCTGGACGCCGTCGCCTGGGATGCCTGAGCCGGGCCGCCAAAGGCCGGTTCAGGTCCCCGCCAGATGCGCGAAATGCGCGCAGACCTTTACGTAAACATCCCGCTTGAACGGCACGATTAGCTCCGGCAACCGCTCCATCCGCTCCCAGCGCCAGGCGTCGAATTCGGCGCGGTGACGCCCGTTGTCCGGCGTGTCGATGTCGATTTCGGCCTCTTTGCCGGTGAAGCGCAGCGCGAACCATTTTTGCGTCTGGCCGCGAAACCGCCCGCGCCAGTTCTTGCGGCCGACGTCGGTCGGCAGGTCGTAGCTCAGCCAGTTCGGAACCTCGCCCAGCAGTTCGGCGCTGCGCACGTTGGTTTCCTCGCGCAATTCGCGCAGGGCCGCCTTATACGGCGTCTCGCCCTCGTCAATGCCGCCCTGCGGCATTTGCCATTCGTGCTCCAACGGGTGAACGTCCGGGCCGCGCTTCGACTTGCGACGTCCCACGAAAACCAGGCCTTCCGCATTGAGCAGCATGATGCCGACGCAGGGCCGGTAAGTCAGCGCATCCATTCTCACCTCTTGTCGCCGGCGCCGAAAGCCGCCGAGACGGGAACCAGAACCACACCGCTTCGCCCCGTATCGGAGAGATAGTTGGCGATGCGTTCGCTGGTCGTCGGCAGTCCCGAAGCGAATCCCACGGCGACGCCGTTTTGCTTGGCCAGAGTTTCAAGCTTGACCAGCGCCGCGTCAATCGCTTCCGGCCTGCGTATTTCGTCAATTCTGACGTCAACCTTCAGAAAATTCACGCCCTGGTCCGCCGCCGCCGCGCCGGCGAGGCTTTGCGGCGCCGAGCCGTCGTCCACATAATTCAAGCCGCGCCGCGCCAATTCGGCCATCACGGTCGAGATCGAATCGCGATCGGCGGAGAGCTTGCCGCCGAGATAATTGATCACGCCGAAATAACCGACCATCCGCCCCATCTGCCAGCGCAACGCGTCCTCGGCGCGCGGCGCGTCGCCCGCCGGAACGACATGCGGCCCTGGCGCGTCGGCGGGATTGAACGGCTCCATCGGCGCCTGCAGCAGGATTTCATGGCCGGCCTCGCGCGCCGCATCGGCCAGTTGCTCGACGCGCCCGCCATAGGGCGCGAAAGCCAGCGTCACCTCCGCCGGCAGCCGGGAAATCACCGATTGGGTGGCGAGATCGTTGAGCCCCATGCCGCCGATGATTAGCGCGATGCGCGGTTGCCCCGCCCGCGCCGCCGGCCGGGGCCGGGCGTAGACCTGAGCGGGGGTCGCGCCATCCTTGCCGCGCTTGGGCAGCAGACCGAACCGGTTGCGTTCGACCAGGCGGGGATCGGGCGCGGGCGCGAGCGGCGCGTGGTCGGCGTTGTCCGGCACATGGATGATGGCCGGGCCGACCGCGGCGCCGCCACGCACCACGCGCACGCCGTTTTCGACCTCGACCTGTTGACCCTTCGGCGCGGCGTCCGGCGCCGCAGGCTGAACCTGAACCTGCGGGAGCGTCGCCGCCGGCGCCGGCGGCGCGGGCGGGAGCGGCTGGATCGGCGCGCGCGCCTCGGGCTCGCCGCCAGTCCCCCGCCCCGCGTCCTGTTGCGTCGTCAGCCAGGCTCCCCCGGCGATCACGGCCATGGCCGCAACGACGCCGGCCGCCCAAAGCGGCCTGCGCCCGCCCTCCGGCTTCGGCTCAGTTCGGTCAAGCCCGAGCGGGCGATCAAGGTCGTCCAGCATGTCCTGTCAGAAACCGCCGGCCCGTCCGGAAGACGGGCCGGTAAGCGAAAATCACTTTTCAGGAACAGGCGCCGGCGTCGGCCCCTGCTTCAGCACCGGCTCGCCATTCGGACCCACCGGCGGCGCGGCGGACGGCGCTTCGGTCGGGCGGCCCACGGCGGGCTTGTCGACGGCTTTCGCCTCGCCCGACTTGGCCTCGGATTTGGCCTCGCCGGATTTGGACTCGGGCTTGGCGGCGTCGGCCATGGCCTTGGCGCTTTCCGCCTTGAGCGCGTCGGCGGTCTTCACCCCGCGCAGCAGGTCGAGCGCGGCGTGCAGCGCCTTGTCCTTGGCGGCGTCCGGCGGCACATAGGCCTGCGAGCCGTGCTCCTCGTTCTCGCCGTTCTTGAGATGGCCCTTGAGCGAGGCCTCGCCCTCGGTCTTGTCCTTGCCCTTCAGCTCGTCCGGCACATCCTCCAGCACCATCACGTCGGGCTCGATGCCCTTGGCCTGGATCGAACGGCCCGACGGCGTGTAATAGCGCGCCGTGGTCAGGCGCAGGGCGCCGTTGTTCAAGCCGAGCGGGATGATGGTCTGCACCGACCCCTTGCCGAACGAGCGCGTGCCGATCAGCGTGGCGCGCTTGTGGTCCTGCAACGCGCCGGCGACGATCTCGGACGCCGAGGCCGAGCCGCCATTGATCAGCACCACCACCGGCTTGCCCTTGGACAGGTCGATCGGGCGGGCGTTGTAGCGCTGGGTTTCGTCGGCGTTGCGGCCGCGGGTCGAAACGATCTCGCCATGGTCGATGAAGGCGTTGACCACCGCCACCGACTGGTCGAGCAGGCCGCCGGGATTGTTGCGCAGGTCGATGATGTAACCCTTGAACTTGTCGGCCGGAATGTCCTTCTGGACCTTCTGCATCGCGTCCTTCAGACCTTCATAGGTCTGTTCGGTGAACTGGGTGATGCGGATATAGCCGACGTCGGGCTGCTCGACGCGCGAACGCACCGACTTGATCTGAATGACGGCGCGGGTCAGCGTGACCTCGACCTTGTCCTTCTTGGGGCCGCGCGCCAGCGTCAGCTTGACGTTGGTGTTGACCTCGCCGCGCATCTTGTCGACCGCCTGGTTGAGGGTCATGCCCTGCACGGCCTCGCCGTCGATGGCGGTGATGAAATCGCCCGAGAGAATGCCGGCGCGCGCGGCCGGCGTGTCGTCGATCGGCGCGACCACCTTGACCAGCCCGTCTTCCTGCATCACCTCGATGCCCAGGCCGCCGAACTTGCCCTGGGTCTGAATCTGCATGTCCTGGAAGCTCTTGGCGTCCATGTAGGAGGAATGCGGGTCGAGCGAGGCCAACATGCCCGACACCGCCGCCTCGACCATCTTCTTGTCGTCCGGCTTCTCGACATAATCGGCGCGCACCTTTTCGAACACGTCGCCGAACAGGTTGAGGCTGCGATAGACGTCGGAAGACGCGGCATGGGCGCCCGACGGCGCCCAGGGAGAGGAGAAGGGAACGCGCGCGCCGATCGAGGCGACGGATGCGCCCATGACCACGCCCAGCAGTACCAGAGATGTCTTGCGCATTATCCGCGAACCCTCATATTTTCCGGGCTATTGGCGCCCCTGGCCCACCAGGGCCCCGGATCGATCGCCACCCCATCCTTGCGAAACTCGACATAAAGCACTGGCTGCCTCGCGGCAATGGCCACAGCGGCGGCGGTTTGCGCCGCGCCATCGCCCATCGACCCGACCGGCTCGCCCGCGAGAACGAATTGCCCAACCGAGACGTCGACTCGCGCCATGCCAGCCATCACGACATAGTAGCCGCCGCCTGCGTTGACGATCAAGAGTTGACCATAAGACCGCCAAGGTCCGCTGAAGGCGATATAGCCATCACATGGAGACGAAACAATGGCTTGTGGTTTCGTAGCGAGAGAAAGTCCTTTTTCTGCTCCGCCGAATTCGCTGGGCGCGCCGTAAGACTTGATCACAGCCCCGCTGGCGGGCGGCGACAGCAGGCCCTTGGCCTGGGAGAAAGCAATGGCCGGCGTCAGCCGCGCGGGGTCGCGTTTCTGCGCGTCGGCGAATTTCTGCCGGGCGTCCTCGGCCTCCTTGTCGCTCTGCCGGGCGCGGGCCTCCTCGGCCTGACGCGCCTTTTCCGCCGCCGCGCGGGCGCCGGCGACCTCCCCCTCCATCCGCCCGATCAGATCCTGAAGGCTCGCCGCCTGCCCGGCCAGAACCTCGGCGCGCTTGCGCTCAGCGGCGAGCGCCTCCTGCGCCTGGCCGACGGCTTTCTGCCGCGCCGCGACCAGCGCCTCCAGCCGGGACCGCTCGTCGCGCTGCGCCTGCGCCTCGGACGCCTGGCGGGCGCGCTCCCCGTCGATGGCGCGGCGCAGCGACACCAGATCCTGCAGATCGCTGGCCAGAGCCTCCGTCTCGGCGCGCAATTGCGGCAACACGGCGCCGAGCATCATCGAGGCGCGGATGGCGCGCAAAACGTCCTCGGGCTGGGTCAGCAGCGCGGGCGGCGGCTTGCGGCCCATGCGCTGCAACACCGCCAGCACCGAGGCCAGCACGTCGCGGCGCCCGTCGAGCGACTTGCGGATCGCGCTCTCCGACCCCGCCAGCTTGTCGAGGCGGGCCTCGGTCGCCGCCGTCTGCGCCTCGGCCTCCTCGACCCGGCGCCGCGCGTCGATCGCCGCCGCCGTCAATTTGGCGCGGTCGTTCTGAATGGCCTCGATTTCGGCCTCGATTTTCTTGCGCTGCGCCTCCGATTGCGCCAGCGTGTCCTGAACGCCCTTGAATTCAGTCTTGCGCTTGTCGAGATCGCCGGCCTCGGGCGCGGAGGGCGGCGGCGCGGTTGGCGCTTGCGCCGCCGGCGCGCCAGCCCTGACCGAGCCGGACGGGAACGCGCCAAGCAGCAGCGCCGCCAGCGCGGCCTCGGCGAGCCATCCCCGTCCCAATCGTTGTCGCGCCATAGACCATCCTGCCGATTCGCCCATTTCAGATTAAAGGCGCGCCCCGCGACAGCAATGGGGCGCCAGCGCGGAGCGCGGCTTTTCTCTTGACAAAAGAGCTAATGTTCTTTATTTGTTCCTGCCAAGCGCCCGCGCAGGACGGAACGAGGCCATGATCGTTGCGGCTGTCTGTTTTGCTCTCGTTTTCGCCCGCCTGCCGGCGATCGCCGCAGCGCAGGGCGAAATCCAGAGTCCACGCCATTTTCCCCGTCTGGCCGCGCCCGTCCGCGCGCCGCCGGCTGCGGCGGATTGCGCGGCTCGTCCGCCGGGCGCTTAGTCGCCGCGGCCCATGGCGACTTGGGCCAGGGGCGCGCGCAGGCTGTAGCTCAGTCCATCCGGCAGGAAATCCATCTGGCTTTCGCCCTGGATCGACTGCGGCGCCGTTCGCGTCAGAACAGAGAAGCCAAACCCCGTGCGCTCCGGCGCGTTGACCGAAGGGCCGCCGCGCTCCCGCCACGTCAGGCGGTAGACGCCCGTCTCTTCCTCGAGCGCGAACTCCAATTCGACGCGGCCCTCCGGCGTGGACCACGCGCCATATTTCACGGCATTGGTCGCCAGCTCGTGCAGAGCCAGACCGTAACATTCGGCCGCGCGGGGGTTGATCTCGATCAGATCGCCCGCGACGGACAGCCGGGACTCGCCGGAGTCCACCAGCTCGCAACATTGAATCCGGGTGAGTTCGCTGATCGCCACGCCGCGCCAATCGCGGGACACCAGCATGTCATGGCTGGCGCCGATCGCCGCGAGGCGCGCCATGAAGCCGTCCGTGAACGCCTCCGGGCTCTCGGCGAAACGCGCCGTCTGGCGCGCGACCGCCTGCACCACCGCCAGCATGTTCTTGGAGCGATGGTTCACTTCCCTCAGCAGGAATTCGATATGTTCGGCGGCGCGGGTCAGGGTGGTGACGTCGCGATAACTCGCGGAAATCGCCACCGTTTCCCCGGTGCGCTCATCCCGGATCGGCGCCAGCGACAGAGAGAAGTCCAACGACGCCCCGTCCTTGCGTTTGCGCCGAACCAGCTCGCCCTTGATCGGCTGCTGCGCCGCCCGCGCCAGCTTGTCGGCGAACTGCTGGCGAAATCCCTCGGGAACGATCAGATCGGCCAGTCGCGCGCCCATAACTTCGGCGCGCTCGAACTGGAAAATCTCGGTAAAGGCGGCGTTGGCGTTGAGAATTCGGCCGTTGCCGTCGACGCTGACGATGGCGTCGGACGAATGCGCCACAATGGCGGCCAATTGCTCGGCCGCGCTTTTGCCCCGGCGCAATTCGGCCTCATATTCCGTGCGGCGCCAGGCGCTGACGAAGCTGAGATGCACCGTTTCGCCGCCGCTCGGCCGACGGCGCAGCACGGCGTTCAAATAGACCGGAAGAATGGCGCCGTTGCTGCGCTGCAACAAGACGAACACTTCCTCGACCGGTTCATCCTGCCGCAGGCTTTCGACCAGCGACGCGAAAAACTCCTGCCCGTCGCCCGCCAGACAGCTTGCGAGATTGCCCCCCCTGGCGCCCGCGCAAAGCCCGACCCATGCTCGCAATTGACGATTCGCGCTCAGGAAGGCCCCGTTCGGCGCGACGACCGCCAGACCGCACGGCGCCAGTTCAAACAGGTCGGCTTCGATCGTTCCGGTGTGAATCATGCGGCTCTTGGTCTTCTTTCCGCTGCCCAGCGAAGCTTTGTCGCACGATTCCAAAGAAACGTTCAGACAACTTTTTGTGATCCATAACTTGGGGAAAACCGCCGCAAATCATTTGGAGCTTTCGCCGCCGGATCACAGGTCGAATTCCGACGTATTTCGTGCGCCTTCCGCAAGGCGACCCTGAAATCGACTCGGGCCGGCGGCCTTCAGGCCCGATGATAGGGATGTCCCGCCAGGATCGTCATGGCGCGGAACAATTGCTCGGCCGCGAGCGCGCGGACCAATTGATGCGGCCACGTCATCGCGCCGAAGGCGAGAACGAGATCGGCGCGGGCGCGAAACGCCGCATCGAGACCGTCCGGCCCGCCGATCACCACGGCGCAAGCCGGGGCGCCGGCGTCGCGCCAATCGCCGATGCGCGCCGCGAACGCCTCGCTGTCCATGGTTTTTCCGCGCTCGTCGAGGCAAACTAACCGGGCGCCGGCCGGCACAAGCGCGCGCAGCGCCTGCGCCTCCTCCGCCTTGCGGTCTTCCGGCCGCCGCGCCCGGGATTCGTCGATTTCGCGCAGATCGAAGGCGGTGAGGCCGATCTTGCGGCCGCCGGCGGCGCAACGCTCCACATAGCGGGAGACAAGTTCGCGCTCGGGGCCGCTCTTGAGGCGCCCGACGCCGGCCAGCAACAGTTTCATCGGATCCGCTGAGGTTCAGCCCGGAGACCGGGCCTCGGTCGGCCGGTCCACGCCCCACATCTTCTCCAGATTGTAGAAGGCGCGGACCTCCGGCCGAAACAGATGCACGATCACGTCCCCGGCGTCGATCAGCACCCAGTCGCAGGCGGGAAGTCCTTCGACGCCGGGCGTCCGCGCGCCCATGTCCTTGAGCGCGCGCACCACCCTGTCGGCCAGGGCGCCGACCTGCGTGGTCGAGCGTCCCGAAGCGATCACCATCCAGTCCGCGACCGAAGTCTTGCCCTCCAGGTCGATCAGCGAGATGTCCTCGGCCTTCAAATCCTCCAGCGCCGTGATCGCGGCCTGAAGCTCGGCCGGGTGAAGTTTCGGCTCGGCCGCGGCCTCGGGCCTGGGCTCCGCCGTCGTGGCGACCGTCGCAGGAATTTTGCGCGCGCGCGGCTTGGGCGCTTTCGCGACGGACGCCGTCTCGGGCGTGGGAATGACGGAGTGCGCGGCATCGGGCGCGACGGGTGTGGTAACGGGCTTACGGGTCAGTTTTCTATCCTCGGCGAGGCGGGCGTGCTCGCGCCTAAAATGACGGCGCCTGCGGAAATAATCAACATAAGAAGGGGCCGTGCGCACAAGCCGCACAGCCGTGCCGCAACGTAAGTAACCACGAGACGTTCGCACAGATTATCACAATGAAAATACAAATGTTTTCTTATTTTTAATGATGAGTCCCCACTATCGCGACGCTGTTTCATAAGGCGGGAGGCGCTCATGCTAGGCCGTTTCAGGATTGGACATCAATTGATTGCCCTGGCGCTGGTTCCCGCGCTGGGTTTTATCGCGATTCTCGGCAATGTGGTCTGGACGGTACATGTTCAGAACGTTACCCAGGCCCGCGCGCATCTGGCGGCGCAAACCGCGCTGGAGGCGTCGCAGTTCGCCGGAACCATGTTGCAACTGCGCAGCGCCGAGAAGAATTTCGTGCTGCAGCGCGACGAAACCTATGTCGCCGAACATGAGACTCGCGCCCAAATGGCGCGCGCGCAGATGAAAAGCCTTGCCGAAAAAGCCGCCCAACTGGACGACGCCGAGTTGAAGCGCGGCCTCGCCGCCGTGGAGCAGCCCATGGCCCTCTACTTCGCCTCGTTTGGCAAATTCGTGGAAGCGACGCGAATCCTCGGGCTCACGCCCGACAAGGGAATCGACGGCGAACTGCGCGTCGCCGCCAACGCATTGCAGCAGGCCTTCACCAGCCTCGACCGGCCGATCCTCAACGTCAAGGCGCTCATGATGCGCATTCACGCGAAGGACTTCATGATTCTCCACAAGGATCAGGATCGGGCCGCCACCATCGCAGCCAATGAGGAACTGAAACGCGCCGTCGCCGAGGATCCGGCGATCGAGGACGCGCGGAGCCGTCTGAGCGACCTCGTCGACCGCTACGCATCCGGCTTTTCGGCCTGGGCCCGGAAGGCGACCGAGGCCGCCGCGATCGAAAACGAGATCTCCCGCGGCTATAACGCGTTCGAGCCCGCCATCGCCGGCGTCGTCGCGCGCGCGCGGGTCATCAACGAGGAAAAATTCGCCGAAGTGGACTCCATGGACAAGCGGAGCCTTGCAACGGCGGTCGCCACGATCGCGCTCGCGCTGATCGCCGCCTTCGCGCTGTCCGTGTCGGTTTGGCGTTACCTTGCGGGATCGCTCGGCCGCCTGAACGGCGCCATGGCCTCCATCACCAAAGGCGACACCACGGCCGATCTCAACGACCTGAACACGGCCAACGAGATCGGGGACATGGCCCGCGCGGTCAACGTGTTCCGCGAGAACACCGCGGCGCGCGGCCGGCTTGAGAAGGAAGCGAAGGCCGAGCGCGAACGCGAGGCCGATCGCCAGCGCGTTCTCGAGGAAATCACCTCCCATTTCCGCGACAATGTGCACTCCGTCGTATCCGCGCTGCGCGCGCGCACCGGCGAAATGGGCGAAACGGCGAAAAACCTCGGCGCAGTCGCCTCGCGCGCCAGCGGCGCCGCCGACGACGCCAACCGCTCCGCCAACGATTCGTCCGGCAACATGCAGACGGTCTCCGCCGCCGCCGAGGAGCTGACCGCCTCCATCCAGGAGATTCTCCGCCAGATCGAAGGCATGCGCCACCGCGCCGACCAAACCAGCGCCTCCGCCCGCGACACCGACCGCCACGTCCGCGCCCTGGTGACTCTGGCGGAAAAGATCGGCGCCATCGTCGAGATCATTCGCAGCATCGCCCAGCAGACCAATATGCTGGCGCTCAACGCCACCATCGAGGCGGCGCGCGCCGGCGAGGCCGGCCGCGGCTTCGCCGTCGTCGCCTCCGAGGTCAAGACGCTCGCCGAACATACCGCGCGCGCCACGGACGAAATCGGCGCCCAGATCGCCGAAATCCAGGGCGCGACCCGCGAGGCGGAAAGCGCCATCGAGTCCATCGCCGTGGCCGCAAGCGACATGGATACGCTGACCGCCACCATCGCCTCCTCGGTCAGCCAGCAAAGCGAAGCCACCGAGGAGATCGCCCGCGCGGTCGCGCGCGCGGCGACAAGCTCCAACGAGACCAGCGTCAGCGTCACCCACGCCGCCTCGGTCATCAGCGAGACCAATGTCGAGGCGGGACGCGTGACCTCGGTCACCGAGGCCCTCATCGCGGCGGGAACCACCCTCACCAAGACCGTCGAGACCTTCATGATCGATCTGGGGCGCGACATCAAGGAACGGCGCAAGGCGCTGCGCCGCCGTTCGACCCAGGCGCTGGTGCTGTCGTCCGATGGCCGGAGCGAACAGGCGCATCTCGTCGACATTTCCGATTCCGGCGTCAAGTTCAGCTCGTCCGGGCGGCTGAAAGTCGGCGACACGCTCACCCTGCAATTCGAGGACGGCGCCAGGACCCAGGCCCGCGTGGCCCGCGTCGAGCCGGGGTTCGCGGCGGCGCAGTTCCTGGAGACGCTCGACGGCGCGCTCGACCGTTACGCGGCCTGAGGGGCGATCACGGCGCGCGCTGGCGCAATTGCGTCGAAGACAGGGGCGAGCGCGGCCCATGCAGCAGCACCAGCGCAGGCGGTTTGCGGCGGAACAGCCCGGCCGCCTGCGCTTCCGGCAGACGCGCGCGCGAAAACCAGCCCGCCGCCCCGCCGAAAGCGGCGCGATGGGTGGAGCCCGGCCGGTCCACCACGAGAATCGGCAGGGTGTTGGCGATGTCGCGCCAGCGCCGCCAGCGGTGGAAGCCGGCGAGATTGTCGGCGCCCATCACCCAGACGAATTTGACCCCGCGTCCCCGCCGCGCCAGAAATTCGACGGTCTGCCAGGAATAGCGCACGCGCAGCGGCGCTTCGAACGCCGTGACTCTTATGCGCGGGTGGCGGAAAAATTTCTCCACATCGGCCAGACGCTGCGCAAACGGCGGCAACTGGGCCGGGTCCTTCAGCGGATTGCCCGGCGTCACCATCACCCAGACCGCATCGAGCCCGGCGCGGCGCAAGGCCGTGAGCGCGACCAGACGATGGCCCTGATGCGGCGGATTGAACGAGCCGCCGAACAGGCCGATCCTCATCCCCGGCGCGTGTGGCGGCAGTTTGATCACGCGGGTTTCGCCGTGCGGAGAAAGGTCACGCCCGGGTCTGTCCGTCGCCATGGACCACATATTTGAACGACGTCAACTGCGCCACCCCGACCGGCCCGCGCGCGTGCATCCGCCCGGTGGCGATGCCGATCTCGGCGCCGAAGCCGAATTCGCCACCGTCGGCGAACTGGGTCGAGGCGTTGTGAATCACGATGGCGGAATCGACCTCACGCTGGAATTTGTCGGCCTTGGCCTGATTTTCCGTCACAATGCCGTCGGTGTGATGCGAACCAAACGTCTCGATATGGTCGATGGCGCCCTGCACCCCGTCGACCAGTTTCACGGAAATAATGGCGTCGAGATATTCGGTGGACCAGTCCTGCGCGCTCGCCGGTTTTACCCGCGAATCGACCGCCAGCGCGGCGGCGTCGCCGCGCACCTCGCAACCGGCGTCGAGCAGGGTTTTCACCAGAGGCGCCAGCAGGCGATCCGCCCCGGCGCGATCCACCAGCAGGGTTTCAGTCGCGCCGCAAATGCCGGTGCGCCGCAGTTTGGAATTGAGCAGGATCTTTTCCGCCTTGGCGAGATCGGCGTCCGAATCCACGTAGAGATGCACAATGCCTTCGAGATGCGCGAAAACCGGCACGCGCGCCTCGCTCTGCACCCGCTCGACCAGGCTTTTGCCGCCGCGCGGCACGATCACGTCGATATTGCCGCCAAGGCCCGCCAACATCGCGCCCACCGCCGCGCGATCGCGGGTGGGGATCAACACGATGCAATCCTCGGGCAAACCCGCCGCCTTCAAACCCTCGACGAGGCAGGCGTGGATCAGCCGCGACGAGTGAAAACTTTCGGAGCCCGCGCGCAAAACGGCGCCGTTGCCGGCCTTGAGGCAAAGCGCGCCGGCGTCGGCGGTGACATTGGGGCGGCTCTCGAAGATGACGCCGATCACGCCGAGCGGCGTCGCCACCCGCTCGATTCTGAGGCCATTAGGCCGCTCGAAAACGTCCAGCACCCGCCCGACCGGATCGGGCAGAGCGGCGATATCGATCAAACTCTGCGCCATAGAGGCGATGCGTTTTTCATCCAGCGCCAGCCGGTCGAGCATGGAGGGCGCGAGATTTTTCTCTTTCGCGCGCGCCATGTCCTGCGCGTTCGCCCCAATCAACTCGGCGGTTCGCGTGCGTAAAAATTCGGCGGCGGCGGTCAGCGCGCGGTTCTTCTGCTCCGGCGGCGCCAAAGCCAGCACGCGCGACGCGCGACGGGCGCGGCGGCCGAGATCGAGCAGAAGATTTTCCAGTTCGGCGGCGCCGCCGTCAACGAGGTGCAGGCTTTCCATGCGACAGGTCCAACATCGGGTCAGTCATTTAACAGCAGTCGCCGCGCCGCGGCAAACGCTGGATCATTCGGTAAGGTCGCCCGCGAGAACGAGATTGTCGCGGTGGATCATCTCGAACCGGCCCTCGACGCCCAGCTCGTCGGCGATATGGCGGGAGTTGCGGCCGATCACCTTATGCGCCATGGCGACGTCATAGCCGACCAGCCCGCGCCCGACCTCGCCGCCATGGGCGTCGCGCACGATCACGCTGTCGCCGCGCGAGAAATCGCCCTCCACCGCCGTCACGCCGGCCGGCAGCAGGCTGGCGCCGGAGGCCAGCGCGCGGGCGGCGCCGTCGTCGATGGTCACCACGCCCTGCGGCGCCAGCGAGCCGGCGATCCATTTCTTGCGCGCGGTGACCGGCGTCGAGGGGGTGAGGAACCAGGTGCAGGGCTCCCCCCGCGCGATGCGGCCGACCGGATTGGGCTGGCGCCCGTCGGCGATCACCATATGGGCGCCGCCGGAGGTGGCGATTTTTCCCGCCTCGATCTTGGTCTGCATGCCGCCGCGCGACAGCTCCGACGCGGCGCCGCCCGCCATGGCCTCGATTTCGGCCGAGATGCGCGGCACCATCGGAATCAGTTTCGCATCCGGGTTTTTCGCCGGCGGCGCGTCAAATAGCCCGGTGATGTCGGACAGCAGAATCAGCAGGTCGGCCGACGCCATGGTCGCCACCCGCGCCGCCAGGCGATCGTTGTCGCCATAGCGGATTTCCGCGGTCGCCACCGTGTCGTTCTCGTTGATGACCGGCGCCGCGCGCAGCGCCAGCAGCCGCGAAATGGTCTCGCGGGCGTTGAGATAGTGGCGCCGCTCCTCCGTATCCTGCCATGTCACCAGAATTTGCCCGGCGATAATGCCGCGTTGCGCGAAGGCTTCGGCCCAGATGCGCGACAAGGCGATTTGCCCGACCGAGGCCGCCGCCTGGCTGTCCTCGAGTTTGAGCGCGCCCTTCGGCAGGCCCAGCACGGAGCGCCCGAGCGCGATGGCGCCGGAGGAGACCACCAGAATGTCGGCGCCGCCGCGATGCAACTCCGCGAGATCGTCAACCAGCCCGTGCAGCCACTCGCGCCGCGCCGCGCCGCGCTTGCTGTCCACCAGCAGCGACGAGCCGACCTTGATGACGATGCGCTTGAAATCTTGCAGGTTGGGCAGGAACATTGCGGGACTCTGGCTATAAAACCCGGCGCCCGCCAGTTGCGCGAAACATCCGGATCGTCATTGCGAGCGCAGCGAAGCAACCCAGAATCCAACCACCGCAAGAGTCCTGGATGGATTCGCTTCGCTCGCAATGACGGGATTAGACGGTGTCGCCTGTTACGGCAACAGTTACGGCCGCCATTCCGGCGCCGGCGCGGCCTCCGCCTCCTCGCGGCGCTTCTCGTCCACGAACGCCAGCACCGCGCGCAAAGCCTCGGCGACGCCCTCGCCGGCCACCGCCGACATCTTCAATGGCGCGCGCGGCTTTTCGCCCTCGGCCAGAACCGGCCCAGCGCTCTTGATGGCGCGCTTCAACCGCTCGACCTGTTGCTTCAGCGTCTCCGGATCGAGCGCGTCCGTCTTGGTCAGCGCCACCACCTCGGGCTTTTCGGCGAGGCCCTGGCCATAGGCTTCCAGTTCGCCGCGCACGATCTTGTAGTCCTTGCCGGCATGCTCGCCGGCGCCGTCCACCAGATGCAGCAGCACGCCGGTGCGCTCGACATGGCCGAGAAAACGGTCGCCGAGGCCGAGGCCCTCATGCGCGCCCTCGATCAGGCCGGGAATGTCGGCCAGCACGAATTCGCGCCCGTCGCTATTCACGACGCCGAGATTGGGATGCAGCGTGGTGAAGGGATAATCGGCGATTTTCGGCCGCGCCGCCGACACCGTCGCGAGGAACGTGCTCTTGCCGGCGTTGGGCAAGCCGACCAGACCGGCGTCCGCGATCAGTTTCAAGCGCAGGATAATGGTGCGCTCCTCGCCATCCTGGCCCGGATTGGCCCGGCGTGGCGCGCGATTGATCGAGGTGGTGAAATGCAGGTTGCCGAACCCGCCATTGCCGCCCTTGCAGATGACCACGCGCTGGCCGACTTCGGTGAGGTCGGCGATCAGGGTTTCGCCGTCTTCCTCGAAAATCTGCGTGCCTTCCGGCACTTTCAGCACGGCGTCGGCGCCGCGTCCGCCGGCGCGGTTCTTGCCCATGCCGTGCATGCCGGTCTTGGCCTTGAAATGCTGCTGGTAGCGGTAGTCGATCAGCGTGTTCAGACCCTCGACGCATTCGGCCACGACATCGCCGCCGCGCCCGCCGTCGCCGCCGTCGGGACCGCCGAATTCGATGAATTTCTCGCGCCGGAACGACACGCAGCCCGCCCCGCCATCGCCGGAGCGGACATAGATTTTGGCCTGGTCAAGGAACTTCATTGTTGTTTTTCTCTCATCGACAGGCTCTAGCCCAAGCCGGACGCCGCCTCAAGCGGCGCCCGCAAAATCCAGCGCCTCACGCGGCGCGCGCCCAGCTTTCGCGATCGAGCGCGAACATCAGGGCCTTGCCGCCGGCATGGCGGCCGGGCGCCGGCGCTTCGCCCGCAGGCTTGAACCCGACGCTGCGCAGCACCGCCTGCGATGCGACGTTCTCCGGCATGGAGGCGGCGGTCAGCGCCGACGCCTGGGTGACAAGGAAGCAGGCGTCGATCAGTGCCGCCGCGGCCTCGGCGGCGAAGCCCTGCCCCCAATAGGCCCGGCCCAGCCAATAGCCGAGACTGGGCCCCTCCGGGCTCGGATGCACGCTGACCATGCCGATAGGCGCCAGCGCTTCACTCTTCAGCGTCATCGCCAGCCGCATGTGGCGGCCAAGCCCATTGCCGATCCGGCTGTCCCTGATGAATTGCGCCGCATCCTCCAGCGTATAGGGATGCGGAATGTTGGCGGTGAGCCGCGCCACCTCCCAATCGCCGGCCAACGCGGCAAGCGCGCGAGCGTCGGAGGCTTGCGGCCAGCGCAGCCACAGCCGGCGCGTTTCGAGGCGGAAGACGTCGTCGCGGGCGAGATCCGGGAACATGTCATCACTCCAGTTCACAAGCAAAAGGGGAACGCGCGCGTCCCCCTTGCAGCTTGGCGCTGGAGATTCCGTACCGGAAGATCTGGGCGGTCTTGGTTCGGAAACTTGGCCTTTGAAAGGCCTCCCGGGGACTTGCGCCGGGAGACCAATCCATCTCCCGAATTATTCTGCGGCCAGAGCCGGTGCGGGGGTTACGGTAATGACCGAACGGACCCCTTGGTGTTTAAAGAGCACTTTGCCATCGACGAGAGCGAACAAGGTGTGATCCTTGCCAATGCCGACATTGGCGCCGGGGTGCCATTTGGTGCCGCGCTGACGCACGATGATGTTGCCGGCCACGACCGCTTCGCCGCCGAACTTTTTCACGCCGAGGCGACGACCGTCAGAGTCGCGCCCGTTGCGGGAAGAACCGCCTGCCTTTTTGTGAGCCATTGTCCTGCTCCGAAATCCTTAACGCCGCGAACGCGGCCGAGTTCCAGTTTAATGAAGCCTACGCGCTCAGGCGGCGACGACTTCGAGAATGCGCACGAGGGTCAAATCCTGACGGTGACCGCGCTTGCGCTTGGAATTCTTGCGGCGGCGCTTCTTGAAGGAAACGACCTTGGGGCCGCGGGCCTGCTCGACGATCTCGGCGGTGACGGAGGCGCCCGCCACGAAAGGCGCGCCGATGGTGGCGGCGCCGTCCTTTTCGACGAGCAGAACGTCGGAGAAAGTGACCTTGTCGCCGGCATTGCCTTCGAGCGACATGACGGTGATCTGTTCATCGGCGGCGACGCGATACTGCTTGCCGCCGGTTTTAATGACTGCGAACATCGTTTTTCCTCGTGTTCTCTACCGATCTCAAGCTTGCGCTCGGATCGGCTTCTTTGCAGCTGAACCAGCAGGGGTGGGTCTTGAGCGAAGCTCGAAAACCCGGCTTACGGATGTTTGGCGAGACCAAAACAAAAAGTCGCGGCGGAAAGCCACGACAAACCGTTGGGTTTGATAACCGCAAGGCGAGGCGCAAGTCAAGAGCCGCGTGCGTCGCGCGCGCTGGCGGGACGCGAAAGGCGGCGGATAACGATTTTCGTTGTTTGCGTCGCTTGAGGCTCTTGCGTTGGCGCGCGAGACCATGTTATTGCGCCACCTCACCACCGGCGAGCCCCGCTTGCCGAACACCTGGACTGGAGAGGTGGCTGAGTGGTTGAAAGCACCGCACTCGAAATGCGGCATACGGGCAACCGTATCGGGGGTTCAAATCCCTCCCTCTCCGCCATAACCATCAAAAATCTCAGCAAACCCTGAGATTCCACCGGGATTAAGGCTTTCGTCACGCGCCTTGGGGTACACATCCCGGGTACACAGGCGATGGCGATACGCATGGCGACTCCCGTTCTGCTCCGCGGCATTTGGTGCTTCCGCAAACGCGTCCCCAAGAACGTGCTGGCGCTCGTCGGGGGCAGCCGATCATCAAGCGTTCGCTCAGCAAGAGAACGGACGCCGAGATCAAGGCTCGCTTCCTCTCCGTTGCGCTCGAATACGAACGATATTTCCAGAACGTCAGGACCAGCATCCGCTCCCTCAGACTCCTGCACGCGGTGAACGACGCCTCGATTCAGGCAGCGGAGGTCATCAAGCGGAACTCATGCGGGGACCACTCGGAGGATCCCAGGGCGGTTAGGTTTCCCGACCCGAAGCAATGCGGCGTATCGGCGAGCGACGACACCGAGTTTGAGAAACTCTACGCCGGCTACTGCAAGGATCGGAAGCGGGACGAGTACAGGGCGAAATAGTACCGACATTACTTCGACCGCATGATTGCCCACTGCGGCACGGACGACATGGCGCAGGTCACCGAGGACCACCTCCTGAAGTGGCGCGACATGCTCGATGCCAGGCGTGGGCGTGCCGGGAGCGGCGTTGATGCTCTACGGGCACGCCCCTTCCTCCATCGCGACCGCAAACACGAGTCACGCGGCCGGGGAAACCTCGTCGGGCCTGGCTCCGAGCGGGGGCGCCGCCATTCCCACCGCCGCGATCGATCCGCCCCACCGCGCGGCGTCTCCCGCGGTCCCCGCGCTTATCGGGTCCGGATCCCGATCAAGCCAAAACTCAACCGCTACGTTGCCTCGGATGGCAGCGTCGAGGTCATGTCGGCAATCGCCTGAAATTCGGTCATGAATTCCGGGCGATGCTGCATCAGGTAACGAACGATCCGCCCGTTCCCGAGAAGCCTTGCGAGGTAGCCTCTGACCACGGTCAGCTGCAGGTGGTCCTTGCCATAGGAGTCCTGGATCGAGGTGATCGACTGCTGCAGGCGTCCCAGTTCGCGTTCCATGCGCTCCATCGCTTCGGGCGTCACGCCTTTTACCTGCTTCGGCTTGCCGGCATCGACGAGGTGCGACTGTGGCGTTCCCGCGAGGATCGCCGAGGCGTAGGCGACCGAGTAGTTGTTGGCGTTGATCAAAAGTTCGGCCGCCTCGATCTGGCGCAGGGTCTTCATTTTCCGCAAAATCTCGAAGACGGCCATTGGGCAGGGCTTGTCCTTGAGGAATGCAATGGCCTCCTCGCAGATGCCTTCGAGCATCCGAATCTTGCGCTGAACGGTATGGACGTTGATGTCGAGCGCCTTGGCGATCTTATCCTCCGGCACGCCGCGCTCGATCGCGCGCAGGATCATCTTGTGTTCCTGCACGGCTGCGAGCCGGCTGATCCTCTTGTTGTATGTGAAGGCCTCGTCATCCATTGAAACGAGGCATTCGACCTCCGTCCGTCCCATGTCTTTCAGGATCTCGATCCTGAGATGACCGTCGAGGAGCAGAAACACGTCGGGCTGCGTCAGGTTCCGTGCGACGACCGGTGGCTCGACCAGCCCGACTTCGCGCACCGAGGCGGCGATCTGTCGATATTTCTGGCTCGCTTTCACCGTCTTGCGCAGGGTCCGCACGGGCAAGATTGCAGCGATGGGCAAGACGATGCAGTCGTTTTCGAAAGCAAGGGCGACGGTCTCGGGACGACACGGGGCAAGTTTCATTGGCCTGGCCTCGCTTCGAGGCATTGTTCGAGATAGGCGGGCATCGAATCCAGCCCTTCAGCGCGCAGAAGAGTGACGAAATTTTCGTCAGCGCGCAGTGCGCGGATCGCCTCGACGACGAACAGCAGCCGGCTTTGCGTGACCTCCGCCTTCTTGATCAAGAGCTTCTGGCGATCGGCCTCCTGGCGGTACGCGCGAACGAGCGCGTCGCTCGTGAGAGGTCGATGCGAGGAATCTCGCCGGCCGAACGAACTTTCTATCATGTGTGGTCCGCGGCGCTGTCGTTGCTGGAGAAGCCGCCGAACCGCCGCGAACTTTTTGCCCCGCAGCTTTTTCTCCGTGTAGGCTTGGGTCAAAGCGCGCTGAGCGCATTCGTCGTCGGCGCGCGCGATCTCGATGGCGAGGCTCAACGGCATCAGCCCGGTCTCGACAGCGGAAACGAGCCTCTCTTCGCCTCGTTCCAGAAGGCCGGCGATCATCTTGACGTAATCGGAACTGACGCCGATCTTGTCCGCGATCTGCCGGTCATTGTAGCCGCGCTTTCGCAGCGCGCCGACCTCCTGCATGAGGTCGATCGCGCGATGCTGCCGGCGGGCGCAGTTCTCGACGAGACTCATCACCAAGCATTCGCTTTCGTTGGCCTCAACCACGATGGCCGGAATCGCCGGCTGCTTGAGTTGAATGAAGGCTTCGAGGCGACCCTGACCGCAGACGAGATCGTACTCCGCGGGCTCGGTGGCGGGACGCCTGCTCACCGTGATCGGCCGCTTCAGCCCGATCCTGGCGATATTGTCGACAATATCGTCGAAGTTGCGGCGGTTGCGGACACGCGGGTTCAGGATCCGGATGCGGTCTGTCGGGATCAGTGTAACCCGTTTGCGCTTATCGAGGGGAATGCCGTCTGTCATCAGGCTGCCTCCGCAAATCTGACTCTGCCGGCGAGAGCGAAAAAGAAATCGAGACTTTCAAAACGGTAGGCGTCGAGGGACAGCCCATTCTGCTCGGCGAGCTTCAAGCGCGGCGTGTTCATGTCGATGCTCGGCAGGACATAATAGTCGAGGGGGGCCACATTGCGCTCGTCCAAGCGGATGGCGATCGTCATATCCGGGACGAGGCCGACGTCGAGGCGAACGCGCCAGCGCAGCGCTCCGCTCGACGTCTTGAAAGAACGCGCAATCACCACCGAGGCGGTGAACTCGCCATTGATCGACAGGAGTTCGCTCACCGGATCCTGGGCGGCGGCTCCGCCTGCCCGCTGCACGCCAGCAACGATGTCGGCGACGATCTGCGGATGAGCGCGACGGAGCGCACGGTTGATTTCGATATAGCGATAATCGCGATCGGGGTCATAACCGATCAACTCATACGCGCGCAGCAGGCTTCCGAAGCGATGACGGTAAATGCTGGAGGACGGCATATCTTCCCGCTCGTCGATCACCATCCCCGAGAGCATGCCCTGCTGGTCCAGCAAAGTCTGAAGCAGCGACAGGAGATCTTCATCCGAGTAATGCCGGGCTCGCACATCGACGATGGCGCGCGCCCGCTCGAAGAGCGCCAAATCAATGATTGAGGGATACGCGCGTTCCGCGCGGATCCACATTTCGCGCGGGTTCGCGACACGCCGCTGCTTCAGCTTGAACGAGACCTTGTTGTAGACATTGTTGCCGATGTACTTCTCATTGGTGAGAATCTGGTGGACCGAAGCGCGCGTCCACCAGCGACCGCAATCGGTTGCTATCCCTTCCATGTTGAGCGTAGCGGCGATTTCGCGTTCGGACCGGCCGTCTTCGACAAACATCCGATACATGCGTCGAACGAGTTCGACCTCGTGCGGGGGCCCAGGCGCCAGCACGACCCGGTCGGTCTGCAGGCTCTTGCGATCGCCGCGACCGAGCTGTCCTTTCACATTGCGGCGCTCGTCGATCAGAACCCGCCGCAGGCCGTAGCCCGGCGCGCCGCCTTGGCGAAAGCCGAGTTCGACGAGCCGGCACTGACCAGCAAACACCTTGACCGACAGCTCGCGGCTGTATTCGCCGGCCATCACGCGCTTGACGGTCTTCAAGAGATTGGAGCCGATGCTGCCATCGTTCTCGAACTGCTCGCCGCAATAATGAACGCGAATGCCGGCGCGGGAGCAGACATGCTCATGGTAGGCGCCTTCGTCGGCATCCTGAAACCGGCCCCAACGGCTGACGTCGTAAACCAGGATGGCGGTGAAGTCGGCCGTCCCGGATCGAACCTCGGCGATCAGAGCCTGGATAGCCTCGCGGCCGTCGATCCGCAGGCCGCTTCGGCCGGAGTCTTCGTAAACGCGCAGGATCCGCAAACCCCTTGCGGTCGCATAACGGCGAATAACGTCAAGCTGATTCTCGGTCGAGTACTTTTGATGGTCGGTCGACATGCGGACGTAAGCAACCGCCGGCGTCGCTGCGCTCGCATCGTCATCGCCCGATTGGGGCATATTTGAGGGTCGCCTCCTCACCAGCAAATCCTCGCGCAGGTTCGAGCGCAATGCGCCATTCTGGCGATTGTCGTGGCTCACTTCTCCTCGAATTTCTAACGCCGAGGAGGGGGGAATGTCGTTTCCGAAAAAGGGCAAGTTCTTTCCGGACCGAAACGGATGTCCTATTGACGAGCCTTTGGCGCAGGGGAGCTTTGCGAGCGAGATCGCCGCGGCGCTGCACCGGGCGCTTGGCTCGACGCATGCAGCCGTTAAGACGGCTGCGGGCTGGACCGGCGCCAACGAGAGGACGGTGAAGAACTGGTTTTCCGGCCGCTATGGGCCGAGCGGCGAGCACCTCGTCGCTCTTGCCCACCATTCCGATGAAATCATGCATACATTCTTGAAGATGGCGGGACGCCAGGACCTGATCGTGGCCGTCAAGCTGGCGGTCGCCGAAGACGCCATAGCGGACTTGCTGCTGGCCGTCCGGAGTATGAACGGCGGCAGGACATGAGCCGCCAACCGCCGGTGGAGGTCGAACCGCCTGACTTTTGCCGGGCGGCGCCGCGGATTGCTCCAGCATCTTGCTCTGTAGTCATTTTTGGTTATATTGAATACAGGCTGGTCGCTAGGAGATGCTACAATGGCTCGCACCACAACAATGACGGTCAGGGTCAGCGGGGCGCTCAGCGACTTCGTCGCCGCCAACGTCGGCGAGACCGGCTCCTACGAAAACGTCAGCGAGTACATCCGTGACCTCATCCGCCGCGACAAGGAGCGGGCGGAGAAGGAAGCCTTCGACCTGCTGAAGGCGGAATTGACGCGCGCCTTCGCTGCTCCAGAGCAGTCTTACCAGCCGCTTACAGCAGCGGACGTCATTGCGCGCAACAAGGTCTAGCGCCCGATGGCCTCTGTTCGCGTCCAGGAGGCGGCATCCCACCGCCTGGATGACATTTACCGCACCACACGCGACCGATGGGGCGTCGACCAAGCCGACTGCTACATCAACGGCCTGTTCGAAGCCTTCGGCAAGATCGAGACGCGTGAGGCGGCGTCACGCCCGGTCCCTGCCGAGTTCGGCGTCGAGGGCTATGTTTTCCGGTACGAAAGGCATTTCGTATATTGGCGTAGGCTCGGCAATGGCGACATTGGCGTCGTGACGATCCTGCATGAGCGCATGCACCAGATCGACCGTTTTCGCGATGATTTCGCAGTGTGACGCGAC
This sequence comes from Rhodoblastus acidophilus, assembly GCF_900187365.1. Lineage (GTDB taxonomy): Bacteria > Pseudomonadota > Alphaproteobacteria > Rhizobiales > Beijerinckiaceae > Rhodoblastus > Rhodoblastus acidophilus. The sequence goes on from NZ_FYDG01000002.1 coordinate 215,648, forward strand.
GGGTCGGTGAAAATCTGCCAAATATCTGTTTTTGGCTCGCTTTATAGTTTAAGCGCCCACCAGCCAGAGCCTCCGCCCGGAGAACGTTGGATTTTCGTCCCTTGCCCTCCGCCACCTGACCATTCCCCGCGAAAATAGCCCGGCCGCCCTGGATCGCCCGTTACAGCGGCATGTCCTCGGGGCCGCCGATCTCACGCCTCCGCCCGGTTGATGTCGACCTAAGCGTCCCGCGCGCCGCGCCGGCCTTGTCACCGCGCGCGGGTGGCGGGAGCGGCTTCAGGCCGACAGCTCGCCGAAGAACCGCATCATCTCACGGCTGGCGTCGGGGCCGCGCGGATCGGTGAACGAGCCGCGCGGGCTGCCGCCCGACCACGCATGGCCGGCCCCGTGAAGACGCCAATGCTCATGCGCCGGCCGTCCTGACCGATCCGTATAGATCGTGCGGGTGTAGCGCATGCCGCCCGGCGAGATCCCGCGCTCCGATCGCGCCCGCAATTCCGCGCCGGCCGTCGATTGCGCAATGACATGATCGCCGTTGACCGGATGCACCGTCTTGTCGTCCTCGCCATGAAACACAATGGTCGGAACCCGGGCGCCGGAGATCGGGGCCGCCGCGCCGTTCTTCATGGCTGAGAAGGCCGAGGGCATGTCGCGCGCCGCCCCGCAGGCGAGGCCGGAATGGACGCCAATGGCTCTGAACAGCTCGGGATAGGCCGCCCCGAGCACCGCCGCCGCCGCGCCGCCGGCCGAAAGGCCCGCGACATAGACGCGCGCGGGATCGACTCGAAACGCCGCGATGACGTCGCGCGCGATCCCCGCGATCAGCGACGGCTCGCCGCGCCCGCGCTTCTGATCGGCCTCGTTGAACCAATTCCAGCATTTCGACATGTTGGCGGATCGGGTCTGCGCCGGATAGGCCACCAGAAACGTCTGCTCCTCCGCCAGTTCGTTCATGCGCGCGCCGACGGCGAAATCGTCCGGCGACTGGCTGCAGCCGTGCAGCATCACCAGCAGCGGGACCGCCTGGCCGCGATATCCGCTGGGAATGTACAGCTTGTAGGTCCGGCTCCCCGCCGCGCTTTCGTGGACGCGCGCCTCGTATCGGGCGTTCGGCGGCGTGAACACCGCCGGCCCCTGCGGCCCGGCCAAGCCCTCAAGTCCGCCCAGTTTGTCCGCCAAGCCGCGCAGCAAATCCTTGGCGGCGCCGCGCAAATCCGGCGCGGCGCTGTCCGGCGCGCCGCCCGGCAGCACGCGCTTCAGCAGCGTCATGGCTTCGTCGAGCCGCCCGGCGCGGGTGAGGCGCGACGCCTCCTGCAAGTCGATCTTCGGAAACCTCGCCATACGCATGCGTCCTTGTTCGAACGAGAAAAATTCAGGACAGGCGGTCGCGAAGAGCGACCTTCACCTCGGGGCTGGCCTGCAGCGCGCCGAGCACGTGCAGGGCGCCGATGGCCGCCCGCGCCAGTTCGGGCGTGACGTCCGGCTCGATGACGGCGAGGCCGAGCACCTGGATGTGCAGCATCTCGCCGGCGTCGCGCGCCGCTTCGAGCTCCCGCCGGCCATAGCGGCGCAGGCCGAGATCGAGTTGGCGCCGCGCGACCGACTGCTTGACGGCGTCATTGTGACGGTCAAGCTGGTTGCGAATGGCGGTGCGGATGAAATCCGTGCGGTTGGAATAGAAGCCTTCCTGCACCAGAAGGTCGATCTGGCCGAGGTCGACATAGCCGAGATTGATGGTGATCTTCTCGCTATCCGCCCGCGGCCGAAACTCCTCGACCCTGCCCGCCATAACCATCCCTCCACCATCCCAGTGGATGGCAAATGGTGCGGCGAAAAGGCGAGTGCAAGGCCCTGGCGCTGTTTTTCACGATTTCGGCCCCGCCGCATTGGCCCGATCCGCTCCATGACAACTCCACGGTCCCACAACAAAACGGCCTCCTCAAAGCCTTGTTTCTGCGTGACTTATCCGCCGCCCGGCTTGCAAACGCGCCAGGCGGCCAACCGCTCACGGGTCCCCTCCGGGATCTGCCACCCCTCACGCCAAACCCGAATGCCCAAAGAGGTCAGAGCCACGCGCAAGTGGTGAACGCTATAGGAGCAACAGTTTGAAATTTTTGACGATCCTCGTCGCGCTCGCCGCGACGCCGACCGCCGCGACGGCTTCCGAAACCGATGTCGCCAACCCGGACGCCGTTCGTTCCATGATTTCCGCCAAGGTCTCGTCGGAGATCGGCGCGCAATGGGTTCCGACCGCGCTCAAGATCGCGCAGATCGAATCCCGGATGCAGTGCAACCCTCACGGCAACACGCGACATCACGGCATATTCCAGGTCGGCGATCCCGCACGCTTCGGCATCTCTCCCTCCGCCGCGCACACCTGCTCCGGCGGCATCGCCGCCGGCGTCGCGCACATGGCCTCCTGCATCAGAATGGGGGCGAATAACGCGCGCCGGATGATGATCTGCCACAACGCCGGCAACCCCTTCGCCCGGAGGGTCGAAAGGGCCTACCGCATCGCGCTGCGCTGATGGCTCGCGGTCGCCGCGCGGTTGTCATGAGCGCGCGGCGGCGTGGCCTATAGCCTGTTGCGCCAGTCTGGCGAAGGCCAGGGTTTGGCGTTGTTGGCCGGGCTTTTGCTCAGCCTGCTGGTCAGCTTGATCGTGGTCGAGGTCATGGAACCGTGGGTGCGCGGCCGAATGTTGGCTGTCATCCACCCCATGCTGGCCCGTCTGACTGAGCCAGGGCGCAAAACCACCTGACCAGGTCGCCCGAACGGCCAGCTTCGGATGTTGGACGCATTCTCCCCCACCGCCCACAGCCAGTTGGCGTCCATGTTCCGTTCTGCCGGGATCTCGCCTCCCTCGCCAGCGAACGCGTCGCATCAAGCCCAAAAAGACCTTTGGACAGATTCGCCGACCGACTTCCAAAGCCTTTAATTTTTTAGATTTACATGTTTCAACGCCATATCAGACCGCATATTTTCGGCGACATACCCTGTCATTCACATACAAACATCCTCTGAACCGCAGGACTCAGCTTACCTAAGGAGATATATGCTTACTCTCATCGAACGCTAACATGACGACGCTAGAACAAATACTTAAGTCAATTGCAACGATTGCGCTTTAAGAATGACACTCTTGCGCAGGTCGATGAGGCGTCTGGTGAAAACATTGTTTTGGATACAGACGGGCGCATGCGGCGGCGAGTCCCTGGCGATCCTCTCGGCGGAAGCGCCAAGCCTCGAGGCTTTGCTGACCTCCCATGACCTGGAAATGCTGTGGCATCCGTCGCTGTCTTGCGCGCCGATGAAGCGTTTCGACGAATTGGTCGCGGCCATCGCATCGGGGACGCAACGCCTCGACATTCTGTGCGTCGAGGGCAGCCTGATCACCGCGCCGCGCGGCTCCGGCCTGTTCGATTCCTACAACGGCCGCGCCCGCATCGACATCGTCCGCGCGCTGGCGGCGCAAGCCGGGCATGTGGTCGCCATGGGAACCTGCGCCAGTTTCGGAGGCGTCCACGCCGCGAGCCCAAACCCCTCGGATTGCCTGGGCCTGCAATTCGACAAGGACAAGCCCGGCGGCCTGCTGCCCGCGGATTGGCGCTCCGGCGCCAGCCTGCCGGTCATCAACGTGTCCGGTTGCCCCGCGCATCCCCACGCCATGACCCAGACGCTGGCCGCGCTGGCGAGCGGCATGAGCCTGCCGCTCGATGCGTTGAACCGGCCCCAAGCCTTTTTCAGCACGCTGGTGCATCAAGGCTGCTCCCGCAACGAATACCACGAATACAATATCGAGGACGCCCACCTCGGCGGGCCGGCGTGCATGTTCTTCAACCTCGGCTGCCAGGGGCCGACGACCCAGGCCGTATGCAACGACGACCTCTGGAACGGGGTGAGCAGCAAGACCCGGGCCGGCGTCCCGTGCTTCGGCTGCACCGCGCCGAATTTTCCGCGCGAGGCCGATCTGTTCGCCACCGCCAAGGTGGGCGACATTCCGCTGCGCCTGCCGGCCGGCGTCGAGCGCGCCCGCTATATGGCTTATAAAAACCTGGCGCGCGCCGCCGCCCCGCCCCGCCTCAAGACCAGGAAAACGGACGTCTGACATGGCGAGGGTCCAGCTCAATCTCAATCTCAACCGCGTCGAGGGCGACCTCGAAATCGGCGTGACGCTCGAAGACGGCGTCGTGGTCGAGGCCCGGACGGTCGGGACCATGTATCGCGGCTTCGAGCAGATCATGATCGGCCGCGCCGCGCGCGACGGGCTGGTGATCACCCCGCGCGTCTGCGGCATTTGCGGCACGGCCCACCTCTACGCCGCGACGCTGGCGCTGGAGCACGCCTGGGGCGTGACGCCGCCGCCCCATGCGGTGCGCATCCGCAATCTCTGCCTGCTGGCGGAGGGGCTGCAGAACGATCTCCGCCAGACCCTGCTGTTCTTCGCCCCGGATTTCTGCAACCCGCGTTATCAGAACGAGCCGTGGTTCGACGAAGCCTTGGCCGGTTTCGAGCCGTTTCGCGGCGCCTTCTATCTGGAAACGCTCGCCGCCACGCGCGAGGCGGTGAAGATCATCGCCCATTTCGGCGGCCAATGGCCACATTCCTCCTATATGGCGCCAGGGGGCGTCACCCTGCCGGCGGATATGCGGAAACTGATCGCCTGCCGCGCCCTGCTCGACGGTTTTCAACGCTTTTACGAGACGCGGGTGATCGGCGCGCCGCTCGACGCCTGGCTGGCGCTCGACACGGCCCAGGACTATTTCGCCTTGCTGGAAACGCCCGCCCATGCGCGCAGCGCGCTCGGCCTGCTGTCGCGCGCGGCGCGGGCGCTGGATCTGCACAAGACCGCCGCGGGCGTCGGCGCCCTGCTGAGCTTCGGCGCCTGGCGCGATCCCGAAAACCCCGACGCCCCGCTGTTGGCCGCCGGATTTTACGACGGCGCGGCGACGGCGCCGCTCGACCAGGGCCGGATCAACGAGCATGTGCGTCATTCCTGGTTCCGCCCTTACGAGGGGGGGCGGCATCCGTGGAAGGGCGAAACCATCCCCAATTACGCCCCCGACGGCGACCGCTACAGCTGGGCCAAGGCGCCGCGCTACGGCGACGCCGTGGTGCAGACCGGGCCGCTCGCCGAACTGCTGATCGGCGGCGACGCGCTGGTCGCCTCGCTCTACGCCGAGGAGGGCGGCGGCGCGTGGTTGCGCCAGTTCGCCCGCGTGCGCCGGGTCGCCCACGAACTTCGTTTCGCGCGGCAAATGCTGGATCAGCTCGCGGGTGATCTGTCCGGGCCGCATTTCCTGCCGCCGGCGCACGAAGGCGACGGCGAGGGCCATGGCCTGACCATGGCCGCGCGCGGCGCGCTCGGCCACTGGATTCGCGTCAAGGACGGCGTCATCGAGAAATACCAGATCATCACGCCCACCGCCTGGAACGCCTCGCCCCGCGACAGCGCCGGCCAGCCCGGCCATTGGGAGCAGAGCCTGGTGGGCGTGCGCGTCAAAGATCCCGACGATCCCATCGAGATCGGCCATGTCATCCGCTCGCACGATCCGTGTCTGGTCTGCACCGTCCACATGCTGGACAGCGGCCGCAAGCTGCATTTTGGCGTTTGAGGCGGCCATGATCCGCCGCCGCATCCTGTGTTTCGGCAATCCGCTGCACGGCGACGACGGGGTCGGCGCGGCGGTTTTCGCGGCGCTTTCGGCGCGCAAACCGCCGGAAGGGCTGGAGGTGATCGAGGCCGGAACGCCCGGCCCCGCCGCGCTCGCGCTGTTCGAGGACTGCGACGAGGCTATCGTCGTCGACGCGCTCGCGCCCGCGGGCTCGCCCGGCCGCATCGCGCAACTGGCGCCGGAAGGGATCGACGCCGAAACCACGCCGGCGCCGCACGGCATGGGGCTAGGCTATATCTTGCGGGCGCTAAACGCCCTGCCCGGCCCCCGCCCCGAGATCCGCATCATCGGGATCGAGGCGGCGAGCCACAGGCCGTTCCAGCCGGGCCTTTCCCCGGCCGTGGCGGCGGCCGCCGGCGAGGTCGCGCGCCTGCTCGGCCCTTGTTTCGAGGACGGTCATGGCTGACCCCGCCCTGCACGAAGAACTGGAGCGGCTGCGCGTCGAGGTCGAGGCGCTGCGGCTCGCCAATGCGGCGATCCAGGATCAGATGAGCGCCGGCGCGGCGGGCGCCGACGCCCTGTTGCGCGCCGTGGAGCGACAGGCGGAAGACTTGCGCGCCGCCAACCTGCGCCAGAGCGGCCAGGCCGCCTTCACCCGGCGGGTGATGGACACCTCGGGAGCGCTGATGATCGTGCTCGACGCCGAGGGCCGCATCCTCCAGGTCAACCGGCGGTTCCACGACGAACTCGCCGCCGCCGAAGGCGAGGTCGCCGGGCGCGCGCTCGACGACTGGCTGCCGCCGGACGAGCGCGCCGCGCTGGAGCGACGCCTGATCAAGCCGCCCTGGACGGTCTATTCGCACCTGTTCGAGCTGATGCGCGTCGCCGGCGCCTATGAGGCGGAGCATCATTTGCTCGGCGCGGACGGCGCCTATCGCGATTATTGGATCGAGGCCAGCCCGCAGACCGATCCCCAGGGCAAGGAGGAAGGCGCCGTGGTCTGCGCCACCGACATCACCGCCCTGAACCTGCAGCGCGACGCCCTGGAGGTGCGCGAGCGGCACCTGCGCGAGGCGCAGCGCATCGCGCAAATCGGCCGATGGGAGCTTGACCTCGCCACCAATCGGATCCTGGACTGGTCCGACGAATTGCGCAAAACCTGCGAGCTGTCGCACCCGCTGGCCTCGGGGCGGGATTTTGTGGCGCTGGCGCATCCCGACGACCGCGACGAACTGGTTCGCGCGTTTCGCGCCGCCGTCAAGGCGCGGGCTCCGTTCGCCCACGCCTGCCGGCTGCGTTTCGGCGACGGCCGCATCAAATGGATCGACTTGCGCGGCGTGATGCACGCGCACGCCGGGCGCGTGCTCCGCGTCTCCGGCACCATGCAGGACATCACCGCGCGGCGGCAGGCCGACGAGGAGATCAGCCTCGCCGCGCGCGTGTTCGACAACAGCCTCAACGGCGTCGTCATCACCGACGCCAAAACCCGGATTCTCAGGATCAACCGCGCCTTCACCCGCATCCTCGGCTACCAGCACGAAGAACTCGTCGGCAAGACGACCGCCGTGCTGAAATCCGACCGCCATGACGCCACCTTCTACCGGGCCCTGTGGCGCGAGCTGAAAAACGCCGGAGAATGGCAGGGCGAAATCTGGGACCGCCGCAAGGACGGCGGGGTCACGCCGCTGTGGCAGAGCATTTCCGCCGTGCGCGATTCCCGCGGGGACGTCATCAATTACATCGGCGTGTTCTACGACCTGAGCGACCAGAAGCGCGCCGCCGCCCACATCCACCATCTCGCCTATTACGACGCCTTGACCGACCTGCCCAACCGCCAGTCCTTCAATGACAGCTGCGAACAGGCGCTCAAGCTGGCGCGGCGCGACCGGACCAATCTGGCGGTGCTGTTCCTCGATCTCGACCGCTTCAAATATGTCAACGACACTTTGGGCCATCCGGTCGGCGATGAACTGTTGCGCGGCGTGGCGCGGCGGATCAAGCGCGCCCTGCGCCAAAGCGACATTATCGCGCGGCTGGGCGGCGATGAATTCATCGTGCTGGCGCAAGGCGTGGCGCACCCGGACGCCGCCGCCCGGATCGCCGAAAAAATCATTCACACGCTGGCAAAACCTTTCAGCATCGACGGCCACCGGCTTGAAATCCGCGTGTCCGTTGGCATCAGCTGCTTCCCGCACGACGGCGCCGATGCGGCGACGCTGATCAAGAACGCCGATCTGGCCCTCTACAAGGCCAAGGAGGAAGGGCGCGACCAGTTCCGCTTCTTCGAGGCCAGCCTAATGGCGAAGGCGCGTGAAAAACTGTTTCTGGAGGCGGAATTGCGCGCGGCGTTGGAGCGCGGCGAGCTTTTTCTGCACTATCAGCCGCAGTTCTCGCTCGCCGACGGGCGCCTGGTGGGGTCCGAAGCGCTGGCGCGCTGGCGGCATGCCGAACGCGGGATGATTCCGCCGGACAAGTTCATCGCCATCGCCGAGGAATGCGGCCTGATCGTGCCGCTCGGGGAATGGGCCTTGCGCGCGGCCTGCCGCCAGGGCGAGGAATGGCGTCGGGCGGGCCTGGGACCGCATCGCATCGCCGTCAACATGTCCGGGCTTCAACTCGAGCGCGCCGATTTTGTCGCCACGGTGGCGCGCATCCTCGCCGAGACCGGCCTGCCGCCGGACTGGCTGGAGCTTGAGGTCACCGAAACCTACGTCATGCGCCAGCCCGAAAAGAGCGCCCGCGCGCTCGAAGGTCTTCGCGCCCTCGGGATCGCCTTGTCGATCGACGATTTCGGCGCGGGACAGTCGTCGCTCGCTTATCTCAAACGCCTGCCTGTGCAGTCGCTGAAGATCGATCGCTCCTTCATCACCGATTTGCCGTTCGGCGAGAACGAAGCCGCCATCACCCGCGCCATCATCGCGCTCGGCCACAGCCTGCATCTGAAAGTGCTGGCCGAAGGCGTCGAAACGCCCGCCCAGGCCGATTTCCTGCGAGGGCTCGGTTGCGATCAGGCCCAGGGCTACTTTTACAGCCGTCCGGTCGACGTCGAAAACATGCAGAAGATCTTGCGCCATATGGACGCCGCGCCGGGCGCCGGATCGGACCAGACGGAGCCGAGCCGAGGGAACGATGACCGTCGCCGCGCGCCAAGGTCGAGCGCCCCCTGCTAGAACCGGTCAGCGTCGACGAACGCCTGCGCGAAAGCTTGCAGGGATTCCTGCGGCGGATTGTGACCAACGCCGCCCTTGACGATCCGGCGCTGGCATTTCCCCGCAAACATTTTGGCGCAGGCGCCGGCCTCCGGGTGGGGCGCGCCATTGGCGTCGCCCATGGAAACGCTCCGTTTCCGTTGGCTCGCCCTGAATCAGCCGGGCCTCATGCCGAGGACGACGGTCGGCCACAATTCCGAGACCGTCGGATGGATGGGAACCGCCCAGCGCAGCTGATCGAAAGCGGCGCCCGCGTTCATCATGTCGAGCACGCCATGGATCGCCTCGTCGCCGCCCGCGCCGAGGATGGCGGCGCCCAGAATCTCGCGCGTGTCGGCGTCGGCGATGAATTTCATCAAGCCCTGGGTTTCGCCCTTTTCGACGGCGCGGCCGACCCGGTCCATCGGCAGCCAGCCGACCAGGATTTTTCGGCCGGCTTTGCGCGCTTCCGTCTCGGTCATGCCGACGCGCCCCAGCGGCGGATCGATATAAAGCGCGTAGCCCGGCACGCGATCGGAGACGCAGCGGTCCGCCCCGTCGAAAAGATTCGCCGCGACGATCTCGAAATCGTTGTAGGCGGTGTGGGTGAAGGCGCCCTTGCCATTGCAGTCGCCGAGCGCCCAGACGCCCGCGACATTGGTCGCGAGGCGGTCGTCGACCTTGATATAGCCGCGCGCATCGGTCTCGACGCCGGCCCTGTCGAGGCCGAGATCGTCAGTGTTCGGGCGGCGGCCGACGGCGAGCAGCACGTCGGAGCCGACGATGTCCACGCCGTTGACATGAACCGCGACGCCGCGCGCATGTTTGCTGAAGCTGAGACGATCGGCGCCTGTCAGCACTTTGACGCCCTCGGCTTCGAGGACGGCGCGGATCGCCTCGGAAATCTCCTGATCCTCGCGGCCGACGAGATGCGGCCCCTTCTCGATCACCGTCACCTCGGCGCCGAAACGGCGGTGCATCTGGGCGAATTCCAGCCCGATATAGCTGCCGCCGATGACGATCAGATGGTCCGGCGCCCGGTCGAGCCTGACCATGTCGCTGTTGGTCAGGAAAGGAATTTCTTTGAGGCCGGGGAAATCCGGGATCGCGGCGCGCGCGCCGACATTGAGAAATATCCGCGGCGCGGTCAGGACGTCTTCGCCGACGCGGATCGTGTTGCCGTCCTCGAACCGGGCGTGGCCTCGGATCAGCGTGCAATTCTTCATGCCCTCCAGCCACTTTTCATTGCCGTGGCGGCTGTCGAGCGTCACCTGATGGGCGCGGCGCATCACCCTGGGCATGTCGATCTTCACGGGCGCATCGAGCACCACGCCATATTCGGCGCCGCGACGTGCGAGATGGGCGGCGTAGGCGCTGGCGACCAGGGTCTTGGTCGGCTTGCAGCCGGTGTTCACGCACGTGCCGCCGACATGCTTGCGCTCGATGATCGCGACCGTTTCGCCCGCGTCGTTGAAGCGGCTCGCGAGCGAGGGGCCGGCCTGTCCCGCGCCAATGATGATCGCGTCGAACGTTCTCATGCCGCGGCCGCGATGACGAGACCGGCCGCGAGGATCGCGACGGCGTCCTCAACGAACGCCGCCGGCCGATCCTTGCCGAAACCTTCCGCGAGTCGGGCGCGGACGGCGGCTCCGCCATAGGCTCCAGCCCCCGCGCCGATCACGCCGGCGAGTCCGCCGCCATGGGGCGCGCCGATAGCGAAGCCGCACAGCGCCCCCATGATCAGGCGCGCGGCCAAGGGCGGCGGCGCGGTCCGGCTCGGCGTTGAGGGAAGCTGGTCGACAATGAGTTCGCCAACCGCCAGAATCGTGAACAGGCCAACCGCCCAGGTCGCGCCCATGAAGGCCAACCACGAGCCGGACAGGTTGAGCCACCCGAGCCAGGCGGCCCAAGCGATGGCCGCCGGCGCGGTCATGGAGCGAAGTCCGGCGATGACGCCGATGAGGAAAGCAAGAAGGATCAACATTTTTTCTCACTTGCTTGCAGCCGCACGCGTCGGGGCGACGATCTTTCGGTCCTGCGCGCGAACCGGCGCAGCCGCGCGCCCCGCATGGCGAAAACGGCGGATCGCGGTCGAAGGTTCCTGGGCCGGGAATGTCGCCGTCTCCGCAAAAGCGACGGTTCGGGCGTGAAGACAAGCGCGACGCGCGGGTCCGCGATCAGGGCGCCCGCCCGCCGCTATCGTTCCGCTTCCGACAGCGGCGCGACGATGCAGCAGACCAGGCCTTCCGGCCGGAACTCCATTTCGACGCGCGCCTCGCTGATGCTCCGTTCGATCAGGCGCAGGCCCGAACCGCGGCGGCTGGGCTCTCGCACAGGCGGACCGCCCTGTTCCTTCCAGGTGAGTTCGAGCATGCGCAAGCCGTCGCTCAGGTCGCTGGCGCGCCAGCTCAGCAGCACGCGTCCTTCGGGCGCGCTGAGCGCGCCATGCTTGGCGGCGTTGGTGCCGAGCTCGTGGATGGCGAGGCCGAGCGGCGTCGCCAGCGCCGGCGACAGGATGACCGGCGGCCCCGACAACTGCACCGCCGCGCGGCCGCCGCCGAGATAGGGCTGCAACTGGTCGCGCGCCACATTGTCGAGACTGGCGCCGCGCCATTCGCTCTCGACCAGCAGCGCATGGGTGCGGCCCAGCGCCGACAGGCGTTCGTCGAGCGCGGCGAGCGCGGCGGGATTGGCGCCGCTGTCGCGCAAGGTCTGCCGGACGATCGCCTGCGCCACCGCCAGGGTGTTTTTCACGCGATGCGCCAGCTCGTCGAGCAACAGGCGATGACGCGCCGTCCAGGCCTCCTCGGACTCGAGCCGATCCGTGACGTCGACGAAGGTGGCGACCACGCCCTCGATCTTGTCGTCCAGCGTGCGATAGGGCCGCAGCCGGATCATGAACCAGCGCCCCCCCGTGGTGCGGACGGTACGTTCGAGCGGAATCAGATCGGCCAGCACCCGCTGCGCGTCGGCGACAAGGTCCGGGTATTCGAGCCGATGGGTGAAATCCGTGACGGGCCGGCCCTCGTCGCCGGCGACGATGTTGAACAGCTCCGCCATGCGCGGCGTGAACCGCTGGATGCGCAGGGTCGAGTCCAGAAACATCGTGCTGACGTCGGTCGCGCTCATCAGGTTCTGCAAGTCGTTGTGCGCGCGCGACACCAGTTCGAGCTTGAGTTTCAGCTCGGTGTTGAGCGTCTGAAATTCCTCGTTGATCGACTGCAGCTCCTCCTTGCTGGTTTCCAGCTCCTCGGCGGTGGAGCGATATTCCTCGTTGATCGACTGCAATTCCTCGTTGGCGGCGCGCAGCTCCTCGGTCGCCGCCTCATATTGCTCGCGCGTGGCGCGCAGCGCGGTGCGGGTCGCGTGCAATTCCTCGCGCAATTGCGCGACCACGGCCGACTGTTCGGAGGACAGGCCGGCGTCGGACGCCGCCGGCTCGACCTCGCCGCCTTCGAGAAAGATCGCCATGGCACCGCGGGCGCCGTCGTCGCGGCGGGCCGGGCGGACGTTGAGCACAACCGCCCGGGGCTTGGCGTCGAACTGCACGGGGATGGGCGGGGTGACCGTGGATTGGTTCGACTCGAAGGCGCGCCGCAGCGCCGCGCGCAGTTCGAGCCGCAATTCCGGCCGCACGATCTCCGCCGCATCCGCGGTCATCGGGCCGCTCGGATGCAGCACGAACTTGCCGCAGGTCTCCGACAGATTGACGATGCAATGGGTCTCGTCCACCAGCATGCTCGGCGGCGCGATGTCTTCCAGCGCCTGCCGGTGCATCGAGGAATTCACCGTGGGCGTCGCGGGCGGCAGGCGCGCCACATTGGGCGTTTCCGGGCCGCGCGCGGGGGTGAACAGGCGCGGCGGCGACAGCATCTTGTCGCGGGGGCGGTCGAGCGCCTGGAAGATGCGCGATTCCCGGTCGATCGAGGTGAACAGGCCGGAGGGACTGTCGGCGCTTTCCGACGCGCCCAGGAACAGGAAGCCGTTAGGCAGCAGAGCGTAATGCAGCACGGAGCAGACCTGTTTCTGCAGGTCGCGGTCGAGATAGATCAGCAGGTTGCGGCAGGAAATCAGGTTGATGCGCGAGAACGGCGGGTCTTTCAACAGGCTGTGCGCGGCGAAGACGACGAGGTCGCGCACCTCGCGGCGGATGCGGTATTGATCGCCCTCGCGCATGAAGAACCGGCGCAGCCTGTCCTCGGACACGTCGGTGGCGATGGCCGTGGGGTAGCGCCCCTCGCGGGCGACGGCGAGGGCCTGCTCGTCGAGGTCGGTGGCGAAAATCTGAATGTCCGGCCGCGCCTCGCGCCGCGCCGCCTCCTCCAGCAGCAGAATGGCGAGACTATACGCCTCCTCGCCGGTGGCGCAGGCGGGCGCCCAGATCCGGATCGCCTGGTCGCGGCCGGGCGCATCGAACACCAGCGGGATCACCTCGCTGGCGAGCGCGGCGAAGGCGGCGGGGTCGCGGAAAAAGCTGGTGACGGAAATCAGCAGATCGTTGAACAGCGCGCCGATTTCGTCCGGCCGGTCGCTCAGATAGGCGAGATAATCCTCCATGCGCGCGGTCTGCGCCACTTGCATCCGCCGGGCGATGCGGCGCAGCAGAGTGGCGCGCTTGTAGCCCGAGAAATCCTGACCCAGCCGCGCGCGCAACTGCGCGAGGATGCGGCGCAAAGCGGCTTCGTCGGCCATCTCGCATTGCCGCGCCGCCCGCGGCCTCGACCGCGCCAGTTCGGCGAGGCAGCGCGCGAGGCCGGAAATCGGCGCCACGAAATCGACGCCGCTGGCGATGGCCGCGCGCGGCATGGAGCCGAATTCCGCCTCGTTGGGGTCCTGCGCCAGCGCGATCCCGCCATTTTCCCGGATGGCGCGCACGCCCAGCGCGCCGTCCGAACCGCCGCCGCTCAGCACGATGGCGAAACCATCGCCGTGCTGGTCGGCCAGCGACCGGAAGAATTCGTCGACCGGCGACCTCTGGCCGCGCGGCTCGATGAAGGCGGCCGGCGCGATTTCCTGGTCGGTGATCAGCAGCCGGCGGTCGGGGGGGAGGACGTAGATGCAATTGGCGGTGATCGGCTTGGGTTCGTTGACCGGGGCGACAGGCATGGCGGTGCGCCGCGCCAGGATCGCCGACAGTTCGCCGCCATGGCCGGGATCGAGATCAACCAGAACGATATAGGCGAGGTCGAGATCGGCGGGAAGCGCCTCGAACAGGCGTTGCAAGGCTTCGGCCCCGCCCGCCGAGGCGCCGACGCCGACGACGGGGATGCGTGGAAGCGAGCGGCTTTCACCATTCTGGGCCATGACCTGGCCTCCTTGACGAGTCGAATTCTGGATGGATCTCTTTCCGCCCAATGTCGCGCAATTTTGTGCAGTTTGACCATAGCGCAAGTACAACCGTTTGAAATAAAAGCCGAACGGCGCCCCATTTCGCCCTGTCGCGCGTTGGGAGACGAGGGAGCGCCGTCATGCCCGAATCGAAAGTCATCGCGATCGGAGCTTCGGCGGGGGGGATCGAGGCCTTGCGGGTCGTGCTCGCCGCGCTGCCCCGGGCCTTGCCGGCGGCCGTGCTGATCGTCCAGCACCTGTCGCCGCAAAGCCCCGGGTTCCTGCCGAAGATTCTCGAACGGGGATCGACCATGCCCGTCGCGTCGCCTGTCGATGGCGAGAAAATGCGTCCCGGCCGCGTCTATGTCGCGCCGCCGGACCGGCATCTTCTGGTCGAGGACGGCGGCGTGGCGCGGCTAAGCTCAGGACCTCGGGAGAACCGGTTCCGTCCGGCGGTCGATCCGCTGTTCCGCTCGGCGGCGCTGGCGTTCGGGCCGCGCGTGATCGGGGTCGTCCTGACCGGCTTTCTCGATGACGGCGCCGCCGGCCTGCAGGCGATCAAATTGTGCGGGGGGCTGGCCGTGGTTCAGGATCCCAGCGAGGCCTGGGCCGCTTCGATGCCGGCGAGCGCGCTGGCGCATGTCGATGTCGATGTTTGCCTGCCGTTGCGCGAGATCGGGCCGCGCCTGATCGAGCTGGCGCAGCAGCCGGCGGGGGCGGCGCCCGGCGGGGAACGCTCGGCGCTGATCGCCGAGGCCGCGTTCGCGGGCGGACATCCGCCGCCGCTTGAGGAGGCCCTGGCGCTGGGCGAACCGACCCTACTGACCTGTCCCGAGTGCGGCGGCGGGCTGATGCGCCTGCGCGGCGCCGCGCCGACGCGCTATCGCTGTCATACGGGCCACGCCTTCACCGAACGGGCCTTGTTCGCCAACCTTGCGGAAAATACGGAAAGCGCTGTCTGGTCCGCGATCCGGGCGTTGCGGGAGCAGGCCATGCTGGCGCGGCGCCCGGCGCGGGAAGCCGCCGCGCGCGGCGATCGCGAAGGAGCTGACCATCTTGAGAAAAAAGCCGCTGACTGCCGGGCGCTCGCCGATCGCATGCGCGCGACGCAATGCAACCTGGCGGTTGACGGCTCCGCTTAGGCGGCTATACGGAGAGACGGTTCTCCTAAGTTACCGTTAGGGGATCCACCGTGTTTGCTGAAGGTCAAGCCGCATGAGAAAGCGGTCGATCCTCAAGAAGCGGATTCTGGAAAAGTCGCCGGGCGACTGGCGACGGATCGAGAAAGTGCGGTTCATGCCTGGTTGCGCCGCCGGTCTTTTCGCCGAGGCCGAATCCTGGCGTCGTTTGGACGCATCCATCCTCGCGCCCATGGCGGCTGCGGGGAACGCGCCGATCCGGGTCTGGTCCGCCGCGTGCGGCGGCGGCGCGGACGCCTGCGGCCTCGCCATCCTGCTGCAGGAAAACATCGCGCGCGCCAACAGCCGCGCTTCGTTCCAGATTTTCGCCACCGATGTCTCGCCGGCGCTGGAGCGCGCCCGCCGCGCCCAGTTTTCCGAAGCGGACATGGCCGGCGTCTCGCCCGAGCGCAGACGCAAATGGTTCGACGCGGTGAACGGCGGCTGGCGGCTCAAGCACGAATTGCGCAGCCATTGCGTGTTCGCCCAGCAGGATCTGCTCGCCGATTGGGGCTTTCGCCAAATGGATTTGGCGGTGTGCCGCGATCTCGCGACCTTGACGCGGGAGAACCAATCGCGCGCCCTGCATCGCTTGCACGAAGCTTTGCGCCCGGGCGGCGTGCTGTTCCTCGGCCGGCCGGCCCGGGGCGTCGGCGCGTCGCGCGCGGCCGGATTTGAGACGCTGGACGCCGAGGCGGGCCTGTTTCGCAAGAGCGCCGAGACGGCTCCCTTCCGCAGCCTTCCGGCGGGGCCGTCCGACGGGACGAACCAAATCGCGCGGCTCAGGCTGTCCCTCGAGGATCTTCAGGCGACGCAGGAGGAGCTTTTCGCGCTCAACCGCGAGCTTCACGACGTCAACACCCGTCTCAGCGCCGTTAACGCCAGCCGCGCGGCCAAAATCCGCCAGCTGGAAGCCCAGCGCGCCATGCTGGCGGGCGGCGCGCTGATCGCGCTGTTCCTCGACCAGGATTTGCGGCTGCAATGGTTCACGCCGGCGGCGATGGAGCTGTTCCCGATCAGCGAGCGCGATCTTAACCGCCGGCTGACCGATTTCGTCCCCCGCATCCACGATCCCGATCTCGTCCCGGCTGTTCGCGAGGCGCTCTCGACGGGCCGCACGCACGAGGCGGAAGCGCGAACCGTCGACGGGCGCTGGTTCGCGCGCCGAATTCGCAGCTATGACCCGGGCGAGGCCGGAGCGGGCGTGGCGCTGACGTTCGTCGAGATCACCGAGCGCAAGCAGGCGGAGGATGCTTTGCGCGAAAACGCCGAGCGGCTGCGGCTGGCGTTGGCGGTCGGCGAACTCGCGACCTGGGACTGGAATCTCCGCACCGGCGCCGTGGTCTGGTCGGACGGGCATTTCAAGATGCAGGGCTATGCGCTGGGCGAGATCGCGCCCAGCTACGAGGCGTGGATCGCCCGGGTGCATCCGGAGGACCGCGCCGGCGCCGAAGCGGCCTTGCAGGCGGCGCGCGACGCGCGCACGGTCTACAACCATGATTTTCGCGCCGTTCATCCCGACGGTTCGATCCATTGGCTGTCGGCGCAGGGCAGCTATTTTTATGATGACGACGGTCCCTGGCGCATGATCGGCGTGATGCGCGACGTCACCGCGCAGAAGTGCGGGCAGGACGCCTTGCTGCGGCTCAACGCCGAGCTGGAGCAGCGGGTGAGGGAGGAGGTCGGCATCCGCGAGCAGACGATGACGCGGCTGGCGCAGGCGGAAAAGCTCGCGGCGCTGGGCGAACTGGCGGGCGGCGTCGCGCATGACTTCAACAATATTCTGCAAGGCGTCGCGGCCAGCGCCGACGTCATGACCCGGAGCGCCGAAAACGCCCGGCTGGTCCGGCGCGCGACGGACTTGCAAATCAAGGCGACGCAGCGCGGCGCGGCCGTGGTGCGCCGCCTGCTCGCCTTCGCCCGGCGCGCCGACCTTCATGCGCAAAGAATCGACGTCGCCGCCCTGCTGGCGGACTCCCGCGACTTGCTCGGCGCGGCCTCCGGCGCCGGCGTCGCGCTCGCGCTCGACGTGGCGGACGGCCTGCCGCCGGTGTCGGCCGACCGCAGCCAGCTTGAAACCGTGCTGGTCAATCTCGCCAACAACGCCTTCGACGCGATGCCGGGCGGCGGCGGCCTGACCCTGCGGGCGCGACGCGAAACGCGCCAGGGAGAGGACGGACTCGTCGCCGGCGAATATGTGCGGCTCGACGTCGCGGATTCCGGGTCGGGGATGGACGCGGCCACGCTGGCGCGCGCCTGCGAGCCGTTCTTCACCACCAAGCCGTTCGGAAAAGGCACGGGGTTCGGCCTGTCGATGGCGCGCGGCTTCGCCGAGCAATCCGGCGGCGCCCTGACGCTCGCCAGCGCGCCGGGCGCGGGAACCACGGTGACGTTGTGGCTTCCCGTCGCCCCGGCGGAGGAGGACGCCCGGCCGCCGCGCCGGCCCCCCGCGTCCGCCCCCGTTGTGGCCGCCCGCGTGCTGCTGGTCGACGACGACGCCACCATCGCGGAATTTCTGACGGACTATCTGAGAGGGCGCGGGCTTGACGTCATCATGTCCACGACGGGCGCCGGCGCCCTGGCGAAGATAAGATCGGACGAGACCTTCGACCTGCTCGTGTCCGACTTGTCGATGCCCGAGGTGAACGGCCTCGACCTCGCGCGCGCCGCCCATGACCGCAGTCCCGACTTTCCCGTCATCATCCTGACGGGCTATGCGGGCGACGCCGATCCGCTCAAGACGGAGTTGAGGGCGGGCGGCGCGATCCAACTCTTGCGCAAGCCCATCGCCGGCGAAGACCTGCTGGCGGCGATCGTCCCGATGGTTCGCAACGAGCGCGCCACGGAGTCAAGCTCATGACGGATCCGACGGGCGCGGCGCGGCAATGCCGCCGCGGTTGATCAGCGCAAGATGTCGTCGAGGTTGGCGTCGCTCAGATCAACGTTCAGAAACAGCTTGTAAAATCTTTTCGTCTCGGCGCGGAGGTCCAAGGGGAACAGCTCGGGATAAAGCAGATTGGCCAGCCATTGCACGCCAATCGCCCGCATGAAGCTGGGCGGGCGATCGCCCCAGTTGAACGGCAGACGCGGCGCGAAAGCGATGGCGTGCGCGGAGATCGCGGGAACATTGCGCCACACGGGCTGCTCCAACGCCGAGGCGACGAATTGACGGTCCTGCGCCAGGATGAAGTCCGGCTTGTACGCGATCACTTGTTCAAGGCTGCCCGCCTCGCCGCCGCCGTGGTTGGACTGCTGGCAATGGTGGACGTTTTCGCCGCCCGCCAAGCGCGCCTGGCGACGCCCCGGTCATCGGTGTTGGGCGTTGAGCGATCGCGGCGCCTGGGATTTCAAGCGCAACGTGGCATGAGCACATAACGCCTTGTCGATAAACGGACGCGGCGGAAAACGAAAAGGTCGCGAAAGAGCGGACGCGAGGGCGGATCGACGGGGCCGCCGCCATGGCTATCGGCCGCATCCTGGCGACCGACGAAGGGCCTTGCGTTTATAAGACGGACGAAAGGCCAGACGGCTTTCTGTGGGGGTGAAATCTCAAACTTGGCGGCAACCCGGCGATTGCATTCAACTGTAGAGGTAAAATTCGCTCTTTGTAGAGACAGGAAGCCCTAAACCATCTGATTCGACAAGAGAATAACGCCCGTTAACCAGTACATAAGGAAAGATTTCAAAAGATGCCGTTTTCCATTTAAGGTTGTATTAATGACGATTGTTCAGCAATCGTTAACTTAGCGAACGTTCGAGAGCGCTGGAGCGACCTCGATAAAGCAAGGCTAGAGTCCAATGGAAAATCGCATCGACAAACTTGTTGGCGCACGCATCGCCTTCAGGCGAAAGCAACTCGGATTATCGCTGAGCGATGCAGCGAGTTCTATCGATATCGACCCTTTCACCTTCAAACGGTTCGAAGCCGGAACCAAGCGAATTAACGCACGACAACTGCTGACGATCTGCGAAATCTTCGAAGCACCGCCGTCATATTTCATCCTCTGCGACACGGACGCCGAGACATTCCGAGCAATTCGTATTTCCGGAGGCAAAAGCTCAGACTAACCCCCACCGCGCACGCCGGACGGTGCGAACCCGCAGCGTCCGGGCGAATCAAAGGAGGCTAGGGATTAGGTTTTGGCGATATGGCGGAGCTTGAGCATTGCGCCTGACGGTGACCATTTGGCGACCCGCGCTTAGGCCAAGCGTTCTTAAATCTGCAAAGATATTGATTTTATTGGCGCACCCGACAGGATTCGAACCTGTGGCCTCTGCCTTCGGAGGATTTTGGTTAGCTGTTTTCTAGGGTTTTCTACTCTTTTCTAGGCCTTTCCAAAGCACTGAAAAACATGGGTGTTCATACTTCGTTTCCATCACCGGAATATTCCAGCCTATTCCCCCGTTTCCGAAAATGTGTTGACTATTTGTTGACTCGTTTTCGGAAGGCAGTGGCCGCATGGCAAAACTCATGTCGAAGCTCACCAAGCGAATTGTTGACGACGCGGAGGTGCGGCCGAAGGAATATTTCATTTGGTGCGGGGAATTGAAGGGCTTTTGCGTCCGCATTCTGCCGACGGGAAAAAAGACGTATTACGTCGATTATCGGAACAAGGACCGCAAACAGAAACGCATCACAATCGGCCAGCACGGCAAGATAACAACCGAAGAGGCGCGCAAGCTGGCGCTCCAAAACCTGGGCGGCGTCACCAAAGGCGAAGACCCGGCAACTGAGCGCGCGACGCAGCGAACCTCACTCACGGTCAAAGACCTTTGCGCGCAATATCTCGACGCGACCGAAAAGGGCTTCATCATGGGCAAGAAGGGCCAGCCCAAGAAGGCTTCGACCCTCGCCATAGATCGCGGCCGGATTGATCGACACATAATCCCGCTGCTCGGCAAGAAGCTGGTGAAAGACCTCGCACCTGCTGACGTGGCGAAATTCATCCGCGACGTGACCGGCGGCAAGACGGCGACGGTTGAGAAGACCGACAAACTGCGCGGCAAAGCCGTTGTAGAAGGCGGCAAGGGAACGGCGGCGCGAACCGCTGGCCTGCTGGGCGGAATACTCTCGTTCGCCGTCTCTGAGGGCGTCATTCCCTTCAATCCAGCGCACGGCGTGAAGAGGCCAGCGGACAACAAGCGGACTCGCCGGTTGACGCCTGACGAGTACCGGGCCTTTGGGCAAGCTATCCAACAGGCCGAAGAGGCTTGCGAGACATGGCAGGGAACGGCGGGCGCTCGCCTATTGGCCCTGACCGGCTGCCGGTTGCAGGAGGTTGTTCAACTTAACTGGAAAGAGGTTGACGAGGCCGGCGGCTGTTTCCGCCTGGAGGATTCGAAGGAAGGCGCCAGCACGCGGCCAGTTGGTCGCGCAGCCTTCGACGTGCTGAACAGCCTGACGCGCGAGGCTGAAGCAAAATTCGTCCTGCCGGCGGCGCGGCGCGATGATGGCGCATTCGGCGGCCTCGACGGCGCCATTGAACGGCTGGCGAAGCGGGCGGGCCTGGAGGGCGTCACCGCTCACACGCTGCGCCATTCCTTTGGCTCTGTCGCTGGCGATCTTGGCTATTCAGAACCGACCATCGCGGCCATGCTCGGCCACGCCGCCGGAACCGTGACAGGTCGCTATGTCCACCATCTCGACGCCGTGCTGATCGCCGCCGCCGACAAGGTTTCGCGCGCCATTGACAGCTACATGACCGGGAAGGCTGAGGGGAAGGTGGTGAAGCTGCCGCGTGCGAGGGGATAATGGGCTTGCGGCAAAGGGTGCGCAATCTGCGCCACCCAAGCTCCTGCGTGCGGAGGGGGGTGACCACGGTAAAAAAATCGGACACTCACCCCTGCTGCAGTTGCTGCAGTTGCTGCACTTCGCCCTGGTTTTCACCGAATTCGGCGAAAACTCCGGCGCTGCGACCCGACGATGACGACCTAAGCCAAACTTAGGCCGCCGATTATGGTGGCGTCATCCGTTGAGACATTGCAACACTTCGCGGGCCGCCTCCCAAATCGGGGAGCAAAAAAAATCGCAAATGCGCCAGAACGCGAACTGACAAAACTGACAAAACCTCCCGCCACGGCGCGCTGAAATTTTCAGAAACGCTCGGACCCAATACCCCCAAAACCCCCAAAACCTCCCCCGCCATGAAACCGTGAGCGCCGAGATGCGCGCGCTCGGCGTCCGCTTCGCCGTGGTGCCGGATAAGGCCTCGGCCTGATCGCGGGATAGCCGAGCTTGCGGAGATAGATGAAAACCTTGTGCGGGCGAACCTCACGCCCGCACAGGAGGCGCTGGCGATCTCGCGTCGGAGAGATCTACGAACTGCTGCACCCGGAGACGAAGGCGGGAACTGCTGGGGCGAATGCGCGATGGAATGATGCGAGCGACAATTTGTCGTTTGCATCCGCTACGTCCGAAGCTACCGGCAAGGACAAGCGCACGGTCGAGCGCGCCGCCGCGCGCGGCGAGGCCCTTGGCGACGATCTAAAGGCCGTAGAAGGCACGTCACTAGACAAGGGCGTGGAACTGGACGCGCTAGCAAAAAAAGCCCGCCCCACCGTTGGATGATGATGGCGCGGGCCAGCGAGTACGATAACGCCTGACGCCATCGCTATCCTTCAGCTAAGAGCGCTGAGGCAGGAGCGCAAGCGCTATTCAGAAACGAGCTTAACTAAACGTAAAAGCTTGGAGCGCCTCGCCAGTCAGATTTCGCGAACGACCGCGACCGGCGATAAGGGTGACGCGAAAAACGCAGGTTAGGGGCAAGTTTCAGGTTGTATGCCGATCTGGTCGAGGGTTTCCCCCCGATCCTCCTCGACGCGTAACAGCGAACGCCCGTCAGTCCATCCCTGGCGGGCGTTTTCCGTCTCGGATTCGCATAATGATTGTTGTGTTCAGTCGGTGCGGACGAACCTGACGCCATCGCAGGATGCGCAATCTGCGCAACCTCCTGGCGGAAAGAGATCTACGAACTGCTGCACCCGGAGACGAAGCACGGGGGCGACCGCAAGAGTGATCAAGTGGAAAAAAATTCCACTTGTTCTTTCGCTGACGCGACTGCTGGTGCGACTGGGAAAACAGCGCGATCAGTCCGCATGGTCGCCGCGCGTGGCGAAGCTCTTGGCGATGATCTAACATTGTTACCGCCTAGGCCAGCCGTCAACGTCCGGTTTCCCCGTGAGAAACGCTGAATGTATCGCACTTATCACACGACCAAAGGACATTCCTGGAGATAACGCCTTCAATTGTTCTGCTGCTGCTTTTTGTTCTTTTGTCTCGGCAAGCTTATCTATTTCTATTGCGACACAGCGAACCGTGTCCCAATCAACTTCATTGGAAGCCTGCGCCTTCCATAACTCGTCAATTAGAGAATCAATGTAAGTCATTTCTGAACCCGTCAATTGCGCCAGTTCTGTCCAAGCTCATCATCAAACCAGCGTTCTGCGTCTGCGTCAGGACCGCATAGTGATTTGAACCGCAAATAATGACCATACCCTTTTGAATTAAGCCATTCCTTGAAAGCAAGAAAACTTGGCATCTCACCTGAAGAAACGGAAAACCCCGTTTCCTGCGCCCAATCATGGCAAAGTCTACGAATCGCAGGTTCAGCTTCTTTTTTCGTCATCATTCACCCTTAGCCTAACTCCTGTGCCGCCGCCGTTCGGTTCGATGAACTCGACGCCTGCGGCTTCGATGGCGTTGCCGATCCATCAAACGCGCTCTGATGTCGCTTTTTTTGGCTTCGCCTTGCCAGATTTTTCCTGCAATTGCGCGACACGCCTCACCAATTGCCTGACAGTCATAGTCAACGCGGTTTCGATTTCACCGTCTGAAAGATTCGCCATCGCTTTGGCAATTCGAGCCGCAATATCCAAATCAATCCCATCTTTGAAATCGTCTGTCAGCGTCGCTGCGACAAATTCTCGAAATTTGGCGAGCAATAATTGCCGGTCGGATGATTCGGTTGGAGAAAGCGTTAAGCTGGCCTCGACACCGAAATTAACCAAACGACGAACAGCCTCGGCACGAGGGGGTAAATCAGGCTGAAGCCGCCGCCATCCATCGATGATCGACAGAAATTCGTCCGACACGCGCATTTGGAATTGTTTGTCGTTAGGCATCACGGCACCAGCATGTATTGACATGCATATTCCATGCATGTATGTACATAACGTACCACGGAACGCTCATAGGAGCAACAGCAATGCCCGAATCCACCGTTTCGGCAGACGCCACCGCTTTGCCTTCTCGCCGCCTTTTCCTCTCTGCTGGCCCCGCTGCCGCCGTCTTTGCCGCGCTGGGCGCCGCTGCCGCTGCCAGCCCTGCGAACCCCGACCAGCGAATTTTCGACCTCATCATGGAGATGCGCGCTTGGACGAGCAAAGCGAACTCTCCGGCTTCCGACGAGGACACAACCGCATTTTGCTGCGACCAGCAGGCGGCGCTTTTCCGCCTACTGCTGCAAGAAAAGCCGCAGACCATGCACGGCGTGCGGGCCTTGCTGGCTTATCTTATCGAGGAAATCAGCGACTACCTGTACGACGGCGCGACAATTTCTGTGATGCTGAAATCCGTTCTCGCCAGCCCCGCAATGATGGCGTGAGGACGGCCATGAGCTCAAAACACGATCCTTACGATCTGCTGCACTCAAGTGCGCGGAAAGAGCATCTGGTTGACCAGGACGAGCACATGTTCACCGCATGCTATTTGTCGCGTGCGCTGTGGCTGCTGCTGTTCCGCGAAGGCGACGACGCAATCGACATGGAGGATGAGCGCAACCGCATGGCTGTGAGTGAACTCGCCAGCATAGTCGCCTTTCATGCGAGCGCCGCCGTCACCGTCATGCGTGTTGAGGATGAGGCCGCCCGCCATGCGCGATCCTGACGACTTCACGCAGATCACCGAATTCACGCCGGCCATGCGGGCGCGGATTGCCAATGCCGTCGAGGCGCTGATCTCGCTACTGGACGAGTTCGACGGAGACGACGAAGACGAAGACAACGGCGACCAAGAGGCCTTGTCCGAAGAGGTTCTTGGCGAATTCGACGAGGCCGAGATGATCGATGATGATTGGGAATGCCAGAAAGAAGCCTGGATTCAGCCGCTCCACCTGCCCGGCGGCAATGGCGACTGAGCCAGGGAGAACAACATGCGTATCTCAAGAGATTGGTTTGTGCTGGTTGCCGACCTTTTCGAACACTTAGGGCTTCTGATCCGCGTCAAATGGCTGCGGTGGAGGCTGGCAAGGGCCGTAGCGAGGGCAAAAAGGAGGAAAGGCGACAACGAGTGACAATCGCCGCCATAGCCCCGCACGGTCGCCGCGCGGGGTTTTCCACCGGAGAAGCAAAAAATATCGTAAGAACTTCATATGTGGTTCACGCAAACCATTGACGGTCTAAGCCAACCATGTTCATATGTGGTCTGCTCAAACCTACTGAAAGCGGAACCATGAAACACAATCCTGATTCGCCGGAATTCTCGACCGCCGAAGTTGCAGGCGCTGCCGGCCTTCCGGTTGAGACGCTTCGCACCTGGATCAAGCGCGGCGATATCGCGCTCGTTCACGACACCCCGGACCGGTTCACCCCCGGCACTGGTGGCCGCCGCCTCTTCACGTTTCGTCGAAGCTTGAACATCTGCTTGGCGGCGGAACTCGTTCGCAATTCGATCAGCGTCAAAGAGGCTTCGAAAATCGCGCTCGAGTTCACCGACATGGGCGGGAATGCCGGAGGCTACCGCGAAGGCGAGCTTGTCGATGAACTGAAGAACGTCCGCCTTCCCGGCGATCTGTTCCCGGACGACACTACTATCTTGGTTGTGCGCTTTCCGAGCGACGGCGGCGAGCCGGACGCGAAGGTTGAGCGGCTGAAGGACGCGAAGGACGCGCTGTTTCACATTGCCGGTAAGAACTGCCGTTCGGTCCTACTGATCGACATTGACGACATCTACGCGCGCGCGACCGCGAAGCTGCAGCACTACCGCAACTAGGCCGTCCCTCGTTTCATCGTGGGCCACCCGCAGTTTGATCGGGTGGCCCGAGCCAAGGAAATCAACGAATGACTGAGCATTCCCAACCTTCCCTTGTGGAGGGAACGCATTCGGCTTGCCTGCCGTCGCGCCTGCGCAAGCCCCGCCTCCGGCGTGATGAGGCCGCCGAGTATTTGGGCCTCGTCCACGGCATTCCCATTGCCGTCGCCACTCTGGCGAAGAAAGCCAGCGTCGGCGGCGGCCCCGCCTTCCAGAAGGTCAGCCGAATGGCGCTCTATCCGGTCATCGAGCTTGACCGCTGGGCCAAGGAAAGCCTGGGCGGCCTCCGCACGTCTTCGGCTGACGAGGGGGAGGAATAACAATGACCGCGACCAGCCTCGGCAAGCCGCTCGGCTTCATCCCGTCGCCCTATGGCACTTCGATTGCGGTCTACGGCGACCGCGACGACGAAAATTCGTGGGTCCATGACATTGAAGGCTGCATGGACATGGCCGGCGTTTATGGCGCCGCCAATCGCGCGGCCTGCCGCGCTGCGTTCAAGGCGCGCGCCGGTAACAGCATCACCTTCGACATCTTCACCGACCACGGCGGCCGTAAGGTTCCTAAAGTTGCCCTGCCGCGTCCGCGCCAGCCGGTCTATCCGACCTTGCCGCGCGGCTGCGACATGGACATTCCGATTGAAAACTGGATCACACTCGCGCTGGAGTGCTCGAACTGGACGACGCGCGCCGACGCGCTGATTGACATCTGCCATTCGAATCTTACGCACGCGGACGGCTTCACTCTGCCGCCGGAAATCCACGCCATCGCCCTCCAGATATTGCTGACCGCAACCGTCGAGCACATGCCCGACGAGGAAATCGACTGCATTGAGGCGGCGGCGATCTACGCCTTTACCAATCACGCCGAATGGTCCCGCGCGGGCGTCAAGTGGCTCGCGCCGTTCAACAAGACGTGGTTCCGCGATTGGGTTGCGAAGCGTCCGAAGTATCGGACCTTTGCCGCTGCCGTGCGGCTGGTTGATCCCGACTTGCCGGCTTGGATCGACGGGGGCGGCAATGCTTAGCGCCGCCCCGACCCTTCAAAGCGCCAGCGCGCCCCGCGTCGCCTCCGATCTTATCTGGCTCAAGCGCGACGCGCTGGCGGAAAACGCCGCTTTGCTCGCCTCGTTCGCTCTCTCACTGGAGCAATCTGCAATGCGCGGGCATGACTATGAAAGCGAAATTCACGCGCGCCAGCTTCGCGCCGTGCTGCTTCAAATCATCGAGCTTGTGAAAGAACTGCGGGCCAGCGGCCAAGGTGGTGAGAAATGAATTACCCGCCGGGATATCATATGTGGTCGCGAGATAAACAAGACGCCTATTACGCCATGAGGATCGAAGAGGATCGTCAGCGCGCTGCGCCTGCCGCGACGCCGCTCTCTGTCGTTCCGCTGCCGGGCGTCCGCGCCGATGGCCGCCCTTCTCTGCCGTACGCGCCGGCAACGGGGAGCGCGCCGTCCTGGCCCGAGCCGAAGCCGATTGAAGCGACCCTGCCGGCGGTGGCGCCGTTCGATCCCGAGCTTCTGCCGCCTGTCTTGCGGGACTACGTGTTTGACGTTGCCGAACGCCAGCAATCGCCGGCTGATTTCGTCGCCGTCGCGGCCTTGTGCGGCCTGTCGGCTGTGGTCGGAAACAAGGTCAGGATTCGACCGAAGCAACACGACGATTGGGAGATTGTGCCGAACCTGTGGGGCGCTCTCATTGGCGCGCCAAGCATGATGAAGACGCCGGCCGCGAAATCCGCTCTCTGCTCGATCTACGCCATTGAGGCGGGCTTGCGGAAGGAATGGGAGTCGGCGCAGCGCGAAGCCGATATGGAAGATACGCTTTCCAGCCTGGACGCCAAGGAAGCCAAGAAACGTGCGGAAAAGGCTTTGAAAGCTGGCGACCGCGACGAGGCGAAGCGGCTGCTCAACGAGGCCTCCGGCGGCGGCGACCGCAATGAGGTTCCGTGTCCGCGTCTTGTCGTGAATGACGCCACGGTCGAGAAGCTGGGCGAGTTGCTGAACGAAAACCCGCGCGGCCTGCTGCTCGTCCGCGACGAATTGCCGGGCTTCCTTGCGAAACTCGAATCCGAAGAATTCCAAAGTGACCGCGCCTTCTATCTTGAAGCCTTCAACGGCGACGGACAATTCACCTATGACCGCATCGGGCGCGGAACCGTTCATATTGAAAATGCCACGCTGTCTATCATCGGCGGCGTTCAGCCGTCACGCATCGCCCCGCTCGTTCGCGGCGCCATGTCGGGCAGGAGTGATGATGGATTGATCCAACGACTTCAGCTTTCCGTCTGGCCCGACCCCGTTTCAGAATGGAAATACACAGACCGCCGCCCAAGCGCCGAGGCGCGCGAGAAATACGAAGAGGCGTTTCGCCGGCTGCATGACTTTTCCAGCAAGATCGAAGAGCCGGCTGTATTCGGCTTCTCTGCCGTCGCTCAGGACATGTTCAAGACGTGGATGACAGAAATTCAGACCGAGGCGCGTTCGGGCAAGCTGCCGACCGTCATGGAAAGTCACCTTCTGAAAATGCCCAAGACCATTTGCTCTATCGCGCTTATCTTCCACCTTCTCGACGGCGGCGAAGGGCCTGTGACCGCCGAGGCGGCGGCGCGTGCGTTCGATTGGGCTGATTACCTCCGCACTCATGCCAACCGGCTTTATTCTGCCGGGAGCACGATGGCGGAAAGCGGCGCTAAGTTGATCTTGGAGCGGCGGGCGCAATTGCCGGAAAAATTCACGGCGCGCGACATTCAGCGCAAAGCGTGGGCTGGCATTGCGGACCGTGACGCCGTGGCCGACGCAATTGATATGCTCGTCTCCCATGGCTATTGCCGCGAAGAATTGTCTGCCGCGTCGCCTGCTGGTGGGCGTCCTACCGTCTCCTATATCTGGAATCCGCGCATCAAGTCTGAGGGCTGAACATGGGACGCTGGCTTACTTCCGTCCGCGCTGCTGACGAGGAAAAAAATTCAGAAACGCGCCAAACCGGAACTGACGAAACTGACAAACCCCCGTTTGAGCCGGTTTCGTCAGTTTTGTCAGTTCGCAACCGGAGCGAATTTGAAAAATTTTCCGACCAGCCCAAAGCCGGCGCGGGAGGTTTTGTCAGTTTTGTCAGTTCGCGTTCTGAGCATTTTCGAAAATTTTCGCCCCTCGCCACTGACCACGCCGAACGCGCCGCGCTGTGCTGCGATGATATCCCGCCGGCATACGTCAACGCCTGGACACGCCTTTGCACGCGCCCGCCAGATGGAACCGCGACCGACGAATGGAACATGGCGATTAGCGACGGCGCACGGTTCTTCGCCGCATGGGGAGAATGGGCCGCGCGCTGGAATTGGACAGAGGCGGAACTGTTTGACCTGCCGCACGACGGCGCGCTCGGCGGCCTGCTTTGGTTTATCCAGGGCCGCAAGGTCGAAGCGTTCGGGCCTGACCATTGCCGCCTTGAGGATGAGGCGATATTTGATCGCGGCACAGTTGGAGGCGAAAGGATAATATTCAAGCAATAGCTAGAATATTACAGCGCGCTTAAATTGCCTTATCTTGCTGTTTTGTGTTTTTATTGCTTGATTTTTATATGATAATTGCCGCCGACCTTAAGGCGGACATGCTCGAAAAGCTTAAATCATTCTTTGCCAGCGAGACGAAAGCGGTATCTGCGCCGCTGTCGTCTCCCGCTGTTCTGGAAATCTTCAACGCGCCCCCTGCGGCCTCTGGCGTTCCCGTTGACGCCTGGGCTGTGCTGCGCTGTCCGGCTGCTCAGAATGGCGTCCGCATCATCGGGGATGCAATCGGCACGCTCGACGCCCGGCTTGTTAAATGCGACGGCAAGGACAAGGGGCCGGTCACGGATCACCCCGTCGCGCGCCTGCTGAAGCAGCCGAACGGCTGGACGGGCGAAACCGAGTTCAAGCGGCAGCTTATTCAGGACGTTCTGATCTGGGGAAACGGGCTTGCGCTCGTCTCCCGCGTTCGCGGCGAACCCCGCGAGCTTCATCGCATTGACCCGCGCGCCTGCTCGATCACGCTCGATCTGGACACGACGGAGCCGCGATACAGCGTCGCCATGCAGAACGGCGGTTCTCGCGAGTACAGCTATGGGGATATCGTCCATGTTCGCAATCTCACCCTGGACGGCGCGCGCGGCCTGGGCCTCGTCAATCTCGCGGCTGAAGCTATCGGCGTCGCTTCGGTTCTTGAACGCCATGCCGCCGGATTATTCTCTCGCGGCGCTCGTCCTGCTGGCTTGCTCGAATATGCGGGCAAGCTAGCCGCTGAGGCGAAAGCGCGACTTGCTGCAAGTTTCCAGTCTGGTTTCGGCGCCGCCATCAATGCCGGGCGCACGCTGGTTCTTGAAGACGGAATGAAATTCGTTCCGCTGCAACTCGCCAGCACCGACGCTCAGTTCTTGGAGAACCGCAAATTTCAGGTTCTCGAAATCGCCCGCTGTCTCAATGTGCCGGCGGTCCTGCTGAACGACCTCGAACAGGCGACTCTCAACAATGCGGAATCGCTCGCGCAGCAACTGCTTGATCGCACCATCGTCCCCTTGCTCGAACTTTTCGAAGACGCCTTGGAGCGTGCGCTGCTGACGCAGGAAGAATGCGACGCCGGATATGAAATCGAATTCGACACCAGCAACTTTACGCGCGCCGACACGGAGAAGCGTTTCGCCGCGTACAAGTCCGGCATTGAAAGCGGCGTCCTCGTCCTGAACGAGGCCCGCGAGCGTGAAGGGCTGCCGCCGGTTGCTGGCGGTGATGAACCGATGCGCAGCGTCCAGACGATCCCGCTGAATTCGACCGCCCCAAATTTAGGGGTGTCGCCTGAACCGACACCCTCCACCCCGCAGGTTTCGTTTCAGACTGAAACAAAACCCCCGGCCGATCCCGCGCCTGTCGCGCCCAAGCGCCGAACCTCCAAGGCCAGCAAATGACAGACGAGACGAAGACACTTGCGCTTGAATTGAAGTGGTCCGCCGACGCGGAAACCTCTGGCGCGTTCGAAGGGCTTGCGGCCGGCTACGGCAATGTTGACCACGGCGGCGACGTGTTCGCGCCTGGCGCTTTTGCTGACAGTTTGAACGAACACAAGTCCGCCGGAACCCGCCCCGCGCTGCTGTGGCAGCATGACCCGGCTGAACCCATTGGCGTTATCGACGCGCTGACGGAAACCGCCGCCGGCCTGTCGATCAAGGGCAGACTTGCAATCGACACGCAGAAAGGCCGCGAGGCCTATTCGCTCGCCAAGATGGGCGCCGTTTCCGGCTTGTCAGTTGGCTACCGCACCAAGCGCGCCAGCCGCAGCGCGAAGGGCGTCCGCGAAATCAAATCCGCCCACCTGGGCGAAGTCTCTCTTGTCACTGTGCCGATGAATGACCGCGCCCGGCTGACGAGTGTGAAAACCGCCGCGACGGCGAAAGGAAAGAGCATGACCGATATCGATACCGACGCGACGGAACTCGCGGAACTCAAGAGCAAGATTGCGGACCTGGAGGCCAAGGGCGCGAAGGTCGACAACATCGAGGCCGAACTGAAAAAGGCGCTGGACCGCGCCGACGCGCTCGAACTCAAGATGAACCGCCCCGGCGCGGCGCGCGTGAGCAAGGACGAGCTGGCCGACCTGCAGAAGAAATCCTTCAACGCCTTCCTTCGCGGCGGCGTCGGCGCCCTTGGCGACAATGAGCGCAAGTCGCTGGGCCTGGAAGGAAAGAGCATGACGGTTGGCGATCCGAATGCGAGCGTGTTTGCGCCGCCGGAATTCGCCAGCGAGATCATTCGCAACCTCGTCCAGTTCTCTCCTGTTCGCACTGCCGCCCGCGTTATGTCCATCGGCGCGGCCGAAGTGAAGATTCCGCGTCGCACCGGCAATTTGACCGCCGCGTGGGTGACCGAAACCGGCGCTCGTTCCGGCTCGGACGCGACCTATGACAACGTGACCGTCGCGCCGGGCGAACTGGCTTGCTACGTCGATGTTTCGAACCAGCTTCTTGAAGATTCGGCCTACGATATCGCCTCCGAAGTCTCCTATGACCTGGGCGAAGAATTCGGCCGCGCTGAGGGCGCCGCCTTCGTCTCCGGCGACGGCGTGAACAAGCCCAAGGGCATTCTCACTGACACCAACATCGCGAAGGTGAAAGCGGGTTCGACCACGGCGATTACCGCTGACGCTCTCGTGTCGTTCTTCTACAAGCTGCCGTCGCCCTATGCGAACAACGCCGTGTGGATGATGAACCGCAACACCATCGGCGTGATCCGCAACTTCAAGGACACGACCGGCCGCTTTCTGTGGGTTGACAGCCTCCAGGTCGGCGCGCCGCCGCAGCTTCTCGGACGCCCGGTCATCGAGGCCCCCGATATGCCCGACATTGCCGCCAGCGCCCTGCCGATTGTCCTGGGTGATTTCTTCCAAGGCTATCGGATTGTTGACCGCGTTTCGCTGGCGCTGCTCCGCGATCCCTTCACGCAGGCGACCAGCGGCCTGACCCGCTTCCATGCGCGTCGCCGCGTCGGTGGACAGGTTGTGAAGCCGGAAGCGTTCCGCACTTTGCAGATGGCCACCTGACAACAATTCGAGGGCGATGGATGACGGCGACACGGCCAGCCGAACAACGAAAAGCAACCTGCCCGCCCTCAACGGTTCAGACATGCCGTGTTCCAGGGTTCAAGGTTGCAAGGCCACTCTTATCCTCACTTTGAGGAACACCATGATTACCGTGATTGAAAAAGCTTCAGGACAAAACCTCACGACGCTGGCGACCGTGCTTGATGAACTCGACGCCAGCATGGACGATAGCGCCCGCCTTGATCGTCTGATCGCGTCGGTTAGCTCCACCATCGCGCGTTTCTGCAATCGCACGTTCGCCTTGGAGCGCGTCGTGGAAACCTTCGACCTCAGTTTGAGGACGGACAAGCTCGTCTTGTCGCGCTGGCCTGTCACTGAAGTTGTCTCTGTCATGATCAACGGCGACACGCTGGCCCCGTCCGCTTGGAAGCTGGGTGTTGATGGCGTCGTCTATCTCGCGTTGCCCTATTTGGGTGTGGTCGAGGTGGATTACCGCGCCGGCTATGTGCTGCCGGATTCGACTGATCGGACGCTGCCCGCTGATATCGAGCAAGCGGCGCTCAAACTGATCAATCTCGAATGGTCTTCGCGTGGCCGTGACCCGCTGCTGCGCTCCGAGATTGTCGAAGGCATTGGCCGCACCGATTACCAAGTCGGCGGCGTCGCCATGCCTGCCGATGTCGCTTCACTGCTTGCGCCCTATGTCCTGCCTGGGGTGGCCTGACATGCCCTATGCCGCCCCTCGCCATTGTCCGCGTGGTCACCCTGCCTTCACTGGCCCTCGCTGTCCTGTCTGTGCCGCTGAAGTTAAGGCAAGGGCAGAAGCGAACCGACCGTCAGCACGCCAGCGTGGCTATGACACCAAATGGCAGAAGGAGAGCAAGACTTTCCTCGCCCTGCCTGAGAACCGCTATTGCGCCTGTGGCTGTGGCCGCCTCGCTGACATGGTTGACCACATCAAAGCCCATAAGGGCGACCAGCGGCTGTTCTGGTCCCGCTCGAACTGGCAACCGATGCACCATGGCTGCAACACCCGGAAGGCGATCCGAGAGGAAGGCGCCTTCGGAAATAGACCGGGGGGTGGGTCGAACATACGAGCGGAGGGGGCGAACCGGCCTATAGGACTTGCGCGCAATATTACGGAAAACAGGGGTTTTGAGAAATGAGAGGCCGGAAGCCGAACCTTGCCGTCATTGAAGGCGGCCTAAATCCGGGCCGTTGCCCTGGCGCTCCGTCCTGGTTGTCGTCTCAGGCGAAGGCGGAATGGAAGCGCGCCGCTCCGGACCTGAACGCGCGCGGGCTGCTCAAGGTCGAGATGATGGCCACGCTGGAGGCCTACTGTGTCGCCGCCGGACAGGTGCGCGAATACGAAGAAATCATGCTCCGCGATGGGCGCCTGGTGACTGGCGTTAACGGCGAAAGCAAGACGCATCCTGTCTTCAAGATGCAATCCGCCGCCATGCGTGAAGCGCGCTTGCTCGCCGCCGAACTTGGCCTGACGC
Source organism: Rhodoblastus acidophilus (assembly GCF_900187365.1). Lineage (GTDB taxonomy): Bacteria > Pseudomonadota > Alphaproteobacteria > Rhizobiales > Beijerinckiaceae > Rhodoblastus > Rhodoblastus acidophilus. The sequence continues at coordinate 249,055 of NZ_FYDG01000002.1, forward strand.
CGCATCGCCGCATGACTGGCAAGCAGGACGAGAAAGACAAGGGTGATGGCTGGGACTCCGATCTTCTCGCCTGATCCTGGGCTTTATCCTGATCCTGATGGCCGCGCCGAACGCATTTGCCGTTTCGTGCGCCGCCTGCGGCTATGGGAAGGACGATTTGCAGGCGAGCCGTTTAAGCTTTCGCCATTTCAAGAGGCGATCATTCGGCGGATCTATGGCCCGAGCGCGCCAGACGGCGGCCGGCTTGTGCGGACGGCTTGCATCTGGATACCGCGCGGCAACGCCAAGACGACGCTCGCCAGCGCGCTTGCCCTGGCGCATTTCATGGGACCGGAGGCCGAAGCCGGCGGGCAGGTTGTGCAGGCCGCCGCCGACCGTGAGAACGCCGGCATCGCCTTCAAGCATTCATGGGAGATGGTGAAGCAGGACCGGGCGCTGTCGGCGCGCGTCTCGCCTGTTGAAAGCCGCAAGCTGCTGAACCATCCAAAGACCTCCAGCGTGTTGAAGGCCATTTCGTCCGAGGCCTACAGCAAGCACGGCATGAACGTCTCTTTCTTCCTGGCGGATGAAGTCCACGCATGGGCGCCAGCGGAGGCGCGCAAGCTGTTTAAGACCGTTCAGGACTCCATGGTGAAGCGGGAACACCCCTTATCCGTCATCATCTCGACGGCCGGCGAAGGGACCGGCGGGCTTGCCTGGGACCTGTGGGATTACTCGCATAAGGTCGCGAGCGGCGAGATTGAAGACCCGAGCTTCGCACCGATCATTTTCGCAGCGCCGGCGGAAGCCGATTGGCGCGACGAAGCCGCATGGCACGCCGCCAACCCGGCGATTGAGGCCGGCTTTTGCTCGCTGGAAGAATTGCGAATCAAGGCGCGACGGATCGAACATTTTCCTTCCGAGATTGCCGACTTCCGCCGGTTCCACCTCAACCAATGGCAGGAAGGCGCGGCGCAACCATGGGTGGCGCTGGAGCTTTACGACGCCTGCGAGCCTATGCCGGATCGCGCGGACCTGCTGGGGCGGACCTGCTGGGTTGGCGTTGACCTATCCAGCGTCGAGGATTTGACGGCGGTGGTCGCGGTTTTCCCCTCAGAGGGTGAAAACGGCAAGGTCTATGACGTGCTGCCCATGTTTTTCCTGCCAGAAGCCGGGCTGGCGCGCAAAGCCGAACGTGACCGGGCGGATTACGTGCGCTGGCGCGAATCGGGCGTCCTGAAGGTCACGGAAGGGAACGTGATCGACCATAAAGCCGTGGTCGAGCATGTCGCCGCGCTGGCGGAAGATTTTGACGTGCAGGAAATCGCAATCGACCGCTGGAATTCGACCGCGGTGAACGTGGCGCTTCAGGAGGAGGGCTTTACCGTCGCTCAGTTCGGACAGGGCTTCGCCAGCATGGCCGCGCCGGTCAAGGAACTGAAGCGGGCGATTCTGTCCGGCTCGTTTCGGCATGGCGCAAATCCGCTGCTCCGCATGTGCTTCGCGAACGTGGTCGCGGAAACGGACGCGGCGGAAAACGAGAAGTTCACAAAAGAGCGGGCGCGTGGGCGAATCGACGGGGCCGTCGCCTCCGCCATGGCCGTGGGCCGCATCCTGGCGACCGACGAAGGGCCTTGCGTTTACGAAACGGAAGAAAGGCCAGACGGATTCCTGTGGGTGTGACGCCTTGAGGGTTTCGGGGGTTTTGGGGGTATGTCTCCAAGCCGTTTTCGAAAATTTTCGGGGTTTCGTCAGTTTTGTCAGTTCGCAGTTTGAGCGTTTTCGAGTTTTTTTGTTGATTCCCAAATGGGGGAACAGCGCCCGGAGTGTCGCAATGTCGCAAGAGTCGCAGGGGGCGACGGCAACCCTGACGGTTGTTTCGGTCGAGAAGGTTCAGAAAGGCCGGCTGATTGGCTTAGCCGTGGTCGAAGTCGAGATTGACGGCATTCCGACGCTTATGCAGGGCTTCAAAATCATGCGCCTGCCTTACGGCGGCCTATCATGTGAGTTGCCGTGCTTTCGACACCCCGATGGGCGCTGGCTTCCAGCCGTGGTTCTGACTGAAGAGCTTACCAAGGCGATTGCCGACGAGGTTTTGACGATCTTCGCGGCCGCGTGAGTCTCTGTCTTTTGTTGACTATTTGTTGACTCGGGCTTGACCGGCGCTTTGCAAAATCCGCGAAACCGTTGATTTTATTGGCGCACCCGACAGGATTCGAACCTGTGGCCTCTGCCTTCGGAGGGCAGCGCTCTATCCAGCTGAGCTACGGGTGCCTGACTCCTGTTTAACAAATGCGCTTCGTTCGGCAAAGCGTTTTGTTCGGTTTGGGTCCGTCGCGCTTTCGTGTAAGTTCGGCCTCCCTCCTTTCAGAACACGCGAATGACAGAACGCTCAAATCCCCTTGCGCCCGGCGATCACGTTTTTCTCGTCGATGGCTCGAACTTCATCTTTCGCGCCTATTTCCAGTCCATCCGTCAGGATCAGAAATATAATTACCGCGCCGACCGGCTGCCAACCGGGGCCGTGCGCCTGTTCTGCGCCAAGCTGCTGCAATTCGTCCGAGAGGGCGCGGCCGGGATCAAACCCACCCATCTCGCCATCATTTTCGACAAGAGCGAAAACTCGTTCCGCAAGGAAATTTACCCGCTCTACAAGGCGAACCGCTCGGAGCCGCCGGACGACCTTGTGCCGCAATTCCCCCTGTTCCGCGCGGCGGTCCGGGCGTTCGGGCTCGAGCCGGTCGAGCAGGACGTCTATGAGGCCGACGATCTCATCGCCACCTACGCCCGGCACGCCGCGCAAGCCGGCGCCGACGTCACCATCATTTCCGCCGACAAGGATTTGATGCAGCTGGTGCGCCCCTGCGTCTCCATGTTCGATCCCGCCTCCGGCGAGCGCGAGGAGCGGCGGATCGGGCGCGACGAGGTCGTCGCCTATTTCGGCGCGCCGCCCGAAAAAGTCGTCGATGTTCAGGCGTTGGCCGGGGATTCCACCGACAATGTGCCGGGCGCGCCGGGCATTGGCGTCAAGACCGCCGCGCAATTGATCGGCGACTATGGCGACCTCGACACCCTGTTGGCTCGCGCCGGCGAAATCAAGCAGAACAAGAAGCGCGAGACCCTCACCGATCCCGCCGTAATCGAGAAGGTGCGGCTGTCGAAAAGGCTGGTGGCGCTGGTCGATGACGTCGCAGTGACGACGCCGCTGTCCGACTTGCGCCTGCGCCAGCCCGACGGCAAGACGCTGGTCGGCTTCCTCAAGGCGATGGAATTCTCCACGCTCACCCGCCGCGTCGCCGAGCTGTTCGACGTGGACGCCGGCGCCATCGAGCCCGATCCCGCCTTTATCGGCGCGGGCGGCTGGCGCGGGCGCAATGGCGAGCTTTCCAGCCGCCCCGTCATGGAAGAAGCCGAGGCGGAGCCGACGCCCGTCGCCGTCGCCGTCGCCGGTCCGGCGGCCCTCGCCGCCGCGCGGGCGCAAGCCGCCAAGGCGCCGGTCGAGCGCGACAAATATCTTTGTGTGTCCTCGCTCGATCAGCTGCGCGAATGGGTGGAGGCGGCGTTCGAGGCCGGCTTCGTCTGTTTCGACACCGAAACCGATTCCCTCGACGCGCTGCAGGCCAATCTGGTCGGCCTGTCGCTGGCGCTCGGCCCCAACCGCGCCTGCTACATTCCCATCGGCCACAAGGCCGGGGCGGAGGATCTGTTCGGCGCCGATCTGGTCGAAGGCCAGTTGCCTCTGCGCGAGACGCTCGATCTGCTGAAGCCGCTGCTGACCGCCGATTCCGTCATCAAGATCGCGCAAAACGTCAAATATGACTGGCTGGTGATGGCGCAGCACGGGATCGAGGTCGCGCCGGTCCAGGACACCATGCTCGCGTCCTACACGCTCGACGCCGGCCTCAACGGCCATGGCATGGACGAGCTTTCGCTGAAATTTCTGGAGCATCGGCCCATTCCGTTCAGCGAGGTCGCCGGCCAGGGCAAGTCGTTCATCGGCTTCGCCCGCGTTCCGCTCGACAAGGCGGCGGAATATTCGGCCGAGGACGCCGATGTCACGCTCAGGCTGTGGACCGTGCTGCAACCGCGTCTGGTCGCCGAGGGCATGGCCACCGTCTATGAGACGCTGGAGCGGCCGATGCCGCTGGTGCTGGCGCGGATGGAGCGGCGCGGCGTCTGCGTGGACCGCGCCATCCTGTCGCGGCTGTCGGGCGAATTCGCGCAGGATATGGCGCGGCTGGAGGCGGATGCGCATGAAATAGCGGGCGGGGCGTTCAACCTCGGCTCGCCCAAGCAGGTCGGCGACATTCTGTTCGGAAAGTTCGGCCTGCCCGGCGCCAAGAAGACCGCCACCGGCGCCTGGTCGACCTCCGCCAGCGTGCTCGACGATCTGGCCGAACAGGGCAATGAACTCGCCGCCAAACTGCTGGAATGGCGGCAGGTGCAGAAGCTGCGCTCGACTTATGCCGAAAACCTGCCGCGCTATATCAACCCGCAAACCGGCCGCGTTCACACCTCCTATTCGCTGGCGGCGACCTCCACCGGGCGGCTGTCGTCCTCCGAACCCAACCTGCAGAATATTCCGGTGCGCAACGAGGCCGGGCGCAAGATTCGCCGCGCCTTCATCGCCGCGCCGGGGCAAAAACTGATTTCGGCGGATTATTCGCAAATCGAATTGCGGCTGCTCGCCCATATCGCCGACATTCCCCAGCTCAAGCAGGCGTTTGCGGAAGGTCAGGACATTCACGCCCGCACCGCGTCGGAGATTTTCGGCGTTCCCGTCGAGGGGATGCCCGGCGAAATCCGGCGGCGCGCCAAGGCGATCAATTTCGGAATCGTCTATGGCATTTCCGCTTTCGGCCTCGCCAACCAGCTCGGCATTTCGCGCGAGGAGGCGGGCGCTTATATCAAGCTCTATTTCGAGCGTTTTCCCGGCATTCGCGTCTATATGGACCGCACTAAGAAGCTGTGCCGAGAACAGGGCTTTGTCAGCACCCTGTTCGGGCGCAAATGTCATTATCCCCGCATTGCCGCGAGCAATGCGTCCGAGCGCGCGTTCAACGAGCGCGCCGCGATCAACGCGCCGATCCAGGGCGCGGCGGCCGACATCATTCGCCGCGCCATGATCCGCATGGACGCGGCGTTGGCGAACGCCGGACTTGCGGCGAAAATGCTGCTGCAGGTGCATGACGAACTGGTGTTCGAGGCGCCCGACGCCGAGGTCGAGGCGACGCTCGCCATTGTCCGCACGGTGATGGAGGAGGCCGCCCTCCCGGCGGTCGATCTCTCCGTGCCGCTGCGGGTCGAGGCGCGCGCCGCCGACAACTGGGATGAAGCGCACTAACCAGGAGGGCGCCCTGGCGGCAAAGGCGGCCCCCATGCGGCGGGCCGCCTGAAATCTTGCGTGACGCCAACTTTATTCAGCGCGCGGCCTTGGCCCTTTGGAAACCAATCGCGCGGAACGCGCTTGCCTCCGGCGCCGCGTGGGAGCAACTCTGGATTGTACTCGCAATTCAGAGCGCATGGATGTTCAGTTCTTCCTTTCGCCGGCCGTCAATGGCCGGATGGCGCGCCTGGGGGCGGACGCTCGCCGGACTCGACGACGCCCGCGGCGACGATGAGCTTTACGCGCATCTCGTCCGCTCGCTGTTTCCTTCGCCGGCGGCGATGCTGGCGGCCAATGTGATGGGCGCGGGCGTCGCCGCCGCCGCATGGTGCATGACGCGGGACGGCGCGTTCCTGGTCGGGCTGGCCGTGCTGATGATCTCCGGTTTCGCCCGGATGCGGCTAATTTTAGAATATCACGAGCGGGCCGCGCGCCCGATGCGGCGCGCCGACCATGAGTCTTACGATCTCCGGTTCTTCGCCTGGTCGCTGCTGTTCGGAATCGCCATCGGGCTGGTCAGCGCCCGCACCCTGTTCTATCCGATGTCGCTCGGCATCCACGCCCTCGGCGTGGGCGCGGCGATCGGCTACGCCATGGGCTTTGCGGCGCGCAACGCCGGCCGGCCGAACCTTGTCCTGTCGCAACTGCTGGCGTGCATCGTCCCGCTTCTTCTGAGCTACGCCTGGACCGCGCCGCCGCATACGCCCGTCTATCTGATCTTGCTGTCCGGCGTCATCATTTCCAACGTGCGCGTGACCCGCACGCTGAAAGACAATATCGTCCAGCACTTTCACGCCACGCTCGAAACCGAGAAACTCGCGCGCGTCGACGCGCTGACGCAACTTTCCAACCGCCACGCCTTCTCGAGCCGGCTCGACGCCGCCATCGCCGAACATCCCGAAAAGCCGTTCGCCATCCTGTTTCTCGATCTCGACCGGTTCAAGGAAATCAACGACACGCTGGGCCACAGTTTCGGCGATGCGGTGATCCGCGAAATGGGCCGCCGCCTCGCCGCGCTCGCGCCTCACGCGGCCGGACTCGCGCGTTTCGGCGGCGATGAATTTCTGTTGCAGCTCGACCAGACCGACGCCGCCGCCATCGACGCGCTCTGCGCCAAGGTGCAGGACTCCCTGAGCCAACCCTTTGAGGCCGAAACGCTTTCGACCCGCACCACCGTCACCATCGGCGTCGCGCTCTACCCCGACCATGGCGCGACGCGCGAGGAGCTGTTCCGCATGGCCGATATCGCGCTCTATGAGGCGAAGGCGCAGGGCGGCGGCTGCTGGCGGCGGTTCGACGCCGCCCTCGCCACCGAGATGGAGCTGCGCCGCGTGCTGGAGCGCGACATGCGCGCGGCGATCGACCGCGGCGAGTTCGTCGCCTTCTTTCAGCCGATCTATAACCTCCGCGACCGCTCGGTGGTCGCCTGCGAGGCGCTGGTGCGCTGGCGCCATCCGGCCAAGGGCCTGATCAGTCCGGCGCTGTTCATTCCCATCGCCGAAAAGAGCGCGATGATCGAGGAAATCGGCGCGCATATCCTGAAAGAAGCCTGCCACGCCGCAGCGACATGGCCCGCGCATGTGGCCGTCGCCGTCAACATCTCCGCCGCGCAATTCGTCCGTCCAGACCGGCTCATCACGACGGTGCAGGAGGCGCTCGCGGCCTCGCGCCTGCGGCCCGACCGGCTGCATCTCGAGATCACCGAATCGCTGCTGCTGCAGGATTCCGCGCTGACGCGCCGGGCCATCCAGCGCCTCGTCGAGATCGGCGTGAAATTCGCCCTCGACGATTTCGGCGCCGGCTATTCCTCGCTGTCCTACCTCAAGGATTATCCGTTCTCGAAGGTGAAGATCGACCGGACGTTCACCGAGAGCCTGATGTCCTGCGCCGCCTCGCCCTCGATCGTGAAGGCGGTGGTGCAGATCGCCGCCGACCTCGCGCTCGACGTCGTGGTCGAAGGCATCGAGACGGTGGAGGAGGAGGATCTGCTGCGCCGTCTCGGCCCGAGCCAGGGCCAGGGTTTTTTGTTCAGCAAGCCGCTGCCGCCGGAAGCGACGCGCCGCCTGTTCGCCGGGGAACAGGCGGCGCGGCGATCCGCATGAGCGGACCTTTCGTCACCGCACCCGAATATTCGCCATTTCCTGGCCGTCCTCGCTCATCACATGGGTCGAGCAGGCGAGGCAGGGGTCGAACGAATGGATGGTGCGCAGGATCTCCAGCGGCTGCTCGGGATTGACCATGGGCGTGTTCATCAGCGACGCCTCGAAGGCGCCGATGTTTCCCTTGGGGTCGCGCGGGCTGCCGTTCCAGGTGGTGGGCACCACCGCCTGGTAATTGTCGATCTTGCCGGCCTTGATCTTGACCCAGTGGCCGAGCGCGCCGCGTGGGGCCTCGCTGAAGCCCACGCCCTTGACCTCGTCCGGCCAGGTCTTCGGGTCCCATTTCTCGACATTGGCGGTGGAGCTGTCGCCCGCTTTGATGGTGGCGATCAGTTTTTCGTAGAAATGGCGCATTTTATAACCGGCCCACTGGCTCTCCAGCGCGCGGGCGGCGGTGCGGCCGATCGTCGAGAACAGGGCCTCGAACGGCAGGCCGAGATCCCGGAGGAACTTGTCCACCGGCTCCTTGAACTCCGCCTTGCCCTGAGCGTAGCCGACGGTCCAGCGCGACAGCGGGCCAAGCTCCATGGCGTGGCCCTTCCAGCGCGGCGACTTGATCCAGCTGTATTTGCCGCCCTCGTCGAGGCTGTCGATGGCGAGCTTGTCGCCCTTGGTGTTCGGGCCGAGTTCGTAATGCGGCTCGGTCACGCCGTCCCAGGGATGCAGGCCCTGGGTCTCGTCCGGGTACTTGTACCAGCTGTGGGTGACAAACTCCTGGATTTGCTGGGGATCGCGCAGATCGACATCGTGGATCTCCGTCAGCTTGCCGTTGATGATGGCGCCGCGCGGCAGCGCGAGGTTTTCCGGCGAATAATCGTTGGCGCGCTCGGGGATGTCGCCATAAGCCAGCACGTTCTGACTGGAAATGCCGCCGCCATACAGCCAGTCCTTGTAGAACGAGCCGATGGCCGCGATGTCCGGCACGTAGACTTCGTCGTTGAACTGGATGATGCGCGCGATGATCTCGGCGACATAGTTCAGCCGCTCCATATTGAGCGCGCCGACGCCGCCGACGCCATCGACATTGATCGGACAGGGCACGCCGCCGACCAGCCAGTTCGGATGCGGGTTCTTGCCGCCGAAAATGGTGTGGACCTTGACGATCTCCTTCTGGAAATCGAGCGCCTCCATATAATGCGCGACGGCCATCAGATTGGCCTCGGGCGGCAGCTTGTAGGCGGCCGAGCCCCAATAGCCGTTCTTGAACGGGCCGAGCTGGCCGCTCTCGACGAATTTTTTCAGCCGGCTCTGCAAGTCCTTGAAATAGCCGGGCGAGGACAGCGGCCAGGGCGAAATCGACTGCGCCAGCGCCGAGGTCGCCTTGGGATCGGCCGACAAAGCCGAGATCACATCCACCCAATCGAGCGCATGCAGGTGATAGAAATGCACGACATGGTCGTGCACCTGCAGCGCCAACTGCATCATGTTGCGGATGGAATTGGCGTTTTCCGGAATTTTTATGCCCAGCGCGTCCTCAACCGCGCGCACCGAGGTCAACGCGTGGGTTCCCGTGCAGACGCCGCAGATGCGTTCCGTAAACGCCCAGGCGTCGCGGGGGTCGCGGTTTTTCAGGATCACCTCGATGCCGCGCCACATCGTGCCGGTGGAGACGGCGTTGCGGATCACGTTTTGCGAGTCCACGTTCACCTCGACGCGCATATGGCCTTCGATGCGCGTGACCGGATCGACCACGATACGCTTGCCGGATGTGTCGAGTGTGAATCCGTTGGGTGTCTGAACGCTCATTCGTGGTCCTCCTGTCTTTTCAATAGAGAACCAAGCTGTCGCCAAGCCTGTCGCCCGCCAGTTTTGTGCAAGCTTGCGCCCCTAGCGTGCCCAATCGGCGCAGTTCGCGCCACGGAGAGGGCCGTATGGCAGGGGCGGAAAGCTTTTACGACGTGGTGCGCCGCCAGGGGATCACCCGGCGCAATTTCTCGAAATTCTGCTCGCTCACCGCCGCCAGCATGGGGCTGGGCGCGACCGGCGCCGCCGAGATCGCCCATGCGCTGGAGACCACCCCGCGCGTGCCGGTGATCTGGATGCACGGCCTGGAATGCACCTGCTGTTCCGAAAGCTTTATTCGCTCGGCGCATCCGCTGGTGAAGGATGTGGTGCTGTCGATGATCTCGCTCGATTACGACGACACGCTGATGGCGGCGGCTGGGCATCAGGCCGAGGCGATCCTGCAGGAGGCCCGCGAGAAATATAAGGGCAAGTATATTCTGGCGGTGGAGGGCAACCCGCCGCTCAACGAAGGCGGCATGTTCTGCATCGACGGCGGGCGTCCGTTCGTGCAGAAGCTGAAAATGATGGCGGCCGACGCCATGGCGGTGATCGCCTGGGGCGCCTGCGCCTCGTGGGGCTGCGTGCAAGCGGCAAAACCCAATCCCACCCAGGCGGTGCCGATCGACAAGGTCATTTTCGACAAGCCGATCATCAAGGTGCCGGGCTGCCCGCCGATCGCGGAAGTCATGACCGGCGTCATCACCTTCATCAATACATTCGGCAAGATGCCGTCGCTCGACCGGCAGGGCCGTCCGTTGATGTTCTATTCGCAGCGCATCCACGACAAATGCTACCGCCGCCCGCATTTCGACGCGGGCCAGTTCGTCGAGGAATGGGACGACGAATTCGCCAAAAAAGGCTTCTGCCTCTACAAGATGGGTTGCAAGGGGCCGACCACGTACAACGCCTGCTCGACCGTGCGCTGGAACGACGGCGTGTCCTTCCCGATCCAGTCCGGCCACGGCTGCATCGGCTGTTCCGAACCGGATTTCTGGGACCAGGGGCCGTTCTATTCGCGGCTGACGCGCATCCCCATGGGCAATGTCGAATCCACCGCCTATGACGTCGGCGCCGCCTCGGCCGCCGTCGTCGGCACGGCGGTCGCCGCCCATGCGGCGGTGTCGGCGGTCAGCCGGGCGCGCTTCAAGATGGACAAATAGCCGACCGACGGGCGTCAGGCCTGGGCGACGGCGCCCGGGCCTTCCGCCTGCGGCGCCCCGCCCAACTTGAGCAGCGAGCGCAGCCCCGATCCCGCGACGGCGCAGCCAAGACAGATCAGGACGCCGGCGAGCGGCGACATGAAGACGACATAGCGGTGAACCGGCGCGACCGACGCCAGCATGACGCCATAGATGACGAAACGCGCGCCGATCAGGCTGAACAAGCCCAGGGTCAAGGCCCAGACCCGGCGATCGACGGCGAAGATCAAGCCGAGCGCGAAGCTGAGCGCCGCCATCGCCCCAATCAGATAGCGATAGTTGGCCGCCACCGCCTGGCGGAGCGCGTCGTTCCTGGTCTTGAACTGGTGGCCGACGAGATAGGTGCGCCGCGTCAGGGCGGCGTCAAACAGATCGGGGCGGTAGTCGTCGAGTATGCGCGCGCCGGCCTCCTCCGCCGAAGGCGTCGCCAACATATGCAGCACGGACCCCAACTCCTCGGGCAGACCGGGCAGCCAGTTGGACAGGTTGGGGTCGAACGGATAGGGCAGCGGCAAGGCCGTCCGGGGCAGTTCGCCGCTCGCCAGCGCGGCGCGCACTTCCGCCGTCGCCGCCGTCAACTTCTCGACCAGCACGCGCGGATCCGCGCCATATTTGGCGACGGCGAGATAATTGACCAGCCACAGGGTGCGCGAGGGATCGACTTCCAGCCGATGGACGAAGTGCGACGAATGCTCGCGGAAAGTCTGGACTTGCGGCGGCGCGTCGGCGTCCAAGGCCAGGGCCGGTCCCGCGAATTCGGCGAAGGTCTTGCTGACGCGCGCGGCCTCGGCGAAACTTTTCCGCGTCGCCGGGGCGTAGCGCACGGAATCGTCCACCTTGATGTGATGAATTTCGGTCAGGAAGTCGCGGATATACGGAAACATGCCCCGGTAGGACGGCGCGCCCCAGTTGGCGTCGTTGGTCATCGCGGTCAGGCCGCACAGCGTCAGCGTGATCAGTCCGGTCGGCGCCGCCAGCAGGCCGGCCTTGCGCAGCCAGTCGCGCCGGTCCTCGCGCCGAAACAGGCTGAACAGCAGCAAGGCCGCGACGAAGACGAGGACGAACACCTCCTCGCCCTCGCGGGTCAGGATGATTCCGGCGGAAAACAGGCCGAACAACGCGGCGGCGACGCCCCGTCTGCGCAACGTCTCCCGCGCGTCCAAAACCAGGACGGCGCAGCCCAGCAGGGCGATATATTCGACATAGAGGAAGGGTTCGCGCTGAAACTCCGTGAACGACCGGATGGCATAGGGGTTGAACAGCAGGATGGCGAAAACGGCCAGCGACGCCCAGGCGTTGAACCGCGACTTGAGCTGCAGGGCGAGGAAAATCCCGCCGCCGATCAGGCCGGCTTCCAGCGCCATACGGTAGGGAATGGCCAGCACCGCGCACCAATGCGCCACCAGGGGAACGACCGGCGGACGATAGAGCGCGCCCATGTCGCGCCAATAGCCGGCTTGCGCCAGCGAGGCGAGGCCCTCGGTGTCCCATTGCGCGCCGACGATTTCGGTGTCGCCGCACAAAGCGTAGCGCGCCACCGCCAGCAGGGCGAGCAAAATGTAATAAATCCGGTTGGTCATTGCAAAATCGTCCCTGCTCGCCGCCCGCGCCTCAGCCTTCGTGCGCGGCGATGGCGCGCGCGGAAACCGGCGGGTTGCGAATGAAATCCTCGACCTGGGCGGGCGTGCCCAACTGGCCGACGTCGTCAAGCGCGAGACGCTGGATGCGCAAGGCGCGCCCGTCCGCGATCAGTTGATTGTACATGGGCGCGATGTAGCGTTCGCCCTTCTCCTCGCCGCCCCGCTCGAAAAAGCGCCGATAGGCCTCGCAATAGAGCCGCGCGCTGGAAAACCAGTAGAACCCGACGGTGGCGTGCTCGGAAATCCGCTTCTTCTCGCGCAATTCCACCGCGAGGCCGGACTCGTCGAGCCGCACGAAAGACCAGCCCTCCCCGGCGCCGGGAAAACAGGGAATCCAGCCGTCGCAGGCCGGAATGGCGGCGGGGGTCATGGCGCCCGGCCGCACGAATGTGTCGATGTTGAACACCGCGAACGGCGCCTCGGGCGGCGCCTGTTCGGCCAGCAGCAGCGCCGTGGTCGCCTGGCCGTCGGTCGGCGCGGGCAGGCTCAACAGGCGCCCGAGCGGAATGTTCAGGTCGCCGCAGCGGCCGCGAATAAAATCCTCGGCGTTTTCCTCGGCGCGCACGGCGAAATCGAAGGTCCAGCCCGCCGCGCGAAAACCTTCCAGCGCCAGCATCGACCAGTCGAACAGCGGCCGTCCCAAAGCCTCGATCCGATATTTCGGGACCTTGTAGCCGGCGTTGGCGAAGCGCGAGCCGAAGCCCGCCATGGTGATGGCGATCGTTCCGGTCATGAGTCCTGCATCTCGCCTTCGCCAGCCAGCCGGTCGCGCCGGCAAATCTCCTCCAGCCCCTCGAACGTGTTGTCGAGGAACTCGCGCGGCCGCACGGCGCGGTCGTCGATGTAGAATCCGTTGGCGCCCGGCCAGGGCTTGGCCACGTGCAATTCGTGGAAGGGAATGTCGTGGCGCTTCAGCCAGTCGAGCAGCACCGGCGCGACATTGATGGCGATCTCCCCGGCGTTGCCGTCATAGGTGCGCATGCCCCGGGCGGTCTGGATCACGATGCGCCAGCCCTGGTCGGCCAGCTTGCGCAGCTTTTCGACAATGCGCGGCTCCGGCGTGAGATCGGCGTAGCTCTGGTCGCGCGACTTGATCGGGCACAAAGTGCCGTCGACATCGACGATCAGGATGTTTTTCGTGGCTATCACGGCTGTTCTTCCAACCAGGAGATCAGTTTGCATGCGGTCAGCGCGAAGCCGACCAGTTTTTGCGGATGGTCCATGTGCAGCGGCAGCATGGACAAAAACAGCGACAGTTCATAGGCCCGGACAATTTTCAGATCGACGCCGGCCGCCTGCAGCCGCGTCATGAAAATCTCCTGGCTCCAGCGCGGCGGGCCGCCCGACTGCAACAGCAGTTGCAGGGACAGCGAGCGGTCGATCACGCAATCGAACAGGTCGTTGTTGATGAAATCATAGCCGCCCAGCACGGAATGGCTGAATTTGGCCAGATCGTAAAGCGGATGCATCCAGGCTTCGTCGCGTGAGCGGGCGCCGCGCGGGTCGATCAGGCGCAGCAACCGCGTGCGGCGGTCGAACAGAATGTTGGAAAAGCAGGGGTCGCCATGGCCGATGGCCAAGCTGTCGGACGCGTCAGCCTCGATCGCCGCCGCCACCAGTTCGCGCCCGCGCGCGGCGAATTTCGACAGGGCGCCGAGCGGGCCGGCCTCGGCCAGCATCCGGTCGACGCGCCGGCCCATGTCGCAGCCGAGAAACTTTTCCAGCCGCGCGTCCATCTTGTTGAGGATGGACGCGCGGGCGACCGCCCGGACAGCGGCGACGCCGTCGGGACGCAGCGGCCGGGCCGCGATGAAGTTCAGGAAACCATCGACCAGATCGGCGAAGGCGCTTTCGTCGAAGGCGAAATGGATGAATTGCATGGCGCAATCGGGCACCGCCAGACGCTCCATGGCGTAGGAGGCGACCTTCCCGTCATCCTCGAAGCCGAAGGTCGGCAGCAGGAACGGCTTGAGCGACTCCGGCGCGACATGGAAGAAACTGTACTCGGCCTGCATTTTCGCGCGGTCTGACGAACTCTTGCGCAGCGTCCAGCCGCTGATCCGCGCATTGTTGAAGGCGCGCGTCTCGGTGGCGCCGGCCATGAATTCGAGAAACTGTTCGGGCCGGCGCAGATCGACGAAACCGCAAGGGTTGCCGCTGACCCGGCCCGACAGCGCCGGGCTGAGAAAATGCTCGCGCATCACCTGCGCATTATAGGGCGACAGCAGCGGCAGCAGGTCGCCGGTCTCCAGCAGCGCCGGGGCCTCGCCATGGGCCGGCTCCGCCAGCAGCCGCGACCCCGGCGCATAGATCGCCTGCGCCACGAGATCGGCCAGCTTGCCGGCGCGGGTGGGCATCTGGCACGAGGGCAGGCGCAGGAAAATCGCGCCCGGCGCCGCATTCTGGATCATGCCGGCGAGGAAATTGGCGTCGAGATCGTCGGTGAGGTGATAGAAATCCTCGCAGCCGCCCTTCAAAATCTCGTCGCGGATCAGTTCCCCGAAACTGACGCGCCGCCGCAGAATGGCGGAAAATCGGCCCGCGCCGACAATTTCCTCGATCTCTCGGGGCAGCGGCGGGCGGTCGTCGTAAACGACGGTCAATCTGGCGAACATATCGACCTGCGGAACATGTGAAGGCGGATGCGGCGCGGTTGCGACCGGTTGGCGAAGGCGAGACGGCCGGGCGCCGCGTCCTGCGCCCCGTTCGGCCGGCGCAACAGGCGGACGAGCCGAAAACTGGCGACCGGCCAGCACAGCGCGAGCACCGCCAGCGCCACCGCGCCATAGGCGTTCGACGGCAGGCCATTCTGGAACGCCAAGATGCGCACGAATTCGTCGCCGAGAGTCAGCGGCGTGAGCGCGGGAATCAGGCAGGCCACGGTCGCGGCCTCCGCCAGCCAGACGCCGAGCGAAAAGGCGAGCAAAGCGGCGAAGTTGCGAACCGCGCTGTCGCGGGCGAGCTCGACGGCCTGGCGCAGCGAGCAGATCAGCCGCAGCGCCACCCGCGCCTCGCGGGACAGATGATGGGTGAAAATATAGTCCTGCAACGCCAGCAGGCCGGGACGGGCGATGAAAACCAGCGCGAAGCCGGCGCCGATCACCAGCGCCAGCACGGTGAGCGTGAGCCGGAAGGTTTCGGGAAAACCGACGCCGAAGGCGCTCAGGCCCAGGGCGAACACGATCAGCGCTATGGCGTCGAAAATGCGCTGCGCCAGCGCGATCAGCACGGCCTTGCCGGGATCGCCCGAAAGCAGCGCCAGGGCGCCGATCAGATAGGCGTCGCCGAGCTTGAACGGCAGGACGATTGAGGCGGGCGCGGCGTGAAAATGCAGCGCCAGCAACTGGCGCAGCCGCAGCGGCGCGATTCCGGCGCCGATCATCGCCAGCCGCAGCGCGCGCAGCAGATGGGAGAGCAGGTAGCAGGCGCCGGCGGCCAGCAGCCAGCTCCAATCCGGGAGCTGGGCGGCGGAGGTCTGAACCCAGTCATGGGCGGACAGCGCGAACAGCCCCGCCAGCGCCAGCCCGGCGACGGCGAAGGCCGCCTTGATCCCGGCGGCCGCGTCGCGACCGGACAAAAAGCGTCCCGCCCTTGCGCTCATGGGCTAGGCTCCGGTCCATTCCCGAACGGTTTGCGACGAATAGCTTTCGATGGCGACGGCGCGATGCTCGGCCGCCAGAAACCCGTTCGGATCGAAAATGCGTTGCGCCAGCAGTTTCAGCATGCGCAGGCCCTGACGAAACAGCTTGGCGTTGGAGATCTGATCGTCCTCGCGCCAGGTCAGCGGGAAGAATTGTTGGCGGAACTGCTTTTGGCAGCAGGCGAGGATCAGGAAATAGTTGAACGTCAGGTCGTCGCGGAAGCGGCGATGGAAGCCGTCGCGAAAGATCTCGACGCGGTAAAGATTGAGGCCCGAGCCGAGATCGTACAGCCTTTGCCCCGAAACAATCGAGAAAACGCCGTTGAAAATCTGGTTGGCGGCGGTTCGCAGCGCCGAATAGCCTTCAAGCCTTGACCCCGGCATGAAGCGGGCGCCAAGCAGGCAGTCGAGCCCATGATGCGCGCCGGCGGCGATCCGCGGCGTGAGATCGGCGATCGAACCCTGGTCGTCGCCATGCAGCACCACCAGATGCGAATAGCCCCGCGCCAGCGCGAAATCGATCGCCACCTTGTGCGAGCCGCCGAGCCCGTAATTGCCATTGTTGCGGAAAATGGCGCGATAAGGCAGCGGAACGCCCTCCATGGCGGCGGCGGCGACCTCCAGCGTATCATCCGGCGACTGGTTGTCGACGCAGATGACGCCATGAAAAACCTGCGCGACATCAGGGTGTTTCAGTTGTTCGAGCACGCGCCCGATCTGTCGCGCGCAATTATACATCGGAATGAAGATCAGGATTTTGTCGGCCATACCGCGAACTCGTCGAATATTGACGGCGGTTTTACCCAACGCGCCCGGCTTTGTCTCGCAAAATTGCGCTGCTCAAGCGTTAAAGCAGCGAGACGCGCCGCTCCACCAGCCAGCCCATGAACAAGAAGTTGCTGTAGAGCGTCAGCGGGGTGATCGCCATCTTGGCGACGACCGAAACGACCGTCAGGCGCTGGCCGTCGGGAATGTGGACAAGCGCGAACAGGCCGTCCGGGGCGGCGGCGAGCAGAACCAGCGCGAGTTTCTGGATCAAGATCGAGGCGACGGGAACCGCTATCGCCTGATAGAGGAAATAGGCCGCGAATTTGGCGAACAGAAACCGGCCATTGTCGATGAAAACCCGGTTCTGCGCGGCGAAGAAGACGAAGCTGATCGCCAGTCCCGCACTGGCCAGGTTGGCGGCGAAGACCGAAACCCCGGCCGACACCAGCAGGGTCATCACCAGCAGGTCGATCAGCCAGCCAACGCCGGAAATGATTGCGAAACGATGCAGCCGCATGATGCGCCGTCCAAGCTCCCGTTCGAGGCGTTGCCCGCCAGCCGATAGCACCGCCGCGACTGCGGAACAATGGGCCGCGCGCGCAAGGCCGGCATGAAACGGGATCTGCGGCGCGGGAGCGGCTCTCGCGCCGGGAGCGTCGTGCGGCCGGCGATCAGTTGAGGCCGTTGGACACCGCGACGAACTTGCCGTTGAGCTTCGTGCCGACCGTGGTGAAGGTCGCGATGGCCACAACCGAAATCAGCGCGGCGATCAGGCCGTATTCAATGGCGGTGGCGCCGGATTCGTCGCGAAGGAAATTTTTGATCTGACGGATCATGACAGTCTCTCTTGCTGCGGAAGATCGGAGCGTCCCTCCGCCGGGGAGGTTGATAACGGCTCAACCCTTGCTATTTCCTTTACGTAACGGAATACGAAGTTCCGAAACCTATGATTTTTTTGGATTTTAATACGCAGACCCCGACGGGCCGCGCGCCGCGCCCAGGCGCAGGATCAGCGCGGACAGGGTCAGCAGCAGCAGCGCATGCAGCCCCGCCAGAGGCTCGGGCCGGATCCAGACGGCGAGAACGCCGGGCAGATCGCGGATCACGGAGAGGACGAACAGGCCGTAGAGCGTCCCGGATGCGAGCAACAGGCCGATCAGCGGCGCCCGCACAGCGCGGGGCGCCAGACCGGCCAGCGCCAGCAGCGCGAAAGAATAGAAGTGATAGAGATAGCGCTCGTGCGTGCCGGTGAGAAACACATTGAAGCCAAGATTCATCATCGCCACGGCCAGAAGGCAACCGGCCAGAAACCGGGCGTCGCCCTCCCCTGCGGCTCTGGAGAAGGCGCCGCGCAAAAAACGCAGCAGCGGCGCCGCCAGCGCCAGAACGGCCAGACCGTAAAGCGCGAATCCGGCGATGCGCGGCGTCAGGCCGAACGCGCGGCCGAACAGGGTCGGCGTCCAAAAGGGAGCGTCGGAGGACGACGCCATATCGCGGCCGAGCAACACCCAGAGATTAAAACCGTTGCCGGCGATGATGCGGCCGTGATGACTGCCGCCGCCCAGCCAGACATAGAGGAAGCTGGAGCCGAAATAGCCGGGAACCTCCGCCTGCCGGTCCAGAAACAGGAAAAGGCCGCCCGCCAGCGCCATGCAGCCGAACCCGAGCCACAGACCGCGCCGGGACCCGGCGAAGCGCCACAACGCCGCCAGAATGAGCGGCGCCGTGGCGACAATCGAAAAAATCGCCAGTTGCTTGGTGAGGGCGCACAGGGCCAGCGCGCTCAAGCCCAGCAGGAAAAACCCGTGCGCCGCCCGCCGCGGCTGCGGCGCGCCGGCCAGTTGGTAAGCCCGCATCAGGCCATGGAGGCTGACGAGCAGGAAGAACTGGGAAATCGTGTCGATCTGCCCCCAGACGGCGCCGCCCGCCCAGGTCGAGGGCAGAACCTCGATGACGAGGGCGAGGGCGAGGGCGCCCGCATGCCGCAGGCGCAGCGCGCGGCCGATCAGGACCAGCAGCGCGAAATTGGCCGCGTCGAAACCGGCGAGAATCAGGCGATAATACCGGGCGATTTCCTCGACATCGCCGAGAGAAAATGCCTGCTTAAGCGCGGCGATCGCGCCGCCGCTGGCGGCGACGCCCACGAAAGGATAGTTGGCGCTGGGACACAGGCTGTAAACGCGCTGCGCGTCGGTGCGCCAACACGCCGCCCAATCCACGAACACCCTGACGTCCTCGGCATGATAGACATTGACGAGGCTCAAAATCAGAAAAGGAATGGCCAGCCCCAGGGCGAACAGCGTGGCTTCATGCCGCGGCGCGGCGCCGCGCGGCGTTCCCGAATTGACTTCCATCCCCATGGGCGAGACCTCGTCGCGGCGACGCGCAGGACGTTTCCGACAGGCCGCGCCAGCTTAAACTAGGCCACAAGCGTTAAAACCTTTGCCGCACGCAGCGTCCCGCGCCGCCTCGCCCAATTCAGACCGGATTTGTTGTTAAGAATTTGCGGGCAAGACTTGCGCATGTCGCCGTTCGCCTCGCCCCGCGCCGCCGCCGCGCCGCAGACCCTGCCCTTCGTCCTCGCCGTTCTCGGCGCCGTCGCTCTGTCGCTTGTCTTCCAGCAGGGGCGGCTGATGGAGGTGTGGACCGGCGGCGGCTTTTTCGACACCGACGACGCCATGCGCATGGTTCAGGCGCGCGACCTGATCGCCGGCCAGGGCTGGTACGACCTGACCCAATATCGCCTCGCTCCGCCGCAAGGCTCGATCCTGCACTGGTCGCGGATCGTGGACATTCCCCTGGTCGCGCTGCTGAAACTGTTCGGCCTGTTTCTCGCCCCCGACCAAGCCGAGCGCGCGGCGCGGATCGCCTTTCCCACCCTGGGCCTGGGCGTCCTGTTCGCCGGAGGCGGGTTTGCGGCCCGCGCCTTCGCCGGCGCCGGCCTGCGCCTGTTCGGCGTCGCCGCCCTGTTCTGCTGCGGCGTGATGTTCTGGCAATTTCCGCCCGGCCGCATCGACCACCATTCGGTTCAGATCACGCTGCTGCTGTTCGCCGCCGCCGCCATGGCCCGCGCCTTCGATCCGGCGGAAGCGCGCTGGGGCGCGCTGTCGGGCGGCTGCGTCGCGCTGTCGCTGGGCGTCGGCCTCGAAAACCTGCCGTTTTTCGCGGTGCTGGCGGCGGCGCCGGGCCTCGCGTTCCTGGCGCGCGGCGCGGAGGCGCGCGGCCTTTTGCGGGCGTTCGGCGGCGGCCTCGCCCTCGCCCAGATCGCCGTTTTCCTGCTGACGGTGGGGCCAAGCCGCTGGCTAACCCCCGCCTGCGACGCCTTGTCAGCGCCCTGGCTGACCCCTGCCCTGATCGGCGCATTGGGCTATGGCGCGCTGTCGCTGGCGGGCGGTCTGCCGCGCGCCGCCCGCGCTGGGCTGCTGGTCCTCGTCGGCGCGGCGGCGCTGGCGCCGGTGGCCATGTTGTGGCCGGACTGCCTGCGGCCGCCCTATGCCGACGTCGATCCGACGCTGAAAAGCTTCTGGATGGACCATATCGGCGAAAACCAGACTCTGGCGCAGAATTTCGTCATCGCGCCCGGCGCCGCCGTGCTGATGGCGGTTCCCACGCTGATTGGCCTCGCGGGCGCCCTGTTCGGCGCCGTCGCCGGGCGCGGCGTCGCGCGGGCGCGCTGGCTGCTGCTGGCGGCGCTGCTGGCGTTGGGTTTCGCCGCCGCCTGCGCCTGCCTGCGGATTTTCTCGTCGCTGGCGCCTTTGGCGGCGCTCGGCCTGCTGGCGCCGGTCGCCGCGATTTTCCACGCTCTGGCGCCGCGCGGAAAAATCCTCGGCGGCGTCGCCGCGAGCGCGGTTCTGCTGGCCGGATCGTCCTTCGGCGTGGCGCTGGCCTTGCCCGATCTCGAGCCGTCGCCGGACGTGCTGGCCTCGCCGGACCTGGCCTGGCGGCGTCCCGACCCCTGCCTCGACTCCGCCAATTACGCCTTTCTGAACGATCACAAGCCCGGCCTGGTGGCGGGGCCGATCTCGCCCGGCTCCTATATTCTGGCCCATAGCCCGATGCGCGCGCTGGCCGCGCCCTATCATCGCAACAATGCGGGCAATCTCGCCGCGCTGAACATTTTGCGGGCGGAGCCGGCTTTGGCCGAGAGTCTGGCGCGCAAGGCCGGGGTCGATTACGTGCTGCTGTGCTGGGCGACACCCGCCGACGCCGCCTCGCTGCGCGCGCTGTCGCCAACCGGCCTCGCCGCGCGGATCGAACAGGGCGAAATCCCCGGCTGGCTGCGCGAAGTTTCGCCCAAGGACGCCCCGGTGCGGCTCTACCGTCTGCTGCCTCCGAGCGACTGAGGCGCCCGAGATCAGGCCGCCTTTTTGATCGTCTCGGCGGACGGCTGCTCGGGCTGGGCCGGCTTCAAAAAGTCCGCTTCATGGCCGGCGCCGATCGCCAGCAAAAAACCGCCCATGGCGTTCTGCGCGCCGATCACCATCAGGGTCGCGCCGAGCACGGCCGGCAACACGTTGCGGATGCCGCTGAAATTGTGCCCGGACCAGTAAGCGAGCACGCCCGACAGCAGCCCGGCGCCGGCGAGAAACGCCACCCCGCCCGCGATCAGCATGCTTTCCAGCGAAATCCACCGCGCCAGAAAGCCGTCGGCGGGCACGGCGCGGCGATAGCCGGCGCGCACGCCGTAGAGATGGGTGGCGGCGGCGAGCAGTCCGCCGGTATGGGCGAGACCAAGCAGCGACCCCGCGAGGATCGCCCAGTAATTGCCGAAAAAGCTCTCCTCCCAATGACCGCCGGCCCAGGCCGACAGGCTCATGGCGAAGATGAACAGCGCGGCGCCCAGCGCCAGCGCGGCGGGCGCGGCGAAGGCCCAGGCCGGGCTCAACATCAGCAGATAGCGCAAATGCCGCCAGCCGTCGCGCCAGGGCCGCAAGTGCGGCGGACGGTCGCGAATGTCGCGCGACAAAGTGACGGGCGCCTCGGCGATCTTCTCGCCCTTCAACGCCGCCTTGATGATCATCTCGCTGGCGAATTCCATGCCCGACCCGCTCAGGCCCAGGCGGTGGAAGCAATCCTTGGTCAGCGCGCGCAGCCCGCAATGCGCGTCCGACACCCGCGCGCGGAAGAAAAGATTGAGAATGCCGGTGAGGATGGGATTGCCGATATGGCGGTTTTTCCAGGGCATGGCGCCGGGCGCGATGCCGCCCTTGAAGCGCGAGCCCATGGCGAGATCGGCGCCGTCGCGCAACAGCGCGACCAGATCGACCGCTTCGCGAAAATCATAGGAGCCGTCGCAATCGCCCATCACCAGATAGCGTCCCGACGCTCCTTCAAACCCCGCGATCAAGGCCGCGCCATAGCCCCGGCGCGGCGCATCGACCACGCGGGCGCCGCCGGCGCGGGCGATCAGCTGACTGCCGTCGGCGGATCCATTGTCGGCGACCACGATCTCGCCGGTCAGGCCGAGCCGGGCGCGCAGCAATTCCAGCGCCTCGCGGGCGTTGGCGAGGCAATGCGGCAGGCTGCGCGCCTCGTTCAGGCAGGGCATGACGAGGGAGACGTCGGGAGAGGCGTCAACGGAATCGACGGCGCGAATGTCCAGCATTTTGGCGGGATCCAGAAGAATTGGCGCGCATGATGGACGCAAGGTCATTTATTTTCCCTAAACCAAGCGTTGCTGGCGTCACGCGCCGCGCGCGCCTACAAGATCGTCCAGGCTCCCGATTCGTTCTTGCGAGACTTCCGCTTCATGGCCGCGCGCACCTCCTCCGCCGCCCCCCTCGCCTTCCGCGCCGCCGAAGCCGCCGACATTCCCGCCATGACCGCCCTGATCAATTCCGCCTATCGCGGCGAGTCCAGCAGGGGCGGCTGGACCACCGAGGCCGACCTTCTGGAAGGCCGTCGCATCGACGAGGCCGGGCTGGCGCGCGAAATGGCGGCGCCGGACACGCTGTTCCTGCTGTGCTTTGAGGACGACGCCCTGATCGGTTCGGCGCAGCTGCGCAAAGCGGCGGAAGGCGTCGGCTATCTCGGCATGTTCGTCATCCGGCCGGGCTTGCAGGGGCGCGGCCTGGGGCGGCGCCTGTTGCAGGAAGCGGAAACCACCGCGCGGCGTCTCTGGAGCGCCGCCCGCATGACCATGGCGGTGATCGGGCTGCGCAGCGAGCTGATCGCCTATTACCAGCGCCGCGGCTACCGCCTGACCGGCGAACGCCTGCCGTTGCCGTTGGAGGACGGCCTCAGCGCGGCGCTCGTCGAGGGCGTTGACCTTGCGATGATGGAGAAAGCGCTTCCGCCCTCCCCTTGAGTCCGGGCGCCGGCGCCGACACATTTCCGTAGCTGTTAACGTCAACAATGCTTTCGACGGAAGAAACGTCGAGAATATTTATTTTCTGCAATCGCGTAGATTGTAACGTTCGGCGTTGACCCGCGTTGCGCGAATGGCGGATTTTCCGGTGACGTTAAGAAAGCCGCTTCCGGCTGCATTGTTTGTCGTTTGCCATGACCTGGATATTTGACGAAATGACAAGCGCGCTCCATGACCCCGACCGGCATGCCGACGCGCTGCTCGCTCTGGCCGCCCGCGCCTTGCGCGCGCGCGATTTCACCGCCGCGTTCATGTTGTCCGACCGGCGCTGCCGGCTCGATCCCAATGCGGCCGCGCTGCTGCTGCGCTCGCTGGCGTCGCGGCGGCTGGGGCGGATGGCCGACGCCGACATGGATTTGCGGCAAGCCTCCGAAGCCGATCCGACCGACGCGGACGTTAATTTTGAAATCCTGCGGCGCGGGCTGTCGGTCGACAAGACGGAGGCCGCCTGGAGCATTGTCCGCAACCCCCGCGCCAAGGAGGCGGCGCGCCTCGCGGCGCTGGCGGCGCTCGGGGAAACCGGCGAGCGCATCGTGGCCGACCTGCATTACGACGGCGCGCGGATTCTCGGATGGGCCGCCTGGAGCGGCGGTCCGCTGAGCCTGACCGCCGATTCGGCGCTGGGCCATGTCGAACGCGCGCTCGCCCCCGATCCGCGCGAACCGCTGGCCCGCCCGCTCGGCGCCGCGGCCCGCATCGACATCGCGGCGCCGCTCGGCGAATCCTGCGCGATCCGCCTGCGCGCGCATGAGCGGGAACAGGAGCGGGAAGCGACGATTCACCTGGTCGCCGACGGAAAAAGCCGGGCGGCGAACGCGCGCCCGTCGCCCGTCGCGCCCCGCGCCCCCGCCCCGTCGCGAACCCTGACCATCGTCGTCCCGCTCTACGAGGATTTCGCCGCCACCAAACTTTGCCTGCGCGCGCTCTATCGGGAATGCGCGGCCGACGCGGAGCTTCGGGTTGTGCTGGTGGACGACGCCTCGCCCAATCCGGCGATCTCGCGGCTGGCGCGCGAGCATGGCGAGAGAGCCGACACGCGGCTGATCGTGAACGAGCGCAATCTCGGCTATGCGGCTTCGGTCAACAAGGCGCTGGCCTTTTGCCCGGACGGCGACGTCGTTCTGCTCAACGCCGACGTCTATCTGACGCGCGGCGCGCTGCGGCGGCTGGCGCAAGCGGCCTATTCCGCGCCCGACATCGCGACGGCGATCCCGCTGACCAATAATGCGGAATTCGCCAGTTTCCCCGTGCCGGGCGCCTCCAATCCGATGCCGGACGTCGGGCGGATCGACGAGCTGGACGCGATCGCCAGCGACATGTTTGGCGCGAGCGCGGTGGACATTCCCAGCGGGGTCGGCTTTTGCCTGTTCGTCAAGGCCGCCGCCCGCGCGCAGGCGCCCCGGTTCAACCTGGCCTATGCCCGCGGCTATTTCGAAGATGTCGATTATTGTTTGCGGCTGGCGCAAGCGGGCTGGCGCCATGTCGTGGCGACCGGCGTGTTCGTCGGCCATGAAGGGTCGCGTTCGTTCAAGGACAAGAAGCGCGAACTGGCGCTGCGCAATTTCACGCTGCTGAAATCCCGCTTTCCCGACTATCCCGCACGGCTGGACGCCTTCGTCCGCGCCGACCCGCTGCGGCCGACGCGCATGTCGATCGAAGCGCGGCTCAGCTACGCCGATCCGGTGGTGCTGCTGGTCGCGCCGGCGCAGCGGATCGACCGGTTGCAGGACCTGACCTCGCGCGGACTGACGCAGGACGGCGACCGCGTGCTGCAGATTTCCTGGGAGCCGTCACGCCATTCCGAGAAAATGTCGGTGCGCGACCTCTCCGGCGCAGCGCCGCAATCGCTCGAATTCGAGGCGGGGCGCAACGGGAGCGGGTCGCTCGCCGCCTTTCTCCAGCGCTTGCGCGTCCGAAAATGTATTTTCGTCGATCCTGTCGTGGCGCCGGCGGCCGTGCTGCGCGAATTCGCGGGGATCGACAGCCCGAAAGATCTGCTGGTCACCGATCCCGCGCTCGGCGACCCGCGCCGCGACGCGCCGGCCTTGGTGGTCAGCGAGAGCGCGCTCGCAGCGGCGGCGGACGCGCCCGCGCTGTGCGACGACGATCCTTGGCCGATGGCCCTGCGCCGGGTCGATCGCGTGCTGATCGAAGACAGCATGTGCCTGCTCTCGGCCGCCTGGGCGCTGCAAAGCTTCCCCGGGGCGCGTTTCGCCTCGGCGGCGGCGCCCGCGTGCGCACGCTGGGTCCGCAAACCGAAGCGCCGCCTTAGGCTGGGCGTCCTCGCCCCGTTCGCCTCCGCCGAAACCGACAGCCTTGTCGCCGGCCTCGCGCGCCACAGCCGCGACATCGCGCTGTTTTCGCCCATCGTGCTGTGTGGCGACAGTTTTAACGCGCTGGCGCTGATGGCCTCGTTCACCGTCCATGTCACCGGCGCGATCGCCGAGGAGGAATGGGACCGGCTGATCGACCTGATGGACATTGGCGCGCTGGTTCTGGCGAACCGAAGCAACGGATTCGGCCTGCTGGAGCGGCTGGCGGTGGCGACGTCGCTCCCCGTCGCCTATTTCGACTGGTCCGGCGGCGTGTTTTCCCCGGCGTCGCGCATGGACGAGGCCTCGCGCAATCTCGCGCTGGACCCCATGCTCGGCGAGGCGGAGGCCTGCCGGGCGATCGACGCCTGGTTCCGCCGCGAGCTCAAGCCGAGGCTCCGATGCTGACGCAAGGGCGCGGCGCGCCCCGCTGTTTTCGCTCTTGACCCACCGCGCGTTTGCCTTACTGCAAGGCCGATGCGGAAAGGAAGCGCGCCAATGGCTTCGGAATGGATCAAGCTGACCGACCGGGACAACGGCGAGCCGATTTTCGTGAACATGGCCAATGCGTTGACCGTGCAACGCGGCAACAAGTGCTCGCTGATCTGGCTGCCCACCGGCGTCGATGACGAATCCACGCTGGAAGTGGTGGAGACGCCCGAGCAAATTTTCGATCTGCTGAAACTGAGCCGCGCCGGCTGAACGCCAGACCCTACCTGTGCGCCCGCGTGCGAACCGGTTGCGCAGGCTGCGCGGCCGGGGCCGGATCGGCGCCGAAGCCGAAGATCAGCGCCAGCGGATTGTCGGTCGGCGCCGCCGAGGCGACCCGCTGCGGCCGCGCCGATACCGCACTCGGCGCCGCCTCCTCCGGCTCGACCGCGCGGGCGTAAGCAGCGTTGGACGCGTCGCCGATAATGCGGATGGTCGCGCCTTCGCGCTGCACCAGCGAATAAAGCGTGGCGGCGTTGGCCGGGGAGACGCGCACGCAGCCATGCGAGGCCGGCCGGCCCAGATTGGCCAGATCGTAAGTGCCGTGAATCGCGAAGCCGCCATTGAAGAAGATCGAATGCGGCATCGGCGAATTGTGGTACTTTTTCGAGTAATGCATGGTTTCCAGGCTCTGGACGCCATAAGTTCCGCGCGGCGTGACAAAGCCGTCGCGCGCCGACGAAATCGGCCAGGCATAGGAGCCGCCGGACGCCACCACGTTCATCGTCTGGCTCGAGAGATCGACGGTGATCTGCACCCGCGCCTCGCAGGCGGCGGGAGCGGCGACCAGGGCCGTGGCGAAGACAAAGCTTGAGAACACGTCACGCATGGTGAGCCCCAATCGCTGCGAAAACAGGAGAACCGGATGGGCGTAACCTTAACCGCGCGTCCCTTACCGAACAATTTCCTTGCCGCGCCGCCGAAGGTTTTTCGCACCGCTGTTGCGCCGGGGCGACAATCGCGTCTTGCGCGGCGAACGCCTTTGCGGTATACGCTGACGCAGTCAACATCTTCGTCAAGGCCCTCGGGCCATGCGGGAGTGGGGCCCAACGGGACCCGCTCTTTTTTGTTTTACTCGGCTGGATCCATTTGAACGACACGACGCAACCGGACAGGACTTTTGCGGCCCCGCTCGACGAGCCCCGCCTCGTGGAAGAGAGCGGTCTCGCCGCCCGCATCGCCCATGTGGCGAATCGCGTGCTGGCGTCTATGAACTTTCGCCTGGTGCGGGTGAAGGTCATGGCCGGACAGGGCATGATCGTTCAGATCATGGCCGAGCGCCCCGATGGAACCCTCACCATCGACGAATGCGAGCAAATTCACGACGCGCTGTCGCCGGTGCTCGACGTCGAGGACATGATTTCCCAGGCGCACCGCCTGGAGATCTCCTCCGCCGGAATCGACCGCCCGCTGGTGCGCGTCTCGGATTTCCGCCGCTCGCAGGGCATGGAGGCGCGCGTCGAACTCGCCCGCCCGCACGAAAGCGGCCGCAAGCGCTTCCGCGGTTTGATCCAAGACATTGAAGGCGAAGGTAAAGACGCCATATTAATCTTGGCGCGGGACGACGCCGGCCCCGACGAGGACAAGACGCCGCGCTTGCGCCTGGGCGATCTCGACGAAGCCAAGCTGATCCTGACGGAATCCCTCATCCGCGAGTCGTTGCGCGCCGCCAAGGAAGCGGCCCAGGGCGGCGGCGCGACGCGCGGAGAGGAAGAAGGCGAGGACACCTCGCCGGAGGCGGCGGAGAAGCCGGCGCGCGGCCCCGGCCGTTTCGCCGGAGCCAAAGCCAGCAAGGCCAAACCCTTACTTCCCGCCGGCGTGCGGGCGCAATTCAAGAAGGGCGGCGGCGCGCCGCGCCCGAAGAATTCAGCGAAAGACTGATCCAACAGGAGAATACCCATGGCCGTCAGCGCCAACAGGCTCGAACTCTTGCAGATCGCCGACGCGGTCGCGCGCGACAAGTCCATCGATCGCGGCATCGTGCTCGCGTCGATGGAGGAGGCGATGGCCAAGGCGGCGCGCTCGCGCTACGGCCAGGAGACCGAGATCCGCGTCGAGATCGACCCGCGCACCGGCGAAACCCGCTTTTCGCGGCTGATGCTGGTGGTCGATCAGGTCGAGAACGACGCCACGCAGATTTCGCTGGCTTCGGCCCGCAAGCGCAATCCGGCCGCCGAAGTCGGCGACTGGATTTCCGAGCAGTTGCCGCCGCTGGATTTCGGCCGCATCGCCGCGCAATCGGCCAAGCAGGTGATCGTGCAGAAAGTGCGCGAGGCCGAGCGCGACCGCCAGTATGACGAATTCAAGGACCGCATCGGCGAGATCATCAACGGCGCGGTCAAGCGCGTCGAATATGGCAATGTCATCGTCGATCTCGGCCGCGCCGAGGCGATCATCCGCCGCGACGAGATGATTCCGCGCGAAATGTTCCGGCCCGGCGACCGCGTGCGCGCTTATGTCTACGACGTGCGCCGCGAGCAGCGCGGGCCGCAGATTTTCCTGTCGCGCACCCATCCTCAGTTCATGGCCAAGCTGTTCACGCAGGAAGTGCCGGAAATCTACGACGGCGTGATCGAGGTCAAATCCGTGGCCCGCGACCCCGGTTCGCGCGCGAAAATCGCGGTGACCTCGCGCGATTCCTCCATTGATCCCGTCGGCGCCTGCGTCGGCATGCGCGGCTCGCGCGTGCAGGCGGTGGTCAACGAATTGCAGGGCGAAAAGATCGACATCATTCCCTGGTCGATCGACGCCGCCACTTTCATCGTCAATGCGCTGCAGCCGGCGGAAGTGGTCAAGGTCGTGCTCGACGAGGATTCCGCCCGCATCGAAGTGGTGGTGCCGGACGACCAATTGTCGCTGGCCATCGGCCGTCGCGGCCAGAACGTCCGTCTCGCCTCGCAGCTCACCGGCTGGGATATCGACATTCTCACCGAGGCCGAGGAATCCGAGCGGCGCCAGAAGGAGTTCATCGAGCGCACGCAGACCTTCATGGACGCGCTCGACGTGGACGAGGTGGTGGCCCAGCTGCTCGCCTCCGAAGGGTTCCGCAATGTCGAGGAACTCGCCTATGTCGAGCCGACGGAAGTCGCCAACATCGAGGGCTTCGACTCCGAATTCGCCGAGGAAATCCAGAACCGCGCCCGCGACTATCTCGCGCGCATCGAGGCCGAACTGGACGCCCGCCGCCAGGAATTGGGCGTCGCCGACGAGTTGCGCGAGATCGAAGGCGTCACGACGGCCATGATGGTCAAGCTCGGCGAGAACGACGTGAAGACCATCGAGGATCTGGCCGGCTGCGCCACGGACGATCTCGTGGGCTGGACCGAAAAGCGCAACGGCGAAACCGTGAAGGAACTCGGTTTCCTGGATGGTCTCGACGTCAGCCGCGACGACGCCGAAGCCATCGTCATGCGGGCGCGCGTCAAGGCCGGTTGGGTTGAAGAGGAAATTCAGCCCGAGGAAAATGAGCTAACGCAAGGCGAAAGCCAGGCGGAAGCGTAAGGAGAAGATATTGGCGAAGACGGCGCGCAGCAAGGCTGGGTTCGCGGATGCTCTCGACGACGAGAGCGGGCCGGAACGCACCTGCGCCGTCACGCGCGAAAAGGCGCCGTTCGAGGACTTGGTGCGTTTTGTGCTCGGGCCCGACCATGAGGTCGTCCCCGACATCAAGCGCAAGCTTCCCGGACGGGGCGTTTGGGTGAGCCTGTCGCGACAATGCGTCGCGCAGGCGGTGAAGAAACAGGTTTTTGCGCGAGGGCTCAAGGACAAGGCCGTCGCGGCGCCCGATCTGCCGGATCTGGTGGACGATCTGCTCCGGCGCGACGCGTTGCAGGCCTTGTCGATCGCCAACAAGGCGGGGCTGGTCACCACCGGCTTCGTCAAGGTGGAAAAGGCCATAGAGGCCGGCGATGTCGGGGCGCTGCTGCATGCGCGCGACGGCAAGGCGGACGGCAAGCGCAAGCTGGGCCAGGCGTTGCGCCGCGTTTACGGGCCCGAGAGCAAGCCGGAGATCGGCCTGTTCTCGACCGAGGAAATCGACGCCGCGCTTGGCCGCGGCCATGTGGTGCACGCCGCTCTTGGAAATGGCGCGGCGACGAAGGTTTTGCTCGCCTCCTGCCGCAGACTTGCGGTATATCGCGGCGAGAAAAATACGGACGGCCCCGCAGGCGGGGAAGATTTGACGGCGGACGAAACCGGGCCGAGCCGCGGCCAGGACGGGAACGCCGGGGACATTAGCTCTTGGGACGCACGAACGATATGAACGACACCAACAATCCCGGCGACAAACCCGCGAACAAGACCCTGACGCTGAAGCGCCCGATCGAGCAGGGCACCGTGCGGCAGAGCTTTTCGCACGGCCGGTCGAAGACGGTCGTCGTCGAACATGTAAAGCGCCGCCACGAAGGCGGGAAACCCGCCGCGCCCGTCCCCGCTCCCGCCGCGCCCGCCCCCGTTGCGTCCGCGCCCGCGCCTGTCGCGCCAGCCCCGACGCCAAGGCCGCAGAAATCTTCCGCGCCGCGGCCCCAGACCGGCGTCGTCCTGCGCACGCTGACCGACGACGAGCGCGACGCCCGCGCCCGCGCGCTGAACGACGCCCGCGCCCGGGAGGAGGAAGATCGCCGCCGCCAGGAGGCCGACGCCAAGGCGCGCACCGAGCGGGAATCCCGCGAGCGCGCCGAGCGCGAAGCCGCCGAGGCGCGCAAGCGCGACGAGGAGACGCGGCTCGCCCGCGAGGCCGACGCCAAACGCCGGGCCGAGGAAGAGGCGCGCCGCCGCCTGCCGTCGGCGGCCGCCGCGCCGCAGCCTGCGCCGCAGCAGCCTGAA
This sequence comes from Rhodoblastus acidophilus, assembly GCF_900187365.1. Classification (GTDB taxonomy): domain Bacteria; phylum Pseudomonadota; class Alphaproteobacteria; order Rhizobiales; family Beijerinckiaceae; genus Rhodoblastus; species Rhodoblastus acidophilus. Next base: position 279,603 of record NZ_FYDG01000002.1, read on the forward strand.
AAGGAGCCGGCGGTTTCGTTCGCGCCCACCCGCGGCAGCCGTCCGCAGCAGATCGTGTTCCACACGCCCAAACCGCCGCAGGCTCCGACTCCCACGCCGCAGCCGGCCGCGCAGCAACCGGCCGCCGCCGCATCCGCCGGCGCCGCGCCCGCGCCCCGTTCCGACGGACCGGCGCCGCTGACGCCGCGCATGCGGCCGATGACCGCGCCCAAGCTCGCCGTGCCCGCGCCCAAGCCGACCCGCGGCGCCGAGAAGCAGCGCGGACGCCTGACCGTCACCAGCGCCACCGCCAGCGCCGACGGCGAGGAGCGCACGCGGTCGGTCGCGGCCTTCCGCCGCCGCACCCAGCGCATGAAGGGCGTGGTCGAGCAAAAGGAAAGGTTGTCCCGCGAAGTGATCCTGCCCGAGACCATCACCATCCAGGAACTCGCCAACCGCATGTCGGAACGCGGCGTGGACGTGATCAAGCTGCTGATGCGCCAAGGCCAGATGCACAAGATCACCGACGTGATCGACGCCGACACGGCCGAGCTGATCGCCACCGAAATGGGCCACACCGTCAAGCGCGTCGCCGAATCCGACGTCGAGGAAGGCCTGTTCGACACGCCCGACGCCGAGGAGACGCTGCAGCCGCGCCCGCCGGTCGTCACCATCATGGGCCATGTCGACCACGGCAAGACCTCGCTGCTCGACGCCATCCGCCGCGCCAATGTGGTGTCGGGGGAAGCCGGCGGCATCACCCAGCACATCGGCGCCTATCAGGTGACGTCCCCGCTCGGCGGCCTCGTCACCTTCATCGACACCCCCGGCCACGCCGCCTTCACCGCCATGCGCGCCCGCGGCGCCAAGGTCACCGACATTGTCGTGCTGGTGGTGGCGGCGGATGACGGCGTCATGCCGCAGACGATCGAGGCCATCAGCCACGCCAAGGCGGCGGGCGTGCCGATCATCGTCGCCATCAACAAGATCGACAAGCCCGACGCCAAGCCGGAGCGCGTGCGCACCGAATTGCTGCAATATGAGGTGCAGGTTGAAAGCCTCGGCGGCGACACGCTCGAAGTCGAGGTGTCGGCCAAGCAGAAGCTCAATCTCGACAAGTTGCTGGAAGCCATCACCCTCCAGGCCGAAGTGCTCGACCTCAAGGCCGATCCCGAGCGCGCCGCCGAAGGCACGGTCATCGAGGCCCGCCTCGATCGCGGCCGCGGCCCCGTCGCGACGGTCCTCGTCCAGCGCGGCACGCTCTCGGTCGGCAACATCATCGTGGCCGGCTCGCAATGGGGCCGCGTGCGCGCCCTGATCGACGACCAGGGGCAGAATTGCGTCCATGCGGGGCCGTCCTTCCCGGCGGAAGTGCTCGGCTTCAACGGCGCGCCGGAGGCCGGCGACCGCGTCGCCGTCGTGGAATCCGAAGCCCGCGCCCGCGAAATCACCGAATATCGCGATCGCCAGAAGCGCGAGCAGGCGGCGGTGCGCGGCAGCGGCGCCCGCTCCTCGCTGGTCGACATGATGAGCCAGCTCAAAGCCACCGCCGGCCGCAAGGAAGTGCCGCTGGTGATCAAGGGCGACGTGCAGGGCTCGGTCGAAGCCATTGTCGCGGCTTTGGAAAAGCTCGGCACGGACGAGGTCGCGGCCCGCGTGCTGCACGCCGGCGTCGGCGGCATCACCGAATCCGACATCACGCTGGCGGAGGCCTCCAACGCCGTCGTCATCGGCTTCAACGTCCGCGCCCACAAGGAAGCGCGCGAGGCGTCCGAGCGGCTCGGCATCGAGATCCGCTACTACAACATCATCTACAACCTGGTGGATGACATCAAGGCGGCCATGTCCGGCCTGCTGGCGCCGACCTTGCGCGAAACCATGCTCGGCAATGCCGAAATCCTGGAAGTGTTCACCATCACCAAGGTCGGCAAGGTCGCGGGCTGCCGCGTCACCGACGGCACCATGGAGCGCGGCCAGCATGTCCGCCTGATCCGCGACAATGTCGTGGTGCACGAAGGCAAGCTGTCCACGCTCAAGCGCTTCAAGGACGAAGTCGCCGTGGTTCAGCCGGGCCAGGAATGCGGCATGGCCTTCGAGAATTATCAGGATATGCGCGTTGGAGACGTGATCGAGTGCTATCGCGTCGAAGAGATCAAGCGCACCCTGTGATGCCACGCGCCGCCCCTTGAGGGCGGCGCTTTCCGCGCAAGCCGGACGGACGCCGAACGGGCGCTCCGAGCGGCGGGTTTCGCGCCCGCCGCGCCGGCTTCGCCGTTGCGTCGCATCGACGCCCGATCTTTCGCCGCCCGGATGCGCGGCGCTTGCAAGAGGCATTCATGTCCAGGGTTCATCAGAAGGGCGGCGAACCGAGCCAGCGCATGCTGCGCGTCGCCGAACTGGTCCGCCACGCCGTGGCGCAACTGCTTTCCCGCGGAGAGATCTCCGATCCGGAGCTTGAAGGTATTGTCGTGACCGTTCCCTCGGTCAAGATGAGCCCCGACCTGAAGCTCGCGACCATTTATGTCATGCCGATGGGCGGCCAGGGTCGGGATAAGGTTGTGGCGGCGCTCGACCGCCACAAGAAATTCCTGCGCGGCGAGATCGCGCAGCGCGTCAACCTGAAATATGCGCCGGACATCCGCTTCCGCATCGACGAGAGCTTCGAGAACGCCGAGCGCATCGACGCCCTGCTGCATTCGCCCAAAGTGGCGCAGGATCTGGCGCCGCCCGCGGCGGAGGGCGAGGAATGAGCGCGCCCCGTTCGCAGCGCGTCGAGGTCAACGGTTGGGTGATTCTCGACAAGCCCGTGGGGCTGACCTCCACCCAGGCCGTGTCCAAGCTGAAGCGTCTTTTCAACGCCAAGAAGGCCGGCCACGCCGGCACGCTCGACCCGCTGGCCTCCGGCGTCCTGCCGGTCGCGTTCGGCGAGGCGACAAAGACCGTGCCCTTCGTACAGGATGGCGAAAAGGCGTATCGGTTCACGGTGCGCTGGGGCGTTGAGACCGATTCCGACGACGCCGAGGGAACGGTGACGCAGACCAGCGATCTGCGGCCCGAACGCGAGGACGTCGAGCGGCTGCTGCCGCGCTTCACCGGCGAAATCATGCAGACGCCCCCGGTCTATTCCGCCATCAAGATCAATGGCGAACGCGCCTATGATCTCGCCCGCGACGGCGAAAAGGTCGAACTCGCGCCGCGCCCGGTGACGATCCACAGCCTGCGGATGGTGGACGGGGACCGCGATCATGCGGTGCTCGAAGCCGAATGCGGCAAGGGCACCTATGTCCGCGCCATCGCCCGCGACCTCGGACGCATACTCGGCTGTCACGGCCATGTGGTGGCGCTGCGCCGCACCCGCGTCGGCCCGTTCTTCGAAACCGAATCGGCGCCGCTGGGCGATCTGCTGGACGCCCCGGAGACCGCGCATGAGGACATGCTCTCGATCGAGGCCGGCCTGTCGGAACTGCCCTGCATCGTGCTCGACCGCAATGGCGCGGCGCGGCTGCGGCGGGGACAATCGGTGATCCTGCGCGGACGCGAAGCGCCCTGCGAAGGACCGGCCTATGCGGTCTGCGCGGGGATTCCGATCGCCTCGGGCATGGTCGAGGCCGGCGAATTCCTGCCCAATCGCGTGTTCAACCTGCCGTTTTGATCATTTGTCATAAGTGATCCGGTAAATCGCCCCGCTCTGATCGTCGGAGACGAGAAGGTCGCCCTCCGGCGTCTCCGCCACGTCCACGGGGCGGCCGAGATAGGGAAGACGGCCGGGGTTCCACCCTTCCGCGAAGGGAACGGAGGCGCCCGCCCTGCCCTCTTTGACCGGGGTGAACATCACGCGCGCCCCGATGGGAGCGGTTCGGTCCCACGAGCCATGCTGCGCCGAGAAAATCCCGCGCCATTGCGCCGGGAATTTGTCGCCGCGGTAAAAAATCATGCCGAGATCGGCGGCATGGGCGGCTTCCTCCGCCTCGGGGAACACGACATCCGCCGGCGGCGTTTCGCGCGCCCATTCGCGGGTGCGGACATGGCCGCCGCCATACCAGGGAAACCCGAAATTCAAACCTGGCTTCGGCGCGCGGTTGATCTCGCCGGGGGGAATGTCGTCGCCCATGCGGTCGGCCTGGTTGTCGGTGAACCAGAGCGCGCCGTCGGCGGGATCGAAGTCGAGACCGACGCTGTTGCGCAGGCCGCTTGCGAACACCTGCCGGCCGGAGCCGTCGGCGTTCATCCGCCAGATCGCCCCCATGCCCCATTTTTCGTTGAACTTTTGCCGCGCCGGCGACGGGATGTTGGTGGGCTGGCCGATGGCGACATAGAGCTTGCCGTCCGGCCCGTAGCGGCACACCCGCGCCGCATGGACCGGGCTGGATTCGCTGTCGGGCTGCAAGCCGCCAGGCGCGACCACGTCTTGCGGATGATCTTCATCCCAGCCGCCGCCCGCCAGCGCCGGAAAACGGCGGATGCGGTTGAATTCCGCAATGATGAGCGCGCCGTCCGGCGCAAAACACGGGCCATTGGGCAGTTTGAAGGTCAAGCCGGGCGCGAACCGGCGCGCGCGGCCGGCGTCCGGCCCGGCGCGGGCGATGCGCCAGACGTCGTCCGCCATCGTGCCGACGATCACAACCTTCCCATCCGGCGACACCGCCAGCGCGCGCGCGCCGGGCGCCAGCGCGAAGACCGAGATGTGGAAACCTTGCGGGAGGGAGACGCGCGCGAGCGCCGCCGCGATATCGCCGACCTCGTCGGCTGCGGCCGGGGCCGCCGCGATAAAAGCCACCGCGACCAGAGTTGCTGCCCATCGTTGCATCGGAATGCCCGCCCATGATCGCATGAAACGCCCATCAGTCCGGGTTCGGCGGGCGGACGGCAAGACATTTTTGGTTACGTAAGTAAATTTACTGGGTAAGCTGTCGCCGCAAGGCGAATGGCGTAATTGACCGGATCTCACGTTTCATGGGTCAGGACCATGCAGAACTCGACCACCGATTCGATCGTCGGGCGACGTTTGCGGATATTTCGTGTCTCGAAAGGCTTGGATCTCGAAACGATGGGCGCCGCCTTGAGGATCGACGCGACAACCCTCGACAGATATGAGAACGGTCTGGAGCGCATTCCGCCGCGCACGCTGCGAACCGCCGCTGCGGCGCTCAACATTTCATTGCATGCCTTTTTTGATCCGGATCACGCCAGAATCGTGCGGGAGCCCGCGCCGGAGCCGGCGGACCGCGCGTCCGATGGCGCGGACGATATCTCTGAAGTCATTGAGCTGCTTGAGAACTTCTCCAAGGTCAAGGACCGGGTCCTGCGCGCGGAGATTCTGAAATTCGTCGCCTTCCTGTCGAATTCGCCGCAGTGACGCGGCGGTCGCGATGGCGTCATCACTGACGCCTAACTGTCGTCTCCCCGCCAAGATGCGCGTCCGCGCGGCGTCGGGCCAAACCGGAAGGCGGCTGAGGCGTTACAAGGACGCAGGGAATTGTCAGGAGATCATCATGTCTGACCTTATCGCCATCGTCTATCCCAACGAGCATGACGCCGAAACGGTGCGCACGCGCCTTTTCGAGATGCAAAAAGAGTATTTGATCGAGATCGGCGACGCTGTGATCGCCGTGAAAAGCGCCGACGGCCAGGTGAAGCTGAACCAGCTGTTCAGCACCACGGCGGCCGGCGCGGTCTCCGGCGGCTTCTGGGGCATGCTCATCGGGACGCTGTTCCTGATGCCGTTCGCCGGCGCGGCCTTGGGCGCGGCGACCGGAGCGCTCGGCGGCGCGCTGGCCGACTTCGGCGTCGACGACAAGTTCATGACGGATCTGACGGAAACGGTTCAGCCCGGCAACGCCGTGTTGTTCGTCCTGATTCGCAAGATGACGGCCGACAAGGTGCTCGACGGCATCAAGGGCCTCGGCGGCGTGGTGCTGCGCACCTCCTTCGACCATGAAAAAGAACAGAAATTGCGGGACGCGCTTCACCCGCGCCCCGCGACCGGCGCGGGCGCTTGACACTATAACCTTATTTTACATATTGTAGCTTTGGCGACCGCGTCACCACGTCGTCACCCGCCCGTCCCATCACGCCCTCGATGGGGCGGGCTTCTTGCATCGCCCCGCGCGAAAAGCCGCGCGCCGACGCGCGCGACGCCCTCGCCGCTTGCCTAAACGGCGCAACGGGGCGACGATCCCAATTGTCATCAAACCGAAACATTCCCGGCGCATCGACATCGTCCGCGAATGCGCGCAAAAACCTGCTTTCAGCACTCCAGGCGGACGTTGAGATTCCCGATGCCCCTTTCCCGCAAAATCGCTTTGGGCAGCTTGGCGGTCAGCCTGATCGTGCTGCTGATCAAGGGCTTGGCGTATCGCGTCACCGGCAGCGTCGCGCTGTTCTCCGACGCGCTGGAAAGCGTCATCAACGTCATCACCGCCCTCGCGGCCATCGGCGCGATCCGCTTCGCCGCTGAACCGGCGGACGACAGACATCCTTATGGCCATCAAAAGGCGGAATATCTTTCGGCCGTCGTGGTCGGCGTTCTCATCGTGCTCGCCGGCGTCGCCATTCTCCATGAAGCCTACAACAGCCTGCTCGCGCCCAAGCCAATCGACGCGCCTCTGCTCGGCGTCGCCATCAGCAGCGTCGCCACTGTTCTCAATGCGGCCTGGAGCGCCGTGCTGGTCCGGCAGGGGCGGCGACACCATTCCGCGGCTTTGGTCGCGGACGGAAAACACCTGCTCGCGGATGTCGTGACGTCCGCCGGCGTGGCGGCCGGCGTCGGACTGGCGATCGTCACGGGAATTCATGTTCTGGACGCGGTGGTCGCCGGCCTGGTCGCGCTCCACGTCCTCTGGAGCGGCTGGGAGGTTTTCAAGGAAAATTCCGGCAGCCTGCTCGACGAGACCGTTCCTGACGATCAACTTGCGACCATTCGGCAGGTTCTCGCCGATCACGCCCAGGATGCGATCGAGTTTCACGATTTGCGCACGCGCTATGCCGGCAAAGCCACCTTCATCGATCTGCATCTTGTCGTTCCCGGCGAGATGACCGTCGCCCGCTCGCACGAAATCTGCGACCGGATCGAAGCCGCGCTGACGCAGGCTTTGCTGGAAGCCGTCGTCACCATCCATGTCGAGCCGCATGACAGGGCCGAGACGGCGGCGGTCCCTCGCCCCTTGACGTCCGCGACATAGCAACGCGCGCTGCGCCGAATTCGCGAGGGGCGGCATCATGATCAAGGTCGAAATCGGGCCTGCGATGGATTTGACGATCAGCGTCGCCGTGGCCTTCGCGCTGGCGACGCTGATCGGCGCCGAACGGCAGTACCGCCAGCGCAGCGCAGGGCTCAGGACCAATGTTCTGGTCGCCGTGGGCGCGGCGACATTTGTTTCGCTTGGCTTTCGCATCAGCGGCCCGGCGGGCGCGGCGCAGATCGCGGCCTATGTGGTGTCCGGCATCGGCTTTCTCGGCGCCGGCGCGATCATGAAGGAGGGCAGCAAGGTCTGGGGTCTCAACACCGCGGCGACGCTGTGGTGTTCCGCCGCGATTGGCGCGCTGTCGGGCTATGGCCTCGTCGTCGAGGCCGCCGTCGTCACGGCGGCGGTGCTGGCCGGCAACACGCTGCTGCGGCCCTTGGTCGACGCCATCAACCGCGCGCCTTTTGACGAGCGGACGTCGGAAGCGACCTACGCCGTGCATGTGATGACCGAAGCCGAACATGTCGGCGCGGTGCGCGAACATGTCATCGAGGTGCTGGAGGCGGCGAGCTATCCGATCCGCGATGTCGAGGTGGTCGAACGGTCCGACGAGATCACCGAAGTGGTCGCCACCCTCGTCAGCACGGCGGTCGAGCCGGCGGAACTGGATGCGGCGGCGGAGAAAATCGCGACCTCGCCCCGCGTGTCCCACGCCAGTTGGTCGTCGAACGCCGAGGAGTGACGGGGTGAAACATTCTTCCGCGCGCCTTTGACCCCCGCCGCCTTCGCTGGTTCGCGACAGCGGCGCTCGTTACGGTCGGCGCGGCGACGGCGGCGGCCCAGCAAGCCGCCGAGCGCGATCCCTCCGACGACGTCAACACGCCTCTGTCCGCCGCCGCCAATATCGGCCAGCAATCCGTCGGCGCGCTGCTGCCCGAACCTCTGGCGAGCTGGAACGGCCTGCGCCCCGCTCTGGCCCAGAAGGGCCTGGCTTTCGCCTTCACTTACCAAGCCGACCCCATGGCCAATGTTTCCGGCGGATTGCGGACGGGCGCGCGCTATATCGGCCGCGCGCAGGCGGCGGCGGACTTCAATCCCGAACCGCTCATCGGCTGGACGGGCGCGCTGGCGCACGCGTCGATCTATCAGATCCACGGGGTCGGCCTGACGGGCGCGTCTATCGGCTCCTACGCCACCGTCTCCGACATCGAGGCGCTCGCCACGACGCGTCTCAACGAAGTCTGGCTCGAACAGAAGCTCAACGACCATCTGTCGCTGCGGGTCGGCCAACTCGCGGTCGATAGCGAGTTTTTCCTCACGCCCTACCTCGGAATCGGCATTGGCGGAACCTTCGGATGGCCGGCGATCGCAACCGCCAACCTGCCGAGCGGCGGCATCGTCTATCCCCTGGCCGCGCCGGCGGCGCGCATCAAGATCACGGCGAACGATCGGGTCGCGCTGCTCGCCGCCGTGTTCAACGGCGATCCCGCGGGTCCCGGCGCCGGCGACCCGCAGAAGCGCAACGCCTACGGCCTCAATTTCCGCATCGCCGACGCGCCCTTCGTGATCGGGGAGGCGCAAATCAAATATGGCGCGGAGACGGGTTCGGTCCTGCCGGGCACGCTGCGGATCGGAGGCTGGCGGCATTTCGGACGGTTCGCCGACGAACGGTTCGCCAGCGACGGGCGGTCGATCTGGGACCCGCGCGGGAGCGGCGCGCCGCTGCAACATCGCGGCGATATCGCCATCTACGGCGTCCTCGACCAGCAAGTGCTGCAAAGGCCCGACAAAACGGATGACGGCGTGTTCGCCTTCGGACGCATCGCCTGGGCGCCGTCGGACCGCAACACGATTGATTTATACGTGGACGGAGGCCTGACCTTTCTGGGCATGATCCCGGATCGTCCCGACGACCAGCTGGCGTTTCTCGGCGCTTTCGCGCGGGTCGGCGCCGCAGCCCGCGCCGCCGACCTCGACGCCAACGCCTTCACCGAGGCAAACCGCGCCGCGCGGACTTACGAGTCGATTCTCGAAGCGACCTATTCGTTCAAGGCGGCCACGGGCGTTCTCGTCCAACCGAGCCTGCAGTATGTCATTCATCCCGGCGGCGGCGCGCCGGCCCCGAACGAACCGATCGCCCTTCGGTCCATTCCCAACGCTTTCGTCGTCGGCGTGCGAACGACGGTTCAGTATTGAGCGCCAGCTCAACCGAACTGCATGAGGCTTGGGCGCCTATCCGTCGATTGGGCCGATTTCCGATTCCGGCGGATTGGAGGACGTTGCGTCGAATCCGCACCCTCGAACCGGGCGCCGGTGAAAATCTTGAAAAACTGGCGTCCCGGAAGGGATTCGAACCCCTGACCTACGGTTTAGGAAACCGTTGCTCTATCCTGCTGAGCTACCGGGACGCAGGCCGCCAAGCGTCCAGCCGCCATTGCGCTTCACGCTCTAGCACAAAAATGTTCATAAAAAAACATTTCGCGCAACGGCTCCTGTTTAAGCTCACACCCATGCGCCTGTCCGTCATTGCCGCCTGTCTGATCGCTGGCCTGGGAAATCCCGCGCTCGGCGCCGAGGGGCGCGAGAGCGTGCGCGAGCATGTCGAGGTGGTCGCCGTTGGCGATCGCTTGGAGATGCGTCTGGCCGATGGGCGCGTGGTCGTCATGCCCACGCTTGAACCGCAGCGCGCCAGCGCCGCCGAGCCCGAGCGCGACAAGGCCGTCGCCGCGCAGGTTCTGGCGCTGGTGCAAGGCAAGACCCTCACGCTGCAGCCGCTCGGCGCAGCCGACCGTTGGGGCCGCGTGCCGGCGCGGCTGTTCCTGCCCGACGCCGAAGACTCCGTCGATGAACTCCTGCTCGCCGCGGGCCTCGCCATGCGCGCCGCCGTGGCGGCCCCCGAAAGCGCGCGCCGCGCCGAAGACGCCGCGCGCGAAGCGGGCGTCGGCCTCTGGGCCGATCCGGCCTTCCACGCGCTGGCGCCCAACCGTCCCCAGGATTTCTCCGGGCGCGAGGGCGCGCTGGCCCTGGTCGAAGGGCAAGTCGGATCCATCGGCCGCACGCGGACGCGCATTTATCTCAACTTCGGCGGCTGGGGCGGCTTTTACGCCAGCGTGGCCCAGCGTAACTGGCCGGCGTTCGAGCGCGCGGGATTTTCCGAGACGAGTCTTCGAAATCGAAAGCTTCGCCTGCGCGGTATTGTCGATTTGGACCGCGCCCCCCACATGGAATTGTTCCATCCCGAGCAAATCGAGTTTATGGATGAGCCGCCGCGCGCGGCGGCGCAACCATCCGATCCGAAATTCTGACGGCCCAGGACGAAAGAGGAAATGTCGAAGCGAACGCCGGCGTGGCGCAGTCCTGGAGGCATCATCGGTCTGGGACTTTCCCTCGCAACGCCGCTCCTGGTTTCCGCGTGCTCGACCCTTGAGCGGCAGGGCATGTCCGGCGCCGTCGAGACGCCCGCGCCGCCAGCCCCCAAGCCGCCGGTCTCCGACACCGCCGAGCGCAAGAAGCTGGTGGCCATGTTCGGCGGCGAATATCGCTGGCCCCGGGCGGAAAATTACCTGAACGAGGTGCTCGGCAAACTGGCGCGCGTCAGCGACACGCCCAGCCAGCCCTATCGCGTCACCATCCTCAATTCGGGCGCGATCAATGCGTTCGCCCTGCCCTCCGGCGATCTGTTCGTCACCCGGGGCCTGCTGGCGCTGGCCAATGACACAGCGGAAATCGCCGCCGTGATGGCCCATGAGATCGGCCATGTCACCGCGCGCCACGCCTTCCTGCGCGCCGAGCAGGAAAAGACGGCGCAGGTGATCACGCGCGCCGCCACGGTGATCCAGAGCCGGCATAAGGGCGAACAGGTCGAGACCTCATCCGCCTTGTCGCTGGCCGGGTTCTCGCGCCAGCAGGAGCTGGAGGCGGATCGCATCGGCATAAGGGCGGCGGCTCGGGCGGGCTACGACCCGTTTGGCGCCGCGCGTTTCCTCAATTCGCTGGAACGCGCCTCCGAACTGCGCGACCAGGCGACGGGCCAGAAGAGCGACAAGCCCGACCTGCTCTCAACCCACCCCTCCACGCCGGAGCGCATTTCCGCCGCGCTGGGCGAGGCGCGGCAGATCGGCGCCCCCGGCATCGGCGACGCGGCGCGGGGGGCCTATCTGGCCGCTATCGACGGGATGACCTTCGGCGACGATCCCAAGGACGGCGCCATCGTCGGACGCCGCTTCGTGCATCCGCGCCTTGGCTTCACCTTTGAGGCGCCCGAGGGATTCACGCTGGAAAACTCCCACTCGGCGGTGCTGGGCGTCGCCAATGGCGGCGCCGAAGCCTTGCGGCTCGACAGCGTGCGCGCGCCCGCCGGCAAGCCCCTCGCCGAATATCTGACCTCCGGCTGGATCGACGGGCTGCTGGCTTCCACCATTGAATCGGGCCAGGTCAACGGCCTTTCGGCCGTCTTCGCCGACGCGCGCGCCGGGGAATGGAACTTCCGCGTCGCCGTGATCGCCTATCGCGACGATCTCTATCGCATCATTTTCGCGGTGAAGGCGCTGACGCCCGAAGCGCAGCAGCAATTCGCCGCCTCATTCGCCAGTTTCCGCGCGCTCGCGCCCGAGGAGGTCAAGCTCAGCACGGCCTTGCGCCTGCGCGTCGTCGTCGCGGGGGCGAAGGATACCGAGGCGACGCTGGAGGGACGGATGGCGATCGATCACCCGGCCGAGCAGTTCCACACGCTGAACGCGCTCGGGGACGCCGGCGTGAAGCCCGGAGACAGCTACAAGATCATCGCCAATTGAGCCGTCGCCAATAGCCGGGCGGCCCATGAAAAAACCCCTGGCCTGCGCCAGGGGTTCGAATTCGTCGGGATGAAGCCTCACCCCGCGGCGGCGCCTCAGGCGTTCGCGCCCTGCTCGGCCGCCTGCTGCATGCGCTGGGCGTAGAGCGTGGCGAAATCGATCGGATCGAGATAGAGCGGGGGGAAACCGCCGTTGCGCACGGCCTCGGCGACGATCTGGCGCGCGAAGGGGAACAGCAGGCGCGGGCATTCGATCATCACGACCGGATGCGACTGTTCGGCCGGAATATTGACCAGCCGAAACACGCCGGCATAGGTCAGCTCGAACTTGAACAGGGCTTCGGCGCCTTCGCCGGCCGAGCCTTCGAGCAGAATCTCGACCTCGAAGTCATGCTCGGCGAGCTGCTTGGCGTTGACGTTCACCTGGATGTTGATATTGGGCGACTTTTCCTGCGGCCCCAGCGAACGCGGCGCGTTGGGGTTCTCGAAAGAAAGGTCCTTGCAGTACTGGACAAGGCAATTCAACGCCGGCGCATTGGCCTGGGCGCCATTTGTCTCGGTCATGAAAATCTCCTGTTTCGGGCTGGGCCCGCTGCGTCGGTGAGAACCCTCCGCCGCCGCGAATTCTCTCGACGGGACGCAAGGCGGCGGGACTCCGCCTGCGTCGCGCCTAGCACGAAACGCGGCTCGAAAACAAGGCGCGGACGTAAAGGCAGGGCGCGGGCCTCAGGGCCGGCGCCGCTCCGAGGACGCGTCGGTGATTCGCCATTCGCCGGGCCTGAGGTCGATCGACGTGATTTCAGGATCGCCGCGCCGAACCGGGCGCGCCCGCATTTTCAGCGCGAGATCGTCGCGCACCGACGGTATGGTGAGCACGAGGCCGACGAGATCTGACAAAAAGCCGGGCAGAATCAGCAGCAGGGCGCCAAAAGCGCCGATCAGGCCCTCGGCCACCGCGCCCTCGCGCGGCGTCGTTCCCTGAATGGCGGCGCGCACGCGGTTCAACGCCACATTGGCGTTCTCCCGCAGCAGCGAGAAACCGAACAGCGTCGTGAGCACGCCCGCGATCAAGGCGCCGCCGAGACCGATGACCCGCGCGACCGCGTAGAAGGCGGCAAGCTCGGCCGCCACCCAGATCATCAGCACCGGTCCGAATACCGAGCGGAACAGGACCGCAAAGCCTTTCATGCGCTCACTCTCTCCCGTCGTCGCCGCCTTGCTGGCGGGGGCGCTCAATGCTACCCATCGCATCATATGGCCGCGCAATCGCTGCGGCGCAACGCCGGCCTGTCACGAGGGGCGCCATGCAGGTTGATTCCGTCACCGTTATTTTCGTCGTTCTCGCCGTTTTTGTCTTGTGGAAGTTGCGTTCGGTGCTGGGCGAGCGGGAAGGTTTTGAACAAAGATTTGAAAACGGCCCGCCAGCCGCCACGCCCGCCGCGCCGCAGCAAACTTCGCCGATGGAGCTGGAATGGGCCGAGTGCGCCGAGCGCGGCGGCCCCGTCTGGCGCGGTTTCGAGGAAATCGCGCGGGCGCAGCGCGATTTTTCGCCGAAGAACTTTCTGGCCGGCGCGCGCTCGGCTTATGAGATGATCGTCCAGGCCTTTTCCAATGGCGACGAAGAGGCGCTGCGTTCGCTCACCAGCCCCGACGTGCTCGCCGGGTTCAAGACCGCGCTCGACGAGCGAAAGGCGCAGGGCCAGACCATGCAGACCACGCTGGTCGGCCTGAACGACGCGAAAATCGTCGAGGCGCGCGTCGACAAGACCCTCGCCATTGTCGCGGTCCGGTTCGACGGCCAGTTCATCACCGCCACGCACGGGCCGGATGGCGCGCTGGTCGAAGGCGATCCCCACACCGCCTCCAATGTAGTGGATGTCTGGACTTTCGCCCGGCCGCACGATGCGACGACCCCGAACTGGACGCTGGTCGCGACCTCGCCGGGCCAATGATCTTTTCACGCGCGATCGCCTTCGCGGCGCTGTTTGCGGGATTTGGCGCGTCCGCCTGCCCTTGCGTCGCTGAAGGGCGCGGCTATGCGCTGGAGCCGGCGGCCTGGAGCGATTTGCCAGGCGACGAGCGGCCCGGCGAGGCGCTCGCGCTCTGGCGCAAGACGTGCCGCAAGGTTCCGGTCGCGCCCAACCTGCCTGAACTGAGCGCGCCGGCCTGGCGAAAGGCCTGTTCGGCCGCGCAAGCCGGCGCGGCGGACGTGTTCCGCCGCCATTTCCAGCCCTACCGGGTGGTTCCGGACACTGCGCCGGACTCGTTTTTCACCGGCTATTACCAGCCGGAAATTCCGGGATCGCTGACGCAAAGCCGCGAATATCCGACCCCGGTGTATGGCCGGCCGCCCGATCTGGTGGCGACGTCGCAACTCCCGGGCCTGACCGCCGCCCGGCGCGGGAACGGCGGCCTCGAACCCTATCCCGACCGCGCCGCCATCGAGGACGGCGCGCTCGACGCCGTTCGCGGCTTGCGCAAGCTGGTCTATCTGCGCGACCGGGCCGACCTGTTCCTGGCGCAGGTGCAGGGCTCGGCGCGGGTGCGCCTGCCCGACGGGCGCGTCTATCGCCTGGGTTTCGCCGGGCGCAACGGCCAGCCCTATACCGCGCTGGCGCGCATTCTGGTTCAGCGCGGCGTCGCCACGCCCGCCGAAATGACCATGCCGCGCCTGATCGCCTGGTTGCGGGCGCATGGCCTGCAAAAGGGCGAGGAAGGCGACGAATTGCTGCGCCAGAACCGCTCCTTCGTGTTTTTCGAGGGCGCGATCGACCGCGACGCCAAACAGCCCGAAGGCGCGAGCGGCGCCGCGCTGACGCCCTTGCGCTCCATTGCGGTGGACAAGGCCATGTGGCCCTATGGCCTGCCATTTCTCATCGACGCCGCCCTGCCCTGGCGCGGCGACGCGCCCGAACCGTTCCGCCGCGTGATGATCGCGCAGGACACCGGCGCGGCCATTGTCGGGCCGGGACGGGCCGACATCTATTTCGGCCTGGGCGACGCGGCCGGCCTGCGGGCCGGCGCCTTGCGTCACCACGGGCAATTGTATCTGCTGCTGCCGAAGGAGTAGGACGCGTGGTCCCGTCCGACGGCAAGAACAAGTTTATGCGGCTGCTGTCGCGCGAAGAACTGGCGCTGTGGCGCCATGTGGTCGCGGATGTGGCCCCGCGGGCCGGACGCAAGCGCGCGCCAGGCGGCGGCGACGCCGCGCCGCCCATGCCCTCCCCGGCCACGCCCATGGTTCTGACGCCGCCAACCGTTCCCGCCAAGCCGCTCCGTCGCGAGTCGCCGCCGCTGGCGCCGATTGAAAAAAAGCTGCGGCGCCGGCTCGCCTCCGGGCGCGAACCGATCGACGACCGGCTCGATCTGCACGGCATGACCCAGGCGCAAGCGCATCAGGCGCTGATCGGCTTCATCCACCGCGCCGTGGCGGAGCACGCCCGGATCGTGCTGGTGATCACCGGCAAGGGCGGGCCGGCGGCGGAAACGCCCGGCGTCGAGCGCGGGGTGTTGCGGCGGCTGGCCCCGCTCTGGCTGCGCGAGCCATCGCTGCGGCCATTGGTGGCGGCGGTCGAGCAGGCGGCGCGGCCGCACGGCGGTGAAGGCGCGTTCTATGTGCGACTCCGGCGCAAGGGGCGCGGGGATATACCGGCTTGACCAATGTCGCGCGGCGCCGCAAGACCGATAGAAATTATCAAGGATCCGCCCATGTCCAGCAGTTTTGACGTTCTCGCGCTCGGCAACGCCATTGTCGATGTTCTCGCTCCGGTCGATGACGCTTTTTTGGCCGCGCAGGGTCTGCGCAAGGGCGGGATGCAATTGGTGGATGAGGCGCAGGCGCTCGCCCTCTATGACGCCATGGGCGCGACCACCATCGTCTCCGGCGGCTCGGCGGCCAATACGGTGGCGGGCCTCGCCAGCTTCGGCGCCAAGGCCGCTTTCGTCGGCAAGGTGCGCGACGACGAGGCCGGCCTCGCCTTCACCCATGACATCAAGGCCGTGGGCGTCCATTTCGCCACGCCGGCCGCCAGCGAAGGCCCGAGCACGGCGCGCTGCCTGGTGCTGGTCACGCCGGACGGCCAGCGCACCATGAACACCTATCTGGGCGCCTGCCAGAACCTGACCGTGGCCGATCTCGACGCCGAGGCCATCAAGGGGGCGCAGATCCTCTATCTCGAAGGCTATCTCTGGGATCCGCCGCACGCCAAGCAGGCCTTTGTCGAAGCCGCGAAGATCGCCCATGGCGCGGGGCGGCGGGTCGCGCTGACCCTGTCGGACACGTTCTGCGTCGACCGTTACCGCGACGAATTCCTGCAGCTCATCCGCGAGAATGTGGTCGATATCGTCTTCGCCAACGAATCCGAACTGCACGCGCTCTATCAGACCTCCGATTTCGACGTCGCGCTGGCGGCGCTGCGGCAGGAAAAGGTGCTGGCGGCGGCGACGCGCAGCGAAAAGGGCGCGGTGATCGCGCAGGGCGGCGAAATCGTTTCGGTTCCCGCCGCGCCGATTGAAAAGCTGGTGGACACGACCGGCGCCGGCGACCTGTTCGCGGCCGGCTTCCTCGCCGGACTGACGCGGGGACGACCGCTCGACCATTGCGCCCGCCTGGGCGCGCTGGCGGCGGCGGAAATCATCCAGCATTTTGGCGCCCGGCCCGAAGTCGATCTGGCGCGCCTCGCCGAACAGAGCGGCTACGTTCACGCGCTCTGAACGCGAAGCGTTGCGCGCTTCAGCCTGAGCTTCAGAACTCGCGCCGGACACAATTGAGGCCCGGCGCGGATTCACGCTATTCAACACCCCGCCCGCGTCCTCAAACGCGGGCGGCGCGCATAAACGATTGTCTTAGTGGGTGCGCCCCAGCGCCATCTGGGTGGCGGCGGAGACCAGGCGGGTCATATATGTCTTCGCCTGCTCGGGGGCGCGGCGGTAGCGGTGCAACACCAGATCGGTGAGTTCATCCACCACCAGCGCGTCGCCCCGGTCGATCAGCGCGGGATCGAGCCGGAACTCGGCGACGATGCGCGCCAGAGCCAGCCGCGAGGCGCGGCCCTGGTTGGCCGCCTGGCTGAGATAAGCGCGCCAGCACGCCCAATGCAGCCGCGCCGCCTGACGGGCGCGGTCGATCTCAGCGAAAGCGGTGGAATAATATCCGACCAGCAGGTCGCAGACCGCGGCTTCGCTCCACGACGTCAGATCGTCGGGAGATCGGCGCGGGGCCACGGGGGGAAGAGGGAAGCTGGGAAGGGGAAAGCGGGGAAGGGACTCGGCCATAACTCTATACTACGCCATACTCTGAGGTCACCGGTCATTATGCCAATGATTTGCGACAATTGGGTCAAATCAAAGGCGAAGTTCAAGCAGACCGGAGACCATACACACATCTTGGCGCCGCGCCCATCGCGGCGCGCAACGAACCGACCGGCGGGCGCGAGCGTCCGCCGACGAAATCGACCGTGAGACGGCCGGGGATCAGTGACGGAAGTGGCGGTGGCCCGTCAGCACCATGGCGAGACCGGCTTCGTCGGCCGCCTTGATCACGTCCTCGTCGCGCATGGAGCCGCCGGGCTGGATCACCGCCGTCGCGCCGGCCTCCGCCGCCGCCAGCAAGCCGTCGGCGAAGGGGAAAAAGGCGTCCGAGGCCACCACCGAGCCCTTGGCCAGGCTTTCCGGCAGTCCCGCCGCCTTGGCGGCTTCGGCGGCCTTCCAGGCGGCGATGCGCGAGGAATCGACCCGGCTCATCTGGCCGGCGCCAACGCCCACGGTCGCGCCGTCCTTGGCGTAAACGATGGCGTTGGACTTGACGTGCTTGGCGACGCGGAAGGCGAATTTGAGATCCGCCAGCTCCTGCGCGCTCGGGGCGCGCTTGGTCACCACCTTCAACTCCATGTCGTCGACCACGGCGTTGTCACGGCCCTGGAACAGCAAGCCGCCCGACACCGAGCGCACGGTCAGCCCGCCCTTGCGCGGGTCCGGCAAGCCGCCGGTCAGCAGCAGGCGCAGGTTCTTCTTGGCGGCGATCAGCGCGATGGCCTCCTCGTCGGCGTCGGGTGCGATGATCACCTCGGTGAAGATCTTCACGATTTCGCTGGCGGCTTGCGCGTCGAGCTTCTTGTTGAGCGCGACAATGCCGCCAAAGGCGGAGACGGGATCGCAGGCCAGCGCCTTGAGATAGGCGTCGGTCAGGCTCGCCCCTTCCGCGACGCCGCAGGGGTTGGAGTGCTTGATGATCGCCACGGCGGCCGTGCGGGTCGGGTCGAATTCCGCAGCCAGTTCGAAGGCGGCGTCGGTGTCGTTGACATTGTTGTAGGACAGCTGCTTGCCCTGCACCTGCCGCGCGGTGGCGACGCCGGGGCGGTTCTCGCCGGTGAGATAGAAGCCGGCCTTCTGGTGCGGGTTTTCGCCGTAACGCATGGGCTCGGACAGCTTGCCGCCGACGGCGCGATATTCGGGCGTATCCTCGCCAATGGCTTGGGCCAGCCAGTTGGAAATGGCGGAATCGTAGGCCGCGGTGCGCGCGTAGGCTTTCTGCGCGAGCTTCTTGCGCAGGGCGAGCGTGGTGGCCCCGGAATGGGCGTCGAGCGCCTCCAGAATGGAGCCGTAATCGGCCACATCGACCACAACGGCGACATCGTCATGGTTTTTCGCGGCGGCGCGGATCATGGCGGGGCCGCCAATGTCGATATTCTCGATGGTCTCCTCCCAGCCGGCGCCCTTGGCGACGGTGGCCTCGAACGGATAGAGGTTGACCACCAGCAGGTCGATCGGCTCGATGCCATGGGCCAGCATGGCCGCCTCGTGCTCGGGGTTCTCGCGGATCGCCAGCAGGCCGCCATGGACCTTCGGATGCAGCGTCTTGACGCGGCCGTCCATCATTTCCGGGAAGCCGGTGACGTCGGAGACGTCGATGACGGGGACGCCGGCCTCGGCGATGGCCTTGCGCGTGCCGCCGGTGGAGATCAGCGTCACGCCGCGGGACGCGAGGGCGCGGGCGAAATCGATCAGGCCGGTCTTGTCGGAAACGGAAAGCAGCGCGCGTTTCAGGACACGAGCGTCAGTCATCTTGTCTCTCTTTTCGTAATTTGTTCCGCGGTCGGGCGGCGGCTTTGGGCCATCAGGCCATTCTGGCGCCGCGATTAGCATGTTTCCGCCGCGAATCAAACAATCGACCGACGCAAACGCCTCACGCCGCGCGCACGTGCCGCAGAAATTCGTCGCATTCGACCCGCAGCCGCTCGGTCTGTTCGGCCAGTTGCGACACCGCGCGCAGCGATTCCTCGGCCGAAACGCCGGTATGTTGCGAGGCGCTCTGCACCGTGTCGATGATGCGGGCGAGATCCACCGCGAGTCTCGACGTGTCGTGAACATTGCGGGCGATTTCCGACGTCGCCTGACACTGCATGTCGATCGACCCCGCCACCGAAGCGGCGATGCCGTTCACTTCATGCGTCGAGCCGCTCATGTCATCGATCCGCGCGCTCGCCTCCCGCGACGCCCTCTGGATGCTCCCGAGCTTCTCGGAAATGTCCGCCGTCGCCTTCTGGGTCTGGTCAGCCAGCGTCTTGACCTCCGACGCGACCACCGCGAAGCCCCGGCCCGCCTCGCCGGCGCGCGCCGCCTCGATGGTGGCGTTGAGCGCGAGCATGTTGGTCTGTTCGGCGATCCCGGAGATCAGGTCGGCGACGCCGCTGATGGAGCCGATCATCGCGTCCAGCTCCGCCATGCGGGACTTGGTGAGTTCGGCGCTTTCAGCGGCCTGTGTGGACACGCCCTGCGCGCGGGCCATATGCGCGCCGATCTCCTGCGCCGAATGCGACAGTTCCTCCGCCGCGGCCGCGACCGACTGCACGTTCTGCGACGTCATCATCGCGGCCGCCGATCCCTGTTCGGCCTGCTCACCCGCCTGATGGGCGTTTTGCACCAGGGATTGCGCCACGGCCTCCAGCTCCTGGGCCGAACTCGCGACGCTGCTGACCACGGCGCCGACGGCGCTTTCGAATTGCTGCGCCAGAGCCAGCATATCCTTCCGCCGCGCCTCGGCGGCGGCTTGCCGCCCCCTGTCCTGCGCCAGCGCCTCCTCGCGGGCGATTTCCGCCGCCTTGACCTTGAATTTCTCGACGGCGCGCGCGATCTCGCCCACTTCGGTCCTTGCGTGAAGGCCCGGCAGGACCACGCTGAGATCGCCGCCGGCCAGTCGCTCCATGGCTTGCGACGCGCTTTGGAATTGCCGGGAAATCGTGCGCGCGATCAGAACGGCGACGATGCAGAGCGCCAGCAGCAACGGCCCCGTTATCATGCCGAACTTGCGGAACATGCCCAGGACTTCGCCGCGTATGTCGTCGGTATAAGCGCCGGAGCCGATATAAAATCCCAGTTCCGGCACCGGCGCCGCATAGCTGAATTTTTCCGACGGCGCGGTCTCGCCCGGTTTGGGCCAGGAATATTCCACCTTGCCGCTTCGCCCGTTCCGCGCCATGGCCAGCAGGTCGTTGAACAGATAGCGGCCCTGGGCGTCATGCACCTGATCGAGCTGTTTGCCTTCAAGCTCCGGCTTGGTCGGCAGCAAGCGCGCGGCTCCGTCGAAACCCTGAATGAAATAATAGCCATGCTCGCCAAAGCGCGCCGGCCGCAACAAGGCGACCGTCTCATCGGCGGCGCCCGGGCCGTTTTTCTGGAACAACCCCCGCGCGATCGAGGCGGCGGCTTCGACCTGGTGGCGCAACTCATGCTCTCTCGCCGTATAGAGGGCGGAATTGAAGTGGTACAGCGCGACGCCGGCGCCGATCGCCGTCACGCCGATGGAAAACGCAGCGAGCGCCATCACCATGTGAACGACGGAAATATGCTCACGAAATCGAGAGAGCGACATGATGATTGCCTCGATAATATTCCACGAATTCGCAGGACGCGACAAACATGAGGCGGGCGGCGTCCGTCGCCGCTCCGCCCGGACGATCGACGCCATGCGAGGCAGCCCACCCCCGCTTGCGGAAATGCGCTGCGCGATGAGTATCCATCGAGAAAGCTTGTGCAAAACTGGCTGTTCGCGGATTGCGGTCTTTTGATGCGGCGAAGGGCCGGGCTCAATCGGGCCGCTGCAGGCTGAAGGACCAGACGATTTCCGGGATATCCGCGGCATTGCCCTGGATCGTCAATTGCGCGCAAGGCCGCGGCCCCTCCGGCCCGGCGAAGAAAATGCTTTCCTCAATCGAGACCGGCAGCCCGCCGGCCTCGAACGTCATGATCGCGCCGTCGGCGCAGAGCAGCCGCGCGCCGCGCCCCTGGTCGAGCGCGCTCGCCGTGATTTTGGGATGAAGGTGAAAACGAAGCGCATAGGCGAAATCGCCGGGCGCCGCGTCCGAAGGCCCGAGCAGACGGTCGCGCCCGCGCAGCCACAGCCCCTGCCGACTCAGGCCCAGCCGGCGTTCATGCCGCAGCCCGTAACGGCGGACATAGCCGTCGTGGCTCGCCGTCACCACGATTTCCTCGGAACGTTCCTCCCGATTGCAGGCCGGCGCGGAGGGGCCGGCGAGGATTTCCCCGGCGAAATAGCCTTCGAGTCCCTGGTTTCCAGCGAACAGGCACGAGGAGGCGTCGTCGATCGTGACGGTGGAATGGGCCGCCGTGATGCGCGCGCTGGCCCGCAAATCGGCGCGATTGCCGCTGGGCGCCCCGCAGTTGACCACCACGCGTTCGCGCCCGAGCGAAAATTCGAACGACAGGCAGCCCGCATGCGCGCCGCGCGAAAACAGCGGCGGCGGCGGCGCGCCCACATCCATGATCGCCAGAGCCTCGCCCCCCGTCAACCGCTGGTAGCCGGCATGCGGGGCGTTGACCAGCGGCCCCGAATGAGCGTCCTGGTAGCCGAGCAGCGTGGCGACGCGGTGGGGCGCGGTGACGCCCATGCCGTTGAACAGGGCCAGCGAGCCGTCGCCATGGCGGAACATGCGCAACGCCGGATTCATCCGGTCGATGGCGTTGAGCAGTTCCGGCGGCGGCGGCAGGCCGCGCGCGGCGAAGGCCTGCCGCAGAGGCAGCAGATCGAACAGCAGGTCCACCAGCGTCTGCGGATTGCGGGTGATCGGGCCGCCATCCGGCAGGATTTGCAGCCTCAGTTGCCGCGACAGCGCCGCGCAGGCCTCGGCCAGTTGCGAGGCCCCGCCCTGCGCGCAAAGCGCGAAGGCGGTCAACGCGACGGCGGCGGTCAGCTGCGTCTCGCCGGACAAGCCTTCGGCGAGGCAGCGCTGCAACAGCCGTCGCCCTTCGACCAGCACGCCGACGAATCGGCGATAGTCCTCATATTCGACCGTTTCCAGCAGCATCGGCGACTGGCTCAGCCAGGACAGGGTGCGGCGCGCGACCACATCGGGCGCCCAGGCGATCGAGCCCGACGGACGGCCGCGCAAGGCGATGAATTCCAGCACGAGGGCGCGGGCGTTGGCGCGGGCCAGCGCGGTTTCGGCGGCGCGCAAATGCCGCAGCCAGCTAAACCCATAGAGCGCGCGCGCCCAATGCGCCGAGGGCGGCCGCAGCGCGAACGGAGACACGCCCCGGCAATCGACGATCTTGCCGGCGAAGGTGAAAAATCCGGCATAAATGTCGGCGGCGATGGTGGGATCGCCGGTGCCGATGTCCTGCGGCGCGATCAGCAGACGCTCCGGCGCCGGCGCGGTCCATCGCGCCAGCGCTTGAAAGGGCGCGGCGAATGCAGCGCGCGCCTTCCGAGCCCCGCGCCCGGCGAGCAGGCGCAGGAGGAGAAGATTTTCCGCACGGGGCGGCGCGCTCGGTTGCGTCAAAGGCGTTTAAACTCAAGGCTTAGCATGCGGGCGAAGCCCCGCAGCCGCAGCGTCGCCGATCCGGCTTAAAGAGATCTTAACCGAGCTTTTTGAGGCTGGCGACGTAAAAACCATCGAGTCCGCGCTGGCGCGGATCGGGATCGGGCAGAAAGTCGGGCAGCAGGCGCAGGCCGCCCTCCGCCGTGGCCGCCTGCTCCGGCAGGCCGAGCGCCAGCGGGTCGATGCGCTGGTGCGACACGTCGGGATTGCGCCGCAACAGCGCGGCGATCTGCGCCTCGCCCTCCTCGGGCTCCAGCGAGCAGGTGCAATAGACCATGCGGCCGCCCGGCTTGAGCAGGGTCAGCGCGTGGTCGAGGATGCGCGCCTGGATCGCCGCCAACGCGGCGATATCGCCGGGCTTCTTGATCCAGGGCACGTCGGGGCAGCGGCGCGCGGTTCCGGTCGCGGAACAGGGCGCATCCACCAGAATGGCGTCGAACGGCTCGGCCTTGAACTGGGCGGCGTCGCCCACCGCAATGGTCGCCTCCAGCTTCAGCCGCGCCAGATTGGCGGCGAGAACTTTTAGCCGTTCGGCCGAACGGTCGAGCGCCGTCACTTTGGCGCCGGCGCTGGCGAGCTGCGCGGTCTTGCCGCCCGGCGCTGCGCAGAGGTCGAGCACCCGCTCGCCCGGCAGGACGGCGAGCACGCGGACCGGCAGGGCGGCCGAGGCGTCCTGCACCCACCATTCGCCCTCGGCGTAGCCCGGCAGTTCGGGAATCGGCGCGTGGGTGTCGAGCCGGACCGAGCCGGTGGGAAGCACGCGGCCGCCGAGTTTTTCCGCCCAGACCTCCGGATCGCTTTTGACGGTGAGGTCGAGCGTCGGCTCGTCGCGATGCGCGGCGGCGATCGCCAGGGCGCGCTCCTCGCCATAGATGCGCCGCCAGCGCGCCGCCAGCCAATGCGGCGTATCGTCCTCGAGCGGGTCGGACTGCTCCAAAAATTCGTCGCGGCGGCGGATGAGGTTGCGCAGCACGCCATTGACCAGATTGGCGAAACCGGCGCTCTTGGAATCGAGCCGGGCCGCGCGCACGGCGAGATCGACCGCCGCGTGGTCGGGAATGTCGAGGAACAGGATTTGCGCGGCGCCGGCGACCAGAATCCATTCCAGCGCCCCGCAATTGCGCGGCAGCCCCTTTTCCACCAGCTGGCTCAACGCCAGCCGGATCGTGCCAAGGCGGCGCAGCGCAACGGTCGCGATGGAGCGCGCCAGCCCCCGGTCGCGTTCGGCCACGCCCGACAGCCGCGACGGCGCGGTCTCGGCGGCGAATTTCTCGTCGAGCGTATGGCCGCCCTGCACGACATCGCCGATGATGGCGGCGGCGGCGACGCGCGCGGCGAGGCCGGGATGGGCCAGCGCCTCGGCGGCGGCCTGTTCGGCGGTGTGCGGTCTGGCCTTGCCCGCCGGTCCCGTTTTGTGAACGGGTCGACCGAAACTTCTGCCCTTGTCTTTAGTCATGCGCCTGTGATGGTGGGAGTTGCGCGGCGGCGGGTTTCCATTATGAATCGGCCGAACGTTTGTCTAGCACAGCGACGGGGCGAGTAAAATGAGCGATCCGCAGTCCGACCCCCACGCGCCGCGCGCCCCGGAACGCCACGCGCCGCGACGCCCCGAAGACCAAGCGGCGGCGAGCAGAAAACTGACGCCCGAGGCGCAGCGGGCTCTGGCCGAGGCCGAAGCGCGCCGGCGCGCCGCCGGTCCCGCGCCCGAGCGCCCGCCGGAATTTCACGGCCCCTCCGGCCCTGAGCCGGTGCGCTACGGCGATTGGGAGCGCAAGGGCATCGCCAGCGATTTCTGACGGCGCGGCCCCGGCGCGCCCGCGTATCAAGAAGAAGATTTGAAGTGATCTGCCGCTTCGCGCCCTCGCCCAACGGCTTCCTGCATCTGGGCCACGCCTATTCAGCCCTGATGAACGCGCGGCTGGCGCGACGCCATGGCGGAACCTTGCTGCTGCGCATCGAGGATATCGACCGCGCCCGCTCGAAACCGCAGTTCGAGCAGGCGATCCGCGAGGATCTGGCCTGGCTCGGCCTCGACTGGCCCCGGCCCGAGCGCCGCCAATCCGAATTTTTCGCCGCTTATCGCGCCGCCCTGGACCAACTCGTCGCGCGCGGGCTGGCCTATCCCTGCTTTTGCACGCGCGGCGCGATCGCCGCCCATTTCGCCGACAAGACCGGGACGCCGCGCGACCCCGACGGCTCGCCGCTTTATCCCGGCCTGTGCCGCGCCCTGTCGCCGCGCCAGCGCGCGGAAAGGATCGCGGCGGGCGAAACCTTCGCCTTGCGGCTCGACATGGCCCGCGCCCTGGCGGCCGTCCCCACCCCGCCGCGCTGGCGCGAGTTTTTCGAGGGCGAGACGCCTCACGCCATGACCGGCCGCCCCGAGCTTTGGGGCGATGTGGTGATCGGCCGCCGCGACACCCCCGCCTCCTATCATCTCGCCTGCGTCCACGACGACGCCGCGCAGGGGATCACCGATGTCGTGCGCGGCGCCGACCTCGCGCCGGCGACCGCCCTGCACGCGCTGCTGCAACGCCTGCTGAACTATCCCACGCCGGATTACCGCCATCACCGGCTGGTGCTGGATTCGGACGGCGGCAAGCTGGCCAAGAGCAAAGGCTCGACCACGCTGCGGGAATTGCGCGCGGCGGGCCTGACCCGCGCCGGCCTTTTGGCGCTGCTCAACGAGCGGATGGGCGGCGATTTCGCGGATCCCCGGTCGTTTCCCGCGCAAAAGTGAAAATGCGAAAAGCACAAGATCTTGTTCGTGCTATGTTCCACGTGAAACGAGCGTCGCCGCGCGACTTGACATAACGACTTGTTCATAAAAGATAAATAGACGCCGCGCCCGACGCGGCGCGGCCAGTCTGCGCGCCTGCGTCCCCCAAATTTCGTACGCAACCGCCAAGCTGCATGCGCAAGAATCGACCGATTTGCGCAGGTTTTCGCACGAAAATCGCAGGAAATATCGCGGTCTTCTTCAGTTTTACGCAGACTCATTGCAACCCCTGGTCGAATTTCCCAAAGGAAACCTCATGCAACGAAGCGCCCCGATCAAACCGCAAGACATGGCGTAAAGCCATCGCCCAGCCGGAGCCGCGATGGCCGCGGCAGGGCGATCCATGAGCGAAATCGCGACGCCCCACGCCGGGGAAAGCAAATAGAAATAAAATATTATCGCCTTGTATTCTGAGCCAATATCGCCTACATATTGAATATCGAAAATTTAGGCCGATGCCTTGGCCCCGCGTTTACCACGCAGCTGCTGACGACCTCCTCCAAAAATATCGATGAAAATGGCGCATCGCCCGACGATGGGCCTGTTTAAGCCTGCGCTAAGGAGTCTCAGCATGGCAACCGGCATTGTGAAGTGGTTCAACGGCCAAAAAGGCTTTGGTTTTCTCCAGCCCGACGACGGAAGCAAAGATGTGTTCGTGCACATCAGCGCCGTTGAACAGGCCGGAATGTTTGGCCTCAACGAAGGCCAAAAGCTCAGCTACGAGCTGATGGCGGATCGCCGCACGGGCAAGACGTCCGCCTCGCGCCTGCAAGCGGTCGAATAAGTTCTTTCTCGCAAACGCGTCGCAGTCCACGGATGTACTGGCGCGATGCGTTGCGAGATCAATGAGCCTCGGGGCCTATACCCGAGGCTTTTTCTTTTTATTCAGTTTTCTGTTTGACAGATATTCGGACAGGCGATCGAAAGGACGTATCGTGCGCGACAAATCGCAGAGTTCAACCCACGCAAGGCCGATGGCCGCGACTGCGAAGCACAAATTCGCGCTCAACGCCCAGGTGCTCCTCGATGGAAAATCCGACGGCGCCGTGTTCAAGATCACAAGGCTCCTCCCCGACGGAGGATCAGGCCTTCAATATAGAATCAAGAACGAGCAGGAAGGTTATGAACGCGTCGTGGTCGAAAGACTGCTGACAGCGGCTCGCGGGTGACCGAAACCACCGCGCGACTTTTCCATTCGAGCCGTCACATCCTCCGCGGGTCGGACATCTGAAACCTTGGCGAGGCGCCCGCCCTGGCCTGTCTTGATGCGCAAGATCGGGAAATCGCGCGGATCATCGCCCCAGGCCGGCGGGAACGAAAATCAAGGGAGCAGCCAAAATGTCAGACAGGCGCGAATTATACCGGAGCCCCAACGGGGACACGTGGTTTCTGGCGCGCGAGCCCGCCGATGGGCGCGCTTTCATCATTCACCAGCCCAACGCGCCCTCGGGCGGCCGGTTGTCGCATATCGAACTGGCCGCGTTCCTGAAAGCCAACGCCAACGGGCCTGAACACCAGGCCTTGCTGCGCTTGATCGGCACTTTGGTGCAGGTTCCCCCCTATCGCGACTGAGGCCTGAGCGCGCCCTGCGGCGGGCCCTACCCCAACAACGCTTTCGCCAACATCTGGAACGCCCGCGCCCGGTGCGACAGGGCTTCCGACCCATCGGCGGGAAGGCCGTGCTTTTCCTCCGCCGTCATTTCTCCGAACGTGCGGCTGTGGCCGTCCGGCGTGAAGCAGGGATCGTAGCCGAAACCGGCCGTCCCCCGCGGCGGAAACGTCAGCTCGCCAAAAACCTTGCCCTCGAACGTCGCTTCTTCGCCGTCGGGCCAGACCACGGCCAGCGCGGAAACGAAATGGGCGCGGCGCGACGGCGATCCCGACGCGTTCGTCTCCGCTTCGATCCGCGCCATGGCGGCGGCGAAATCCTTGCTCTCGCCCGCCCAGCGCGCCGAATAAATCCCCGGCGCGCCGCCGAGCGCCTCGACGCACAGGCCGGAATCGTCGGCGAAAGCAGGCAGATTGGCCGTTTTGGCGGCCGCGCGCGCCTTGATCAGGGCGTTGCTCAAAAAGTCCGAGCCGGTTTCCTCCGGCTCGTCCAATCCCAATTCGCCGGCGGAAACCGCCTCCACCCCATAGGGCGCGAGCAATTCGCGCATTTCGCGCAACTTGCCCGGATTATGCGTGGCGATGACGATTTCGCCGGCGAGTTTCCGAGTCATGCGCCGAGCGCCTGCTTCTGCAGCAGCACCAGCTCCGACACGCCTTTGCGCGCGAGACCGAGCAGCTTGATCAGCTCCTCCTCGGAGAACACCGCGCCCTCGGCGGTCGCCTGCACTTCGACCAGCCCGCCGGTTCCGGTGATGACGAAATTGCCGTCGGTATGGGCGACGGAATCCTCGTCATAATCGAGGTCGAGCACCGGAAAGCCCTGATAAATGCCGCAGGACACGGCGGCGACATGGTCCTTCAGCGGCATGTCCTTGATCATGGAGCGGTCGCGCATCCATTTCAGGCAATCGTGCAGCGCCACCCAGGCGCCGGTGATCGAGGCGGTGCGGGTGCCGCCGTCGGCCTGGATCACGTCGCAATCGACGGTGATCTGGCGCTCGCCCAACGCCTGCAGATTGGTGACGGCGCGCAGGGAGCGGCCGATCAGGCGCTGAATTTCCTGCGTGCGGCCCGACGGCTTGGCGGTCTCGCGGCGCGTGCGGGTGTGGGTGGCGCGCGGCAGCATGGCGTATTCGGCGGTGACCCAGCCCTTGCCCTGGCCGCGCAGCCATTGCGGCGGCTTGTCCTCCAGCGAGGCCGTGCACAGCACATGCGTATTGCCGAATTTCACCAGACAGGAGCCTTCGGCATAGCGCGTGACGTTGCGCTCGAGGGAGACAGTGCGCATCGCATCGGGCGCGCGTTTGGACGGACGCATATTTTTTTCCTGGAACAGAGTTCGGTCGGCCGCTCTGATACCAAGCCTTTTACAAAACCGCAAAACGGCGCCGTTGCAATCGGGCGCCGCAGCCGAGCGTCGAATTGCGCCCGCGCGGGCGGAGGTTTAGCATTGGGCTGGATTTGGCGACGCCAACACACAAGGAGACGTAAATGGTCAAGCAGCCTCATGGACGCAGCTTCGGCAAGATCGTCGCCCTGGCGGCGGCGCTTTCCTTCGCCCTCGCCAGCACGGCGGCGGATGCCCAGCAGGGCGGCTTCGCCGGCGTTGGCGGCCAACGCCAAGGCGGCGGCGGAGGCGGCCAGCACTATGGCGGCGGCGGCGGCGGCCAGCACTACGGCGGCGGCGGCCAACACTATGGCGGCGGCGGAGGCCGTTACGGCGGCGGAGGCGGCGGCGGTTATTACGGCGGCGGCCATCGTCATCACGGCGGCGGCGGCGCGGGAGTCGGGGCCGCCATCGGCCTTGGCGTGCTCGGCGCGGCCATCGCGGCGGGCGCCGCCTCGCAACGCTATCGCTGCCGCCGGCCGGTTTACGACGAATGGGGCGATGTGGTCGGCTATCGCCGCGCCTGGTGCGACTGACCGCCCCAGCTAAAAGGTGGGGTCGGGCGAAGCGAATTTTTGCGCTTCGCCCTTCCTTTCGCTTGATCCGCCTGCTATCTGCGGGCAATGACCGCCCATAGCATTAACAACGTCCGCAACTTTTCCATCGTCGCCCATATCGACCATGGCAAATCCACGCTCGCCGACCGGCTGATCCAGGACACCGGCACGGTGGCGGCGCGCGACATGAGCGAGCAGATGCTCGATTCCATGGACATCGAGCGCGAGCGCGGCATCACCATCAAGGCCCAAACGGTTCGCCTCGAATATCGAGCGCAGGACGGGCAGACCTATATTCTCAACCTGATGGACACGCCCGGGCACGTCGATTTCGCCTATGAGGTGTCGCGGTCGCTGGCCGCCTGCGAAGGCTCGCTGCTGGTGGTCGACGCCTCGCAGGGCGTGGAGGCGCAGACGCTCGCCAATGTCTATCACGCGCTCGACGCCGGCCACGAGATCGTGCCGGTGCTCAACAAGATCGACCTGCCCGCCGCCGAGCCGGACCGCATCAAGGCGCAGATCGAGGAAGTGATCGGCCTCGACGCTTCCGAAGCCGTGCCGATCTCCGCCAAAACCGGCATCGGCATCGACCTCGTGCTCGAAGCCATCGTCAAGAAGCTGCCCGCCCCCAAAGGCGACGAAACCGCGCCGCTGAAGGCTCTGCTGGTGGATTCCTGGTACGACGCCTATCTCGGCGTGGTCGTGCTGGTGCGCATTTTCGACGGCGCCCTGAAAAAGGGCCAGAAAATCCAGATGCTCGGCACGGGCGCCCATTACGAGGTGGACCGCATCGGCGTGTTCCGGCCGAAAATGCAGGATGTCGAAAAGCTCGGCCCCGGCGAGATCGGCTTCATCACCGCCCAGATCAAGCAGGTGGCGGACACCCGCGTCGGCGACACCATCACCGACGAAAGAAAACCCTGCGCCGAGGCCATGCCCGGCTTCAAGCCGGCGCAACCCGTGGTGTTCTGCGGCCTGTTCCCGGTCGACGCCGCCGATTTCGAGGATTTGCGCGCGGCGATGGGGAAGCTCAGGCTCAACGACGCCAGCTTCTCCTTCGAAATGGAATCCTCGGCGGCGCTGGGCTTCGGCTTCCGCTGCGGCTTTTTGGGCCTGCTGCATCTCGAAATCATTCAGGAGCGGCTGGAGCGCGAGTTCAATCTCGACCTGATCGCCACCGCGCCCTCGGTGATCTACAAGATCTATATGAACAACGGGGATGTGATCGAGCTGCACAATCCCGCCGACATGCCCGACGTCGTGAAAATCACCGAAATTCAGGAGCCCTGGATCAAGGCCACCATCCTGACCCCCGACGAATATCTCGGCGCGGTGCTGAAGCTTTGCCAGGACCGGCGCGGCGTTCAGGTCGACCTGAACTATGTCGGCAAGCGCGCCATGGTGGTCTATGAACTGCCCCTCAACGAAGTGGTGTTCGATTTCTACGACCGGTTGAAGTCGATCTCGAAGGGCTACGCCTCGTTCGACTACACCATCGTCGACTATCGCGCCGGCGATCTGGTGAAAATGTCGGTGCTGGTCAACGCCGAGCCGGTGGACGCCCTGTCGATGCTGGTGCATCGCACCCGCGCCGAATCGCGCGGGCGCGCCATGTGCGAAAAGCTGCGCGAGCTGATCCCGCAGCATATGTTCCAGATCCCGATTCAGGCCGCCATCGGCGCGAAAATCATCGCCCGCGAGACCATCCGCGCGCTGCGCAAGGACGTGACCGCCAAGTGCTACGGCGGCGACGTGTCGCGCAAGCGCAAGCTGCTGGACAAGCAGAAGGAAGGCAAGAAGCGGATGCGCCAGTTCGGCAAGGTGGACATTCCGCAGGAAGCGTTCATCGCCGCGCTGAAGATGGACAGCTGAGCCGCGAGCCTGTGGGCCGCGCCGGTCAATCCGGCGCGAGAAATCCGCGCGCGTCGAGCCAGCCGACGATCCGGTCGGCCGCCTGCTGCGCCTCCACGCAATCCGCGCCAATGACGATGTCCGCCGCCTCGGGCCGCTCATAAGCCTGATCGACGCCGGTGAAATTCTTGATCTGTCCGGCCAGCGCCTTTTGATACAGACCCTTGGGATCGCGGGCGATGCAGGTCGCCAGCGGCGTGTCGATGAAAATCTCGACGAATTCGTCGCGCGCGACCAGCTCCCGCGCCATGCGCCGCTCGGCGGCGAACGGCGAGATGAACGCGCATAGCACGATCAGCCCGGCGTCCAGCATCAGCTTGGCCACCTCGCCGACGCGGCGGATGTTCTCGACCCGGTCGGCTTCGGTAAAGCCCAGATCCTTGTTCAGGCCGTGGCGGACATTGTCGCCGTCGAGCAGCGCGGTGTGGACGCCGCGCCGCGCCAGCGCCACCTCGACCAGATTGGCGATGGTGGATTTGCCGGCGCCGGACAGGCCGGTGAACCACAGCAGCGCCGGCTTCTGCCGCTTGAGGGCGGCGCGCCGGGCCTTGTCGAGCGACAGCGCCTGCGGATGCACGTTTTGGGCGCGGCGCAGGGCGAAGCGGATCACCCCCGCCGCCGCCACGCCATGGGTGGCGCGGTCGATCAGGATGAAGCCGCCGGTGACGCGGTTGTCGGCATAGGCGTCGAAGGCGATCGGCCGCGACAGCGCCAGATTGCAGAATCCGATCTCGTTGAGGCCGAGCTTTTTGGCGGCGATCTGCGCCTGGGTCTCGACATCGAGCCGATACTTGATCTCGGTGACGCTGGCCGGCAGGCAATTTCCGCCGCATTTCAACAGATAGGAGCGCCCGGGATAGAGCGCCTCCTCGCTCATCCAGATCAGATCGGCCGCGAACTGGTCGGCCACCTCAGGCCGATGGCGCGGATCGCACAAAAGGTCGCCGCGCGAGGCGTCGATCTCGTCGGCGAAGACCAAAGTGACGGAGTCCGGCGCCTCGGCGCGGTCGAGATCGCCGCCCATGGCGACGATGCGCGCCACCCGGCTCCTGCCGCCCGAGGCCGCCACCACGATTTCATCGCCCTTTGCGACGCAGCCCGAAGCCAGCGTCCCGGCCAGCCCGCGAAAATCGGCGTCGGGGCGATTGACCCATTGCACCGGGAAACGCAGCGGCCGCGCCGCGCGGTCCTCGACATCGACGGTTTCGAGAAAACCCAGCAGGTCCGGCCCGTCATGCCAGGGCATGTTGGCGGAGGGGCGGCAAACATTGTCGCCATGGCGCGCCGAAAGCGGAATCGGCGTTACGCTCAAAAAATTCAGCGCCGCGCGCGCCGCCTCGAACTGCGCCACAATGCGCGCGAACGCCGCCCGGTCGTAATCGACCAAATCCATCTTGTTGACCGCCAGAACGACATGGCGCACGCCGAGCAGCGCCACAATATTGGCGTGGCGATGGGTTTGCGCCAGCAGCCCCTTGCGCGCATCCACCAGCAGCACGGCCAGATCGCAATGGGACGCGCCGGTCGCCATATTGCGGGTGTATTGCTCGTGGCCAGGGCAGTCCGCGACGATAAAGGACCGTTTGTCGGTCGAAAAATAGCGATAGGCGACGTCGATGGTGATGCCCTGCTCGCGCTCGGCCTCCAGCCCGTCCACCAGCAGCGCGAAATCCACCGCCGCGCCGGTCGTGCCGAATTTCTTCGAATCGCGTTCAAGATTCGCGAGCTGGTCGTCGCAAATCAGGCTGCGCTCGTAAAGCAGCCGGCCGATCAGGGTGGACTTGCCGTCGTCGACCGAACCGCAGGTGAGAAAGCGCAGGGCGGGCGGCGCCATCAGAAATAGCCCTCGCGTTTTTTCCGCTCCATTGAGCCGGATTCGTCGAAATCGATCAGCCGGCCCTGGCGTTCGGAGGTGGTGGCGGCGCGCATTTCGGCGATCACCGCGGCGACGTCGGCCGCTTCGGACTCGATGGCGCCGGTCAGCGGGTAGCAGCCGAGCGTGCGGAAGCGCACGCTGCGCCATTCCGGCTTTTCGCCGGGGCGCAGCGGCAATCTGTCGTCATCGACCATGATCAGCGCGCCGTCGCGGCGCACCACCGGGCGCGGCCGCGCGAAATAGAGCGGCGCGACGGGAATGTTCTCCGCCGCGACATAGCGCCACACGTCCAGCTCGGTCCAGTTGGACAGCGGAAACACGCGCATGGATTCGCCGCGCGCGAGGCGCGTGTCGAACACGCGCCACAATTCCGGCCGCTGGTTTTTCGGGTCCCAGCCTTGGGCGGCGGTGCGATGCGAGAAAATGCGCTCCTTGGCGCGGCTTTTCTCCTCGTCGCGGCGGGCGCCGCCGAGCGCGGCGTCGAATCCCCATTTGTCCAGCGCCTGGCGCAGCCCTTCGGTCTTCATCACCTGGGTATGCAGCGCGGAGCCGGACGCAACGGGCGACACGCCGCGCGAAATCCCCTCCTGGTTGACGTGAATCCGCAAATCCAGGCCGAGCCGCGCCACTGTCTCGTCGCGGAAGGCGATCATGTCGCGGAATTTCCAGGTGGTATCGACGTGCAGCAGCGGAAACGGCGGCTTGGCCGGATAGAACGCCTTGCGCGCAAGATGAAGCAAGACGCTGGAATCCTTGCCGATCGAATAGAGCAGAACCGGGTTTTGAAACTCTGCGACAGTTTCGCGGAGAATGAAAATCGATTCGGCCTCCAGGCGGCGCAAATGTTCGGTCAAAGGCATGAAACGCGCGTTCCCTCCCGCCAAGGTTAGGCCCGGACGCGCCGGCTTGTCTAGAAAACCCTTCTTGCTTCGTCCGAGGCGGTGGAGATTTGTTCTCTCTCGCCCGGCTGGCTTGACGCGGGCGCGGTCGGAGTCTTTGCTGCCGGCGCGGCCGTTCGCATCGGCGGCCCCAACTCCTCGCAAGGGCGCGCCATGGCCGAATCGGACACTTCCCTGAAACTGCCGGCGCTCGCCGATCTGTTCGTCGCGACCGCGCTCGACGCCGGCGCCGCGATTCTGCCCTATTGGCGCAACGACGCCCCGGCGCGGTCGAAATCGGACGGCAGCCCGGTGACGGCGGCCGATCTCGCGGCGAATCAGGTGATTCTCGAGCGTCTGTCGCGCGCCCTGCCCGACATTCCCATCGTCTCCGAGGAAGCTGACGCGCCCGCCGCCGCCCAAGGCGCGGACAATTTCATTTTGGTGGACCCGCTCGACGGCACCAAGGAATTCCTCAAGGGCGCCGAGGAGTTCACCGTGAATATCGCGCTGATTCGCGACGGCGCGCCGGTCTGCGGCGTGGTTTTCGCGCCGGCGCTGGGCCGCATCTGGGCCGGCTGGCCGGATCGCGCCCGCAGCGGCGCGATCCGGGTCGGCGCGACCGACCCCGCCGAAATCGCCTGGACCGTCATCGGCTGCCGCGCCGAGGCCGACAAGCCCGTCGCCGTGGTGAGCCGCTCGCATCTCGACCGGGAGACGCAGGACTGGATCGCCCGCACGGGCTGCGACGCCTCCCCCTCCGGCTCGTCGATCAAATTCTGCCTGCTGGCGGAAGGGGCGGCCGACCTCTACCCGCGCTTCGGACGCACGATGGAATGGGACACGGCGGCGGGCGACGCCATTTTGCGCGCGGCCGGGGGGCGCACCGAAACCGTCGAGGGCGCGCCCTTCGTTTACGGCAAATCCGGCGACGGCTACGCCAATCCCGGTTTTATCGCGCGCGGCAAGCCGAAAAACGGCTGAACCGAAGGATTGAACGGCCCCAAAACGCGCGGGGCCGGTTGTTGAAACAACCGGCCCCGAAGATGCGCCTGGTTTGACTGGAGCGGGCGAAGGGATTCGAACCCTCGACCCCAACCTTGGCAAGGTTGTGCTCTACCCCTGAGCTACACCCGCTTCCGTCAAGCCGCCGCTCGGCGCGGCGTGGCGGCTATATGCCGCAAACTTTCCGGCATTGCAACTGGCGAGGCTCTCATCGCGCGTCTTTCCTGTTTCCACAAGCCAAGGGTTGGCCGCTGGCGGGGGCGGACCGGAACGGAGCGATGTGATGGCTTGCGGGGGCGAAGGCACCCCAAAATGCGCGGGGCCGGTTGTCGAAACAACCGGCCCCGGAGATGCGCTTTTGCTTGAACTGGAGCGGGCGAAGGGATTCGAACCCTCGACCCCAACCTTGGCAAGGTTGTGCTCTACCCCTGAGCTACACCCGCTTCCGTCAAGCCGCCGCTCGGCGCGGCGTGACGGCTATATGCCGCAAACCTTCCGGCATTGCAACATGGGGAAACGACTTTTTTTGTAAAAATGTCATCGGGCTCGACCTGAGCGATATTTTCCGGGGCCTGCCTCGGCGAAATGCTTGCGAAAGCCCGGCGCGACCGCCATTTTAGGGCAAATTCGTCCCGCGCCATTGGATGCGTCATGCCTGAGCCTTCCCCTTCGCTCCCCGCTTCCGGCCCCGACATCGTCGATGTCACTTTGCAGAGCTTCCGTGCGGAGGTGATGCAGGAATCCCTCAGCCGTCCCGTGCTGGTGGATTTCTGGGCGCCCTGGTGCGGCCCCTGCAAGCAGCTGACGCCGCGTCTCGAAAAGCTCGTCAAACAGGCTGGCGGCAAGATTCGCCTCGCCAAGATGAATATCGACGAGCACCCGCAGATCGCGCAGAAAATGGGCGTCCAGTCCGTGCCCGCCGTGGTCGCCTTCGTGCAGGGACAGATGGCCGACGCCTTCACCGGCGCCTTGCCCGAGAGCGAGATCAAAGCCTTCATCCAGCGCCTGCTCGGGCCGGAGGGCGCCGATATCGACGCGCTGCTGGCCGAATCGCAGGCTTTGGTCGAAGCCGGCCAGATCGCGGTGGCGGAAGCCGGATTCGCCCAGATTCTCCAGATCGACCCCGAACATCCTGGCGCGCTCGCCGGACTCGCCCGTTGCGCGCTGGCGCAGGGCGATTCGGAACAGGCCCAGGCGATTCTCGCGCAAATTCCCGAAAAGCACGCCAGCAATCCGGCGGTCGCCGCCGTCCGCGCCCTGCTGGCGCTGGAGGAAAAAGCCAATTCCGTCGGCGATATGGCCCTGCTGCTGGCGCGGGTGGAGAGCGCCCCGCACGACCATCAGGCCCGTTACGATCTCGCGGTCGCCCTGAATGCGGCCGGCAAGCGCGAGGCGGCGGCGCAGGAGCTGCTGGTGATCGTCAAGCAGGACCGTAAATGGAACGACGAGGCCGCGCGCAAGCTGCTGCTGGAGTTCTTCGAGGGCTGGGGGCCGACCGACGCCGCCACGCGCGCCGCGCGCCGGCAATTGTCCGCATTGTTGTTTTCCTGATGGGCTCCCGCATGTCGATGAACAAGCCTTATCGGGCGCCCGCGGAACTGCCCGCCGAACTGCCCTTGTTTCCGCTGACCGGCGCCATTCTCCTGCCCGGCGGCCAATTGCCGCTCAACATTTTCGAGCCGCGCTATCTCGCCATGTTCGACGACGCCATGAAGGGCGAACGGTTGATCGGCATGATTCAGCCGAGCGACGACCGCGACGGCGCGCCCGGCGAAACGCCGCCGCTGCGCGCCATCGGCGCCGCCGGCCGCATCACGCAATTGTCCGAGACCGGCGATGGCCGCTATTTCGTGGTGCTGAGCGGCGTGGCCCGTTTCCGGCTGGTGGAGGAACTGCCGGTCGAGGCCCCCTATCGCCGGGCGCGGGTCGATTTCTCGGATTTTTCCGACGATTTCGCGCCGGAGGAGACCATCTCGTCGGATCGGCGCGACGTGCTCAACGTCGTCGCCTTCGATCTCTCCAAGGCGCTCAAGCTGGAAATCGCGCGCAAGGACATCGAGGCCATGCCGGATTTCGACATGATTTCGGTGTTCTCCATGATCGGGCCGTTCAGCCCGTCGGAGAAGCAGGCCTTGCTGGAAGCCTCGGGGCTGGCGGGCCGCGCCGACCTGCTGCTGGCGCTGGCCGAACTCGCCCTTTCGCGCGCCACCCATTCCGATCGTCCGTTGCAATAGGATCCGCCATGACACAGGACACACCCCAAGACACCGCGCCCGAGGCGGGCGCCCCCAAATCCGTGGCCGCCGCCGCCGGAATCGATCCGCGCCTTTTGGAAATTCTGGTCTGCCCGCTGACCAAGACCGTGCTGCGCTATGATTCGGAGCGCAATGAACTGGTGTCGCTGGCGGCGCGCCTCGCCTATCCGATCCGTGACGGCATTCCGATCATGCTGCCGGAAGAGGCAAGGCGCCTGGAGGATGACGCTGCTTGAAAAATAGGCGATTTGTGCGACAATTGATCGCATCGATCAAAGTTTGCTCGGATCGCCTGACCGCATCTTGTGCGGACTGCCTGGAAATGGCACAGCTTCGCGACGTCTGTGAGCATAACCTACGGTCCCGTCATGAAGCTGATCACCGCCATCATCAAACCCTACAAGCTCGATGAAGTCCGCGAGCGCCTGCTCGACCTCAAGATCGACGGCATGACCGTCAGCGAGGCCAAGGGGTTCGGCCGCCAGAAGGGCCACACCGAAATCTATCGCGGCGCCGAATATATGGTCAGCTTCCTGCCGAAACTGCGCGTCGAGATCGTCGTGCGCGACGAACAGGTCGATATCGCGCTCGACGCCATCCAGGCGGCCTCGCGCACCGGCCAGATCGGCGACGGCAAGATCTTCGTCAGCCCGGTCGAACGCGCCGTGCGCATCCGCACCGGCGAAACCGACAACGACGCCGTCTGACGCCGCGCGAGGCTCCCATGAAATCCCTTCTCTCCCGCCTCGGCTTCGCCGGGGCGTTCGCGCTTTGCGCCAGCCCCGCCTTCGCGGCCGAGGGCAAGATCGACCCCGCCGACACCGGCTTCATGATCCTGTGCACGGCGCTGGTGCTGATGATGACCCTGCCCGGCCTGGCGCTGTTCTA
The DNA here is from genome assembly GCF_900187365.1 of Rhodoblastus acidophilus. GTDB lineage: Bacteria > Pseudomonadota > Alphaproteobacteria > Rhizobiales > Beijerinckiaceae > Rhodoblastus > Rhodoblastus acidophilus. The sequence goes on from NZ_FYDG01000002.1 coordinate 317,537, forward strand.
CGCCGGCATGGTGCGCAAGAAGAACGTCCTCGCCACCATGGCGCAAAGCCTGATGGCGACGGCGCTGGTGTCGCTGCTGTGGTTCGGAATCGGCTACAGCCTGACGTTTCGCGGCGACAACGCCTGGATCGGCGATTTTTCCGCCATTTTCCTGAACGGAATCGGGCTTGAGTCGATCAGCACGCTGGCGAAAACCATCCCCGAACTGCTGTTCTGCGCCTATCAGATGACGTTCGCCGTCATCACGGTGGCGCTGGTCGGCGGCGCCGCCGCCGACCGCATGAAATTCTCGGCCTTCACCCTGTTCGCCATCCTCTGGCTGTTCGTGGTCTATATCCCCACCGCGCATTGGGTGTGGGGCGGCGGCTTCCTGCAAAGCCTCGGCGTGATCGACTTCGCCGGCGGCACCGTCGTGCATATCAACGCGGGCGTGGCGGGCCTCGTCGCGGCGCTGATGGTCGGCAACCGCATGGGCTATGGCCGCGAAAACCTGTCGCCCTACGACCTGTCGATGGCGTTCGTCGGCCTGGGCCTGCTGTGGGTCGGCTGGTTCGGATTCAACGGCGGCTCGGCCCTCGCGGCCGGCCCGCGCGCCGTTTACGCCATCACCGCCACGCATCTGTCCGCCTGCGCCGGCGCGCTGGTGTGGGGCGGACTCGAATGGGCGCAGCGCGGCAAGCCCTCGGTGCTCGGCCTGATTTCCGGCGCCGTCGCAGGCCTGGGCACGATCACCCCGGCCTCCGGCTATGTGCTGCCCTGGCATGGCGCGGTGATCGGCGTCGCGGCGGGAATCATCTGCTTCTGGGCCTCGACCGTGCTGAAAATGCGGCTGCGCTACGACGATTCGCTCGACGTGTTCGGCGTTCACGGCGTCGGCGGTTTTCTGGGCACGCTGCTGGCCGGCGTGTTCGCCACGGCTTCGGTGAGCGCCGCCGACGGCCAGCCGGGGATCTCCGGCCTGATCGAAGGCAACGCCCACCAACTGGCGGTCCAGGGGATCGGCGTAGTCGTCGTCGGCCTGTGGTGCGCGCTCGGCACGGCGCTCGTGCTGAAGATCGTCGATGTGCTGATCGGCCTGCGCGCCAGCCCGGATCAGGAGCGCGAGGGCCTCGACCTCGCCCTGCATGGCGAGACGCTGCACGCCTGACGCCGGCTTGACCTGACGCGCCCCTGGCGTTCAACTGTAAACCATCGCGCCGCGGCCCAGGCCGCGGCGCTTTTTCATGGGGCGGCATCATGACGCACGCGGTCACGGACTTGCTGGACATTCTCGATCTCGAAAAGATCGAGGAAAATCTGTTTCGCGGCCGCAGCCCGCAGGTCGGCTGGCAGCGCGTGTTCGGCGGGCTGGTGATCGCGCAGGCGCTGGTGGCGGCGCAGCGCACCGTTCCGCAGGCGCCGGCCCATTCGCTGCACGCCTATTTCCTGCTGGGCGGCGACCCCGCGACCCCCATCGTCTATCAGGTCGAAAGACTGCGCGACGGCCGCAGTTTTTCGACCCGCCGCTGCCACGCGATCCAGCATGGCCGGGTCATCTTCACCCTGGCCGCCTCCTTCTTCAATTCGGAGGAAGGCCTCGAACACGCCTTTTCGCCGCCGGACGTCCCGCCGCCCGAATCCCTGCCCGACGAGAACGCCTTCATCGAAGCCTATGGCGCAAAAATGCCCGAACCGGTGCGGCGCTATTTCCAGCGCGAGCGTCCGATCGAAATGCGCCCGGTCGATCCCGGACGCTTCATTGCGCGCGGCAAACAGGACGACCCCGTGCAAAAAGTCTGGGTGCGCGCCACCGGCAAGCTGCCCGACGATCCGGCGCTGCATCGCGCCACGCTGGCCTATTTTTCCGACATGACCCTGCTCGACACCGCGCTGATCGCCCACGCCCGCTCGGTGTTCCACCCGGACATCCAGGCGGCCAGCCTCGACCACGCGCTGTGGCTGCATCGCCCGTTCCGCGCCGACGAATGGATGCTCTACGTGCAGGACAGCCCCAATGCGCGCGGCGGCCTCGGCTTCAGCCGCGGCGCCCTCTACAGCCGCGACGGCGCGCTGATCGCCTCGGTGGCGCAGGAGGGCCTGATCCGGTTGCGGCGCGACCCCGGCGCCGGCCTGGAGCAATGGTGAGGGAACAGGCAGCGCCGCATAGCCGTCAACCATTGCCGCCCAGATTTTAGCCATATGCCTGTTCAACAGGCGGCCTTCCCGCCCATTCGGGTAAAATTGCGACGATTCCCCAAGGACTCACGGCGCCTGCGTCTTTGGCACGGTCCTTGTTAAGGCTTAGGAGGCCGCCGGCTGCGCCCGGCCGGCCCGCCCAAGAAGCGAAATGGTTCATTTCGCCAAAAAACAGGGATCATCAGATGAAAATCGTAACGGCGATCATCAAACCGTTCAAACTGGACGAGGTCCGCGATGCGCTGACCGCGGTCGGCGTGCACGGCCTCACGGTGACGGAAGTGAAGGGCTACGGCCGCCAGAAGGGCCACACTGAAATTTATCGCGGCGCGGAATATGCCGTGAGCTTCCTGCCCAAGCTGAAAATCGAAGTGGCCGTGCCCGCCGATCTCGTCGCGGCGGCGGTCGATGGCATTTCCAGCGCCGCCCGCACCGGCCAGATCGGCGACGGCAAGATTTTCGTCAGCCCGCTGGAGCAGGCGATTCGCATCCGCACCGGCGAGCGCGATTCCGACGCGCTCTGATCCCTCCCCCGCGATGGCCTCCCCCGAGCGCCCCGCGCACGACTTCATGTGTCCAGGAGTTAGAGAATGAATTGTGTTCCCACCAAGACCGGGCTGAAAGCGCTCGGCCTCGCCCTTGCGGGCGTGGCCGTTTGCGCTTGCGCGGCCTACGCCCAGACGCCGGCGCCCGACGCCGCGGCGACCGCCGCGGCCGCGCCCGTTCCCAACAAGGGCGACACCGCCTGGCTGCTGGTGTCCAGCGTGCTGGTGCTGATGATGTCCATTCCCGGCGTCGCCCTGTTCTACGGCGGTCTCGTCCGCACCAAGAACATGCTGTCGGTGCTCACCCAGGTGTTCGCCATCGTCGCGCTGGTCGGCGTGGTCTGGACGCTCTACGGCTATTCGATGGCCTTCACCAATGGCGGCATCGCCAATGATTTCGTCGGCGGCTTCTCGAAAATCTTCCTGAACGGGGTGACCGCCAGCTCCACCGCCGCCACCTTCTCCAATGGCGTCGTGGTGCCGGAACTCGCTTATTTCGTGTTCCAGATGACCTTCGCCATGATCACGCCGGCGCTGATCGTGGGCGCGTTCGCCGAACGCATGAAGTTCTCCGCGGTCATGCTGTTCGTGCTGCTGTGGGTCACCGTGATCTATTTCCCGATCGCCCACATGGTTTGGTACTGGGCCGGCCCGGACGCGATCGGCGACGCCGCCAAGGAACTGGCCAAGGCCGTTGACGAGACCGCCAAGGCGGCCGCGCAGGCCAAGCTCGACGCCGTCAACCTCGACGCGGGCCGCGTGTTCCAGTCCGGCGCGCTCGACTTCGCGGGCGGCACCGTGGTGCACATCAACGCGGGCATCGCCGGCCTCGTCGGCGCCCTGATCGTCGGCAAGCGCATCGGCTACGGCCGCGAGGCTCTGCCGCCCCACTCGCTGACCATGACCATGATCGGCGCCGCCCTGCTGTGGGTGGGCTGGTTCGGCTTCAACGCCGGCTCCAACCTCGAAGCCAATGGCGTGACCGCCCTGGCCTTCGTCAACACCATGGTCGCCACCGCCGGCGCCGCCCTGTCGTGGCTGCTGGTCGAATGGGCCGTCAAGGGCAAGCCCTCGCTGCTCGGCCTGGTGTCGGGCGCCGTCGCCGGCCTCGTCGCGGTCACTCCGGCCTCCGGCTACGCCGGCCCGATCGGCTCGCTGGTGCTCGGCCTCACGGTCTCGCCGCTGTGCCTGTTCTTCGTCTCCACCGTGAAGAACACGTTCGGCTATGACGACGCGCTCGACGTGTTCGGCGTGCACTGCATCGGCGGCATCGTCGGCGCTCTGGCCACCGGCATCCTGGTGAGCCCGGCCCTCGGCGGCGTCGGCCTGACCGACTACACCAACTTCGCCAACGGCAACGCCTCGACCGCGCCGTTCGACATGATCGCCCAGCTCATCATCCAGGCCAAGGCGGTCGGCACGACCCTGGTGTGGTCGGGCGTCGGCTCCGCGATCCTGTACAAGCTGGTCGATCTCGTCGTCGGTCTGCGTCCCGCCCCGGATCACGAGCGCGAAGGCCTCGACGTCACCGATCACGGCGAACGCGCCTACAATTATTGATCCGATCCCGGATCGAGGGCGGCGGGGAAACCCGCCGTCCGCACCGAATAGAAAAGCCCCTGGCCGCAAGCCAGGGGCTTTTTTTACGTACGGAACCGCGCCGCAAAGAAAAACCCCGCCGAACCGACGGGGTTGATCCCAAGTCCGCGCCGGCTTCCCGGCGAGCCTCCGCCGTTCAGGGCGTCATCACCACGGGCGTGCCGACGCTGACCCGGCTGTAAAGATCGGACACGTCCTCGTTGAGCATGCGGATGCAGCCGTAGGAGGCGCGCGATCCGATCGACCCGCGCATGGTCGGGGACGTGCCGTGAATGGCGATCTCGGACCGGTCCAGCGTGAGCGCGGCGGCGCCCATCGGGTTGCGCGACGATCCGCCCGGCACGAAATCGGGCAGGTTCGGGTGGTCGCGCTTGACCACCGCCGGCGGCGTCCAGTCGGGACGGAAATACTTGCCCTCGATGCGGGCCGAGCCCAGCCATTCCTTGCCGGGCTTGGCGACCGCCACGGGATATTGGATGGCGCGGCCGTCGTCGAGCACGTAGTAGAGCTTGCGCTCGCTCATGCTGATGACCACGGTTCCCGCATCGTAACCGGGGCGGAAATTGACCAGATGGGTGCTGGCGACGGCGGGTAGCGGCGCGGCGGCGGCGAGAGCGGCGAAGGCGGCGAAGGCAAGCGAGCGCATGAAAGACTCCTGGGCGGCGGGCTGGAGCGGAGCAGGTAGAGCTTTGAAAATGCCGCCAGGAAACGCGCGGAGCTAGGGCGCCGGCGCCACAGTCACGGAAAATTTGGTCACGAGCGCTAACAGGGCGTTAACGCATAATCATCCGTTAACGCAAAACGGCCCGGCGAACGCGAGGTTCGCCGGGCCGCTCGTCAAATCATCGCGCGTCGCGCGCGGCTCAGAACATGCGCGCGGGCGCCGCCGCGCCGACGGGCTTGGGCTTCGGGCCGGGATCGTCCGGCGGCGAGGCCAGCGGGAACACCACCGGCTGCGGCGAATGGCGCTGAGCGGAGGCCGACTCGCCGGCCTTCGCCGGCGCGTCCGCGGCGGGGGGCGCGGGCGGCGCGGCGGCGGACGGCGGTTGCGGCGTATCGGAGGGTCCCTGCAGCGAGGTGGGCGCCGCTCCATTGAGCGTGGACGCCGCGAAAGCAGGCGGCGGATCCTCGACGGGGCCGGTCAATTCCTCTTGCGGCTCGGCCCAGACATAGGCGTCGAGCTTGCCGGTGACCGGAGAAATCGGCGCCCAATGCTTCGACCAATGGCCGTCGGCGAACCACATGGCGTCGCGCGGCGCGCGCGACGCGCGGGACAGCCATTCGCGCACCAGCCCCTGCGCGTCGTGCTCGCGATCTTCCAGTTCCGCCATGATCACGCACATGCGCGCGGTCGGACGCTGGCCCGAGGCCACCAGAGGCGCCATGGACTTGCGCGCCAGCGTGAACTCGCGGGCGCCAATGGCGGCCACCGCGACCAGCATGGCGCTTTCGGGATGCTCGGGCGCGCAGCGCGCCAGCGCCTTGGCGCGGCTGAGGCGGTCGGCGGCCGAATCGCCCGAGCGCACCTCGAGATAGGCGCGGGCGAGTTCGGGATGCGGCGCCCGGGCGTAAACCGTCTCCAGCAGTTTCGAGGCGGCGCGCAGATCGCCCTTGCGCGACAGCAACCGTCCCAGCAGGACGGCGGCCGGCGTCAGCGCCGGCTCCTTCTGCAGGGCCGCGCGCAGCAGCTTGATGGCGCGCACCGGATCGGTCTGCTCGACGTCCATCGCAATGGCCGTCTCCAGCACGGCCCGCTGGCGGCGCGCCGTCTCGGGATCGACGATTTTGGCGCGAATGTTCTGGGCGACGCAACGCTGGGCGGCCTCCCAGTCCTTGGTCGCGGTATAGCGGTCGAACACCGCCTGCCCCGTCCAGCTGAGGGGACGCGTGTCCTGGGCCTGGAGCGCCAGCGCGTGCGCGGCCTCCTGATCGCCGCGGCGCAGGCTCTCGGCGTGCAGGCCGCGCAGGCCGAGCAATTTGGTGTCGGCGCGCAGAGACATGGCGCGGAACGCCTCCTCCGCGCGGGCGCGGTCCCCCGCCAATTGCGCGGTTTGCGCCTCAAGCAGCAGCGTCAGCGGCTCCTCCGGCAGATGCCGCTTGGCTTCCTGGCTGGCGCGCCGCGCGCGCTGCAGGTCGCCGGCGCCGGCCGCGACAATGCCGCGCGACAGCGCCTCGACGCCGCGCTCGCGGCCCCGGGCGCGGCGCGCCAGCGCCATGAACGAGGGAATGTTGAACAGGAAGCGGATCAGGCTCCAAACCAGACCGAGGACGACGGCCGTCGCGAGGATGAAGGCGCAGCCCACCAGCGGCGAGGTGTCGATATGGTAGCCGAACCACTCGACCGCGAGCGACCCGGGCGTCTCCATGAGAATGCCGAGCCCCCAGGCGGCGGCGGCGATCAAGGCGAGAAACAGCAGCGTTTTGATCATGGGAGACGCCCGAAATGACAGAGAAACGTCAATTGTTAACTTTATCCACGTTCTGCAACGCGGCTTCAAATTCAGCCTTGGCCGCGTTTTCAGCCGCGAGGCGCAAGCCGGCGGCCTTGGCCCAATCGGCCGTCACCGCGCGCGAAGCCTCCGGCAGCAGCGCCTCCTCGGCGACCGCGCCGGCGAGATCACCGGCCTTCAAAAGCTTGAGCGCCTTTTCGGCATGCGCGGCGGCCTGATCCTCCGGCGAAGCGGGGGGCGCGGCCGAGCCCGCCGGCCGCAGTTTGACCACCTTGCCGACATGGGTTTCGAGATAGGCGATCACCTTCTCGCCGGTGGTTTTCGCCTCGGTCCCGGCCGGTTTCGGCGGTGCGGCGGCGGCGGCGATTTTCGGCGACAGCGCCGAAAAATCGGCGGCGAGGCTGACGAGGCCGGGCGCCTTCGCGCCCGCCCGCATTTGCGCGACGCGGCCGGCGTCGCCGCCCAGATGTTCGAGCGCGCCGGCGAAAGCGGCGATATCCGCGCCCTGGCGCAGCGCGGCCAGCGCCGATTCCGCCATCAGCAGCCGCGCCGCCGCCTCGGCCGGCTTCGATTCCGGCGCGGCCCTGGGCGTCTCTCGCGGAGCGGCGAGCTTCGCCTCGGCCTGGGCCAGACGGCGCGTCAATTCGGACAATTGCGTCTGCGCCTGCGCCACCTGCGCCTGGGTGTCGGACAGTTCCGTCCGCGTCTCCACCAGATGCTCGACCAGTTCGCGTTCGCGCAGGCTCGGCCCGTCGCCCGCTCCAGCCTTGTCAGGCGCGGCCGTGGCCGGAGGCTCGGCGGCCGGCTGACGCGCCGGCGCTTCGCTCGGGGCGGCGGGCGCTTCCGCCTGAGACGGCGCGGTCGGCTCGGCAGAAGCGGCCGGCTTTTCGGTCTCCACGGCGGGTTTCTCGGACTCGGCGGTCGCGGCCTTGCCGCTCTCCGAATCCGCGGCTTCGTTCTTGCCGCCCTTGGCGCCGGCGGATTCGCCCTCCGGCGGCGGGGCGGCGGTCTTCGCCGCAGGCTTGGCGGCGTCGGTGTCGGCGGGCGGAGACAGCAGATCCGGCGCGCCATTCTGGGTCGACAGATAATATCCGCCGCCGAGCGCCGCCACGCCCAGCAAGGCGACCAGACGCAGACCGGTTCTCTTCGGCTTCGCGGGCTGTTCGGGCTGGGGTTCGGACGGCGGACGCGCGCCGCCCAACGGCCCCGGCTTGGCCGGCGTGACGGGCTTGGCCGGCGTGACGGGCTTGGCCGGCGTCGAAGGCTTGGCCGGCGTGGCTGGCGTGGAAGGCTTGGCCGGGGTGGAAGGCGCAGCCGTAGGCTGGGCCGGAGCGGTTCGGAAGGGGGGCGGCGGATCGTTCTTTTCGGCGGCGGGTTTGGCGGGCGCCGGCGCTTCGGCTTTCTTCTCCACCGCAGGCGGCGTCGCTGGGCTCACGGGCGCCGGCTTGGCGGCGGCGGGCGCATCCGTTTTCTTTTCCACAACGGCCGGCGCGGGCGCAGCCACAGGCTTGGCGGCAGGCGTTTCAATTTTCTTTTCGGCCACAGCCGGCGCGGCTGGGCTGGCGGGCGCAGGTTTGGCGGGGGCTGCGGGCGCCTCAGCCTTCTTCGGCGCGACGGCCTGCGCGGGCGAAACCGAAGCTAAAGGCGAAACCGAAGGCTTGGCGGCGGGCGCTTCGGTCTTCTTGCCGGTCACTACGCTCGCGGCGGCGGGGCGCGCGGGCGCGGGGGACGATTCGGGCTTGGCTAGCGACGGATTGACCGCCGGCGTGGCTTGTCCCTTGGGCGAAGGCTGCGGCGCCGCGCCGGGAGCCGCAGGCTCCGCGGGGGTGGCGGCCTTCGCAGGGGTCTGGTGATCCTCGCCTTGTCCGTTCTGCGCGTTCATTCTGCGGTTCCCTGCCGTTCCGCGGCATTATAGCGGCCGCGCGGATCGGGAAAACCCCAGTTCGACACGCGACCGGCATTTTCTCTCAAGTCTGAGCGGAGATCGCCTCGGCGATCGCGACGGTGCGCCGCGCCATGTCGGCGTGCAAACGCTCGACCATCTTGCCGTCGACCTGCAGCGCGCCCTTGGACTGGTTCTCGGGCAGATCGAAGATTTCGATCACCCGGCGCGCGAAGGCGATTTCGGCCTCGGCCGGGGCGAACACCTCGTTGCAAATCTCCACCTGCTTCGGATGGATCAGCGTCTTGCCGTCCATGCCGAGATCGCGGCCCTGCTCGCATTCGGCGCGGAATCCCGCCTCGTCCGAGAAATCGTTGTAAACGCCGTCGACGATATCGACCCCGTGGGCGCGGGCGGCGGCGACGCAGATCGACAGATAGGCCAGCATCGACAGCCGCCCCTTCGTCAGCCGCGCGCGGGTTTCCTTGGCGATGTCGTTGGTGCCCATCACCAGCACGGACAACCGCGCGGCGGGATCGAGCGCCGTGCGCACGATGGAATCGGCGTTGAGAATGGCGGTCGGCGTTTCCATCATCGCCCAGAGCCTGGTGTGCTCGGGCGCGCCGAAATCGCGGATCGCCTTGGCGGTGAGGGTGATGTCGCCGGGGGTCGAAACCTTCGGAATCAGAATGGCGTCCGGGCCGGCGGCGGCGGCGGCGGCGAGATCCGCCTTGCCCCAGGGCGTATGCGTTCCATTGACGCGGATGACCACCTCGCGGCGGCCGAAGCCGCCGGCCTTGACGGCGGCCATGACCTGATCGCGCGCAGCCTCCTTGGCGTCGGGCGCGACGGCGTCCTCCAGATCGAGGATCAACGCGTCGGCGGCGAGCGTCTTGGCCTTTTCCAGCGCGCGGGCGTTCGAACCGGGCATGTAGAGCACGCTGCGGCGGGGACGAAGGCTGGTCATGCGTTCTCCTCAATGGCGCCGCGAAACATGCGAGCGGACCGCTCGCGTTCGGACGCGTTGAATAAAAGCGTCGCCGCGCCGGCCGCGTTTCAGCGGCCCGCCCCGGCGTCCAAGCTTGTGCGGGCGAGCATAATCGCTCGCCCCCGTTCGCGCCATCGGCAATTTGGCGGGACGCCGCGACTTTCGTCGGGACGCCGCGCGCATCCGGCGGCTTGCCCCCGCCGCCGCAATCCGGCAATACATGCGCCCGGTTGCCGCCCAAGCGGCGCGGAGGCATTTGCGATGAGCGAGCAGATTTTCCCGAAACGGCTGGCTGAAGGCTATCAAAGCTTCCTTCAGGGGCGTTTCGGACGGGAGCGCGCGCGCTACCAGGAACTGGCCGAACAGGGACAGAACCCGGACACCCTGCTGATCGGCTGCTGCGATTCGCGCGTCCCGCCGGAGGTGATCTTCGACGCCGGGCCGGGCGAATTGTTCGTGGTGCGCAATGTCGCCAATCTCGCCCCGCCCTACAAGCCGAACGACGATTATCACGGCACCTCCGCGGCCATCGAATTCGCTGTGATGGGCTTGAAGGTCAAGCATATCGTGGTGATGGGCCACGCCCAATGCGGCGGCGTGCGCGCCTATACCGAAATGGAGGCCGATCCGTATATGCGGCCCTTGGCGCCGGGCGATTTCATCGGCCGCTGGATTCGGCTGCTCGCCCCGGCGGCCGAAGGCCTGGGCGCGCCGAGCGAACCGTTGAGCGACTGGTCGGAGCGGCTGAACCACGAGTCGATCAAGGCGAGCCTCGCCAACCTGCGCAGCTTCCCCTATATCGCCACGCTCGAAGCGCGCGGCTGGCTCAGCCTGCACGGCGCCTATTTTGGCGTCGCCACCGGGGAATTGCTGGTGCTGAACGAGGCCACCGGCCAGTTCCACCAGATCGCCGCCGAGGCCTATCGCGACCTGTTCGCCGACGCCCCGAGGTTCTGACTCAATCGTTCTGCAGGATCATGTTGCGGACGATCGGATAGACCTGGTTTTCCCATTTGCGGCCGCTGAACACGCCGTAATGGCCGACGCCGGCCTGCATGTGGTGCTTGCGGCGATAAGGCTTCAGACTGGCGGCGAGATCATGCGCCGCCATGGTCTGGCCGACGGCGCAAATGTCGTCGCGCTCGCCTTCCACCGTCAGCAGCGCGGTCTTGCGGATCGCCTTGGGATCGACCGTTCGGCCGCGATATTTCAGCAGGCCCAGCGGCAGCAGATGCTCCTGGAACACCCAGCGCACGGTTTCCAGATAGAATTCCGCCGGCAGGTCCAGCACCGCGAAATATTCGTCGTAAAACGCCTTGGTCTGGTCAGCCTTGGCCACATCGCCGCCGGCGAGATGGTGGAACAGCTCGACATGCGCCTTCACATGGCGGTCCATGTTCATCGCCATGAAGGCGGAGAGCTGGATGAAGCCGGGATAGACCCGCCGCCGCGCGCCCTTGTAGCGCAGCGGCACGCGGGCGATCAGATTGGACTCGAACCAGGACATCGGCTTTTCCTTGGCCAGCTCGTTGACCTTGGTCGGCGCGATGCGGGTGTCGATCGGCCCGGCCATCAGCGTCATCGAGGCGGGCTGGGCCGGATTGTCGTCCTCGGCCATCACGGCGGCGGCGGCCAGCGCCTGCACGCAGGGCTGGCACACCGCGACAATATGCGCGCCCGGGCCGATATGTTCGAGAAAGCGGATGACATGGGCGACATAATCGTCGAAGCCGAAGGCGCCGTCGGCCAGGCTGACGTCGCGCGCGTTGTGCCAGTCGGTGATGAAGACGTCATGGTCGGCCAGCAGCGTGCGCACGGTCGCGCGCAGCAGCGTGGCGAAATGGCCGGACAGCGGCGCGATCACCAGCACGCGCGGCTGCGGCGTCGCGACATGTTTCTTGAAGTGCAGCAGGGTGGCGAAGGGCGTGGTCAGCGCGGCGGTCTCGACGATCTCCACCTGCTCGTTGCCGACCGGCGCGCTCTTGATATTATAGGCCGGCCGCTGATGGGTCAGGCCGACGCGGTCCACCATCTGGTAGGCGGCGGACATGTTGCGGACCAGAAGCGTGTCGCGCAGCGGCCCGATCGACCCGTTCAGCATCTGGGCGGCCAGCCGCGCGTAGGCCTTGACCGGCGCCATCAGGTCCGATTGGGCTTGATAAGCATGATACAGCATTCGCGGTCCCCTTCGCGCGCCCCGGCGATGAGGAGCTTAGCATTTTTGTATTATGTCAAAACTGTCACGATGGACAGATGGTCGCATACTTTTGGCTAGGGCGAATAGGCAAGCATGGCTTGCAAGTTGAAAATTTGCGCATTGCCTTGAAGCCGGGGAGTGCTAACCTCGGCCCGCACGCGTGAATAGGCGCACTTTCGACCCATTCATGGTTGGCATACTCTGTTGCAGCAGGATTTTCGACCGAAAAATCGGCGGCCGCACTTCGGCGATCCTGCTTTGGGAGCGAAACGATGGCCAAGGCGGTCCTGACGATCAGCAGCAAGAATTACTCGTCCTGGTCGCTGCGCGGCTGGTTGTTGTGCAAAATCGCGGGAATCGCGTTCGAGGAGCGGCTCCTGCCGATCGAGGACGCCAGCGCCCGCGCCGAACTGCTGCTGCTGTCGCCCTCGTTCCGCACGCCGGCGCTCGACCATGACGGCCTGCATATCTGGGATACGCTGGCCATCGCCGAATATCTCGCCGAAATCTGTCCCTCGGCGGGGATTCTGCCGGCCGACCGCGCCGGGCGCAGCCACAACCGCTCGGTGTCCGGCGAAATGCACTCCGGCTTCGCCAATCTGCGCTCGGCCCTGCCCATGAACATCAAGGCGGAATTTCCCAATTTCCGCATCTGGTCGGGCGCCCGGCCCGACATCGCGCGCGTCGTGCAGATTTTCCGCGAGTGCCTTGACCAATATGGCGGCCCGTTCCTGTTCGGCGCCCGCCCCACCCTGGCCGACGCCATGTTCGCGCCGGTCTGCTCGCGGTTCGCCACCTATCGCGTGGCGCTCGATTCCGACGCCGCCGGCTATCGCGATCACATCCTCAACTGGGCGCCCATGGTGGAATGGGCCGAAGCGGCCCGGGTCGAGCCGGACGAAATGGAGGAGCTCGACGTCGAGTTCTAGGGCGCGATGATTTTCGGGACTCCGCGCTAGCGCAACGCCCGCCACAACAGGGCTTTGTCCTCGTCGTCGAGCGGCGGCGCGGCGCCCGGCGGCGGCATGGCCGAGGTGAGCGCGGCCGCGCGTAAAATCTCCGCCGCATGAGCCGCCACACCCGCGCCGTCGGTGAAATCGAGTCCGGCCGGGGCGCGCGAAAGGCCGGGCCAAAGCGGCGCGGCGGCGTGGCAATAGGCGCATTTCGTGTCGATCAGCGCCTGCGCCGCCGCCGGTCCCGGCCGGATCAGCTGGGCGATCGCCTGTCCCGCCGTTTCCGCGCGTCTGTCCTCGGGCGGCTTCGGCCAGGCCAGCGCCAACAGGGCCGCCAGCGCGACGGCCGCCGCCGCGATCAGGCGCCCGTTCCAGCCCAGACCCCGCGCCCGTTGCAGAAACAGCCGGCGGATCAGAAAGCCCGCGGCGACCGCGAGCACGGCGACCGCGATGCGCTGCGGCCCCGCGAACAGCAGCGGCGCATGGCCGGACAGCATGAAGAAAACGACGGGCAGAACGAGATATTGATTGTGCAGCGCGCGCCCCGCCACCCGTTTGGCCTCGGCCTCGTCGGGCGTCTCGCCCCGGCGCAGGGCGGCGAGGCGGCGGCGCTGCGCCGGGGACAGCGCATGGGCGATATTGCCCGCCATCAGCGTCGCAAGATTGGCCCCGATCAGCGGAAAGGCGGCGCGGCCGGCGAACAGCAGGCACAGGCCGGCGCAAAGCGCGGCGCAAAGGCCGAACAAAGCCCACAGCGCGGCGTCGCCCTCCAGCCGGGTCCGCCGGAAGAACATCTCATAAATCAGCAGGAAGCCCGGCAGCAGCGCCAAAGCGAGCGTGATCGCGGCCCAGGGCGGGGCGTCCCACAGCTGCGGGTCGATCAGGAACAGGCGCGGCTCCGCGCAATAGATCAGGCAGATCAAGGCGAAGCCGCTGAACCAGGTGGCGTAGGCCTCGAATTTGAAATGCAGGGCGGGTTCGCCGGGATCGGCCTCCGCCGTGCGCGCCAGCCGGAAGGCGGCGCCGCCGTTCAAAAACAGGCTCTGGGCCGCGCCATCTCCCGCGCGCGGCCGCATCGCGAGGTCGAGCCGCAGCAAGGCGAAGGCCGAGCCGACCCACACCATCGCCGCGACCACATGCAGCCAGCGCAGCAAAAAGGCGGCGTCGTCAAGCAGCAGGTCGAATTGCATCAGGTCAGATCCAGCGGGAGCCGCCGCGAGCATACCAGCAATAGCCGCCGAGAACGACGAGAATGGTGAACAGCGCGGCGAGCGTGACGTCGGAGAGATAGTGTCCGCCATAGGCCATGCGCAACGCCCCGGTCGCCGCCGTCAGCGCCAGCGCGGCGGCGACCGCATAGGGCCGCGCCGGCGTCGGCGCCAGCAGCGCGGGCGCCAGCGTCCAGGCGGAGGTTCCGGCCTCCCCGGAAGCGAACGAGCAATTGCTCGGGCAGGCCCCGTCGATGCGGTAATAGGGGCGGAACGTCCAGTCCCCGCCGAATTGATCGGTCTGCACCGGGCGCGGCCGCCCGGTATGCTCCTTGAGCACGCCGTTCAGCAGCAGGCCCGGCCCCAGCGCCAGCGTGGCGATCAGAAAGATCGTAGCCCTGCCGTCCGGCCCGCGCATAGAACGGCCGGAGCGGCGCAGAACGTAGCCGACGAGGCAGATGGCGAGCGCCGCATAGGGCGCGTCCCAGAACACCCGCCGCCAGACGTCGCCCGCCGGCGTCGAGGCGGCCACAAAGGCGCCGTCCTTGAAAAACAGCCCGGCGACGGCGAGATCGAGCTCGGGCGCCCAGGCGAACAGCGCCAGACCCGCCAGAGTGAGAAAGGCGACGAGAACAAGGGTCGATTTTGGCGACACGCGCGGGAGCCTCGATTTTTTGCCGGAACCGGAACGACTAGCGTTTATCGGTGTTTTGAGCCAAGCTCCACCCCGGAACGCCTCAAACCGCCGAAACTGACCGATGGGTCCGCTTTTTCGCGCGGCCCCGCAGCGAACCCGCCGTCCTTGTTTGCGGAGACGACATTGCCCCGATTGGATTTCTGGTACGAGTTTGCAAGCACCTATTCCTATCTTACGATCCACCGCGTCGAGACTCTGGCCCAAGCGGCGGGCGTCGAGCTGCGTTGGCGGCCGTTTCTGCTGGGGCCGATTTTCACGGCTCAGGGCTGGATGAATTCGCCCTTCAACATTTTCCCCGCCAAGGGGCGCTATATGTGGCGCGATCTCGAACGCAATTGCGCCGCGCGCGGACACCCCTTCACACGTCCGGCCGGCTTTCCGCAAAATTCGGTGAAAGCGGCGCGGCTGGCGCTGGCGGTCGGGGACGCGGCGCGGCCGGACTTTTCGCGCGAGGTGTTCCTGGCGGAATTCGCGCGCGGACAGGTGATTTCCGACGAATCCGTGCTCGCCGGCATCCTGCGCGATCTCGACTTGCCGGCCGACCTGCTGGAACAGGCCCAATCGGATCCGATTCGCGAACGCTTGCGCGAGGAGACCGAGACGGCGCGCAAACTCGGCCTGTTCGGCGCGCCCAGCTTCGTGACGGAAGACGGCGAATTGTTCTGGGGCGACGACCGGCTCGAACAGGCGCTTGACTGGGCCAGGCGGCCATGACTTTTTCGGGCATGACCGACTTGCCCGAACTCACCCCGGAAGAAATCGAACGCTATGCGCGCCACATCCTGCTGCGCGACATCGGCGGCCCCGGCCAGCGCAAACTCAAGGCCGCCTCGGTGGCGGTGGTCGGCGCCGGCGGGCTGGGCGCGCCCTTGCTGCTGTATCTGGCGGCGGCGGGCGTCGGCCGGCTGAAAATCATCGACGACGACAAGGTGTCGCTGTCCAATCTGCAACGCCAGATCCTGTTCGCCGACGAGGACGTGGGCGCGGGCAAGGCGGCCCTGGCGGCGGCGGCGGTGCAAAAACTCAATCCCAATGTCGTCTGTCAGGTGGAGGCGGTGCGGCTGACGCAGCACAATGTCAGGGCGCTGATCGAGGACTGCGATGTGGTCGCCGACGGCTCCGACAATTTCGACACCCGCTATCTCGTGTCGGACGCCTGCTATTATGCGAAGAAGCCGCTGGTGACGGCGGCGGTCGGCCAGTTCGACGGCTCGCTCACCACGCTGCGGCCGTTCGAGACCGCGCCGGACGGAACGCCGAACCCGACCTATCGCTGCCTGTTTCCGCAAAAACCGCCGCCGGGCGCGATTCCGACCTGCGCCGAGGCCGGCGTGCTCGGGGCGCTGACCGGCATGGTCGGGGCGCTGATGGCGCTGGAGGCGATCCGCGAGATCGTCGGCTTCGGCCGCTCGATGGTGGGGCGCCTCGCTCTGTTCGACCTCGCCGCCATGCGGTTCGAAACCGTGAGCTACGGCTGGGACGAGGACAATCCCCTCAACGGCAAGGGCGCGTCAAACGCCCCGACCCGTCAGGCGTAAGCCGGGCGTCCGTTCGGACGCCCGCCCGATCAGATCGCCGCGACGATCACCACTTCCACCTTGTATTCCGGCGCGGCCAGCTTGGCCTCGACGGTGGCGCGGGCCGGCGTGGCGCCCTGGGGGACCCAAGCGTCCCAGGCCGAGTTCATTTCGGCGAAGGTCTTGATGTCGGCCAGATAAATCGTCGCCATCATGATCTTGGTCTTGTCGGTGCCGGCTTCGGCGAGCAGCTTGTCGATCTGGCCGAGCACTTCCTTGGTCTGCTCGGCCACCGGCGCGCCGCCCTTGGTCTCGGCCACCTGGCCGGCCAGGAACACGATGTCGCCGCGCACGACGCCCTGGCTCATGCGTTTTCCCGGGTGCAGTCTCTTGAGGCTCATCAAACTCTCCTTTTCCGTCGGCGCCCGCGATAGACCAAGGCGCGCCGCCGCACAAGGTTGGAGAAAGCCGGACGAGCGAAAGTCGGCCGCATTGTCTCACCTTCGGGAGCTTGCCATGCCGCATGCCGCCGGCGGCTTTCCCAGCCGCTTCAACCAGGGCGTGGCCCGCCATGTGCAAGGCGATCTCGCCGGCGCCGCGCGCGCCTATGAATCGCTGCGGCGCGACTTCGGCCCGCATCCCGAACTGGCGCGGCTGATGGGCGTGCTGGCGGCGCAAAAGGGCGACCGCGCCCGCGCGCTGGCTCTGCTGGGCGAGGCGCTGGCGTTGCAGCCCAACCACCCCATCGCGCTCGACAATCGCGGGGTGATTCTCAAGGAGTTGCGGCGCTATGACGCGGCGCTGGCCGATTTTGACCGCGCGCTGGCGCTCGACCCGTTCTCGCCGGCCATTCTCAACAACCGGGCCATCGCCCTGCTGGCGGCGGAACGCTGGGAGGCGGCGCTCGCCGCCTATGACGCCGTGCTGGCGCGGGCGCCGGACCACGCCGGGGCCTGGAACGATCGCGGCCTGGCGTTAAAGCATCTCGGCCGGATCGACGAGGCGCTGGCGAGTTTCGAGCGCGCCTGCGCCGCGCGGCCCGGCTTCGCCGACGCGCTCAACAATCGCGGCATCGTTCTGAAAGAGCTGAAACGCTACGACGAGGCGCTGGTGGCCTATGATCTGGCGCTAAAACTCTCCCCCGATTACGCCGACGCCTCTCACAATCGCGGCAACGCTCTGGTCGAACTCGACCGGCAGGAGGAGGCGGACGCCTGCTACCAGCGGGCGCTGGCGCTCAAGCCCAACGATCCCGAAATCCGCTTCAGCGCCGCCAACTGGGCCTTGCGCATGGGCCGGTTCGCCGAGGGCTGGCGCCTTTACGAAAGCCGGTTCGACCGCACGTGCGTCACCGACCGTTTTTCGCGGCGCGGCTTGCCGAATCGCTTTGAGGAAGGCGCGCCGCTCGCCGGCCGCCGCCTGTTCATGTTCTGGGAACAGGGGTTGGGCGACGTGCTGCAATTCTGCCGCTTCGCCCGCTATGCGGCGGACCGCGGCGCCCTTGTGTCGGCGGCGGCGCCGCGCCGGCTGCACCGGCTGTTGCGCACGTTGGGCGAGGACATCGTCTGGCTCGACGAGGACGAGGCGCCCGACGCTTTCGACGCGCATCTGCCGATGATGAGCGCGCCGGGCCTGTTCGGCGCGGAACCCGAGAGCTGGGCCGCGCTGACGCCCTATCTGCGCGCCGAACCCGAACGCGTCGCGCTGTGGCGCGACCGGCTCGGCGCGGGCGGCCGCAAGATCGGCGTCGCCTGGCGCGGGCATCTGGCCAATGCGGCCGGCCGCGACCGCGGCTACGACCCCGCCCTGCTGAAAATTCTCGCGGATCGCCCGGACGTCCGGCTGATCTCGCTGCACCGGCGCGAAGCCGGCGACGCCCCGCCGCCGCCGGAGGCCCGCATCGAAACCCTGCCGGATTTCGACCAGGGTCCCGACGCCTTCCTCGACACGGCGGCGGTGATGGAAAACCTCGACCTCATCGTCAGTTGCGACACGTCGATCGCGCATCTGGCGGGCGCGCTGGGGCGCCCGACCTGGCTGGCTTTGAAGCATGTGGCGGAATGGCGCTGGCGCCGCGAACGCACGGATACGCCATGGTATCCGAGCGTCCGGCTGTTCCGCCAGCCCGCGCGCGACGACTGGGCCGGCGTTTTTCAGGCCATGGCCGACGCGCTTTAATGTTTCTCGTCGTGGCTGATCCGGTCCATCAGGGCCAGCAGCAGGGCCGAGACCACGAACGACAGATGGATGCCCACCGTCCAGGCGATTTCCGCATTGCTGCGGTTCTGCATGTCCAGCATCACCCGCAGGGTCTGGATCGCGGAAATCGCCACGATCGACGACAACAGCTTCAGTTTCAGCCCGTTGAAGTCGATATGGCGCATCCATTCCGGCCAGGACGCTTGCGACGCGGCGGCCTTCAGGCCGCCGTCCGGCTCGTCGATATGGTCGATGCGCGAGACGAAATTCTCGTAGCCGGAGAAAATCACCAGCACCACCAGCGCGCCGCAGAAGCTCAGGTCGATCAGGCTGAGCGCATCGAGCACCACCGAGGTTTCCGAGGCGGTGAACACGGTCTGCAACACGTGAAAGACATGCAGGCCCGCCTGAATCAGCAGCGCCACCAGGCAAAGGATCAACGCCAGAAAGAACGGCGCCAACAGCCAGCGGCTGGAAAACAGCAACGTTTCGAGCGCGCGCTCGATCCTCTTGCCCAAACGCATATGCGCTCCTCTCAAACGGTTTCAAGCAATTGTTTGCGTGTGACCGCGCGCGACCGATTGTCGCGCGCCGCCAAGCTTATTCGGATTTCGGCTCAGGTCTCAAGCCCGATCGGACAGGAAACCCCGCTGCCGCCCAGGCCGCAATAGCCGCCCGGATTCTTGGCGAGATATTGCTGGTGATGGGCCTCGGCGAAATAGAACGGCCCCGCCGGGGCGATTTCGGTCGTGATCGGCCCGTAGCCGTGGCGCGACAGCGCCGATTGATAGGCCGCCTTGGAGGCCTCGGCCGCGACGCGCTGCGTCTGGCTGGTGAAATAAATAGCCGACCGATATTGCGTGCCGATGTCGTTGCCCTGCCGCATCCCCTGGGTGGGATCGTGCGATTCCCAGAAGATTTTCAACAACTTGTCCAGCGACACCCGGCCGGGGTCGTAAACCGCCAGCACCACTTCGGCATGGCCGGTGCGGCCGGAGCACACCTCCTCATAGGTCGGATTGGGCGTGAGGCCGCCGGCATAGCCGACCGCCGTGACATGCACGCCCTCGGTCTGCCAGAACTTGCGCTCCGCGCCCCAGAAACAGCCCATGCCGAACTGGATGGCCTCGCAGCCGCGCGGATAGGGACCGGCCAGGACCGCGCCATTGACGAAGTGGACCTTGCCGGGGTCGAGCGGCTCGCGCCGTCCGGGCAAGGCCTCTGACGGGCCGGGCAGTTTCGACTTTTTTCCAATGGCGAACATGGACGCCCTCCTACTTATGGCGTAAACGGTGCTGCAAGGAACGCATGACTCCCATGCCGAGGATTCATGGCGAGGGCATCATGACGGGCGGGGACCCGATGGACTGGGACAAGCTACGCATTTTTCACGCAGCCGCTTCGGCCGGGTCTTTCACCCACGCCGGCGAAGCGCTGCACTTGAGCCAGTCCGCTGTGAGCAGGCAGGTAAGCGCTCTCGAGTACGATCTCAAGACCACCTTGTTTCATCGCCACGCCCGCGGACTGCTGCTGACCGAGCAGGGCGAGATGCTGTACCGCACGGTGCAGGAGGTTTTGGCCAAGCTGGAAGGCGCCCGCGTAAGACTGTCGGACGCCCGCGAAAAACCCCATGGCGAATTGCGCGTCACCGCCAACACCGGTTTCGGCGCCTCCTGGCTGGCGCCGCGCCTCGCCGAATTCCGCGAGCTTTATCCCAACATCACCGTCACCGTGATTCTCACCGACGACGAGCTTGACCTGACCATGCGCGAGGCCGACGTCGCCCTGCGCCTGCGCGAGCCGACCCAGAGCGAGCTGATCCGCCGCAAATTGTTTTCGCTGACCTATTCGGCCTATGCGTCGCGCGCCTATGTCCAGCGCCACGGCCAGCCGCAGAGCGCGGCGGATCTCGATTCCCACCGCATCCTCGCCTTCGGCGTGTCCGGCGCGCCCTATCTCAACAATCTGAACCTGCTGCTCTATGCGGGGCGCGATCCGAAAAAGCCGCGCGAGCCGGCCATTTCCATCAACAACCTGTTCGCGGTGCGGCAGGCGGTGGAGCGCGGCGCCGGCATCGCCGTGCTGCCGGACTATGTCATCGACGACGCCTCGCCGCTGACGCGGCTCGATCTGCATGTGGACATGCCGGTGCTCGACTGCTGGCTGGCCTATCCCGCCGAAATGAAGAATGTCGCGCGCATCCAGGCGTTCCGCGATTTTCTCGTGGCCAACGCCGCCTTCTGACCGATGGACTCTTTCGCGCGCTTGACGACATGCGACTCGGCGACGCGCGAGGCGCTGGGACGCCTGCCGGAGCTGACGTTCCCCGAAGGCAAAACCCTGTTTTCGGCCGGATCGCCCTGCCAGGGCTTCGTGCTGCTGCGCCAGGGCTCGGTGCGGGTCAGCGTCACCGGCGAGAACGGGCGGCGCCTCGTGCTTTATCGCGTGGCGCCCGGCGAAACCTGCGTGCAGACCACTTTGTGCCTGATGGGCGGCCTCGACTACACGGCGGAGGGCGTGGCCGAAACCGAGGTTCGGCTCGCGATCGTCCCGCCGCCGCTGTTCAAGCGCCTGCTGCGGGATTCCGGCGATTTCGCCGAATTCGTGTTCGAACGGTTCGGCGCGCGGCTTTCGGAAATGACCCGGCTGGTCGAGAGCATCGCCTTCCTGCGGGTGGACGCCCGCCTCGCCTCGGCGGTGCTTTCGCGCGCGGGAAACGCCGCCGGGTTCGAGGCGACGCACCAGGATCTGGCCGAGGATATTGGCGCCGCGCGCGAAGTGGTCAGCCGGCAGCTGGCGCTGTTCCAGCGCGCCGGGCTGGTGCGGCTGGCGCGCGGCCGAATCGAGATCGGCGACCGCGCCGGCCTCGAAGACCTGTCCGGTGCGTGACCGAAGTCACCGACTTGCCGCCGCGCGCGGCTTAATCGGGAGGCGTGACCCAAACAGGAGACCGCCATGACCAGAAATATCGGACAACTCGACCGCGCCATCCGCATCGTCCTCGGCCTCGCGCTGATTTCGCTTGTGTTCGTCGGCCCGCAAACGCCCTGGGGCTGGGTTGGCGTCGTTCCGCTGCTGACCGGACTGATTCGCTGGTGCCCGCCCTACGCCCTGCTCGGGATCGACACCTGCAAGAAGCCGTAAACCGCCGCCGCGCGCCCCGCGCATTGCCGAGTTCGAGCCAATGGGTTAGGGAACGCGGCGATAAAGAGGGTCGCATGACACGGATCGCACTGGAAGCCGCACGCAAAAGCGTCGAGATCGAAACCAAGGGCATGGCGCATTTGCGCGCCGCGCTCGACGGCGATCTCGGCCACGCGCTTGAACAAGCGATCGAGCTGATCCGCAACGCGCGCGGCCGCGTGGTGGTCTCGGGCATGGGCAAATCCGGCCATATCGGCCGCAAGGTGGCGGCGACGCTGGCCTCCACCGGCACGCCCGCCTTTTTCCTCCACGCCGCCGAAGCCAGCCATGGCGATCTCGGCATGGTCACCCAGGACGACGTGCTGCTGGCCTTCTCCTGGTCGGGCGAGACGGCGGAACTGGCCGATCTCATTGATTATTCCAAACGATTCACCGTGCCGCTGATCGCCGGCACCTCGCGCCGCGACAGCGCGCTCGGCCGCGCCGCCGACGTGCTGCTGCTGCTGCCGCAGGTCGAGGAGGCCTGCCCGAACGGCCTCGCGCCGACCACCTCCACCACGATTCAGCTGGTGCTCGGCGACGCGCTGGCGGTGGCGCTGATCGAGGATCGCGGTTTTACGGCGCGCGACTTCCGCATTTTCCATCCCGGCGGCAAGCTGGGGGCGCGGCTGAACAAGGTCGACGACCTCATGCACGCCGGCGAGGACATGCCGCTGCTGCCGGAAAGCGCCAGCATGAGCGAGGTCATCCTGGTCATGTCGGGCAAGCGTTTCGGCTGCGTCGGCCTCGTCGACGAGGTGGGCGCGCTGAGCGGCATCATCACCGACGGCGACCTGCGCCGCAACTGGGGGCCGGACATGCAGGACCGCCGCCCCGTTGAAATCATGACGCGCGGCCCGCGCACGGCCAATGTCGGCTCGCTGGCCTCGGCCGCGCTGGAGACGATGAACCGGCGCAAGATCACCGTGCTGTTCATCCTCGACGCCGGCAAGCCCGTCGGCATCCTGCACATTCACGATCTGCTGAAAGCCGGGGTGGCCTGAGCGCCAAGGGCGCCGCCCAACGTCACTCCGCGCGGAAAAAACGCAGCGTGCCCGCCAGACGCGGCGGCTTGCCGGTGTCGTTGGGGTGATTGACGCCATCCGTGACGCGCACTTCGGGAAAATCGAACGGACTGACCCCTTCCAGGCAGGCCACGTTCACGGCGAACTGAGTTGGATCGGAGCGCCGCTGGTGATGCGTGTAGATTCCGCAGCGGGAACAGAAGAAGTGCTGCGCCACGCCAGTGTTGAAGCGATAGCTTGTCAGCGCGTCCTCGCCTTGCAGGATTTTGACCCCGCCCGCCGCCGCGGCGACGACGGCGCCTCTCATGCGGCAGTAGGAGCAGTTGCAACGGCAGATCGTATTGAAGCCGTCGCTGAGTCGCGCCTCAAACCGCACCGCGCCGCAATGGCACTGGCCCCTCCGAACATCCGCATCTCCCGCCATCGCCCTGGTCTCCTGTGTGGATCGCCGCCCGGCGTCTCACATGAAAACCGGGCAGGCTCCGACTCTTCGCCGCAAAACCGGCGAAATTGGCGCCGGCCTCACATGAACGTCGAAGCCGCGGAAAACGACGGCAGATATTCGCAGCCGTGGGCGAGCCAGAATCGCCGCAGCGCGGCGGTCGCCGGCTGCAGACGCTTGCGCGCGTGATGCGCCACATACCATTTGCGCATCACCGGCGTGCCCAGCACGTCCAGCACCGCGAGACGGCGCGCCGCCAGCTCCGCGACGATGGCGTGGGCTGAAATGAAGGCGACGCCGAGACCGGCCATCACCGATTGCTTGATGGTCTCGTTATACGGCAGCATGATCTCGCGCCGCTGCGCCAGCGCCGGCACCCGGCTGGTCAGGCGCTCGAACCATCCCCGCGTGCCCGAGCGCGGCTCGCGCACCAAAAAGGTCTCGCCCGCCAGATCGGCGAAGCTCAGGCCCGAGCGCGCCGCCAGTTCGTGGCCGGGGCAGGCGATCATCACCATGGGATGGTCGCCGATCTCCTCGGCGATGACAGGACATTCCGGCGGCATCGAGCCGGTGATCGCCAGATCGAGGTCGCAGCGCAGCAGCGCCGCCAGAATCGTCTCGCGGTTGCCGATCTGGATGCGCAGCTTGACCCCGGGCTGGAGACGCTGGAAGTCGGCCAGCGCTTTCGGCGCGAAATATTGCACGGGGCTGACGATGCCGAGCGAGACGCAGCCCTGGTCGGCATATCGCATCCGGTCGAGCGCGTGGTCGCAATTGGTCAGCGCGCCCTCGATCTGGGCCAGCGCCGTCGCCACCTCCTGCCCGGCCTGCGTGGCGCGGAAGCGGTCGCCGCTGCGCTCGACCAGCGCCACCCCGGCCAGTTCCTCCAGCGCCTTGATCTGTCCGGTGATGGCCGGGGGGGTCACATGCTGCTCGGCGGCCGCCGCCGTCACGCTGCCGGTGCGCAGCACCGCCGCAAGGTAACGGATTTGCCGCAAGGTGGCTTTGCGCAGCTCGCTCATTTTTTCTGAAAACGGTCCCAGCCGAAGTGAATAAGAGCCTCGGTAAACTTAGGGTAAATCGGTCCTGCGGCGCACGCCGACCGGCCCTGGTTCCTCGCGGTTGAGATTGACCTTAACGAGAGGCGGCGGGGTTGCAAAGAACGAACAATCCCTATGCCGCCCAGCGCAGGACCCCGGCCATGACCGACAAAAAAACTTAAAAATCAGCAATTTGCGTGATTATGGGCCCCACGCGACGGCCCTGCGATGAATTGCCTCAGTCCCCCCGCCCGTCCGGCGGCCCGCACCGTGAGACGCCTTCCGACCCAGGCGCTCGGCGAACGTTGCGTCACGCCCAACCCCTATAAAAAACAAGGAAGAACCGCCCATGACCGCACCCGACCTGTTTCCGGTCCGCCCCGAAGCCGCCGCCGCCGCCTGGATCAAGGCGGCCGACTATTCCCGGCTTTATCAACGCTCGCTAGCCGACCCCGCGGGCTTCTGGCGCGAGCAGGCCGGACGGCTCGACTGGATCAAGCCGTTCACTTCGGTGATCGAAGGCGGGTTCGCGGGCGACGCGCAGGTGCGCTGGTTCGCCGACGGCGTGCTCAACGCCAGCGCCAATTGCCTCGACCGGCATCTGGCGACGCGCGGCGATCAGGTCGCGCTGATTTTTGAGGGCGACGATCCCGGCGAGAGCCAGTCGGTCACCTACAAGCAAGCGCACGAGCAGGTATGCCGCCTCGCCAATGTGCTGAAAGCGCACGGCGTCAGGAAGGGCGACCGGGTCACGATCTACCTGCCGATGATTCTGGAGGCCGCTTACGCCATGCTGGCCTGCGCCCGGATCGGCGCGGTGCATTCGGTGGTGTTCGGCGGCTTCTCCTCCGACAGTCTCAAGGACAGGATTCTGGATTGCCAAGCCAGCTTCCTGATCACGGCGGACGAGGGGCTGCGCGGCGGCCGCCGCGTGCCGCTCAAGGCCAGCGCCGACCGCGCCGCCGCCGCCTGCCCCAGCCTGAAAAACGTGCTGGTGGTGCGGCGCACCGGCGGCAAGGTCGATTGGGTCGAGGGGCGCGACCTCTGGTATGACGAGGAAATGGCCAAGGTCTCGCCGCTGTGCGAACCCGAGCCGATGGGCGCGGAAGACCCGCTGTTCATCCTCTACACCTCCGGCTCGACCGGCAAGCCCAAGGGCATGGTCCACACCACCGCGGGCTATCTGCTGCACACCGCAGTGACCCACCGCGACGTGTTCGACTACAAGGACGGCGAAATCTACTGGTGCACCGCCGATGTCGGCTGGATCACCGGCCACAGCTATATCGTCTATGGGCCACTGGCCAATGGCGCGACCACGCTGATCTTCGAGGGCGTGCCGTATTACCCGGATTGCTCGCGGTTCTGGTCGGTGATCGACAAGCACAAGGTCAACATTTTCTACACCGCGCCCACCGCCATCCGCGCGGTGATGCGCGAGGGCGATTCCTGGGTGAAAAAGACCTGCCGCGCCAGCCTGCGCGTGCTCGGCAGCGTCGGCGAGCCGATCAACCCGGAGGCGTGGCTGTGGTTTCACGACGTGGTCGGCGAAGGCCGCTGCGCCATCGCCGACACCTGGTTCCAGACGGAGACCGGCGGCTTCATGATCGCTCCGTTGATCGGCGCCTTCGGGGTCAAGCCGGGTTCGGCGACCAAGCCGTATTTCGGCGTGCGCCCGGCGATCGTCGATCATCAGGGCCAGGAGCAGCAAGGCGCCTGCGAGGGCGCGCTGTGCATCGCCCAGCCGTGGCCGGGCATGGCGCGCACCATTTACGGCGATCACGCCCGCTTCGTGCAGACCTATTTTTCCGCCTTCCCCGGCAAATATTTCACCGGCGACGGCGCCCAGCGTGACGCCGACGGCTATTACTGGATCACCGGCCGCGTCGACGACGTGATCAATGTCTCCGGCCATCGGCTGGGCACGGCGGAGATCGAGGCCGCGCTGGAGGCGCATCCCAAAGTCGCGGAAGCCGCCGTGGTCGGCTATCCCCATGACCTCAAGGGCCAGGGCATTTATGTCTATGTCACCCTCAACGCGGACCAGACGCCCTCGGACGAGCTGCGCCGCGAACTGGTGAAATGGGTGCGCCAGGAGATCGGCCCGATCGCCTCGCCCGACGAGATCCAATGGGCGACGGACCTGCCGAAAACGCGCTCGGGCAAGATCATGCGCCGCATCCTGCGCAAGATCGCCGCCAACGAACAGGATTCGCTGGGCGACACCTCGACCCTGGCGGATTCAAACGTGATTTCGGACCTGATCGCCAACCGCATGAATCAGGCGTGACCTGAAGCGGGGGGCGGTCAGCCCCCCGCAAACGCGCGGCTATTCGGGGTCGGCGACATAGGCGTGGAAGCGGATCACGCCGTTCTCATCCACTTCGCGGTGCAGGCCCTGGATTTCCGCCTCGAAACCGGGGAACAGGTTGGCGCCGCGCTCGAACGTCTTCAAATATTCCAGCATCGGCTTGGCGCGGTCGTCGAGAATCTCGCCGGGCGCGATGGTGGCGATGCCCGGCGGATAGACCACGAACAGAGTGGTGGCGATCTTGCCGTACATTTCATCGAGCGGCAGGTAGCGCACCTGATTGCGGGTCAGCTTCTGCACGGCTTCCTGCGGGCGCATCACCTTGGTCGGCAGATGCTCGGGCCGGAACTGGCGGCGCTGCAAATCCGACGTGTTCGCCGCCTTGTAGAACGCGTGCATCTGGGCGCACAGGTCGCGCAGCCGCATTTTGGCGTATTTCTGCGGGCGGCGCGCCACGAATTCGGGGATGACGTCTTCGAGCGGCGCGTTCTCGTCATGATAGGTCTTGAACGCCACCAGAGCCGAAATCAGCGCGCCGGCCTTGCTCGACTCGACGCCCGGCGTGAGCAGGAACAGCAGCGAATTCAGGTCGTTCTTTTCGGGAACGATGCGGTTTTCGCGCAAATATTGCGCGACCACCGGCGCGGGCACGCCATGGTCGAGATATTCGCCGGTCTTGCGGTTGAAGCCGGGCGTGATCAGCGTGAGCTTGCACGGATCGGTCAGCGCATAATTCTCGTCGATATGCTGGAATCCATGCCATTTGGCGCCGGGCGCAAACGTCCAGTAGGCGGAATTTTCGGCGAGGTCGTCGGTCGACACATCCTCCCAGGGCATCCAGCCGTCTTCGGTCTCGACTTCGTCGGGCACGAACGGATCGAAGAACCAGGCGTTGGCCTTGTCCTTGGCCTTTTCATGGAATTCCCGGCCGAGCGCCCGGATTTTCTTGCGGATTTCGATGCCGAGCCGAATCGTGTCGTCCCACAGCACCACGCCGGACTTGCCCTTCATCATCTGCGCGCCGACGTCGAGCGAGGCGAACAGCGGATAGAACGGCGAGGTCGAAGCGTGAATCAGGAACGTCTCGTTGAAACGCTTGTGCTCGATGCGCCGGCTCTGCCCCTTGATGTGGCGATCCTTGAAATGAATCTGCGACGCCTGCGAAAAGCTGGCGAGCTGCTTGTGGGTCGATTGCGTCGCGATGATGCCCGGCGCGTTCGGCCCGAGATTTTGCAGGCCCATGGCGAAATGGCCGCCAAAAATCGGGTGGAACTTCATGAAGCCGGCCCAGGCCTCGTCGAACAGGATGTAGTCGCAGAGATGGCCGATCTTGTTGAGGATGACCTCGGCGTTATAGATCGTGCCGTCATAGGAGCATTGCTCGATCACGGCCACGCGGAACGGGCGCTCGCGCTTCCACGCCTCCGGGTCGGTCACCAGCGAATTGTCGCGGATTTTCTCGCGGATGGTCTTTTCGTCCAGCGCCTCATAGTCGATCGGGCCGATCAGGCCGAAGGCGTTGCGGTCGGTTTCGAGATAGATCGGCACGCCGCCGCCGAGCATCAGCGCGCCATGATGCGCCGCCTTGTGAT
The DNA here is from genome assembly GCF_900187365.1 of Rhodoblastus acidophilus. Taxonomy (GTDB): domain Bacteria; phylum Pseudomonadota; class Alphaproteobacteria; order Rhizobiales; family Beijerinckiaceae; genus Rhodoblastus; species Rhodoblastus acidophilus. The sequence continues at coordinate 345,540 of NZ_FYDG01000002.1, forward strand.
TGTTGCGGTCGAACAGCACGAGATCGCCGGGCGCCACCAGCGCCGACAGCACGACCTTGTTGGAGGCCGAGGTGCCGTTCAGCACGAAATAGGTGCGCTCGGCGCCGAAAATCTTGGCCGCCTCTTTTTGCGCGCGCAAGGCCGGGCCTTCGTGGGTGAGGAGATCGCCGAGTTCCAAGACCGAATTGTCGAGGTCGTCGCGGAAAATCGCTTCGCCCAAATGCTCGACGAAAATCCGGCCGATCGGGCTGCGGCTGTAGAACACGCCGCCGTTATGGCCGGGGCAGGTCCAGAGCATGTTGCCTTCTTCTGCGTAATCCACCAGCTCGCCGAAGAACGGGGTCTTCATGGTCTCGGCATATTGCTTGAGCCGCGACACCAGGTTTTTGGCGATGAATTCCGGTGTTTCCTCGGCGAGGAACACATAGCCGTCGACATTGTCGAGCACGTCGATGGGCAGGTCCTCGAAACGCTTGCGCCGCACCAGCAGGATGATCGGCATTTCCAGGCCGCGCTTGCGCACATAGGAAATGAGGCCCGCCGTCTTGGAGTTCATGCCCTTTTTGCCCCAATCGACGATCATGCAGCCGATGGCGGCGTCGGTCTTGATCGCAAGCTCCGCATCTTCCACACGCCGCGCGCGGGTGACCTCGAAGCCGGATTTCTCCACCGCCAGCACGATATGGGCGAGCCGCGTGCCTTCCAGCTCGTCCGGGTCGAACGAGGGCGCGCAAAGCAGGAAGTTGAACCGGCGGAAATAATCCATGGCGATCCCCGGAGGTTTGGGCGAGCTGTTCTGGCCACGCCGCGTGACCGTATGATGAAGCCGTATAAAGCAAATGCGCCGCGAATCTATCCCGGTCTGGCGAAAAGCGCGCCGCCGCCGCGGCGGCGCCTGACCCCGCACCGCGCCGTCGCCGGCGCGACCCGCCACAAAAGCTTGATCGCGAATCAATTTGGGATAGGGTTCGCCATCCGGAACGGGGTCGGGCCTTGCGCGATCCGGCGCCGTCAGACGCGGCTCGAAAAAGGCCGCGGCCGTCGCCATGTTCCCATGGAGTGCGTGGACATCAGCGACAACCGGATTTCCCAAAAGAGAAGCAGAATGAGCAAGATCACCCGTATCGCCGTGCAAATGGACCCGATCGAGCGAATCAACATCGCCGGCGACTCCACCTTCGCCCTGCTGCTGGAGGCCCGCGCCAGGGGCTTTGAAATTCTCTATTACACGCCGGACAAACTGTCGCTGCGCGGCCAGGACGTGGTCGCCACGGCGCAGACCCTGTCGGTGCGCGACATCGCCGGCGACCATTTCACCGCGGGAACGCCGCGCGAAATCTTCCTGCGCGACATGGACGTGGTGCTGCTGCGCCAGGATCCGCCGTTCGATTTGTCCTACATCACCTCGACGCATCTGCTCGAGAAGATCGGCGGCAAGACCCTGGTGGTCAACGATCCCGTCAGCGTGCGCAACGCGCCCGAAAAACTGTTCGTGATGGATTTCCCGCAGCTGATGCCGCCGACGCTCATCACCCGCGACCGCGCCGCCATCGACGCCTTCCGCGCCCAGCATGGCGAAGTCGTGATGAAGCCGCTGCACGGCCATGGCGGCGCCGCCGTGTTCCGCCTGCAAAACCAGGACGCCAATTACGGCTCGCTGTATGACCTGTTCGCCACCTCGTTCCGCGAGCAATGGGTGGTGCAGAAATTCCTGCCGGCGGTGAAGAAGGGCGACAAGCGCATCATCCTGGTCGACGGCCAGCCCGCCGGCGCGGTCAATCGCGTGCCGGCCGAGAACGACATCCGCTCCAACATGGTGCGCGGCGGCGCGGCCGAGGCCGCCGACCTCACCGAGCGCGAGCGGGAGATTTGCGCGACCATCGGCTCGGAACTGAAGCGGCGCGGCCTGATCTTCGTCGGCATCGACGTGATCGACGGCTGGCTGACGGAAATCAACGTCACCTCGCCCACGGGCGTCCGAGCGATCAAGCGCACCGGCGGCCCCGACCTCGCCGTCGCCATCTGGGATGCGATCGAGGCGAGGGTCAACGCGCAATGACCGCGCTCGCCGCGCCGCCGTCGCACGCCAAATGGAACGGCCCCCGCCTCGAATTGCCGATGAAGACGCTGATCGACCGCGCCCAGCTCGAGGCCGATCTCGACCAGCTCGCCGAATGTCACGGCGGCGAAACGCCGGCGTTCCGCAAGGCGGCGGTGCAGGTGTTCGCCGACGCCCTCGCCCAAGGCGCGGAGATCGCCCGGGCGGAGCTTGAATCGGGCGGCGGCGGCCTCGCCTGCGGCGCGCATCTGGCCTTTGTCGAAGACGAAATCCTGCGCGCCATCCACGCCTGCGTGCTGAAACATATCTTGCCGGACGCCGCCTCCACCCGCCTGTGCGTGGTGGCGGTGGGCGGCTATGGCCGCGGCGCGCTGGCGCCCGGCTCCGACATCGATCTGCTGTTCCTGCTCAATGGCAAGAATCGCGGCCGCGCCGAGGCCGTGGTCGAGGCCATGCTGTATTTCCTGTGGGATCTCAAGCAGAAGGTCGGCCACGCCACCCGCACCGTCGAGGAATGTCTGAAGCAGGCGCGGGCGGACATGACCATCCGCACCACCCTGATCGAAACCCGCTGCATTCTCGGCGACGAGGGCCTGCTCGACACGCTGCTGGCGCGGTTCGACCAGGAAATCGTGCGCGTCACCGCGCCGGAATTCGTCGCCGCCAAACTGGCCGAACGCGACGAGCGCGTGCGCCGCGCCGGATCCTCCCGCTATCTGGTCGAACCCAACGTCAAGGAGGGCAAAGGCGGCCTGCGCGATCTCAACACCTTGTTCTGGATCGCCAAATACGCCTATCGCGTCCACGACGCCGAGGCGCTGTGCGCCGCCGGCCTGTTCAGCGAGCAGGAGCTGCGCCTGTTCCGCCGCTGCGAGAATTTCCTGTGGTCAGTGCGCTGCCACATGCACTTCCACACCGGGCGCGCCGAGGAGCGGCTGAGTTTCGACATTCAGCGCGTGCTCGCCGAAAAGCTTGGCTTCAAGCCCGGCGCCGGCCTGTCGATGGTCGAACGCTTCATGAAGCGTTATTTCGTCACCGCCAAGCATGTCGGCGACCTCACCAACATCGTCTGCGCCGCGCTGGAGGAGCGCCAGGCCAAGCCCCGCGCCGTGTTCGACCGCATTTTCGGCTCGCTGCGCCGCCGCTCGAAACCGCGCGACCTCGGCCCGTTCGCCATCGAGACCGACCGCGTCACCGTGCCGTCGAACGACGTGTTCGCCCGCGATCCCGTCAATCTGATCCGGCTGTTCTGGGTCGCCGCCCATAACGAGCTGCCGATCCACCCGGACGCGCTGCGGCTGGTGACGCAAAGCCTGCCGCGCATCGACGCCAAGCTCCGCGCCAACGCCGAAGCCAACCGGCTGTTCCTGGAAATCCTCACCAACGCCAATTCCAACGAACGGGCGCTGCGGCTGATGAACGAGGCCGGCGTGCTCGGCCGCTTCATCACCGAATTCGGCCGCATCGTCGCGCTGATGCAGTTCAACATGTACCACCATTATACGGTGGACGAGCATCTGCTGCGCGCCGTCCGCGAACTGGCCTCGCTGGAGCTGGGCCATTACAAGCAGGAGCTGCCGCTCACCAGCGAGCTGATGCCGACCATCACCCATCGGCGCGCGCTCTATCTCGCCGTGCTGCTGCATGACATCGCCAAGGGCCGGCCGGAGGATCATTCCATCGCCGGCGCGGCGCTGGCGCGCAAGATCGGGCCGCGCCTCGGCCTCAGCGACGCCGAAACGGAAACCGCCGCCTGGCTGGTCGAGCAGCATCTCACCATGTCCAATATCGCGCAGAGCCGCGACCTCGCCGATCCCCGCACCATCCAGGGCTTCGCCGGCAAGGTCCAGACCATCGAGCGGCTGAAGATGCTCGCCGTGCTCACGGTGGCCGACATCCGCGCCGTCGGCCCCGGCGTCTGGAACGGCTGGAAGGGCGAGCTTTTGCGCACGCTTTATTGGGAAACCGAGCTGGTTTTGGCGGGTGGCCATTCCTCCGTCGACCGGAAAAGCCGGGTGGAGCGGTCGCAGCGGGAGCTGCGCGAAAAACTGCCGGCCTGGTCCGACCCGGAATTCGCCGATTACGTGGCGCGGCACTATCCGGCCTATTGGCTCAAGGTCGATCTGCCGCACAGGATCCAGCACGCGCAATTGCTCTACGCTTCCGCCGTCGAGCTGAATTCGCTGGCGACGGAATATTCCACCGACGCCTTTCGCGACGTCACCGAACTGACCGTCGTCGCGCCGGACCATCCGCGCCTGTTGTCGATCATCGCCGGCGCCTGCGCGCTCGGCGGCGCCAATATCGTGGACGCCCAGGTCTTCACCACCGCCGACGGGCTGGCGCTGGACACGATCAGCATCAGCCGCGCCTTCGACCAGGATTCCGACGAATTGCGCCGCGCCGCGCGGGTGGCCAAATCCATCGAGCAGGCGCTGCGCGGCGAAATCCGCGTCACGGCGTTGCTGGCGGACAAGACCAAGACCGCGCCGAACCGCGCCGAAACGTTTATTGTTCCGCCCGATGTGGTGATCGACAACAGCCTCTCCCACAAATATTCGGTGGTGGAGGTGTCCGGCCTCGACCGGCCCGGCCTGCTGCACGATTTGACATTCACCCTGTCGCGGCTGAATCTGAACATCGCCTCCGCCCATATCGTCACCTTCGGCGAAAAGGCGGTGGATACATTCTATGTCACGGATCTGACCGGGGCGAAGGTGACCAACCCCGCCCGGCAGGCGGCGTTGCGGCGCCATCTCATCGAGGTGTTCGCGCCGAAGCCGCGCGTCCCGAAATCGGCGTAATCGGTTTCCGCTCGGAAACCGCAGGAATTGAAATTTGGAGTGGACGATGATCGGTTGGTTGGGCGACGGTTATTTGTGGGTGAAGGCGGTCCACGTGATATTCGTGTTCTTCTGGATCGCCGGGTTGTTCGCCCTGCCCCGCTACCTCATCTACATGCACGCGACCAAGCCGGGCTCGCTGGAAGAGACGCAATGGACCTCGCGCTGCAACCGGCTGCGCAATATCATCCTGACGCCGGCCCTGATCGTGTCCTGGGTTTTCGGCCTGTCGCTGGCCTTTAACATCGGCTTTTCCGGCAATATCTGGATGCACGCCAAGATCGGCGTGGTGGCGCTGCTGTCGATCTACCATATGTGGATGGTCAGCCTGGGCAAGAAGATGAGCCGGGGCCAGCGCCCGGTCGCCGAAAAAACCCTGCGCTTCGCCAATGAGGCGCCGGCGCTGGCGACCATCGCCATCGTGATTTTCGTCATCGTGCGGCCGTTCTGACCGCGAAAATGGGATTTTGGCGTCAAGCCAATGCCCGAACGCCGTCATGGCGCGCGAAGCGAAGCCATCCAGGCGCCTCCAGCGACGAATGAACATCTTCGCCGGAGGCGCGACTCACATGGAGACGGAAGCGGGTTTGCCGCACGGCTTCGCTAAACGCGCAATGGCGCAACGCCCCTTGGACTTGGCTTGATTTTTAGTCCAAGCGGCTTAAATGCAGGCCACGACCCCCACAATGAGAGACCCCATGAGCGACGAACAAACCGCGAAAACCGAGGCGGAATCGCCCAAGAGCGTCGAGACCGCCGCCGAAACGGGCGCCCAGCCGAATGGCGCGCCGCAATCGGACGCCGAGCGCGACGCCGCCGCCGTTCAGGCCCTCATCGCCGAAAACGCCAGCCTGAAGGACAAGGCGCTGCGCACCCTCGCCGAGATGGAAAACCTGCGCCGGCGCACGGAAAAGGAGGTGGCCGACGCGAAAATCTATGGCGTGACCTCCTTCGCCCGCGACATGCTCACCTTCGCCGACAACCTGCGCCGCTCGCTCGACAACGTGCCGGCGGACGCGCGCGAGAGCGACCCGGCGCTGAAGACGTTCATCGAGGGCATCGAACTCACCGAGCGCGATTTCCTGTCGCGGTTGCAGCGCCACGGCGTGCGCAAGCTCGAACCCAAAGGCCAGAAATTCGATCCGAATTTCCACGAGGCCCTGTTCGAAATCCCCGATGAGAGCGTGCCCACCGGCACGGTGGCCCAGGTGGTGGAAGACGGGTTCGCCATTGGCGAGCGCGTGCTGCGCCCGGCCAAGGTCGGCGTCGCCCGCGGCGGCCCCAAGGCCTGAGCGAAGCGCCACAAGTGGTCCCCTCGCCCCGCAACGAAGTCGGCTGACGCCGACTTCGTCATCTTCGAGCACGCAAATCGGGGCCGCTCGATTTGCGCAGGGAGAGGGAGAAGATCGAGGCTGAATTGACCGCTGTCGAGATTCGCCCCGGCCTGCGTCTCTACAAAGCCGCGCTCGACCGGGCCGCGCAGGAATCCTTGCGCGATGAAATCCGCGAAATTCTCCGCGCCGCGCCGCTGTTCCAACCGACCATGCCGCGCACGGGCAAAGCTTTTTCGGTGCGCATGAGCAATTGCGGCCCGCTCGGCTGGGTGTCGGACCGCGCCGGCTACCGCTACCAGCCCGACCATCCCGTCACCGGACAGCCCTGGCCTGCGATCCCCGACGCCCTGCTGCGGCTATGGAGCGATCTCGCCGATTATCCTGAAGATCCCGACGCCTGCCTGATCAATTATTACGACGTCAACGCCAAGATGGGCGCGCATCAGGATGTGGACGAGCAGGATTTTTCCGCCCCCATCGTCTCGGCGTCGCTCGGCGATTCCTGCCGATTCCGCTTTGGCGGCGACACCCGCGGCGGATCGACGCAGGCCCTGACGCTGGACTCCGGCGACGTGCTGATTTTCGGCGGTCCCGCGCGGAAAATGTTCCATGGCGTCGACCGCATCCTGCCGGGAACTTCAACTTTGCTGGAGCCGCCCGGCCGGATTAATCTGACCCTGAGACGCGCGCGATAGAGCGCGCCCAACAGACGGCGGCGACATGTCTTTCTCTGATGCTTATTCGTTGTTTCAATGGGTGATGATTGCGGCCGTGGCGGTATTCTGGGGCATCGCCCTGCGCAATTATCTCATCCGCCGCCAGGCTGAGCGCGCCGCCGCCGCCGCCCGCGACGCCGCCAAGCTCGATTCGCTGCGTCCGATCGGATTAGGCCCTTATGAGGGCGGCGATCCCGAGGCGATCGCCTGGGCGGCGCGGCGCGAAATCATGCGCGTCCTCGCCCGCGCGCCGCATTCCGCCGTGGTCGAGGGCGAGCGCATCGACCCGGCCGCGCTGATCGCGGCGCTCTCGACCCTGCATTACCCGCACGCGCCGCACGCCCCGGCGCAGGCGCCGCTCAAGGCGGTGATCGCCACCACCGCGGGCGAGATCGTGCTGTGGCTGGAGCGCGACGCGGACAACCGCCGGACCTATTGGGTGTATCACCCCGGCCTCGAATCGACCCGCGCCGCCCCGCTTGGCGTGATTTCGACCGATCTGCTCGACGCGCTCGAACCGGAGGAGCCGGCGCGCGCGTGAAAAATCGCCGAGCGCGCGACCCTGGAGCCCCTTCGGGCTCCAGCTTTTTGTTTCAACGCGTTTTCTTGTGAAAACGCTCTGAGCGGTCAGGCGTCGGCCTTGGCCGCTTCCAAAACCTGCTTCGACTCGACCGTCGAATCCGCCTTGAGGCGATAGACCAGCGGCACGCCGGTCGCCAGCTCCATGCTCGGAATGGTCTCGGGGGTCAGGCCATCCAGCACCATCACCAGGGCGCGCAGCGAATTGCCGTGCGCGGCGACGATCACCCGCTCGCCGCGCAGCACCGCCGGCAGGATGTGCTGGTTGTAGTAAGGCAGCACGCGCGCGACCGTGTCCTTCAGGCTCTCGCCGCCGGGCGGGGGCACGTCATAGGAGCGGCGCCACAGATGGACCTGCTCTTCGCCCCATTTCTTGCGGGCGTCGTCCTTGTTGAGGCCGGAGAGGTCGCCGTAATCGCGCTCGTTGAGCGCCTGATTGCGCTCGACATGCAGGGTTCCCTGTCCCAGTTCGTCGAGGATCAGGCCCAGCGTGTTCTGCGCGCGGGTGAGCGCGGAGGTGAAGGCCGTGTCGAAGGTCAGGCCCAGGGCCTTGAGCCGCTGGCCCGCCGCCTTGGCCTCGGACACGCCGAGATCGGTCAGGCCGGGGTCTTTCCAGCCGGTGAACAGGTTTTTCAGATTCCAGTCGCTCTGGCCGTGACGAACCAGAACCAACAAACGCTCGGACATGGCGAACTCCTTGACTTACAGGCCGAGCACGTCGGCCATCGCATAAATTCCCGGCTTTTGGCCGCGTCCCCAAAGCGCCGCGCGCACGGCGCCATTGGCGAAGATGCTGCGGTCCTCGGCGCGATGGACCAGTTCGATGCGCTCGCCCGCGCCGGCGAAAATCACGCTGTGGTCGCCGACCACCGACCCGCCGCGCAGCGTGGCGAACCCGATGTCGCCGGGCTTGCGGGCCCCGGTATGGCCGTCTCTTTGCCGCACGCTCACATCCGACAGCGCGACCTCGCGTCCCGCCGCCGCCGCCTCGCCCAGCAGCAAGGCCGTGCCGGAGGGGGCGTCCACCTTCATGCGGTGGTGCATTTCGAGAATCTCGATGTCCCAATCGGCGCCGAGCGTCGCCGCGACCTTCTTGACCAGCCCCGCCAGCAGATTCACGCCCAGGCTCATGTTGCCGGAGCGGATCAGCGTGGCGTGGCGGGCGGCCGCCTCCAGCTTGTCGAGATCGCTTGGCGAAAGCCCGGTGGTGCCGATCACATGAACGATGCGCGCCTGCGCCGCCAGCGCCGCGATCTCCACCGTCACGGCCGGGACCGAAAAGTCGATCACGCCGTCGGCGTCGAGCAGCGCCTTGAGCGGGTCGTCGGCGATCTTGACCCCGAGCGCGCCAAGCCCCGCGACCTCGCCGGCGTCGCGGCCGAGCGCCGGCGATCCCGGCCGCTCCAGCGCCCCAGCCAGCGTCGCGCCATCGGAAGCGGCGATCGCCTTCACCAGCATTTGCCCCATCCGGCCGGCGGCGCCGACCACGACAAGCCGCATCTTCTCCATGCGTCAAACTCCTGCCTGCTGTTCTAAGCAGACATTCGTTGGCTTTCCAACGAATGTCTGCTTAGGCTCCTCTATTTTTGCAGGATTTTTATCCGAAAACCGGCGGCCACTTTTCGGAAATCCTGCTTGGGCTCTTTGCCCCGGCTCCGAAAGCTCAGACGCCTTCGACCAAGGTCATATGAAAATCGGCGGCGCCGATGCGATGCGCGCGCGCGTTCTGATATTCGACCGAGTGGTAATAGGCCTGAGCCGTCTCGTAATCGTCGAATTCCAGAATGACGTTGCGCCCGCGCGCGGTCCCCTCCAGCGCTTCGGACCGGCCGCCGCGCGCCAGCACGCGCGCGCCATATTTCTTCATCGCCTCGGGCGCCAGCGCCGCATAGCGGGCGTAAGCCTCCGAATCGTTCACGTCCACGCTGGCGATGATATAGGCTTTGGCCATGTCTTGATCTCGTCCCCTCATCGTCACGGCGCTTTCACAATGGGCCGTTAATCATCATCCGTCCGCCGGCGATGCCCCCACCGTAAGCGGACGCGACGCCGGGCCGGAGGTACGCCCGGCGTTACCTTTTTCAGGACGTCGCTGTTGCGATTTCCGCTTGAATGGCCAGCGCGGCGGCGCGCGGCTCGGGCGCGGCGAGGATCGGACGCCCCACCACGATGTAATCGGCGCCGCGCGCGAACGCTTGCGCCGGCGTAGCCACGCGCTTCTGATCGCCGAGCGCGGCGCCCGCAGGCCGCACGCCCGGCGTGACCAGCAGCAGCGCGCGTCCCACAGCCTCGCGGGTGGCGACCAGTTCCTCCGGCGACAGGATCAGCCCGGCGATGCCCGCCTCCTGCGCCTGTTTGGCGCGGAGGGCGACGAGATCGCGCACATTCAGCCGATAGCCGCAGGCGGCGAGATCGGAATCGTCATAGGAGGTCATCACGGTGACGCCGAGCACCTGGAGCGGGGAATCGCCCACGCCGCGCCGCGCCGCCGCCAAAGTCTGCGGAAAGGCGTGAACGGTCAGGAAGCGCGCGCCGAGCCGGGCGATCTGCGCCGTGGCCTTCTCGACGGTGGCGCCGATGTCGTGCAGTTTCAAATCGACGAAAACCTGCTTGCCGGCGCGGGAAAATTCCTCGACCAGAGCCAGCCCGCCGCCATAGGCCAGCTCCATGCCGATCTTGTAGAAGGAGACGGCGTCGCCAAGCGTGGCGGCCATGTCGCGAGCTTGCGCCACATCGGGCAGATCGAGCGCGACAATCAGACGGTTGGAAGGCATGGGGCGTCCCGCAATGGTTTTCCCGGCCTTATAGCGCCGGCGCGCGCAAGCGCAAAATATTTGGACGCTCGCCCGACGATCTGCCGGCGCAGGGACTGCTAGCGGCCCCGCCCGTTCGCCGCCCGCCGCGCGCGCGCCTCGATGAACTTGAACTCGTCGCGGATCTCGCGCGCCGCCTGCCGCGACCGGCGCCAGATCACGTCCAGCACGTCCGGCGGCTCGCGGAACTGGGTCGGACCCTGCGCCCGCCGATAGATATAGATGCGCGCCGGGGGAATATTGAGCCAGATCGGCGCCAGCGCCTGGATGCGCACATGCAGGTTTTCGCCGACATGCGTGGGCACCGGCGACTTCACGCCATAGGTGAATTGCACGAAGCGCCCGCCCTCGCCCATCAGGTCGAACGCCTGCTGCAACAGCGTCAGCCGGTCATCCTCCGGCGCCGTCAGCAAAGGCAGGCTCGACACGATCGCCGACGGCGCCTCGGTCAAAATCCCCTTCAACGTATCGGCGAGATTATAGGCGTCGCCCCGCACGATCTTGACGCCCGGGAATCTCTTGCTCAGCAGCGAGCAGAATCGTTTCTCATATTCGACCAGCACCAGCTTCGAGCGCGGCACGCCGCGCGCCAGCAGCGCCTGCGTCACCGGGCCGGTGCCCGGGCCGAGCTCGATGATTGGGCCGCGCGCGGCCGGGTTGACGCATTGCGCCAGCGCCCGCGCCAGAAAGCGACCGGACGGCGCGATGGCCCCAGCGATCTTCGGATTTTCAATCCACGACCGGATGAAGCGCGCCTCGTCGGCCAGATCGACATCCAGAGCAAATTTGGGTCGCGACTCCCTCGACACCGGATTTTTTTGCGCGCTCACGGATAGTGCCTATCAAAATGGACCAGAAGCCTGTCAATAAATAGTGGCGAAGCAGGCCACGTCAAGAAAGCGTCATCTACGACAGATATGCAAGCTCTTTTGCGGGCTTACAATGGTTGAAGGCGCGACTCAGCGTCGCGCCTCCGCTCGAATCGCAGCAAGAAACCCTCAGGCCAGATCGAAGAAATCCTTCATCTTGGCGAAAAAGCCCGAAGATTCCGGGTGGGTCTTGTTGGTCGACTCGCTGTCGAATTCCTGCAGCAATTCCTTCTGCCGCCGCGTCAGGTTCTGCGGCGTCTCGACATTGGCCTGGATGTACAGATCGCCGAAATCGCGCGAACGCAGCACCGGCATGCCCCGGCCCTTGACCTTGAACTGCTTGCCGGACTGCGTGCCCTCGTCGATCTTGATCTTGATCTCGACGCCATCGACGCCGCGCACCTTGACCTCGCCGCCGAGCGCCGCCTGCACCATCGAGATCGGCACCCGGCAGTACAGGTCCGCGCCTTCGCGCTGAAAATAGGGGTGCGGCTTGATCGAGAGGAAAATATACAGATCGCCCGAGGGGCCGCCGCGCATGCCGGCCTCGCCCTCGCCCGCCAGACGGATGCGGGTGCCGTCCTCGATGCCGGCGGGAATGTTGACCGACAGCGACCGCTCCTTGGTGACGCGGCCGGAACCGGCGCAGGCCGGACAGGGATTGTCGATCACCTCGCCGCGGCCCTGACAGCCCGGACATGTCCGCTCGATCGAGAAAAAGCCCTGCTGCGCGCGCACGCGGCCGTGGCCGCCGCAAGTGGCGCAGGTCTTCGGCTTGGAGCCGGCCTTGGCGCCGCTGCCCGAACAGGTCTCGCAGGCGATGGAGGTCGGGATTTTCAGCGCCGCCGACTTGCCGCGGAACGCCTCCTCCAAAGTGACTTCCATATTGTAGCGCAGATCGGCGCCGCGCTCGCGGCCCGCGCCGCGCCCGCCGCGACGGCCGCCCATCACGTCGCCGAACAAATCGTCGAAAATATCGGCCATCGAGGAGGCGAAGCCCTCGCCCATGCCGAAGCCGCCGAAGCCGCCGCCGCCCTGCTCGAAGGCGGCGTGGCCGCCGCGATCATAGGCCGCGCGCTTCTGCGGGTCGGAGAGGATCTGGTAGGCCTCGTTGATTTCCTTGAACTTGGCTTCCGCAGTGTGGTCGCCCGGATTCTTGTCCGGGTGATATTGCATCGCCTGCTTGCGGAACGCGCTTTTCAGCTCGCCTTCCGAAACTGTGCGGGCGACTCCAAGGACTTCATAATAACAACGCTTGGCCATAGCGGCGGGATCCAGATCTTCGCGGCGCGCGATGACGCCTCACGTTCATATGACGCGTTTTCTTGCCGCGAACGGAAATCCACTTCGCTTGAAAACGCTGTTGCGTTGCGGCGAGCTAAGGCTTGCGCGCGCGAAAAGCAAGCTGCGCCGATGAAACAATGCCAGGACCGGCGCGCGCCGCGCGCCGGTCCCAGCGAACAGAGAGGGGTCAGTGACCCTTCTTGTCGTCCTTGACTTCCTTGAAGTCGGCGTCGATCACGTCCTCTTCCGGCTTGGCGGCGCCGCCTTCCGCGCCCGCCGCCTGCTCGGCCTTGTACATGGCCTCGCCCAGCTTCATCTGCGCCTGCGCCAGCTCGTTGGTCTTGGCGGTGATCGCCTCGACGTCCTCGCCTTCCAGCGCGGTCTTCAGCGCGGCGATGGCCGCGGTGATCACGCTCTTGTCGGCTTCGGACGCCTTGTCGCCGAATTCGGCCAGCGACTTCTCGGCGGAGTGGGTCAGCGCCTCGCCCTGATTCTTGGCGTCGACCAAAGCGCGGCGCGCCTTGTCTTCCGCCGCGTGGGCTTCGGCGTCCTTCACCATCTTGTCGATATCGGCGTCGGACAGACCGCCCGAGGCCTGGATGCGGATCTGCTGTTCCTTGCCGGTCGCCTTGTCCTTCGCCGTCACCGACACGATGCCGTTGGCGTCGATGTCGAAGGTGACTTCCACCTGCGGCATGCCGCGCGGGGCCGGCGGGATGCCGACGAGGTCGAACTGGCCAAGCGCCTTGTTGTCGGCGGCCATTTCGCGCTCGCCCTGGAACACCCGGATCGTCACCGCCGTCTGGTTGTCCTCGGCGGTGGAGAACACCTGGCTCTTCTTGGTCGGGATCGTGGTGTTGCGGTCGATCAGGCGGGTGAACACGCCGCCGAGCGTCTCAATGCCGAGGGACAGCGGGGTCACGTCGAGCAGCAGCACGTCCTTGACGTCGCCCTGCAGCACGCCGGCCTGCACCGCCGCGCCGATGGCCACGACTTCGTCAGGGTTGACGCCCTTGTGGGGCTCCTTGCCGAAGAACTGTTTGACGACTTCCTGCACCTTCGGCATGCGGGTCATGCCGCCGACCAGAACCACTTCGTTGATCTCGCCCGCCGACAGGCCGGCGTCCTTGAGCGCCTTCTTGCAGGGCTCGATGGTGCGCTGGATCAGGTCGTCCACCAGCGCCTCATATTTGGCGCGGGTCAGTTTCAAGGTCAGATGCTTCGGGCCGGAAGCGTCGGCGGTGATGTACGGCAGGTTGATGTCGGTCTGGGTCGCCGAGGACAGTTCGATCTTGGCCTTTTCCGCAGCTTCCTTCAGGCGCTGCAGGGCCAGCTTGTCCTTCTTCAAGTCGATGCCGTTGTCCTTCTTGAACTCGTCGGCCAGATATTCGACGAGGCGCATGTCGAAATCTTCACCGCCGAGGAAGGTGTCGCCGTTGGTGGACTTCACCTCGAACACGCCGTCGCCGATTTCCAGGATCGACACGTCGAAAGTGCCGCCGCCGAGATCGTAGACCGCGATCGTGCCGGAGCCCTTCTTGTCCAGACCATAGGCCAGCGCGGCGGCGGTCGGCTCGTTGATGATGCGCAGCACTTCAAGGCCGGCGATCTTGCCGGCGTCCTTGGTGGCCTGGCGCTGGGCGTCGTTGAAATAGGCGGGAACGGTGATCACCGCCTGGGTGACGCCCTGGCCGAGATAGGCTTCCGCCGTTTCCTTCATCTTCTGCAGAGTGAAGGCGGAAATCTGCGACGGCGAATAGGCCTTGCCGCTCGCCTCGACCCAGGCGTCGCCATTGCCGCCCTTGGCGATCTTGTAGGGCACGAGGCCCATGTCCTTCTGCGTCATCGGATCGGCGAAGGTGCGGCCGATCAGGCGCTTGATCGCGAAGAAGGTCTTTTCCGGATTGGTGACGGCCTGACGCTTGGCCGGCTGGCCGACGAGGCGCTCGCCGTCGTCGGTGAAGGCGATGATCGACGGCGTGGTGCGCGCGCCTTCGGCGTTTTCGATCACCTTCGGCGCAGAGCCTTCCATCACCGCGACGCAGGAATTGGTGGTGCCGAGATCGATGCCGATAACTTTAGCCATTGTGTTTCGTCCTTTCCTCGCAGAACCGCCGGACCCCGGAGCGGTCCGGCCTGGGCGATTCCATGTAGTCGCCCGGTCCCCGACGATGAGTGAGATTGGGAGCGCGAAGCGCTTATGCAAGAGCGTGGCTGATATAGGGGCGCGGTTTTTTGCCTGCAAGGCGAAAGGCCCGCATTCCCCCGCCAGCCGCCAGATTGTGACAATTTCGCCACGTGTGTGGCAAATTACGCGCGCAACCGGCCGCTCCCTGGGGAAAACAGCATACAACATCAAATAAAAACAATTGATTAACAAAGATGGCGCGGAGAAGGCGGGGTCGCGCGCCGCGCTCGAACAATGCTAGGATGCGTTGACATTTTCGCCCCCAACCTGCAGCTTGAAAAAAAAGTTCACAGGTGAACTGATAACCAAAAAGGGAGAGGCTCAATGATTTCGAAACTGCTGGCCAAGGCGTTGGCGACAACCGCTCTTGTGTGCGCCGCGACCGCCGCCGCGCAAGCCGCCGACCTGCCGAGCGTCAAGGCGCCGCTTTCGCTCCCGCCCGTCGCGGAAGCCTATCAGCCCTATTTCATGAAGCTCGGCTTCGCCTATGCGATCAACCAGTCGCATTCCAAAATGTACGCCAACGGCCTGGACGCCGGCGTGGGCGCCACGGTGGAAGACGTCGCGACCCTCGGTTTCGAAGCCGGCTGGTTCATCACCAAGAACATCTCCATCAACGTCTCCGGCGGCATCCCGCTGCCCGCCAAGGACAAGGTCAAGGGAACCAGCCCGAACCCGGCGATCGCGAGATATGCGCCGAACGGCACGTCGCTCACCGAAGCCCTGCCGGCGATCATCCCGATCACCGTGGCCTGGCACTTCGACAATTTCGGCCCGGTGCAGCCGTATGTCGGCATTGGCGCCGGCCCCGGCTTCTCGTTCTCGAACAAGGACGCCTACCTCACCAACGTGAAACTGAGCGGCGCGCTCAACACGGTGATCACCTTCGGCTTGGACTACATGGTCAACGAGCACTGGGGCGTCAGCCTCGACGTGAAGAAGGCGTTCGCCTATCTCGACGGCCACGGCACGGTCAAGTCCGGCCCGCTGAAGGGCAGCCAGGTGGTGCAGCACCTGCATTTCGAACCGTGGATCCTCTCGACCGGCATCGTCTATCGCTTCGGCGGCCCGGACGCCGGCCCCGTGCTCGCCAAATACTGAGCCTCCCTCGCAAATCGGGCCCTCCGAACCCCGGGGGGCTTTTTCCAGGCGCGCGGCGCATGAAGGTCCGATCGATCGCTAGTCTTCAGATGCGCGCTTGTGTTCTGGTTGTCGCCCTCGCCTTCGCGCCCTGGCCGGCGCAGGCGCAGCTCGCCCTGCCCGGCGCAGTGGCGCCGACGGCCGAGGGCGAGGTTCTGGCGCCGCCCAAACCGCAAGCCGCCGCGCGCGGCAAGTCGTCCTCCGGCGCGATGACGATCTCGCGCTCAAAACCGCCGGCGGAAAGCGCCGTGCTCGGCCAGACCCTCAGCCTCAACGGAACCCGCGGCGCGCTGCAGATCGAACGCAACGGCGCGGATCTGCGCGCCGTCCGGCTGGCGCTGGCCGGCGCCAAAGTGTCGCGTCCCAATCAGGCCTGCGAAGTCGTGATGGGAGAGGACGCGCCGATCGCGCTGAAACCGCTGGGATCGCCCGATGGCGCGAGCCGGTTCGAACTGCAGTCCTCCGCCTGTCCGATCCTGCTCGACCTGCTCGGCGGCGCGGTGCGCGTCAGCACGCCGTTCGGCGCCTGCGTTTTCCTTCAGGCCGATTGCCGCGCCGATGTCGCGGGCGTGTGGGGACCGCCCGGCGCCTCGTTCAGCGAAAGCCAGATCAAGACGTTCGAACGGGAGCGCGCGGGATTGGAGAAGTCCGTGCAGGCGCGCTTCCGCGCGCTGCTGGGGCGCGCCAAGAAAGATCCCGAACTCGCCACCACGCTGGTGAAGGAGCAGGCGGATTTCGCCGCCGCCCGCGCCCGAACCTGCCGCGACTACGAGCGCGAGGAGGCGCATGGCTTTTGCGCCCTGCGCCTGACCGAAGCCCGCGACCTGTCGCTCAACATGCGTCTCGCCGAGACGCCCGAGCCCAAGGACAGCAAAGGCAAGGCGGAAGCGAAAACCGAGGCCGTGGCGAAAAAACGCGTCGCTCCGCGCCCCGCCGCCGCCAGCCCGATGGACACGCCCCCGCCGCAGCCCGGCCTATACTGAGCGGCGGCGGCGCAAAATTGTGTCTCGCCGCCCGCGCGTTTCGGCTAGAATGCCGCGATCATAACTTAACCGGAAGTCGCCATGGCCTTGCTCATTCTTGGTCTTATTCTGTTTATCGGCGGTCACCTCATCCCGACCTTCCCCACCCTGCGCGAAGGGTTGGTCAAGCGGTTCGGGCTCAACGGCTACAAGGGCCTGGTCACCCTGCCCTCCTTCGCCGGACTGCTGCTGATCATCTTTGGGGCGTCGGCGTTTCGGGGAACGCCGGAGGACATCAAGCTGTGGACGCCGCCGCTGTGGACGCGCCACCTCGCCTTCGCGCTGATGTTCGTGTCCTTCGTCCTGCTCGCCGCCGCCAACATTCCCTCGAAAATCCGCGACGCCGTGAAACATCCGATGGTCGCGTCGATCACGGTTTGGGCGCTGGCGCATCTCATCGCCAACGGCGACCTGCTGGCGCTGCTGCTGTTCGGCTCGTTCCTGCTGTACTCGATCTACGACAGGGTTTCGGTGATGGCGCGCGGCGTCGCGCTGAAGGCGCCGGCCAAAGGTTGGACCGGCGACGTCAAGGCTTTGGCAGGCGGCGGCGTCGCCTGGGCCGTGACCCTGTTCTGGCTGCACGGTTTGGCGGGCGCGCCGCTGCTGTGAGCCCTCCGCGCGGAGGGCTCAGGACACGGCCAGCAGGCCGTCGCCCCGCGCCTGCGCCTTGGCCTGGTGCCAGGCGTTGAGCGTGGCGCGATGGCCGATCGAGACCAGCGTGGTCTCGGGCAGACGCTCCGCCAGCATTTTGTAGATCGCGGCCTCCGTCTCCTCGTCGAGCGCGGCGGTGGCCTCGTCGAGCAGCAGCCATTCGGGCTTGGCCAGCAGGGCGCGGGCGATGGCCAGCCTCTGCTGCTCGCCGCCCGAAAGGCGCTGGCTCCAATTGTCGCTCTCATGAAGCTTTTCGGCCAGATGCGGCAAGCGCGCGTCGACCAGCGCCGCCTTGATCGCGGCGTCCCCATATGTGTCCGGCTCGGCCGGATAGGCCGCCGCGTCGCGCAGCGGGCCGATGGGAATGTATGGCTTTTGCGGCAGCAGCAGCACCTTGTCAGCAGGCAGATCGACCGCGCCCGCGCCGAACGGCCAGAGCCCTGACAGCGCCCTGAACAGAGTGGATTTGCCCGAGCCGGACGGGCCGGTGACCAGCAGGTTGCGGCCGCGCTGCAACGGCAGATCGACATTGTTCAGCAGAACCCGGCCATCGGGCAAAGCGATATTCGCCCCGCGCAGGCCGGGCGCCTCGGCATGTTCCACCTTGAACCCGCCGGGGGTCTGCGCGGCCTCGATGGCGGCGTCGAAAGTGGAGAGACGATTGAGCACCGCGCCAAAACCGGCGAGCGAGGTGTAATAGGTGATGAAGAAGGTCAGCGCGCTGTCGACCCGCCCGAAGGCGGAGGCGGTCTGCGTCATCACCCCCAGCGTGATCTTGCCGGCGAAATAAAACGGCGCGGCGAACACATAGGGAATGATCGGGCTGAGCTGGCCATAGAACTGGGTGAAGGCGGTCAGTTTTTTGCGCTGATCGACCATTTCCAGATAATTGCCGATCAGCGCGCCGAATTTACCCTTGAGATTGGCGGCTTCCGCCTTCTCGCCCTTCAGCAGCGCCACCTGCTCGCTATATTCGCGCAAGCGCGCCAGCGAAAAACGGAAATCCGCCTCCACCTTCTGCCGCGTGAACAGGATGCGCGCCAGCGGCCGGCCGATCAGATGGGTGATGGCCGTGCCGGCGCCGGCATAGATCAGCGCCACCCAGAACAGGAAGCCGGGAATGGCGATCTCGGTCCCCGGCAGGGTGAAATTGGACGACAGCCCCCACAGCAGCAACGCGAAAGACACCAGCGACGACAGCGTCGAAATCAGCATGATCGAATAATTATAGACGCCGTACCCGTAAGAGCCGCCGTCGCCGCCGTCGATGAAACGCGCCACGTCTTCGGAAATGCGCTGGTCGGGGTTGTCGGCGCCGCCGTCCGCGAGCGACATCCGGTAATGCGCGTGTCCGGCCAGCCAATGCGAAATGTAGAATTGCGTCAGCCAGCGGCGCCAGCGAATCACCAGATAAGACGTGACGACAAATTCGATCACATAGCTGGAGACGATGATGAAGGCCCAGGGGGTGAAAACCCACAGCAGTTGATGCCAGAACTCCGGCTCGTTCTTCTCCTGAATGGCGTTGAACCAATCGCGGCTGAAAAAGCTCAGCCGCACCGTGATCGCCACCTGCGCCTGATTGATCAGCACCAGGAAGACCGCCATGCCGGTCGCCAGTCCGCGCTCCGTGGCGGCGAAACGGATCGGGCCGTAATGCGCCACAGTGGTCCCGGCGGCGTTGAAAAACCGGTCGGCGATGCGGGTCAGTTTGCGCACCACCGGCAGATGCGACACCGCGAAGGTCAGAACGGCGAAGACCGCGACGCTGAGCGGCAGCGTCGCCGGGAATTTCGCATCCGCCAGCGCCGCCGGCCAATAGTCGAAGCGCGCGGCGAAATCGCCCAGGCCGAACACGACGATCTCGACCGAAAACAGCGCGATGAAGATTTTCAGAAAGGCCGAGACCGGGCCGCTGCGCCAGCAGCACAGAGCGGCGGCCAGGCTGAAGCCTCCGAGCAGTTGCAGCATCGTGTCGCCTTGCGCGAGTCCCAGGCTTGCGGCGGCGAGGGCGAAGGCGGCGACGGCGAGTCCCAGAATTTTCATGCGTGACCCTGAACGATCGAAATTTGCGGGAGGCGCCGATTAGCGCAGGCCCGGGGCGGAATTGCGACTTAAATTTTCTTCATGCGGCCAGAATGCGCCGCGCCTCCGCCTCATCGCGGCGGATTTGCTCCTGCAGCGCGTCGAGCGAGGAAAATTGTTCTTCCGCCCGCAGGAAGGCGATGAAAAACACTTCGATCTCCCGGCCGTAGAGATCGCCGTTGAAATCGAAAATATGGATTTCGAGCAGCGGCGGGCCATTGTCCTCCACCGTCGGGCGCCGGCCGAAACTGGCGACGCCCTTGAGGCGTGCGCCGTCAAGCTCGACCTCGACCGCATAAATGGCGTGGCGCAGCCCACAGTTCCGGTCGAGCGCCAGATTGGCGGTGGGATAGCCGAGCGTGCGGCCGAGCTTGGCGCCGTGAATGACCTCGCCGGTGACCGACCAGGGATGGCCCAGCAGGGCGGCGGCGGCCGCGACATCGCCCGCGGCGAGCGCCTCGCGCGTCGCCGTCGAGGAGACCGCTTCGATCGACCCCTGCTCGTCGGCGGTGACTTTTTCGACGATCTCGACGGTCAGCCCGAGTTCGGCGCCGCGCCGACGCAAAAACTCCGGCGTGCCCGAGCGTTTCGCGCCGAAATGGAAATCGTAGCCGACCACCACGCCCGCCGCGCCCAGCCGCCGCAACAGAATGTCCTGCAGGAAATCCTCGGCCTCGAGACCGGCGAGTCGCGCGTCAAAACTCATCACCACCATGCCGTCGAGGCCGAGTTCGCGCAGCCGGTGCGCCTTGGCGTCGCGGGAGGTGAGCCGGAAGATCGTCGGCGCCCCGGCGAAGAAATCGGCGGGATGCGGCTCGAAGGTCAGCACGGCGCAGGGGCGCCCGAGCTTTTTCGCCAGCTGTTTGGCGCGAAAGATCACCGCGCGATGGCCGCGATGCACGCCGTCGAAATTGCCGATGGCGACGACGGCGCCGGCGATCCCCGGCGGCGGCGCCTCGGGATCGACGCTCAGAACGAATGTGTCAGACTTCATGAATCCACCGGCCGACATTTGGCGTCGGCGCCTTTTAACCGGCGCCGCCCGCCAAACGTCAAGTCAGATCAGGCGTCGGATCAAACCATCCGATCAGGCCTGGGCCGTTTCCTTCGGCGCCGCCGTCTTGCGCGCGGGCACCTTCACCAGGGCGTCGCCCTCCAGCACGGGCTTGCCGGCGACTGTGGCGAGGCAATAGAGCTTGCAGCGCGCGCCCCTCTCGATCAGTTCGGCCACTTCGACCGACACGATGACTTCGTCGCCGATATGCACCGGCCCCTTGAAGGTCAGCGATTGCTGCAAATAGATGGCGCCGGGCCCGGGCATATGGGTGCCGATCACCGCCGAAATCAGGCTGGCGGTGAACAGGCCATGGGCGATTCGCTTGCCGAACTGGGTCTGCGCGGCGAAATCGTCGTCGAGATGCAGCGGATTGTGGTCGCCCGACAGATGCGCGAAGCTCACGATATCGTCATGCGTCACCGTCTTGGCGATGGTTTCGCGCATGCCGAGGCTCAGGTCCTCGAAATAATAAGTCTTCCACTTCGCGGTCATTGACGCTCCCCTTTCGGCTTAACCATCGCCTCAGAAAGCGCGAGCGCGGGCGAAAGTCCATTGGCCGAAGGGAGGCCGTCACCAGGCCAGCCGGTCCATGTGGTAGGTCGGCGGCGTGTCCTGCTCCTGGAAAAACTGCTTCAGCGCCTCGACGTCGAGCGCGCCGTCCTGCCCATGCACATCCTCGCGGTGGACGCCGGTGGTGATCCACACGCAATCCATGCCCATGGCCTGCGCGCCGGCGATGTCGGTGTGCATGGCGTCGCCGATGGCGAGCACGCGGCTTGGCGACAGCGGCGCGCCGCGCGCCGTCTCCAGCATCGCCAGCGCGGCGCGGTAGATCGGCGCATAGGGCTTGCCGGCCTGCTCGACCCGCCCGCCCAATTGCTCGTAGCGTTCGGCCAGCGCGCCGGCGCAATAGACCAGATGCTCGCCGCGATAGACCACGAGATCGGGGTTGGCGCAGATCATCGGCAGGTTTTTGGCGCGACAGGCCTGCAAAACGGCCTCGTAATCGGCGGGGGTCTCCACCGTGTCCTCGACCAGCCCGGTGCAGACCACGAAGCCGGCCTCATCAAGGGCGACGGGCCGGATTTCGAATCCGGCCATGCGCGAGGCCGCGTCATACACCGGCAAGTCGCGCTCCGGGCCGATCTGGAACGGCTTTTGCGGCGCGCGCCCGACGATGGCGCGGGCGCAGACGTCGCCGGAGGTGGCGATGGCGTCGTAGCAATCGGGGGCGATCCCCAAATCCGTCAGGTGCGCCGCCACTTCATAATCGGGGCGCGGCGCATTGGTGACCAGCGCCACCGGCTTGCCGCCGCGGCGCAGGGCGCGCAAGGCGCCGGGGGCGGCGGGAAACGCCTTGGCGCCATCGTGCAGCACGCCCCAGATGTCGCACAGAACCGCGTCATAGCGGCCTGCAATAGCGGCAAGCCCGGCGGGACGTGAAACGAGGCGGGTGGGCGTGTCGGCGGCGCTGCTGTCGGTCATGCCTTGCGGCTAACCGTCGCGGTCCCGCGAGTCAACCCTCAACGCCCCCATGCGGGCTCGCCCGGGCCGCGCCCGCACTTGTGTCTACGCCGCGCCCCGCCTATGAAACCGAAAACAGGACCCACACTTATGACCGACGCCAAACCCACTCTCGTGAAAGCAAAGGCGCCGCGCGGATTCGTCGATCGCGGCGCCGACGAGCTGCGCGCCGTCAGCGCCATGCTGGACGCCATTCGCGAGGCTTATGAACTGTTCGGCTTCGAAGCCGTCGAGACCCCGGCGGTGGAATATACCGAGGCGCTGGGCAAATTCCTGCCCGACCAGGACCGCCCCAACGCCGGCGTGTTCTCGTTTCAGGACGACGACGAGCAATGGCTGTCGCTGCGCTATGACCTGACCGCGCCGCTCGCCCGCTATTTCGCCGAAAATTTCGAGAGCCTGCCCAAGCCGTACCGCTCCTATCGCTCCGGCTTCGTGTTCCGCAACGAAAAGCCGGGTCCGGGCCGCTTCCGCCAGTTCATGCAGTTTGACGCCGACACGGTCGGCTCGGCCAGCCCCGCCGCCGACGCCGAATTGTGCATGATGGCGGCCGACACGCTGGAAAAACTCGGCGTCGCCCGCGGCGACTATCTCTTGAAGATCAACAACCGCAAGATTCTCGACGGCGTGCTCGAAGTCATCGGGCTGGGCGGCGAGGCCGAAGCCGCGCGCCGGCTGGTGGTTTTGCGCGCCATCGACAAGCTTGACCGTCTCGGGCCGCGCGGGGTGCGCGACCTGCTCGGCGCCGGCCGCAAGGACGAGTCCGGCGATTTCACCAAGGGCGCCCAGCTGTCCGAACAGGCCATCGAAACCGTGATCGCCTTCACCGAAGCGCGGCGCGGCAACAATGCGCAGACGCTGGAGGCGCTGGCCGCCCTGGTCGCCGCCTCGCCGCGCGGCCTGGAAGGCGTCGAGGAGCTGCGCGCCATGGACGCGCTGGCCAAGGCCGGCGACTATAATGAAAGCCGGCTGCTGATCGACCCGTCGGTGGTGCGCGGCCTCGAATATTACACCGGCCCGGTGTTCGAAGCCGAACTCACGTTCACCGCCAAGGACGACAAGGGCCAGCCGATCCGCTTCGGCTCGATCGGCGGCGGCGGCCGCTATGACGGCCTCGTCGGCCGGTTCCGCGCCGAAAACGCGCCGGCCACCGGCTTTTCCATCGGCGTGTCCCGGCTGTTCGCGGCGCTCAAGGCGATCGATTCGCCGCTGGTCGCGGCCCAGCCGCATCGCGGCCCGGTGGTGGTGCTGGTGATGGACCGCGACCATCTCGCCCATTACCAGACCCTGGTCGCCCGGCTGCGCCAGGCCGGCCTGCGCGCCGAGCTTTACCTCGGCGGCGCCGGCATGAAGGCGCAGATGAAATACGCCGACAAGCGCCACAGCCCCTGCGTGATCATCCAGGGCTCCAACGAGCGCGAAAAGGGCGAAGTCCAGATCAAGGATCTGATCGACGGCGCGCAGGCGGCGGCGGCCATCGCCTCCAACGAGGAATGGAAGGCGGCGCGGCCCGCGCAGATTTCCGTCAGCGAAGACGAAATGGTCAGCGCCGTGCAGGACATTCTGGCGCGCCACAACCTTTGACCAGCGGGGTTTTTCGCCCCGCCTCCCCAATCCGAAAGGCTCTCCATGCGCTTCCTCGCCCTTGTCGCCCTGCTGGCCAGCCAAACCTGCGCCGGCGCCGCGCTCGCCGAAACCCGCTGCGGCTATGTGGTCAATCCCACGCCGGGCAATTGGTGGATCACCGACAACAAGGCCGATTGGATCATGAGGACGCAAGGGCAGGACCGCGATCCCGGCATGGACTTCATCCCCGACCTCACCACGCATGATTTCGTCAAGACCAACGGCTCTTACGGCTACGCCTGCGGCTGCGTGACCGGCGCGTTCGACGCGAAAAATCACACGGTGGTCAAGATCACGGGCTTCGCGCGCAAGCCGCTCGCCGCCTGCCGCAAGGACAAGAGCCTGAAAACGCCGGAATGACGCCGCCCCGTAAACCCTGGCGGGGAAAATGGGGTGCTTTCCGCGCGCAATCTTGCTAAAGCGGGTCCAAATTTCGGGCGGAGCAGGGAATGAGCGCCGGGCAGGACATAGAGGGTTTACTGCGGAAGCTGGAGGGCGCGGGCTATCGCGCCTGCGATCCCGGCATCCTGCAGCCGGCGGCGGTGTTTCTCGACCTGTCCGGCGAGGACATGCGCGGGCGGCTGCTGCTCACCTCCGACGGGACGCGCGAATATTGCCTGCGCCCCGAATTCACCATTCCGCTGTCGCTGGCCTATCTCGGCTCGCCCGACGCCGGCAAGCCCGCCGCAGTCTGCGCGGGCGGCCCGGTGTTCCGGCTCAGCGCCGGCAAAAAGCCGGAATTCGTTCAGGCGGGCCTGGAAAATTTCGGCCGCGCCGACCGCGAGGCCGCCGACGCCGAAATCCTGGCCCTGGCGCTGGAGACGGCCGGCGCCGGCGGGGATTCCTGGCGCGTGCGCATCGGCGACGCCTCGCTGATCTCGGCGCTGCTCGACCGGCTTGAACTGCCCGCCGTCTGGCTGCGCCGCATAAGGTCCGGTCTCGCCAAGGGCCAGGCCATCGACGAGATTTTCAGCCCCAAGCCTGACAAATCCGATCATTCCGGCGTGCTGGCCGCGCTCGACGGCGCCGACAAGGCCGGCGCCCGCGCGCTGGTGGAAGATCTGCTGAAGATCGCCGACATTTCCGCGCTCGGCGGCCGCACCGCCGGCGAAATCGCCGACCGCTTCCTCGAACAGGCGGAGCTGCGCGGCGGCAGCGGCCTCGACGCCGCCAAGCGCGGCCTGCTGCAGGAATTCTTCGCCATCGCCGGCCAGCCCGATCAGGCCTCCGCGCAATTGCGCGCGCTGTTCGACGCCGCCGCCCTCGACCTCGGGCCGGAGATGGACGGCTTCGACCGCCGCCTGAACTTTTTGGCCGCGCGCGGCATCGACCTCAACACGCTGGAGTTTTCCGCCGGCTTCGCGCGCAATGTCGATTATTACACCGGCTTCGTGTTCGAGGCCTGCAAGGGCGACCCGGCCGTCGCCCGGCCCGCCATCGCCGGCGGGCGCTACGACGGCCTGTTGAAGACGCTCGGCGCGAAAACCAACATTCCGGCGGTCGGCGCCGCCATCTGGATGGAGCGGCTCTGACATGAGCGAAAAACTCGTTCTGGCGGTGCCCTCGAAAGGGCGCCTGCAGGAAAACGCCAACGCCTTTTTCGCCCGCGCCGGCCTCGCCGTGCAGCAGGCGCGCGGCGCGCGCGACTATCGCGGCGTGCTCGGGGGCGTCGACAATGTCGAGGTCGCCTTCCTGTCCGCCTCCGAAATCGTGCGCAATCTCGCTTCCGGCGCGGTGCATTTCGGCATCACCGGCGAAGATCTGGTGGTCGAGGCCGAGGCGCAGGACAAGGTCGAACTGCTGACCAAGCTCGGCTTCGGCCACGCCAATGTGGTGGTGGCCGTGCCGCAGGCCTGGATCGACGTGCGCGACATGGACGATCTCGACGATGTCGCGCTGAGTTTTCGCGCCCGGCGCGGCATGCGGATGCGGGTGGCGACGAAGTACGTCAACACCACCCGCGCCTTCTTCCGGGATCACGGCGTCACCGACTACCACATCGTCGAAAGCCTCGGAGCCACCGAGGGCGCGCCCGCCGCCGGGCTGGCGGAAGTGATCGTGGACATCACCTCGACCGGCGCGACGCTGGTCGCCAATGGCTTGAAAGTGCTGGACGACGGCGTGATCCTGCGCTCGGAGGCCAATCTGGTGGCGTCGGTGACGGCGCCCTGGAGCCCCGACCTGCGCGAGACGGCGCGGCAAATCCTGGCGCGCATCGCGGCCGAGGAAGAGGCCCGCTCGACCCGCGAGCTGGTGGCGACGCTGCACAGCGAGCCGGACGGATTCGCCAAAAGCCTCGACGGTTTTGGCGCGCGCTTGCGCCGCCGCAACGCCGACGGCCGCATCACCATGTTCGCGCCCAAGGCGCAGGCGCCGGCGCTGGCCGACTGGTTGATCGGCCAGGGCGCGGAAGACGTGATCGTGCGCCAGAGCGATTACGTGTTCACGGCGAAAAACCCGCTCTACGAAAAACTGGTGACCCGCCTCGGCGCGTGAGCGCCGGCGCGCTCATCCTTCCAGAAAATCCCGGATGCGCTCCGCCGCGTCGGCGATCTTGAGAATGCCGTTATAATGGCCGTAAGGCCCATGCAGCGGAACCGTTTCGGCGCCGATCTTCCGCGCGGCCGCCTCGACCCATTCGGCGCGAAAAACCTGATCGCCCGGCGCATGGATCATCAGGGACGGGCATATGATGCGGCTCAAGCCGTCATCGGCGTCGCGCGCCCCGGCGCCCGCGCCGGGGATGTAGGTTTGATTGGCGCGCACGAGATAGAGCAAGGCGTTGGCGTCCATCAGCGGCATTTTCTCGCGCGCCGCGTCGGTGAGTGCCTGCTCGATGGCGAAAGGCTCGGCGGCCAGATCTGCGGGATCGCCGCCCTGCTTCAGCCCCCGGCCGATGACATGGTCGGCCCAATCAGCGTCGAACGCGTTGAGCGTGATCAGCCGCAGCGCCGCTTCCAACCCTGCTTTCGGCGCGCCACTTGCGTAATAGTCGCCGCCGCGCCAGGCGGGATCGAGCCGGATCGGCTGCGCCCATTGCGACAGCCAGCCAATCAGCCAGCCGCCGAAATTCGGCGCGGCGATCGCCGGGACGATCCGGCCGACACGATCGGGAAATGACGCCGCCCATTCAAACGTCTGCAGCCCGCCCATCGACGGCCCCATCACCGCGTGCAGCCGTCCGATGCCCAGCGCGTCGAGCACGGCCTTTTGCAGCCGCACGAAATCGGCGATGGCGACGGCGGGAAAGCGCAGGCCATAGGGCTCGCCTGTCGCCGGGTTGAGGCTGGCCGGTCCCAGCGTGGTCACGTTCGGATCGAAAGCGTTGAGATTGCACAGCGTATCGACCGAAATGACGAAGAATTTCTCCGTGTCCACCGCCTTGCCCGGGCCGATGATCTCGTCCCAATAGCCGGGCTTGGCGTCCTCGGCGCAATAGCGGCCGGCGGCGTGGCTGGTTCCCGAAAAATAGTGACAGACGAGAATCGCATTGTCGCGCGCCGGGGCCAGCCGTCCGTAGGCCTCGAAACCCACGGGAACGTCCCTGAGCGCGGCGCCGCCGAGCAGGCGCAGCTCGGGAATGGTCATGCGGCGCTTTTCGACAATCAGATCCATGGTCGGCTCGCGGCGTTTCATTAGCAATACCCCCTCGCCGTGACGCGCGCGCGACGGTTCAAGAGCGACGGAAATCGCAGAAATGATCCGGCGGCCCGTGACCCGCGCCGATGCGCAGTTCGGCCCCCGCCTGCAGCGCCCGCGTCAGCCACGCCTTGCCCTCGCCGACGGCCTCGCGCAAACCCCGCCCCTGCCCGAGCAAAGCGGCGATGGCCGAGGACAAGGCGCAGCCGGTGCCATGGGTGTTGCGCGTTTTTATGCGCGGGGCGGTGAATTCGATAAAATCGGCGCCGTCATACAGCACATCGAGCGCATCGCCTTCGGCGAGATGGCCGCCTTTCACCAGCACCGCCGGCGCGCCGAGGTCGCGCAGCCGCAGCGCCAGCGCCCGCATGTCCTCCGCCCCGCCGGGACCCGCGCCGCCGACAAGGCGCGCGGCTTCGATCAGATTGGGCGTGATGAGCCGCGCCAGCGGAAACATTTCTTGCAACGGCGCCACCATCACGTCGCCGCCGAGTTCATGCCCGCTGGTCGCCACCAGAACGGGATCGAGCACGATGTTTTTCGCCCGCGCCGAACTCAGGGCCGCGCCGATCACCCGCGCATTGTCGGGCGCGCCGATCATGCCGATCTTCACCGCGTCGACGTCAATGTCGGCGAAAATGGCCTCGATCTGCTGCGCCAAAAAATCGGGGGCGACCATGCTGACCGCCCGCACGCCCTGCGTATTTTGCGCGGTGAGGGCGCTGATCGCCGCCATGCCATAGCAACCCAGGGCCGAAAAGGTTTTCAGATCGGCCTGGATTCCCGCGCCTCCGGACGGGTCGGAGCCGGCGATCGACAGGATTTTGGCGATCCCCACCATGTCAGCTCACCGGCAGGAAAGCGGCGGCGAAGGCGCCGCCCATGGCCGAAACGAACAGCAGCGCGTCATGCGCCGCCAGCATGGCGCGCGACGGCTTTTTTCGCGCGCGATATAGCCGCAGCGACGCCCCGGCGGTGGCGAGGCTCCAGCCCATGGCGACCACAATCAGCGCGGCGGCGAAGCGCCAGGCGTCGCCGGCGTGGATTTCCAGCGCCCAGGCGCCCGCGACCAGCGCCAGACCCAGCCCCGCCGTGGCGTCGGCGCCGAGACGCCGCGCCAGCGCGCCGGCGAAAAACGCCGGGGCGTACATGGCGATCACGTGCCAGGACACCACCGAGAAAATATCGGGCGCGGCGACGCCGCAGCCCGACATGGCGCCGGGCGCGCCCACCATGGCCGCCGTCATGCCGAACCACGCCAGCGCGGCGATCGCGCTCGGCGCGACGAACGCCTTCCAATCCGGCGCCTCGGTCGCGCGCGAAACGGCGGCGGACGGCAGGATCGGCGCGCGCGCCGTGGTCAGCACGGCGAGAACCAGCACGAGAACCTGGGTGGCGGCGGCGGCCAGCGCCGTCGCGGCGAACAATTTTTCCGGCGCATATTGCGCGACGAGGCCCGCGAGCGCCGGGCCGATCAGGCCCGCCAGCGCGCCGCTGCCGAACACGATCAACGCCGCCCGCGCGCGACCCCGAGAATCGGAACCCAGCGCCGCCTCATGACGGTAGAACAGCGAAAAACCCTGGGCCACGCCGAGCCAGAAGGCGCCGAGGCAGAACGGGGCGAATAGCGAAACGCTCAAGGCCCAGGCCATGATCAGACCGCCGGCGACGCCGAGGCTCGCGCCCAGCGCCAGCGCGGCGCGGCGCCCGAAAGCGTCGAGCAGGAAAGAGGCCGGAAAAGTCGCCAGCGCCGCGCCTGAGAGCATGGCGATATAGGGCGCGGACATCAGATGCGGCGACGGCGCCAGCAACCGCCCCGCCAGCGGCAGCATGCCGAGGGTCAGGCTCTGCGACAGCACCGACAGCGCGAAGCCGCCGGCCAGCGTGGCCACGCCGGGGCTCCAGCGGCCCTCCGCTTCAAGGCCGGCGGAACCGGGCGCGGGCGCGCCGGGCGGGCAGAAACAGGCGAGACGCCCGGCGCGGGCGAGGCCTGCGCCGTCCTGAGGCTCCGGCATGTCGCTGCCCCGGTCGATGGCGGTCATTTCTTCTCTATGTCGTCGTCGAGCAGGATGCGATAGGCGGCGCCGTCGAGATCCTCATATTGATTGCGCTTGAGCGACCAGAACAGACCGTAGAGCGCGAGCAGCCCCAGCAGAATCGCCAAGGGAATGAGGAAGACCAGAACGTTCATGGCTGATCTCTCGCTTTACGATTTGGCCAGGAGAGTGACGCGTTTCCCCGGCCCGCGCAAGCGCAGCGCGTTGAGCGTCACCAGAATGGACGATCCGGACATTGCGGCGGCGGCGAACAGCGGCGAGGCCTGTCCCGCCATGGCGACGGGCACGGCGACGGCGTTATAGAGGATGGCGAAGGTCAGGTTCTGGGTCATCAGCGCCCGCGCCCGCCGGGCGATGGCCTGGGCGGCGGCGACCGGCAGCAGCTTTTCGCCAAGGAAAACGGCGTCGGCCTGCGCCTGGGTCAGATGCACGGCGTCGATCGGCGAGATCGAGGCATGGGCGGCGGCGAGCGCGGGGGCGTCGTTCAAACCGTCGCCGACCATCAGCACCTTCTTGCCCTGCGCCTTCAGCCGCTCGACAAAGGCGATCTTGTCGGCCGGTTTCTGGCCGCCGCGCCAGTCGGCGATCCCGAGTTGGTCCGCAACCGGCGCCACCGCCTCGGGGCGGTCGCCGGAGAGAATGTGCAGGTCGAGCTTTTCCGCGCGCAGGTGGGCGACAATTTTTGCCGCGTCGGGCCGCAAACTCTGGCGGATATCGAGGCGCGCGACCTTTTCGCCGGCGCGCACATAAATCGCGCTGACCTCCGCTTCGGCGGCCAAAAATTCGGCGTCGCAAAAGCTGGCCGAGCCGAGCCGCGCCTCAAAACCCTCATAAGGCGCCGCGACCCCCTGCCCCGCCGTCTCGCGCGCGTCCGGCAGCGGCGCGCCGCCGCGCAGACTGCGCGCCAGAGCCAGCGCGAGCGGATGATGGCTTGAGCGCGCGAGCCGTCCGGCGAGCTCCAGCAGGTCGGCGGGGATCGCGTCGGCATTGGCGATTCCGGGCTGCGGCAGGGTCAGCGTGCCCGTCTTGTCGAACACCACCGCGTCGATCTCGCCGAGTTTCTCCAGCCCGCGCGCGTCGTTGAGAAACAGGCCGGAGCGGAAGAAGGCGCCCGACGCCATCGCCTGCACGGTCGGCACGGCCAGCGCCAGCGCGCAGGGGCAGGTGATGATCAGGACGGAAATGGCGATCACCAGCGCATCGTGCGCCGTGGCGCCGAAGAACAGCCACCAGGACAGGCCCGTGACCAGCGCCGTGAGATGCACTGCGGGCGCGTAAAACTGGGACACGCGATCCGACAGCTGCATGTATTTCGAGCGCGCCGCCCCCGCCTGCTCGATCAGCCGCGCCGCCTCGTCGATCAGGGCGGAATGGCCGGCGGCGGTGACATCGACGGTGAGCGCGCCCTCGCCATTGACCGTGCCGGCATAGACATTGTCGCCGGCCTGCGCCGGCTTGGGATCGGTCTCGCCGGTGATGGCGCTTTCATCGAGCGCGCTCGCCCCCTCGACGATCACGCCGTCGGCGGGCACGCGCTCGCCGGCGCGCACCAGCAGGCGGTCGCCCGCCGCCAGCGCCGCGACGGGCACCAGAACCCATTCCGCGCCGTCGCGCCGCAAGGCGTTCTCGCCTTTCAGCGCGGCGAGATTGCCGGCGGCGGTTTTTGTGCGGCGGCGCATCGCCTGATCCAGCACGCGGCCCGCCAGCAGAAACGCCAGCAGCATGATGGCGGAATCGAAATAGGCGTGATCCGCATGATGCTGGGTCTCATAGACCGACAGGCCCAGCGCCAGCGTCACGCCGATGGTGATGGGGACGTCCATGTTGAGCCGGCGCTGCCGGATCGCCGCCCAGGCCGAACTGAAAAACGGCTGTCCCGCATAGGCGGCGGCGGGCAGCGCGATCAGCGCCGAAACGAAATGGAAGAAATCGCGGGTTTCCGGCGGCAGCGACGTCGATTGGCCCGACCAGACCGAAATCGACAGCAGCATGATGTTCATGGCCGCGAACACGGCCACGCCCAGGCATTTCAGCAGCAGATTGAAGCGGGCCTGCTCGTCCGCCTCGACCTGCCTTTGCTCGTAGGGATAGGCGCGATAGCCGATCGCCTCGAGCGCGCCGGTGAAGCGCCCCGGCTCGACCTGCTGCGGATCGTAGGTGAGCGCGAGCCGGTGACTGGTGAGGTTGAGCCGCGCCAGTTTTACGCCAGGCAACCGGCGCATGGCCGTCTCGATATCGGGCAGGCAGGCCGCGCAGGTGATGCCGTCAATGGCGAGGTCGAGGCGCGAGCGCCCGTCCTCGTCGTTGCGAACGAAATGCGAGAAATCCGGCGCGGCGCCCATCGCTTACTCGACGTTGAACGTGTTGCGCGACCGGAATATCTGCTGGCCCTCGCGCTGAAGCACCACCTCGACCTCCCAATGCCCGCGCTGCAACTCGGCCGCCCCGGCGTAGACGCCGTCGGCCACGGAGCCGACCACCACCACCTGGTCGAGCCGGCTGGTCGCAGGATAGACGAAATGCAGGCTCGCCACCAAATCGTTGACCGGGCGCCCGTCGCGGTCTTTGACCGTGACCGTGATGGCGGTGACGGCGCCCTGGACGACGCGGCTCAGGTCAACCGTCCAGCCCAGCGCCTCCTGCGCCTTGGCGGCGGCGATTTCCTTGTTATAGGCGACGCCGGCGTCATAGGGATGGGCGATGTCGAGGCCCGGATGGGTCTTGATCGCCGCGCGCGCCATGTAGAAATTGACCGCCAGCATCACGCCGAAAAAGCCGATCAGGATCAGGAGCACCTTGCGCCCGGTGAGCGGCGCGCCCTTCGGATGATAATCACTGTCTTCAATCATTTTTTGTCCTTCCGGCAATCTCAGGGGCCTTTGAAAAAATCGGCGCGCGTCGTCTGCTCGCCCGTCTTGGGGTCGGTGAGCACCAGCTTGATCGGCGTGCTCGCGGGCGGCGGCGCGTCCGGCGGCGTGGTGACCATCACGCGCAGTTCCAGCGTCTGGTCGGCTTCGACGTGGACGCTGACGGCGCCGCCCTCGGCTTTCTGGCCGAGGATCTCGATCTGGCCGCGCGGCAGACCCTCCAGCGTCAATTTGAAATCGCGGGCGGACCCGTGCTTGTTGAGGGCGCGGATCGTATAGCCGTTGCGCAGCGACCCGTCGGACAGCGCCACATAGATCGGGTTGCGGTCGTGCATCACGTCGATGCCCAGGGTGTTCCGGGTGGCGAGGCTGACGCCCATGATGGCGGCGACGCCGGCGATCAGCGCGATATAAATCAGCGTGCGGGCGCGAAGGATTTTCGGCGGCAGCGCCGCAAGCCCCTGGGCGCGGCGCTCGACATTGTTGTCGGTGTCATAGCCGATCAGGCCGGTGGGACGGCCGATCCGGCTCATCACATTGTCGCAGGCGTCGATGCACAGGCCGCATTGGATGCAGCCCATGTCCAATCCGTTGCGGATGTCGACGCCGGTCGGGCAGACCACCACGCATTGGTTGCAATCGACGCAATCGCCCGCAGGCTTCCCCTCCGCGCGTAAAACCTTGGCCTTCTTGACCGAGCCGCGCGGCTCGCCGCGATCGACGCGATAGGTGACGTTGAGCGCCCATTCGTCGGTCAGCGCCGCCTGGATGCGCGGCCACGGGCACATGTACAGGCAGACCTGTTCGCGGGCGAAGCCGGCCAGCGTATAGGTGGTGAAGGTGAGGATGCCGATCCAGACATACGCCTCCATCGGCGCCTGGAAGGTGGCGAGCTGCTTCACCAGCGTCGGCGCGTCCGCGAAATACAGCACCCAGGCGCCGCCGGTCCACCAGGCGATCGCCAGCCACAGCACATGTTTCAGCGCCGTCTCGACCACCGTCTGCAACGTCCACGGCTGGCCCGCCTTTTTCAGGCGCTCGCGGCGCTCGCCCTGGGTCCAGCGCTCGATCAGCAGGAAGAGATCGGTCCAGACGGTCTGCGGGCAGAGATAGCCGCACCAGACGCGCCCGGCGAGCGCATTCATCAGGAACAAGGTGAAGGCGGCGAGGATCAGCAGTCCCGTGATGTAATAGACTTCCTGGGGCCAGATCTCGACGCCGAAGAAATAGAAGCGGCCGTTGGCCAGATCGACCAGCACAGCCTGGCTGGGCTGGTCTGGACCGCGGTCCCAGCGCACGAACGGCAGGAAATAATAGAGCAGCATGCCGCCGATCAGCAGGCCCCATTTGATGTTGCGGAACCGGCCGGACACGCTCTGCGGATAGATCTGCTTGCGCCCCTCGTAAAGCGAGTCCGAGGGTTCGGGCTCCGGCGCCGCTTTCCGGATGATAGGGGCTTTTTGCGCGCTGACCGTCATGTCGCCGTATCCGTTGCATCGCGCCTGCGCGCGGCCGAAAAGGGGGGAGCGTCCTGCTCTATAGGCCCCGCGCGCCTGCGCAGTCGATGCTTAATTCGCTCTCATTTGAGTAAAATCAAGGTTCGCCTTGATTATAATCGCCAGAGCTTGGCGAAATTTAAAACGAAAAGGCGAAGCCGGCATGACCGGCTTCGCCGCAGAGGGTCGCGGCGTTCCGCGCGGCTTACTGGCCGCCGCCCAGAGAGTGGACGTAGATCGTCAGCGACTTGATGGTGGCCGTGTCGAGCTTGGCGCCCCAGGCCGGCATGTGGCCGGCGCGGCCGTTGGCGATGGTCTGCACCACCGTCGCCTTGTCCGAACCGTAGAGCCACTTGGACTTGGAGGTCAGGTTGGGCGCGCCCAGATCGGTGTTGCCCTTCGCGTCCTCGCCGTGGCAGGCCACGCAATTCTCCGCGAAGATTTTTTGGCCGGCGGAGACGTCGGCCTTGGTCGGCGCGATCAGTGACACGACGTAATCGGCGACCTGGTCGATCTGCTGGGCGTTCAGGCCCATCTGCGACCAGGCGGGCATGCCCGCCGCGCCGGCCGGGTCGTGGCCTTCGGCGTCGCCGCTGCGCACGCCATGGGTGATGGTCGCGGCGATCTGGTCGAGCGAACCGCCCCACAGCCAGCGGTCGCCGGCGAGGTTGGGATAGCCGACGGCGCCCTGGCCGCCCGAGCCATGGCAGGGCGCGCAATTGTTGCCGAACGCCGACTTGCCGTAGGCGCGGGCGAATTCGGCCAGTTTCGGATCGGCGCTGATGTCCTGCAGCGAGGCCTGCTCGATCTTGCCGACGAAGGGCGCGCGGGTCGCCTTGAGGCTTTCGACTTCCTGCATGACGGCGTCGCGCGAGGCCCAGTTCAAGAGCCCCTTGGTGTGGCCGCCGGGCAGCGGGATCGCCGGATAGACGACCCAGTAGCCGAAGGCCCAGACGATGCAGGCGTAGAACACCCACAGCCACCAGCGCGGCAGCGGCGTGTTCAATTCCTTGATGCCGTCCCATTCGTGGCCCGTGGTGGCTGTGCCCGTGGCCGCGTCTATGTCTTGATGCGTGTGATCAACCATCGTTCAATCCTCGTTGAGCGGCAGGCGCGCGGCGGCGTCGAAGCTTTTCTTCTTCGATGGCCAGAGCGCGAAGGCGATCACGCCCAGGAATGCGATCACGACCAGCAGGATGCTCACGATTTTCATTTGAGCGAAGAAAACTTCGACGTCCATGTTCGCCTCTCAGCGCCAGTTGGCCTTGTCGTTGAACTGCGAGAAGTCCACCGTCGTGCCCAGCATTTGCAGATAGGCCACGAGCGCGTCCTGCTCGGTCGGACCGGCGGCGCCATTGCTGGCGTGCGCGGCGACCTTGGGATAGCGCTTGGCCAGATCGGCCGTCGCCCCATCTTCGGCGTTGAGCTGGACCTTCAGGTCGTCCTTCGCCTTGGCGATCATCTCGTCGGTGTAGGGCACGCCTTCGATCTGCAGCACCTTCATGTCTTCCTGAATGTGCGCGTAATCGAGCGGCGCGCTTTCGAGGAAGCCATAGCGCGGCATGACCGAGCCGGGCACCACCGAACGCGGATTGTTCAGATGGCCGCGCTGCCAGTCGTCCGAATACTTGCCGCCGATGCGGGCGAGATCGGGACCGGTGCGCTTGGAGCCCCACTGGAACGGATGGTCATATTTGGACTCCGCGGCCAGCGAGTAATGGCCGTAACGCTCCACCTCGTCGCGCAGCGAGCGGATCATCTGCGAATGGCAGAGATAGCAGCCCTCGCGGATGTAGATGTTGCGTCCGGCGAGTTCGAGCGGCGTGTAGGGACGCACGCCGTCGACGGTTTCGATGGTGCTCTTCAGGTAGAAGAGCGGGCCGATCTCCACGAGGCCGCCGATGGCGACCACGATGAGAATGCCGACGGTCAGCACCAGCGAGTGCTTTTCGAAGATCGCGTGCTTGCTCCACAGGGACATGTTCGATCTCCTTATTCGGCAAGCGCGAGAGCGGCTTCGGGGGCGCTCGCCTGTTCAGGCGAACGGATGGTCTTGTAGAAGTTGAAGGCCATGATCAGCGCGCCGATCAGGAACAGGCCGCCGCCCGCCGCACGGATCACATAGAAGGGGAACATGGCTTCGACGGTCTCGATGAAGGAATATTCCAGGAAGCCGTTGGCGGTGTAGGCGCGCCACATCAGACCCTGCAGAATGCCCGACACCCACATGGCCGTGATGTAGAGCACGATGCCGATGGTGGCGATCCAGAAGTGCCAGTTCACCAGCTTCAGCGAGTAGAGCCTGCGATTGAACACCCAGGGGATCAGGCAGTAGAGCGCGCCGAAGGAGACGAAGCCCACCCAGCCCAGAGCGCCGGAATGCACGTGGCCGATGGTCCAGTCGGTGTAGTGCGACAGCGAGTTGACCACCTTGATCGACATGAGCGGACCTTCGAAGGTCGACATGCCGTAGAAGGCGACGGACACGACGAGCATGCGCAGGACGGGGTCGGTGCGCAGCTTGTCCCAGGCGCCCGACAGCGTCATCAGGCCGTTGATCATGCCGCCCCACGAGGGCATCCACAGCATGATCGAGAAGGTCATGCCGAGCGTCTGCGTCCAGTCCGGCAGCGCCGTATAGTGCAGATGGTGCGGGCCGGCCCAGATATACATGAAGATCAGGGCCCAGAAGTGGATGATCGACAGGCGATAGGAATAAACCGGGCGCTCCGCGCGCTTGGGCACGAAGTAATACATGATCGCGAGGAAGGCGGCGGTCAGGTAGAAGCCGACGGCGTTATGGCCGTACCACCACTGGAACATGGCGTCCTGCACGCCGGACCAGACGATGTAGGACTTGGGCGAGAAGATCGAGACGGGGATCGAGGCGTTGTTGCCAAGGTGCAACATGGCGATGGTGATGATGAACGCCAGGGTGAACCAGTTGGCGACGTAAATGTGGGGCTCCTTGCGCTTCCACAAGGTCGCCAGGAACACCAGCAGGTATCCGACCCAGACGATGGTCAGCCAGAGGTCCGAATACCATTCCGGCTCGGCGTATTCCTTGGACTGGGTGATGCCCAGCAGGTAGCCGGTGCCGGCGATGACGATGAACAGGTTGTAGCCGAGCACGACGAACCAGGGCGCGATTTCGCCGGCGAGGCGGGCGCGGCAGGTGCGCTGCACGGCGTAGAACGAGGTCGCGAGCAGGACGTTGCCGCCAAAGGCGAAAATGACCGCCGAAGTGTGCAGCGGGCGCAGACGGCCGAAGTTCAGCCAGGGCAGACCCATCGACAGGTCGGGGAAGGCCAGTTCGAGCGCGATGATCAGGCCGACCAGGAACCCGGCGATGCCCCAGAACACCGCCGCGATGGAGGTGAACTTGATCGGGCCGTAATTATAGTTCGGCTTGCCGTCGATTTCCTGCGGGATCACCGCGGGACGGCTCTTGTACCGCTTGAGCGTCGCAATGACGCCGCCGAAACCCGCCAGGGCGAAAACGATCATGTGGAACGCATAGGGGGCGGTGTAGGCCTTCGATGCGATGAACAGCGCGCCGATCGCGCCGACGAGCGACACCACGATCATCGTGATTTCGCCAAAGGTCATGCTTTTGCCGCCGGATGGCGGCGCCGTGGTGAGTGAGTCTGCTTGCGCCATGTTTTCGCCCCAATGAAATCAATCCAGCGCCGTAAAGCCTACCAGATCGCCATTGCGCGGACCATTGCCCGCCCCTGGCAACGCGTTCATTGACGCAAGTCAAATAACGCGTTCCGCCGCCTCCATAGCGCCAAACACAGGCTATGGCGAGACCATCACGCGAACTTTGCAAGAGAATTGCGACACTTTGTCGCGCCGACTTTCGCCCAATAGCCAGGGTTCGGCGGCGACACAGCGCCGCCACGAACCTGAGACTTTGGACTAAAGAACGAGAATTTCCGCGCGTCACCGCTTGATTCCACGCCGCGCCGGCGCCTACTCTGGGTGGCAGAGAGTCCCACAAGGGACCGTGTGACAACGGAGCCGAAACTCCGTCGGGAATGGCGGCGCGCAAGCGCCGTCGGGAGGAATGCCGCCTTATGACGGTCTATGCCCTGGAAACCTCGGGGTTGACGAAGCAATTCGCCGGCTTTACCGCCGTAAGCGACGTCGGCCTGCGCGTGCGCCGCCATACGATCCACGGGCTGATCGGGCCCAATGGCGCCGGCAAGAGCACCTGCTTCAACCTGCTGACGAAATTTCTCGCGCCCACGCGCGGGACCATCCTTTACGAGGGCGCCGACATTTCGCGGGCGGGTCCGGCCGAAGTGGCGCGGATGGGACTGGCGCGCTCGTTCCAGATCTCCGCCGTCTTCCCCCACCTCACCGCGCTGGAGAACGTGCGCGCCGCCCTGCAGCGCCGGCGCGGCGAATCCTTCGACTTCTGGCGCTCGGATCGAATCCTTAAACGCTATGACGCCGACGCCCGCGCCCTGATGGCCGAAGTCGGGCTGACCGGCTGGGAGGAGACGCTCGCCGGGGAAATGCCGTATGGCCGCAAGCGCGCGCTGGAGCTGGCGACCACGCTGGCGCTCGCCCCCAAAATGCTGCTGCTCGACGAGCCGCTGGCGGGCCTCGGCCAGGAGGACGTCGGGCGCATCGCCGCCCTGATCAAGCGCGCGGCGGAGGGGCGCACGGTGCTGATGGTCGAGCACAATCTCAACGTCGTCGCCAGCCTGTGCGACGTGATCACGGTGCTCACGCGCGGCAAGATTCTGGCCGAAGGCGACTACGCCGCCGTCTCCGCCAACCCCGCGGTGCAGCAGGCGTATCTTGGCGAAATGGCGGAGCCGGCCCATGTCTGACCGGACCATGTCTGATCGGACGAAGTCCGAGCCGCTGCTCAAAGTGTCCGGCCTGCAAGCCTGGTATGGCGAATCGCATGCGCTGCACGGCGTCGATTTCGAGGTGCGCGCGGGCGAGGTGGTCACGCTGCTCGGCCGCAACGGCGCCGGCAAGACCACCACGCTGAAATGCGCCATGGGCATGGCGCCGCGGCGCGAAGGCTCGATCCGTTTCGACGGCGCCGAAACCATCGCCCTGCCCTCCGACAAGATCGCCCGGCGCGGCGTCGCGCTGTGCCCGGAGGAGCGCGGCGTGTTCGCCAGCCTCACCGTGCTGGAAAATCTGCTGCTGCCGCCGAAAATCGCGCCGGGCGGGCTGTCGCTCGATGAAATTTACGAGCTGTTCCCCAACCTGCGGGAGCGTTCGACCAGCATGGGCGGCAAGCTGTCCGGCGGCGAGCAGCAGATGCTGGCGATCGGCCGCATCCTGCGCACCGGCGCCCGCCTGCTCATGCTCGACGAGCCGACGGAGGGGCTGGCCCCGATCATCGTCAAGCAGATCGGCGCGGCGATCCGGCGCTTGAAGCCGCGCGGCTTCACCGTGCTGCTGGTCGAGCAGAATTTTCGCTGGGCCTCGGGCCTCGCCGACCGATTTTACGTGATGGAGCACGGCCGGGTCATCGACGCCTTCGCCGCCGCCGAGCTGCCCGAAAACATGGACAAGCTCCACGCCTATCTCGGCGTCTGAATTTCAAGGCTCCGCAAAGGAGCGGGACTGGGAGGACCGTTGATGAAACAAGCGATTTCGCTCGGCGTCGCGCTGACGTGTCTGGCGAGCGCCGCCTTCGCGGGCGCCGCTTTCGCCGCCGACAAGGTGGTCAAGGTCGGCGTGCTCACCGACGGGTCCGGCCCCTATGCCGATGTCGGCGGCGTCGGCTCGCAACTTGCGGCGCAACTGGCGATCGACGAATCCGGCCTGGCCGCAAAAGGCTGGAAAGTCGAGCTGATTTACGCCGACCATCTCAACAAGGTCGATGTCGGCGCCAGCCTCGCCCGCGAATGGTTCGACCAGGGCAAGGCCGACGTGATCGTGGACACGCTGAATTCCGGGGTGGCGCTGGCGGTCAGCCAGATCGTCAAGGACAAGAACAAGGTTTTTCTCAACTCCGGCGCGGCGACCTCCGATCTGACGGGAAAAGCCTGCACGCCCAACCAGATCCACTGGACCTACGACACCTATGCGCTGGCCAACGGCACCGGCAAGGCGCTGACCAAAGCGGGCGGGGACAGTTGGTATTTCATCACCGCCGACTATGCGTTTGGCAAGGCGCTGGAGCGCGACACCTCGGCGGTGGTCAAGGCCAATGGCGGGCAGGTGCTGGGCGATGTGATGGCGCCGCTCAACAACGCCGATTTCTCCTCGCAACTGCTGCAGGCGCAATCGTCCAAGGCCAAGGTGATCGGCCTCGCCAACGCCGGCGCCGATTCCGCCAACGCCATCAAGCAGGCGGCGGAGTTCGGCGTCACCCATAGCGGCCAGAAACTGGCGGCGCTGCTGATCTTCCTGTCCGACATCCATTCGATCGGCCTCACCGTGGCGCAGGGCCTCGAATTCACCGCCACCTATTACTGGGACCTCAACGACGGCGCGCGCGCCTTCGCGGAAAAATTCTCGAAAAAGTCCCGCAACGCGGCCAAGCCGACCATGGTGCAGGCGGGCGTCTATTCGGCGACGCTGCATTATCTGAAAGCCGTGGACGCGCTGGGTTCGCCCGCCGACGGCGCGGCGGTGGTGGCGAAGATGAAGGCGCTGCCGACCGACGACGACGCGTTCGGCAAGGGGTCCATTCGCGAGGACGGCCGCAAGATCCACCCGGCCTATCTGCTGCAGGTGAAGACCCCGGCGGAATCCAAATATCCCTGGGATTACGCCAAGGTGGTCGCCACCATCCCCGCCGAGGAGGCGTTCCGCCCGCTGTCGCAAAGCGAATGCCCGCTGGTGAAGAAGTGACGAACTTGGTGAAGCGCGACGCCCAATCCCCTCTCCCCGTTTACGGGGAGAGGGTTAGGGTGAGGGGGACTCTCGGATTGGCCTTGACTTGTCCGCCGCGCGGGTCGCGGTCTCCTGAACAAATGCTCTTTAATTCGCAGGCCCCCCTCACCCCTGCCCTCTCCCCGCGCGCGGGGAGAGGGAGAGGCGCCGTCACTGGGCGTCCAACATGATCCCGCTGCTCGGCATCTCGACTCAAGCCCTTTTCGGCCAACTCCTGCTCGGCCTGATCAATGGCGCGTTTTACGCCATGTTAAGCCTGGGCCTCGCCGTGATTTTCGGCATGCTGAACATCGTCAATTTCGCCCATGGCGCCCTCTACATGGTCGGCGCCTTCGTGGCCTGGTTCCTGCTCAACACGTTCCACATCGGTTATTGGCCGGCGCTGGTCCTGGCGCCGGTCGGCGTGGCGCTGCTCGGCATGGCGCTCGAACGCACCATGATGAAGCGCCTCGCCGGCCTCGATCACATTTACGGCCTGCTGCTCACTTTCGGCCTCGCCCTGATCATCCAGGGCGTGTTCCAGAACCTGTTCGGCGCCTCGGGCCAGCCGTACCC
This sequence comes from Rhodoblastus acidophilus, assembly GCF_900187365.1. GTDB lineage: Bacteria > Pseudomonadota > Alphaproteobacteria > Rhizobiales > Beijerinckiaceae > Rhodoblastus > Rhodoblastus acidophilus. The sequence goes on from NZ_FYDG01000002.1 coordinate 386,820, forward strand.
GCCGCCCGACCTGCTGAAAGGCGGCTTTAATCTCGGCTTCATGTACCTGCCGGCCTATCGCGCCTGGGTCGTCGTCTTCTCGCTGGCGGTCTGCCTGTTCACCTGGTTCATGATCGAGAAGACGCGGCTCGGCGCCATCCTGCGCGCCTGCACCGAGAACCCCGAACTGACGCGCGCCTTCGGCCTCAACGTGCCGCGCCTGATCACGCTGACCTACGGCTTCGGGGTGGGGTTGGCCGCGCTCGCGGGGGTGCTGGCGGCGCCGATCTATCAGGTGCGCCCGCTGATGGGGGCCGATTTCATCATCGTCGTCTTCGCCGTGGTGGTGATCGGCGGCATGGGCTCGATCCTCGGCGCCATCGGCGCGGGCTTCCTGCTCGGCCTGGTCGAGGGCCTGACCAAAGTGTTTTACCCGCAGGCGGCCAATGTCGTCGTCTTCGTCATCATGGTCGCCGTGCTGCTGGTGAAGCCGGCGGGATTGTTCGGAAAGAAAATTTGACCCACGCGCTTCCCTCCTCGCAGCCCACGGCGGCCCGGCCCAAACCGGCGGAATTTCTCGCTTTCGCGGTGCTCGCGGCGCTGCTGGCCGTCGCGCCGCTGGCGATCTATCCGTTCTTTCTGGCGACGGCGTTGTGCTTCGCGCTGTTCGCGGCGGCCTTCAACCTGCTGGTCGGCTATTCCGGGCTGCTGTCGTTCGGCCATGCGCTGTTTTTCGGCGGCGCCGCCTATGTCGCCGCGCAAGCCGCCAAAGTCTGGGCCTGGCCGCCCGAACTGGCGCTGATCGCGGCCACCGCCTTCGCGGGCGCGCTGGGCCTGGGCGTCGGCGCGCTGTCGATCCGGCGGCAGGGCATCTATTTCTCCATGATCACCCTCGCTTTGGCGCAAATGGGCTATTTTCTCGCCCTGCAAGCCCCGCTCACCCATGGCGAGGACGGGATTCAGGGCGTCCCCCGCGGCAAGTTGCTGGGGCTGCTGCCGCTGAGCGACGACCGCGCGATGTACTATTTCGTCCTCGCGCTTTTCCTCGCCGGCCTGCTGGCGATCCACCGCATCGTGCATTCGCCGTTCGGCGCGGCGCTCAAGGCGATCCGCGAGAACGAGTCCCGCGCGATTTCGCTCGGCTATAGCGTCGACGCCTACAAGCGCGTCGCTTTCGGCCTGTCGGCGGCGCTCGCCGGCCTCGCCGGTGGCGCCAAGGCGCTGGTGACGCAAAGCGCCACCCTCACCGACATGCACTGGACCATGTCGGGCGAAGTGATCCTGATGGTCCTGCTCGGCGGCATGGGAACCATGACCGGCCCGGTGATCGGCGCGATCTTCGTGATGGCGATTCCCGAAGTGCTGAACCGCATCGGCGGCCCGAATTTTTCGCAATGGATGACGGTGATCCAGGGCGCGATTTTCGTGATCTGCGTGCTGGCGTTCCGGCGCGGGCTGATCGGGGAACTGGCGGCGCGGGCGCGGCGGACGCTTTGACGGCCGCGCGATTTCGACCCATGCCCTATTTGGCCGGCTGGGTTGCGAAAATGGAATAGACGCGGACGAACAACCGATAACACCCTGTTTTATATTGTTTTACCGCACATGGCCGCGCCGCAGGCCCGCCGGCGCCGGCGCTTGGACGTCGCGCGGGCGAAAAGGCGCGCGACTGCATTAAACAGTTCATATCCAATGCAATTTAAAAGCGTGATCGACATTATCTTCAATCATTGCGCGAGGATGTTCGATGACCGTCAAAGGTCGAATTTTAATTCTGGTGCTGATGCTGGGGCTGGCGGTCGGCGCGTCCGCCGGTCTTGGCGTCTATGCGCTGCAGAAGCAGAGCGCCTATGCCGATGAACTCGACGCCCTGGCGCAACGGGCGTTCCACGCCGAACAGATCAACGGCTCCATCGCGGCGGTCACCGGGTCCAACCGCGGCGCGATCATCGCCCGCACCCCGGCCGAGCGCGACGACTACCGCAAGGAAATGGGGCGCAACATCAAGGCGCTGGAAGCCTCGGTCGCCGATTGGAGCCGCCTGATCCCGCCCGAGGAAACCGCGAAATTCGACGCGTTTCGCGCCGAAGCCGGCAATTTCATCCGACAGCGCCTCGCTTTACAGGATCTCGCGGCGCAATCGGGGGCCGAGGAAGGCATGAACGCGCTCAAGGCGCCGGAGGTGCGCGAACAGAGGCTGGCGCTGCAAAAGACGCTGTCCGACAACGTCGACGCCGTGACCCGCCAATTGGCGATTTTACGCGCGGAAAAGCAGCATTTTTCGCAAATGACCACGGTGGTGCTGATCGCGTCGTCGGTGGCGATGCTGATCGTCGGCGTCGCCGCGGCTTTGTGGTTCGGCGCCGCCAAGATCGCCCATCCGCTGAAGCAGGTGACCAATGTGCTTCAGTCGATGGCGATCGGGAATTTGTCGGTCGAAGTGCCCGGAAACGTCATGGGCGGCGAGATCGGCGACCTGTGGGAAACGACCCGCCGCTTCCAGCACAAGTTGCGGGAAGCCGAAGATCTGCGCGTGCTTCAGGCCCGCGCCGACGACGAACGCGCGGCGCATCGCCAGCAAGTCATCGCGGAAATCGTGCATGAATTCCAGTCGTCGGTCAGCGGCGTCATCGCCGACGTCGCCCACGCCGCCGGGGAGCTGCGCAGCTGTTCCGAAACCATGACCCGGTCGGCCGACGAAACCTCGAGCCAGATCGCGGAGGTGGCGGCCGCGTCCGACCACACGTCGAGCCATGTGCGGACGGTGGCGGACGCCACGGGACAATTGAGCGCCTCGGTCGGCGAGATCGGCCGCGGCGCCGCCGATTCCGCCCGGATGGCGGGACAGGCGGAAGCCAACGCCTCCGACACGTCGGCCAAGGTGCGGCGGCTCGCCGAATCCGCCAACAGGATCGGCGCGATCGTCGACCTGATCGCCACCATCGCCGAGCAGACCAATCTGCTCGCGCTCAACGCGACGATCGAGGCCGCGCGCGCCGGCGAGGCCGGCAAGGGATTCGCCGTGGTGGCGCAGGAAGTCAAAACCCTCGCCGGGCAGACCGCCAAGGCGACCAGCGAGATCACCCAGCAGGTCCGGGACATTCAGGATTCGACGGGAGATTCGGTTCAGGCCATCGAGGCGATCAATGCGCTGATCCACGATCTCAACGGATGTTGCGGGTCGATTTCGTCCGCCGTCCAGCAGCAAGGCGTCGCCTCGCAAAACATCGCGTCGAGCGTGACCGCGGCGGCGCGCGGCGCCGACACCGTCTCCCACGCCATCGCGACCGTGGCCGAACATGCGCGCCAATCCCGCGACGCCTCGGCCAGCGTCCGCAATGCGGCCAAGACGCTGTCTCTGCGCAACGAGGAACTGAACGGGGCGCTCGACAAGTTTCTGAAGACGGTGCTCGCGGCCTGATGACTGACGGCGGGGCCTAAACCCGCCGCACCGCCGTCACCTCGGAGAAATTCTTCGACCGGATGCGGTCGCGGGCGATCTGCAGCGGCTCGACCGTCACCGTCATCGAATGGCCGTTGGCGTGGATGATGTTGTGCTCGTCCACCATCAGCGCGACATGGCCGCGCCAAAAGATCAGGTCGCCGCGCCGCAAGCCCCGCATGCGGTCGTCGACGTCGGCGGGACGGCCGAGCGTGGCCTCCATCAGGTCGGTGTCGCGCGGCGCCGCCACGCCGATGGCGTTGAGCGTCACCTGCACCAGGCCGGAACAGTCGATGCCCATGTCGGTCTTGCCGCCCCACAGGTAGGGCGTGTGCAGGAACATCTCGGCCAGCCCGACGAAATCGCTCAAAGGCCGGGCGCTCGGCGCGAGATGGCGGCTGAACACATGGCCGCCGTCGGCCAGTTCGCAAAATTCGGCGCTGGCGGCGACGACATGAACCTCGGCGCCGAACGGCAGCGCGTCCAGCGGCGCCGATTTGATGTCGGGCCGGGAATAGACCATGGTGTGGCGCACGCGCACGCGATAGTTGGGTTTCCGCGTCCGTTCCGACAGCGCGGCCGCCTCGATATAGCCGACATAGCGGTCGCGATCGAGCTGCGCCCAGCACCAGCCGTTCTTCTCCTCATAGACGATCAGCGTTTCGCCGAACAAGGCCTGGGTGTCGGTCGGCGCATTCTCGTCCGGCGCGCGCTTCACGTCGGCGAAGGCGCTGATCACCTGCATGCGCCGGCCCGGCGCATAGGCGTCCGCCTGTACCACGTCCTTGAGATGTTCGGCGGCCAGATCGGGGCGCGCGGGCGTCAGTCGCGGGTCGTAATTCAATTTTTTGCTCTTGTTTCCTTTCCCTATATTAGGGAAGCGAGGTTACGAAAGCTTTGCGACGTTGAATTTTTCGCGCGCGAGATTGTAGATGAGCCGCGCCGCCTGCGCCTCCCCGCCCTCGGGACGTCCGGGTTTGGCCGCGGGCGTCCAGCCGTAAATGTCGAAATGCGCCCAGGCCCGTCCCGGCGTGACGAAGCGTTTGAGAAACAGCGCCGCCATGATCGAGCCGGCCATGCCGCCCGCCGGGGCGTTGTTGAGATCGGCGATCTTGCTGTCGAGTTTCGGCTCATAGGCCTTCCACAGCGGCAGCCGCCAGACCGGATCGTTGCAGGCGAAACCATTTCGCGCAATCATCTCGGCCAGTTTGTCGTCATCGGTGTAGAACGGCGGCAAATCCGGCCCCAGCGCGACGCGCGCCGCCCCGGTCAGCGTGGCGAAATCCACCAGCAGGTCGGGCGCCTCCTCATCCGCCAGCGCCAAGGCGTCGGCGAGGATCAACCGCCCCTCGGCGTCGGTGTTGCCAATCTCCACCGTCAGCCCCTTGCGGCTGCGATAGACGTCGCCCGGCCGGAACGCCTCGCCCGACACGGAATTTTCCACAATCGGCAGCAGCAGCCGCAAGCTCAGATCGAGATCTCCGGCCATGATCATGGCGCTGGCCGCCAGCGCCGCCGCCGCGCCGCCCATGTCCTTCTTCATCAGCGCCATGGCGCTGTCGGGCTTGATGTTGAGGCCGCCGGAATCGAAGCACACGCCCTTGCCGACCAGCGCGAGTTTTTTAGCCCGCTCCGGCTTCCAGCGCAGTTCGACCAGACGCGGCACGCGCGGCGAACCTTTGCCGACCGCGTGAATCAGCGGGCACTCGCGCTCCAGTTCCGCGCCCTGAATCACCCGCACCGCCGCGCCGAACTTTTCCGCCAGGGCGCGCGCGAATCCTTCCAGCTCGTCAGGGCCGAGATCGTTGGCGGGCGTGTTGATGAGATCGCGGGCGAGCGCGACCGCCGAGGCCACAGTCTCGACCTCGGCGCGGTCGGCGCCCTGCGGCGCGATCAGCCGCGCGCCGGGCTTGGCGGCCTTGTAGCGGGTGAAGCGATAGGCGCCGAGCAGGAAGCCCAGGCCGGCGACATCGGGATGTTCCGGCGCCTCCGCCAGACGATAGACGCCCTCGGGCAGGCCGGCGAGCGCGCCGAACTGGAAGACGTCGCCGTCCTCGTCGAGGCAGAACAGCACGCCCGGCGCCCCGCCCGCCTGGACGAAGGCCAAAGATTTGCCGGCGCCCGGCGCGAACCCGCTGGCCTTGGCCAGAGACAGCGCCTCCGCCGGCAGCGCGTGCGCCGCGCCGTCCAGCGCCGCCTTGATCGCGGCGACGGGCGCGCACCAGACGGGGATGGCTTCGCCGTCGTCGGCGAATTTCAGTTCGGGCAGATCGGGCATCGGTGAATTCCTGAGGGGGGCGGCGGCGTCCGCGTTGGCTGAACGCCGCGGCGAACCGCCGTTAACATTGCGTTAGGGTTAACGAATTATTCGTTACGATCAAAGTCCGAATTTGAAGGGATCGATCCGTGCCAATACGTAAGCGCCTTCTCGCAAGCGCCGCGCTCTGCGCCCTGATCGGACTTGGCGGCTGCAAGACCGTGAGCATGGACGACGTCACCGGCTCGATCGGCGCGCCCTCCGCTCCGGCCTCGAATTCGCCCGAAGATCTGCGCCGCTATTCCGACCGGCTGCGCGAACGCTACGAGGCCCATCCCGACGACAAGCAGGTCGCGCTGGCCTATGCCCGCGTGCTGCGCGCCCGCGACCTGACCGATCAGGCGGCGGCGGTGCTGCAGAACGCCGCGATCAAATATCCGCGCGACCGCGAGGTGCTCAGCGCCTATGGCAAGGCGCTGGCCGACGCCGGACGGCTGCAGGAAGCCAAAAACGCGCTGGAATACGCCGACACCCCCGACGATCCCAGTTGGTCGGTGATTTCGACGCGCGGCTCGATCGCCGACCAGATGGGCGATCATCAGGAGGCGCAGGCGCAGTATGAAACGGCGCTGAAACTCTCGCCCGGCGAACCCTCCGTGCTGTCGAATCTGGGCCTGTCCTATGCGCTGGCGCACGATCTGCGCCGCGCCGAGCAGGTGTTGCGCGAGGCGGCGGCCAGTCCCCGCGCCGACATGCGCGTGCGCCAGAATCTGGCGCTGGTGCTGGCGTTGCAGGGCAAGTTCGCCGAGGCCGAGCAGGTGTCGGAGCGCGACCTGTCGCCGCAACAGGCGCGCGAAAACGTCGCCTCGATCCGCCAGATGATTTCGACGAGCGACCGCTGGCGCGACCTGCAGGCGCCGCGCGCCGGCGCGCGGCCCAAGCGCGTCAGCCTCGACGCCGGGCGGTAAGCCGCCGCGAAAACAAAAAAAAGGCGCCGAGCCCCCGGGCTGCGGCGCCTTTTTTCTTGCGGGCGCAAAACCCCGGCGCCGCTATTGCGCGCCGGTGACCTGCATCACGGCGGGCGTCATGATCACGGCGAACAGCACCGGCAGGAAGCACAGGATCATCGGCACGGTCAGCTTGGGCGGCAGCGACGCGGCCTTTTTCTCGGCCTCCATCATGCGGTTGTCGCGCGCTTCCTGCGAGACCGTGCGCAGCGCGGCGCCGAGCGGCGTGCCGTATTTTTCCGCCTGCACCAGCGAGGTCACGACGTTCTTGACGTCGTCGAGGCCGGTGCGCTGGTAGAAATTGTCGTAAGCCGTGCGGCGGTCGGGCAGATAGGACAATTCCGCCGTGGTCAGGGTGAATTCCTCCGCCAGCGCGATCGAGCGCACGCCGATTTCCTGGCTGACCCGGCGAAATCCATGTTCGACCGACATGCCGGATTCCACGCAGATCAGCAGCAGGTCGAGCGCGTCGGGGAAGGCGCGGCGCATTTCATGCTGGCGCTTCTGGATGGTGTTGCTCAGATAGATTTCCGGCGCCTTCAGGCCCACATAGAGCAGGCCCACCACCACCGCGAATTTCTGCAGAAAGGCCATGTCGAGTTGCAGCACCACGAAGGCGTAGAGCGAGCCGACCAGCGTCAGGCCGATCGGCGTCACCAGGCGGAAGAACAGGAAGCCGATCTCCGCCTGCGGGCCGCGAAAGCCCGCCCGGGCCAGGCTGGCCTTGGCCTCCTCCGTGGCCAGCCATTTCGACAGGCTGAAGCGCTCGACAATGTCTTTCATATAGGTCTTGGAGGAATGGCGCAGCCCCTGCTTGCCTGGAGTCTTGGCCATCATCTTCTCGCGCTCGCGCGCCCGGATGCGCTCGCGCTCGACCGCCACCGACTTCATGCGCTCATCGAGATTGTCGCCCTCGAGATAGGGCATGGCGATGACCAGCAGACTGGCCACGGTGACGACGCCGATGAACAGCGCCACCACGGAGCGGGGGTCAGCGAGTTTTTCAAAGAGCAGGCTGAGCATGACGGTCCCGGTTCAGAGCGGAGTCCCGAAAAACGCGCGAGGTTTTCCGGCGGCGAAAACTCAAATGTCGAAGCTGATCATCTTGTTCATGACGAACGTGCCGAAGGCCATCATGCAGAAACAGGCGAACAGCACCACGCGCCCGGTCTCCTTGAGCCAGAGCTGCTCGATATAGGCGGGGCTGGTGATATAGACCAGCAAGGCCACCGCGATCGGCAGGGAGCCGATGATATAGGCCGAGGCGCGCGCTTCCGACGACATGGCCTTGACCTTGTCGGCCATCTTCTTGCGCTCGCGCAGCACGCGCGACAGATTGCTCAGGGCCTCGCCGAGATTGCCGCCCGCCTTCTGCTGGATGGTGATGACGATGGCGAAGAAATTGGCCTCGGGCGTGGGAATGCGCTCGGGCATGCGTTCGACCGCCTCGGAGATCGACAGGCCCAGGGTTTGCGCCTCGATGATCTGGCGGAACTCGCCGCGCACCGGCTCGGCCGCCTCGGAAGCGATGATGCGCAGGCAATCGGCCAGCGGCAGGCCCGCCTTGACGCCGCGAATGATCACATCGACGGCGTTGGGAAATTCGAGCGTGAATTTCTTCAGACGCCGCTTGGTCATGGTGGACAGCCAGACGCTCGGCAGCCCGAAGCCGCCGATGACCAGGCCGGCCCCGCCGAAGATCGGGTTGCCGCTCAGCAGGAAGATCAGCAAGGCGGTGAGGCCGCCGGCGAAGCACGAGGCGATCAGATAGCCCTGTTTCGACAGCGACAGGCCGGCCTGGGCGATGCGGGTCTCCAGCGAGCGTTTCTTCTGCTTGGCGTTGCGCTGCTCCAGCTCCTTCAGGCTGTCGGCCACCTGCTTGCGCCGCGCCGTGGCGTCCACCTGCCGGTCGCCGCGCGCGACCGGGCCGCGGGTCAGCAAATGCGCCTGCCGCTTCTCGCCGCGCACGTCGCCGCTGAGATAGGGAAAGATCAGATAGGCCGCGCCGGAGGCGGCGGCGAGCGAAAGCCCGATGATGAGCAGCGATCTGGAGTCCAAGTCTCAAGCCTCCTATTCGCGCAATTCGGACGCGTCGAGCGCCGCGGCGAGGCGCGCTTCCTCGTTGAAATAGCGGGCGCGCTCCCAGAAGCGCGGGCGCCCGATGCCGGTCGAGCGGTGCCGCCCCTTGAGCTTGCCGTTGGCGTCCTCGCCGATGATGTCGTAGAGGAACAGGTCCTGGGTGATGACGGTCTCGCCTTCGAGGCCCATCACTTCGGTGATGTGGGTGATGCGGCGCGAACCGTCGCGCAGGCGCGCCGCCTGCACGATCACGTCCACCGACGAGACGATCATCTCGCGGATGGTGCGCGCCGGCAGCGCGAAGCCGCCCATGGTGATCATGGATTCGAGACGCGACAGCGCCTCGCGCGGCGAGTTGGCGTGCAGCGTGCCCATCGAGCCGTCGTGACCCGTGTTCATCGCCTGCAGCAGGTCGAAGGCCTCGGGTCCGCGCACTTCGCCGACGATGATGCGTTCGGGACGCATGCGCAGGCAGTTTTTCACGAGGTCGCGCATGGTGATGGCGCCCTGCCCCTCCAGATTGGGCGGACGCGTTTCGAGCCGCACCACATGGGGCTGCTGCAATTGCAGTTCCGCCGCGTCCTCGCAGGTGATGACGCGCTCGTCATGGTCGATGTAATTGGTCAGGCAGTTCAGCAAGGTGGTCTTGCCGGAGCCGGTGCCGCCGGAGATCAGCACGTTGCAGCGGACGCGGCCGATGATCTTCAGGATCTCGCCGCCCTCCGGCGAAATCGAGCCGAACCGGATCAGCTGGTCGAGCGTCAGCTTGTCCTTCTTGAATTTACGAATGGTGAGCGCGGGGCCGTCGATGGCCAGCGGCGGACCGATCACGTTGACGCGGGAGCCGTCGAGCAGGCGGGCGTCGCAGATCGGCGAGGACTCGTCGACGCGGCGGCCGACCTGGCTGACGATGCGCTGGCAGATGTTCATCAATTGCGCATTGTCGCGGAAGCGGACGCTGGTCAGCTGAATCTTGCCCTGCACTTCGATATACGTCTTGTTGGCGCCGTTGACCATGATGTCGGCGATGTCGTCGCGCGCCAACAGCGGCTCCAGCGGGCCATAGCCGAGCACGTCGTTGCAGATGTCCTCGAGCAGGTCCTCCTGCTCGGCGATCGACAGCACGACATTCTTGATGGCGATGATTTCGTTGACGATGTCGCGGATTTCCTCGCGCGCGCTCTCGGCGTCGAGCTTGGCGAGCTGCGACAGGTCGATGGCTTCGATCAGCGCGCCGAAAATCGTGCTCTTGGTGATGTAATATTCGTCGGAGCGGCGGACTTCGGGAACCGGGGGCGCGGGCGCGAGAGTCGGCTGCGGCGTGATCGCGACAGGCGAGGCGATCGCCTCCACCACGGTGGAGGACGGACCTTGGCTCGCCTGTGGCGCGGCGGCGCTGGCGGAACGCTTTCCAAACATTTCCGTCTACATTCCCTCTCAAATCCGGCGTCATGCCGAAGGACGTCGTTGCGGGGACCACGCCCCGCTCTCACCCTTTCAGAGCGGCCAGCAACGGCTCCAAAAAGCCCTTGCGCTCGCGCTTGATCGGCGCGCGCCCGGTGACCGCGCGGGCGATGTCGCTGAAGATCTGGGCGGTCTTCTCGCCCTCGTCGAGTTCCTCGATCATCTGGCCGTTGTTGGAGGCGGCGCCGAACAGCTTGGCGTCGAATGGCACCAGCGCCAGCGGCTCGGCCTCCACCGCCTTGGAGAAATCGGCGATGGCGATTTCCGGGCGCTTGGGCATGCCCACGCCATTGAGCACCAGCCGCGGCGCCGGGTCGTTCTTGCGCGCGGCGCGCAGGGTGTCGAGCAGGCTCTTGGCGTTGCGCAGGCCGGCGAGATCGGGCGCCGCCACCAGCAGCGCCTCGTCGGCCGAAACCAGCATCCGCCGCGACCACGCCGTCCAGAGATGCGGCACATCGAGCACGACATAGGGCGTGGTGGCCCGCAGGATCTCCAGCAGCGCGTCGAAGGCGGTTTCCTGGAAGTCGTAGCAGCGCTCGACCGTGGCCGGCGCGGCCAGGATCGACAGCTTGTCGCTGCATTTCGACAGCAGGCGGTCGACCAGATTGGCGTCGAGACGGTCGGGGGCGAACACCGCCTCGGCGACGCCCTGCGGCGGGTCCTGGTTGAAATCGAGGCCGGCGGTGCCGAACGGCAGGTCGAGATCGACGATCACCGTGGAGGCGTCGAGATCGCGCGAAATGGCCCAGGCGACGTTATGGGCGAGGCTGGAGGCGCCGACGCCGCCCTTGCAGCCGGTGACCGCGATGACGCGGCCGAGCGGCGTGTCGGAATCCTGCTGGTATTGCGCCGACAGCGCCGCGATGAAGTCCATCACGCCGAACGGCTTGACCAGATAATCGGACACCCCGCGCGCGATCAGCTCGCGATAGAGCGTGATGTCGTTGAGCTTGCCGATCACGATGACCTTGGTGCCGGCGTCGCAGAATTCCGCCAGGGCGTCGAGCTGCTCGGTCAGTTCGGCGCGGGAGGCGCTGGTTTCGAGCACGATGACGTTGGGCGTCGGAGAGGTGCGATAGGCCTCGACGGCGGCGCTGGCGCCGCCCATGTTGACCTTGACATGCGCCTTTTCCATCCGCCGGTCGATCGCCGCCTCGGCGATCAGCTGCGCCAGCTCATGCGTCTCGCAAAACGCCTGCAGCGAAATGCGCGGCGCGGGCGCGATCTGCGCATATTGCGCGCTCTCCAGGTGTGGATGAATCGAATCCGTCATGGATCAGTCCCCTACGCCGCCGATATTGCTGTTCTGGACTTTCCAGTTGGTGCCGGGATCCTTGCCGTCGCGAATGGCGACGATGCCGCGCGAGCGCATGGCCGAATCCGGCGGATTGGTGGCCGACGGCCCCAGCAGATCGCGCGGATCCGCCGTCTGGGCGGCGAGCATCTGCTGACTGGCGCAGCCGAAATTCCAATAAGGCTTGTTCTCCCAGGTTTCGGTCGAACTGCCCGAGGCGAGGTCGTTGGGCCATTGGCCGCAGCGGGTGCGGGTGCGCGCCACCACGGTCGCATAGGACAGCCGCAGCGGCGCGGCGACGCTCGGATCGGCGATCGGATAGGAGGAGACCGCCACATAGCCGCGCGCGCCGCCGGCGGCCAGCGCCTTGCGCACGCCGGGAATGGCCGCGCGCGCCTGCGCGGCGCCGGGGCCGCCCTGCGGCACGGCCACGGCGATGTCGCCGGAGCCGGCCTGGCTGTAGTCGCGGGCGAATTCGCGGATTTGCGCGCGGGAGCGCTCGTCGAGCGCGCCGCCGCGCATTTGCGGCAGCACATCGAGCGTGGCGCGGCTGTTGGCCAGCTCGATCGGGTGGCGGGCGCGATAGTCCTGGTTCTGGACGGAGCCGGCGACCACGCGATCGGCGCCGGTGGAGCAGGCGGCGAGCGGCGCCAGCGCCAGCAGCGCGGCGGCTCTCAGCGCGGTTTTCACGCGGGAGAAGTTCGCGATCTTGATCAAGCGGGAATGCGGCATGGTCTGGTCCGTTGCTTTCATGTCTTGCCCGCGGCGTCAGTCGTGGATGAAGCCGACGCGGCCGCTGAAATGCTTGGCGGCTTCGGGATTGTCGGTGGTCGAATAGAGCTTGTTGACGCGGCCGAGCAGCCAGGCCTGCGGGTCGTTGGAGTCGGCGTAATTGTCGTCCGGCCGGGCCAGGGCGTTCGGCCCCACCGATTTGGCGATATAGGGCGTGACGATGATCATCAGCTCGGTTTCCTGGCGCTGGTAGTCGCGCGAGCGGAACAGCGAGCCGAGGATCGGCAGGTTCATCACGCCGGGCACGCCATTGATCGACTGGTTGGTGTTGGACTGGATCAGGCCGGCGGTGGCGATGGAGCCGCCGGTGGGCAATTCCACCGTGGTCTCATGCCGGCGGGTGCGGAAACCGGGCGCGGACACCGTGCCGGTCGAGACCGTGGTGGACGGATCGATTTCGGCGACCTCGGTGGCGAGGCGCAGCGAGATGCGGCCGGCGGACAGGACGATGGGCGTGAAGTTGAGCGTGACGCCATAAGTCTTGTAGGTGACGCTCACAAGGCAGTTGCTGGTCTGGCCCTGGCCCGAGCAGGTCGTGCCCGAGGAGATCGGCACCTCGCCGCCGACGGTGAATTTCGCGCTTTCGCCGGAGACGGCGGTGACCGTCGGCTCCGCCAGCACGCGGGCGACGCCGTTGCGCTCGAACGCCTGCAGCGTCTGGGACAGCGAATTGCCGCCGCCGAAATTGCTCTTGGTGGTCAGCGCGCCCGAACTATAGGACTGGCCGTTCAGCGCGAACGGATTGTCCTGCACGAACTTGCCCCAGTTGCCGGCGAGGGTGGAGGCGGTGACGCCGAGCTGCTTGGTGACCGTGCGCTGGACCTCGGCGATGGTGACCTTGATCATCACCTGGTCGCGGCCGCGGATGGTCATGGCGTTGATGGTCTGGCCGAGCTGCTGGCCGCCCGCCCCGCCGCCGCCGTTGGCGCTCTGCACGAAGCCCTTGGCGACATCCATCGCGGTCTGCATGTCGGCGGCGGAATCGACCTCGCCGGTCAGGATGATCGAATCGTTCACCGTCCGCGCCACCACCTTGCTGCTGGGCATGGCGGCGCGCAAAATATCCTGCAATTCGGCGATGTCGCGGCCGATCGACAGTTCGAGCGAGGCGATGCGCCGGCCCTGCTTGTCCATGGCGTAGATCGTGGTCTGGCCGGCGGATTGTCCGATCACGTAAATCTTTTTGGCGGAACGGACCACCGCATTGGCGACGGCCGGGTTGCCGACGAAAATTTCGCCCGCCTCGACGGGCAGTTCCAGAATGACCGACTTGCCGACGCCCATGTTGACGTGGCGCGCGCCGCGATCGCTGGTGAACCTGACGATCTCGCCATCGCCGATGTTCGCGGCGCGCACCGGCGCGAGCGCAGGGCTGGACAGGCCGAGCAGAACCGACAGTCCGGCGATCAGCCAGGGACGCGTCATGTGCATTTGCTTCAACTCCAAGGGGCGGCGCTCGCGAGACTCAAGGCGAGCGGGCGGCTCATTTGCCGCGAGACTGGGTGGCGATTCCGGCGCGCACGATGGTCACGCCGCGATCACGGATCTGCTGGGCGGAGGAAACCGATCCGCCGGCCTGTTTGGCGCTGTCCTGCATCGAGCGCAGGATCAGCGACAACTGGCCGATGCGCTGCGCGAGAATGACCGTTTCGGCCTGGCGGGGATCGAGTTCGAGCGTCGCCGTCGATCCGCCGGCGGTGGGGGGGCCGCCCTTGTCGTTGGCGTTCTGGCCGATCGCGAGCACGCGCACATTGGTGACGAGCGTTTCCGAGACGAAGGCGTCGCCCGCCCCGCTCTTGGCGGCGTCGTCGTCGCGATAGATGTGCACCACATCGACGCGGTCGTTGGGCAGAACGAAATTGCCGGCGGTGGTGGCGCCGCTGCCCTCGATATTGATGGCGACGGCGCGGTAACCGGGCGCCAGCACGGCGGACAGGAAGCCCGAGGACGCGCCCTTGAACAGCCGTTCGGCGCGCATGGGCTCGCCGGTAAGGAACGACCCGCGCACGACGGAGTCCTTGATCTCGTCCACCGCATTGGGGCGTTCGGCCTTGCGGATCACGCCCTGAATCGGCGAATCCTTCGGCCAGTCCTGCCAGGCCACATCGGTGGGCTGGATCACCGAGCCGAAATTCAACTCATGCGCCGCGACCAGAATCTGTTCCTTGGCGACCGGCGGCGGCGCGACCGCGATCGGCGCGGGCGCCGGGGCCGGCTCCGGCTTGTCCAAAACCAGGTAAATGGCGGTCAACCCGCAAACCGCTACAAATCCCAAAGAAATCAGCCGGGCTTTTTTCATGGCTTTTCAGTGATCCAGCATGTGCCCCGGTTGGAGCGCCTTGATGAATTCAAGCAGCGAAAGGTCAAATTAAGGTTAATGGATCGTGAGCAATCTTACGCATCGTAAAAGAGCGGCCCGCTGCGACGCCGCCAAACCGGGCGGCGCGCGCGGGCGGCGCGCAGTTCCCCTCTCACAAGGCCCTGTTCACGCTTGCGAAGTCTTTGGCGCGGCGCCGGGCGCCGCGTGCGCGAGCCCTGGCCGACTTCCCTAGAGGAAAGTTTGCATTCCCCTCAAATGGGCGCCCCCGCAACGCAAAAGAGCCGGTCAAACCGACCGGCCCTTCACTCAGATCAGGCGTTGGATCAGGCGCCGAGCGTGCGCAAGAACAGCTGCGATTCCGGATAAAGCAGGATGCCGGTGATCGCCAGCGCGATGCCATAGGGCGCGCCAACCTTTGCGTCATGGAGGCGGTCGATCCAGGCGCGGCCGCGCGCCCAGACCGGCAACGGCAATTTACGAAAGGCGAGGATGCCCAGGGTGAGCGCGCCGCCGATCAGCGAGGCGATCAGACCATATTCGGCGAGATGCTCGAAGCCGAGCCAGACGGCGGTGGTCGCGGCGAATTTGGCGTCGCCCCCGCCGATCTGGCCGAGGGCGAACAAGGCGAAGGTGATCGCGAGCACGCACAGGCCGCAGGCCAGATGCAGCAGAATGGTCTGCAGCGGCAAGCCGAGCAGCGCCGCAAGCGCCAGGAAGGCGACGACCAGGACGACCGAGATCCAGTTCGCGATCGTCATCGTGAACAGATCCGAAAAGGCCGCATAGGCCATCAGGACGGGGAAGACGACGAGGATAAGAGAATCGAGCATGGGGCATCCGGAGTCGAGTCGGCGCAGGCATCATCGCCGGCGCCAGTGAACCATTCGTTACCCCCGCGCGGATTTCCGCAACGGCGCCCCGCAACAGCCGACGAGACGGCGCTCAGTTGAGGCCGTTGGAAATGGCCAGAAATTTGGCGTTGAGCTTCGAGCCGACCGCCGAGAGCGTGGTGATGGCGGCGACCGAGATCAACGCGGCGATCAAACCATATTCGATGGCCGTTGCGCCGGACTGATCCTTGAGGAAACGGATGAGCAGCGACTTCATGACAGGCTCCTGCGTAGGAACGGGATCGGCGTCAGGTCTTCGAGACCCAGCAGCCAGCGCAACATATCCCCCACCCATTTCACCCAAGTTAAGGAGCGGATTTTTCTTGCACTTCCGTATCTCTACGTAGAGATTTGCTCTGGATTACGCTGGTCAATTCTATGACTATACGTCAGCGCAATTCGCGCGCCGCCCGCCTTCGCCGTCGACCGCGCCCGCGCAGACGCAAAAAAGGCCTCCGGCGAGAGCCGGAGGCCGTGAATTCCAGCCGCCAGAGCGGCCAGCGGGGATCAGTTCAGGCCGTTGGAGATGGCGACGAACTTGCCGTTCAGCTTGGTGCCGACGGTGGTCAGGGTGGCGATCGCAACGACGGAGATGAGGGCGGCGATCAGGCCATATTCGATGGCGGTGGCGCCGGACTCATCCTTCACGAAACGAGCGAAAAGCGACTTCATGACTTACTCCTGATTCGAAGGTATCAGCCCCAGGAACTGCTCGGGACCGGTGCTGACAAGGCGAAGCTACAGTTGAAGCTGTTGCCGTTGAGTTAACAAGACTGGGGAATTGGCCATGACGCTGCGTCAACTAGGCCCACAGATGATTTGCGCAGTTAACAAATCCAGGACGATTTGTCATAGCGCGCGTCGAAGCCGTTGAATTCAAGAACGGAACTCGCAAACACGCCGCGCTTCGCCTGCAAAAACGAGGCTCAGCGGTCATTTAGTCTTCATTCACCAAATTCGGCTTTAATCGACGCCAAACAGGTTATCGGGTTGGAGACAGACATGCCTTTTGACGCAGCCGCGCGGGTGGTCGGACGGGCGATCGTCCTTATGGGCCTCGCCGCGCCCGCTCTTGTCGCGCTGGCTCCCACGCCGGCCGCCGCCGGCGCGCGCGATCTGGTGACGGTCACGGTCGACCGCGCCCGCATCGCCCGCATCCCCGACAAGACGCAGACGCTGGTGATCGGCCAGCCGGGCATCGCCGACGTCACCATGCTCAAGAACAGCGGCATGGGCGTGATCACCGGCAAAAGCTTCGGCGAAACCAATCTGATCGCGCTCGACGGCGACGGCAACATGCTGGGGGAATGGACCATCCGGGTCGGCGCCGAAAAAGCCGATTTGCTGGTGCAGAACGGGCTTAACCGCGAAAGCTACATTTGCGCGCCGAACTGCCTGCCCACGGTCGAATTGTCCGACAGCAAGGCGGTGGCCTCCGACCGCGCCGGCGCCGTCTCGGCGCATTCGATCTTTTCCGCCGGCAAATGACGCCGGCGCGCCGCGTTCGATCTGCTTGAGTAACCAAACGGAAACGTTGTTCCGCCAAGCTCTTTTCTTGAAAACGGGGCGAATGCTTGACGACGTTTCCCCGGTGATCGCGTAGCGAGGATCGGCGGTTGACAACACAGGGGAACGCCGCGGCCGAAGCCCAACCGAAGCGTCGCGGGGCGCTGGCGCGCCTGGCCCGCGACCGTCGCGGCGTCGCCGCGCTGGAATTCGCCATGGTGTCGATCCCGTTTCTCGGGCTTTTGTGCGCGATTTTCGAAACGGCCTTCGTGTTTTACACCCATGAAGTGTTCGACACGACCGTCGCCAATGTGGCGCGGCAGATCCTCGTCAACCAATATGCCTCGACGACGCCGACGACGGCGGATTTCCTCAGCGCGGGGTCGGCGACGGGCGCCAACGGCTATAGCCTGTGCGGCTCGCTGCCCAGCTATTTCCAATGCGCCAACATCCGCGTCAACGTCTCGGCCACCGCGGCGGGCGGCGCGTTCTCCTCGCTCGCCGGCGCGATCACCGACGATTTCATCGCCCACCCCTCCGCCAACGTCAATCTTGGCGCGCCCGGGTCGATCGTGGTGTTCCAGGCGTTCTACGCCATGCCGATCTATCTGTCGGTTCTGCTGGCCAGCGGAAGCAACGGCAACCAGGCCGCCAATCTCTACGCCCGGCCGTCGCGCATGGTGATCAACAATCCAATCGGCTCCGGGCTGGTCCACAAGGTCTATTCTGTCGTCGTGTTCAGGAACGAGCCGTCATGACCAAAGGATTTGGCGAGCTCAGGCGCCTTGGCGCTTTCGCGCGCGCCCGCGCCGGCGTCGCGGCGGTGGAATTCGCCTTCATCCTGCCGCTGATGCTCGTGCTCTATTTCGGCTTGGCCGTGCTCGGCCAGGGCCTTGAGGTCGGCCGCAAGGTGCAGTCGGCCTCGCGCACGCTGGCGGATCTCACCTCGCAGCAATTGCCGTCGACCGCGAATTGCACCCCTTGCGTCGTCGACGCCGACCTCACCGATTTCTACGCCGGCGCGCAACTGGTGCTGACGCCTTTCGCGGCCACGACCCTGAGCGCCACCCTGAGCGAGGTGATTTTCTACAACGCCACCTCCAGCGCCACCAGCGGCTGCTGCAAGGCGCGGGTGATGTGGAGCGTCGGCTTCGGCGCCAGCCCGACGCTGCGCGCCTGCGGCGTCGCCGGATTGACGGCGGTCGCCAACGGCGTCAACGGCGCCGGCGTCATGCCGGTGGGCAATTATCCGGGCGGCGCCCAAGGCGCGGCCGTGGCGGCGGGAACGGCCAACAGCACCGCCTATTATGTGATCGTCGCCGACGTCACCTACCA
Source organism: Rhodoblastus acidophilus (assembly GCF_900187365.1). Taxonomy (GTDB): domain Bacteria; phylum Pseudomonadota; class Alphaproteobacteria; order Rhizobiales; family Beijerinckiaceae; genus Rhodoblastus; species Rhodoblastus acidophilus. The sequence goes on from NZ_FYDG01000002.1 coordinate 405,185, forward strand.
GTTCAAGCCCGGCTACGATTTCAAGCTGTTCAACTGGGGCTCCGACGCCCATGGCGGCGCCGGCTACACCATCAGCCAGACCACCTACATGATCCCGCGCTACAGCGCGACCAAGCCGATCAAATGGACGCCGGGCGGCGTGATTTCCAGCGCCAATTATAGAAGCTGCGTCTCGGGCGTCGACTATTACGCACCGTAAGCTTGAACCTTGCCAAATTTTATCCCGGCGGCGCGAAAAACTTGATCTTCACAAGGATCGCATCAATATTGCCGTGAATACGTGTTCCTTTTTCTCAGCTTGGCTGGTATGGATTTGTCACATTCGTCTGTTATCACCCCGGCGACCGCACCACTTCACGGGTGAGAGATTTTACCGATGCTCTACCATTTTCAAATCCTCGATTCCGAGGGCGTCCGCCGCGACGTCGAGTCCTTGCGTTTACCCAACCTCGACGCCGTCTGGGAGCGGATCGCCTCGATCGCTTCGGCGCGCGACGCCGAGGGGCGGCAGATCCGCGTGACCAACGAGGCCGGCGGCATCGTCGTGCTGGTCGGCGTCTGCACCGCCCGCCGCCTGCAAAAGCTGCGGGCCGCGTGAATTTCGCAAAAACAGGCTCGACGGCGCGCCGATCCTGAGGCAGATTTTGCACATGTACCGCGCCGTGACCCAGAATATCGAAATCATCGCGCTCCCCCTGTACGCGCCCGAACGCAGCGCGCCGGAGGAGGGGCGCTATTTCTGGACCTACACGATCGAGATCGTGAACCACGGTCCCGTCCAGGTGCAGCTGGTGTCCCGCACCTGGAAGATCACCGACGCCTCCGGCCGCGTCGAAATGGTGCGCGGCCCCGGCGTGGTCGGCGAGACGCCGATTCTCGAACCCGGCGGCAGTTTCCGCTATACGTCCGGTTGCGCCCTGACCACGGCGTCCGGCATCATGTCGGGCTCCTATCGGATGGTCGACTCCAATGGCTGCGCCTTTGACGCGGAAATTCCCGCCTTTTCTCTCGACAGCCCGGTCGAGCGGCGCGTTCTGAACTGACGCCGCGGCGGCGGCTGGCGACTCCGCCGATCTCCAAGGTTGCCTTACAAAACCTGGCGCCTAAACTGTGTGTTCGCGCGCACCAGGGACGCAACCATGAACACCCGCTCCGCCGACCCCACGCTCGACCGCGCCATCGCCCTGCTCGACCGCCTCGTCGGCTTCGACACCGAAAGCGCGCGGAGCAATCTGGCGCTGATCGACTTCGTCGAGGATTACCTGCTTGGCCTCGGCGCCCGCTTCACGCGCATTCCCAGCGCCGAGGGGGACAAGGCGGCGCTGTTCGTCAGCTTCGGCCCCGAGGGCGATGGCGGGGTGCTGCTCTCCGGCCACACCGACGTGGTTCCCGTGAAAGACCAGCCCTGGTCCTCGCCGCCCTTCTCGCTGCGCCGCGACGGCGGGCGTCTTTATGGACGGGGAACCTGCGACATGAAGGGGTTTGACGCGCTCTGCCTCGCGATGGCGCCGGAATTTTCCCGCGCCGCGCTGAAGCAGCCGATCCATATCCTGCTGAGCTATGACGAGGAGACCACCTGCGCCGGCTGCCTGGATTCGATCGCCCGGTTCGGCCAGGACCTGCCCCGCCCCGCCCTCGCCATCATCGGCGAGCCCACGCTGATGCAGGTGGCCGACGCCCACAAGAGCGTCACGACCTATCGCACCGTCGTCACCGGCCACGAGGCCCATTCCTCGAAACCCTGGCTGGGCGTCAGCGCGGTGCATGTCGCCTGCGAACTGGTGGCCGCGCTGGAGACGATCGGCGTCGAGCTGCGCGCCGAATCCGATCCGCTCGGCCGGTTCGAGCCGGCATGGTCCACCGTCCATGTCGGGATGATTTCGGGCGGCACCGCGCGCAACATCATGGCCCGCCAATGCGAGTTCGCCTGGGAGTTTCGCGGCCTGCCCGAAGCGCCGTTCGACCAGGCGCTGAAGAGGTTCGAGACCGTCTGCGACGAGGTGAAGGCGCGGCGGATGAGCGGATTTCCCGGCGCGAAAATCGAAACCTTCGCCGACACGGTCGCGCCGGGGCTGCGCGCCGAAGCGGACTCCGCCGCCGCCACGCTGGCGCTGGCCCTGGCGCAGGCCAACCACACCATCGCCGTGCCCTACGCCACCGAGGCCGGGCAGTTTCAGCGCGGCGGCCTGCCCGCCGTCATCTGCGGGCCCGGCAGCATCGACCAGGCGCACCAGCCCGACGAATATATCGAAATTTCCCAGCTCGAAGCGGGCCTCGCCTTTTTGCGCCGTCTCGCCGACCAGCTGTCGCGGTGAGCCGCAAAGACTGGCGAACGCCGCGTCGCACCCACATATGCAGGTTTCACGACATTGCGAGTTCCATCTGACGCATGACCTACGGCGCCACAATCGAAGACGCGCGCACGCCCGCGAAAGCCAAGGCGCAGCTGCTGCGCGTGTCCCGCCTCCGCAAGAGCTATGCGACGCCGCAAGGCCCGGTCGCCGTGCTGAGAGGGGTCGATCTTACGCTGGAGTCCGGCGAAAGCATGGCGCTGATGGGCGAATCCGGCAGCGGCAAGAGCACGCTGCTGCATCTCATCGGCGGGCTGGACACCGCCGAGGCCGGTGAGATTCTGATCGACGGCGCCGACGCGACGCGGCTTTCCGACGCCGGGCGCGCGGCGCTGCGGCGGGAGACGCTGGCGGTCGTGTTCCAGCAGTTCAACCTGATCCCCAGCCTGACCGTGCGCGCCAATGTCGCGTTTCAGGCGCGGCTCGCCGGGCGCTTCGATCCCGCCTGGACCGATGAGCTGATCCGCCGGCTGAAGCTTGAAAACCTGCTGGAGCGCTATCCCGAGCAGCTGTCCGGCGGGCAGCAGCAGCGCGCCGCCATCGGCCGGGCGCTGGCCGTGCGCCCGCGCCTGCTGCTGGCCGACGAGCCCACCGGCAATCTCGACGAGGCCACGGCCGACGAATTCATGGCGCTGGCGCTCGACGTCGTCGCCGCCACCGGCTGCGGCTTCCTGATGGTGACCCATAGCGAGCGGCTGGCGGCGAAGCTCCAGCGGCAAGTCCGCCTCAGCGCGGGAGTGATCGACCGGCCGTGAGACAGGTTTTCTGGACGCTCTCCACGCTGCTCAGCCATTGGCGCCGCCGCCCCGGCAATTTCGCGGCGCTGTTCGTCGGGCTGGCGATCGCCACGGCGCTGTGGAGCGGCGTGCAGGCGCTTAACGCGCAGGCGCGCAAGAGCTACGATCAGGCGGCGTCCGTTTTCTCCAGCGGCGGCGCGCAGAGCCTGACGCCGGCCAGCGGCGCCACCGTTCCGCAGGACGCCTATATAAAACTGCGCCGCGCCGGCTGGAAGGTGTCGCCGGCGCTGGAAGCCGCCGTGCTGATCCATGGCGCGCCCTATCAGCTGATCGGCGTCGAGCCGCTCACCCTGCCGCGCGGCGGCCAACTCGGCGGCCAGATCGCCGCCCGGGCCGAGGGCGGGGATTTCGCCGCTTTTCTCGCGCCGCCCGGACAGACCATCGCGGCGCCCGACACGTTGCGCGACCTCGGCGCCAAAGAGGGCGACCGCGTCGCGCTCGACACGGGCAAGATCCTGCCGCCGTTGCGGTCGAGCGCCCTGGCGCCGCCCGGCGCGCTGACGGTCGATATCGGCGTGGCGCAAACCCTGCTCGACCGTCCCGGGCAGGTCTCGCGGCTGATGCTGCTGAAAAAGCCGGACGCCGGAACGCCGCCGCTCGCCTCCGTCGTCGGCGAGGCCCTGCGCCTGCCGCCGCCGGGCGAGGAGGAGGCCGACCTGAAGCGGCTGACCGAAAGTTTTCACCTCAACCTCACCGCCTTCGGCCTGCTGGCCTTTCTCGTCGGCCTGTTCATCGTCCACGCGGCGTTCGGGCTGGCGTTCGAGCAAAGGCTGCCGATGGTGCGGACCCTGCGCGCGGTCGGCGCCTCCACCCGCACGCTGGGCGCCGCCCTGTTCGCCGAAGTGGCGCTGCTGGCGCTGGTCGCCGGCGGTTGCGGCGTGATCGGCGGTTTCGAACTGGCGTCCGCGCTGCTGCCCAATGTCGCCGCCAGCCTCGACGCGCTCTATGGCGCGCGGGTGGCCGGACGGCTGGCGCTCGACCCGGTCTGGCTGCTGTCGGGGCTCGGCATCGCCCTCGCCGGCGCCCTGGCGGCGGCGGCGGGCGGCCTCGTCAAGACCTTGCGGCTGCCCATACTCGCGGCGGCGCAGCCGTTCGCGTGGCGCGAGGCGCAGCGGCGCTTCCTGCGGCGGCGCGCCATTCTGGCGCTGTTGGCGTTTGGCGCGGCGCTCGCCGCCTATGGGTTCGGCGACTCGCTCTATTCGGGTTTCGCGGTGCTCGCCGGCCTGCTGATCGGCGCGGCCCTGCTGCTGCCGGTTTTGCTGTCCGCCGCCTTGCGTCTTGGCGAGCGTTTCGCGCACGCGCCTTTGCCGAACTGGTTCTGGGCCGACAGCCGCCAGCAATTGCCCGGCCTTTCCCTCGCCCTCACCGCGCTGCTGCTGGCCTTCGCCACCAATGTCGGCGTCGGCGGCATGGTCGAGGGATTCCGCCAGACGTTTGCGCATTGGCTGGACGAGCGGCTGGCGGCGGAAGTCTATTTCGAGGCGGCGGGGGAGCCGCAGGCCCGGCGCATCGAAGATTGGCTCAAACGCCAACCCGAGGTTCAGGCGCTGCTGCCGGGGGCGAGCGCGTCGGTGCGGCTGTCGGGATGGCCGACCGGGGTGATCGGCATGGCCGCGGACGCCACCTATCGCGACCATTTCCCCATGCTCGACCAGACGCCCGACGCCTGGGACGCGATGAAGCGCGGCGACAGCGCCCTGATCAGCGAACAATTGTGGCGCCGCCTCAAGCTCGGGCTGGGATCGTCGCTCGATCTTCCGACCGCGCGCGGGATGTGGCGCGTGCAGGTCGTCGGCGTGTTTCCCGATTACGGCAATCCCAAGGGGCAGGTGCGGGTCGACATTGACGCGCTGTCGGCGCATTGGCCGGAGGCGCCGCGCGTGTCCTATGGCGTGCGGGTCGCGCCGGCGGAGGCGCCGCGCCTGATCGCGGCCCTGCAGGCGCGGTTCGGCCAGGATATCGCCCGCATCGCCGATCAGGCGGCGATCCGCAAAATCTCCACGCGGATTTTCGAGCACACATTCGCGGTGACGACGGCGCTCAACACGCTGACCCTGGTGGTGTCGGCCATCGCCTTGCTCGCCAGCCTGACGACCCTCGCCGACATGCGTCTCGCCCAGGTCGCGCCGGTCTGGGCCAGCGGCGTGTCGCGGCGGCGGCTGGCGCAACTCGAATTCCTGCGCATTGTCGCGCTCACCGCCGCCACCGCCATCGTGGCCGTGCCGCTCGGGCTGGCGCTGGCCTGGTGCCTCGTGGCGGTGGTGAACGTGCAGGCGTTCGGCTGGCGTCTGCCCTATGAAATGTTCCCGGCGCAATGGGCGAGCGTGCTGGCTTTGGCGCTGCTGACGGCGGCGGTGGCGGCGATCGCGCCGATCCTGCGTTTCGTCCGCACCACCCCGGCGCAACTGGCGAGGATTTTTGCCAATGAACGCTAAGGCGCTGGCTTTCGTTCTGCTCGCGCTCGGCTCGCCCGCCGCCGCCCAGGGTTTCGCCGGGCTTGGCGGCGAGGCCGCCGGTTTCGAGCAGGTGGTTCCCGGCAAGCCGCTGGTCTTCCCGCAGGATTTCGGCGCGCATCCGACGTTCCGAACGGAATGGTGGTATCTCACCGCCAATCTCACCGACGAAACCGGCGCGCCCTATGGCGTGCAATGGACCTTGTTCCGTCAGGCCGGAACGCCGGGCGAGGAGCGGTCGGGCTGGGCCAACCAGAACGTCTGGATGGGCCATGCCGCCGTGACCACCGCAACCGACCACGTCTTCGCCGAGACTTTCGCACGCGGCGGGGTTGGGCAGGCGGGCGCCCTCGCGCAGCCGTTCCACGCCTGGATCGACGACTGGAGTTTTTCCAGCGAGGGCGACGGGCTGGCGCGCGCCAAAATTTCCGCCAGCGGCGACGCGTTCCGCTACGCCTTCGATCTCGCCGCCGACGGGCCGCTGGCGCCCCAGGGCGACGGCGGCTTCAGCCTGAAATCCGACGAGGGCGGCGCCTCCTATTATTTCAGCCAGCCGTTCTACAAAATCTCCGGCGTCGTCACGCTGCGCGGCAAGGAGGTCAAGCTGAAGGGCCTCGCCTGGATGGACCGGGAGTGGAGCAGCCAGCCGCTCGGCAAGACGCAGAAGGGCTGGGACTGGTTTTCGCTGCATCTCGCCAGCGGCGAAAAAGTCATGCTGTTCCGGCTGCGCGACGAAACCGGCCGCGATTTTCAGGCGGGAACCTGGATTTCAGCCGGCGGCGCGCCGCAAAAACTCGACCGCGACGACATCGTGCTGACGCCCTTGGCGCAAAACGAGATCGCGGGCCGGACGCTGCCGGCGCGCTGGCGGGTGCAGGTGAAAAGCCGGGGCCTCGACGTCGAGACCAAACCGGTCAATCCCGCCAGCTTCATGGCGACCAGCTTCCCCTATTGGGAAGGCCCGATCGCCTTCGACGGCTCGCAACGCGGCGAAGGCTATCTCGAAATGACCGGCTACGCCCCTCAAGCCCAGCGGTGACGCCGGCCCCATTCGGTGATCGGCTCTTCCAGAATTTTCGTCATCACCCAGGCCAGCAGCACCGTCACCGGAAAGGCGGCGGTGGTGACGGCGACCTGCGCCGGCGTGCCGATGTCCGGCAGTCCCCCGAGGATCAGCCCGTGCATCAGGCCGAGCACGGCGAGATGGGTGAGATAGACGCTGTAGGAGATATTGCCGAAGAACCGCAGCACGCGCCCCTCGAAGCGCGGCGCCTCCGGCGCGCCCTTGACCAGCATGAGAATGAAGGCGCCGGCGCCGATCGACATCAGGAAGGGGCCGAAAATCTCGAAGCGCGGCCCGACCACCGAGCCGTCCCACTTCTGCAGCACGAAGGTCAGGACCATGCACAGGATCGGCGTCAGCCGCACATGCAGCTGATATTTCGCCCAGTCGATGGCGTCGTTCTTGACCAGAACCGCCAGGATCATGCCGGCCAGCAGCACATCGGCGGAGGTCGGCAGCAGGGCGACGGGGGCGATGGCAAGGTCGCCGTGCAGCACGCCATGGCCGCGCAGGGCGAGGCCGACCAGGCTCAGGCCGATCATCAGCGCCAGCCAGGCGCGGCGCGGCGTCAGCATCAGCAGGAAGGGCGCGACCAGATAGAACTGCTCCTCCAGCGCCAGCGTCCAGGTCGGCGACAGCCAATGCGCGCCGACGCTTTGCACATGAATCAGGAAGTAATTCTGCAAGAACACCAGATAGGACCACAAAGGCAGCGGCGCGGCGCCGTCGGGCCATCGGTCTCCGAGCAGCCAGCCCAGCCCGAGAATGGCCAGCGTGGCGGTGAAATAGGTGGGAAAGGTGCGGCAAACCCGGCGCAGATAGAACACGCGCAAAAAATTGCCGGCGTGCATTTTCTCGACGATCAAGCGCCCCACCAGATAGCCGCTGAGGACGAAAAACACCAGAACGGCCGTCCAGCCGACGCAGAGCACGCCGATCCCCGAAGGCACTTCGCCGTAATAATGCGAGACGATGACGAACAGCGTCATCAGTCCGCGCAACCCGTCGAGCGCGGGAATGCGAATGTCCGAGGTTTTGGGCGCGGCCCGCGCGGGCGCCTCGGCGAAATCCGCGGCGCCCGGGACGACCGAGGTGTCATAGGTCATGGAGAAGGCCCCGATGAGACCCCGAGCGTAGCGTTACGGAATGAATCCCGCGTAAACGGTTCAGCCCGGGCGGAAACGCCAGACGCCGGCGCGCTTGACCTCGCTGTCCTCCAGCGCGCGGGTGACGGGGACGCGATAATGCGCGATCTCCTCCAGCCGGTCGCGGGCGAGATAGGTGCGGCCGGGATCGCCGATCAGGACCAGGGCGCCGCGTCGGGAGAGGGTTTCAAGCCAGTCCGTAATGGCGCGGGCCATGTCGCGCTCATAGGAGACGTCGCCGGCGAGGGCGACGTCCCAGCCGTCGTCGGCGCCGATGGCGACGTCGCGCGGAACGATCGTCACATCATTGGCTTCGGCGTTGAGCCGCATCGCCTCCAGCGCGAAAGCGTCGATATCGCAGGCCTCGACCCGGGCGGCGCCGGCCTTGGCCGCGGCCATGGCGACAAGGCCGGACCCCGAGGCGAAATCCAGCACGCGCTTGCCGGCCACGGTCTCGGGATGATCGAGAATATAGCGCGCCAGCGCCTGCCCGCCCGCCCAGGCGAAGGCCCAGAACGGCGGCGGCAGGCCGATCTCGCCGAGTTCGTCCTCGGTCTTTTGCCACAGTTCGGTCGCCTCGTCCGCGACATGCAGCACGATTTCCGGCGCGTGCGGCGTCGGCTTGAGGCGGGTTTCCGCGCGGATGAAGGCGGCGCGGTCGGCGATGACGGTCAAAGCATCTCCTTCAACTGGCGCCGCAACACCTTGCCGACATTCGACTTGGGCAGATCCTCGCGGAAGATGAAGGCGCGCGGCGTCTTGTAGCCGGTCAGCCGCTCGCGGCAAAACGCGCGCAGGCTTTCCTCGGTCAGCCCGTCGTCGCGCGGCACGACGAAGGCCACCACCTCCTCGCCGCTCGCGGCGCTGGGGCGGCCGACGACGGCGGCCTCGCGCACGTCCGGGTGCTCGACCAGAACGTCCTCGACCTCGTTGGGATAGACGTTGAAGCCGGAGACGATGATGAGATCCTTGAGGCGATCGACGATCTTGATCTGGCCGTCGGCCAGCAGCACGCCGCCGTCGCCGGTGCGGAAGAAGCCGTCGGCGGTCGTCACCGCCTGGGTCGCCAGCGGCCGGTCCCAATAGCCGGCCATCACCTGCGGCCCGCGCGCGCAGATTTCCCCGGTTTCGCCCTGCGCCACCGGGCGCCCCTCGGCGTCGCGGATGGAAATTTCCGTGGAGGGCACGGGATAGCCGACCGTGCCGGTGAACGACTCGATGTCCGGCCGGTTGCAGCACAGGACCGGCGAGGTCTCGGACAGGCCGTAGCCTTCCAGCACCGGCTTGCCGGTGAGGTCGCGCCATTTGCGCGCCACCGCCGCCTGCATGGCCATGCCGCCGGCGATGCACAGGCGCATGGCGCTGAAATCGACTTTTTTGATGTCCGGGTGATCGGCCAGCGCGTTATAGAGCGTGTTGACCCCGGCGAAAATGTGGAAACGGCTCTTGCGCAGCGTTTTGACGAAGCCGGCGATGTCGCGGGGATTGGCGATCAGCAGGCAGGCGCCGCCCTTGAGGATCTGGAACCAGAAACAGGCGGTCAAAGCGAAGATGTGATAGAGCGGCAGCGCCGTGACCATCACGGTGGGGGTGTCCGTCGGCAATTCGTCGCCGAACCAGTCGGCGCCCTGCTGCACATTGGCGACGAGATTGCGATGCAGCAGCATCGCGCCCTTGGCTGTGCCGGTGGTGCCGCCGGTATATTGCAGCACGGCGAGATCGTCGCCCGACAAGGGCGCCGGCGCGGGAAGCCGGGGCGCCTCCGCCAGCACCTGGGCGAAGGAGATCGCCCCGGCCATCGGCGCCTCGGGCACCAGTTTCTTGACCCGGCGCGAGACGAAATTGACCAGATGGCCCTTGAGGCCGATCAGGTCGCCCGCCGCCATCAGGATGACCTGCTCGACCGGCAGCCGGTCGCGCACGGCGGCGACGGTCGGGCCGAAATTCTCCAGCACGAACAGAAAGCGCGGCGTGGAATCGACCAGCTGAAACTCCAGCTCGCGCGAGGTGTAGAGCGGGTTGACGTTCACCACCACGCCGCCGGCCAGCAGGACGCCGAGCATCACCGCCGGATAGGCCATCACATTGGGGGCCATGATGGCGGCGCGCTCGCCCTTTTTAAAACCCTTGGACTGCAGCCAGGCCGCGACCTTGTCGGCGGCCACGCCCATCTGCTCGTAGGTGAGGCGTGCGCCAAAACTTTCGGCGACGACGCGGCCGCCGAATTTCTGGCGGGCGCCGCGCCAGAGATCGGCCAGCGTGGGGTAAGGCGGCTCGGACATTTCCAGCGGACGCCCTGGCGGATAATGCGCCAGCCAGGGACGCGCGGCGATCAGCTCTGCGGTCGCATTCATGTTCTTCCCCCCTGTCGTTGTAATTAGTTTATAGATGAACAATTACGAGCCGCTTGACAAGGGCTCCCCGGCGCGTGCGGCGAAACTTGACGCGGCGCGGGCGAAAGGCGAAGGTTCGGCTCGGGCCGCAAATTGGCGGCTTCATGATAGGATTCTCGTCGAGCGAGGTCGAGAGATGTTCTATTTCACCGCCCTGACCACACTGATCTCCGTGCTGTTTTACGGCTGGCTCGGCTATCGGGTCGGCGCGGCGCGGGGCGCTTATGGGATCGCGGCCCCGGCGGTTTCCGGCCACCCGATGTTCGAGCGGCTCTATCGCGTCCAGATGAACACGCTGGAGAACCTGCCGATCTATCTCGCGGGCCTGTGGATGTTCGCGCTTTATGTCAGCGACATCGGCGCGGCGGGGCTCGGACTGGTCTGGCTGGTCGGGCGCGCGCTTTACGCCCGCGCCTATGTGGAGGATCCCAAGCGCCGCACCGCCGGTTTCGTGATTTCCTCGGCGGCGACGGTGCTGCTCTGCGTCGGCGCGATCGGCGATATCTGCATGCGCCTCGCGCTGGGCGATTGAGCCGGCCTCACTTCACGCCGAGCAAGGCCAGCATGATGGCGCCGGAGATCGCCGTGCCGAACACGCCGGCGAGGTTCGGCCCCATGGCGTGATAGATCAGGTAGTTTTCCTTGTCATATTCCAGCGCGACATTATGGCTGACCCGCGCCGCGATCGGCACCGAGGCGATGCCCGCCGATCCCAGCAGCGGGTTGATCTTCTCTTTCAGGAACAGGTTCATGATCTTGGCGCCGACCACGCCCGAGCCCGTGCCGAACACGAAGGCGACCAGGCCAAGGCCGACGATCTCGATCGTATCGACGGTGAGGAAGCGGTCGGCCTGCATGGTCGAGCCGATCGCCACCGTCAGAACAATGATGATCACGTTCATCAGCTCGTTGGCGGCGGTCTTGGCGAGCCGGTTGACCACCAGAACCTCGCGGAACAGGTTGCCGAGCATCAGCATGGTGATCAGCGGCGCCACCGGCGGGAAGAACAGGTTGACGATAATGCCGATCACGATGGGAAAGGCGATCTTCTCCAGCCGCGTCACCTGCCGCGACTGCTTCATACGGATGCGCCGCTCGTCTTCCGTGGTCAGAAGCTTCATCACCGGCGGCTGGATCAGCGGCATCAGCGCCATATAGGAATAAGCGGCGACCGAAATCTGCGGCAGCAGATGCGGCGCGAGCTTGATCGTCATGAAGATCGCCATGGGCCCGTCGGCGCCGCCGATAATGCCGATGGCTCCGGCCTCGTTCAGGGTGAAGCCCAGCAGCTTGGCGCCGATCAGGGCGACGAAAATGCCGAGATGGGCGGCGGCGCCGAGGATCACCAGCTTGGGATTGGCGATCATCGGCGAGAAATCGGTCATGGCGCCGACGCCGAAGAAGATCAGCGGCGGCACCACCAGCAATTGCACGCCCTGATAGGCGTAATGGAACAGGCCGCCGGGTTGGATCAGATCGGACCCCGGCACGTTGGCGATGATGCAGGAAAATCCGATGCCCACCAGCAGCAGCGGCTCGTAACCCTTGGCCACAGCCAGATAGATCATGACGCCGCCGACGGCGATCATCACCGCATTGCCCCACCAGAAATGGGCGAGGCCGGTCTGATCCATCAGGGCGCCGAAAAAGGCCAAAAACTGTTCAATCACGCGACGCCCCCGTCAATGCTGGCTGTTCAATGCTGGCTCTTGCGCAACGCGTCTTCGTCCACCTTGCCGATGCGGTTGAGCAGCGGGAACAGCGCCAGCACCACCCCGATTCCCGTAATCATCACCAGGGAGGCGAAGAAGTCGATCAGGCTGAGCATTACCGCGCCGTAGAGCGAATCGGGCATGGTCATGGCGCGGACTCCCTTAAACGAGTGTGAGAAGGACGGCGCCGGTGTCGACGGACTCGCCGGGCTTGACGGCGATGGCCGCGACCTTGCCGCCGCCCTTGGCGTGGACCTCGGTCTTCATCTTCATCGCTTCGATGGTGGCGATCTTGTCGCCGGCCTGCACCACTTGTCCTATTGTCACGTCAATCGACTGGACGGTTCCAGCCAGCGGCGCGACCTCGTCGCCGGCGGCCGCCGCCACAGCGGGCGCGGCCGGCGCGGAGGCCACAGCGGCCGAGGCCGCCGCGAGCGAGGCGGGCCAGGCTGTCGGCGCGGCCCCAACTCCGGCTTCGCCGGCGATCTCCTCGACCTCGACGTCATAGGCGTGGCCGTCGACCGTGATCCTGAACTTGCGATGCATTGCGAACTCCGGTCAATGCGTGTGATGCGACGTCTGGTGCAGCCAGCGGCCTTCGGCGGCCCAGGCGTGGCCGGCGCCGGCGTCGGCGATGTGAACGACGCGATAGCCGCAGGCCGCCACGGCGGCGGCGATGGCGGCGACATGATGCGCGGGAACGCCGGGCGCCTCAACGCGCGGGGCGGCGGGCGCCGGGGCCGGCGCGGCGGCGCGGGCGGCTTTGCCGCGCTCCGCCGCCTCGGCCTGCTGCCGGGCGATCTCCGACGTCTCCACCCAGCGCAGAAAGCGGATGAGGCGCGCGCCGGCGAACGACAGCACGAGCAGCGCGGCCACCGCTCCGAGCGACAATTTCAGGGTCTCAAGGTCCATCGCGGCCTCGCTTGCGCGTCAAAGGGGAATGTTGCCGTGCTTCTTCGGCGGCCGAAGCTCGCGCTTGGACAGCGCCTTGCGCAAGGCCAGGGCGATGGTCGAGCGGGTGCGCGCGGGGTCGATGACATCGGTGATATAGCCGTGCGACGCCGCCAGATAGGGCGAGGCGAATTCGGCGCGATAGGCCGCCGCCAATTCCTTGGCCTTGGCCTTGGGGTCTTCCGCCGCCTTGATGTCCTTGGCGTAGAGCACGGCGACCGCGCCATCGGCGCCCATCACGGCGATTTCGGCGGTCGGCCAGGCGAACACGAAATCGGCGCCCATTTCGCGGCTGCACATCGCCAGATAGGAGCCGCCATAGGCCTTGCGCAGGATCACCGTGACCTTGGGCGTGGTGCAGGAGGCGTAGGCGAACAGCATTTTCGCGCCATGGCGGATGATGCCGCCGCGCTCCTGCTCGACGCCGGGCAGGAAGCCGGGCACGTCCACCAGCGTGACCACGGGAATGTTGAAGCAATTGCAGAAGCGGATGAACCGCGCCGCCTTGTCGGCCGCGTCCATGTCCAGCGCCCCGGCCCGCACCGTCGGCTCGTTGGCGACGAGGCCGACCACCATGCCCTCGATCCGGCCGAAGCCGACGATGATGTTTTCCGCGAAGGAGCGGTGAACCTCGAGGAATTCGCCGGGATCGACGATGCGCTCGATGATGCGGCGCACATCCATCGGGCTTTGCGGATCGTCGGGAATCAGCGCGCGAACGCCGTCGTCCTCCGCCAGCGAAATATCCGGGCTCGGCCGATGCGGCGGCTCCTCGGAATTGTTCTGCGGCAGATAGGACAGCAGCTTGCGGACGATGCGGACCGCGTCGGAATCGTCCTGCGCCAGGAAATGCACATTGCCCGACACGGCGGCGTGCATGTCGGCGCCGCCGACGTCGTTCAGCGCCACCGTCCGGCCCGTCACCGCCTTGATCACCTCGGGACCGGTGATGAACATATAGGCGTTGGCCCGGGTCATGATGATGAAGTCCATCAGCGCCGGCGAATAGGAGGCGCCGCCCGCGCAGGGGCCGCAGACCACGGCGATTTGCGGCACCACCCCGGACAGCAGCACGTTCTGGTAGAACACGCAGCCATAGCCCGACAGCGCGTCCACCCCCTCCTGGATGCGCGCGCCGGCGGAATCCTTGAACGCGACCACCGGCGAGCCGAATTTGGCCGCCTCCTCCATCAGGGTGACGATTTTCTTGGCGTGCATCTTGCCCAGCGTGCCGCCGAGCACGGTGAAATCCTGGGCGAAAGCCGAGACCATGCGCCCGTCGACATAGCCGGTGCCGACCACCACGCCGTCGGCGGGAAGCTCCCGGGTTTCCATGCCGAAGGCGCGGGCCTGGTGGCGGACATGGCCGCCCATTTCCTGAAAGGTGGCGTCGTCGAACAGGGAGTCGAGCCGGTCGCGGGCGGTCATCAGCCCCTTGGCGCGGCGCTGGGCCAGCTTGTCGGCGCCGCCGCCATTGGCGATCGCCTGCTGACGCCGTCGCATGTCCTCAAGCAACTCGGAGAACTCGGTCATTCGGTCACCTTGCATGCGCCCGCACGCCCTCGGCGCCGCGAATCGCGCGGGCATCGGGCTTTGTGTGAGTCGGCGTCAGATTAGCGGCCAATCCTGTCGCTTCCATGAAATTTCAGGAGGCCTATGTTCAAGCAATCGCGTCAGATAACGCCAAGATACCGTCTTCGCAGCGTCTTGCAATACGTATTCGCCCGCCCGCGCCCGCCGGGAGACCGGCGGCCGTCGCGCGAAATTGACTTTTCCCCCCGCCACAGTTATTGAAGCCGACCTCGCAAGAGATGACATTGAGAGCCAAGCCGCCCCGCGCCCGACGCGGGAGGTCCCCGTCCGGCAGCGCCATGCGCCCCCGGGCGCGTTTTGCTTTGCAGCGTCGTCGCGCGCGAGCCCCATAGGGAAAACACCATGTTTGAAGGCCTGTCGGAAAAGCTCTCGGGCATATTCGATCAACTGACGCGGCGCGGCGCCCTCTCCGAGGACGACGTCAACGCCGCCATGCGCGAGGTCCGCCGCGCGCTGCTCGAAGCCGACGTGGCGCTCGACGTCGCCCGCACCTTCATCGACAAGGCCAAGGAACGCGCCATCGGCGCGGAAGTGCTGAAAAGCATCAAGCCCGGCCAGATGGTCGTCAAGATCGTCAACGACGTCCTGATCGAGACGCTCGGCTCCGACGCCGATCCGATCGACCTCAACGCCGCCCCGCCCGTCGCCATCATGATGGTCGGCCTGCAGGGCGCCGGCAAAACCACGACGACGGCGAAAATCGCCAAGCGCCTCACCGAGCGTTTCAAGAAACGCGTGCTGATGGCCTCGCTCGACGTCAAGCGTCCGGCGGCGCAGGAGCAGCTCGCCGTGCTCGGCCGCCAGGTCAACGTCGACACGCTGCCGATCATCGCCGGACAGACCCCGGTGCAGATCGCCCGCCGCGCCGAGGAGGCCGCGCGCCTGCAAGGCTACGACGTCGTGATGTTCGACACGGCCGGCCGCACCCATATCGACGAGCCGCTGATGGCGGAAATGGCCGAGATCAAGGCCGCCGCCAAGCCGCATGAAATCCTGCTGGTCGCCGACGCGCTGACAGGCCAGGACGCGGTCAATCTCGCAAAAAGTTTCGACGAGCGCGTGGGCGTCACCGGCATCGTGCTCACCCGCGTGGACGGCGACGGCCGCGGCGGCGCGGCTCTGTCGATGCGCGCCGTCACGGGCAAGCCGATCAAGCTGATCGGCCTCGGCGAAAAGATGGACGCGCTGGATGATTTCCATCCGCAGCGCATCGCCAATCGCATCCTCGGCATGGGCGACATCGTCGCGCTGGTCGAGAAGGCGGCGGAAAACATCGACGCCGAACAGGCGGCGAAAGTCGCCGAGAAGATGCGCAAGGGCAAGTTCGACCTGCAGGACATGGCCGACCAGCTCGCCATGGCCGAAAAGATGGGCGGACTCGGCGGCATCATGGGCCTGCTGCCCGGCGTGGCCAAGCTCAAGGACGCCATGGCCAACGCCAAGATCGACGACAACATGATCAAGCGCCAGCGCGCCATCATCCTGTCGATGACCCCGGAGGAGCGCCGCACCCCTGACATTCTCAAGGCCTCGCGAAAGAAGCGCATCGCGGCCGGCGCCGGCACGACCGTCGAACTGGTCAACCGCCTGCTCAAGCAGCACCGCCAGACCGCCGACATGATGAAGGCGATGGGCGGCGGCCCCAAGCGCGGGCCGATGGCGCAAATGGCGCAGATGCTCGGCATGGGACAGGGCATGCCCTCGCCGGAGCAAATGGCGGAAATGCAGAAGAAGCTCGGGGTGGGCGGCGGCATGGGCGGACTGCCCAAGGAGCCGCCGGCGGAGCTGACGGCGCCGCCGCCGGCGAAACCGGGCCTGCCCGGCCTGGGCGCCAGCAAGCCGATGCTGCCTGGGCTTGGCGGCCTGAGCAGCCTCAACCCGTTCAAGAAAAAGTAGAATTTCCGCGCGTCTTTTCGCGCGGGCCGGAACTGCCGGGAGAGGGGCCGGCGGTTTGCACAAAATGGAAATCGCCAGCCCCTCGGCGAAACCAAGAGTATAAGGAACAGACTATGTCGTTGAAGATTCGCTTGTCGCGCGGCGGCGCCAAGAAGCGCCCGTTCTATCGCGTGGTGGTCGCCGATTCCCGTTCGCCGCGCGACGGCCGCTTCATCGAGAAGCTCGGCACGTTCGACCCGCTGGCCCCCAAGGATTCCGCCGCCCGCCTCGTTCTCGACGTCGAGAAGGCCAAGGAATGGCTGGCCAAGGGCGCCCAGGCGACCGATCGCGTCGCCCGCCTGCTCGATGGCGCCGGCGCGCTGAAGCGCGAGCCGCGCAACAACCCGCAGAAGGCCCAGCCGAAGAAGAAGGCGCAGGAGCGCGCCGCCGCGGCCGCCGCCGCCGCTGAAAAGGCCGCCGCCGCGGAGTAATCCGACCCGCCCGCATCTGTGGGCGTTGCAACGATCATCGCCCGTCCCTCCGGACGGGCGTTTCTCCTTATTTGTCTGGAGTCCCCCTTGAGCGACGAAATCCTGGTCGGCGTGTTCGGCGCGCCGCATGGCGTGCGCGGCGAAATCCGCGTGAAATCCTACACCCAGGACCCGCTCAGCCTCGCCGATTACGACGGCCTGCATGACGGCGCCGGCCGCGCCTTCGAGATCGTTTCCGCCCGCCCGCTCAAGGACGACCTGCTGGTCGTGCGGGTGAAAAACGTCAACGACCGCGACGCCGCGCAAGCCCTCACCCACACCAAACTCTACGTCCCCCGCGAAAAACTCCCGCCCACCGAGGAAGACGAGTTTTACACGCGCGACCTGATCGGCCTGCGCGCCGAGACGGAAGACGGCGCCGTGCTCGGAACCATCGTGGCCGTGCCCAATTACGGCGCCGGCGACATTCTCGAAGTCGCCCCGCCCGCCGGCGAAACCCTGCTCTATCCCTTCACCCGCGCCGTGGTCCCGACCGTGGACGTCAAGGGCGGCCGCGTCATTGTCATTCCGCCCGCCGAGACGGAGTAATGTGGAGCGCCAGCGTCTTCACGCTCTATCCCGACATGTTTCCGGGGCCGCTGGGCCAGTCGATGTCGGGAACGGCGCTCGGCAACGGCCTGTGGTCGCTTGAGGCGATCGACATCCGCGACCACGGCCTCGGCCGTCACCGCGCCGTGGACGACACGCCCGCCGGCGGCGGCCCCGGCATGGTTTTACGCGCAGATGTTCTCGCCAACAGTCTTGACGCCCGGCTCGCCGCCGACGACCCCCGCCCCCGGCTGCTGCTCTCCCCTCGCGGCGAAACCCTCACCCAAAAACTCGCCCGGCGATGGGCCGACGGCCCCGGAATCGTCCTGGTGTGCGGCCGGTTCGAGGGCGTGGACGAGCGCGTGATCGAAGGCCGGGGCCTGACCGAAATCTCCATTGGCGACTACATCCTCTCGGGCGGGGAGATCGCCGCGCTCACCCTGCTCGACGCCTGCGTGCGCCTGCTGCCCGGCGTGATGGGCAAGCTCGAATCCGGCGAGGACGAGAGTTTTGAGAACGGCCTGCTGGAATATCCGCACTACACCCGCCCCCGCGAGTGGGAGGGCCGCAGCATCCCCGACGTCCTGCTGTCCGGCGATCACGCGAAAATCGCCAAATGGCGCCGTGCGCAGGCCGAAGACTTGACGCGCGCGCGCCGTCCTGACTTGTGGGCCGCGCGCGAAACGGAATAACCCCGGCGCGATGGACGCCGGACAGGACTCGTGATGCAAGATCGCCCTCTCGTCAGCGTCGTCATCCCCTCCTACAATCACGTCAAATATATCGGGCGCGCCATCGACAGCGCGCTCGGCCAGAGCTGGCCGCATGTCGAAGTCGTGGTGATCGACGACGGCTCCCACGACGGCTCGCATGAGTTCGTGAAACAGCGTTACGGCCAGGATCCCCGCGTAAAAGCGACCCGGCGCGATAACCGGGGCGCCCACCAGACCCTCAACGAAGCCATGGCGACGGCGCGCGGCGCCTATCTGTCCATCCTCAATTCCGACGATTTCTACGAGCCGACCCGGCTGGCGCGGCTGGTCGAGGCGGCGGAGCGGCGGGACGGCCCGTTTTTCGCAATCACCGGCCTGCGGCTGGTCGATGAGAGCGGAACCCCGTTCGATCCCTCCAGCGGCTATAACGAATATTATGACATGGTCTGCCGCCTCGCGGCCGGCAAACCCGACCTGTTCGGGTTCTGGTGCGGCAATATCGCCATGACCACCTCGAATTTCTTTTTCTCGCGTTCGGCGCTCGACGCGCTCGGCCCGTTCCGCGACCTGCGCTACGCCCATGACTGGGACTGGGCGCTGCGAGCCTCGGCGCGGTTCAACGTGCTCCGCCTCGACGAACCGCTGCTGAACTATCGCATCCACGGCGGCAATACGATTCTGGAAAGCGACCCCTGGGCGCATCGCGTCGAAGACGCATTCGTCTGGGCCTCGGCGTTGCGCGCGGAAAAGATCGACGTGGGCGCCGCGCCCGAGGATTACCTGACCAGTCTGGCCGCCAACTGGGGTTTTCCCCTGCTGCCGACGCTTTATCTGCTCGCCGACCGGCGCGGCGAGGCCGAGCAGCTCCGGCTGATCGCCACCGGCGCGCTGCAGCAGGAGATGAAGGTTTTGAGCGGCCAGTCGGACCCGCTGTTGTGGGAACCGCTGCCGGGGGCGTTGCGCGAATTGCGGGATATGCGGGCGCGGCTGGAGCCGCGCGCCGCCCCGGATGAAACGCCGGCGGCGCAAGAACTGGCTTCCATCAAGACGTCGCTGGCCTGGAAGCTGGTCGGCTGGCTGTGGCGGCTCGAGACGCGGAAGGCCCGCAAGGCCCGACGACGCGCCAACTGACTTACCAGATCCAGAACATCAGCACCCAGGCGCCGACGCCGGCGCCGACCGCCGCCAGCATCGGCAGCATGGCGGCCGCACGGCGCGCCCCTCGGGCGTAAAGGCCGCAGACCCGCCAGGCGAGGCTCGCCGCCCACAGGCCAGCCCCCGTCAGCAGCAGCGCGCGCGTTTCCGCGACGAATGGCAGCGGAAAACCCTCCTGCTTGAACAGGGTGACGGTCAGGGCGGACAGACCGAGGAACACGCCGCAGCCGGCGATGGGGATCAGGCATTGCGCCAGATGGTGCAGCCGCGCCGAGGCGAACGGCCCGAGCGCGCGCGTCGCCAGCGCGAGGCAGGCCATCAGGAAGCCGCCCATCACAGTGGCGGTGCCGGCGATATAGCTGAGCAGCATGGCGCCGTCGAGCAGCGACATCGCGTCGTTCTGATCGGGATAATTGGTGAGAATCCACCAGGGGGCCAGCGGCTTGAGCATCCAGACCGCGCCGAGATCGACCAGCTTTTCGGCGGCGAGCTGTTTGAGGTCGATATACCAGGGGCTCGCCGTCCAGTGGAAGGCGCCGACGGCCACGCCCATCAGGCCGAACACGATCAGCGCGGTTTCCCAGGGCCGGGGCGTCTGGCCCGCGACATGGACGATCTCGGACCCCGGCGCGCGGTACGACAGGCTGATCGCGTCCTTGTAGCCGGAGCAGCGGCCGCACATGTGGCAGGCGCTGCCGCCCTGCATGATCTTGACCGGCACCAGCGGCGCGCAATTGAGCTTCTGCGTCGGCGCGCCGCTGGCGTCATGCGCGCGCCAGTCGTCGCGATCGACCCGGAAATGCACCGGCGCCAGCTTGGACAGCAGGCCGAACACGCCGGACACCGGGCAGAGATAGCGGCACCACACCCGCTTGTTGCGGCCCCAGAGATAGCCGGCGACGATGGCGGCGACGGTCGAGCCGCCGAGCACCAGCAGCGCCGGCGCGGCATATTGATAGACGCTGACCATCTGGCCATAGACGGTGGTGGCGACGAAGGCGGCGAAGGGCCAGCCCCTCCACGACACCCAGCGCGGCAGCGAGCCGCCGCGCCCGCGCGCGCTGGCCATTTCGGTCAAGGCGCCTTCGGGGCAGAACAGCCCGCACCAGGCGCGCCCGACCACCACCATCGACAGCAGCACGAACGGCCACCACACGCCCCAGAACGCGAATTGCGCGAACAGGGTCAGATTGTTCCACATATGCGCGGTGGTTTCGGGCAGCGGCAGGAAGGCGGGAACGCCGACCAGCAGCAGGTAGAAGCCCACAACGACCCATTGCAGCCGGCGGATCACGCGCTGGTTGCGCATCAGCGCGTCGCCGAAGGCGGCGAGCGCCCGCGCGGCCCAGCCGCGGCGCCGGGAGGTCGAAGCGGCCGAGACCAGAAAATCGCGCATCGCCATGGTCATGTCTTCAAGCCTATTTGGCGACCAGCACCGCCGGCGGCGCGTCGGGGTGGAAATCGTCGAAGAAGGGATATTCGCCGGGATCGAGCGTGCGGAACACCAGCACCGATTCGCTTTCGGCAGCTAAAACCTTCTCCTTCTTCAACTCCTTGCTTTCAAATTCCGCCGGGGTCTTGCCGGAATTCTTCAGTTCGAGCCGGAAGCGCGCATTGGCGGGCACCTCGAGCCGCGACGGCGTGATGACGCCGTCGTTGAACTCGAGGCGGAAGGTCGGATCGTCTCCGGCGAGGGCGGGCGGGACCGCAAGCGCCAGCAAAACACCGCACATTGTCGCCAGCCGCAGTCCCATCCTCATGTCGCCCTCCGTTTTACGTCCCAACCCCAAGCAGGATGCGGGCCAATCAATAGCCGCCCTTCTTGCCGATGCCGGCATAGGTGAAGTCATATTCCGTCGTGAACGGCTTGAACCATTCGCCGACGCCGGTTTCCTTGTCGGTATGGCGGCCGAAATGGTTGTGCATCGACGAATTCGGCGGCGAGATCGTCAGCTTCAGCTTGTATTTGCCGGGGCCGAACATTTTGACATTGTCGCCATAATGCGGGCCGTCATTGGCGACCATCGGCATGAACTCGCCCTTCAGCACCTGGCCGTCGTCGAGCTTGGTGAGTTCGAACGAGATGGCGAGGTACGGAACCCAGTCGCCCTCCGCAAACCCGTTTGTGTTGCCCTTGGCGGCGTGAATGTCGGCTTCCAGATGCACGTCGGATTCCTTGGCGGCGCGCATCATGCCGGGCGGATCCATTTCGATCGGCTGAAGATAGACGGCGCCGACTTCCATGCCGGCTTGCGTCTGCTTCTGGCCGACCGGATATTCCTTGGCGGCGGCGCTGAAGCCAGCCAGGGCCACGCTGGCGAAAAGGGCGGTGGAAAGAATTGTCTTGCGCATTCTGGCTCCTCAGGTCCGGAAAAAAGCTTGCCGGGCAAAGTCGGGCGCGTCTCGCGCGCTCTCCAGCCATGTTTCCGCGATCGGCCTCATGGCGCAAAATAAATCGCATTGTTTAGAGTTTTTCTAATTCATGTCGCGCGATTTGGAAAACCGCGCATTTTCGCGCACGGACGCGGCGCGCCGGGTTTGTCGGGACAGAGAAAAAGCCCCGCCGGGGGAGGCGGGGCTTTCGTTCTCGTCGTTGGGTATCTTGGCTGCTTCAGTCGTTCCGCTGGCCCGTGAGCTGGATCAGCGAAGTGAAGATGTTGATGAAGTCGAGATAGAGCATCAGAGCGCCATTGATCGACTTCTTGGTGGCGACTTCATAGCCGTCGCTCTCGTAATACATGGACTTGATCGACTGGGTGTCATAGGCGGTCAGACCGGCGAAGATCAGAACCGACAGGATCGACAAGCCGAACTGGAAGGCCGCGCTCTGCACGAACAGGTTGACCAGGCCAGCGATGATCACGCCGATCAGGCCCATGATCATGAAGGAGGCCATCGGGCCGAGGTCGCGCTTGGTGGTGTAGCCGTAGAGGCTCAGACCGCCGAAGGCCGCCGCGGTGATGAAGAAGGCGCGCGCCACCGAAGCGCCGGTATAGACCAGCAGGATCGACGACAGCGACAGACCCATCACCGCCGCGAAGGCGAAGAACAGGGTGCGGGCCGAATTTGCGGCCATCGAGCCGATCTTGAAGGAAAAGAACAGCACGAAGGCGAGCGGGGCGAACATCACCACCCAGCGCAACGGCGAAAGATACAGCGCGGCGCCGATATCGGTCAGGTACATGTGGCCGACGCGATAGGCGGTCGCGGTCTCCGAAACGGTCAGCATGTTGGCGCCAAGCGCCACCAGGCCGGTGAGCGCGAGACCGATCGACATATTGTTGTAGACGCCCAGCATGAAGGCGCGCAGACCTTGATCGACCTCGGCGCCCGTCCGAGCATAGCTCCGGCTCCACGGAGCGGCGTTGCGGTCAAAGTTGGACATGAAATCCTCGTTACCCGCCGCCCATCCGCATCGGGACAATCCGGACGCGGCGCGGCTCACCTAAAAATATGGCCGGGGGGCGTTTGAAAGACAAGCCGCCCCGACCGTTTCGCCGCATTACATTTTGTTCATGCGGCGATCTCCGCTCACTCCTGCCGCAGCCAGCGCGCCGGCTTCTCGCCGAGCGCGCGCGCCGTGCCCAGCAGGCCGGCGACAATGGCGAACAGGGTGGCCCCGCCGGCGACCAGCGCCACCGGCCCCGGATAGAGCGCGAACGGCGCGTCGAGCAGCTTGACCGTGACCAGCCACGCCGCCAGCCCGCCCGCGAGCAGGCCGAACACGGCGGTGACGGCGCCGAGCAGCGTGAACTCCAGCGTCAGCGCCGTCAGCAGCTTGCGCCGCGTCGCGCCCAGGGTCTTCAACACCACCGCCTCGTAAAGCCGGGCGCGCTGGCCCGCCGCGAGCGCGCCCGCCAGCACCAGCGCAGACACGGCGAAGGCCAGCGAAGCGGCGGCGCGCGTGGCGAGGGCGAGCTTGCCCAACAGATCGTCGAGCGTCGCCAGGGTTTCGCGCAGCGAGACGCCCACCACCGAGGGAAATTTTTGCGCCGCCGCGCCCAGCAGCGCCGCCTCGCGCGCGGCGACCGGCTTGTCCGGCGGCGTCAGCGTCATCAATTGCGTGAAGGGCGCGCCCTCGAACACGTTGGGCGAAAACACCAGCACGAAATTAATGCCGAACGAGCGCCAGTTGACCTTGCGCAGATTGGCGACCTTGGCGGTCACATTGCGCCCGAGCACATTGACGGCGATGTCGTCGCCAACGCTCAGCCCCAGGCCGCGCGCCACCTCCGTCTCCATCGAGACCAGCGGCGGGCCATTGTAATCGGGCGGCCAGAACGCGCCGTCGACAATCCGCGACCCCTCGGGCAGCGTGCGCGCGAACGTCACGCCGCGATCGCCCTCCAGCGCCCAGCGCGCCTTTTCGCCGGGCGTGACCTGCTCGGCCGGCACGCCCTTGATGCGGGTGATGCGGCCGCGCAGCATCGGCGCGCTGACGATTTTCGCCCCCGGCGTCTCCGCCAGCAAAAAACGCTCGAACTCCGGCGCCTCGGCCTTCTGCACGTCCACGAAGAAATAGCTCGGCGTGTTCGCCGGCAGCGACTCGCCGATTTCGGCGCGCAGATTGTATTCGACGCCGGTGAGCGCCGTCAGCAGCGTGACGCCGAGGCCCAGCGACAGCAGAAAAGAGGGCGTGAGCGCGCCGGGCCGGTGCAGGTTGGCGATGGCGAGCCGCAGGCTCAGCCCGCCGAAATGCGGCGCGCGCCGCGCCAGCGCCATCACCATCCGGGCGACGGCGTAGAGCAAGGCGAAACTCGCCAGCACGCCCAGGCCGAACTGCAGCGTGAGTTTCTGGTCGCCGGAGGTCAGCAGCGCCAGGCCGAACAGAGCGGCGCCGCCCAGCGCCGCCAAAGCGAGGCCGCGCCCGCTGCGGCCGCGCGTCTGCATGGCGTTTTCGCGCAACAGGCGCGTCACCGGCAGAACGCGCGCCTGTTCGAGCGGCGGCGCGGCGAAGGTCAGCGCGATCAGCAGGCCGAACCCCAGCGCATAGGCGGCGTCGCCGGGATGCAGCGCCGGAGCGACCGGGAACGGCAGGGCGTCCGCGAACACGGTCAATAACACGCGCGGCAGCGCCAGCCCCAGCGCCGCGCCGAGGATCGCGGCGCCGAGCGCCACGATCATGGCCTGGATCAGCACGAAATTGGCGGCTTCGCCGCCGCTGGCGCCGAGCGCCTTGAGAATGGCCAGCGTCTTGCGCTTGCGGTCGATCAGCGCGCGCACGGAATTGGCCACGCCAATGCCGCCGCACACCAGCGCCGACAGGCCGATCAGCGTGATGAACTGCGCGAAGCGTTCGATATTGCGCGACACTTGCGGCGAAGGGTCGGCGCGGGTGCGGATCTCGTAGCCGGAATCGGGGAAACGCGCCAAAAACGCTTGTTTCGCGGCTTCGACCTCGGCGTCGCCCGCGCCCGGCAGCAGCAGGCGCAGCGAGGCGCGCGACAGCGAGCCCGGCTTGATCAGCCCGCTGCCGGCCAGCGCCTGCGGCGACAGCAGCACATGCGGCGCCAGCGTGAAGGCGCCCATGGCGTCCGGCTCGCGGCGTATCCAGCTGGCGATCACGAATTTGGCGTCGCCGATGAAGAAGGAATCGCCGAGGCCAAGCGCAAGCCGCGCCCCGAGCTGCGGGTCGATCGCGACGCCAAAACCGTCCTTGCGCGGCGCCAGCAGGTCCGCCAGCGGCGCCTGCGGGTCCGTGCGCAGTTCGCCGGTGAGCGGATAGGCGGCGTCCACGCTCTTGAGTTCGACCAGCGTGGCCTGGCTGGAATCCTCGCGCCGCGCCATCGAGCGCAGCGTGACGATTTCGCTCACCTTGCCTTTTTCCGCAAGGAAGGCGCGGTGTTCGCCGGCGGGCGCGCCCTGCGCCCGCGCGAAACTCAGGTCGCCGCCGATCAGCGCCGCGCCCTGTTGCGCCAGCCCGTCGCGCATCGCCCGCGAGGTGGCGGCGACCGCCGCCAGCGCCATCACGCCGAGCGTCAGGCAGGCGATGAACACGCCGAAGGATTTGAGGCCGCCGCGCAGGTCGCGCAGAGCGAAGCGGAAGAAAACTCTTTGATTGCGCATGACCTTGCCCCGATAGACCCCGCCCCGACGACGCTAGGCGTCCTGCAATTCAGGGGCGGCGTCGGATTCGACCGCGCCATTGCGCAAACGGACGATGCGCCGGCAACGCCGCGCCAAAACCTCGTCATGGGTCACCAGGACGAGAGTCGAGCCGCGCTCGCGGTTGAGCGCGAACATCAGCTCGACGATCTCGGCGCCGACGGTGGAATCGAGATTGCCGGTAGGCTCGTCGGCGAACAGGATGTCGGGATGCACCACCAGGGCGCGGGCCAGGGCCACGCGCTGCTGCTCGCCGCCGGACATTTGCGCCGGATAATGTTTTTCGCGGTGGCTCAGCCCCACCTGCGCAAGGGCGCCGCGGGCGCGGGCGAACGCGTCGGACACGCCGGCGAGTTCGAGCGGCAGCGCGACATTTTCCAGCGCGGTCAGGGTCTGCACCAGATGGAACGCCTGGAACACCACGCCGACATGGGCGCCGCGAAACCGCGCCAGTTCGTCCTCGCCCATGCGGTCGATCCGGCGCCCGGCGACCTCCACCACGCCGGAATCGACGCCCTCCAACCCCGCCATCACCATCAGCAGCGAGGATTTGCCCGAGCCGGATGGCCCGAGCAGAGCCAGGGTTTCGCCGCGCGCGACGTCGAGCGAGACGTTTTTCAGAATATGAGCTCTGGCCTCGCCCTCGCCGAGCGTTAAATTGACATCGACAAGGCTGATGGCGCGTTGAGACGTTGACGGGTCCGGAAAGGATTGAGAATGTTTCATGCAGGGCGATTTCTGGAGAGGGGTTTTGGCGCATATGGGCGTTGCCGGGCGATCCGTCCAGTTCTGGCCGCGCCAGTTCTGGCTTTGGCGGCCTTGATCGCGCTGGCCCAACCCGTGATGGCGAAGCCCACCAGGATCGTCGCGCTCGGCGACAGCCTCACCGCCGGCTATGGCCTGCCCGCCGACGCCGCCTTCCCGGTCGTGCTGCAAAAAGCCTTGCGCGAAAAGGGCATGGATGTGGAGATCGTCAATGGCGGGGTGTCCGGCGACACCTCGGCCGGACTGCTGGCGCGGCTCGACTGGATGCTGGGCGACGGCGCCGACGCCGCCATTGTCGAAATCGGCGCCAACGACATGCTGCGCGGCTTCGACCCCTCCGACACCCGAAAAAACATCGACGAGATTCTCGACCATTTGCGCGAGCGAAAAATCCCGTTCCTGATCGCCGGCATGCGCGCCGCGCCCAATCTCGGCGGCGCTTATGCCGCGCAGTTCGAGCCGATCTACCCGACGCTGGCGCGCAAATACCAGGCGCCGCTCTATCCGTTCTTTCTCGACGGCGTCGTGGGCGAAAAGGCGTTGCAACTGCCCGACGGCCTGCACCCGAGCAAGGCGGGCGTCGAGCGCATCGTGGCGGGCATCCTGCCGCTGACCGAGGACTGGCTGAAGCAGCTGTCCAAAAGCAACTGATTCGCAAGAACGACCGACATGCCCCGTTTGTTCAGCGGACTGGAAATCCCGGCCGCCATCGCCGGTCAACTGGCGTTTTATCGCGGCGGGCTCGCCGGCGCGCGCTGGATCGAGCCGGCCGACTACCACATCACCCTGCGCTTTTTCGGCGACGTCGACCGGCATGTGGCGCAGGTCCTTGCGGAAGATCTCGCCGACACGGAGCGGCTGGCCGGGGGCCTGCCGCTGGCGCTGGAGCTGGACGAACTCGGCGTGTTCGGCGGCGACGCGCCGCGCGCCCTGTTCGCCCGCGTCAAGGCCGACGGGCTGCTGGCGCGGCTGGCCAACGCGCACGAATCGCTGGCGCGGCGCAACGGGCTGAAGCCGGAAACGCGCAAATTCGCCCCACACGTGACTCTCGCCCGCCTGCGCGGCGTTTCCGCTCGCGACGTCGGGATGTGGCTGAGCGAACGCGCGTTTCCGCTGGCGCTGAAATTCGAGGCGGACAAATTCGTGCTGTTTTCGTCGCGCGATTCGGTCGGCGGCGGCCCGTATCGAGTCGAGGCGGATTATCCGTTCGGCGGTTAGTCGTAAAAATCACGCAATTGGCGCCCAGTGGCGTGATGGCTCGCCGCAAATTCCGGTCGTTTCCCTAAGTCGCCGACAACGGATGGGCTGGGCGGGGAGCGGTCTAAAGCCGAATGGAAGAGACGGGCCTGAAAGCGGGCTTCGAAGCGAGCTTCGCTGCGCGCAAAAAACGACTCCCGGACACTTCCGGACTGCCCTCGCACTCAAGCCTGTCTTTTCTTAAAGTGGACCGCCCAATATGTTTCGGGGTCGTAGACCCAATCTTTGTTTCCCTGCGTCACGAGAACTTCAATGTCATTAAAGTCAAGATCATATCGATGATATAATGCAATTAATTCACGCAACGAATTGTCATCAAAGGATGTTTTTTCGATATCCGCCGACAAGCCGGCGCTCGATCCTATTATGGACGTAATCCCTGGAATTCTTTGAAGCCATTCGAAAAAAGCTGTTTCATCCAGCGACGAGAAGAAACGCGGTTCTTTAACGACAATGTTGTCTGGGTTGGACATCGGAGTTTTGCCTTAATCTAACGATTTTGGTGGGCGCACGTTTTCATGATCACGTGTTCGCGGATCCTGAACGTCCCAATGTGGGCCGCCATGCGCAGCGCCGCCTTGACCGGTTGGAACCCATACTTTTCCGTCCTTAGATTCCCAGCCCCAGCCCAAGCCGTTCGGATTGGGCGCCCAGTTCGGTCCTTCCTTAGGATCAGCGTAGTCACCTACGCCGCCTGGATGTCCGGGCGCCTTTGGGCCAGTGCTGTCCCAAGCGTTCGGCGGCGGCTTGATAAATGTTGCGCTTGGACCGTTGGTAAAGCCATCAGTGACGTCACTTGACCTCGCATTCGAGGTGCTTATCGCGGCGACGCCGGCGCCGTCGAGCATGAAACTATTGCCGACGGCGCGCCCGACCACGGTTCCGTCTTCGGTGCGGTAGAGTCCATCTTTGTCGGGCAACCCAGAATACAAGCGGTTCACGCCGCCTTGTTCGTCATTCTGAAACAGTGTTAGCCGGCCCTCGCTGAAACCGTAGCTGAGGCGCGAAAAACCGGGAATGGCGCCATGAGATTCAAGATGCTCGTTGTCGGGAAACAAGACGCCCGCCGCAATTGCAAGAGGCGCGACAAGCCGGGAGCTTGCCCGCAAGAGCCAAGGCAGACCGCGTTCTGCGAGCCCCGATATCACTTCGCCGAGACCATCAGTCCATTGCCCCGCGCCGGGTTGGCCAGCGGGAACGCGCGGCTGAGTGAGATAACCCGAACCGGCCTTCGCCAACTGTTCGGTCGCCGCCATCCGTTCCGCCGCCGAAGCGTCGGGGAGAGGAGGGATGCGCGTCTGAACCAACGCGATAGCCGCTCGGCAGAGATTGTTGTCGTTCAGCGCTTTAGCGACGGTCTCAAAACCCTGCATTCGCAAGGATAGGTCGATAGAAAAACCGTAGCCGGCCGAAAAAATCGCTTCGAGTTCGTGTTGTGGTCGTGGGCGCCAAAAACCGATAGCGTCCTTTTGCAAAAGCGCAATGTTGCGTCCATGAAAGGCGCCGGTCTCGTTGAGATAAGGGTTGTAATCGTCGCCATCAGCGCCCGCGAGGCTAAAGTTTTGGCCGAAGCTCTTATTCATCCGTGTGCGGTCCATCACCAAATTATGGCTAGAACATAACAAGAACATAACAGCTTGTCAACGCGGGGCATCGCGCGCCACAGACGATTAGGCGGACGACGATGGCTCACCCGTCGGGCTATTGCGCCGTGAATGGCTACAATGCGTCTAAATTCGGACGTTAATATCCGGTGTCGAAGGCCTCTCTCCGGGTCGGAAAGAGCTTCTTGCCGGCGACGCCGGGAAGGTCCCAAACGAGCCGCAAACCGCCTTCGCCAAGCGCTAGATTTCACCCGCTAGATCTGATCCAGCGCGCCGATAAACGGCAGCTCCCGGTATTTTCCGGCGTAATCCATGCCATAGCCGAGCACGAACCGGTCGGGACACTGAAAGCCGACGTAATCGGCGGCGATCTCCACCGCCAGCTTGTTCGGCTTCTCAAGCGCCACGGCGATCAGCACGCGGCGGGCGCCCCGGTCGATCAGCACGTTACGCGCATAGGTCAACGTGCGCCCGGATTCCAAAATGTCGTCGATCAGCAGCACGTCGCGCCCGGTCACATCGGCCTGAATCTCGCGCAACAATTGCACAGTCCCCGACGACGTCGTTCCATTGCCGTAAGAGCCGACCTGAAGGAAATCGACCTCCGGCTCGACTCCGGCGCGGTAAAGCGCGCGCAAAAGGTCGGCGGCGAAGATGAACGCCCCGGTCATGATGGGAACGGCGAGCAGGCGCTGGGGGACGGCCTCGGCGATCTCATAGCCCATGGCTTCGACGCGGGCGGCGATCTCGGCCTCGCTGAACAGGATGTCGAGGCTCATGTCGCGCTCGCCTCCGGCGCGAAGCGCACCCGCACTTCCGCCCCCTCCTCCGGCGGCGCGGCGAGACGGGCGCGGAAATACGCGTTCTCGCCGGGGTTGAGCCGCGATTTCGGCGGGGCGGCGGTCCAGAAATAGATTTCGCGGCCCTGCCCGTCCTCGACCGCCAGCCGCATGCGCGGCGGCGTGCGCGGGCTCGCGTCGATATTCTTGATCTGGCCCTGCACCAGCAGGATCTTGCGCCCGTCCTCCTCGACCAGCTTGGCGGTGACGCCGAGCAGATCCATCTGGCGCAAATTGACCTTCATGCCCAACGCCGCATAGACGGGCGCGGCCGCCGGCAACAGCTTCACAATCGCCACGCGCCCGGCGATCAGCGCGATCCACGCCGCCACGAGGCCCGCGCCGATGGCCAGCGCGCCGGACCGACGTTTTTCGCCCGGCGTCGGGCGCGTGGGCGGCGCACGCCGAGGCGCCGCCGGCGAACGGTCGACATCGACCATGGGCGCAAGCTTTATTGAGGTCATGGTCCGTCCGTTCAGAATTTTTGTGGGGAATCCTCCACCGCCATTCCTGTGCTGCTATGGTTAATGGCAGGTTAAGGCGGTGATTCGTTCCGCGCGCTCGGCGCGACCGTGGAGGAAAGGTTTGGTCCGGTTCGAAAATGTCGGCCTTCGCTACGGCATGGGCGCGGAAATCCTGCGCGACCTGACCTTCGACATTGCGCCGCAATCCTTTCAGTTTCTCACGGGGCCGTCGGGCGCGGGCAAGACCACGCTGCTGCGGCTGATCCTGCTGGCGCTGCGTCCAACGCGCGGTCTGATCAGTTTGTTCGGCGCGGATTCCGCCACGCTCGACAAAAACGCCCTGATGGCGCTGCGGCGCAAGGTGGGCGTGGTGTTTCAGGACTTTCGCCTGCTCGACCATCTCACCACCTACCAGAACGTGGCGCTGCCGCTGCGGGTGCAGGGCAAGGACGAGCCGTCCTACCGCGCCGAGGTGCTGGAGCTGCTGGACTGGGTCGGCCTCGGCCAGCGCCTGCACGTCTATCCGCCCGTGCTGTCGGGCGGAGAGAAGCAGCGCGCCGCCATCGCCCGCGCCCTGATCATGCGGCCGGAACTGCTGCTGGCCGACGAGCCGACTGGCAATGTCGATCCGCAAATGGCGCGGCGGCTGCTGCGGCTGTTCCAGGAATTGCACAAGTCCGGCACGTCCGTGGTGATCGCCACCCACGATCTCAACCTGATGGACCAGTTCGAGGGCGCGCGCCGGCTCGTGCTCGGCGACGGCCGCCTGCACATTTACGATTGAGGGCGGACATGCTTGGTTTTCCGGCGCGCAGGCCCGAGGCTGACGACGATTCGCAACAGAGCTGGCGCGAAAACTGGGCGGAGACGCCGCTGGTGCCGGCCGCCTCGGTCGCCGGGGCGGCCCTTTCCGTGGTCATCGCCATCATGACCTTCCTGGCGGCGCTGACCGCCAGTTTCGCCCTGCTGCTGACCCAGGCTTCGCACGACTGGCGCGGCCAGGTCGGCGCCGAAATGACGATCCAGGTCATGCCGCGCCCCGGCCGCGATCTCGACGCCGATTCGCGCAAGGCGGTGGAGATCGTCGCGAGCTTCCCCGGCCTGCGCGACGCCCGCGCGCTGAGCAAAGGCCAGTCGGAGGAGCTGCTCGCGCCCTGGCTCGGCGCCGGCCTCGACCTCGGCCAACTGCCGGTGCCGCGCCTGATCGAGGTCCGGCGCGACGGCTCCAAACCCCTGGATGAGATCGGCCTGCGCAGCGCGCTCGCCGCCGCGCTGCCCAACGCCAATCTCGACAATCACGGCGCCTGGATGCAGCGCCTGACCACGATGGCCGATGTCGTGGTCGCCTCCGCGCTCGGCGTGTTCGCGCTGGTGCTGACCGCCATGGGGCTGGCGGTGGGCTTCGCCACGCGCGGCGCCATGGCCGGAGCGCGCGAGATCATCCAGTCGCTGCATTATGTCGGCGCCGCCGATTCCTTTATCGCCAACGAGTTCCAGCGGCATTTCCTGCGGCTGGGGCTACGCGGCGGAGCCATTGGCGGCGGCGCGGCGGCGCTGTTGTTTTTCGCGCTCGGCGCCTTGTCGCGCCAATGGACGACCAGCGCGGGCGGCGAGCAGGCCGAAGCCATGTTCGGCGCCTTCGCGCTGGGCTGGGACGGCCTCGCCGCCATCGTCGCCTTGTCGCTCGGCGTCGCCGGCCTGACCGGGCTGGCCTCGCGCGTCATTGTGCATCGCAGCCTGCGCGCGCTGAATTAACGCTTGCAATCCGCCGCCGGCGCCGCAAAACAGAACGCATGCTTTTCCTGCGCTCCCTCGCCTTCAACGTCCTATTCTACGTCAACATCACGGTCCTGATGATCGTGGGCCTGCCGACAATGTTGTTCGGCCGGCGCGCCATCATCAAGCTGGCGCACTACTGGGGCTGGTCGTCGATCTGGCTGATGGAGAAGATTTGCGGCACGAAAGTCGTGTTTCGCGGCAAGGAAAACCTTTTGACTGAAGGCTGCATCATCGCAGCCAAGCACCAGTCGGCATGGGAAACCTTCGCGCTCTGCACGCAATTGCCCGACTTTACTTACATCCTGAAGCGCGAACTGACCTGGCTGCCGCTATTCGGCCAATATCTGCTGCGCGCCGATCAGATCGCCATCGACCGCAAGAGCCGGTCGGCGGCGTTGAAGCAATTGGTCGAGAAGGCGGGCGAGGCCATCGCCGAGCGGCGCGCGATTTTCATCTTCCCGGAAGGCACCCGCCGCCCCGCCGGCGCGCCGCCGCGCTACAAGGCCGGGGTGGCCCATCTCTACGCCGCCGCTGGCGCCCCCTGCGTGCCCGTCGCCCTCAATTCCGGCCTGTTCTGGCCGCGCCGCAAATTCCTGCGCCATCCCGGAACCCTCGTCATCGAATTTCTGCCCGCCATTGCGCCGGGCCTGCCGAACGGCGCGTTTCTGGCGCGGCTGCAACAGGAGATCGAACAGGCCAGCGACCGGTTGATCGCCGAGGCGATCGCCGGAAATCCGGGGCTCGCGGTCAATCTCGCGCAAGGGAATGAGGACGCGCCGAAGGCCGCTTGACTTTATTCCTATTTTGTTCTTTTTTGTTCCCGTGACGTACCGTTAATGGGGACGCCAATGACCGCCGCTCCGCTCGCCGCCGCCTGCAGCCGCCCGCTCGCCGCCTTGCGCGCGACCAGCCTCGAAAACCAGTTCCATGCGTGGCGCGGCCGCTCGGGCCGGCGCTACATCTGTTCGGTCCATCCTCTGGACGGCGCGCCCGTGTTCGACTGCGGCCGCGCCGTGGTCGCCGCGGTGCGCGAGGCGCCCGCCGGGACGGAGATCGCCTGCGTGTTTCAGCCGGACGACGGGGAGTTCGCGCCCTGGGCGCAGCGCGCGCGGCGCTGTGGGGCGAGCGCGCTGCATGTCCATTTGCTCGCCGAAACGCCGGAGGCGCGCGCCGACGCCGCCGCAGACCTGCGCCCCGCGCCGCTTGCGATTTAAAGGGGGCAGACTTCCGCCTCGGAACTTGGCAAAAAGGGGCGTTGTCGTCGCGAGGGAATCATGGCCGCCGTTTTGTCCCGCTTTTCATCCCGCGTCCTGCTTGGCGTCGTCGCGGCGCTGGCGCTGGGCCTGAGCCTCGTCTGGCTGTTCGCGGCGCAAAAACTCGGCGATTACCTGCATCGGCCCGCGTTCAACGGCGCGGCTTTCGCCGATTTCTGCGGCGGCAGCGAGATCGGCGGCTTTCCCTTCCGCCTGAAACTGACCTGCAGCCGGATGCGGGCGCCGGTGCGGGTCGGCGACGCCGATCTGCTGTTCACCGCCGACGAGGTCAAGGGCGCCGCCAGCCTGTGGGCGCCGAACCATGTCGTCTTGAGCTTTTCCAGCCCCGCGGCCTTGCGCGGCCGCGACGGCGGCTTCGCCAAACTGCGCCACGACGGCGCGACCCTGGATTTCGCCTGGGGGCTCGGCGGACTGACCGAGGCGACGGTGGACGCGCGCGCGCTCGACTGGCGCCCCGAAGCGATCGAGGCCGGCCCCGCCTTCAATGCGCAGGCGCTGCATTTTCAGGCGCGGCCCGCCCTGCGCGACGGCCAGCCGTCGCTGCGCGTCGAAGCCAAGATCGACGGGCTGTCCTCGCCGCTGTTGCAGAGCCTGCTGCGCGACCCCGCGCCCAGCGCCTTCGCCGTCTCCGGCGACCTGACGCCGCTGCTGGCGCCGCGCAACGACTGGCGGCGGGCGCTGGAGGATTGGCGGCTGGCGCAGGGAACGGCGCGCATCGACAAGGGCGAATGGCGCTGGGGCGCGCTCGCCGCGCAATTTGACGGAACGCTCGCGCTCGACGACGCGCGGCGGCTGGCGGGAACGCTGAACATTCGCGCCCGCGGCGCCGGTCCGCTCGCCGCGCGGCTCGGCCTACCGCTGGCCCCCGGCGCCGCCAACGCCCTGCTCGGGGCGCTGCTTGGCGGCAAGCCGCCGGCGCAAAACCAGCCGCAGGACGACAGCCTCGCGCTCACCCTGCGGCTCGCCCAGGGCGGCGCTTATCTCGGGCCGCTGCAGGTCGGGGCGCTGGCGCCGCTTTATTGAATCTCGAACCGCTTGGCGTGGCTGCCGATCCAGGCGATCCGCTCCAACGCGCCGCCGCCCGGCAGCCGCCGCAGGCGTTCGGCGTCCCAGTCGCCGGGCGCCGAGAGCAGCAGCGAGAACTCCTCGCCCTCGCTCTGGCCGAGCGTATCGCAGCCCAGCGCCGTCCAGCCGCTCACATCGGGCGCCGGCCCGGCGCCCTGCGCCGAAAACACCGCGACATCCTTGGCGGCGGCTTCCGCCAGCGGGTTGGAAATGATGAAAACCGGCGTGCCCGCGGGATGGTCGGGCCGTTCGACAAAAGGCAGGCGGGCGATGATCTTCGGCGCGTCGGCGGCGGCGAGCCGCTCCCACCAGCGCGCATCCTCGGCGTGGAAGCCGGCGCGGATCATGCCGAGATCGCCGCCGCCGTTTTCGGCTCCCTTTCGCCCGGACGCGCCGACCGCCGTAATGACGGCGCCCGGCGTGGGGTGGCCGACCAGCGGCACGGTGAAGCCGAAATGAAAGCGCGCGGAATCGCGCATGGCCGAATCGCCGCCCGACAGATCCGCATGAACCGAATAGTTCGACTGCACATAGGTGAAGGTGGAGATGATGACGCGCCAGATGCTCTCCACCGTATCGAGCGGCAGACGCCCATGATGGCGCGAGGCGATCTCCCGCATCATGTCGGCCTCGCGGCCCGGCCGGAACGCCGAACCGCCGCCTTGCCGGGCCTTGACCGCGATGAGACGGTCGATGATGTCGCCGCGCCGCATCAGCAGTTCATGCATTTCGCTGTCGATCCGGTCGATTTCGCCCCGGAGATCGGACAGGCCTTCGACTTTTGTCTCGCTCATGACAGGGGCGTCCCCGATTCTCTTACTTGTACTTGCGCGCGCTCCCTCTATAGGCGGTCAAGCCATTCTGGCAAATGGCCGCGTCCGCTCGCTTGACCGCGGTCACGTCAATATCCTATATAAAAAACGGTTTGTTCGGCAAAGCGAACGAGGACATCTGGCGGACTTGACCGAGACCTTTCCCTTTCCCAACCATTGCGAAGTGGACCACCCGCGCAGCCCCGTGGCGCATTTCGGCGCGGACCAGCCGCTCGCCATGTCCGCCGGCGTCATGCTCTCCCCCTTCAGCATCGCCTACCAGATTTACGGGCGGCTCAACGCGGACCGCTCCAACGCCATTCTGCTCTGTCACGCGCTGACCGGCGACCAGCACGTCGCCAACGTGCATCCGATCACCGGCAAGCCCGGCTGGTGGTCGGCGCTGGTCGGGCCGGGCAAGCCGTTCGACACCGAGAAATATTTCATCATCTGCACCAACGTGCTCGGCGGCTGCATGGGCACGACCGGGCCGGCCTCGATCAATCCGGCGACCGGGCGGGCCTATGGCCTCGACCTGCCGGTGGTGACCATCGCCGACATGGTGCGCGCCCAGGCCATGCTGGTGGAGCGATTGGGCATCGAGACGCTGTTTTGCGTCGCCGGCGGCTCGATGGGCGGCATGCAGGCGCTGCAATGGGCGGCGCTGTTCCCGGAAAAAGTGTTTTCCGCGATGATCATCGCCAGCGCGGCGCGCCATTCCGCGCAAAACATCGCCTTTCACGAAGTCGGGCGTCAGGCGGTGATGGCCGATCCCGACTGGCGCGGCGGCCGCTATCTCGACGAGGGCATGCGCCCGGGCAAGGGCCTGGCGGTGGCGCGCATGGCGGCGCACATCACCTATCTCTCGGAGGAGGCGCTGCAGCGCAAGTTCGGCCGCAAATTACAGGATCGCGCCGAAAAGACCTTTTCCTTCGACGCCGATTTCCAGGTGGAGAACTATTTGCGCCACCAGGGCTCGACCTTCGTCGATCGCTTCGACGCCAATTCCTATCTCTATGTCACCCGCGCCTGCGACTATTTCGATCTGGCGCAGGACTATGGCGGCAGCCTCGCCGCCGCGTTCAAAAATGCGCCGACGCGGTTCTGCGTGGTCTCCTTCACCTCGGACTGGCTTTATACGACGGCGGAATCGCGCGTGATCGTCCATGCGCTCAACGCCGCCGCCGCCTCGGTCTCCTTCGTCGAGATCGAGACCGACAAGGGCCATGACGCATTTTTGCTCGACGAGCCCGATTTCACCGCGACCACGCGCGGGTTCCTCGCCGGCGCGGCGCGGGCGCGGGGGCTGCGGGCATGAACGCCAAACCCGCAACCCGCATCGACCTGCTGCTGGTCGCCGACATGGTCGAGAAGGGCGCGCGCGTGCTCGACGTCGGCTGCGGCGACGGCGACCTGTTGCGCCTGCTCGCGGACACAAAGGGCGTGGACGCCCGCGGCATGGAGATTTCGCAAAAGGGCGTCAACGATTGCGTCGCCAAGGGGCTTTCGGTGGTGCAGGGCGACGCCGACATCGACCTCGCCGACTATCCGACCGACGGTTTCGACTATGTCATCCTGTCGCAGACGCTGCAGGCGACGCGCAATCCCCGGCAGGTGCTGGAGCATATGCTGCGCATCGGCGCCCGCGCCATCGTCTCCTTTCCCAATTTCGGCCATTGGCGCATCCGCTGGCAGATCGCCGCGCGCGGGCGCATGCCGGTGACGCCCAACCTGACCTACGCCTGGTACGAGACGCCCAACATCCACTTCTGCTCGATCCGCGACTTCGTCGCCCTGGCGGAACTGGTGGACGCGCGCATCGTCAAGGCGATGGCGCTCGACAGCGAGGGCGCGCAGATGCGCGTCGAGGCGCCCTGGTGGCTGTGGAACCTGCTCGGCGAACAGGCCATGTTCCTGCTGGAGCGCAAGCGCGGGTAGCCGCGCCCGCTCGGCTACGCCGCCCGGACCGACGCCAGGAAGGCGTCGACCTCGCGCCGCAACTGGGCCGAATGTTGCGCCAAAGTCTGCGCCGAGGCCAGCATTTGCGTCGAGGCGGCGGAGGAATGTTGCGCCGCGTTCAGCACCCCGCCGATGTTCTCGGCCACCGCCTGCGCGCCCTTGGAGGCCTGCTGCACGTTGCGGGCGATTTCGGTGGTCGCCTCGCCCTGCTGCGACACGGCCGCGGCGATGCTCTGCGCCACCCGGTTGCTCTCCTCGGTGGTGCGGGCGATGCCGGAAATGTTCTGCGCCGCGCGCTGCGCCGTCGCCTGAATGTCGCCGATCTGGCCGGCGATCTCGGCGGCGCCGCGGCTGGTCTGCTCGGCCAGCGACTTCACCTCCTGCGCCACCACGGCGAAGCCGCGGCCGGCCTCCCCCGCCCGCGCCGCCTCGATGGTGGCGTTGAGCGCCAGCATGTTGGTCTGCCCGGCGATGTCGGAAATCAGGCTGACGATGCCGCCGATCTTTTCGGCGGCGGCGGCGAGGTCGCGCATCTGGGCGTCGGTCTTGTCGGCCTGGGCGGCGGATTCGCTGGCCATTTGCCGGGACTGGCCGACCTGATCGTTGATCTCCTGCACCGAATAGGTGAGCTGCTCGGTGGCCGAGGCCACCGAACTGATATTGGTGGAGGATTCCTCCGACGCTTCCGAGACCGCCTTGGCCTGGCTGGCGGTTTCGACCGCCGAATCGCTGACGATGCGCGCGGCGCCCTGGAATTCGGCGGCGGCCCGGGCGACTTCGGCGACAATGGCGTTGACGTTGCGGTCGAACGACTCGGCCAAAGCGCGCGCCTGGGCGCGGCGCTCCTCCTCGATCCGAATCTGGGTCCGGGCGGCGGCGGCCTCGAGTTCGCGGGTCTGCAGCATGTTCGCCTTGAACACGGCGAGCGCGCGCACCAGCCCGCCGATCTCGTCGGCGCGGCCGTCATCCTCGATGTCGACCTCGAGCTTGCCGCTGGCGAGCGTCTGGACGGCGTCGGTGGCGTGGCCGAGCGGCCGGACCACGCCGCTAGTCAGCGCCAGCGCGGCGCCGGCGCTCACGAGAACGGCGAGCAGCAGCGCGCCGGCCATGTGCCAGCGCGCGTCGCTGTAGGTGGCCGCGCCCGCGTCCGCCGCCTGCTTGCCGCCGCTCCGGTTGACGGCGATGTCCTTTTCGAGAAGCCCCTGCAGGCGGGCGCGTTGCGCCGAGGCGGACGATGTGTAATCCGAATAGGCGCCTTCGACGTCGCCCGACCGCGCGCGCTGCATGACGCGGCGCGATTGGGCGGCGAACTCCGGCCAAAGCCGGCCGAACTCGCCCATGAGCGCCTCTTCCTCGCTGTTGGGCGTGATCAAGTGTTTGTAATCCGCGAAGGCCTGTTCGACCTCGTCGATTCCCTTGTCGAATTTCTGCAGGGCGGCCTCGGGCTCCTTGTTGAAATTCAGCGCCAGCATCGCTTCGGACTGGGCGCGGGCCAGCCGCGACAGCGAATGGCGCAACATGCCCGCCTGCCCCAGAGACGGCATCCAGTCGTCGCGCAGCGACGCGGCCTTGGCGTTGATCTCGGCCATCTCGATGAGGGCCACGCCGCCCAGACCGGCGACGATCAGGGTCAAGGCGGCGAGCGCCGAGATAATCTTCTTGCCGATGCTTAAATTGCGCCAAAACAGCATGATGCGACTCGCGTTTCAGTCCGAAAAGTCTCGAAGGCGCACAGCGCGCGCCCCGGCGAAGAGCCGGCTGCCCGCGCTTTCGCGCGAGAGCGGCGCAAATGGCGCGATCAGGCGACGACGATCAGCAGAAGCGCGGGCGAAGACGCGTTGATTTTGCGCCTATGCTCACGTCCGCGCCAAATAGGCATGTCGAGCCGCACGTCTCAAACAGGAGAAGCCAATTGCGACGCTAGCGGACGAGGCTGGAGGGAAGCTTGCGCCGCCTTGGCGCGGCTACTCGTCGTTGAGCGGGTGCAGATCGCGCACCATCGCCTTCAGCCGCTCGTCGAGCACATGGGTGTAAATCTGCGTGGTGGCGATGTCGGCGTGGCCCAGCAACTCCTGAACGATGCGCAGGTCGGCGCCGTTTTGCAGCAAATGGCTGGCGAAGGCGTGACGCAGAACATGCGGGCTGACCTTGGCCGGCGGCAGCCCCGCCGCCGCCGCGAGAAACTTGAGTTCGCGGGCGAACACCTGCCGCGACAAATGGCCGCTCTCGCCCTCCGACGGAAACAGCCATTTTTGCCGCGCCGCGCCGGGATGCAACTCCAGCAGCAGTTCGCGATACGACAGAATCGCCGCGCGCGCCGCCGGCGTGAGGGGCGCCAACCGCTCGCGGCCGCCCTTGCCCTTGATGGTGAGAAAGCCGCCGCCCTGCGCCACGCTCTTTTCCGCCAGCCTGGCGGCCGACAGCGGCAGCGACACCAGTTCGGACACGCGCAGGCCGGAGGCGTAAAGCACCTCCAGCAGGCAGGCGGCGCGTTTCGCGCTCAGAAGGTCGTCGTCGCGGGGACGCGCGGGGTCGTCGAGGCCCTCGCGCGCGACCCGCAACAGCCGGTCCACCTGCTCGACCGTGAGGATTTTCGGCAGGCGCCGCCCCTGGCGCGGGCCTTCGAGCAAGGCGGCGGGGTCGTCGGCCCGATGCTCCTCGGCCGCGAGAAAGCGGTGGAATTGCCGGATGGCCGACAGTTTGCGCGCGGCGGAGGCGGGTTTCAGCTCGGCTTGCGCCAAAGCGGCGAGATGATCGCGGATGTCGTCGATCGCCGCGTCGAGCGGCCCGCGCCCCCGTGCGCGCAAATGCGCGAGATAGTCGGCGAGATCGCGGCGATAGGCGTCGAGCGTGTTTTTCGCCGCGCCGCGTTCGGCGGCGAGCAGGTTGAGAAAATCCGCCAGCAGCGGCTCGGGCGCCGCAGATTTCCCCCGCGACGCGGGGTCTCCGCTCATTTGTTGAGCAGGTCTGGCTTGATCGGCTGGCTCATTTCGCGCTGTTGCGGCTCGACGAAAGCCACCAGCGCCGCCGTGCCGACGAAAACCAGCCCGGCGAGCAGGCCGACGAAAAAAACAAGGCGCAACAAACTGGGCATGACCGCGAGCATCCCATCCAAGATTTCGCGCCGCCGCCGCTTATTTTCGCGGACGCGGCGTGATAGTACATAGCGACTATGTCGGATCAAGTCATCGCCCCGACGCCGGAAGCGCCGCCGGCGAGGGATCTGCTTGCGGAAAAAATCGTCGCCGCGCTCGCCGGGCGGCCCCTCGTGCTCGTCGGCATGATGGGGTCCGGCAAGACGTCCATTGGCAAGAGGCTGGCGCAGAGGCTCGGCCTCGCCTTCGTCGATTCCGATCACGAAATCGAGGCGGCGCACCGCCTGACCATAGCGGAAATCTTCGCCTCGCACGGCGAGCCCTATTTTCGCAACGGCGAGCGCCGCGTGCTGGCGCGGCTGATCGGCGAGGGCGAGCGCGTCATCGCCACCGGCGGCGGCGCCTTCATCGACGCGCGCACCCGCGGCCTGATTCGCGAACGCGCCGTTTCGATCTGGCTGCAGGCCGAGTTCGGCGTGCTGATGCGGCGCGTGCGCAAGCGGCCGACCCGGCCCCTGCTGCAGAACGCCGACCCGGAGGGGGTGATGCGCGACCTGATCGCGCGGCGCTATCCCGTTTACGCCGAGGCCGACCTTGTCGCCCATTCGCGCGACGTGCCGCACGAGACTATTGTCGAGGAGATCATCCAGGCGCTGGACGCGCATCTGGCTCAGGGAGATTTTTCAGCCAAAATGAACACGTCTGTCCTTCCGCCGCCGGCCGCGCGGGTCGCCGTCGCGCTCGGCGACCGCTCCTATGACATTCTCATCGGCCCCGATCTGATCGCCACCGCCGGCGCGCGCATCGCCCAGCTTCGGCCCGGCGCCGGCGCGTTCATCGTCACCGACGCCCATGTCGGCGCGCTCTGGCTGGCGCCGCTGGAGGCCAGCCTCGAACAGGCCGGCGTGCGTTTCAGCCGCATCATCCTGCCCCCCGGCGAATCGACCAAGGATTTCGCGCATTTCCAGCAGCTCTGCGAGGCGGCGCTGGAGGCGCGCATCGAGCGCGGCGACCTGCTGGTCGCCCTCGGCGGCGGCGTGATCGGCGACCTCACCGGCTTCGCCGCCGCGAGCCTGCGGCGCGGCATGAATTTCGTGCAAATCCCCACCACCGTGCTGTCGCAGGTCGATTCGTCGGTGGGCGGCAAGACCGGGATCAACACGGCGCAAGGCAAGAATCTGGTCGGCGCCTTCCACCAGCCGGCGCTGGTGCTCGCCGACACCGGCGCGCTCGCCACCCTGCCCCCGCGCGAATTCGCCGCCGGCTATGCCGAAATCGTCAAATATGGCCTGATCGACCGGCCCGAGTTCTTCGATTGGCTGGAAAAGCACTGGCCGGCGGTGTTCGGACGCGGCCCCGAGCTGGAGTACGCCATCGCCGTGTCCTGCGAGTCCAAGGCCGCCGTGGTCGCCCGCGACGAGACTGAGCAGGGCGACCGCGCGCTGCTCAATCTCGGCCACACATTCGGTCACGCGCTGGAAAAGATCGTCGGCTACGATTCGTCGCGGCTCGTCCATGGCGAGGGCGTGGCGGTGGGCATGGCCTGCGCCTTCCGCTTTTCCGCGCGCCAGGGCCTTTGCCCCGAGGGCGCCGCCGCGCGGGTCGAAGCGCATCTGCGCGCGGTCGGCTTGCCGACGCGCATCCCGCAGGCGCTCGGCGGCGCCGGCGACGCGCAGGAGATTCTCGCCGTCATGGCCCAGGACAAAAAGGTCAAGCGCGGCGCGCTCACCTTCATCCTGGCCCGCGACATCGGCCAGAGCTTCATCGCGAGAAATGTCGAGGTCGAGGCTGTCAGGGCCTTCCTGGAAGATGAATTGCAAAGCGGAGACTGATTTCCCATGCATGGCGCGGGCGAACCCCTGCCGGTGAACATCTGGGTCGCCGTCGCGATCCTCGTGGCCTGTATCCTGCTGTCGGCGTTGTTCGCCGCCTCCGAAACCGCCATGACGGCCGCCTCGCGCGCCCGCATGCACGCCCTGGAGAAGCAGGGCGACGCCAGGGCGAAAATGGTGCTGCGCCTGCTCGCCGGGCGCGACCGTCTGATCGGCGCCATGCTGCTGGGCAATACGCTGGTCAATATCGGGGCCTCCGCCTTCCTCACCACGGTGCTGGTGGCCCTGGTCGGCGCCGAGGGCGCGATCTACGCCACGGCGACCATGACCGTGCTGCTGCTGATCTTCGCCGAGGTCCTGCCGAAGACGGTGGCGATCAACTATCCCGACACGTTCTCGCTGGGAGCGGTGCGGATCGTCGCCTTTTTCGTGGCGGCGTTCGGCCCCATCCTGTTCGCGGTCGAACTCATCGTGCGCGGCGTGCTCTATCTCGCCGGGCTGCGGCCGGGCCACGCCTCCCATCTGCTGACGCCGCAGGAAGAGCTGATGAGCGCCGTCGACCTGATGCACAAGGAGGGCGGCGTCGACAAAAGCGACCGCGACATGTTCGGCGGGCTGCTCGACCTCAAGGAGCTGACCGTTTCCGACGTCATGGTCCATCGCACCAAAATGGCCGCCATCGACGCCGACGCGCCGCCGGCGTCGATCCTCAGCGAAGTCGTGGCCTCGCCCTATACCCGCATTCCGCTGTGGCGCGACAAGCCCGACAATATCGTCGGCGTGCTGCACGCCCGCGATTTCCTCAAGGGGCTGGCGGATTCCGGCTGCGACATCGACAAGGTCGAGCTCGGCGCCATCATCGCCGAGCCGTGGTTCGTGCCGGAGACCACCGCGCTTGAGGAGCAGTTGCAGGCGTTCCGCAAGCGCAAGACCCATTTCGCGCTGGTCGTGGACGAATATGGCGACGTGCAGGGTCTGGTGACGCTCGAAGACATTCTGGAGGAGATCGTCGGCGACATCCGCGACGAGCATGACGTCGCCATGATCGGCGTGCGCCGCCAGCCCGACGGCGCCGTGCTGGTGGAAGGCTCCGTGCCGATCCGCGACCTCAACCGCGTGATGGGCTGGGAATTGCCTGACGAGGAGGCGACCACCATCGCCGGCCTGGTGATTCACGAGGCGCGGACCATTCCCGACCAGGGCCAGCAATTCCTGTTTCACACGTTTCGCTTCGAGGTGCTGCGCAAGCAGAAGAACCGCATCACCCTGTTGCGGATCACCGCCGGCCCGACGGCGGAGGGCGCCCGATAGCGGAGACGCCCCGTTCCCCAATTTCGAGAAAACCCCATGCGCGCCATCGACCCGACACGCTCCCTGTTGCTCGTCATTGATTTCCAGGCCCGGCTGATGCCCGCCATCGCCGAGGGCGAAGCGGCGATCCGCTCGGCCGCGAAGCTGCTCGCCATCGCCGCGATGCTGGACATTCCCCGCCTGTTCACCGAACAGAACCCGACGCGCCTGGGCGCCACCGTCGAGGCGCTGCCGGTCGAGGGCGAGCCGGTGGCCAAATTCGCCTTCGACGTCTGCCGCGAGGCGGGGTTCATCAAGCGCATCCCCGCCGACGCGCAGGTGGTGGTCACGGGCTGCGAGGCGCATGTCTGCGTGCTGCAAACCGTGCTCGGCCTGCTCGACGCCGGGCGCAAGGTTTTTGTCGCGCAGGACGCCATCGGCTCGCGCAAGCCCGAGGACAAAAGCGCCGCGATCCGGCGCATGGAGCGCCACGGCGCCGAAATCGTCACCAGTGAAATGGCGGCGTTCGAATGGCTGCAAACCGCCGAGCACCCGCGCTTCCGTCAGGCGATCGCGCTGATCAAGTAAATCAGCCGGCGGGCTTGCGGATGCGGTAGAGCGTGAAGCGGCGCTCGGAGGCCAGCGGCTCCAGCAGGTCCGGCAAAGGGTTTTGCGCCGGCGCGGCGATCAGATAGACGTAATCGTAATCCCGCGGCCACGAGCGGAACGCCTCCTCCTCCAGCGCCGCGCCGCGCGTCGCCCCGACGAGATCGTCAAGGCTGACCAGCGGCGCGTTCTGCGGATTGAGCCGCGCGAACGGCGGGCGCGCCACCAGCGGCTGCTTGCCCGGATCCGCCATCAGCGTGGAAACCAGCGCCTTGGCGTAGGGCGCCGCCAGCGCCGGCGCGTGATAAAGCGGGGCGATGTCCTGGTCGCGGAACGGATTTTCCTCGACCGCGCTCGCCACCAGCACTTTTTTGCCGCGCTCCAGCTTTGAGAACGAGGCGATCACGGCGGCGTAGTCGGCGCGATACGAGGTCCAGACCCAGGCGGTGTGCAGCAGATTGGCCGCAACCAGCCCGGCCATGACGCCCAGCAGCGCGCGCCGGACCCGCGCATCCGGCCAATCGACCGCGATAAAGGCGGGCAGGATCAAGGCCGCCGCCGCCAGCACGCGCACATCCATATAAGAGCCGTACATCGCGCCCTGCATTTTTTCGGG
Organism: Rhodoblastus acidophilus; assembly: GCF_900187365.1. Taxonomy (GTDB): domain Bacteria; phylum Pseudomonadota; class Alphaproteobacteria; order Rhizobiales; family Beijerinckiaceae; genus Rhodoblastus; species Rhodoblastus acidophilus. Next base: position 449,827 of record NZ_FYDG01000002.1, read on the forward strand.
CGTGACGAGATAAAGCGCGGCGAAGCCGACGGCGAGAAAGCCGCCCGCCGATTCGAGCCGCAGCGCGCCGGCGCGGCGCAGCCGCGAAACCATCAGAATCAAGCCGCCGAGCGAGAGCGTCGCGAGCAGCAGATCGCCGCCATTGAGCGCCACCGCCGGCCACAGCGGCTTGGCCGCCCAGGCCCAGTCGAACTGTTGCGCCGCGCCGGACGCCCCGCCCCGCCCGAGCAGCGCCGCCCCGGCCGCGACCGGCGCCGCCAGCAGCGCCAACTCGCCGGCCAAAGGCCCCGGCGCGCGCGCCCGCCAGCCCCGCCAAAGCTCGTAAACGCCCAAAGTGAAGCCATAAGCGGCGAAGGCGAACAGATGGCAGAGGTAAAGCGCGACCACGCAGACGCCATGCAGCGCGAAGCGCGCGACGACGCCCTTTTCGCGCAGGGCGATCCAACCGGCGACTCCCCACAGCGTGACGCCCAGGCCAAACTCGAAATTGACGAAGCCGCGCGCGAAGGGAAAGGCGTTCAGCGCCAGCAGCGCCATAAAACCGCTGAGCTGCAGCCGCCGCTTCACGGCATATTCCAGCGCCATCGCGCCGGAAATCAGCAGAACCTGCGCCAGCAGCAGGAACAGCCGCGCCGCCGTTTCGATAGGCATGAAGCGGCCAAGCGGCGGAACGATCAGGTCCATCGCCAGATTGGGGTAAAAACCCCAGGACGCGGCGTAATAGGGCGAGGGATCGCCGGCGCGCTCGGCGGCGAGCAGCGCCATCCGCGCGAGATGATTGGGATAATCGGTCAGCGCCGGAATCGGCGTCGCCAAAGTCAGGCCCAGCGCCGCAAGGCACAGCAGGCCAAAGATCGCGCGCCCGCTCATTGCGCGACCGCCGGCGCCTTGAGGATGCGATAGAGCGTGAAGCGCGGCCGCCGGTCGATCTCCTGCAGCAGATCGGGCATGAGATTGTCGCGCGGCGGCCCGACATAATAGAGATAGTCGTAATCGGCGGGCCAGGCGGCGAGATAGTCCGGCCCGGGCGCCCCCGCCCTGATGCGCGCCAACACATCGAGGCCGAGCGGGCCTCTGTCGGCCGAATTCAGCCGCTCGAATCCCGGGCGCATCGCCAGCGGCTGCTTGCCGCCGGTGGCCATCAGGGTCGTCACCAGCGCCTGCCGATAATGCGCGGCGAGCGTCGGCCCGTGGGTCATCGGCGCCTGTTCTAGATTGGCGAAGGGCGAATCGCCGCCCTCCCCGGCGACCACGATCTTGGCCTGCAGCGGGATTTTGTCGAACGAGGCGAGCAAGCCGGCGTAATCGTCGCGATAGGACAGCCACAGCCGCCCGGTGACCGCGAGATTGACCAGCACCAGCGCCGCGAGGGCGGCGGCGGCGCGGCGGCGCCAGAGGTCGTCGGGACAGCGCACGGAGATGAAGGCGGGCAGGATCAGCGCGCCGCCCACCACCACGCGCACATCGACAAAGGCGGTGTCGCGCAGCACCATCGGCGTCGCGAGATAAAGCAGGCCGAAGCCGGGCGCGAGCCAGCCGCCGGCGCCCTGCGGGCGCAACCCGGCCTTGCCCAGGCGCAGGGCCATCCAGGCCAGCAGATTGAAGCCGACCAGCGAAACCGGCAGACTAAAACCGTTGAGCGCCAGAACCGGCCAGACCGGCTTGTGCAGCCAATCCCAGTCATTGCCGGAATTGCCGATCGCGGCGCCGTTCAGCGCCATCGCCGCCAAGGCCGCCGCCGCCGGCGCCGCCAGCAGGACCAGCGTTCCCGCCAGCGCGGCGGGCGAATCGCGGCGGACATGGGCGCGATGCAGCTCGCACACGCCGAGGGTGAAGCCGTAAAGCCCAAGCGCGACCATATGGCAGGCGAACAGCGCGGCCACGAACAGGCCATGGACCGCGAAACGCAGCGCGGCAGGCTTTTCGCGCAGGGCGATCCAGGCCGCCACGCCCCACAGCGCCACGCCGCAGCCAAACTCGAAATTGACGAAGCCCCAGGCGAAGGGGATGGAATAAAGCAGCAGCAGCGCGATGAAGCCGGCATAGTCGAACCGGCGCTTCACCGCCCATTCCAGCGCCACCGCGCCGCCGACGATCAGCATTTGCGCCGTCAGCAGGAAGATCTGCGCCGCCCGATCGACGCCGGTCCAGCGCGCCAGCGCCGGCACGGTCAGGTCCATCGCCAGATTGGGATAAAGCGCCCAGGCCGCCCGGTAATAGGGCGAGGCCGCGCCGCGCCCTTCGTCGAACAGCAGGTGCATCCGGGTGAGATGATTGAGAAAATCGTCGAGCGGGGCGATCGGGCAGGCCAGAGTGAGGCCGAAGGTCAGGCCGCAGGCGAGGACGAACAGCGCCGGCCAGAGCATCGCCAGCCAAGACGCGCCCGGCCGCGCGGCCGCCGGCATCGAATTCCACAACACCATTCCGCCCGCCCAATGTCGCCGCTGACGCCGCAGCTTACGGAACGACATTTGAACAGGCCGTTAAGCGCGGCTCACAGCGCCGGGGCCGGCGCGGCCGCCATGAACTGCGCCCGCGCCAGCGCCGCGAAGCGCCCGCCGCGCGCCACCAGCTCGTCAAAACTCCCGGCCTCGACGATCCGGCCCTGCTCGAACACCAGAATGCGGCTCGCGCCGCGAATGGTGGCGAGCCGATGCGCGATGACGAAAGTGGTGCGCCCCTTGGTGGCCGCCTCCAGCGCCGCCTGCAACTGCTTTTCGGTGGCGGCGTCGAGCGCGGAGGTGGCCTCGTCGAACACCATGATCGGCGGGTCCTTCAGCAAGGCGCGCGCGATGGAGACGCGCTGGCGCTCGCCCCCCGACAGCGACCGTCCGCGCTCCCCGACCAGGGTTTTCACGCCGTCCGTCTGGCGCGAAACGAAGTCGCTGGCCTGCGCCCGTTGCAGCGCCCGCGCGATCTCCTCGGGCGAGGCGTCGAGCTTGCCGACCCGCAGGTTTTCCTCGATCGAGCGGGCGAACAGCATCGGCTCCTGAAACACCACGCCGATGTTGCGGCGCAGCGCCGACAGTTTCATGTCGCGAATGTCGATCCCGTCGATGCGGATGGCGCCGGAATTGGGGTCCATGGCGCGGTGCAGCAGGCTGAGAGTGGTGGACTTGCCCGAGCCGGTCGACCCCACCAGCGCCACCGTCTCGCCCGGCTTGACCGTGAACGAAACGTCATTGACGGCCATCCGCCGGGAATCGTAGGCGAAGCAGACATGGTCGAACGTCACCTCGCCGCGCAGCCGGCCGGGGTCGAGCGCGCCCGGCTTGTCGGCGATGGCGGGCGAGGTGTCCATGATCTCGAAGAATTCGCGGATCTTCGGCGCCTGCATGAACAGGTTGTTGATGAAGCCGACCACGCCTTCGAGCTTGGCGATCAGCATGGTGGCGAAATTCATGAAGGTGACGATCTCGCCGATGCTGGCGAGCTTGTGCAGGTGCAGCCAGACGCCGACGAGGAAGATGCCCACCAGCGACAAGGTGGAGGCGGCGCGCGTCGCCACCGCCGCCAGCGCCCACCACGACAGGACCGGCATTTGCGCGGTCAGGATCAGCCGGATGATGTCATGCAGCCCGCGCGATTCGTTCTCGATGCGGGTGAAGGACTGGATCACCGGGAGATTGCCGAGCACGTCCGAGGCGCGCTCCGCCAGCTGGGCGTTATAGACCTCGACATGGGCCTGCAGGCCATGGGTGCGGCGAATGACGAAAGTGGTGAGCGCGCCGAACAGCGCCACCAGGATCACGAGAATCAGGCCGAGCCGCCAGTTGAGAAACAGCGTGGTCGGCAACAGCACGAACAGGGCGACCAGCGAGGCGCAATTCTCGCGAAAGAACGACAGCCAGATCATGAACATGCCGCCGGAGGCGTCGAGCATGACCTTCAACAGCCGGCCGGAATGGGTGGCGGTGTGGAAACTCAGCGGCAGGCCGAGAATATGATCGAAATAATCGGCCATCGCGCCGAGGCGGCGGCGATGCGACAGGCGGTCGGAATGCAGCGCCACCGTCACGGCGGCGACGATGGAGAACAGGCCGAAGCCGACCCAGGCGGCGATCAGCGGCTGCAGGGTCAGCCAGGTGTCGCGCTTGCCATGCGCGTCGAGCCGGGTCATCGCGTCGATGATGCGCCCGAACAGGACGGGTTCGACGAATTGCGCCCCGGCCAGCGCCAGATTGGCGAGCACCAGCACGATCGCGAGGTTTTTCTCCGGCGCGAGCTGGCGCAGGATGCGGGCGTAAACCTTGAGGATCGACATGACATTCAACCCGTCGCGTTCGAGAGCGGCCTCGCCGCGGCTCACGAAGGCCGCAACAATTGCTCGCCGGGGATAAAAGCGTCGAAAGCCGCCCAGAATTTGGCGCGAATCTCCGCCCGCTCCATCAAAATCTCATGACGGGCGCCGGGCAGCACCACACAGAGCGCGTTTTTCAGCCGTTTGGCCAGATTCTCCACCGCCGGGGTCGAGACCAGCCGCTCGTCGCCCGCCGCCAGCATCAGCACGGGAACTTTTATGCGCTCGGCGTAGCCCGGTTCGGCGAGGCGATCCATCAGTTGATAGGCGGCGTGAACCCAGCCCACGGTCGGCTCGCCGATGCGCAGGCGCGGACAGGCCGCCACGATCCGCGCCGTGCGCTCGAAGCGGGCGCGGTCGGCGCTGAGAATATTACCCTCGAATCGTTTCTCGCACAGCATTTTCGAGCCGCCGCCGGGGATGAAGGCGCGCGACAGGCCCGCGGCGACGAAGGCGCTGGCCAGCAGCCGGGCGTAATCCGAGCCGGGAAAACCATACAGCCCGAGCATGGGCGCGGTGGCCGCCACCCGCGCGAAGGGCGAGCCGTCGCGCGCCGCCGCGTGATCGAACAGGGCCGCCGCGCCCATCGAATGGGCCAGCGCGAACCAGGGTCGGGGCGCGTCGGGTCCCAGAACCTGCTCGACCAAAGCGTCGAGATCGTGGCGGTAATCGGTGGAATGGACGACATGCCCCTTGGCCGGATTGGGCAGCAGGCGCGGCGACAGCCCCTGTCCGCGCCAATCGAACGCCACCACGAAATAATTGCGTCCCAGCAGTTCGCCGATCAGCTCGTAATATTTCTCGATGAATTCCGAGCGCCCCTGCACGATGACCACGGTTCCCAGCGGCTTAGCCTCCGGCCGCCAGTAAGCGGCGCGCAAAAGGGCGCCGTCGCGCGCGCGCAGGCGCACGATATGGGCGCCGGGCGGGCAGGGATTGGCGGGCGTGTCGAACAGTTCCATGAGCGCTCTCTTTTTTTCACCATATCGCGCAGGTTCGTCTTGAAAAGCGGTTTCGCGCTCCCAAATCCAATCTGCGCGGGCCGTAACGGACGCGCCCCGGATCGGGTCGAAAGACCGGCCCGGCCGGAAATGACGTCGCTTCAACCATGTCGCTCAATGGAGGATATGACATGCGCACTTTCGATCTGTCTCCCCTTTATCGCTCCACCATCGGTTTCGACCGGCTGTTTTCGCTGCTCGACCAGAGCGCCGGCGCCGAGGCGCCCGCCGCCTATCCCCCCTATAATATCGAGCGCACCGGCGAGAACGCCTATCGCCTGACCCTCGCGGTGGCCGGCTTCGCCGAGACCGAGCTGTCGATCGAATCGCGTGAGAACACGCTGACGATCAAGGGCGGCAAGGACGCCAATCCCGAAGCCGAGGCGCGTGAAATGCTTTATCAGGGCATCGCCGCCCGCGCCTTCGAGCGCCGGTTCCAGCTCGCCGACCATGTGCAGGTCACAGGCGCGCGGCTTGAAAACGGGCTGCTCCACGTCGATCTCGTGCGCGAGATTCCCGAAGCTCAGCGCCCGCGCCAAATTCCGATCGGCAAAGCCGGCCCCCGGGTCGTGGACGCGTCCAAGGCGGCTTAAACTCCTTCTCTCTCCTCGCGGGAGAAAAGGACGCGCCCGAAGGGCGAGACGGACGATGGGTTCAACGGGCGCGAATTTCGCGCCCGTTTCTATTGCGGCAGCTTATCCACCTTCGGCGCGCCCGGCTGCGGCCTCAGCGGCTTGATCGGGCTCAGGGCGGAATCGGCGTTGGACCTGGCTTCCGGCCGCGGCGGCGGCGGCTCGATGACCACGGCCTCCTCATCGACGGGCGGCGGGGGCGGCGGCGCCTCGGCCATCTTGGGCGGCGGCGGCGGCATCACCTCCTCGGGCGGGGCCATCGGCGGCGCGACGCCGAGCCGGTCGGCGTCGAGCGGACCGGCCGGATGGACCGGCGGCCCCAACGGCGGCGGCGGCGGAGCCTCCGCATTGATGCGCGGGCGCGGCCGGTCGGGCGCGGCGCGCGCCAGCGTCACCGACAGCACTTCCCCGGTCGCCGCGTCCAAAGTGAACCGGCGCTCGGCGCCCGAGGCGTCGCGGCCATAGGCGATGATCTCCCGCCCGCGCAGGCGCGGCTTGCCGACGATGCGCGCGCCCTCGCGGCGCAGAATGACGCGAGCCTGATAGGCGGGCAACACGACCTGCGGGGGCGGCGGGTCCGGCGGGCTGAAGAAGAATTTAAAGTAGGGGCCGGTGTCGATGTCCATGGCCTGCGCCGGCGCCCCGGCCAGCAGCAGGACCAGGGCCGCAAATCCGGCTTGCGTCAACCCAAGGCGCGACATCGTGTCCCTTTCGTCAGGCGCGAGCCGAGACGGCCGCGGTTTCCTATGCCCGCCAAAGGCTAGATCCCGATCCTGCCGCGAGCCTTGCGTGGCGAAATGCGCCGCCTTGTGGCGTGAAATCGCATTGAAATCTTGGGAACCCTGTATATAGACGGGTTGTGCGGCCGAACCAATTCTGGCAATGTCGCGCGCCGCTAAATAGGACAGCCTTACTGACCATTCAGCGCTCCGCAAGGCGCGGACGGTGGCGGACTGGCCCCGCCAGGCAATGGTTTTCGCAGCAACGGGCAGGATGAACGGGCATGAACAAGCAGCAGGGTTCTGATTTTTCGCGCAATGTCGCCCCGCATGATGGGGATATTGCGGCGAAAAAAGCCCCCGCCGCCGCTCACGCCGAGAGGGATGCTGGTATGGATACGTCTGCCGTGAATGGTCTGCCTCCCGCGCAGGGCCTTTACGATCCGCGCAACGAGCATGACGCGTGCGGCGTCGGCTTCGTCGCCAACATGCACAACAAGAAGTCGCATGACCTCGTGCGCATGGGCCTGCAGATTCTGCTGAATCTCGACCACCGCGGCGCGGTCGGCGCCGATCCCAAGGCCGGCGACGGCTGCGGCATGTTGATGCAGATTCCCCACCGCTTCTTCGCCGAGGAGGCCAAGCGGCTCGGCTTCGCTTTGCCCGAACCCGGCAAATACGCCGTCGGCAGCCTGTTCTTCCCGCGCGACCCCGAAGGCCGCAAGATCGTCCAGGACGTGTTCGAGCGCGCCATCGCCGACCAGGGCCAGAAGCTGCTGGGCTGGCGCGACGTTCCGGTCAATCCGTCGGTGCTCGGCGAATCCGTCATCCCGACCGAACCGTGCTGCCGTCAGGTGTTTATCGCACAGGGCGACAATGCGCCGGACCAGACCGTGTTCGAGCGCAAGCTGTTCATGATCCGCAAGATCGTCTCCAACGATCTGCGCGCCCTCGGCAATCCCAAGACCAAGGGCTGGTATCCGGTTTCGCTGTCCTCGCGCACCATAGTCTATAAGGGCCTGCTGGTTGCGACCGCGCTGGGCGAATATTTCCTCGACCTGCAGGACGAGCGCGTCGAAACCGCCGTCGCGCTGGTGCATCAGCGTTTCTCCACCAACACGTTCCCGTCCTGGCAGCTCGCCCACCCCTATCGCATGGTGGCCCATAACGGCGAGATCAACACGCTGCGCGGCAATGTGAACTGGATGGCGGCGCGTCAGGCATCGGTCTCCTCGCCATTGTTCGGCGACGAGATTTCCAAGCTGTGGCCGATTTCCTACGAGGGGCAGTCGGACACGGCCTGCTTCGACAACGCGCTCGAATTCCTGGTGCAGGGCGGCTATTCCATGGCCCACGCCATGATGATGCTGGTGCCCGAAGCCTGGGCCGGCAATCCGCTGATGGATGAAGACCGTCGCGCCTTCTACGAATATCACGCCGCGCTGATGGAGCCGTGGGACGGCCCCGCCGCCGTCGCCTTCACCGACGGCCGCCAGATCGGCGCGACGCTCGACCGCAATGGCCTGCGCCCCGCCCGCTATCTCGTCACCGACGACGGTCTCGTGGTGATGGCCTCGGAAATGGGCGTGCTGCCGATTCCCGAAGAAAAGATCGTCACCAAATGGCGCCTCCAGCCCGGCCGCATGCTGCTGGTCGATCTGGAGCAGGGCCGCATCGTCGCCGACGACGAGATCAAGAGCGCGCTGGCCAAGCATCATCCCTACAAGCACTGGCTGACCAATTCGCAGATCGTGCTGGAAGACCTGAAGCCCGTGGAAGCCGGCGCCTCGCGCACCGACGTGCCGCTGCTCGACCGCCAGCAGGCGTTCGGTTATTCGCAGGAAGACATCACCTTCCTGATGGCGCCGATGGCCGTCACCGGCCAGGAGGCCGTCGGCTCGATGGGCGCGGACACGCCGATCTCGCCGCTCTCCTCCAAGTCGAAGCTGCTTTATACTTACTTCAAGCAGAACTTCGCCCAGGTCACCAACCCGCCGATCGACCCGATCCGCGAGGAGCTGGTGATGTCGCTGGTGTCCTTCATCGGCCCGCGCCCCAACATTCTCGATCACGAGGGCACCGCCAACAAGAAGCGGCTGGAAGTGCGCCAGCCGATCCTCACCAACGCCGATCTCGAAAAAATCCGCTCGATCGGCCATGTCGAGGACAGCTTCGACACCAAGACGCTCGACATCACCTATGAGTCCGGGCTGGGCGCCGACGGCATGAAGCCGATGCTCGACCGCCTGTGCGACCGCGCCGAACAGGCGGTGACCGGCGGCTACAACATCATCGTGCTGTCCGACCGCATGGTGGGGCCGGACCGCATCCCGATCCCGGCGCTGCTGGCGACGGCCGCCGTGCACCATCACCTGATCCGCAAGGGCCTGCGCACCTCCGTGGGTCTGGTGGTCGAGACCGGCGAAGCGCGCGAAGTGCATCATTTCGCGCTGCTGGCCGGCTATGGCGCGGAAGCCATCAACCCCTATCTCGCCTTCGAGACCCTGGCCGAGATGGCCGACGAATTCCCGGCGGAAGTCGACGGCTACGAGGCGGTCAAGCGCTACATCAAGGCGGTGGACAAGGGCCTGCTCAAGGTCATGTCCAAGATGGGCATTTCGACCTACCAATCCTATTGCGGCGCGCAAATCTTCGACGCCGTCGGCCTGTCCAAGCAACTGGTCGAGGATTATTTCACCGGCACGGCCACGCCGATCTACGGCGTCGGGCTGGAAGAGATCGCCCGCGAAACCGTCGAGCGCCACAAGGCCGCTTTCGGCGACGCGCCGGTCTACCGCAACGCGCTCGATGTCGGCGGCGAATACGCCTACCGCACCCGCGGCGAAGCTCACAATTGGACCCCCGATAGCATCGCCCTGTTGCAGCACGCCGTGCGCGGCAACGCCCAGGACCAGTACAAGGCTTTCGCCAAGCTGCTCAACGAGCAGGCGGAAAACCTGCTGACCATCCGCGGCCTGTTCCGCATCAAGGATGCGTCCGAAGACGGCCGCAAGCCCATCGACATCAGCGAAGTCGAGCCGGCCACCGAGATCGTCAAGCGTTTCGCCACCGGCGCCATGTCGTTCGGTTCGATCTCGCGTGAAGCCCACACCACGCTGGCCATCGCGATGAACCGCATCGGCGGCAAGTCCAACACCGGCGAGGGCGGCGAGGAGAGCGACCGCTTCAAGCCGCTGGCCAATGGCGATTCGATGCGCTCGGCCATCAAGCAGGTGGCCTCGGGCCGGTTCGGCGTGACGACGGAATATCTCGTCAACTCCGACATGATCCAGATCAAGATGGCGCAGGGCGCGAAGCCCGGCGAAGGCGGTCAGTTGCCCGGCCACAAGGTCGATGCGGTCGTCGCCAAGGTGCGCCATTCCACGCAGGGCGTCGGCCTGATCTCGCCGCCGCCGCACCATGACATCTATTCGATCGAAGATCTGGCGCAGCTGATCTACGATCTGAAGAACGTCAATCCGCGCGCCGCCATTTCGGTCAAGCTGGTGTCGGAAGTGGGCGTCGGCACCGTCGCCGCCGGCGTATCCAAGGGGCGCGCCGATCACGTCACCATTTCCGGCTTCGAAGGCGGCACCGGCGCCTCGCCGCTGACCTCGATCAAGCACACCGGCAGCCCCTGGGAAATCGGCCTCGCCGAAACCCACCAGACCCTGGTGCTGAACCGTCTGCGCTCGCGCATCGCGGTGCAGGTGGACGGCGGTCTGCGCACCGGCCGCGACGTGGTGGTGGGCGCGCTGCTCGGCGCCGACGAGTTCGGCTTCGCCACCGCGCCGCTGATCGCGGCGGGCTGCATCATGATGCGCAAGTGCCACCTCAACACCTGCCCGGTGGGCGTGGCGACGCAGGACCCGGTTCTGCGCAAGCGCTTCAAGGGCGCGCCCGAGCACATCATCAACTATTTCTTCTTCGTCGCCGAGGAAGTCCGCGAATATATGGCCAAGCTGGGCTATCGCAGCTTCAATGAAATGGTTGGCCAGTTGCAGATGCTCGACCGCGACAAGGCGATCCAGCATTGGAAGGCCAATGGTCTCGACTTCGCGCGCCTGTTCCACAAGCCGGAGCCGGTCGCGGGCGACACCATCTATCATTCGACCGAGCAGGATCACGGCCTCGAAAAGGCCGCCGACCGCGCCCTGATCGAATCGGCCGCGCCGGCGCTGGAACGCGGCGCCCCGGTGCGGATCGAAACACACATCCGCAACGTGGACCGCTCCTTCGGCGGCATGCTGTCGGGCGAGGTCGCGCGCATCTATGGCCATGCCGGCCTGCCCGACGACACCATCCACATCCGCGCGATCGGCACCGCCGGACAGTCGTTCGGCGCCTGGCTCGCCCATGGCGTGACGCTGGAGCTGGAAGGCGAAGCCAACGACTATGTCGGCAAGGGTCTGTCGGGCGGCCGGATCGTGATCTATCCGTCGCGCGACGCCAAGAAAATCACGCCGGAAAACTCGATCATCGTCGGCAACACCGTGCTTTACGGCGCGATCGGCGGCGAGGTTTATTTCCGCGGCGTGGCCGGCGAGCGTTTCGCGGTGCGTAATTCCGGCGCCGTGGCGGTGGTCGAGGGCGTGGGCGACCACGGCTGCGAATACATGACCGGCGGCGTGGTGGTCGTGCTGGGGCAGACCGGCCGCAATTTCGCGGCGGGCATGTCGGGCGGCATCGCCTATGTTTACGACGCGGACGGAACCTTCGCCTCGCGCTGCAACATGGCCATGGTCGATCTGGAGCCGGTGCAGGAAGAGGAAGACCTCAACCAGCGCCTCAACCACCAGGGCGGCGATCTCACCTCGCATGGCCGCGTCGACGTGATGAGCGACATGACCCGCTTCGACGCCGAGCGCCTGAAGCAGCTCGTCACCAACCACATGCGCTACGCGGGTTCTTCACGCGCCCGCGAGATTTTGGACAATTGGGCGGAGAACCTGCCCAAGTTCAGGAAGGTCATGCCGGTGGAATATCGCCGCGCGCTGGCCGAACTGATGTCGCAGAACGAACAGCGGCCGACCGCCGCCGCCGGAGAATAAGATGGGCAAGGTTACCGGTTTTCTGGAAATCGACCGGCAGGACCGCGGCTACAAGCCGGCCGCCGACCGCATCCGCCATTATTCGGAATTCGTGATTCCGCTGTCCGAACAAGGCACGCGCGAGCAGGCCTCGCGCTGCATGAACTGCGGCATCCCGTTCTGCCACAACGGCTGCCCGGTGAATAACCAGATCCCCGACTGGAACGATCTGGTCTATCGCGGCGATTGGGAAGATGCGGCGCGCAACCTGCATTCCACCAACAATTTCCCCGAGTTCACCGGCCGCATCTGCCCCGCGCCCTGCGAGGCGGCCTGCACGCTGAATCTCGAGGACACGCCGGTCACCATCAAGACGGTGGAATGCGCCATCGTCGACCGCGCCTGGGAAAGCGGTTTCATCAAGCCCGAACCGGCCGAGACGAAGACCGGCAAGAAGGTCGCCGTCATCGGCTCCGGCCCCGCCGGTCTGGCGGCGGCGCAACAGCTCGCCCGCGCCGGCCATGACGTCCATGTCTATGAGAAAAACGCCAAGGCCGGCGGCCTGATGCGTTACGGCATCCCCGACTTCAAGCTGGAAAAGGGCTTGATCGACCGCCGCGTCGCGCAGATGGAAGCCGAAGGCGTGACCTTCCATTACGACGCGCATATCGGCGTCTCCATTCCCGCCAAGGAGATCCTGGACGGCCATGACGCGGTGATCCTGTCCGGCGGATCGGAAAACCCGCGCGACCTGCCGGTTCCCGGCCGCGATCTCGCTGGCGTCCATTTCGCCATGGAGTTCCTGCCGCAGCAGAACCGCCGCGTGTCGCGCGAGCGGCTCGCCAACGACCCGATCCTGGCCTCCGGCAAGCATGTGGTGGTGATCGGCGGCGGCGACACCGGCTCCGACTGTATCGGCACCTCCGTGCGCCAGGGCGCGCTGTCGGTGACCCAGCTCGAAATCATGCCGAAGCCGCCCGTCAAGGAAGACAAGCTGACGACCTGGCCGTATTGGCCGCTGAAGCTGCGCACGTCCTCCTCGCATCTGGAAGGCGCCGATCGCGATTTCGGCGTGATGACCAAGGCGTTTGTCGGCGACACCGGCGTCAAGGCGCTGAAATGCGTGCGCGTCGACGGCAAGTTCCAGGAAATCCCCGGCAGCGAATTCGAGCTGCGCGCGGATCTGGTGCTGCTGGCCATGGGCTTCGTCAGCCCGGTCAAGGAAGGGCTGCTGGAACAGCTCGGCGTGACGCTCGACCGGCGCGGCAACGTGCAGGCCGATACGACCGGCTACCGCACCAGCGTCGACAAGGTGTTCGCCGCCGGCGACATGCGCCGGGGACAATCGCTGGTGGTTTGGGCCATCCGCGAGGGCAGGCAGGCCGCCCGCGCGGTAGACCTGTTCCTGATGGGCGCCAGCGACCTGCCCCGTTGAAGGCGCTCGCCTATCACCAACGCACCAAGCACGGGTTCGGCGGCTTCGCCGCCAGCCCGGACACGCTCGATTGGGACGCGCAGCCCAACCCCTTTCGAGAATTTGCGGGCGCGGAAAAGATCGACCTCGATCTCGCGCCGCTGAACTGCCAATCCAGCCCTTTTTCGCGCGCCGGTCTCGGCGCGTTGCTGCATCTGGGCTTCGGTCTCTCGGCCTGGAAAAGTTTCGGGCCGGATCGCTGGGCTTTGCGCTGCAATCCCTCCAGCGGCAATCTGCACCCGACCGAAGCTTATATTCTCAGCGAGAATTTTTCCGGCGTCGCCGACGGGCTGCATCATTATCTCAGCCGCGACCACGTCCTTGAAAAGCGCCGCGCCGATCCGGCCCACGCCGGCCCGGCCCGCCTGTGGATCGGCCTGTCGTCCATTCACTGGCGCGAAGCCTGGAAATATGGCGAGCGCGCCTTCCGCTATTGCCAGCTCGATCTCGGCCACGCCCTGGGCGCGTTGTCCTATGCCGCGCAAACACTGGGTTTTCGCGCGAAGCTCGTGGACGGCGTCGACAGCGCGCAACTGGCGCGCCTTCTCGGCCTCGATCGCACAGAGGATTTCGGCGCCGCCGAGCGCGAGGACGCCGACGCGCTGGTGGAAATTTTCGCCAGCGCGGGCGAGCCGTCGGCGCCCGCCGCCAAAACCGGAGTTTGGTCCGGCGCCGCCAATATGCTGGACGCCAAGCCGATGTATCGCTGGCCCGTCATCGACGATGTCACACAGGCGACGCTCGGCGGCAGCGCAGGCGCCGAAAATTTCATCGCACAGGCCCGCGCGCCTGCGGAAAAAATCACCGCCGACCTGATTCTGCAGCGGCGCAGCGCCCAGGCGTTCAACCCGAAGCATCGGATGACGCCGCAGGATTTCTTCGACGTTCTCGCCGCGCTGGCGCCGCAAAACCCTCCCTTCGACCTCTGGGGCTTCGCGCCGCGCATCCACCCGCTGCTGTTCGTCCACCGCGTCGAGGGCCTGCCGCAAGGCCTCTACGCCCTGCCCCGCAGCGCCGAGGGCGAGGCTTTGTTGCGCAAGAATTTTTCCGGCGATTTCGTCTGGCGCAAAGTTTTGGGCGCGCCCGACTCGCTGCCGCTCTACCTGCTGAAGGAGATGGACGCGCGCGGTCTGGCGCGGCGGCTGTTCTGCAACCAGGGGATCGGCGGCGATTCGTCGTTCGGCGTCGCCATGCTGGCCGAGTTTGGACCGCTGGTCGAAGCCAATCCCTGGCGCTACCGGCAATTGCACTGGGAAGCCGGCCTGATCGGACAAGCCCTTTATCTCGAAGCCGAGCGCGTAAACCTGCGCGGCACGGGGATCGGCTGCTATTTCGACGACGAGACCCATGCCCTGTTCGGCCTGAGCGGCCCAGACCTGCAAAGCCTCTACCATTTCACGGTCGGCCTGCCCTATGTCGATGCGCGGCTCGCCACCGAACCCGCCTATCCGAACAAAGTGCGCCCGGAGCGTTTCGCATGACGCTCGAAGACTGGCTGCGCGCCGAAAATTTCGCAAACCTGTCCGCCCGCGACGCCAACCAATCGACGCCGCTGATGCGCGCCGCGCAAAAAGGCGATCTCGCCATGGCGAAAGAGATTTTGGCGGCGGGCGCCGACATCGCCGCGCTCAACGTCGACGGCAACAACGCCCTTTGGCTGGCCTGTTTCGGCGAAAATCTCGCGCTGCTCGACCTGCTGATCGAGGCGGGCGCCGACGTCAACCATGCCAATTGCAATGGCGCGACCGCGCTGATGTTCGCGGCCTCGTCGTCGCGCACGGCGGTGGTGGCGCATTTGTTGAAGCGCGGCGCCGATCTCGCGGCCGAAACGCCGGACGGTTTTTCGGCGCTGGACATGGCGGGCGACGCCGAAATTTTGCACATGCTGCGCGCGGCGCGCCAAAAGGCGCGCCGCGGCTGATCACCGCTGCGGCACGATGACGAGCCGCTCGACCAGTTCGCCGCCCTTCAAATGGGTCTCGACGATCTCGTCAACATCCTCCGGGGTTTTCGGCGCGTACCAGACGCCTTCGGGATAGACCACCATCAGCGGTCCCGCGCGGCAGAAGCCGAGGCAGCCGGCGGCGGTGAACCCGACCTCGCCGATCCCTTCGGCTTCCAGCTTGCGCGACAAACGATCCCACAGCGGCTGGGCGCCCTGCGATCCGCAGGAGCCGCGCGGATGACCCGGCGGGCGCTGGGTGTAGCAGGCGAACACATGCCGCTTGTAAACCTGCGGCACGTCGGCGAAGGCCGGGGCGACGTGGACGTTCATGCGCCCACCTTTTCGATGCCGTTGTCGGCCAGCAGCTTGGCGAATTCGCCGCTGGCCGCCATTTCGCGCACGATGTCGCAGCCGCCGACGAACTCACCCTTCACATAAAGCTGCGGGAAGGTCGGCCAGTTGGAATATTCCTTCAATCCCTCGCGGATGAAGGGGTCGGCGAGCACATTGACCGAATCGTATGTCACGCCGAACCCATCCAGCACTTTGACCACCGCGGCGGAGAAACCGCATTGCGGCGCGGCGGGAACGCCCTTCATGAACAGGATGATATCGGCGCCTTCGACAATGGCTTTTATGCGCTCGCTGGTTTTTTCCGACATGAAATGACCTCTTGGCTGAACGCGGCCGGGCGGATGGCCGCGTTTGATCTGGATCAAAGCAAATTTGGGACCACGCCATTGTTCCCTCTTCGCGTGCGCGGGGAGAGGGAACCTGCCCCGTCGCTATTTTGCGTCGCAACATCGACAGGGGGCCGTGTCCGAAACCCGACGCGAGCCCCGGCCCCGGACTTGCACCCGACAGCCCGAGAAATCACGGAGTTCGCCCATGCTGCTCAATTTTCCCGGAAGCGAAGAGGTCAATTTCGGCGCGATCAAGCCGGAGATCGACGCGCTGCTGCAACAGGGCGTCGTCGCCTATCGCAGCGATTTTTCCCGCGCCGAAACTTTTTTCAAGCAGGCGCTCGACGCCGCGCCCGACGAACTCGCAACTTACTTCTGCCTCTACAAAATTCACACCTACCATGGCGATCTCGACGTCGCGCTGGACATGGCGTTGTCCGGCCTGCGCAAGGCGGCGGCGCAGGCCGGCTGGCCCGACGACTGGCGGCGATGGACGCCGCAAAACCCGTTCCCGGAGGGCGCCGGCCGCTTCGCGCTCTATACGTTGAAAGCCTTGGCCTTCATCCGCCTGCGCCGCGAAGAGGTCGCGCCCGCCAGGGAGATCCTCGACCGCCTCAAGACGCTCGATCCCCAGGGGGAAGTGGGCTGGCCGGTCGTCGCCGCGCTGTGCGAAGGCGTGGCCGGTTGAGACGGGCTGGCGCCACCCTTGCATTTTGAGCTACGACTAGATCAATTAAAACCGCCGTCGGGATTCGGACATGAGCGAAGAAGCAGCTGCCCTGCAGGAACTGACCGAGCAAAAATACAAATACGGTTTCGTCTCCGACATCGAATCCGAATTCGCCCCCAAGGGCCTGAACGAAGACGTCATCCGCTTCATCTCGACGAAGAAGAACGAGCCGGAGTGGATGCTCGACTACCGCCTCTCGGCCTATCGCCGCTGGGTCAACATGGAGGAGCCCACATGGGCCAAGCTCCATTACCCCAAGATCGACTTCCAGGACGCCTATTACTACGCGGCGCCCAAGGCCAAGGAAGGCCCGCACACCCTCGAGGATGTCGATCCCGAACTGCTGCGCACCTATGAGAAGCTGGGCATCCCCCTGCACGAGCAGGAAGTGCTGGCGGGCGTCGAACAGCGCCGCGTCGCGGTGGACGCGGTGTTCGACTCCGTCTCCGTGGTCACGACCTTCAAGGACGAACTGGCCAAGGTCGGCGTGATCTTCTGCCCGATTTCCGAAGCGGTGCACAGCCATCCCGAACTGGTGAAGAAATATCTCGGCTCCGTCGTGCCAGACACCGATAATTTCTACGCCACCCTCAACGCCGCCGTGTTTTCGGAAGGCTCATTTGTCTATATCCCGCCGGGCGTGCGCTGCCCGATGGAGCTTTCCACCTATTTCCGCATCAACGCCGCCAAATCCGGCCAGTTCGAGCGCACGCTGATCATCGCCGACGCCGGCGCCTATGTGTCCTATCTCGAAGGCTGCACCGCGCCGCAGCGCGACGAAAACCAGCTCCACGCCGCCGTGGTCGAACTGGTGGCGCTCGACGACGCCGAGATCAAATATTCGACCGTGCAGAACTGGTTCCCGGGCGACGAGAACGGCAAGGGCGGCATTTACAATTTCGTCACCAAGCGCGCGGATTGCCGGGGAAAAAATTCCAAAGTGTCGTGGACCCAGGTCGAGACGGGATCGGCGATCACCTGGAAATATCCGTCCTGCATCCTGCGCGGCGAGAATTCGGTCGGCGAATTCTATTCCATCGCCATCGCCAACAATTACCAGCAGGCCGACACCGGCACGAAAATGATCCATCTCGGCAAGAACACGTCGAGCCGCATCATTTCCAAGGGCATTTCCGCAGGCAAGGCGCAGAACACGTATAGAGGCCTCGTCAGCATCAACGCCCGCGCCGACGGCGCCCGCAATTTCACCCAATGCGACTCGCTGCTGATCGGCGACCAGTGCGGCGCGCATACCGTGCCGTATATCCAGTCGAAAAACCCCAAGGCCATTCTGGAGCACGAGGCCACCACCTCGAAAATCTCCGATGACCAGCTGTTCTACTGCCTGTCGCGCGGAATCCCGACCGAGGAAGCCGTGTCGCTGATCGTCAACGGCTTCTGCCGTGAAGTCTTGCAACAATTGCCCATGGAATTCGCCGTCGAGGCGCAAAAACTCGTCGGACTCAGCCTCGAAGGGAGCGTCGGCTAATGCTCGAGATCAAAGACCTGCATGTGAACGTCCACGGCAAGGAAATCCTGAAAGGCCTCAGCCTCAAGGTTCCCCCGGGCGAAGTGCATGCGATCATGGGGCCGAACGGCGCCGGCAAGAGCACCACATCCTACACCCTCGCCGGCCGCGCCGGCTACGAAGTGACCAAGGGCGAGATCGACTTTTTCGGCGAAGACGTCACGACGCTGGCGCCGGAGGAGCGCGCCGCGCGCGGCATCTTCCTGGCCTTCCAGTATCCGCTGGAAATCCCGGGCGTCTCCACGATGAATTTCCTCAAAACCGCGATGAATTCGCAGGCGAAAATTCGCGGCGAAAAGGAACTCAACGCCGCCGAATTTTTGCGCGCAGTGCGGGCGGCCGCGAAGGAGCTGAAC
The DNA here is from genome assembly GCF_900187365.1 of Rhodoblastus acidophilus. Lineage (GTDB taxonomy): Bacteria > Pseudomonadota > Alphaproteobacteria > Rhizobiales > Beijerinckiaceae > Rhodoblastus > Rhodoblastus acidophilus. Next base: position 468,225 of record NZ_FYDG01000002.1, read on the forward strand.
ATTTCGGAAGACATGCTCAAGCGCCCGCTCAATGTCGGCTTTTCCGGCGGCGAGAAGAAGCGCAACGAGACCCTGCAAATGGCGCTGCTCAAGCCCAAGCTGGCGATCCTCGACGAAATGGACTCCGGCCTCGACATTGACGCACTGAAACTGGTGGCGGAGGGCGTCAACAAGCTGCGTTCCCCCGAACGCTCGTTCCTGGTCATCACCCATTACCAGCGCCTGCTCGACTATATCGTGCCGGACGTGATCCACATTCTCGCGGGCGGCAAGATCGTGCTTTCGGGCGACAAGAGCCTCGCCCTGCAACTGGAACAGAACGGCTATGACGCCGTGATCGCCAAGGCAGCATGAGGTTTCCATGACCGATTCGCTCTCAGAATCCCTGCTTGGCGCCATGGAGCAACGGCGCGGCGCCGTCGCGCCCTGGCTCGGCGCGTTGCAGGGCCAAGCCACGGAAGTCTTCAAGCGCGAGGGGCTTCCGAACCGCCGCGTCGAGGCCTGGCGCTATTCCGATCTCGCCAAGGCTTTGCGCGATGACCCTGTCGCGGATGCGACGCCGGTCGTTCCGCCCTCGCTGCAGCGCGCGGCGCTCGCCGCCTTCGTCGATGGCGCGCTCGACGATAACGCGTCGAGCTACGCCCAGATCGGCGCGGTCAATTTGCGCACGGCCTTGGGCGAAAAAGACTCGCCGCTGGCCGCGATCATCGGCAAGGTCTATCCGCAGGCCGGTCATCCCCTCGTCAATCTTAACACCGCCTTGCTCGAAGAAGGGCTCGCGCTGCGCGTGCCCGCTGGGACCAAACTCGACCTGCCGCTGCATCTGCGCTTCCTGTGGACTGGGGCAGGCTCGGACGGCCGTCACCTTCGCCTGCTGATCCAGCTTGAAGAAGGCGCCGAGGCGACGATTTACGAAACGCATGACGGCGCGCCGACCTTCTCGACCGTCGTCACCGAATTCACTTTGGCCAAGGGCGCAAAACTCACTCACATCCGCCAGGAATCGTTTTTGGCCGGCGCGCGGCAGGCGGCGGTCACCCTCGGCGAAATCGCCGACAAGGCCACTTATCGCGCCTTCTATTTCTCGCAGGGCGGCCAGTTCGCCCGCCACGAAGCGCTGCTGAAACTCGCCGGCGAGGAGGCCCATGCCGAACTCGACGGCGCCGTGATGGTGGCCGGCGGCCGCCATTGCGACAACACCACGGTGATCGAGCACGCCGCGCCCAACGCGACGTCAAATCAGGTGTTCCGCTCGGTGCTGGCCGGTTCGGCGCGTGGCGTCTACCAGGGCTGCATCAAGGTCGGGCAGGTCGCGCAGAAGACCGACGCGCGCCAGTTGAGCCGGGCGCTGCTGCTGTCGCACAAGGCCGAAATCGTCACCAAACCGGAGCTGGAAATTTTCGCCGACGACGTGAAGTGCAGCCACGGGGCCACCGCCGGCGAACTGGACGCCAACGCGCTGTTCTTCCTGCGGGCGCGCGGCATTCCCGAGGCCGAGGCGCGCGCGATGCTGATCGAAGCCTTCTTCGGCGAGGCGTTGGACAAGATCGAAAACGAAATTTTACGCGAGGCCGTCGCGAAAAACGTGAGCTTCTGGCTCACCACCCATGCCGGCGAGGCCGCCCATGTCGAGTAATCTCGCCCTCAAGGACATCCCGCATTTCGACGTGCGCGCCATCCGCGAGCAATTTCCGATCCTTTCGCGCACGGTGCATGGCAAACCGCTGGTTTATCTCGATAACGGTGCGTCAGCGCAAAAGCCGCAGGTGGTGCTGGACGCGCTGATGCGCGGTTATTCGGAAATCTACGCCAACGTTCACCGCGGCGCGCATTTCCTTTCCGGCGAATCCACCGTCGCCTTCGAACAGGCGCGCGAAACCTGCCGCGCCTTCGTCAACGCCGCCAAATCAGACGAAATCGTGTTCACCAAGGGCGGCACCGAGGCGATCAATCTGGTCGCCTCCTCGCTGGGCGCGGAAATCTCCGAAGGCGATGAAATCATCGTCTCGGAAATGGAGCATCACTCCAACATCGTCCCCTGGAATTTTCTGCGCGAGCGCAAGGGCGCGGTGCTGAAATGGGCGCCGGTCAAGGACGACGGGTCGTTTGACCTCGACGGTTTCGCCGCCCTGCTGACGCCGAAAACCAAAATCGTCGCCATCACCCATATGTCCAACGTGCTGGGCACGCTGAGCCCGGTGGCGGAGATTGCAAAACTCGCCCATGGCGTCGGCGCCAAGGTGCTGATCGACGGCTGTCAGGGCTCTGTCCACGAGATCGTGGACGTGCAGGCGCTCGACGTCGATTTCTATGTCTGCACCGGCCACAAGCTCTATGGCCCCACCGGCATCGGCTTTCTCTACGGCAAATACGACCTGTTGGCGTCGATGCAGCCGTATCAGGGCGGCGGCGAGATGATCGCCGACGTTTACAAGGACAAGGTGACCTACGCGGCCCCGCCGCATCGGTTCGAGGCGGGCACGCCGCCGATCGTCGAGGCCATCGGTCTCGGCGTGGCGCTCGATTTCATGATGAGCCTCGACCGCGGCGCGGTGGCGGCGCATGAGGCCGCGCTGCTCGCCCATGCGACGGAAGAAATCGACAAGATCGGCAAGATCCGCATTTTTGGCCGCGCGCCGCACAAGGGCGCGCTGGTGACCTTTGACGTGGAAGGCGCCCATCCGCAGGACGTCTCGACCATTCTCGACCGCGCCGGCGTCGCGGTTCGCGCGGGTTCCCATTGCGCGCAGCCGTTAATGACCAAGCTCGGCCTCACGGCGAGCGCCCGCGCCTCCTTCGCGCTCTACAACACGCACGAAGAAGTCGAGATTTTCGTCAAAAGCCTGCGCCGCGTGCTGGAGCTGTTCGCATGAATGAGACGCCCGTTTTCAGCGACGAAGCCGTTCCGCTTCCCGAATGGACCGGCGATCTCGAACAGGACGCCATCGCCGGGATTCGCACGGTGTTCGACCCGGAAATTCCGGTGAACGTCTATGACCTCGGCCTGATCTACCGGCTCGACGTCTCCAATCCCGAGCAGATCGAAATCGACATGACGCTCACCGCGCCGGGGTGCCCGGTGGCGGGCGAACTGTTGAAGCGGGTGGAGCGGGCGGTGCTGCTCGCGCCGGGCGCCAAGGCGGTCAAGATGAACCTTGTGTTCGACCCGCCGTGGAGCCCCGCCAACATGTCCGACGAGGCCAAGCTGGAATTAGGGATGCTCTAGCCTCGATCGCGAAGCGACTCCCTTTATTGGAGGCAGGAATGGAATTGTTCGCCGTTTGCAGCACATTCGAGATCGAGGACCATTCCGCGCGGGGCTTTGTCCTGCAAAAAGCCGTTGAAAAGGACGGGCAAAAGGTCGGCGAACCCTGGCCGATCGTGATTTCACGCAAGGGCAGAAACTACTACGGCTTTGAAAATTCCTGCCCGCACCAAGGCAAGCAGCTGGACGCCGGCCTGGAAGACTTCATGGACGAGGCCGGCAATTTCATCGTCTGCCGCCACCATGGCGCGCAATTCGACCTTGACAGCGGCGCCTGCTTCTCAGGCCCCTGTCAGGGCCAGAATTTAAAGACGATCCAGATCGTCGTCGATGACGGCGACGTCTGCATCGCCGGCGTCGAACTTTTCGAGGAAGACGGCCTGGACCTCGAGGACGAGGGACCGGGCGTGATGATCACCAGCGACTGAGTTTCGCCAAATCGCACAAACGCATGGCACCGGGCCGCAAGGCCCGAACGATGACGCGCGCTCGTCCGCCCGCCTCCACACCCAGCAGGAGCCCCGATATGCTCGACACGACCGAATTGGTGAAGCGCAAGAAGGCGATCAACATGGGCGTGGTCTTCGCGGACCCCGACCTGTTCCTCGCCCATTTCGAGCCGTGGCTGGAGATCACCGCCTTCGTCTCGGCGCAGCGCGCCGGCGAAGCGACGACGTCCGCCGATGGCGTCACGCCCAAGCTCACGCCGCAGCAATTGAAGAGCGGCGGCGTCAGCGCGGTGGCGAACGACGCGCTGTCCGCCTTCGCCATGACGGCGGCGCTCAAGGGCGACCGCGCCGCGCTGGAAAAGGTCAAGTCGAGCCTGCTGGAAAAATTCGGCGTCGACTTTCCGGGCGCCCCGGCGTTCTGGAGTTTCGATGGCGACATCGCCGAGGCCGTCAGCCTGGAAGACCATGTCGGCCAGGCCGCGCAAAAGCTGCTCGACGGCCCGCCGCCGCCGCCGCCGATGCGCGCCAAGGAAAACTGGAGCGCCGGCCTGCGCTTTCTCGAAAAGGCGCGCGGCTCCAATTTCGCCCAGGAAATCCTCTATGCGCTGGCGTTGTGGACGCGCGCCAAATGGACGGAGACGCTGGAAAAAGGCGTCGCCTTTCTCGCCCATATCGAGGATAATGTCCCCATCCTGCGCGAGGCGCTGGCCGAGTCCCGCAACGACGAGGCTTTCGTCGCCAACATGCTGTTGAAAATGGCGCCCGCGATCGAGCAGGATTTGTCGGACGAAGCGGCGGGGTTTCTGCGCTCGCTCGCCCGCCGCGCCTGATCGGGAGCCGCCATGACCTTCATCGCCATGAACCGTTTCCGCGTCGCCCTGGGACGCGAGGCCGAATTCGAGGAGGTCTGGCGCAACCGCCAGAGCGACCTCCCGGACATGCCCGGCTTTGTCGTGTTCCACCTGTTGCGCGGCGCCTCCGATGAGGAGGCGACCACCTTCGTCTCGCACACGATCTGGGAAAGCGAACAGGCTTTTGAGGCCTGGACCAAATCCGAGGCGTTCCGCCGCGCCCATTCCGGCGCGCCGAAGACGCAGGGGCTTTATCTCGGACCGCCGCGCTTCGAGGGCTTCGTCGCCGTCTCCGAAACGAAAAAAGTCTAGAGCGGCGGCGGCGCCGGCCGCAGCGGCGGCGTGAGTTCGCCAAGCCGCAGCGGCTTGGCGAGCAGCGGCGCGCCTGGGCGGACGGACCCCGTTCGAGTCCGCTGCGGATACCGGTCCGCGGCGCGAAGAAAACGCCGCAGGCGCGCGGGATTTCGGCGAGGGGCCAGACCATGCGCCCGCGAGATCGCCGTCGCGCACGGCGGCGTCGCGTTGGTCGGTTTCGGCCAGGTTCAGCGCGACCAGCGCCGCGTGCTCGACCAGGAGATTGCGCGCCCGCGCGGCCTTACCGCCGCGATCCCCCACGCTCAGACTCTGGCAGGCGATCGCCGCCGCCAAGAATCGATAGGCCAAGAATCGACAGGCCAAGCACATGCGTCGCCGCGGCGCCCGTCGCGCTGAACGGCAGCAGCAGCCGTTCGGCTCCGAGCGGGGCGCCGTCGCCGAAATCGAAGCGCAGCCGATCGTGACGCGGCGCCGCGTCCTCGGCGCAACAGCGGAACGCCGTGGGATCCTCCCCCTGCAATTCCGGCGGCGCGGCGCGGCCGATCTGCGCAAGACTCAAGCCCCCCTTCGGCTGGACCGACGCCAGCGTCAGCGCGCCCACGGCGACAAACCGGCTCCAGTCGAACTGCGACAATTGCGGCAATTCGCCACGCGGGCCGCGCAGCCGCGCCCACTGGTCGTAAAAGGCGCCGAGCGCCTCGCTCGCCAGCGCGCGGCGCAGCGGCGCGACCGGGACCAGCCCGCCGAGGCGGTCGAGAGGCGCCTCGAACCGGTAATGAAAGCCGTCGGGCGCATGGACCAATTCCGGCTCACAGGCGAATTCGGCGGCGGCGATGCGCGAAAGGATGGTCGCGCCGAAGCCCGTTTCGCCGGGCGGCGCGGGGGACTCATAGCGTTCGCGCCAGTCGAACGCGAATTTGGCGCCCTCCGCCGTCTTCCTAACGTCCCATGTCACGCGCAGGGCGCCGTCCGGGCGCGACAGCGCGCCGAATTTGGCGGCGTTGGTGGTCAGTTCGTGCACGATCAGCCCAAACGTCTGGGCCGCCTTGACGGTGAGCACGAACGACGGCCCCTCGACCTCGGCGTGCGGAAAAGCCGCCAAGGCCGTGTTCACCAACCGGTCCAGCCGCGCCCCGCCGAAGCCCTCGTCGATCAGGGCTCCGTAAGTGGCGGCGAGCGCCTGCAGCCGCCCGAGAAACGCCGCGCGCGCCTCCGCCAGCGAGCGCCCGTCGGCGAGGCTGCGCTGCGCGATGGATTGAACCACCGCCAGCAGGTTCTTGCCGCGATGCTCCAGTTCCCGCATCATCGCCCATTGCCGCTCCTCCGCGCGCTTGCGGTCGGAAATGTCGGCGATCACGGCGATCAGGCCGGCGAGCGCGCCATCGTCGGCGCGCAGGCATGACAGCGCGGTTTCCGTCCACACCGCCACGCCGTCCGACCGAACCAGCCGCGTCTCCATCGTGCAGCGATCGACAACGCCGGCGCGCAACATCTCCAGGCAGGCCGAGGCGGCGTCGATGTCGTCCGGATGCGTCAGGGCGCCAAGGGGCGCGTTCGCCAGCAGTTCCTCGGCCGAACGCCCGACGATGCGCAGCAGCGCGGCGTTGGCGCGCTGCCAGCGGCCGTCCGCGGCCAGTTCCGCCATGCCGACCGCCGCGCCGTCGAACACAGCGCGATAACGCTGCTCGCTTTCCGCCAGCGCCAGTTCCGCCAGCTTGCGCCCGGAAATATCCAGATGCGACACGATGGCGCCCATGGGCAACTGGGGGTCAAGCGCATCGGCGGTCATCAGGAACCAACGCCGCTCGTTCGGCGCGTCGCACGGATATTCCATCTCGAAATGAGCGACGGCGCCGCAAAGCACCGCCTCCAGCCCCACCAGCGCCTGCCGGGCCGTGGCGTCGGCGCCCGAGGCGCGGCGGCAGACGTCGAGATAATTGACGCCGACGGCGACGCCGAACGCGCGCGAGCCCGCGCCATTATCCCTGGCGAAATCGGTCCAGGCGCGGTTGACGAGCATGATGGCGCCGGTTTCATCGAGCACGGCGACATGAGCCGGGAGCGCCTCAAAGCCGCGACGACATTGAGCTTCGGCGGCGCGTCGCGCGAATTCCGCGCTGTCCCGACCCGGTTCCTTCATGCGCCTCGCGCGCTCCGCTTTTTCAGCCTCTTTGTAGCGGGAAATCGTCGTCAGCAAAAGAGGGAGCCAACGTCACGCCGCCAAACGCGACCGGAGCGTCAAAATCACGACATTTTACGAGGCAAACCCGACGTTTTCGCCGGGGATTCCGCCCGCCGTCCATTCGGGCGAATGGCGCGGCCCATGCATGGGCCAAGCACCCGGACAGAACGAAGCCGGACGTCGCGGGTGGGTTTCAAGGAGCGGCCATGAACGCGACTTCCTTTTCTTATTTCGTTTCCGCCGTGGACGCCGACGTCGCGGTGATCCTGGGAACCAATGAATTCGCCTCGGCGCTCGCCGTGACCTTGCGCAAGAACGGCTACCACGTCATTCTCAGCCACGAGCCCTGCCCGCCGGTGCTGCGCCGCGGCATGGCCTTCGACGACGCCCTTTACGACGACCCCTGCGAACTCGACGGCGTGCGGGCCCGCCGCGCCGAAGACGCCGTGCAACTCGCCAATATCGCCGCCGAGCCCGCCTGCGTCGCGGTGACGCCGCTGCAATTGAGCGACCTGCTGGCGCTGCGCCGCATCCAGGTGCTGATCGACGCCCGGCTCAAGCCGTCGAGCGCCACCCCCGATTACCGCCGCTATGTCGGCCTGTCGGTCGGGCTGGGCGACCATTTCGCCATTGGCGAGAATTGCGACCTGGCGTTCAAGGCCGCGCCCACCCATTGCTTCGCGCTCGACGATTGCCGCGCCCGGCGCCCGTGCGAACGCGTGGTGGCGGTCGACGATCCCGCCTTCGCCTTCGCGCCGGCGCGCGGGGCCTGGCATACCCCGCTGGAGATCGGCGCGGCCGTGCGCAGCGGCGATCTGATCGGCAGGATCGGCGCGTCCTCGGTGCGCGCGCGCCGCGACGGCGCGCTGGTTGGCCTCGCCCGCGACGGGCTGGCGCTGCCGGAAGGCTCGCCGCTGGCCGAAATCGCCGACGGGACCGCCACGACCCGCGGCGTCGACCCCAGCGCCAAACTCCTGGCCAAGTCCGCGCTGACCGCGATAAAAGGCACGGTGAAACGCCACCCGCTGAAATGACGCCGCCATGATTTGCTTTTTCGATTCCGAGCTTGAACGCCTGCTGGCGGACGATGTCCCCTTTGGCGACCTCACCACCGACCAGCTCGGACTCGCCGGCGCCGCCGGCCGCATGGATTTTTCCGCACGCGGCGCGATGGTTCCGGCCTTGGTGGAGGCGGCCGCGCGCCTGCTGGAGCTCGCCGGCGCCAAAGTCGCGCTTTCCGCCCGGAGCGGCGACGCGCTGGCGGCGGGCGCGCCGATCCTGTCGGCGCAAGGTCCGGCCCCCGCCCTGTTGCGCGGCTGGAAGGTGGCGCAGACCCTGATTGAAATCTGGTCGGGCGTCGCCAGCGCCACGCGCGACATTGTCGAGGAGGCCCGCGCCGCGTCGCCCGACATTTGCGTCGCCGGCACCCGCAAGAACACCCCGGGGACCAAGAAATTCGCGGCGGCCGCCGTCGAAAGCGGCGGCGCGGTGATGCATCGGCTCGGTTTGTCGGAAACCATCCTGGTGTTTCCCGAACATTTGGCCTTCCTGCCCGGCGCGTCGCTTGAAGAGATCGCGACAAAACTGCGGCGCCAATCGCCGGAGAAGAAACTGGCGATCGAGGTGAAAAGCCATGACCAGGCGCTCGCCGCCGCCCGCGCCGGTTTCCATCTGATCCAGGCCGAAAAATTTTCGCCCGCCGAAATCGCGCGGCTGGCCGGGGCGCTGCGCGGCCTGCATGGCCGGCCGTTGCTCGCCGCGGCGGGCGGCGTCAAACGCGACAATGCGCGCGCCTATGCCGAAGCCGGAGCCGACATCCTTGTCACATCGGCGCCATATTCCGCGGCGCCCAAGGATGTGGCAGTCAGCTTTGTCGTGGATTGTCAGGCTTCCACGCCCAAGCTTTAGCCCTGTTTGTACAATATGCGACAAATTTGGGCGCGGAGAGGGCAAGGCGCCTGTTTTTTGGCGTTTCCCACGTCACCGCCTGAGCGTATCGTTGTCGCATGTCGGACGTCCCTGGGAAACCTGTGGGGAAACCCTCTGGGCGAACCTTGAAAGGCCGTGGATGTGACGCCTTCCGTCCATGCGCCCGACGTCCTTTGGGACCAGAAGACGGTGATATGGGCCTGACCTGTCATCGGGAGCCGAACCATGGGTTCAGCTGAAAAAGTAGTCTTCGAACCGGCTTATAAGGACGTCGCCCTCGCCGGCGTCTATGAGATTTCGAAAATCCTGACCGGCGCGCAGTCGCTCGACCGCACGCTCGGCGCGGTGATCGCGGTGCTCGCCTCGTTCATGCAGATGCGGCGCGGCTTCATCCTCGCGCTCGACGAGGACGGCGAGCCGGAAATCACCGCTTCGTCCGACGCCTCCGCCAAGGGCGGCGGCGCGAAAACCCTGCTGCCGCAAAAGGTGATCGACCATATCGTCGCCACCGGCGTGCCGCTGGTGATCGAGGATATTTCCTCCCACCAGTATTTCACCGGCACCGCCTATCGCCACCTGCTGCCGCCCATGACCAAGGTCAGCTTCCTCGGCGTGCCGATCAAGGTGGACGGCGTGGCCAAGGGCACGCTGACGGTCGATCGCGAATGGAATAACAAGCTCGACTTCCGGCTGGAAGACGACGTGCGCCTGCTCACCATGGTGGCCAATCTGATCGGCCAGGCCATGCGGATGCACGCGCTGATCGCCCGGGACCGCGACCGACTGATCAAGGAGCAGCATCGCCTCGAAAAGGCGCTGGTCGAGGTCGGCGGCTCCAAACCCGCTGCGACGCCGCGCGGCAAATTCGACTTCATCGTCGGCGAAAGCCCGGGGATCAAGACGCTGCTGCAAAAGATCGAAGTGGCGGCGCGCTCCAACGCCACCGTGCTGCTGCGCGGCGAAACCGGCGCCGGCAAGGAGCTGTTCGCGCGAGCGGTGCATGAAAATTCGCCGCGTGCCAAAGGGCCGTTCGTCAAGGTCAATTGCGCGGCGCTGCCGGAAAGCGTGATCGAATCCGAATTGTTCGGCCACGAAAAAGGCTCGTTCACCGGCGCGGTCGGCCAACGCGCCGGCCGGTTCGAACTCGCCGACGGCGGCACGCTGTTCCTCGACGAGATCGGCGAAATCTCCGCCTCGTTCCAGGCCAAGCTTTTGCGCGTGCTGCAGGAGGGCGAGTTTGAACGGGTGGGCGGCGCCAAGACGCTGAAAGTGGACGTGCGCATCGTCTGCGCCACCAACCGCAACCTCGAGGAGGCGGTGGCGCGCGGCGATTTCCGCGCCGACCTTTATTACCGCATCAATGTCGTGACGCTGCTGATCCCGCCGCTGCGCGAACGCCCCGGCGACATCAAACTGCTGGCCAAGCGGTTCCTCGAACAATTCACCCGCGAAAACGGTCTGGAGAAAAGCTTTTCGTCCCCCGCGCTCGAGCGCCTGTCACATTGCGCCTTCCCAGGCAATGTGCGCGAGCTGGAAAATTGCGTGCGGCGCACCGCGACGCTCGCCGGCGGGGCGGAAATCATCGAGGCCGATCTCGCCTGCGCCCAGGGCTGCTGTCTGTCGGCGACGCTGTGGAAGGGGCATAACGCCCTGACGGGACTGCACGCCCAGCCGACGCCCCAGCCGACCCTGCCGCCGATCACCGCCAAACCGGCGGAACCGTTCCGGCCGCCGGTCGAGCCGCACCGGCCCGCGCCCGAACCGCCCGCGCCCGAACCGCCTCTGGAGCCGGTCCTGTCCGGCCCCTGCGCCGACCATGCGGCCGAGGCGGCCGAACGCGGCCTGCCCATCGACTGCCCCTCGCCCGACCATTGCCCGGTGGTCCATCCGGGAAAAAGCGAGCGCGAACGGCTGATCGAGGCGCTGGAAAAGACCGGCTGGGTGCAGGCCAAGGCGGCCCGCCTGCTAGGCCTGACCCCGCGCCAGATCGGTTACGCGCTGCGCAAGCAGAATATCGACATCAAAAAGTTCTAAACGTACATTTTTGGCGAAGTTCGTACGTGACGGCGCCATTTCCCCTTCCCACATAGATCGTCGCGGGGCCGGAGTCCTCACGGACTGCGGTCCCGCGCGGGAAAAGGGGGCCGCTGGCGCGCGCCTTGCTTGAGTCTTGGCTCGAATGAGGTTTCGATGACTTTGACCGACGATGGCGAAGCCGCCGAAGATTGGACCGGGCAAAAATTTTCCTGTCAGGATTGCCTGCACCAGAAATTGCGCGAGGGCGGGCGCTGCGTGCTCGGCCGCATTTGCGTGCGCGACAAGCGGACGCGGCGCATCGACAATTTCTTCGCCAAGAACCCGGAATACGCCGGAGACTATATCGACCATCTCTATTTCGAGGTGCGGGCGCTGGCGGCCAAATACGCCAACCCGTTCCAGGTCGCCCGGCTGATGAAGGACCCGGAGGCGGAGGTCCGCGCCGTGGCGGCGCTCAAGCTGCCGCTGGCCCGCGTCCGCGACATGCGCAACGACAAGAGCAGCGCGGTCCGGCAAGCCTGCGCGCTTCGGCTGGAAGGCGCGGATCTCGTCGCGCTGGCCGGCGATGACGAGGAGCCAGTCCGCCTCGCCGTGGCGCGCCGTCTCGACCCGACGCTGTTGCCCATGCTGCTGGACGATTCCTCGCCGGCTGTGCGCCGCGAGGTCGCCGCGCGCATTCCCGTCAATCGGCTTTATCCGCTGCTGAAGGACGACGACGCGCTGGTGCGCCGCGCCGCCGCCGAACGCGCCGCTCCGGATTCGCTGGCCATGCTGGCGAAGGATCCCGACCTGCGCCTGCGCTACGTGGTGGCCGACCGCGCCCCGCGCGAGGTGGCGATCCGCCTCGTCAACGACCCCGACGAGGAAGTGGCGCGGCGCGCACGGGAGCGGCGCGACGAGGCGTGAACGCTCGCGCTGAGCGCCCCTCGCCTCCACCCGCGCGCCTTGCGTCAATCCGAATGGATGCGTGACGTCCTCGACGCGACTGTCGCCGGGGGCGCGGCCTTGCGTTTCGTCGCCGACAGGACGGGCCGCAACGGTCGTCGCCATCGCCAGCATGCGCGCCGTCCGCTTCGTCCGCCACGCCCGGAGCTTGCCCAACACGCCTGTCGCAAGTGTGACAGCCTGGTTGCCTCTCGTTCGCGCGGCGAAGATCGAGACCGGCTGTTTCAGCCCATTTCCCAAGGATTCCGAAATTTCCGCCGGTTGGTACGGAGCTTGCGATGAAGGCCGCGAACTATTGCGCGAAGCTTGGTCCCGTCGTGCTCACGGGCCGATCCGCCGGAGGCGAATATGCATTTTGTCGTCTGTATCAAACAGGTGCCGGACTCGGCGCAGATCCGCGTCCATCCGGTCACCAACACGATCATGCGGCAGGGCGTGCCGACGATCATCAATCCCTACGACCTGTTCTCGCTGGAAGAGGCCCTGCGCTGGCGCGACAAGGTCGGCGGCGAGGTCACCGTCCTCACCATGGGTCCGCCCATGGCCAGCGATTCCCTGCGCAAGGCGCTGACCATCGGCGCCGACCGCGCCGTGCTGCTTACCGACCGTTTCTTCGCCGGCTCCGACACGCTGGCCACCTCCTTCGCGCTGTCGGCGGCGCTGAAGAAGATCGGCGAAACCTTCGGCAAGATCGACATCGTGTTCTGCGGCAAGCAGACCATCGACGGCGACACCGCCCAGGTCGGCCCCGGCGTCGCCAAGCGCCTCAGCCTCGAACAGATCACTTATGTCTCCGCCATCAACGAGGTGAACGGCGAAGACGGCACGGTCACGCTGGAGCGCCGCTCCGAAGGCGGCGTGCAGGTGCTCAAGACCAACCTGCCGGCCATGATCACCATGCTGGAAGGCTCCAACACGGTGCGGCGCGGCCGCATCGACGACGCGCTTCGCGCGGCCCGCGCCGAGATCGTCAGCTGGAATGCGAAGGAAGCCGGCATCGAGGACGTCACCATGTGCGGCCTGCGCGGCTCCCCGACTGTGGTGAAGAAGGTGTTCGCCCCCTCGCCGCGCGCCGAAAAGGCCGCGCTGGTCGAAGTGGGCGCCACGCCGGCCGCCTCCGCCGAAGCGCTGATCGAGGCCGTTCTCGCCAAGTCCCCGAAGATCGAGGACGATCTGATCAAACTCGCCTCCGGCTTCTGAATAGGATCGCATGCCGCGATCCCGTCCAGAGTCCCTAGTTGAACGCAACGTTGGCGCGAAAAACCGGCCATCCCTTTTTCGCACGTTGCCTTGAGCCGCAAGATTTAGGAGCTGACCATGAGCGACGCGAAACCCGCAGCCCCCGCCGCCGGCGCCGGCCGCGCTTCCATGAAAAAGGAGTTGCCGGAAAGATTCCGCAACCACAAGCACGTCTGGGTGTTCATCGAAATGGAGCGCGGGGTGGTGCACCCCGTCTCGTTCGAACTGCTGGGCCAGGGCCGCAAGCTCGCCGACAAGCTCGGCGTCGAGTTGGCCGGCGTGGTGATGGGCGCGCCGGGACCAGACATTCTCCACGCCTGCCAGGAGTCTTTCGCTTACGGGGCGGACCTCTGCTACACCATCGAGAATCCCGTTCTCGCCGACTATCGCAACGAGCCCTATTCCAAGGCGCTGACCGCGGTGGTCGAGGCGCACAAGCCGGAAATCCTGCTGCTCGGCGCCACCACGCTCGGCCGCGACCTCGCCGGCTCCGTCGCCACCACGCTGCTGACCGGCCTGACAGCCGACTGCACCGAACTGAACGTCGATGACGACAAGTCGCTGGCCGCGACGCGCCCGACTTTTGGCGGCTCGCTGCTCTGCACCATCTATACGCTGAACTTCCGCCCGCAAATGGCCACGGCGCGTCCGCGCGCCATGCCGATGCCGGAGCGCAAGGAAGGCCGCGAGGGCCGCATCGTGCCTTTCGCCGTCGATCTGCACGAACAGGACATCATCACGAAAATCCTGTCGTTCATCCCGGACCGCGATTCCAACAAGACGAATCTGGCCTTCGCCGATGTGGTGGTGGCCGGCGGCATGGGTCTGCAAGGCCCGGAAAACTTCCAGCTGGTGAAGAATCTCGCCGCCGTGCTCGGCGCCGAATACGGCTGTTCGCGCCCGCTGGTGCAGAAGGGCTGGGTTCCCTCGGATCGCCAGATCGGCCAGACCGGCAAGACCATCCGTCCGAAACTCTACATCGCCGCCGGCATTTCCGGCGCGATCCAGCATCGCGTCGGCGTCGAGGGCGCCGATTTGATCGTGGCCATCAACACCGACAAGAACGCGCCGATTTACGATTTCGCCCATCTCGGCATCGTCACCGACGCGGTCCGGTTCCTTCCGGCGCTCACCGAAGCCTTCCGCAAGCGCCTGTCCCCCCATACGCGCGACCGGATGGCCGGCTGATCAGGAGAGCACGATGATCCAGGAAAAGTTTGACGCCATCGTGATCGGCGCCGGCATGGCCGGCAACGCGGCGGCCTACACCATGGCCTCGCGCGGCCTGAAGGTGTTGCAACTGGAGCGCGGCGAATACCCCGGCTCCAAGAACGTGCAGGGCGGCATTCTCTACGCGGACATGGTCGAGAAGATCATCCCCGAGTTCCGCAACGAGGCCCCGCTGGAGCGTCGTCTGATCGAACAGCGCTTCTGGTTCATGTCCGACAACGCGCATACGGGCATGCACTATCGCAACGACGATTTTAACGAGGAAAAGGGCAACCGCTACACCATCATCCGCTCGCAGTTCGACCGCTGGTTCGCCAAGCAGGGCCAGGCAAAAGGCGTGCTGCTGCTGTGCGAGACCACGGCGGTGGAGCTGATCCAGGATCCCTACGGCAAGGTGATCGGCGTGCGCACCGACCGTTCCGGCGGCCCGATCCACGCGGATGTCGTGGTGCTGGCGGAAGGCGTGAACGGCCTGCTCGGCACCCGCTCCGAACTGCGGCCGCGGCCGCAACCGTCGCAGGTGGCGCTGGCGGTGAAGGAAATGCACTTCCTGCCGGCCGAGGTGATCGAGCAGCGCTTCAACATCAAGGGCGACGAAGGCGTGGTGATCGAAGCCGCCGGAACCATTTCCAAGGGAATGGCCGGCATGGGCTTCGTCTACACCAACAAGGAGAGCGTTTCGGTCGGCCTGGGCTGCCTGGTGTCGGATTTCGCCGAAAACCAGACATCGCCGGCGCATCTGCTCGAACTGTTCAAGAAGCACCCGTCGGTGGCGCCGCTGATCGCCGGCTCCGAGGTCAAGGAATATGCCGCGCATCTGATCCCGGAGGGCGGCTACAAGGCCATCCCCAAACTGTTCGGCAATGGCTATGTGATCTGCGGCGACGCCGCCCAGCTCAACAACGCCGTGCATCGCGAGGGCTCCAACCTCGCCATGACCTCGGGCCGCATCGCCGGCGAGGCGATCTTCCAGATCAAGTCGCGCCGCGACCCGTTCACCGCCGACAATCTGGCGCTGTACAAGCAGATGCTCGACGAGTCCTTCGTCATCAAGGATCTGAAGAAGTACAAGGACATGCCGGACCTGCTGCACACGCAGGCCTCCAACCTGTTCCTCACCTATCCGCAGCTTGTCACCAAGGCGATGGAGAATTTCGTCCGGGTCGACGGCACGCCGAAGATCGAGAAGGAAAAGCACACGTTCTCGAGCTTCCGCAAGGCGCGCGGCGCCCTCGGCCTGCTCGGCGACGCCGTGCGCTTCGCTCGCGCCTGGCGGTGATCGGTCCGGCGCCTGCTGGCGCCGAACTTGCGTAATTCCCTTTATTCGGCGGCGGCTAGGGAGAAATCCGACAGCCCCGCCCAACCGGGTCGGAGGAGTCTCACATGGGCATTGAGGCGCAATTCCAGAAGGTCGAAGAAAAACTCTACCAGAACCGCTATCTGGTCGATGCGGGCCAGCCGCATATCAAGATCGCGCCGCATGAAAAGCCGTCGAAGAACCTGCTGGCCATGACGCATCTGTGCCCGGCCGGTTGCTACAGCGAAGCGGAGACCGGACAGGTCGAGATCGCGGCGGACGGCTGCCTGGAATGCGGCACCTGCCGCGTCTTGTGCGAGCCGTCGGGCGAAATCAGCTGGAACTATCCGCGCGGCGGCTACGGCATCCTGTTCAAGTTCGGCTGATACGGATTTCGACGCGTCGATTCGCTTGAGATAATCTGCCTCCTGGGCGGGAGGACGTGGACTCATGGCGGTCGAAACAGCGGAGTCGCTGGCGTCCCGGCTAGCGCTGCAACAGCGGGCTTTCCTTCGGGACGGCCCGCCTAGCTTTACGCAGCGGCGGGATAATCTGAAAAGGCTGGCCCACGCGGTCAAAGCGTGCGCCGACCAACTCGTCCAGGCCGTCTCCGCCGATTTCGGCCAGCGGTCGCGGCATGAAACGCTGATGGCCGACATTTTCCCGGTCATCGCCGCCGCCCGCCACGCCCGTTTCCATCTCTGGCGCTGGATGCGGCCGCAGCGCGTCTGGCCGGGACTTGAGCTGGCGCCCAGCCGCGCCAGATTGCTGCCGCAGCCGCTCGGCGTCGTCGGCATCGTCAGTCCCTGGAATTACCCGATCAATCTGGCGCTGGCGCCGCTGGTCGCGGCCCTGGCGGCGGGAAACCGCGCGATGATCAAACCGTCCGAACTCACGCCGCGCACAGCGGAGACGCTGGCGGAGATGCTCGGCGGTCTGTTCCCGGAGGAGGAGGTCGCCGTCGTCCTCGGCGGCGCGGACATCGGCGCCGCCTTTTGCGAACTGCCGTTCGACCATCTGCTGTTCACCGGCTCGACCGAGGTCGGACGCAAGGTTCTGGCCGCCACGGCGCAAAATCTCACGCCGGTCACGCTGGAGCTGGGCGGCAAGTCGCCCTGCGTGATCGCACCGGACGCCGATCTCACGCAAGCCGCCGCGCGCATCGCCATCGGCAAGCTGCTGAACGCCGGCCAGACCTGCATCGCCCCGGATTACGTGCTGCTGCCCGCCGGAAAAACCCAGGACTTCGTACGCCATTTCACCGAGGCGGCGACGGCGCTCTACCCGTCCCTGCTCGCCAATCCCGACTACACCTCGATCGTCAGCGACGCCCATTATGCGCGTCTCGCCGGCCTGATCGAGGACGCCCGGCAGGGCGGCGCCGAGATTGTCGTCATCGACCCCGCACGGGAACAGCCGCCCCCGACCAGCCGCAAGCTGGCGCCGACGCTGATCCTCAATCCCGGCGACCATCTGCGGTCGATGCAGGAGGAGGTTTTCGGCCCGATCCTGCCCGTGCTCGACTACCAGAGCTTTGACGCCGCGCTCGATTTCATCAACGCCCGCCCCCGGCCGCTGGCGCTGTATTATTTCGGGCCGGAAGACCTCAATTTGCGCAAGCTGCTGGCTCGGACCCGGGCCGGCGGCGTCACCGTCAACGAGACCATCAGCCATTTCATCGCCGAAAACCTGCCGTTCGGCGGCGTCGGCCCTTCCGGCATGGGCGCCTATCACGGCGAGGCCGGCTTCCGCGCTTTCTCGCATGCAAAACCGGTCTTGCTGCAAAGCCGCCTCAACAGCCGTATCCTGTTGCGCCCGCCCTATGGCAAAGTAACTGAAATGCTACTGCGATTCATGCTGCGGGGTTGATCGCCCCGGCTGAATCGACTAGCCAGTCAGAATCAAGCGCCTTGCCGGACGCGGGCCGGCGCGCGGGGATTTGCCTCAGCCATGTGGATCGTCCGAATCGCGCTGCAGCGCCCCTACACGTTCATTGTGATGGCGCTGACGATTATCCTCGCCACGCCCTACATGCTGTTGACGATGGCGACGGACATCCTGCCGGACATAAACATTCCCGTCATCAGCGTGATCTGGAACTACACCGGCTTCTCCGCCCAGGAGATGGGCAACCGGATCACCGGGCCGGCCGAACGCATCCTCACGACCACGGTGAGCGACATCGAGCATGTCGAGTCGCAATCGTATAACGGCGTCTCCGTCATAAAAATCTTCTTCCAGCCCGGCGCCAATATCGGCTCGGCCATCGCGCAGACCTCCGCGAGCGAGGCGGTGATGGTCCGCACCTTGCCGACCGGCACCACGCCGCCGCTGATCCTGACCTATTCGGCCTCGGCAATTCCGGTGACGCAACTCGCCCTGTCCAGCGCGACGCTGCCGGAACAGGCCGTGTTCGACAACGCCACCAACGTGCTGCGCCCGCAGATCATCACCATTCCCGGCGTCGCCAGCCCCTGGCCGTTCGGCGGCAAGCCGCGCGTCATTTCGGTCGATCTCGACAATTCCGCCCTGCTGGCCAAGGGCCTGGCGCCGATCGACGTCGTCAACGCCGTCAACGCGCAGAACCTGATCCTGCCGTCGGGCACGGCCAAAATGGGGCCGACGGAATTCATCGTCGGCGTCAACGGCTCGCCGACGACGGTGGACGGCCTGAACAATCTGCCGGTGCGCACGGTGAGCGGCGCCGTCACCTATCTGCGCGAAGTCGCCCATGTGCGCGACGGCTTTTCGCCGCAAACCAATGTGGTGCGGCTCGACGGCGTGCGCGGCGTGCTGCAGTCGGTGCTCAAAACCGGCTCGGCCTCCACCCTGCGCATCGTCGACAATCTAAAAACCACCTTGGAGCGCGCCACCAAGCTGCTGCCGGCGGACATCACCGTGCGCAGCCTGTTCGACCAGTCGGTCTATGTGCGCGCGGCCATTTCCGGCGTGGTGAAGGAGGCGCTGATCGCCGCCGGCCTCACCGCGGCGCTGATCCTGCTGTTCCTCGGCAACTGGCGCGCCACCGTCATCATCGCCATTTCGATCCCGCTGTCGATCCTGTCGTCGCTGCTGGTGCTCGACGCGCTCGGCGAAACCATCAACATCATGACGCTGGGCGGCCTGGCGCTGGCGGTCGGCATTCTCGTCGACGACGCCACGGTGACGATCGAGAACATCGAGCGCCACATGCATCTGGGGACCGGACTTTACGAGTCGATCTACGAGGGCGCGGGCGAAATCGCCCTGCCGGCGCTGGTCTCGACCCTGTGCATCTGCATCGTGTTCACGCCGATGTTCTTCCTGGCGGGCGTGTCGAAATTCCTGTTCGTACCGCTGGCCGAGGCCGTCGTCTTCGCCATGCTCGCGTCCTATCTGCTGTCGCGCACGCTGGTGCCGACCCTCGCTTTGCTGCTGCTGCGCGCCCCCGCCGCCCAGGCCGGCCGCCGCAACCTGTTCGCGCGGGCGCAAAAGAAATTCGAAGCTTTTTTCGAGAAAGTGCGCGGCTTCTACATCGTGCTGCTCAGCACGCTGCTGACCCGCCGCAAGCTGATCGGCGGCGGCTTCATCCTGTTCTGGACCGCCTCGCTCAGCCTCTACGCCACGCTGGGCCAGGATTTCTTTCCGGCGGTGGACGCGCCGAGCATTCGCCTGCACATGCGCGCGCCGACGGGAACGCGCATCGAGGAGACGGCGCGCATCGCCGACGAGGTCGACGCCTTCATCCGCACGCAAATTCCGGCGAACGAACTCGACTCTATTCTCGACAATCTCGGACTGCCCTATTCCGGCATCAACCTGTCCTACAGCAACGCCGGAACCATCGGCACGCTCGACGGCGAAATCATGATCGCGCTCAAGAGCGAGCACCGCCCCTCCGGCGAATATGTCCGGCTTTTGCGCAAGAGCCTGCCCGAAAAATTCCCCGGCGTGGAATTCTTCTTCCAGCCGGCCGACATCGTGTCGCAAATCCTCAATTTCGGCCAGCCGGCCGCCATCGACGTGCAAATCCTCGGCGCCGACATGCGCCAGAGTTTTGCGCACGCAGCGGAGATCGCCGAGCAGATCCGCGCGATTCCCGGAGCGGTGGACGTGCATATCCTGCAAAGGCTGGATGCGCCGAGCCTGCGCATCGCCATGGATCGCACCCGCGCCCAGCAGGTCAGCCTGAACGCCAACAGCGTCGCCCAGAACGTGCTGATCTCACTGTCGGGCAGCAACCAGACCACGCCGACCTTCTGGCTCGATCCGCGCAACGCCATCACCTACAATGTCACGGCGCAGACGCCGCAATATCGGCTGACCAATGTGGACGACCTGCTGGCGACGCCGATTTCGGCGGGGGCGTCGGCCGGCGTCGCGCCGCAATTGCTGGGCAATCTCGCCACCATCCAGCCGGGCGTCGAGGCGGCGCTGATGTCGCGCTACAATCTGCGTCCCGCCATCGACATTTATGTCAGCATCGAGGGCCGCGACCTCGGCGGCGTCAGCTCCGACGTCGAAAAAATCGTGGCGCAGGCGCGCGCAAAACTGCCGCGCGGCTATGACGTGTTCCTGCGCGGCCAGGCGCCGACCATGAAAAGCTCCTATCTCGGCCTGGGCGTCGGCGTGCTCGTCGCCATCGTGCTGGTCTATCTGCTGATCGTCGTCAATTTCCAGTCGCTGCTCGATCCGCTGATCATCGTCAGCGCGCTGCCCGCGGCGCTGGCCGGCATCGGCTGGATGCTGTTCATCACGGGCACGCCGCTATCGGTGCCGGCGCTGACCGGCGCCATCATGACCACCGGCGTCGCCACCGCCAACTCGATCCTTCTGGTGTCGTTCGCGCGCGAACGGCTGTCGCAGGGGCTGACGCCGCTGTCGGCGGCGCTTGAGGCCGGGGCGACCCGCATCCGCCCGGTGCTGATGACCGCCTTCGCCATGATCGTCGGCATGATTCCCATGGCCCTGGGCCTGGGCGAAGGCGCCGAGCAGAACGCGCCGCTCGGCCGCGCCGTGATCGGCGGGCTGATCTTCGCGACTTTCTCCACTTTGCTTTTCGTGCCGCTGGTGTTCGCCGGCGCCCATTCCTTCCGCCGCAGGACGCCCGCGCCGTGACGAAAAAGAATCATCAATCCATGGGGCTGCAAAGCCCGGACGGCCAGATACATCTGCCGAAACGCGGCGGCGTCGCGCGCACCGCCAAGGCGTTCGCCCTGCTGTTTCTCGTCATCCTCGCGGTGGGCGCGGGGAGGGTGCTGCTCGGACGCGGCGCGGCTCATGCGGCGCTGGAGGAACAATCGGCGCAGGGCCGGAAAATCTTCGTGAGAACCATCGCGCCCACGCCGAGCAAGAGCGCCAACGCGCTCACCCTGCCCGCCACCCTGCGCGGCGACAACGAAACCGCCATTTACGCTCGCGTCAGCGGCTATGTCCGCGCCTTCGCGGTGGATATCGGCGCCAAGGTACGCAAAGGCCAGATTTTGGCCGAGCTGGAGACGCCCGAACTCGACCAGCAGGTGGCGCAGGCCAAGGCGCAACTGGAGCAAGCCAAGGCGAACGTCGCCCTGGCCGAAGTGGCGCTGAAACGCTGGAAAACGCTGTTTTCGCAGAATTCGGTGGCGCGTCAGGATCTCGACACCAAGCAGAACGCGTATGACACCTCGGTGGCGCTGCAGAATTCGGCGGAAGCCTATCTGCGGCAATTGCAGGAAACCACCGATTTCAAACATGTGCAGGCGCCGTTCGACGGCGTGATCACCGCGCGCAATGTCGATCTCGGCAATCTCATCACCGCCGGCAGCTCCGGCTCGGCCCTGTTCTCGATGGCCCGCCCCGATCCGCTGCGCGTGTTCATCGACGCGCCGCAGGCTTACGCTGGCGGCATCAAGGTCGGCGACAAGGTCAAGGTGACGCAGCCGGAATTGTCGGGCCAGACCTTCGCCGCCGACGTCACCCGCATCGCCGGCGCGATCAATGTCGCCACGCGCTCGCAAACCATCGAACTGGCGCTGCCCAACGCGCAAGGCGCGCTGACGCCGGGCGCCTATGTGCAGGTGTCGCTGCCGCTGCCGCCCAAGGGTCCGCTGTCGATCCCCGCCAACACGCTGCTGTTCCGCTCGGAAGGGCCGAATGTAGCGGTGGTGGACGCCGAAGGCGTGGCGCATCTGCGCCCGATCAACATCGTCAACGACCTCGGCGCCACGCTGGAAATCGCCGGCGGGCTGACGCCGGAGGAAAGGATTGTGATCAATCCGCCGGATTCCATCGCCGACGGCGAGAAGGTCAGCGTGCAGTAGCGGCGCGGCTCGGTTAAAAGTGAAAACGCGGACAGCGCAACATCTTGTTCGTCTTATGTTCCACGTGAAACGAGGCGAACGGCGGCTCTACGCATAACGGCTTGTTTTACAGCGGAAATTGCACGACCGCGCCAAGGGCGCCGAACCTGCCCGCCACTGCGAAAGGCGCTGGATTTCGTACGCAACCGGTCGATTGCACAGCCAAAAATCGCACGTTTTTTGCAGGAGTTTGCAGGAAATTCGCGGAATTTTACTGTTTTTAGGCGTTTTTGAACGCGCGCGTCACAGCCTACGGTCGAATTTCTTCGCAGAAAACCCCACCCCTAATGTTCCAATAACGAATTATTCCCACACGGCCCTTCCCGGCGGATTGCGGAAGTCCAAGTTTTGCCGATGAAGGGCAGAAATGTCTCGGCAAGCCGTCCAAGGTCTTGGGACGCACGGATTAGAAACAGTTCTCCGGAGCAGGAAACGACTTGGCCTTGACTGCATCGATGTAGGCGCGGATCGCGCCGTCGATGCTCGACCGCCCCTCCATGAAGTTGCGGACAAAGCGAGCCTTTTTTCCGGGAAAGACGCCCAGCATGTCGTGCATCACAAGCACCTGTCCCGAACAATCCGGGCCGGCGCCAATGCCGATCGTCGGAATGTCCAGACTGTCCGTAACTTCTTTGCCGAGCGGGGCCGGAATGGCCTCAAGAAGCAGCAGCGTTGCGCCCGCCGCCTGAAGCGCCAAGGCGTCGGCCTTCAATCGCTCCGCGCTCTCTGGCGTTTTTCCCTGCACCTTGAAACCGCCCAATTGATGAACGGCCTGCGGCGTCAGGCCGAGATGGGCGAATACGGGAATGCCGCGCTCGGTCAGAAACTTCACCGTCTCGACCAGCCAGGCGCCGCCTTCGAGTTTGACCATCTGCGCGCCGGCCCGCATCAATCTCACCGCATTGTCGAACGCGGACTCCGGCGTGCCGTAGGAGCCGAACGGCATGTCCGCGACCAGCAGGGCCGTCTCGTTTCCGCGCGCGGCGCAAGCCGTGTGATAGGCGATATCGGCAATTGTGACGGGCAAGGTGCTGGCATGTCCTTGCAAAACGTTGCCGAGGGAATCGCCGACGAGCAACACGTCGATGCCGCAACGATCCATCAATGAGGCAAAGCTGGCGTCGTAGCAGGTCAGCACCGCGATCTTTTCGCCTCCGCGTTTCATCGCCAGAAGGGACGGCGCGGTGACAGCCTTGCGCGCGACGCCTGCGCGTTCGCCCAGATATTCAGCCATTTCTATTTTTCCACCTTGCCGTGCATGACCATGATTGTTTGCTGCATGAGCCCGCAGAGGGTTTCCTTGCCATCCTTGATGGCGAACACGTCCGCCTTGGTGACGATCAGCGTGCGGCCGGGGCGGACGACCTGACCACGGGCGATGAGCTTTTCTCCATCGGCCGGCGCCATCAGGTTCAGCTTGAATTCGACCGTCAAGACGGAGTCCGTAGCCGGGACCATCGTCATGGCCGCGTAGCCTGCGGCGGAATCCGCGATCATGCCGACAACGCCGCCATGCACAAAACCATGTTGCTGTTCGACGCCTTGCCAGTGCGGCAAATGAATTTCGGTTCGGCCCTGCTCCACCACCGGAAAAGTGGCGCGAATGAGGCGCATGGCGTGTTGCCGTTCGAAACTGGCGCGAACGCGTTCGGCGATCTGCGGATCGAAAATGAGGCTCATGGTTGTGCCCTTCTGTTCATGCGAAGCGCTCCGCGACGAGAACGATGGCGATTGCAATCATCGCCCCGCCCGAAAGACGCCCGATGAGACGGGCCGCCCGTGGACGCGAGCGCAACACCGCTTGAGAGCCATAGCCCACGAGGAGATAGACCACACCACAGTTGATGATGTGGACGGCGCCCAGAGCGAGGATCTGCGCGGGGACAGGCCAGTTCGCGGACGTCTCGGCGAACTGCGGAAGGAGGGCCAGAAACAACAGGAAGACCTTGGGATTCAAGCCACTGACGCAAAACCCCTTCGCGACCCAATCCACCCACGTCACAGCCCATTGCGCATCTATGGCGCCCGGCGTCGGAGGGGCGATGAGCAGTTGGCCGCCAAGCCACGCCAGATATGCGGCGCCAACGATGCTGAAGACGTTCATGGCTCCGGGCGCGCCGGTGAGCAGGGCGCCAACGCCTGCGGCGACCACGACCGTCGCAGCGAAATGCCCCAGAAGCAGTCCGGAAACTGCGGGAATCACCGCTCGGCGCATTCCACAGGAGATGGCGTAAGCCCAGTCCGCTCCCGGTATGATGACGAAGAGCATGGACAAAGCCCAGAATGAGGCGAGTGCGCTGATGGTCATGCCCGGCCCGCTTGCGACGCCGCGTAATTGGCGGATTGCGGTCTGTTTTCGAAAAAGCCAAGGCGCGCTGGCCCGCGCGATCGCGCCGGCGGAGGCGCCTCGCGCATTTCTCCGGCTAGCCGCATCGAATGCCCCTTTGTGACTGGAGCGGGCCTCAACAGCCCCGCAAATCAACGAAACAATTTCTAGCGCGACCCGTCTGGCAGTTG
Source organism: Rhodoblastus acidophilus (assembly GCF_900187365.1). GTDB lineage: Bacteria > Pseudomonadota > Alphaproteobacteria > Rhizobiales > Beijerinckiaceae > Rhodoblastus > Rhodoblastus acidophilus. The sequence goes on from NZ_FYDG01000002.1 coordinate 492,798, forward strand.
CTTGCGAATTGAGGGGCGATATGGATTATTTCTGGCATAACACGCCCTGAAATATCCAAAGAGCAGCATTGGATTGCTGATGATTCTCGACGCGATCGACAAGAAAATTCTCCGCGTGTTGCAACGGCAAGGCCGCATTCCCAACAACGAACTTGCGGCGTTGGTCGGCCTTTCGCCGTCGCCATGCTTGCGCAGAGTGCGGGTGCTTGAGGACAAGGGCGTGATCGCGCGATATGCGGCGATTCTTGACCCCGGTCTGGTCGGAATGGGCCTAACCGTGTTCGCGCGCGTCTACCTGACCGGGCAAGGAGAAGATCAGGTCAATCACTTCATCGAGGAGATCGGCAAACTTTCTCAGGTGGTCGAGTGCCATCTCATGGCGGGCGACTGCGATTTCTTGCTTCGTATCGTCGCCGAAGACCTTGTCGGATACAGGCGCTTCCAAGGCGAACGTCTGGCGCGCATCAAAGGCGTGCAAAGCATCAAGACCGACATACCCATGCAGATGGTCAAACAGTCCTGGGAGGTGCCGTTGGCGCCCGATGGCCGTTGAAGCTGCAATCCTTGGCCGGATTGCCGCCGTAGCCAACGGCGCCACAATTGGTGTCTCGTTGATCGTCCGCTTGTTACAAGATTGACGCCAACCGCCCCCCCCATGTCGCAGGACCGCTTCGAGCCGACGCCGGACATCCTCGACGCCCGGCCTGCGGGCGGCGCTTGAAACCAACCGCCGCCCGCCTGACAAAACTCACCTAGCCGCGTTCAACGCCTGCTCCAGATCGGCCAAAATGTCGTCGATATGCTCCAGCCCGACCGACAGCCGGACATAGCCCGGCGACACGCCGGTGGCGAGCTGCGCGGCTTCGTCGAGCTGCGAATGGGTCGTCGAGGCCGGATGGATGGCGAGGCTGCGGGCGTCGCCAATATTGGCGACGTGATAGAATAATTTGAGCGCATCGATGAATTTGCGCCCGGCCTCGGCGCCCTTGGCCAGCTCAAACCCAAGCAAAGCGCCATAGCCGCCGCGCAAATATTTGTCGGCGCGGGCGCGGGCCTCGCCGGTTTGCACCGACGGGTGGATCACCTTGGTGATCTCCGGCCGCTGTGACAGCCACGCGGCCACCGCATTGGCGTTCGAACAATGCCGCTCCATGCGCAGCGGCAGCGTTTCAAGCCCTTGCAGCGTCAGGAACGAATTGAACGGCGAGGCGGCGGCGCCGAGATCGCGCAGCAAAGTCGTGCGCGCCTTGATGATATAAGCCACCGGGCCGATCGGCTTGACCGCCTGCGTCCACACCGCGCCGTGATAGGACGGATCGGGCGTGTTGAGCGCCGGCTGGCGCTCGGCCCATTTCTCCCAGTCGAAATTGCCGCCGTCGACCAGCGCGCCGCCGATGGCCGCGCCATGGCCGCCGATGAATTTCGTGGTGGAGTAAACGACAATCGCCGCGCCATGCTCCAGCGGACGGCACAGGATCGGCGCCGCCGTATTGTCCATGATCAGGGGAATGCCGAATTCGCGGCCGATCGCCGCGACTTCCGCGATCGGGAACACCGCGAGCTTGGGATTGGGCAGGGTTTCCGCATAATAGGCGCGGGTCCGGTCATCGGTGGCGCGGCGGAAATTTTCGGGATCGGTCGGATCGACGAAGCGGACCTCGATGCCCTGATCCTTCAGCGTATTGGCGAACAGGTTCCAGGTGCCGCCATAAAGGTCGGTCGAGGACACGACGTTATCGCCGGCCTTGGCGAGATTCTGCACCGAGAAGGCGGAAGCCGCCTGGCCAGAAGCCACCACCAGCGCCGCCACGCCGCCTTCGAGCGCGGCGAGCCGCTGCTCCAGAATGTCGGTCGTGGGGTTGCCGAGGCGGGTGTAGATATTGCCCAGCTCCTTCAGCCCGAACAGATTGGCGGCGTGCTCGGTGTCGCGGAACTGGTAGCTGGTGGTCTGGAAGATCGGCGGCGCCACCGAACCGGTGGCCGGATCGGCGCGCCACCCGGCATGAAGAACGAGGGTTTCGGGTTTCTTGCTGTTCACCGCCATTTTGGTCCTCTTGGGGTTCGGCGTTTCGGCGCGCCTCCTTCATAGCGCATAATTATACCATTTTGATAGACTATTTTTTCTCGTGAGCGGTCAAGGCTGCGGCGGAAAGTCGAGGAGGTCGCGCTGATAGACCTCATCCACCTCCGAAAATGGCAGATTATCCCGCGAATACAGCACAGCGCGATGCTCGAACAGGTTGACGGGGATCGTCAGGGTCGGCGCCTCGCCCGGCGTCTGGACCGGCGACCACAGGGTTTGCGCGAAAAACGTGCGGCGATACGGCTCCAGCGGTTTGACCACTTTGCCGAACGGCGCGTCGGTGGTTTCCAGAATCCGGTTCATCTCGGGCGTGAGCCGGGCGGGCACGTAGAAATTGTCGGCTTCCGACAGCACATGCGCGCCGCAGCGCAGGCGGACGCGCCGGTATTTGACCGGCTCGTCCGGCCCGACGCCGAGGCGCTGGCGCTGTTCGGCGGTCGGCGCCTTGGCCGGGGCGGCGGCGACCTGTTCGGCGACGATCCGGGCTTCGGAGGCGAGGCGGTGGACGCCGCACCAGTTTTCCAGCACGGCGGTGGCGCTGCGCGCGGCGAGGATTTCGGCGTTAAGCCCCTGCGCCAGCGCCTCGGCCTGCCAGCGATTGACGGCGCTGTTGGGCCAGAGGGGTTCGGCGTGCGCCGGCGCGCAGGCGCAGGCGGCGAAGATCAGCCAGAACAGGCGCATAGTTTTCCTTTCGGCGCTCCGGACGGCGCCCGTTCAGCGCCGCCCGGTCCTCGCCAAAAGATCACAAAGCGACGGAAAAGTCCGCTTCGGTCTTGGCCTTGATCTCCTCGACGGTCACGCCATCGGCCAGTTCGATCAGCTTGACCCCGCCGTCGCCATGCTTGTCGAGCGCGAACACGCCGAGATCGGTGATCAGCAGATCGACCACGCGCGAGCCCGTCAGCGGCAGGCTGCATGTTTTCAGGAATTTGGGGCCGTCCTTGGCGACATGCTCCATCACCACCACGACTTTCTTCACGCCGGCGACCAAATCCATGGCGCCGCCCATGCCCTTCACCATTTTGCCGGGAATCATCCAGTTGGCCAGATCCCCGTTCTCCGCCACCTGCATGGCGCCGAGGATCGACAGATCGATATGGCCGCCGCGAATCATCGCAAACGAATCGGCGGAGGAAAAATAGCTGGTGGTCGGCAGTTCGGTGATGGTCTGCTTGCCGGCGTTGATCAGATCCGCGTCCTCCTCGCCCTCATAGGGGAAGGGGCCCATGCCCAACATGCCGTTTTCGCTCTGCAACTGCACATGCACGCCCTCGGGAATATAATTCGAGACGAGCGTGGGAATGCCAATGCCGAGATTGACGTAATAACCGTCTCTCAGCTCCTTGGCGGCGCGCGCCGCCATCTGGTCGCGGGTCCAAGCCATTAGACTTCTCCTCCGGTCGCGGCGGGCGCGCTGGTGTGCTTGCGGGTGGTGCGCTGCTCGATATGCTTGGCGGCGTCCGGCACATGGACGATGCGCTGCACGTAAATGCCGGACGTGTGGATATGATCGGGGTTGATCTGGCCGGCCGGCACGAGATGCTCGACCTCGGCCACGGTGATCTTGCCGGCGGTGGCCATCATCGGGTTGAAATTGCGCGCGGTCTTGCGGAACACCAGATTGCCCTCGGTGTCGCCCATCCAGGCGTGGACGATGGACACATCAGCGACAAGGCCGGTCTCCATTACATAGTTTTCGCCGTGGAACACGCGGGTTTCCTTGCCCTCGGCCACCAGCGTGCCAAAGCCGGTCTTGGTGTAGAAGGCGGGGATTCCGGCGCCGCCGGCGCGGATGCGCTCGGCCAGAGTGCCCTGCGGGTTGAACTCGATCTCCAGCTCTCCCCCCAAGTACTGTTGCGCGAAAAGCTTGTTCTCGCCGACATAGGACGAGATCATCTTCTTCACCTGCCGCGTCTCCAGCAGGACGCCCAGGCCGATGCCGTCCACCCCGGCGTTGTTGGAAATGAAGGTGAGGTTTTTCGCGCCAGAGGCCCTCACCGCCTCGATCAGCGCTTCGGGAATGCCGCAGAGGCCGAAGCCCCCGGCCATGAGCGTCATGCCGTCCTTGACCAGTCCGGCCATGGCGGTCCCGGCGTCGGGATAAACTTTTTTCATGCGCGAAGCTCGCTGCTGGAATAGGCTGCGACTGCGACAATAGGGCGCGGCCCGACGCCGGTCCAGTCCGCCTTTTTGCCGCGTCAGCCGGCCTTGCGCAGCACCGCCGCCCAGCCGGGAACGTCAACGCCGCGATCCCGCCGCGTCGAGGCGGCGGCGAGTTCGGCCACGACGAAGCCATGGGCGCGGGCCGTTTCGCGCAAGTAATTGTCGCTGTGGGAAAACCGCAGATCCTCGCCGACGATGAACCCTTGCGCCGGCCCGCTCTGGCAGGTGAAGGCGAACAGGCTGTTCGCGCGCAGCACCCGCGCGACCTGTGCGAACACGGGCGCGAGATCGCCCATATAGACGAAGACGTCGGCGGCGGCGGCGAGGTCGGCGCTGTCCGCCGGCTCGCCCGCCAGAAACTCGGTCAGCTCCGCCGCGGCCAGCCGGGCATACAGCCGCTTGGCCCGCGCCTGCTCGATCATGGCCGGCGAAAGATCGACGCCCGTGATCGCGTCGGCGCGTGCGGAAATGGCGGCGGCGAACAGGCCGGCGCCGCAGCCGAGATCGAGCACATGGCCGAATCGCCTGTCGGCCTCGACCCGCGCCAGCGCGTCGCAGAGAATCTCGGGGCCGCGATAGGCCAGTTTTTGCACGAGATGCGTGTCGAACCGCGCCGCATATTGATCGAACAGGGTTTGGACATAGGCGCGCGGCGCGGCGGCGGGCGGCGGCGCGCCCAGCCGCGCCAGGGCCAGCGCCGCGCCCTGCGCGTCGTCGGGATCGAGCGCCAGGGTTTTGGCGTAAGCCTGCCGCGCCTCCTCGCCGCGCTGCAACCGCTCCAGCGCCTGCGCCAGCCCGAACCAGGCCGCCGGCCAGTCGGGCGCGCAATCGAGCGCCTGCGCGAACAAATCGCGCGCCCCTTCCGCATCGCCGGCCGCCAGCGCGCCCCGGCCCCATTCGTAACGTCGGTCGGCCGACAAGTCTCCGGAAGAACCAATTGAAATCACGCCATTGTTCCGACTGAAATTTCGCCGTATTTTACGCCCAGTTCATTCAACTCTGGTTCATATGCGACGACTACACTAAACTTCAATGCGGTTTTCGCTTTTGGGCCACCGAACTTCGGGCGCCGCGCGCGCCCATTTGGAACAGGATTTCACGGAGGACGCCATGTCAGTTTCCATCAAGAAAGCCGCGCTCGCCGGCTTGACCGCCGTCACGCTGGCCGCCAGCCTGTGCGCGCCGGCTTCCGCTCATGACGGCGCCGCCGTCGGCGCGGGCATCGCCGCGGGCATTCTGGGCGGCGCCATGCTCGGCGCCGCCGCCGCCAACGCCGATCGCGGCCCGGTCTATTACGACGACGGCCCGACCTGCTGGATGGAGCGCCGCCCGATCTATGACGAGGACGGCGAGTTCGTCGGCCGCCGCCGCGTGCGCGTCTGCCGCTAACAATCCGTCAAGGGACGCGCGCGAAAAGAAAAACGGGCGCGTCCGCTCACGGCTGGGTGGGGCAGGCCTGATTCGGGTCAACCTGGTCTTGAGCCTGTTGATCTTGAACCGCCTGATCCTGACGCGCTTGATCTTGCGCCACGACCTGTCGTCCGAGGTCGAGAATGGCGCTGCGCAATTCGGCGATGGCCACGCCGCCGGGTTGATCGGACAAATCGCGCAACGCCTTGATCTCAGCTTCGGCCTGCTCCACGCGCTTGCCCTCCGCCTTGATCTTGGCGATCAGCCGCTCGCGCCGGGCGTCGAAGGCGTGGTTGCGCGCTTCCGCCTGCTGCAATTGCGCGCGAAAACTCTCCAGTTCGGCTTTTAGCGCGCGATGTGCTTCGGTCAAAGTGTCGATCTGTCCGGTCTTCGCCATCAGTTCCTGCTCGCGAGTCGCCAGTCGCGCCCCGGTTTCCGCCAGTTCCGTCCGCAACGATTCGCCGTGCTGCAAGGCTTGCGTGAGCAGCGCGTCGCGCGCCGCCAGTTCGGTCTCGGCGGCGCGGATTCTTTCTTCTGCCTGAACCAGCGCGGCGGTGCGGCGGCCGAGTTCGGCGGCCTCGCCGGCGCGCGACCGGCGCTCGCGCTCGACCGCGATTTCCAGATCGCGCTTCTCCACAGCGAACCGGGCGCGCAAAAGGTCGCGGTCCGCCTCGATCTCGTCGAACGTCATGGGCAGGCGTTCTTCAATGCTCTTGAGGGTCAAACGCCGCGCGCGGGCGGAGACCAGCGGCAGGAACGCGAGCCCGATCAGGCCGCAAATGGAAAAGCCCAGGGCGAAGGCGACGAGTTGCTCGACCAAGGAAGAATCCTGTCTGGATGCGTCGTTCGCGCGCGAATCGGCAGCGCCTCGCGTGAAAACGCCGGGGAGCCCGGAATGGACTCGCCCTGCATTAGAACAAGATCAGAAGGGATTCCAAGTCGAATCGCGCGTGAATTTGAGATAGCCGAGATTGACGCCCAGCCGCGCGCCGACGCCGGTGCGGATCGGCACCACCGTCACGCCATTGGCCCCGAGCGCGGTGACGCCGAAGCCGCCGACCAGATAGGCCGAGCCGTCGATGCCGACGAAACGCTCGTAAATCGCGTCGGTCGCGGGCAGGTTATAGACCAGCATCATGGTGCGGTCGCCGTCGGCGCCGGCGTCGAAGCCGAGCGAAGGCCCCTGCCAGTAGATGCGCTGCGAACCGGCGTTGCGGGTGTGCATCGCGCCTTCGCCATAGCGCAGGCCGCCGACGAAAGCGCCGCCCGCCTCCTGCCCGAGAATATAGGCGTTGGGGTGGCCCCAGCGCCTGGTGGCGGACTGGATCGCCTCGGCGAGCCCGCGCGAAAGGCTGCCGAAGAAGCGGTGGCCGTTGTCGACCAGCTCATTGTCCGAATAGACGCTGCGGTCCTGCGGGGCGGCCTGACCGGCCAGAGCCGACGCCGGCGTCAGGGCGACGCCGGTCAGACCGCGCAGGGCGTCGCGTCGGGAAATCGTGTAAGGTCGCATCATCAGGGCCTCATCCCGCTCGATGGCGCAAGAGTATCTCTGCGGCAAGTGAACGATTGCTTAACGATCTGTTATAACCCGTCGCTAACCAATTGCCCCCATAGTCCGCCGCAATGTTCAAGAATGGAAAAGCCCCATGACCACCCCGCTTTCTCTGGAACCGCTCGACCTGGCCGCCCTGCTGTGTTCGCGCGTCTGCCATGACGTGATCAGCCCCGTCGGCGCCATCGTCAACGGGTTGGAGGTGCTGGAGGAGGACAAGGACGAGGGCATGCGCGAATTCGCGCTGGACCTGATTCGCAAGAGCGCCAAATCGGCGTCGGCGCGGCTGCAATTCTGCCGTCTGGCGTTTGGCGCGGCGGGCTCGGCGGGCGCCTCCATCGACACGGGCGATGCGGAAAAAGTGGCGCGCGGCCTGTTCGGCGCCGACGAGCGCACCACGCTGAACTGGGAAGGCCCGCGCGCCTTCGTCGCCAAGAACAAGGTGAAGCTGCTGCTCAACCTGTGCCTGATCGCCAGCGCCTGCATCCCGCGCGGCGGGGTGATGAATGTGAAGATCGAAGGCGAGGGCGACGAGATCAGGCTGTCGGTGGCGGTGAAAGGCCCGAATCTCAAGCTGGCGAATCACGTCTCGGGCCTGCTCGACGGGGTTTCGGAAAGCGGCGCGGTCGACGCCCACGGCATCCAGCCCTATTTCACCGGCCTTGTGGCGCGCGACTGCGGCATGGCGGTGGAGGTGAATGCGACGCCGGAGGAGGTTCATCTGAAGGCCGAGCCGAAGGCGGCGGCGGCGTCGGAAGCGGTCCCGGCCTGATTTGCAAGATTTTGCGCGGCCGCGCCCTTGCGCTGGCGCGCGATGCCGCTATAAAGGCGCCGACTCCGCAAACAAGCGCGGCGTCAGGAGGGGTGGCCGAGTGGTTGAAGGCGCACGCCTGGAAAGTGTGTATACGGGAAACCGTATCGCGGGTTCGAATCCCGCTCCCTCCGCCATAGCCAACCGTCCCCCATCATCTTTGCGCCCCGCGAGTCCCGCCCGATGGCCGTGACGCGCCGGTTGTCGCGTTTCTATCCGCGCTATTCTCCCGAAAACCTGTTCGCCCTCGCCGCCGACATCGAATCCTATCCGCTGTTCGTGCCGGGCTGCCGCAGCGCGCGAATCCTCGCGCGCGAGGGCGATGCGCTGCAGGTCGAAAATGTCTTCGGCTTCGGGCCGTTGCGCCACCCCTTCAAAACCCGCGCCGAATTGAAGCCGCCGCGCGAACTGGCCATCGTCTCGCAGGACGGGCCGTGGCGGCGCTTCTCGATGACGTTCCGGTTCGCGCGGGAACAGGACGGTTGCCGGCTGGTGTGCGAGGCGGTGCTGGATTTCCGGTCGCCCATGTTGAACCTTGTGGCCTCGCTGGCGGCCGCCGAGGTCGAAACCAAGGTTCTCGCCGCCTTCCAGCGGCGCGCCGAAAAGCTGTTTGGCCCCTGACCCAAGCTCAGGATAGAGTGCCGCCATGACGATCACCAATTCCGAAACCGCGCCGCTTTTTTCAACCTGGATCGGCGCCATGCGCCCGCGCACGCTGACCATGGCGCTCGCCCCCGTTCTGGTGGGCGCGGCGCTGGCCTGGCTGGTCGCCGGCAAGACCCATCTGGCCGCGACGCTGGTCGCCATGCTGTCGGCCGGTTGCATCCAGATCGCCACAAACCTGTTCAACGACGCCAAGGATTTCGAGCGCGGCGGCGATGGGCCTGATCGCCTCGGCCCCGTGCGCGCCGCCGCCAGCGGCCTGCTGGAGCCGGCGGCGATCAAGCGCGCCGCCGTCGGCGCCTTCGCCCTGGCCGCGTGCGGCGGCGTCTATCTGATCGCCGTGGGCGGCTGGCCGATCCTGCTGCTCGGCCTCGCCTCGATCGTGTCCGGCTGGGCGTATACGGGCGGCCCCTGGCCGATTTCCTATTCGCCGTTCGGCGAAATCTTCGTCATCGCCTTTTTCGGCCTGGCGGCGGTGTGCGGAACCTATTGGCTGTGCGCCGGGGAGCTGGCGCTCGCGCCGGTCCTCGCCGGCTGCGCGGTCGGCCTGTTCGCCGCGGGCGTGCTGATGGTCAACAATTTCCGCGACGCGGCGGCGGATGCGCGGGTCGGGCGCCGCACGCTGGCGATCGTCGCCGGCCCGGCGCGGGCGCGCTGGCTGTTCGCCGCCATGATGCTGGCGCCCTTCGCGCTGCTGGCGCCGCTGGCGGGCGCCGCGCCGCCCAATCACATGGTCGTGGCGCTCGGCGCGCTGCCGCTGGCGGCGATGCAGGCGCGCCGCCTGTTCGTCGAACGCCCCGGTCCCGGCCTCAACGGGCTGCTGGCGCAGACGGCGCAGACCCAGGCGCTGTTTTCCGTGCTGCTGTGCCTCGGCGCCGTTTTTTAATGGCGATGGCGGTGATGCAGGTCGGGGTAATGCGGATGCGAATGCACGAGACTTGCGTGGCTGTGCCAATGTGAGTGCGGTTCGCCGTCGCCGCCGTGCTCATGCGCGTGCTGGTGATGCGCGTCGTGAACGTGGCTGTGTTCGTGCTCCAGCGGCGCGTGTTCGTGAACATGCTCGTGCCGTTCCGACAGGTGCAGCCAGACGCCGACGCCCATCAGGCCGCCTGCGACCAGCAGCTGGAGCGACGGCGCCTCGTTGAACGCCGCCAGCGCCGTCGCTGCGCCGATGAAGGGCGCGAGCGAGAAATAGGCGCCCGTGCGCGCCGTTCCCAAATGCCGCAGCGCCCGGATGAACAGGACGAGACTGGCGCCGACGCAGACGAAGCCCAAAACCGCCGCCGCCGCCAGATCGGCGGCGCCCGGCAGGCGCGCGCCAAGAAGGAGCGCGGCGGCGAGATTGACCCCGCCGGCGAAAAATCCCTTGATCATGGCGAGCGTCGCTGGATCGGCCGAGGACAATTTGCGCGTCAGATTATTGTCCACGCCCCAGCACAGGCAGGCGACGGCCACGAGAACCGCGCCCGTGTCGAGCGAAACGCCCCGCCCCTGCCACGACAGCGCGACGGCGCCGAGCAGGATCGCCGCCGCGCCCAACAGCAGGCGGCGATCCACATTCTCGCGGAAGACCAGCCAGGCGATCGCCATGGTCGCCAGCCCCTCCAGATTGAGCAGCAGCGCGGCGTTGGCGGCGTCGGTCGCGTTCAGCCCCAGCATGAGCGCCAGCGGCCCGAGCACGCCGCCGAACAGGACGATGGCGGCGAGCCAGGGCGCGTCGCCGCGCCGCAACGGAGCCTCCGCCGCCGGGGCGCCCGCCACGCGCCGCGCCAGCGCGATCAGCCCAAGCCCAATTCCCGCGCCGAGATAGAGCGCGCCGGCCAGCATTTGCGGCTCGAACCGGTCGAGCAGCAGCTTGCACAGCGGGGCGAGCGCGCCGAACAGCGCGGCGGAGCCGAGCGCCAAGGGGACGCCGGGCCAGAGATGCGACGAGACTTTCATGCGCCGGATATAGCGCGATCCGTCAGCCCTTGTAGCCGATATGCAGGCAGACGATGCCGAAACTGAAATTGCGATATTTCACCTGCGCGAAACCGGCGTCGCGGAACAAAGCGGCGAGTTCCTCCTGGTCGGGGAAGCGGCGAATCGATTCGACCAGATAGGCGTAGGCTTCGGGCTGGTTGGCGACCAACGCTCCCAGGCGCGGAATCACCTGAAAAGAGAACAGGTTGTAGAACGGCGCCAGCCAGAACGCCGGCTTGGAGAACTCCAGGCAGAAGGCGCGTCCGCCCGGCTTCAGCACGCGGTGCATTTCGGCCAGCGCGTCGCGCAAGCGGGTGACATTGCGGATGCCGAAGGAAATCGTCAAAGCGTCGAGCGCGTTGTCGGCGAAAGGCAGGGCTTCCGCCTCGCCGGCGATCCACTGGACATGCGGCAGGGCGCGCTTGCGGCCCGCCTCCATCATGGCGACGCTGGGATCGCAGATGGCGACGCAGCGATCCGGCCCCGCCAGACCCGCCCCGACGTCGCCGGTGCCCCCCGCGAGATCGACGATTCTTTCGCCCGGCTGCGGCGCGACGGCGGCGATCAGCCAGCGCTTCCAGAGCCGGTGCAGGCCGAACGACATCAGGTCGTTCATCAGGTCGTAGCGCGGGGCGACGCCGGTGAAGACGCGGCGGATGCGGGCGCGGCGCTCGTCCGGCGCCACGGCGCGAAAGCCAAAGCTGTTGTCGGGCGTGCCGGTCATAGGGCCCTCTTTTCCATCGCCGCGTCGGAGGCGGCGCCAAGGCAGCTATGCGAGAATGCCAATGGCGTCTTTGTGCCGAATCAAGAACGAAGAGTCGAAAATAGCGCAGAATTGGGCTATCGAAATGACTTTCCGGCTGGAGCGCAAGTTTGGGTATCGTCGCCCTCCCCTCGAAACCGCGTCAACATAACGCCGCGCCCGGCGACTGGCTCGAGGCCGCGCTGGCGCCGTGGATGGCGCAGATCGGCGCGGCGCCGGGCGAAAACCTGCTGAGCCTCGCCCTCGACCTGCCGGACGCCCTGTTCGACCTCGTCCGCAACGGCCGCGCCGACCGGGTGTGGATCGCGCCGGACGAAGAAATGTTCAGCGTCGGCGCGGTGGCCGGCTTCGCCGACATGAGCGTGGACCGCTGGCGCGTGGCCTGCCGGCGCTGGACCCGGTTCGGCGACGGCCCGGCGCCCATCGCCTTTCTGACCGCGCCCCCGGCCCCGCTCGGCGGCGGCGCCCACCTCAGCCTGCCCGAATTGCTGTTGCGCCGCAGCGAAGGCCGCTGCAGCCTCGTCCTCACCGGTTATCGCGATTTCCGGCCGGCGGCGGCCTTGACGCGCGAATGGGCCGAGCGGTTTCGCGCCATGACCGCGCCGGCCGCCAAGGAGACGCATAGCCCGGTCGAGCGGCAGGAGGATCGGCCCGACCGCGCCGAATGGCGCGCCCGCGTGCGCGCCGCCACCCAGGCGATCCGGGCGAAACGCTTCGACAAGGTGGTGCTGGCGCGCAAGCGCGTGGTCACGCTGCGCGCGCCGATCGACGCGGACGCGCTGGCGCGCCGCATGGCGCAGGGCTGCGTGGAAGGGCGCGTGCTGAAATTCCCCAGCGCCAACGGCTGCACGCTGGCCGCGACGCCGGAATTGCTGGCGGTCAAGCGCGGGCGCGCGCTGGTCAGCCACGCGCTGGCGGGAACGGCGCCGCGTTTTCCCACGACGGCGCAGGATGATGAAACGGCCAGAACCTTGCGCGGCTGCGCCAAGGAAAGGCGCGAACACGCGCTGGTGGTCCAGTCCATCGCCGAATCGATGCGCGAAATCTGCGACGAGCTGAGCCACCCGCCCGAACCCGGGCTGGTGAAACTGCCGCGCCTGCAGCATTTGTGGACGCCCGTGAGCGGACACATGCGCGAGGGCCTGGACCTGCTCGACGCCATAGCGGCGCTGCACCCCACCCCCGCCGTGCTCGGCTGGCCCAAAGCGCCCGCCCGCGCCTTTCTGCGCGAGAACGAGGAGCGCCGCGACGGGCTTTACACCGGTCTGGCCGGCTGGATCGACGCCGAGGGCGACGGCGAGGCCGCCGTGGTGCTGCGTTGCGCCGAAATCCAGGGCCGCGAGGCCCGGCTGTGGGCCGGCGCCGGCATTATGGCCGAATCCGACCCCGACGCCGAATGGGCCGAGACAGAACTGAAACTCACCACATTCCTCGACATTCTCGGCGGCGCGCCCTCCGCTGAACCGCGCGCGCGCGAGCAATCGCGGCATGGATGAGGCGCGGCTGGGCTTTGCGTGGGCGTGGACCCTGCTCGACGGTCTCGCGCGCGCCGGCCTGCGGCGCGTGGTGGCCTCGCCGGGTTCGCGCTCGACCCCGCTGACGCTGGCCGCGCTGCGCCATCCCGATCTCGCGGTGCAGATGATCGTGGACGAGCGGTCCGCCGGCTTTTTCGCGCTGGGCCTCGCCAAGGCCGACCATGAGCCGACGGCGCTGATCGCCACGTCCGGCTCGGCCATCGCCAATTGGGCCCCGGCCGTGGTCGAAGCCGACGCCGCGCGCGTTCCGCTGCTGCTGCTGTCGGCCGACCGCCCGCCCGAACTGCACGCATGCGGCGCCAATCAAACCATGGAGCAGACCGCGCTGTTCGGCGTCCACGTCCGCGCTTTTCATGCGCTGCCGCCGCCGGACACGCGCACGGACTGGCTGGCCGATTTCGCGGCGCGGGTGTTTCACGCCGCGCGCTTTCCCCTGCCCGGCCCGGTCCATCTCAACATTCCCCTGCGCGAGCCGCTGACGCCCGCAGGGCCAACGTCCGCGCCGGAGACGCGGCCGGTTCCGCTGGTTTCCAAGGGGCGGACGGCGCCCGACGCCGCGCTGATCTCTAGCGTTGATGCGCGGCTGACCGGCAAAGGCGTGATCGTCTGCGGCCCTGAAACCCTGGGCGAAGACGCCCGCGCCGCCATTCTCGACCTGTCTGCGCGGCTGAACGCGCCGGTTTTCGCCGACGTTCTCTCGGGCCTGCGTTTTTCCGCGCCGGACGATGCGGCGGTTCTCGCCCATCCCGACGCGGTGGCGCGCCAGAAACCGGCGTTCGATTGGGCGCTGCGTTTTGGCGGAACGCCGGTTTGCCGCGCGACCGCCGAGTTTTTGCGGGCGCGAAAAGGCGCGGCGCAGATCGTGGTGTCGGATTGCGCGCGTTTTGGCGATCCCGACCGGATCGCCACCCATCTGGTTCAGGCCGATGTCGCGCTGTTCTGCGCCGGCCTGCGCGGGCGCCCCGCCCCGGCGGATTGGGCGAGACAGCTCGCGCGGCTCGACGACGCGGCGGCGGACGCCGCCGAAACGGCCTGCGCCGAAGACGCCCCGTTCGAGGGCGCGCTGCTGCGCCGCCTGCTCGCCGGTTTGCCCGAAAACACCCCGGTTTTCCTGGCCAATTCCCTCACCATCCGCTCCGCCGAATGGTTCGCCGGCCGCCGCGCCCGGGCGCTCAAAATCTTCGGCAATCGCGGCTTGAGCGGCATTGATGGCAATCTCTCCACCGCGCTCGGCCTGTCGGCGGCGCTGGGACCGACGGTCGCCGTGCTCGGCGATCTCGCCTTTTTGCACGATCTCAACGCCCTCGCGCTGATGCGGGCGAAAAAGCTGACGGTGCTGCTGCTCGACAATCGCGGCGGCGGCATTTTCGACCATCTGGCGCAAGCCGCGCTGCCGGAATTCGAGGCGGCGTGGATCGCGGCGCAGGTTTACGACCCCGCCGCGCTCGCCAAGGCGTTCGGCCTGCGTTATTCCGCGGCCGAAACCAATGCCGAGGCCGTCGCCGCCGTGCTGGAAAATCTGGCGGAAGGCAGGGCCATCGTCCACGTCGCCATCGACCGCGCCCACAGTCTTGCGCGCGCCAGAAAATTTTTCGCTTCGTCCCAACTGGAGACCTGTTCGTGACCACTTCGCCCATCGCCTGGAAGCCGGCGTCCGATCAAAAATTTCAGGATATTCTGTTCGACAAGGCTGAAGGCGTCGCCCGCATCACCATCAATCGCCCGGAGCGGCACAATGCGTTTCGCCCGGAGACGCTCGATGAAATGATGACGGCGCTGCATCTCGCGCGGCTCGACCCGGAGGTCGGCGCGATCATCCTGACCGGCGCGGGCGACAAGGCGTTCTGCTCGGGCGGCGACCAGAAGATTCGCGGCGAGGACGGCGGCTATCGCGATTCCCACGGCGTCAACCATTTGAACGCGCTTGATTTGCAGCGGATGATCCGCACCCTGCCCAAGCCGGTGGTGGCGATGGTGGCGGGCTGGGCCATCGGCGGCGGCCATGTGCTGCATCTGGTCTGCGACCTGACCATCGCCGCCGAAAACGCCCGCTTCGGCCAGACCGGCCCGAAGGTTGGCAGTTTCGACGCGGGCTATGGCGCCGGGCTGATGTCGCGGGCGGTCGGGCTGAAAAAGGCCAAGGAAATCTGGTTCCTGTGCCGGCAGTACGACGCGAAGGAAGCGCTTGAGATGGGCCTCGTCAACACCGTCGTGCCGCTGGAGCGGCTTGAGGAGGAGACGATGCAATGGTGCCGCGAAATGCTGCGCCATTCGCCCACCGCCCTGCGGGTGCTGAAAGCCGGCTTCAACGCCGACAGCGACGGCCTCGCCGGCGTGCAGGAGCTGGCGGGCAACGCCACCGCTTTGTTCTACATGACGCAAGAGGGACAGGAAGGCCGCGACGCCTTCGTCGAAAAACGCCCGCCGGATTTTTCCAAGTTCACGCGCCGTCCGTGAAGCTCGAACAGGTCGTCCTGCGACCTTATGCGCTGCCGCTGAAGCAGCCGTGGCGCGCGGCGCACGCCACGCTCGGCGAGCGTCGGGGCGTGTTGATCGGCTTGTTTTCGCAGGGACTTGCGGGCTGGGGCGATTGCGCGCCGCTGCCCAGCTTTTCGGGCGCGCAAGACCGCGCAGATACGTTCGCCGCGCTCGAACGAGCGGCTCAGTCCTTGCGCGGCGCGGCGCTGGACGAGGGCCTGGCGGGGCTTGCGGCGATCGACAATGCGCAGGCGCGCTGGGCGGTCGAAACCGCCTTGCGCGATCTGTCGGCGCGGCGTGATGGCCTGCCGCTGCATCGGGCGCTGGGGGCCGCCGCCGCCAGCCAGGTTGCGGTCAATGCGGCGGCGGGACCGCTCGACGAATCCTGCGCGTCCCGCGTCGCCGCCGCGCGCCAAAACGGTTTTGACATCGTCAAGATCAAGGTCGGCCTCGCCGATGCGGACGAAGAAGCGCGGCGGCTGCGCGCCCTCGCGTCCGAAACCGCCATCCGCTTTCGCCTCGACGCCAACCGCGCCTGGAGCGAGGCGGAGGCGCGCCGCTTTCTCGACGCCGTCGCCGACCTGCCCATCGACGGCGTGGAGGAGCCCCTGGCGCAGCCCACGCTGGAAAACCTGCGGCGCTTGCAGGAGCGTTGCCCGTTCGCGCTGGCCATTGACGAATCGCTGTTCGAGCTTGGCCCCGAAAAAATTTTCGCCGCGCGCGCCACGCGCCGTCTCGTGCTGAAACCCGCGCGCATCGGCGGACTCGCCGCCACGCTGCGTCTGGCGCGACAGGCGGCCGCCGCCGGCATGGAAGTCGTGATCACCTCGGTGGTGGATTCGGCCATCGGCGTCGCCGCCGCCGCGCAGCTCGCCGCCGCGCTCGATCCGGCGCGGGCGCATGGGCTGGCCACCGGTCCCTGGCTGGCGCGCGATGTCGCGCCGCCCCTGCCTCTAAGAAACGGCGCCCTCGTTCTGCCGGATGGTCCCGGCCTTGGCCTCGTCCCCTCGGGCGAGTTCGCGGAGTTTTAGCCGGTCGGGCTTGCCATTGGCCAGCAGCGGCGGGGCCTCCAGCCGCACCGCCGCGCGCGGGCGCCACGCGCCGGACATGGCGCCGCGGCACCAGTTCAATAAGTCGTCGGGGAGCATCGGCCCGCAATAGAGCGCCGTGACGATCGCGCCCCAGACCGGATCGGGCCGCCCGGCGACGGCGACGAAGGTGACGCCCGGACATTGCGCCAGCAGGTTTTCGACGGCGGCGGGGTGAACCTTCTTGCCGCCGGTGACGATGGTTTCGTCGGCGCGGCCGAGGATGGTCAGCGACCCGTCCGGCGCGATCTCCGCGAGATCGTTGGCGACGAACCAGCCGTCGGCGACGCCCTCGCCCGGCGCAAGATCGGGATTGGCGTAGCCGCGCATCAGCATGGGACCGCGAATTTTTAGACGGCCTTCGTCGTCGCGCGCGATTTCGACGCCCGGGAGCGACCGGCCGACGCATCCCGAGCGCCAGTCGGGCGGCAAATTCGGCAAAGTGGCGATCTGCGCGCAAGTCTCGCTCATGCCATAGGTCGGCTGGATCGGCCAGCCTGCGCGCGCCGCCCGCCGCGCCAGTTCGGCCGGCAGCGCCGCCCCGCCGACCAGCGCATGACGCAGCGTTGGCGGCGCCGGCCGATCCAGCGCCAGCAATTGCGCCAGCATGGTCGGGGTCAGCGAGACATGGCTGATCCCGCCCTCAACCAGCGCGTCGTGGATGCGCGCGGCGTCAAAACCTTGATGCAATACAGGGTCGGCGCCGGCCAGGGCGCAGCGGGTGAGGATGGAAAAGCCGCCGATGTGAAACAGCGGCAGGCAGGCCAGCCAGCGGTCGCCCGGCCGCAACGGCGTGGCCTGCGCCGACGCCCGGGCCGAGGCGGCCAGCGCCTCGCCGGTGAGCACGACGGCTTTGGGGCGCCCCGACGAGCCGCTGGTGGCGATCAGCAGCGCGGGGCCGCGCGGCGGAAGGAAGGGCGGCGCCGCGCCGGGCGGAAGGGCGAGAATCTCCTCCGGCGACAGATCCACCTTCAGGTGATCGCCGATCTGGTCGAGCAAGTTTCGCGTTACGCCATCCGGCAGGTTGGGATCGAGCGGAAAGAACGGGCGGTCCAACGCGAAAGCCGCGCAGGCCGCCGTCGCCAGCGCGTCCGCCGAGGCCATGCGGGCGACCACGGGCCGGCCGGGCCTTGCGCCGGCGTCGCGCAGGATCGTCGCGAGCGCGGCGGCGCGGCGAGTCGAGCCGTCCATGCTCGCTGTCTGCATCGGGCGAAATTCCATGACGACCCGTATCATGCCGCCGCGACCGGCGTCGAGCAAGGCGCCGCGCGACAGGTTGCGGAGGCGCAACGAAGCCGTGCGGCTCCCGGGCCAAAACAGCGGCCGAGCCAATGGAGGCGCCCATGACGAACGCCGCCTTTCAGCGCCGCAGCCGCTCCAGCGCCTCGTCGAGGGCGGCGCCGGCGAAATGAAACGCCAGCGCCGCCTCCTCGCCGCTCTGCGCGGCGACGTCGGCGTCAACAAAGCCGAGCAGGCAGGCCATGCTTTCCCGGCTTTCGCCAAAGCGCAGCCGGTCGCCGGTCGCGACGGCGGGGCGGATGCGCGCGCGCCAGCGGGCGTCGTCGAGGCGCTCCAGCAGGATCGCCTCGATCCTCACGCTTTCGCCGCGCCGGAAGCGCAGCCCGGCGAGGCGCGGCGGCTCTGTCATGGTCACGTTTCCCCTTCATGATTATGATGACGGTCCCGAACCGCGATCATGCCGGCGCGGGCGTCCGCGCTCTTTGCGCGGGGTCCATCACCGCCGAGGACGACGCCCAGCGAAACGTCTTGAATGCACATTGTTCCCGAAAGGCGCTCTTTTATGCAAACATCCCTGTTCGCCGCCGCCCTGTCCGCCCTGCTGATCTGCGGCGGCGCCGCGGCGGCCGAGCGGCCCGTCCCGATCGCCCAGGCCGAAGCCGGCGCGAAGATTTTCCACGGCAAGGGCAAGATCACCGGCGTCAATGCGGCGGCCGGCCTCGTCGCCATCGCCCATGAGGCGATTCCCGGCCTGATGGACGCGATGGAAATGCAGTTCGAGGCCAAGCCGGCGAAAATTCTCGAAGGTTTCAAGGCTGGCGACGCCGTGACCTTCACGCTCGAAGGCAAGGGCTACAAGCTGCTCGAAATTTTGCACGCGGCGCCCGGCAAGTGACCGTTTATGTCGGGGCGGCGAGCAGGCCGGTCATCGCCAGTTCGATATGGGCGTCGACATAGGCTTCCTCGTCGACGGGCGGCGCGTCGCCGAAAATCAGCCTGATGACGCTGAGAAACAGCGTCGGCGCGATCACCACCCGCACCGTTTCGCGCGGCAGATCCGCGCGAAACTCGCCGGCGGCCACGCCCTGGTCCACAAGGCCCGAGACCATGCCGAGCAGGGGCAGGACGAAATCGCGATAATGCTCCGCCACCAGATGCGGAAAGCTTTTGCCGTCCGCGATCATGAAACGCAGGATTTCCCGGCCGCGCCGGTCCGTCACGCAGCGCCCGTAGAGAAAACGCAGGAAGCCGCGCAGCCGGTTGGCGCTCGCCCCCTCGATCCGGCCGAGAATGGCGTCGGCGTCCGCGAGCAGGCCGGCCGAATGGCTGCGCACCATCTCCTCGAACAATTTCTCCTTGGTCGAGAAATACAGATAGATCGTGCCCTTGGTCACGCCGGCGCGGGCCGCCACATCCTCCAGCCGCGTCGCCGCATAGCCGCGCGCGGCGAAGGCGTCGAACGCCGCCTCAAGAATTTCGGCCGGACGCTCCGCCTTGCGTCTGCGGCGGAACCCGTCACACTTGAACACTGTCGGGGGCCTCTCAGGCTTTATTGACTTTCCAGTCAGTCATCAATAATACATTGAGGATCGAAATTCCAATTCATTCGACGGGGGGCCGATGCCAATTTTCGGTTCGAACAGCGGACCCTACGCCTGCGCCGCCGCCTTGTGCCTGGCGTTGTCGGGATGCGGGGACGACGCGAAATCCCACGCCAACCCGCCGCTGAACGTGGTGGCGCAAAAGATCTCGCTGGAAAGCCGCGAACGTGAGCTGGTCCTCAGCGGCGCGGTGCGGGCGCGGGTGCAGGCCGAATTGTCGTTCCGGGTGTCGGGCCGGGTGATCGCCCGCAAAGGCGACGTCGGCCAACGCGTCCAGGCCGACGCCGTGCTGGCCGAACTCGATCCCTCCGAGCAGGAGGCCGATTTGCGCTCCGCCAACGCCGGGCTGGCCGGCGCCGAGGCGAGCTGGCGCCAGGCCAAGGCCACCTACGACCGGCAAAAAAGCCTGCTGGCCAGCGGCTTCACCACCCAGGCCTCCTATGAGCAGGCCGATCAGGCGCTGCGCGGCGCCGTCGGCTCGCTCGACGCCGCCAAAGCGCAGGTCGCCTCCGCCCAGGACGCCCTGTCCTATACGAAACTGCTCGCCGGGCACGACGGGGTGATCACGGCGCGCAACATCGAAGTCGGCCAGGTGGCGCAGGCCGCGCAGGCCGCGTTCAGTTTCGCCGAGGACGGCCCGCGCGACGCGGTTTTCGCCATGTACGAAACCCCGTTTTCCCATCCGCCCGACAGCAACGACGTCGAACTCGCCCTGATCGCCGACCCGCAAGTGACCGCGCGCGGCCACATCCGGGAAATCTCGCCCGTGATCGATCCGCGCACCGGCACCATCCAGGCCAAGGTGCAGATCGACGCCGACCAGAACAAGTTTCCGCTGGGCGCCGCCGTCATCGGCCGCGTCATCTGGCGCATGGCCGACGTGGTCGTGCTGCCCTGGAGCGCCCTCGCCAGCGCGTCCGGCAAACCGGCGGTGTGGACGGTCGATCCCGCCAGCAGCCGCATCGGGCTGCGCCCCGTGACCGTCGCCAGCTATGAAAGCGAATATATCGTGGTGAAGGACGGGCTGAAGCCGGGCGAACTGGTGGTCGCCCAGGGCGGCAAATTCCTGCGCGAGAACCAGATCGTGCGGGTCCAGAACCAGGAGGCGCTGCAATGAGACGATTGTCCGCCGCCGCCGCCCTGGCCGGCCTCGCCCTGCTCGCCGGCTGCGGCAAGGAACAGCCCAAGGCGGAGCCGCCGCGCCCCGCCCTGACCGTGATCGCGGCGCCCGCCCCCGCCTTCGACACGGCCTTTTCCGGCACGATCCAGCCGCAGACCCAGAGCGCGCTCAGTTTCCGCGTGCTTGGCCGCATCATCTCGCGGCCGATCAAGGCCGGCGACCGCGTCGAAGCCGGCCAGATCGTCGCCGCCATCGACCCCACCTCCTATGAGGCCGCCGCCCGCGCCGCCGCCGCGACGCTCGCCAGCGCGCGCGCCCAGTTCGAAAACGCCGCCTCCACCGAAGCGCGGCAAAGCGCGCTGCTCGCCAAGAAAACCGCCTCGCAGGCGGCTTTCGACAGCGCCGAACAGGCCCGCGCCTCGGCGCAGGCCTCCATGCAGCAGGCCGAAGCCTCGCTGGTCAAGGCCAGGGAGCAATTGTCCTACACTGTGCTCAGAGCCGAATATTCCGGCATCGTCACGACGACCTCCGCCGAAATCGGCCAGACGGTGTCGCCGGGACAGGCGGTGGCGAACGTGGCCGAACCGACGCGGCGCGACGCGGTGATCGACGCGCCCGAAGCGGCGATCGACTCGTTTTTTCTGGGCGAGAAATTCACCGTCGCGCTGCAGATCAATCCGGAGATCGTCGCCTCCGGCTCGTTGCGCGAGATCTCGCCGGAATCCGACGCCGCCACCCGGTCGCGCCGCCTGAAGATCGCGCTGGAAAATCCCAACCGGGAGTTTCGCCTCGGCTCGACCATTTCCGCCCGTGTCGCCTCGGGCGAGGATCCGCTGATCCGGCTGCCGGTCTCCGCCGTGCTGCACGAGGGCGACAAGACCAGCGTCTTCATCGTCGATCCGCAGACCATGAAAGTGGCGCTGCGCGCCATCGACGTCGCGCCCGACCGCGACGGCCGCTTTCTGGTGCGCGGCGGATTGCGCGGGGACGAAAGGGTGGTCGTCGCCGGGGTTCACCGGCTGAAAGACGGCCAGCAAGTCAGACTCTTCGGGAGCGCGCCGTGAACGGTTTCAATCTGTCCGACTGGGCGCTCAACCGGCGCTCGCTGATCTGGTACTTCATGATCGTCTTCCTGGTCGCGGGCGTGTTCGCCTATCTCGGCCTGGGGCGCGAGGAAGATCCCAATTTCACCATCAAGACCATGGTGATCCAGGCCAACTGGCCCGGCGCCACGGCCGATGACGTGACCCATCAGGTCACCGAGCGCATCGAGCGCAAGATGGAAGAGCTGGAATCGCTCGACTTCACCCGCTCGATCACCACCGCCGGCAACACCATCGTCTTCGTCAACCTGCTGGACACAACCAAGGCGAAGGATGTCGAGCCGACCTGGGTGCGCGTGCGCAACATGGTGGCCGACATCAAGAAGGATTTCCCCTCCGGCGTGCAGGGGCCGTTCTTCAACGACCGGTTCGGCGACGTCTACGGCAATATCTTCGCCTTCACCGCCGACGGGCTGACCCATCGCCAATTGCGCGATCAGGTCGAGGACGCCCGGATGAAAATCCTGACGACGCCCAATGTCGGCCGCGTCGATCTGATCGGCGCGCAGGACGAGGTGGTCTATCTCGAATTCTCCACCCGCCAGATCGCCGCCCTCGGCGTCGACATGCAGCAGATCATGAACACGCTCGCGGCGCAGAACGCCGTGACGCCCTCCGGCGCGGTCCAGGCCGGCCCGGAACAGATCTTCGTGCGCGTCAGCGGGCAATTCACGTCGGAGGATGACCTTCGCGGCATCAACCTGCGCGTCAACGACCGCTTCTTCCGCCTGTCCGACATCGCCACCATCCGGCGCGGCTATGTCGATCCGCCGCAGAACCTGTTCCGCTACAATGGTCAGGCCGCCATCGGCTTGGCCATCGGCATGAAGGCGGGCGCCAATCTGCTCGAATTCGGCAAGGCGCTCGACGCCGAGCTGGACAAGATCAAGGCCGACCTGCCCATCGGCGCCGACGTGTTCCGCGTGTCCGACCAGCCGGCGGTGGTCGAGGAGGCCGTGTCGGGTTTCACCCGCGGCCTGTTTGAAGCCGTCGTCATCGTGCTGGGCATTTCCTTCATCAGCCTGGGCTGGCGCGCGGGGCTGGTGGTGGCCATCGCCATTCCGCTGGTGCTGGCGATCACGTTCCTGTTCATGCGCGAGACCCACATTTCCCTCCAGCGCATTTCGCTGGGCGCGCTGATCATCGCCCTGGGCCTGCTGGTCGACGACGCCATGATCGCGGTGGAGATGATGGTGGCGCGGCTGGAGGTCGGCGACAACCTGCGCAAGGCCGCCACCTATGTCTACACCAGCACCGCCTTCCCCATGCTCACGGGCACGCTGGTCACGGCGGCGGGCTTCATTCCGGTCGGCCTGAACGACAGCGCGGCGGGCGAATTCACCTTCACCCTGTTCGTCGTCATCGCCGTGGCGCTGATCGTGTCGTGGCTGGTGGCGGTGCTGTTCACGCCGCTGCTCGGCGTCACGCTGCTGCCCAAGACGATGAAGGGCCATCACGAAACCGGCAAGGGGCGGTTCGTCCGCGCGTTCGACAGCACGCTGGACTTCTGCATGCGCCGGCGCTGGCTGACCATCGGCGTGACGCTCGGCGCCTTCGCCCTGGCCGTGATCGGCATGGGCTTCGTGCAGCAGCAATTCTTCCCCTCCTCCGACCGGCCCGAACTGATCGTGGACTGGAACCTGCCGCAGAACAGCTCGATCGCCGAAACCGACGCGCAGATGAAGCGCTTCGAGAAGGAGATGCTCGACGGCGAGCCGGACATCACGCTCTATTCGAGCTATGTCGGCGAAGGCGCCAAACGCTTCGTGCTGTCGTTCGACGTGCAGCCCGCCAACGCCGCCTTCGGCCAGACCGTGATCCTGACGAAAAACATCGAGGCGCGCGACCGCCTGATCGGCAAATATCGCGACTGGCTGCGGCAGACGTATCCCGGCACCGACGCATTCATCCATCTGCTCGACATCGGCCCGCCGGTCGGCCGCCCCGTGCAATATCGCGTCAGCGGCCCGGACATTCAGCTCGTGCGCGAAAAATCGCGCGAACTCGCCAATGTCGTCGCGAAGAATCCCAATCTCGGCTACGTCACCTTCGATTGGGGCGAACCGGCGCGCGTGGTCAAGATCAACGTGCTGCAGGACAAGGCGCGCGCGCTCGGCGTGTCGTCGCAGGACATCGCCTCCGCGCTCAACAGCGTGGTCAACGGCTCGGCGGTGACGCAGATCCGCGACGACATCTATCTGGTCGACGTGATCGCCCGCGCCCGCGGCGGCGAACGCGCCTCGGTGGATACGCTGCAGAACCTGCAATTGCCGGGCGCCAACGGACAGGCCGTGCCGCTCGCGGCGGTGGCCGGCGTCGATTTCGCGCTGGAGCAGCCGACCATCTGGCGGCGCGCGCGCCTGCCCACGGTCACGCTGAAAATCGCCGTCAACGGCGACATCCAGCCGGCGACGGTGGTGCAGCAACTCACGGCGGACGTGCAGAAGTTCACCGAAACGCTGCCGGCCGGCTACAAGGTCGAGATCGGCGGCG
The DNA here is from genome assembly GCF_900187365.1 of Rhodoblastus acidophilus. Classification (GTDB taxonomy): domain Bacteria; phylum Pseudomonadota; class Alphaproteobacteria; order Rhizobiales; family Beijerinckiaceae; genus Rhodoblastus; species Rhodoblastus acidophilus. The sequence continues at coordinate 516,862 of NZ_FYDG01000002.1, forward strand.
CGGTGGAGGAAAGCGGCAAGGCGCAGGGACCGATCAACGCGGTCTTTCCCGTCATGCTGTTCGCCATGGCGACCATCCTGATGATCCAGTTGCAGAGCTTCAACCGGCTGTTCCTGGTGTTCGCGGTGGCGCCGCTGGCGGTGATCGGCGTCTCCGCCGCCCTGCTGCTCAGCCACAAGCCGATGGGTTTTGTCGCCACGCTCGGCATTCTCGCGCTGATCGGCATTCTCATCCGCAATTCGGTGATCCTGATCATCCAGATCGAGACCCTGCTGAAACAGGGGGCCGCGGCCTGGGACGCGGTGCGCGAGGCCACCCAGCACCGGATGCGGCCGATCATGCTCACGGCGGCGGCCGCCACCCTGGCGCTGATCCCGATCTCGCGCGAAATCTTCTGGGGGCCGATGGCTTACGCCATGATGGGCGGCATCATCGTCGGCACGGTGCTGACGCTGCTGTTCCTGCCGGCGCTCTATCTCGCCTGGTTCCGCATTCCCGCGCCCAAGGCCGGGACGGGCGCGCCCGCCGCGGCGGCGACGCATGAAAAAGCCCGGCTCGACCCGGTGGAGGCCTGACTCTGGACATGCGCGGCGATCCGCGCCATCTAGCAGGGATGGCGCGGATTCCTCTTCTGATCTGGGGCGCGGGCCTGACGGCCGTCGTTTTCGCCGCCGCTCTCTGGGCGGCCTATGGGCCGCTCGTCTTCGTCAACGCGCTCAACGCCGCCTGGACCTGTTTCTGATGGCCGAACCCAAGCCCCCCAAGCCCCAGACGCCAAAGCCCGCCAACACACGCGCCCTCTGGATCATGCTGGCCGGCGTCTCCGCGCTGATGGGCCTGTCGGCGGTGGGGGTGACGATGATGGGCCGGCCGCCCGGCGCGACCGCCGCCACCGCCATCGGCGGCCCGTTCCGGCTGCACACCGGCGGCGGCAAGGTCGTCACCGAGGCCGACCTGCGCGGCGCGCCCTTTCTCGTCTTCTTCGGCTACACCCATTGCCCCGACGTCTGCCCGCTGACCCTGGCGAAAATGGCGCAGGTTCTCAAGCAGCTCGGGCCGGACGCGCGCATCAAGGCGCTGTTCGTCACCGTCGATCCCGACCGCGACACGCCCGACCAGATGGCCGACTACGCCGGCAGTTTCGATCCGCGCATCATCGGCCTGTCGGGCGACCGCGCCGAAGTGAACGCCATGCTCGCGGCCTACAGGGTTTATGCGCGCAAAGTGCCGACCGCCGCGGGCGATTACACGATGGATCACAGCGCGGTCACCTATCTGATGGACCGCGACGGCAAATTTTTGCGCAGCGTCAATCTCGACCGCCCGCCCGAGGACGCCGCGCGCGATTTGCAGGCGGCGTTGTAGCCGGCCTATTCGGCCGCGGCGCCCTCGCCGCGCAACGGCCCGGGATAAGCCTTGACCGCCCGCGCGATCAGTTTGTGTTCCTGCGTTTGGATCAGCCACCATCCCACGGCGATCCCGATTGCGACGCAAGCCAGCGTGATCTTGCCGAGCGGGCCGGACACGCGCTCGAAGGCGTCTCCGAACGCATAGCCGCCCAGCCCGAAGATCAGCGCCCAGATCGCGCCGCCGCTGGCGTTGTAAACCAGAAACTGCCCCCAGCCATAGCGGTTCACGCCGGCCAGGAACGCCGCGAAAATGCGCAGCAGGGCGATGAACCGGCCGAAAAACACGATCTTCGCGCCGTGATGGGCGAACAGATATTGGCCGAGCTTGATGCGGTCGTCGGTGAGGCCGAGCCGGTGGCCGTGGTTCAGCAGCAGCGGCAGGCCGAAGCGCCGGCCGGCCAGAAAGCCGAGATTGTCGCCGAAAATCGCGCCGGCCGCCGCCAGCAGGATGACGATCTTGATGTCGATCAGGCCGGTGGCCCCGGCGAACATGGCGGCGAGCACCAGCGCGGTCTCGCCCGGCAGGGGAATGCCGGAGCTTTCCAGGGCGACGATGCAGAAAACGGCCAGATAGGCGTGCTGCGCGATCAGCGGCTTGATGGTTTCAATCAACACGATGGGTCAAACTCCCTGTCGGCGGCCCGTTGTCGCGCAACGTCCGGCGGAAAGCCGGATATCGCTGGGGGGACAACGGTCTAACCAACAGAACCTGCCTTTGGGTTCAGGCCCAGAGGTCCGGGCAAGGCCGCCCTGGCCTCCGCGATCATCCTCGCCTCATGCGTGCGCACATAGCGGCGGAGAAACGCCAAGCCCGCCAGCGCCAGCACGAGCGCCGCCAGACCGAAGGGTCCGGCGATCCGGTGGAAATCAGCGCCGAGAAAATAGCCCCCGAAGCCGAAGATGCAAGCCCAGACGATCCCGCCCGCCGCATTGAACAGGAAAAATCGCAACGGCGGCACTTTGTTGGCGCCGGCGAGCACGGCGGCGAAGGCGCGCAGCACCGCGACGAACCGGCCGAAAAACACGATGGTTCCGCCATAGCGCCGGAACAGATATTGCCCCAGCCTGAGCCGGTCCTCGTCGAGCCCGATCTTGCTTCCATGGGCCAGCAGCAATTTCAGCCCATATTCGCGCCCCACCCAGAACCCGATGTTGTCGCCGACAATGGCGCCGGCGGCGGCCAGGGTCACGATTTGCGCGATGGAGCCGTGGTGGCTGTGGCCCGCCAGCACGGCGGCGGCGACCAAGCTGGTTTCGCCAGGCAGCGGAATGCCCGAACTCTCCAGCGCGACCAGGAAAAACACCGCCCAAGGGCCGAACTGGATCAACAGCTCTGAAAAATCAGGCACTTGCCTCTCCTTGCGAAAAGGCCAGCGTACAGCAGTTCGCGCGGCGCTTCGAGCGAGCGATCAACAGATCAGGAATGCAGCGCGTGACGCGCCTCGCCCGTGTTGAAGGGGCCGGCCTCCGCCGCCCAGGTCAGCGGCGGCGCGCGCCATTCGGGACGGCGCAGGCGCCGGGGCGCGAGGTCGAGCGCGCCATTGAGCGCGACATCGAGCACATGGCGCAGGCCGGCCAAAATCGGCATCTCGGCGCGGCGCATGCCATAGGCGAGCTGCCGGCGCAATTCGGGCGACGCCTTGCGCTCGTAATCGGCGACCAGCGTCGCGACCAGAGCGCCGCGCGTCAGCCCGGCCGGGCGCGCGGCCTTGTCAATCCGGCTCACCAGCCCGCCGCCGACGCAGAGCAGGGCCGCGGCGGCGACATGTTCGTTGGCGCAGGAGCGGAACAATTCAGTGGCGTCCATGAATGTCTCCGTTCGGGGGATTGGAATGGTCCGGCTGGAGCCGGACGCAAAGCAGTCGCGAACATTTCGGATTTCGCGACAATCATAACGCGCGCTTTCCTCAGCCCCCAATCACATTCATGTGAATCGCCAGCTTTTACTTAGACTTATTCTTTGGCGCCCGGCCCGTAGCCGGCGAATTTCTCGACGAGACCCGCGACATGGCCGCTGTCGAGCAGCGCCGGGCCGCCCGCGAGGCTGGCGAGATAATGCAGCTTGGCCAGCGTCTCCAGTTCGCCGGCGAGCCACAGCGCGCGTTGAAGGTCGGGGCCGATCGCGATCATGCCGTGGCTGCCGAGCAGCACGCCCAATCGCCCCTTCAGCCCCTCCACCGCCAGATCCGACAATTCCTGCGTGCCGAACGGCGCGTAATCGGCGCAGGGAATGCTGTCGCCGCCGAAAGCGGCGACCATGTAATGGCTGGCGGGAATCGGCCGCCGCAGCATGGACATGACCGTGGCGTAGGGCGCATGCGTATGCACCACCGCGTTCACTTCCGGTCGCGCCCGAAAAATGTCGCGGTGAAAGCGCCATTCGCTCGACGCCTTGACGCCCGCGACGGGGTCGCGCGCCGCCGCCTCGGCGTCGAGCGACTGGCGCAGGATCATCTCCGGCGCCAGTTCGTCATAATCGACGCCGCTCGGCGTGATCAGCATGTCCGCGCCGCAGCGGACGGAAATGTTGCCGGCCGCGCCCTGGTTGACGCCCTTGGCGTTCAACGCCCGGCAGGCCTCGACCAGTTTCTTGCGCGCGAAAGCCTCGTCCATCACCAGGTTCCCACGTTCTGCGCGCTGGCCCAGGGCTCCTGCGGCGCCAGCGCCTTCCCGCGCTGCAGCAATTCGATGGAAATGCCGTCGGGCGTGCGGATAAACGCCATGCGGCCGTCGCGCGGCGGACGGTTGATGACCACGCCCGCCTTTTGCAGCCGCTCGCAGCTGGCGTAAATATCCTCGACCTCATAGGCGAGATGGCCGAAATTGCGGCCGCCCGTATAGGCCTCGGGGTCCCAGTTATACGTCAGTTCGAGCAGGGGCGCGCCGGCGTCGGCGCTGCGCACGTCTTCTTCGGCGGCGAGATAGACCAGGGTGAACCGGCCCTGTTCGCTGTCGAAGCGGCGGATTTCCACCATGCCCAGCTTGCCGAGGAAGAAATCGAGCGACGCGTCGAGATCCGCGACGCGGATCATGGTGTGAAGATAGCGCATGACGAACTCCTTTTGCGCGACGCGAAAAAAACGCGCCGGCCTGTCATTGAGCCTTGGCGCCGTTGTTGTAGCATCCGGCGGCGCGTTTGGCTGCACCGACGGACGAAGGCGCGCGCCTTGCCGCCGCCGCAGAGGGTCTGCTATCTGAGAGACCAATTGGGGGGACACGTGACCGAACACGCCGCGCTCAAGGAAAAGGTCGCGCTCAGCTCGGTTTTCGCCAGCGCGCTGCTCACGGTCGGCAAGGCGGCGGCGGGCCTGACGTCGGGTTCCCTGGCGCTGTTGTCCGAGGCCGCCCACAACGCCATCGACACCGGCGCGACCATCCTCACCTATTTCGCCGTGCGCCAGGCCAACAAGCCCGCCGACGACAAGCACCATTACGGCCACGGCAAATATGAATCGCTGTCGGCTTTGTTCGAGACCGGGCTGCTCGCCGGCCTCGCGCTCTATGTGCTGTTCACCGCCGTGCAGCATTTGCGCGAGGGCGTCGAAGCCGTGGACGTCTCAGGATGGGCGTTTGGCGTGCTCATCGTGTCGATCGTCGTGGACAGCGCGCGTTTCCTGACCCTCAGCGCCGTGGCGAAAAAGACCGGAAGCCATGCGCTCGCCGCCGACGCGCTGCATTTCGCCAGCGATCTCGTCGGCTCCGCGCTGGTGCTGATGGGGCTGGTCGCCAATGCTTACGGTTTCAGGCAGGGCGACGCGCTGGCCGCCGTCGGCGTCGCCGTGTTCATCGGCTTCGCCGGCTATCGCCTGGGCGGGGAAACCCTGGGCGTGCTGCTGGATCGCGCGCCGGAAGGCCTCGCCGACCGGCTGCGCGAGGAGATCGCGCATGTGCCCGGCGTGGTCGCCGTGCACGCCATCAAGCTGCGCCCCAACGGTCCGAAGATCCTGGGCGAGGTGTTCATCGACGTGGCGCGCTCGCTGCCGCTGGAGCGGGTCGCGGAAATCGAGGCCGCCGTGCGCGCCCGCATCGGCGAGGTTTCGCCGGAGACCGAGGCCAATGTGTCGGCCTCGCCGCGCGCGCTCGACGACGAGACCCTGGCCGAGCGCATCGTGATGATCGCCGCGCGCAAAAAGCTCGCCGTGCATCACATTTTCGTCCACCATCTCGGCGTCCGCGACTGCATCGCCTTCGATCTCGAAGTGGATGGCGCCCTCTCCACCGGCGAGGCCCACGGCATCGCCACCGCGCTGGAAAACGACATACGCGCGGAAATCGGCGCGGAAATCGAGGTCGAGAGCCATATCGAGCCGCTGCATGCGGACAAGCTGATCGGCCACGAGTCCGACGCCGCCACGCTCGCCACCATCGCGCAGGCGCTGAAACGGGCCGCCGCCGGCCATGAGGCGATCGCCGACGTGCATGACGTCCGCGTCCGCGTGACGGTCGAGGGGTTGGTGGTGAACTTTCACGCCCATGTCTGGCCGACCCTTTCGGTCGCCGCCACCCATGAGGCGATGGAGGAGATCGAGCGCGCCCTGCGGGAAAAAATGCCGCATCTGCTGCGCGTGGTCGGCCATGCCGAACCGGCCGGCGAGGCGTGACAGGAACTTTTCGCCGCCGCTCACGTCGTGTCGGTAGAGGACGCAAAGCTCATGACTGATACACATTCAGGCGCCGCCGGCGCTGAAATCTCCGTGGTCCTGTCGGCCGAGGATCTCGCGCGTCTCGACCTTTGGCGCGGCGCGCAGCCGGACCGGCCGGACAGGCCCGCCGCGCTGCGGCGGCTCGCCGGCATGGCGCTGGAGGAATTCGGGCAGGTGGAGACCCTCACGCCCGATCAGCTCAACGCCGCCAACGACGAGTGAAGACGCGCCGCCAGCGCGGCGATGAGCCGCCCCGGCGCGCGTCGCGGGATTAGCCGCCGAGCTTGGCCATCAGCGCGTCGGAAATCTCGAAATTGGCGTAGACGTTCTGCACGTCGTCATTATCTTCGAGCGCGTTGATCAGCTTCAGGATCTTTTCGCCAGCCTCGTCATCGACCAGAATATTGTTCTGGGGACGCCAGATCAGCTTGGACGATTTGGGCTCCCCGAACCTGGCTTCCAGCGCCTTGGTCACTTCCGCGAGGCCTTCCAGCGACGTGGTGATCTCGTGGCCTTCCTCGTCGCTGGAGACGTCGTCGGCCCCGGCCTCGATCGCCGCCTCCATCATGGCGTCCTCGCTCGCCGCCTTGGCGGGGAACTCGATCACGCCGACGCGGTCGAACATGAAGGACACCGCGCCGGTTTCCGCCAGCGCCCCGCCCGCCTTGGTGAAATAGGAGCGCACTTCGCCCGCGGTGCGGTTGCGGTTGTCGGTCAGCGCCTCGATGATCACGGCGACGCCGCCCGGCGCGTAGCCCTCGTAACGCACCTCGTCGTAATTCTCGGAATCGCCGCCGGCGGCCTTCTTGATGGCGCGCTCGATATTGTCCTTGGGCATGTTTTCCGCGCGCGCGGCGAGAACCGCAAGGCGCAGGCGCGGATTCATCGCCGGATCGGGCATGCCCATTTTCGCGGCGACGGTGATTTCGCGGGCCAGCTTGGAGAAGATTTTGGAGCGGATCGCGTCCTGCTTCCCCTTCTTGTGCATGATATTCTTGAACTGACTATGCCCGGCCATGGGTATCCCTGCTGTTCTCGCTAGAGCGCAAATTCGACCGCGCCTTATAAACGCGCGAAACGCCTCTGAAAAGCCTCACACCGCCGCAAACGGGCCGGATCAGGCCGGCAGCGCCTGCGCCAGCAATCCGCCCACCCGCACCGGCTCGACCCGTTTCGCCAAACCATCCGCCCCCGTCTCGACGAACAGGCCGCACAGGGTCGCCGGCCCGTCGGCCGGCTCGAACCGCGATCCCGGCGTCTTGCGGATGAAACGCCGGATCGGTTCGTCCTTATCCATGCCGATCACCGAATCGTAATCGCCGGTCATGCCGGCGTCGCTCTGAAACGCCGTGCCATGCGGAAGGATGCGCCAGTCGGCCGTCGGCACATGGGTGTGCGTGCCCACCGCCATGGAGACGCGGCCGTCGGCCAAATTGGCGAGCGCCTGCTTCTCGCTGGAGGCTTCGGCGTGGAGGTCGAGGATGATGGCGTCGGCCGCCTGCCCCAGCGGACACGCGGACAGTTCGCGCTCGACCGCCGCGAAGGGATCGTCCATCGCATCCATGAACACGCGGCCGAGCACGCTGACCACCAGCACGCGCGCGCCGGCCTTGGTCTCGTAAAGCCAGGAGCCGCGCCCCGGCGTGCCCGGCGGATAATTGACGGGGCGCAGCACATGCGGCGCGCGCTCGATGAACACCAGGGCTTCGCGCTGGTCGAAGGAATGATTGCCGAGCGTGACGCAATCGACCCCGGCGTTGAGAAAATCCTGCGCGATATTTTCCGTGAGGCCGAAGCCCCCGGCGGCGTTCTCGCCATTGGCGACCACGAAATCCAGCCCGAGTTTTTGCCGCAAGACCGGAACATGTTCCGCGATGGCGGCGCGGCCGGCGCGGCCGATCACATCGCCGATGAAGAGCAGGCGCATGAGTCTCCCATGAAATCCAGGATTTGATGTTCGGTTATCACGAAATCCAACGGCGCGTCGTGTTTTTCCACCGGCAGGTCGCGCGCCCTTTGCACAGCGAAGGCGAGTCCGCCCGCCGCCAGGAGCGCGCCGCCGGCCCGCAGCGCCGCCAGCGTCGCGTCGTAATAGCCGCCGCCAAAACCGAGGCGCCCGCCCTCGCCGTCGAAGGCGAGCAGCGGCGCCAGCAGGATTTTCGGCGTGAGCGCCGGCGCCTCCGGCGGCGGCTCGCTCAGGCCGAACCGGCCGGACGCCAGCGGTTCGCCCGGACGCCAGCGCCGAAAGACCAACGGCGTGGCCTTGGCGGCGGCGCAGGGCAGCAGCGTCAGGAACCCCAGCGCGGCCAGCGCGCCGAGCAACGGCGCCGCGTCGAATTCGCCCGGCAAGGCGCAATAGAGCGCCACCGGCGCCTGTTGCGGCGCGAGCCCGGCGTTTTGCGCGAGACGATTGAGGAAAGACGGCGCGGTTTGCGCGACGGCGCGCGCGGCGGCTTCGGCCTCGGCGGCAGGAATGGCGGCGCGCAAAACCTTGAAGCGCGCCCGCAATTCAGCCTTGAAATCCGCAGTTCTATCCAGAGCGCAGTCCTCGCCGAGCGGCGCCCGCTCCGGCGCGTCGAAAACAGGTGCGGGCCACAAAAGCCGTGGGACGGATCCCGGGTACCTACATAGTAGGTGGGCGCCGTGTGCCAAAGTCCACGGACGAGGGCAGGGACAGCTCCCTAAGGGATCGTAAGGCCCCGGGGAAATATCCACACGCACCCCGCAGCGCCGCCCGCTTAATTTAGGGGCGTTCGGCCGCCGGCGCCATGACAAAATGTGATGTAAAAACAAAAAAGCCCGCGAGGGACTCGCGGGCTTGCGCATGTGTCGTCGCGGCGGATCAATTGTCCAGGAACGACCGCAGCTTGCGCGAACGGCTGGGGTGCTTGAGCTTGCGCAGCGCCTTGGCCTCGATCTGACGGATGCGTTCGCGCGTCACCGAGAACTGCTGGCCGACTTCTTCCAGCGTGTGGTCGGTGTTCATGCCGATGCCGAAGCGCATGCGCAGCACGCGTTCCTCGCGCGGCGTGAGCGAGGCCAGCACGCGCGTGGTGGTCTCGCGCAGGTTGGACTGGATCGCCGCGTCGATCGGCAGGATCGCGTTCTTGTCCTCGATGAAATCGCCGAGGTGCGAATCCTCCTCGTCGCCGATCGGGGTTTCCAGCGAGATCGGCTCCTTGGCGATCTTCAGCACCTTGCGCACTTTTTCCAAGGGCATGGCGAGCTTTTCCGCCAGTTCCTCCGGCGTCGGCTCGCGGCCGATCTCATGCAGCATCTGCCGCGACGTGCGCACGATCTTGTTGATCGTCTCGATCATGTGCACTGGGATGCGGATGGTGCGGGCCTGATCCGCGATGCTGCGCGTGATCGCCTGCCGAATCCACCAGGTCGCATAGGTCGAGAATTTGTAGCCGCGCCGGTACTCGAACTTGTCCACCGCCTTCATCAGGCCGATGTTGCCCTCCTGGATCAGATCGAGGAATTGCAGGCCGCGATTGGTGTATTTCTTGGCGATGGAGATGACGAGGCGCAGGTTGGCCTCGACCATTTCCTTCTTGGCCTGACGGGCTTCGCGCTCGCCCTTCTGCACCATATGGACGATCTTGCGGAATTCCTGGATTTCCAGGCCGGTTTCCGTCGCCAGCGCATGGATTTCGCTGCGCAGATCGTGAATCTCGTCCTTGGAGGTCGCCACCAGATCGCGCCAGCCGCGCGCGCCCAGCTTGGAAATGCGCAGCACCCATTTCGGATCGAGTTCCGCGCCATGATAGTTGCGGAAGAAGTCCTCGCGCGCCACGCCGAAGCTTTCGGCCAGACGCAGCAGCTTGGTCTCCAGCCCGATCAGGCGGCGGTTGATGTCATAGAGCTGCTCGACCAGCGCGTCGATGCGGTTCTGGTTGAGCGACAGCGACTTGACGTCGGTGACGATCTCCTTCTTGAGCGTCTTGTATTTGCGCTCCTGGGCCGGGGTCAGCTGCTCGTTCTTGAGCTTGTTCTCGACATTCTGGTCCTGCAGACGCCGCAGCTTTTTATAAGCATCGGCGACGCGATCAAAAGTTTCGAGAACCTTGGGCTTCAGCTCGGTTTCCATGGCGGAGAGCGACACGGAATTCTCCATGTCGTCCTCTTCGTCGAAATTCTCGGGCGGGATCGGCGCCTCGTCCTCCAGGCCCGCCGGCGGGTTGCGCGGGGCGGTCGAGGGGGCTTCGCCCTCCTCGTCCTCCTCCTCCTCGCCGCGGACGCCGCCCTTGCCCTCGGGTCCGGCGTAGGTGGCTTCAAGGTCGATGATCTCGCGCAGCAGCACCCGGCTCTCGACCAGTTCGTCGCGCCAGATGATGATGGCCTGGAAGGTCAGCGGGCTTTCGCACAGGCCGGCGATCATCGCCTCGCGCCCGGCCTCGATGCGCTTGGCGATGGCGATTTCGCCCTCGCGCGACAACAGCTCCACCGAGCCCATCTCGCGCAGATACATGCGCACGGGATCGTCGGTGCGGTCGGCCGGTTCGGACGTGCGGGTCGCGACGGCGCGCGCCGGCGCGGCTTCGGTCAGCTCGCCGCCCTCGGCCTCCTCCTCCTCGGCGGGAGCCTCTTCCTCGGTCTCCTCGGCGTCGTCGCCCTCGATGACGTTGATGCTCATTTCATTGAGCATGGCGTACACGTCCTCGATCTGGTCCGACGACACTTCCTCGGACGGCAGAACGGCGTTCAATTCGGCATAGGTGACGAAACCGCGTTTCTTGGCGGTCTTGATCATGCGCTTGACGGCGGCGTCCGACAGATCCAGCAAGGGGCTGTCGGCGACGTCCGCAGCAGCCTCGCCCTCGGGTTTCGCGTCGTCTTTCTTGGCCATATGGCGACTCCAGAACATTTCCATGCTGGCCCGACGGCGAATGCCGCAGGCGGGCGCCGAAGCGCCAATCGAGCCTGCGCGCGCTCCCCCCTGGGAAACGCGGACAAGCTCAAGAATTCCTCATCGGCGGCGCGCGAACTGCGAATCGCCCTCACACCCAAGTTGCGCGGAAAGATTTAAGACCCGCTTAACCATGTGTTTTCCGGCGGATTTCCCCCCCGCGACCGCGCGTCGCAGCGGAAGGTCAGACATTTCTGTCTTCGCGCCCCGACGATGCGCCGAAGCCCTCAATTGTCGCCTCCACGCCTTCAAGCGCAGAAAGCTGCGCTCTTATATCCGTCAGGGCCGCGAAACTGGCCTCATCGTTTTGCCCGGCGCCAAGAGCCGCCTCCGCCTGCCTTAGTTCCCTATGTAGCGCCCGCTGCTTGCGATGCAAGGCCAGAGCCTGTCGCAAAGCCACGTCTGCGTCGTTTTCGTGAGCCTCGGGCCTTACGCACCAAAGTGTCGAAATTGTGGCGTTGCCGGCGATTTCCTCAAAAAATAAGCCGAAACCCCTTGAGCTTAGCTTTTCCCGCAGCGTTTCGGCGGTCATATCGGGTTCCGCCAGCCCCAGCAGGGCGTCACGCAATTTCTCGCCCTGGCCGCCGGAAAATTCGAGACGGGCGAGATCCTCGGCGTGCCGCGAGATCAGGTTGGGGTGGTTGACGAGCAAAGCCAGAATCAGCGTTTCGCGCGGCGCCGACGCCTGTTTGGGCGCCGAAAACAGACTCGATCGCAGCAGAGCCGAACTCGCGGTCATCGGCCCGCGCGACCCCGGACGCGGCGCGCCCCTCCCGCGCGGAACGAACGGCTCGCGCGCCTCGCGCCGCCCGCGCCCGAACAGCTGGAACTGCCGTTCGCGGAAATCGTCGAGATAATGCCGGCGCAACACCTCGTCGCGAATCTGGCCGGCGCAATCGCGCAGCCGGCGCTCGAAGGCGGCGCGGCGCTCGGGCGTGTCGAGCGGATGCGCCTCGACCTCGCGCGCGAAAATCATCTCCGCCATCGGCTTGGCGGCGTCGAGCACGGCTTGCAGCGCGGGCGCGCCGCCGGAGCGGGCGAGGTCGTCAGGATCCTGGCCCTCGGGCAGCAGCGCGAAGCGCAGGCTCTTGCCCGCCCCGATCAGCGGCAGCGCGGTCTCGACGGCGCGAAACGCCGCCTTGCGCCCGGCCCGGTCGCCATCGAAGCACAGAATAGGCTCCTCCGCCATTTTCCACAGCAGTTCGCATTGATCGGGCGTGAGCGCCGTGCCGAGTCCGGCCACGGCGTGATCGAACCCGGCCATGCTCATCGCGATGACGTCGACATAACCTTCGACCGCGATCACCGTTCCGCGCTCATGCGCCGCCTTGCGGGCGACATGCAGGTTGTAGAGGTTCGAGCCCTTGTGAAACAGCGGGGTTTCCGCCGAATTCTTGTATTTGGGCTGAACCTCCTGGCTCATGGCGCGGCCGCCGAAGGCGATGACTTTTCCGGCGCGGTCGCAGATCGGGAACATCACGCGGTCGCGGAAGAAATCATAGGGCACGGCGATGCCCTCGCCGTGAGTCAGCAGCCCGGCCTCCTTCATCACTTCGGCGTCGCAGCCTTTGCCCGCCAGATAATCGCGCAACGCGAAGCGTTCGCCCGGCGCATAGCCGAGCCGGAACCTCCGTTGCGCCTCGGCGGTGATTCCGCGCTCGGCCAGATAGGCGCGCGCCTTGCCCCCGGCGGCGCCCTTCAGGGTCCGCTCGAAAAAATCGGCGGCGAGTTCAAGCGCTTCGAGGTGAGTCGCGCGTTTCTTCTCGAAAGCGGCGCTTTCCGGCGTCTCGACCGGCAGGGAGAGGCCGGCGAGGCCGGCGAGCTGCTCGACCGCCTCGGGAAAGGGCAGGCCTTGCGTCTCCATGACAAATTCGAAGATGTCGCCGTTCTTGCCGGCGGAAAAATCGAAGAACTGGCCCTTCTGGTCGTTGACGTAGAACGACGGCGTCTTCTCGGCGGTGAACGGCGACAGTCCCCGCCATTCGCGCCCCTGTTTTTTCAGGCGCACGCGCTGGCCCGCGACCTCCGACATGGGAAGCCGCGCCCGAATCTCGTCGAGAAAGGAGGGCGTGAATTTCATCGTCCGGTCAGAATGCTCGCCTATTTGCCATGACGTCGCGGCCGCTCCGATGCAAGCCCGACCGCGACGAGTCGCCGACTTGTCGCCGCTATCCACAGGGCGAAGGTCGACGCCAAGGTCGACCCTTGGCCATATGGACCTTCTCCGAGGCTTTGACTAGAGACTCGCGCCCTGGATGGAACGCCGGAAGACCTGCCCCGTTTTTCGGACACAATTCCTGCCCAGATTGCAAAAATGTCCGGCGTGATTCCTGTCGGGTCGGGGCGACAAACACCGTGAGAGACCATGCGTCTGATTGCCAAATTCGCCGAGATGAAAACCCAGGGCGAGAAAATCGCCACCATGACCGCCTATGACGCGCCGCAGGCGCGGGCGCAGGCTGCGGCGGGCGTCGACGCCATTCTCGTCGGCGACAGCGTCGGCGTGAACATTCTCGGCTACGCCAGCGAGCGCGAGGTGACGCTCGCGGACATGGCGCATCACACCGCCGCCGTGCGGCGCGGCGCGCCGGACACGTTCATTTACGCCGACCTGCCCTTCGCCACCTACGACACGCCGGAGCAGGCGGTGGCGAGCGGCCTCGCGCTGCAAAAAGCCGGCGCCAACGCCGTCAAGTTCGAGGGCGCGCACCCCGACATCGTTCACGCCCTGACCAGCGCCGGCGTGCCGGTCTGCGGCCATATCGGCTACGAGCCGCAAACCGGCGAGCGCCGCGTGCACGGCAAGACGTTCGAGGAGGCCCAGCGCCTGCGCGAGGAGGCGAAACAGCTCGACGCGGCCGGCGTGTTCATGCTGGTGCTGGAGCTGGTGCCGGCCGAACTGGCGGGGATCGTCACCAAGGAGATCAAGGCGGCGACCATCGGAATCGGCGCCGGCCCCGCCACCGACGGCCAGGTTTTGGTTTTCCCGGACGTGCTCGGCTATACGGAAAAGAACTTCCGCCACAACAAGCGTTTCGCCGAGGTCGGCGCGGCGATGCAGACCGCCTCCGCCGCCTATGTGGCCGAGGTCAAGAGCGGCGCGTTCCCGACTTTGTCCAATTGCGCGGCCATGCCGGCCGACGTTTTGGAGCAGCTTTGCAAGAAGGCGGGCTAACGGCCCGCCGGCCAAAACCGCTTGAACGCCCGGACAGGCTCGAACTGGAACCGCACCTTGTGCGGCCCCGGCGCGAGCCTGACCGCGCGGAACATCAGGTTCGCCTTGAGCAGTTCCGCCTCGACGCCATCGACATAAACCGCCTGCCAGTTCTGCCAGACGTCGTTGAGGACGAGAAAACCGCCAGAGGCGGGCGCCGTCGCCTCGACCTCGACCAACGTGTTTTCGTAGGCGGCGATCCGGGCTTCGCCGGCCTCGCCCCCAGACACGTCTTGCGGCGCCTCCTGGCATGACAGCGCCAGCCGCGCGCAATCGGCGCGGTCGAACAGCACATTGCGGCGATAATCCAGGTCGGGCACGCCGCCGTCGCGTTCCAGCGCCGCGAAATCCGCCGCGATGGCGCGCGCCGGCGCCAGCACGCGCGGCAAAGCGTCCTTGTTCTCGTAGATAAAGGCGTCGGCGGTCTGCTTCGCCAGCGGCAGGTCGCCCGGTTTCAGCGTCTTGTCGATCTGCTCGGCGGGAACGCCGGTGGCGATCCAGCGCAGGCCCATCAGATTGGCCATCGGCGATTTGTAGGACGGAAACGCCGGCGAAAATTCCCGCTGCTCCGGCAGCGCGACATGGTCGATGGCGTGGGTGACGTCCACGAACAATTGCAGGCGGATCGGATTATAGCCGAGATCCATGTCGAGGCCATGGGTCAGCCCGGCGTTGGGCCAATGGAAGTCGATCCCCGCCAGCTCGACGCGGTCGCGGCGGTCCGGCGCGGCGTTTTCCGCCAGCTTCTGCTTGAGGAAACCAATGGTCTCGTTGCCGGTCTGCTCGCGCAGGACGTCAAAAGTTTCCGGCGGCAGCGCGGTCGACTGATTCGGCCGGTTGTTGAGCGAAAGGTCGAAGGTGAGCGGCAGCGCGACCAGCAGCAGCGCCAGCGCCGGCCGGCGCTCAAACCGCCGCGCGGCGAACAGGCCGGCGAAGGACAGGCCGAAACAGGCCAGCGCGAAGCCGATGGCCGGCAAGGCGTCGGCATGGCCCTTGGCCAGCGCGACCCCGACGCAGGCGATCAGCACGGCGCCGAGCAGGCCATAGCCGAGCGGCGCGCGGCGGTCGGCGGCGGCGGCGCTGAGAAAGCTCGAAACGCAGAAACCGCCGAGCACGGCGGCGAAAGCGCCGATCTGGAACGTGGCGTCGGCCGGGCGGCGGAACAGATTGGCGCCGGGCACGTCGAACAAAGCCGGAAACACCGGCGTATATTTGCCGATGGCGTAAACATACATCGCCAGCAGCGCGCCGAAGAAAAACACGGCGGGGCGGCGCAACGCCCAGCCGCGCCCGATCCCGAACACGAGCAGCGCGGCGACCGGCAGCGCGCCGAAATACAGTTCGCCCATGTTGCGGGCGATATAGAGGCCGGTCTCGCCCCAGCCCGGCGAGGGCGGCCCCCAGAACCCGGACAACGGCCCCTGCACGCCGAACAGGTCGGCGACGAAGGCGGTCAGCACGGAGGCCGGATGCAGCGAGCCGCGCATCGCCCCTTCCAGCGTGATCTCCGAGCGGTTGGACTGCTCCGCCAGCGCGAGGGTCCACAACAGCGCGGGACCCGCGACGATCAATCCGACCAGCGTCCCGCCGGCCAAAGGCTTGAGCATCCGCGCGAAACGCTTGCCGGCGCCCAAACCGTCGGGCGCCGGCGGCGCGAAGACGCGATAGACGACGAAAGCCGCCAGCACGAGGCAGAACAGCCAGGCGATCTGGTCGCGCCCCAGCACCATGAAGGCGGCGAACAGGCCCGCCGCCATGCCCCATCGGAACGAGCCGCGGTCGAGCGCCCGATTCAGCGCCCAGAACGCCAGCGGGAACCAGGAAAAGCTGAGGATCTGCCCGGTGTGCTGGATGCGCCACGCCGCCGACCCGCCATAAGCGAACGCCAAAGCCGCGACCAGCCCGCCGGCGGCGCGCCAGCCCCGGTCGCGGAAATACAGCATCCAGCCGAGGCCGCCGAGCGTCAGCATCAGGAAGGCGACGCCATCGGCCTGCTGGAAATTCGGCTCGGGGACCAAAGCCGCCAGCGCCAGATAGAGCGGGGAAAAGATCAGGCTCTGCGGATCGGCGATTTGCGGCATGCCCGCAAACACATTGGGCGTCCACCAGGGCGCGGCGCCGCGATGCAGCGCATGGGCGAGGAAGGACAGCTGCGGCTGGAAATGCGCCTTGGCGTCCCAGGGAATCGTCACCTGTCCCGACACCCACGGCCAGCACAAATACAGGCTGGCGGCGAAAAAAATCAGAACGGAGGCGAGAAAAACCCGGAACGGCTCAGTCTTCGGCGGTGGGGACATCAACATCGAGCAAATGACCTGCCCTGTCGCGCTTGGTGGCGAGGTAATGAATATTGTGCGGCGTCGGCCGCCCCTGGATGCGCTGGTCGCTGACCTCGAGGCCGGCGGCGCGCAAAGCTTCGATCTTCTTGGGATTGTTGGTCATCAGCCGCACGCGGGTCACGCCGAGCAGATCCAGCATCCGCGCGGCATAGCCGAAACGGCGCTGGTCGAGGCCGAACCCGAGAATCTCGTCGGCGTCATAGGTGTCGTAACCCTTGGCCTGCAGGCCATAGGCGCGGATCTTGGTGGCGAGGCCGTTGCCGCGCCCCTCCTGGTCGAGATAGAGGATCACGCCGCCGCCGTTCTCCGCCATGAATTTGACGGTATGGCGCAACTGGTCGCCGCAATCGCATTTCAGCGAACCAAACAGATCGCCGGTGAGGCAGGCCGAATGGAGCCGCACATGCACCGGGCCGGACAGGTCGGGTTCGCCGACGATCACCGCGGCCTGGTCGCGCAGGCCCTCGCCGCCGCGAAACACGGCGATCTCCGAATGGGGCGCGCCTTCGAGCGGCACGGGCGCGCGGCCGATCAGCCGCAGCGACGTAATTTTTCGCGCGCGAAACGCCCTTATGTCGCAGCCGGCGACCTCGTTGAGGCCGGCGACCGGCGCGTCCAGCCGGATGAGAAGCGCGGCGGGCAGCAAATGCGCGAGACGCAGCAGGTCAAGCGCCGCCTCCTCCGCCGGAATGGGAGGGACGACGGGCGAGTCGATGCGGGCGTCCTCGTCGAGGATCAGTGCGGAAATGCGATCGAGATTGACGTCCGGCAGCGCGATCAGGCCGGGCCCGTCGCGCTCGACGCCGAGACGTCCGAGCCTTTGCTCGCTGAGGATCAGCCGCGCCCCGCCGATGCGCGCCAGCGAGTCCGCCGCGTGGCTGTCGAGCTGTTCGGCCGGATAGACCAGCAGCCGGACCGCCGTCTCCGTGAGCATGACCGGCCGACCCGCGCGCAATTCGGCGATGGCGCGCTCCACCGAGACAGCCCCAAGACTTTCGTGCGCCGGAAACAGACCGGATATATCGTGCATGGGCCTCTTGTGACTCCGAAAGCGCGGCGGCGACATAGCCTACATAGTGCTTTCGGCCGCGCGAAGCCAGCCTCATGCCTTACGGTGCGGGCGACGCCCGCACGCCCGCGTCACGGCTCGATGGCGGCGGCGGCGGCGGCGCGCGCGAGACGCTCTTCGCGCTCGGCGTCTTTTTCCGCCTTGCGCAGCGCCCGTTCGTTGACGCGCCAGTCGAGGCCCGGTTTCGTCGTCGTGCCGTCCGGCTGCAGCACATGGACGATGCGC
Organism: Rhodoblastus acidophilus; assembly: GCF_900187365.1. GTDB lineage: Bacteria > Pseudomonadota > Alphaproteobacteria > Rhizobiales > Beijerinckiaceae > Rhodoblastus > Rhodoblastus acidophilus. The sequence continues at coordinate 534,673 of NZ_FYDG01000002.1, forward strand.
TGGTTGTCGAAACAGGTGGTGGCGACGGCGTGATTGAGCCGGTTTTGCTCGCAGGCGCTGGCCAACGTCGCCTCGACGTTCTCGGCATGAAGCGCCTGGGCCTGGGAGACGAGCCAGCAGATCAGGCCGAGCGCCGCCAGCCCCGCCATCACCGCATGGTTCGTTCCGTCCTCGGCCGAATCCTTCAGCGAGGTCCAGAAGCCGCGCCTGGGTTCGGGCATGGGCCGCGGCCGCGGAACGGCGGCGCGCCGCCTCGGCGTCCACGCCGCCGGCTGCGGCCGACCCCCATTCTGGTTCTTCTGACGCATTCGTTGGACAATGCTGTGATAATCGAAATCAATCGAATTGGTCAGATTCTTGCTCATGCGGACTGTCCGTTGCAAAGCGCCCCGCGCGCCGACAGAGCGAAAATGCCGGCCAACCGCCAAACAATCCTCACCCTTGAAGGCGGCATTTTAAATAAACGCCGGCGCCTCGGGCGTATATTTGAAAAAATAAAGGCAATACAGAAATATAGCTCAGACAAATCCGCGAAATTGTTTTGCGTTTCTTTCTGACGCGGGGCGAACGCCCGCCCTGACGCAAAACGGCCGGCGCGCGGGACGCGCCGGCCGTTTATTCCAGCGATTGAAAGCGATCGACCCGCGGCCCCGCCGGGGGTCAGAATTGCGACGGCGCTAGCCCCTTCGCCTCACGCACGGCCGAAGACTCGGCCTTGCGCAGGGCGGATTCGTTCACGCGCCAGTCGAGGCCCGGCCGCGTCGTGCTTCCGTCGTCCTTCAGCGTATGGACGACGCGGCGGTCGTCGAAGCAATAGGTCGAGGCGGCGTGCGACAATTGGTTGTTCTGGCACGCAACGGCGCGCGCCTCCTCGGTGCGGCGCTCGAAAACGCCCTGGGCCCAGCAGCCGAACCAGACGACAAAGCCGAGCATGACCAGGCCCGCCGCCACCAGTTGCTTGGATTCGTCGCGCAGCCCCGCTGCGATCCGCGACCACAGCGATGGGCCCCGTTGCGGTTGCGCCACCGCGCGGGCGCGCCGCCATGCGCCGGGCGCATGATGCGGCTTGGCGGGCGACGACGGCCGGTGCTTTTCCTTGGCGTTGCGGATGCGCGACATCACGCTCTCGTAGTCGAAGTGGCTGGAATGAGCCAGTTTGGTGCTCTTCATGGACCTATCCGAAGCAGAGGCGCGAACAGCGCGGGCAATCACCAAAATCGGCGATCAGCCCTTAAAGAACAGCCAGTTGAATCCCTTGCATTTGACGCATGCGCGCTTGAGCGGACAAAGTCCGGCCCAGCCTCAAGACCGCGCGCGTTTCGCGCCGGTCTTGCGGGGCGGCCTCGCGACGTCTTCAACGAAAACCGCCGCCGAGCGCGCCGCGACGACGATGCGGGACGTCGGGATCGGCGCGCCATCCTCGGTCTGGCTGTCGAGCGCCAGGCGCCAGCGTTTTCCGGCGCGATGCGGCAGGGCGCGGGCGACGGGGGCGGAACCGGCGTTCAGCAGCAAGGCGGCGCGGGAGTCGCCGACCGTGAAAACGGCGCCGAGAAAATGCCGCGCGCCCTGCCATTGCTCGGGCGCGCGCAGGGGGCCGTCGACGCCCCACCATTCCACGTCGGCGGGGCCGTCGTCCCGCGCCGCGCCGGTCAGAAAATGTTCGTCGGTGAAGGCCGGGATGGCGCGGCGCAGCGCCAGCGCGCGCATGGCGAAGGCGAGCAGGCGCGGATCGCCCCCCGCCCAGTCGAGCCAGGAGATTTCATTGTCCTGCGCATAGGCGTTGTTGTTGCCGCGCTGGCTCTGCCCGAATTCCGCGCCCATCGACAGCATGGGCGTGCCGCGCGAAAAGATCAGCGTCGCCAGCAGCGCGCGCTGGTCGCGGCGGCGCGCCGCCAAAATCGTCGCGTCGGCGGTTTCGCCTTCGACCCCGTTGTTCCAGGAGTAATTGGCGTCGGTTCCGTCGCGGTTGGCCTCGCCATTGGCCTCGTTGTGCTTGTGGGCGTAGGAAACCAGATCGGCCAGCGTGAAGCCGTCATGCGCCGTGACGAAATTGATCGAGCGCGAGGGCGGCTTTTTCCCGGCGAACAGATCGGCCGATCCGGCCAACCGCGTCGCCAGATCGCCGATCATGCCGGAATCGCCGCGCCAGAATTTTCGCGCGGCGTCGCGGTAGCGGTCGTTCCACTCGCCCCAATTGGCCGGAAAGGCGCCGATCTGATAGCCGCCGGGACCGAGATCCCACGGCTCCGCGATCAGTTTCAGCCCGCGCAGCGCCGGGTCCTGCGCCAGCGCTGCGAACAGCGGCGCATGAGGATCAAAACCGTCGGCGCGCCGGCCCAGCGTGGTCATCAGGTCGAAGCGGAAGCCATCGACGCCGCCGTAAATCGCCCAGGCGCGCAGGGCGTCCATCGTCAGCCTGATGACGGCGGGATGGTCGGCGCGCAAAATATTGCCGCAGCCGGCGTCGTTGATATAGGCGGCGGGATTCTGCCGGTACAGCCGGTAATAGGCGGGATTGTCGAGGCCGCGCAGCGAGATCAGCGGGCCGTGTCCGTCGCCCTCGGCGGTGTGGTTGAACACGACGTCGATCAGCACTTCCAGGCCCGCCGCGTGCAGGGCGGCCACCGCCTCGCGCACCTCCGCCCAGCCGCCCGGCGCGAGGCGCGGGTCGGGCGCGAGCGGCGCGACGGGATTGTAGCCCCAGTAATTGCTCAGGCCGAGCTCGTGCAAATGGCGCTCGTCGAGCCCGGCGGCGCAGGGCAGCAGTTCGAGCGCGGTGACGCCGAGTTTTTGCAGATGGGCGATCGCGGCGGGATGAGCGAGGCCGGCGAAAGTCCCGCGCAGTTTTTCGGGAACGTCTTGCAGCAGCTTGGTGAAGCCGCGCACATGCGCTTCGTAGATGATTGTGTCGCGCCAGGGAATCCCGTTGCGCCGCGCCGGCGCCGGCTGGGGATCGCAGGCTTTCGCCTTGGGGGCGAAGGCGGCGCTGTCCTCGGACGAATCGGGAAAAAAGGACGGATGCAGGCGCGCCGGCGCGTCCAGCTCCAGCGCGAACGGATCGAGCAGCAGCTTGCGCGGATTGAAATACAGCCCGCGCTCCGGCGCGTAGGGGCCGTAGGCGCGCAGACCGTAGAGCGCGCCGGCTTGCAGGCCGGGAACAAAGCCGTGGAACACCGGGCCGGTGCGGCCGGGCAGCGTCAGGCGCGCGATTTCGCGCGCCCCGGCGGCGTCGAACAGGCACAGGTCGATCCGCTCGGCCGTTTCCGAGAAGACGGCGATATTGGCGCCGCCTTCCCCAAGTCTCAGGCCGAGCGGCTCCGGCGCGCCGGCCGTGACGATCATGCCGCCGTCCGCTGCGCGGCGGCCACGGCGGCGTAAATCTCGGCGTAATGCTTGGCCGGAAACGTCCAGCTCACATCCGCCTTCATGCCGTTGGCCTGGATCTTCTTCCAGATTTTCTTTTGCTGGAACAGATGCGCGCCGCGCCGCACCGCGCCGGACAAAGCCTCCGAAGACACCGGCGAGAATTGCAGGCCGGTGGCGCAGCCCGCCTGCACCGCCATTTCATTGGCGTCCACGACGGTGTCGGCGAGGCCGCCGACCCGCGCCACGATCGGCGGCGCGCCATAGCGCAGCGCGCACAGCTGGGTCAGGCCGCAGGGCTCGAAGCGCGAGGGCACCAGAATGGCGTCGGCGCCGGCCTGGACGAGATGAGCCAGCTTCTCTTCATAGCCGAAATAGGCGCCGACGCGCCCGGCGTAAGTCTGGGTCGCCTCCTGGAAGGCGGCCTCCAGGCCGGGATCGCCGGAGACCAGCATCGCCAGTTGGGCGTCGCAGGCCTCGAAGGTCGGCAGGCATTGCAGCAGCAGATCGAGCCCCTTCTGCCAGGACAGGCGGCTGACCACGCCGACCAAAAATTTCTTGTCGTCGCGCTCCAGCCCGAACCGGTCCTGCAGCGCCTTCTTGTTGACGGCGCGGCCGGCCAGGCTTTTCGCCGAATACCTCGCCGCGACGAGCTTGTCGGTCTCGGGATTCCACACCTGCGTGTCGATACCGTTGAGAATGCCGGACAATTCGCCCGCGCGGGCGCGCAGCAGGCCGTCGAGCCCCATGCCCGCGTGCGACGTCTGGATTTCCAGCGCATAGGTCGGCGAGACCGTGGTGATGTGGTCGGACAGCTGCAAGCCGGCCTTCAGGAAGCCGACGCCGCCGTAATATTCGACGCCTTCGATGGAGAACGCCTGCGGCGGCAGGCCGAGCTGGCCGAAGGTCGCCGCCGGGAACTGGCCCTGGAAGGCGAGATTGTGGACGGTGATGACGCTGCCGGGGCGCGGCGCCTCGCTGTAATGCAGATAGGCGGCGGTGAGGCCGGCCTGCCAGTCATGGGCGTGGACCACCTGCGGGACGAAGCCGGGAACGGCGCCCTGGCCAATCAGCGCGCCGACCTTGCCGAGCGCGGCGAAACGCAGGGCGTTGTCGGGGAAATCGCGGCCGTCGACCCCGCCGTAAGGCCCGCCGTCGCGCACGAAAAGATGCGGCGCGTCGAGCACGAACAGATCGAGCGCGCCGACCCGGGCCGCCAGCAATCGGGCCGGGCCGCCGAACAGATCCTCGAATTCCGCCGCCGATTCGGCCTTCTTCAGCGCCGCCATCACCGGCCGATAGCCGGGGATGAGACTGCGAATCTCGACGCCCTCGGGCGCCAGCGCGCCGGGCAGCGCCCCCGCCACATCGGCGAGACCGCCGGTCTTTATCAAAGGGTAAAGTTCGGAAGCGACGGAGAGGACTTTCATTTCAGACTTTCAATCGGTCGAGCATCGGCTGGGTGATGAGGCAGACGCCGCCTTCGCTGACGCGGAAACGCTGGGCGTCCAGTTCGGGATCTTCGCCCACCACGAGGCCCTCGGGGATGCGCACGCCGGCGTCGACCACGACCTTGGTGAGACGGGCGTGCCGCGCCACATTGACGTCGGGCAGCAGCACGCATCCGTTGGCGCTGGCGAAGGAATTGAGCCGCACGTTGCTGAACAGCAGGGTCTCGCGCAACGAGGCGCCCGAGACGATGCAGCCGCCCGACACCAGCGAGGAAATCGCCTGGCCGCGCCGCCCTTCGAGATCGTGGACGAATTTGGCCGGGGCGGTCAGTTCGGAATAGGTCCAGATCGGCCAGTCGCGGTCGTAAATATCGAGTTCGGGCGTAACGCCGGTCAGGTCGATATTGGCCTCCCAATAGGCGTCGAGCGTGCCGACGTCGCGCCAATAGGCCCGCGTCTCGTTCTCCGAGCGCACGCAGGAATCGGCGAAGCGATGGGCCACCGCCTTGCCGTTCTTGACGATATAGGGAATCACGTCCTTGCCGAAGTCATGGCTGGAATTCGGGTCGGCGGCGTCCCGCGCCAGCTGGTCGAACAGGAATTTGGTGTTGAAGACGTAAATGCCCATGCTGGCGAGGCAAATGTCGTCCGAACCGGGAATGGTCGGCGGGTCCTTGGACTTTTCGACGAAACTGGTGATGCGCCGGTTCTTGTCGATGCCCATCACGCCGAAGCCGATGGCGTCGGCCTTGGGGACTTCGAGGCAGCCGACGGTGACGTCGGCCCGCGCATCCACATGCTGTTGCAGCATGAGCTCGTAGTCCATCTTGTAAATATGGTCGCCGGCGAGGATGACGATATATTCCGGCCCATAGTCCAGCACGATGTCGGCGTTCTGGTGCACGGCGTCGGCGGTGCCGACATACCATTTGTCCTCGGAGACGCGCTGCGAGGCCGGCAGAATATCAAAGCTCTCATTGCGTTCCGCGCGCAAAAAAGTCCAGCCGCGCTGCAGGTGGCGGATCAGGCTGTGCGCCTTGTACTGGGTGGCGACGGCGATGCGGCGGATGCCGGAATTGAGCGCGTTGGACAGCGCGAAATCGATGATGCGCGTCTTGCCGCCGAAATAGACCGCCGGCTTGGCCCGGCGGTCGGTCAATTCCAGCAAGCGGGAGCCGCGCCCGCCTGCGAGCACATAAGCCATGGTCTGACGGGCGAGCGGGGCGTGGGAATGAGCCGGCATATTATTGTCCTTGCGGTTCGGGCCGGAAATTGGGGTTTTGCTGTTACACCCGCGTGAATCCGGTTCACGCGGGGTCGAGAATCAACATTAACGCGGCGAGCGGCGGCGCATTGATCCGCGCCGAGGCGGGATATTGCTTGAAGGGCTTCGGCTCGGCGAGCACGCCGCCGAGATTGCCCTGGCCGGAGCCGCCGTAAATTTCGGAATCGGTGTTGAGGATTTCCTTCCAGCGCCCGGCCTGCGGCAGGCCGATCAGGTAATCGCCGCGCGGCACCGGCGTGAAATTGACGACGAAGGCGACGGTCGGCGCGCCCGGACTGCGCCGCACCCAGGACAGCACCGAATTTTCGGCGTCGTCGGCGTCGATCCATTCGAAGCCCTCGCCCTCGCAGTCGCGGCCATGCAGCGCGGGATGCGCGCGGTAGACCTGATTGAGGTCGCCGACCAGCCGCGACAGGCCCTTATGCGGCGCGTATTGCAACAAATGCCAGTCGAGCGCGCGCTTTTCGCTCCATTCGCTGGTCTGGCCGAACTCCTGGCCCATGAACAGCAGTTTTTTGCCGGGATGCGCCCACATGAACGCGAGATAGGCGCGGCCATTGGCGAAACGCCGCCATTCGTCGCCGGGCATCTTGCCGATCAGCGGCCCCTTGCCGTGAACCACTTCGTCATGGGAGATCGGCAGGATGAAGTTTTCGGAAAAGGCGTAGAGCAGGCCGAAGGTCAGCCATTGGTGGCTCCAGCGCCGGTGAACCGGGTCCTTGCTCACATAGCGCAAGGTGTCGTTCATCCAGCCCATGTTCCATTTGAAGCCGAAGCCGAGGCCGCCGGCGTAGACCGGCTGCGACACGCCCGGCCACGCCGTGGATTCCTCCGCGATCATCATCGCGCCGGGATAACGCTCGTAAACCAGCGTGTTGACCCGCTGCAGGAAGGCGACGGCGTCGAAATTCTCGTTGCCGCCGCGCTCGTTGGGCAGCCATTCGCCGGCCTTGCGCGAATAATCGAGGTAGAGCATCGAGGCGACGGCGTCGACGCGCAGCCCGTCGATGTGGAACTGCTCGAACCAGAACAGCGCATTGACCGTGAGGAAATTGGCGACCTCGCGGCGGCCGAAATCGTAGATCGCGGTGTTCCAGTCCGGGTGAAATCCCCGGCGCGGATCGGGATGCTCGTAGAGCGCGGCGCCGTCGAACCAGGCGAGGCCATGCGCGTCCACCGGGAAATGCGCCGGCACCCAATCAAGGATCACGCCGAGGCCCTCGCGATGGGCGCGATCGACGAAACGCCGGAAGCCGTCGGGATCGCCGAAGCGCGAGGTCGGGGCGTAGAGGCCGATCGGCTGATAGCCCCAGGAGGCGTCGAGCGGATGCTCGGAAACCGGCATCAGTTCGAGATGGGTGAAGCCGAGATTTTTCGCGTAGGGAATCAGGGTTTCAGCCAGCTCGTCATAGCTGAGAAAGCGGCCGTCCGGCTCGTCGGGATCATATTCGCGCCGCCACGAGCCGAGATGAACCTCGTAGATCGCCATGGGCGCGCGACGGGCGTCGGTGCGCGCGCGCCGTTCGAGCCAGTCGGCGTCGCCCCAGGCGAAAGGCTTTTCGTCGGGCACGAGGCTGGCAGTCAAAGGCCGCAGTTGCGAGTGCTGGCCGAAGGGGTCGGCCTTGAGCGGGACGATCTCGCCATGGACGCCGAGAATTTCATATTTGTAGAAGACGCCCGCCGCGAGGCCGGGAACGAAAATCTCCCACAGGCCGGAATCGACGCGCTTGCGCATCGCATGGCGCCGGCCGTCCCACAGGTTGAAGTCGCCGACGACGGAGACGCGCTGCGCCTGCGGCGCCCAGACCGAGAAATGCACGCCCTCGACGCCCTCGTGGGTCAGGACATGCGCGCCAAGCCGCTCATAAAGTTTCAGATGCGCGCCCTCGACCAGCAGATGGTCGTCGAGCGGGCCGAGCAGCGGGCCAAAACGATAGGGATCGTCCCATTCCCAGACATCGCCGGCCTTTTCGGCGCGCAGGCGATAGGCGAAGGGCGGCGTCTTCTCGGTCACGCCCTCGAAGAAGTCGTCGCCGCGCGGCGACAGGTCAATGGTTTCGCCGCCCTCGATCAGCGCGGTCACGTTCGACGCGCCGGGGACGAGCGCGCGAATGATGGTTCCGCCGGGAACCGCATGGGGACCGAGCACGGCGAAAGGGTCGCCGTGGCGTCCGCTGGCGAGCGCGGCGATCTCGGCGTCATCGACGCGTTGCAGAGCGTTCGTCATCGGCTCAGGCCCGCGGCCGGAGCGTCGGGACTTTCCAGATGTCCTCGGCATATTCTTGAATGGTGCGGTCCGACGAGAACCAGGCGGTGCGCGCGGTGTTCAGGATCGCCGCGCGCTGCCACGCCTTCCGGTCGCGCCAGCGCCGCGTCACGGCCGCCTGGGCGGCGCGATAGGCGACGAAATCCGCCGCCACCAGGAAATAGTCGTGGTAGGTGATGGAATCGACCAGCCCCTGGTAGCGATGGCGGTCGTCATGCGAGAACGCGCCTTCGGCGATGCTCTCCAGCACCTCGCGCAATTCGGGCGCCGCCGCGATGGTGTCGCGCATGTCGATGCCCTGCGCCCGGCGCTTGGCGACCTCGTCGGCCTTGAGGCCGAAAATGAAAATATTGTCGTCGCCGACGCGCTCCTTGATCTCGACATTGGCCCCGTCGAGCGTGCCGATGGTGAGCGCGCCATTGAGCGCCATTTTCATGTTGCCGGTGCCGGACGCCTCCATGCCGGCGGTGGAGATCTGCTCGGACAGGTCGGCGGCGGGAATGATCGCCTCGGCGAGGCTGACATTGTAATTGGGCAGGAACACCACTTTGAGCTGATCGCGCACGGTCGGGTCGTTGTTGACCACGCGCGCCACGTCATTGGCCAGCTTGATGATCAGCTTGGCCTGCTGGTAGCTCGCCGCCGCCTTGCCGGCGAAGATTTTCACGCGCGGCGCCATGTCGCGCATCGGCTGCGCGCGGATCTCGTTGTAGAGCGCGATCGTGTCGAGAATGTTCAGCAGCTGGCGCTTGTATTCGTGGATGCGCTTGATCTGCACGTCGAACAATGCAGCGGGGTTCACCTTGATCATCGTTCGGTCGGCGATGACGCGGGCGAGGTTTTCCTTGTTGGCCTGCTTGGCCGCCGCCCAGCGCGCCTGGAAATTCAGATCGTCGGCATAGGGTTCGAGCTTGATCAGCAGGGAGGGATCGTCGAGCACCTCCTTGCCCAGCGTCTCCACCAGCAGCCGGGTCAGATGCGGATTGGCCTCGAACAGCCAGCGCCGGAACGTCACGCCATTGGTCTTGTTGCAGATGCGGTCGGGAAAGAGCTCGTGCAACTCGCGGAACACGGTTTCCTTCACCAGTTCCGAATGCAGCGCGGAGACGCCGTTGACCTTGTGCGAGCCGAGGAAGGCCAGCGGCCCCATGCGGACATGGCGGCCGCGGTGCTCGTCGATCAGCGAGACCGCCGCGAGCTTTTGCGGATCGTCCAGGCCCTTGGCGCGCAAGGCGTCGAGATGCTTGGCGTTGATCAGATAGATGATCTGCATGTGGCGCGGCAGCAGCCGCTCCATCAGCGGCGCCGGCCAGGTCTCCAGCGCCTCCGGCAGCAGGGTGTGGTTGGTGTAGGAGAAAGTGGCGACGGTGATCTCCCAGGCGCGGTCCCACGCGACGCCGTGAACATCGACCAGCAGCCGCATCAGTTCGGCGACGCCGATGGCCGGATGGGTGTCGTTGAGCTGGATCGCGGCCTTGTCGGCGAGCGTGTTGATGTCGCCGTTCTGTTCGAGATGGCGGCGCATCAGATCCTGCAGCGAGGCCGAGGCGAAGAAATATTCCTGCCGCAGCCGGAGTTCCTGGCCGGCGGGCGTGGAATCGCTGGGATAGAGAACCTTGGAAATCGATTCGGCGCGGACCTGATCGGCCTGCGCGCCGAAATAATCGCCCTGGTTGAACTTGTCGAGCCGCAGCGGATCGGGCGCGCGCGCCGACCACAGCCGCAGCGTGTTGACGTGCTGGCCGCGCCAGCCCACCACCGGCGTGTCGAAGGCGACGGCCGCGACGATTTCGGCGGGGCGCCAGACCTGCGCGGTCTGCTCGTTGCGCGCGACGCTCTCGACCGAGCCGCCGAAGCCGATCTCGTAATGCACCTCCGGCCGGGGGAACTCCCAGGGATTGCCGAATTCGAGCCAATCCTCGGGATATTCATGCTGCCAGCCGTCGGCGATGGTCTGGCGAAACAGGCCATGGTCGTAGCGGATGCCATAGCCATGCGCGGCGATGCCGAGCGTCGCCATGCTCTCCATGAAGCAGGCGGCGAGACGGCCGAGGCCGCCGTTGCCCAGCGCCGCATCGGGTTCGAGGTCGCGCAATCTGTCGAGATCGACGTCGAGGCCGGCCAGCGCCTCGCGCATCGGCTCGACCAGATCGAGGTTGGTGAGCGAATCGAACAGCAGGCGCCCGACCAGGAATTCCAGCGACAAATAGTAAACCCGGCGCCGGCTCTCGCGGTAATTGGCGCGCACCGTGGTCATCCAATTGTCGACCATGCGGTCGCGCGCGGCGAGCGCCACGGCGATGAACCAGTCGCGTTCGCTGGCGGCGTTTCTGTCCTTGCCTACGGAATAGGCGAGCTTTTCCAGCACGGCCTCGCGCAGTTTCGCCGCGACGGCTGCGCCGTTCGCGGCCCCGGCCTCCGGGGCGTCGTCGGGACGGTCGGAGGCGGCGGCGATGGTTTCGGTCATGGGGCGTCCTGGATCACGAATTGCGATTTGACGCCATGGTAAGGCGACCGTCCGCGCATTTCCAGCTTTGCAGGGCGTTTTTATGTCGCCCTTTCGCTTCCGCTTACTCCAGACGCACGTTGACGCTGTCGCTGGCGCCATTGGCGTCGATCACCGAGACCCGCGCGAAGCCCGCGCCGTCCGGCTTCCAGCGCGCCTCATGGCGCGGGCTGGCGCCGTCGATCGGCGCGCCGTTCACCGTCCAGACGAAGGGCGGCGCGCCCCCTTGCGCCTTCAGGCTCAGTTCGGTCGTTTCGCCATGGCTCAACCCGAGATCGATGCGGGCGCCCTCGGGCGGATAGAAGATCCTGATCGGATGGCCGAAGGTCGCGGCGATGGTTTTGGGACCGCGGCGCAGGTGGCGCAAGGGCGGGGGCAGGTCGGCGCTGTTGCGCGCCTCCAGCACATTCGCGGGGCGCGGGACGGGATCGTTGGCGCCGCCGACGCGGGCGAACGCGTCGAACAGGATGGGCGCGGCGACCTGCCGGCCGATCAGGCCGGGGACCGGCGCATTGTCGGGGCGGCCGACCCAGACCCCGATCGTGTGGGCGCGGTCGAAGCCGATCGCCAGCGCATCGCGATAGCCATAGGAGGTGCCGGTCTTGAAGGCGATTCGACCGGCGGCGCCATTGTCGGGCGGGGGCGCGCCGCGCAGGATGTCGGCGATCTGCCAGGCGCTGGCCGGCTCGGTGAGGCGGCGGTTTTCCGGTTTCGGCGGATCGTCGAGGCTCTCGACCAGATCGGGCGCGACGCCTTCACGCGGAAAAGCGGCATAGGCGCGGGTCAGGTCGATCAGCCGCGCGCCGACGCCGCCGAGACCGATGGCGAGGCCGACGTCGGAGTCTTTGGGCAGTTTGAGGTCGAGACCGGCGCTGCGCAGGCGGGCCAGCAGCCGCGCCGGGCCGACCTCGTTCAGCAATTGCGCCGCCGGCAGGTTGAGCGACGTTTGCAGCGCCTTGCGCGCCGTGACCGCGCCATGGAACGCATCGTCGAAATTGACCGGGCGCCATAGGCCGTAGCGCGCCGGGGAATCGTCGAGCAGGGTTTCGGGATGCGCCAGCCCGTCGGAAAAAGCGGCCGCGTAAATGAACGGTTTTAATGTCGAGCCGGGCGAACGCAGGGCGCGGGCCATATCGAGGGCGCCGGCGCGCTCTTTGGCGAAATAATCGGCGCCGCCGACATGGGCGAGCACATGGCCGTTGGCATTGTCGATGACGATGATCGCGGCGGCGAGTTTTTCGCCAAGCCGCGCGCATTTGCGCCGCGCCAGTTCCTCCAGGCTGCTTTGCAGCCGCGCGTCATAGGCGAGGCGCCAGACGCGCCGCTCCGGATGCGTTTTGACAAGTTGGTCGGTGACCTGCGCGGCGAGATTGGGAAAACTCTGGCGCAGCGGAATCGGTTCGGCCCTGGCGCGGCGGGCCTCCTCGGCGCCGAGCGCATGAGCGGCCAGCGCGCGGTCGATCACCCGGTCGCGCGCGGCGCGGGCGCGGGCCGGCGCGTGGTCGGGACGGCGCGCTTCCGGCGCCTGCGGCAGCGCCACCAGCAACGCCGCCTCGCCCGTGGTGAGGCGGCGCGGCTCCTTGCCGAACCAGGCGAGACTGGCGGCGCGCAGCCCCTCGACATTGCCGCCGTAAGGCGCGAGCGCGAGGTAGATTTCCAGAATCTCTTTTTTGGAGAACCGCGCCTCCAGTTGCGCGGCGCGATAGATTTGTTTCAGCTTGGCGGCGAATGTGTGCGGCCCGCGCGGCTCCAGCAGCCGCGCCGCCTGCATGGTCAGGGTCGAGCCGCCGGACAACGCGCGGCCATGCGTGGCGTATTGCCAGAGCGCGCGCGCCAGCGCGAGCGCATCGACGCCGGGATGGCGCTCGAATCTCTTGTCTTCGTAAGCTTTGAGCAGGACGAAAAATTTGGGATCGACGTCATCGGCTTTCACAGGCAGCCGCCAGCGCCCGTCCGGCGCGGCGAAGGCGCGCAGCAGCGCGCCATTGCGGTCGAGCGCGAAGGTCGAAGCGGTCTGAAGCGCCGACAGATCGGGCGGCCCCAGCCGGCGCGCGATTTCCCCCACGCTCCACGGCAGGGCCAAACCGCCGACCAGCACTGCGACGAACGCCTTGAGGAAGCGCGGGTCGCGTTGAACCTTCACTTCTTCGCCGCCTCGACCGCCACCTCGCCAAAACCGGTGCGGCCGAACCGCTCGGGCCGGTACATGTCCTCGATCAGCGCCGGCGGCTGCGCGTAGCGGCCGGGGCTAACCGCCCGCACGATATAGGCGATAGAGAACGTCGCCTTGTCGGCGCCGGAGCGTTCGAACGAGGCGACGAAACGGTCGTCGCGATATTCGGCATGGCTCGGCTCGACCTCGGCCTTGACCCAATCCAGCCCCTCGCTCGACCCGCCGTCGTAAAGCGCGGGATTGTCGATCTCGAGACCGGCCGGCAGCCGGTCCTCCAGCACGAGGCGCGCGAAGGCGGCCTCGGACTCCACCACTTTCAGCGTGACCACCAGCCGCTCGTTCTGGGCGAGATGCAGCGGATCGGCGGGCGAGCCGTCCATGTGGAACAGCCCGCGCTCCAACGAATAGCCATGCATTTCCGCCGGCTCCGGCGCGCTCGGACGGCCGGATACGTCAAGGCCGATGCGGATCGGCTTGTCGCCGGCGTTGGCGATGGTCACGGGCTTCGCCCGCAACACCGCGTCTTCGAACCGCGCGCTGAAGGCGCCCTGCTTTTCGACGCCGTTCACCACGATCTTTTGCGATTGCGCCTGCGCGGCGCTGGCCTGCGCCGCCAGAACCAGCCAGCTTTGCTCCTGAGTCGAACTCTTGCGCAGGTTGACGCTCTCGCCCTCGACAAACCGCGCCGCCTTGACCAGGACCGCCGGATCGGCGCCGCCTTCCGCGCCCAAAGCCAGCAGTCCCGCGCCGTCGCGCAGCGACGAACCGAAATCGGGCCGCGAATATTGCGACGGTTTGGCCCAGCGCAGCGCCTCGGCCGCGGCGGCGAAGATTGTCGACGCCCGCGCCTTGTCGCCCAAAAGCGCGGCGGCGCCGGCCAGTTGCGCCCGGGCCAGCGGCGTCGTGAACACGTCGAGCTTGGCGTCGGCGAGATAGTGCAAATCGCCGCTCACCGGACGGCCGTTGCGCGCCAGCACATAGATGGAATAGGCGAGCGGCGCGCTCTTGTCGGCGTCGACCTCGGTGGCGTTGACGACATAATTGCGGAGACGGTCGAGCGCGAGATCCATCGCCTTCTGCGGCACGTCATAGCCGTTCTCGCGCGCCCGCGTCAGGAAGTCGCCGACATAGCTGTTCAGCCACATGTCCTCGGCGCCGCTCGCCGACCACAGGCCGAAGGCGCCGGAGGAATCCTGCCGCGCCAGCAGCGTCTTGATGGCGGCGTTGACCCGGCCCGGAACGTCCTGCGCCCACGCGCCATGGCGCGCTTCGGCGAGCTTGTTGACATAGAGCAGCGGCAGGGCGCGGCTCACCGTCTGTTCGGAACAGGAATAGGGATAGACGTCGAGATTGTGCAGCAGCGCCGCCGCGTCGATCCCGGCGAGCGGCGACGCGCTCACCGCCAGCGCGCCGGTTCCGGGCAGGAAATCGGCGAGCAGAGCCGCGTTCAGCGTCAGGCTCTCGCCAGGCGCCAATTCGCGCAGGTCGCGCCGCACCAAAGGCGAGGTCCCCGGCTGCACCGGGAGCGGCAGGGTTTGCGTGGTCGAGAAATTCGGGCCGGTCAGAGCCACCTGCACGGCGCCATCTCCGAGCTTTGCCGCGCGAAGGGGAATATCGACCACGGCCGAAGCCTTGGCCGCCAGTTTGACCGTGCGATGCAGCGCCCCCTCATCGCCCGCCACGCCGCCTTGCGGGCGGATGTCGATGCGGTAGTCGCCGCCCGCGCCCTCGACATTGTCGATGCGCAGGTTGAGGCGCGACTGGTCGTTGAGCGCGAGGAAACGCGGCAGGCTGGCCTGGATCACCACGGGATCGCGCACGACGACATCGGCCGAGGCCGAGCCCGCCGCCTTTTTGGTCCAGGCGACGGCGGTCAGCCGCACGGTTCCGTTGAACGCGGGCATGTCGAAGGAGACCTGCGCCTTGCCGTCCGGCCCGACCTTCACCAGACCCGAATAAAGCGCCAGCGGCTCCTGCGTCGGCTTTTCCACCCCGGCTTCCGGCCCGCCGGAATCGCCGCCGCTATGAATGGCGCCGCGCGTCCCCTGCAAGCCGTCGATCAGCAGGCCGTAGAGGTCGCGCACCTCCGCCGACAACAGTTTCTGACCATAAAAATAGCCGCGCGGGTCGGGCGTCTGGTAGCGCGTGAGATTGAGGATGCCGAGATCGACGGCGGACACGGTGACATAGGCCTCCTCCCCGCCCCCCTTGATTTGCAGCGGGACCGTCAATTTTTCGCGCGGGCTGGCTTTTTGCGGCGCATGAAGCGCCACGTCGAGGCTGTGCGCCGGCTGGTCGATTCCGAACCAGGCGACGCCGATGGCGCGGCCGGGATTGCGCTGCGCCGCCTTGTCGAGCGGGCGATGGGCCAGCGCCACCGCATAGGCGCCGGCGCCCCAGTCGGCGCCGACCGGAATTTTGATCTCGTTCTCGCCCTTTTTCAGATCGGCGAGCACGGTCGCGTGGACCTTGTCGCCGATGATGGCGACGGTCGCCTTGCTGTCGGCGCGCGCCGTGATCTTCGCCGTCAGTGTGGCGCCGCTGGCGTAATCCTTCTTGTCCAGGGTGAGGTCGAGCAGGTCGGGGGTCGGCGCCTTGGCCTCGCTCGACCAGCCGGAATCAAAACTCACGGAGGTCTGCGCGTCCTTCGGATCGTCGCCGCGCAGGTCGAGACGATAATGACCAAGGCCGACCAGGGCCGCGATTTTTCCGGGCTGGTCCTTGGCGAGATCGAGCGCGCCCGAGGCGATTTTGGTGGTGGAATTGACCTGCTCGAAAGTCCAGCGCCCGTCCTGCTTGTACCACTGGTAGTCGCTATTGACGCGCACCAGCGTCCATTGCACATGCGGCTGCGCCTTGCGGCGGCCATCCGGCCCGACCGCAATGACGTCGAACGTCGCCTGCGCGCCGTCGCTCAGCGTCCCAAAAGTCTTTTTCACGCCGATCAGGCCGGTTTTCGGCAGCAGCGGCAGGAAAACCTGCCGCTCGATGGCGTGGCCGCCCACTTCCCCGGCGCGCAGGGTGATTTTCGCCTCCAGCGGCCGGCTGGCCTCGGCTTCGGGCAGGACGACCTCGACGCTGGCCTTGCCCTTGTCGTCGGTGGCGGCGTCGGTTTCGATGTCGTTCTTGACGGCCGGGAAATCTTCATCGGCCATGCCGGCCTCGAAACCCGCCAGCGCGGGCAGGCCATGATCTCTCGCCTGACTGATTTCGACGTCGCCCGACAGGTTCAGACCGGCGCCGGGAGCGCCATAGAGATAGCGCACGGCGGCGTCGACCGTGACGGTCTCGCCCATTTTGGCGCTCGCCGCCTTGGCCGCCAGCGTCATGTCCATGCGCTCGGGAACGTAGTCCTCGACCAGGAACGAGGTTTCGCCCAAAGCCGGACTTTTCGGATCGACGAAGGCCTCGACGGTCCAGCCGCCGGGCGCGGCGTCCCCCGGCAATTTCAGCGACAGGCTGCGCCCGCCCTGCCCCTGGTCCGCCAGCGTCGTGCGGGAAAATTCCACGCCGTCCGGGCGCTTGACGATGAGAGTCAGCGGCGTTTGCGCCGCCGCCAATCCTTGCGCGTCGCGCAGCAAGGCGGTGAGGAAAACGGTTTCGTTGGAGCGATAGACCCCGCGCTCGGCGTAAACGAACGCGTCGAGTTTTTGCGGCGCGGCGCGGCCCTTCACGCCACGGTCGGCGAGATCGAAGGCGCTTTGCTGCAAATCGAGGAAATTCGCGTCGGCCTTGCCGTCATTGGCGACGATCAGGCCGGGCGCCAGCCCACCCTCGCCGCGCGACAGGCCGGGCGCGAAATGCACAGCGCCCTGCGCATCGGTTTTGGCCGTCGCCAGCGGCTCGTTATTTCGGGCGAGAAGGCGCACCTCCACGCCCTCCTTCGGCGTGGCGTCGGCCAGCGAACGCACGAGAACGGTGAGCCCGTCGGGCGCGCTCAGAGCGGTGAGGCCGAGGTCGGACACCACGAACCATTGCGTCGCCCTTGTGTCGTAAGATTCGTCGCCGGCCGAGAGATCGTCGGCGGCCTGCGCGCTCATCACGTAAACGCCGGGCTGCGGCGTCTTCAAAACCTCCAGCACCGGGAAATCGGTGACGACGTCCTTGTTCTGCTCCTGCTGCGCGTCGAGCGTTCCTGTAAAAATTTTCTCGCCGTCGCTGTCCGCGAACTGTTTTAGGCGATAGCCGGTGAGCTGGTTGAGAAAATCCTCGGACCGCACGGTCGGCAGCAGGTTGCGGTCGCCGACGCGATAGATTTCCACCTTAATCTTGCGGGTGTTGACCGAGACGATCGGCAGGCCCTCGGGACCGACGCGCGGCAGCACGTAATTGCGGCCGGTGAAATGCGCGCTGGGGCTGCGGTCGCGGATGTAGAGATCGTAATTCTGCGGCCGCAACAGATCTTCGCCGACTTGCGAAGGCAGGCCGGCGCGCAGCGTCACCGCATAATGTTCGCCGTGCCGCAGATTTTCGACGCAAATCTGCTGGCTGTCCTGCGAGATGGCGGGCCTGTCCTGGCCGGCGACGGTGACGAAGGGCGAGAAATCGGTGCGGCTGCGCGAAAGGTCTTCGGAAAACTGGAAACAGGCGCGCGGATTGGCCGATTCATTGTCGACCGTATATTTCAGCACGCGGAACCCGTGCTTTTCGCGCATGTCCTCATAGCTCTTGCGCAGGTCGGGATTGTCCTGCGTCTTCAACGCGATGGCGGTGGCGTTCAGCGCGTCGCGCCAGGCTTCGCGATTGGCGTAGATCTGGCCGATCAGGGTCAGGGCGGCGGCTTCGTCGCCGGGCGCCCGCGCCTTCTGATACGACAGCCAGGACGCCGCCAGCGCGAGATCCTTCAGCTGGCTCTCCTCGGCGTCCTTGGCGGTGGAGGCCGCAAGCTCGACGCGGGCCAGCGCCAGCCAGCCGAACGGATCGTCCGGCGCGGAGGCTGCCAAAGCTTCGAGCAGGGTCAGCTGTTGCGCGACGTCGCGGCGCTTCTCGGCGTCGTCGAGTTGCTTGCGCAAGTCCGGGGCCGGGGTCTGCGCCCGCAGATCCTTGGTGTCCTCCCGCGCCTTTTGCGCGAGCTGCTCGCCCTGGGCGGCGAGATCGTCGTTGACATAGGCCTTGGGCGCCGGTCGGGCGGCTGGCGCCTTTTGCGGCTGCGGCGCGGCGGAAAGGGGAGTTACGGCGAGAAATAAACCAACAAGCGCGAGACGAAGGCTGAAAAACGGGCGCATGAGGCGTCCCCCTTCAAGGCAAAGCGCGATAGTATTCCCTCGCTCCGCAACCGGAGCAAGCAATTAATGCGGGCTGCGATCAGCTCTTGCTTTGCTCGGGCTGCGGCGCCTCGACGGTTTCGGCGACGTCTTCGGTCTGAAGCGCCAGACGCTCGATCAGCCGGCGGCGCGCGCGATTGACCCGGCTCTTGATCGTGCCGACCGCCACGCCGCAGATTTCCGCCGCCTCCTCATAAGAAAAGCCGGAGGCGCCGATCAGCACCAGGGCTTCGCGCTGGTCGGCGGGCAACAGATCCAGCTCGGCCCGGAAGTCGATGAAATCCAGATGCGACATCTGGTCGGGCATGGCCACCAGCCGCGACGCCGCCTCGCCATCGACATCCTGCACCTCGCGCCGCGCCTTGCGATATTGGCTGAAGAACGTGTTGCGCATGATGGTGAACAGCCAGGCGCGCATATTGGTGCCATGGGTGAACGAATCGGCGTTGGCCCAGGCCTTGACCAGCGTATCCTGAACGAGGTCGTCGGCGCGGTCGGCGATGCCGGCCAGCGACAAGGCGAAGGCGCGCAGCGACGGGATCTCCGCCAGCAGCTGCTCTTTCAGGCCAGGCGCCTTGTTATGACTCATGCCTGTTCGGCCTTGCCCTCGGCTTTATCTCCAACGCTTTCAAGTTCGTCATTCTCAAGCTGATCCAGCAGCAGCTTGAAACGATCCGGCACAGGCTCGCGCACCGCGGAATCGTAGAATTCGCGCAGCTTTCTGCCGATATGGGCCTGCAGCAAAGGCTCAAGGCCGATGTCGGCGCTGGATTTTTCGCTGTTGTCTTTGCTGTCGTCCGTCATGGCCATGATTCAGGTTTGCGACTTGAGCGTCGCGAAAGGACTCGTGGAGAACGCGCCCGATGGAATTTCGTTCCCGCGGCCGCGCTGGCGCAATGAAGCAGCGCAACCTATATCTGATTTCCGTGTTGGTGTATCGCCTCCTCCGGAGGCAAAGGAATCGGTATGTCGGTTGCGAAAGTGATTGCCGAGCACATGCCGCAGCTGCGACGCTACGCCCGAGCCGTGAGCGGC
The DNA here is from genome assembly GCF_900187365.1 of Rhodoblastus acidophilus. Classification (GTDB taxonomy): domain Bacteria; phylum Pseudomonadota; class Alphaproteobacteria; order Rhizobiales; family Beijerinckiaceae; genus Rhodoblastus; species Rhodoblastus acidophilus. The sequence continues at coordinate 554,016 of NZ_FYDG01000002.1, forward strand.
TCGCAGGCGACGGGCGACGCCGCGGTGGAAGGCCTGCTCCAACGCTTGCTGGCGGAGCCGACCCTGTTCGATCCGGGCGCCGACGCCCGCGAGGAGAGTTTCCGGGTGTTCGCCCAGGTCTGGAACGCTGGCGCGCCGCCGGCGGCGATGCGCCCGGCCTTGCTGCCCGACCTGCGCGTCGAGGCCATCGGGCCGGTGGCCCGCCAGGTTTTCCTGCTGACGGCGGTCGAAGGCTTCACCCCCGGCCAGACCGCGCGCATTCTCGACCTGTCGAAGGAAAAAATCGCGCAATTGATCGAGGAGGCCGGGCGGGCCATTTCCGCCCAGGTCGCCTCGAAAGTGGCGATCATCGAGGACGAGCCGATGATCGCCATGGATCTCGAATCGATCGTGTCCAGCCTCGGCCATCAGGTGGTGGGGCCGGCCCGCACCCATAGCGAGGCGGTGGCGCTGGCCCAGGCCGAACATCCCGGCCTGGTGCTGGCCGATATTCGCCTCGCCGACGGCAGTTCGGGGCTGGAGGCGGTCAATGAAATTCTCGAAAATTGCGCGGCGCCGGTGATTTTCATCACCGCCTATCCCGAGAGCCTGCTGACCGGCGAACGGCCGGAGCCGACGTTCCTGATCTCGAAGCCGTTCCGCGCCGAAACGGTCAAGGCGCTGGTGAGCCAGGCCTTGTTTTTCGACGAGCAGGCGCGCCCGGCGCAGCGGCGGACGGCGTAACCGCCCCGCTCAGTGCGAGAACAACACCGGCAGCGTCATGTGCTTGAGCAGGTAGCGCGACCCGCTGCCGCGCGAGAACAGCGGATAGCCGCCGCCGCCGAACGCGCCCATCACCAGCAGGTCGGCGCCGTGGTCGGCGGCGCGGTTGAGCAGCGCGTCCATCAGGCCGATCTCGCCCAGAACAATCTGCTCCGTCTGCGCCTTGACGCCGTGGTGGGCGAGATGCTCGGCCGCGAGCGCCAGCGACTTGTGGCGGTAGGCCAGCGCCTGTTCGTCGCCCGGCTTGGCCAGACTGACGACCAGCGCCGCCGATTGCGGCCCCGTCAGCGGCGTCGCGTCCGAAAGGGCGCGGGCGCTGGCGCGCGAGTCCGACCAGGCGAACACCGGGCGCGCGCCGACGCTGGAGAAGCCGCCGACATAGGGCACGGCGAGCACGGGGCGCCCCGATTGCACGATGATCTGCTCCGGCAGATCGGGCGGGATCAACGAATTGTCGGGCTTGCGCTGGCCGAGCACGACGAGGTCGAAATGCCGGCTGTAATCGACGAATTGCGGCGCCAGATCCTCCTCGGAGCCGCGGTTGAGGTCCTGGTAATGCGCGTCGACCCCGTCCGTCGCCCGCGCAAACGCCGCGCGGGCGATTTCCGCGGCGTCGCGGTACTCCTGCGACGGCCATTCCGCCGCCATGCCGACCCGATGCGGCGGGGCGATCTGGGAAAACAGGCCGGTGAGGCGCGCGCCATTGCGGCGCGCGAGATCGACGGCGAGGTTGAGACGGGCCTCGCAGCGGGGGCTGGCGGTGAGATGAACCAGGATCGAGCGCAAAGTCATGGGATCAAACCGTGTTTTGCGGGAAGGGCAGGTTTTGCAGGAAGGGATTTTGGCGACGTTCCTCGCCGATCGTGCTCATCGGCCCATGGCCGGAAATAAACGTCATGTCGTCATCGAGCGTCAGCGCCTGCGCGGCGATGGAGCGCAGGAACAACGCGTGATCGCCGCCGGGGAGATCGGTGCGGCCGATCGAGCCCTGGAACAGCACGTCGCCCACGAGGCAAAAATTCATCGGCGCATTGATGAACAGCACGCTGCCGGGCGTGTGTCCCGGACAATGGCGGACGTCGAAGGCGGCGTCGCCGAAGGTCACGACATCGCCATGCTCCAGCCAGCGGTCGGGCGTCACGTCGCGGCAGGCGAAGCCGAACAGCGCCGAGGATTGCGCCTGGCTGTCGAGCAGAAACTTGTCGCCGATCTGCGGCCCCTCGATGGTCACGCCCAACCTTTCGCGCAATTCGGCGGCGCCGCCGGCATGGTCGGCATGGCCGTGGGTCAGCAGGATTTTCTCGACCTGCGCCCCGGTCTGCTCGATGGCGCGCAGGATTTTCGGCACGTCGCCGCCCGGATCGACCACGGCGGCCTTCTTGCTGTTTTCGCAGATGAGCAGGGAGCAATTTTGCTGAAACGGCGTTACGGGAATGAGGACGACCTTGATCTGCGTCATGTAACGAATTTCTCCCCCGCCGCCGGCCCGACCTCCTCGCGCCCGATCTGATCATAACGGCGCTTCTGGCCCGGCGAAAAGGTAAATTTAACGGCATATACCGAAGCGGGCCGCCTGCGCCTTTGGTCTCAGGCGGCTTTGATGGACGCCAGTCCTTGCTGTTGATACCTTTTGCAGGTTCGACCCGGCGCAAAAAAACAAGCAGCCCCCGCCGGCGGGAGGAAGGTCCTGTCTTCAGACAAGACCTGTGTGTCGGAGCGCGAAAATGAACCGTTTTGCTTATCAGATCTATGAAATGGCCCAAATGGCCATGGCGCCGGCGCGCGCCGTGTCCGACCTCACTCGGATGACCTTCAAGAACCCGGCCAATCCCCTGGCCTACACCTCGATGGGCCGCAATATCGCGGCCTCGGCGGAACTGTTCGAGCGGGTGACGCGGCGCTATGGCAAGCCGGCCTTCGACATCGAAACGGTGTTTGTGAACGGCCAGGAGGTCGCCGTTTCCGAGGAGACCGTGCTGGTCAAGCCGTTCTGCCATCTCGTGCATTTCGCGCGCGACCTTCCCCCCGGCTCGGCGCCGCAGTCGCGCCTGCTGATCGTCGCGCCCATGTCGGGCCATTACGCGACGCTGTTGCGCGGCACGGTGGAAGCCTTCCTGCAAACCCATGACGTTTACATCACCGATTGGGTGGACGCGCGCGTGGTGCCGCTCACCCTGGGCAAATTCGATCTCGACGACTACGTCGACTATGTGGTGGACATCTGCGAATTCCTGAGCCTTGCGGGCGGAACGCCGTTCCACGTTCTCGCGGTGTGCCAGCCCTCCGTGCCGGTTCTGGCGGCGGTGGCGCGCATGGAGGCGGAGGACAGCCCGCATGTGCCGGTCTCGATGACGCTCAAGGGCGGCCCGATCGACACAAGGCGCAGCCCGACCGCCGTGAACAAGCTGGCGGAAAAGCGCGGCTCGGCCTGGTTCCGGCAGAACTGCATCCACCTGCTGCCGTTTCCCTATCCGGGCGCGGGCCGTTACGTTTATCCCGGCTTTCTGCAGCTGTCCGGCTTCATGGCGATGAATTTCGACCGCCATGTCAACGCCCATCTCGAAATGTTCAACCATCTCGTCGAAAACGACGGCGATTCAGCGGAAAAGCACCGGGAATTCTACGACGAATATCTGGCGGTGATGGATCTGACCGCCGAATTCTACCTGCAAACCATTGACACGGTGTTCGTGCATCACGCCTTGCCCAAGGGCCAGATGACCCACAAGGGCGAGAAGGTGGATCTCACGGCGATCCGCCGCGTCGGCCTGCTGACGGTCGAGGGCGAGAAGGACGATATTTCCGGCGTCGGCCAGACCCATGCCGCGCAGGAACTGTGCTCCAGCATCCCCGAATCCATCCGCCTGCATCACCTGCAGGCGGATGTCGGCCATTACGGCGTGTTCAACGGCTCGCGCTTCCGCAAGCATATCGCGCCGAGGGTCTGCGCCTTCCACAAGAAGGTGGAGGAGGCGGGGCTGTTCCCCTCCTGATCACATCCTGACATAGGCGAGAACGCGGCGGGGGCTGTAGCTGGAATAGGTGACGCCGCCGCGCCCCTGGTTGCCGCCAAGCCCGATCAGGCCGCGCCCGCCGTAGCCGGCGAAGATCGTGACATGGTGGCGCATGACCACGAGATCGCCGGGCTGCGGGTGGGAGACGCGATGGCCGAGCGAGAGCGCGTCGATGGCGCGCCGCGAGGTGTTGGCCAGCCGATACCCGGCCTGGCGCGCGACCGTGTTGACGAAATCGCGGCACCACGGGCCGCCCCGGCGCGATACCCGGCCATGGCCGAGATAGCGGCTGGCGACATCCAGCAGCGGGTGATGTTCGGACGTCCCGCCCAAAGCCGCGGGCGTCGCCAGCGCCATGAAGGCGGACGGACGGCTCCAAACGTGGGCGTGACGCCGTCCATGCCCATGCCGCCCCCAGCGATGGCGGCCGCCATGATGGGCGAAACGGCGGCCGTGATGGCTGAAATGCCCGTGATGGACGTGATGAACTCTGGCGCCGTGAGACGCGCCCGCGTGGCGAGGACGGGCGAAAGCGTCTGAACCGGGGGCGTGCAGTCCGAAAAGCAGTGCGAGCGCCACCGTCGCGCCCCGAGCGATTTTCTTCAGCATGTCAACTCCGCCTGTTACTGGCGAGCCCGGCGCGGCCTCCGCGGCTCACGGTGCGGGACGTTACGGACACGGTTCGGCCGCCGCCGATCGTCCCTGGGATTGTGCCTGCCGCAGGTCCTCGCCCAGTGTCAGGGCGACGCGCGAGGAGCCGCCCCCGCGCATCGACAAGCTCAGGCCTGCGGACACGCGCAAGGGAAGGTCGTTTGCGTGCTGATGTCAAACGTAACAGTTCCGTTCTAAGCAAAAAATAAGACAGTGTTCATGCCGCATATGTGACAAAAATGAGGAATTTAACGAAAAATATCAGTTATTTTGCCTAGTCTTTATTAAAGATTGCGCAATGAAATACATTTTTGCGTCTTGCGACTATTTCACAAAAGCCTAACGAACTCCGTAGTCTTGATGCCGCGCTTTGTGCGCGCTTCGTTCCCCGCTTTCCCTCCCGGCCGCAACGGCAGCGACGATGCGTGGCTCAACCGTTGTCATTCCGCGCGCATGCGCCTATGTCGGACTTTCCTGCGCCAGGGATGAAACAGGATGTCCACCCCGACCCTTTCGCATGAAGGCGCGGCTCGATCGCCTCTTCGTGACGCCATTGATCCGGAAGCCGTCGAGGGCTTCGAATTTTTCCCGATCAATCTCGACTTTCCAGCAGAACTCGACGGCCTTTACGTCGAGTCCGGCGGTTTTTCCCGCGACGCCTCCGGCGCCCTCCGGCTTGAGGCGGGCGGCGCGCTGGCGTTCGACGGCTATTTCAGCGCGCTCTATGAGCGCGACCTCGCCGAGGCGCTGGGCGACCGCCCGCTCGAACTGCGGCTGGAGTTGCAAGGCGCCGGCCGCGTCGAACTGTGGCGCCGCCCCAGCGACGGACCCGCGCGCCTCGCGGCGTCGGAGGAAGTCGACGCGAAAAACGCTTTCGCAGTGACGCGCCTGCCGTTCGCGCTGGAGCCGGACGATTCCGCGCGGGGACGCTGGTGGTTCGCCCTCAAGGCGGACGGCGACGGCCTGACGCTCCGGGCGGCGGCCTGGACCGTGCGGACCCGCGTCCTGCGGGCCGTGCGGCCGGAAATCGTGATCTGCACTTTTAGGCGCGAGACGCAGGTCGCGCGCAACGTCTCGCAATTACAGGCCTTTCTCGACGCCAAAGCCGTCGATTGGGGCGTCACCGTGGTCGATAATGCGGGAACGCTGATCCGCGCGCCGCATTGGAGCCAACGGGTCACATTGATCGCCCAGCGCAATGTCGGCGGCGCCGGCGGTTTTGCACGCGGCATTCTTGAAGCCATGCGGGCGGGCCGCGCCAGCCATGTCCTGCTGATGGATGACGACGCCGAGATCGACTGCGTCTCCGTGCTGCGCATGATCAACCTGTTCCGCCTCGATCCGCGCATCGACGTGTTTTACGGCGGCGCGCAGCTCGACGTGTTCGAGCCGCAAACGCTCGCCGACGCCGGCGCCTATTGGCGCCCCTCCGACTTCGAAAAGGTCGATCCGCGCCTGCCGCCCTGCGACCTCGCCAGCGACGCGGCGAAACAGGCGCTCGCGGCGCCCAGCGCGATCAATTTCAACGGCTGGTGGTTTTTCGGCGGCGCGATCGACTCGTTCCGGCGCTTTGGCATGCCGCTGCCCTGTTTCGTGCATCTCGACGATGTCGAATATGGCGTGCGCGTCGCCCAGATGGGCGGCAAGATCGTCGCGCCGCCCGGCGTCGCCATCTGGCACGAGCCTTATTACGCCAAGCTCGAAGGCTGGTTCGCCTATTACAACATCCGTAACGAGCTGATCCGCTATTGCCTGCAGACCGAAACCGGCGTGAATCCCCGGCGCGTGCTGCGCCGCCTGCGCCGGCGCCATCGCGGCTTCGTCCTGACCCAGCAATATGGCGCGGCGGCGTTGCTGACCCTGGCGATGCAGCATTTTTTGCGCGGGCCGGCCGTGTTGCTCGATGACGATCCCGAACGCCTGCATCGCGAAGTGATGGAGGTCTACAAGCGCCACAACGGCAACGCCAGCGCGGTCCCGCTGGCGGAGTGCGGGCCGTGGCGTCCGGCGCGCCGCCTGCGCGGCCTCGGGCGGCTGATCGGGCGCCTCACCTTCAACGGCCATCTGCTGCCGCGCGGCCTGCTGCTCTCCGACATCGCCCTGTTCGAAAACCGCAGCGCCGTGCATCGCAACGCGCTGCATCGGTTCGCGCGCTGGGGCCATCGCGAAGCCGGGTCGGACCGGGTGCTGCTGTTCGCGCTGGACCGGGGGCTGTTCCGCGCGTGCATGGGCGCCATGCTGCGCGCCGAATGGGGTTTCGCCAAGAAATTCCGCGATGTGGCGGGCCAATGGCGCGCCAGCGCGCCGGCGCTGCGGGCGCTGGAGACATGGGAAAAATTCCGGTTCTGACGCCCGTCAGGCGCCCGCCTTCGCCCGGCCGCGCCATTGCGCCAGCAGAGCGCGCAACGCCGCCGGCTTGAGCGGCTTGCTCAACACGGCCACGTCCTTGTCGGCGGCGCGCTGCCGCATGTCCGCGGAACGGTCGGCGGTGATCAGGGCGGCGGGCAGTTGCGGCCCGAATTTCCAGCGCAGCGCCACAATGGCGTCGACGCCGTCGCCCTCGTCGAGGTGATAATCGGCGAAGACGGCGTCGGGCGCGCGGCGCAATTGCGCCAGTTGCGCGATGGCGTCGCGCTGGTTGCCGGCGGCGATCACCCGGCAGCCCCAGCCCGACAGCAGCGCCTTCATGCCATCGACAATCTGGGGATCGTTGTCGATGGCGACCACCACCATATCCGCCAGCGGCCCGTGCCCCGAGGGCGCCGGCGCGGCTTTGTCGGCGACGGACGGCGCGCGCGGCGGCGCCGGCGCCCGCAGCGCCGTCACGGAAAACACCGAGCCCCGGCCGGGGCGCGAACGCAGCGCCACCTTGTGCCCGAGCACGCGCGCGAGACGTTCGACAATGGACAGGCCAAGGCCGAGGCCCGGGGCGACGCCCGCGCCCGCGTCCAGCCGCTGGAACTCCTGAAACACGCTCTTTTGCTTGTCGGGGGGAATGCCGATGCCGGTGTCCCAGACCTCGATCCGCATCCGGCCGCGCACGCGCCGCGCGCCCACCAGCACGCGGCCCTTGCGGGTATATTTCAACGCATTGGAGATCAGATTCTGCAACAGGCGCCGCAGCAGCTTGCGGTCCGACCGCACCGCCAGCGAACAGGGCGCGAAGATCAGATCCAGCCCTTTTTTCCGCGCCAGCGGCGCGAATTCGATCTTGAGCTGGCGGAACAGATCGTCGAGCAGCACATTGGCCGGCTCGATCTTCATGGCGCCGGCGTCGAGACGCGACATTTCCAACAGGGCCGAGAAAATATCCTCCACCGCCTCCAGCGCCGAATCGACATTCTTGGCGAGGCTGAGGATTTCCTCGGACGGGGCGCCGGCGTCGGCGCGCTGCTGCAGCGCGGCGGCGTAGAGCCGGGCGGCGTTGAGCGGCTGGAGAATGTCGTGGCCGGCGGCGGCGAGGAAGCGCGTCTTGGAGATATTGGCCTCGTCCGCTTCCGCCTTGGCGCGCGCCAGTTCGTCGTTCACGCGGGTCAATTGCTCGGTGCGCTCGCGCACGCGGCGCTCCAGCGTCTCGTTGGCGGCTTCCAGCCCCTGTTCGGCGGCATGCTGCGCCGTGACGTCGGTATAGGTGACGACCAGCCCGCCATCGGGCATGCGGGCGGCGCGGGTCTCGATCACCCGCCCCGACGAGGCCAGCGCGACGCGGAACGGTTCGGCGGCGGTGAGCCGCTCCAGCCGCGTCGCCACCTGCTCGTCCACCGGCCCCGGCCCGTACAGACCGCGTTCGGCGTTGTTGCGCAGGATCTCGTCGAGCGCGACGCCGAAATGGGTCAGTTCGGGCGTCAGCTCGAACATTTCGCGGAACTCGCGGTTCCAGCAGGTGAGACGCAGGTCGGCGTCGAACACGGAAATGCCTTGGCGCGCGAAATCCAGCGCATATTGCAGCATGTCGCGGTTGTTGAGCAAAGCCGCCGAGGCCTCGTCGACCAGCTTCAGCGCGGCGGTGCTCGACAGGTTGCGGCGGCGCAGCAGCAGCGACAGCACCAGCCGCGAGGAGGCCGCGCCAATGGCCGAGGCCAGCATATGTTCGGCGATGCGGAGCAGGTGAATGTCGGCCTCGCTGTCAGGATCGTAGCTCTGGCCGCGCGCGGCGAAAAAGCTCTCGAACGCTTCGCGGGTGCGCTCGTCGCCGAGATAACGCGCGACCGCCGCTTCAACTTCGGAGGCCGGCACCGAGGAGCGCCACAGCCGGAACGCCTGGGCCATCGGCGCCTGGGTCTTGCCGACGAACAGATCGGCCTGCAGCCGCTCGATCGGATCGGGACGCCGCGCCAGCGAAAACACCACATAGGCCAGGGCGTTGCCGGCGAGGCTCCACAAGGCGCCATGCGCCAGCGTGGACAATTGCAATTGGTAGAGTTCGGCCGAGGGGGCGAAGGCCGCGTCGAGCGAGGGCGCAAGCAGGGCGTAGGCCCAGATCGCCACGCCGGTGGTGAGTCCGGCGATGGCGCCCAGCGCGGTGCCGCGCCGCCAGAACAGGGCGCCGATGAAAGAGGGGCCGAGTTGCGCGACGCAGGCGAACGACAGCACGCCGAGCGACGCCAGCAGCACCTCGCCGGCGGCGCGATAATAGAAATAGGCCAGGACGAGAATGGCGACGATCGCCAGCCGCCGCGCCAACAAAAGCTGCGCGCCGGCCCCGCCGAGATCCGGCGCGCGCGAGCGGCCGAATCGCAGCAGCACCGGCAGGATCAGGTCGTTGGTCACCATCACCGACAACGCCACCGATTCGACCACGACCATGGCCGTGGCGGCGGAGAGACCGCCGATCATCGCGAGCAGCGTGACCCAGCCCTGCCCGGCCGACATCGGCAAGGCGATCACCGACAGGTCGCGGTTGAGGGCGTCGGGAAAAGTCAGCAGGCCGGCGATGGCCAGCGGAATGACGAACAGATTGATCGCGACGAGATAGAAAGGAAACGGGAAAGCCGCAGCGTGAATGTCGCCTTCATCGTGGTTTTCGACAATGGCGACGTGGAACTGGCGCGGCAGGAAGAACATCGCGCCGCTCGACAGCAGAATCAGCGTGGCCCAGACCCAGGGGTCCGCCGACGACGACACCACGCCGTGAATTTTCGGATCGGCGGCGGCGCGGCGGAACAGGTCGCCCAGCCCGTCGTACATGGTCCAGACCACGAAGCCGCCGACCGCGAGAAAGGCGAACAGCTTGACCGTCGATTCCGCGGCGATGGTCAACATCAGCCCGGTCTGGCGCTCGCCAGCGGCGATTCGGCGCGTGCCGAACGCCATGGCGAACAGCGCGAGCAGCACGACGCTGCCGATGGACAGGGGATCGGCGATTTCGGCGGGCGGCGGGGAAAAAGGCTCGGACAGGCCAAGGCCGATGGCGAGCGTGGTGGCGATGGCGCGAATTTGCAGCGCGATATAGGGGGTGACGCCCAGCACCGAGATGGCGGCGGTGACGGCGGCCACCGCCTGCGACTTGCCATAGCGGGCCGCGAGGAAATCGGCGATCGAGGTGATGTTCTGGGCATGGGCGAGGCGGGCCACCCGCGCCACCAGAGGCCAGCCGAAGCCGAACACCAGCATCGGCCCGATGTAGATCGGCAGGAAATCCAGTCCGTTGGACGAGGCGACGCCGACGGAGCCGAAAAACGTCCAGGAGGTGCAATAGACGCCAAGGCCGAGCGCGTAAATGATCTTGCGGGCGGGGTCGCGCGCCAGCGCCTCGCTCCTGCGGTCGCCGTAGATCGCCAGGCCGAGCAGCGCGAGCAGATAGAGCGCGATGACGGCGACGCCTACCAGACGATCAGGCATCGGGCCGCCCCCTCCGGATCAAGCGTCCCGCGCCGGCGACAGGCGACAACTGGCGCACCACGTCTCCTTCATGCGCATTTCATTCAGCACGTTCAGCATAATCGCCCCGCCGAACTCCGCAAGCCGGCGTTTCGTCTGGCGCGCGCGATCCTGCGCGGCAAAGCAAAAGAGCCGGCGCTAGGCCGGCTCTTTAAAGCTTTGTCGCGGCGGGCTTATTCGGCCGCGCGCTTCATTTGCGGAAAGCTGCAGTCCTTCTTCTGCGGATAGGTGCAATCCGCATCGTTGGCGAAGGGCGATTCGATGTCGCTCGCTTCCGCGAAGGGGATGCCCAGCGTGTTCCACACGTCGACCATGGCTTCGACGAGATGGGTGATGTGGGCGTCGCCGTGCAGCGGGGTCGGGGTGATGCGCAGGCGCTCGGTGCCGCGCGGCACGGTCGGATAGTTGATCGGCTGGATGTAGATGTTGTGGCGCTCCAGCAGCATGTCGCTGGCGGCCTTGCACAGTTCGGCGTTGCCGACCATCACCGGCACGATATGCGACATGTTGGCCATCACCGGCAGGCCCGCGCGCATCAGCGCGTGCTTGGTGAGCCAGGACTGGCGCTGGTGCGCCATGCGCAGTTCGGGACGGCCCTTGGCGATGCGCACCGAGGCGGTGGCGGCGGCGCAAACGGCCGGCGGCAGCGCGGTCGAGAAGATGAAGCTCGGCGCGAAGGAGCGCACGGCGTCGCAAATGGCCGCGGTGGAGGCGATATAGCCGCCGACCACGCCAAAGCCCTTGGCCAGGGTGGCCTCGATCACGTCGATGCGGTGCATCTGACCATCGCGCTCGGCGACGCCCGCGCCGCGCTCGCCATACATCGCGACGGCATGAACCTCGTCGATATAGGTCATGGCGTTGTATTTTTCGGCGAGATCGCAGATTTCCTTGATCGGCGAAATATCGCCGTCCATCGAATACAGGCTCTCGAACACGATCAGCTTGGCGCGCTCATGCGGCTGGGCGGCGAGCAGTTCTTCCAGGTGGGCGACGTCGTTGTGCCGCCAGATCTGGCGCTCGGCGCCCGAGCGGCGCACGCCTTCGATCATGGAATTGTGGTTGAGCGCGTCGGACAGGATCAGGCAGTTCGGCAGCAGGTCGGCGATGGTCGAAATCGCGCCGAGATTGGAGATCCAGCCGGAATTGAAGACGAGGGCCTTTTCCTTCTGGTGAAGGTCGGCCAGTTCGTCTTCCAGCGTGACCAGCGGATAGCTGGTGCCGGAAATGTTGCGGGTGCCGCCGGCGCCAGCGCCGTGCTTCTTCGCGGCCGCGGCCATGGCCTTGGTCACTTCGGGATTGACGCCCATGCCAAGATAATCGTTGGAGCACCAGATGGTGACATCGCGGGCGGGACCATTGTCAGGACGCCAGATCGCGTTCGGGAAACGCTCGGTGTCGCGCTCCAGATTCGCAAACACGCGATAGCGCTGTTCCGACTTCAGTTTGCCGATCGCATTTTCGAAAATTTCGCGATACTGCATCGTCTTCAACCTTCTGGTCCGCACCGGCTCAAAAACGCCGCGGTTGATCTGAGCTGATTTCCATGGCTCAGTCGTCTCCGGCCAAGCCCAGCTTCCCACGCCCCCTTTACAGGGTCTTGCGCGCACAAGCGACTGCCATTTCGATGCGTCACAGGACGAAGCTATCGTAGGCAGTCTGCTTAACTTGACGTCAGACAAACACGTCCGGCGCCCACATTCTTTGCGCCAGATCATTCTTGGCTGAATTCACAGGCTTGGCAAGAGCGGCCCCAGGCGACGTCCCGCTTTCTGTCAAGATTACTTGACGTCCGCCCCCATTGACAGAGGCGACGCCACGCCCTCTGTCGCCGCCCGGGGCCTCATTAAAGCAAGTCAAAATTCTTGCAAGGAAAACAGATATCAGTAAAATATTTTTTTCATCTCACGCCGTCCTTCTCGTCGCCGGAGAAAAACTTCGTCATTGCTGAAGCGCAAGCGAGACTCTTGGCGGACGCCCGTCTCCTAAGCTGAGAGATACGCCAAATGCCCGCCCGGAAAATCTTGAAGATAAAACTTGCGTCGCATATGGACAAAATCGGCTTGACAGTCTTTAGTATGAGACTCAAAGGGAAAGCTTCAATGGATGAGAGCGCCCGTGATTTGAGCGACTGACTTGGGCTGCGGAGCCCCGGAGGCAGTGTGGACCAGCAAAAGACGCGCATTCTGATCGCCGACGACCACCCGCTTGTGCGCGGCGCTCTGAAACAGGCGGTCGCGACGGCTGTGCCCGGCGCCGAACTGGTGGAATGCGGCAGCCTGGGGGAGGTGACGAAGTCTCTCGACGCCGAAGGCGACGCCGACCTTATCCTGCTCGATCTCGCCATGCCCGGCGTGCGCGGTTTCTCCGGGCTGCTGGTGCTGCGCGCGCAATATCCGGGCACGCCGGTGGTGGTTGTGTCGGGCAATGAAGAGCGCGGCGTCATTCGCATGTGCATTGATTTCGGCGCTTCCGGCTTCATTCCGAAAAGCACGGATATGGAGACGATGCAGACCGCGATTCGCGCCATCCTGGCCGGCGACGTCTGGGCGCCCGCCGACGTCGATCTCGCAAGCCCCGGCGACCGCGACATGGCCGACAGCGTCCGCCGTCTGGCCTCGCTGACGCCGCAGCAGGTGCGGGTGCTGATGATGTTGTCCGAGGGCCTGCTCAACAAGCAGATCGCTTATGAACTCTCGGTTTCCGAAGCGACCGTCAAGGCCCATGTCTCCGCCATCCTGCAGAAGCTTGGCGTCGAGAGCCGCACCCAGGCGGTGATCGCCGCCGCGCGCATCGAGGCGTTTTCCGGCGCCGTCAACACTGTCAACGGGTTGGCCGCCGACGGGCCCCATTAAATTTCGGCAAGGTCGCACGCGCGCTCTGGCGCCGCGCCGGTCCGCCCTTATGTCTTGGCTTATGTCCGCCAGAAACGGCGCCGGTTTGCGGAGGCGGATAGGCGCCTCGGCGCGGGCCGTCCGAATGGAGAGGCGGCTGGCCATGTCCGCGCGACACACCTCGTTCTTTTACGCCGTGGGGCTGTTTTCCGCGCTGGCGATGCCGGCGCGCGCCGAGCCGCCGACGCCGCCCGAGAGCGACAACGGCCGCTTCGCCATGACGCCCGCCGCCAACGGTTTTCTTCGTCTGGACACCCGAACCGGCCAGACCTCCCTGTGCACGACCAGCGCCGACCAGCTGCAATGCCGCGCCGGCGCCGACGAACGCGCGGCGCTGGAAGCCGAGATCGCGCGTCTCGCCAAGGAGAACGCCGCGCTCAAGGCTGCGGCCGCCGCGCCGCCCGCCCCGGCGGCGCAGGAGGAGGAGGACCGGCGCTTCAATCGCGCCATGGACCGCGCCGAAACTTTTATGCGGCGCATGTTGCGCCTGTTCCGGGAAACCGAGAAGCCGGACAAGCCGACGTCGCCCTCCCTATAGATCGAGCAGGATGACACGCATGAGCGAGAACCCGACCAACCCGCAGCATCCGTTCGCGCCCCGGCCCGCCGATTTCCCCGCGCAGCGCCCGGAAAGCGACCTCGAACGCTTTCTCGGCGGCTCCCCCGGCGCGGTGCTGGCGCGACTGGTCGTGCTTTCGCTGATCGTCGGTTTTTTCCTGGTCTGGCTCGACATCCGGCCAGGAGAGGTGCTGGCCGGACTGCAGCGCATCGTCGAGCGGTTTTGGGCCGCCGGGTTCGACGCCGTCAGGGAAATCGCCGCTTATCTGGCGGCGGGCGCGGCTATCGTCGTTCCCGTCTGGCTCGTCTTGCGTTTGCTCAGCCTGAAACCGCGCGGTCAGAAGAACTGACCATAGGCTTTGCGTTTCGCGCATGGCTGCGTTGCGGTATAAAAAATTGTGAGGGTTGAACGGTTAAGCCATAGAAGAACGCACACCACGCACGGGCGAGTGTCCTCCCCACTTCGCTCCAGTGGCGCCAACTACAAGCCTTTTTGGCCAACCGGATGCGAAAGCATCCGGTTTTTTTTTGTTCTGCCGGGTTTTTTCGTCTTTACGCGCGCCGGGCTTTTTTGATTTGACTCCTTGCCGCGCCGCGACGCTTGCGCCACTTATCGAAACCGAAGATTCACCTGTAAAGGATTGGCGAATGACCAAGGCGCTTCTCGGCATTATCGGCGGCTCCGGCGTTTATGACCTGCCGGGGCTTACGGACATCAGGGAGGAGAAGGTTGTTTCGCCCTGGGGCGAGCCGTCCGACGTGCTGCGTTTTGGCCGCATCGGCGCGACGGAAGCCGTGTTCCTGCCCCGTCACGGCCGCGGCCACTGCCTGTCGCCCGACGGCATCAACTATCGCGCCAATATCGACGCGCTGAAGCGGGCCGGCGTCACCGACGTGATTTCCGTCTCCGCCTGCGGCTCGTTCCGCGGGGAATTGCCCCCCGGCATGTTCGTCGCGGTCGATCAGTTCGTCGATCGCACCTTCGGGCGGCAAAGCTCGTTCTTCGGCAACGGCTGCGTCGCCCATGTCTCGATGGCGCATCCCGTGGCGCCGCTGCTGCAGCATCGCATCATCGCCGCCGCCCATGCCGAGAAGATCGACATTGTGAAGGGCGGAACCTATGTCTGCATGGAGGGGCCGCAATTCTCCTCCAAGGCGGAATCGCTCGGCTACAAGGCCGCCGGCTTTTCGGTGATCGGCATGACCGCCCTGCCCGAGGCCAAGCTCGCCCGCGAGGCGGAAATGTCCTACGCGACGCTGGCCATGGTGACGGATTTCGACTGCTGGCACGACGAGATCGCGGCGGTCGAGGTCTCCGACATTCTGGCCATCGCCAAGTCCAACGCCGAAAAGGCGGCGCGGCTGGTGGCGCGGCTGCTGGCGGATTTCCCGGCCGAACACCAGACCTGCCCGATCGGCTCGGACCGCGCGCTGGATTACGCGCTGGTCACCGCGCGCGAGGCGCGCGATCCCGAATTGCTGAAGAAGCTCGACGCCATTTTGGCGCGGGTCAACGCGAAAGGCGCGTGAGCGCCAATAATCCGACGCGACAGCGCCGCCCTTCCGGGCGGCGATACTTCACAGGGATAACGCCGCCCTGCCGGGCGGCGCTTGCGTTTTAGGCGACGGGCGCGTAAAGACCCGGCTTCGCGCTCGTTTCCGACACCCCTGGAGGCGTGGGCGCGAAAAATTTTCCGAAAAGGATGAACCCATGGCCGAGATCAAGACCCTCGCCGCCACGGTTCGCAGCGGGACCGGCAAGGGGGCCGCCCGCAGCGTTCGTCGTGAAGGCAATATTCCCGGTGTGATTTATGGCGGCGGCGAAGCGCCGACCCCGATCACCCTCAACTACCGCGAGATCAACAAGCTGATCTACGCCGGTCACTTCCTGACGACGATTTTCGAACTCGACATCGACGGCAAGAAAGAGCGCGCCATTCCGCGCGACTATCAGCTCGATGTCGTGCGCGACACCCCGATGCACGTCGATTTCCTGCGCCTGAAGGCCGGTTCGCGCATCAAGGTGGCCGTGCCGGTTCACTTCCTCAACCAGGATGTGGCCCCGGGCATCAAGCGCGGCGGCACGGTGAACATCGTTCTGCACGCGGTGGACATGCTGGTTCCCGCCGACAACATCCCGGAGGCGATCACCATCGACCTGTCCACCCTGGACTTCAACGACACCGTCCACATCAAGTCGATCGAACTGGCGCCCAATTGCACGCCGGTCGACAAGTCGAACTTCACGATCGTGACGATCGCCCCGCCGCCGGGCGGCGCCGCCGCCGCCGCGGAAGAAGCGGCTGCTGCGGCCGCCGCTGCGGCCCCGGCCGCTGCGGCCGCGGCTCCGGCCAAGGGCAAGAAGTAACGCTCTGCGTTTTGAAGCCGCCCGCTTGAAAAAGCGGGCGGCTTTTTGTTGGCGACGACCGGAGAGGGGCGATGCTGCTATTCGTTGGTTTGGGCAATCCCGGACGGGAATATGCCGGCAACCGGCACAATATCGGCTTCATGGCCGTGGACGCGATCGCGCGCGCCTGCGACGCCGGGCCGTTCCGCAAGAAATTCCAGGGCGAAGCGGCCGAAGCCCGCATCGGCGGCGAACGCGCGCTGCTGCTCAAGCCCGAGACCTACATGAACGAAAGCGGCCGCGCCGTCGCCGAGGCCGCCCGGTTCCACAAGATCGACCTGTCCGAAATTTTCGTCTTTCACGACGAACTCGACCTCGCGCCCGGGAAAATGCGGGTGAAGACCGGCGGCGGCGACGCCGGCCACAACGGCTTGCGCTCGATCACCGCCCATATGGGGGCGAACTACCGCCGCATCCGGCTCGGCATCGGCCATCCCGGCGACAAGGCCCGCGTCCATTCCTATGTGCTGGGCGATTTCGCCAAATCCGAGCAGGGTTGGGTCGAGGCCCTGTGCGACGCGCTGGCGCGCAATATCGGGCTGCTGGCCAAGGGCGAGGATTCGCACTTTCAGAGCAAGGCGCATCTGGCGCTGGAAGCCGCCGGTTTCGGCGCCGTCGCGCCGGTGACCAAAGCCCCGTCCGCTTGAGCGCGGACGGCGATCGGCGTAAACCGGATCGGGCATGACCGATCGCAACACCAAGTCTCCGCCCCCGCCGCCTGAGCCGGAACGGCGCGAACCGCTGCCCTGGCGCAATCCCAAGCCGGCCGCCGACGATCCCGCCGCCCGCGCGCGGCTCGACGCCATCATGGCCAGCCCCTCCTACCGCATGGCCGTGGAGGACAAGGATTTTCTCGAAAGCGCCGCCGCGCGCGGCGCCCGGCTGGAGCTTGACTATATCAAGGCCGAAGGCGGCCTGCGCGCCGCGGGAATCGACCGGTGCGTCGTCGTGTTCGGCTCGACCCGCCTGTGCGAGCCGGCGGCGGCGAAACGCCGGGCCGAGGCGGCGCGCCGCGCTGTCGCGGCGAGCGCGGACAAGCGCGCCGCCCAATTCACGCTGAAGGCGGCGGAAAACGTGCTGGCGTTGAGCCGCTATTACGATGTCGCGCGCGAGTTCGGCCGCCTCGTTTCGCTGACGGAGCCTGGCGGCGCCGGCAAGCTGCGGATCATGACCGGCGGCGGCCCCGGGATCATGGAGGCGGCCAATCGCGGCGCCTTCGACGCCGGCGGCCAGAGCGTGGGCCTCAACATCCACCTGCCGCACGAGCAATATCCCAACCCCTACATCACGCCGGGGCTGTGCTACCAGTTTCACTATTTCGCCATGCGCAAGCTGCATTTCCTGCAACGCGCGGCGGCGCTGGTGGCTTTTCCCGGCGGCTATGGCACGTTCGACGAATTGTTCGAAGTTCTCACCCTGGCGCAGACGCGCAAGATCAAGCCCATCCCCATCGTGCTCGTCGGCGAGGCGTTCTGGCGCGGCGCGGTGAATTTCGATTTCCTGGCCGAGCAGGGCGTGATCGACCCCGAGGACCGCGAATTGTTCTGGTTCGCCGAAACCGGCCAGGAGATTTTTGACGCGATCATGCAATGGGAGCACGGAAAACCATGAAACTCTCGTTCCACGGCGCCGATCGCGGCGTGACCGGCTCCTGTCACCTGCTGGAGGCGGCGGGCAAGACGATTCTGGTGGATTGCGGCCTGTATCAGGGCGGACGCGACGCTGTGGAGGAGAACGCCGGCGATTTCGGCTTTGCGCCGCGCGAGATCGACTTCGTCCTGCTCACCCACGCCCATCTCGACCATTGCGGACGCCTGCCCCTGCTCAACAAGCGCGGCTTTCGCGGCGAGATCGTCACCACCGCCGCCACGCGCGATCTCGCGCGGCTGGTGCTGCTCGACGCCGCGCATTTGCAGGAGGAGGAAGCCCGCGCCCATGCGCGCCGCGCCGAGCGTCGCGGCGAGACCAACGCGCCGGCGCCGCTCTACGGCCTGATCGACGCGCTCAACGTGTTCGACCGGTTCGGCCGCGCGGCGGCTTACGAGAAGCGCATCGAACTGGCGCCGGGCGTGGCCGTCACCTTCTACGACGCCGGCCACATCCTCGGCTCCGCCAGCGTGCTGGTCGAAGCGGAAGGTAAAAAGGTCCTGTTCTCCGGCGATATCGGCAACACCGGCCGCGCCATCCTGCGCGATCCCGTCGTTCCCCCTGGCGTCGATGTCGCGGTGATGGAAAGCACGTACGGCGACCGCGACCATCGCGAACTCGCGCCGACGCTGGAGGAATTCTATCAGGCCCTCAACGAGAGTTTTCAGCGCGGCGGCAATGTGGTGATCCCGACTTTCGCGCTGGAGCGGGCGCAGGAGCTGTTGTTCTATATCCGCGAGGGCGTCGAGGCCAACAAGCTGCCGGAATCGCTGCCGGTGTTCCTCGATTCGCCCATGGCGATTTCGGCCACGGAGATTTTTCGCGCCCATCCCGAATGTTATGACGGGGAGACCTCCGCGCTGCTGGCGCGGGGGCGCGATCCCTTCGCCCCGCCCCGCCTGCATTTCTGCCGCGAGGCGGCGGAATCCATGGCGTTGAACACGATTCGCAGCGGCGCGGTGATCATGGCGGGCGCGGGCATGTGCAATGGCGGGCGGGTGCGCCACCATCTGCGCCACAATCTGGCCCGCCCCGGCGCCAGCGTGATCTTCGTCGGCTACGCCGCCCATGGCACGCTGGCCCGCCAGATCATCGACGGCGCGCGAAAAGTCTCGCTGTTTGGCGAGGACATCGCGGTGCGCGCGCATATTTGCACGATCAACGGCTTTTCCGCCCACGCCGGCCAGACCGAATTGATCGCGTGGCAAAAAGCGGCGGCGCCGAAGCGCACCTTCCTCGTTCACGGCGAGGAACAGGCGATGGCGGCGCTCGCCGCGCATCTGACCGGCCCGGTGGATCAACCGGAGCTCGGCCAGGGTTATCTGCTGTAGCGGCGCGCGAAAAATATCCGCGCCGGCCCGGTCTTGATGCCGCCGGCGCAAATGCTTATCCAGAGGGCCGCAGGCGCCGATCTCGGGAGCTTGATTTTGCCAAAACGCATTTCCGTTGTTTTTCCGCGTCGCCTTTGCGCGTCCGCGCTGTGCGCGTTCATGCTGGGCGCCCCGGCCCAGGCCGAGGGCGGGCTGCGCGAGCAGGTCTGCGGCATGATCGAACGCGCCGCCTCGGCCCACAACCTGCCGGTTTCATTTCTCACCCGTCTGATCTGGCAGGAAAGCGCGTTTCGCTCCAACGCCGTTTCGCCCAAGGGCGCGCAGGGCATCGCGCAATTCATGCCGGGCACGGCGGCCGAGCGCGGCCTCGCCGATCCGTTCGACCCGGAACAGGCCATTCCCAAGGCGGCGGAACTGCTGTCGGAATTGCGGACGCGCTTCGGCAATCTCGGCCTCGCCGCGGCGGCCTATAACGGCGGCCCCAATCGCGTCGCGGCCTGGCTGGCCGGAACCGGCGGCCTGCCGTTTGAAACGCGCGCCTATGTCGAACTGGTGACGCGGCATCCGCCGGAAGACTGGCAGGAGGCCAAGGCGGCGGAGGCGATCAAGATGCCGGAAGGGTCCTGCCTCGAAGTGGCCGGACGCATGGTGCGCGACGAACCCGGCCAGTTCGCCCGCTCGGCGCTGATGGCGCCCTGGGGCGTGCAAATCTCCGGCGCCTTCAACCGGGGCGCGGCGCTGGCGGCTTACGCGCGAGCGCGGCGCAGCTTCAGCTCCCTCCTGACCGGGGAGCCGATGATTATCGGCCGGCGGGCGCCCGGACGCGGTTTCGCGCGTTTCTGGGCCATACGGGCGCCGGCGCAGAGCCGGGGCGCGGCGGAGGCGCTGTGCGCCAAGATTCACGGTGCGGGTGGAGCTTGCGCGGTGCTGAAAACCTGAGAGCGTCGCTTTACAAAAGCCGCAATTGGGAACAAGACATTAACAAACCTTTGGCGCGCCCCACGGCGGGCGCAGGCGGGAACTTTCATGTCCAGATCGAAACTTCTGCAATCTCTGCTGATATTGGCGGGCCTTGGCGCTTTCGCGGCCCCCGCCAACGCCCAATTCTTCTTTTTCGACCCGCCGCCGCCCGCGCCCGAACCGCGCATGGCGCCGGAGCCGCGCATGGCCCCCCCGCCGCGTCGTCAACCCAGGGTTGTCCGGCGTGACGACGACGACGATCCCGGCGTGGTCGTCGATCTCCAGAGCGGCGGCGCGATCTATCGCGAGCCGGGCGTCGACGCGCCGCCGCGCGGCGCGCGCGGAACCAATTACGCCGCCTTGCCGCCGGACGCCGATCCGAATTACTCGACCCCGGTCGATTTCGACGGCCAGGTCAATTTCAAGCTGACGACGCAGAAAACCGTCTCCGATCCGACCGGCGAAGCCGCGGGCACGGTCACCGTCAACACCCGCCAGCGCAAGCTTTACTATTCGCTCGGCGGCGGGCAGGCGGTGCAATATTCCATCGCCGTCGGCAAGGCGGGATTCGCCTGGAAGGGCGCGGCCACCATCGGCCGCAAAGCGTTTTGGCCGGGCTGGACGCCGCCGAAGGAAATGCTGCAGCGTCATCCCGACCTGCCCGAGCATATGGAGGGCGCGCTCAACAATCCGCTGGGCGCCCGCGCGCTCTATCTGTTCCAGGGCAAGACCGACACGCTGTTCCGCATCCACGGCACCAATGAGCCGAAAAGCATCGGCACGGCCTCGTCGTCGGGCTGCATCCGCATGCACAACGCCGACGTGATCGACCTCTACGGCCGGGTGGCCGCCGGGACCAAGGTCGTGGTGATGTGAACGCGCCGGCTCAATCGGTGAAAAACACGAAATAGCCCATCACCGCGCCAAAGGTGGCGAACAGGCCGATCAGCCCCAGGAACATCACCAGATCGTCCTGGGGCGTGGCGTTTTCGGCTGCCGCAGGCGCGACGGATGCGACGCGCGGAATGGCGGGCGTGACGGCCGGTTTCGCCGGCCTCTCGATCGGCTTGGCTTTCGGCTTCGGCGCGGCGACCGGCTTGAGCAACTCGGGCGCAGGTCGCGCTCCGCCCGGCGCCGCCTTCCGCTCCGAGACCACCCAACGCGACTGAAACCACACGAACACCGCGCCCGAAAACGGCAGGACATAGGCCAGCGCCGGCGCCTGCCGCGCGATCCAGTCGGCATAGGCCGCGTCGCTGGCGGCCAGATCGCCCGCCGTCCAGCCCAGCAGCAGGCCGCCGAACGCGACCAGCGCCGGAAATCGGTCGAGCAGCAGCGCCATGGCGGCGCTGCCGAACACCAGCAGCGGAATGCTCAGGGCGAGGCCCAGCGCAACAGCCAGAAATCGCCCGCCGTGATCGCCGCCAGCGCCACCACATTATCAAGGCTCATGATGGCGTCGGCCATCACGATCACCAGCGCCGCCCCCACGATATTTTCGCGCGCCGCCTCGCCGGTTTGCGGCGGGGCCTCGTCGCCGGGTTCGGCCGCCGACAAATTGACGGCGATGACGATCAGCAGAAAGGCGCTGACCAGTTTGAGCAGGGGAATGCCGATCAGCACGCCGGCGACGCCGGTCAGCAGCAGGCGGAACACGATGGCGCCGGCGGCGCCCAGAACGATCGCCTGGCGTCGCGGTTGGGCAGGGTGCGGCAGGCCATGGCGATCACCGCCGCATTGTCGCCGCTCAGAACCAGATCCAGGAACAGGATCTGCAGCAGGGTGATGAGCCACGAGGCGGCCTGACCGTCCATTGCATTTCTCCGAACCCCCGCGCGAGGGGTCAACCCATGACGCCGACCAGGCCGGCGTAAAGCCCCAGCCCCGACGCCACAACAAAAACCAGCCCGGCGAGCGCGCCGCGCGCGCCCGAGGGCCGCAACTCCGAGTCAAGCTCCCGGCGCGCCAGCCAGAACAGGGCGAGCAGCGCCAGCGGCAGCAGCACAGCAGCAGAGCATTGAGCACGCCCACCGCCATCGACAGCCGCACCGGATCGACGCCGCCGGCGACGAGGAGGCCGGCCCCGGCCAGCAGGGCGACGAAACTGCCGTAGAACCACGGCGCTTCGCGCGGATGCTGCTCCAGCGAATGGCGCCGGCCCGCCCCTTCGACCGCCGCCGCATGGGTCGCCGCCACCGCTTGCACGCCGCAGGTGACCAGCTGGCAGAAAATCGCGCCGAGCAGCGTGTCGAGCCGCGCCGGCCCGAGATCGGCGCGGGACAAACCTTTGTCGCAGGCGGCGGATTGCTGGTAGAAAATCGCCCAGGGCATCAGGGTCGCGCCGAGATTGGCGGCGACGAGATAGTGAAAGCGCGGCCCGTGCGCCGCCGCCGCATCGGCCGCGAAGCGCGAAAAATCCGGGTGGGCCTTCCAGCCGGCGTAAAGAAACACCAGCTCCGCCGCGCCGAACGCCAAAGCGACGCGCTCGACCGAGCGATAGGAGCCGGTCAGGATCATCACGGATAGGCCGAGCACCGCCGCCGCCATGCCGCTGAGCTGGGTGACGAGCGCGCCAAAACAGGTGAGGCCCAGCACGGCGGCGACCGCGACGCCGGCGACCCGCCCGCAGCGCGCCGATCAGTTCGACCATGCCGCGCCCGGTTCCCAGCGCCAGCCGCACCGCCAGCTCCTGCGCCAGATAAAGCAGCGGGATCGCCGCAAGCTGCAACGGAATCAGCGCCGCGCCGGTCTCGACGCCGGTCTGCGCCGCCGTGAGGATGCTGCCGGCGTCGGTGTCGGCCAGCATCGCCACCAGCCCCGGCCCCAGCGCGGCGAAACCGGCGCGCCAACGCGCGCGCGGCTTCGCGTCCGAGGGCGCGGCGGCGGGGACTGCGCTCAATGCGCCGCCTGCGCCGGGGCGGGCGCCGCCTGCGCCGCCTGCGGGCCCTGCCGGAAGGTCTTCAGGAATTCCGCATCGGGCGACAGCACCAGCGTCGGGGCGGACTCCGCCAGCGACTGGCGATAGGTCTGCAGCGACCGATAATAGGCATAGAAGCCGGCGTCCCGCGACGCGGCGTCGCCGATCAGCTTGTTGACGGCGGCGTCGGCCTCGCCATGGGCGATGCGGGCGGCGCGCTGCGCTTCCGAGAGGATCACGGTGCGGTCGCGGTCGGCGCGGGCCTGAATTTGCTGCGCCCATTTAAAGCCTTGGGCGCGCAGCTCCTTGGCTTCGCGCTGGCGCTCGGACTTCATGCGGTCGTAGATGGCCTGGCTGGTTTCGGGCGGCAGGTCGGCGCGATGCAGCCGCACCTCCGTCACCTCGACGCCATAGGGCCGGAACTTCTCGCTCACCTCGCGCTGGACTTTGGCGATCACCTTATCGCGCTCGTCGTCGGCGCGGGCGCGCTGGACGTCGTTGAAGGCGTCGATCACGGTGACCGGCGGATCCATCACGGCATGTCCTCGGGCAAGGGAAGAAGTTCGAACGGGCTCAGCCGAGCCGGGCCGTTAGACTTGATTTATGTCAAGAAAATGTTCTGCCCGCGCCGCGCCCGCAAGGCAAGGCCTCAGCTTTGTCCCGACCGCAGCCGATAGAAAATATGCTTGCCGATCACGTCCATTTTTTTCAGCGTGCGCGCCCAGCGGGGACGCACGTAATTGGCGTGGTAATGGGTGGAATTGCCGACTTCCGCGACCCAGGTGCGGCCGGCGAGCGCGTCCTCGGCGATGCGCTGCGCCTGCGCCCAGGAGTCCGTGTCGTGAATGCGCAGGCTGCGGCCCTCGCAGGCGAAGGAGAACTGGCACGCCTTGTAATGGCTGCGGTTCTGGAACACCACGCCGCAGATCGAGCTGGGATAAAGCCCGGAGGTCATGCGGTTGAGCACCACCTGCGCCACCGCCGCCTGCCCGGCTTCCGGCTCGCCGCGCGCCTCGAAATAAATCGCCTGGGCCAGGCAGCGCTTTTCCGAATCCAGTTTGGCCGGGGCGATCATCGCCAGGATGTTGCGGGCGTTTTCGGGCGCAGCCAGGCTCGGGCTCGCCAGGGCGGACCCGACGATGCGGGGATCGCGCCCGGCATTGATGGCGTCGGCCAGCACCTCGACCGGGGTGTCCTCGACATCATAGGGCGTGGCCGAGGACAGCGATTCGGCGCGGCTCGGCGCGGGGGTCGCGCCTTGCGCATCGCGTTCGGCGATGGCGGCGGGACGCATGGTGGACGTGCCGTCCTGGCCCTCGCCGGGCGTGACCGGACTTTCGCCGGCGCCCCACGGCTCGAAACCGGCGACGGACTCCGGGCCGGGCGCGGGGCCGTCGGTGGCGACGAAGCTCGACGCCATGCCGGAACGATCGGGCACGAAGGCCAGCAGTTCCGAGCGGGCGCGCGCGAGGCCGTTCTCCTGCCGCAACCGGCCGCTGAACGACGGACGCAGGCCGACCAGCGGATCGCCCTTGTGGCTGCGGTCGATTTCCGGGAAGTTCCGGGCGTTTTTCTTGAGATCGGCGCGCGGCTGCATTTCGTCGGGCGTATCGGGATAAGCGGCGGGCGCGCCCGAATAGAGCCGGGCCTCGCGTAACAGGCCGCGCCCCGAGGTGGGGCCGGCCTCGCCGAACACGCCGGGAAGCCGGCCGAAGTCTTCCGGCATGACGGCGGCGTGCAGCGAGGCGCCGCGCCGCGAGGCGCCGGAAGGCAATTCCTGATTGGCGTCGGCGGTGAAGGAGACCAGCAAGCCGGCGGCTCCCAACCAGGGCGCCGCCACGCTGACGGCCCAACTCAAACCCGCAACACGCATAAGCAACCCGTCGAACGATGCGAGCGGCCAGGCCGCGACCAAGGCTGCGGGCCTGAAAGGCGTCCCGCGTCCAATGGTTATCGTCTGTTAGGCTTGAGGGCGCGTTACCAAGGGCTATTCCCCGATGTGCCAGATTGGGACAACAGGAGCGGGTTCACCGCGAATCGCCTGCGGAAAACCGCGGGCGATTTCGCCGGCGATGGTCTCGAACAGGCCGCGCCAATCGTCGCCCGCGCCGCAGCGGAACAGACGCATGGTCGGATACCACGGGCTGTCCAGGCGTTCGGTCATCCAGCGCCATTCCGCCACATGGCGCAGCGCCAGCCAGACCGGACGGCCCAGCGCGCCGGCCAGATGCGCCGTCGAGGTGTCGCAGCTGATGACGAGATCCAGCTCGGCCATGATCGCGGCCGTATCGACAAACGCGTCGGGGCCGTCGTCATAGCCCGCGCCAAAAAATTGCACATGCGGCCGCAACGGCTCCGGCAGCTCCTCGGGCGTCGCATCCTTTTGCAGGGCGAAGAAGCGGGCGCCGGCTGCGGCCAGCGGGACCAGGGCCTCCGGCGGGATCGAGCGGCGCGGATCGACGCGGAAATCCTGGCTGCCGCGCCAGCACAGGCCGATCTTCGGCCCCGGCCCGGCCAGCTTTTCGCGCCAGCGCGCCTGTAGCGCGGGGTCCGCCCGCAAATAGGGGATCGGCGCCGGCACAGTGTCCACGCGGGTCGCAAAGGCGCGCGGCAGCGAACTGATCGCCAGCGCCGCGTCGAACGCCCCGGACAGATCGCTCTCGTCGCGCCAGGCGAGGGCGGCGCCCGAACCGCCCAGCAGCCGCCGCAGTTTTTCGGGCGCGGCGAAGGTCACATCGGCCCCGGCCTGAGCAAGCAGCAGAACGTAGCGGAAGAACTGGATGCTGTCGCCCAGGCCATGATCGTTGACGACGAGGATGCGGCGGCCCCGGATCGTTTCCGGCGCCGCAAGGTCGAAACGCGCCGAACTGGCGGGCAAGGGGCGGCAGCCTTCGAACCAGCGGTCCTCATAGCCCTCCCAGCCTTCCGCGAAATCGCCCAGCAGGAGCTGCAGGCAGCCGCGATTGCCGCGCGTTTCGATGGAATTGGGATCGATCGCCAGCGCGCGGTCATAGGCCGCCATGGCTTCGTCGAAGCGGCCCATTTCCTTGGCGACGATGCCGAGCCCCACCCAGGCGAGCAGATAATCGGGCCGCAGCGCCAGAGCCAGAGCATAGGCCCGATGGGCCTCCTCGTAGCGGCCGAGCCGCATCAGGGCGTTGCCGAGGTTGAGCGCGGCCGGACCGAGATTGGGGTCCAGCGCCAGGGCGCGGCGCAGATGTTCGACGGCGTCCTCCAGGCGGCCGATTTCGGCCAGGGCGGCGCCGTAATTGGCCGCCGCGCCGGCGTGGCGCGGCTGCAGGGCGCAGGCGCGCGACAGGCAGTCGAGCGCCAGGCCGCGCTCGCCTTGCCCCAGCAGCAGCCCGCCCATATTGAACAAGGAGGTGAAATCGTCCGGCTTCAGCTCCACGGCGCGGCCGTAGAATGCAAGGGCGCCAGCGATATGGCCGCGACTTTGCAAAATATAGCCGCCGGTGGACAAGGCTTCGGGAAAGTCAGGCGCGAGCCGCAAGGCGGCGTCGAGATGGGCGATGGCGGCGTCCATGCGCCCGGCGGACTGTTCGCTCAGGCCGAGGGCGTAATGCGCGCGCGCCTCCCGCATAAGCGCCTGCTTCGCGGGCGCCTCCTGGTTCGGCGCCGGTTGGGCGGGCGCGGCGGACGCGGCGTTCATGTCAACTCCTTGGCCAAATTGCGCGGCCCATCCTGGATCCGGCGGCTTGTCCGAAGCTTTTCGCCGAAGCCCGTTCAATCCGCGCTATACGGATTGACAGTTGCGCGCGGCCCTAATAACCCCACCGTCCGATAGAGATTTCCGGCTTTAGCCGGTAGACCCAAGGGATTCGCACGTGGCCAAACCTGAACTCGGCGGCAAGCGCCAATGCCAGAATTGCGGCGCGAAGTTTTTTGACCTGAACCGGGACCCGATCCTTTGCCCGAAATGCGGCGCGACTTTCCTGCCGCCGGTTTCGGCGCGCGCCGCGCCGCGCCCCGCCGCCGTCGAGGACGAGGAGCAGGAGACCCCGGAGACGGGAGCCGAACTGGTGCCGTTGGAGGAGGCGGACGCGACCGATGAAAAGGCCGCCGCCGTGGTGGACGACGATGTCGATCTGGGCGACGACGACGCCGACGACACGTTCCTCGAAGAGGAAGAAGAAGACAATGACGACGTCAGCGACCTGATCGACGGCGATATCGAGACCGACGACGAGGGCTGATTTCCGCAAGCGACAATCGAAACCCGCCAGCGTCGCCGCCGGCGGGTTTTTTTATGCCTGAGAACGCGGCGCCGATCAGTTCAGCGCGGCGGAGGGCGGCCGCGCCAGACCGTCGCCCGGGAAAGACGCGATCTCCCCGCTGAGGGTCAACTGGCCGTCGCGCGTCGAAACCTCGACGGTTTCGCCGTCGGCGATCTCGCCTGCGAGAATTTTCTCGGCCAGCGGATCCTGCACGTATTTCTGGATGACGCGCTTGAGCGGACGCGCGCCATAGGCGGGATCGTAACCCTTGTCCGCCAGCCAGCCGCGGCCGGCGTCGGCGAGCTTGAGCGTGATCTTGCGATCCTCCAGCAAGCGGCCGAGACGGCCGAACTGGATGTCCACGATCGCGCCCATGTCCTCGCGCCGGAGGCGATGGAACAGGATGATCTCATCGACGCGGTTGAGGAATTCGGGCCGGAAATGCCCGCGCACCACCGACATGACCTCGTCATGCACCGCGGCGGAATCTTCGCCCTCCTTCTGCATCACCAGGAATTCCGCGCCGAGGTTGGAGGTCATGATCACCACGACATTGCGGAAATCCACGGTGCGGCCCTGGCCGTCCGTGAGCCGTCCGTCGTCCAGAACCTGCAACAGCACGTTGAACACGTCGGGATGGGCTTTTTCGATCTCGTCGAACAGCACGACCTGATAGGGCCGGCGCCGCACGGCTTCGGTGAGGGCGCCGCCCTCCTCATAGCCGACATAGCCCGGAGGCGCGCCGATCAGCCGGCTGACCGAGTGTTTCTCCATATATTCAGACATGTCGAGCCGAACCATGGCGGTCTCGTCGTCGAACAGGAAGCTCGCCAACGCCTTGGTCAGTTCGGTCTTGCCGACGCCGGTCGGCCCCAGGAACATGAACGAACCAATGGGGCGGTTGGGGTCCTGCAGGCCGGCGCGGGCGCGCCGCACCGCTGTGGCCACGGCGACCACGGCCTCGCGCTGGCCGACCACGCGCTTGGCCAGTTGATCCTCCATCTTGAGCAGCTTGGCGCGTTCGCCTTCCAGCATCTTGTCGACGGGCACGCCGGTCCAGCGCGACACCACCTGCGCGATATGGTCCGGCGTGACCGCCTCGGTGACCAGCGCCGCATGGCCCTTTTCCTCGGTCTCCGCCAGCTTGCGCTCGAGATCGGGGATCACGCCATAGGTCAGGCGCCCGGCCTCGGCGTAATCGCCGCGCCGTTGCGCATTGGCCAGATCGTTGCGGGCGGCGTCGAGCTGCTCCTTCAGCTTCTGCGCCGCGCCGAGCTTGTCTTTTTCCGCCCTCCAGCGGGCGGTCAGGGCGGAGGATTTTTCGCCGAGATCCGCCAATTCCGTTTCGAGCTTGGCGAGGCGGTCGTGCGAGGCCTGGTCGGTCTCTTTCTTCAGCGCCTCCTGCTCGATCTTGAGCTGGATGATGCGACGGTCGAGTTCGTCGAGTTCCTCCGGCTTGCTGTCCACCTGCATCCGCAGCCGCGACGCCGCCTCGTCCACGAGGTCGATGGCCTTGTCCGGCAGGAAGCGGTCGGCGATGTAGCGGTTCGACAAAGTGGCGGCGGCCACCAGCGCGGCGTCGCCGATGCGAACGCCGTGATGAACCTCGTATTTCTCCTTCAGGCCGCGCAGGATCGACACGGTGTCCTCGACGGTCGGCTCGCTGACGAACACCGGCTGGAAGCGCCGCGCCAGCGCCGCATCCTTTTCGACATGCTTGCGATATTCGTCGAGCGTGGTGGCGCCGACGCAATGCAGCTCGCCGCGCGCCAGCGCGGGTTTCAGCAGGTTGGAGGCGTCCATCGCGCCATCGGCCTTGCCCGCGCCGACCAGCGTGTGCATTTCGTCGATGAACAGGATGATGCCGCCTTCGGCCGCCGTCACCTCGTTGAGGACCGCCTTCAAACGCTCCTCGAACTCGCCGCGATATTTGGCGCCGGCGATCAGCGCGCCCATGTCCAGCGCCAGCAGGGCTTTGTCGCGCAGGCTTTCGGGCACGTCGCCATTGACGATGCGCAGCGCCAAGCCCTCGACGATGGCGGTCTTGCCGACGCCGGGCTCGCCGATCAGCACGGGATTGTTCTTGGTGCGCCGCGAGAGCACCTGAATCGTGCGGCGAATTTCCTCGTCGCGGCCGATCACCGGGTCGAGTTTGCCATTGCGCGCGGCTTCGGTGAGGTCGCGGGCGTATTTCTTCAGCGCGTCATAGGCGTTTTCGGCGGAGGCGGAATCGGCGGTGCGGCCCTTGCGCAAATCCTCAATGGCCTTGTTCAACGCCTGGGCGTTGACGCCGGCGGCGGCGAGCACCTTGCCGGCGTCGCTGGCGGCGTCCAGCGCCAGCGCCAGCAGCAGCCGCTCGACCGTAACAAAACTGTCGCCGGCTTTTTGCGCGATTTTCTCGGCGCTGTCGAACAGCCGCGCCGTCTGCGGGGCGAGATAAAGCTGGCCAGCGCCGGCGCCTTCGACGCGCGGAATCTTGGCGAGCGCCAATTCGGTCTGTTGCAAGGCCTCGCGCGACCGGCCGCCCGAGCGGTCGATCAGACCGGCCGAAAGCCCCTGCTCGTCGTCGAGCAGCACCTTCAGCACATGCAGGGGGGAAAGTTGCTGATGCCCCTCGCGCACCGCGAGGGATTGGGCCGATTGCACGAAACCCCGTGCGCGATCGGTGAATTTCTCGAAATTCATAATGCGGCCTCCATGCTCGCCGCGAAATCCCCTTCTGGCGGAAAGGCGGCGTCAGATTCGGACCCCTATGGGCGTCCTCGGGCCTGATATGGGAGGCGAAAGCGGCGCCGCAAAGAGGTTTGGCGCGCGAAATCTCATAAAAAAACGGCGCCCGGAGGCGCCGTGAACTGGTTTATTCGGCCGAACTGGCCTCGGGGGCCTCGGTCGGCCCGCTCTCCGCCGGCGCCTCTTCGGCGCGGACGGCGGCGGTGCGGCGGCGGCGCGGACGCGGGCGCAGATGGAACTGGCCCTCCCCCTCCTCCGGCGCGGCCCCGGCGGGGGCCTCGGGCGCGGCCGGCGCGGCGGCCGCCTCGACCGGCGCCTCGGGCGGCGGCGCGAAGGCCGGCTCGGCGCTGGGCTGCTCAGGCTCGACGGCGGGGGCCGGCGCCACGGGCCGTACGGGCGCCGTGATGAAAGCCGGCAGCGCGCTCATCGCGCCAAAATCGACATCGGGCTGCTCGCGGCTTTCCGGCGCCGGCTCGAACCGCGGCTGATCGCGGAAGCGGCCGCGCCCCGACGGCGCGCGCTCGCCGCGTTCGCCTTGCGCGTTGAAGCGGCGGTCATTGCGATTGGGACGGTCTTGGCGATCCTGGCGATCCTGCGGCGGACGTTCCTGCGGCGGACGTTCCTGCCGTTCGGGCCGATCCTGCTGTCCCTGGCGCTCTTGCCGGTCCTGCCGTTCCGGGCGGTCGCCGCGCTCGCCATTGCCCTGGCGATCCATGAATTCGCCGGTGAAAGCGGGGCGGTCGAGATAGGGCTGCTGGCCCATGCCCATCGGATTGATCGGCTGTCCCTGACCGGCCGGACCCGGCAGGACATTGGGCTGGCTGCGTTCGAACGGCGAGGCGAACCGGTCGGGCATGGCGATGAAATCGTCATCTTCGTCGACCTCGTCCAGTTCCTCGCCGACGCGGCCGAAGCCCATCTGCGCCTGAGCCTGCGCCGCCTGCGCGGAAGCGATGATGCGATAATAATGCTCGGCGTGCTGAAGGTAATTCTCCGCAACCACCGTATCGCCGGACGCTTGCGCATCGCGCGCGAGCTGAAGGTATTTCTCGGTGATATGCTGGGCGGTGCCGCGAATTTTTACGTCGGGGCCGTTGGATTCGTATGTCCGGGTGAGCGGATTCGGACCCTTGCGGTTATTGCGTCCACGCATACGCTTGTTTTGACCAGGTCTCATTTACAGTCCCTGAGTAAATCCGCAGCCCGGCCATGGCCGTGGCGGATGGGCTCGAGCCCACCGAACGCCGGGCGAATCGCCCTTGATTCGGGACTCCTTGATCTTGCAGCGCTTTGACGACAGCCCTGTCGGCGTCGTCACGCGCTGCTCCAGGCGGAGGATCGAGAATGCAATTCAGCTTGTCCGCCTGATCGGCAATGGCTGCAGACGATGCCGCGAGCCGCTTTCCTTCAAGAATTTTCCTATGAGGGAGCCAGCAGAAAACACCAAACTGCTCAAAATCGCGGCTTTTGCTGGAGGCGACCGGAAGGTTGAGAACCAACCCTCAACCGACGCCTAGGCTATCGCGATGCAGAAAGCGCAACTTGGTATTTGCTTATCTGCAGATTAGACGTTTTTTCTCATCAAGCCAAGCACAAACTGCAACTTCCATTCCCTGCGATAATGCGGGGGCGTCAGGATGGTTCCGGTTGCGGCGCCCTCACCCTTCCACGGCGACGACGCGGTCGCGGCCGCCATGGTCGCGGCGACAGGAGATGGCGTCCCAACCGGCGGCGCGCAGCAAATCCGACACCTCGCCCGCCTGCCGCCAGCCGATTTCAACGCAAACGACGCCGCCCGGGCGCAGCAGCCGCCGCAATTCGCCCGCCAGCAGGCGATAGGGCGCAAGGCCGTCGGGACCGCCGTCGAGCGCCAGCAGCGGGTCATGGTTGCGCACTTCGCAATCCAGCTCTGCGATTTCAGCATGGCTGATATAGGGCGGATTGGAGACGACGAGATCGAACGGGCCGGACAGCGCGGCGGTCCAGTCGCCGCGAATCACTTGTCCACGCCCGGCGAGGCCAAGCTGGGCCAGATTCGCCTGCGTGGCCGCGCAAGCGTCGGGCGACAGATCGACGCCGACGCCGAACGCGTCGGGACGCGCATCGAGCAAGGCGCACAGGATCGCGCCGGAGCCGACGCCGAGATCGACAATGCGCGGGTTCGTCGCGCCCGTCTTTGCCAGCAGTTTCAGCGCGGTTTCGACCAGAATTTCCGTATCGGCGCGGGGATCGAGCACGTTGGGCGCGACCAGCAGGTCCAGGCCGAAAAAATTGGTCGATCCGGTGATGCGATTGACCGGCTCGCCCGCCAGACGCCGCGCCGCGAAGCCCCGCAACCGCCCGGCGGCGGCGCCAAGCGGCTCCGCGTCGCGCGTGAGCAGGGCGAGCGCGTCCAGCCCGGTCGCCGCCCCTAGCAGAATGCGCGCCTCAAGGTCCGCCGGCTCCTTGCCGGCGGCGGACAGGGCGGCGGACAGACGCCGTCGCGCCGCCGACAGGGAATCGTCGGCGGCGAAGGCGGGGGATTCGGTCAGCTCTGCGCTCCCGCCGCCTTGCCGAGCACGCGGATCAGGCGGGCGGCGAAGGCGCTGGAATCGTGGGGCTGTTCGCCGTCCATCAGCCGGGCCTCGTCGAACAGCAGCCAGACGGCGTCCTCGAACAGGGCCTGGTCGCCGGTCCTGGCCTCCAGCGCCTTGACCAGCGGATGGGCGGGATTGATCTCCAGCACCGGCTTGGCCTTGTCCGGCGCCTGGCCGTGCGAGGCCAGAATCTGCTGCAGGCGCAGGTCGAGCCCGAATTCCGGCGCGATCAGGCAGGCCGGGCTGGTGGACAGGCGGTCGGACACGCGCACGTCCTCGACCACGCTTTCCAGCACGCCCTTGGCGGCGGCGACGAATTTGGCCGACGCTTCCGGGTTTTCGTCCTTTTTCTGCGACTCGTCGGTGACTTCGATGTCCTTGATGTCGGCCGACCCCTGGGTGATCGACTTGAACGGCTTGCCGTCAAAGCCGGTCGCGCTCGACGCCCAGAACGCGTCGACGGGATCGCTGAGCAGAAGAACTTCCACGCCGCGGGCGCGAAACCCTTCGAGTTGCGGGCTGGCGGCGATGCGCTCGGCCCCGTCGCCCGCGATGTAATAGATCGCGGTCTGGTTGGGGCGCAGGTTGGCGACATAATCCGTCAGCGAGCGCCCGCCTTCGGGTTTTTCCGTGGTGGCGAAGCGCGCCATCTTGAGCAGGGCGTCACGGCGCTCGGGATCCTCGTACAGGCCTTCCTTGAGCACGGCGCCGAAATGCTTCCAGACTTCGTCGAATTTATCCGGCTCGTTTTCGGCCAGCTTGGTCAATTCCTGCAGCAGGCGATTGGCCACGCCCTTCTTGATCGCGGCATAGACGGCGTTCTGCTGCACCAGTTCGCGCGACACATTGAGCGGCAGGTCCGGCGAATCCACCACCAGCCGCATGAAGCGCAGATAGCCCGGCAGCAGGTCGGCGTCCTTGGAAATCAGCACGCGCCGCGAATAGAGCTTGGCCTTGCCTTTGCGCGAGGGGTCGAACAGATCGAACGGCCGCGAGCCCGGCACGAAGGCCAGCACGGTATATTCGGCGCGCCCTTCCGCCTTCCAGTGGATGGTGAGGGCGGGCTCGTCGAACTGGCCCGACAGGTTCTGGTAGAAATCCTTGTACTGCTCGGGGGTGATCTCGGACTTGTTTTTCGCCCAGAGCGCGGCGCCCTCGCCGATGCGGCGCGGCTCCTCGCCGGGCTTTTCCACCAGGTCGATCGGGGTGGCCACGGCGCTGGAATGTTCGGAAATCAGCCGCTCGATGGTGTAGGGCTTGGTGTAAGCCTCCTTCGACTCCTCATTGAGGTGAAGGATGACGCGCGAGCCCCGAGCCGGGGCCTCGCCGAGCGGCAGCGGCGACACTTCGTAATCGCCCTTGCCGTCGGAGGTCCAGCGCCACGCGGTTTCCTCGCCGGCGCGGCGGGTTTCGACCACCACGCGGTCGGCGACCATGAAGGCGGAGTAAAAACCGATGCCGAACTGGCCGATCAGTTCGGCGGCGTTGGGGGAATTTTCGGCGACCTTCATCTTTTCCAGGAAGGCGCGGGTGCCGGAATTGGCGATGGTGCCGAGCGCGGAATTCAGCTCGTCGCGGTTCATGCCGACGCCATTGTCGATCACGCTGAGGGTTCCGGCCTCCGGGTCGAGCGCGACCTTGATCGAGAAGGCTTCGCCGTCCTGGGTCAACGCGGAATCGCTATTGGCCTCGTAGCGCAGCTTTTCGCAGGCGTCGGCGGCGTTGGAAATCAGTTCGCGCAGGAAAATATCGCGTTCCGAATAAATCGAATGCACCATCAGGTGCAGCAGGCGCGCTACGTCAGCCTGGAAAACGTGCTTTTCAGCGGGGGCCGCGGTCTCGTCCGTCATCTTCTCCTCGTATGCTTGGACTGGAGGTCTCCGCGCCGTCATATCGGGCTTTGATGGCGGATTTCAACCCTTGCATGGCCGGCGAAAGCGGTTCATCCTTTTGTCATGCAACTTGCGTGGGGCGCGTTTGGATCAGGAACCGACCGAACCCAGTTTCCAGCTCTACCGGCTATCGCCGCCCGAGACGGCGACCGTCGGGTTTGACCGGCGCGAGTTGCAGGCCATCCTCAATATTTACGGCCGCATGATCGCCCTGGGCGAATGGCGCGACTACGCCATGGATTTTTCGCCGCAGCGGGCGATTTTTTCGATTTTCCGGCGGACGGGCGAGGCGGCGTTCTACCGCGTGGTGAAAGAACCGAAGCTCGCGCGCAAGCAAGGGGCGTATTCGGTGGTGGCGCAGACCGGGCTGATCCTGAAGCGCGGGCCGGATTTGGCGCGCGTGCTGGCGGTGATGGAGAAGAAGCCGGTGGCGGTGGTTTAGCGCGTCGGCGCGATTTCGTTCAGAAATGCTCTTTCTCGTCCTCCGCCTTCACTTCGTGTTTCATGATCAGCGGCGTCTGCGACAGGGCGAAGATCACCGTC
This sequence comes from Rhodoblastus acidophilus, assembly GCF_900187365.1. Lineage (GTDB taxonomy): Bacteria > Pseudomonadota > Alphaproteobacteria > Rhizobiales > Beijerinckiaceae > Rhodoblastus > Rhodoblastus acidophilus. The sequence goes on from NZ_FYDG01000002.1 coordinate 589,013, forward strand.
AGCGGCATGATGCCAAAACTTTTGAAGCCGGCCCAGAAATCCCAGCTTTGCGTCAGCCGCACGGCTTCGTTCAGCCCCGCCAGCACGAAGAAGAACAGCCCCCAGCGCAGCGTCAGCTTGCGCCAGCCCTGCTCGTCGAGGTGCAGCACGCTGTCCAGCGCCGCCGGCAACAACAGCTTGTTCATCGCCAGCCCGATCAGCAGGGCGCAGCCGAACAGGCCGTTGACGATGGTGGGTTTCAACTGGATGAACAGCTTGTCCTGAAAGATAAACGTCAGCCCGCCGAAAAACAGCACGGCCACCGCCGTCACCACCGGCATGACCGGCCATTGCCGCGTCAGCGCCCGGGAGGCGATCAGCGCGGCCAACACCGAAACCATCAGCACGCCGGTCGACGTCAGAATCGCCAGCTTTTCCGGCGTCAGGCCCGCCGGCAACGCCGGCGCCAGCAGGCCGGTAAACAAAGCGGGTTTGGAATTGGCGAGAAAAAACAGGCCGAGCGGCCCCATTTCCAGCACAAATTTCAGCAGCGGATTGACTTTTTTCTTCGGCGAAACGGTCATTCAAATCACTCGTCAAATCCCGCGATGGCGCGGGCGAAATCGCGGGCGGCGAAAGGCTCCAAATCGTCGGCCTGTTCGCCCACGCCGATGAAATGCACGGGCAGGCGGAATTTTTCGGCGATGGCGACGAGAATGCCGCCGCGCGCGGTGCCGTCGAGCTTGGTCATCACCAGACCGGTGACGCCGGCGACCTTGCCAAAAATATCGACCTGATTCAAGGCGTTCTGGCCGACGGTGGCGTCGAGCACCAGCAGCACGGCATGGGGCGCGTCCGGATCGACCTTGCCCATGACGCGCACGATCTTGTCCAGCTCCGCCATGAGTTCGGTGCGGTTTTGCAGCCGCCCCGCCGTGTCCATCAGGACGATGTCGATGTTCTGCTCCTGCGCCTGCTTGATGGCGTCGAAGGCCAGACCGGCGGCGTCGGCGCCGGGCGCGCGGGCGATCACCGGCACGTTCTGACGCTCGCCCCAGACCTTGAGCTGTTCAATCGCGGCGGCGCGAAACGTGTCGCCGGCGGCGAGCATCAACGTCTTGCCTTCCTCCTTGAATTTCTTGGCCAGCTTGCCGATCGTCGTGGTCTTGCCGGAGCCGTTGACCCCGACCACCAGAATGACGAACGGCTTGTGGCTGGCGTCGATCTCCAGCGGCTGCGCGACGGGGTCGAGCACGCGCTCGACCTCCTCGGCCAGAATGGCGCGGACTTCCTCCGGCTCGATCTGCTTGTCGTAGCGGCCCTTGCCGACGACGCTGGCGATGCGCGAGGCGACGCTGACGCCCAGATCCGCGCGCACCAGCACGTCCTCCAAGTCCTCCAGCGTGTCGGCCGACAATTTCCGCTTGGTGAAAATGTCGGCGATGCCCTGGGTGATCGACGAGGACGACCGCGCCAGGCCGTCGCGCAGGCGGCGCCACCAGCTCTTCTTCATTTCCGGCGGCGACGACGGCCCGCCCGGCGACGGGGGAATTTCGAGCGGCGGCTGGCTCGGCTGCGGGTCGATCGCCGGCGGCATTTCCGGCGGCTCGGGCGTCGCGGGTTCGGGCGTCGGCGCGGGAATGGGCTGCGGCTCGGGCGTCGGCCCCGGCGGGACCGGCGCCGGCGTCGGCTGCTCGGGCTTCGGGGCGGGCGAAGGTTCGGGCGAGGGGTCCGGCGCGGGCGCCAGCGAAGGCTCGGGCGTGGGGGCCGCCTTCGACTTCACGCCGAACATGCGTTCCATGAAAGTGGAGCTTTTTTTCACTTCGCTCATGCGCGCCTCCGAGGCCCTTCTCAGCGTAAGGACGATCTGCGATAAGCGGGCATGATCGCCCGCGCAATCCCTAAACGCCGAATCTTCGCCAAATGACGCAGGATGAAATATGCGCCCGCCTGCTTTATCGCGACGGCCTGATCCTGGTGGTGGACAAGCCCGCGGGCTTGCCGGTGCATCGCGGCCCCAAGGGCGGCGAGGCGTTCGAGGATTCCTTCAAGCATCTTCGCTTCGGCCTGCCGCGCGATCCTGCTTTGGGGCATCGTCTCGACAAGGACACGTCGGGCTGCCTGGTGCTGGGGCGCCACCGCAAGGCGCTGGAAAAGCTGATGAAGCTGTTCAAGCAGGGGCGGATTTCCAAAACCTACTGGGCGCTCGTGCGCGGCGGGCCGCGCGAGAACGAGGGGTTGATCGATCTGCCGCTCGGCCGTCTCGACGCCACCAGGGGCTGGTGGATGAAGGTGGACCCGCAGGGCCAGCCGGCGCAGACGCGCTGGCGGGTGTTGGGGCGCGGCGGCGATCTGTGCTGGCTGGAGCTGAAGCCGCTGACCGGCCGCACTCACCAATTGCGCGTGCATTGCGCCGAATTGGGCTTCGCCATTTTCGGCGATCCGATCTACGGCCCCGGCGCGGCGCCGGACGAACGCCTGCATCTGCACGCGCGCGCCATTTCCATTCCCTTGGCCAACGCCAAGCCGCCAGTCGAGGTCGAGGCCTGCGCGCCGGACCATATGAAAACCCTGCTCGCGGCCTGCGGCTGGACCCCGGCGCTCGACGCGGCGGTCTTGGCCGCGCGCAAGGCGCGGGAGGCGGCGCAGCTGGCGAGGGCCGAAACCGAAGCCTGATTTCGGCATTGGACGGATGACCGGCGCCGCGATCTGGCGCATAGTCGGGATCATCCATGGGTTTGGGGCGGAAACGCCCAAGTCTCGATTGACGGGTTTGACATGGGCAGGACTTTAATAATGGGCAGGGCATGGGCACGACACCGTCATCGCTGAGCGCAAGACTGTCCTTTTCCTTCGTCGTCGTTTTCGCCACAGTCGCCTTCGCCTGGCTGCTGCTGCCGTTCTATGGCGCGATCCTGTGGGCGGCCATTCTCGCCATTGTGGTGGACGCCGCCAACAAGCGGTTCGTCGCGATGTTGAACGGCCGGAAGACCGCCGCCGCCGCGCTGTCCGTGCTGACCTGCGTCTGCATCATCGTGCTGCCGGCCGCGCTGGTTTTCGCCTCGCTGACGCGGGAAGCGACGGCGCTCTATGTCGCCACCCGCGACCGCGAATTCGATCCGGCGAAAACGCTCGACCAGATCTGGTCGGCGATTCCCGCCTCGCTGCGCGATTTCGTCGCCAACAACAGTTTCATCGACATCGGCGACTTCAAGGCGAGCATCAACGCGCTGGTCGGGCAATTGAGCCAGTCCGTCGCCACCGGCGCGCTCAGCGTCGGCCAGGGCACGGCCATGCTGCTCGTCAATATCCTGCTGATGCTCTATCTGCTGTTCTTCTTCGTCCGCGACGGCGCCAGTCTCATCGAGACGATCAAGAAGGCCAGCCCGTTCGAGAGCCGCCACACCGAACATTTCTTCGGGCGGTTTTCCGCCGTGGCGAAATCGACGGTGATGGGCAGCATCATCGTCGCGGTCGTGCAGGGCGCGATCAGCGGCGTGATGTTCTGGGTGGTCGGCATTCCCTCGGTGCTGATCTGGTCGGCGCTGATGACGCTGCTGTCGCTGCTGCCGGCCATCGGCGCCGCGCTGATCTGGGCGCCGGCGGCGATCTATCTCGTCGCGACGGGCGCCGCCGCCAAAGGCCTGATCCTCGCCGTGACGCTCGGAATCGCCAATACGGCGGTGGACAATTTTTTGCGCCCGCTGCTGGTGGGCAAGGGCATTCGCCTGCCCGATTATGTCGTGCTGGTCGCGACCATCGGCGGGTTGGCGTCGTTCGGGGTCAACGGGCTGGTGATCGGCCCGTTGATCGCGACCATGTTCTTCTCGGCCTGGTCGCTGTTCAGCGACGACCCCGGATGGGCGACGCAAAAGTGAGGCCGGGCGGCGGGTCACAAGGCGCATTGCCCTTGATCGCCCAATGCTGTAGGCAATCGGCCTGAAATTCGGAGTGGATCATGGGTTACAAGGTCGCTGTCGTCGGCGCCACGGGCAATGTGGGCCGCGAAATGCTGGATATTCTGGCCGAACGCCAGTTCCCGGCGGATGAAGTGGTGGCGCTCGCCTCCTCGCGCTCCATCGGCACGGAAGTCTCCTATGGCGACAAAACCCTGAAGTGCAAGCATCTCGACACTTATGACTTCTCCGATGTGGACATCGCCCTGATGTCGGCGGGCGGCGACGTCTCCAAGGCCTGGTCGCCGAAGATCGGCGCGCAGAAGTGCGTCGTGATCGACAATTCCTCGGCCTGGCGCTACGACGCCGACGTGCCGCTGGTCGTGCCGGAAGTCAACGCCGACGCGCTCAAGGATTTCGGGCGCAAGAACATCATCGCCAATCCCAACTGCTCCACGGCGCAGCTGGTGGTGGCGCTCAAGCCGCTGCATGACGCGTTTATCGTCAAGCGCGTGGTGGTCTCGACCTACCAGTCGGTGTCCGGCGCCGGCAAGGACGCCATGGACGAACTGTTCGCCCAGACCCGCGCGGTGTTCGTGTCCGATCAGGTCGAGAGCAAGAAATTCCCCAAGCGCATCGCCTTCAACCTCATTCCGCAGATCGACGTCTTCATGGAGGACGGCTTCACCAAGGAAGAGTGGAAGATGATGGCCGAGACCAAGAAGATTCTCGACCCCAAGATCAAGCTCACCGCCACCTGCGTGCGCGTGCCCGTGTTCATCTCCCATTCGGAATCGGTGAACGTCGAATTCGAGAAGCCGGTAACGGCGGACGAGGCGCGCAATATCCTGCGCGAGGCGCCGGGCGTACTGGTGATCGACAAGCGCGAGACCGGCGGCTACATCACCCCGCATGAAGCGGCGGGCGAGGACGCCACCTATATTTCGCGCATCCGCGAGGACGCGACCGTGGAGAACGGCCTCGCCTTCTGGTGCGTGTCGGACAATCTGCGCAAGGGCGCGGCCCTCAACGCGGTGCAGATCGCCGAGGCGCTGATCAACCGAAAGCTGCTCACGCCAAAGAAAAAGGCGGCCTGAGCAGTCAAACGAACCGGCGCCGCAAGCGCCGGTTTTTCGTTGGGAGGCAGAATGGAGCCGAAAGTCGACACCATTAATGAAATCAGACTGCCGGAGGGCTTGCGGCCCTTCAACAACGCCGTGCTGGACGCCATGTCCTGGCTCAACGGCGTCGCCCATCTCGTGCTGGGCCTGGCGCTCGGCGCCGCGGTTCTCCTGTTCACTTGGCTGTTCATCCAGGACATCATGACGGCGCTGGGGGCGGACAATCTCGCCCAGGGCTTCCTGCACGGCCTCGGCACGTTGATGCTGCTGTGGACGGTCTCGGCGCTGATCACCGCCGAAATCCGCTACATGCGCGGCCACCAGCTGACGGTGGACACGTTCGTCGAGGTCGCCATCGTGGTGCTGGTGCGCAAGCTCATCACCATGCCCGTGCAATCGACCCTGCCGAGCCCGCAGGAATTCCTGCTCTGGGTCGCGGCGGCGCTCTTGCTCGGCCTGATGTATCTCGTCGTCCGCTACGCCCAGACGATCAGCGTCGACGAACCGGCCGCCCAGCCGCCCGCCGCCTCACTCGCCGAGCGTGGGGGCCTTGGCGACCGCCGATCCGGCCGTTAACGCCTCGTTTCGCCTCCGCGACGCGCGGGCGTCCGGCCGTTTCTGCGCGATGCGCTGCGCGGGCGCATAGCCGACATCGGCCACCGCTTTCACCAGGGTCAGGCGGCCGTCGGCGCCGCCGAGGTCCATGCGCGCAAATTCGGCGTATTTGAACCGGATCGGCATGGTGCAGACCGGCCGCGCGGCTTTCGTGGCCGTGTCGCATTCGCGCTCGATCGTCGCGCGCGCCGACGCCGGCTCGACCTCCGTCAGCTCCACCCGGAAATGCCCGGACGAACACTGGAACCGGTGCAGGTCGGCGTAGAAGCAGCGGGCGCGCGTCTCGACGATCTTGCCGATCCATTTATGCGTTTCGGCGCGCAGGTCGGCGCCGGACAACCGCACCACGCCGCCGCGCTGCGCCAGCAGATCGAACTTGACCTTGTCGCCGCTCTCGGGCGGCGCCGGCTGGGCGTCGTCGGGCGGCACGGTCATGAACGCCACCACGCCCAGATCGGTCCTGTTGGCGATCATGCCGACCCCGCCCTCGAACGGGCCGTTCCTGAACACGGTCGCCGATTGAATCGCCGCCAGCGGCGGCAAGACGCCGCAGCCGGCGATCAGGTCGGAGGACCCGACGAACGCCTCCACCAGCAAAGCCTTGAGATCGTCGATCGACGCGCAATACAGGCCGCCCTTGGAGCCGACGATGAAATCCGAGGCGGACCCGGCGGCGACCGATAGCGCCCAAAAAAACATGAAAAAGAAAATACGGCGCAACATGGGCCAAATCCCGACGGCTGCCGCAACGTAACCCTAAGCTTGGCCGTGGTCATGCGGAAATCTGCGGGCGCCGCATGAATTCACAAAAAATTCATGCGGCCTTTTGCAGAACGGCGCCATTGCAGGCCTGATGCGATGCAGTTGAACGCGGGGCCGGCCCGGCGCCTAACCATGGCCTCGCCGTCGCAGAACCGGCGCATACTTGCCTGACATTTGTTTTTTAAGGGTTTTTTAACCAATCTCACCGCAGCAGCGCGACAACATGCGCCGCGATCGCCAGCGAGGACGTCAAGCCCGGGCTTTCGATGCCAAAAAGGTTGATCAGGCCGGGAACGCCATGAATGTTCGGCCCGTCGATGCGGAAATCCGCCGACGGCTGGTCCGGTCCAGCGATTTTCGGCCGTATTCCGCAATAGGACGGGGTGAGCGCGCCTTTCGCCCCCGGCCAGTAGCGGCGAATCGCGGCGCCAAAAAGCTCGGCGCGGGCGGGATCGACCGCGTAGTCGATGGTCTCCACCCATTCGACGTCCGGGCCGAATCGCGCCTGCCCGCCGACGTCGAAGGTGAGATGCAAGCCGACGCCATGGGGCGTGGGCATGGGATAGATCAGCCGCGAGAACGGGGCGCGGCCCGGCAGGGTGAAATAATTGCCCTTGGCGTAGCGGGTTTCCGGGATATGGCTGGGGTCCAGCCCCGCAATGGCCTGTGCGACGCGGGAGGCCGACAGGCCTGCGCAATTGACCAGCAGGCCGGTTTTCAACCGCATCGGCTCCGCGCCGCCAGCCTCGACCTCGACGCCGTCATCATCGATCCGGGCGGAGACGAACGGGGTCTTGAGCGCGAACGACGCGCCCGCCGCCTCGGCGTCGCCGCGCAAAGCAAGAAAATAGGCGGCGCTGTCGAAAATGCCGGTGGACGGCGACAGGATCGCGCCGACGCAGGCCACGGCCGGCTCCAGCGCCCCCGCCTCCTCCGCCGAGATCAGTTTTAAATCGTCCACGCCATTGGCGGCGCCTTTGTCCGCAAGCGCGCGCAGGCCGGGCATTTCGCTCTCGTCGGCGGCGACCACCAGCTTGCCGCATTTTTTGTGCGTGACGCCGTGCGCGGCGCAATAATCGTAAAGCGCGTGGCGCCCGGCGACGCATAGACGGGCTTTCAGGCTGCCGGTCGGATAATACAGGCCGGCGTGGATCACCTCGCTGTTGCGCGAGGACGTTTCCGAGCCGATGCGGTCGGCCGCCTCCAGCACGACCACGCTGCGCCCGGTGAGGGCCAACGCGCGGGCGACGGCGAGGCCGATGACGCCGGCCCCGACCACGAGGGCGTCGACATCAGTCATGGCTGAACTGCGCCGGGCGCTTTTCCACGAAAGCCGCCATGCCCTCCTTCTGGTCGTTCATCGCGAAAGTCGCCTGGAACAGCCGGCGCTCGAACCGCACGCCCTGCGCAAGGCCGGTTTCGAAGGCGACATTGACCGCCTCCTTGTTCATGCGGGTCGAGGGCAGCGACATCGCGGCGATGGTTTTCGCGGCCTCCAGCGCCTCGTCCATCAGGCGGTCCGGCGCCACCACCCGCGAGACGAGGCCGGAGCGTTCGGCCTCGGCGGCGTCCATCATGCGTCCCGTCAGCACCATATCCATGGCCTTGGCCTTGCCCACGGCGCGGGTCAGGCGCTGCGAGCCGCCGATTCCCGGCATCACGCCCAGCTTGATCTCGGGCTGGCCGAATTTGGCGGTGTCAGCGGCGATGATGAAATCGCAGATCATCGCCAGTTCGCAGCCGCCGCCGAGCGCATAGCCGGAGACGGCGGCGATGATCGGTTTTCGCACGGCGCCGAGCAAATCCCAGAGGTGAAACCAGTCGAGCCTGTGCGCGTCCATATACGACAGGCCGGTCATTTCCTTGATGTCGGCGCCCGCCGCGAACGCCTTGGCGGAGCCGGTCACGACCATGCAGCCGACGCTCTCGTCCGCGTCCAGTTCGCGCGCGGCGTCGGTGAGGTCGCGGGCCATTTGCACGTTGAGCGCATTGAGCTGCTTGGGACGGTTGAGCGTGATCACGGCGACGCGGTCGCGGCGCTCGACCAGAATGGTTTCGTAACTCACTTCACCCCTCCGCCCCCCTCAGGAATTCGATGATACCTGAAAAATCTTTTTCCGCGCCTCCGCCATTGGCGAAGGCGGCGAAAATTTCCGCCGCGCGGCGGCCGAGCGGCGTGGAGGCGCCCGACCCTTGCGCCGCCGCCTGCGACAGATTGAGATCCTTCAGCATGAGCGCGGTCGCGAAGCCGGGCGCGTAATCGCGGTTGGCGGGGCTGGCCGGCACCGGGCCGGGCACCGGGCAATAGCTGGTGAGCGACCAGCATTGGCCCGAGGCCGTGGAGGCCACGTCGAACAGGGCCTGATGGCTGAGGCCGAGCTTCTCCCCCAAAACAAAGGCTTCGGACACCGCGATCATCGAGACGCCGAGGATCATGTTGTTGCAGATTTTCGCGGCCTGCCCGGCGCCGGGGCCGCCGCAATGCACGATTTTCTTGCCCATGGCTTCGAGGATCGGTCGCGCCAGCGCCACGGCGTCGTCGGCGCCGCCGACCATAAAAGTGAGGGTCGCGGCGGTCGCGCCGCCGACCCCGCCAGACACTGGGGCGTCCACCGATTTCAGCCCCCGTTTCGCGGCGAGGTCATGCGCTGCGCGGGCGCTGTCCATATCCACGGTCGAGCAGTCGATCAGCAGCGCGCCTTTTCTGGCGCTGCGCAGCAGGCCGTCGTCGCCGTCGAGGGCGGCGAGCAAATGCTTGCCCGCCGGCAGCATGGTCACGATCACATCGGCTTGCTCTGCGGCGGCCGCCCCGCTCGGCGCGGGCTCCACCCCGCCCTCGCGCGCCTTGTCCAGCGCGGCGGCCGAAAAATCGAAGCCGAGCACGCGTTTGTCCGCCTTGGCCAGATTCACGGCCATCGGCCCGCCCATATTGCCAAGGCCGATAAAAGCGATGGTGGTCATGTCTCCTCCCTCATTTTTGTTCGATCAGACGGCGGGCGACGATCAGCCGCATGATTTCGTTGGACCCTTCGAGAATCTGGTGCACGCGCAGGTCGCGCACGATTTTTTCGACGCCGTAATCGGCGAGATAGCCGTAGCCGCCGTGCAATTGCAGCGCGTCATTGGCGACGGCGAATCCGGCGTCGGTGACGAATTTCTTCGCCATGGCGCAGAGCTGGGTCGCATCCGGCGTCTTGGCGTCGAGCGCGCTGGCGGCGCGCCACAGAAAGGTGCGGGCCGCCTCAAGGTCAATCGCCATATCGGCCAGACGGAATTGCAGCGCCTGGAAATCGTTCAGCTTTTTGCCGAACGCCTGACGCTCGCCCATATAGGCCAAGGTCTTGTCGAGCGCCGCCGCCGCCCCGCCGAGCGAGCAGGCGGCGATGTTGAGCCGGCCGCCGTCGAGCCCGGCCATGGCGATCTTAAAACCCTGGCCTTCCTCGCCGAGGCGGTTGGCGGCGGGAATGCGGCAGTCGTCGCAGATCACCTGCCGCGTCGGCTGGGCGTTCCAGCCCATTTTCCGCTCGTTAGCGCCGAAACTCAGGCCGGGCGCGTCCTTCTCCACCACAAAGGCGGTCATTCCGCGCGCGCCGTCGTCCGAGGTGCGGGCCATCACGATATAGACGTCGGAAGCGCCGGCGCCGGAGATGAACTGTTTGACGCCGTTGAGGACATAAAAATCGCCGTCGCGGCGCGCCTTCATCTTGATGGCGGCGGCGTCGGAGCCGGCCGAAGGTTCGGTCAGGCAATAGGAGGCCAGCAGGTCCATGCAGGTCAGGCCCGGCCCCCATTTGCCGCGCTGGGCCGCGTCGCCGAAGCGGTCGATCATCCAGGTCGCCATATTGTGGATCGAGAGATAGGCGGCCACGGCCGGACAGCCGCCCGCCAAAGCCTCGAAGATCAGGACGGCGTCGAGCCGCGTCAGGCCGGAGCCGCCGATGTCCTCGCCGGTGTAAATGCCGCCCATCCCCAGGGCGGCGGCTTCGCGCAGCACATCCACGGGGAAATGCTTGCGCTCGTCCCAGTCGAGCGCGTGCGGCGCGATTTTTTCCCGGGCGAAGGTTTGCGCCATGTCGGCGATGGCGCGGTGGTCGTCGTTGAGGGCAAAGAATTGGGACAACATGATCTTTCGTGACGGCGCTGGCTCCCTCTCCCCGTTTACGGGGAGAGGGCGGGGGGTGAGGGGCCGGGGCGTTGGCTTCAATGCCGTCAGGAAAGCATTCGGGCGGGCTTTCCTGACGACGCCGAGGATCATGCCCCTGCCCCTCACCCTAACCCTCTCCCCGTGTACGGGGAGAGGGGACGGATCGAGGCTGAACTTACCAACATTTTCCGCTTGGAAAACGCCCGCCCATACACGTTCGATCTGCGCATTTACGGCAAGACTTTGGTCTAATAGCCGTGCAATCATGGATTTTCGCACATTGGTTCCGCAACGGCGTCCCTTGCTCGAAAAGCCGGACTCTCCCAAAAATCAACAAAAAGGGAGGCGCAATTGCGCGAATTGACGCATTTTATCGGGGGCCGGCACGTCAAAGGGACGTCGGGCCGTTTTGCGGAAGGGTTTCTGCCCATGACCGGCGAGACGATCTCGCGCGTGCCGCTGGCGTCCGCGGCCGAGGTTCGGGCGGCGGTGGAGAACGCCCGCGAGGCGCAGCCAGCCTGGGCGGCGGTCAATCCGCAGCGCCGGGCGCGGGTGATGATGAAATTCGTCGAACTGCTGAACCGCGACATGGACGCGCTCGCCAACCTTTTGGCGCGCGAGCATGGCAAGACCGTGCCCGACGCGCGCGGCGACATCCAGCGCGGGTTGGAAGTGGCGGAATTCTGCATCGGCGTGCCGCATCTGCTGAAGGGGGAATACACCACCGACGCCGGGCCGGGCATCGACCTCTATTCGCTGCGCCAGCCCTTGGGCGTCGTGGCGGGCATCACACCGTTCAATTTCCCGGCGATGATCCCGATGTGGAAGTTCTGCCCGGCCATCGCCTGCGGGAACGCCTTCATTCTCAAGCCGTCCGAGCGCGATCCCGGCGTGCCGCTGCGACTGGCGGAGCTGATGATCGAGGCGGGGCTGCCGGCCGGCGTGCTCAACGTCGTCAATGGCGACAAGGAGGCGGTGGACGCGCTTCTGGACGATCCCGACATTCGCGCCGTCGGCTTTGTCGGCTCGACCCCGATCGCCGAATATATTTACGCGAGAGGCTGCGCACACGGTAAGCGCGTGCAGTGCTTCGGCGGGGCGAAAAACCATATGGTGATCATGCCCGACGCCGATCTCGATCAGGCGACCGACGCGCTGATCGGCGCCGGCTATGGCTCGGCGGGCGAGCGCTGCATGGCGATTTCGGTGGCGGTGCCGGTCGGCGAAGCCACCGCCAATGCGCTGATCGAAAAGCTGATTCCGCGCGTCGAGTCGCTGCGGGTCGGGCCGTCCACCGACCCTTCCGCCGATTACGGGCCGGTGGTGACCCAGGCGCATCTGGAGAAAATCAGGTCCTATGTCGACATTGGCGTCAGCGAGGGGGCCAAGCTGCTGGTCGATGGCCGTGGCTTCTCGCTGCAGGGCTATGAGAACGGCTTCTATATGGGCGGCTGCCTGTTCGACCGGGTCACGCCGGACATGCGCATCTACAAGGAGGAGATTTTCGGCCCGGTGCTGTCGGTGGCGCGCGCCGAAAATTTCGAGACCGCGCTGCGGCTGTGCAACGACCATGAATATGGCAATGGCGTCGCCATCTACACCCGCGACGGCGACACGGCGCGCGATTTTTCCGCGCGCGTCAATGTCGGCATGGTCGGGGTGAACGTGCCGATCCCCGTGCCGCTGGCGTATTACACGTTCGGCGGCTGGAAGCGGTCCTCGTTCGGCGATCTCAACCAGCACGGTCCCGACGCCGTGCGCTTTTACACCAAAACCAAGACGGTCACGTCACGTTGGCCTTCCGGCGTCAAGGAGGGCGCGAGCTTCGTGATTCCCACGATGCATTAGCGCGACTTCCAGCCCGACGCCGGCGAGCGGCGGGGGGACGGGGGCGGTTCGGACTGCGGTCCGGGGAGGCCGGCCCGTCCTCCCGAATGAGCCGCGCCTCCATCACATGAAAAAAGAGGCGCCGCGTCAAAATCAAGCCGCGCGGCGCCGGCGAAATCAGGAAAGCGCGTAAGGAACGAGCGGGCCGAGGGTCATGACGGTGGCCAGAGCGATCGCAGCCCATTCGGACGGGGTGATACGCGGCATAGTCGGACCTCCATGTGTATTCCGGTGAGGAACTCATTCCCTCACATCTGTTACAAAGTTATGTTTTCGAACGGGATTTGCAATTCAGAACGGCTTATACGACTATAAGCGCGTCTTTGGCGGCTCGCCGCTTGGGAAGCAGGTGTTCGAATTCATATTACTCATCGGCAATTGATCATTTTCGAAGCCGTTGGACGCCTGAACTCGATTTCGCGGGCGGCGGCCGAACTCAACCTCACGCAACCCGCTGTTTCCATGCAGGTGAAGCAGCTCGAGGAGCAGGTCGGGCTGCCGCTGATCGACCATGTCGGGAAAAAGCTCGTCCTTACGGAAGCCGGCGACGAGCTGATCGGCCATGCGCGAGACGTGATCGCCCGGCTGGCCGACCTCAAATCCGCCATGCGCCAGCATGTGAGCCTGGAATGCGGCATCCTGCGCATCGCCCTGGTTTCGACCGTCAGCTTCTTCCTGCCGCGCTTTGTCAGCGCCTATGTCAAGCGTCACCCTTCCGTGCGCATCAGCCTGCAGGTCGACAATCGCGACGCCGTGCTGGCCGCGCTGATGGACAAGCGCACGGATATCGCCATCACAGGCCGTCCGCCCGAGGACGCCAGCTGCGTGGCGCATCGGTTCATGGACAATCCGCTGGTGGCGATCGCGCGGCCCGATCACCGCTTCGCCGGCATGGAGCGGGTGTCGCTCGACCTGCTCTGCGAGGAAACGCTGATCGCGCGCGAGCAGGGGTCGGACACGCGGGCGGCGGCGGAGCGGTTTTTCGCGGAACGCGGGCTGGAATACCGCTCCAACTGCGAAGTCAACACCAATGAGGCGGTCAAGCAGGCGGTGGCGGCGGGGCTCGGCCTGGGCATCGCGCCGCTGCAGACCATCGAACTCGAACTGGAGACGCGCCGGCTGGCCGTGCTGCCGGTGGAGGAATTCCCGATCCTGCGCCACTGGTATCTGCTGCATCGGGCGGACAAGCGCCTGCCGCTGGCGGCGCGCGCGTTTTGCGAGCTGTTTCTCGATCAGGCCGCGCTGCCGGAGTGACGCGCCGGATCAGGCGGGCGGCGCCTCCTCCTCCCTGATATGCACCGCCAGCCACAGCGTCGGCGGGTCCTGCTGCGTCCATTCGACGCGGTGGCGGCGGCGCGGCGCGATCAGAATGTGGTCGCCGGGGGCGAACAAGCGGTCTTCCGTCTCGTCCTCAAACCGCAGCCGCGCGGCGCCGGAAAGCAAGACCACCCATTCCGTCCAGTTCTGGTCGTACCAGAAGCCGGGCGGGCTGGCCTGCCCGGTCGAGACGATGCGTTCGATCATCACGCCGGGCCGCTCGAACAGAACGCAAATGTCCTCTTCGATCGAGGCGAGGGGCAGGTCTTCGAACAGATTGGGCGTCGGGGTCATGGCGGGTCCAGGAACAGGGCTTTTTCCGCCTCCACCGCCGCATAGATATGATCGGCGACGGCGCGGACTTGGGGGAAATCCCGGCCGTCGGCGTGCATCAGCAGATAGAAGCTGCGGGTGACGGCGATGTCGTCGGGCAGAATCGGAACCAGCGTTTCCTGGGCCTTCGCCATGAAACGCGGCAGCACGGCGACGCCCAGGCCCGCCAGCACCGCATTCAATTGCGCGATCAGATTGGCGCTGCGGAATTGCGCCGGCAGGCCCGGCAGGATTTTCGGCAGATAGTCCAGTTCCGGCGTGAACAGCAATTCCGGGATATAGCCGATCAGCCGGGCGGTTTTCAGATCGTCGCGGGTTGCGATGGCGCCGTGGCGGGCGAGATAGTCGCGCGAGGCGTAGAGGTAGAGATGGTAATCCACCAGCTTGCGCCCGAAAATGCGCCCCTCGCGCGGCAAGGCGAGGCTGATGGCGATGTCGGCCTCGCGTTTCGACAGCGAAAACAGCCGCGCCGTCGCCACCAGTTCGAGCTGCAATTCGGGATGCCGGTCGGCGAGCGGGGCGAGGCGGGGCGCGAGGAAGAACGAGCCGAAGCCGTCGGGAGCGCCGACGCGCACCGTTCCGGCGAGCCGCGCCGCGTCGCCGGAGATTTCGGCGTGGCCGCCGCGAATTTGCGATTCGATCAGCTCAGCCATGCTGGCGGCGCGGCGGCCGGCGTCCGTGAGTTCGTAGCCGGTCTTGCGGCGGGCGAACAATTTGGCGCCGAGGTCGCGCTCGAGCCGGTCGATGCGGCGGATGATGGTGGCGTGATCGACGCCGAGCTTTTTCGCGGCGGCCGAAACCGTGCCGTCGCGCGCGACCGCCAGGCAAAATTGCAGATCGTTCCAGTCGAGCGGCATCGAAACCTCGCGGCCCCATTCTGCAAAGGTTCCGGCCAGCGCGCAAATCCATTGCGCACTTTTGCCAAGTTTCGCGCGGCGGCGGCTCCGCCTATAGGTGCGAGATGACCGATGAAGCCGAAATCCTGCTCGCCCGCCACGGCCGTCTCGGCCTGATCACGCTCAATCGCCCCAAGGCGATCAATGCGTTGACCCTGAACATGGTGCGCATCATGACGCGCGCCCTGACCGACTGGGCGGCGGACGACCACGTCGGCGCCGTGCTGATTCGCGGCGCGGGCGAGCGCGGGCTATGCGCCGGCGGCGACATTGTGGCGATCTACAACGCCGCCAAATCCGGCGATCCCGCGCCCGTGGCGTTCTGGCGCGAGGAATATGCGCTCAACCTGATGATCGCGGATTATTCCAAGCCCATCGTAGCGGTGATGCATGGCGTGGTGATGGGCGGCGGCGTCGGGATTTCGGCCCATGCGGCGCATCGCGTGGTCACGGAAGGGTCGAGCGTCGCCATGCCCGAGGTCGGCATCGGCTTCATTCCCGATGTCGGCGGCACCTATTTGCTGTCGCGCGCGCCGGGCGAACT
Organism: Rhodoblastus acidophilus; assembly: GCF_900187365.1. Lineage (GTDB taxonomy): Bacteria > Pseudomonadota > Alphaproteobacteria > Rhizobiales > Beijerinckiaceae > Rhodoblastus > Rhodoblastus acidophilus. The sequence goes on from NZ_FYDG01000002.1 coordinate 604,507, forward strand.
GGGGACCCATCTGGCGCTGACCGCCGGGCGCGCCGGGCCGGCGGATTGCCTGCTGCTCGGCCTCGCCGACCTCTTCATCCCGCAGGACCGGCTGTCGCGGCTCCCCGACGATTTGCGCGACTGCGGCTCGCACGATCAGGCCCGCGCCGTGCTTGCGGCGCTGTCCGCCCCGGCGGGGCCGGCGCCGCTGGCGGACGCCCGCGGCTGGATCGACGCGGCTTACGCCGCCGACAGCGTGGAGGCCATCGCGGCGCGGCTCGACGGCCTGCCCGATCTCTCAGCGCAAGCGGCGCTGGAGCTGTTGCGGCGACATTCGCCGATTTCGCTGAAAGTCACGTTGCGCGCGTTGCGCAAGGCGCGCGCCCTCGGCGCGCTGGCGCCCTGCCTCGCCATGGAGCTGAAGGCGGCGACGGCCTGCCTCGGCGGGCATGATTTTCCCGAAGGCATCCGCGCGGCGGTCATCGACAAGGATCGCGCGCCGAAATGGGCGCCGGCGCGGCTGGAAGACGTCGGCGAGGACCAGGTGGCCCGCTATTTCGCCTGACCCCGGCTAGATATGGTAGCTCATCGCCAGTTCCGGCGGATCGCTCAGCGCCCGCATGTCGGCGAGCGTGTGGCTGTCGAGCACCTCGGCGATGGCGTTGCGCGCCTTGACCATCATCAGCCGGACGGCGCAGCCTTTCTCGTCGCCGCAATCGTCGCAGGGGCGATAGGCGGTGACGCTGGCGCATTGGATCGGCGCCAGCGGGCCGTCGAGCACGCGCACGATCTGGCCGACGCTGATCTTGTGCGCCGGCTGCGCCAGGGCGTAGCCGCCGCCCTTGCCCTTTTTGGAAAACACCAGACCGGCGTTGCGCAATTCCGACAGGATCTGGTCGAGAAATTTCTTCGGAATTGCGTTGCGGTCCGCGATGTCCTGCACCTGGGCGAGCGCGCCCGGCTCGACCCCGGCGAGATGGACCATGGCCTTGAGGCCGTATTTTCCCTTGTTGGTGAGCATTCCGCACTTCCTTCGCCGGCGATCCTATCAGCATTGGGCCGGAACAATCCAGTAAATGAATGGAAAAGCTGAGAACAGCGTGTTTGTCTAACTTTCATGCGTTTCATGCGATAGTCGTCTCCCATGACGACCGAATCGCCGCGCGGCAAGATTTTCGCCGACCGAACCCTGCCGCTGATGCTCGCCCTGGGCTTTTCCTCGGGCCTGCCGTTCCTGCTGGTGTTCTCCACCCAATCGACCTGGCTGCGCGAAGTCGGGGTCTCCAAGGAGGCCATCGGCATGATCTCCTGGGTGGCGCTGGCCTATTCGCTGAAATTTTTATGGGCGCCGCTGCTCGACCGGTTTGACGCGCCGATCTTCGGCAAAGCGCTGGGGCGGCGGCGCGGCTGGATGGCGCTGATCCAGATCGGCGTGGCGCTGTGTCTGGCGGGCCTGTCCTTCGGCCATCCCGGCGAGGGGCTGCTCTGGACCATCTGTTTCAGCTTCCTGCTGGGGTTCTGCGGCTCGACCCAGGACATCACCATCGACGGCTGGCGCATCGCCGTGGCCCCGCCCGAGCGGCAGGGCGCGCTGTCCGCCGCCAGCCAGGTCGGCTACAAGATCGCGCTGCTCTGCGCCGGCGCCGGGGCGCTCTATATCGCGCAATATCAATCGTGGCGGGCGGCCTATCTGGCGATGGCCTGCCTGATGGTCGTGGGCTTTATCGCCAATCTGTTCGCGCCCGAACCAAACGCCCACATCGAGACCGCGCCCGGCGCGCGCAAATCGCTGATCGAGACCTACGCCGAGCCATTAAAAGAGTTTTTCGCGCGAAATGGGCGGTCCACCCTGCTGTTCCTGCTGCTGCTGGCGCTTTACCGGCTGCCGGATTTCGTCTCGGGCGTGATGGCCAACCCGCTTTACATCGACCTCGGCTTTTCCAAGACCGACATCGCCAACATCACCAAGATTTTCGGGTTTGGCGTGGGGCTGGCCGGCATATTCGTCGGCGGCTGGAGCGCGTCGCGCTTCGGCCTGATGCCGACGCTGCTGGTCGGCGGGATCGCGGCCTCGGCCTCGCATCTGAGCCTCGCCCTGCTGGCGCATATCGGGCAGAACCTGCACATGCTGACCGTGGCGATCTGCGTCGAGAATTTCGCCGGCGGCTTCGCCGGAACCGCGCTGGTCGCCTTCATGTCGTCGCTGGTGTCGCCGCTGCACGCCGCCGCGCAATATGCGCTGCTGTCGTCGCTTTACGCGCTGCCGGGCAAGATTCTCGGCGGCTTCTCGGGCTTCGCCGCCGCCAAATTCGGCTATTCCGCCTTTTTCGTCGGCACCAGCTGCATCGGAGTGCCGGTCGTGGCGCTGTGCGTCGCCGTGTGGCGCGCCCATGCGGCCCAAGGCGCTGGCGCCGAGGAAAACTCTCTGGCATGAAATGACATTTGGAAAAACAGGTGAGCCGATGACCGCGCCGCTGCCGATCAAGACCGTTGCAACCAAACCTTTCGCCGACCAGCGCCCGGGCACGTCGGGCCTGCGCAAAAAAACCAGGATGTTTCAGCAGCCGCACTATCTCGCCAATTTCGTCCAGTCGATTTTCGCGTCGCTGGAGGGGTTTGAAGGCAAGGCGCTGGTGCTGGGCGGCGACGGCCGCTTCTTCAACCGCGAAGCCATCCAGATCATCCTGAAAATGGCCGCCGCCGCCGGCTTTGGCGAAATCATCGTCGGGCGCGGCGGCATCCTGTCCACGCCCGCCGCCTCCGCCGTGATCCGTCATGAACAGGCGTTCGGCGGCATCGTGCTGTCGGCCAGCCACAATCCCGGCGGCCCCGACGCCGATTTCGGCATCAAATACAATATTTCCAACGGCGGCCCCGCCCCCGAAAAGATCACCGAGGCGATTTTCGCCCATAGCAAGGTCATCGAGAGCTATCGCACCCTCGAAGGCCCCGACGTCAATATTGACGAAATCGGCCATTCCTGGCTCGTCGGGACAAAGGTGCGGGTGATCGATCCCGTGGCGATCTATCGCGACCTGATGGCCAGCCTGTTCGATTTCGACGCGATCAAGAAACTGTTCGCCTCGGGCTTCACCATGAAGTTCGACGCGATGAGCGCGGTCACCGGCCCCTACGCCAAGGCGATTCTGGAAGGCGATCTCGGCGCCGCGCCGGGAAGCGTGCTCAATGGCGAGCCGCTGCCGGATTTCGGCCATCACCATCCCGACCCCAATCTGGTCCACGCCAGACATCTCTATGACCTGGCGATGTCGGACGCGGCGCCGGACATGTGCGCGGCTTCGGACGGCGACGGCGACCGCAATCTGGTGATCGGGCGCGGCCAGTTCGTCACGCCCTCTGACTCGCTGGCGATCATCGCCGCCAACGCCCATCTGGCGCCGGGCTATCGGCAGGGAATCGCCGGGGTGGCCCGCTCCATGCCGACCAGCCGCGCCGCAGACCGGGTGGCGGCCAAGCTCGGCGTCGGCATGTACGAAACCCCCACCGGCTGGAAATTCTTCGGCAATCTGCTCGACGCCGGCAAGGTGACGGTGTGCGGCGAGGAAAGCGCCGGCGCCGGCTCCAACCACGTCCGCGAGAAGGACGGCCTGTGGGCCATTCTGATGTGGCTCAACATTCTGGCGGCGCGCCAGCAGAGCGTGAAGGAGATCGTTCGCGCCCATTGGGCCGAATTCGGCCGGCATTATTATTCCCGCCACGATTACGAGGAGGTGGCGACCGAAGGCGCCAACGCCCTGGTGGCGGGTTTGCGCGCAAAACTGACGAGCCTGCCGGGCCAGAGTTTTGGCGCGCTAAAAGTCGAGGCCGCCGACGATTTCGCCTATCACGACCCGATCGACGGTTCGATGTCCAAACAGCAGGGCGTGCGCGTGCTGTTCGCCGACGGCTCGCGCATCGTCTATCGCCTGTCCGGCACCGGCACGTCCGGGGCGACCCTGCGCGTCTATATCGAACGGTTCGAGCCCGATCCGGCCCGCCACGATCTGGAAACCCAGGCGGCGCTGGCGGATCTGATCGCGCTGGCGGAACAGCTCGCCGGCATCAACCAGCACACCGGGCGCGACAAGCCGAGCGTGATCACCTGAGCGCGCGGGGGTAAACCCCGCGCCGGCTTTCGCCGTTTCTGCTATCCTTGCGTTATGCCTGCACCCGCATCCCGGGAGGTCGCAATGGATACGGAACTGGCCAAGAACCTGGCGGCGCAGCGCCTGGAAACGCAGCTGGCGCGCGCCGCCGACATTCGCAAGCGCTCGCGCACCGGCGCGGCGCGAGGGGCGCGGCTGCGGCTGCGCACATGGCAGGCGGCGCGGTTGGCGCGCACCCATGCGGATTTGCTAGCGGACCCGAAATACGCCGCCGCCGCCCGCTTCTTTCTCGTCGATCTCTATGGCCCGCAGGATCACGTCATGAACGAGGAGGCGATCCTGCGCGTGCTGCCTTTGATGAAAAAAGGCCTTCCGGCCTCGGGCCTCGACTCCATCGCCGACGCCATCGAACTCGACGCGCTTTCGGAATCGCTCGACGCCGACATGGCCCTGCGGGTGGAGGGCGGCGCGCCCTATGGCGAGGCGTACCGCCAGACCGGCCGGCGCGACGACCGCCTCCGGCAGATCGAACTGATGCGCCATCTCGGCGTCAAGCTGCACGCGCTCACCAAGGCGCCGCTGATCGGCCTCGCGCTCAAGGCGCTGCGCACGCCCGCGCAGGTCGGCGGCTTCGGCGACATGCACGATTTTCTGGAGCGCGGCTATTCCGCCTTCCGGCAGGCGGGCGACGCCCGCGCCTTTGTTGAAATCGTCGCAAGGCGCGAAGAAGAGATCAGTTCGGGCTTGTTTTCCGGCGACGACAGCCCTCTGATGGCGTGACCAGACACGGCCCTTGGCGCGAAAGGACGCGGCCATGAATTTCGACTATTGCATCGTCGGCGGCGGCTCGGCGGGCGCGGCGCTGGCGGCGCGATTGAGCGAGGACCCCGACGTCTCCGTCTGCCTGCTGGAGGCGGGCGGGCGCGGCGACAGTCTGCTGGTGCGCCTGCCCGCCGCCACCGTGGCCATGATTTCGGGACGCCCGAAGCTCAACAACTGGGCGCTGTGGACCACGCGGCAAGCCGGCCTCAACCGGCGCAAAGGTTTTCAGCCGCGCGGCAAGGCGCTGGGCGGCTCCTCGGCGATCAACGCCATGCTGTACATTCGCGGCCACCGCGCCGATTACGACGGCTGGGCGCGCAACGGCTGCCCCGGCTGGGGCTGGGACGACGTGCTGCCCTATTTCCTCAAGGCCGAAAAAAACATCCGCCCGGACGCGCTGCACGGCGGCGCCGGCCCGCTGCATGTGTCCGACCAGCGCGCGCCCCGCCCGATCTCCAAGGCTTTCGTCGCCGCCGCCGCGGCCTGCGGCCACCGCGTCCGCGACGATTTCAACCGGGGCGAGACCGAAGGCGTCGGCCTCTATCAGGTCACCCAATTCCACGACGCGCAGCGGCGGGGCGAGCGTTGTTCGGCCGCCGCCGCCTATCTCCATCCCCTGAAAAACCGCCCCAATCTGGCGGTGCTGACCGAAACGCGCGCCACCAAAATCCTGTTCGAGGGCAAGCGGGCCGTCGGCGTCGCCTGCGTGCAGGGCGGGGTCGAGCGGCAGGTGATGGCGAGCCGCGAAGTCATCCTCAGCGCCGGCGCCTTCGGCTCGCCCCATCTGCTGCAATTGTCCGGCGTCGGCCGCTCCGAGGACATTCGCCCGCACGGCCTCGCCATGGTCCACGAATCGCCCGGCGTCGGCCAGAACCTGCAGGACCATCTCGATTTCATCCTGTCCTGGACGACCGCCGACGCCAACAATTTCGGCATCAGCCTCGCCGCCGCGCGCAATCTCGTCGGCCATATAAAAAGCTGGCGGCGCGAGCGCGGCGGCATGCTCGCCACGCCCTTCTCCGAGGGCGCCGGCTTCCTCAAGACGCGCCCCGACCTCGACCGTCCCGACGCGCAACTGCATTTCGTGATCGGCATCGTCGACAATCACGCCCGGCGCCTGCATCTCGGCCATGGCTTCTGCCTGCACGTTTGCGCGCTGCACCCGTTTTCGCGCGGGCGGGTGTTTCCCAAAAACGCCAACCCGCTCGCCGCGCCCGGCATCGACCCGGCCTTTCTCTCCGACCGGCGCGACCTCGAAACGCTCATTCGCGGCGCGAAAATGGCGCGCGACATCGTGATGACCCCGCCGCTACAGCTTTTTTGCGGCGAAGAACTGTTCGGGGTGCGCGGCGGCATGACCGACGACGAATGGGAAACCCACATCCGCGCCCGCGCCGACACCATTTATCACCCCGTCGGAACCTGCCGCATGGGCGCGGACGCCGAAGCCGTGGTCGATCCCGAACTGCGCGTGCGCGGCGTCGAGGCCCTGCGCGTGGTGGACGCCTCGATCATGCCGACGCTGATCGGCGGCAACACCAACGCGCCGACGATCATGATCGCGGAAAAGGCGGCGGACATGATCCGCCAAAGCGCCAGCGGAACGTCGTCCGGCGCCGCGCATTACGCCTTGGCGGACGGTTGATCGCCCCGCGCGAATCCGCGAATTTGGCGACATGAATTGGGCAATCTGGAGCATAGCCGGGGTCGCGACCGCCGGCGTCATCTTGCGGCCGTTCCGCTGGAACGAGGCGATCTGGGCTGTGGCGGGAGCCGCTGTGCTGGTGCTCGCCGGCCTGCTGCCGGTGGCGGCGGCCTGGAGCGGAATTTCCAAAAGCGCCGATGTCGCCATGTTCCTGACCGGCATGATGCTGCTGTCGGAAGTCGCGCGGCGCGAGGGTCTGTTCGACTTCCTCGCCGCCGAAGCGGCCAAGCTCGCCAACGGATCGGCCAAAAAACTGTTCCTGCTGGTCTATCTGGTCGGGGTCCTCGTCACCGTCTTTCTCTCCAACGATGCGACCGCCGTGGTCCTGACCCCGGCTGTGTTCGCGGCGACGCAGGCGGCGCGGATCGAAAAGCCCCTGCCCTATCTCTATCTCTGCGCCTTCGTGGCCAATGCGGCGAGCTTCGTGCTGCCAATCTCCAACCCGGCCAATCTGGTGGTCTATGGCGGCGGCCTGCCGCCGTTGCTCGACTGGCTGCGCATGTTCGGCCTGCCCTCGCTGGCCGCCATCGCGGTCACCTACGCCGCCTTGCGCTTCGCCCTGCGCCATGAACTCAGGACGCCCATCGCCGCGCCCGCCGCCTCGCCGGAGCTGACCGGCTGCGGCAAACTCGCCGCCTGCGGCGTCGCGGCGACCGCCCTGGTCCTGCTCGCCGCCTCGGCGCGCGGGGCCGACCTCGGCGCGCCCACCCTTGGCGCGGGCGCCGCCACCACCCTGCTGGTGCTGCTGGCGCGCCGCGCCAACCCGCTGCCGATGCTGCGCGATATTCAATGGGGCGTGCTGCCGCTGGTGGCCGGCCTGTTCGTGCTGGTCGAGGCGCTCGACCGCACCGGCGTGACCGCCGCCCTGTCGCGCGCGCTGCGGCAGGCGCCAGACTGGGCCAGCGGCGCGACGCTCGCGCTGGCCGCGAACCTCGTCAACAACCTGCCGGCCGGGCTGGTCGCGGCGAGCGCGGCGCAGCAGGCCGCCAGCCCGCCGGACGTCACCGCCGCGCTGCTGATCGGCGTCGATCTCGGACCGAATCTTTCGGTCACGGGATCGCTCGCAACCATTCTCTGGCTCGCGGTGTTGCGGCGGGAGAACCAAAGCGTGCGCGACCGGGATTTCTTTCTGCTGGGGCTTGCGGCCATGCCCCCGGCCCTGATCGCGGCGCTGGCGGCGGCGCTGATTTAGGGAGTTTCCATGCAGAACGACAACGCGATCTGGATTTACGCGCTGATCATCGTTTCCGGCCTGTTGCAGGCCTGGGGGCCGCCGATGAACGGCGCGCTGCGCGTCGCGCTGGTCAATCCCTGGCTCGCCAGCCTGGTGTCGTTCCTGCCCATCGTCGCGCTGCTCGCCTGTGTCTTCATCTGCCTGCCGCACCCGCTGCCCGGCGGAAAAGACATCGCCGCCATGCCCTGGTGGGCGCCGCTCGGCGGGGTGATCGGCGCTTTCGCGGTGGTCGCCGGCCTGATGTTCGTGGACAAGGTCGGCGCCGGCGCCTTCGCGGGCCTGCTGATCACCGCCAACTTCCTGATGTCGCTGGCCATCGACCGCTTCGGCTGGTTCGGCATGCCCGTGCATGAACTGACCGGCGGACGCGTGCTCGGCGCGGCGCTGATGGTCGGCGGCATCGCGCTGATCACGCGGTCTTGAACGCGGCGGCCCGCCGGGACGGACCGCCGCTCGCCATTGTCAGCCCGCGGCGGATGGACGACACGCCAATGGCCCGCTTGTACAGAACTGGGTGTGTCGCTCCGCTCGCAGCGAACACTTAAAGTTTGAACGTGTTCTTCAAAATGTCGAACAGTTCGCGCGCAGAGCTTTCATCCAGCTGAAACGTCTGGCTTGTCTTTCCAGGAATTTTGCGCGACAGACTCCCACATGTGTTGAACTGAACAAACATTGCGCCATCTCGATCAAACACCGTGTAGCTGGCGTCAACGGCGTCTTGAGCCCTGGTCGTCAAATCCTCGCGTACGAATGTCTTAATCAAAACCATTTTCGTCTCCCGCAACGCCAAACGATCTTAATCGTTTGGCGCGGGACGGAACAATGGGATTCTTGAACTCCAGTTTAGGCGGCGTCGGTCTTCAAAAATTTCCCCGCCAGCGCGTCCGCTATCAGCGCCCGCGTGTTGTCGAGGCCGTAGAGCGCGGCGAACGAGCCGAAGCGCGGGCCGCGATCCTCGCCCAGCAGCACCTGATACAGCATGTTGAACCAGTCGTTCGACACGCCGGGACGCTCGGGCGTCGCCCCCTTGGCCGAAAAATTCTGGTAACGCGGGATCGGGCGGGCGATGTCGTACAGCAGCGTCTGGATGTCTTCGGCGCTGGCCTCCGCCGGCAGCGCGGCCAAAGCGTCGGAAAGCTGCTCCAGCGCCGCGCGCTCGACCTCGTCGGCGGCCCGATAAACCTTCTTCGGCTTCACGAAATCGCGGAAATACAGCACCGCATAGCCGATCATCTTGTCGAGGCGCGGATATTTTTCCGGGCTGGCGGCGGGCGCGTAGCGGCGCACGAAGCCCCACAGCACCGCCGGGTCTTCGCTGTTGGCCACCGCCGCGAGATTGAGCAGCATGGCGAAGCTGATCGCCGTTCCCTTGCCGCCCGCCTCATGCGCGATGAATTCCGGCGCCGGCGGCTCGCCGGAATGAATGTGCCACACGGCGTTGCCGAGCCGGTTCTTGGCGTCCTGGCGCGGATAGGCGTCGAGAAACGCCAGATATTCGTCCACCGCGCGCGGGATCACGTCGAAATAGAGCTTTTTGGCCTCGCGCGGCTTCCAATACATGAAAAAGGCGAGGCTTTCCGGGCTGGCGTAGGTCAGCCATTGCTCGATGGTGATGCCATTGCCCTTGGATTTCGAAATCTTCTGGCTGTTCTCGTCGAGGAACAGCTCGTAATTGAAACCTTCCGGCGGCGCGCCGTCGAGCGCGCGGACGATTGCGCCGGAAAGCTTGACGGAATCGATCAAATCCTTGCCGGCCATCTCGTAATCGACGCCGAGCGCGCACCAGCGCATCGCCCAGTCGGGCTTCCATTGCAGCTTGCAGGCGCCGCCGGTGACCGGGGTTTCGAACCGCTCGCCGGTGTCGGGATCGCGCCAGGCGATCAGTCCGCGCGCCACATCCACTTCGTCGAGCGCCACCTGCATCACGATGCGGGTGCGCGGATGGATCGGCAGGAACGGCGAATAGGTCGAGGCGCGCTCGGCGCGCAGCGACGGCAGCATGATCTTCTGCACGGCGTCGTAGCGCGCCAACATTTTCAACAACGTCGCGTCGAACCGGCCGGAGGTGTAATATTCGGTCGAGGAGCCGAACTCGTATTTAAACCCGAAATGGTCGAGGAACGAGCGCAGGCGCGCGTTATTATGCTCGCCAAAGCTTGGATATTTGCCGAACGGGTCCGGCACTTCCGTCAAGGGCTTGCCGAGATGCGCCGCCACCAGCTCCTTGTTGGGAATATTGTCCGGCACTTTGCGCAGGCCGTCGAGATCGTCGGAAAACGCCAGCAGGCGGGTGGCGATCTGGCCGCCGGTCAAGGTTTCAAACGCGTGGCGCACCATGGTCGTGCGCGCGACCTCGCCGAACGTGCCGATGTGCGGAAGTCCCGACGGGCCGTAGCCCGTCTCGAACAACACCTGTTTCTGACCGGTGCGCTCGACCCGGGCCACGAGTTTCTTCGCCTCCTCGAACGGCCAGGCGTTCGAGGTTTTGGCGAACTGGGCGAGTTCGGACGCAGGATCGGTCATTTGCAAGATTTTCCGCACGCAGACTGAAAGTGAAGCCCGCTTCTTAGAACGGCGACGCGCCCGTGAAAACCCGCATCTTGCGCCGCGCCGCAAGATCGTCGAAAAAACACCTCAATCTCAGCCGTGGGGAGCGGATTTGGCCCTCATCTACAAAATCATTCCGGCCTCCGACTGGGCCGCCGCCGAACAGACCGGCGTCTTCGCGGGATCGCCGGTCGATCTGCAGGACGGATTCATCCATTTCTCCACCGCCGGGCAGGTCGAGGAAACCGCCGCCAAACATTTCGCCGGCCAAACGGGCCTGCTGCTGATCGCCTTCGACGAGGCCGAGCTCGGGGACAAGCTGATCTTCGAGCCCTCGCGCGGGGGCGCTTTGTTCCCGCATCTCTACGCGCCGCTCAAGACCGCGCTGGCGCGTTCGGTCCACCCCCTCCCCCTGCGCGATGGCGCCCACGACTTTTGCGGATTGCTGGCATGACGGCTATGTTCGATTCCCTCCTGCCGCTGCTGCGGGGCCTGGACCCTGAGCGCGCGCATAATCTCACCATCTTCGGCCTGGCGAACCTGCCGCTGCCGCCGGCCCTGGAGGACGATCCGCTGCTCGCGCAAAACGTGTTCGGCCTGGATTTTCCCAATCCGGTCGGCATGGCCGCCGGCTTCGACAAGGAAGCCAAGGTCCCGGACGCGCTGCTCAAGCTCGGCTTCGGCTTCACGGAAGTCGGCACGCTCACGCCGCGCCCGCAGCCGGGCAACGCCAAGCCGCGCCTGTTCCGCCTGCCCGAGGATCGCGGCGTCATCAACCGCTTCGGCTTCAACAACGCCGGCCATTTACGCGCGAGAGAGCGTTTGCTGAGACGGGCGGCGCGGGGCGGCGTGGTCGGCGTCAATATCGGCGCCAACAAGGATTCGACCGACCGCGCCGCCGATTATGTGGCGGGCGTGAAAACTTTCGCGGATCTGGCCAGCTATTTCACCGTCAACATTTCCTCGCCCAACACGCCGGGCCTGCGCGACCTGCAACAGGCCGGCGCGCTCGACGACCTGTTGGCCCGGGTGATCGCGGCGCGCGACGAGGCGGCGGACGATCTGCCGCGCCGCCCGGTCTTGCTGAAAATCGCGCCGGACCTGACCCTGCACGATCTCGACGACGTGGTGCGCGTCGCGCGCGAAAGAGGCGTCGATGGCATGATCGTCTCCAACACCACTTTGGCCCGGCCGGATTCGCTGCGCGGCGAGGCGCAGGGCGAAACCGGCGGTCTGTCCGGCGCGCCGCTGTTCACGCTGGCCACCCGGATGCTGGCCCAGACTTTTACGCGCGTCGAGGGGCAGTTTCCGCTGATCGGCGTCGGCGGCGTAGACTCGCCGGAGGCGGCCTGGGCCAAGATCGAGGCCGGCGCCAGCCTGATCCAGCTCTATTCGGCGCTGGTGTTCGAGGGGTTGGGGCTGGTCGGGCGGATCAAGCAGGGCCTGATCGAACGGCTGCGCGCCCGCAAGCTCGACGGCGTCGGTCCGGCTGTGGGCTCGGCCGTCAGCGACTGGCTGTGACCGGCGGAAGCAACAGCAGATCCGCGCGCCATTGATAATGGCTGAAGCCGAACACGCCGGGCGCTGCGAACGCGCGCCGCGGCGCCGTTCGCAGCGCGGGATAAGCTTTGAAAATCAGCTCGTCGCGTCGGGTGTGGGTCAAGATCGCCACCCCGCCCGTCCCCGCGCATTGGCTGACATCCACTGGCCTCGACCATTCCGCGTGGTCGAAATCGACGTAACGCGGACGGCTGCGGAGCCACAAAACGGTCGAAGCCCCCAGCGCGGCCTCCGCAATCACCACGCACTTGACCGGCCCGCGCGCGTGCGAGTCCCAAAACTCCGTGACGGCGGCGGCCAGCCGGCGCGAGTCGGCGGCGTAAAACGTCAGCGGACGGCCGATCGCGGCCCCGACGGCGTCGGCGATATAGAGATAGGCCACGAAGGCGGCGGCCGCGACGCCGGAGAACAGCACGATCTTGCCGGCGATCAGGCTTTCCCCACGCGGGGCGGCGGGCGCGCCGGGAAACAGCAGGCTCAACCCAACCGCGCAGGATGAGGCCAACGGCAAGGCCCACAGCGGTTGCGCGACCTGATGCGTGGCGATGACCGCCGCCGCCATGGTCACGGAAGGGCCAAAGGCGAGGATCGCTGCGATGACCGCCGTCTCGTCGCGCCAAGCGATCCGATGCAGCGCGACGCCATAAACGCGCGTCACGATCACAAGAAGGGCGGCGGGCGCGGCGAACAGGACGAACTGACCGACCAAGAGATTGAACGCGCTGAGGGCGACGCCGGAAGCCTCCACGACTTTGTGGCCCCGCAGCGCATAATCCGCCGCGGCGCCGCCGCTGCGCAGCAGGTCCAGCACATGCGGCGTCAGGATGGCGGCGCAGATGACAAGGGCGACATAAGTCATTCCCCTGCGGAATACCGATCGGTAGCGCCGCACGACGAGGCACAGCAGAAACAGGCACGCCAACAGCAACGCCAGCTCATATTTCACCAGAAGCCCCAGGCCAGCCGCGACGCCCAGACATACGGCGTCGCGCCCCCGCTCGCGCTCAAAGTAGGAGAGACCGTAATAAAGCGTCGCCGCCCAGAACGGCGCGAGCATGGAATTGTGGTTGACCTGCACCGCGAAAAACGTCGCCGCGAGCGAAATCAGGAACAGCATGACCGCGACCGCCGCCGTCGGCGGCCCGCCGTAAAGCCGGGCCGCCCGCCACACATAGACGGCTGCGACGGCCATGCCGACCTGGCTCATCAGCAACAGCAGGAAGATCGGCGCATGGCCGACGCCGAGCACGCCCCGGATCATCAGCGACAGCAAGGGCGGGTGGCGGGCGGAGCCGAGAGACGGCTCGTCGCCCCAATAGGCCGCCTCAAGCGTATCCTGATGCAGGTTTCCGACCAGCAGCGCCGGCGCGACCGACCAGATCAGGGCGTGCGCGGCGGCGGCGCGCGCGACCGGCGATATCCACAAGGCCCAGGGTCGATCCATGCCGAGCTCCGCGACGCCCGAGGCGGGACGCGCGCGGGAGAGGCGGATGTCAAATGCGCGAGGCGCGGGACCGGTTCAGGGTCCGGCCCCTCATCGGGAGCTTTTGCGGTTCGGCCGAAGCGGCTCGACGCCTCGCGCGCTAGCTTTGGTTCAGCGCCTTGATCGCGGCGGCGACCCTGGCCGTGGCCTTGTCGAGCATTTTCGCGGCCCATTCGGCCTGTTCCTGCCGGCGCAGCTGCGCCGTCTCGACCTCGGCGCGGGCCGTTTCCACGGCCTCCCGCGCTTCCGCCGCCTGCTTCCTCGCGACGAAAAGCTCGTCGGCCAGCGTGATCGCCGCCATCATCACAATGCGCTGGTCGCCGATCTCGCCGAAGGCGCCGCGCAACTCGTCGATCTTGGCCTGGACCGTCTGCGCCAGCCCTTCGATATGCGCCTCCTCGCCCTCCTCGCAGGCCATGCGATAGGTGCGGCCGGCTATCGTCACCACCGCCTGGGCCATCACGACTCTCCCCGCGCGGTGGCGAGAATGGCCCGCACCGCGGCGCTGGCCCGTTCGACCCGCCGCGCCGCCTCGATCTGATTGTCCTGCAGCGTGTCGATGCGCTCGTTGGCGGCGTCCAGCGCCTGCGCCAGCCGCGACCGGTCCTCCTGCAAGGCGGAATATTCGGCCTCCTGATCCGACAATTGCATGCGGCGGTCGGTGTGCCGGCTGACGGCGCGGTCGAGCGCCTCCAGGGCGGTCTCCAGCCGCCGCAGCGCCGCCGCCGCCAGATCTTCGGCGGAAGGCGGCGGCTCCGGCGCGGAGGGGACGGGCGAATGCGCCTCGGCGCCGGACGCAGGTCCCGAATGCGGACTGGGGGAATCGATCGGCAGTGCGGACACGTTCAAACTTTCGTCGCGAATCCCCGGCGGAGGACGTTAACGACAATTTAGCAAAGTCGCGCGCCGCGCCAAGGGGCGCTGGGCGAGAACCGCGCGGCGCCGCTGCGGCGCCTGTTTAACATGCAGAATCGCGCCCGAGCGGCAAACCCGGCGAATCCCGCCGAAATCCTATTAAAATCCGCTTGGATGCGTTGACAGCGAAGGGCGAACTGCTATCAACCCCCTCGTACTTTCGTTTATGCCGATGATCTCGCAGCAAGCAGAATCCGTCCCATATGATGAAACCGGCGGCAATTCTCCGGCCTGGACCGATGAACAACGTTGCGTCAGACTGTGCAAAGAGATTAAAGGCCAGTCAGAAATCGAAGCGGGGCTGAGGCCTGCGCTTCAGAGGCGGGCCGCCCCCATGGCCCTATCCCCAAAGGAGCGAAACGCATGACTGTCAAGGTTGCCATCAACGGATTTGGACGCATCGGCCGCAACGTGCTCCGCGCCATTGTCGAATCCGGCCGCAAGGACATTCAGGTCGTCGCCCTCAACGATCTCGGCTCGGTCGAGACCAACGCCCATCTGTTCCGCTACGATTCCGTCCACGGCCGCTTCCCCGGCGTGGTCAAGGTCGAGGGCGACACGATCGACGTGGGCACCGGCCCGATCAAGGTTCTGGCCATGCGCAACCCGGCGGAACTGCCCTGGGGCGCGCTCGGCGTCGACATCGTGATGGAATGCACCGGCATTTTCACCGCCCGCGACAAAGCCGCCATCCATTTGCAGGGCGGCGCCAAGCGCGTGCTGGTTTCGGCCCCCTCGGACGGCGCCGACCTCACGGTGGTCTATGGCGTCAACCACGCCAAGCTGACCAAGGACCACATCGTCGTCTCCAACGCGTCCTGCACCACCAACTGCCTGTCGCCGGTCGCCAAGGCCCTCAATGACGCCATCGGCATCGACAAGGGCATCATGACGACGATCCACTCCTACACCGGCGACCAGCCGACGCTGGACACGTATCACAAGGATCTCTATCGCGGCCGCGCCGCCGCGCTGTCGATGATCCCGACCTCGACCGGCGCCGCCAAGGCGGTGGGCCTGGTGCTGCCGGAACTGAACGGCAAGCTCGACGGCTTCGCCATGCGCGTTCCCACCCCGAACGTCTCTGTCGTCGATCTGAAATTCATCGCCAAGCGCGCCACCACCAAGGATGAAGTCAATTCCGTGATCAAGGCGGCGGCGGACGGCCCGTTCAAGGGCATTCTCGGCTATACCGCCGAGAAGAACGTCTCCTGCGACTTCAACCACGACCCCCATTCCTCGATCTTCCACATGGACCAGACCAAGGTGCTCGACGGCACGCTGGTGTCCGTCCTGTCGTGGTACGACAACGAATGGGGCTTCTCCAACCGCATGGCCGACACCGCCCTCGCCATGGCCAAGCTGATCTGAGCCTGAATTTGAGGCGCGCCCGACCGGGCGCGCCTTTTTTCTGACCCGTTCTCCAGCCGCCGCGAGTCAATAATGTCCGGTTTCCGCACCCTCGATTCCGCCGATCTCAAGGGCAAGCGCGTGCTTGTCCGCGTCGACCTCAACGTCCCCATGGAGGGCGGCAAGGTCACGGACGCCACCCGCATCGAGCGCATCCTGCCCACCCTGAACGAAATTTCGCAAAAGGGCGGCAAGGTCGTCCTGCTCGCCCATTTCGGCCGGCCGAAGAACGGCCCGGACGAGGCCAATTCGTTAAAACCCGTCGCGAGCGCATTGGCGCAGCATCTCGGCAAGCCCGTCGCCTTCGCCTCCGATTGCATCGGCCCCGTCGCGGTCGAAGCGGTCAACGCGCTGAAGGACGGCGAATTCCTGCTTCTCGAAAACACCCGCTTCCACAAGGGCGAGGAAAAGAACGACCCCGCCGTGATCGACGGCCTCGCCGCGCTCGGCGACATCTATGTCAACGACGCTTTTTCGGCCGCGCACCGCGCCCACGCCTCGACCGAAGGGCTGGCGAAGAAGCTGCCGGCCTATGCGGGCCGCGCCATGCAGGCCGAAGTCGAGGCTCTGTCCAAGGCGCTGGAAAACCCGGCGCGCCCCGTGGCCGCCGTCGTCGGCGGCGCCAAGGTTTCGACCAAGCTGGAGCTTTTGGGCAATCTCACCAAAAAGGTGGATTTCCTGATCATCGGCGGCGGCATGGCCAACACGTTCCTGGCCGCGCAGGGCAAGAACGTGGGAAAATCGCTGTGCGAGCATGACCTGCTCGACACCGCCCGCGAAATTCTGAACAACGCCGCCGCGAACAAGTGCCGGATCGTGCTGCCGGTGGACGCCGTGGTGGCGCAGGAATTCAAGGCGCACGCCGCCTCCAAGGTGGTCGGCGTCGATCAGGTTGGGGAAGCCGACATGATCCTCGACGCTGGCCCGCAATCGGTGTCGGAAGTCGAGAAGGTTCTGGGCGAGGCGAAAACGCTGGTGTGGAACGGCCCGTTCGGCGCGTTCGAGCTGGAGCCGTTCGACGCCGCCACCAACGCCGTGGCCAAATTCGCCGCGCGCCTGACCGGCGAAGGCAAGCTGCTGACGGTCGCCGGCGGCGGCGACACGGTGGCGGCGCTGAACCATGCCGGCGTCGCGGAAAAGTTCACCTATGTCTCGACCGCCGGCGGCGCCTTCCTGGAATGGCTCGAAGGCAAGGTGCTGCCCGGCGTCGAAGCGATCCGCGCGTGAAAAAATGCTCGCGCCGCGCCTGACCGTTTCGGAACTCGGCGAGTTCATCGGGCTTTGCCTCGCGACCGCGTCCCATGTGGTCGCCTCGGGGCAAAGCCGCACGCCGATGCTGATCGAGCGGGAGGCGGGTTTGCTGTCGGGCGCCAAGGTCGCCACGCGCGGCATTACGGTCCGCGACGCTCCCAACCCGGAGGTCGCGGCCAGCCAGAGCATGCTGATCGCGCAATCGGAATATTCCAGGCGCCTGCCCGAGGCGCGCTGCCTCGCCGCCGTGCTGTTCGTCGCCCATCGCGACCCCGGCGAGGGCGCCTGGCGGCCGGCCATTCTGGTCCGGGCCGGCGCCGCCAAACTGCAAAAAGAATATTTGGCTGTGCTGAATTTTAGCCAGGCCTGTTCAGGACAGCTGCAAGGATTTGAACAGCTGACCCTTGAAATCCCCAAGGAGCGCGGGCGCGATTTCGCCGCCGGCGAACGCGACGCGCTGATGGCAAGCATATGTAAAGGCAGGGATGAGGCGCCGGCAGAGATGCGACAGGCCGCCGCCTGGTGAACCGACATCCGTCAAGGAGGACTTGTTATGGCCCGTATTACCCTTCGCCAACTGCTCGATCACGCCGCCGAGCATGACTATGGCGTTCCCGCCTTCAACATCAACAATATGGAGCAGGCGCTCGCCATCATGGCGGCGGCGTCCGAACTCGACGCGCCCGTGATCATCCAGGCCTCGCGCGGCGCCCGCCAGTACGCCAACGACGTCATGCTCAAGCACATGATGGACGCCTGCGCCGAAATCTATCCGCAGATTCCGATCTGCGTGCATCAGGACCACGGCAACGGCCCGGCCACCTGCTTCACCGCCATGCAGGCGGGCTTCACCTCGGTGATGATGGACGGCTCGCTCAAGGAAGACGGCAAGACCCCCGCCGACTGGAGCTACAACGTCAACATCACCAAATATGTCACCGATATGGCCCATCTCGGCGGCATTTCCGTCGAGGGCGAGTTCGGCGTGCTCGGCTCGCTGGAGACCGGCGAGGGCGAGAAGGAAGACGGCCACGGTTTTGAGGGCAAGCTGTCGCACGACCAGCTCGTCACCAATCCCGACGAAGCCATCAAATTCGTCAAGGCGACCGGCGTGGACGCGCTGGCCATCGCCATGGGCACCTCGCATGGCGCGTATAAATTCACCCGCAAGCCCGACGGCGCCATCCTCGCCATGCACGTGATCGAGGAAATCCACCAGAAGATGCCGGGCCTGCATATGGTGATGCACGGCTCGTCCTCGGTGCCGCAGGACTTGCAGGACATCATCAACGCCTATGGCGGCAAAATGCCGCAGACCTGGGGCGTGCCGGTCGAGGAAATCCAGCGCGGCATCAAGCACGGCGTGCGGAAAATCAACATTGACACCGACAACCGCATGGCCATCACCGGCGCCATCCGCAAGGTGCTGACCGAAAACCCCGCTGAATTCGACCCGCGCAAATATCTGAAGCCCGCCAGCGACGCGATGCAGAAAATCTGCAAGCAGCGCATGCAGGAGTTCAACACGGCGGGACAGGCGTCCAAGATCAAGCGCGTGTTCACGCTCGGCGAAATGGCCAAGCGTTACGCGTCCGGCGAACTGGCCCCCAAGGTCGCCTGACACTTCCGCATTCGTCCTGACGTGGGGTCGCGGCTTGCCGCGGCCCCATTTTTGCCGTCAAATGCCGGTGTAAAAGCCTCGCCGTGACAACGAACGAAGCAAGCAAATAACCGCTCTCCATACCGTCATTGCGAGCAAAGCGAAGCAATCCAGGCCTCGCACGCGACGGGGAAGCGCAGGTTTTCTGGATGGCTTCGCTCCGCTCGCAAGCACGGCATCGAAATTGAGCCTCAATGACTGACTTCATCCGCCCGCGTCTCTATCTCATTACGCCCCCGCTCGCCTCGGCTGACGAGTTCGCGCCCAAGCTGGAAAAGGCCCTGGCCTCGGGCGACGTCGCCTGCGTGCTGCTGCGTTTCGCCACGGCGGACGAGGGCGCGCGCAAGAAGATCGCCAAGGCGCTGGCGCCGATCGTCCAGAAGGCCGAAGCCGCCGCGCTGGCGCTGGACGACGCGCAGTTGGTGGGCCGCGCGGGTCTCGACGGCGCCCATATCACCGGCGCGGGCGAAAATTTCGACGACGCGCTGGAGCGGCTCAAGCCCGACCGCATCGTCGGCGTCGGCGGCCTCGACAGCCGCGACGCCGCCATGACCATCGGCGAGACCGATGTCGATTACCTGCTGTTCGGCGCGCTCGACCCCGAGGACAATGACGCTGCGGCGACGCTGGAATGGACGGCGTGGTGGGCCGAGGTGTTCAACGTGCCCTGCGTCGGCGTCGCCCATGCGTCCGGCGAAGTCGAGGCGCTGGCGACATCCGGCGCCGAATTTTTGGGCCTTGGCCCGCGCTTTTTCGACGAGCCCACCGAGATCGCCGCCGCCCAGGCCGTGATCGACGCGCTGGAGCCGGAAAGTTGAGACGTCAGGCCGCTCTGCTGCTTGCGCTCGCCGCCGCGTCCGCGCCCGCCTGGGCGGAAGGACCGGCGCCGGCCGCCGCGCCGGATCTGGCCTTTGGCGCCTATCAGCGCGGCTATTACCAGACCGCCTTTGCCGAGGCGATGAAGCGCCTGGACAAGAACTCCCGCGACGCCGCCGCCATGACCCTGGTCGCCGAACTGCAGGCGCAGGGCCTGGGCGTGAAGCAGAACATGACGGAGGCGCTGCGCTGGTATCGGCTCGCGGCGGCGCAGGGCGACAAGAATTCGCAATTCGCGCTGGCGCTGGCGAAGCTCGCCGGCAAGGACGGCCCCCGCGACGTGTCCGGCGCCCGCGCCCTGCTGGAGAAGGCGGCGGCGCAAAACCACGCCGGCGCCTGGCTGCAACTGGGCATATTGGCGCTGGAGGGCAATGGCGTCGCGGCGGATTTCGCCAAGGCGGCGGAACACTTCCGGCGCGCGGCCGACCTCGCCGACCCCGAGGCCGCCTATTCGCTCGGCCTGCTCTACCGCGAGGGCCGGGGCGTGGAACGCGACCCGCAACAGGCCGCCGCCTGGCTCAAACGCGCCGCCGAAGGCGGATTTCTCGCGGCGCAGGTCGAATATGGCATCCTGCTGTTCAACGGCGACGGCGTGCCCGCCGACGAGGCCGGCGGCGCCAGATGGCTGATCCGCGCCGCCAACCGCGACAATCCCGTGGCGCAGAACCGCTTGGCGCGGCTGCTGTTTTTCGGGCGCGGCGTCAAGCAGGACCGGGTCGAGGCGGCCAAATGGAACATTCTCGCCGCCGCCGCCGGCCTGCGCGATCCGCGCCTTGACGGCGAATCCAACAAGCTGACGCCGGACGAGCGCCGCAAAGTCGAGGCGGCGCTGAAAATCTATCTTGGAAAGTAACGGCGCGATGACGGACGCCAACGAAAAAACCCTGCTCACTTATGACGACAACGTGCGCGCCTATGTCGAGGGCACGGCGCAGGCGGTGAGCGGCGCGCCGAAAGACTGGATGGACCGCGCGCTCGACGGCCTCGCGCCCGACGCGCGGATCCTGGAGATCGGCAGCGCCTTCGGCCGCGACGCCGCCTATATCGCCTCGAAAAATTTCACCGTCGAATGCACCGACGCCACCCCCGGCTTCGTCTCCGAACTTTTGGCGCGGGGGTTTTCGGCCCGGCTGTTCAATGTGCTGACCGACCCGTTCGACGGCGCCTACGATCTCATCCTCGCCAACGCCGTGCTGCTGCATTTCGACCGCGCGCAACTGCCTTTCGTGCTCGAAAAGGCGCGCGCCGCGCTGAAACCCGCCGGACGCCTCGCGTTCAGCCTCAAGGCCGGCGACGGCGAGGGCTGGTCCAGCGCCAAACTGGGCGCCCCGCGCTATTTCTGCTACTGGCGGGCCGAAAACCTCCCCGCCCTGCTGCGCGCCGCCGGCTTTGCGGACTGGTCGATCGTGGAGGCGCACACCAACCGCGCCCATGCCGACTGGATCTTCGTGGTTGCGACCGCGCCCTGACCCAATTTCCTTGACGCCGCAGCGCCCGCTTGGCACTTAGCACTCAACTTTCGTTCAATCCCCCCGGACCCGCCATGATCAACTCCGCCCTGATGAATGTAATGACCGCCGCCGCCTTCAAGGCCGGCCGCGGGCTGAAGCGCGATTTCGGCGAGGTCGAGAATCTGCAGGTCTCGGTCAAGGGCCCCGGCGATTTCGTCACCATCGCCGACAAGAAATCGGAAAAGACCCTGTTCGAGGAACTGGCCAAGGCGCGGCCCGGCTACGGCTTCGTGCTGGAGGAGGGCGGCGTGGTCGAAGGCTCGGACAAGAGCCACATCTGGCACATCGACCCGCTCGACGGCACCACCAATTTCCTGCACGGCCTGCCGATCTTCGCCATTTCCATCGGCCTGGAGCGCGATGGCCAGATCGTCGCCGGTCTCGTCTACAATCCCGCCACCGATGATATTTTCGTCGCCGAACGCGGCGCCGGCGCCTATTACAACAACCGCCGCATCCGCGTCGCCGCGCGCCGCGACATGGCCGAGGGCCTGATCGCCACCGGAATTCCGCCGCTCGCCAACGCCAAAATCCATCCCAAATTCAAGGCGGAGCTGTCCTCGGTGATGACCCGCGCCGGCGGCGTGCGCCGCCTCGGCGCGGCCTCGATCGACCTCGCCTTCGTCGCCGCCGGCCGCTTCGACGGCTATTGGGAGCGCGGTTTGAAAAGCTGGGACATGGCGGCGGGCCTGCTGCTGATCCGCGAGGCCGGCGGCTATGTCTCCGACGCCGACGGCGGCCAGAACATGCTGAAGACCGGCGGGGTTTGCGGCGGCAACGAATTCATCCACCGCCAATTGCTCGATCTGCTGAAAAAAGCGTAAGCGCGACGCCGGAACTTCGCATTCCCTCGCCACGACGGCGGCGCACGTCGTTCGATCATGCGCCGCCCTCGTCTCGTCCCTGCCTCGTCCCCCTGTCTCGCAACCGTCCGTTGCGGCGCAACATCGGCCGCGCGCCGATTCAGGCCGCCGCCAGCAAGAACCGGCGGGCGGTCGAGGAGAGTCATTTCGCGCCTTGAGACGAATTTCCCAAGAATGGCCATGGTTTGAGCGTCTACGTCCCCCGGCTTTAGCCATACGGGGGCGTAGCGGGGCATAACTCCCCGCCGACCTTGGCGCCGTGCGCCTCCCCTGATAGACACGGCCATTGACAGGAGAGCCGCCGATGACGTCAAGCGACCCGTACCGCCTGACACCGCCCACAATGTTTCTGGTGCGGATAGGTGTGTTCCTGACCCTGATCGGCTTCATCGGTTTCATCCTCAACAAGCAGATCAAGGTCGCCTTTTTCGCCAATCCCGGCCTCAACGGCCTCATCCTCGGCGTCGAACTGTTCGGCATCGTCCTGGCGATCTCCCAGGTGGCGCGGCTCTACCGCGAAATCGCCTGGGTCGCCGGCGAAAGCGCGCGCGACCCGATCCTGCTCGCCCCGATGGCGCGCATCCTGTCCGCGCGAGGCGACGCGCCGCTGACGCAGTCGCTGCTGCGGCATGTGCTGGACTCGCTGGCCACGCGCCTCGACGAATCCCGCGAGACTTCGCGCTATCTCACGGGCCTGATGGTGTTTCTCGGCCTGCTCGGCACGTTCTGGGGCCTGCTCGAAACGGTCGGCTCGATCGGCGCCGTGATCAGCTCGCTGCAGGGCGGCTCGGAAATGGCCTCGCTGTTCAACGATCTGAAAACCGGGCTGGCGCGGCCGCTGTCGGGCATGAGCCTCGCCTTCACCAGCTCGCTGTTCGGCCTCGCCGGCTCGCTGGTGCTCGGCTTCCTCGATTTGCAGGCGGGACAGGCGCAGAGCCGGTTTTACACCGAGCTTGAAGACCGGCTGTCGGCCGAGGTGGACATCGAACCTTTCGCGCCGGCCGCGGCCAGTCATGATTCCATCCAGCATCTCGCCGCCGGCGTGCATTCGATGGTGCAGCACATGCGTCAGGAGCAGCAATTGATCCGCGACTGGGTCGAGGCGCAGGCCGAGCGGCAGGAATTGCTGCAGGCCTCGATCGACAGCCTGTTCGTCGCGCGGGAGAGGGAGCCGCGCTGATGGCGCTTTCGCGCGCGCGCCGGCGCGAATCCATGAATTATTGGCCCGGCTTCGTCGACGCGCTGTCGACCCTGCTGCTGGTCTTCACCTTCCTGCTGTCCGTCTTCGTGGTGGCGCAATATATCCTGTCGCGCGACGTCGGCGGCAAGGACAAGACCCTCTCCAAGCTCAACCGCCAGCTCGAAGAACTGACGGATCTGCTGACCCTGGAAAAAAGCAGCAAGACGGAGGCGCAGCGCAAGGTCGCCAGCCTGACCGCAACGCTGGAGGCGACCAAGCGCGACCGCGACGCGCTGGTGGCCAGCGCCGCCGCCGGCGGCGCCAATGCGGCCGAAGCGATCGACGCGCAAAAGCAGCTGTCCGCCAAGGCGCAATCGACCGTCGATCTGCTCAACCAGCAGATCGCCGCCCTGCGCAGCCAGCTCGCGGCGGTGCAGGAGGCGCTGTCGACGCAGGAGGCCAAGGACAAGGACAATCAGGCGCGCATCGCCGACCTGGGCTCGCGGCTGAACGTCGCGCTGGCGCAGAAGGTGCAGGAACTGGCGCGCTACCGCTCCGACTTCTTCGGCCGCCTGCGCGAAATCCTCGCCGACCGCCAGGATATGCAGGTGGTCGGCGACCGCTTCGTGCTGCCGACCGAAGTGCTGTTCGACCGGGGGCGCGCCACGCTCTCGCTGGAGGGCCGGGGAGAAATCGACAAGATCGCCACAGCGCTGGTCGAGGTGCAGAGGGAGATTCCGCCGGAAATCCCCTGGGTGCTGCGCGTGGACGGCCATACCGACAAGAAGCCGATCCGCTCGGCGCCCTACAAGTCCAACTGGGACCTGTCGGCGGCGCGCAGCATCGCCGTGGTCGAATATCTGATCGGCAAGGGCATCGACTCCCGCCACATCCTCGCCGGCGCCTTCGGCGACCAGCAGCCGCTCGACGAGGGCGACAGCGAGGAGGCCCTGCGCAAGAACCGCCGCATCGAGTTGAAGATCACCGAGCGGTGAACGCGCTACGGCCCTATCGGGCCTCCGATTGGCCCGAGGTTTTGGCGTTGTGGATCGAAGCCTGGACGCGCGCCCGCG
The DNA here is from genome assembly GCF_900187365.1 of Rhodoblastus acidophilus. Lineage (GTDB taxonomy): Bacteria > Pseudomonadota > Alphaproteobacteria > Rhizobiales > Beijerinckiaceae > Rhodoblastus > Rhodoblastus acidophilus. The sequence goes on from NZ_FYDG01000002.1 coordinate 628,682, forward strand.
CGGACATTGATTTTTCCGCGCGCGCGCCGTGGCTGGCGGAGTTGTTCGCCAAATCGCTCGCGGAGGGCGCGCGGATCGTCGTCGCCGAGGACGAAAGCGGTCTGGCCGGCTTCGTCCTGTTCGACCCCGCCCGCAAATGGTTGGAGCAGATCGCGGTTCATCCGCGCGCGCAAGGCGCGGGCGCGGCGCGCGAACTGATCGGCCACGCCAAAGCGGCCTGCCCCGCGGGACTGGCGCTGTCGGTCAACGCCGACAATTGTCGCGCCCTGGCGTTTTACGCCCGCGAGGGGTTTGCCAAAGAAGCCGAGGGCGTCAATCCGCTGTCGGGATTGCCGACGCTGCGCCTGCGCTGGACGCCCGTCACGCCGTCGCCAGCGCCTCAGCCCCCGCGTTGAACTGCAGCCGCGCCAGCCGCGCGTAAAGCCCGTCGCGGGCGACGAGATCGGCGTGGCGGCCCTGCTCGACGATTTGGCCGCCGTCCATCACCAGAATGCGGTCGGCGGCCAGCACGGTGGCGAGGCGGTGGGCGATCACCAGCGTGGTGCGGTTCTGCATGACGTGATCAAGCGCCTCCTGCACCAGCATTTCGTTTTCGGCGTCGAGCGCGGACGTGGCCTCGTCCAGCAGCAGAATCGGCGCGTCCTTCAGAATCGCGCGGGCGATGGCGAGGCGCTGGCGCTGGCCGCCGGACAGCGTGACGCCGCGCTCGCCCAGCCGCGTCTCCAGCCCTTCCGGCAAGGCGCGCAAAAATTCGAGCGCCGCCGCCTGTTCGGCCGCCGCCTCGATCTGCGCCCGCGTGGCGTTGGGCGCGCCATAGGCGATGTTGTCGGCGGCGCTGGCGGCGAAAATCACCGGCTCCTGCGGCACCAGCGCCATGCGGCGGCGCCAGTCGGCCGGATCGGCCTCGCGCGCGTCGACGCCGTCGATGCGGACGGCGCCGGAAACGGGATCGTAAAACCGCATCAGCAGTTGCAGCAACGTGGATTTTCCTGCGCCCGACGGCCCGACGATGGCCACCTTTTCGCCCGGCGCGATGACGAAACTCAAATGGGAGAACACGGCGCGGTCGGGCCGTCCGGGATAGGCGAAGCTCAAATCCTCGAACACGATCTCGCCGCGCGGCGGCTTTGGCAGGGCGCGCGGATGAGCGGGGGCGGTGACGCGCGGCTGCGTGGCCAAAATCTCGGCGATGCGGCCGGCGGCGCCGGCGGCGGCGGAAATCTCGCCCCAGACTTCCGTGAGCTGGCCCAGCGAGCTGGCGCCAAATAGGGCGTAAAGCAGGAATTGCGACAATTCGCCCGCGCTCATGCGGCCCGCCAGCACGTCATGCGCGCCGAGCCAGAGCACGCCGACCACGCTGGCGGTGGCGAGGAAAATGCCGCAGCCCGTGAGCAGGGCGCGGGCGCCGGTGGCGTCGCGGGCCGCGGAATACGCCCCCTCGGCGGCGGCGGCGAAACGGGCGCGGGTGGCCGCTTCGGCGCCGAACGCCTGCATGATGCGGATGGCCGAGAGATTTTCGGTGGCGAGGGCGTTGGCCTCGGCGAGGGTGTCCTGCGCCGCGCGCGAACGCGCCCGCACCGCCCGTCCCGAAAACACCAGCGGCAGGATCACCGCGGGAATGCCGAACAGCACCAGCCCCGACAGTTTCGGGCTGGTGTAAACCATCAGCCCGACCGCGCCGACCAGCAGGAAGGCGTTGCGCAGGGCGATGGAGGCGGTGGCGCCGAAGGTGGACTTGATCTGCGTGGTGTCGGCCGACAGCCGCGAGGCCAGTTCGCCCGAGAGCGCCGTGTCGTAGAAAGCGGGGTCGAGCCGGGTGAGATGGGCGAAGACTGCGGCGCGAAGATCGGCGACGACGCGTTCGCCGAGCGTCATCACGAGGTAATACCGCGTGGCCGAGGCGACGGCCAGCACCGAAACCACGCCGATCAGGGCGATGAAATAGGAATTGATCGCGCCGGCGTGATCGACGGCGAATCCCTTGTCGATCATGCCGCGCACCGCCAACGGCACCACCAAAGTGGCGGCCGAGGCGATGGCCAGGGCGACCAGGGCCGCGCCGGCGCGGCCCGCGCGGCGTTTCGCATAGGGCAGGATGGGCTTGAGATTTCTCAGGGAGTCGCGGGACGCGCTGTTATTGGGAGCGTCGGTCATGATTTTGGGGGCGTCGGTCATGACGCCTATATAGGCCGCCGCCCGTCAAAAGACAGGTCGACGAAGGCGTGGCGCTAGAACGGCGCTTTCCGCTTGCTCGCCACGCGGTTCTGGTATAGGGAACGGCCTCTCAAATCTTCCGCGTGGAAACGCGCGACCAGGTTCCAAGGCGGCGATCCGTCACGGGACGAAGCCGCAGGGTCTTATTATGAAGTCCGACATTCATCCCGATTACCACACCATCAAGGTCATCATGACCAATGGGACCGAATTCCTCACCCGTTCGACCTACGGTAAGGAAGGCGACACCCTGAACCTCGACATCGACCCGTCGACTCATCCGGCCTGGACCGGCGGCTCGCAGCAGCTGCTCGACCGCGGCGGCCGTCTGTCGCGCTTCAACTCGCGCTTTGGCGGCCTGTCCTTCGGCAAGAAATAAGCCGGACACACGCCCCAAAACAACAAGGCGGCCGATCGGCCGCCTTTTTTTTATGCCCGCCGCTGCGGTCGGGATCGAGGCCGGTTTCGCCGGCCTGACGCTCGCCAGGGCGAGCGGCGGCGAGATCGACCGCGCGTCGCCGCGCCGAAACGGCGCGCTCATTGCCTCATGACAAACCGGCCGTCGGCGACCTGGAAGTTTGACAGCTTTTTCAGGAAGCTCATGCCGAGCAAGGTGAGGGGCGTCCTGCCCGGTTCGGCCACGGCGGCCTCGACGTCGTAAACGACAATGTCGCCGATGCGCACGGCGCGCAAGCGGACCGGCGCGAAGCGCGCCACGCCGTTGGCGGTCTGGCTGCGGCCGGTATAGGCCGAGGCCGGCGGGTCGATGTTGAGCAGGCGCGCGTCCTCCGCCTTGAGGAAGACGTGGCTCGCCCCGGTGTCCACGAGCGCTTCGATGCGGGCGCCGTCGATCTCCACCTGGGCGTGATATTGCGACAGAGCATCGGGCGCCAATTCCACCTGCCCCCATTTCGAGCGGGTCGGCGCGGCGGCCGGCGTCACGGCCGGGGCCGGCGCCGGGGCGGCGCCCGACGGCGCGCGCGCGAAAAAGCGATCCTTGAGCGCGCTGACGGTCAGCAGCGAAACGACCAGCAGCGCCATCGCCATTTTCATCACGTCGCCCAGCATAACGATCCGTCCTATTCATGTTTACGCGCGCTATTTTGGCGCCGATAGGTCAAGCAGGCGTAAACGCCGCAAGTCTAACCGTGGCGCTCAGGGCGCTTTCATCATGAGCGTCTAAATATTGGCAAAGGATCATAACTAGCTGTCAATGACACGTTTTTTTAGGATGATGCGGTAAAGCTTGCATCCCCGCCAACCAAACGAAAAAACGAGCGGAAAATGTTGTGTGATAGGATGCGCGGAACGCGGCGCCTGTGGGCTGAAGCCCGGCGGCTGATGGTCGCCAGCGAGGGGTCGACCGCGGTCGAATTCGCCTTGATCGCCTTGCCGTTCTTTGTCGTTCTGCTCGCCATTTTCCAGGTTGCGATCATCTTTCTCGCCCAGCACGAACTGGAGACCGCGGTCGAAAAGACCGCGCGCGGCCTGCTGACGGGCCAGACGCAGCAGGCGAATATGACCCAGCAGCAATTCACCAATTCCGTCTGCGTCAATCTGCCGGCCTTGTTCACCTGTTCCAATCTGATGGTGGACCTGCAGACGGCCGGCGCCTTTTCATCGGCCGACACGTCGGCGCCGACGCTCACTTACGAAGGCGGCAAGGTCGCCAATGCCTGGAAGTTCGACACCGGCGCGTCCGGCAGCATCATGGTGTTGCGGGTGATGTATCAGTTTCCCGTTCTGCCCGGCCTGATGGCCCTCAACCTCTCCAACCTCGCCAATGGCTCGCGCCTGTTGATGGCGAGCGCGGTCTTCCAGGCGGAGTCCTATTGATGCGGCCGGTTTCCCTTCATGGATTCTGGCGCGCGCGCGGCGGACTCGCGGCGGTCGAATTCGCCTTGGTGCTGCCGATCGCCATGGCCATGCTGTTCGGAGAATTCGTGCTGGGCGAAGCCCTCAGCATCAATCGCAAGATCTCGATCGCGTCGCGCACGGTGGCCGACCTGGTCGCGCGCAGGTCGGCGCTGACGGGCGACGACCTGACGGCCATCATGAACGCCACCACCCAGATCGTCGCGCCCTATTCGAATGGGCCGATGACCCTGGTGGTGGCCGAAGTGACCACCGACGCCTCGGGCAAGACCATAGTGACCTGGAACAAGGCGCTCAACGCCGCCGCGCTCGTCAACGGCAGCGCCTTCACCCTGCCGCCGGGCATGGCGCAAGCCAGCACGTCGCTGATCTACGCCAGGGTGACCTACGCCTACAAGCCGCCCGTCGGGCAGAACACGTTCGGAATCATCCCGATTTCCAATACGTTCTACATGCCGCCGCGCGCCGCCTCGACCATCGCCTGCATCGGATGCTGACCCCAGTTGGAACCAAAGCCATGGACCATCCTCGATTCTTCAAGCTCAAGGCGCTGCTCGCCGACCGAAACGGCAATGTCGCCATTATCTTCGCCCTGGCCTCCATTCCCCTCTTCATCGCGCTGGCGGCTTCGGTCGATTACGCCCGCGCGGCCAAAGCCCGCGGCGAATTGGCGGCCATCGCCGACGCCGCCGTGCTGACCGGCACAACGCCGACGATGATGGCCCAGTCGACCACATCCGCCAAAGCCGCCATCGCCAACATGTTCGCGGCCCAGGCGCAGCAAATCGGCGGCCTGACCTATGCCGCCAAGAACCTGACCGTGGATGTCACGGACACGAAGCAGACCAACTTCACGCAGCGGACGGTCAATCTGACCTACAAGGCCCAGGTCGCCAACGCCTTCGGCGCCTTTCTGGCGCAGGCGCAGACCGGCTTCACGGTGACCGCTTCGGCCGCCACCACCAACGCGCCCAACATCGACTTCTACATGCTGGTGGACAATTCGCCGTCGATGGAGCTGCCGGCGACCACCCAGGGCGTGAGCGACATGATCGCCAAGACCGGCTGCGCCTTCGCCTGCCACGAAACCAATATGGCCGATAACGAATCCAAGGGCTATCCCGGCTACGGCACGATCGACAGCTACACTTTCGCGGAGAACGCGGGCATCGCCCTGCGCATCGACAATGTGCGGACGGCGGTCAATCAGGTCGCCTCGACGGCGCAGAGCACGATGACCCACAATGGCGCGACCTATCGGATGGCGGTGTACGGCTTCAATCACGACTTCAAGAAGATCCAGAAGCTGATCACCACCACCACGGCGCACCAGAACAACATCCAGAACAGCGTCGCCAATCTCACGCCGCCGCTGATGGCCAGCAACAACTATATCGACGGCAACCAGACCTATGTCTATCCGACGGGCGCATCGACCTACGCCACCGTCAATCTCGACAGCTCGCCTCTGTACAACAACGACGCCATGACGGATTTCGGCTATGCGATGACCAAGATCAACGCCGAAATGCCTACGCCCGGCGCGGGAACCAGTCAGACCGACGACACGCCGCAGGGCGTGCTGATGATCGTGACCGACGGGGTGGTGGACGCCGCCGTTTATTCGTCGTCGGCGTGCAGCACCTCGTCCTATGTTCAGATTTCGAACAAATACGGCGCGTTCACACGCTGCATGGCGCCGGTCGACACGTCGTTCTGCGCCACGGTCAAGAATCGCGGCATTCGCATCGCCGTGCTCAACACCACCTATCAACCGGTTGAGTCCGATTCCTGGTATCGCGACAAGATCAAGCCGTTCATCTCGCAGGTCGCATCCAACCTGCAGGCGTGCGCCTCCTCGGCGGCGCTGTACCACGAGGTCACCACCGACGACGACATTTCGGCCGCCTTGTCGGATCTGTTCCAAAGGGCCGTGTCCACCGCGCCGCGCCTGACCAATTAAACGGGCGCGGGCGTCACGTCCCGCGCGGCTTGGCGCGGGTCGTCGGCGCGGCGGCGGCGGGATCGTCCGGCCAGAGATGGCGGGGATAGCGGCCCTTCATCTCGGCCTTCACCGCGCTCCAGGAGCCGCGCCAGAACCCCGGCAGGTCGCGGGTGATCTGGATCGGCCGGTGCGCCGGCGACAGCAGATGCAGCGTGAGGGGAACGCGGCCGCCGGCGAGTTTGGGATGGTCGGCGAGGCCATAAAGCTCCTGCACGCGCACCGCCAGAACCGGCCCCTCCGCGCTGGAATAGTCCAAAGCGACATTCGAGCCGGCCGGCGTGAGGAAATGCGTCGGGGCCTCCGCCTCCAGCCGCCGCGACAAATCCCAGGGAATCAGCGCCGCAAGCGCGGCGTCGAGTTTGTCCGGGCCGATGTCGTCGAGCCGGCCGCAGCCCTCGATGAACGGGGCCAGCCAATCCTCCGGCGCCTGGGACAGACCGGCTTCGCTCAGGTCGGGCCAGGGATTGGGCTCGTCGGGCGCGGCCGAGCGGGCGAAGGCCTCGCGCACAAAACCGACGCGCTCGCGCAATTGCGCCTGCCCCTTGCTCCAGTTCAGCCGGTCGATTCCACGTTCGGCGGCGCCGCGCGCCAATAGCGCCGCCTCCTCGGGCGAACCGGCGAGCGCGGCGGTTTTCTCCGCCAGCATCAAGGCGCGGTAACGCCGGGTCTCGCGGCGGCGCAAGGCGCCGCTGGCGGGATCGAACCGGGTTTCCACCCCGGCCTCGATCTCGGCGGCGAACAGCGATTCGAATTCCGCTTCGTCCAATGCGGCGGCGGCGAGGATGCGGCTGGCGCCGGCGCGGCCCGCGACTTCGGCCACCGCCAGATATTTTTCGCGCGCCAGGGCCAGATGCGGCTCCAGACTGGCGGCGCGGCCGTTGGCCATCAGGAAATCGCCGGTTTTTCCGCGCGCCCGCGCGACGCGGTCGGGAAAGGCCAGCGCGATCAGGGCGCCGGGCGAAAGATCGCGCGGTTCGCCCGATTCGCCCAGCGCCCGCGCCGCCGCGCGCAGCCCGTGCTTCCAGCCATGCGCCAGCCGCCGCGCGTCGTTCGCGCGAGGGCTGGACTCGCGCGCCCAGCGGTCGAGCCGTTCCGCGAGGTCGACGGCGTCGCCGCCCAGGCCGCGCTCGGTCAGCAGAACCGCCAGTTCGCAAGCCGGCGCGCCCATGCCGAAACTCTCGGCCCGCAACGCCATCCGGGCGAGGCGCGGCGGCAGCGGCAAGGTCCGCATCGCCTTGCCGCCCGCGGTGACGCCGCCTTCCGCGTCCAGCGCGCCCAGCTCCTGCAACAGCGCGCGGGCCTCGGCGCTGGCGGCGGGCGGCGGCGGATCGAGCCAGCGTAGCGAAGCGGGATCGCGCGCGCCCCAGGCGGCGAGGTCGAGCAGCAGTCCCGCGAGATCGGCGGCCAGGATTTCCGGCTGCGCATAGGCGGGCAGCGCCCCCGTCGCCGCCTCCTCCCACAGCCGGTAGCAGATTCCGGGCTGGGTGCGGCCGGCGCGGCCCCGGCGCTGGTCGGCGGCGGCGCGCGAGGCGCGGACGGTTTCAAGCCGGGTCAAGCCAAGGTCGGGTTCAAATTTGGGCGCGCGCAAAAAACCGCAATCCACCACCACGCGCACGCCCTCGATGGTGATCGAGGTTTCCGCGATGGACGTGGCCAGAACCACTTTGCGCCGCCCCGACGCGGCAGGACGAATGGCCCGGTCCTGCGCGCCCCGGTCCATGGCGCCGTAGAGCGGGCACAGATCGACCGAGGGATCGCGCAATTTCTCTTTTAGCAGCGCCTCCGTGCGTAAAATTTCGCCCTGCCCCGGCAGGAAGGCCAGAACGGAGCCGTCCTGCTCGGCCAAGGCGCGCAGCACGGCGCGGGCGACGGCCGCTTCGATCCGCTCGCGCGGGTCGCGGCCGAGATAAAGCGTTTCGACCGGAAAGGCGCGGCCCTGCGATTCGACCACGGGCGCGTCGTCGAGCAGCGCAGCGACGCGCGCGCCGTCGAGCGTCGCCGACATCACCAGCAGGCGCAGGTCCGGCCGCAGCGCGTCCTGAGCGTCAAGGGCCAGCGCCAAGCCGAGATCGGCGTCAACGGAGCGTTCGTGAAATTCGTCGAACAGCACCGCCGCGACGCCCTCCAGCGCGGGATCGTCGAGAATCATCCGCGCGAACACGCCCTCGGTGACCACCTCGATGCGGGTGCGCGGGCCGGCGAGCGTTTGCAGGCGCACCCGCAGGCCCACGGTCTCGCCGAGCTTCTCGCCCAGGCTTTCGGCCATGCGTTCGGCGGCGGCGCGGGCGGCGAGACGGCGCGGCTCCAGAATGATGATTTTGCCATCTTCTCGCCATGATTCTTGCAAAAGCGCCAGCGGAACCCGCGTGGTCTTGCCCGCGCCGGGCGAGGCGACCAGAACGGCGCGGTTGCGCGCGGCGAGAACATCTCGCAAACGCGGCAAGACATGATCGATCGGCAGGGGGAACGCGGCGGCCATGACGCGCCTCATGCCAGCAATCGGCGACATTCTCAACCTTTTGGCGTATAATCGCCAGGCCCCTTCTCTCGCGTTGCGGAAAGGTTTATAGACCGCCGCGGTCGGCCGACGATTCAGGCCAAGCCAGGATGCGTTCATGTCGCAAGACGCCGTACAGCCTTCCGCACCGCCTACCCAGACCAACACGCAATCGCCCGCAGCGCCCGAGCACCAGGAAGGGTTCTGGAAGCTGATGCTGGGATCGATGGGGGTGGTCTATGGCGACATCGGCACCAGCCCGCTCTATGCGCTGAAAACCGCCCTGTCGCACATGAAAGCCGACGGCGTGGTGGAATCGGAGGTGATCGGCATCGTCTCGCTGCTGATCTGGGCGCTGTTCACCGTGGTGTCGCTGAAATACGTGGCGTTTCTGATGCGGGCCGACAACAAGGGCGAAGGCGGCACGCTGTCGCTGATGGCGCTGGCGCGCAAGTCGCTCGGCCATGGGTCGAAAATCATCTTCCTGCTCGGCGTCACCGGCGCCGCCCTGTTCGCGGGCGACGCGGTGATCACGCCGGCCATTTCCGTGCTTTCGGCCGTCGAGGGCCTCAACACGGCCTCGCCGGCGTTCCAGCCCTACGTTCTGCCGATCGCAGTGATCATCCTGGTGTCGCTGTTCGTGGTGCAAAGCGGCGGCACCGCGCGGGTGGCGTCGTTCTTCGGGCCGGTGATGGTGGTGTTCTTCGGCCTGCTCGCCCTGCTCGGCCTGTCGCATATTTCCGACGCCCCGCGCATCCTCACCGCCTTCGATCCCCGGCTCGGCCTGAGCTTCCTGTTCGGCCACGGCTCGGCCGGCTTTGTCACGCTCGGCCTCGTCTTCCTCGCCGTGACCGGCGCGGAGGCGCTCTATGGCGACATGGGCCATTTCGGCCGCAAGCCGATCCAGGTGGCCTGGCTGTGCTTCGTGCTGCCGTCGCTGATCTGCAACTATCTCGGCCAGGGCGCGCTGGTGTTGAAGGACCCGGAGGCTGTCAAGGATCCCTTCTACCTGATGGCGCCGGACTGGGCGCTGATTCCCTTCGTCGTGCTCGCCACGGTGGCGACGGTGATCGCGTCGCAGGCGGTGATCACCGGCGCGTTCTCGCTGTCGCGTCAGGCGATTCAGCTCGGCCTGCTGCCGCGCCTGGAAATCCAGCACACTTCCGCTAGCACGGAGGGGCAGATCTATGTCCCCCGCGTCAACCGGACCCTGCTGATCGGCGTGTTGCTGCTGGTGTTCCTGTTCCGCACCTCGGACAATCTGGCCAACGCCTATGGCATCGCCGTGACCGGAACCATGGTGGTCGACGCCAGCCTGGCGTTTTTCGTGGTGTGGAAACTGTGGCGCTGGCCGCTCTGGCTCGCCATTCCCGTGATCGGCTATTTCCTGACCATCGACGTGTCGTTCCTGATGGCCAATCTGATCAAGATTTTCGAAGGCGCCTGGGTGCCGCTGACCATGGGCGCGCTGGCCATGGTGGTGATGTGGACCTGGGTGCGCGGCACCGATCTCCTGCACAAGAAGACGCAGCGCGATTCGATTCCGACCGCCGACCTCATCCGCATGCTGGAAAAGTCCAAGCCGCACCGGGTGGCGGGCACGGCGGTGTTCCTCACCGGCGATCCGCAGGTCGCGCCCTCGGCGCTGATGCACAACCTCAAGCACAACAAGGTGGTGCATGAGCGGGTGGTGATCATGAACATCGTCACCGAGCCCACGCCGCGCGTCGCCGAGGCCAACCGTTTCGAGATCGAGAAACTGTCCGAGGATTTCCTGCGGGTCACCCTGCATTTCGGCTATATGGAAAGCCCGCGCGTGCCCGCGGCCATGGCGCTGATGCGCAAGGCCGGCTACAAGTTCGACATCATGACGACATCGTTCTTCCTCGGCAAACGGACGCTCAAGCCTTCGCCGGCGTCGGGCATGCCGCAATGGCAGGACAAGCTGTTCGTCACCCTGTCGAAACAATCGGCCAACGCCACCGACTTCTTCTCGATCCCATCGGATCGCGTGGTCGAACTGGGCGCGCAGGTCACCATTTGACGCCCGCTCGGGCAGCCCGAGCGGCCTTGTAAGTCAGCCATCCGCCCCGCCCGTCCAGGGACGGGCGACGGCGATTTGAGCGGGTCAGTGGACGCTGACGGTCGCCAGCTTGTTCTCCCAGGCGTTGGCCAGGACGGCGTCGCGGCTGTCGGCCAGCAGGATCGGCGCGCCGCTGGCGCCCAACAGGGCGTAGAGCTGCTGACCCGGCTTCAGGCCGCGAATTTGCGGGAACAGGGCCTGCGCTTCCTCCGACTTGATCGGGCGCACATAGGCGATAGCGCCCTCGCCCAACTGGGCGAGCTGGTCAGCGGTGAACCGTTCGGCTTCGCCTTCAACATATCGCATGGTCATGATCTTCACCCTTTCAGCGCTCTCCCGGGAGACGCGCGCAACGCGGACTGAAGTTCAGCTCCGCTATGTGATCTCAATTGTCTTAACGATTCGCTCTGGTTCCGGACGAACCAGATCGACCGACAAGAGTCCGTCGGCGAGGTCGGCACCCAGCACCTGCATGCCGTCGGCCAGCAGGAAACTGCGCTGGAATTGCCGCGCCGCAATGCCGCGATGCAGGAACTGCCGCTCCCGATCATCCTGCTGTCGGCCGCGAATCACCAATTGCCCCTCCTCCAGCGTGATGGACAATTGCTCGCGGCTGAAGCCGGCGACGGCGAGCGTGATGCGCAGGCGGTCTGGCGCGCTCTCGTCGCCGAGAATGCGCTCGATATTATAGGGCGGGTAGCCGTCGGACGCGGTTCGCGTCACGCGCTCAAGGGCTTTCTCGATCTCGTCGAAGCCAAGCAGGAATGGCGAGTTCATCAAGGTCGGACGCGACATTGCGAAGCCCTTTCAGGCGCCTCGTTGACGTTGAGGGCCCGAAGCGCCCCCGGCTGATCGCCGCAGAGGCGATATGGCGTCCGCCCGGCGAAGTTTCAAGCCCCTGCGCAGCTTGCGCCGGCGCCCCGCGCACCTTGCGCCAAAGCCCCGGGCGGCAGCCCGGTCACAGCATGGACGGCAGCACGCGGTCGGGCGGACGATGCCCATCCGCGAAGGTCCGGATGTTGATGATCACCTTCTCGCCCATGTCGACGCGGCCCTCGATGGTGCAGGAGCCCATGTGCGGCAGCAGCGTCACCTTGCCTTCCCTGGCGAGCTTCATCAGCTTCGCCGAGACGGCCGGCTCGTGCGAGAACACGTCGAGACCGGCGCCGGCCAGCTCCCCGGCTTCCAGCATCCGCACCAGCGCGTTCTCGTCGACGATGTCGCCGCGCGAGGTGTTGACGATCACCGAATTGGGATGGAGATGCTTCAGGCGGCGCGGCGACAGCAGATGAAACGTGGCCGGCGTGTGCGGGCAGTTGATCGAGACGATGTCGACCCGCGACAGCATCACGTCGAGCGAATCGTAATAGGTCGCGCCTAGCTCCTGCTCGATCGCCTCGGAGACGCGGCGGCGGTTGTGATAGGCGATGGACAGGCCGAACGCCTTGGCGCGGCGGGCCAAGGCCTGGCCGATGCGGCCCATGCCGATGATTCCCAGCTTCTTGCCGGTGATGCGATGGCCGAGCATCCAGGTCGGCGACCAGCCGTCCCAATGCCCGTCCGACAGCGCGGCGGCGCCTTCGACCAGCCGGCGGGACACCGCGATGATCAGGCCCATGGCCATGTCGGCGGTGTCGTCGGTGAGGACGCCGGGCGTGTTGGTGACGGTGATGCCTCTCCGCAAGGCGGAGGTGACGTCGATATGATCGACGCCATTGCCGAAATTGGCGATCAACTTGAGGTTGTCGCCGGCCTTGGCGATCAGATGGGCGTCGATGCGGTCGGTGATGGTGGGCACCAGCACATCGGCCGTCGTCATGGCCTCGTTGAGTTCGGCGGGCGTCATGGGGCGGTCCGTCTCGTTGAAGCGCGCGTCGAACAATTCGCGCATCCGCTCTTCCACCGCCTCGGGCAATTTGCGGGTCACGATGACGAGCGGTTTCTTATTGCCCATATCCTTGCCACCCCCTGCCGGTCGCCCGCTCCGCAAGCTTGGCTAAACCGATCGTTAACTCTGGCGGAGCGACAACAGATCGACTGGCGTCAAACCCCACCCGTCCTTGTTTCCTAGCAGATGCCTTGACAAAGGCAAGGCAGTGGGTCGCCGCCTCAAGCCGAGACAGACCGCCATGCCGCCCCACGCCCGAATTTTCGCCGTCGTTCTCTTATGCGCTTTATCCGTCCCGGCGCAGGCCCAACAGGCGAAGGGTTCGGTCACGGGCCTGCCGCTGCCGCGCTATGTCAGCCTGAAATCGAGCGCCGTCAACCTGCGCGAAGGTCCGTCCAAGGACCACGCCACCAAATGGATCTACCAGCGCGCCGGCCTGCCGGTCGAAATCATCGCGGAATTCGCGACCTGGCGCCGCATCCGCGATTCCGAGGGCGCCGACGGCTGGGTGCTGCACTCGCTGCTGTCGGGCAAACGCACGGCGCTGGTGCAGCCCTGGAAGAAGGACGCGCCGCCCCTGCCCCTGCGCGCCAAGCCGGACAAGACCGCCGCGCTCACCGCCAGGCTCGCGCCCGGCGTGGTCGCCAATGTCAAGAAATGCGACGAGGGCTGGTGCCGGCTGGTGGGGCCGGGGTTCGACGGCTTTATGCGGCAGGACGATTTATGGGGGGTTTACCCCGGCGAAAAAGTGGAGTGAGCGCGCCGAAGCCGACGCGCGTCAGGCGGCGATATCGGCCATGAAGCGGTCGACCTCGGCGCGCAGCTTCTGCGCCTGGGCGTCGAGCTGTTCGGATTCGCTGCGCACGATCTCGGCGGCCTTGCGCGCGTCCTGCGCCGACCCCTCGACGCCGCCGACCGAGCGCGCCACTTCGCCGGTCGCCTCCGCCGCGCCGCGCGCGCCGCGCGAAATTTCCTCGGTGGCGCGGTTCTGCTCCTCCATCGCCTCGGCGATGGCGGCGGCATGTTCGTCCACCACGTTCATCGCGCTGGAGATCGCCTGGATGATGTCCACGGTCTCGGTCGTGGCGTTGCGGATGTTGGCGATATGCTCGGCCACCTCCTCGGTGGCGCGCTGGGTCTGTTCGGCCAACCCCTTCACCTCCGAGGCCACCACCGCAAATCCCTTGCCGGCCTCGCCCGCGCGCGCCGATTCGATGGTGGCGTTGAGCGCCAGCAGGTTGGTTTTCTGGGCGATCGACTGAATCAGCGACACCACGGCGCCGATCTGCTCCGCCGCCTCGCTGAGTTCGGCGACCTGACGCGCGGAGGCGTTGGCGCGTTCGGCGGCCTCCCGCACCGCCAGCGAGGTTTCCTCGATCTGGCGCGACATGCGGTTCAGCGCCTCGGCGATATGGTCGGAGGCGGCGGCGACGGAGCGCACCTCATGGTCGCTGGAGGAAGACGCCTGCGAGGCGCTGGCCGCGAGCGACAAGGTGGTCTGTGCGATCTCCGCCAGCGATTGCGCCGAGCCGGACATGGCCTGCGCGCCCTTGAGCACGGCCAGGATCACGCCTTCCACCCGCGCCTTGAAGGCGTCGGCCACTTCGGTCATGCGCCGCTTGCGCTCCTCCTCGTTGGCCTTGGCCATGAGTTCGCGCTCGCCCGCGAGCTTTTCGGTCTCCCGCTTGGCGGAAAAGGCTTCGGTGAGGGCTTCGTCCACGCGTTCGGCGGCGTTATGCAGATTGTTGAGAATCCAGCCCACGCCCTCCACCGCCAGCGCGGCGACGACGATGCGGGCGGCGAGGCGCGTCAGGCTGGGATCGCCCGCCATCACCCAGGACGGCTGCACGATATAGGCGAAAATGTGCCAGGCGACGATCAGGCCGGCGCCCGCCGCGGACACGCGCCGGTCGCACCAACCGGACAGCAGCGCGATAATGGCGATGAAGATCATCGACGCGTCGGCCTGGGTCGGCTGGTGCTGCAGCGCGGCGGTGAGGGCGGCGCCGATCGCCACCAGCGCGAAGGCGCTCGCTATGCGCGACGCCGGCGCCAGCGGGCGCGACGCCAGAAAAGCCGTGGCGATGAGCGCCCCCGCCAGCGCCAGCGCGACCGGCCAGGTGAAAATGCCCGGCCCCACCGTGGCCGAAAGGACCGCGACCGGCGCGACGCCGACCCAGATCATCAGCATGATGAACGGGGCGAAGCGTTTACGAAGAATGTCGAGATCCATCAGCGCCCTCTTTAGATTAACACCCCCCATGTTGTTGCGCAGGAAACTTGTGTTTGGCTTGTCAAATAGAATTAAAATTTATCGGCTGTTCCGGCTATTAGTCGTAGGCGCGCGCCGCGTAAGCTTCACAAAACGCTCCGGGACGACGCTGGCCAACAGCGAAGCGCCCACAGGAGCTTTTTGTGACAGACATCAGGGAAGACGATCTCGCCGCCCAGCGCGCGCTTCTGTTCAGCGAAGGCGTGCGCGAAAGCCAGGAAATGCAGACGGCGGTTCTCGTCTATGAAGTGCCGATCCGGCTGTGGCACTGGATGAATTTCTTCGCCATTCTCGCGCTGTTCGTCACCGGCTATCTCATCGCGTTTCCGACGCCCTCGCTCGGCGGCGAGGCCAGCGCCCATTTCCTGTTCGGCAACATCCGGCTGATCCATTTCAGCGCCGGTCAGGTGTTCGCCTGGGGGTTTCTCGCCCGCGCGATCTTCGCCTTCATCGGCAATCACACCTCGCGCGAAATCTATTATGTGCCGGTCTGGCGGGCGGAATGGCGCAAGGGCTTCATCGCCATGCTGCGCTGGTACTGTTTCATGGAAAAGCGCGCGCCGCGCTTCATCGGCCACAATCCCATCGCGCAGATGATGATGTTCGGCGCCTTCGTGCTGCCGTCGCTGGTGGTGATCAGCACCGGCGTCGCGCTCTATGTCGAGGCGCTGGGCCAGGACCACGCGCTGCGCGTGATCACCGATTCCGTGTTCAGAATCACCGGCGGCTCGCTGCAGACCCATGTCTGGCACCATCTGGCCATGTGGATCATGGTGGTCTTCGCGATCCTGCACATCTACGCCGCCGTGCGCGAGGAGATCATGAGCCGCCAGTCGATGATCTCGACCATGATCTCCGGCTGGCGCATGTTCAAGGATTGACCGGCCGCCGCCTCCCACCCGTTGGGTTGAGGCGGCGGGCGCGAGCCGATCAGTCGGCCAGATCGAACGCGCCGCGATCGCCGCCGCCGCCGACGAGGATCTGGCGTTTTCCGGCGTGGTTGGCGGGGCCGACGACGCCTTCCTTCTCCATGCGCTCGACCAGCGAGGCGGCCTTGTTGTAGCCGACTTGCAGCCGGCGCTGCACATAGGAGGTCGAGCACTTCTTGTCGCGCAACACCACCGCGACCGCGCGGTCGTAGAGGTC
>NZ_FYDG01000009.1 GCF_900187365.1 Rhodoblastus acidophilus
TAGCGGTCCTCCATCTCGCGCACCGCCCATTTGAGCGCGACCACCGCCTTTTTCGGATCGGTGACGACGGGGGTGAGCAGATGGGGGATGCCGTCGTAAACCGACAGCTCCAGCATTTTGGGATCGACCATGATCAGGCGGCAGTCCTGCGGCTTGAGCCGGTAGAGCAGGCTGAGGATCATGGTGTTGATGGCGACCGACTTGCCCGATCCGGTGGTGCCGGCGACGAGCAGGTGGGGCATTTTGGCGAGATCGACGATGACCGGCTCGCCGCCGATGGTCTTGCCCAGCGCGATGGCGAGGCGGTGCTTGCTATCGGAGAAATCGGGCGAGGCGATCAGTTCGCGCAGATAGACGGTTTCGCGGCGCGGATTGGGCAGTTCGATGCCGATGGCGTTGCGGCCGGGCACCACGGCGACGCGGGCCGAAACCGCCGACATCGAGCGGGCGATGTCGTCGGCCAGGCCGATCACCCGCGACGACTTGATCCCCGGCGCAGGCTCGAACTCGTACAGCGTCACAACAGGGCCGGGATGGGCGTTCAACACGTCGCCGCGCACGCCGAAATCCTCAAGAGTCTTTTCCAGCGCGTCGGCGTTGACCTCCAGCACCTCGTCTTCGGACAAGTCGATCAGCGGCGCCGGCGGCTCGGCGAGCATGTCGATTTCAAAGGGATCGTAATCCTCGCCGGTCGGGTCGATGCGCTGCAGGAACCCGCCCCGGGGCGTCTGCGACGGGGGACGCGCGACCACCAGGCGCGGAGCCGGCGCGGGGGCCGGAGCAGGCGCGGGAACAGGCGCAGCAACAGGCGAAGTTTGCGGCGTGGGCTGAGGCGCGTCTTCGGGCGCGGGCTGCGCCGCGGCTTTGACCCGCAAGCGGATTTTCGCCGGCTTCCTTTCGAGTTCCTCGGATTCGACGGGCGCTTTTTCGGCTTCGACCGGCGCAGGCGCGGCGGGAGCGGGCGCGGCGGCGGCGACCGGTTCGGGCGCGAGATCGGCCGGCGCCGGCGCGGGCTGGGCGACCACGCAGGTTTGCGGGCCGAAACCAGAGTTCAGCGCGAAACGGGCGCCCATGGCGGTGAACGGAAGGATATTGAACGCGGCCGCGGGCGCCGCATCGGCGACAGGCTCGGGCGCGGCCGGAACATCGGCCGGGGGCTGCAATTCGGGCGCGGCCTGAACATCCTGAGCGACCTGAACATCCTGAGCCGCCTGAATTTCGGGGCCGGCCTGGACGTCGGGACCGCACAACAGCGCCGGCTCGGTCGGGGCGGCGATTTCCGGCTCGCTTTGCGGCGCGGGCTCCGGCGCAGGCTCCGGCTGCGGGTTTTTGGCGCGCATGCGCGCCTGGAACACCGAATCCGGCGTACGCGAGAAGCGCACGCGCGGCGCGTCGGGATCGGACCCGTCGTCGTTGGCCGCGCGCAAGGCGCGGGCGATGGCCAGTTTGGCTTCCTCAAGCCGCCGCGCTTCCTCCTCGACGCGACGCGCGTCCTCCTCGGCGCGCTGGCGCTCCTCCTCGGCGACGCGGCGGGCTTCCTCCTCAATGGCGCGCGCGCGCGCCTCTTCCTCATCGCGACGGCGCTGAATGTAGGACTCGGGGGTTCGGGTGAAGCGCACGCGGCCCGGATCGGCGGCGCGCGCGTCCTGCGCCGGCGCGGCGGGCTCTGCGGCGGCAGGCTCGGCCGTTTCCGGCTCCACCCATTCGCCGCGCAACATCTGCCGGGATTTCAGCGCGACGGCGGCTTCCTGCGCCGCCACGGCCGGATGGGCCGGGGCCGGAGACAAAGCCGGCGACAGCGCCTGCGCGTCGCGCGAATCGACCAGCGCGTCGGCCGCGCGGGGCAGCCGCACATAAGGCTGATAAGGCGAAGGCTGCTCGTCGAAATCGAAGCTGCGGTCGTAGGAATCAATCTGGCGCAGGTCCATGCCGTCATGGCCATAATACGCGCGCTGGGCGAGAAGCGGGACGCTTCTGGAGCGCCGGCTGGCTCCAAAAAGACGCGCCAGCCATTGATCGAGAATCGTAAACATGAGGTACCCTGGAGAACGCTAACCGAACCGGTTTTGACAATGAAGCGTCAGGGTTAAAGAGCGGTTTCGGGTTTGGCGTCCGTACTATGACCAATCGCTAACTTGCCTGCGAAACCAGCATGACTCATGGTGAAAAAAAAGAGGAACGCGCCTTGCCGCCGGCGGAATTCAAAAGCACGACCCTGTCCCGCCTCGGCTCGGCGGACCGATTCTTTCGCACCACCTCGTTCAAACTGGCGCTGGCCTATGTCATCATCATCGGGCTCGGCTTCACTCTGGCGCTGGGCCAGGTCGGCGACAACGTCCGCGCCCTGATCGACGAGCAGATCGCCCAGACGCTCGACGCCGAACTCAAGGGCCTGGCCGACCAGTACCAGGAGGGCGGCATCAACCAGCTGGCCAATGTGGTGCAGCGCCGCGCGCAGGCGCCGGGGGCCTCCATCTATCTCGTCGCCGCGCCGAACGGCGTCGGCATCGCCGGCAATGTGCTGGATTTGCCGACGGACGTGCTCAACCAGACCGGGCCGGTGGAAATCGCCTATGAACGCCCCGGCGAGGCCAACGCCCGCCGTCGCGCCATCGCGCGCGCCTTTGTCCTGCCCGACGGATTTCGCCTGCTGGTGGGCCACGACCTCGAGGACCGCGAGCGGCTCGGCCGCATTCTCGGCTCGGCGCTGATGGGCTCGCTGCCCTGGCTGCTGTCCATCGGCGCCTTCGGCGGCTTTCTGGTGGCGCGGCGCCTGCTGCAGCGGGTGGACGCGATGAGCGCCAAAGCCGCGACCCTGCTGCAGGAGGATTTGACGGGGCGGCTGCCGCTGTCCGGCGCGGGCGACGAGATCGACCGGCTGGCGCATAATCTCAACGCCATGCTCGACCGCATCGCCAAGCTGGTCGAGGGCATAAGGCAAGTCTCCGACAATATCGCCCATGACCTGCGCACGCCGCTGACGCGCTTGCGGAACAACGCCGAGCGCGCGCTGACGGCCGACGAGGGCGGGGCGGCGGATCGCGAGGCGCTCGAGCATGTCATCGAGGAGGCGGACACGCTCATCCGCATTTTCAACGCCTTGCTGCTGATCGCCCGCGCGGAAACCCAATCCTCCAGTCCGGAAGGTTTTTCCGAGCTTGACGGCGCGGCGCTCGCGGCCGACATGGCCGAACTCTACGAACCCTCGGCGGAGGAACGCGGCGTGGAAATCAAGGTTGAGGCGCGGGACGCGGAGAAATTCCGCGGTCATCGCGAGCTGATCGGCCAGGCCCTGGCCAATCTCATCGACAACGCCCTGAAATATGGCGAGCCGGCCCTGCCCGGACAGGTCGGCGAGGTGACGGTGGCCGTGACCGGCGACGCCCGCGCGGTCGAGATCGCCGTGGCCGATCGCGGCCCCGGAATTCCCGCCGCCGACCGCGAGCGGGTGCTGGAGCGCTTCGTGCGGCTTGAGGCGTCGCGCTCGCGTCCCGGTTCGGGCCTCGGCCTGTCGCTGGCGGCGGCGGTGGCGCGGCTGCACGGCGGGTCGCTGCGCATTGAGGACAATCAGCCCGGCTTGAAAGTGACGCTGCGGCTGCCGCGCGAGGCCGCGTCGTGACCGCGCTGGCGCTTCCCCGCCCGGCGCAGAAGGCGGTGGCGCGCGCCCGGCTCGACGACGTGCTGGCGGAAACGCCGGACCTCGCGGCTTTGCCGCAATGGCCAGATTTCGAGCCGCTCGCTTTGGGCCTCGCCGACCAGTCGCCGTTCCTGTGGGGGCTGATCCGGCGCGATCCCGAGCGGCTGAAGCGCATCCTGCAACACGCGCCAGAGGCGGCGCTGGACGCGGCGCTGGCGCCGCTGGCGGAATGCGCGGCTTGCCCGGAAGCCCGCGCCATGACGCTGCTGCGCAAGGCGAAGCAGGAAAGCGCTGTGATCATCGCCTTGGCCGACCTCTCCGGCGGCTATGACGTGGTCGCGACCACGCGCGCCCTTTCGCGCGCCGCCGATGCGCTGGTGGGCGCGGCGCTGCGCAGCGCCCTTTATCTGGCCGGCGACAAGCTCGGCTGGGCCGGCGCCGGCCCCGACGAGTCCAAATGCGGGCTGACGATTCTGGCGCTGGGCAAGCACGGCGCGAGGGAGCTGAACTATTCCTCAGACGTCGATCTCGTGGTGTTTTTCGACGCGCAGTCCCCGGTTCTCGACGCCGGCCCGGGCGCAAAAGCCAACGCCGTCCGCCTGACGCAGCACATTGTCAAACTGCTGAACGAGCGCACCGGCGACGGCTATGTTTTACGCGTGGATTTGAGATTGCGGCCCGATCCCGGCTCGACGGCGGTGGCGGTCTCGCTCGACGCCGCGCGCCATTATTACGAGGCGCTCGGCCAGAACTGGGAGCGCGCCGCCTTCATCAAGGCGCGGCCCATCGCCGGCGACCTTGCGCTGGGGATGGGCTTTCTCGACGAGCTCTCCCCGTTCATCTGGCGCAAATATTTCGATTATGCGGCGATCGCCGACGTCCACGCCATGAAGCGCCAGATCCATGCGGTGAAGGGCCATGCGGAAATCGCCGTGGCCGGCCATGACGTCAAGCTCGGGCGCGGCGGCATCCGCGAGATCGAATTTTTCGTGCAGACGCAGCAGCTGATCTTCGGCGGCCGCCGCAAGCAATTGCGGGGGTCGCGCACCCTCGACATGCTGCAGCAATTGCAGGAAGACCAGTGGATCACCCCGCAAGCGGCGGCCGAACTCGGCGAGGCCTACGCTTTTTTGCGCGGGGTGGAGCATCGGTTGCAGATGCTCAACGACCAGCAGACGCAGCGCCTGCCCGCCGACGAAGCCGCGCTAAAAGCTTTTTCGCGGTTCTGCGGCTTTCCCGGCGCCGCCGGCTTCGCCAAGGCGCTGACCAAGCGGCTGCGCGCGGTGGAGAAACATTACGCCCGGCTGTTCGAAAACGCGCCGGGCCTCGATTCGCGCGCCGGCAGCCTTGTTTTCACCGGCTCGGGCGACGACCCGGACACGCTGGACACGTTGCGCGAAATGGGGTTCCGCGATCCCGCCCGCGCGGCGGAAACCGTGCGCGGCTGGCACTTCGGCCGCCGCCCCGCCGTGCGCAGCCCGCGCGCCCGCGAAGTGCTGACCGAACTCATCCCCGCCCTGCTCAACGCCTTCGCCAAGTCCGGCGACGCCGATTCGGCCATCGCCGCCTTCGACGAGGTGATGACGCACATGCCGGCGGCGGTGGAGCTGTTCTCGCTGCTGAAATCGCACGACGCCATGCGGCAATTGTTCGCCGACATTCTCGGCGGCGCCCCGCGCCTCGCCGAAGTGGTGGCGCAGACGCCCAATACGCTCGACGCCGCCATCGACCAGGGCCTGACCGCGACGGTCGGCGACGAGGACGACTATTTGCGCCGGCTCGCGGCGTTTTACGTCAGCGACCCCAGCCTCGAAGGTTTTCTCGACATCGCCCGCACCTTCGCCACCGAGGAGAAATTCCTGATCGGCCTGCGGCTGTTCGCGGAATTGATCGAGCCGGAGCAGGCGGCGCGCTCCTATTCGGCCCTGGCCTGCGCGCTGATCCGGGCTTGCCTCGACCGGGTCGAGGCCATTTTCGTCGCCGAACACGGCCGGCCGGCCGGCGGACGTTACGCGGTGCTGGGGTTCGGCAAGCTCGGCTCGCGCGAAATGACCGCGACCTCCGATCTCGATCTCGTCGCGCTCTACGATTTCGATCCGGAAAACCCGGAGTCCGATGGGGCCAAACCCTTGCACGCCTCGGTCTATTATGGCCGGCTGACCCAGCGCCTGATCGCCGCGCTGTCGGCGCCGACGCGGCGCGGAAAACTGTTCGCGGTGGACATGCGGTTGCGGCCCTCGGGCAATCAGGGACCGGTGGCGGCGCGGCTCTCCACCTTCCGGGCCTATCAGGCCGAACATGCGGAAATCTGGGAGCATATGGCGCTGACGCGGGCGCGGCCGGTGGCGGGCGACCTCAGCCTGTGCGCGGAGGTGCGGGAGACCATCGACGCCGCGCTTTACGTGAATCGCGATTTCGCCGATCTCGCCAAGGAAGCGCGGGAGATGCGCGCGCTGATCGAGAAGGAGAAGGGGTTCTCCGGCCCGTGGGATCTCAAACTGGCGCCGGGCGGGCAGCTCGACATCGAATTCATCGCGCAGACGCTGGCGCTGGCGCATGGCGCCCATCGCCGCGCCCTGCGCGCGCAGGGGACGGCCGACATATTGGCGGCCGCCGCGGGCCACGGACTCGACCCGCACAGCGCGGACCAGCTCCGCGAGGCGCTGGCGCTGTTTTCCAAGGTGACGCAATGGCTGCGCCTGAGCCTGGGCGAGGGTGGCGATCCCGTTCACGCCGCCGAGGGCGTGAAGCGGCGGCTGGCGGCGGCGGCGGGTTCGCCCGATTTCGCCAGGCTCGAACGCGAGCTGGGCGAACGCCGCAAGATGGTGAGGCGGATCTTCGACGCCGTGATGGGCGCGGCGTGAACACCCGCCGCCTTGATGTGGCGGCGGGCTGTCCTTGCCGGCGCGGTCGTCGCAGGGCGGCTCAGGCGGCGGAAGCGCCCGCATATATGCCGTGCAGGCGGGCCTCGGCGTCAGCGTCCATCATGTCCTCGACCAGCGGCAGCAGCGCCATCTCCTCCTTCTGCACATGGATGAGCATGCGCTGCACAAACGCCGCGCCCGCCTGCTGAAAAGCCTTCCAGCCCACTGCGTCGAACCCCGCCGCCTGCGCCGCTCCGGCGACCGTCCGCAGCTTTTCCGCCAGCGGACGCATGGCGTCGTGCTCCTCGGTGAGGTGATCGCCGATCAGCTGGTCGCCGACCGATTGCAGCAGGGGGAACAGATGGCTCTCCTCGAAATCGAAATGGCGCAGCGTGTCATTGTCGATGGCGGCGACCAGATCGCGCAGCAGCGCGTCTCCGGCCTCCAGTGGCTGCTTCCGGGCGATCATCGTTTCGAGGCGCTCCATCAGTTCGATCGTGGCGCGATGCTCCTCATGAAGTGTCTGGCTGATGCGATTGGCGAACATGGGACCTCCTAAATCTTGCCCGAGGCGAGCGTTTTCACAATTCCGGCCAGGAACAGCCCGAAGGCGAGCGCGCCCGCGAGGCCGACACAGGCGGCCAGCGCGGCCAGCGGCGCGTTGTCCAGCACGATGGCCAGCGCCAGCCCGGCGAGCGCGGCGAAATGGCAGCAGGCATGGACCTTTAGCGGCGCGGCGGCGGAAAAATCCGACAAAAGCGCCGGTCCGCCGCCCGTCCGGCTGACATGCATGGAGGCGAGGAAGGGCGCGATGCGCTGCAGGATGGCGAACAGGAAGGTCATCAGCCAGCCGCCGAGCGCGACCAGCCCGAACAGGGTTCCGCCCGGCCCCCAGCCCGCGAGCGCCGCGAGGCCAAACAGCGGCGTCAGCGCCAGCGCCGCCCAGGCCACGCGCACGAGGACGAAGGACAGGCCGAGCCGCTTGCGCATGCCGCTTTTGAGCGTCGCGCGCATCAGCCAGAGATGCAGCAAAGCGGCGGCGAAACCAAGGCCGCAAGCGCCGGCCAGCACGCTCGGCAGGCCCAACAGCGCGCCGATAATCGCGGCCGCCACCGTCGCCGCCGCCAGCGCAAACCCCGCCCACGCGACCCGCCCTTTTGGCGCGCTCGACAGCGCGAACATCGGCACGAGCACGTGGCTCAACCCCAGCGCCAGCAGGCCCATGAAGCCAAAGGCGCCCAGAATCATATGGACGAGCGCCAGGCCGGCGTGGTCGGCGAGAAAGCCCAGGGAATTGTCGAGCGCCAGCGCGAAGCCGAGCGCCAGCAGCAGGACCAGCGCGACAAAGGCCGCCCAGCCGTAAGCGCGCACCAGCGGCATGCTGGAGGCCCGCCGCAGATTGTCGGCCAGCAGGCCCGCGAACAGCAAAAGCCCCGCCGCGCAGGCCGTCGCGCCCGCGATCATTGCGCCGACATGGGCGGCGAACATGCCGAAAATCAAGGCCAGCGCGCCCGGCGCCAGCAGACAGAACACGGTTTTCGTCGGCCAGACCGCCGCCAGCGGCCGCGTGGTCGCCACCGGCAGCAATTGCATCGCCGCGCCCACCGCCGTCATCGTCAGCACGCCGACGGTCAACAGGTGCGCGGCGCCGAGGGCGTGTCCGACGCCGCCGCGAAATTGCGTGAACTCGCCCGCGGCGAAGATCAACGCGACCCAAAGCGCGACATGCAGCGCGGCGGCGATGGCGAAAAACCGAAACGGAACCGAGGCCGGCAACAACCGGCTCCTGGCGGAGGCGAGAAAAAGCGTCATGCGCGCGGCCTCGACATTTCCAGCGCCACTTCGTCGTCGCCGCGCGGCGCAACAAGGCGATAGCGCCATCCCCGTGCGTTAAGTTCGGGATAGAGCAGCAGCGGCTCCTGGCTGACATGCGCCACCAGACCATCGCCGGCTTCGCCGCCGTCGATCAGCCGCAGCACGGCGACCAAAGGCTCGGGGCAGCAAAGGCCGCGCACATCGACATGCAGCCGGTCTCCCTCGCGCCAAAGGCGGGGGGCGTCGGGATCCGCGCCTTTCATCATGAAATGTGTGCTCCCCTGCTGCGCCGCGACATGTCGGAGGCCGAGGATTCGCGCAGGTTGCGCGCGCCGTCTTTGCTGTTCGGCAAATTGCGCGACGTTTCGCGCGCGCCGGAGAGCAACCCGCCCCTAAAAGGGGACGCGCAGGAACGGCCGATGACGCGGTCCGATCGGTTCAAGCCGATCAGACGCTGATCGCCTCGCTATGAACGGAAATGGCGCCCTCGCCACCGACGCGTACAGGCCATACGCCAGCGTGCAAGGCGTGTCGCATCCCTTTGCGGACTTGATCTCAATGTCGATGAGCGCCGCGCGGGCGCTCCCTGCGGGGGGCGGCGCAGCGGGAAGAGCCGATAGACCCGCGGTTTCCTTGGGTTTTTCAGACTGTTATGGACAGTTTCGGACGATTGAGGATGGCGTTGTGGTGCCCCTGGCCGGAATCGAACCAGCACTCCTTGCGGAACTCGATTTTGAGTCGAGCGCGTCTACCAATTCCGCCACAGGGGCCTGAGGCCAAAAGGCCCGCAGAGCGCCGAACTATAACGCGCAAACGCCGCGCGTCAATCGCCCCGCGCAAAGTTTCAGCCAGCCCGTGGCCAGACCCGCCCCGCCAATGTTAAGAGTGCGCCGGGCACAGAGACGGGATTCCGATGTTCGAAAAATTATACAAATGGACCATTTCCTTGGCCGAAAGCCGCCACGCGACCTGGGCGCTCGCCGGCGTCGCCTTCGCCGAAAGCTCCTTCTTTCCCCTGCCGCCGGACTTGATCCTGCTGCCCATGGCGGTGGCCCAGCCGAAAAAAGCCTGGCTTTACGCCGCCGTCTGCACGGTGGCTTCCGTGCTCGGCGGCGCCGTGGGCTACGCCATCGGCTCCCTGCTGTTTGACACGATCGGCCATTGGATCATCCACGTCTATGGCTACGCCTCGAAAATCGACGCCTTGCGCGCCTTCTACGCGCAATGGGGCTGGGCCTTCATTCTCGTCAAAGGCTTGACGCCCATTCCCTACAAGCTGGTCACCATCGTCAGCGGACTGCTCAACTATAATTTCGCGCTGTTCATGCTGTTGTCCCTGATCACGCGCGGCGCGCGCTTCTTCATTCTGGCGGCGGCGTTGAACCGGTTCGGGGATTTCTTCCGGCATGCGCTGGAAAAGCATTTCGGCACATTCGTCATCGGCCTGCTGGCCATTGTCGTGCTCGGCTTCTATCTCGCCGCGAAAATGGCCTGACCATGATCCGATTCGCCCGCCCGACCCCCTTGCAGGCGGCGAGCCTGAGCCTTGCCGCCGCCGCCCTGGCGCTGGCCGGCGCCTGGACGTTCCAGGCGCTGGGCTTCGAGCCTTGCGAATTGTGCCTGAAGGAACGCTACGCCTTTTACGCCGCGCTGCCCGTCGCGGCGGCGGCGATTTTCCTCGCCCGCAACGCGCCGCCCGCGGCGGCCCGAACCGCCCTCGCGTTGCTGGCGCTCATCTTCGCCGCCAATGCGGCGCTGGCGTTTTATCATGCGGGCGTCGAATGGAAATTGTGGGCGGGGCCGGCCGATTGCACCGGCGATTTCGTCAAGCCCGCGACCATGGCCGATTTCCGCCGCCAGTTGCAAAGCGTCCATGTCGTGCGCTGCGACGAACCCGCGTTAAAGATTCTGGGATTGTCCCTGGCCTTCTGGAACGCCCTGCTCTCCGCCGGCCTAAGCGCGCTCGCGGGCCTCGGAGCGGCGGCGCGCCCCCGCTAAATCCGGCTCTTGTCGCCGAGCACGCGCGCCAGCGGAACCTGGGCGGAGCCGCGCGGCAGCGGCTTTTGCTGGCTCTCATGCGGCGCCCAGCCCGAGAGCCACAGAATGTCCACGCTGGCGCGAATGCGCCCGTCGGCATCGGCGAATTCGCTTTGGTAAATCTCGGCGGCGCGGAACAGCGTCCGGCGTTGCAACGGCCGCCGCGCGCCCGCCGCCAGCACATTGGTCGCCCCCATGCCGCGCAAGTCGCGCAGCAAAGCGAACATGTCGTCGTAGCGCACCACCAGCGAATCGCAATCGGTCACCGGCAGGGCGAAGCCGGCGCGCTGCAACAAGGCGCCGAGATCGCGCAAATCGACGAAGGGAAACACGCGCGGGCTGGCGCCGCCCTCAAGCTCCTCCTGCGCCCGCGCGAGGCAATGGCGCAGCTCCGCAAAACTCTGCCCCCCGACCAAAGCCGCGAGAAACAGGCCGTCCGGCGCAAGGCTGCGGCGAATCTGGGCGAAGACGCCGGGCAGATCGTTGACCCATTGCAGCGCCAGCGCGCTGACCACGAGATCGAAGGTTTCGGGCGCGAAGGGCGAGGCTTCCTCGTCGATCACCAGATCGGCGCCCGAGGCGGTTTCGCGGCTCGGCGCGGCGCGCACAAAAGTCCTGTCCGGCGCGGCCAGCGCCCGCGCCGCCGCCGGATGGGGCGAGCCATAGTCCAGCGCGCGCGGAAAGTCGCGCGACACGCCGATCAGACGGTAGGCGAAATCCCCGGCGACCCGGTTCGCCAGGAAGTCGCATGGCGCGCGCTGGGCGCGGGCGAGGCGGCGTCGCAACAGGGCGCGGTCGAAAATTTGCGGCGGATTGGGCACGCCCCACTATGCGCCGGAAGCGGCCGTGCGTCAAAAGCTGCAAGCGCAACAATCGGAAGGGCGCAATGCGCGTATGATCGCGCCATGTCGCTCGGCCCGCGTCTCCTGCTCGCTTCCGGCCTCGGCGCGATCAAGCGCGCCGGCGCCCTTGCGCTCGACCTGCTGTATCCGCCGGCCTGCCTCGCCTGCCGCCGCGCCATCGCCGCGCATGGCGGGCTTTGCGCGGACTGCTGGCGCGCCGTGCGCTTTATCGAAAGGCCCTATTGCGAGCGGCTCGGCGCGCCGTTCGAGGCCAGCTTCGGCGCGGAGGACGGCGAACGCGCGATTTCGCCGGAGGCGCAGGCCGATCCGCCGGTCTTCGCGCGGCTGCGCGCCGTCGCCTGTTTCGACGAGGGGCCGGTCCGCACATTGGTGCACCGGCTGAAATATGGCGACCGCCTGGAATTGGCGGGTCCGATGGGCCGCTGGATGGCGCGCGCCGGCGCCGAGTTGCTCGATGAGGCCGATTTGCTGATTCCGGTCCCGCTCCACGCCAGCCGCCTGGCGCATCGCCGCTTCAACCAGTCGGTCCTGCTGGCGCGGGAGATTTCGCGCTGCTCCGGCGTTCCCCTGCGCACGGGCCTGCTGATGCGCGTAAAACCGACGCCGCCTCAGGTCGGCCTCAGCCGCAGGTTGCGCGCCCTCAACATGCAGGGCGCTTTCGCGGCGCCGCCCGACAAAAAGGGCGAGCTGGCGCATCGGCGGCTGGTGCTGGTGGACGACGTCGCCACATCCGGCTCGACGCTGAACGCGGCGGCGCGCGCCCTGCTGCGGGCGGGCGCGGAACGGGTGGATGCTTTGGCCTTTGCAAGAGTTGTGACAGAAACGCGAAACGAGTCTATATAGCCCAAGCGAACGCTGGACATCACCAAAGCCGCGCAAGATCGAGAGCTTGCGGGAGAGCCTTGCCGCCTATGCCGAAAGTCGAGATTTACACAACCGCGACCTGCCCTTACTGCATGCGCGCGAAAATGTTGCTGGCGGAGAAAAACGCCGCCTTCACGGAAATTCCCGTGGACGGCGATCCGGTTCTGCGCGGCAAAATGACGGAACGCGCCCACGGCCGGAGCACAGTGCCGCAAATCTTCATTGATGGGCGGCATATCGGCGGCTGTGACGATCTTTACGCCCTTGACGTCCAGGGCGTCCTCGATCCCCTGCTGGCCTGAACACCATGATCCGCTTTAGCCTCGTTTGTGACAACGGCCACGAGTTCGACAGCTGGTTCGCCAGCAACGAATCCTATGAATTTCAGATCGGAGCCGATCTGGTCGCCTGTCCCCATTGCAACAGCGTCAAGGTCGGCAAGGCGGTGATGGCCCCGGCCGTCGTCGCGCGAAAGGACCGGTCCAAGCCCGTCGCGGCGGCCAAGCAGAGCGTGGCGCTGGTCAGCGACGCCGGCGGCGAACTGCAGCGGCTCGCCCGCGAGCTGCATGAGAAGATCGTCGCCTCCACCGTGGACGTCGGCGAGAACTTTCCCGACGAGGCCCGGCGCATCCACGACGGCGAGGCGCCCGAGCGCGCCATTCGCGGCCAGGCCTCGCTGGAAGAGGCCCGCGCGCTGATCGACGACGGCGTCGCCATCTTGCCCGTGCCGATTCTGCCGGAAAAACTCGGGTGAAGGGACGGGGTTGATTTTCCGGCAAGAACAAAGTATGAACATCAGAGCGGTGACGCGAACAGGAGGCGTGAATGGCCCGCAGCGCTCTGACCTTGCATTCCGGCGGCGGCCAGCCGCTGCCCGCCGACTGGCGAAGCTGGCTGGATCATCTGCCGGAGGAATTGCGCGACGCCTATGAAGAGCGGGCGGCGCTGATCGAATATGACGGCGGCGAGAAACGGCGCACGGCCGAGCGGCGCGCCTTCGAGGCCGTGATCTGGCGCAATGCCGCGGCGCGCCCCGCGCTCGACGCTTGCTGTGCGCAAGTTTTGGCCGGGGCTGGCGCCTGAGCGCCGCTTGTGGCGGGATGGATCAGCTGATTCGCTTTTCTGTTCCGGCGCGACATGGGCAAGACGTTTTACGAATTTTTCGCTGGCGGCGGCATGGCGCGGCTCGGGCTGGGGCCGGACTGGACCTGCCTGTTCGCCAACGATTTCGACCCGGAAAAGGCCGAGAGCTACCGCGCCAACTGGGGCGGCGACGAGTTTTTTTGCGGCGACCTCGCCAAGGTCGAGGCCGAGCGCCTGCCCGGCGCGGCCGAACTCGCCTGGGCCTCCTTTCCGTGCCAGGATCTCTCGCTCGCCGGCGCCGGCAGGGGCATGGGCGGCGCGCAGGATGAAGTGAGGACCCGCTCCGGCGCCTTCTGGCTTTTCCACGACAAAATGCGCGCCTTGCGCACCCAGGCGCGGGCGCCAAAACTGATCGTGCTGGAAAATGTCGCGGGCGTCCTCACCTCGCATGGCGGCCGGGACTTTCGCGCGATTGTCGCGGCCCTGAGCGAACTGGGCTATCTCACCGGCGCCTTCGTGCTCGACGCCCGGTTTTTCACGCCGCAATCGCGCCCCCGCGTGTTTTTCGTCGCCGCGCGCGAGGATTTCGCGCACCTGACAAGCTATGTGGGCGCCGCGCCGGAAAAAATCTGGACGCCGCCGGCGCTCGCAGCCGCGCAGAAAAACTTGCCGCCGGCGCTAAAGGCGCGATGGGTCTGGTGGCGGCTGCCCGAGCCGGCGCGGCGCATCGCCGAACTGATCGACATTTTGGAGGACGAGCCGCCTCAGGCTCCCTGGCGCGCACCCGCCGCCACGCAACGCCTGCTCGACCTGATGGCGCCGGCGCATCGCGAGAAAATCCGCGAAATTCAAGCCTCAGGCCGCCGCGCGGTCGGCGCCGTCTATCGCCGCACCCGCCGCGACGAAGACGGGCGCAAGGCGCAGCGCGCCGAAGCGCGCTTCGACGGCATGGCCGGTTGCCTGCGCACGCCGGGCGGCGGCTCCTCGCGCCAGACCTTGCTGGAGATCGACGGCGCGTCGATCCGCTCCCGCCTGCTGTCGCCGCGCGAGGCGGCGCGGCTGATGGGCCTGCCCGACAGCTACATCCTGCCGCGCGCCGCCACGCAAGCCTACAAGCTTTGCGGCGACGGCCTGTGCGTTCCCGTCATCCGCCACCTCGCCCGCCACCTGCTCGAACCCTTGCTGGACGGCGAGGCGCGGCTGGCGGCGGCGGAATGATCATCCCCGCTGCGGCCGCTGTGCGATGCTCGCCAGCAAAACCGCGAGCAAGCCGGTGACGAAAATCCCGTCGAACGTCCCGGCGCCGCCGATCGAGGCGACCGGCGCGCCGAGCGTCGGCAGCAGGTCGAGATTGAGCAGGTCGGCGCCGATCAGCACGCCTAGACTGCCGGCGATATACGCCAGCGGCGCCAGCTCCTCCCAGGACACGATGGCGGCGACCAGCGCGGCGGCGATCGGCGGCACGAAGGTCGGCAAGGCGATGCCGACGCCGCGCACCGGTTCCGCCAGCATGTGGCAGATCGCGGCGACGACGGCGGTCGCGATCAGGGCGCGGACCCAGAGCGCCCGTTTGGTCATGACGTAAAGCGAAAGCAGCGTCGGAATCAGGGCGCCGCCGACATTGACCGCGAGAATCACGCTTGGCTCGCTGAAAACCTCGGGCACGACATAGCGCATGCCGAAATACGAGACTTCTCCCGGCGCGACGAAGTCGCCGCCAGCCAATTCGGCGATGGGAATGTTGATGGAGGAGCCGATCAGCGAGGCGGCGAGCAGGACCAGCGCCCAACCCGAGGACACGCCAAGCCGCATATAGGCGTAGCGCAGAATGCGGACCTGAACGAGAATCAGCAGCAGCGCCAGCGCCAACGCCAGAAGCGCCAAAAAGGGCCAGGCCAGCGGAAGATATTGCGTCTGGTCCCAGTGCGCGCCCATCAGTGCGCGCCCATGGGGCTGGCGGCGCTCAACACGCCTTTTCGTTCGCCGCGGGCTCGAACGCCTCGGCGGGCGCGCCCCAGACAAACAGTTCAGGACCAAATTGCACGTCGAGCCTTTGCGCCCGCACGCCGCCGCGCAACAGATTGTAGCGGCAGATCACCGCGCCCACGGCCCCGCGCGGAAGGTTGAGGCGGCGGGCGAAGGGCGAGGCCGTATTCAGGCGAACTTTTTCACCGGTGGTCATGGCGGCTCTCTGAATCTCAATGCCGAGCGTCAGAGGCGCGACGTACAGCCGCACCAAAAGGACTATTCATAATATTGCCGCAATGCAGCATGTCCAGTCCCAATTCCGTGACTTCATACATTAAATCACTCTTTGCACCGCTTCCTTCAGCTTGGGCAGCACGTCGGCCTCAAACCAGGGATTGCGCCGCAGCCAGCCGGTGTTGCGCCAGGAGGGATGCGGCAGGACGATCAGGCGCGGCGCGCCCTGTTGCGCCGCAAAATGCCGAACCGTCTCCGTCATCAAGGCCTTACGGTCGAAGGGGCGCTGCAGGCGCCGGGCGTGATAGTCCAGGGCGGCGCGCCCCAAAGCCACCACCAGCTCCACCTGCGGCATGAGCGCGAACAACTGATCGTGCCAGCGGGCGCGACATTCCCGACGCGGCGGCAGGTCGGCGCCGCGCGCGTCATAGCCCGGAAAACAAAAGCCCATGGCGGCGACGGCCACCCGCGACACGTCGTAAAAGGTCGCGCGATCAATCCCGAGCCAGTCGCGCAGGCGGTCGCCAGAGGGGTCGTCGAACGGCAGGCCGCTGGCGTGGACCCGCGCCCCCGGCGCCTGGCCGGCGATCAACAGACGCGCCGCGCCGGAGACCCGCACCACTGGACGCGGCTCATGCGGCAGCGGCGCGCCCACCGGCTGCTCGACGCAGACGCGGCAGGCGGCGATTCGCGCGAGCAAACCGGCGAGTTCGTCCATGTCAGGCCGCCGCGCTGGGGCGGGAGGACACTTCCGCGCGCCAGCGGGCGAAATTCGTCAACTCATCGGGAAAGACGATCCGCGCCGGCTTGGCGAAATCCGCCGCCGCCAGCGCGGTGATGTCGGCGATGGTGAAGGCGTCGCCGGCGATAAAGGGCCGCAGCGCCAGTTCAGCGTCGAGAAAGCGGGCGAAATCCACGGCGCGCGGCTTGTTGACCTCGGCCCATTGCGCAATCTGCGGCTGCTCCATCTCGCGCATGGCCGGGTGACTATGGCGGAACGCGTGCGTGATGGGCGCGAAAAACTGCAGTTCGACGCGGCGCTGCCACATTTCGACGCGCGCCCGCTCCAGCGCGTCGTGGCCGAACAGCGGCGGTTCGGGATAAAGCTCCTCGAAATAGCGGCAGATCGCCACCGATTCGGTCAGGATTTCGCCGGAGTCCAGCTCCAGCGCCGGCGTGCGCCGCAACGGGTTGACGGCGGCGAAATCCGCGCTTTTCTGCTCCAGTTTTCCCAGGTCGACGCTGACCGTCGGCAGGGACACGCCCTTTTCGGCCAGAAACATCCGCACCCGGCGCGGGTTGGGCGCGTGGGGAGAATCGTAAAGCTTCATGCGCGCCTCGGCTCGCGGCTGTGGATCGTCCCCCTATTTAATCCCGCGTCAGGCGATCCTTAAGCATTTTCGGCCAAGGTCGGCCGACAGTTCGTTATTTTTTGGTTCGCGCCCGCATGGAGAATGTCACCGCAGAGATGATCGCGCGCGGCCGTTTCGACGGGCGCTCACCCGAACGACGACGCATGGCCAATCGTCTGCGGGAAGCCCGCGAGAAATTGAGCTCGGCGCGCGCCGGCAACGTCAATTTCGATCTCGAACTGCTGCGCCTCTACGCCGAGGGGCGCATCGCGGCGATTCTGCCGCAGATTATGATGTGCCAGGCGATCGCGGCGATGACCACCTTGTGGCTGCCGACCCTGGTCGTGCTGATCTGGCTCAGCTTCACCCTCAGCGCGCTGGCGCTCGCCTGCCTGCTCGCGCGCCGTTTCCTGAAACTGGACCGCGCCGAACTCGACGCCCGCGCCTGGTACGCGCGCTTCACCTTCGCGGAAGCCGTCAACGGCGCCGCCTGGGCCTCGTTCGCCATTCTCATGGCCGGGGTCGGCGATCACTGGGCGACCACCTATGTGATGGTGGTGTTCATGCTGGCGGCGGCCATCCACACCGTGGTCGCGGCTTTCGTGCCGGCGGCGGTCTATGCCGTGCTGGCGCCGCTGGCGGCGGGCGTGGTGTTCTATATGGCGCCCACCACCTTGCAGGGGCCGGTCGCGCCGCTCACCCTGCTGGCGTGCGCCACCTTGCTCTATTTCGTCATTCTCGCCCGCCGCATTTACGCCAGCCATATCGATTCGCTGGCGTTCCAGTCGGAAAAGGACATGCTGATCGCCGAGCTGGAGCAGGCCAAGGCCAATTCCGACGAGGCGCGCCGCCGCGCCGAGGAGGCGAGCCTCGCCAAGTCGCGCTTCCTCGCCACCATGTCGCATGAATTGCGCACGCCGCTGAACGCCATCCTCGGTTTTTCCGAAGTGATGAAGAACGAGCTGTTCGGCGCCCATGCGGTGGCGGCCTATCGCGACTATTGCAACGACATTCATGCGAGCGGCACGCATCTGCTGATGCTCATCAACGAGATTCTCGACCTGTCGCGCGTCGAGGCCGGGCGCTACGAGCTGAAGGAGGAATCGGTTTCGCTGCCCGGCGTGATCGACGATTGCCTGCGCCTGCTCACGCTGCGCGCCCGCAAGCGCGAAGTGACCATGACCGATGTGGTCGAGCCCAATATGCCGCGCATCTGGGCGGACGAGCGCGCCATGCGCCAGGTCGCCCTGAACCTGCTCACCAACGCCATCAAGTTCACGCCGCCCGGCGGACAGGTGGTCGTGAAGGTCGGCTGGACCAAGGTCGGCGGCCAATATTTTTCCGTGCGCGACAATGGGCCGGGCATACCGGAAAACGAAATCCCCGTGATCATGTCCTCGTTCGGGCGCGGCTCGATGGCGCAGAAGAACGCCGACGAGGGCACCGGCCTCGGCCTGCCCATCGTCAAGGGACTGGTCGAACTGCACGGCGGCACCTTCACCCTGCGCTCGAAATTGCGCGAGGGCACGGAAGTGCTGGTCATCCTGCCGCCGGAGCGGGTGATGAACTCGCTGCCGCAAATGGCGGCGCCGGAGACAGCCGGACGCAAGCCCGGGCTGCGCGGGGCCGCCTGAGAGCCCGTAAAACCAAGGAAACCAAGCCTCAAGGCGCAAGCGCTCAAGCTTGGCGAAAGCCAATTCCTCTATAAGATGACAGCACGTCCGGCAGGCCATCGCGCGCCCTCTGGCGCGCATGTCGTTTCGCGCATCGTCTGGAGGCCCGCGTGGCGCTGTCCCATCTGAATATCCGAGCCAAGCTTCTGCTGATCTTCGCGGCGGCCATGATCTTGATCTTCGGCGTGGTCGGCTTCGGCGCGTCCCGGGCCTCCCAGGGCCTCACGGCGTTCGAAACGCAGGTGATGGCCGGCGAATCCGACGCCATTCGCGTCGAAGCGATGGAAAACGCATTCAAAACGCAGGTCCAGGAATGGAAGAACGTGCTGCTGCGCGGCAAGAAGCCCGAGGCGCTCTCGAAATACTGGAAGCAGTTTGAGGAGCAGGAAGCCGATGTCCGCGCGCGCTGCGCGCGCCTGCAACAGAGCGTGACCGACCCCGAGGCGGCGTCCTTGCTGACCCAGTTCACCGCCGCCCATGACGCTTTGGGCAAGGCCTATCGCGCGGGACTGGAGAAATTCCGCGACGCCGGATTCGATTCGGCGGCGGGCGACGCCGCCGTGACCGGAATCGACCGCCAGCCGACCGAATTGCTGACGCAGGCGCGCAAACGCCTGGTCGCCCTCGCCGAAGCCACGGCTGCGACGGTCGCGGGCGAGACGCATCAGGCGATGCAGTTCAGCCTGATCGCCTTGCTGGCGGTCGGCGCCGCCGCCGTCGCGCTGTTCGTCGTCACGGTCAACGGAACGATCAGCCATCCGCTGGCCAAGGTGGTCGCCACGCTGGAGCGGTTGGCGGGCGGCGATATCGCGAT
This sequence comes from Rhodoblastus acidophilus, assembly GCF_900187365.1. Lineage (GTDB taxonomy): Bacteria > Pseudomonadota > Alphaproteobacteria > Rhizobiales > Beijerinckiaceae > Rhodoblastus > Rhodoblastus acidophilus. The sequence goes on from NZ_FYDG01000009.1 coordinate 19,205, forward strand.
CACGGTCGAAGGCGTGACGCGCAAGGATGAAATCGGCGTGCTCGCGCGATCGGTCGATGTGTTTCGCAAGCTGATGGCCGAACGCGAGAACATGCGTCAGGCCCAGGAGCGCCAGCGCGAAGAAAATCTCAAGGCCCAGCGTCAGGCGACCCTTGCGCTGGCGGATTCCCTCGAGAACCGGGTGCGCGACATCGTCATGGCCATCGCCGCCGCCTCCAGGGAATTGCATGGCGCCGCCAACGCCCTGTCCGCCAATGCGGAGCAGACCAAGCGCCAGATCTCGACGGTGGCGACGGCGACCGACCAGGCCAGCGCCAATGTGGTGACGGTCGCCTCCGCCGGGACCGAGCTGTCAGCCTCGATCACGGAAATCTCGCGGCAGGCGAGCCAGGCGGCCAGCACGGTCGAGGCGGCGGCGGCGGAGGCCGGCGCGGTCACGCGCACCGTCGCGCAACTGTCCGATTCGGCCGCCCGGATCGGCGAAGTGGTCATCCTGATCGACAACATCGCCAGCCAGACCAATCTTCTGGCCTTGAACGCCACGATCGAGGCGGCGCGCGCCGGCGAAGCCGGCAAGGGCTTCGCCGTGGTCGCCAGCGAGGTCAAGACGCTCGCCAGCGGAACCGCCAAGGCCACGCAGGAAATCATCAGCCAGATCAACACGGTCCAGCATGAGACCGATGCGGCGGTCGCCGCCATCGAGGGCATGACCCGCACCATCGGGCGCATTCACGAAATGTCGGGGGCCATCGCCGCCGCCGTCGAGGAGCAGGGCGCCGCCACCGCCGAAATCGCCGTTCACGTCGATGAAGCCTCGCAACGCACGCGCGAGGTCGCCGCCAACGGCCACGGCGTCGCCCAGGCGGCGGGCGAGACCGGCGAAATGGCGGTCATCGTGCTGAAATCGACGGAAACGCTCATGGGGCAAAGCCAGACCCTTGAGCGCGCCATGTCGTCGTTTCTTGCCGAAATCCGCGGCGCGGCTTAAGCCGCGCCGGTTGGCCGAAATCCGCGGCGCGGCCCGAGCCGCGCCGGATCGCGGCTTACGCCTTGTTGTCGACGCCGGCGGACGAGAACGTCGCCATGTCCCGGTGACAGGCGACCGCCGCCTTGACGATCCCCATCGCCAAAGCCGCGCCCGAGCCTTCGCCCAGCCGCATGCCCAGGTCGAGCAGCGGCTTTTTGCCGAAACGCCGCAACACCTCGCCATGAGCGCCTTCCGGCGAGCGATGGCCGGCGAGGCAATGATCGAGCGTGGACGGGTCGATGGCGTGCAGGATGGCGGCGGCGGCGCAGGCGACATAGCCGTCGAGCAGGACGGGAATGCGCTCCATGCGCGCGGCGAGAATGCCGCCGGCCATGGCCGCGATCTCGCGCCCGCCCAGCCGCCGCAGCACTTCCCAGGGATCGGTCAGTTCAGGCTTGTGCAGGGCGACGGCCCGCTCCACCGCGGAAATCTTGCGCTGCAACCCGGCGTCGTCGAGGCCGGTGCCGCGCCCCACCCAATCGGCGGCGGCCCCGCCGTAGAGCGCGTGATAGATAGCCGCGGCCGAGGTGGTGTTGCCAATGCCCATTTCGCCGAACGCCAGCAGGTCGGCGCCGCCGGCGATCGCCTCCATGCCGAACGCGACGGTGCCGGCGCATTCGCGCGCCTCCATCGCCGGCGCCTCGCAGAAATCCTTGGTGGGAATCTGCAACGCCAGTTCAAACACTTTGAGACCCGCCCCCCAGGTGGCGCAGATCTGGTTGACGGCGGCGCCGCCGGCGGAAAAATTCTTCAGCATCTGCTCGGTGACGCTGGAGGGAAACGGCGAGACCCCCTGCGCGGTGACGCCGTGATTGCCGGCGAAAACGACGACGGTCGGGCGTTCGATGGTCGGGCTCTCCTTGCCCTGCCAGGCCGCGAGATGTTCGACGATTTCCTCCAGCCGCCCCAGCGCGCCCGGCGGCTTGGTCAGCTGCGCGTCGCGGGCGCGCACCGCCGCCACCGCTTCGGCGGAGGCCGTGGGCATCGTCTTGATCAGGATGTTGAGGTCGTCGAAGGGATGTTCGCTGGACATGTCGGCTCACGCATTGAGAATCGTGGGCCGCTCTTAAAACATGATCGCGCAAAGGGGAAATCGCTCAGGCGCAAACCGGCGCCGTTTTGATTTTGCGCAAAGCTCACGACTCGCCGCAGGAACTCAGCGCCAGCGCCACCGCGGCGGCCCGCGCCTCGCGCAGCGCCTCGATGTCGCGCGGCGGCGCGTCCAGTTCGAGACAGGCCAGGCGCGCCGCCTCGATCAGCCGCGCCTTGGGCCAGGCCGCGCCGGAACGGCCGGGATAGGCCCGATAATCGCAGGCGCAGACGTTGATGAACAGATCGAAACGGGCCGGCGCGTCGAAAGCGCCGTTGCGCTCCAGCAGCATCGCCAGCGAGCCCGCGCGCATCCGCGAGACTTTTTGGGCGCGCTCGCATTCGTGCAGGGACTGCAAGGCGAGGTCGCGACACTCCTGCGGGACGCCGAGACGCTCCGCCAAGGCGAGCAGGCGCGGCTCGCCCCGCTCGATATGGCGATAATGCGCCGGCAAATGTTCGCGCGGCGAATCCGATTTGCCGACATCTTTCGTCAGCAGCGCGAAACGCACCGACACCGGCGCGCCGATCCGGGCGGCGTCGTCCAGCGCCGCCTCGATCAGCAGGCCGAGATCGACCCCGGCCGGCCCGGCGGCGATTTGCGGCACGCCGTAGAGCGCGTCGACTTCGGGCAGAATCTGCTCCAGCGCCCCGATTTCATGCAGATAATGCAACATCCGGCCGGGCGCGGCGCCCATCAGCCCACGCGAAAATTCGGGCCAGACATTTTCGGGCGCAACGTCGAGCAGGAAGCCGGCCTCGATCTGGCGCGCCAACAGGTCGAGTTCGTCGGGGTCCGCCGCCCCGCCTTCGGCCAGCAGGGCGACATGGCGCAGCAGGCCAAGGCCGGGATCGAGTTGGGCGAAGGATTGTGGCAAGGCGGTCTCCCCAGATCGCGGTTTACGCGGTCCGCGCAAACCCCTTGCCAACATGCCGACGAACGGACGTCAGGCGACCTCTTCGCGCAACTGGCGCGGCAGCGGGAACGAGACGTCCTCAGTGGCCGTGGTCACCGTCTCGATGTCCAGCTCGAACTTTTCCGCGAAAGCGTTGAGGATTTCCTCCACCAGCACTTCCGGCGCCGAAGCGCCGGCGGTGACGCCCAGCGACTTGATGCCCTCGAACTTGGTCCAGTCGATATCGTCCGCCCGCAGCACCAGTTGCGAGGTCTTGCAGCCGCTGCGCTCCGCCACTTCGCGCAGACGCTGCGAATTGGAGGAATTGGGCGAACCGACCACGACAAAAGCGTCAACCTTGTCGGCGATCGCCTTCACCGCCGCCTGGCGGTTGGTGGTGGCGTAGCAGATGTCCTGGCGGTGCGGCCCGATAATGCCGGGATAGCGCGCTTGCAAGGCCGCGACCACCGCCGACATGTCGTCGATCGACAGGGTGGTCTGCGTCACATAGGCGAGCGGTTCGTCCGGCGAGAACGGCAGCGCCGCCACGTCTTCCGCGCTCTCGACCAGAATGACCGACCCTTCGGGCAATTGCCCCATGGTGCCGACCACTTCCGGGTGGCCCTTGTGGCCGACCAGAATGATTTTCAGGTCGCGGCGGTGATGGAACTCCGCCTCCAGATGCACCTTCTTCACCAGCGGGCAGGTAGCGTCGATGGCCAAAAGATTGCGGCGCTCGGCCTCGGCGGGCACGTCCTTGGGCACGCCATGGGCGGAGAAGATCACGGGCTGGCGGCCGTCGGGCGCCTCATCCAGCTCCTCGATGAAGACCGCGCCCTTTTTCTTCAGGGTCTCCACGACATAGCGGTTATGGACGATTTCGTGGCGCACATAGACGGGCGCGCCGAATTTGGCCAGCGCCTGTTCGACGACATTGATCGCCCGGACCACGCCGGCGCAAAAACCGCGCGGCGCGCAAAGGAGGATTTTCAGGGTCGGCTTCTGGCTCATATCGTCCTCATGGTTGAGGCTTTTTTCAGCAGGGCGCGGCCGGGTGTCAAGCGGAAGCTTGGTCGCGCGCAGCGCCCGCCCCCCTTTTGCCGCGTTCTCGCTATAAACGGGGAAAGCGGCGATTCGGCCGCCTCCCAAACGAAAAATCCATGCAAGACCTGACCGGCGAGACCTCCTTCCTGGTTCCGACTCTCATCCTGCTCGGCTCCGCGGTGATCTTCGCGCCGCTGTTCCGCCTCGCAGGCCTAGGTTCGGTGATCGGCTATCTGGCCGCCGGCATGATCATCGGCCCGTCCGGGCTGGCGCTGGTCGCCGACCCGCGCATGACCCTGAACATCGCCCAGCTCGGCGTCGTGCTGCTGCTGTTCCTGATCGGCCTGTCGCTCAAGCCCGCGCGCCTGCGCGCCATGCGCCGCGACATCGTGGTGATCGGCGTGACGCAAATGGCGCTGACGGCGGTCCCGATCGGGCTCGCCGCCTGGATAATGCTGGGCCTGACCCCGTTCGGGGCGGTGGCGACGGGCGTCGCGCTGGCGTTCTCGTCCACCGCCATCGCCATGCAATTGCTGGACGAGCGCGGCGACGCGCAAACCACCTACGGCCGCCGCGCCTTCGCCGTTCTGCTGGCGCAGGACATTGCGGTGGCGCCGCTGCTCGCGGCCATTCCCTTCTTCGGCGGCGGCTCGTCGCTGACCGGCGCCATGCATGACGCGCTGATCGACCTGTCCAAGGCCTTCGCGGCGCTGGCGTTCGTCATTCTCGCCGGCCATTGGGCGCTGAACCCGCTGTTTCGCCTGCTGGCGCGGGCTGGCGCGCGCGAAATCCTCACCGCCGCCGCCCTGCTGGTCGTGCTCGGCGCCGCCGTGCTGATGCAGTCGGTCGGCATGTCCATGGCGCTCGGCGCTTTCCTAGCCGGCATCTTGCTGTCCGAATCCCATTTCCGCCACCAGCTCGAAGCCGATATCGAGCCGTTTCGGGGGCTGCTGATGGGCCTGTTCTTCATGTCGGTGGGCATGTCGGTCGACCGCCGCCTGATCGCCGAGCATATCGGCTGGCTGGCCGGGGCCTCGGCGGCGCTGCTGGCGGTCAAGACCGGGCTGATGTTCGTGCTGTTCCGCCTCAACGGCGCCTCGAAACGGGAATCGCTCAGCGCGGCGGGCGTGCTGACGCCGGCGGGCGAATTCTCCTTCGCCATCTTCCCGCTGGCGGCCCAGACCGCCCTGATCCCCGCCGCCGATTCCAGCCTGCTGTCGGCGCTGGCCGCCATCGCCATGGTGGTCGGCCCGTTCCTGGCGAAAGTCACCGATTTCCTGATCGCGCGCTTCGTCCCGGCGCCCGCCGCGGAGGAAACGGAGGCCCTGCCCCCGGTGGTCGTGCCCAAGGCGCGGCGCGGAAAAATCCTGGTGGTCGGCTTCGGCCGCTTCGGCCAGATCGCGGTGCAGCCGCTGCTGGCCGAACGCATCGACGTCACCGTGATCGACACCTCCGTCGAGCGCATTCGCAACGCCGGCAAGTTCGGTTTCAAGGTCTATTATGGCGACGGCTGCCGGCTCGACGTGCTGCGCGCCGCCGGCGCCGGCGAGGTCCGGATCATCGCCGTCTGCGTCGGCGAGCGCGACAAGGCCAACGCCATCGTCGCCCTGTGCCGCGAGAATTTCCCGGTCGCCAAGATTTTCGTGCGCGCCTATGACCGCATCCACGCCATCGACCTGCTCGAACGCGGCGTCGATTTCCAGATGCGCGACACGCTGGAATCCGCCTTCGCCTTTGGCGGCGCGGCTCTCACTGAGCTGACCGGCGACGCCGAGCGCGCCCGCGAGGGCGTCGAGGCGGCGCGCAGCCGCGACCTCGACCGGCTGGCGATTCAGCAGGCCGGCGGGCCGCCGCCGCCTTATTTGCCGCCCGACCGGCCGCGCTTCACGCCGGAACCTTTGGTCAAGCCCGCAGGCAAGTCCCGAGGCCTGACCAAGGAGAGTCAAGACATAGTCGAAGGCGCCGATCCGAAAAACATGTGACAAATTGGCGCCTTGGCTCAAGCTTTGGCCGGGGAAGCTCGTCAAGTGTCTTATTTTGCGCTAACGTCGCAGCGCCCCGTTCAAATTCGAGAACGCCTGTGAATGTCCCGAGAGGCGCAAATGGTTGATCTTCCTTCCCTTGTTCAGGCCGCGCATGGCGGCGAAGTCGTTGGCAACCTCGCCCAACAGTTCGGTCTCTCGTCGGCGCAGACCCAGGCGGCGGTTGATTCGCTGACCTCCGCGGTCGCCCAGGGCTTGCAAAATCAACTTCAGAGCGCGCAAGGGCGTGATTCGATCATCGCCGCGTTGAACGCGCCGACGCACCAGCAAGCCTACGCCGATCCCGCCGCCGCGCAATCTCCCGAAGTGGCGGAAGCCGGCAAAGGCCTGCTCGAACGCATCTTCGGCGTGGACGGGGTCGGACAGGTGGTCAATCACATTGTGGCGGAAACCGGCGTGGAGGCGGGCACGCTTCACGCTCTGGCGTCCACGGTCGCCGCGATCGTGGCGGGCGGCGTCGCCAAGGCGCTGGCCGAAGTCGAGCCAGCCGCTGCGCAAGCCGAGCCGGAGTTCGAGCCGGAACCCGAACCCGCGCCGGACGAATCCCTGAAGGTCAAGGGTTCCAATGGCCCCGGCGCCGTCCTCGGCCGCGTCGTCAACCCGCTGTTCAATGCGCTGTTCAGCCCCCTGGCCAAAGGCAAGAAGGCCGCGCCGGCCGCGCCTGCGCGTGCGCCCGCCCCGGTTCCGGCCCCCGAGCCCGTCGTGGCCAAGGCCGCGCCGGCGCAAGCCGACGTGCTGGACGACCTGCTCAAATCCTGCCACACGCCCGCGTCGTTGCAGGCCGTTCTCAGCGAGGTTTTCGCGAAACGCTGAGCCGGGGTTCCGCAAGCGCAGCTTGCGGCCTCGCCAGATTGCGCAAATCGTGGCCACGCTTTATCTAGGGGTCGTGACGCGAGGCGTCGGCGCTCGCCGACGCCTCCGCGTTCATGTGGATCGTTGGCGGTGGGCCCGCTGGCCCGCCCCTGCAGAAAACGTGTCGAAAGATTTTCATGGCTCGCGACGTTATCGATGAACAAGTGATCTCGTCGCGCGACGAACTCGTGAGCTGGTTCGAGGCCGGCAACAAGCCGAACGGTCCGTTCCGCATCGGAACGGAACACGAGAAAATCCCGTTCTACCGTATCGACGACCGTCCCGTGCCCTATGGCGGCCGGCGCGATTGCCCAACCTGCGGCATCGCGGCGCTGCTGGAATCGTTGCGTCTCGCGCAAGGCTGGGAGCCGATCGAGGACGAGGGCGCGCTGATCGGGCTTTTCGATCCGCACGGCGGCGGCGCCATTTCGCTGGAGCCCGGCGGCCAGTTCGAACTGTCGGGCGCGCCGTTCGACACGGCGCACGAGACCGCCGCCGAACTCGACGCGCATTTCGCGGCGCTGGCGCCGGCGGCGGAAAGCTGCGGCATCGGCTTTCTCGACCTAGGCATGAGCCCGCTGTGGACGCGCGCGGAAACGCCGGTCATGCCCAAGCAGCGCTATCAGATCATGGCGCGCTACATGCCCAAGGTCGGTTCGCTCGGTCTCGACATGATGTTCCGCACCTCGACGGTGCAGACCAATATCGACTTCGCCTCCGAGGCCGATATGGTGGCCAAGCTGCGCCTCGGCCTGAGCCTGCAGCCGCTGATCACCGCTTTGTTCGCCAATTCCCCCTTCACCGACGGCAAGCCCAACGGCTTGCTGTCGATGCGCTCGCAGATCTGGACCGATACGGACGCGGCGCGCACGGGCATGATGCCGTTCGCGTTTCAGCCGGGCATGGGCTTCGAGGCCTATGTCGATTACGCGCTGGACGTGCCGCTTTATTTCGTCAAGCGCGGCGACGTTTATCACGATGTCGCCGGCGCCTCGTTCCGCGACCTGCTGGCCGGCAAGCTGACCGCCCTGCCCGGCGAACGCGCGACCATATCCGACTGGGCCAATCACCTCTCGACCATTTTCCCGGAAGTCCGGCTCAAGCGTTATATTGAGATGCGCGGCGCCGACGTCGGGCCGAAAAGCCACATCGTCGCCCTGACCGCCTTTTGCGCCGGCCTGTTCTATGACGCGCAGGCGTCCGAGGCGGCGTGGGATCTGGTCAAGGGCTGGAGCGACGAAGATCGCCGCGTCTTGCGCGAGCGCGTGCCGCGCGAGGGACTCGCGGCGAAGGCGGCCGGCCTCAGCCTGCTCGATCTCGCGCGAAAAGTGCTGCCGCTGGTGCGGGCGGGGCTGGATCGGCGCGCCCGGCTCGACGCCAAGGGCCATAGCGAAGCTATTTATCTTACGCCGCTGGAAGAAATCGCCGCCAGCGGCGAAACGCTCGCGGGCCGCAGGCTCGCCCTTTATCACCGCGACGCCGCGGCGGGCGGCTGGGGCGGCGACATCAAGCGGGCTTTCGTCGACTGCGTTTACTGAACGCCGGTGAAGTTCATCTGCTTGAGCCTGATCCGCTGCTCCGGCCCATAGGCGCGGACGGCGCGCAGGCCGGTCGGGGCGCTGAAATCCGGCCCCGGCGGCAGCGGAGCAGCGGCCAGCCCGCGCGCATCGGCGGCCAGACTGGAGCGGGGGCTGTCTTCGAGCCGCACCCGGCCATGCTCGTCGGCGAAAGCCGGCGCGACGCCCCAGGCCCAGACGACGCCCAAGCCCCAAACAACAACGCTGGCGCGCAAGGCGCGTCGCGGAACTGCGTTCATGCGGACAAGCTCCACTTCATGGGTTTGTTTCAACCCATCAACGTGGCGAGAACATGTCGAAGCCCGCCAAACTTTTCGACAGAGGCGCGCGGCATTGCTAAGGTGACGCAAGGTTCGGCGCCGCGGACGCGCCGATCATTGCAGCCGATGGGATCGCCGATGCTCATTTCGCACACTGACGACGGCTACGCCGATGTGCTCAATGGCTTGATCGCTTCACGCGATGCGCGCCGCTACCTCGAAATCGGCGTGAGCAAGGGCGATAATCTCGCGGCGATCCGCGTCGACACCGCCATCGGCGTCGATCCAAACTTCCGCCTCAACGTCAATGTCGCGGCCGGCAAGAACGCCCTGCATCTGTTCCAGCAGTCGAGCGACGCCTTTTTCCAAAGCGGCGTGCTGGAGCGACTGGCGCCCGAGGGCGTCGACCTCGCCTTTCTCGACGGCATGCACCTGTTCGAATTCCTGCTGCGGGATTTCGCCAACGCCGAACGCCGGTCGCGCGGCAATTCGCTGATCGCCATGCACGATTGCTTCCCGCTCAACGCGGAGATGACCGAGCGCGTCCATGCGTTCGAGACCCGCAAGGACAAGACCTTCGCGGGATGGTGGACCGGCGATGTCTGGAAAATCATCCCGATTCTCAGGAAATACCGCCCCGATCTGGTTCTCAAGGGCGTCAAGTCGCCGCCGACCGGCTTGCTGTTCGCCACCAATCTCGACCCGCGCTCGGACGCGCTGTTCGAGAATTACCTGCGGATCGTCACCGAGTTCAAGGCCGTCGAAAACAGCGAGGACAACCTCCGGGCCGCCTACGAGCAGGTCGAATTCGTCGAGGCGCGCGCGCTGCGCGGCTTCGATCATTCGCTGCATTTCGCGCTGTGAGCGGCGCGGGGCGTTTCAGCCCCGCAAATCCCCGAGCGTCGCCTGAACCAGCGTGAGCGCGGCGACCGCCGCCGTGTCGGCGCGCAACACGCGCGGCCCCAGCGAAATCCGCGCCACCGGCTTGAGGTCGCGCAATTTTCCGCGCTCGGCCTCATCGAACCCGCCTTCGGGGCCGATCAGCACCGCGAATTTCTCGAACCCCGCGCCCGCCGCGCGCAGGGCGGCGAGCGGATCGGCGATCTCCGCCGCCTCGTCGCAGAACACCAGCAGCCGATCCGCAGGCCATTGGTCCAGCACGCGGTCGAGCTTCTCCTCGGAACAAATCTCGGCCAGCGCGGTCATGCCGCATTGCTCCGCCGCCTCGATGGCGTTGGCGCGCAGGCGGTCGAGATTGACGCGGGTCGCCTGGGTGCGGCGCGTGATCACCGGGCGCAGTTTTCGCGCGCCCATTTCCACCGCCTTCTGCGCCATATAGTCGAGACGCGCGTGTTTCAACGGCGCGAACAGATAGTCGATATCCAGCAAAATCTCCTGGTCGCGCGTGCGCGCCTCGACCGTCAGCGCGCCGGCCTTCTTCGCCGCCTGGACTGTCACGCGCCATTCGCCGTCGCGGCCGTTGAACGCCAGCAGGCCCGCGCCCTCGCCCAACCGCAGCACGTTGAACAGGTAATTGCTCTGCTCGCGGCTGAGTTCGACCCGCGCGCCTTCGCGCAAGTCGGCGTCGACGCACAGCCGTTGCGAGGTGAAATCGAGGCGGGTCATTTCAGCTCCTGAGAAAACTCGAACGGCGCCTCGCCCGCGACGGTGATGCGCAGCGCGGGCGGCAGGGCGTCCGGCGCCGGCCGCTCGTCGAGCGTGAGCAGAAAACCCTCCGGCGTTTTCCGGCTTTCGACATGAAACCCCGCCGGCGGTTCGGCGAAGACATCCGGCGCCGGGGTGGTCAGGCGCAACAGCCATTGCGGCTTGCCGTCGCGGTCAGGCGCGCGCGACAGGCGCGCCAAAGCCGCCGCCTCCTCGGCGGCGACCCGGCGCGGCACGCGCGCCATCGCAGCGGCGAAACCCGGCGCCGCCTCCGCCTGGGGCGGCAGGTCGAGGCGCAGATCGGCGCGGGCGGGAATGCAGATGTTGGCGCAGAGCGCATAATCCACCGCGACCGCCAGAGCGATCGGGCGCGAGGGGTCGCGGGCCGTCACCCTCAGCGGCAGGACCACCTCGCGCCTGTAGCCGATGATCTGCGCCCCCGCCTCGTCGAACCGCGCCGGCGCCGGAAACAGCACTTCGGCGGAGCCAAGGTTTTCGGATTTGGAGAAGTCGAAACTCGGCGCGACGCCGGCGTCGCCGGGATCGCGCCAGTAGGTGATGGCGTCCGCCGGCAGCTGGATCCGCAATCCGGCGAAGCGGCCGGCGGCGGCGCCGCCGCCCTCGATCAGCTGCGCCCGGGCGCCCGTCCCCGGCGCGGCGCCCGCGGGCGCAATCAGGGTCGCCAGCGCGGAAACTATGAGAACAAAAAGCATCGCCGGGGGTTTCCTTTGCGCATCCATCCTTTAGCATGTCCTCGGGAGAGTTGCGGGGCCGCACGGCCGTTCTGGATCGCGAATCGGCCGCATTCAGAATAGAAGTCTCTGTTTTCGCAAGCTCTTGTTATGAAAGCTCTTGCGGAAGTTCGACTCCACTTCGCCGCGCGCCGCTCGATGGGAAGCACGACGTGACCGGTACGATTGGCAAAAAATTCCTGGACGGGCAATGTCTGGTGGCCATGCCGGCCCTGCAGGACCAGTTTTTCGCGCGGGCGGTCGTCTATGTCTGCGCGCATTCCGAGGACGGCGCCATGGGGCTGATCCTCAATCACCCGTCGCCCGGCGTGAGCCTGCGCGACCTGCTGCTGCAGCTCAAGGTGATCGAGGCGCCGGGCCACGCCCGCCTCAGCCCGGATCTCGGCGTGATGCGGGTGCTGAACGGCGGCCCCGTCGAAACCACGCGCGGCTTTGTGCTGCATTCGGCCGATTACCGCGGCGGCGACACCACTCTGGCCATCGACGGGGACGTGTGTCTGACGGCGACGCTGGACATTTTGCGCGCGATGGCGCTGAACGAGGGGCCTGAGCGGGCGGTGCTGGCGCTGGGCTACGCCGGCTGGTCGGCGGGGCAACTCGAAAGCGAGATTCTCGCCAACAGCTGGATGATCGTTCCGGCCGACCCCGATCTGCTGTTCGACCAGGATCATGAAACCAAATACGAACGCGCGCTGCAGGCCATCGGCGTCGATCTGGGCTTCCTGTCCGAGCAGGCGGGACACGCTTAAGGCGGGGGCGCGCGAAAACCTCAACCCGTCGGCTCGGCCGCCGCGCCGACGAGCTTGCGCGCGTCCATGGTGCTGAGCGGCTGGCCGAAGGCGAAGCCCTGGGCGTATTCGCAGCCGATCTGCGACAGTTCGATGACGTCGGATTCGCTTTCCGCGCCTTCGGCGACGACCTCCATGCCGAAATCATGGGCGAGCGAGACGATCGAGCGCAGCATCACCGCGCGGTCGCCGCCGCCGTCCTGACGCACGAAGGCGCGGTCGATCTTGATGGAATCGAACGGAAAACGCTGCAGATAGGCCAGCGAGGAATAGCCGGAGCCGAAATCGTCGAGCGACAGTCCGGCGCCGACGTCCTTCAGCCGGTTGAGCAATTGCACCGAAAATTCCGGATTTTCCATCGCCAGGGTTTCGCTCAGCTCCAGCCGGAACGAGGTGGGCGCGACATGGGAGCGGGCCAGAACGTTCTTGAGGTCGGTGACGAGGTCGTTGCGCAGCAGCTGCCGCGACGAGATGTTGACGGTCACGAAAATCGGCGGATCGACCACCAGAGCCTTTTGCCAGGCCGCCAGTTCGCGGGCGGCGCGTTGCAGCACGAACAGGGTGAGGTCGATGGTCAGGCCGGTTTCCTCCGCCAGCGGCAGAAAATCGGCCTGCTCGATCTTGCCGATGCGCGGGTGCTGCCAGCGCAGCAGCGTCTCGAAACCGGCGACCGTGCGGTCCTGCAACCGCACCACCGGCAGAAACAGCAGCTTGATTTCATCCCGGTCGATGGCGCGGCGCAACTCGCTTTCCAGCGCCTGCTGGTTCGAGCTTTGCGAGCGCATCGACGGCCGGAACACTTCAATGCGCCCGCCGCCGTCGCGCTTGGCGTAGCGCATGGCGATCTCGGCGTCCTTGAGCATGTCCTCGCGCTTGGGATGCCATTGCGGATCGTAGAGCGCGACGCCGATGGAGACGCTGAGGCCGATTTCCCGATTGGCGAAGGTCACCGGGGTCGACAGGGTCCGGCGGATGCGGTCGGCGAGATTGACGATGGCCTCGGTCTCGTCCTCGGAGACCAGAATGATGGCGAACAGATCATTGGAAATGCGCGCCAGCGTGTCGCGCGGCTGAATCAGCCGGCCCAGCCGACGCGCCACCGTGAGCAGGATCGAATCGCCGGCGGACACGCCAACGGAATCGTTGATCTTCTTGAACCGGTCGATGTCGATGCAGACCACGGTCGGGTGATGGCCATTCTCCGTCTCCGCCAGCGTCAGCGACATGTCGAGACGGTCGAAGAAGATCTCGCGGTTCGGCAGTCCCGTCAGATTGTCGTGGACGGAATCGTGCAGCAGCCGTTCCAACGCGTTCTTCTGATCGGTGACGTCGACCAGCGTGCCGACCAGCCGCACCACCTGCCCGTCCGGCCCCACCACCGGGCGGGCGCGCAGCCGGAACCAGAAATAATGGCCGTCCGCCGCGTGCAGCCGGAAATCCAGCGCCACCCGGCCGCGCCGCTGCGCGATCACGGTGTCGAGACAGGCGCGGTAGCCGTCGCGATCCTGCGGATGCAGCACATTGATCCAGGACGAGGCCGGCCCCTCCAGCGCGCCGCGCCCGAGGCCCAGCTGCTCCTCGATCTCGGAACTGACGAAGATCGAGTCGGCGATCACATCCCAATCGAAAATGATCTCATTGGCGCCGGTCAGCGCCAGCGCCTTGCGCTCGACGTCGCTGATGGCGCCATGGGCGACGCCCCCCGAGGCGAAGGCGCTTTGCATGATGGTGAAGCCGATCAGCATCACCAGCAGAACCAGCCCGCCGAGCAGGGCCGGCGAAGCGAGGTCGTTGTTGATCGAGCCGTTGACGGTGAAGCCGGCCGCCGCCACCCAGACCATCAGCAGAAGCCAGGTGGGAATGAGCATGACCGCCCGTTCGACGCCATGGGTGGCGAGATAGACCACCAGAATGAAGCCGACCCCGGCGATGGTGGCGAGCGAAATGCGCGCCACGCCCGAGGCGACCGGCGCGTCGTAAACGGCGAGCCCGGCCAGCGCCAGCAGGAACACGATCCACACGCCCGCCAGCTGCGAGGCGCGCACATGCCAGCGGCTAAGGTTCAGATAAGCGAACAGGAAGACCACCAAAGTAGCGGCCAGCACGGTTTCGGCGCCGGCGCGCCAGATGCGGTCGGCGTTGGCCTCGGTGCCGAACACTTTGGACCAGAATCCGAAGTCGATGCAGACATAGGCCAGCACCGCCCAGGCCAGCGCGGCGGCGGCGGGAAAGATCACCGCGCCCTTGACCACGAAGACGATGGTGAGGAACAGCGCGAGCAGACCGGCGATGCCGATGACGATGCCCTTGTAGAGCATCAACCCGGTGGTCTTGTCCTTATACGCCTCCGGCTCCCACAGATAGAGCTGCGGCAGTTTCGGCGTCTTCAGCTCCGCGACATAGGTGACGGTGGAGCCGGGGTCGAGCGTCAGGCGGAACACGTCCGCGTCGGCCATGTCCTGCTTTTCCGGGGCGATGCCCTGCGAAGCGGTGATTTCGGCGATGCGCTCCGCGCCAAGATCGGGCCAGATCACGCCCGAACTGACCACACGATAATGCGGGGCGACGATCAGCCGCTCCATCTGCTCGTCGGTGTCGTTGGTCAGGGCGAAAACGATCCAGGCGGGATGCGCGCCCTGTTCGCGCGCATGCACCTCAATGCGGCGGACGATGCCGTCCGAGCCGGGCGCGGTCGAAACCTGGATGCGGTCGCCCTGGTTGGAGTAGTTTTCGACCCAGCGCGTCAGGTCGATCGCCTGGGCGTCCAGCGGCACGCGCACCGATTCCACCGCTCCAGCCGGGACAGCGGCGGCGAGCCAGGCGACGAGCGGAAGAATGAGCAGGAGAACCAGACGAAACAGGCGCACGTGACCTTGAGCGAGGGTTTGGCTTGGGTTGGCGGGGCGGAACGCCTGCGCCTTGTTCGTGTCGAATGTGTGTCCGGTCTAGCCATAGAAGCGCAGCGACCCCGCGTCCAGAGGCGCCGACTTAATGTCTCCGGTTTTCACACGGGTTTTTGTCGATAATTAACAATGCGGCGCCGCGCCGGCGACATCGCTTTCGAGCAGGCCGAACAAAAGGTGATCCTGCCAGGCGCCGTCGATCAACAGATAGGCCCGCGCGAAGCCTTCGTGCTGGAAGCCGAGCCGCTCCAGCAGGCGGCGGGAGCGGTCGTTGTGCGGCGCGCAGGCGGCCTCGACCCGGTGCAGGCGCAAATCGGTGAACGCGTGGCGCAGGGCCGCCGCGACCCCTTTCGACATATAGCCCTGGCCGGCGAAGGGCTCGCCCATCCAGTAGCCGAGCGTGCCGCATTGGGCGACGCCGCGCCGGATATTGCCGAGCGTCAGGCCGCCGAGCAGCGCGTGGTCGTCCTCGCGAAACAACAAAAAGGTGTAGGCCTGATCGTCCATCCGGTCGCGATCCTGGCGCATCAGGCGGCGGCGAAAGCCGACGCGGGTCAGATCGTCCGCCGGCCAGCGCGGCTCCCAGGGTTTCAGAAACGCCCGGCTGCAGGCGCGCAGCTCGCGCCATTGTTCAAAATCCCGGGGCAGCGCCGGACGCAGGTAAACCCCCTCGCCGGCGATCACCAGTTCGGAGGGCTTGCGGCGCGAGAGCGAGAAAAAACTCATGACCGGCGGCGTTGGTTTGGCGCGACGGCGAAGCGCCGGCGACCCGTTTCCATTTTACACGCCTGCGAGGCGCGCGGCTATGTCTCCCGACGTTACGGGCTTCTTGACCGTCCCAAGGATGGCCACGGTCGGCGGCGTGCGCAACAGGGCGGCGCCGGCCGCGCGCACATCGCGCAGGGTCAGCGCGTCGATTTCGCCGATCACCTCCGCCTGGGACAGCACGCGCCCGAAAATCATCGTCTGCCGCGCGATCTGCTCGGCGCGCGAGGAGGAACTCTCCAGCGCGGTGAGCAGCGCCACCTTGGTCTGCGCCTTGGCGCGGGCCATGTCGATTTCGCTGAGGTCATGAGCCGCCTGCGCCAGAACGTCCACGCCGACGGCGACCAGTTCGCCGACGTCGCGGGCATGGGCGCCGGCCTCGAAGCCGAACAGGCCGGCGTCGAGGAACGACCAATGAAAGGCGGAGACGCCATAGGCGAGGCCGCGCTTTTCGCGCACCTCCTGAAACAGCGGCGAGGCCATGCCGCCGCCGACCGCGTTGGCGAAAATATGCGCGGCGTAATTGGCCGGATCGGCATAGGACACGCCGGAAAAGCCGACCACGACCTGGGTCTGCTCCAGCTTTTTGGAAACGAGGATCTCGCCGCCGAGATATTTGGCGGGCGTGAGCGGCGCCGGATCGTGGCGCGGCAAATCCTTGAACAGGTTTTCGGCATAGGCGCGGATCGCGGCGTGATCGACCGCCCCGGCGGCGGCGACGACGCAATTTTTCGCGGTGTAATGCCGGTCGAGATAGGCCTGGATCGTCCCGCGCGAAAACCCTTTCACCCGCGGCGCCGTGCCGAGGATCGGGCGGCCGATCGCCTGGTCGGGAAAGGCGGCGGCGTTGAACAGGTCGAAGATCAGTTCTTCCGGCGAATCCTGCAGGGCCGCGATTTCCTGCAGGATCACCTGCTTCTCCCGCTCCAGCTCCTGCGCGTCGAACTGGCTTTGCGTGAGAATGTCGGCCAGCACGTCCAGCGCCAGCCCGCAATCTTCGCGCAGGACTTTGGCGTAATAGGCGGTGTTTTCGACCGATGTGGCGGCGTTGAGGTCGCCGCCGACATTTTCGATGGATTCGGCGATGGCGCGGGCGTCGCGCCGCGCCGTGCCCTTGAACGCCATATGTTCGAGAAGATGCGACAGGCCGTGCTCCGCCGCGCTCTCATGCCGGGACCCCGCGGCGAAATAGACGCCGAGCGATGCGGTCTCAAGGCCAGGCATGGCGTCGGTGACGACGCGCAGGCCGCAGGAGAGCTCCGAGGACTCAACCGCCATGTTTGTGCGTCACGGCGCGGGCCCGCGCTTTGATGAAGCCGGCGATCGCCGCGGGATCGTTCGGCAGCACGTCGAATTTTTCCTTGCGCGCGAACAGATCGGCGAGATGCGCCGGCAAGGGCGCGGATACGCCGATCGCCGCCTTGACCGCATCGGGGAATTTGGCGGGGTGGGCCGTGCCCAGCGCCACCATCGGGGTTTTCGGATCGCGCGCGAGATGTTTGCGGGCGACGTTGACCGCCACCGCCGTGTGGGGGTCGAGAATATATTCGCACTCTTTGTAAGTGCGGGCGATTTCCGCGGCGGTGTCGGCCTCGCTGGCGGCCCCGGCGGCGAAACTTTGCCGGATCGCGGCGAGCGCGGGCGCGGGAATGTCGAAGGCGCCGGATTGCTCCAGGCTCGCCATCAGGCCGCGAATCACCGCAGCGTCGCGCCCGACGGCGTCGAACAGCAGGCGCTCGAAATTGGAGGACACCTGAATGTCCATCGAGGGCGACGACGTGGCGTGGACGCCGCGCACTTCGTAACGGCCAGTCTCCAGCGCGCGGGCCAAAATGTCGTTGGAATTGGTGGCGACGATCAGTTTCTCAATCGGCAGCCCCATCTGCTTGGCCATGTAGCCGGCCAGAATGTCGCCGAAATTGCCGGTGGGCACGGTGAACGACACTTTGCGGTCCGGCCCGCCCAAAACCGTGGCGGCGGTGAAATAATAGACCATCTGAGCCACGACGCGGGCGAAATTGATGGAATTGACGCCGGACAGGCCCAGCTCCTCGCGCAGCGGCGCATTGCGGAAAAAGGTTTTCAGCATCGCCTGGGCGTCGTCGAACGTGCCTTCCAGCGCGATGGCGTGAATGTTGGCGTCGGCGACCGTGGTCATCTGCCGGCGCTGCACGTCGGAGACGCGGCCGTGGGGGTAGAGAATGAAGACATCGACTTGGTCGAGGCCCCGGAAAGCCTCGATGGCGGCGGCGCCAGTGTCGCCCGAGGTGGCCCCGACAATGGTGGCGCGCCGCCCCTGCGCCTTCAGCGCCTTGTTCATCAGGCGGCCCAGCAGCTGCATAGCCACGTCCTTGAACGCCAGCGTCGGGCCGTGGAACAGCTCCAGCACGAACAGATTGTCGTCGATCTGCGCCAGCGGCGTCACCGCCTTGTGGCGGAACCCGGCATAGGCGCCGTCCAGCATGGCGCGGAATTCGGCCGGTGCCAGCCCGTCGTCGAGGAAGGGGGAAATGACGGCCTGCGCCACCTCGGCGTAGGGCTTGCCCGCGAACGCGCGCAACGCCTCGGCCGGGAGGGTCGGCATTTTTTCCGGCACATAAAGGCCGCCATCCGGGGCGAGGCCGGCGAGCAGGGCTTCGGTGAAGGTTTTTTTGGGCGCCTGTCCGCGCGTGGAGATATAGGTCAAGGATCTGTTCCGCTAGCTTTCGCGCCTTTTAACGCCTTGTCGCGCCGATGTCATGTCCGACCGGACAGGCGAATGACGAAGCCTTGGCGGAATTGCGCCGCCAAGGCGCGTCGATCAGGAATGCAACCGGAACGCCGCGCGATCTGATTCGCCGAAGCGAAAGATTTATCGCTTTTCCAGATACCAGGTCGCGCGGCCGGGATCGACGTCGCAACCCGGCAGGTTCTGCACCGCCGGATTGTCGCCCTCCGGGCTGCGCAGGCACCGGCCCGCTTCCATGGCGCGGTTGAACCGGACGGAAAGGTCCTGGCCAAATTTCACATAGTCTCCGGCAGGCTGATAATCGCCTTTGGGCTGGTAATCTCCCGCAGGCTGATAGTCTCCCTTGGGTTGGTAATCCCCTTTAATCTGGTAATCGCCTTTGGGTTGATAATCGCCTTTGGGCTGGTAGTCGCCCGCAGGCTGATACTCGCCCTTCGGCTGGTATTGATCCTTCGCGTCGTTATGCGTGAGGTATTGCGTCGCCGGTTCAGCTTTTCCAGCGATCATGGCGGTGAAGGAAACCTGCGTGATCTTTCCTTTCGTCTTGAATCGAACGACCGGGCGCGACGGCGTTGCGTCGGAAAGGCCGCTGACGACCGCCGCAACGCCGATGTCGCGGGTCTTCTGAACTGAAAAACCGGTAATGCCGAGTTCGACTTGAACATGGTCGATGTCTATCGAACCAACATCGAACTCGAAGCACTGCTCGCCTTCCTTTTCCACGGCGAACGATCCATGGACGAGGGTGGTTCTCTGACCGGCGGCGTTCACGCCGGCGTCGAAACGCGTTCCGGCGACGATCTGGGCGTCCTTGGGCGGGGGGGCGCAAGCCTTGATTGGCTTCGGCGTTTCCTCGGCGAACGCGGTCTGGGTCAAGATGACCGCCGAAAATAAAGCCAGCGGTCCAACAATGCGAAACGTCATCGCGCGCCTCCTCTCAAGGCCAAACAGGTATGAATTCTATGCCTTGCATGCGGTATTTTGGAATTATTCAAGAAAAACTTCCATCGTCTTCGCCGCGACTTTAAAAGTTAAAGGTGAAAAAATATTGACCGGGCTTCGGGAACTCTTTCGTCTGCGAACCCGATGCGGTCCGGCGGCGTGTCCGCCGATGCGAATCGGACAAGTGAAACGCGCATCCGTTTCGGCCAGATCCGCGGAACCTGCGCAGAAAACTTGAACACGCCCGTCCCGTTTGCTAGGCCTGTCCCCGCCTGAAGGCGGTTTGCTTTGCCGCGCCGCCCTTTTCCTCAGGAGTTTTCATGGCGCGCGACTCACTTCTCCGGGCAGGTCTGGTTGCCCTCGCCTTGCTGTTCGGTTTTGCCCTCCCCGCGAGCGCCCAGGGCGTCGCCAAGGGGAAATATGGCGATTGGGAAATGCGTTGCGAGACGCCGCCCGGCGCCGCCCGCGAGCAATGCGCGCTGATGCAGAGCGTCGCCGCCGACGACAAGCCCAATGTCAATCTGGTGGTGATCGTGCTGAAAACCGCCGATGGCAAAAGCCGGCTGCTGCGCGTGATCGCGCCGCTCGGCGTGCTGCTGCCCTCCGGTCTCGGCCTGAAAATCGACCAGACCGACATCGGCCGCGCCGGTTTCGTCCGCTGCCTGCCGTCGGGCTGCGTCGCGGAAGTGGTGATGGACGACAAGCTGCTCGACCAGATGCGCGGCGGCGCCACCGGCACGTTCATCATTTTCCAGACCCCGGAAGAAGGCATCGGCATCCCGCTGACGCTCACAGGTTTCAAGGACGGTTTCGAGAAGCTGCCTTGACTTTGCCGCCTGTTCAGGCGACTTGATTTCAGTCAGTCACAATCCTCCGCGGAAGAGTTCAGCCGGAAACGGCTGACGCCGAAGGCGCAACCGCCCCGGAAACGCTCAGGCCCCCAGGACCGCGCGAGGGATGACGCTCTGGAAAGAGATGGATTCGTCCATCCACCGACGAGGGTAACCCGGTCTGCGCTTTCGCTTGAAAGCGCAGGAAACCGGGGAAATCTTTCAGGTTGCGAGACAGAGGGGGCGACATGCGGAGGTGTTTCCGCGAACTCGCCTTGGGATGTCCGCTTGACCGATCTGCCTTCGCCCACGCCGCTCCACGCCCTGCATCTCGGCCTTGGCGGCCGCATGGTTCCCTTCGCCGGCTATGACCTTCCGGTGAACTATCCCGCCGGCATCATCGCCGAACACCTGTGGACCCGCGAAAACGCCGGCCTGTTCGACGTCTCCCACATGGGCCAGGCCGTTCTCAGCGGCCCGGCCGCCGCGCAAAGACTGGAAAGCCTGCTGCCCGGCGACCTCCAGGCGCTCCCTTTGCGCCGAATCCGCTACAGCCAGTTCACCAACGAAGACGGCGGCATTCTCGACGATCTCATGGCCACCCGGCTCGACGCCGCCGGCGAAAAGCTGTTCCTGGTGGTCAACGCCGCCTGCAAGGGCCAGGATTTCGCCCATCTGCAAGCGAACCTGCCCGATCTCCGGCTGGACATTCTGCACGACCGCGCCCTGCTCGCCCTGCAAGGCCCCAAGGCGGCGCAGGCGCTGGAGCGTCACATCGCCGGGGTTTCCGCGCTGGCCTTCATGGCGCAGCAGGATTTTATCTGGCGCGGCGAGACGTTGTTCGTCAGCCGCTCCGGCTATACCGGCGAGGACGGCTTCGAAATCTCCATTGCCGCCGATTTCGCCAGCGATTTCGCCGAAACCCTGCTGGCGGAGGAGGAAGTGCAGGCCATTGGCCTGGGCGCCCGCGATTCGCTGCGGCTGGAAGCGGGCCTGTGCCTCTACGGCCACGACATCGACACGACCACCAGCCCGATTGAAGCCGGCCTGAACTGGTCCATTTCCAAGCGCCGCCGCGCCGAAGGCGGTTTTCCCGGCGCCGCGCGCGTGCAGAAGGAACTGGCCGAGGGCGTCGCGCGTCTTCGCGTCGGCCTGGTTCTGGATGGCAAGGCCCCTGCGCGCGAAGGCGCCGACATCGCCGACGAATCCGGCGCCATCGTCGGCCGCGTCACCTCCGGCGGCTTCGCCCCCAGCCTGAGCAAGCCGATCGCCATGGGCTATGTGGCCCCGCGCTGCGCCGCGCCGGGAACGGCGCTGTCGCTGATCGTGCGCGGCAAACCCCTTCGCGCGCGCGTCACCGCCTTTCCGTTTGTTCCCAACCGCTATCACCGCTGAAAACAGGAGACTTCCATGAGCCACATCCTGTTCACCAAGGATCATGAATATATTGTCGTCGAAGGCGACGTCGGCACGGTCGGCATCACCGATTTCGCGCAATGCCAGCTTGGCGACGTGGTCTTTGTCGAACTTCCCGAAATCGGCAAGGCCACCAAGCCCGGCGAGCAGGCCGGCGTGGTCGAGTCGGTCAAGGCCGCCAGCGACGTGTTCGCGCCGATTTCCGGCGAAGTGGTCGAGGTCAACGCCGCCCTTGAGGACAATCCCGCCCTAGTCAACGAGGACGCGCAGGGCAAGGGCTGGTTCTACAAAGTGAAAATCGCCGATCCCGCCGAATTGGAAGGCCTGATGGACGAAGCCGCCTACAAGGCGCTGCTGGATTCGCACGCGTGACCGAACAAGCCCTCGCGGAAGCGCCCGTCTGCCCGCACTGCGCCAAACCGGCTTTCCTCTGCGTCTGCGTCGAGGTCGCGCCGATGCGGACGCGCACCGGCCTGCTCATCCTGCAACATCCGCAGGAGCAGGACCGCCTGCTCGGCACGGCCGGTCTGACGCGGCGGGCGCTGGACAATAGCGTGCTCAAGGTCGGCCTGTCCTGGCCCAGCCTGTCCAAGGCGCTGGGGCGCGACGCCGACCCCGGCCAATGGGCGATCCTGCATCTCGGCGCCGCCCGCGCCGCCGCCCTGCCCCACGACCGCGAACTGGTCGCGCTGGACAAGAAGGGCGTCGCGCTCGACGATCAGGACAAGGCGCTCGCCGGGCTCAGGGGCGTGGTGGTGTTCGACGGCTCCTGGAGTCAGGCCAAAACCCTGTGGTGGCGCAATCCCTGGGTGCTCAAGGCCAAGCGTCTGGCGCTGAACCCGCGCAAAAAATCGCTTTATGGCAACCTGCGCCGGGAGCCGCGCCGCGAGGCCCTGTCCACGCTGGAAGCCGCCGCGCTTGCGGTCAGCCGGCTGGACCGCAAGCCGGAGGTCGAGACGGCGCTGCTGGGGCATTTCGCCCGGATGCTCGACGCCTACAAGACCGCCGTCGCCGATGGCCTGATCGCTTCGACGAAATAGACTTCTGCCGCGGCGTAGATTTACGCCGCGGCGCCTGGAGCGCCGCGCAGAGCCATCAGGCCGCGCGAGGGGTCGTAGGCGACCAGCGCGCCCAGCATGAACGCCACCGCGCAGCCAAAGACGACGGCGAAGGCCGTCGGGTTGAACTGGGTGTAGAGCGCGAAGCGAATCAGCTCGACGGCGTGGGTGAACGGGTTGAACTGGCAGACATAATAGAGCCAGGGGCTGCCCTCGCGCACGCGCCACAGCGGGTAGAGCGCGGAGGAGGCGAAGAACATCGGGAAGATGACGAAATTCATCACGCCCGCGAAATTCTCCAGCTGCTTGATCAGCGACGACAGCAACATGCCGAGCGCGCCGAGCATCAGCCCGACCAGCAGCAACGCGGGCAGCACGGTGAGGTAGCCGAGCGGCGGCGGCTCGATCTCCCACAGCCAGGCGATCAGCAGATAGGCGTAGCATTGCAGCACGGAGACCAGCGTGCCCGCGATCAGCTTGCCCAGCAGCAGGAACCAACGCGGGAAGGGCGACAGCAACAGCACGCGCATATTGCCCATTTCGCGGTCGTAGACCATCGACAACGAGGACTGCATGCCGTTGAAAAGCTGGATCATCGCCAGCAGGCCCGGCGTGATGTAAACCTCATAGAGAATGTAGGTTTCGTAGGGCGGGATGATGGAAATGCCCAAAACCTGGCGGAACCCGGCGGCGAAAATGAACAGCCACACCAGCGGCCGCACCAGAGCCGAGACGAAGCGCTCGCGCTGATGCAGGAAGCGCAGGCCCTCGCGCCAGATAATGCCTTTTAGGCAGATGGCGTAGGCCGAGAGGGTCATGGCTGCGCCTCCGCTTCGATCAGGCGCATGAACGCCTGCTTGATGTCCGCCGCGCCGGTCTGACGCGACAGGTCCCGCGCCAAGCCGGTCGCGCGCACCTTGCCCTTGTGCAGCACGATCACCTCGTCGGTCTCAACAACTTCGTCGGTGAGATGGGTCGCCCACAACACGCTCATGCCCTCGCTGGCGATCAGGCCGCGCACCAGCGTCAGAATGTCGGCGCGCGCGCCAATGTCGAGCCCGACGGTGGGCTCGTCCAGCACCAGCAGACGCGGCCGGTGCAGCAGCGCGCGGGCGATCTCGACCCGGCGCATCTGCCCGCCCGAGAGATTGCGCACTTTGTCGTTCGCGCGGTCGCCGAGCTGGACGGCGGCCAGCAGTTCCGCCGTGCGCGCATCGGCCTGCGCCTTGCCAATGCCGTGCAAAGCGGCGTGGTAGAAAAAATTCTGGGCGACGCTGAGATCGAGATCGAGCGTGCGCGACTGGAACACCACGCCCAATTGCGCCAGCGCCTTGCGCGGCTCGCGCTGCAGATCGCAGCCCAGCACGGCGAGCGATCCGCGCCGCAGCGCGAACAGCCGGGTGACCAGCGAAAACAGCGTGCTTTTTCCCGCGCCGTTCAGGCCGAGCAGCACGGAGAACGCGCCCGACGCGACCGAAAAACTCACATCGTCGAGCGCTTTTCGCGCGCCGTAGGAATGGGAGACGCCGCGCGCCTCCAGCGCCGGGGCGGTCATGGTTTCGCCTGTCCGGGAATCGCCAGTTCCCACGGAGATTCCCCCACCTGTATCGATTTCACCACCTTCAACGCGGCGACGTCGATGACGGAGACATCATTGGAAAGGCCATTGGCGGCGAGCAGATATTTGCCGTCGGGCGTAAAGGCGGCGTGCCAGACGCGCTGGCCGACCAGCAGATATTTGATCGGCTGGCGCGTCTTCACATCGACCACCGCGACGCGGTTGGCGGGGCCGAGCGACACGAAGGCCAGTTTGCCGTCGCGGGAAATATTGACCCCGACCGGTTGGACGTTTTCCGCGCGCAGGCCGGGAACCTCGAATTTGACGCGATCGACGATCTTGCGCGTCTCCGCGTCGATGATGCAGACGGTTCCGCCGATTTCGGCAGTCACCCAGACTTCCTTGCCATCGGGCGTGAAGGCGGCCATGCGCGGGCGCGCGTCCACCAGCACATTGGCCAAAATCTTTCGCCGGTCGGCATCGACGAAATGCGCCATGCTGGTGGTTTCCGTGGTGGCGACCACGACCTTGCCGTCCGGGCTGACCGCCAGCCCCTCCGGCTCGACGCCGAGCCGCGCGCCGCCGAGCCGCTCGCGCGTCTCAAGGTTGAAGAAGGTGAGGAAATTGCTGTCCTCATTGGTGGCGTAAAGCGTCTTGCCATCGGGAGAAAGTTCGATGCGCTCGGGGTCGCGCCCGGCGTCGAAATCGCCGGTCACCGTCAGCGACCCCGTGTCGATGGTCGCGATCTTGTCGTCGTCGCCGAGCGCGACATAGAGCGTCTTCTGATCGGGGCTGACGGCCATGCCGCGCGGGCGCTGGCCCACCGCAATGGTCTTTTTCAGCAGCAGCGACTCCACGTCGATCACCGAGATGGTGTTGCCCTTCTCATTGCTGACGAAGGCGTCGGTCGCCAGAGCCGGCGCCGTCATCAACGCCAGAGCGAAAGCGGCGCGGCTCACTTGAAACGGCATTTCGTCTCCGGTCGGTCGAGGCCCAAAGTGTCCAGCTCGGAAAACTGGTGCATAAAACCCTCCTGCGGCGAGACCGACACGACATTGCGGCCGTCCGAAAGCAGGACGGGCTGGCGCAATTGCAGGTTCCAGTCGCGCAGGGTCAGTTTCTGCCCCTTGAACGCGGCCAGCGCGAAATCCTTGGACAGGAAATAGGTTTTGGCGGCGCCGACATCTCCCGCCGCGTCATGCGCCGCCGCCTCGCCGATCATGCGGGCGGCCTCCCAGCCGTTCATGTCGAGCGCGGTCATGTGGCGGAAGAATTTGCGCTCGAAGCGCTGCTGCAATTGGGTGGCCCCGGCCTGTTCGTAGGACGGGTCCCAGGCGGTGGGAACAAGACCGGCCGAACCGGCGACCGGCCGCGCATCCCAACTGCGATAGGGCAGGTAATCGGCGAAGACGGCGCTTTCGTCGGCCGCGATCATCACGTCGTAGGCGGGCGCGTTCTGGGTGAAGGCGGGAATCTGCTTCTGCACCAGGGCGACGCCGCTGTCGGCGCGCCGCGCCCCGCCGGCGTCGGCGAACATGCGCTCTTCCACGATCTTGCCGCCGAAACGGGCGGCGGAGCGTTTCAGCGCCTCGGCCCAGAGCCGGTCCGCGTCATGCGAGCCGACCACCAGCAGCATTTTGCGCCACTGCTTCCACAGCAGATATTGCGTGAGCGCGTCGGCCAGCATGGCGCGCGAGGGCGCGACATGAATCACGTTGGCGCGGCACGAGTCCTCGCGCAGGGCCTCGTCGGCCGCGCCAATGTTGAACAGCAGCGCGCCGGCCCCGGCGGCGCTGTCGGCGGCTTTCAGCAGATCGGCGGCGGCGAGGTCGGCGACGACGAAACGCGCGCCTTTGGCCTGAAGATCCGCCAAAGCCTGTGCGGGATCTTCGCCGGGCTTCAACCGATGCGCCGCGAGCGAAAAACTCTGGCCCAAAAATTCGCCGGCCACATTGTTGTCGTCGAGTCCGGCCTCCGCCCCGGCCTGCCCGTCGTTTTCGGCGGGAAGGGCGAGGCGCGAGATCGCCGTGCGGTTTTCGGCGCGGCGCAGATAGCCGATGACAAGGGACTGGACGCCGCCATCCGGCGCGGGTTGCGGCTCGGCGCAAGCCGGCGCGGCCAGCATCAGCAGGCCGGCCAGCGCGCGGATCTTTCGCGTGATACGTCCCGTCAACTCGTCTCCCCGAAGTCGTTTTTATTGTTGCGTCAGTTGTAGCGGCCGATCCGTCGATCCCGCAAGGCTGAGAAATTGTGCTTTAGGACAATGCGCGCGGCGCTTTCGCGCGTTATCCTTTCTGAAAAAAGGCGGGACCGCCATGCCGGGAGGAAAGTCGTTCGCTCAGGAATGGGCCGGACTGGTGATGCCCACGCTCGCCGCGGCCGAGGCGGGGGCGTTGTTCATGCGTCAGGCCGCCGCCGTTTTCGCCGCGCCGGTTCCGCCGCCCGCGCCCGAACCGCTATGGGCCAGCCCGAACGAGATCGTGCTGGATCTGCACGCGGCGCGCCTGCGCCGGTTCGGCCCGAAGGTCAAACCGGGCGCCGCGCCGCCAGCGGCGACGCCGCTGCTGGTCTGCGCGCCCTTTTCCGTCCATGGCGCGCAAATCGCCGATCTCTGCGCCGGCCACAGCCTGATGCAGGCGCTGGCCGCGCATCGCGCGCCGCTTTATCTCGTAGAGTGGCTTTCGGCCCGCCCCGACCAGGCGGGGCGCCGGATCGACGATCTCTTGTCCGACCTCAACATTTTCTTCGACGAACTGGGCGGCGCCGCGGATTTTGTCGGGCTGTGCCAGGGCGGCTGGCTCGGCCTGATCTATGCGGCCCGCTTTCCCGGGCGGATCGGGCGGCTGGCGGTCGCCGGCGCGCCCGTCGACATCGAAGCGGGCCCGTCGCCGCTTTCATTGCTGGCGCAATCGACCAGTCTGAACACGTTTCGCGAACTGGTGGCGCTCGGCAACGGCTTGGCGCTCGGCGCCAAGGCCGACCGGCTCTGGCGTCCCCTGCCCGAAAGCCCGGAGGACATCCACGGCGTCCTGCAAAGCGATCTGGCCGGCGACAGCCCGCAATTTCTCGCCAGAGTCGAGGCGTTCCACCGCTGGGGCGCCCGCACGCTCGACCTTCCCGGCGCCTATTATCTCGAAGTGGCCGAAAGGTTCTACAAAGCCAACGCCCTGGCGCGCGGCGAGTTTGTCGCGCTGGGCAAGCGGATCGATCTGCGCGCCCTGCGCAATCCGCTGTTTCTGCTGGCGGCGGCCGAAGACGAGATCGCCGCCCCGGCCCAAACCATGGCCTGCGCCGATCTGGTGGGGACGCCCAGCGGCCACATCGTCCGCCACATGGCCGAGGGCGGGCATCTCAGCCTGTTCGTCGGCGCGCGCAATCTGCGGCGGGCCTGGGCGGACGTGGCCGGCTGGCTCGACGCGCCTCAGCGCAGCCCGGCGCAGAACGCCTGAATCCTGGCGCAGGCCTTTTCCAGCGTCGCATTGGCGGCGGCGTAGGACACCCGGAAATTCGGCCCCATGCCGAAGGCCGAACCCTGCACCACCGCGACGCCCTCCTCCTCCAGCAGCGCGGACACGAAATCCGCGTCGCTGAGGATTTTCCGCCCGCCCGCCGAGGTTCTGCCGATCGCCCCGGCGCAGGACGGGAAGACGTAAAAAGCCCCTTCCGGCTTGTGCGCGTGCAGATGCGCCGCCTGGTTGAGCATGGAGACCACGAGATCGCGGCGGGCCTCGAACGCCTTCTTGCTGGACGCGATGAAATCCTGGGGGCCGTTCAGCGCCTCGACCGCCGCCCATTGCGCGATGGAGCAGGCGCCCGAGGTCTGCTGGCCCTGGATCATGTCCATGGCCTTGATCAGCCTGTCCGGTCCCGCCGCATAGCCGATGCGCCAGCCGGTCATGGCATAGGCCTTGGACACGCCGTTCATGGTCAGCGTGCGCTCATAGAGGCGCGGCTCGACCTGCGCCGGGGTCGTATAGACGAAATCGCCGTAAACGAGATGCTCGTACATGTCGTCGGTGAGAATCCAGACATGCTCATGCCGCAGCAGCACGTCGGTGAGCGCCTTCAGCTCGTCGCGCGTATAGGCCGCGCCCGAAGGGTTGGACGGCGAATTCAGAATCACCCACTTCGTGCGCGACGTGATCGCCTGCTCCAGAGCTTCGGGCTGGAGCTTGTAGCCCTGCTCGGCGCGAGTCGGCACGATCACCGCCGTCCCGCCGCACAAAGCGACGATTTCCGGGTACGACACCCAATAGGGCGCGGACACGATCGCCTCGTCGCCCGGATTGAGGCTCGCCATCAGCGCGTTGAACAGGATCTGCTTGCCGCCGGTGCCGACGATGCATTGCGTCGGCTTATAGTCGAGCCCGTTCTCGCGCTTGAATTTTTTGGCGATGGCCTCGCGCAGCGGCAGGATGCCGGCGACCGGGCCATATTTGGTTTCGCCGCGCTGGATCGCCGCGACCGCCGCCGCCTTGATGTTGTCGGGCGTGTCGAAATCCGGCTCGCCCACCGAGAGGCTGAGAATCTCCCGCCCCTGCGCGCGCAATTCGCGCGCCTTCTGGGTGACGGCGATGGTGGCGGACGGTTTCACACGGGAAAGGGCGTCGGCGAGAAAGGCCATGATTTATCCTGAACGCGAACGTAAGCGCGGGAAAATAGCGCCGGCTGCGACCGGCGCAAGCCCCTGGCCGCTCACTCCGCCGGAAAAGTTCCCTCCCAGCCGCCGCCGAGCGCCTTGTAGAGCAGCACCTGATCGACCCCGAGCGTGGTCGCGCTTTGCGCCTGCTGCTGCTCGGCCGACAGCGCGGTGCGTTCGGCGTCGAGCACATTGATGAATTCGGTCACGCCGTCGCGATAGCGGTCGCGGGCGATCGACGCGGCTTTTCGCGCATGCGACACCTGATCGGTCAGACGGGCGTAACGCGCCTGTTCCGAGCGCAACGCCACCAGCGCGTTGACGACGTCATGCCAGGCGCGCAACACCGTCTTGCGATAGGCCAGCGCCGCCTCCTGCTGCTGGGTCTCGCGCAGCTCCAGCGTGTTCTTCAGCTTGCCTCCCTCGAAGATCGGCACGCTGACGCTGGGACCGACGCTCCATTGGAAGGACGAGGCGCGCAAGAGGTTGTTGGTGTTGAGCGAATCGAGGCCCGCCTGCCCGCTGAGCGTGATGCTGGGATAGAACGAGGCTTCGGCGACGCCGGTCTGGGCGGTGGCGGCGTGCAATTGCGCTTCCGCCGCGCGAATGTCCGGGCGCCGCCGCGCCAGATCGGAGACGATCCCGGTCGGCGCCGAGGC
The DNA here is from genome assembly GCF_900187365.1 of Rhodoblastus acidophilus. GTDB lineage: Bacteria > Pseudomonadota > Alphaproteobacteria > Rhizobiales > Beijerinckiaceae > Rhodoblastus > Rhodoblastus acidophilus. The sequence goes on from NZ_FYDG01000009.1 coordinate 48,695, forward strand.
GAGCGCGAAGGCCTTGCGGCTGACGCCGAGCCGCGCCTTGAGCGCGCCGGGCGGCTGGTCGGAGAGGAAGCTCAGGGCGTTGATCAGCTCGGATTCCTGCTGCTCCAGCGGCGGGATCTGGGCGCGATAGGCTTCGAGCTGCGAGCGGGCGTTCTCGGTGTCGAGCGCGCTCTGCATGCCCTTGGCCTGCCGCTCGTCGGCCAGTTTCAAGACGCCCTCGGCGACCTTCACATTGTCGCGGAGCACGCCGATCTGAACCTGCACGCCGCGCAACTGGATATAGTCGCGCGCGGTTTCGGCCATCACCGACACCAGGGCGTCGCGGCGCTGGTCCTCCGAAACCTGGACCTGCGCGTCGGCGGCTTCGACCGAGCGGCGGACGCGGCCCCAGATGTCGATCTCCCAGGCGGCGTCGAAGCCGACGAAATGATCGGTGATCGGCGGCACGTCGAGCCCGCCGGGAACCAGCCCGTTCATCAGGCTCAAAATGCCGTTCTTGGAATATTGCTCGCGCGTGACCTTGGCGTCGCCATTGAGCGAGGGCATTTGCGCCGACGCCGTCACGCCGCGCTGAAACCGGCTCTCGGCGACGCGCAGCGTGGCCGTCTGCACGTCGAGATTGGCGTCGGCCACTTCGCGCACCAGCGCGGTCAGCAGGGGATCGCGGAATTTCGCCCACCATTCCGGGTCGGGCGCGGCGGTTTTGGCGCTGGCGACGAAGGCCGCGTCGGGCAGGCCGCTGACCGGCGGGACAAACTCCGGCCCGGCGGCGTTGCAGCCGGCGAGGGCCGCGAGAACGAGAATAAATGTCTTGCGCATCAATGGGCCGCTCCCGGTCCGCCCACGCTTTTCTTCGAGGTCATCAGCAAAGTCAGCGGCGCGATAGCGAAGGCCGCGAGCGCGCAATAGAAGAAGGTGTCGGAATAAGACAGAATCGCCGCCTGCGTGCGGATGACCTGCATCACCCGGCCGAGCGCCATGTCGTGCGCCGCCTGGGCCGTCTGCCCGGCGACGACCAGCGCGTTCTGATAGGTCGAGACCAGCGCGTTGAACGGCTGGTGGAACGGCGAAGCGTATTGGCTGAGGAAATTCTGGTGCGCCTGCGCGCTTTCGGTGACGCTCGCGGTGGACAGCGAAATGCCGACCGAGCCGAACACGTTGCGGAACATCGAAAACAGCGCCACGCCGTCGCCGTTGCGCTCGCGCGGCAGCGTCATATAGGCGACCGTGCTGATCGGCACGAACAGAAAAGCCAGCGCCGAGGTCTGGAACAGGCGCATGCCCACCAGCGTCTCGAAATCGATCGTCTGCGCCAGACGGCTGGAATAGAGGAAAGCGAAGCCCATGATGAGGAAGCCGATCCCCACCAGATAGCGCGCCGCCACCTTTTTCATCACGCGGCCGACGATGGGAATCAGCACGATCATGAAGATGCCGCCCGGCGACAGGATCAGGCCGGACCAGGTGGCGTTGTAGCCGAGATGTTGCTGGACCATTTGCGGGATCATCACCACGCTGGCGTAGAGCAGCCCGCCGGTGGCGGCGATCATGATGCAGCCGACCGCATAATTGCGGTCCTTGAACACATCGAGGTGGACGATCGGCTTTTTCGCCACCGACAGCCAGATAATGGAGCCGACAATGCCAACCACGGCCAGCACGGCCATCAGTTGGATGAAGGAGGATTCGAACCAGTCGTCGTCGACGCCGCGGTCGAGGAAGACCTCAAGGCAGCCCAGGCCGAGCGTGATCAGGCCGAGGCCGATGAAATCCAGCCCGCGATTCTTGCGCGCCTTGATCCAGGGCGGATCCTCGACCAGCGCCGAGACCAGCAGCACCGCGACAATGCCGATGGGCACGTTGAGGAAGAAAATCCAGCGCCAGTCGAACGTATCGGTGATGTAGCCGCCGAGCGTCGGGCCGAGCACGGGGGCGACGATGGTCGCCATCGCCGCGACGCCGAAGGCCGCGCCGCGCTTGGCCATCGGGAACGTGTCGAGGATGATCGACTGCTGGTTGGGCTGCATGCCGCCGCCGAAAAAGCCCTGCAACAGGCGGAACAGGATAAGCTGGGACAGGCTGGTCGCCGCGCCGCACAGGAACGAGCAGACGGTGAACATGGCGATGCAGATGACGAAATAGCGTTTGCGCCCGAGCAGATCGCCGAGCCAGCCGGAAATGGTCAGCACGATTCCGTTGGCGACCAGATAGGAGGTCAGCGCCCAGGTCGCCTCGTCGGCGCTGGACGACAGCGAGCCCGCGATATGCGGCAGCGCCACATTGACGATGGTCGTGTCGAGCACTTCCATGAAGGTGGCGATGGTGACGGCGACCGCGATCAGCCAGGGATTGGCCTTCGGCTTCCACGCCTCATGCGCCTCGTTGGCGTCCGCGACGCTCACTTCAGCGAAACCCGGGGCACGACCGACAGGCCCAGCGGCAACGGCAGATTGGGGTCGAGCCCCTTGTCGATGACGATCTTGACCGGCACGCGCTGCACCACCTTGACGAAATTGCCGGTGGCGTTTTCGGGCGGGAAGGCGGTGAATTTCGAGCCGGAGCCTTGCTGGATGCTGTCGACATGGCCTTCGAGATCGAGCTGCGGATAGGCGTCCACCTCGATCCGAACCTTCTGGCCCGGCTTCATGCGCCGCAACTGGACCTCCTTGAAATTGGCGATCACCCAGCGCTCGGTTCCGACCAAAGCGAAAATCTGCTGCCCCGGCGCGACGTAATTGCCGAGTTCGACATTGCGCTTGGTGATCCAGCCGTCCTGCGGCGCGGCCACCACGGTCCACGACAGGTTCAGTTCGGCCTGTTGCAGCCGCGCCTGCGCCTGATCGACGGCGCCCTGAATCTGGCCCGCCACCTTTTCGGTTTCGCCGATGCGCTGCCGCACGGGCGTGGCCTGCGCCACCTGCGCCTGCGCCGCGGCCACTTGCGCCTCCGCCTGCTTCAACGCCGCGCGCGCCGCGTCCACCTCCTGCAACGAGGTCGCCTGACGGCTCAGAGAGGCCTGACGGTTGTAATCGGCCTGCGCCTTGCCAGCGGCGGCTTCGGCGGCGGCGAGCTGGGCCTGGGCCTGAGCCAGCAACGCCGGGAAATTCTTTTTCGCGACCTCCAGGCCAAAACCCTGGGCGCCCAGCTGCGCCTTGGCGGATTCCAGCACGGCGGCGGCGAGGGCGCGGTCGTTCTCATATTGCCGGGGGTCGATGCGGACGAGCTGCTGGCCCTTGGTCACGAACTGGTTGTCGGCGACATCGAGCGAAACCACCTGCCCCGCCACCTGCGGCGAGACGATGGCGGAGCGGCCGTCGATGAAGGCGTCGTCGGTGCTTTCGACATCGGCGGCGGCGAGAAAACGCCAGCCGGCGCCAGCTACGGCCAGCAGCGCCAGACCGACGCCGATTGTTCTGGCGGCGCCGTTCTTGGGCTTTGCGTTGTTGGGCGTGACGCTGTTTGGATCGGCGCCCAGCTGCCGATCCAAACCAGCCGGCGCCGCTTCGCGCGCCGGCGTCTCCACGACTGTCTCACTCAAAGCGCGTCCCCGAATTGACCAATCAGTCAGTTCATAATGCAAAAGGGACGGCTTGTCTCGCCTCGATTGCGCGCAAGTCGCGCTTGCGCGCACGCAGACTCAGGGGCTATTGCGCCGCCGCCTGCGGGGTTTCGAGCGGATCGCCGGCGGGCGTCGCCGCGAGTTCGGGCAAGCCGAGCGCAGCGCGGATTTTGCCGAGCATCTGGATGGTGTGCGGCTCCATTTCCTCCACCGCGCCGGCGATATATTCGACCAATGCGATGGCGCGCCGGCGCGCTTCCGGCTCCGGCAGCAGCAAGGGCAGCGTCTCCACCGCCTTGGCGGGCGCAAACTCCACCACAATGCTCTGCTCGCGGATCAGCGCCGAGCGCTTTTCGGCGCCAAGCGAGGCGAACGGCTCGTCATGGCTGAGCACTTTGGCCGACCGCTCCAGCCGGTCGCGCCGCACCGAATGGCGCGCCTGCGCGATCAGGATCAGCATGCGGATCACCGCCACGTCGAAGCCGCCGCGATCGATGCCGAGCAGGATGGCCTCGACCTCCGGCAGATGCGCCAGATCCTTGGCCTCGACGGTGGTGCGGCTCCAGGCGTGGCTGGCGCCGATGCGCTGCATCCACGGGGAGCCATAGATCGAGAAAAAGCTCATTTCATAGGCGGCGTCGCGCATGTCGCGCCAGAAATCGAACGTCTGGATCACCCCGTCGGCCCAGATTTTCTCCAGCGCGACGAATGGGTTGGCCGGATCGGCGGGCGCGCGTTCTTTCTCGGCCTTTTCGGCTTGCTCGCGCGCGACCTGCATCGCCGGATTCTTGCTCGAAAAGATGCTGCGGCTGGTGCGGGCCGGATGCATCTTGCGCGCGGCCGCCGCGGCCGGCTGGGAGACGCTGGCCTGGACGAGGGGGCGCCAAAGCATGTCGTAATATTCGCAGGCGAGGTCAGACAGCCGCGACACCGTGGCGAATTGCGCCTCGTCCCAGCGGGAATCGTCCACTTGCGACAGATCGCTCATCTTGCGTTCGGAGAACGACACGCGGAAATGCGCGTCCACGCCCTCGCCGATCTGCTCGTCGATGGTCATTTCGTAAAGGCCGGGGGCGAGCGCCTCGATGGTTTTCAGCGTCGAGGTGACCTCGGCGTGCTCCTTCTTCGCGATGGAGGAGGAGACGAAAATGCCGAGATGGCCGACTTTTTCGTGGATCATGTAGATGATGCGGTGGCCGCGCACGCGAATCTCGTGCTCGTCGGCGAAAGTGTCGGCGATCCAGTTGAGCGCCTGCTGCGGCGGGGTGATGTTGTCGCCCTTGCTGGCGAAGACGATGATCGGCGAGCGGATCGCCTTGATGTCGAGCCGGCGCCCGTGCTCGATATGGGCCTCGCCGCGCGACAGCTTGTTGCCGATGAAGATGTTTTTGACGATCCAGCTGATCTCGGCTTCATTCATGTAATGATAGCCGCCCCACCAGCGCTCGAAGTCGAGGAAGCTGGCGCGGGTCTTCTCCACATTGGCGAACAGGTCGTAATATTTGCCGAAATAGTTGCGGCCGGGGTTCAAGCCTTCGAAATTGCTGACGAGATTCGCCCCGTCGAACACGCCGGCGCCGAGATCGGAGATGAGCAGCGCCGGCAAGGCGCCGCCGAGCAGGCCGCCGTTGTAGCGCATGGGATTCTCGCCCATCTTGCCGGACCAGGCCGCGACCGGGGCGCCGTTGATCACCAGCGGGCCGGTGATGTCGGGATTGGCGGCGGCGAGGATCAGCGCCGCCCAGCCGCCCTGGCAATTGCCGACCACGACCGGCTTGGGCGCGTCGGGATGCCGGCGGCGGATCTCGCGCAAGAACTCCGCTTCCGTGCGCATCACGTCGGCCAGCGTCTGGTCCGGCTCCGGCTCGGGCCGGAACACGCAGAAATAGACGGGATGCCCGTCGCGCAGGGCGACGCCGACCTGGCTGTCGGGCTTGAAACCGCCGATGCCCGCGCCATGGCCGGCGCGCGGATCGATGATCATGTAGGGGCGCTTCCAGTCGTGGGTCTCGACGCCCGCCGGCGGGACGATCTTCAGCAGCACGTAATTGCTGGGGCGCGGCATGTCCTTGCCGTCGAGCGCGACGTCGTAATCGTAGATCAGGACCGGCGGCGTGCCGGCCGCCTCATGGGCCGCGTCATTGTCGCCACGCTGGCGCAGCACGTCGAGCGTCATCCAGAAGCGCTGGCTGGCGTCGCGGAGATAGTCGTTCGCCGCCTTGTCGAGACCGCCCCGCAGCGCGAGATCGGCGACGGCCTGCAGCGGCGGCGTCGCGCGGGCGAAGGTTTTTTGCGCGCGCTCGCCATGCGTATGGGCGATCTTCTGCGCGTGAATGCCGACAAGTTCGGCGAGAGTCTTCACCTGAGCGGCGGCGGCCGCGCCGTCTTCCGAAAGACGCGGCAGCATGCGTTCCGGGCTATAGGTCGAGGGCATCGGCGCCTCCTGGGCACGAACGAGCAAAGATATGTGGGCGAGGGAATTCGGGCGGAAGCGGCGGCTCCGCCGCCCCCATCATACACCCTCTTGCTGGCGCGAAGCTTACGCCCGCTTTGTGACATGATCAAAGCGGGCGGGAGCGCCGGCGTCAGGTGATGGCGGGAACAAGCGGCTGCTTGAGATTGAGGAGTTCCGCCGTATGCGCGGCGATCATGCGCTCCTCGTCGGTTTTCAGAATCAGGACCACGGTGGGCGAGCCCTTTTCGGAAATGATGCGCTCATTGCGCGCATTGGCGTCGAAATCGATCTGAATGCCGAACCATTCCAGGTTTTCCAGAATGGCCTTGCGCACATTCGCGGCGTTTTCGCCAATGCCGCCGGTCAGCACCAGACAGTCGAGCCCGCCGAGTTCGGCGCAGAGACCGCCGAGGTTGCGGCGCACGCGCGACACGAAATAATCCAGCGCGTCCTTGGCCGATTGTTCGTTCGAGGCTTCGAGTTCGCGCACGTCGTTGGAAATGCCCGACATGCCCTTCAGCCCGGAGTTTTTATAGAGCAGATCGGTGATCTCGGCCGCGCTCATCTTCTTTTCGGCCATCAGGTACAGCACCACGCCGGGGTCGAGCTGGCCGCAGCGCGTCCCCATCGGCAGGCCGTCCAGCGCGGTGAAGCCCATGGTCGAGCCGACGGATTTGCCGGATTTGATCGCGCACATCGAGGCGCCGTTGCCGAGATGGGCGACGGCCACCTTGCCGCGCGCCAAAACCGGCTCCTCGTGGCGCAGGATGCGGTGGATGAATTCATAAGACAGGCCGTGAAAGCCGTAGCGGCGCACGCCCTCGTCGTAATATTCGCGCGGCAGGGCGTAAGTGTCGGCGATGAACGGATGCCGGCGGTGAAAGGCCGTGTCGAAACAGGCGACCTGCGCGGCCATCGGGAACGCCTCGCGCGCGGCTTCGATCCCGGCGAGATTGTACGGCTGGTGCAGCGGCGCCAGCGGCTCGAACGATTTCAGCCGGGCGAAGGTCGCGTCATCCATCAGCACGGGCTCGGCGTAGATCGGGCCGCCATGCACCACGCGATGGCCGACGCCGACGACATTGGCGCCGTTTTCCTCCTTCTCCAGCCAGTCGAGCACGGCTGTCAGGCCCATGCGCTGGTCCACGGCCTGATGGCTGTGGTCGAGTTCGAACGTGGTCTTCTCGCCGGTGTGCTTGCGGGCGGTGAAGGTCGCGCGGCCGCCGATGCCTTCGATCAGGCCAAGCGCAAGCTGCTTCAGCTCGCCGTTCGCGATGTCATAGGCGGAAAACTTGATTGATGAGGAGCCGGCGTTGATGGTCAGAATGATGTCGGCGATGGGTCTCTCTCCTTGTTGGGCCGGGGCGCCGCAGCGCGACCCGCCTTTTCACTCGGCGGCGAGCTTGGCCGCGCCTTTCACGCCGACGAAGGCCTTGCCGTTGTCGCGCCAGTATTTGTAGAGCTGCGCCAGGGCGCAGGACACCAGCCGCGCCTTGTCGTTGTCGGCGCGGCTGGTCAGCATGACCGGGGCCGACGCGCCCACCACCAGCCCGGCCGCCTCGGCATGGGCGACGAAGGTGAGTTCCTTGGCGAGCATGTTGCCGGATTCCAGATTGGGCGCGATCAGCACATTGGCGTGGCCGGCGACCAGCGAGGCGATGCCCTTGGTGCGCGCCGCGTCGATGTCGATGGCGTTGTCCATGGCCAGCGGGCCATCGACCACGCCGCCCCGGATCTGACCGCGTTCGGCCATTTTCGACAGGATGGCGGCGTCGAGCGTCGAAACGATGGCGGGATTGATGACCTCGACCGCCGAGAGCACGCCCACCCGGGGCTCCGTGCCGCAGGCGAGCGCAAGATCGATCGCGTTCTGGACGATGTCCACCTTGGTCATCAGGTCGGGCGTGATATTGATCGCCGCGTCGGAAACGAACAGCAGGTCGTCCAGCGTCGGCGTGTCGATGACGAAGACATGGCTGATGCGGCGGCCGGCGCGCAGGCCGCCGTCCTTCTTGACCACGGCGGCGAGCAGGTCGTCGGAATGCAGATCGCCCTTCATCACCGCGCCGGCCTCGCCCGCGCGCACCAGCGCCACCGCCTTGTCGGCGGCGGCGCGATGGTTGCGCTCCTCGACGATGCGGAAGGCGGAGAGGTCGGCGCCCAGCTCCCGGGCGGCGGCGGCGATGCGATCGGGATCGCCGATGAAGATCGGCTCGATCAGCCCTTTGGCGAAAGCCAGCAGCGGCCCGTTGAGCGAGGCGCGGTTCTCCGGGCAGACCACCGCGGTCTTCAACCGGGGCAACTGGGCGGCGAGCGCGACCAAATGCGGGAATTGCTCTTTTTCTTCAAGGATCAGGGTCGGCAGGTGGCGCGCCTCGACCTCGACCGGGATCAGCGGGGCCTCGACGAGGGCCTGGCCCTTGCAGATCGTTGCGCCCTTGTCGTCGACCACCACGGTCTCGAACAGCGCCACCGGCTCCTCCCGCTTTTCGCGGCAGGTCACGGTCACGCGCAGCCGGTCGCCGACATGGACGCGCTTGACGAATTCGAAGTTTTGCGAGCGATAGAGCGTGCCCGGCCCTGGCAGGATATTGCCCAGAACCGCCGAGATCAGCGATCCGATCCACATCGAAGGCGCGACGGGTTCGCTGCTGGAGGGATTCTCCTCTTCGCTGGGCAGCACCAGCGGGTTCAGATTGCCGGACATATGGGCGAACAGCAGCAGGTCGCGCTGGGCGCAGGTGCGCTCGATCGAGGCGGAAGCGCCGACCTTGAGCTGCGCCCAGATGGTGTTGGCGGTCTTCGTGTCCCGGGTCTTGCGGTCGTGATCGCTCATAACGAAAACCTATCCTGGAAAGCTCTGGCGGACGTTAACACCGGTGAAGTGACAGCGGCGTGACCGCAGTCGAATCCAGCCAGACGCAAGCTGCGACGCCTAACTCTTATGCATGTGTTATCGGGTCGTATCATGAAGACTGCCATCTTACCGACAAATCATGAAGTCTTTTTTGAACGTGACCATTTCATTGTGTCCAAAACCGATCTGAAGGGCCGGATCACCTATGTGAATCGCGCCTTTTGCAGAATCGCCGGCTATGACGAAAAAGACCTGATCGGCGCCCCCCATTCCATCGTCCGCCACCCGGACATGCCGAGATCGGTGTTCAAGTTCATGTGGGACCGCATCCTGGAGGGCCACGAGGTCTTCGCCTACGTCAAGAATATGACCAGGACTGGCGACCATTACTGGGTTTTCGCGCATGTCACCCCTTCGTTCGACACGGCCGGGAATTTTCTCGCCTTCCATTCCAACCGCCGGGCGCCGGATCGCCGCGTGTTGAGCGAAACCATTTTCCCGCTCTACGCCGCCCTGTTGAAGACCGAAAAGGCGGCCGCCAACGCCAAGGATGGCCTGGCGGCCTCGTACCGGCAGTTCATCGAGATCGTTCAGAGCAGGGCGCGCAGTTATGACGAATTGGTCTTCTCTCTTTAAGACTCAGGCGGCGGTCGGCCTGAGCGGAGCGACCTGTCTCTGCGGCGCGGCGGCGAGCCTCGCCGGGCGCCCGGTCATGGGCGCCGTCCTGTGTGCGTTTGGCGTTGGCGCCGCATTGGCGGGCTGGCTCGCGCTGACGCGGCTGTCGCGCGCGCTGGCCGACGCGCGCCGGCTGTGCGCCGCGCTTGCGGACGGCGATTTCGAAAGCCGGCTGCTCCACATAGCGGAGCGGGGAGAAATCGGAGAATTTCTCTATGAAATAAACGATATGGCCGACAGGATCGACGCCTATGTGCGCGAAGCGACCGCCTCGCTCGAAGCCATGAGCAAGAATCATTATTTCCGCCGCATCCTGCCGGACGGCCTCAAGGGCGCCCTGCTGCATTCGGCCACCACCATCAACGAAGCCGCCGACGCCATCGAATCCCGCGTCTCCGCCTTCGACATGTCCACGGAGGAGTTTTCGACGCAGATCGGGCGGATCGTCGAGCAGCTCGCCGCCTCCGCCGGCGGCATCGGCGGCCTCGCCCAATCTTTGGCCCAGGGCAGCGACGCCACCGGCGCGCGCGCCAGCGGCCTCGGCGCCGCCGCCGAAACCGCCTCGGGCAGCGTCGAGGCGGTCAAAGACTCCGCCGACCGGCTGGCCGTTTCGGCCCAGGATGTCGGCGCCTCGATGCGCCGCACCGCCGACATCGCCCGCGACGCCGTCGCCGCCGCCGACAAGACCGGCCAGGCGGTGGAGAGCCTGAGCGGCGCGGTGGCGCGCATCGGCGCCATTGTCGGGATCATCAACAAGATCGCGGTGCAGACCAATCTGCTGGCGCTCAACGCCACCATCGAGGCTTCACGCGCCGGCGAAGCCGGCCGCGGCTTCGCCGTGGTGGCCGGCGAGGTCAAGTCGCTGGCGGAGCAGACCACGCGGGCCACCGAGGAGATCGGCTCGCTGATCGCCGAGGTCGAGCAAGCGACCCACGCCGCCGTGGCCTCCACCTGCGAGATCGGGGCGCGCATCGCCGACATCGACGAGGTGACCGGCGCGGCCCTGCCGCAGATCGAAAGCCAGGTGGTCGGCGCCGGCGAGATCGCCCAGCATCTGCAAACCACGCTGCAGCTCACCCGGCAGGTTTTGGACGCCCTGAGCGGCATCCAGGCCACGGCGAGGCAGAGCCTGGGCATGGCGCGCGACGTCACCGGCGCGGCCGGCGCCATCGGCGAGGAAAGCGGCCGCCTCAACGCGACCGTCGGCGATTTCCTCGTCAGCCTGCGCAAGGGCCCGCTCGACCGCCGCGACACCGACCGGCAGGAACTGGGCGCGCCGGCGGAACTGGCGACCGAATCCGGCGTCTATCCGACCCTTCTGTTCGACGTCAGCCGGTCCGGCGCCAAAGTGTCGCCTGTCGACGGCCTCAAGACCGGCGGCGCCGCCGCCTTGCGCCTGGCCGACGGCCACGAGATCCCCGCCGTGGTGAAATGGATCAAGAACAACCAGGCCGGCCTCGCCCTGCCGCCGGGCTCGATCAACGCCGCTGTGCTGGACAAGTTGCGGAAAATGCGCGCGGCCTGAGCGCGACTGTTGCCCGGATGCAACGCGGCCTTAAAATTCCGTTACGTCGCCTGCTTGTCGCAAAGGGTGTATAACCGGCCCATAAGAGTCAGCCCCGGTCCAAATCCATCGAACTGGGGCGCTCCATGCTTCGCGCAAATCAGGTTTCTTCGCTTGCTCTCATCGTCGCCGCCGGCCTCGCGTCGTCGCCGGCCCTCGCGGCCTCCACGACGGTCACCGCCGCCGACGCCAATGTCCTCAATCTGCTCTCGCCGTTCCTGAGCCTGAACGCGACAGCGATCGGCCAGGCGACGCTGACCGCGAACCTGAACGGCGTGATCACGACCAACAAGGCCGCCGCCGCGTCGCCCGCCATCGAGGCCGAAGCGATCAGCGAGAAGAATCTGTTCGGCGGCGCGACCAGCTCGATCACGCTGCTGGGCAACACGACCTCCTATTACGGCCCCGCCGGCAACCTGGCCGGCGGACTGCCCGCGCAGGCGATCCAGAACGGGGTCGCCTTCAGCGGCAGCGGCAATCTCACGCAGACCGCCGTCAACGGAACCATTTCCGGCGCCCAGAGCTACGGCGGCCTCGGAAATCTGGGGGGCGCCTTCCAGGCGGCCGTGAGCCCCTACGCCGTCACCACGAGCACCGCGTCCTACGTCACGTCCACGAGCGCGGCCACAGCCAATCCGCTGCTGACCGGCCAATACGCGACGCAGAACGTCGTCAGCCTGCTGGTCAACGCCTACAGCTTCAACTCCACGGACCTCGGTGTCGCCAAGAACTATTTCGCCAATGGCGCGGCCAGCAATCCTTCCACCTATCCCGCCGGCTATGTGGCGAGCCTCGCGGTCGCGCCTTCCGGCTACACGCTCCCCACCAGCGCCAACGGAACCTTTCCCAACCTCCTGAGCAGCGTCTATGACGTCGCCTATGGCGTGAGCAACACCCAGGCCAACCAGAACGTCTACGGCAGCTCGCGCCCCGTGCAGGTCGCGCCCAACCAGCTGACCCAGTTCGACCCTAACGCCATCACCGGCCTGACGACGAACGCCGCCTTCCCCAGCGGGCACACGACCTACGCCTTCACCGACTCGATCCTGGTCGGCATGATGACGCCTCAGTTCTTCCAGTCGATGCTGCTGAGCGCCTCCGAATACGGCAACAGCCGCATCGCGCTGGGCGTGCATTATCCGCTCGACATTGTCGGGAGCCGCGCCTTCGTTCAGTACAACCTGATGCAACTCCTGAGCGCGACCGCCGCGACGGGCGCCACGCAGGCGACCAACCCCTATTACTACACCAACGCCAACGGCAGCACGACCGTGCTGAACCTCAACGGCCAGTTCGTCAGCGCCGCGCAATCGCTCAACGCCTATCTCAACACACAGACCTCGGGCTGCGGCGGTTCGCTCGCCGCCTGCGCCGCGAGCAACCCGTACAACGCCTATTCCGCCGCCACCTATGCGGCGCAGGGCGCGACCAATGCGGCGGTGTACCAGTATCGCATGACCTATGGCATGCCGACCTATTCCTACGCTCAGGCGCCACGCGAACTCGCCGACACCAAGGGCTATACGGCGGCGATCCTGCTCTCCACGCTCTACGGCGGCCAGGGCAATGCCCAGGCGCAGGCGCTCGCCAACGCCGTCACCGGCGGAACGTCCGGCGCCGGCCTCTACGCCGACCTGACCACCGGCACGATCAACCAGATCATCGCCAACACCGAAGGGCAGGCGCTGCAGGCGTTTTACGGCTCGCAGCTCAGCTACTGGGGCCGCATCAACCTCTATGACGCCGCCGGCTATTTCTCCGGCGTGACCGGCGCGCTGACGCTGGCCGCGACGGACAAGGTCAACACCAATGTCACCGTGGCGAATGGCGGTGCGTTCGGCGGCGCGGGCGCGGTGACCGGCGCCCTCACCTATCAGAGCGGCGCTTCGCTGATCGCCAATCCCGGTTCGACGCTGACGGTCAAGAGCGGCGCGGTCACCCTGCAGAACGGCGCCTCCGTCGCGCTCGGCGCCTATACGCCGGGAACGTACAAAGTGGTTCAGGCCGATTCCGGCCAGACGGTTTCGGTGGCGGACTCGGTCGCGGCGACCGGCTCGGTGCTCGCCTATGAAAAGGCCAGCCTCTCCGTCGCCAATTCGGCGCTCAGCGTGACGCTGACCTCCAACACGGCGGCCGCCGCCCAGACGTCGAACCAGCGCGCGGTCGGCGCGGCGATCGACGCCGGCGCCAACGCCAGCGGTTTCGCCGGCAACGCGCTGGGACAATCGTTCTACGCCGGCCTGACGACCGGCGCCGACGCCGCCGCCACGCTCGACCGCGTCGGCGGCGCCGAGCGCGCCGGCGCCAATTTCGCCGCGCTGCAAACCGGCGCGACAATCGCCGACGCCATTTCCAACCAGGCGGCGTTCGGCCTTCAGGGCTCCGGCCCGGACACCAGCGGAATCTCGCACGTCCTGTCCTACGCCGGCGCGCCGAAGAAAGGCCCGATCGTCGTGAAGGGTCCGGCGCCGGCGCCGGCTCGCGACTGGCGCGTCTGGGGCGAGTTCCTCGGCGGCGGCGTCAATGTCGGCGGCGACGGCGGCCGTCCCGGCTTCAACGGCGCGACCTACGGCGGCCTCGCCGGCCTCGACTACCTCGTCCAGCCGAACTGGCTGTTCGGCGTGGCGCTCGGCGGCTCCACCACGCATTACAAGACGTCCCTCGGCGGCAGCGGCGACGTCGACGCCTTCCACGGCGGCCTCTACACCGCCTATGCCTTCGGCCCCGGCTATTATTTCGAGGGGTCCGAGACGTTCTCGGCCAATGACAACAAGGGACAGCGCTGGTCCGGCGGCGCGGCTCTGCAGCAACTCAAGTCGTCCTACGGCTCCTGGGAAGCCCGCACCCGTCTGGAGTTGGGCCGCACCTTCGCCTGGGACGCCGCCACCCAGGTCACGCCCTTCATCGCGGGCGAGATCGCGGCGCTGCAGAGCGAAGCCTATGCCGAAACGCTGGCCGGCGGCGGCGTCAGCCCGTTCGCGCTTGCGACCGACGCCAAGACGACCATGTCCACCCCGCTGTTCCTCGGCGCGAAACTGTCCGGCGTCTGGACGGACTGGTTCGGCGTGACGGCGCACCCGTTCCTGAGCCTCGCCTGGGTGCATGAGTTCTCGCCGGACCGCAACGTCACCGGACAATTGGTCGCCCTGCCGGGCGCCGGCTTCACCGTCTCCGGCCCGCGCGCGGCCTCCGATCTCGCCCAGGTCAAGGCGGGCCTCGAACTGACCAACGGCACGCCGCTGTCGGTGTTCGCCAAATTCGGCGGCGAGTTCGCGCCCTCCGTCACCTATTACGGCGGCCAGGTCGGCGTGAAATACGCGTTCTGAGCGCCGCGCACACGTTATACAACCGTCGCAAAGCCGGGCTATGCTTTGCGGCGGTTGGTGAGCAGGCGTTTCAGGAAAGAATATTTCGAACAGCGAACCGCCGGCCCCAGGCCGGCGGTTTTTTGCGTCAGATCACCACCGTCAGGCTTTTCGCCGCGCGGGTGACGCCGGTGTAAAGCCAACGCTCGCGGTTTTCGCGGAAGGCGTAGCTCTCGTCGAACAGCACGACATCATCCCATTGCGAGCCCTGCGCCTTGTGCACCGTCAGGGCGTAGCCATAGTCGAATTCGTCGGACTCGCGGCGCTGGGCATAGGACAGAGTTTCCTCCGTTCCCTCGAAAAAAGCCGGGAGAACGCCGACCCTGATCGGCTTTTCGCCTGGCGTCTCCTCGGGAATGAGCATCATGCGAAGCCGCGCCCGCCGCAGGCCGCTGGATTTTTGCACGCGGAACACCGCGCCGTTGAGCAGGCCCTTGGTCTTGTCGTTGCGCAGGCAGACCAGTTTTTCCCCGACCTCGGGCGCGGCGCCCTTGTAGCCCAACACTTCGCGCAACCGCTTGTTGTAGGCCCGCCGCGTCTTGTTGAGGCCCACCAGAACCTGATCGGCCTTTTTCACCAGTTCGGCGTCGATATTTTTCCGCGACACCACTTTGAGCAGGCCATAATCGCCAAAATCCAGCCGTTCGCCGGCGCGCACCTGCATGGACGCCCTGACGATGGGGTTGTCCTCGGCCTGCCGGTGCACCTCTGTCAGCATCATGTCAGGGGTCTGTTCCGTGAAGAAACCGCCCCCCTTGACCGGCGGCAACTGGGCGGGATCGCCGAGCACCAGCACTTTCTTGCCAAAGGACAGGAGATCGCGGCCCAACTCCTCATCCACCATCGAGCATTCGTCGATCACGATCAGGCTGGCGCGCGAGGCCGGGGATTCCTCGTTGAGAACGAAGCTCGGCTCCTCCGTTTCCATATCCTTGGGCCGGTAGATCATGGAATGGATGGTGCGGGCGTCGTCGCAGCCCTTCGAGCGCAGCACCAGCGCCGCCTTGCCGGTGAAGGCGCCGAACTGCACCTCGCCATCGACCTGTCCGGCGAGATGACGGGCGAGCGTGGTCTTGCCGGTTCCGGCATAGCCGAACAGGCGGAAAACCTGCGGCGATTTCGGGTCTTCCACCCAATCCGCCACCGCTTTGAGCGCTTTTTCCTGTTGCGCCGACCAGGCCATTTCACCCTCGAAAAATGGAACCTTTATAGAACATCGATACGAAAGGAAAGACTGCGGCGTGACATTGACGAAACAAGCAGCGTGTTACAGCGTTGTCCGCGCAGTTTGCGCCGGAGGACCGTCCATGACCGTTTCCAACATCAAAACGCTTGAATCCGCCACCGCCGTCTCGACCGGAGGCCGCAACGGCCATTCCGAAACCGACGATGGCTCGGTGACCGTCGATCTCAGCGTGCGAAAAGGCATGGGCGGGCCGGGCAAGGAAGGCACGACCACGCCGGAGCACCTGTTCGCCGCCGGCTACGCCGCCTGTTTCGGCGGCGCCGTGGATTTCGCGGCCTCGCAGCACAAAGTGAAGATTGCGGACGCCAAGGTCACCTGCAAGGTGGACGTCGGCCCCCGCGACGCCGGCGGATTCGGCATTGCGGTGAAGATGAAGGTGGAGTCGCAGAGCGTGCCGACCGAGCAGTTGCGCGAGATCGTCAACGAAGCGCATGAAAAGATCTGCCCCTACAGCCATGCGACGCGGGACAATATTCCGTTCGAGCTGGAAGTCGTCGGCGCCTAATCCAGCTCCGCCGCCAGCCTCGCGCGCGCCCGCAGTTTTTCGGTCTCGCTTTTCAACTGCCCGCAGGCGGCCAAAATGTCGCGGCCCCGAGGGGTGCGCACGGGGCTGGCGTAACCGGCGTTGAACACGATGTCGGAAAATTTCTCGATCGTCTCCCAGTCCGAACACTCGTAAGGCGCGCCGGGCCAGGGATTGAACGGGATCAGGTTGATCTTGGCCGGAATGCCCTTAAGCAGGCGCACCAGCTCGCGCGCCTCGGCCGGCGAATCGTTGACGCCCTTGAGCATCACGTACTCGAACGTGATGCGCCGGGCGTTCGAGGCGCCGGGATAATCGCGGCAGGCCTGCAACAATTCCTTGATCGGATATTTCTTGTTGAGCGGCACCAGTTTGTCGCGCAGATCGTCGCGCACCGCATGGAGCGAGATCGCCAGCGCCGCGCCGGACTCCTCGCCCAGCCGCGAAATTTCCGGCACGACGCCGGAGGTCGAAACGGTGATGCGGCGCTTCGACAGCGACAGGCCGTCTCCGTCCGACAAAATATCCACGGCGTCGCGGACATTATCGAAATTGTACAGCGGCTCGCCCATCCCCATGAACACGATGTTGGAGACGGCGCGCACGCCCTCGCCGGAGGGGATCAGGCCGCCATCGTCGGGCCGCGACAGCCCCGGAAAATCGCCCAAACGCTCGCGCGCGACAATCAACTGGGACACAATCTCCGCCGTGGTGAGATTGCGCACCAGCCTTTGCGTGCCGGTATGGCAAAATGTGCAGTTCAGCGTGCAGCCGACCTGGCTGGAAACGCAGAGCGTGCCACGGTCGCTTTCGGGAATATAGACGCATTCCACTTCCGCGCCTTGGTCGAGCGCATCGACCGGCGCCATGCGGATCAGCCATTTGCGGGTGCCGTCGCTCGACACCTGCTCCTCCGCCACCTCTGGCCGCGCCAGCGAAAAATGCTCGGCGAGCTTGGCCCGCATCACCTTGGACACATTGAGCATGGCGTCGAAGTCGCGCACGCCATGGAAATAGATCCAGTGCCACAACTGCGCCACGCGCATGCGGATTTCGCGGTCGGGCGTGCCGATCCCATGAAGGGCCTCGGCGAGACCGGCGCGGGTCAGGCCGACCAGCGAGGGTTTGACAGTATCGAGGACGGCCACGCCTTGCGGCATGGCCTCGGCGGCCCGCGTCATGCGGAATCCCTTATTTCGAGGAAAGTTTTGCCGCTTGTATCACGAAACGCAGGGCGGGAAAACCAGCCGCCCGGTCAGGGCTGCGCCACCGCCTTCAACCCGGCGGACGTCAGCGCGCCGCCGACCACGCAGGGGATGCCGATCGCGGCCCCGGCCCCCGTGAGCGCCGCGCCGAGGCAGCCCAGCGACAGCGCGCCTTCGCCGACCTGGCCCCACATCGCCATGTTGCGCGAGGAATTGGGCCCGCGCAGCTTCAACTCCTCTATGGAGGCCACCGCCTGTTTGCGCAAATAGCCGGTGTCCACCGTATCGGCGGCGCGCACCACCTCTTTCAAAACCGGCGCCACCTCCTCCGGCTGCTTCTTCTCCATGGCTTTGAGCATGGCCAGCAGCGCGGCGGAGCGCGAGGCGTTTTCCGCCAGCGTATAGGCGGCCATATTGCCGATGGTGAGTTTCGCCACGCTCTCGCGGTCCTTCGACCACGGCAGCAGCGCCACCAGCCGGGCGATGGGAATAACGTCGCCGGTGGCGAAATAGAAGCCCCACAACGTATCCAGCAAATCGGAATTGCTTTCGAAGGTCGGCTTGTGCGGCGGTTGTTCCGGCGTGGAGAAGGTCACGAGATCTTTCATCTTGTCCCAATTGCTCGGCTTGGCGTCCTCCAGCTCGATCTCGTTGAGCACGGGCGAGGAGCCGTCGAGATAGGCGGCGATCATGCCGGAGCGGCCGGGAATGTGCCTTTCCAGCCGCCGCATCAAATCCTTCCAGTCGGACAGGCCGGAATAGGCCAGCGCGCGCACCAGGATCCATTGGTCCTCATGCGGCAGAATCGTCAGTTGCACCAGCAGCTTGTCGGCATGGGCGCCCTCGCGGTTCAGCACGCCGGCGAGAAAGCCCAGATAAACGCCGGCCTGCTCGGGATCGCGCAGCGATCCCGCCTTGCTCAACGTGAGAAAGGCGTAAGGCGTCTTCGCCGGCTCGGGAGCCTCGGCGTAATGAAACATCCAGGCCAAGGTCTGCGTCGTCGGGGAATATTTTTGCAATGCGGCCGCCGTCGCAGCCGGCGGCGCGGCGCCGCTCCGCGCCTCGGGCGCCGGCAAGACCAGCAGCGCCGCCAGGGTCATCGTGATGCAGTGACGCATGGGGTCTCCCTTCAAGGCGCGGCCTCGACTTGCGCGGCGGACCGGCGCTTTTTGTGGAGCAACGGGGGAGAAGTCGTGTCCGACCCTGAAAAGATCATGGCGTGAGCCTTGCGCGACTCGCCGCCATCGCTCAGGAGAGGGCGATGAGACTTTCGCTTCCGCTCCAACGCATGTTCGCGCTGGCCCTCGTGGTCGCCGCCGGCGTGTTTCTCCGCGGCTATGGCCACAGGTTCGGCGTCCCGTCTTTTTGGGTCAAATATGGCGGCTCGGCGCTGTGGGCGGCGATGTATTTCCTGGTCTTCGCCGTGCTGCTGCGCGCCCGCCCACGCGAACAGGCGCTTTATGTCGCTGCGCTGGCCTGCGCGCTGATCGAATGCCTCAAGCTCGTACATACGCCCGCTCTGGAAGCGTTTCGCATGACCTCAACCGGCGCCTGGACGCTGGGACGGGTGTTCTCGGGCTGGAATTTCCTGGCTTATGGCGCGGGCCTTGCAAGCGCCTATGGACTGGACCGGCTGATGGGACCGGGCGCCGCCAAGCGGCGCAGTAAATAACTAGACTTTATCGACTTAAAGCGGCAAATAGTATCATGCGCGATTGGAACTGCGACCTTTATCTCAAATTCGAGCGCGAACGCGCGCAAGCCGCCCGCGACCTTCTGTCGCGCGTTCCGCCGCTGGCCCCGCGCAAGATCGTCGATCTCGGCTGCGGCCCCGGCAACAGCTCGGCCATCCTGTCGCTCTACTATCGCTGTGACGAGATTCTCGGCATCGACCGCTCGCCCAGCATGATCAAGGCGGCGCGCGCCCGACTGCCCGCGGCGAATTTCGTCGAGGCCGACCTCGCGCAATGGACGCCCGAGGCCAAGGTCGATCTGATTTTCGCCAATTCGGCCATACATTTCGCCCCCAGCCACGAAAAGCTGCTGCCGAAACTGCTGTCGTTCCTCAAGCCGGGCGGCGTTCTCGCGGTGCAGATGCCCAATGTGCTGCAGGACCCCGCCCACGCCCTGATGCGCATGGTGGCTGTGGACGGACCCTGGATGGAAAAACTGGCGCCGGTTGCGAAAAGCCGCGCCGCCATCGGATCGATCGACGATTATTACGCCTGGCTGTCGCCCCATGTGCAACACGTCGATCTCTGGCAGACCGTCTATGTTCACCCGCTGAACGGCCACGACGAGGTGATCGACTGGTTCGCCGGTTCGGCGCTGCTGCCGTTCCTCGACCGGCTCGGCGACGACGAAAGCGCGGCGTTTCTGGCGCATTACCGGCGCGAACTGGAAATGGCCTATCTGGCGCAGGACGACGGCAAGGTGCTGCTGCACTATCCCCGCCTGTTTTTCGTCGCCCAAGTCTGAAGCGGCGGCGCGGTCCCGGCGGCCGCGTCCGGCCCGCGACGAACGAACATGACCTTCGCTTCTTGCGCTCGCCACATTTTGACGGCACACAGGGCGCATGGCTCAAGCTCTGACACGCGCTCTCATTCTGATCGCCGCCGCCAGCCCGGCCTTCGCCGGAGGCCTGCCCGCGCATCCGCTGATCCCGCGGCCACGTCCGGTTTTTCCGGGCGACCCGCCGCCGGGAAGCCTGCCGCCCGATGCGGCGGACGTGTACGGCGCGGATTCATCCGTCGTCGAACTGTCGCCGGCCCAGACCGCGCCGGACAGCCAAACGGCCCCGGCAAGCCAAGCCGCGTTTGGCGACCCGCCGTCCGGGCCGGTCAATGTTCCGGTGCCGCCGGAGGCCCGTGTCGATACGCCGCAGCCGCCTTACGACCCGCGCCCGACCGGCCTCGACCCCGACGGGTTCAGCGTGGCGGAAAAAACGGGACTCGCCGATCTCACCCGCAAATACGCCGCCCGCCACGGCTTGCCGCTGGAATTGTTGCACCGCATCATCATGCGCGAAAGCAAATACAAGCCGCATCTGGTGCATCGCCACTATTACGGGCTGATGCAGATCACCTCGGCCACGGCGCGCGGCATGGGCTACAAGGGCTCGGCCAAGGGGCTGCTCGACGCCGAGACCAATCTCGCCTATGCGACGCCCTATCTCGCCAACGCCTGGGCGTTGGCCGATGGCGACATTGACCGGGCGGTCCGGCTTTACGCCTCGGGCTATTACTACACCGCCAAAAGCAAGGGGATGCTCGGCGCGATGCGCGACGCCCACTCCCCGCCGATCGCGCCCGAGGCGGGCCAACAGCCGACGCTGGCCGCTCCGCCGCCGCCGCAGACGAGTTTTTTCGGCGGGCTGTTCGGGCGCTGATCCCTTGCATCCTTGGCCTGCCCATCTTATCTGCTGACGTGAGCTTGGGGGAAGCAATGGCGAGCGAAAGCGGCGCGCAGGCTCTGCGCCTCATGGCCATGGACGAGGACGATCTCGCGATTCTCTCGGCCCATGTGCAAGACGCGGTGCTGCATGTTCGGGACATGCTGTTCCAGCCGAGAGAGCGGCGCTTCATTCTCGCGCTGCACCGCTACGACTGGGTCCGCACCAACGCCCATTTGCGCGTCCAGGCCGGCCTGCATTTCGAACATGTGCGCAAGGCCGCGCTGCATGGCTTCAGCCAGGACCGCCCCGACGACATCCTGAACCTGCTGTCCATCGTCTTTGCGCCCGGCGACGCGCCGTCGGGCGAGATCGTCCTCACCTTCTCCGGCGGCTGCGCCATCAAGCTGGAGGTGGAGTGCATCGAAGGGCGTCTGGCCGATCTCGGGCCGCGCTGGCCCTGCAAACACGCGCCCGAGCATGCCCGCGCCGCTGGCGAAGCTTGACAAAAAGCTCCCGCGCGCCCAATTCGCACCTTTCTACCGGGAGCCCCAAAATGCCCTTCAGGCTTGACGCCGCCGCCGAGAATTTCTCACGCGAGTTCGAGGCGCTGCTGCATATGAAGCGCGAGACCTCGGAGGATGTCGATCAGACCGTGCGCGACATCATCGCCGACGTAATCGCACGCGGCGACGACGCTCTCATCGACTATTCCAGGAAATTCGACCGCATCGAGCTGACGCCGGACACGTTGCGCTTTTCCAAAGCGGAAATCGAAGCCGCCGTCGCCGCTTGCCCGAAGGAGCAGGTCGACGCGCTGAAACTCGCGCGCGACCGCATCGCTTTCTTCCACGACAAGCAGAAGCCGGCCGATCTGCGTTTCACGGATTCCGCCGGCGTCGAACTGGGCTGGCGCTGGAGCGCGGTCGAATCCGTCGGCCTTTATGTGCCCGGCGGCACCGCCTCCTATCCGTCCTCGGTGCTGATGAACGCCCTGCCCGCCAAGGTCGCCGGCGTCGAGCGCCTCGTCATGGTCGCCCCGGCGCCTGACGGAAAAATCTCGCCGCTGGTGCTGGCCGCCGCCCATCTCGCCGGCGTGGACGAGATCTATCGCATCGGCGGCGCCCAGGCCATCGCCGCCCTCGCCTATGGCACCAAAACCATCGCGCCGGTGGCGAAGATCGTCGGCCCCGGCAACGCCTATGTCGCCGCCGCCAAGCGCCGCGTGTTCGGCCAATGCGGCATCGACATGATCGCCGGCCCGTCCGAAGTGCTGATTCTGGCGGACAAGACCGCCAATCCGCAATGGATCGCCATCGACCTGCTGGCGCAGGCCGAGCACGACACGGCGGCGCAGAGCATTCTCATCACCGACGAGCCCGCCTTGGCCGACGCCGTGGAAGCCGCGGTCGAGGCGCGGCTGCAAACCCTTCCGCGCCGGGCGATCGCCGAAAAGAGCTGGCGCGAGCTGGGCGCGATCGTCGTGGTGAAGACGCTGGCCGATTCGATCCCGCTGGCCGACCGCATCGCGGCCGAACATCTGGAAATCATGGCGGCGGACGCCGAGGCCCTGGCGTCCCGCGTGCGCAACGCCGGCGCGCTGTTCATCGGCGCGCATACGCCGGAAGCCATCGGCGATTATGTCGGCGGCAGCAACCACGTCCTGCCCACCGCCCGCTCCGCGCGCTTCTCCTCCGGCCTCAACGTGCTGGATTTCATGAAGCGCACGTCGATCCTGAAATGTTCGGCGGCCTCGCTGCAAAAGATCGGTCCGGCCGCCGTGACGCTCGGCAAGGCGGAAAATCTCGACGCCCACGCGCTGTCAGTGGCGCTGCGGCTGGAGGAAAAATGACCGACGATCCCGTTCGCCGCGACCGTCTCATCGCGGTGACGCTCGACGAGGAAGCCTTCGGGCGCGGAACTCCCGACCAGGAGCACGAGCGCGCCATCGCGATCTACGACCTGATCGAGGACAACAACTTCGGCTTGCCGGGCCGCGACGTCGGCCCCTACCGGCTGACCATCGGCCTGATCGACGCCAAACTCGCGCTCAACATCGCCGACGAGGCCGGCGCGCCGGTCATGACCCATATTCTGTCGCTCAGTCCGTTTCGCGGCATGCTCAAGGACTATTTCCTGATCTGCGAGAGCTATTTCGCCGCGATCCGCACCGCGAGCCCGGCGCAGATCGAGGCGATCGACATGGGACGGCGCGGCCTGCACAATGAGGGCGCGCAATTGCTGGCCGACCGGCTGCGCGGCAAGGTCGATTGCGATTTCGACACGGCGCGGCGCCTGTTCACCCTCATCACCGCACTGCACTGGAAGGGCGAGGCTTGAGGCCAGACCGCCCGCTGTCCGTTCTGTTCGCCTGCACGCTCAACGCCGTGCGCTCCCCGATGGCGGAAGCCATGACGCGGAAACATTACGGCAGGGGCATGCGGGTGGAATCGGCCGGCGTGCGCGCCGGGGAAACCGACGGTTTCGCCATGGCGGTGATGAACGAGATCAGCCTCGACATCACCCGCCACTGGCCGCGCACCTTCGAGGAGCTGGAATTCACCGATTTCGAACTGGTGATCGCGCTGTCGTCTTCGGCGCGGCGCAAGGCGGAGGAGTTTTTTTGCAGCGGCCGGACGCGCGTCGAGTTCTGGCCGACCGAGGACGCCACAATGATCGAGGGAACGCGCGAACAAAGGCTGGAAGCCTTTCGCGAGGTGCGCGACGGTCTGCTGCGGCGCATCCGGCAGCGTTTCGGCTGATGTTCACCCGGCTCGGCCTGTTCGACGGCAGACCGGAGAGCCGCCGCGCCGCGCTGCTCGACTTTTGCGCCGACGCGCTGGCCCTCTCGCGCGACCGGTTGCGACTGGCGCATGACCCGCTCGGCGCGCCGCTGCTGCTGATCGACGGCGCGCCAACCGAATGGCGCATTTCCTCGTCTTCGCGCGAGAATGTCTGGCTGTTCGGGCTGACGCGACGGGGCCCCATCGGCGTCGATCTCGAAATTTTTTACCCCATCGAACCGCCAGCGGCCGTGCTGCATCCGGACGAAAAGAAACGTCTCGCCGCGCTGCCCGCCCTGGACGCCGCCGCGGCGTTTTACGACATCTGGACGGTCAAGGAGGCGTATATCAAGGCGCTCGGCCTGGGCCTGCGCCGGGAGGTGACGCAGATTCGCGTCACCCCGGGCGCGGCCCTCGTCCTCGATGACCAGCGCCGCAAGGTCACATTGACCGCAGCGCGCCGCTGGCGCGACGAATCGTTTGGAAAACAGGCGATCTGCGCCGCCGTGATCCTCAGCCCAGCGCCTTGAGCGCGTCCGTGTTCGCGGCGAACACGCCTTTTTCCGTGATGATCCCGCTCACCAGCCGCGCCGGGGTCACATCGAAGCCGGGATTGCGCGCCGACGTGGTTTTCGGCGCCACGCGCACCGTTACGATGTCGCCACTGGCCGCTTCGCCGGACATATGCGTGACTTCGTCCTGCACGCGCTCCTCGATCGGGATCAAACTGCCCTTTTCCAGCGCGAAATCGAAAGTGGAAACCGGCGCCGCGACATAGAACGGCACGCCGCAATCCTTCGCCGCCAGCGCCTTCAGATAGGTGCCGATCTTGTTGCAGGCGTCGCCATTGGCGGCGATGCGGTCGGCGCCGACGATGCAGACATCGACCTCGCCATGCTGCATCAGATGGCCGCCGGCATTGTCGACGATCAGGTCATGCGACACGCCCTGCTGCCCCAGTTCGAAGGCGGTGAGGAAGGCGCCCTGGTTGCGCGGACGGGTCTCGTCCACGAACACATGCAGGGGAATGCCCGCCTGCTGCGCCTTGTAGATCGGCGCGGTGGCCGTGCCCCAATCCACCGTCGCCAGCCAGCCGGCGTTGCAATGGGTGAGGATGCGCAGCGGTTTTCCCTCCCGCTTCCGCGCCAGGTCGCGGAAAATCGCCAGACCATTGTCGCCAATGGCGGAATTGCAGGCGATGTCCTTTTCCGCAAGATGTTTGGCGAAAGTAAAGGCGGCCTCGCGGCGCAATTCCTCGGGCATCTGGCTCAGGAACTGGCCGATCTGCTCCAGCGCCCAGGCGAGATTGACCGCCGTGGGCCGCGTTTGGCGCAGGGTTTCGCGGGCCTTCGCCAGACCGGCGTCGGAAGCGTCGGCGCGCATGGCCAGCGCCACGCCATAGGCGGCGGTGACGCCGATCAACGGGGCGCCGCGCACCAGCATGTCCTTGATCGCCCGCGCGGCGTCGTCGAGATCGCGCAGCAGCACGGTTTCGATGCGATGCGGCAACCGCGTCTGGTCGAGAATCAAAACGCCCTTCCCCTCGGCGTCCGGCCAGATGGTGGTGCGTTTTTCTCCGGCGATCAGCATGACAAAACTCCTTTCGCCGCGTCCTGCGGCTCCGAATGCAGGGTGTTGGCGATCTGGCCGTCGCGCAGCGCCAGCAGGGTTCCGGGCTTGATGACGGTCCAGTCCTCGTCCGAGGTCAGCGGTCCCGTGGCGACCACGGTGACGCAATCGTCGGGGCCGGTTTCCTCGGCGAAATTGACCGAACGGTCCTCGTCGATCAGCGTCGCCTTGCCGAACGGGGCGCGGCGGGTGAGCCAGGACAGTCTCTTGCCGCAAAAGGCGTAGAGCGTGCGCCCGTCCGACAGCAGCATGTTGAACACGCCCATCCGCGCCAGTTCGACGCTGAGCCGGTGCACCTCGCGGTCGAGCCGCGCCGGCGGCGGCAGGGTCTTGTAGCGCGCGCGCAACTGGCACAGCATCCAGCAGAAAGCGTGCTCGCTGTCGGTGGTGCCGACGGGCTTGTAGAATTCGAGCGGCAGCTTCTTCACCCCGCGCAACTGGCCGTTATGCGCGTAGGTCCACACCCGCCCCCAGAGTTCCCGCGTGAACGGGTGGGTGTTGGCCAGCGACACCGAACCGCTGTTGGCCTGGCGGATGTGAGCGATGACGTTCAGGCTCTTGATCGGATGCGCGCCGAGGAAGCG
Source organism: Rhodoblastus acidophilus (assembly GCF_900187365.1). GTDB lineage: Bacteria > Pseudomonadota > Alphaproteobacteria > Rhizobiales > Beijerinckiaceae > Rhodoblastus > Rhodoblastus acidophilus. Next base: position 74,531 of record NZ_FYDG01000009.1, read on the forward strand.
GGCGACCTCCGACCGAGCGGCGGGTTCGGGATCGTGGAAGAACCGGGCGGCCTTGCCATCATAGAAGGCGATGCCGAATCCGTCGCGGTGCGGACCGGCGCCGCCGCCGCGCCGGGCAAGGCCGGTGAAGGAAAAGCGAATGTCGGTGGGGACGTTCGCGCTCATGCCCAACAATTCACACATGCCGAGCCCGTGGGAAAAGACGAGCGCCCGCAATAGCGGAGGTTGGCGCGGCCGCCAAGAAAAAATCCGGCAAGACAAAATCCGCCAAGGCGTAAAAGCCGATCAAGTCGCGACATGGGAGGGGAGATGGTACCGCCACCCCGGTTCGAACGGGGGACCTCTAGATCCACAATCTAGCGCTCTAACCAACTGAGCTATGGCGGCGATGCGGGCGGAACCTATAAAGCAGTGGCGCACGAATGCAAGTGCCTTCGCGCGCCAAATTGTCGCTGGGGAAAAAATCAGCTCGAAGACTTGAATCCCTTGCCGAACTGATCCTTGAGCGGGCCGGCGGCATCGGCGGCCACCTGCTGCGCGAGCGCGGTCAACTCCTTCGTCTGGGAGGTGAGCGCCTCATATTGCTTGCGCATATGTTCGCTCTGCAGCGCAATGGCTTCCGAAACCGTCCGAACTCCGGCGAGCGCCTTCATATAATCCATCGAAGCGGCGGCGTTGGCCTGGTAAGCCTCCATCGCCTTGGCGGAAAAGGTTTGAAGGCTTTTGCTTGCGGCGGCGAACACATGTTCCGGCGCGTGGGCGTGCGTTCCGGCGCCGCCCTTGGCGGCGGGCGCCTCGGGCTCGGCGGATTTGGCGTGAGCCGACGGCTCCGCCGCTGGAGCAGGCTCCTCCGCATGATGATGATGCGCGGGCGCCGGTTCGGACGCCGCCGTCTCAGGCGCGGCCGGCTCGGGCTGAGGCTCGGGCTCGGCCGCCGCGACGACGGGCGCGAACTCGTGCTCGGCCTCCGGGCCGTGAGCGAAGATCGGGCTGTCGACGGCCGTTTTGGCCTTCGCGCCCTTGCGTGGAGGCGCCCCCATTACTTCGTATCCGGCGTCATGACGGACTTGACGGCGTCGCCCAGGACCTTGGCCTGTTCCTGCACCGCGGCGATCTGCGCCTTGAGATATTCGGACTGGATCGCCAGGATTTCCTTGGGATCCTTGGCCTTGACCAGGTTTTCCGCAAGGTCGAAGGCCGCCTTAACATTGGCCTCGGCATAGGAGATCGCCTTGCTGCTGACCTCCTTCACGCCCGCCGCCGCGTTCTCGGCGGCGGCTTCGGTCTGGGCGGCGGCCTTTTGGGCGGCGGCGACATAGCCGTCGAACGCCTTGCGCGCCTGCTCGACGGTCTTTTCGGCGAATTCGCGAACTTCCGGGGGAACTTCCATGTTGAGATTGGTCATGGGACATCCTGTACGATTGCGCCCGGGCTTCCAGCGCTCCCACACTCCCGGGCCAATGAACTCCACACGAGGATGGATAACACGAGCGATGCTGCGCCGCAAATATTTTTGTGCAGTGCAACATGGACCGCAAAATCCGGCCATCGACCGCTGGAATTAACCGATTATTCACCATAACACGCTTTGGCGTGGAATGTCTTGGATCAAAACTAGATTCTGCGGCCCCGACGTGTTTAACCTTTCATTAAAGATCAATGGGCGGGACGATGAGCGGCAATCAGGCTACAGAGGACGTTCGAGCGGACATCGCCGCCGCTCTGGCCGAAAGCGGCGTCGCCTCGCTGGCGCGCGGAGGCGCCCCGGTGCTGGTCGTCGAAGGCGCGCCTCTGCGCCTCGTCCACGCCAATGCGGCGGCGCTCGCCCTGTTCAGCGCGGACTCGCTGTTCGACCTCCGCGAGGGCGCGCTGGCGCCGGACGCGCCGGCGATCCGGGCCGTGGCCGAGCGCCTGCGGTGCTTGCCCACGGGCGCGAGCCGGATCGAGCGTTTCGACTTTGGCCCCATCGCCAAGATCACCTTCCTGTGCCGACGCGCCAACGCCGATACGGCGCTTTACGTTCTGGCCGGTCTCGGCGTCCGGCTGCGCGAGGCCCCGCCGCGGCAGGCCGCAGCTGCGGCCGACGTCCCGGACACACGCGCGCGCCACGACCTCAGGCGCGCCTTCGAGCGGCGCTATCCCGGCCTGAAGCCGGCGCGGTTTCTCTGGCGCACCGATGCGCGCAATGTTGTGACGGAGGTCACGGCTCCGCTGGCCGACATCTTCGGCGGCGCCGCCGCCTCTCTGATCGGCCGCGACCTGATCGAGGTGACGCGCGATCTTGGCGTTGATCCCGACGGCCGGTTGGCGGCCGCGCTCGACAGCCGCGCCACATTCAGCGGCGTCGAGGTGATCTGGCCCATTGAGGGCGCCCATGCCGCCGCGCCGGTTTCGCTCGGCGCTTTGCCCGCTTTCGACCGCGAGAAGGGATTTGACGGCTGGCGCGGCTTTGGCGTCATCCAGCTCGACCGCTTGCAGGACAAGGCGCCGCCGGCGGAATCGCGCCCCACAAGCCGGGACGAGGCGGCGCGGGAGCCGGCGCCGGACTTTTCCGGCGTGGTCCTGCCGTTCCCGCCCGCGCGCGCGCTCGCCGCCTTCGACAGCCGCGAGGAGCCCGCCGCCCTGGTGACGCTGGCGCCGCATGAGCGGCAGGCGTTCCGGGAAATCGCGCGCACGCTCGGCGCCAAAGGCGAAACCGAAAAGGGCGAAACGGAAAAGGACGAGGCGCGCCCCCCCCGCGATCTCGCCAACGCCCTCGAAGAACCGGCGCCGATTCCTGCCGAGGCGGCCCCGCCCGGCGGCGCCCTGGACGACGCCTTCGATTCATTTCCGGTGGGGCTGGCGATCCGACGCGACGGCGCGTGGGTTTGCGTCAACCGCACCCTTCTCGACTGGCTGGGCTGCGCCGATTTGCGTGAGTTCGTCCAGGCCGTCGGCGCGGCGGTGAGCGGCGAGGCCATCCTGGCGACGCGCGGCGGACAGGATCTCGCCGTCGAAATCGAGACCGCGCCGACGCGCTGGGGCGCGCTGCCCGCAGAGGCCGTGACGGTGCGGCGCACGCCCCAAAAGCGGGTAGAGGAGCGCATGGAGGAGCGGATCGAAGCGCGGATCGCCGCGCTGGAGACGACCCTTCGACAACGCGACGCCGAAGCCGCCGACGTGATGGCGATCCTGAAGGCCTCGGCCGATGGCGTGGCGTTGTTCAACGCCGACGGCGATCTGCTCGGACTGAGCGAGGCGGCGGAAAAACTGTTCGGACGCTCGCGCGACGACAGAGGCGACCTGCGAGACCTGATCGCGCCGGAAAGCCGCGCCGACATCGCAGCCGCGCTCGCCCGGCTGACCTCGGGCGCCGCTGCGGCGCCGCTGCGCGTCTCGGGCCTGTCGGGATCGGGCGCGGCGCTGGCGCTCCAGGTCAGCTTCGTGCGCATGGCCGACGCCGGGAAATATTGCGCGGTTTTCCGCGCCGCCGGCGCCGCGTCCGCCGCGATCCAAGACGCAGCGATCGAAGACGCACCGCCGCAAGACGCAGCGCCCCAAGAGGGCGATGCGCTGCGGGAGGCCACGCGCCGCGCGGAAGTCGCGGAGGCCGAAAACCGCGCCAAGACCGATTATCTCAGCGCCGTCACCCACGAACTGCGCACGCCGCTGAACGCCATTCTCGGCTTCGCCGAAGTGATCATGGACGAACGGTTCGGCCCGATCGGCAACGCGCGCTACAAAGAGTATCTCAAGGACATCCATGCCTCCGGCGCGCATGTGATGAGCCTGGTCAACGATCTGCTCGACCTGTCGAAAATCGAGGCGGGCAAGCTCGACCTGAATTTCGCGGCGGTGGACGCCAACCAGGTCGTTGCGGAATGCGTGTCGCTGATCCAGCCGCAGGCCAATCGCGAACGGGTCATCACCCGGCTGGCGCTGGCCCCCGCCCTGCCCCTGGCGCTCGCCGACGAACGCGCGCTGCGCCAGATCGTGCTCAACCTGCTCGCCAACGCCGTGCGCTACAACGAGCCGGGCGGACAGGTCATCGTCTCGACGTCGGTCGCCACCTCGGCCTCCGGCCAAAGCAAGGCGCTGCTGCGGGTCAAGGACACCGGCGTCGGCATGAACGAGGCGGAACTGCGCGCGGCGCTGGAGCCGTTTCGGCAAGTCTCGTCCAAAGCCGGCGGCACCGGCCTCGGCCTGCCGCTGACCAAGGCGCTGGCGGAAGCCAATCATGCCGACTTCGTCATCCGCAGCCGCAAGAACGAAGGCACGCTGGTCGAAGTGGGTTTTCCGCTCGCGCCGGAAGCCTTGGTCGCACGCTCCCTGGCGACGGCCGCGCCCGCGCCGGGGCCCGCGTCGCGGCGGCGCTGAGAGAAGCCGGCCGCGTCGCGGGCGACGACGGTCAGAGGTCGGGCGTCCAGCGCAGGCCGGCGCGCACTTCCTGCGCGTCAAGGGTCTTGCGCACCGTGGCGCCCGAGGTGTTGATCACGGACAGCGACCCCATGTTGAGGTAGCGGTAGCCGATGTCGAGCTTCAGGTGCGGCGCGATGTCATAGGCGAGGCCCGCCATCAGCGCGTAAGAGAAATTCGTGCGCACCTGGGTCGGCCCGATATTGCCGGGATAGCCGTAGTGGATGATCGCGTTGACTACGCTGGATTTGTAAGAATTGACGCCGGCGCCGCCGTAATTGGACCCGTCGTTGTTCTGGTAATACATTTCGGTCGCGGACGCGCGGACGTTGGTCAGGCCGAGGCCGCCGCCGATATAGGGGGTGACGCCGAACCAGGTGCCGAGATCGCCATAGGCGTTGACCAGTCCGGTCCAGGTCTTGATCGTGACCGAGTCCGTCACGTAGCAGGCGGGATTGACGTAGGCGACGTAGGCCGGAATCGTACCGTTGGCGGGAATGTCGATGGCGCAGTTCGCGCCATACGTCGTGCGATTGTTGACGAGGTTCTGGCGCCAGTCGAAGGTGGCGTCCATCCGGAACCAGCGATTGAACTGATAGCCGGCGCCGACTGTGCCATTGAGCACGCCGAAGTCCGCCGTGCGGTTGTTCATGATGCTGGACGCGGAGGGCGGCGCCAGCGTCGAATCAACCATGACCGGGGGCGAGCCCATCGGCGCGGAGATGGAGGAATAGCCGAGGTCGCCGCGCAGATACCAGCCGGAGCCGAATTCGACCATCGGTTCGGGTTCGAGCTGGTACATGGGCGGAAGGCTCATGTCCGCGGCCTGGACCGTTACAGCGCCGCCAGCCAAAACGACCATCGCGGCCGCCGCCGTCTTCGTGACTTTACGCATATCAAACCTCTTCGGCCTTCCGCGACTTATTTCATGCTAAATGCAGAATGAACGAAGACAGTTAATGTCCACTTACCTTAATGCTTTGCTTCATCAAGTTTTGCGCGAGATGACATTACGGAAGCCTGGCTGGAACGAAAAAGGCGGAAGCTTGCGCTTCCGCCTCTGTCTGTCACCCGAACAGAGTTGATCAGTATTTGGCGCGGACGGGAAGGCCGGGGTCGTAAGCAGCCGGCGCATCCATCCAGCGCAAACCGATGCGCACATCGTTGGACGCGACGTCAAAATGTTGAACTTCCCAATGGCAGCTGCCGTTCAACTGGTTGTTGCAGGCGATCGCGCCAGTCTTGAACGCGCCCATGTTGACGTAACGATAACCGACGTCCAGCATGAGATTGGCCGTGATATGATATCCAACGCCAGCCATAAGAGCCCAGGCGAAGTTCGTCCCCGTATAATTGGGGGCGAAGCCCACGCTTCCATCAAGAGGATAGATGCTCTGATCCCTGACGCCGGAGGTTTGATACACAGTCAAACCTACGCCGCCGCCAACATAGGGCGTGAAACCAAACCAGGAGCCCATGTCCAGATAGCCGTTGGCGAGAAACAGGCCAGCCTTCGCCACGCCCGTGTATTCGTCAGTGCAATATAGACCAGAACCGGGCAAACAGCTCGCCGTATAGACGCTCTGGTACTTCATGCTGGAGTGGTAATTTGCGGCGTTGCGATATTCGCCCGTCACATCAGCCCGGAACCAGTTATTGAACTGATAACCGGCGCCGAGCCCCAGTATGGTTGGATCGCCAAGGCTGACGGGGCCCGTCGTCGCGCCCAAGGACGCGGTGGTGGAGCCATCGCCGAATGTCGAGCGCAGGCCGCTGGCGTTGGTATTGGCCAAGCCCGCGTCGACACGCAGATAGAACCCGCTGTCTTCCACGGCGCCACGCAGCGGCGGGGCCTCCAGCGGCGGCGGCGGCGGCAGCAGGTCGGCCGCCTGGGCCGCCTGACCCGCGCCAAGCGCAAGCACACTTGCGAAAGTTAGGGCTTTGAAGCGGCCCATGACGAAAATCCTTCTACGGAGCATGGCCGCTCGCGACCCTGCGGTTAACACAACTGGAACGGTCGGCCGGCGCGCCGAGGTCGCCACCAATCCTCATCGGCGCCCAGACGCCGACATGGCGCTGACGACTTCGAGTGTTGCCAGCAATTACTTAAACAGCCCTTAACCCTAACCTTTAACCGCATTTTTTCATCATGATCCGGTTAAGTTGTTTCGTTTCGGCACAGCGCTGAGAGCCTCGTGCAGGGAAATGCTTTACTAAAGCGATCCGATCCGCTACGGCTGAACCGTGAATATGCCCCGGCCGCATGTGCATTTCCGCCTCGCCGAGGCTGGCCTTCCGGCGCTTTCTCTCCGAGGCTCCCGTGCCGGGAAGAAGCCCGCCGGTCTTGACAGCGGCGCGACGTCTCAAGCGCCCGCGCCGCGCAGTATGGAAGTTGGGTTCGATGGCGAATGTGGTGGTGGTCGGCGCCCAGTGGGGCGACGAGGGCAAAGGCAAGATCGTTGACTGGCTGTCGGTGGAAGCCGATGTGGTCGTGCGCTACCAGGGCGGGCACAACGCCGGCCACACGCTGGTGATCAACGGCGTCACCTACAAATTGTCTCTGCTGCCGTCCGGCATCGTCCGCCCCGGGAAACTGTCCGTCATCGGCAACGGCGTCGTGGTCGATCCGCGCCATCTCGTAAAGGAAATCGCCGGCCTGCGCGAAAAGGGCATCGCCATTTCGCGCGAGAATTTGCGCATCGCCGAGAATGCGCCGCTGATTCTCTCGCTGCATGGCGAGCTCGACGCCCTGCGTGAAAACGCCGCAGCCCCCGACGCCAAGATCGGCACCACCAAGCGCGGCATCGGCCCGGCCTATGAGGACAAGGTCGGCCGCCGCGCCATCCGCGTGATGGATCTCGCCGACCTGTCCACGCTCGACGGCAAGATCGCGCGGTTGCTGAACCACCATAACGCGCTGCGCCGCGGCCTGGGGCTGGAGGAGATCAAGCCCGAGGCGATTCGCGCCGAGCTTGAGGAAGTGGCGCCGCACATTCTGCCCTACATGGATCGCACCTGGTCGCTGCTCGACGACCTGCGCCGCGCCGGCAAGCGCATTCTGTTCGAAGGCGCCCAGGGCGCCCTGCTCGACATCGACCACGGCACCTATCCTTTTGTCACCTCGTCCAACACCGTCGCCCCCAACGCCGCCACCGGCGCCGGCCTTGGCCCCAAGGCGATCGGCTATGTGCTGGGCATCGCCAAGGCCTACACCACCCGCGTCGGCGAAGGCCCCTTCCCCACCGAACTGACCGACGAAACCGGCCGCGCCATCGGCGAGCGCGGCCGCGAATTCGGCACGGTGACCGGACGCGCGCGGCGCTGCGGCTGGTTTGACGCCGTGCTGGTCCGCCAGACCGTGAAGACCTCGGGGATCGATGGCATCGCCCTGACCAAACTCGATATTTTCGACGGCTTCGAGACGATCAAAGTGTGCGTCGGCTACAAGCTCGACGGCGACGTCATCGATTATCTGCCGGCCTCGCAGGCGGCGCAGGCCCGGGTGGAGCCGATCTACGAGACCATCGAGGGTTGGCGCGAACCGACCGGCGGCGCCCGCTCCTGGGCGCAATTGCCGGCGCAGGCGATCAAATACGTGCGCAGGGTGGAGGAACTGATCCAGGCGCCGGTGGCGCTGCTTTCGACCAGCCCCGAACGCGACGACACCATTCTGATGCATAATCCTTTCCAGGATTAATTCATGGCTGACTACTACCCCCTGCTGGCCCGGGCGGTCGCCGCGCTGCCGAACTCCACGCCGGAAACGCGCAAGGCCATCTACGAACGGGCGAAAAAGGCTTTGCTCGGCCAGCTTCACGCCATGCAGCCGCCGCCCCCGGCGGGCGCGATCGACCGCGAGGCCAGCGCGCTCGACGAAGCCGTCTCGCGGCTTGAGCGCGAATTCGCCGCCGCCGGCGCGAAAGCCGCCGCGGAGTCGGCGACGCCGCCCGCGCGCACGGAACAATCTCCCGCGCCCGACCCCTATCCGGGCGACGATGAAGACATGGCCGACGACTCACGCCGGGACGAGACGCCCGCGCGCGATAATCTGCGGCCGGCGGCGCCGCGGCCGGCCAAGGAGGAAACCGGCGGCCTGAAGCGCCTGCTGATCATTTGTGGCGCGCTTGTGGTTGTCGTGGGCCTGGTTGGCTTCGCCGCATGGAAGTTGCGCGACCGGCCGGAAGACCTCGCCAAACTGTCGCCGCCGGCCGATACGGCCAATGAGGAGGCCGGCTCCAAGATCGGGCAGCGGATCGGCGGCGAACCGGCTGCGCAATCCGCGCCGCCGCCGGCCGCCGCGCCGGCTTTGCCGATCTCCTATCGGGCGGCGGTGTTGACCCGCGACCCCTCCGAGCCCGGCGGCGTCAAGACCTATGTCGGAAGCGTCGTGTGGCGCCGCGATTCGACCAATCGCGGACCCAATCAGCAATTGGTCAGCGCCATCAGCGCCGACATCGAGATCGCCGACGCCAAGCTCAAGGCGTCGCTGCTGATCGAGAAGAATTTCGATCCGTCGCTATCGTTCTCGCATACGATCAACGTGCGGTTCTTCCCCGCCGAGGGGTCTCCCATCGGCGCCGTCAACGCCATCGGCATGCCGGAAATGCGCGCCGACGACGCGCCAAAAGGCGTGGCCCTGCAAGGCCTGCCCGTGCAGATCGCCGCCAACGCCTTCCTGGCCGGCTTGACGCAGGTCAACGCCGAACAGAACCGCACCCTGCTCGAAGCGCCGAACTGGATGGACATTCAGCTGAGCCTCGCCAATGGCGCGGTCGCCAAGATCACCATGGAAAAAGGCCCCGGCGGGCGTAAGGTGTTCGCCGATGTCTTCGCGGAATGGGCCAACAAGTAAATCCGCCGCGCCGGGAAAGACGCGGCGGCTTCAGGTCGGCTTTCCCTTGCGCTCAGGCGCGGGCGCCGGCCGTCAGCAGCGGGCGCGGCGGCACGGCTTCGACGCGCGCGACGCTTTCGCGCACGGCCTGCTGCACCTTCTCGAACGCGCGCACCTCGATCTGCCGCACGCGCTCGCGCGAAATGCCGAATTCCGACGAGAGATCTTCCAGCGTCATCGGCTCGTCGCTCAAGCGGCGCGCCTCGAAAATCCGCCGCTCACGCTCGTTGAGAACGTTCAACGCCTGCGCCAGAGCGGTGCGGCGATTGTCGCTCTCCTCCGCCTCGACCAGCAGGCTTTCCTGGCTTGCGGATTCGTCCACCAGCCAGTCCTGCCACTCGCCGTCGCCATCCTCGCGCAGCGGCGAGTTGAGCGAGGCGTCGCCGCCGAGCCGGCGGTTCATCTCCACCACTTCCTGCTGGCTGACGCCGAGCTTGGTGGCGATGGTGTCGACCTGGTGCGGCTTGAGGTCGCCCTCGTCCAGTGCGGAGATCTGGCTTTTGGCCTTGCGCAGGTTGAAGAACAGCTTCTTCTGGTTGGCGGTGGTGCCCATTTTCACAAGGCTCCACGAACGCAAAATATATTCTTGAATCGACGCGCGGATCCACCACATAGCATAAGTGGCCAAACGGAAGCCCTTCTCAGGCTCGAACCGTTTCACCGCCTGCATCAGACCGATATTGCCCTCGGAGATGACTTCGCCGATCGGAAGGCCGTAGCCGCGATAGCCCATGGCGATCTTGGCGACCAAGCGCAGATGTGACGTGACGAGCCGGTGCGCGGCGTCGCCGTCGGAATGCTCGCGCCACCTTTTGGCGAGGATATATTCTTCCTGCGGCTCCAGCATGGGGAACCGACGGATCTCGTCCAGGTAACGCGACAGGCCGGATTCTCCGGCGAGAACAGGAAGCGCAGCAGCCATCCAACCCTCCAATCGCGGGCGCCCGTTCGCGGCGCGCCCGCCTCAGCCGCATAAGCCGGCCGTTGCAAACCCGCGAGAAACCGTCCAGAAGTCCGGCCCAATCGGGCTTTTGAACAGAACATATAGGGACCGGGAACAATGGCCGAAAGAGGGCGAGGCCCTTTCCGGCCTATTACAATTTGGTAACATCAGACGGGGCCGTTGGGTTCCTTGCGCCCGGGTTCAGCAATTTGCGGCTGGCCTTCCCGGGCCGCTTTGCGCTAACAAGCGGCGAATGCCCCGCAATGCGAGAGACCCATGGCGAACTCCCTTTTTTCCAAAGTCGAGGAACTTCCTCGCGACCCGATCCTTGGCCTGACCGAAGCCTTTGTCGCCGACAAGACCCCTCACCGGGTCAATCTGGGCGTCGGCGTCTATCAGGACGAAAACGGCAAGGTGCCCTTGCTGGCTTGCGTGAAGCTGGCGGAAGAGGCCATGCTCGCCAAGGCCGCCCCCCACACCTACGTGCCGATCGACGGCTACGCCCATTATAACGCGGCGGTGGCGAAAATGGTCTTCGCCGAATCCTGCGATTTGGCCAATGTCGTGACCGTCCAGGCCCTCGGCGGCACCGGCGCGCTCAAGCTCGGCGCCGAAATGGTCAAGGTGGCGACGCCCAACGCCAAGGTCTGGATCAGCGACCCCAGCTGGGAAAACCATCGCGCCCTGTTCGCCGCCGCTGGTTTCGCCGTCGAAACCTATCCCTATTACGGCGCCGACGGCGAACTGGATTTTTCCGGGCTGATCGCGACGCTGGAAAAGATTCCGGCCGGCGACGTGGTGCTGCTGCACGCCTGCTGCCACAATCCCACCGGCCTCGACCTGTCGCAGGACCAGTGGCGCCAGATCGCGAAAGTGGTTCGCGCGCGCGGCCTGACCCCCTTCCTCGACACGGCCTATATGGGTTTCGCCGAGGGTCTGGAGACCGACGCTTTCTCGGTGCGGCTGTTCGCCTCCGACGGCGGCCCGCTGTTCGTCTCGTTCTCGTTCTCGAAGTCGCTGTCGCTCTATGGCGAGCGCGTCGGCGCGCTCAGCGTGCTCACCGCGAATCCGCAGGAGCGGTCCCGCGTGCTGAGCCAGATCAAGCGCATCGCCCGCATCACCTATTCGTCGCCGGCGGGCCATGGCGCCGCCGCCGCCGCCGCCGTTCTGGCCGACCCGGCCCTGCGCCGGCAATGGGACGAGGAACTCGGCGCCATGCGCGCCCGCATCAAGAAAATGCGCCAATTGCTCGCCGACAAGCTCGCGGAGCGCGTGCCCGGCCGCGACTTCACCTACATCGTCCGGCAGAACGGCATGTTCTCCTATTCGCGCCTGACCAAGCCGCAGGCGGTGCTGCTGCGCGAGAAATATGCGGTTTATGCGCTCGATTCCGGCCGCATCTGCGTGGCGGCGCTGAACGAGAAGAACATCGATTATGTCGCCGAATCCATCGCCAAGGTGATGGTCGAAGCGTGACCTTTCAGCGGCGCGACGGGCGTCCGCATGGACGCCCGCCGTTGACCGCAGAGACGCCCGGACGATGCGGCGCATCGCCCGGGCGTTTTTCTCCGGCGCTGTTAACCCCTTTGCAAGCAAGGTGAACAATTCGTAAAGCCTGCGCGTGACCGGGGCGTCGCGGCATGGCATAAGGAGCGCATGGCTTCGATCGCACCCAAACCGCAGGACCCTGGCTTCGGCGTCTACGTTCATTGGCCGTTTTGCCTGGCCAAATGTCCGTATTGCGATTTCAATAGCCATGTCCGGCGCGGCTCCTATGAAGAGGACCGCTATCTCAGCGCCATTCTCACCGAGCTGAAGCATCGCGCCGCGCTGACGCCGGGCCGAACCGTGCGATCCATTTTCTTCGGCGGCGGCACGCCCTCGCTGATGGCGCCCGAAACCGTCCGGCGGATCATCGAGGCGGTCGGCAAGAACTGGAAGCTCGACCCACAGGCCGAAATCACGCTCGAAGCCAATCCGACCAGCGTCGAGGCCGGCCGCTTCGCGGGCTATCGCGCGGCGGGCGTCAACCGCGTCTCGCTGGGCGTGCAGGCGCTCAACGACGCCGATCTGAAAATGCTGGGGCGCATGCACAGCGTCGACGAGGCGATGCGCGCGCTGGACATCGCGACCTCCACCTTTTCGCGCGCCTCGTTCGACCTGATCTACGCCCGTCCCGGCCAAACGCCGCAGGCCTGGGCCGCCGAACTGACGCAGGCCCTCGCCCGCGCGCCGGAACATCTGTCGCTGTACCAGCTCACCATCGAGCCGGACACGATGTTCGAACGGCTGTTCGACGCTGGCAAGCTGAAAATGCCCAAGGCCGACGTCGGGCGCGCGCTTTGGGACGTGACGCAGGAATTGATGGAGAAGGCGGGAATGCCCGCCTATGAAATCTCCAACCACGCCCGTCCCGGCTGCGAGAGCCGGCACAATCTGATCTACTGGCGCTATGGCGAATATGCCGGCGTCGGTCCCGGCGCCCATGGCCGCATCATCGGGCCGCGCGGCGGGCGGCGCGCGCAGGCGACCGAACCACACCCGGAAATGTGGCTCACGGTGGTCGAGACCGAGGGCAACGGCCTGATCGAGGACGAAAGCCTGTCCACCGAGGCGCAGGGCGACGAGTTCCTGCTGATGGGGCTGCGCCTCACCGAGGGCATCGACCCCGCGCGCTTCCAAACCCTGACCGGCAAACGATTCGAGGCCTCGCGCGTCGCCGACCTGATCGCGCATGGCATGGTGGAATACACCCGCCACGGCCGCATTCGCGTGACCTCGGAAGGTTTTCCGGTGCTGGACGCCGTGGTGGCCGATCTCGCCGCCTGATCAGGAGGCGGCGCGCGCCAGCAGGGCGTCGCGCGCTTCGGTCAACCGAATATAGGCGTCATGATCGCCGCCGGCGTCGGGATGCGCGCTCTTGGCCCGCCGTCGAAAGGCGGAATTGATGTCGCGCGCGGTGAGCGCGCCCTCGCGGGCAAGGCCGAGGCTTTCCCGTTCCGCGCCGCCGTCGTCCCCCAGCGCAAACCGCGCCATTCGCCGGGCCTGGTCGCGGCGCCGCTGCTGGCCCTGTCGCCGCAAGGCCTCCTGCGTCTCGCGCCAGATCGCCGCCGACATCACCTCGCAGGCGCCGAAGACGACCCGCCCTTCCCGCTCCAGCGCGTCCAGGCTGAACGGCCCGACCACCTCATAAGGCTCGGCCAGCCAGGCGATGCGCCCGGCTCCCGCCTGCGCGACCCGGCCCAGCGCCGCCGTGTCCACCATGCCGATGGAGCCGTTCCAAACCACCCACGCCCGCCCGTCGTCCATCCGCGACACTCCCGGTTCAAATCGCGGCGATGCACGATCGAAGCCAGTGGACAGAGTCGCGGCGCCCAAAGTTTTGGCGCGCATAGCCTTGATGCAAACCGCCCCCGGGCATTAGCATGACGCGTGACACTGTGTTGGCGAGGCCGCCTTGAAACCGAGTTTTTTCGCACGCAAGACGATTGAGGATGTCCAAGCCGGTCCGGCCGAGTCCCACACCTTTCCCCGCAGTCTCGGGCCGTGGTCGCTGACGGCGCTGGGCGTCGGCGCCATCATCGGCGCCGGCATATTCGTGCTCACCGGGGCGGCGGCGGCGCGCTACGCGGGGCCCGCCGTGATTCTCTCCTTCGCGCTGGCCGGCGTCGCCTGCGCCATTGTCGCGCTGTGCTACGCCGAACTGGCGGCGCTGATCCCGGTTTCCGGCAGCACGTACTCCTATGTCTATATCGCGCTCGGGGAAATTTTCGCCTGGATCATCGGCTGGGATCTGGCGCTGGAATACGCCATGGGCGCGGCGACCGTGGCGGTCGGCTGGTCCGGCTATCTGGTGAGCCTTCTGGCGAATCTCGGCCTGCATCTGCCCGAGCGCTTCACCTCCCCGCTCGGGCCGGGCCTGTTCAACGCGCCCGCCGCTCTGATCGTGCTGGCCATCACCGCGCTCCTGGCGCAAGGCACGCGCGAATCGGCCCGCGTCAACAATGTGATGGTGGGGTTCAAGCTGGCCGTGGTGCTGGTGGTGATCGTCGCGGGCGCCCTGCATGTCGTCCCGGCCAACTGGACGCCCTTCCTGCCCGATAATACCGGAGAGTTCGGCCATTTCGGCTGGAGCGGCGTTCTGCGCGGCGCCGCCGTGGTCTTTTTCGCCTATATCGGCTTCGACGCGGTTTCGACGGCGGCGCAGGAGGCGCATGAGCCGCAGCGCACCGTGCCCCTCGGCCTGCTCGCCTCGCTCGCCGTCTGCACCGCCCTTTACATCGGCGTGTCCGCCGTGCTCACCGGTGTCGTTCCTTTCGCCCTGCTCGACCGTCCCGATCCGATTTCCGCGGTGATCGACGCGATCGGCCTGCCCTGGCTGGCGATCGTGGTCAAATTCGCGGCGCTCGCCGGCCTCACCACCGTCATTCTGGTGCTGCTGTTCGGACAGGCGCGCATCCTGTTCGCCATGGCCAATGACGGGCTGCTGCCCGGCTTTTTCGCCAGAATCAGCCCGCGCTTCCGCACGCCGGCGTCAAGCCAGGCGCTGGTCGGCCTTGTCGTGGCGGCGCTCGCCGGCCTGCTTCCGATCGACATTCTCGGCGAAATGGTCAGCATCGGCACGCTCGCGGCCTTCGCGCTGGTGTGCATGGCGGTGATGTATCTGCGCCGCCGCCACCCGGAAACGCCGCGCCCGTTCCGCGTTCCCGGCTCGCCCGTCATTCCCGCGCTCGGCGTGCTCGCCTGTCTCGGCCTGATGGCGGGCCTGCCCTGGGAGACCTGGACGCGGCTTTTCGTCTGGCTCGGCGTCGGCATGGTGATTTATTTCGGCTATGGCCAGCGCCACGCCAGAAGGTCGGGGACGTGACCGGCCGGGGCGATCAGCGGCAATAGCAAGAAATCCGGGCCAGGCGGCGGCCGTGGAACGGCTCCGCACGCCCAGGCGAACCATTCGCCGGTCTCGCTTATGACCTAACGTCATTTATTGGCTCGCCACGCGGGCCAATGGGGGGCGACAAACGTCACAGTTGACGGCTTCGCTTGAGAGACTCTACAACCCGCCAAAACGGACGGTATGGTGGCGGCAGTAGCGTTTCTTGATCCATGAATGCGCGAAGTTGGGGAAGCGTCAGGTGGCTGTCGATGTCGCACAACTTATTAGCGCCAGCAATGAGCTCAACTCCGCTATCGTCCTGGGGCGTTGCTGGGATCAGGCGCTAGAACAGCTCGCCTCCGCAGCGGGCGCCAAAGCCGTTTGCTTCAGCCGGTCGACGAAAACCGACCTGAGAATGTTGCCGTCCAAGGGATTGGTGGAGCCGTACCAGGACATACGATCCCGCAGGACGCCGCCCTATAGCTCGAAGGTCCTGATCCTCGACTCCAAGGCGAGCGGATTCGTGTCGGACAGCGAACCGCACATTCGGGAGCGGCTGGAGCGCGAAAGGTTTTTTCGTGAGTTCATGAAGCCGATCGCCGACGTGCCCTACCGCGCCTCGGCGTCGCTGCTCGGCCCTTCGGACATCACCGGCTTGAAGCTGTCCTTCTGGCGTGGAAGCAAGGAGGGGCCCTTCGACGCGCAGGACGTTGAACGGCTGAATTCCATTCTGCCGGCCATCCGCGCGTCGGCTCAACTCGCCATGTTCGGTTTCCGCCAGCAGGCCCGGGAACAATCCGTGCTTTTTCGCCAGCGCGGAGAACTCATGTTCGAACTCGACTTCGCCGGCAGACCCGTCGAGGCAGGCGTCCAGGCCATCGCCGCCCACGGCGATCCCTTGTCCATTGTTCGGGGGAGGCTTGTTTGCACAGCGGCGGCCGAACAGCGGCGGCTTGAAAGCGTCATTGGCCGCGCCGTCGCTCCCGAGCCTGTCGCGGGCTCCGTGCGATTGACCCGCCAAAGCGACGGCGCGCCATTTTTCTTGATGGTCACGCCCATTCACGGAGAGGCCGTAGACATCATGGCGCCCGTGGCGGCGATCGGGGTGCTGATCGACCCGGCGACGAAAAGCCGGACGGATCCTGCCGCGCTGCAACATGTGCGCACGGCCGCCGGCTTGACCGAGAGGGAAACGGCGATCGCCGGGCTGATTTCCGTCGGCCACGCCATCTCCGCCATCGCGCGCCAAATTGGCGTGAGCGACGGAACGGCGCGCAACCATCTGAAGTCGGCGATGCAAAAGTGCGGCGTTCACAGTCAAGTGGAGTTGGCCGCCCTCATCAGCCGCTTCAGCTGACCAAACCAGCCCATTGCCGCGCCCGCGACGCCATAAGCGGCGCCCTCAAAGGTTGGGGAGCGCGGCCTCGAACGGCGCCGTCGGCATGGTCAGGAGCGTCAGGTCGTCGAAGATGGTGTTCTTGGGGACATCGAAATGAATTCCTGTCTGAACTTCGTAGATGGAAAACGCTCCTTCCGGCGAAAACCAGCGCATCTTTTTTGCGAGCGCAACCGCGTCCTGGTACGTCGACGCCGCCCCGTGTTTGTAGCCGCCTTCGCAAACCAGATAGCGTTTATCCGATTTGACTTCATTCTTGCCGCCGCCGACAAATCGCATGGCTCGCCCCCCTAAAAATCTCGCTTCTGAGTTTAGCAGCGTCAAAGGCCGTTCCATTGTCCCAAATGGCACAGATCGGATGAGGCCCGTCGCCCTGCGCGAGAAGGGGGAGCGAATCGAATCCGGCGGAGGTCGAGACCCACTGTATTTTCAGCGATGCGGCCTTTCGGCGGCGACGCCGGAGGCGCGGCGATGAGCCAAGGGCGTGCGTCCAGCCTTCGCGCGGTGATGACGAACCGCGCCGCTCAGCTCAACTCCGCAGCCGATAGCCTGTCTTGAAGATCCAGACCACCACGGCCGAGCACAAGACCAGCAGGCCGAAGGTGAGGCCGAGGCTGATCAGGGGCGTCAGCGCGGATATGCCGTAAAACGTCCACCGGAAACCTTCGATCAGATAGACGATGGGGTTGAACAGCGCCACCTGCCGCCACACGCCCGGCAGCATGTCGATGGAATAAAACGTGCCGCCGAGAAAGGTCAGCGGCGAGATCACCATCAACGGGATGATCTGCAATTTCTCGAATCCGTCCGCCCACAGGCCCAGGATGAAGCCGAACAGCGCGAAGGTCATGGAAATCAGCACGAGATAGCCGAACGCCAGCACGGGATGGGCCACCTCGAACGGCACGAACAGCCGCGCGGTGCCGAAAATGATCAGGCCGAGAATCACCGATTTGGTCGCGGCGGCGCCGACGAAGCCGACCAGCACCTCCAGGGCCGAGATCGGAGCCGACAACAATTCGTAGATCGTGCCGATGAAGCGCGGCAGGTAGATGCCGAACGAGGCGTTGGACACGCTCTCGGTCAGCACCGTCAGCAAAATCAGGCCGGGCACGATGAAGGCGCCATAGGCGACCCCGTCGATCGCCTGCATGCGCGACCCGATCGCCGAGCCGAACACGACGAAGTAGAGCGCCGTCGAGATCACCGGCGAGGCGATGCTTTGGAACAGGGTGCGCCAGGTGCGGCCCAATTCATTGATGTAGATGGCGCGAATGGCGTAAAAGTTCATCGGCGGCGGCCCACCAGGTCGATAAAAATGTCCTCAAGCGAGGAGCGCTGCGAGTTAACGCTGCAGAACTCGATTCCCTGGGACACCAGGATTTTCAGCAAGGCGGCGAGCCGGTCGTCGCAGTCCTCGCCCTTTTGCGTGTAGGTCAGCGCCATGCCGTCGGGCGCCAGGTCGATGTTCAGATCGCACAGCGCCGCGGGAACGGCGTCGAGTTTCTGCGTCAGGCCGATCGTCACGTGAATTTGGCCGAGGCGGCGCATCAATGCGCGTTTTTCCTCGACCAGCATGAGTTCGCCCTTGTCGATCACGCCGATCCGGTCGGCCATATCCTCCGCTTCCTCAATATAATGCGTGGTGAGGATGATCGTGACGCCCTTGTCGCGCAGGCGGCGCACCATCTCCCACATGTCGCGGCGCAACTCGACGTCAACGCCGGCGGTGGGCTCGTCGAGAAACAGGATTTCCGGCTCGTGAGCCAGCGCCTTGGCGATCAGCACGCGCCGCTTCATGCCGCCGGACAGCGCGCCGATGCGCTGGTCCCGCTTGTCCCACAGCGACAGGTCGCGCAACACCCGTTCGAGATGCGCGGGATCGGGCGCCTTGCCGAACAGGCCGCGAGAGAAACGCAGCGCCTCCATCACGGATTCGAACTGGTTGGTCGACAGCTCCTGCGGCACCAGCCCGATCTTTCGCCGGGCGTTGCGGTAGTCGGCGGCGCTATCGAAACCATCCACCGTCACGCTGCCCGCGCTCGCGCGCACGAGGCCGCAAACAATGCCGATCAGCGTGGTCTTGCCGGCGCCGTTCGGGCCGAGCAGCGCGAAAATCTCGCCGCGCGCGATGGCGAGATTGACCTCCTTCAGCGCGGCGAAGCCATTGTCATAGGTCTTGCTGAGCCGCTCGATGGCGAGAATCGTGGTCAAGAGCGCGCACTCTCCTGCGTGAATTGCTTTTTCTGAAAACAAGGGCGACCCGAAAAAAGCAAGGGCGCCGGAGCAAGTTCGAACTTGCGCCGGCGCCCTCCCAGGTTCTGGACTGGTCTTACTTCACCGCAAATTCAATGCGGCGGTTGTCAGCCTTGCCTTCGGCGGTGTCGTTCGGCGCCACCGGCTTTTCCGAGCCATAGCCGACGGCGGAGAGCTGGCCGGCCTTGGCGCCTTTGCCCTTGAGCGCATCGGCGACGGCTTGCGCGCGGCTCTTGGACAACGCCTTGTTCTTGGCGGCGTCGCCCGAGTTGTCGGTGTGGCCGGCGACCTCGACCTTGACCGTGGCCGGGCAACGCGCCAGCGTCGCGCCGAGCTTTTCGATCAGGGGCTTGGACTCCGGCGCGAGCTTGGCGCCGCCGCTGGCGAACTTGATGTTCTCCTTGGCGACCAGCCCGGACAGAGCGGTCTGGCATTGGCCGAGATCAAGCGGTCCGCTGGCCGGCAAGGCGGCGGCTGCGGCGATGACGGCGGCCTTCTTTTCGGCGAGCGTCGCCGGAGCCGCAGGGGCGGCGGGGGCGGGCGCGGGCTCAGGCGCGGCGGCCTTGGCCTCTTCCGCAGCCTTGGCGGCGGCGGCCTTGGCTTCGTCCTCAGCCTTGGCCGCGGCGGCCTTGGCCTCTTCCGCAGCCTTGGCGGCGACGGCTTTGGCTTCGTCCTCAGCCTTGGCGGCGGCCGCCTTGGCTTCTTCCTCGATCTTGGCCGCGGCGGCCTTGGCGTCGGTCTCAGCCTTGGCGGCGGCTTCCTTGGCCGCATCGACGACCGGCGCCGCGGCGGGGGCCGGGGCGGGCGCGGCGGCGGTCAAGACGCCGGCCGGCGGCGTGATATAGAGGCCGCAAACCCAGACCAGCGCGGCGACCAGCAACGGCCCCCAGCGCAAGCCGAACTTCTTGCCGAAACCGCCCGCCAGCGCGCCGAGGGTGAACCCGAAGAAGGCGATCGCGCCGCCCTGGACCAGCCCGCCGATTTCCGCGCCGATCAGATCGAACTGAACGCCGATGAGGCCGAGGAGCGACAAACCCGCCAGAGGCCAGAACCAGATGGGAAAGCCCCGATCTTCATCGTCGGGGTGCACCATCATCCCGCCGACAAACCCAATGGCGGTGACAAGAAGAAGCCAGCCCCAATAGTGGGCGAAAATGTTCATCATTGCGAATGACCCCTCAGAGTAGCCTCATATGATCGATACCGGGGTCTTAAACTAAACTTTTTGTTCGCTGCGTGAAGTGGGAATTTTCCGCGATCCACGGCGCTGAGATCGCTTTGTGCTGGCGCGTGCGCCCATTTGGTGTATAAGCGCGCCATCCGCGCAGAGTCTCGCGGAAGGCGGAGATTTGCGACCGCGCTGGACGACATCCCGGAGCGGCTTCCACATTTCCGACACCCAGATCCACAGAATCAGAAAGGATCCCCGATGTCGATCACGGCAGAGCGCAAGACCGCGCTCATCCAGGAATACGCCACCAAGCAGGGCGATACCGGCTCCCCGGAAGTTCAGGTCGCCATTCTGACCGAGCGCATCGTCAACTTGACCGAGCATTTCAAGACTCACGCGAAGGACAACCATTCGCGTCGCGGTCTGCTCAAGCTGGTTTCGCTGCGTCGTCAGCTCCTCGACTATCTCAAGAAGAACGACGAGGGCCGCTATCGCACGCTGATCGAGCGCCTCGGCATCCGCCGCTAAACGCTTCCGCGGCCGGCATTTCGCCGGCCGCTTCTTCTTAGGGCCGCGCTTTCGCCGCGGGATTTCCGAAAAACGGTCGCCGTTTTCTGGAGAACATCCCGCCAGTCGCGCCGGCCCCCAACTGTGGCGGCAGGGGCCGCCACGAAGGTCCGACCGGACCATGGCAGGATCACCGGACGCCGCGCACCACGGCCTCTCGTCGTCTTGCACATGGTTGGCGCGACCCAACACAGAGAGAGACGAATGTTCGAAATTCACCGCGAAGAAATCGACTGGTTCGGCCGCAAGCTGACGCTGGAGACGGGCCGGATCGCCCGCCAGGCCGACGGCGCCGTGCTCGCCACCTATGGCGAGACCACCGTGCTCGCCACCGTGGTCTCGGCCAAGACCGCCAAGCCCGGCCAGGATTTCTTCCCCCTCACCGTCAACTATCAGGAAAAGGCCTTCGCGGCCGGCCGCATTCCCGGCGGCTATTTCAAGCGCGAGGGCCGTCCCTCCGAGCGCGAGACCCTGATCTCGCGCCTGATCGACCGTCCGATTCGCCCGCTGTTCCCCGATGGCTACTATTTCGACACCCAGGTGATCGTCACCGTGCTCAGCCATGACATGGAGAACGATCCGGACATTCTGTCGATGGTCGCCGTCTCCGCCGCGCTCACTTTGTCCGGCGTGCCCTTCATGGGTCCGGTCGGCGGCGCCCGCGTCGGCTACATCAACGGCGAAATCAAGGTGAATCCCACCGTTGACGAAGCCAAGACCTCCGACCTCGACCTCATCGTCGCCGGCACCTCCGACGCCGTGCTGATGGTCGAATCGGAAGCCAAGGAGCTGTCCGAAGAGACCATGCTCGCGGCGGTCATGGCCGGTCACGCCGGATTCCAGCCGGTGATCGACGCCATCATCCGTCTCGCCGAGCGCGCCGCCAAGGATCCGCGCGACTTCGCCCCGGCGGAGAAGGGCGAGGTCGAGAAGGCCATCGCCGAGATCGCCGAGTCCGAACTGCGCGAAGCCTACAAGATCACCGTCAAGCAGGACCGCTACGCCGCCATCGACGCCATCAAGGCCAAGGTCAACGCCGCGCTGCTGCCGGAAGGCGGAGAGGCCAAGTTCGACAAGCAGCTGATCGCCGACGTGTTCCATGAGCTGCAGGCCAAGGTCGTGCGCTGGAACATTCTCGACCACAAGATCCGCATCGACGGCCGCGACCTGACCACCGTGCGCCCGATCCTGGCGCAGGTCGGCGTGCTCCCGCGCACCCACGGCTCCGCGATCTTCACCCGCGGCGAGACGCAGGCGCTGGTCGTCGCCACGCTCGGCACCGGCGAGGACGAGCAGTTCATCGATTCGCTGGAAGGCACGTACAAGGAGAACTTCCTTCTCCATTATAACTTCCCTCCCTATTCCGTGGGCGAAACGGGCCGCATCGGCTCGCCCGGCCGCCGCGAAATCGGCCACGGCAAGCTGGCGTGGCGCGCCATTCATCCGATGCTGCCGACGGCGGGCGAGTTCCCCTACACGATCCGCGTCGTGTCGGAGATCACCGAATCCAACGGCTCCTCGTCGATGGCCACCGTCTGCGGCTCGTCGCTGGCGCTGATGGACGCGGGCGTGCCGCTGAAGCGCCCGACCGCCGGCATCGCCATGGGCCTGATCCTCGAAGGCGACCGCTTCGCGGTTCTCTCCGACATCCTCGGCGACGAGGATCATCTCGGCGACATGGACTTCAAGGTGGCCGGCACCGAGCTCGGCGTGACGTCCTTGCAGATGGACATCAAGATCGCCGGCATCACCGAGGAGATCATGAAGGTCGCGCTGGGCCAGGCCAAGGACGGCCGCCTGCACATCCTCGGCGAAATGTCCAAGGCCCTCACCAACGCCCGCGCGGAACTCGGCGAATTCGCCCCGCGCATCGAGACCATGAAGATCGCCACCGACAAGATCCGCGAAGTCATCGGCTCCGGCGGCAAGGTGATCCGCGAGATCGTGGAAAAGACCGGCGCCAAGATCAATATCGAGGACGACGGCACGGTGAAGATCGCCTCGAGCGACGGCAATTCGATCAAGGCGGCGATCAACTGGATCAAGTCGATCGCCTCCGATCCGGAAATCGGCCTGATCTATGACGGCACCGTGGTCAAGACCACCGACTTCGGCGCCTTCGTCAACTTCTTCGGCGCCAAGGACGGCCTCGTCCACATTTCCCAGCTCGCCGCTGCGCGCGTCGCCAAGACCACCGACGTGGTCAAGGAAGGCGACAAGGTGAAGGTCAAGCTGCTCGGCTTCGACGATCGCGGCAAGGTGCGTCTGTCCATGCGCGCCGTCGATCAGCAGACCGGCGAGGATCTGGAGGCCAAGGCCAAGGCGGAAGCCAAGGCCGAGGTCGAGACTGCGGGCGACGAGCAGCCGTAAGTTCGGCCCTCCCCATGCGAAAGGCGGCCCCAGCGGCCGCCTTTTTTTTTGCCTGCCTTGTTCCTCAGTTCGCGCTTTTCTCGCCCGCGCCGACGATTTCATAGACGTGAACGGGCGTCTGCGCGACCGGCGCCGGCCGCAGCCAGCCGGGCACCTCGCCTTGCGCGATCCGCGCCGCCAATCCCTGCGGCGCCCAGGTCTTCCAGGACGCCGCCGCGTCCGCCCCCCAACACAGGATCACGTAGCGCGCGCCCGCCGCCCGCGCCAGATGTTCCGCCTGATCCGGCGGCGCGAACAAAATGTCGAGCGCGGCGCGATTGCCGTGATTGTCGCGATGATAGGGCGCGGCCATCACGCCGAGATCGGTGTGGGCCAGCAGATAGGCGCCCGGCGAGATCATCGAGACGGCGAGGCCCGGCGCCAGAGTCCGCAACGGCTCGTAGCTGGCCGAACTCATGCAGCGGTCGCGCCCGGCGCCGACATTGTCCGGCGCGGCGGGTCCGACTTCCGGCAGTTCGACCATCAGGCCCATGCTCGATGAGGCGTAAAGCGCGACCAGGGCGGCGAGCGCGCCGGCGAGGCCGCGCCTCGGGCGGGAGACGCGGCTTTCGATGAAGGCGCGAACCGATGCGGCGGGGGCCAGCAGGCCGAGCGCGACCAGCGGCATCACCGTGGAGAACACCCGGACATGCAAGGCGCCCAGCAAGCCGCCCAGCGCAATCTGCCCCGCCAGAAACGCCCAGCGCGCCCGATCCGAACCCGACGCCCGCCAGACGCCGAACAGCGCCGCCAATAACCCGGCCAGCGTCGAAACGACCAGCAGCAGCGCGAGATTGGCGTCGCGCTGCGCCTGCCGCAGGATCGAGATAACTTCGGGATTGGGGTCGAGCCAATAGGTCCGCACCAGCGGATCCATACCGGAATAGGGATCGACCAGACAGGCGACGGGAATCAGCAGCGCCAGCGGCGCGGCGGCGCCCGCGCCCGCCAGGGCCGCCGCGACGACGCGCCGGCGCAAACCTGCGGCGGCGGCGAATCGCGCGATCAGGACGTAAGCCGCGCAACCCGCGAGAATGGCCAGGACGTGAGGGCCCGACAGCGCGTCGCAAGCGGGGATCGGCCAGCGCGCCGGCGCGACGGTCGCCCCGAACAGCGGCGTCAGCGCGCCGGCGAGGCCGCAGCCAAACCCGGTCAGCGTCGCGCGCGCCTCCGCGCCGCGCCAAAGGTACCGCGCCAGCGGCGCGGCGGCGACAACGACGAGAAACGGCAGGTTCTCCAGCCCGATCGCCAGGCTCAACGCGGTCATCGCCCCGGAAAGAGCAGCCGGCCTGAAGGCGTCGGTCGCGCCGAAACAGGCGGCCATGGCCGCGACCGCGACCACAAGGGCGACGATTTGCGGCGCGTGGTGATCGATGCGGCCAGCGGGAAACTGCCACCACAGCACGCCGCAAAAAACCATGGCGGCGACGCCGAACAGCCGCATCGAGCGGCCGGCGAACACGCGCGCGGCGTAAAAGCCCGCGCCGAACAAGGCGAGCGCGAGCAGGGCCGGAAAGACGATGCGGGCGGCGCGCTCGGCCAGAGCGCCATCGAGGAACAGCCGGAAGGCCAGGATCAGCGCGGCGAGCGGCGCATCGACGACGCGGCTCCAATGCGAAACCATGCCGCGCGGCGGGTCGAACCGCCACACCGTCATGTCGTACCAGGATTGTCCCGCCAGCAGGTCGCGCACCTCAACCATGCGCGCGGCGTCGTCGGTGTCGTGAAACGAGCCGTGACGCCAGACGTCGATCACGCGGTCGGCGCCGAGAAGGAAATAGACCGCCAGCGCCAGCAGCCCGACGATCCAGGGCGCCCAGGCGTCCCATCCGGGTTTCGCGCGCTGGCTTGCGGAGAAGGCGTCACGGGCCGGGCTTGGGGTTTGTCGCGTCACCCGCGTCTCCAGATGTATCTCGCTCCGGTCATGGCGGCCGGGCTTGAAAGAATGATGATGCAAAGATATCCGGCGCCAGCCTTAACCAATCATTTACGTTACGTTAGCCATGTTATCCGTCGCAACATGGCCCGATTCCCGCGGGGCTTTGGCCGCGTCGAGGCAATTTCATGAAAGTGGTGATCCTGACCGGCGGGATGGGCACGCGGCTCGCCGAGGAAACGGCGGTGCGGCCCAAACCCATGGTCGAGATCGGCGGGCGGCCGATTCTCTGGCACATCATGAAGATCTATTCGGCGCATGGATTCAATGAATTCGTGATCTGCCTCGGCCACAGGGGCTATTACATCAAGGAATTCTTCTCGAACTATTTTTTGCACATGTCGGATGTCACGTTCGACATGCGCGCCAACCGGATGGACGTGCATCGGGAAAACGTCGAACCCTGGCGCGTCACCCTGATCGACACCGGCGAGAAGACGATGACCGGCGGCCGCATCAAGCGGATCCGCGACCATCTCGGCGACGACGACGTGTTCGCCCTGACTTACGGCGATGGCGTGGGCGACGTCGATCTCATCAGCCAGCTTGCGTTTCACCGCGCGCATGGAAAACTCGCCACAGTCACCGCCGTACGCCCGGCCAAAAGGTTCGGCGCGCTGCGGCTCGATGGCGACCGCGTCACCAGTTTCACCGAAAAGCCCGACGACGAGGGCGGCTGGATCAGCGGCGGCTTCTTCCTGCTGTCGCCAAAAGTCTGCGACCTGATCGAGGGCGACGACACCGTGTGGGAGCGCGAACCGATGAGCCAACTGACCGCCGCCGACGAGTTGCGGGCCTTCATTCATCCGGGGTTCTGGGCGCCGATGGACACGTTGCGCGACAAGATTTTTCTCGAAGACCAATGGGCGAGCGGCGCCGCGCCATGGAGGATCTGGTGATCGACGCGGCCTTCTGGCGCCGGCGGCGCGTTTTCGTCACGGGACATACCGGCTTCAAGGGCGCCTGGCTGGCGCTGATGCTGGCGCGGCTGAACGCCGAAACCACCGGCTACGCGCTCAATCCGCCGACCGACCCGTCGCTGTTCGACCTGCTGGCCGTCGGCGACACGCTTGAGGACCTGCGCGGCGACGTCAACGATCTCGAAAACCTGCGTCGCGCCATGGTCGCCGCCGATCCCGAGATCGTCATCCACATGGCGGCGCAGCCGTTGGTCAGGGCCGGCTACGCCGAACCCGTCGCCACCTTCCAGACCAATGTGATGGGCGTGGTCAACGTGCTCGAAGCCGCGCGCGCCTGCACGTCTCTCAAGGCCGTGGTGAACGTCACCACCGACAAATGCTACGACAATCGCGAAGCGCCGTGGGGCTATCGCGAGACCGACCGGCTCGGCGGCCGCGATCCCTATTCCGCCAGCAAGGCCTGCGCGGAACTCGTCACCGCCTCCTATCGCGCCTCGTTTTTCGACCATGGAGCCACCCTGGCGACGGCGCGCGCGGGAAACGTGATCGGGGGCGGCGATTTCGCCGCCGACCGCATCCTCCCCGACGCCGTGCGCGCGTTCACGGCCGGCCGGGCGCTGGAGGTGCGCGCGCCAAAAGCGGTGCGGCCGTGGCAGCATGTGCTGGAGCCGCTGTCGGGCTATCTGATGCTGGCCGAACAGGCGGCGCGTCAGGGCGAGACGTTCGGAGACGGCTGGAATTTCGGACCGGGCGCCGAAAGCGAGCAGGACGTCGAAACCCTGCTGACCCGCTTCATGGCGGCCTGGGGGCCGGAGGCGCGCTGGCTGCCGGATCGCTCGGCCCATCCGCACGAGGCCGGCGTGTTGCGGCTCGACGCCAGCAAAGCGCGCGAAAAACTCGGCTGGACGCCTCTGCTTAGTTTTAACGAGACGGTGGAATGGACCGCGCGCTGGTATCGCGCCCATGCGGCCGGGGCGGACCTGCGCGCGCTCACCTTCGACCAGCTCGACGCCTATCTCGGTCAGCGCGTGCGGCTGACCTCTCCGTTTTCCAAGCAGGATCGCGGCGCGGCCGGGGAGGAACGGGATGCAGCCCAAAGACTCGCCTGAAGCCGCCGCCTTGCGCGCCCAAATCCTCGATCTGGTCGGGCGCTATCACGATCTGGCGCATCGCCGACCGGCCTTTTCGCCGGGCGCCGGCGCGCCCGTTTCCGGCCGCGTCTATGGCGCGCGCGAGATGCAGACGCTGGTCGATTCGGCGCTGGATTTCTGGCTGACCACCGGGCGCTTCAACGACGCGTTCGAACAAAAACTCGCCGCGCGCGTCGGGGCCAGATATGCGCTGACGGTCAATTCCGGCTCCTCCGCCAATCTGGTGGCGTTCTCGGCGCTGACATCGCCGCGTTTGAAAGAGCGCGCGATCCAGCCGGGCGACGAGGTCATCACCTGCGCGACCGGCTTTCCCACCACCATCAATCCGGCGATGCTCTGGGGCGCGATTCCCGTCTTCGTCGACGTGGACATTCCCACCTACAACATCGACATTGGCGCGCTCGAATCCGCCGTCGGGCCGAAGACCAAAGCGGTGATGGTCGCGCACACCCTTGGAAATCCGTTCGACGTCAAGGCGATCAAGGCTTTGTGCCACAAGCACAATCTCTGGCTGATCGAAGATTGCTGCGACGCGCTCGGGGCGACGGTGGACGGCCAACACGTCGGGACGTTTGGCGATGTGGGGACGCTGAGTTTCTACCCCGCGCATCACATCACCATGGGCGAGGGCGGCGCGGTCTTCACCAGCAATCCGCTGCTCGCCAAGATCATGGAGAGCTTTCGCGACTGGGGCCGCGACTGCTATTGCGCGCCGGGCAAGGACGCCACCTGCGCCAAGCGTTACGGCTGGAAGCTCGGCGACCTGCCGCCGGGCTATGACCACAAATATGTCTATTCGCATCTCGGCTTCAATCTGAAGATCACCGACATGCAGGCGGCGGTGGGGCTGGCGCAACTGGAGCGCCTCGAAGATTTCATCGCGGCGCGCCGCCGCAACTTCGACCGCCTGCGCCAGGGCCTGCGTTCGCTCGAAGACGTGCTGATTCTCCCCGAGGCGACGCCGGGGACGGAGCCGTCCTGGTTCGGCTTTCCGATCACGCTGCGCGAGACCGCGCCGGTCACGCGCGACGCGCTGGCGCAGCATCTCAATGCGGAGAAGATCGGCACGCGCCTGCTGTTCGGCGGCAATCTCGTGCGCCAGCCCTATATGAAGGGCCGCGACATCCGCATCGCCGGTTCGCTCGCCAACGCCGATATTGTGGTTGACCGGACGTTCTGGATTGGCGTCTATCCCGGTCTCGAAGCCGGCCATATCGACCATATGATCGCATCCATCGGCGCGGCCTTGCGCCAGCCTGCAAGCCAGAGCGCGTGACGTGGCCGCGTCGGACGCTCTGACGCCCGCCCGGCGAGGCGCCACCAACCGCGCCGTCTTCAACGCGGCGGCGCTGGTTTTCGTCGCGGGCGACGCCCTTTGGGCCACGGGTCTGGCCACGCCGGCGATGATCGCCGTTCTGCTCGGCTGCTGCGGCGTCGCCGCGCTGCTGCTGACCAGCCGCCCCACCGGCGCGCGGCTCGACGCGCCCATCGACAAGCGCACGCTGGCCGTGTGCGGATTCGTCGCGCTCCTCCTGTGCCTGCTGGGCGGGGAGACGCATTTGTTTTGGGCCAACGCCGACTGGCTGACGCGCGACGCGGTGCTGGCGGATGTCGCGCGCCATATCGCGCCGGTCTATTACCGGATTGGCGAGGACACATTCTTCCTGCGCGCGCCGCTCGGCATGTACATGATTCCGGGCCTTGTCGGGCATGCGCTCGGCCTGACGGCGGCTCATGTCGCGCTGCTGGCGCAAAACACGCTGCTGCTCGCGATTTTGCTTTATCTCGTCGCGGTTCTCGGCAAGGGACTCGCGATGGCGCTGCTGCTGGCGGCGTTCAGCGGGCTCGACCTGGCGCCATGGTTTTTCAACATCCTGCGCGCCTACGCCCAGACCGGCGTATGGGCCGTCCCCCCCGATCCCGAATGGTGGGCGCGGCTGTTTCAATATTCGGCCCATGTCACCCAGATTTTCTACGTGCCCAACCACGCCTTTCCCGGCTGGTTCTTCGCGCTGGCCACGGTGGCGGCGGCGCGGCGCGAACTCGATCTCGGCGCGCTCGGCGCGATTTTTGCCGCGCTGATCCTGTGGTCGCCGCTGGCCCCGATGGCCGCGCCCGCCCTGCTCGGTTTTTTCCTGTGGCGCGACCGCGCGGAGGCGGCGAAATCGCCGCGGTTCTGGCTCGGCGGCGCGGCGGCGGCCTGTTTCGCGCCGGTCGCGCTCTATCTGACCGCGAACGCCGGCGCCATCGCCCACGCGCCCATCGCGCGCTCGCCCGGCTTCTGGGGCGTCTATCTCCTGTTCCTGCTGGTCGAAATTCCGCACGCGCTGTTCCTGGCCGCGCTGTGGCGGCGCGTCGACGCCGAATTGAAACCGCTGCTGGCGATTTCCGCCGTCCTTCTGGTGGCGCTGCCGCTTTACAGCTTCGGCCCGAGCAACGACCTGGCGATGCGCGGCTCGATCACGCCCCTGTTCCTGCTGGCCTTCATATTTCTTTCAACGCTACTCGGGCTTGGCCCGGCGCAAAGGCGCGCGCGCCTCGCTGGCCTCGCGCTGGTCATCCTTGGCGCCGGCGTCCCGCTGATCCAAATCTGCGAAGTCGTTCTGCTGCCCCGCTTCGCCATCAGCGCCTGCAACCTGATCACCACGACCGATGAATTGACTCCCGGCGGCGTTCCCGCCAATTACGTCGCGCCGACCAGCCGCGCGCCGCAATGGCTCCTGCGTCCGCCCGGCCAACAGACGTCGTTCGAAATTTTGGGCGCGGGACGCTGCTGGCCGGACCATCCGGCGCTGGGCGGCGACCGGCCGCGCGACGGCAAGGAGCCGGGACAGTGATCCAACCCGCCGCCGCGTTGATCCGCCGTCTCGCCCAGGCGCGTTTCCTGCGGTTCCTGGTCGTTGGCGGCCTGAACACGGTCTTTGGATACGGGCTGTTCTATCTGCTGCTGCGCCTGAGCGGCTCGGCGCTGTTCGCGCTGACGCTGGGCACGGTCATCGGCGTGCTGTTCAATTTCGTCACGACGGGCGCGCTGGTTTTCCGCACCATGGAGCGGCGCCGGCTGGCCAAGTTTCTCGGCGTTTACGGGATCGTCTATCTCTACAACGCCGCCGGCCTGACGATTCTGCAAGCGATGGCCCTCGATCCCGCGCTGGCGGGATTGCTGCTGCTGCCCGGCGCCGTGGCGATCTCCTATGGTCTCAACCGATCCTTCGTCTTCAATCGCGCGCCTGCGGTCGAGGGCGGGCCTCATCCCTGACGAAGCGTTGATCCGCCATGCCTGACCCCCTGCGCTGTTGCGCCGCCTGCGGAAGCCCGACGCCCGAGATCGTCGTCCTCGGCGGCCTCAGGCGAAGCCGTTGCCTGTCCTGCCATCATTCCCAGCGCATCGACGTCGAAACCTTCGACTACGCCGGCTTCGCCATGGGCGCGACCGGGGCCGCCCCCGAACGCGTGGCGGCGCAGGCGGACTTCATCGGGGCGGAAGCCTTCGCCGGCGCGCGCGCGCTCGAAATCGGCTGCGCCGCCGGCGACCTCGCTCAGGAATTGCGTCGCCGCTTTGCTTTCGCCGCCTATCACGGGATCGAGTTTTCGCCGGCCCGGGACGTCGCCGCCCGGCGACTCGACCGCGTCTTCTCCGCGTCATTGGAAGATCTGTTGGCTTCCGGCGAAGTCCAGGCCGAAACATACGACCTCGTGCTGTCGTCGCATTGCCTGGAGCATCTGGAAGATCCCTCGGTCCTGATCGCGGCGATGAAGCAGGCGATGAAGCCCGGCGGCTCGATCTTTATCGAAACGCCCAATGGCGGCGGCCACCCCCGGCTTTCCTTCGACGACAACCGCACGCATTTGCATTTCTTTTGCGCGTCGTCGCTGACGCGCCTGCTGGCGCGGCATGGCCTGGAAAGCTTCAAGGTTGAAACCGGCGGCAGACTCGACGCGCGTTATTCCGATTCATTGCGCCTGCTCGCGCGTCCGTTGCGGACGTTCGCGCCCGACCCTTCCGCTCTTTCCGGGCATCCCCTTCTCGCGCGGACGGATCGTCTGGTTGTTTGGGGCGCCGGCCGCATGGTCGATGAAATGCTCGCGCATTTTTTCGACGCCGCGCGGATCGCGTTCTTCGTGGACAAGGACGAGCGCAAGCAGGGCGGCCTGCGGCTGGGCCGGCCCGTCAAAGCCCCGCACGCGATCGACACCGGCGAAGGCTGGACCGTTCTCATCAATTCCATCGAGAACGAACAGGCCATACGCGAGGAGATCGCCACCCGGTTTTACCGGCGCGTCTGCCGCGTCATCGCGCTGTCCGAACTGCTGGACTGAAACAACGCTGGTTCAGTCAAAGTTGATGCGCTCGCGCTCGACCACCAGCGGGAAGCCTCTGGCGTATTTCAACAACAGCCCGACATATTCGCCAATAAGCCCGAGCGCCAGCAATTGGACCGAGCCGAAAAAGAACGTCGCCAGCAGAATGGGCGTGACGCCGAAAGGCACGCGGCTCCAGAACAGCAGCTTGATCCCGGTATAAACAAGGGCGGCCAGCAGACTGAAGAAGGCGACCACGAATCCGGTGACAGTCATCAGCCGCATCGGCGCCTTGGCGTAGGTGGTCAGGCCGATCAGGGCGAAATCGACGAGATCGAACAGGCTGTGACGCGACTTGCCATGCTTGCGCAGCGGCTGGTCATATTCGACCACCGCGCGTTCAAAACCGATTTCACTGACCAGACCGCGAAAATAGGGTTCGGGTTCGCCGAGCTGGCTCACGACATCCATGAATTTCCGGTCGTAAAGCCCGTAGCCGATGAAATTGGGGATTTGCTCGACGCTGGAAAGGCGCTTGATCAGCAGATAGAAACTGCGGCGCGCCAAGCTCATCAGCCGTCCCTCGCCGGCGCCGCGCCGCACCGCGATCACCACTTTTCGGCCGGCTTCCCACAGACGGGCCATCTCCGGCAGAAGGTCGGGCGGCGTCTGCAAATCCGCGAGAACGCAGGTGACCGCATCGCCGCGCGCCTGCAGCATGGCGTGGAAGGGCGAGCGTTGCGGCCCGAAATTGCGAGCGTTGACGATGATCTTCACCCGCTTGTCGCGCGCGGCTATGTCCTTGAGAATGGCGACGGTGCGGTCCGTCGAGCAATTGTCGATGAAAATGTGCTCATAGGCGTAAGGGGCGAGCTCGCCCTCCATCACCGTCCGGCAGGCCTCGTAACATTCGGCGATGCCTGCCTCTTCGTTGAAGCAGGGCGTGACAATGCTGATGGTTTTCATGAAAAGTCCCTAAACCGGCCCGCTCAACGCCCGCAGCTCGGACAGGGAGATCAGCCGGTCGTCGATGTAATAGTCGCCGGCGGGCTTGCCGAAGCGCAGCTCGTGATATTTCAGCCCCCATTGCGCGAACTGGTCGCGCGTGAGCTGCGCCCAGTCGATCCCGGTGGCCGAGCCGCGCGCGGTGAACATGACGATCCGGTGGCCCCGGTCGTAAAGCCGATTGACGATTTCGATCGTCCCGGTGAGCGGCGTGCTGAGTTTGTAGTCGTTGCCGGGCGTGAGGCTGGCGACCACGCCGTCGACATCGACGACAAAAGTCAATGTCTTGCCGTCGGCCTGCGCGTTGCGATCGACCGGCGCGGGCCGCGGCGCCGTCGCCTGCTGGCGCGCGAAAAGCGCGGTGCGGGCGATCGCCTGTTCAAGCGGCGTCCAGGCGTCGAGCCCGAGCGCGCGCGCCCTGTCGATCGACGGAATGTAGCGCGAGCGAAAACCCGGAACGCCTGCCGGCTGCGCGATCTTCACCCCGGGCGCGCCGAGGGTTTTCGCCACGAGCCGCGCGAGTTCGGCGATGGAAACCTCCGCGTCGGAGCCGACGTTATAGGCCGCCCCGCTCTCGCCTTCGACCAGCAGTTTGATCAGCCACGCGGCGAGGTCGGCGGCGTAGAGATAGGAGCGCAGCGGCGTCCCGTCGCCCTTGACCACGATCTCGCGGCCCGCCAGCGCATCGGCGATGAAATTGCCGATGGCGAAATGGCCGTCGAGCGGCAGGCCCGGCCCGACAAAGGCGAAGGCGCGGGCGACGACCGTTTCCAGGCCGTCGCGGGTCGCAAGGGCGCAAAAATGTTCCGCAAGCCGCTTCGCCTGTCCATAGGCGGTGCGCGGATCGAGCGGATCGCAGGCGCCGGGATGATTTTCGGGGATGTTGGCGATGTCGTGGGGCTGCGCGCCATAAACCGCGCCGGAACTCACATAGAGCAGCCGTTCGACCCCGGCCAGCGCGGCGAAATCCAGCACGCGCCGCGTGCCGTCCACAATCGAGCCGATCAGACGGCGCGGATTGCGGTCGGCTTCGGCGCTGGTGTCCGTCGCGGCATGAATCACATGGGTGAAGCGACCCTTGGGAAATTCGAAACAGCTGACGTCGCCCTCGCAGAATTTTAGCCACGGCAGAGCGGCGAAGTCCGGGTGTTCAGCGCAAAAATCGCGGGGCGCGCGGGACAGAGCGGTGACCTCGCAGGCGGCGATGTCCGCCGTCCGGGCGTAGGCCAGCAAGGCCAGCAGCCAGCGCCCGAAAAACCCGGTGCCGCCGGTGATGAACAATGCGGCGCCGTCGAGTTTTTTCAGCGCCGACCCGATGCGGCCGCAAGCCTGCGCGAGGTCGGAGACCGCGAATCCGTCCACTGTTTGCATGTCAACTCTTGGGCAGCAAATGCGCCGGCACGTTTTCCGAAGCGGGATCGAGCGGCGCGATCATGTTGGCGCGGAATTCGTCGCGCGGCAACAGCGGCGACATGTCTTCCAGCGGCATGGACAGGATCGAGCCGTCTTCCTTGAACAGCGCCGCCGATTTCGGGAACAGCGCCTCGTTCTCGACCACGCGCACGTCGATCAGCAGCGGCCCGCCCCGATGCGCCACGGCGCGCGCAATGCCGGCGTCGAGATCGGCGGCGTCTTCGATGACGAAGGCGTCCCAGCCGAACACTTTGGCGAGGGCGGGCAAGTCGGGCAGGCCGAGCCGGGCTTCCGGTCCCGTTCCGACATAGCGCCCGTCGAAATAATTGCGCTGGGTGGCGCGGATCGAGGCGTAGCCGCGATTGTTGATCACGAACATGCGCAAGGGCAGGTTCTGGCTGGCGATGGTCTGCATTTCCTGCAGGTTCATCATCAGCGAACCATCGCTTTCAACGCCAAAAAACGGCCGGCGGTCGGACGCCATATAGGCCCCGATCATCGCGGGCATGCCATAGCCCATCGCGCCAAGCCCCGATGTCAGGAACACGCGCTGGCCCGGCTTGTTGGCGAAGCCGGTGTAGAAGAACTCAACGCCCAGCCCCGACGACCCCGTGACGATCAGCGCGTCTTCCGGCAGCCCGTCCGACAGCGCCTTGGTCAGGTGGAAATGGCCGATCTTGCCGGAATCCGGGAACGGCGTGGCGTCCAGCGGATATTTGCGTTTCCATTCGGCGCAGCGGTCGAGCCAGACGTCGAGCCTGCGCGCCGGCTGCCGCCGGGCGAGACGCAGCAGCGTTTCGACAAAGTCTTTCGCATCCGCCTGGATCTTGCGGGTGATGCCGGAATCCTCCGGAAACTTGTTCAGCTCGGCCGGATCGACATCCACCACGATTTTTTTGGCCGAGCGGGCGAATTTTTGGGGATTGTAGGCCGTGACCACATTGTCGAGCCGCGCGCCGATGGACAGCAGCAGATCGCAATTCTGCACCGCGAAATTGGGCGCGCGCAATGCGACCGTTCCCGGCTTGCCCACGCTCAGGCGATGGCTTGAAGGGATCAAGTCCATGGCGTTCCAGGTGGTGACCACCGGAACGCCGAGCGTTTCATAGAGATCACGGAAAGCGTCCGCCGCGCCGGCGAGCCGCACGCCATGGCCGGCGAGCAGCAACGGGCGTTCCGCCTTGCGCAAGTCTTCAAGGACTTCGCGCGCGAAACCCTCCAGATCGGGCGAAAGCGTCGTCGCCTCCGGCGTGAAGCCGCGCAGCGCCGCCGGCTCGATCTGACTGTTTTGCACGTCGAGGGGAATGTCGAGCCAGACCGGCCCACGCCGCCCCGTCGTGGCGAGGTGAACCGCCTTTTCCAGATGGAAGCGGATGTCCTGGGGATCGAGCACGGTCACGGCGTATTTGGTGATCGGCGCCGCCATTTTGACGATTTCGACCTCCTGCGGCCCCATCTGGCGCACGCCGCTCGCGCCGATAAGATCGGCGCGCTTGACCTGCCCCGAGAGGATCAGCAGCGGAACGGATTCGATCCAGGCCCCGGCGCAGCCGGTGATGGCGTTGGTCGCGCCGGGTCCGGTGGTCACCACGGCGCAGCCCAGGCGGCCGTGGACGCGAGCATAAGCCTCGGCCGCGATGCTCGACGCCTGCTCATGATGATTGGGCACATAGTCGAGTTCGCTCGACTTGCCAAAGGCGTCGACCAGGAACATGGCGCCGCCGCCCGGCACCAGGAACACGGTTTTCACGCCCTGCGCCGCGACGAAGCTTGCGACGTAATCCGCGAGGCGCATGGAGGCCGGGACGGTTTCGGCTCCCTCCGCCTTGATGGTCTGGAGGGTCATGGTCAGTCGATCCAGTGCCGCAACAGCGTCTTGCGCTCGGCGTTCCCGCCGATGGCGGGGTCGGTGTAGAAGGAATCGCCGACGAAATGGGTCGAGGAGATCTCCTCGAACACCGCGCCGGTCTGGCTGCGGAAGGCGTGGCGCATGCCCGGCGTGATGGTGACCACCGCGCCGGGGCCGCAGACGCGTTTCACGCCGTCGAGCAGCAGCTCCAGTTCGCCGTGCAGAACGTGGAACGTCTCTTCCTTTTTCTCGTGATATTGCTCGGGATGCGTCTGGCCGGGCAGAACGACGATCAGCTTCTTGCAATAGTGACGGTTGACGACGGTCACCATGGTGATGCCGAATTCGTCGAAGCGCTCGATGCCATAATGGTGGGAAATTTCCAGCTCGGCTTCGCCGGGCACGACGCCACGGCTCTGGTCGAGCAAAGCTTTGACCCGATCGACGATGGAGCGCACCTTGGCCCGCACTTGCCTCAGCTCGGTGTTCTCAGCGGTGACCGCCGCTTGGGCGGGAATGTCGCAGGTGGCCTGGAACTGGCTGTATTTCGACCAGTCGTTGGCGGTGATCGCAGCGGATTGGCAGGGGATGGCGAAGAACACATCCTCGTCGCGCAGCCGCTCGCCCGCCTTGATCGCGCGCTTGGCGAACACGCCGCGGCGCAGACCGGCAAGCGCCTCCAATTCCCCGGCGCTCGGCTCGATGCGCGCGCCTTCGAGGCCCGCCATCGCATAGGCCTGCCGCGCCGCCTCCAGCCAGGCGCGCGCCTGGGCGGGATTGGCCGAATAATCGTTCAGCGCATAACGCTCGGTGGCGACGCCGACGTGCTTCTCGAAAATGCTGGCGCCCTTGGCGACGGCCATGACGACCGGCAGGGTTTCGGCGGGGTCTTCATGGGTCGAATAGCCGACGCGCAAATCGGCGTAGCGGGCCTTCAGCACGTCGATCTGGTTGAGCTGGAGCTTTTCGCGCGGCGTCGGATATTGCGCCACGCAGGCCATCAGCGAAAAGCTCTTGTCGCGATGGCGCATGAAGGCGACGACATTATCGAGATCGTTGAGCCTGACCCCGGCGGTCGAGCCGATCACCGGCATGTCGGTCTGGGCGATCTTTTCCAGCAGCGGCCAATCGGTGAACGAGCAGGAGGCGATTTTCACAATGTCGAAACCATCCTCGACGATGCGATCCACCGAAGTCTCGTCGAAGGGCGTGCACATGGCCAGGAAGCCATGCGCCTTGATGCGCTCAACCAGCTGGCGGGTTTGGGCGCGGTCGAGCCGGGTTTCGGAGAAACGCTTGATGTATTTAATGTCCATCCGATCGACGAAATCGGGATGAATGAAGCTGTCGAGATCGCGATATTGCAGTTTGAAGGCGAAGCTGAAAGGATAGCCTTGAGCGGCGGCGGCGATCTCGTCGATGATGCGCAGGCCGTGCGCCACATCGCCCATGTGGTTGTTGGCGAGTTCGAAAACGAACAGGCGCTCCGGGAGGTTTTTCTTGCCCGGGACGGCGGGTTGAAAGTTCATCGCACCTTATCCTCATGGCGCAAGAGGCGGCCGCCCCCGGATCGCATCGGCGCGCGGACGACGCGGCCCACGGAATTGCGGACGCGCCCGCGAGGGTTTATCGAGCATTCCGTTAGGTAACTGGGAAAATGGTTAACGAAATGGTGTTAATGACCCGTTAAGGCTTTCGTTCAAACGTGAGGGCTTCTTGGGGGCGAGGCGCGCTTCTATAGGGTGCGTCCCGCCGAGAAAAGACTTACAAGTCGGGCATGTTCCAGCTTTATCATCATCCGCTCTGTCCGCTCTCGCGCTTCATCCGCCTGTCGCTCGGCGAATACGGCGTTGAAGCCGAATTGATCGAGGAACGGGTCCACGAGCGCCGGCGCGAGTTTCTCATGCTCGATCCGGCCGGCCAGACGCCGGTTTTGGTGACGGAGGACAATCACGTCATTCCGGGCGCGGGCGTCATTGCGGAATGGCTGGATGAAATCCTGGGCGAGTCGCTGGGCATTCACCGGTTGCTGCCGGTTTCGCCGCGCGAGCGGGTGGAAACCCGTCGCCTGATGGCCTGGTTCAACGACAAGTTCTTCGGCGAAGTCTCCAATTGGCTGGTGACGGAAAAAGTTTATAAACGCTTCATGGCGACCGAAATCGGCAGCGGCGCGCCCGATATGGACGTGGTGCGCGCGGCGCGCGCCAATGTGCGCCATCATCTGCGCTATATTTCCTGGTTGGCGCAGAACCGGAACTGGCTCGGCGGCGACCGCATGACCTATGCCGATCTCGCGGCGGCCGCCCATCTTTCGAGCGTGGATTATCTGGGCGACGTGCCGTGGGACGAGGAAGAGCCGGCCAAGCAATGGTACCAGCGCGTCAAGAGCCGACCGAGTTTCCGCCCGCTGCTGGCCGACCGGGCGCCGGGCGTGGCGGTCAATCCGATCTATACGGAAATGGACTTCTAGATTTTCTGCGCCGCGAGGCGCGCAACCTCGGCTTCGACGCGTGCCGCGTCGCCAGGCCCGACGCCATTCCGCACGCCCCCGCCGCGCTGCAAACCTTCATCGCCGAGGGCCGGCACGGCGACATGGATTGGCTAGGGGAACGGCGAGACCGGCGCGCCGACCCGCGCAAGCTGTGGCCCGACGTCCGCAGCATCGTCATGCTCGGCATAAACTATGGGCCGGACCTCGCGCCGGTCGAACCGAACGCCGGCGCCATCTCGGTTTACGCCAGGAATCGCGACTATCACGACGTCATCAAGGGCAAGCTGAAGCAACTCGCCGGCGCGTTTTTAGCTTTTGCGCGCGCGCAGGCGGGCGTGGAGGGCGAGGTCAAGGTGTTCGTGGACACCGCGCCGGTGATGGAAAAGCCCCTCGCGGCCGCCGCCGGACTGGGATGGCAAGGCAAGCACACCAATCTGGTGTCGCGCCAGTTTGGCTCCTGGCTGTTTCTCGGCAGCATTTTCACCAACCTCGACCTGCCCGCCGACCCGCCGGAAGCGGACCATTGCGGCAAATGCCGCGCCTGCGTCGACGCCTGCCCCACCGGGGCGCTCGACTCCGGGAAAATCGACGCGCGGCTGTGCGTCTCCTATCTCACCATCGAGACCAAGGGGCAGATCCCTGCCGGCTTGCGCGAAAAAATCGGCAACCGCATCTATGGCTGCGACGATTGCCTCGCCGTCTGCCCCTGGAACAAATTCGCGCAAACAGCCCGCGAGGCGAAATTTTCCGCGCGCGCCGATCTTGTCGCGCCTCCGCTCGCCGAACTCGCGGCGCTGGACGAGGCGGCGTTCCGCCAAAAATTTTCGGGCAATCCGGTCAAGCGGATCGGCCACGCGCGATTCCTGCGCAATGTGCTGCTCGCCATCGGCAATTCCGGCGACGGGGCGCTCGCGCCGCTGGCGAAAGCGCGGCTCGGCCATGAATCAGCGCTGGTGCGCGGCATGGCGGTCTGGGCGCTGGCGCGCTTGCTGCCCCGCGACGAATTTGCGAGCTTGGCCGCGAAAAATAGCGATGAGCCGGACCCGGACGTCCGCTCGGAATGGGGAACGCCGTGAATCTTGTGATCTTTGGGCTCGGCTATAGCGCGAGCTTTTATGCGGCCGAAGCGGCCAGGACCTTCGAGCGGATAACGGCCACCAAACGCGCGCCCGACGTCGCGGGCGCCGGGCGCCTCCATCTGCTGCCTTTTGACGGCGGCGTGGAGAAAATCGACCCGCGCCTGCGCGCGGCTGTGGCCGAGGCCGACGCCGCGCTGGTCAGCGCCGCGCCCGATGCGGCAGGCGATCCCGTGCTCCGCCGACTGAGCGACGAGATCGCGGCGGCGCCGAAGCTGAAGACCATCGTCTATCTCTCGACGATCGGCGTTTATGGCGACCATCAGGGCGCCTGGATCGACGAAACCGCGCCGCTGCGGC
This sequence comes from Rhodoblastus acidophilus, assembly GCF_900187365.1. Lineage (GTDB taxonomy): Bacteria > Pseudomonadota > Alphaproteobacteria > Rhizobiales > Beijerinckiaceae > Rhodoblastus > Rhodoblastus acidophilus. The sequence goes on from NZ_FYDG01000009.1 coordinate 113,935, forward strand.
CCGCCAATGAGCGGACCCGTTGGCGGGTGACGGCGGAGAATGACTGGCTGGCCCTGGGCGAGCGCTTCGGCAAGCAGGTCTATATCCTCAGGCTGTCAGGAATCTACGGTCCCGGACGCAGCGTGATCGAGAAGTTGCGCGACGGAACCGCCAAGCGTCTGGTCAAGCCCGGCCAGGTGTTCAATCGCATCCATGTCGCGGACATCGGCCGGGCGATCGACGCCTGCTTCGCCGGCGCGGCGGCGGCCGGCGTCTATAATGTGACGGACGACGAACCGGCGCCGCCGCAGGATGTGGTGGCTTACGCAGCGCAAGCGCTGGGCGTCGCGCCGCCGCCGGAGCAGGACTTCGCGGAGGCGCGGCTGTCCCCCATGGCCCGCAGTTTTTACGGCGAGAACAAGAGAGTGGCGAATGTAAGAATGAAAAGCGGATTGGGCGTCGCCTTGGCCTATCCCACCTATCGCGAAGGCGTAACGGCCTTGGCCGGCGCGTGACCCCGAAGCGTGCTGACCCGCCTTTTGGAACGATCCTGCGCGCCTTGGCGCGGGGGCGCGGGCGCGCCGCCTGGGGCTCTGGGGCGAACGCCGTCCGCTCCCGCTTCGGGCGCGACATGGGGGCGCGGCCGCTGTGTCCGATCAGCCAGCCCGGAATTTTTTTTCGCCCCGTCAGGGTGGCGGTGCTGCAAGGTCCTGAGTTTTTCGATACTTATCCGCAAAGTGCCTCGCGGACGCGCTGGACGCGTTCTTGACTCAGCGGTTCAAGGGGGGCCCGAATCGCCGCGAGCGTGGCAGTAACTTTTTTTTGTGCGCCGGGCGCCTGAATGTTTTTGCTCGGAGTCGGCGCGTTCCCCGGCGCATCGGATCAAAGGAGGCTTGCGCGGGCCGTTTTGCGGGCCGCAAGAGTCGAAAAATCGTTGTTTGGCCGTTGCGTGGCCAACCCTCGGCGTGTATCGTTTGGCCGTGAACATCTTGTTATGTATTGTTCAAGCTTAACCATACACAAACAAATGTAGTTGAGTTTAGATACTCAAGAAAAGCAAGACATCTACTTAAGATGGCCCGATGACGAGCAATATGCGCCCCAACTGATTCATTTCATTATTGATTTTAGTGGGGATTTTTGTTAAAAGGCATGGAAGCTAATTTGTCGGACGCCCAAATGATGTCATGATCCTGTATCCCTGCGTGGTTTCCGGATACGAATAAGGTAGGTCTCGCGCATAGACGAGACAGCCTTTGTCTACGTATTCATAAATATAGCGTCGACAAGCAAGCAAAAGACAAGAAGACGAAAATGGCAAAGGCAAACACTCAAAAAGCAATGACCGACGCCAACGCCTATGGCGAAGAGGTGACCAAGTTTTGCGCCGTCCTGCGCGCCGAACTGGGTGACGCCATTTACTCCTCTTGGTTCACACGTCTTGAACTGGACCGTATTACTGAAGGTTGCGCTTATCTTTCCGTGCCGACCAAATTTCTCAAGAGCTGGATTCACGCGCATTATTACGACAAGCTCCGCGCGATCGCCCTGGCGCAGCTTCCAGACATCTCGGAAATCTTCCTGTCGGTGCGCACCTCGACTTTCAGCGTCGTAAGCGCCGAGGCCGAACCTGCGGCGCTGGCGCGCGGCGCAGGCGCGCAGGCCGCCGCGGCCGGGGCGCCCCGCGAGATCTACAAGGAAGCCAACGCGGGGGTGGAAACCTCGACGCTGGATACGCGGATGACGTTTGCGACCTTCCTGGTCAGCAAATCCAACCAGCTGGCTTTTTCCGCCGCGCAGGAGGTCAGCCGGTCCTCGTCGATCTACAATCCCTTCTACATTCATGCCGGCGTGGGGCTCGGCAAGACCCACCTTGTCCAGGCGATCGCTCAGGCCGCGACCTCAGCGGGGCGCAAAGCGCTCTATCTCACGGCCGAAAAATTCATGTACAGCTTCGTTTCGGCGCTCAAGTCGCAGAACTCGCTGTCGTTCAAGGAATCGCTGCGCGGGATCGACATCCTCATCATCGATGACGTGCAATTCCTTCAGGGCAAGGCGATCCAGCAGGAATTCTGCCACACCATCAACTCGCTGATCGACAATGGCCGTCAGGTCGTCATCGCCTGCGACCGCACGCCCAACGAACTCGACAATCTCGACGAGCGCATCCGCTCGCGCCTCGCCGGCGGGCTTTGCGTCGAAATTCACCCGCTCGACGACGAATTGCGGCTCAAGATCGTTGAAGCCCGGATTGCGGCGACCAAAATCGTGCAGCCGGCCTTCGACGTCTCGCCCGCCGTGGTGGTCATGGTCGCCAACCTGATCCGCACCAACGGCCGCGATCTCGACGGCGCGGTCAACCGTCTGCTCGCCCATACGACGCTGGTCGGCGCGGTTCTGTCGATCGAACAGGCGGAAAACGCCATCCGCGACCTGATCCGGCATCGCGAGGCCAAGCGGATCAAGATCGAGGATATCCAGAAACTGGTCGCGACCCATTTCAACGTCAGCCGCGCCGATATCCTGTCGTCGCGCCGCACGGCCAATGTGGTGAAGCCGCGCCAGATCGCCATGTACTTGGCCAAAATCCTGACGCCGCGTTCGCTTCCCGAGATCGGGCGCCGCTTCGGCGGCCGCGATCACACCACTGTCTTGCACGCGGTTCGGAAGATCGACGCGCTGGTCGCCAAGGACAATGCGCTGAAACGCGAACTGGACCTGCTGAAGCAATTGCTCGAGGATTGACCCCCGCTTCGACATCACGCACATAAAAGCGCGGCCCCGATCCTATCGGGGCCGCGCTTTTTTGCGTCAGCCGAATGTCAGGCCAGCCAGCCCAGGGAAACGCCGGCGATCAGGACGACGCCGAGCGCGAAGCGATAGAACACGAAAATCCAGGACGAGAACCGCTCCAGATATTTCATCAGGCTCCAGATCGCCGCAAAGGCGGAAATCGAGGCGACCAGCAGTCCGACGCCGAGGATCATCCAGCCGTCGAGCGACAGATGGGCGTGATGCAGTTCGTAAAGCTCCTTGACGCCGGCGAGAAAGATCGCGGGCAACCCAAGCAGAAACGAAAAACGGGCGGCCTCGTCGCGCTTGAGATCGAGGAACATCGCGGCGGTCAGGGTCGATCCCGACCGCGACACGCCGGGAATGAGCGCGCCGACCTGCGCCAGGCCGACCAGCATGGCGTCCTTGAGCGAAACATGATCCAGCGTCCGGCGATGCTTGCAGAATTTTTCCGCCATCGCCAGCAGCAGCGACATCACGATGCAGGCGGCGCCGATCACATAAAGGCTGCGCAGCGGCGACCCGCATGTGTTCAGCGTCTTGGAGAGCAGCACGCCAAAAACGACCAGCGGCAAGGTCGCCAGCATGATCCAGGTGGTGAAGCGAAACTGCCAGTCGCGAAAATCGCGCCGCCAGACCGCATTGACGGAGCCGCTGACCAGCCCGGCGAAATCGCGCCAAAAATAGGAGATCACGGCGGCGAGCGCCGCCAATTGCATGGCTGCGGAAAACGCGGAGCCGGGGTCGCGCCAGCCGAGCAGCGCCGGAACGATGCGCATATGCGCGGTGGAAGAAATCGGCAGCAGTTCCGAAATACCCTGAACCACGCCAAGCACGGCGACCTTGGCGGCGCCGAGTTCAATAAATCCTGTGTCCAGTCCCTGGGTGCAGGCTTCGGCGGCCATGAGCGCACTCCTGTCGAATCATGAAAAAGCCTCCGCCGTTTTTGACCCACGCGGCGGAGGCTGGCAATGTCTTGCGGCCGGTTCAGGCGGCTTCGGCGCTCTTTTCCACCACGCGGACGATATCCGCCATGATGGCGTTGAGTTCGTAATCCTTCGGCGTGTAGACGGCGGCGACGCCCTCCGAGAGCAGCTGCTTTTCGTCTTCCGGCGGAATGATGCCGCCGACGATCACCGGCACGTCGGCGATGCCCTGCGCCTTCATCCGGGTCAGCACGTCGCGGACCAGCGGGAGATGCGAACCCGAGAGGATCGACAGGCCGACGACGTGAACGCCCTCCTCGAGCGCGGCGTTGACGATCTCCGCCGGGGTCAGGCGGATGCCTTCGTAAACCACCTCCATGCCGGCGTCGCGCGCGCGCACCGCGATCTGTTCGGCGCCGTTGGAATGGCCGTCGAGGCCGGGTTTGCCGACAAGGAATTTTATGCGCCGCCCGATCTTCTTGGACACGCGATCAACCTCGCCGCGCACCGCCTCCAGCGAACCGCCGGTCTCGCGGGCGGTGCGGCTCACGCCGGTTGGCGCGCGGAATTCGCCGAAAACCTCGCGCAAGGTCTGGCCCCATTCGCCGGTGGTGACGCCCGCCTTGGCCGCCGCGATCGACGGCTCCATAATATTGCGGTCTTCCTGCGCGGCGGCGCGCAGATCGGCCAGCGCCTTCTCCACCGCCTTGGGATCGCGCTGGGCGCGCCAGGCCTTCAGGCGCTCGACCTGTTCGGCCTCGACGTGCTCGGGCACCACCAGAATCGCGCCGTCGCCGGTGGTGAGCGGGGACGGCTCGCTCTCGATGAATTTGTTGACGCCGACCACGATCTGCTCGCCCGCCTCGATGGATTCGAGACGACGGGTGTTGGATTCCACCAGTTTGGACTTGAGATAGCCGGTCTCCACCGCCGCGACCGCGCCGCCCATGGCGTCGATGGCGGCGAGTTCGGCCAGCGCTTCCTGCTTCAGCTCCTCGACCTTTTTGGTCAGCTCGACCGAGCCGTCGAACAGGTCGCCATATTCCAACAGGTCGGTCTCATAGGCCAGGATTTGCTGCAGGCGCAGCGACCATTGCTGGTCGAACGGGCGCGGCAGGCCGAGCGCCTCGTTCCAGGCCGGCAATTGCACGGCGCGGGCGCGCGCCTTTTTCGACAGCACCACCGCCAGCGTCTCGATCAGGATGCGATAGACGTTGTTTTCCGGCTGCTGTTCCGTCAGCCCCAGCGAATTGACCTGCACGCCATAACGGAAGCGGCGGTGCTTCTCCTCCTTGACGCCATAGCGGTTGAGCGTCAGTTCGTCCCAAAGCTCGGTGAAGGCGCGGACCTTGGCCAGTTCCGTGACGAAGCGCATGCCGGCGTTGAGGAAGAACGAGATTCGCCCGACCACTTCGCCGAAGTCCGCTTCGGCCACCTGCCCCGAGTTTTTCACCGTGTCGAGAATCGCCACCGCCGTCGCCAGCGCATAGGACAATTCCTGCACCGGCGTCGCGCCGGCTTCCTGCAGATGGTAGGAGCAGACGTTCATCGGGTTCCACTTGGGAACTTCCTTGGTGGTGAACAGGATGACGTCCCGCGTCAGGCGCAGCGACGGACCCGGCGGGAAGATATGGGTGCCGCGCGACAGATATTCCTTGATGATGTCGTTCTGGGTCGTGCCCTGCAGCACCGTGCGCGGCGCGCCCTGCAGGTCCGCGGCGGCGATGTAGAGCGACAGCAGCCAGGGCGCGGCGGCGTTGATCGTCATCGACGTGTTCATCTGGGCGATGGGAATGCCGTCGAACAGCGTGATCATGTCGCCGATATGGCTGATCGGCACGCCGACCTTGCCGACTTCGCCGCGCGCCAGCGGGTGATCGGAATCGTAGCCGGTCTGAGTCGGCAGGTCGAAGGCGATGGACAGGCCGGTCTGGCCCTTGGCGAGATTGCCCCGGTAGAGCTTGTTGGATTCGGCGGCGGTCGAATGACCCGCATAGGTGCGGAAAATCCACGGCTTGTCGCGGCCGGTCTGGGTCTTGGTCATTCGAGCCTCCCACAAGGTTTGACGGCGTTTCTGTGAAACGATGCTTTGCCCCACTTTTTCGCAAAGCACAATGCGCCGTCAAGCCTGGACGACCGGGGCTGATTTCAGCCTAACCACTTTTATTTTCAACATGATAAGGCGATTTTTGCCGCGTGGGGCGGATCGGGCGGCGACCTATGCGAAGTTGGACTTAAGGAGAAAGCATCATAGCCGCAAGTACACTCGCCAAACCTGCCAAAAGTGTTTATTTCCGCGGTTTAACGGAGGCGAAAGCGCGAACTTTTGCGGCGAGCGCCCGTTTCCATAAATGCAAGATGCGGCAGTGCAGCAAATTTCGCTTCCCGAATGCGCGCGCCCCGTTTTAGCATTGCGCCGGCACAGGAAATAAGAACAGAACAAGAGGAGCGAGCGTTGAACGATCACACGCCAACGTCCAGCGTCGAAAAGACGCCGGTCTATAAAGACCTCTACGAGATCGGCGAAATTCCGCCCCTCGGCCATGTTCCTAAAAACATGCACGCCTGGGTGATCCGCCAGGATCGTCACGGCCCGCCGGACACCGCCATGCAGCTCGAAGTCGTGCCCACCTGGGAACTCGACAGCCATGACGTGCTGGTGCTGGTGATGGCCGCCGGCGTCAATTACAACGGCGTGTGGGCGGCGCTGGGCGAGCCGATCTCCCCGCTCAACGTCCACAAACTGCCTTATCATGTCGCCGGATCCGACGCCTCGGGGATCGTCTGGGCGGTCGGCTCCAAGGTCACGCGCTGGAAGGTCGGCGACGAAGTCGTGGTGCACTGCAACCAAGACGACGGCGACGACGAGGAATGCAACGGCGGCGACCCGATGTTCTCGTCGTCGCAGCGGATTTGGGGCTACGAAACCCCGGACGGCTCGTTCGCCCAGTTCTGCCGCGTGCAGGACCGCCAGCTGATGGTGCGGCCCAAGCACCTCACCTGGGAGGAAAGCGCCTGCTACACGCTCACCCTCGCCACCGCCTATCGCATGCTGTTCGGCCATGAGCCGCACCGCCTGAAGCCCGGCGACAACGTGCTGGTGTGGGGCGCCTCGGGCGGTCTCGGCGTGTTCGGCGTGCAGTTGATCGCCGCCGCCGGCGCCAACGCCATCGGCATCATTTCCGACGAGAGCAAGCGCGACTATGTGCTCTCGCTCGGCGCCAAGGGCGTGATCAACCGCAAGGATTTTAAATGCTGGGGCCAGCTGCCCAAGGTCAATTCGCCCGAATATAACGAGTGGACCAAGGAAGCGCGCAAGTTCGGCAAGGCGATCTGGGACATCACCGGCAAGAAGGATGTCGACATCGTCTTCGAACATCCGGGCGAAGCGACCTTTCCGGTCTCGACTCTGGTGTGCAAGCGCGGCGGCATGATCGTGTTTTGCGCGGGGACGTCCGGCTTCAACCTCACCTTCGACGCCCGCTACGTGTGGATGCGTCAGAAGCGCATTCAGGGGTCGCATTTCGCCCATCTGAAACAGGCGGCGGCCGCGAACAATTTCGTGGTCGATCGCCGCGTCGACCCCTGCATGTCCGAAGTCTTCCCCTGGGCCAAGATCCCGCTGGCCCATATGAAAATGTGGAAGAACCAGCATGCGCCCGGCAATATGGCGGTGCTGGTCAATGCGGTCGAGACCGGGCTGCGCACCGTGGAAGACGTGATCGAGGCCGGCCGCCGCAAGGGCTGACCGCCTCAAAACCTCTCGGTTCAGGGCGGGGCTTCGGTCCCGCCCTTTTTCATGCCCCGCGCCTGCCGGGCCCGCGCCACGGCCTCGTTCAATTCCGCGCCATAGATGAAAATCGCCCCGAGCGCGTAGAGGAACACGATGGCGATCATCACCGACGCGAGGCCCGCATAGGTGGCGACGTAGTTGAAGGCGAAACGCGAGAGATAGGCGCTGAAGGCCAGCGCGAAGATCATCCAGGCGCCGAAGGTGAGCGCGATGCCGGGCGCACAGTCGCACAGCCGTATCCGGGCGTTGGGCAGCACGCGATGCGCCACGATCAGCGCCACCAGCAGGATGATCGTGGCGACGAGATAACGCCCCCAGGCCACCAGATGGCTCGCCGGCTCCAGCGCGGGCGCGAGGCGCAGCAGGCCGGCCCAGATCACCGGACCGAGCACCAGCAGCAGGGTCAACGACAACAGCGCCAGGGCGCCGATCAGAACGTAGCCGATGGACTGCAGCCGCAACCGCCACCACGGCCGCGTCTCCTTCACGCCATAGGCGCGATTCAGCGCCGTCCGCAGCGCCTCCACGCCGCTGGAGGAAAAATAGACCGCCAGCGCCGCGCTGAGGGTGAGCAAGCCGCCGTGCCGCGCGCTGAGCACCCGGTGGATTTCATTGAGTATGGGACCGGACACCTGCGGCGGCCAGATGTCGAAGAAGGTCCCGGCCGCGTCATCCGCCATTTTCTGCGCGCCGAAAAAACCCGCCAGGCTGGTGACGAAAATCAGAAAGGGGAAAATGGCCGTCAGGCCTTGCAAGGCGATATGACTCGACATGGCGTAGCCATCGTCGCCGTCGAAATTGCGCGCGCTTTCCAGGGCCAGACGCCAGAATTCGAGCATGCCTCTCTCGCGTTCGCAATGACCGACGGGCTTATGACCCATTCGAATGACGCCACAATGTAACAGGTGGCGAGGCGGCGGCCCGTCGCCTATGTTTCAGGCGAACGGAGATTTTTTCATGGCCGCGCAGACCCCGCTTGTGCAGAACCCGCTTGTGATGGAATGGGACACGCCTTTCGCCCTGCCCCCCTTTACGCAGATCGCGACAGACCAGTTCCGACCGGCCTTCGACGAAGCCCTGCGCGAACATGAACAGGACATCGCCGCCATCACGGCCAATCCGGACGCGCCCACCTTCGCCAACACCATCGACGCGCTGGAATTGGCGGGGAGAAAGCTCAACCAGGTCGGCGGCGTGTTCTGGAACCTGACCGGCACGGATTCGACCGAGGACTTGCGCGCGATCGAACGCGACATTTCACCGCGCCTCACCCGCCATTACACCGCCATTTCGCTCAATCCCGCGCTGTTCGCCCGTGTGGCGGACCTTTATGGCCGGCGCGAGACTCTGGCTTTGGATGAGGAGCAGGCCCGCCTGCTCGAACTCACGTATAAAAGCTTCGTCCGCACCGGCGCGACGCTGCAAGGCGCGGATCGCGCGCGTTACGCCGAGATCGCCGAGCGCCTGACCACGCTCGAAACCGAATTTTCGCAAAACCTGCTGGCCAACGAAACCGACTTCCTGTTTGAACTGGAGGAAAGCGACCTCGCGGGTCTGGCCGAAGACGTGAAGGCCGCCGCCGCCCAGACGGCGAAGGAGCGGAACACCGCCAAGCCCTACGCCCTCACGCTGCAGCGTTCCAGCGTCGAAGCCTTCTTGAGCCAGTCCAGCCGGCGCGACCTCCGCGAAGATCTGTTCAAGGCCTGGATCGCGCGCGGGGAAAATCCGGGCAAGACCGACAACCGGCCGCTGATCGCGCAAATCCTGGCGCTGCGGCAGGAGAAGGCGCGCCTGCTCGGCTACAAGACCTATGCGGATTACAAGCTCGAACCGACCATGGCGCATGAACCGGGCGCCGCGGCCGCGCTGATGGACCAATTGTGGACGCCGGCGCTGCGCCGGGTTGAGGAGGAGCGCGCCGCCCTGCAACAGAGCGTGGACGAGGCCGGCGGCAATTTCACCCTGGCCGCGCATGATTGGCGCTATTACGCCGAAAAGCTGCGGGCGTCGCGCTACGCGCTGGATCAGGCCGAACTGGCCGGCTATTTCCAGTTGGAGAACATGATCGCGGCCGCCTTTTATTGCGCGGAAAAACTGTTCGACCTGCGTTTCCAGCGCCGCGACGATCTGCCGGTCTATCACCCGGATGTGCGCGCCTACGAGGTCACCGACGGGCAAGGGCGCCATGTCGCGATCTTCTACGGCGACTATTTCGCCCGCGCGGGCAAGCGTTCGGGCGCGTGGATGTCCAATTTCCGCGGCCAGAAGAAGCTGGGCGGCGAGGAGCGCCCGGTGATCGTCAATGTGATGAATTTTTCCAAACCCGCGCCGGACCGCCCTTCCCTGCTGACGCTTACCGAAGTCATCACCCTGTTCCACGAATTCGGCCACGCCCTGCACGGCATGCTGTCGGACGTGGTCTATCCCTCGATGAGCGGAACCTCGACCCCGACCGATTTCGTCGAATTCCCGTCCCAGGTTTACGAACATTGGGCGCTACGCCCGGAAGTGCTGCAAAAATTCGCGACGCATTTCGAGACCGGCGCGCCCATGCCGCAGGCGCTGATCGACCGGATCGTGGCGGCGCGGCATTTCAACCAGGGTTTTCAAACCGTCGAATTCCTGGCCTCGGCTCTGGTCGATTTCAAACTGCATTGGCGCGCCGATTCGCCCGAGGAAATCGGCGCGGCCGAAGCCGGCGTTCTCCAGGACATCGCCATGCCCGCCTTCATGGTGATGCGTCACCGCTCCCCGCATTTCGCGCACATATTCGCGGGCGAAAGCTATGCGGCCGGCTATTATTCCTATCTCTGGTCGGAAACGCTGGACGCCGACGGTTTCGCGGCCTTCGAGGAAGCCGGCGACATTTTCGATCCGGCGACAGCCAAACGCCTGCGCGATCACGTCTATGCGGCCGGCAATCGCCGCGACCCCAACGCGGCCTATGCCGCCTTTCGCGGCCGGGCGCCTGATACGGCGGCCCTGCTACGAAAGAAGGGTTTTGTATGATCGAAGGTCATATTGCGCTGCGAAAAGCGGCGCTTTAAGCCGTTTCAAACACGACAATTCCCATGTCCGAACGCAGGAGCCGAAATGACTCAGGCCGCCAAAGAAGAATTTTTTGCCCTCGGCCGCAAGGCGACCCACGCCATTGAGGCGCTCTACGCCGAGGCCGTGGCCAGCCTGCGCGGAAAAGTCGTTGAAAACGGCAAATTGTCCAACGCCCTGATCGAAAAGGAACAGCACGCCGCCCACGGCCTCGCCTGGCTCGCCACTTACGTCGAATCCGTGCGCGAGATGCTGGCCTATGCCGAGCGCGTCGATGGCGAGGGCCGCTACGGCGAGACCGAGGATCTGCTGACCCGCATCGGCGTCGGCGAATATCTGGCGCAGATTTTCGGCGGCATTCCCATGAGCCAGGGCGAGTTCGTGCGCCCGTCCGATTTCGGCCTGTCGCCGGAAGCCATCGCCGCCAGGAAGACGCCGGAGATCGACGCGCTGATCGCGACCGGCAATACGGTCCCCAACCGCGCCCGACTGGTCGATCTGGTCGATCACGCCGAAGCCTCGGCCACGGTCGGCACGCCCGGCCTCGACGAAACGCTCGAAGCCATCCGCGCGGAAATCCGCAAATATGCCGAAGCCGAAGTGCTGCCCCACGCGCATGAGTGGCACCTCAAGAACGACTATATTCCGCTCGAGATCATCAAGGGCCTCGCCGATCTCGGCGTGTTCGGCCTGACCATTCCCGAAGAATTCGGCGGCATGGGCCTCGGCAAGGACGCCATGTGCGTGGTGACCGAGGAATTGTCGCGCGCCTATATCGGCGTCGGCTCGCTCGGCACCCGTTCGGAAATCGCCGGCGAACTGATTCTGTGCGGCGGCACGCCGGAACAGAAGGCCAAATATCTGCCCAAGATCGCCTCGGGCGAAATCCTGCCGACGGCGGTGTTCACCGAGCCCAACACCGGCTCGGATCTGGCCTCGCTGCGCACCCGCGCGGTGAAGGACGGCGACAAATATATCGTCAACGGCAACAAGACCTGGATCACCCATCCGGTCCGCGCCGACCTGATGACCGTGCTCACCCGCACCAACCCCAGCGAGCCCGGCTACAAGGGCTTGTCCATGCTGCTGGCGGAAAAACCGCGCGGCGACGATTCCAATCCCTTCCCGGCCAAGGGCATGTCCGGCGGCGAAATCCACGTGCTCGGCTATCGCGGCATGAAGGAATATGAGATCGCCTTCGACGGTTTCGAGGTGCCGGCGGAAAACCTGCTCGGCGGCGTCGAGGGCCAGGGTTTCAAGCAGTTGATGCAGACGTTCGAGGGCGCCCGCATCCAGACCGCCGCCCGCGCGGTCGGCGTCGCGCAATGCGCCATGGAATTGGCCCTGCGCTACGCCAAGGAGCGCATCCAGTTCGGCAAGGCGCTGGTGCATTTCCCGCGCGTGGCCGACAAGATCGCGATGATGGCGGTGGAAGTGCACATCGCCCGCCAGATCACGTATTTCGCCGCTCGCGCGAAAGACGCCGGCAAGCGCTGCGATCTCGAAGCCGGCCAGGCCAAGCTGCTCGGCGCCCGCGTCGCCTGGGCGGCGGCGGACAATGCGCTGCAAATCCACGGCGGCAACGGTTTCGCGCTGGAATATCCGGTGTCGCGCGTGCTGTGCGACGCCCGCATTCTCAACATCTTCGAGGGCGCGGCGGAAATTCAGGCCCAGGTGATCGCGCGTCGCCTGCTCGAGGAGTAACAAGACCGGGCGCGCCGCTCCGGCGCGCTCACTCACCTTCGGGGGCGTCGGGACCGATCAGCCGATAGAGTTTCTGCGCGTCCGGATAGGAGCCGCGCCGCTCGGCGCAGCCAAGAATTTCCAGCACGACGACTTTTTGCGCCAGGGCGAGGGTCAGCACATTGCCCGGCCCCACTTGTTTGGCGGCCTGGTCCGTCTTTCGCCCGTCCACCCTGACATAGCCGTTTTCGACCAGCGCCTGGGCCAGAACGCGCGTACGCGCCATGCGCGCGAACCATAACCACTTGTCGAGGCGCTGACGGTCGCCCTCCCCCATTCAGCGCGCCTTGATTCGCGCCAGCGCGGCCTTTGTCCTCTCGCGCAAGGACCGACGAAACTTCTCGCGCTGAAGCAGGCCGTTGAAGGCGAAACGCCCCTCCGGCGCGACGCCCAGCATGACGTCGGCGACCGGCAGCCGCACCCGCCACAGATGATCGATCATCGGATGATCGGGAATGGCGCAGGAATCCACGATCTCGACCTCCTTGTCGTTCAGCAGCCGGTCCGTCATGTCCATGGTCAGCAATACGCCGGGGGACAACGCGGCATAGTCCTCATCATAGGCGGTTTTCCAGAAATAGGCCTGGCCGCGGCGATCCAACAGGACAATGTTGCCGGCGATCATCCTGCCGTCGAGCGAAAGCCAGTAGATCCGGCATTTGCCCTCGCGTCCGAGCGTCCGGCTCATCGCCCTCAGGAACGCCGCCGAACCCGGATGATTCAGGAAGGCCGTGCCTTTTCGCCCCTTCCACCCCTTGGCCTCCAGCAGCATGAATGCCTCGATCTGCGTGCGGAGGTCGTCGGCGTCGTGCGTCATGTGGAAGGCGACAGCGCCCAACTCGCGAAAACGCCGGAATTGACGCTGCAGTTCCTTGCGCTTCTTGGCGGAAACGAAGTCGCGCGCGCCGACCGCGACCAAAGTGGCGTCGAGCGCGGCGCGGTCATATTGCCCCATCGGATTGAACGGGAGATTGCGCTGGCGCGCGGCGTCGCGCATCACGGCATAGGTCGGATTGGCCTTGATCAGCAGCGGCGCTTCCACGACGCTCAGGCGCGGATGATTGTCCCGGAGCCACGCCGCCATTTGCTCCATCACGACGAGCGCGCAGGCGCTGTCGAGCAAGGGCGCGCATGAGCAGCCGTATTCGTGGCGCCAACTGCGCGCGATGGACGGAAACGCCGATTTCGGGATGCAAATGGGCCAAAGACCGAGCAGGCGGCCGCGCGCCTCGACGCGCCCCCCCTCCCAGCACAACAGGAATTTCGGTTGGCCCGCGCCGGGAAGGTGGCGGGCGGCGTTCAGGGCGAAACCGGGCTCAAAAAAAATGTTGGGCTCGAGGGCGCGATTGGCGAGATCCCTCCACTGATCCTCATAGGTCTGAGCCGCCTCCGCGCTCAGACATTCGAGGAAATGCACAAAGTCCGGGCGAGACTCGTCCACGGCGCGCGCGAGCGCGTTTGGCGCGCTCGACGCCGGCCCGTTCAGGAATGAGGCAGGCAACCAGTGCGGATCGGTCAAATGCTTCACCTCCGGTCAGACCCGCGACAAAATCCGGCCCATTGCGCCGGTTTGACACGAAACGACCGCGCCAGAACAACTCTAGCTTAGAAGCATTCAAGCTTTAGGCCAGAAATCAGCCCAACAGGCCGCCCGACCGCGGCGCGAGCGGATTGGCGCCAAGGGCCGCCGCGTCCGGCGTATCGACCGCCGGCTGGCCGGCGAAGGCGCGATAAAGTCCGTTGACAAACGTCGCCTGCAAGTCCTTGACGATAAAGACGATCCGAGTGCGCCGGTCGGCGTCCGGCCAAGCGCTCAACCGAACCGGCGGATGAAAGACGTGCTGGACCCCGTGAATCACCAGCGGGCGCTCGAGATCGTCGGACAGCGCGATCAGACCTTTGACGCGCAAGAGATTGGGACCGTGCGCGCTGCGCAGCATTTCCAGAAACAGACCGCAAGCGTCCAGACTGAGCGGCTCCGCGCTGGTCAGGCAAAAGCTGCGAATCGCTTCGTCATGGCCGCCATGATGATGATGGGCGTGATCGTGGTCGTGGTGTGCGTGGTCATGGTCATGAACCTCGCCGCAGACGCCGCAGGCTTCGCGCTCCAGCGCCTCGGCGTTCAGCCAGGCGCGAATGTTCAGGCTCCCGGTTTCCGGGTCGTAAAGCCCGGCGTTCAGCAGGTCGGCCGCGCCGATCGGCTTGATGGCGTCGAGCACGCGCGCGGTCGGATTGATCTCCGCCAGCCTGTGGGTCAATTCCGCGAATGCGCGCCGTTTTTCGTCGTCGTCGAGCATATCGGTCTTGGACAGAACGAGACGGTCGGCGATGGCGGCCTGTTTGAGCGCTTCGGGATGCGCGCGCAGCGTCGCCGCGCCATTGACCGCATCGACCAGCGTCACCACGCCGTCGAGCCGGAAACGCATCAGAAAATACGGATGGCTCATCAGCGTATGCAGCACGGGCGCGGGATCGGCGAGCCCGGTGGTCTCGATGATCACGCGGTCGAAAGCGCGGATGCGCCCGTTGTCGCGGTCGCGCAGCAGCTTCTCCAGCGCATCGACCAGATCTCCGCGAACGGTGCAGCAGACGCAGCCCGAGGCCAGCATCACCATGTCGCCGTCGATCTTCTCGACAAAAAGATGATCCAGCCCGATCTCGCCGAATTCATTGATCAGCACGACCGCCCCCGCCAGGGCGGGATCGCGCAGCAGGCGATTGAGCAGGGTCGTCTTGCCGGCGCCGAGGAATCCCGTGAGGATCGTCATCGGGACCGGATTCGGCCGTTTCGATTGCGATGCGGCGCCGGTCAATGCGCGGCCGCCTTGTGTTTCGGCTTGGCGGCGGACGGTTTCGCTTTCGCGTCCTTCTTGGCCGACGCCACCTTGACCGCGGCGGCTTTGGGCGCGACGGCCTTGTGGCCGCGCGCGGCGGGCTTGGGCGCGGACGCGGCGTGATGGGAAATCGCCGTCGCGGCGGCGGCGGCCAGCGGCGCGGAATAGGCGATGGCGCCGATGGGCGTGTCGACGGGACGCGGTCCGGCGACCGGCCCCTGGTAGCCTGGCGCCGGCCCGACAAACAGATCCACCGGCTCATAAGTCGGACGCGGCAAGGCGGCGATGGCCGCCCCGCTCACGGCCGCCTCGCCCTCCGCCGCGATCGGCGCGGCGAAATCCTCGCTTTCGGCGGCGAGCTGCGCCGCCTTGCTCCGGCCGCCGCAGGCGATGCCCTGCATGTTCGGCGGCGTCCCCCCCACCGACGGCAGATCGGCGACGGTCCCGTTCGCGGCGGAGCTGGCGAAGGCCTGATTCAGCAGGTCGGCGGCGTGAGCGGTGCGCAGGCGGGCGGAGGTGTCGCCGAACACCACCACGATCACCCGGCGGCCCGAGCGGCTGGCGCTGGCGACCAGATTGAACCCGGCCGGGCAGGTGAAGCCCGTCTTCATTCCATCGGCGCCGGGGTAGCGGCCGATCAGCCCATTGTGGGTCGGCACGATCTGCTCTCCCAGCCGAAACGCGCCGATATTAAAGAGATCGGCGTGGTCCGGGTGGCGCAGCAGCAGGGCGCGGCCGAGAACCGCCATGTCGCGCGCCGAGCTGTAATGGTTGGGGTCGTGCAGCCCGTTCGGGTTGACGAAGTGGGATTCCTGCATCCCCAGCGCGCGCGCCGACGCATTCATCTCGTCGGCGAACGCCTCGACCGAGCCCGAAACGCCTTCGGCTATGGTGACAGCAAGGTCGTTGGCCGACTTCACCATCAGCATTTTCAGGGCATTGCCGAGCGTGACCTGCGTGCCCGGCGCAAAGCCCATTTTCGAGGGCTTCATGCGCGCCGCCCGCGCGCTCACCACCAGCGGCGTGTCGAGCGTGAGCCGACCGGACTTCACCGCCTCCAGCGCGACATAAACCGTCATCAGCTTGGTCACGGAAGCCGGATACCAGGCGCGGGTCGCATTGCGCTCGGCGATGACGCGGCCGCTGTCCACATCAATGGCGACATAAGGCGTCGGCACATGAACGGCCGGCGCCTCGACCGCCGCCTTGTGCGCGGGCGCCGCCTTGCCATGTTTGTGGGCGGCGAAAGCCAAATCCGGCGCGACGAGGCCGGGGGCGACAAGCGCCGTGAGCAAGGTCAGACGCAGGGATGAACAAAAGGACTTGCGACTCATGGCGTTCCGCACAACCTCCGGATCGCGTTTCGGATCAATCGCGTCTGGGACGCCCGAGGACGTTGCATGAACGCCCGCGCTGTCAATTCAAAGCTCAAAAGCGCTCGAAAGCCGATGCGCCACGGTTGCGGCAATTTCATGGCCGCGTCATTCGCCGGGCGCGCGCGCCTCGAGCGCCAGGGCGTGCATCCCGGCGGCGAATTCCTCGGCGAGCAGCGCATTGACGGCGCGATGCCGCTCGACGCGGGACTTGCCGGCGAAGGCGGGCGAGACGATGCGAATGCGGAAATGCGTTTCCCCGCCCTGCGGCGCGCCGCCCTCATGCACGAGATGCCCCGCGTGCTTGTGCGATTCGTCGATCACCTCGATCTCGTTCGCGGCGAAAGCCGCTTTCAGTTTCGTTTCCATGCGTTCGCGCAGACTGAGCGTCATATCCCCACCTCGTGCTTGATTCGCGGCCGATCCGCCAAGTCAACGGATTTAATCTCGTTATCATCCTTGCCCGCGGCGCCGACCACGCCATATTGTGGCAAACATGAACCTCAACTCACCCTTGTTCGACCGTATCAGGACTCGACGCGAAGCCAAGAGCGAGCCCGCACCCAGCGCGCGCGGACCCGTTTGCGCGCATCCCGGCTGTCAGGCTCCGGGGGAATTCCGGGCGCCGATGGGCCGGTTGCGGGAAGGGCAATATTTCTGTTTCTGTCTCGACCATGTCCGTGAATATAACGCGACCTACAATTATTTTAACGGCATGAGCGACGAGGACGTCCTTCGTTTCCAGAAGGACGCGGTCACCGGCCATCGGCCGACGTGGAAAATGGGCGCCGACCGGA
Organism: Rhodoblastus acidophilus; assembly: GCF_900187365.1. Lineage (GTDB taxonomy): Bacteria > Pseudomonadota > Alphaproteobacteria > Rhizobiales > Beijerinckiaceae > Rhodoblastus > Rhodoblastus acidophilus. Next base: position 131,221 of record NZ_FYDG01000009.1, read on the forward strand.
ACGGCGCCGCCGACGCCGGCATGGCCGATCCCTTCCACATGCAGGGCGGCAAGCCTGGCAAGAACCGGACGCCGCGGCACGGGGTTGTGGCGCGCAAGGCTTTGCACGTTCTCGACCTTGATGACGACGCCGGGCCGGCCGAAATCAAGGCCCGCTACAAGGATCTGGTGAAGAGATTACACCCCGACGCCAATGGCGGCGACCGTTCCAACGAAGACAGACTGCGCGAAATCATCAACGCCTACAACGTCCTACGCTCCTTTCGCATCGTGTGACCGCGCCCCGTCCGCACCCGCGCCGCCGCCGCGAAATCCAAGCTTTTCCTTGTCGGCCCTCGCGTCGAGAGGCTATCAAGGGTTCAGAACACGCCACGCTCAGCCCGTCGCCGCCGCCGTGCGTCCATGCGCGCCGGACAGTCCATCCGAAACGATGCGGCGACAATGGAGGACAGATGCAATTGACCTCGTCGACCCCCACGCCCGCGATCCCCGACACCACGGTCGCGGTGCGCGAGACCTTCGGCTTCGATTCCGACCTGAAGATTCCCGCGTTCTCCAGTCGCAACGAGCATGTGCCTGAACTTGACCCGGATTATCTGTTCGACCGCACCACCACGCTCGCCATTCTCGCCGGCTTCGCCTACAACCGCCGCGTCATGGTCACCGGCTATCACGGCACCGGCAAATCGACCCATATCGAGCAGGTCGCCGCCCGGCTGAACTGGCCCTGCGTGCGCGTGAACCTTGACAGCCACGTCTCCCGCATCGATCTGGTCGGCAAGGACGCCATCGTTCTCAAGGATGGCAAGCAGGTCACCGAATTCCGCGACGGCATCCTGCCCTGGGCGCTGCAGAACAATGTCGCGCTGTGTTTCGACGAATATGACGCGGGGCGCCCGGACGTGATGTTCGTGATCCAGCGCGTGCTGGAAGTCTCGGGCCGCCTGACGCTGCTGGACCAGAACCGGGTCATCAAGCCGCATCCGGCGTTCCGGCTGTTCGCCACCGCCAACACCATCGGCCTCGGCGACACCTCCGGCCTCTATCATGGCACCCAGCAGATCAACCAGGGGCAGATGGACCGCTGGTCGATCGTCGCCACGCTGAACTATCTGCCGCATGACAAGGAAGTCGAGATCGTCGCCGCCAAGGTGAAGAAATCGCAAGGCGACGTCCGCGAGGCCATCGGCAGGATGGTGCGCGTCGCCGACCTCACCCGCAACGCGTTCATGGCCGGCGATCTCTCCACCGTGATGAGCCCGCGCACCGTGATCACCTGGGCGGAAAACAGCGAAATCTTCGGCGACATCGGCTTCGCCTTCCGCCTCACCTTCCTCAACAAATGCGATGAACTGGAACGGCCGCTGGTCGCGGAATTCTATCAGCGCTGCTTCGGCAAGGACCTGCCCGAATCGGCCGTGAATGTCGCGTTGAGCTGACCGGTCTCGAACGAGGTCGCCCCGTGACGTTCTCCAATCAAAAAGGCCCGACGCCCCGCGAGGCGCCCTCCGAGCCTTTCAAACGGGCGGTGGTCGGCTGCCTGCGCGCGATGGCCGGCAAGCCGGAGCTCGAAGTCAGCTTCGTCGTGGACAAGCCGGGCGTGATCCAGGCCGTCGGCCCCGGCGCGCTTCGCCTGCCCGAGCCGCCGCGCCGGATGGGCGCGCTGGACGCGACCGTGTTGCGCGGCCAGGCCGATTCCGCGGCGCTGCGGCTGGCCTGTCACGACGCGGCCTTGCACCAGAAAATCCTGCCGCGCGGCGAGACCGCGCGGGCGGTTTTCGAAGCGCTGGAGCAGACGCGCGTCGAAAGCATCGGCGCGCGGCGCATGACCGGCGTGGCCCAGAACCTCGAAGCGGCCCTCGACGACCGTTACGAGCGCGCCGGCCTGTCGGCCGTCCGCTCGCGAGACGACGCGCCGCTCGAAGACGCGCTGGCCCTGCTGGCGCGCGAACGGCTGACCGGCCGCAAGCCGCCTGAGTCGGCGGCGCGCGTCGTCGCGCTGTGGCGGGACGAGATCGAGGCTCAGGCCGGCCCCGCGCTGGCGCGGCTGGAGATCGCGCTGGAGGATCAGCGCGGCTTCGCCAAGGTCGTCCGCACCATCCTCGAAAGCCTCAATCTGGCGGAAGCCGGCGAAAACCCGATTGATGAGGACGAGGACTCGGACGACGACCGCTCGGAGAACGACAATTCCGATTCGAGCGGCGAGGGCGAAGCGGAGCAGGCGTTCGAGCGGCTCGAAAGCGAACGCGTCGAGGCGGCGGACGAATCCTCGCCCGATTTCGAGGGCGAAGTCGAAAGCGGCCCCCCCGGCGAAACGCCGGACGACCTCAGCCCCGGCGACAGCGAGGAGCCCTCCGGAACGCGGCGCGCCCCGCCGGCCAACCCACATGCGCCGAGCGTGGACTATCGCGCCTTCGCGCCGCAGTTCGACGAGACGGTGAACGCGGAAGAATTGTGCGACGCCGACGAACTGGAGCGGCTGCGCGCCTATCTCGACAAGCAATTGGTTCACCTGTCGCCGGTGGTGGCGCGGCTGGCCAATCGGCTGCAAAGACGCCTGCTGGCGCAACAGAACCGCGCCTGGGAATTCGACCTCGAGGAGGGCATGCTCGATCCGGCGCGGCTGTCGCGCGTGGTGACCGATCCGCAGACCCCGCTCTCGTTCAAGCGCGAGAAGGATGCGAACTTCCGCGACACGGTGGTGACGCTGCTGATCGACAATTCCGGTTCGATGCGCGGCCGTCCCATCACCGTGGCGGCGACCTGCGCCGACATTCTGGCGCGCACGCTGGAACGCTGCGGCGTCAAGGCGGAGATCCTCGGCTTCACCACCAAGGCCTGGAAGGGCGGACAAGCCCGCGAGGCCTGGCTCGCCGCCGGAAAGCCGGCCAACCCCGGCCGCCTGAACGATCTGCGACATATCGTCTACAAGGCGGCGGACGCGCCATGGCGCCGATCGCGGAAAAACCTCGGCCTGATGATGCGCGAGGGCCTGCTCAAGGAAAATATCGACGGGGAAGCCCTGGATTGGGCGTACAAAAGATTGCTCGGCCGTCCAGAGCAGCGCAAGATCCTCATGATGATTTCCGACGGCGCGCCGGTGGACGATTCGACTTTGTCGGTCAATCCCGGGCATTATCTGGAGAAACATCTTCGCCAGATGATCGCCCAGATCGAGTCCCAGGGCTGCGTTGAACTTCTAGCCATCGGCATTGGACATGACGTCACGCGGTATTACAGCCGCGCGCTCACCATCGTCGACGCCGAAGAGCTCGGCGGCGCCATGACGGAGAAATTGGCGGAGTTGTTTGCGGACACGCAAACTCCGGCGCGCCGCTCGCGGTAATTGGGGAAAGGCGCGCCAAGCATGGCTTGCATAGCGGCGGCAAACGCGTTAGCTAGCCGCACATTCGCAGCTTATCACGCGGGATCGGGTCGCGTGCGGAGAGAGTAATGGCTTACGTCGTCGTCGACAATTGCATCATGTGCAAATACACGGATTGTGTCGAGGTTTGCCCCGTGGATTGTTTCTACGAGGGCGAGAACATGCTCGTCATCAACCCCGACGAATGCATTGATTGCGGCGTCTGCGAGCCGGAATGTCCGGCCGAGGCGATCAAGCCGGACACCGAGCCGGATCTGGAAAAGTGGCTCGCCCTGAACGCTGAATACGCCAAGGTTTGGCCGAATGTCACGATCAAGCGCGACGCCATGCCGCAGGCCAAGGAATATGACGGCCGCGAAGGCAAGCTGGAAGCCTTCTTCAGCAAGAACCCCGGCCAGGGCGACTGATTGCGCTTCGCCGCAAGTCGCATCAGCGACTTGCGGCATTGATCTTAACCGTTGACCGCCCCAAGATTTTGGCGGATCAATAATCCTTTGATTCGTTCGTTAATTTATGATATTGAAGCTTACGCCAGCGCCTTACCGCGCGGCATTCTTAAGCTCGCGAGGAAATTGTGACCATCCGGCTTGGTTCCCACACGAGTGCGGGACTTATTTTAACTTCGCCGCGTCATACTCTTCCCTCGTCTGTCGCTGCGCGTGAGAGCGCACAACGGAGTCTGCTTGCTGAAGCTCCTGTAGTGACCTGGATTGAGTGACCTGAAGAAGGTTCAATGCGACTTGGGTCGCTGCAAACAGCGACATTCAGCTCGTAAGCAACAAAGGGAATGCGCATCGAAAAACGCGTCTGGAAGCGATTTCAGCCCCCATCGGGCTGAGGAGGGTGGTTCGTCTGCCCTTATCGGAGTTTCAGCTCAGAGCCGATAGGCTTCCGCGCTGGAGATTTGAACTCAAACCTTAGCGAATGGTTCAAGGTGACGCAGAAAAAACTCTCCCCGGCCAATGCCGCGCCCGCTCTCCGCCCGATCGATCAGAACAAGACCCAAGCCCCCGTCAAGACCAGCAAAGGCGGATCGACCAAGGTGAGCTTCAAAGCGAACGAATTCATTGTGTATCCGGCTCACGGCGTCGGCCAGATCACCGCGATTGAAGAACAGGAAGTCGCCGGCTTCAAGCTTGAGTTATACGTTATTTCCTTCTCCAAGGATAAAATGACGCTGAAGGTTCCGACCCCGAAGGTCGCCTCCGTCGGCATGCGTAAGCTCGCCGAGGCGGATGTGGTCAAGAAAGCGCTGGACACGCTCACCGGCCGCGCGCGCGTCAAGCGAACGATGTGGTCGCGGCGCGCTCAGGAATATGAGGCCAAGATCAACTCCGGCGACCTGATCGCCATCGCGGAAGTGGTGCGCGATCTCTATCGGTCGGACGTGCAGCCTGAGCAGTCCTATTCCGAGCGGCAGCTCTATGAGGCGGCGCTCGATCGCATGGCCCGCGAAATCGCCGTGGTTCAGAAGCTGACCGACAGCGAAGCGCTGAAGGTCATCGACGGACAATTGCAGAAAAGCCCGCGTCGCGCCGCCAAGACCGACGAACAGGCCGACGAGGGCGATGTCGAGGAAGCGGCCTGACGCTTTCGTTCCGGTCAAAGCAAAAGCGGCTGTCACAGCCGCTTTTTTCATGTCCGCCTCGCGCCCTAGAAGGTTAAGCGCCGATTAACCCGGCTCGCCTATGCTAAACGCCGCCTTAATCGCGCGAGGACAAGCCCGGAGCTCATGCGGACGACGATCTTTCCCTTCGGAGATTTCTTGACCGATTCGGCGCGCCTGTTCCTGTTGCGCCGGTTTCAAGAGCTTGTCGGCGTGACGATCATCGGCGCAACCCTGGCGTTGGGCGCGTCTCTGGCGACTTGGTCGGTCAACGACCCCAGCCTGAACCACGCCACCGACTCCTCCGTGCACAACATGCTCGGCGTGCGCGGCGCCATTGTCGCCGACCTCGTCATGCAGCTCATCGGGGTGAGTTCGATAGCATTGCTCGCGCCGCTGGGGTTTTTCGGCTGGCGGATCGTCATCCACCAACCCGCGCACCAGACCCGGCTGCGGCTGGGCTATTGGCTGCTCGGCATTATTTCGTCGGCGGCGCTCGCGTCCCTCCTCCCCAATACCGAACGCTGGCCGCTGCCGACCGGCATGGGCGGCGTCGTCGGCGACGCCGTTCTATCCCTGCCGCGTCTCTACTTCTCCGATTTCGGATTGGCGCTGACCAGCCTTGCGCTCTCGGTCGCGGCGATCTTTTCGCTGTCCCTCGCCGCCGGCTTTGGCAAGCTGCCGCGCTCCGACAAGCCGAAGGCCGCCGTCGACTCCCGCCTCGGCGGCGCGGCGAAACCGCCGGAAAAAGCGTCCTGGCTGAACGCGCTGCGCCGCGCTTTGCCAGGAAATCGCGCGCGCCCGAAAGAGGCTCAGCGCGAGATCGCGCGCGACGAGCCGACATTTCAGTTTGATCAAAAGGACTCCGGCAAGAGTCGCGGCTCGGACGCCGAGGACGTCCCGGCGGCGCCAGAGGAAGCCGCAGGCCGGGGACGCGCCGTCCGGTCGCGACGGCCCGCCGGCGGCCCATTCGGCCTGCCGGAAACGGAATTGCTGAATCTGCCGAAGGCCGGACCGCACTCCATTCCAAAGGACACCCTGGAGCAAAGCGCGGTCTTGCTCGAAAGCGTGCTGGAAGACTTTTCCGTAAAGGGAGATATTGTCAGCGTTCATCCCGGCCCTGTTGTGACGCTGTACGAATTCGAGCCTGCGCCGGGGATCAAGTCGTCGCGGGTGATCGGCTTGGCCGACGATATCGCCCGCTCGATGTCGGCGGTTTCGGCTCGCGTCGCCGTGGTGCCCGGCCGCAACGCCATCGGCATCGAACTGCCCAATCCGCGACGCGAGACCGTCTATCTGCGCGAACTGATCGCCTCGCCCGATTTCTCCGATAGCAAACACCGCCTCGCCATCGCCCTGGGCAAGACCATCGGCGGCGAGCCCGTCATCGTTGATCTCGCCAAAATGCCCCACCTGCTCGTCGCCGGCACCACCGGCTCCGGCAAGTCGGTCGCCATCAACACCATGATCCTGTCGCTGCTGTACCGGCTCAAGCCGCAGGACTGCCGCCTGATCATGGTCGATCCGAAAATGCTGGAGCTGTCGGTCTATGACGGCATCCCCCATCTGCTCACCCCCGTCGTCACCGATCCGAAAAAGGCGGTGGTCGCGCTCAAATGGGCGGTGCGCGAGATGGAGGACCGCTA
>NZ_FYDG01000037.1 GCF_900187365.1 Rhodoblastus acidophilus
ATTCGCCGCAGACAGGAAATTCTTTTCTCTGTTCGCAAATCAATTAGCCCAAGTCTCGAAACGAGATTGATCAAGCGCCGGCTTCGGAGATCGGCGCTGGGCAGCGTGGCGCAATTGGACGCAAGGACACGATGCAGAAGATGAGAACGGCGTTCTCACTCGCCGATGGACAGACGGATAGGATGAGCTCCCGGTGGCGGCGCGTCTGGCATCATCGATTATGCCGGGTAGGGATTTTGCCGCCAGCGTCATGATGACACATTCTTAAGAAGCCGGGAACGTCCGCTGAAGACAATGCTTCAGCCGTTGCTCGAGAAGCTTGAATGACGCGTTCGAGCCGAACTGTCGCGTAAGAGATGCTGCAAGCGCGCCGATCCAGGCGCTTCCTCTGCGTTCGTTTCGTCCTTGTGGATTTTGATGAGGTCGAGCAGGTTCTCGATGCCGAAGTCCGTGAACGCCATCTGGCCGTCATCGGACATGTCGTAGAACATAGCTCGAAAGCGCCTCGCATTCCGTGCGCGCGATTGACCGATCGATGACTAAAATACATCGTTAAGTTTTAGGTGTTTCACAAATTTCAATCCGGGAGTTTCATCTGTGGCCACAAAGAAACAAGACGCTGGATCAACAGCGATTGCATCATTTATTGCGATTGTAATTCTACTGCCGTTTTTAATTGTCGCTATATTTAAATATCTTATGTTGAAGAGATCGTTTATTAATAATAAGAACGTTGTTCGAATAGTTGATATAACACGCGCTTTTAACAGGATTATTCCTGGGTTGTCGATAGTAACAATTATAATAATTGTTACTTATTCATTTCATCAAATATATATAGATCAGCATTATAGTGATGCGATATTATCATCTACGATTGCCGTGATTGCTTTTATATATATATTGACAGCATGGCGAACTGCATCGGCTTTCGCTAGCGGCCTAATCGGCGTCGTTATTGATTCTGATGACGCAACGCTAAATTTTCCAACTGACGGAGTTCTAAGGTCATTTAGCTTCAATGTTATAATGAACGCGATCATTCCCGCATCAAGGGAGATTCTTACATTAAATAGAATACAGACATATAATAGGCAAGCTGGAAAAACCCTTATCATTCATGGAGATTTCGGCTCTAGAGCAATCACCTTCTCGGACAAGCTGCGCAGGGACCAGCTTATTAGTCTTATTTCTGGATATAGGCGTTTTAGTGATTCTGAGTATTCTGGCGAGGGTGATTACGTCTAATTCCAGACATCCTGATCTGATTCCGACTTTTGTGATTCCCATTCGACAGCCTGATCGCAATCAGTATCATGACCTTTGGTTTGATGTGTCCACAATCCCTTGATTTCGCCACCGCGTGGCGAATCGTCGTCAGCTGTTTTCGAGGAATTTCCCAGTGGTCCTCCACAAGAATGCCGAAGCCGCCCTCGCAGCATCTCTCGAAACCTGCTCAACCCCCGCCGCTTGCAATCGCGCGCCCCCAAGCCAGGAATTCGTGACCGACCTCCCGGCCGGGCGCATTCACACTCGCATTGAAAACTCCATATTCGCCCCGGAATTCCTTTTCGGCGTCGCGCAGCGACGCAACCCAAAACGGTCGTTCCTTTTCGTCTCGCGTGTCCTCGGTCGCCATATTCCGGTCGCGCCGTCCGTCATGCGCGAAACCTACCGAACGCTCGCAAACATGATCCCCGGCGATCTTCTCGGACCTGTCCTAGTCGTCGGCATGGCCGAAACCGCGATCGGCCTTGGCGCTGGCATCCACGATTCCTATGTCACGGCTTCCGGCCGCGATGACGCCGTCTTTCTCGCCACGACGCGATGCGACCTCGGGACGCCGCTGCTCACCCGTTTCAGCGAGGACCACAGCCACGCCACGAGCCATTTGATACACCGCCCCTCAAGCGGACAAATCTCCGATCTCGTCCAGAACGCTCGAACCCTGATCCTGGTCGATGACGAAATCACCACGGGACGCACGATCGCAAATCTGCACAGCGCCCTGATCGACGCCGGACTCGCCCGGGTCGAGCGCGTCGTGCTGGCAACGCTCACCGACTGGTCGAACGGCGACGCCGCCCGTTCCCTGTCGGAAAACTCCACGAACGTCTCGCTGCTCTCCGGCCGTTACAACTGGACCCCCCATCCCGCGGCGCTCATCCCGGAAATGCCGCATGTCGACGTGACCGGCCGCAGCCCGCACGCACCCTCCGTCCAACGCGACTGGGGCCGCCTCGGCGTCAGAACGCACGTTGTTCCGCGCGTCGCGACCACGACAGCTGGCGAAAAAATTCTGGTGCTGGGTTCCGGCGAATATGTCTGGCCGCCCTTCCTGCTCGCAGAAGCGCTCGAGGCCGCCGGGGCTCGCGTCAAATTTTCCTCCATCACGCGGTCGCCGATCGCGACCGGTCATGCCATCGAAACCGCGTTCGCCTTCAAGGACAATTACGGCCTCGGCATTGCCAATTTCCTCTACAATGTCGATCCCGGTAGCTACGACCGCATCATCCTTTGCGTTGAAACGCCCTCTGGCGCCATCGACCCCGCCCTGATCCGCGGGCTCGGCCCCAAGACGGAGATCCGCGCCAACGGTGATCTCGCATGATCCGCCCGTTGGTCTTCGTCGATCTCGACGACACGCTGTTTCAAACGCGGCAAAAGTGTCCCGTCGCCGAAACCGCTCATCTCACCCAGGCGACCACCGCGCGCAACGACAACCACTCGTTCATGACAAGGCCGCAAAAGGCGGTGATCGAATGGATGCTCGCCAGCGCCGACGTGATCCCCGTCACGGCCCGAGGCTCCGACGCTTTCAGAAATGTCCATCTTCCCTTCGCGTGTGGCGCCGTTCTGGCCAATGGCGGCGTACTGACGCGACCCGACGGTTCGCCCGACGCCGAATGGACCGCCGTTATGTCCCGGGATCTCGCCCCAATGGCGGCAAGCCTTGAACGCTGTCTCGCCGACTGTCGCGCCGCCGCCACAGGGCTGAACCTCGACATTCGCTCATGGATCGTCACTGAGGATGGTCTCTCGATCTATGTCGTGTTCAAGGACAACGCCGATGCGACCGGCGCTGGCTTGCCCAGCCTCGCAAAAGCCGCCCCCCCTCCGCCCGACTGGACAATTCACCGCAACGGCAACAACCTCGCCTTCATTCCCGGCGTGGTCTCCAAGGCGCGCGCGGTCGCCCACCTGATCGAACGGGCCAAGGACGAGAATCCGGCGCGACCAATTCTCGGCTTTGGCGACAGCGAAAGCGACTTTGGCTTTCTTTCGCTCTGCGATCTCTGGGGCGCGCCCGCGCGCAGTCAGATCGCAACAACGCTCGAACAATCGCTCGCCGACAGCGCCGATAGAGGATAGCCCTCATGCCCACCGCCGCAAGCACGCCCGCGCTGCACGGATCTTACGATGCCGCCGACATCGCCTTCCTGCTCAAACCGGTGACGATCCGGCCGACCGACGTCCCCGAAAAGGAGCGCCTGATCCAAAGCGGCGTCCGTCACTACTCGGAGATGATCGGTTTCGAACAAAAGCCGACTTCGGCCTACGAAGCCATTTTCGCCGCCGCCTTGCGAAATGGCGCGCCGCGCCTGGGACGCGACATCGCCGCTGTGGCGAAAGCCTTGCAGGCAAGCGCAACTGAGGCGGTCACGCTCGCCAGCCTTGTCCGCGCCGGCGCGCCGATCGGCGTTCTCCTGACGCGCGCCTTGAAACGTCTCGACGTCGATGTCGCCCATTTCGGCATTTCCGTCATCCGCGACCGGGGCATGGATCAGGCCGCGCTCGACCATATCCTTTGCCGCCGCCCCCCCTCGGGACTGTTCTTCGTCGATGGATGGACCGGCAAGGGCGCCATAGCCAGCGAACTCGAACGGACCCTCGCGCGAACCCGTCCCGAGATCGCGCCGCGCCTAGTCGTCGTCGCCGATCCCTGCGGCCGCGCCTGGCTTTCCGCCAGCGGCGACGACTGGCTCATTCCCTCCGGCATTCTCGGCGCCACTGTCTCCGGACTGATCAGCCGGTCCATTCTCAACGACGATGTCGTCAGCCCCGGCGAATTTCACGGCTGCATGGTCTGGGGCCACCTCAAGCCCCACGACCGCACGCAAGACTTCATTGACGCCGTCTGGCCTCAGGTCGAGGCCGCGCTCGCCGCGACGCCCGCCGCCGTCTGGCCGATCGAGCATCGGACGTCGCTCAATCGCCGCGCCGCCGCCGTCATCGACGCGATCGCCGTCCGCCATGGCGTCAGCAACCCCAATCGGATCAAACCAGGCATCGCCGAAGCCACGCGCGCCATCCTGCGCCGCGTCCCCGAACGCGTCTTCGTCGACGACCCCGAGGATTCCGATCTCGCCGCGCTCATCCACCTCGCCGGGAGCGCCAACGTTCCCGTCGAACCATTGCCATGTGGCGTCGCGCCCTATCGCGCGGTCACCTTGATCAAGTCCGTATCCTGACAACATTCGATTTGCAGGGACTTTCCCCATGGCTATCTCGCCCCACGCGCTCGGCGCCACGCTCTACATGCCCGTCATCCGTCCCGACATCTTCGAAATCGCGACGGGATACAAGTTGCCAGGCCTGCGCTCTCTCGTCCTCTGCCTTGAAGACGCGCTCGCCGAACATCACGTCGCCATCGGCCTCGCCAATCTCGCTGGCTTGCTGGAGCGCCTTTCCCTCGCGCGCCGCGCGACCGGCGACCGGCCGTTGCTGTTCGTGCGGCCACGTTCCATCGCAATGGCCGCGGCCATCGCCGCGATGCCCGACATTGGCTGTATCGATGGTTTCGTCGCGCCGAAATGCCGACCCGACCATGTCGCGCCCTGGTTCAGGGCCGTCGAACGCGGCGAGCTGCTGCTGATGCCCACGCTCGAGACGCCGGAATTCCTGGATGCGGAGGAGACGAAAGGTTTTCTGCGCGAAATCGACGCACTCGGTAAAGACCGCATTCTCGCTTTGCGCATCGGCGGCAACGACCTGATGGCGCTGCTTGGGTTGCGGCGCGAACGCGGTCTTACCCTATACGATGGCCCGCTTGGCCCCATCCTGTCGAACCTCGCCGTGCGCGCCGCCTGCGCCGGCTTTGCGCTGACCGCGCCGGTGTTCGAACGCCTGGACGACCCCCTCACCTTTGCCGATGAACTGCGCCGCGACGCCGCCCACGGTTTCGTCGGCAAGACGGCGATCCATCCCAGCCAGATCGAACCCATCGCCCAGGCTTTTCAGCCTACCGAAGCCGATGTGGACGCCGCGCGCGCCATCCTGGCGCCAAACGCGCCGGCCGTTTTTCAGTTGAACGGCGCCATGTGCGAACCCGCAACCCACGCCAAATGGGCCGAACGCATCCTCGCCCGATCTGACAATCTGGGCGTGCGCGACGAGGCTTCGGAAACCGGATATATTGCCTCGCGGGCGGCTCCGATGGCGCGTTAACGCAAATTTAGGCGCATTCCCGGGATTTTTCATGGAATGCGGCAAGTGTCATTTTCCTAACGTCATTTAGCTGCACTTAGCCTGCCGAGACCTAGCCATTGACGAAACACGCCCTATATCTTGCCCGCAACCACAAGGACGACCATGTCAATTTCGCTCGCCAAAGGCCAAACCGTCGATCTCAGCAAAACGTCCAACGGCCTCTCCCGAATCCGCATGGGCCTGGGATGGGACGCGGCCGCCAAGAAGTCCGGCGGCTTTCTCTCGTCGCTGTTCGGCGGCGGCGCGGCTGACTCCATTGATCTTGACGCCTCCTGCATCGTGTTCGACGCCAACAATCAGGCGATCGACGTGGTCTGGTTCCGGCAGTTGCGCTCGAAAGACGGATCGATCCAGCATTCCGGCGACAACCAGACCGGTGAAGGCGACGGCGACGACGAAACCATTTTCGTCGACCTCTCGCGACTGCCGGCGCATATCGACACGCTTGTCTTCACCGTGAACAGCTTTCGCGGCCAGACTTTCAACGAGGTCGACAACGCCGTCTGCCGCGTTGTCGACGACACCTGCAACAAGGAACTCGTGCGCTTCAATCTTGCCGAAAAGGGCGCCCACAACGGCGTGATCATGGCGGTGATCACGCGGCGTCAAGGCCCCTGGAGCATGAAAGCCGTCGGCGCGCCGACCAGCGGACAGACCGTGCAGGATCTGATTCCCGCCGCTCTCGCGGCGATCTGACGCCCTTCGGAGCATCGTCATGCCCATCCTCCAGAAAGGCGCCAACGCCCCTCTCGCCACGCAGACGCCGGTGGTGCGCATCCAGATCGGGCGTGGCGCGATCATCGGCGACATCGACGTTTCCGCCTATGTGCTGGGGGAAAACGGCAAGGTGTCCGGCGACCCCGACATGGTGTTTTACGGCCAGCGCCAGTCGGGAGATGGCTCGGTTCTTCTCGACTCCGCCAGCGATACGGAAACCGTGTTCGCGCTGAACCTCGCCGCCACCCCGGCGCGGGTCCAGCGCATCGCCTTCGCCGCGACCGTCCCCGGCGCCGGCGCCGATCGCCCGACCTTCGCCAAAGCCGCGTCCGTCGCGCTCAGAATCGACGGCGCCGACCCGATCGTGTTTCCGGTCCCGATCGAAGGCGCCATCGAAACCTCGATGATCCTCGGCGAAATCTACCGCCGCGCCGGCGCATGGAAAATTCGCGCTGTCGGCCAGGGTTTCGCGGGGGGGCTGAAACCTCTTGCCGAAAGTTTTGGCATTGTCATCGCGGACGATCCCGCCCCGCCCCCGGCGGCGCCTGCTCCGACTTCCGCGCCCGCCCCGGCGCCAGCCGTCTCCTTGTCGAAAATCACGCTTTCGAAGGCCCAGCCAAAGATCGATCTCACCAAGAAGGATGGCGCCTTCGGCGAGATCAAGATCAATCTCAACTGGAGCGCCGCTCCGGTGAAACGCGGCTTTTTCGGCGGCTCCCGCTCGATCGATCTCGATCTCGGCTGCCTCTACGAACTCCGCGACGGCACGAAAAGCGGGGTGCAGGCGCTCGGCGACATGCTCGGCTCCTTCGGCTCCGCGCCTTATATTGAGCTTTCCGGCGATGATCGCTCCGGCGCGGTCACCGAGGGCGAGTGGCTGCGCGTCAACGGCGCGCGCTGGAATGACATCAAACGGTTGCTGCTTTTCGCCTTCATTTACGAAGGCGCGCCCAACTGGGCGGCGACCGACGCCAGAATCACCCTCCATGCGCCAAAATCGCCGCCGGTCGAAATCCGCCTCGAAGAGGGAGACTCCCGCAAGAACATGTGCGCGGTCGCACTGATCGAGAATATCGGCGGCGAAATGCGCGTGTCGCGAGAGGTTCGTTACTTCAGCGGCCATGCCGAAATGGACAGCGCCTTCAATTGGGGGTTGCGCTGGGTCGCAGGCTCCAAGGATTAAACTTCAAAAAGGACCAATCGCATGCTCGAAGACTGGATCAAGACAGCCAAGGACAAGGCCTCCGAAGCGAGCAAGAAGTTCCGGGACGAAGTCGCCAAGTTCAAGAACCGCGAGTTCCTGGAAGCGACCGTCGCCGGTTGCGCCCTCGTCGCCTCCGCTGACGGAAGTATCTCGTCAGAAGAAAAGAAGAAGATGCTCGGCTTCATCCAGGCCTCCGACGAACTCAAGGTGTTCAAGGTCGAGGATGTGATCGCCGTTTTTAACCAGATCACGGCGAAGTTTGAATTCGACGCCGACATCGGCAAGATTGAAGCGCTGAAAGTCATCGGCCGCCTGAAGAGCAATGCGGCGGCCGCGCGCACCATGGTGCGCGTGTGCTGCGTCATCGGCGCCTCGGACGGAACCTTTGACGACAGCGAAAAGGCCATTGTGCGCTCGATCTGCGACGAACTCGGCCTGAACCCGAGCGAATTCGGTCTTTGACTCCCTAATCCGACGCCGAATCCGCGCGGCGCCGGTCAGTTTTCCAACGCCACTTCAAAGCCCGTGCGGATGGGCGTCAGCAACAAGGAATTGAAACCAATGGCCATCAGCCTTCAAAAGGGCGGAAATATTTCGCTCACCAAGACCGATCCGAATCTCCAGAAAGTCCTGCTCGGCCTCGGCTGGGATCCGCGCGCGACCGACGGCGCCGAATTCGACCTGGACGCCTCGGTCTTCCTGCTCACCGAAGCCGGCAAGGTGCGCTCGGAAAAGGACTTCATCTTCTACAACCAGAAGAAGTCCTCCGACGGCTCCGTCGAGCACGCTGGCGACAACCGCTCCGGCGCCGGCGAAGGCGACGACGAAACCGTCAAGGTCAACCTTCCCGGCGTTCCCGCCGACGTCGCCAAGATCGTCATCACCGTGACCATCCACGAAGCGGCCGCCCGCAAGCAGAGCTTCGGCCAGGTCGGCGGCGCCTTCATCCGCCTGGTCAACCAGGACACCAATGCCGAGGTCGTCCGCTACGACCTGTCGGAAGATTATTCGACGGAAACCGCGATGGTGTTCGGCGAACTCTACCGCAACGGCGCGGAATGGAAGTTCCGCGCCGTCGGCCAGGGCTACGCCGGCGGCCTCGCGGCCATGTGTCAGCAGTTCGGCGTCGCCGCCGGCTGACGCCATCAGGCGTTCCGGGGCGTGAAACCCGGAACGCCGATCTTTTCGTTTTCGCGATGAACACAAGACCGCCGCGTGACGAACGCATGCATCCCTGTGAAACGCTCTGACGAACCGACCCCTAAGGATATGACCGCCCCATGGACTATTTCAGCACCACGTTCGTCATCTCACTGCTCGAAATCATCTGGATCGATATTCTCCTGTCCGGCGACAACGCCGTCGTCATTGCGCTCGCCTGCCGCTCGCTGCCCGCCGGCAAGCAGAAGCTCGGCATCCGTCTGGGCGCGGCGACCGCCGTCGTGCTGCGCATTATTTTCGCGACGATCATCACCTATCTGCTCGCAATTCCCTATCTGCGTATCTTCGGCGGCCTGATGCTGCTTTGGATCGCGATCAATCTCGTCAAGGCTGAAGAAGAAGACGAAAACGAGATCAAGGCTTCGGAAAGCCTGTTCGGCGCGGTGCGAACCATCGCTATCGCGGACGTCGTCATGAGCCTCGACAATGTCGTCGCCGTCGCCGCCGCGTCGAAAGGCCACATTCCGCTGTTCGTAATCGGCCTGCTGATTTCGATCCCCTTCGTCGTCATTGGCGCATCGCTCATCACCAAGTTCATCCAGCGCTACCCGATCCTGATCTGGTTCGGCGGCGCGTTGCTCGGCTGGATCGCCGGGGAAATGATCGTCACCGACCCATATGTCGCCGGCGTAGTTCACACGTTCAGCGAGGCTCACAACTACGGTGACGCCATCCACTATGGCGCTGCTGTCGTCGGCGCCGTCATCGTCGTCGGCTGCGGCTTCATCCTTTCTCGCATGTCCATGCGGGCCAAGACCGGCGACGCCGTCTGACGGTTAATCGCGGCGCTGCTCGGGATCGCCCGCGACACTCTCGCGGGCGGCCTCGTTGTGAGTCGCACGAGCCTTGAGCAGCGAATGGCCGCGAAAACATCGCACAACGTTCAGTCGCGGAATGGAAAGTCGCGTATCGGTCATGATTGCGCGTTCGACCAAGACCGGGAAGGTCCGTTGAATGCGCCGCTCCGGCCGTTCCAAGAAAAGCATGAATGACGCGTTTGAGCCGGACTCGGTCGACGAACCTTCAACTTGGCGTTTTACAGCGAAGATCACGGCTTGATGACCCAGTCGTGAAGGGTTTCGGTCGCCGGCCCCCACACGCGTGATCGTGTCGCCGGCGCGGGGCCGGCGCCCGAAAGCCTCCGTAGGAGGAAACCGCGGGCCGGAAGGGCTCCGGTTTCCGCGAGGCTCGCTATGGGGATTTGAACACGGCGGTCAGCGGCGCCAACAGCCCCATCCGCTTCAGGCTGTTGTTGCGGCGAGGGCTCTTCGACCGCAAGCAGCGCGCGGATGCGCTCAATGTTGCCGGCGCGCCCCGCGCTGGCGAGCAGGCCGTAATGGCGGATGGCGGTGAGGCGCTCGCCAAGCGGCGCGCCTACAACGCCCGCATGTCGCTCGCGCGCGGCGTCGCGAGCCTCGCCATCGGCGTGCAGTCGCCTTCGGTCACGCTTACGTCCGAGCAACAGCAGGAAATGACCAGTGAGGGGCTGACGGCGACGTCGACCGCATCCTGGCTGCAGGCGCTCATGCTCGATACGACGCGTCGGCTGTAAAGCACCAACTACCACGGCCATCCAAGCCGCGCCAGCGGTGCAGCGTGCCCCAATGGGCGAGTCGGCGTTTGACGGTCGCCGGCGCGTGCGGTCCGAAACTGCGCAAGTGTCCCTTCGCGCGCAAAACCTCCTCAACTTCGGCGGGCATGCCGTGCGCCGCGTCGGCCTCGCGCTTTTCCGGGTCCCACAGATGATGGGCGACAAATTTCAACGCCAGCGCTTCCGGCGCCGGCCAAGTCAGGGGGCCGCCGGTCGCCGCCAACGACCAAGCTTCGAGATAGGCGAGATCGGATGCGAGGGCGCGCAAACTGTTGTCGCCTATGCCTTCGTTGGCGAGATGTTTGAGCGTGGCGACGTCGTCGTCGGTCAGGAGGGTCGCGAGCACGTCGCGGCGGTCCATCGGCAGGATGGCGGCGAGCGTGTCCAGTTCCAGTGCGCGGCGGTCTTCAGTGGACAGTTTCGGCTTGGCGGTAGCGTCCACGAACGTGGTGGAGATTTTCTGAGTGAGCCGGCGGGCGGAGCTCCGCTTAGCGGAGGCCGGCGGCTTTGCCGGGGCGGTCATCGCGCCCTCTTCGGTTATGGTCGAGTTGCTGAAGCTTGACCCCACCGACACGAGGACACAATGACCGACGACACAATGGCATTTCTTCATCAACTGCGCGAGCGCGGCGGGGAGGACCTGCTGAAGGACCTCGCCGAGGCGGTGTTGCAGAAACTGATGGACTTCGACGTCGACAACCTGATCGGCGCCGGACGCTACGAGCGTTCGGACGGGCGCACGACGCAGCGCAACGGCTATCGAAGCCCGCGCGGCCTCGATCGCGCCATGATGCAAAAACTCATCCAGGGCGACTGGATCGACGCCCACGACAACCTGGCCCTGGTCGGGCCAACAGGGGTCGGAAAGAGTTGGATTGCTTCGGCGCTTGGCCACAAGGCCTGCCGGGATAACCGCTCCGTCCTGTATCAGCGGGTCCCTCGGCTGTTCGAGGAACTCGCCCTCGCGCGCGGCGACGGACGCCATGCCAGATTGCTGCGATCGCTCGGGCGCGCCGATCTTCTGGTTCTGGACGACTGGGGCCTGGAACCGCTCGACGCCGCGGCGCGGCACGATCTGCTGGAAATCCTCGAAGAGCGCTACGGGCGCAAGTCCACGCTCGTCACGTCTCAGCTTCCGGTGGATCGCTGGCATGAAATTGTCGGCGATCCCACTTACGCGGACGCGATCATGGATCGCCTCGTCCACAACGCACATCGCATCGAACTGACCGGAGAAAGCCTGCGGCGCGCTCGCGCCAAGAGCGCGATCACCTCTTGACCAGGCGCCGTTCCAGGCGCCAAAAAACCTAAGCCAGCATGCCCCACCACCCGGGCGCCATCATCCCGTTACCGGGAGGCGGCATCATCCAGGAATCGATGGGCGCCATTATCTCGTAATTGCCGGGCGCCTTCGCAGGAATCGACAGGCATGTCGGGCATCTCGAAAAGCCAGGTGTCGAAGCTCTGTGAAGACATCGACGACCGGGTGAACTCGTTCCTCGACCGCAAGCTCGAAGGCGA
>NZ_FYDG01000040.1 GCF_900187365.1 Rhodoblastus acidophilus
GCGAAAACCCGGTCGATCCATTCGTCGGGGACGGACTCGTGGAACAGGTCGCCCATCGAATTGACGAAGATTTTGCGCGGGCGCCTCCAGCGCAGCGGCTGGGTCAGGGCATGCTCAACCGCTTGAGCTACCTTGCCCGTCCATACGGGGGTTCCGTTGACCGAAAGCCTCGTCGTTCCTTCGTAGGCGGTTCCGCTCTTCATGCACTCGATACGGCGCGCCATGGCCATCGCATAGCAGTTTGTGCATGCCGGGCTGACGATGGAACAGCCGACAATCGGGTTCCAGGTCGCATCGGTCCAGTCGATCTTGGACTTGTCACCCATGGGCGTTCTCCTTCGCCTCTTCGGTGGCTGTGTGGGCGCAAGCGCGCGTGAAATCGTCCATGCGAAGATCGCACTTCTCCATCAGGTCATAATGATGGGGGTGGAGCATGTTCGGATCGCCGTAGTGGGCGCGGCCGTATTCCGTCGCCGCAAGAGCGACAAAAACTCCAAGCTCCTCTCGGGCTTCGGCGCGCCCTTGTTCTTTGGCGGCTGCAATAGCATCCGCCACGTCAGGCGCGGGAGCGGAACGCAGATACGGCGCGGCAGCGGCGATCGCGGCAGGCAGATCAGCCGCAATCTCATCCGTCACCATCTGCCAGTATGGCCATGGGGGCGTGTTGTCGTCGAGTTGGGCGGTCGCGCCGGGGCCTGCCCACATTTCCTCGGGATCGATATTGCAGCGCTTGGCTATAGCGTAGCCAATGGCTTTGCGAACGGCGTTGATCGCCTCGTCGGGAAGCGCAGTCATGCCGCGCCCCGCGTGAACTTGCCGGCCACGGCGTCGAAGGACCAGATTTCGTCAACCCAGCTGTAAAAAATGAGCGTGTAAGCGTCGCCGGGCGTCAGATCGATGTAGTTTGCAACCAACTCGCCAACGCTGTCGCTGAACGTCTCGGGCTCGTCTTCGATCATGACGTAGGCCGCGCCTTCGGGCGCCGGTGGATCGCACCGCCAGTCGCCCGACTGTGGAATGGTCAATGTCGCATTCGGATAGGTGTAGAGCCGGGAAAAGGTAATGACCTTGCCGTGTTGCAGCCCCAAGTCCTCCGACGTTTCGTCATCGCCACAGAGGTGTGGGTCGTTGTCGATCATTGCGCCGGCGGCCTTGCGGATGATCCAGTCATCCGGCGTGGGGCGCGGCGGCGGCGTCACCTCGTCGAGAAAGATTTCCGGCACAACGCCGGCGTCAGTGGCTCCGGTCATTACGCGGCCCTCTTGGCGGCGCGGTCGAGGCGCTCGATCTCCGCGAGGATCAGCGCGCCGGCCTTGACAAGCCGGAGCCTTTTGTCTGGCTCGGGCTTCACGTCCCATCCGCATCCAACATCAAGCGCTATATCAAGCGCGATATGGTCGTCTTGGGTGATCAGGCCGCTGTCATACGGGAGAGCGTAAAGCGCGCCGGCGAGGCCAAGCTCGCCAAGCTTGTGGCCATCGTCATGCTCAGGCGTCCAGCCTTCGACGCTGATCTGCCGTTGACGCTCGGAGAGCACGTCACGCACCGCAGGACTCGTTTGATCAAGGGACCAGGCGGCTCCGGTGATCAAGCGGTCAGCGGTTTTCCAATCATCATCGTCGAGCTTGTTCGCCAGCCATGCGCCCAGGCGGCGTAATGGCTCAGGAGCCCGATCAATCGCAGCTTGAATAAACTGCTCGGCTTCGGCCCCCGGCTCGCTTGCCGGCCCCGTGCAACGGCCTGAGAGGATGTCGATTTGCGCGAGAACCGTTCGCGCGCTTTCGACGTATTCGGGCGCGGCGCCGTCTGCAATGTCTATGACTTCGCGCTGTTCAAGCTCGGCGGCGACGAAAGCCCGGATGTTTGCGATCAATTCCTCATTGTTCATGGGTGGCCTCAAAACACTTGGTCGTTGGCATCGTCGTCGATCATCTCGACATCATGCTGGACAGGCAGCGATACGCGGGAGGGAGGCGCGTAGGGGCGATTGATGCGAAGACAGGTCGCCTCATCCGCTAGAGCAAACGAGAAGATCGAAGATCCGCCGTAGTAGACCGTCTCCCAGCCGTTGGCCTCGGGATCGCCCTCCTTGGGGATGTCGATACGGAGCAGCTTGGCGCCGAAGCGCTCTTCTTCGCGCATGCGGCCGGCGTGCTTGCGATGGCCGAAGATTTCGACAATCGCCCATTCCCATCCGTCGCTTTCAGGTTTGGCTTCCGTTTGGCTTTCCATGGCGTTCTCCTAGAAAAGGCTCATTTGGGCAGGTTCCGGCTTGCGGCCCCTGGCGGGTTTGGTGCTCGCCGCTGGGGCGGGCGCTGGCGGCGGGGCCGGTTCTTGTTCCGGCTCGGGCGCGCTCTCCGGTTTCATGACCTTGGGCGTCAGGGTCAGCGTTGTGCCGCCGATCGCCACCAGGTCGCCGTTAAGCCGCCATAAGGTGCGGAGCGCGAACTGGTTTTTGTCTTCGCAAAGCACGAAGGCCTCGCTTCGCTCGACCACACGCAGGCTCGTCTGGCCCGTGGCGGGCGCCCACGGCAGGTCAGTCACGGCGCGCCGGTCTTGCCGGCAGCGACGCAACCCCGGCAATTCTGGCTCTGGCGGGTGAGGCGCTCCTGCGGGATTTCGTCGAGCAGCTCCACGCGGGCGCGAAAGATCCTTGTGAGGTGCGCCGGATCGGTCTCGTTGGCGTCCACCTCCTCGGCTTCGCGCATGGCGCTGCTGGTGGGCGCGTTGGTGGGCATCACGCCCATGCTGCCGTCCGAATAGACCAGGACAAGGCGCTCGCAGGTCGCGCCGGGTTCAAGGGCGTCAGGGTTCGCCATGACAGGGTCCTAATGAGAGAGGTCAGGTTGGGCGACGGCGGCCGGCCGGCGCGGGAGCAGCATGAGGTCGATGTGTTTGACCGCGTCGCGGTTCGGATCGGCCTCGAAGAGGTCAAGCGCCTCGTCCTGGTCGGCGGCCATGTGGGTGACCGGCGGCAGGCCGGACTCGGCGCGATAGGAGAGCGTCATTCGCCAGCGCGGGGGCTTGTCGGCTTGCATCACGCCGCCTCCGGTTCGTCGTAGCGATCCGCCAGGGCGTCGACCAACATGCCGCACAGCACGTCGCGGGCGTTGACGTTGGGGTTTGTGTGGGCCTCGGCCGTCGCCTCGCGCCACAAATGGTCCAGGTCGATCCCGGCGAAGGTCCGGTCGAGGTCGCGCTGGTCGCGCCATGCCTCGTTGTTGTGGAGCACGAGCGCGACGGCGGCGATGAGCTGGGTGCGCATCTGGCCGCCCTTGGCCTCGCAGCTGCGGGCGACGCAATGCAGCGCCTTTTCCGTCGTCGCCTCGCCGTACTTGGCGATGCTGCGGCGGATGGCGTCCAGCGCGAAGGTCTCGTTGGGTTTGGCCGATTCGCGCTGTTTTCCGCCGGCGGGCCCGGCGATAACGACGCCGGCGCGATCCGTGACGGCCTTGATGCGCATCGCCTCGGGATCGCCGGCGGCGACTTCGGCTTTGAAGCGCTGCAGCGGGCGCACCACGGAGACGGCGCCGTTGACGGCCGTGAACGCCCGGGCCTGCTCGCGCTTGTCGGCGATGATCACGGCGCAGGGCACGGAATCGAACCCGCACAGCGCGGCGGCCGTGGTGCGCCCCATGCCGTCAATGATGGCGTAGCGGCCGCCGGGGACCGGCGAGACCATGACGGCGCTGAAATAGCCCCAGTTGAAATGCTCGGCGATGGCGCGGATCGACTTGCGGCGGGCGTCGGTGATTTCGCGCTGGTAATCGGGATCGATCGCCAGTTCGGCGATCTTGATCCATTGCAGTTGCGGCGCGGCGCCGAAAGTTTCGGGGCGCGCGATCTGCGGATAATCCGCGATGTCGATGGGGCGGAGGTCGGACATCACGCCCTCGCCTGGTTGGCGTGACGGGGCACGCAATGGCCGGTTTCCAGCTCGTAGGCGCGACGGCTCAACTCGCGCATTTCCAGCACGATCTCGCGCCTGCGCGTGGCAAAACAGGTGCGCACGATGGGCGCCGCCTCATCCGCGCCGTCGAACGTAGATTCGGTTAGCTCCTCCAACGCGTCGAACGCCTCTTCGAGGAGGCCCCGATTGATCGCCATGCGGATCAGGTCGCGCGCGGTTTCGAGGGCCGCCGAAATGTCGTGGACCTGGCGGGCGACGGTGCGGCGGACGTCCGCCGGGGCCTGGCACACCGCTTCGGCCTGCCGGTCGGTCCAATAATCCCCCAGGTCGATCACGCCGGCCTCGGGGCGGCTGAACGGGATGCGCGCGACCTTGCCGGCGCGTTCGGTCAAAAAGACGTGCTGCAACATGACGGGATTACTCCGCGGCTTCGGATGTGACGGGACGGGGGCTGCACGGCAGGCCGAGGCCGATGTAGGCTGTGCCGGCGCGCTGCTTGATTTTCTCGACGCCCAGGGCGGCGATCTCCTGGCCGAAGGCCGCGTTGGTCATCGCGAGCCAGCCCTTCGCTTCGCAATAGCGCGTATAGGCGGCGTAGATTTCTTTCGCCGGCGTCGGTTCCGTGATGTCGTCGCCGCGCACGCATTGCTCGGAAATAAAGGTGGCGACTTCGACGGAGGCGGTGCGGCCGGGTTTTGACGGGTGCGAATCGGCTTTGGGCGCAGGCGGTGCGGCGACGTTGCAGTCTTTCAGGGCGCAGTCGAGATAGAGTTCTTCTTGGCCAATGCACCGGAAATTCAGGCCGGCCTTTCTCAGCGCCACATGGACTTCGCGCGGCTCATAGATTTCGCCGCCTTGGCCCTTGTTGAAGGCGTAGAAGGCGTTGTCCATGTAGGAATATTCGACATTAAGGCCGCCCGCATCGCGGTCGACGAACAGTTCGATGAATCGGGCCACTAGGTCGGGCAAGCTGCCCGGTTCCGGCACGGGGTCGGGTTCCGGCTCCGGTTCGGGCTGCGCCGGGATGGCGGCGAAGGCGGACGGCAACCAGCCCTTGTCCTTGGCGAGATGGGCGGCCTTCTCGACAATCTGCGCCTTCTTGAGCTTCTTGGCGGCGGCGACTTCGCTGGCCCCGAGGTGCTGCTCGAACAGTTCGAACGCGTCGTCGCGGTGGCAAGCCTTGAAATAGGCCTCAAAATCCATCGCCTCGAACAGCCGCTTGCGCACGTCGGCGAATTGCGTGGCGACGGCGAGCATGTCCGCCGTGGTCTTGCCGATCGCGTCCGGCTTCGGCCGAATGTGGGCGCTGATGACCTCGAAGGCGGCGACGCTGAGGTCAGCGAGCGACGCGGCCGCACAGATTTTTAACGCGGGGGCGAACATTTCGTGGGCGATCTGCTGGAGCAGCTCGGACTTGCGGTCGTGGAAGTGCATGCCGCCGGTAATCTCGACGCCGGAGTCGGCGCCCCATTTCGAGCCGAGGCGCGCCACCAGCAGCGCCAGCGCGAAATTTCCGCAGGTCGCGGCGACGCCGGCGAGGGCCTCGGACGCGGCCGCGTTGACGATCTCGCCCGCGCCCTTGGTCGGCGGCGCCTCGATCTCGATCCTGGCGTGCTCCAGCGGCGCGGCTTCGTAGCTGGTGGATTGGGGAGCCGGCCCACGCGGGGAGTCGAGGACCGGCTCATGCGCCGTCGCGTCGGGGATGATCTCGACGGCGCGGGTGACCAGGAGGTCGCCGCAATCCGCGATTTCGGCAACAATGCCGAGGTCCTTGCGCCGGGCTTTCGAAAACTTGCGGAGGATGGCCTTGCGCTCGATCTCGGCCGCTTCGCGGTCAAGCGCGATTTGTTCGGGGCTGCCGTAGGCGGTGAGCGTGGCTTCGATTTCTTCGATGCGCGCCAATTCGGTCTTGGTGAAATCGAGCCTTTCCGGCAGTTCGCGCCAGCGCGGCTCGTCCGGCTCATGGTGGATGACGACGAAGCCCCAGCCTTCCTCAGCCCGTACCTTCTCGGCCTCGGCGGCGAGCTTTTCGCGCGCCAGGCGCTTGAGCAGCGCGCCATCGATGAGGAGCTTTTCTTCATCCGTGTCGAACAGGGTTTCGCGGATCGCGCCGCCGGCCCGGGCGTAGGCGTCCAGGCCGACAAAGCGGGCGATGGGATCGGCGGCGGACACCTTGTTGCGTCGGGCGCGCTCGCGAATGCCATAGGCGCCGTTCTCGCAGTTGATGCGCGCCAGCTCGGAAAACAGCGCCTCCTGGTCGGCGGCGTCGCCCAACTCGCAATAGGCTTCCGCCGCCTCGCGGTTGATCTTGCCGTCGCGCCACGCCTCGCGGATCGGCGTGGCCATGCGGCCAAGGGCGAGGCGCTGGCGGACATGGCGCAGCGTGAGGCCAAAATCTTTGGCGATGGCGTCGGCGTTCAGGCCGGCGGCGTCGAGGCGGGCGAAGGCCTCAAATTCCTCGACCGGGTGCAGCTGCTTCTGCAGGCTGGCGGCGGTGGACAGTTCGGCGAGTTCCGCCGGGCTTCCTTCATAGATCTTGGCCGGGATTTCCTCGGCCTCGGGGGCCAAGCGGCCCAGCTGGACGCGGAGCGCCTGGGCGTTCCAGCGCCGGCCGCCGTCGATCACCCAATAGCCGCCGAGGGCGTCGCCATGGACCGCAAGCGGCTTGATCTGTCCGACGGCGTCGATGGTGGCGGCGAGCGAGGTGTAATCGTCGTCGGGATCGGCGATGCGGACGTTGTGCGGCGACAGGCCGTTGATCTGGCAAAAAGCGATTATCGTTTCGGCGACAAGGCGCATGGCGGGACTCAATTCAGCTTGGATTTTTCGGGCGTCAGGTAATCGGCGAGCGCTAGAGCGAGGATGCGGAGCTGCTCGGCCGCCGCGCTCAAATCCTGCGCGGCGGCGAACGCGACGGTTTTGTCGTCGAGGATGCGGCCATGGATGGCGGCGACCGCCGTGGCGGCTTCAATGTTGCGCGCGAACATCTGATTGAGAAGGTCGCGCGCGGCGCGGGGAAAAGGCTCAGGCATGGGCGGACCTCAGGCGGCGTGACGGGACGGGATGAAGTGGCGGTTGAGGAACCGGGCCACGCTGGACATCAGCCGCACCACCCGCGCGAAGCGCAGGCGGCGGAGCGGCGCGAGCGCGCCGGCGGGACGCATGACGACAAGCGCATTGGCGCGCGACTGCTGGCCGGCGACGCGCTTGGCGTCGGCCCACGCGGTTTTCAGCGCCGCGCCGAAGTCAATCGGCGTGGCGGCGAGATAGGCTTGGAATGGCCGGGTGTTGACGCGGCGGGCGCCGATCAGGCGAGCGTCGAGGTCATAGGCTTGGCGCGCGGCGGTCTCGCGGGTTTCGCGCGCGATCTGGTGGGCGCGGCGCATGATGGCCGCGCGGTCAAAACGATGCTCGGGACGAGGAAGGGCGAAATCGCCATCCCGCGTCTTGCGCAGATCAAGGGTGTGGGGTGTGGGCATGGGAGGGCTCCAGCGACGTGGAACAGCCCTCCCGTCCGCGAAAGCGTGCGAGAGGGTTTTCCGGGGATCAGGGGATGATTTCGACCGCGTTTTCGGTCTGCCAGGCTTCGACCTGACGACCATCCGCAGCGACGTAGCGGATCAGATAGCCCGGCTCGGCATAGGTGTAATGGGCGCGGCCGATGACCTCGCCCTTCTCACGCGAGAGGCTGAGAAGCACCTGTTCGCCAAGCTCAAAAACAAAGGTCGGCCTGGAAATGTCGGGCATTGCATGAGTCTCCATCGGCGCAAGCTGCGCCGATGGAGACCGTATGTCGGGTTTAAACCCTAGTCAACGAGAAAGCGGGTTTTAACCCGATGCGCGGTTCTCGGTTGCGAAGCCCGGCAATCCGTCTCGGAGAACTGTGACAAAGTCATTCATGGCTAGTGTTGCGGCCTTTACGGAAACGCACGCGCCACGCCTAAACTCAATTAGCCGGAATTGAACTGTGTTCTCATGAGAGGCGTCGACCTGAATGGCGTAAAATTCAGGAACGGCACCCCATGCCAAAAGCCGAACAGATGGGTCGGAGTAAAATATGTCACCCACCTCAAATGAAAATTGTGGAGGGTGACCTTGTGTCCACTCGCGAAAGGTCTTTTTCTTCTTAGTTGCCAAATCGACACGAATACGCGCAACCCTGGCTAGATCGAGCGATGCGGCGAAGGCGGGCATTGGAAGATGAAAGGCCCATCCCTCCACGAACTTGTCGGGTTGTGGCGCTCTTTTCCGTTTAGACTTACGCGCGACGTAGGTCACCGGCTCGGTGATGTCGACAATATGCAGGTAGGCAAAGAGGAAAGCTTTCGGGGCCACAGACGATTCATCGATCGCGCGCATACGGTCAGACATGACCACTATAGGTCGAACGTCTCGGACCGTACCGGGTTGACTTCCAGCATCGTAGCGTATTCGCAAAATCTCGCCGTCCTCAATCGCTGCGTGTATCGCATCATGAAGGGCAGCTGAGTCGGCCGGCATTAGAGCACCATTGGGCTTCGAAAAACAAACACCACAATTGCATTAATTAAGACAGCTTCATTTTTATCATCGCGATTTTGCTCGACGACAATTGGGCCATTCCACTTTGGGTCATCCGAAGCTGGCCACAACTCATAACGACCATCAGCGCGCTTGAATCTTTTTGCTGTTGTTTCGACCTCCCCTTCCTGCTTCCGATATCGTTCAACAACCACAATATCGTTTGTTCGAGCGGCAATATCCGCTTTTGTTGTCGATACGCAGCGTAGCAGGTCACCGTCACGAGCAATGCGATTGAGCGAAGTGCCACGCACAAGGAGGTCAAACTGGGCGTCTATCGGATATTCTGGAAGGGGCGGGATTGAGACGGGCGCCGTAGTGGCACAAAATGTTGCGTCGACAGTTCGCCAAACGCCAGCGGCTACTTCACCAAGCAACGGCACTTCACGATGCGGCTGCGGCCTGACGCCATACGCCAACCATTCTGGCGATGTCTTGAGTTCAGACGCCAGCTTTTCGATTGTCGCCAAGGTCGGCGACTGATGGGGTCGCCGAACAATATCGCGGATCATGCCAGCATTGAGACCGGCAGCGACACTGATAGCCGCCGGCGAGCGACCATCCTGGTCAACTTCCGCCAGAAGACGAGCCGCCATAGTTCCTGGCGGCGCTGTGAGTTTGGTTCGGCTCCGGTCCATCTATCGGGATTTTACCCGACAGTTCGCAGAGGGCATAACGGGTAATGACCCGTTGACAGAGCGGGTTTTAACCCGATATGTCTTAAGCATGAGTGCAATCGAACATCTCCTGCATGTCGTTGACCGCTATGGAGACGCCCTAGGCCTTTCCGATGCGACCGTTTCGACGCGTGTTTTCAATGATGGCAAGCGGGTAGCAACGCTTCGTAGGGGCGGAGATATCGGCGTCCGCTCTTTCGAAAATGCGCTGACGTGGTTTTCCGACCACTGGCCCGCTGATGCTTCATGGCCCGCTGATGTGCCCCGACCCACCCCCACTAATTCGGAGGCAGCCGCGTGATGACCCTCATCTCCAAACATGCCTCCTCCCCTAGCGCCCCCGGTCGTGAACCGGAGGGGCGTGTGAGGGCCGTCGTTGGTCCTGACGGTCGGTTGGCGCCCTATTTCATCCTCGAAGTCGAGGATGGTTTCTGGGCTGCGCGCTCAGTGGCGCCGACGCAGGAAGTCTCGAGCGCTCGCGAACAGCAGTCGGATTTGATTCGCCGCGATTGGACCACCTTCTGTCTTGAATGCCTGATCTGCCGGGCGAGTCTCCTTGTCGGCCGCGTTCAGCAGTTCCTGTTCCAGCGCGTCCAGCGCCGCAAGATCAAAGCCGGGACGCAACAGCAGCGCCCGGATGGCGTGCATGAGGGCCGCGGAGATGCCTAAATTCAGCGTTTGCGCCTCGTTCATGTTGCGAGCGGCAGGAAGAAATCTTTCGTCTTTCGTCATCGTCCTCTCCAATGTTGGGGGCGGCGTATGAGCGCGCTCATTGCCACGTTGTTGCTTAGCTCGGAAGCCGTCGCGTGATCCCCGACCTCCCGCTCCGCACGCCGTTCGAGCGGTCGATCCACGCCCGCCATGTCGGCGTCAATGGACCGTGGCTGAGCGGCACCTGGGCGATCTCCATCGAACCGCAGGGCCATCCCACGATTCGCGATGCGCTGCTCATTCGGCTGACGCCGGAGCAAGTGCGCTTTCTGCTCGGCGCGATCCTCGGACTGGACCGCTCGCTGTTCGACACGATCCCGACGATCAAGGCTGAATGTGATTCGCTCGATCAGGTCGTGCGCGCGTTGAGCGAAAAGGACGTCCAGTTGGAGAGCAGACCGGGGACGCCCAGCGAAACCGGCGTGCCCTCGGGCAATGATGTCGACAACAGCCGCCACAATGCGGAGGCTGCATCTTGACCTCGCGCAATCTCCCGTTCGCCGAAAAAAGCGGCGTAGCCACCCTCCACAGGCAGCAGGCGGAATGTGCCCGCGCTTGTCTCAAAGCTATAAATTTCCAGCATTTTACCGTTCTCACGTTGGATGTTCGCCGAATTGGTTCTCGGGCGGCCGTCTTGTCGTGGGACGGCGCGGGATGGGTTTTTTGTTCCCGCGCCGTGGGCGGAGCGCGCTTTTGCGTCGGCGCGCTCCGCCTTGTTCTGTCCGCCCTGATCCGCGCCG
>NZ_FYDG01000025.1 GCF_900187365.1 Rhodoblastus acidophilus
GCCGAATGGAAGCGAAAAGAGGCGTATCGGTATTACGCTTACCTGCTGGCCTGGTCGTGGGCCGGGACGCCCAACCTCCTGTCCGAAATCGTCTACAGCGACCAGGCCGCCCGCCTGATGGCGGAAATCTACGACGGCGATCCCACCCCGCTGTTCAATCTGCTGGTCGATCAATACGCCGACCAATCGTACCGCTTCTGGCAATTCCGGACGCTGATCTTGCTGGTCAAGAAGGACGCGCTGGACCTCGCAACCGTAAAAGACTTCCTGATCCGCGCCTTCGACCTGCTTGAGCAGGATCCGGAGCAGCATGTCTGGCGCGGCTGGGAGGAAGTGATCATCTATTTTGGCCTTGAGGAGCTGATCCCGCTCGTTGAACGCGCGCATAAGGCTGAGTGGATTCTCGAAGGAACGATCGAGGATTTCCGCGAGAGATGGGCCTACGCCAGGGCGCATCCGGAAGCCCCGATCGAGGGCGATCTGATCGCGCCTTACCAGGGTTTCGACAAGGAAGTCGCCGAGGCCTTCGCCAACCGCGCGCGGCCTTGATCAGCGCTTTCCGGCGGCGGCGGCGACGCAGCCATCGCTTCGCCCAGACCTTCAAGGGCCGGGCGAAGCGTGGATCGTCGTCAATCGCCCATTATCAGAACGCCGTCCGATTCCCTGTAGACAAGGCTGCGCGGCTCGGACGGACAGCACGGCTTGTCGTTGTCGCGGAAGGTTCGGGCTTCCACGTAAATTCTTCCGTCGCGCACGCTGACATTGTCGAGCTGGCCGACGGGAAGCGGCATGATCGGGATGTTCTTGAGGCGATCGTCGTCGATCGTGAGCACTTCGAATTCCGAGGTTTTGGCGGCTTCGCCCTCGGGCCCCTTCGGATAATCCAGCGAATAGCTGATGACGACGACGTCCCTCAATGCGTTCAGGCCGCCTTCATAGATCCGTTTGTAATCGACGACGTCGATGCTGCTGTAAATCGACTTGAGATAGTCGAGGATGATCGCGTCGGACGGCGCCTGGGCGTGGGCGGCCGGTGCGGTCAACGCAAGGCCAAGCGAGACGACGGCGGTTCGAGCGTAGCGGGTCAGCATGGTGTTCACCTCGGCGATGATCGCGATCAGGAGCGTTCGCGACTGGGGCGCCTTCATGGGTGACACGCACTGGCGCGAATGCGGACAGAGCCGTGGCGGCTGCGTTTCTCGTCTGATTGCCCCGCGCAAGCTTGTGTTTGCGTGTATACGGACATATATTTACGTCTACGCAAGGATCCGCCATGCCGCTCAACATTCGGAACGAAGAGGTCAATCAGCTCGCTGAGAAGCTTGCTGCGCAAAAACGCGTCAATAAGACCGAGGCGGTAAGAATCGCGCTCGAGAACGAATTGCGCCGCGCGTCTGAAGCGTTGCCTCTGTGGGAGCGGCTCAAACCGTTGCGCGACCGCGTCGCCGCCTATCCCGACAGCGGCCTTGCAGCAGACAAGGCGTTTTTCGATGAACTGAACGGTGACTACTGATGTTCGTCGACGCCTCAGTCATCATCGCCATCATGACAAGCGAGCCAGACGCCGAGTTTTTCGCGGCGCATATTGATGCGGCGCGGACAAAGCGGCCAGTGACCTCCGTCCTGGCGGTTTGGGAGGCGACGGTCGGATTGTACCGCAAGAAGCGCATTCCCATGAACGAGGCGGAAGCCCGAGTGCAGGAGTTTATCGAGGCCGCCGATATCCATGTGCTATCTGTTGGATCGCGCGACTTACCGACCGCTCTCCAGGCGTTCGAGCGTTACGGGCGGCATCGATACCCTGACGCCGAACGCAACAGCGCGCTCAATCTCGCCGACTGTTTCCATTATGCGGCGGCAAAATCCTGCCGCGCGCCGATCCTGACCAAGGATGGCGGCTTCGCCTTGACGGACGTCGCGACCATCGGCGTCGATCCATCCCGCGCAACGGCATCGTAGACTCACCACCTGGATCAGATCCACTTCCAAGCGGTCGCGCGTGCGCTGGCAGCGAGGGAGTATTCGGCACTTGCGCGACACGAACGCTCGTCGACTTCCCCGGGCGAAGCGAGACCGGGGCGGAGTGTCCCGCGCATTTTTCCGCGCGCTCGGCATCGGCCGAACGCTGGCTGTGAACGCGGCGCGCTCGACCAGGCGCGCAACGGCGTCCCGCCAGTCGGCCGCCATCACCGTTGATAAGCTGGCGCTATCGAAGCCAATGTGACGCCTTCTTACTGCGCTCAAGGCATCCGGCTCTTTCCGGCGGAAAGGCGACTTCGAAGGACGCTTTTGGCAAGATCGGCTTGGACGCCATAAGCGGGACTTCGTGGTTATCGCACCTTGACTGCCGGGTTTGACTAGCCTTTCCGCGAGGACCGTCGTCAAACTCGAGCGGATCGAACACGTGCTCAATGAGCTGCACCAGTTGAGGGTTGCCGTTTAGAAGCTCGAGCTTTTGCTACACGTAGATTTGGCGGGATGGGAACCCCTGCCCGTATTCATCGGTCGAGCCACACCGGGCGAACAGCTTCACGAGCACGGGACCGGTTCGGTAGGGGCAATTCGGGCTATTGCCGCTGATATCCGAAGCCAGCCGCGCCAGAGTTGCGGGCCGAAGTTTCATGTCGGCGAACCCCATAAAGTGGATTGCAGCAATGTGCCTGGTTTAGCTAACCCGGAAAATGCACGGCAGGTTGGCGGATGTAGCGTAAGCGCATGACTTAACGTAGGATTCGGTTGTCTAAGCCCATCCGCGCCATTTCTTGCGAGACCACATCCGCCGTGAATGAATCTACCCTGCCGCTGCCTGGCCTGTCACCCGTCGCCGGCAAATCTGTCGTGGTCAAATTTGACGGCGGTTCGCTGTCATCGGACGGCGGCATCCTGGCGCTGCGCGAAGTGGAGCAACGGCTGCGCGTCGCCGATCGCCTGATCAAGATCGCCGCGCGCGTCGTCGAGATGAAGACGATGATCAAGGTTCATTTGCCGACCGCTTGTCCTGTCCAGGAGACCTTGCGCCTTGTGCTGACGCGCATACCGCGCCTCGTGACCTGAGCGCCGGGGCGGAGCGCCCCATCTTCAACCCGTCCCGTCACCCCAAGCCTCGCTCACTGAATCTCCGCCACGCTTCAGGAGAGGCGCAGAACTGCGTCCGCGCGCGAAAAACTGCAGCGGAAAATTCGAAAACAGCCAGCCCAACGGTCAAAACGCTGCATAGTTGCGGCTAAAGGCCAGAAACGCTCGTGCAATTTTGAAAAAAAAGCCTAATCAAGCCATTAACGCTCGCAGTTTTGCTGTTTATACGCCGATTTTGGGTTGAACGCAGCCATTTGGCCAGGATGCTGATTAGACTAGCAATTTTCATGCAAATCATGTATATTATGCAAGTTATGCAATGGAGGACGCATGGACGTGCTTAAGGTCTCCGCAGCTGAATTTCAGCGCAACATCGGTCGCTATCAGGATCTCGCTCTGCGCCAACCCGTTGCCGTCACCCGCAACGGCCGCGAAAGCTGTGTCCTGCTGTCGACGGAGGAATATCGGCGCCTGCAACGGCGGGCGCGCGAGGTGCTGAGCATCGACGACTTCAGCGACACGGAAGTGGAAGCTGTGCGCCGCGCCGAAGCGCCGGCTGTGGCGGCAACGTTTGATAGCGAACTCAAGCTCTGACCCGTGACTTTTCCAACGCCGACGCCTGGTTTGGTTATTCGCTACTCGTATCTATGGCTGAGCGAATTTTTGCGCGGACAAGAAGAAGGGGTGAAGGATCGGCCCTGCGCCGTCTTGCTCGCCCTGACGGATGAAAACGGCGAACAGCGCGTAACGGTGCTGCCGATCACGCACACGCCGCCGGCCGATCCTGACCAGGCTGTCGAGATCCCAGCAGCAACGAAACGACGCCTTGGCTTGGACGATGAACGTTCCTGGATCATCCTGACGGAGAGCAATCGCTTCATCTGGCCGGGGCCAGATTTGCGGCCAGCGGCACGGGGAGACGCGTCCAGCGTTGCATATGGCCTGTTGCCGCGCGCCCTTTTTGCCGAAGTCCGCGACAAATGGTCGGCCCTCCGCACTGCGCGGACTGCTCGCGTCGTCGCAAGAACCGAATAACCAAAAGAGGCTGAGGCTGGTTTCAGGCGCACTCTTGGTGATAGGATGCGTTCGACGCACGACCACATTGATTTCGAGGACGTTATTCCAATGTTCAATTCGAAGGGGTATTTGGACCCTGGCCTGCATCCCATGGGACTCGATGAAATTGAGAAAAACCTCGTCACACCATTTCCGCACTCTTCAACACGAAAGGTGGTCATGGATGGATTTAGACGTCATACAGATGAGCTAAAGGCCATCATTGCTGAATATATACAGCTAATTGACGGAAGTTTTGCCTCAAATAAGAATGATCCTGGCGACATCGATCTTGTATGCTTCATAGACGGAGATAAGGTCGACGCGCTGCCTCCAGATTTACAAATGAAGCTACGGAATTTACTTTTAGGAAAGCAGACAAAAAATACGCGCCATTGTGATGCGTATTTTTGCCCCAGCTATCCGGACACGCATCCAAATTTTGAGGCTTATCGCGCAAACCGAAAATATTGGATGGGCGAATTTGGGTATGATCGCACGGATGTGCCTAAAGGGATTGTCGTCGTAGAGCAAAAAGCTGCACCTGCGACACTGTCAGCTTCTAGTTCACCATCATCTATCTCAGGTATTGCCCCATGAACCTCTGGCACAACATAGACGGCTCGACGGCTGAGGCGCAGCTACGAGGATTGAGCCGGCGTCTTGCCGAGCTAGATGAGGCGATGAAAGGCGGACAGCGAATGCTGGCCGACAACCCGCAAAGCTTTGCCGCTCGGCTTTCCTTGGAAAGTCTGAGTCAATTGCAAGAACGGCTGCAGCTGGAACGGGTGGCCCTCGTCCGGCATCGTAAAAGAGAACGTGTTGCGATTGCTCTGAAGGGAAATACGTTTTCTGATCACACCGCCAATATCGGTCAGCTCGGGCTTTTCTTAGTTCGCGTGCAAGGCCTTTATCAAAGTATCGCACAAGCAATAACGACCGGCCCGAAGAGCAGAGGACCAATTTCTCAAGATATATTAAGATCAACAGACCTGCGCTTTGCGAATGTATATCCATCATCTTTTGGCATGGAAATTTTCGTTAATTCCGCTTTTGATGATAGCGGCGAAAGCACGGCCGTATCGACGCTCCAAACTCTTTTCAATCTTCTGAATGCCGCTCGGCGTGAAGAGGAAGTTGTGCGTCTGTCTGGAGAACTCGGACAACGATCACTCGGTCATTTACGCAAAGTTTTACGCGACCTTGAACGTACTGGAGCAGGTTTTGCACTCGGGTGGACTGATGTCACCGGAACGGAATACTGTTGGTCCGCAGAAACTGACGACATTCCACAGCTCAATCGCAATGTGAACCGTTTTCAAGAAAAATACGTGGGTGAATGCACATTTGAAGGTGCTTTGATCGGAGCAAGCCTACTTAGAAATAGGTTCGAGTTCATGGACATGAACAAGCAGATTATTGAAGGCAAAATTACACGTGCAGTGAAGCCTAAATTAAGAGAATTTTTCGGTAGCTGGTGCTCTGTGAGTCTGGACAAAGTTGACATCATTGATAATTACAGCAACGAAACAAGAAGCTACTTCACTATGCTGGATATTAATCCGCGCGCAGCGAGCCAGACCCCTCAATGAAGCGCGAATACAACGCTGTTATCCTGGGACGAGCCGGGCGGTGTTAGGATCGTAGACCATGCCCGATATCGAACCATCACGGATTCGCTGAACCGCCTCGTCGATGACGTGAATCGGAACCAGAAACCACTCACGCGGCCTCACCGGATGTCCAAAGCGATCATGGATCGTAAGGTCGAGCTTGGCCGAAGCGAAGATGCGATGAAACAGCGCCTCTAGCTTCGAACGATTAATGTCTGCCAGCAAGTAGGTCGCGACCACCTCTACGGCTGCCAGTAGGTAGGTTGCATCGTTTGTTGCGTTTGCGATGCGCGTCTCAACTTTGCCGCCAGTCACGCCGATTTTGTGGATGAGTTCACGATGCTCGGCGACAAAGGGGTGCTTCGAGCAGCTTCGGAGGACGTAAATCGTCCCTGTCGCGATGTCGTCAGGCTCTAATTGGTCCCCAAACAGGGGGCCGGCTGTCGGGTTAGTGATGCGGCGTCCAGCCTCGTCCTTGTGCAAAGCGCGCTGCAAGGAGCGCATCAATAAGTTGCTTTCCGTGCCGTTCTCAAAGATCACGCGAAGGCGAGCATCGCGTCGGCCCTGAGCATTTGAAAACACTTCGCCCATTTCGGCGACATAGGCTTTCTGGCCGCCAACAATAAAAAAGTTGCCTGGCTGGATTTCCGCCTTCAATTCGAAAGGGCGTGTCTGCCGAATACCGGCTTCCAGTTCTTTTTGCACCTCTTCGAACAGGGGAGAGAATTTCTGGAAGTCATCGCACTTTTCCCGGTTCGCGATCTCCTCGGCTGCTTGCCGCTCCTCATAGGTGCCGACATGCCGCATCACCGTGATGTCATCATCGGCAAGCTGATCGAGGCCTAGCTCGGCGTCGAGGGCGTCATCGTCGAGCATGTTGGGATCGTCGCCAGCGGAACCTGGCGATGCAGAAAGAAGGCCTTGGCTATCCATCCCAGCGAGTAGCTCATGCGCTTCGGGAACGGAACGAAGCCGGTCCAATCGCACCGCATAAAGGCGTTCAAAGATGTCGCGATCTTCGCCATGCTGTGGCGCGCGACCATGTGCGGCCACGAAGCGCAAAATGTCCTCGAAGCCCGCGATGATACGCTGTTCGCGGTGCGACTTTCCGCCCGTCGCCTTGGGTTCAAGGTCGATGCCAAGCTCAGCGTCAAGTTCGTCGTCGGTCAAATCAGACATTGGCGGCCTTCTGCTGAGCACGGTAACGGGCATAGGCCGCCACACCTTCAGCCATTTTCTTTTCCCAAGCGTCCTGAGCGGTGATC
The DNA here is from genome assembly GCF_900187365.1 of Rhodoblastus acidophilus. GTDB lineage: Bacteria > Pseudomonadota > Alphaproteobacteria > Rhizobiales > Beijerinckiaceae > Rhodoblastus > Rhodoblastus acidophilus. The sequence continues at coordinate 7,010 of NZ_FYDG01000025.1, forward strand.
TCGGGCATCCGCCCGCGTTCCTTCTTGAACTGCGCCGCGCGGACGGCAAGCGCCCTGGCGTCCTCGAAAGAGAGGTTGACGCGCTTGGCCGCGATCGTCGCCGCCACCTGCTTCAGGATTTTCTCGTCCATGGCCTTCGACAGCACTGCATAGGCTGCATCGAACGGGTTGATCCGGTCGATCAGGTCGATCAGGTCGATGTCGAGTTCCCGCACGTCCATGGCGATTCGGCGCACACCGTCGAGCAAGGCGGTATTAGCTTTCTGGTCCACCCCGCCGTCACCCCCGCCACCAGCAAGCTGCTTCGCCTGTTGGGTGAGGTTCAGCGCCGCAATGGCGTGCTGGCGGATGGCCTCCTGGTCGGTCTCACTCAGCTCCGGATAGCGGTCGCGGACGATCTTCCCCATGCGAAGCTGCGTCAGCTCTTCGGGAATGGTGTTGTCCCGATCAAACAGACCCCGTTCAAGAGCTGTCTTGTCCTGCACGAAAGCCGTGATGACTTCGTTGAGGTCCTCCCGGCACACCCGCGTCGCTTCTTCGCTTTCCGGCTTTATCAGGCCGTTGATTTCGAAATGAAACTGCCCGCTTTCTTCATTGAAGCCGACATTCCTCTTGCCCTCTTGGTAGCCGCCGGGGCCATAATCGAAGCCTTCCTTCGGCCCGGCGTTCTTCGGGGTAAATTCGAAGCGCGGCGCAAGAACCTGCTCCATCAGCAAGCTGGCGGCGATCGCCTTCAGCGTGTCGTTGATGGCTGCAACCACCTGGGCTTCGGCGGCATCCGGCTCGGCGATCAGGTTGGTGAAGCGCGCCTTCTCTTTCCCCGGCGCGTCACGGGTCGCGCGGCCGATGATCTGGATGATTTCGGTCAAGCTGCTGCGATAGCCGACGGTGAGAGCGTGTTCGCACCAAATCCAGTCAAAGCCCTCCTTGGCCATACCAAGGGCAATGATGATGTCCACATTGTCCCGATTGCTGCGGCTTGCCGGGTCCTTCAGGGAGGCCAGCACCCGCGAGCGTTCGGTCGCGTCGCTATCGTCCACCAGGTCGGCAACCTTGATCGTGCGCCCGTCAGGCAGCACGATCCTGTGAAAACCGGTTACAGGATCGACACCCTTCCAATCGCCAAGGGCGTCCATGATCTCTTCGACTTCCTTGTGCTTATCCTTGGTGCTCTCGCGCGCGTTGACATTCGGGATATGCACGATCGTCTTCATCGACGGATCGAGCACCTTCATGATCGCGTCGAGATACCGGCCCGTGTAGAAGAAATAGCCAATGTCGAGCGATTTCAAATAATCGTAGCCGTTGAGCTGCTCATAATAGGTATAGGTGACGGTCTCGAACTTCGCCTCGTCCTGAGGCGCAAGCACAGCCTCCGCATCGCCCCGGAAATAGGAACCGGTCATCGCGACGATATGCACTTTGTCGCGGGTGATGAATTGCCCGAGCTGGTTGCCCAGCCGGTTATCCGGATTGCTGCTGACATGGTGGAACTCGTCCACGGCGATCAGCCGATCATCGAAGGCGGCAATGCCCAGCTCATCGACGGCGAAGCGGAAGGTCGCGTGGGTGCAAACCAGCACCGGATCGCCACTCGCCAGGAACTCGCCAACCGCTTTGACCTTAGACTTCGCCACTTTCACGTCGTCGATGCCGGGCGCGTTGCACAGGTTCCATTGCGGCTTCACAGTCCAGTCGGCCCAGAAGCCATAGGCGCTGAGCTTCTCGTCGGCAAAGCTGCCGCCGATCGAGCGTTCCGGAACCACGATGATCGCCTGTTTGAGGCCCTGATTATGCAGCTTGTCGAGCGCCACGAACATCAGCGCACGCGACTTGCCGGATGCCGGCGGTGACTTGATGAGAAGATATTGCTCGCCGCGATGCGCAAAGGCGCGCTGCTGCATCGGCCGCATCCCCATGGTATCGGCTTTAGTCGAGGCCCCGGTGCGGGCTGTCGTGAGTGAGACGGATGGGATTGTCCGCTTATTGGTGGGATTTTCAGCCATTATACCGCCTTCCTACCTTTCTTCTTGATTGGCGGCTGCGTGGCCGTCATTTTGGTATAGAGTTCAAAGAGCTTTTCCAGACGCTCGGTGTCATTCTTGAACCGGCGGCCGATATAGATGCGTTCAAGCAATTCGTCGTTCTCGTCATGGGCGCGACGCAAATCCTCCGGCATGGCCTCTGGGTCATAGAGGTCGGCAATCGTCGCCGGGAAATGAGCCTCACGGGCCAAAAGGATATTCTCGGCGCAGCGGGTGAGGTCGGCCTTGTGCTGCTCGGTCAGTTTAGGAACCGGGAAGGTATTCCATCCGAGGGTGTTGGAGTAGCGAAAGTCGGTCTTCAGCTTGCCGCAGACAGAGGCGATCCACACCAAATGCAGGCGCGAGGCGATGAGCGCCATGTTCCAGAGGGGGGCGTCGTAGAGGGCGAAGGCTTGGTTGGTCGTCACCGCACTTGCAGGCTTAAGATCGACAGGAATGAAATCACGTCGCTCAGACGATACGGTCGGCACTAGGATCGAGTGCCTAATGGCAATATTGCGGTCACGATATTGATGAGATCGGATCGCGAGTTTGTTCAACGACTTATCGCGACTGGTTGTGCGATTCGTATAGACTGACGCTATTCTACGAGCGATTTCAGGATCACTCTCCGCTAGCGACAAATCATGATCATCTATCCAGAGACAGTAGCGAGAAAGCCCCTTGATAAATTCTTGCGCTCCATAAACCGGGCGTATCAATTTAGACAGATCAGGACGGCGCAACAAAATTTCGGCCCGCTCCTTCGAGTAGAGTGTAAGATGGTTCCCATCGCCCGGATAGTTTCCGTAATTCATCTCGAAAAGTTCTGCTAATGTTTCCGTCCGGGGCGTTATCATGAAGTCGTCCGCCGGGACTAAGTAGGCGTTGATGTGATTTGCCACCTTGATGGCAACAGAGCCGTCAGCCGATAAAGAGTACAGTTTCCTGAGCGGTTTCGGCGTTCTGGAAATTCCGACAATTGCGACAGTCACACCGGCGTTATGACTAGCCAGATTGGACCACTTGAAGCTCGTGTGGGCGAAGGCGATTTGGTGGCCGGTTTTGAATACGAGCGGCCAGAGTAATGGCACCTGCTGGCCTTGGCAGATCGAGTTGGTGGTGACGAAGGCCGCAACTGCGTCCGTATGCCGACCGTACTCAGCGGCTTTCATGAACCAGCCAGCCACATAGTCGAGAGTCTTCCAGCTTGGAGCGCGCCCCTCAAATATCTGTGCTAGATCCTCCTTTTGCTCGGGCAATTGCTCGCGGGAACCCTGATAAGGAGGATTTCCGCAGACATACGTCTCGCCACCCTCGTTCTCGAAATCGATCTGGGCTTGACTGAGGGGCGTATGAAACAGGTCTTCGGCCGCAAACTTCACACCGGTCCCAGTGGGCGGACAAATTGAAAGCCAGTCGAGCCTAAGCGCGTTGCCGCAGGTGATCCAGTTCATGGCGTCGAGCGGCAGAAACTCGGACAACGCTTCCTTCTGTCCGCGATAGAGCACATCGCACTGAAACTCCGCGATGATCAGCGCAAGCCTTGCAATCTCGGCCGGGAAGTCGCGCAGCTCGATGCCCCGAAAATTGGTCAGCGGGATTTCGGTCCGCAGGCTGGATTCACCGCGCCGCCGGTTGATCTCGGCCTCGATAGCCCGCATTTGCTTATAGGCGATGACCAGAAAATTGCCGGAGCCGCAGGCCGGATCGAATACCCTGATCTTCGCCATGCGTTTGCGCAGGTTCAGCAACATGCGGGCGTTGTCGCCCGCCGCATCAAGCTGGCTTCGCAGGTCGTCCAGAAACAGCGGATTGAGCACCTTCAGGATATTCGGCACGCTGGTGTAGTGCATACCGAGGGCACCGCGCTCGTCATCGTCGGCTACAGCTTGGATCATTGAACCGAAAATGTCGGGATTGATCGCTTTCCAGTCGAGGCCGCCAACATGCGCAAGATAGGAGCGGGCAAGCTTGCTGAAACGCGGCACGTCGGTACTGCCGGAAAACAGCCCGCCATTTACATAGGGCAAAACGGTCGCCCAACCCGGCAAGCCTGCCTGAGCTTGATCGGCCGTCTTGGTGTTCATGGCGCGAAACAGCGTGCTAATCACCTCATGAGTATTGGCAGAACTTGCCTCGCTCATGCGCGCGACGGTCGCCGAGAACCCCCCCTCGGGATAGAAAATGCCGGTCTTCTCGGCGAAAAAGCAGAAGATCAGCCGCGCCATGAAATGGTTCATGTCATGGCGGCGAGCCGGCTGACTCCAATCCGGATTGTCTTTCAGCAGCTCCACATAGAGCTTGTTGAGCCGCCCTGTCGCCTTCACATCGATCGGGTTGTTCTTGATTTCCTTGACCGCTGAGATACCCGCCAGCGGCAGGAACAGTCCGAAATGCAAAGGAAGATCGGCGTAATCGGCTGCGATCACCTCACCGCTGGCCAGTTCCTCGGCCTCGACTGTCACGCCATCGGTCGCCAGAATGAATTTGGCCTTGGCAGAAGCGGTCTTCGGACTGTCGCGCAACGCCTTCAGCGTGGCAGTGACAGACCCCGGCGCACAAACTGCGATATGGATATTGCTCCGTTGCAGCACGCCACCCGGCACGTCGGAAGCGTTCGTCTCGCCCTTGCGAAGGCGCTTCAGCGTCGTTTCCTTGTTGTCGAAGGCAGCGAGGAATAGGTACGGAAACTCCGCCGCATCAAACGGTTGCTGCACGAGATTCGATACAGCATCTTCGATTTCAACCGCGTTCATTCTGACAAATTCCGTTCCGCACCATCGCATTTAGCCTTTTAGGGCAAAGATCATTGGTTCTGAAGAGAGATCATCCTGGACCAGGTTACCCTTTAGGAAAATGAAAATCTAGTGTAACATAAATGGTATTATGTTACACAAAACGCCATGATCGCGACGGTTCACGCGCTTGCAGCTTTGTGGAAGCTCACGCGGCAAGCCAATGATCTGGGATGACCTGAGCCGCCTGCCCGCAGCTCCACACGGCAGCATTCCCTGCCGCGTCGATCCTCGGAAATATGACCGCAGTTTACCGCGGCCATTTATCTTTCGTGTCAGCCTCCGAAATCTCATCCGAAGGATCTACAGCGTAGCTGTTATTTCCGCCGCCGTTCCGACATGTCACTCATGAGTGATAAGTGCGCGTACCGAAGCGATAGTTTCGTCCCACGCTTCCTGTATGAGGCTGACGACGCGTTTATCTCCTTCACCCATGTTGGCGTCTGAGAACCAGGAGTTATTTTTCTCTTTAATGCGGTCCCGATAGCCTCGACCGCGCTCACATTCGCAGGCCTGCCAGAAGGCGACATCAAGGCGCATTTCGTCAGCGTGGATGCTTTGCCCAACGAGCTGGACCTTGCGCACCATTTTGTCGAAGCCCGCTTCCGCAGCACGCAAGCACTGACGAATGAGGTCGAAGGCATCGGCCATCTCGTCATCCTGAAGGAGATTTTCAGCCACCTCCTTCAGGGCAATCAACTTCGGTTGGATAAGCTGCGTAGCGACACGGCGCGCACCATGGCTGAGCTGGTGCGAGTAATCTAAGTTTGGCCACTCGCCCGCCCGCACGATTGAGGCAGCAATGGACCGCGGATGGGCGTTGCCGATTGCAGCCAAAAGACTGTCTTGAACGTGGCGCGTCGGCCGCTCATTGAGCTTGGTGTTAGTAGTAAGCCAGACTTCAAGGCGACGGGCAGCGGCACGCATGATCTCAGCAGCTTGTTCCCGCTCATAATTAGCGAGGAGCGCATGCGCATCGGCAATAATCTGCCGAACACTGTTACGATGATATTCCCGCACCGCGGAAATGCGATCACGTATAAATCTCCGCAGTGTATCGGGATCATCTTCGGCTGAGTTGAAGAAAAAAGTGGGTAGATCTTTTAATCCGAGCGGCTGAAGTTTAAGCTCTACCTCTTCTCCTTTGACTATATAGCCTTCTTCTGCGGTCGCCACTGGGAAACCATTGTCTTTGACGTTGAGCGCATCGCCAGGGCGAGGCAGGACGAGAATGCCGACATGGCTGCCCAGCGTTCTGACACCACCTTCTTGTGCGCGTTTGAGAAGGCCGCGGATCTGGACCTGCGGCGCTTCGTTGAAGACGCTACACAGCACGACAATGGAATGAGGATCGTCGAAATGCTGCTCAAGGTCGGCTCGCTCGGCGTCGTCGATACCTTGAGTATCGATAAGAGTGACGGACAGGGCGTCGTCACCAAGTATCGAAGAGGGCAAAACCAGTTCGATGCGCTTCGGCAGCGTGAATTCCGGATGGCGCCCATTATTAACAAGCTCGAATTTCTCTTGGAGCCATTCGAGCGGTGAGCGACCCGTGGTATCGACGTGCCAAAGGTCGCGGCGGTCACGTTTGTGCAATTCCATGCGATCAAGGAGCTCGATACAGAGCGCCTTGACCTCGGGAAAAGCTTCGGCAAGAGTGCGCTCATCGTCGAAACCTGGCACAATGGTGCCGTCAGGCTTCTTTTCGGTACGCCTTTTCTTGAGGCCAGCCATATTGCGCAAAGCGCGGGCAACCTCACGGGAAATTCCCGTTGAACTTCCGTCATTATCAGGATCGTCAGCGGCCAATGCCGAGCGGCCTGTGTTCAGCAGGACGTTCGCGTAGTCGGTGACGTGCTGGCGCAGCTCATCCTCGGGACAAGGCTCGATGATCAAGCCGTAGCCAGGCCCTCGGCGAAGATGAACTTCGCAAATCGTAATCCCACCCGAGCCAGTTTCGAGCACAGCCTTGGGCATGCCCTTAAGAGTTGGGAGCTCTAGTCGTTCGGCACGACAGATGGCGGTCGACTTGCCGGCGGCAATAGTGCCGATGAAGGCGACGCGGTAACGCTTCTCCGCAACACGTGCCGCTGCAGTTAGGAGTTCTTCCTTGTAGCGCACAAGGCGGCGCTCAAAAAATTGTTTTACGTCGGGACTTTCGGCCAACTCATGGATCTTCTGGGCCGCTTGTTCAGCCTCCCAAAGCAGGTCGGCATCAACATCGGAAAGCGAAGGTTCGGGAAGGATTACCCATTGACGGGCGAGTTGGTTCTGGACCTTGAGCGCATCAGGAGAGCCGATACCATTCAAAATGCCGACGAGTTCTTCGTCAGAAAGCGCGCGCTCGCCGGTTTCTACGCGGGACAAAACGGCAGCACTCCATTCGATGCGACGGGCGAGTTCGTTCTGCTTCAGGCCCGCCTGCTCACGGAGGACGGCGAGGTGTTTACCTATTTCGATCTGACGGCTCATCATAAAATTCCTCTATTACATACATCCAACAATCATTCAGAAACGTTTCATATCATATCAGAAACGTTTCAGCAAGGTTCCTGGCGGCGCTTTGGCTCCCACGGTCCAAAACCCGCGATCGCGCTGCGGCACCTAGTCAAAATGGGAGTGTTGTCGGCCAGTCATGTCTTGGATGGCACCGCATCCGAGCGGGCCGAATGACGAACGGGTCTGGTGAACTCCATCCCTTGTCGCTGACGATCATCTTCGGCTTCGGTAGGCGAGGCAATCAAACCGGGTGCAAGGATTTGCAGTTCTCTAACACTCGCTCAGGATTGTGAACTATTATAGGTACTGTAATGGGTGATTTCGAAGATATTTTTGGTGAGGGTGCGGACATCGAATCCATAATTGATGGGATTTATGAAGAATACAGTCGAGAAAGCGCCAGGCTGGCGAGGGGGGCGACCAGAAGGAAACTAGATAACAATTCTTATCAAGATGAGTCGGACGCTTGGCGGAATTATATGGTTTCTCGCGGTTATACAAAAGATCCACAGCTCTCGACGTATGAAGAGCTATCTGCATGGGATTGTGAAAACAAACGTCCCCATATTCGGCGTCGCAATGGATGCGGATTTGAAGTGTTTTTCACTGATCGACAGTCCTCGCAATCGTTCCAATCCAAAGGCGCCCCGAAGACTGATGACGACGAGATTCCGTTTTGAGCCGTTACATCTACTGTCGCTTGACGGGGTGGACCGGAGCAAATCTGAGCATCAGCCAACAAGGCTGACGCCATCACGGTCGCCGCCGATCCGGCAGGCGCGTAAAACTTGCTTCCACCACGGTAGTGCACGCTGGTCCGTCACCCGCGAAAACGCAAGCCGCTGTCTTCAAAGCGACCGGCATAGGCGATGATTGCGCGAACGCCCCGCGGCGCTAGCGATACCAAGTCGGTCGAGTGTGTTGTGCTGCGGAGCGTTATGTTACGCTAATGTCCATGAAAGAGGATCTAGGCAATCAGGCCTTCGAGGTGTCGGAATCCCGTCCGCCGGCGCTGGCGTCGAGCGGGCCGCCAGCGGTGATCGGGCGCGAGATCGTCGTGCCGAAGTTTGTGGCCGACGTCGGCGACAAGGCGGCGCGCCGCTACGCCAATTTCTTCGGCGCGATCGAGAACGACAACACCCGCGCCGCCTACATGCGCGCCTGCGCCAGCTTCTTCGCCTGGTGCGAGGCCAGGGACATTCACGACCTGGCGGAGGTCGAGCCGATCCATGTCGGCGCCTACGTCAAGGCGCTCGGCACCGCGCGGGAAAAGCCGACGGTGAAGCAGCATCTCGCGGCGGTGCGCATGCTGTTCGACTGGCTGGTGGTCGGCCAGGTCATGCTGCTCAACCCGGCGCACGCGGTGCGCGGGCCGAAACATGTGGTCAAGCGCGGCAAGACGCTGGTGCTGACGCCGGCCGAAGCGCGCAAGCTGCTCGACGGAATCGACGTCTCGACCGTGGTAGGCCTGCGCGACCGGGCGCTGATCGGCCTCATGGTCTATTCCTTCGCCCGCGTGGGCGCCGCGGTCGGCATGAAGGTCGAGGACTATTACAGCCAAGGCAAACGCTGGTGGGTACGCCTGCACGAAAAAGGCGGCAAGCGCCACGAAATGCCGGCCCATCACAACCTCGAGGCCTATCTCGACGCCTACCTCGAGGCGGCGCGGATCGACGACGCCAAGAAGACACCACTGTTCCGCTCGGCCCGCGGGCGCACCGGCGCGCTGACCGACAACGCCATGGACCGCGTCGACGTCTACCGCATGATCCGGCGCCGCGCGCGCGACGCCGGCCTCGATGCCGATATCTGTTGCCACACCTTCCGCGCCACGGGGATCACCGCCTATCTGGAAAACGGCGGCACGCTCGAAAACGCCCAAGCCATGGCGGCGCATGAAAGCCCGCGCACCACCAAGCTCTATGACCGGACGGGCGATGAAATTACGCTTGATGAGGTCGAGCGGATAGCGATTTAGCCGCCATGACGGCACGCGATGCCGCCCCATCTACCGCCTGGCACACTCTCGCACCAACGACGCGACACACCCTTGACCAAGCGGCAGCTCAGGAGCCACCATCGCTTTTGATGCGCTTGATGAGCGTCAACCACTTAACGACTTCATGCAAATAATACCGTGCCGATAAGCTGATTTAGAAAGGCTTCCGCAATGGATTCGGAAAAAATAAAAGAATACGACCTCATAACTGACGACATTAAGTTTTTTATCGAAGGCATTTCAGAGCGTTTTAACGAACTGATATTGCGCATTGCGAATCACATTATCGGTTCATCCCCAGAACGGCAGCAAATATTTGCGCCACTGCTTTATTCTGAATTTTGCGATGACGAAATAGAACACCCGATCGAATGGGCGGTCAAAATTGCGGAAATCGTCGCTAAAAACATTGTTTTGTCAGATTTTACCAAACACACGCCGCCTCCATTTGATTTTAAAAAAACCGGCAGCGTCGACGTTTTCCTGTCCAGCCCAGCGCGCGCGGAAATATCAGATGTGCTTTGCGAAGCGAAGCTTTCACTTCGCGATTTTCCAAAAGAGGATGTCTCTAGAAAACGACTCATGTCGTACGCCAACATTGCGCACAATAAAATTTTAGAAGACAGTCGAAATTCTATGATTGATTTTATTTTAACAGTGCTGCGGGCTAATATTTTCGAAGATTGTTTTGACAGCTTAGACGTTGAAATTGGTGACGGATGGATAGAATCATTTGCAGCAGCATATCTGGATAGCAATAAGAACGTCATGTTATCCGACACGAAATCGATCGTAAATCGCTTGAAAAATGAGGCGTCAAAATTAGAGGAGTTTGACGAAAAAATAGGTGAGTGTGACATTCGTGAAGCCTCAAATGAATTCTTCGGTTCTGATTTTACGGAGCTTTTCCTCGGCCCCGAAGAGGATAGTGATATAGAAGACGACGGCGAAACACCGTAAGACCGCATGTCTCTCTCTCCGAGCCTTGAGTCCCACAAATTGCGACTTTCCAACATCAGCCGCCACCGGCTGAAACCACTGGCATTGCGGCGGTCCAGAGATGAACCGCGTGCCCGTCCACGCATGAACCGCGAAAAATCGATGCCCGCATGCGGTTTGTCGGATTGTCACAATTTTTGGGACTCCCGCTCATTGATGCCAATGGATTTGCCTGTTGCACAATTTCGGGATTGATTCACAATTACTGGAACTGGCGTCGAGTTTGATTCGTAGTTTGTGGAACCAGATTGCAGCGGTTTTGCAAGGCGGTCCATGGATTTTGACGACATCGGTCCGCGAGAGTGGGCGGCGGCGCAACGTCGGGCGGAGATTCTTTCGGCGCTGCCCGAGCGGCCTTCGGGCGAACAGATCCGCGACGCAATGGCGGCCCTCGGGGTCGGCCGGACGACGGTGTTTCGCTGGTTGAAGCGGTTTCGTGACAGCGCTCGCGCCAGCGCGTTGGCGCCGCGCCGTCGAGGCCCCCATTCCGGCATGCGGCCGATGGCGCCTGATGTCCTCCCCATCGTGGAGAAGCATTTCCGCGACTTCTACGCGACGCAGCGGCGTCCCACGCTGACGCGATTTTGGGCCGAGGTCGCCGCCGATTGTCGCTGCCAAGGATCGCTGGTTCCGTCCATTCGTCGTTGGCGTCGTTGGCTCGATCGCCACGACGAGGCCGAACTGCTGCGACGGCGCGAAGGCAAGGGAAAGTCGGAGGCGGTCTATCGTAAGCGGCACGAGCGTCCCACATGGCGGTTTTCGTTAGAATAGTTGAGACTCGCTGGGGTCGAACCTGAGCGAGCTTCGTAAATCCATGCATCAAGCCAGAGATCAAGGCGCCTCGTACCAGCGCGTTGAGGTGATCACCGGCGCGCGGCGTCGGCGCGATTGGAGCGACGCCGAAAAGGCGCGCATTGTTGCGGAGAGCTTCAGCCCGGATACGAGCGTCTCGGACGTCGCGCGGCGCAACGGCGTCAGCCGCGGCCTCTTGACTGTTTGGCGACGCGAAGCTCGAACGGCGATTGCCGAGGGATCGCTCTTTGCCCGAGTCGAGGTCGAGGATGCGTCAGCTGGGTCGCCGCCAAGAGAACTGGGCATGGCGCCAGCGGAGCCGGACGCGCGCCCGGAGCGCATCGAGGTTGCAATCGCGGGCGCGACGGTGCTTGTGCCGGCTGGCGCCGACGAGACTGTCAGGAATTCCGTGTGAAGGCGGGTTCCGTTTTCATGCCAAGCTGAACCGATCCGGGAACAGGATGGCGAATTGAGCTTTCGCCATCA
>NZ_FYDG01000026.1 GCF_900187365.1 Rhodoblastus acidophilus
GCGTATGACTGGCTGATTTGTAATGAGAAATTCTCGCCAAAGGGGCGACGATGAAAATGTCCAGCCACGCGGTTCGGGCTCAGCGCGTTGAGCCTCGCGCCTCCCTCGATGACTTCCCCACACCCTGCTGGGGCACGCGCGCCTTGGTCGAAGAAGTCCTGGCGCAAACCGACATCGGCGTTCCCGAAGGCCGCGTTTGCGAGCCGGCGTCCAATCGCGGCTACATGAGCCGAACCCTGAAGGAATATTGGCCCGACGTAACGACGTCAGACATATTCGACTATCGCGCCGATCCCGAGACGATCGACCCGCAGGATTTCGTGGCGGACTTTCTCGCCCCTGGCGACACGCCGGCGGCGAGCGCCGAAATTGTCATCTCGAACCCGCCGTTCACAGCCGCCGCCGCCTTCATCGCTCGCGCGCTCGCGCTGCCCGATTGGCGCCTGGTCGCCATGCTCACCCGCTCGTCCTTCGTGGAAGGGGAAACCCGCTACCAGACCCTTTTCGCGGACAGGCCGCCGCATTTCGTGTGCCTGTTCGTGCAGCGCCTGCCGATCTTGCGAAGCAAGGTCCGAAAATGGCAGCCGACTTTGACGACGTCCGGCCTAAAGCGCCGGCAAACCACGGCGACCTCCTATTCGTGGCTGGTGTGGTGGCGCGACGCCCCGGCGAACTGGGGCGATCCCCGCTTCCGGTTCATCCCGCCTTGCCGCGATCGGCTCGAACGTCCGGGCGATTACCCCGACGAATAGCAGCGAAGCGACCGCAATCTCCAACCCGCAAGCTTCACAACCAATCTGGAAGGAAACATCATGTCATCCCTTCAACTCGCCCCTCGAGGCGAACCGCGATCCGTCGCCGAACTCGTCGCAAGATACCGGGCGGCGCGGCGACGGCTTAATTTTCCAGGCGTCAAAGCCCCAACAGGAAAGACGCCGATCCGAATCCTGATCGGAACGGACCCGCCGACGGTTCCGACGACAGTCGCCGTCCCCATGGCGCCGCCGGAGGACTTGGTCGCGGCGCTCGACCTGTCGAGAGACAAATTCGATCCGATCCTGAAAATGGTCTCCGAGCGCACGGGCGTTTCCGTCGCCGACATTCTTGGGAAAGGCCGGCGGGCGCCGATCGCGGCGGCGCGACAAGAGGCGATGTGGACCGTGAGAACGATCACAAATTGGTCGCTTTCCCGCATCGGCGGCCGGTTCAACCGCGATCACACCACAGTTCTGCACGCCATCCGCCAGGTTGAGGCTCGCGCCGACCAAGACGCAGACCTGCGCGCCTTCATGGACGCCGTCAAGAACGCCTTCTGCTGATCGTTCGATAAGACCGCTTCGCCTTCGCGCCAGTCGCCGCTTCCCTTGAGCCCACACCAAGAGGCCGGGAAGGAGAGGGCACATCATCCCTACCGCTATCGCCGTCTGTCGCCGCAAGGGTGCGTCGCACGCTCCCGCGCGAGTCCGCGCGCCCTTGCCCCGACGCCGCCTCGCGGTCGGGCCGGCGTCGCTTCGCAAAAAATCAGGAGGAGGAGATGAAGGATCCTCGCATGGAGGTCGACGAACTGCGCGCCGGCGTCAGTTGCGCGACGGTTCTTGAACAGGCGACGCCGCCCTGGCGGCTCGACCGCGCCGAGAGCACCCGACATTGCCTCAAATACCGCCGCGGCGCCGGCGAGATCGTCATCGTCACGCATAAGGGGGCGGGTTGGTGGGACCCCAACAGCGACGCCAAGGGCGATGTGTTCGGGCTCGTCCAGTTTCTGGAGCCTGGGCTGAATTTCGGCCACGTCCGCAAGACGCTGCGGCCGCTCGCCGGTGTCCAGCCGGATTTCGCGCCAATGGAGCGGACCAGGGCCAAACGAAACCCGACGCAGCCGATCGCGGAAAGGTGGGCGCAAAAACCGCGCCTGCGCAAGCATTCGCAGACCTGGCGCTATCTCGCGGGCCGCGGCCTGCCGGAAACCGTGCTTCTGGCCGCCGCCCGTTGCGACGTCATCCGCGAAGGCCCCTACGGCTCGGCCTGGTTCGCCCATCGCGCCGGGGGCGTCGTCACACATGTCGACGTCCGAGGTCCGACCTACAAGGGGTCGCTCACCGGCGGCTGCAAGTCGCTGTTTGTCTTCCCGCGCGAGATCGCGGGGCGCAGCCGCTTCGTCCTGGCGGAGGCCGCGATCGACGCCCTGAGCCGGGCGGCGCTGGAAAGCTTGCGCGACGACACGATTTACGCCGCGACCGGCGGCGGCATGGGCCCGGACTCGACCGAGATGATCAAGACCCACTTGCGCGCGATCGGCGTCCTGCCCGGCGCGCAGTTCGAGAGCGCGGCCGACGCCAATCTCGCCGGCGACCGCTATGCGGCGCGCCACGAAACGCTCGCCATCGAGGCGGGCGTTCCCTTTCTGCGCCGCCGCCCGCCGATTGACGGCGAGGACTGGAACGACGTGCTCAAATCCCAAGGAGTTTCGCCATGAACCAGGGCTTTTCCGATCCCGACGAATACCTGCCCGAGCTGGATAATGGTCCCGACGACATTTGGGACGATTGGCGCTCCATGATGGCCAACGATTCCGGCGCCGAGCAGCCGCCCGCCTGGGACGCGCTCGCGGCGCGCCTGACGCCCACGCAACGGGAAGCGGCGACGCACCCGGGGTCGACGCTCGTCCTCGCCGGCGCGGGCACGGGCAAGACGTCGACTTTGACCGCTTCGGTGGTTCACAAGATCGAGATCGAAAAGATCCCGGCCGCGCGCATCCTTGTTTCGACCTTCACCAACAAGGCGGCGGCCGAAATGACCGAGCGCATCCGCGCCGCCCTGGGCGAAAACGCCGCGCCGAACTGGCTCGGGACGTTCCATGGCCTCGGCGCCCGACAATTGCGCGCCGCCCCGGAGATCGCCGGCCTGCGCAAGGAATTCGATATTCTCGACGCCGGCGACGCCCATCTCCTGATCAAGCGGATCATGAAGGCGCTGAACCTCGCCAATGACCCCGAGACCGCCGGCGGCCGCGATCCGGTCAAGACCATCGCCAACAAGATTTCGTCGTTCAAGGATCAGCTGATCACGCCGGAGACGGCCTCGTCGCGGATCGAGGCCATGATCAAGGCGGCCGAACGCGAGGGATCGCCGATTGAAAGCATGACGTTCCGCAACGCCGCCAAGATCTATGCGCTCTATCAACAGCGCCTGCGCGAGGCCAACGCCGCCGATTTCGGCGATCTCCTGCTGTGGCCGACCCTGGCGCTGATGAACGACAGCCAGTATCGCCGGCAATGGGCCGAGCGCTTCGACGCCGTGTTAGCGGACGAGTACCAGGACGTCAATTACGCCCAATATTCCTGGCTGAAGGCGATGGCGAGCCATTGCCAACGCCTGTTCGCGGTCGGCGATGACGACCAGTCGATTTACGGCTGGCGTGGCGCCAATGTGGAGCTCATACGCAGGTTCACCCGCGACTATCCCGACGCCGGCGAATTCCGCCTCGAGGAGAATTTCCGCTCGACCGGCCACATCCTCGCCGCAGCCAACGCCGTCATCGCCGGCGACAAGAAGCGCTTGGGCAAAACCCTTTTCACCAACCAGGGCGACGGTCAGCCGATTACGATCGCGACCTATCGCGACGCCGAGGCCGAAGCGCTTGGCCTCGCGGCCGCGATCAGCAAACGCCATGGCGAAGGAATGCCCTGGGACCACATGGCCGTGCTCTATCGCACCAACGTGCTGTCGCGCGCCTTCGAAGAAGCGCTGATGCGCGCCAAAATCCCCTACGAACTTGTCGGCGACGTCGGCTTTTACGCGCGCCAGGAGATCAAGATCGCGCTCGCCTATCTGCGCCTCGCCACCCATCCGGACGACCGCCAGTCCGACGAGGCGTTCCGCCGCGTGATCAACGAACCGCGTCGCGGCTTTGGTCCACAAACCCTGGCGATCGTCGAGGAGGAGGCCGCGTTCCGCAATGTCTCGCTGCTTTGCGCGCTCGAGACCGCCAAGCTTCCTCCGAAAGCCCGCGGGGAAGGCTTGAAAATGGCCGACCAGGTCCGCCGCATCGGCGCCGATCCGAGCCATTCGCTCGCCGACCAGATTTCTCTGTTGCTCGACGCCTGCGGCTATCGGCAACTTTTGCGCGCCAGCAAAGCCGAAGACGCCGCCGGCAGGCTGGAGAACCTGGAAGAACTGGTTTCACTCGCCTCGAGCTTCCATTCCGCGCGCGAGCTCCTCGATCATGCCGCACTTGCGACCAACCGGGCCAGCGAGGGCGCGACGCCCGCCGTGCGGCTGATGACCATGCACCGGGCCAAGGGGCTGGAATTCGACCAGGTGTTCCTGCCGGCGTTCGAGAACGGAATCATTCCCTCGACCTATGGCGACGCCGACGAGGAACGCCGTCTCGCCTATGTCGCGCTCACGCGCGGCAAGCGGCAGGTGACGATTTCCTCGGCGCAATTCCGACGCGGCCCGAGCGAGCCGTCGATCTTCATCGCGGAGATCCCCGACCACGCCAAGGAGCGGGCAAAGCGTGCGTCCGATCGACAGGGACGGCCGCATCTGTCGCCGCAAAGGGCGCAGGCGCTGCGCGACCTCCGCGCCCGTATGCGCAGCTTTTAACTCCGAGCGAACAGGAGGCAGCAATGGAACGATCGCCGCAAATCCACGAAGTCGCCGTCACGTCCGCTGATGACGCGACGCCGCGCCAAATTGAGCGCCTGATCCTGCGCGAGGGCCTGCCCACACGCCGTCGTCACTATATCCAAAAGGCCCGGATCGGCGGCCACAAGCTCTATCTCCAAGCTGGCGAATATCCCGATGGGCGCCTGGGCGAAATCTTCATCGACATGCACAAGGAAGGCTCCGCGTTTCGCGAGCTGATGAACAATTTCGCCATCGCTGTGTCGATCGGCCTGCAATATGGCGTGCCGCTTGAGGAATACGTTGACGCTTTCGTGGGCGCGCGCTTCGAGCCGGCTGGCTTCGTCGAAGGCAACGACGCCATCGCCAGCGCCACCTCGGTCATCGACTACATCTTTCGCGAACTCGCCATTTCCTACCTCGGCCGCGACGACCTGAAGTCCGACCCGGAAGGGGCCGGGCTTTGACGGCGACGAGTCCGTGGCGCCGGCCGTAGCGTGGACTTGGCCTTGCTTCTACTGCGTTCAAGGCGTTCGGCTCTTCCCGGCGGAAAGCGGGCATTGAGCGAAGGGCCGGTGCCAGCGGTAGACCGGTCGATGGCTGCACGGGGAAGGATGCGCCAGGCTCCGTCAGCCGACCGTCACCGTGGCTTTACGAAGCGAAGCTAGACCCGTCGATAGCTCCGATGTGAGCATTGAAAAAAATGTACTGAAAGTCAGAGCTTGCCAGGGCTGTGCAGTTCTCAAGCTATCTGAGGCATAGCGAGGACGTGATTGAGGTCGAGGGCGGCGCGCCAGCGGGCGTTTTTGACGTTGTCGCAGCCAGCGGCCCTGAGCAGGTTGTAGGCGAAAGACCGCAGGCGGGCGGCGATGTCAGGGTTTTGCGAATGCGTGAGGCGTCCTCGGCGAAGACGACGTCGCGAATATAATGGCTGCCGTTTTCGATCCGCCAATGTCGCCGGATGTGGTCGTTCCACTGTTCGGGCGTCGGACCGCTGAGCGAGGACACCCAGAAGACGGTCTCGTTGGTCCCGCGCAGCATCCCGGTTTTGGGGTCACGTTTCCACACGGAGCGCTCCAACCGCAGAACGGTTTTGATCAGCGCTTCCCAAGGCGTGCCGCGGAACCAGGCCTTGGACGGAAACACCGTCAGTTCGCGCGTTTCCCAGCGGTTGCGGCCTTTGCATTTGCTCGTCGCGGAACCGCTGGGCTTGCGCCCCATGGATCCAAGCTCGAGCCGCCGGCGCAAATTCGGCTGGTTGTCTTTGACTTGCGTGAGCAGATGATTGCCAGAGGCGATCACGCGAGTGAACGATTTTTTTGACAATGCTCGGCGTCGAGGGTGAAGAGGCATCACTTGAGGCGGAGCGCCGCGATCAATTCCGGCGCGGCGGGTATTTCGTTGCTTTCCCGACGACGATGATCAGGAACCGAGCGCAAGATCTCCAGCAACGACACCGCCATGCGACAACCTCCGATTCGGGTTGTCGCCGATAGATTCACACATTTTCGCGCGCGGGAATCCCCGAGAAGCCTCCAAGTTCAGGGAACTAAACAGCCCTGCAGAGCTTGCGGCTATGGGGTTGCTTAAACAGCTTGAAACGTCTGTACAGAAAATTGTTTTCCAGATGGCAATCCAATCTCATCCTTCGAGACCGCCAAAAATCCGCTATTCTTTGCAACCAGTTCAAGTTCAGATGGCGAAACTAATCTCACTAAACCAGCCACCTTCTGAAGACTAACAAAACTTGATGGGGAAACTGCGGGCATCGAGGCACACGGTTGCTGAAGCACGGTGACCAGCATGCCTTTTGGGCTGCACAGTGTCCGAAGCACAGCCATGGACGCAACCAAATCAACAAACTCAAAAATCAAGCCGGCAAAAATCAAATCGACTGGCTCTACACGAAAATCGACCTTCGCGATGTCGGCTTGATAGAGTTCGAGGCCAGAGATGACTCCAGCAAATCGGCGAGATGTTTCGGAAAGGTATGTGGGATTGATGTCAATGCCGACGACACGCTTCACTGCACTCGATCGAATGCGATCAAACCCATTCCCTCCCGCGCAGCCGACAAGTGCCACAGATTTGGGAGAATATGCCGCTAGTGCGGCTTCAAATTGATCTGCCAGCATGCCTGTCTGGCCAATCTCCGACATGTGTCCCTCGTAATCGGCCAGTGGGACATAAAGCCACGGATTGTTGGCTGGAGCAAATGAAGTCGAATTACATTGCATCGAGTTAAATCTACCAAAAAGATAAAAAATCGGCGAGATTGGCACAGCGAATATTGAAATTCCGAGCCGTCACCGCTGGTAGATGAGGCTATGCAACCTTGACGATGTGGTCAAGGTAAAGGATTTGTCGGAGTTGGCAGTCGTGCCGTCGCATCCCCACGCATTCGTCCCGATGGATCATAAGCACCAGTTCATTTCGCCATCGGAAAGTCTCCTGACGACGAGGTTCCCGCCGGTTGGGCTTTCATGTCGTAGGACCGCACTGAGCCGGACTCGACCGTAGCAGCTTGGCCGTGGCTTTTCTCTTGCCGCGCTCACGGCGCTCGGCCTTTTGCGGCGGGAAGGCGACCTCCAGGAACGCTGTTGGCTACGTCGTCCAAGCGCTCATTTGCCGCCATTGACGGCGATCAGCCATTCGACCGCAAAACCATGCTCATCCGGTTGTGCAGCTACGCGGTTCTCAACTGGCCAATGGCGAGACGAACCAGGGCGTCTTCAAAATCCGGCGTCCCGATCAATACCGAATCCTCGTGGACGGCGGCGCGGATCACCCCGAGCGCGCCACGCGTCGCGACGAACATCGCAGCGTCGTCCGGCGGTGGGAATGCAGGGTGATTGCGGCGAACAATGGCGAGCTGGATGCGCGCCGCCAGCGCTTGCGCCGACGCCATCACCTCGGGCGTATGATCCAGCTGCCAGCCGCGCTTCAACAGCGGCCGGAAGATTGTCGGCGCCACGCCGAAACCATCGATCAGCGCCCGCACAAAAAGCCTGATCAGAAGCGTAGGATCGGCATCGCTGCTTTCGGCCTCCACGATGAACTGTTCGAGATGCGCGATCAGGCGCTGGCGCTCTTTGTCAATCATCGCCAGGAGAATGGCGTCCATGTTGGGAAAATACTGGTAGAGCGTGCCGATGGAAAAGCCGGCGCGCTCGGCGACCCTGTTGGTCGTCAGCGACTTCTCGCCTTCCTGGTCGAGAATCTGAGCCGTTGCCTCGAAAATCGTCAGAACGGTCGTTTGAGAGCGCGCCTGCTTCGGTCTTTTCCGAACAGTTTCAGTTTTTTGTTTCTGCACGACGGCGCCTCACGCGAATGCGAGTCCAAAATGTGAGCCTTGCTCATTATTGTGACTGCGTCCAGCGCCTGACGCGGACAACTGAAGCGTTCCGACTCAAAACCCAAGGCCTTGCCATGTCAGCCGATTACGCGATTTCGACTTCCGCAAACAGACCGCGCGCCATCATCATCGGCAGCGGTTTTGGCGGATTAGCGGCGGCGGTGCGGCTGGGCGCGCGCGGTTACGACGTCACGGTGCTTGAACAGCTCGATCGGCCGGGCGGCCGCGGCCGCGTCTTCGTCCAGGACGGCTTCACCTTCGATTCCGGGCCGACGATCATCACCGCGCCCTTCCTGTTCGAAGAGCTGTGGCGGCTGTGCGGCAAGACTTTTTCGGACGACATCGATCTGCGCGTCCTGGACCCATACTATCGCGTCATGTTTGACGATGGCGGCCATTTCGACGCCTTCGCCGATGACACGACGATGAAAAAGGAAATCGCGCGCATCTCGCCGGAGGATGTCGAGGGCTACACGCGCTTCATGCAGCACAGCGAGCGGCTGTTCCGAATCGGCTTCGAAAAGTTCGGACACATCCCGTTTGACAAGCTGTCGCAGATGATCGGCATTGTTCCCGACCTCGTTCGCGCGCGCGCGGACCGCAGCGTTTACGCGACCGTTTGCGACTATGTAAAACACCCGCATCTGCGCTTTGCCTTGAGCTATCATCCCCTGTTCATTGGCGGCAATCCGTTCCGGGCCTCGTCGATTTACTGCATGATCTCCTATTTCGAGCGGCATTGGGGCGTTCACTTCGCGATGGGCGGCACGGGCGCGCTGGTCAAGGGCCTGGTCGGGCTGATCGAAGGCCAGGGCGGCGTCCTCCGCACCAAAGCCGAAGTGGCGGAAATCACCGTCGAGAACCGCCGCGCCACCGGCGTCCGGCTTGCCTCCGGCGAAACCATCGCCGCCGATATCGTGGTGTCCAACGCCGATACCGCCACGACTTACGCAAAGTTGCTCGCCAAGGCGCCGAGAAAATGCTGGACCGATCGCAAGCTCGATCGCGCCGCCTATTCGATGAGCGTCTTCGTCTGGTATTTCGGAACCCGGCGGAAATACCCGCAGGTTCAGCCCCATACGATCCTGGTCGGGCCGCGCTACGGAGCGCATGTCGCCGATATTTTCGACCGCAAGGTTCTGGCGGAGGATTTCAGCCTCTATCTCTATCGCCCGACCGCGATCGATCCGAGCCTCGCGCCCGAGGGCTGCGATACGTTTTATGCGCTGTCGCCGGTTCCGCACATGGACAGCGGCGTGGACTGGGCAAGCAAGGCCGAACCCTACCGGCAGGCCATCGCCAAGCGCCTCTCGGAAACCCTCCTGCCGGGCCTTGAAGACGAGGTGATCACATCGCGGATCTTCACGCCGCAGCATTTTCAGGATGTGCTGCAATCGCGCAAGGGCGCCGCATTTGGATTTGAGGCCGCGCTGACGCAAAGCGCCTGGTTCCGCCCGCACAACAGGAGCGAAGACATCAAAGGGCTCTATCTGGTCGGCGCCGGCACGCATCCCGGCGCGGGCGTCCCGACGGTCCTTTCATCGGCCCGCGTCCTGGATGCTGTCGTACCCGATCCACGATCATTGCTGGAGACTTGCTGATCGCTGGATCCAAGAGTTTCGTCCGTGACGGCCCAAGACGGCTTTTGGCAGCATTCGGGACGATGGCGGGCTATGCCGGGAACGTCCCTTCCGAGCCGGATGCCGTCCTTGCCAGCTCAATCATCGATATGTGACGGGGCGGCGTTAAGCGGATTGGCGCGCAGTGATCGTTGCCGCGTCGACACCGGTGGATCACGTAGCCACGGCGCGGCCAACAGGCGGAAATGTACGGCTAGGGAAAC
The DNA here is from genome assembly GCF_900187365.1 of Rhodoblastus acidophilus. Lineage (GTDB taxonomy): Bacteria > Pseudomonadota > Alphaproteobacteria > Rhizobiales > Beijerinckiaceae > Rhodoblastus > Rhodoblastus acidophilus. Next base: position 9,825 of record NZ_FYDG01000026.1, read on the forward strand.
AAAAGAAGGAAAAGAGAGAAGAGACTATTCGCCGACGGGCGGCGGTCGCCGCAAGGGTCGGGCCGTGCGCTGACGCGCCCTTGCCCCGACCGCCGCCGCCGGCCGGCTCAGGATTTATCTCACAGAGATAAAAGGAAATCCTGAGATGTTGAACACCGAAGCCAACCACGATTGCGCCCGCGTTCCATCTGTCCCGCCGCGCAACGAAAAGCTTGAAGACTCCGGATTTGGCTGGTCGCGCGCCGTTTTCGAAGCCAGCAATCACGGCCGCGAAGCCTGGCGCCAGCCGCCCGTCGCCGACGACGAGGAATTGCTGTTCCATGAGCCCGGCCGCATCCTGCCTTCGGTCCATGAAGGCGTCAGCGGAACGGACTGCCGCAGCCATAGCTTCAAGATCGTCAAGCCGCGCTTCGGCAACTACGCTCTGATCGTCCAACATGGCGGCGGAATCGAGCGCGTCGATCTCGGCTACTCCCGTCGGACCGTCAACGCCTTCGATCAGATGGATTCCGACACGCGCTTTCGCCTGATGTGGTCGATCCTGGACGTGCACGCCAACGCCAAGCGGGAGGCCGCCGCCGCCACCGCGCGAACCTTCCAGGAAGCCTTCGTTCAGGGCCGGCTGAAGAAACGCCATCTCCCGGCGCGCGGAACCACCAAGGTCTGGATCGAACCCGCGCACGCCGGCGCCGCGTAAAGCGCGATCCCGCCAGCGCTCCCAAACACCTCCCAAATCCCTGCGCCCCGAACTGGCGGTTCGGAGCGCCCGTTCGCGTCTTCATCAAGGACCACAGAAATGCTTCTGACCGAAACTCAGGCCGCCAAAAAATGGTGTCCGCACGTCCGATTTGCCTTTGGCGACGATGATTCCGCCGCAAACCGTTGGGAAAGCGTGAGCGAGACGCTTCTTGCCCCATCAAAATGCCAGTGCATCGGCTCAGACTGCATGGCTTGGCGCTGGCTTGATCCGTCGGTGAAGCCGGCGATGCGCAACGTGCTCGGCAATTCCTGGGCGGAAACCGAAGCCGATGCCGACGGCCGCCCGCTCGAAGTTCCCGCCGATTGGGAATTCTGTCCGGCGACGGACGAAGACGCCGCCTGTTGGCGCGAGCCCGAGGCCGCCGCCAACGCCAAGCGCCGCGGATACTGCGGCCTCTCCGGTCTCCCCAAGATTTGAATTCGCGCGCCCAAGCGACAGGTTTGGGCGCCCGCAATCGCCTTCGAACAGGAAAGGACGCAGTCATGAACCCCTGTTGGATCATCACCGAAGACGGCGCTTTCATCTGCGGCGATTTTGACAGCCGCGTGACCTCCTACAGCTACCCGACCAGCCCTAACGCCGAGAAAGCCAAACGGCTTGCCCAGCGCGGCATCCCGGCGATCATGAAGTTCGCGTGCCGAGTCCTCCGCGTCGCGCAAGCCAGCCACCGCGGAACGCCTGAGATCACCGCGCCGCATGACGCCCGCAACTGGCGTCGTATCAACGCCGGCGACGACGAATGACCCACAGGGCGCGGAGCGACGCGCCCTTTCCCTTCCATTGCGAACACAGGAAATCGAGATGATCCCTGCCTGGATCCTCGCCGAGGATGGCGCTTTCATTTGCGGCGACCGCGCCAGCGGCGTCACCAGCTATTGCGAACCCACCAGCATCTTCGCGGAGGCCGCCGCGCGCGCCACACTCGCCGGCGTACCGTCCGTCGCGCGTCTCGCGCTCGACATCCTCAAAGGCGAACGCGACCGACGTGTGGGAAGCGGCCTTGAAGCGAAGTTCGACGCCGGCAATTGGGCCAAAATCAATGAGAGCGAACGCCAACGGCGTCATTCGCCTCTCGGACGCTACGCGGTCGAAATCTGCGACCTGAACGGGGGCGTGATGCGGTCGTTCGATCTGCCGATCGCGCCCGACATGGTGATTTGGCGCCAGCATTGGATTCCGGGCGCCGACATTCCGCCGGACCTCGCCGACGATCACGCCGCCAACATCATTTGGTACGGTCTCAACGAAGGCCGCTGGGCGCGCGACGAAAACGGACTTGCGATCGAAGCGTCGGAACAGCTGACCGACGAAAACTGCGAGCCCGTAGCAATCTGGCGCGCACGCCACGTCAAAGCCGCCGCATGACGCGCCCACGTCCGAGCGCTCCGAGCCCCTGACGCTCCCCACAAGACTCCGCCAACCGAGGGAAGACCATGTCGAAGACAACGATTTTCATCGTGTCGGAGGTTGCAGCGCTGGCCGCGTTCATCGCGTTGGCGCTCGCCTACGTCCGCGAATCCAGAAGAACGGACCGCATGTGCGCGCGGATTGCGCGCTTGACGGATGAAGCCCGCGCCCTGACCATCCCAGGAGAACATCGATGAAGACCTTTTCGGTTGAATTCCCGGATTTCGATCCGGCGACCCTGCCTAAACTTCCGCAGGGCTTTCAAGACGATAGCTGGCATAACGACGCGTGCCCCTCCTTTCACAATGCCCAGCTTCGTCTGTCGATCTTCATCGATTACGCCGCGCCGGAAATGCGCGCCTTCGCGGACGGTGTCCGCTTCCACATTTTCAGGACCGACGAAGACGGCGGCCGTCTCCCCGCGAACGACGCCTCATTTACGTCCGACGATTGGTCCGAGATTCAAACCTATGTCCTGGCGGAACAATTCGCCCGTCACTTGAAAGCGAGTTTGAGCGAGAAAGACTGGAAAGAAATGCGTCGCCGCAATGCGTCGCCCGACTATGACAACAGTCTGTCCTGCGCCTCGCACGACTTCTGCGACGCCAATATGGTCATGGAAGCCACTTGGCGCGCGACATTCGGAGAAAAGGCGGCGCTCATCTGCGAAGGCGCCAACGGGCAAATCGTCGCGGAGCAAATGGCCATTTGGAACGCTGCTTGGTCGCGCGCGAAAAGCGAACAGCTGACGGCGAAGCCCGAAGCGCCATTTTTCCACAAACTGATGCCGCTCTCAACCGGCCATCTGTGCGCCGAAACACGGGAATGGCTTTCGGATCGGCCCGCTGATGGATGGCCGATCCTCGGCGGCGTGACGGAATACGGCTATTTCGTCCATTGCCCGGAAGAGATTCAAGAGCTGCCCGCAGACCTTTGGGCGTGCATTCTCTTCGCCACAAGCAAGGGCGCGGAATACATTCTGTTCGACCAGGTGGAAGACATCCTGCCTGACCTGATCGACTTCAGCGAACAGGACAATGAAAGCGCCGCCGGCATGGCCGACGCCGAGATCGACGACGACCCGATCAACATCTCCGTAGTTCTGCCGGGCGGCAAAAGGCTCACCTTTCCGAAAGCTCGAAACGCCGCGGCAGCCGCCATCGAGGCCGAATTGTTCCGCGAGGCCTGGCGCGACCTTGTCGGCCGTGATCGCACGGGCGCATCGCGGTCATCGACGATCGAGACCCTCGCGAAAAAGACTACCCCCAAAAGAACTTTGAGCCACGAAACCGGGAGCCCCGCATGAAAGTCGCCCAATTCAAATCAGGGATGGAAACGATTGACGAGACGGCGCTCGCCGGCGACCGGCGCGTCATGATGCTCAAGAGCGGCCTGACGCTGCGGGGAGCGGAATGGCGATGGCTCGCCGGCCACAATGGCGTAATCGTGCAGATGGCTGACCAGTTCATCGACATCGAGGAGATCGCCGCCGTCGCCTTGGAAAAAGTACCCGAGTCTCATCTCAGCGAGGACGAGATATGAACCGCAAAACCCTCACCAAAGCGCAACAACGCACGCTGCAACGCCTTGTCGCGCGCGACGAGGGGCGGACCTGGCCGAACTATCTGGCCGCCCGCCGCGCCGGATACATCGCCGGCGTCGCCGTCTGCTTCATGATCGAATGGGCCGGCATGTGCCTGGGGATCGAAGCGGACGGGCACATGCACAGTTGAGGCGCCGGAACGGACAAGAGAACAAACGGAGGAACTGAAGCAGGAGATTCCGCTACCGCATCGCCATCGCCCGCCGCAAGGGTCAAGCCCGGCGCTTCGCGCCCTTGCGTCCGGCTCCGGGATGCGCGGCGCCAAGGGCTGTTCAAGGTCCAGAATGTGGAAAGGACAGTCCGATGAGCAAATTCAGCGTTTCCTGCTCGCACCGCGATCCGCGGTGGCGGCTCAAGAACGCGCCGTTTCGCGAGAATTGCGAAACCGATTACCGGATCCATCAAGACCGCGGTGACGGCAGTTGGTCGGCGAGCGCGCCGAACTTCGGCTGCGGCAAATCCTATCCGACGCCCGAGCGCGCGATCCATGCGCTGCTGTTCGAGAACGGCGCGTCGTTCATCATCATCACCCCGGAGGGATGATCATGGCGCGCCCGATCTCCTACACCGTCCCCTGCGCCGACAAGAGCGGCGCCATCCGGTTTGAACCCCGCGTTGGCGCGCCGATCCTGCTTTACGTCGGCAATGCCCAACATCGCTTCGCAATCCAGGTCCACAAGGGGCAGACCGCGCTCGTTCACGTCGAAACCGGCCTGATCGTCGGCGACGTCAACGACGCCGCGGTTCGCATGATGTGTTCGCGCGGCGGCGGCGCGCCGACCGACCGTGAAGCCTCCAAATGGTTGATCGAGGCGCTCGTCGCGCAACATGGCGCCGACAAGATCAACCGTCAGATCAAGCAAAAACTCGCGGAAGTCGCTCGCTACCGCGAGCAGGCGGCAGCCTGAACGCGTGCGCGCAAACGATTGGCCTCCGCATTCCGATCGCCGAAACCGCGCGACCTGATGGGCCGCGCGCGCTCCTCCCCTCAATCAGCCACAGACTTTGAAGGCCTGAGCCATGAACCACCGGATCGAACGCAACCCGACCAACGGCAAGATCATCCCGAAGCGATTCACGCTCGAGGAAATCGAAGAGGCCAGCGCCAACAGTTATGGCTTGTGCCTCGCCTGCGGCGCCGAGCGCGAAGCCTGCGAACCGGATGCGCGGAAATATCGCTGCGACGCCTGCCACCACAACACGGTCTACGGCGCCGAGGAAATCGCGCTCATGGGCATGATGAAATAACGCAGTCCTCCGCTGGGCGGCGCAACGGGCATCAGCCTTTCATTGGAGAAAAGAAATGGCGAATTATTATGGCGACTGCCGGTCAAATTATTTCGCGGTGAAGAATGAAGCCGCGTTCAAGGCTTGGATCGCCCAATACGCGGTCAAACTGATCACGCATGGCGCCCTCTTCGGCTTCGTCTCGGACGACCAATCCGGCGGCGTGCCTCGCCGTTTCGAGGATGATGACGCTATCGACATCGACAGCGAAATCGCTCAGCACCTCGCTGACAACCAGGTCTGCGTCATCATGGAGGCTGGCGCGGAAGCCGCTCGATACATCTCTGGATCGGCCATCGCCATCCACGCGAACGGCGAAAGCTTCAGCATCAACCTGAGCGACATTTACGCGCAAGTCGCCGAGGAGTTCGGCGACGACGCGGAATGCACCGCCGCGGAATACTGAGCGGATGACGATGGCCGCCCCGACATGGGCCGCCGGAGGGAATAGAACAAAAAGAGAAAAGGAAAATCCGCTACCGCATCGACTTCGTCCGCCGCAAGGGTCAAGCCCGGCGCTTCGCGCCCTTGCGGCGGCCTCGGGATGCGCAGCGCGAGGGGCTGTTCAAGGTCCAAAATATGGAAGGACAGCCCGATGACAGCATCCAAAAACCGAGCCCGCCAGAACGAAATCGCGCGGCAGATCTCCGAAGTCGAGCAATTCGGCGACGACCTGTCGAGCGCGCTCCTGAAGGCGAATTGCCGATCGGATGAAGTGCAAGCGGCGCTCGCGCCCCTCGAACAATTGAAAGACAACCTGCGGAATCTGCGCCTGGATGACAACGTGGTCGCTCCGGCGGTCGCATCCAACCGCCCCGGCGACATGGCCGCGATCTATGCGGAAGAAACCGGCGTCGATTACGCGACGGCCCTCGTTCACTGCAACATGGATTGAGGGGGCGACCATGACGCAATGGATCATCCGCAGCGACGCGCCGTTCGCCGGCTTCGTCCAGACCCACATCAGAGACGACGGCTTTGTCGCCTATGCCGACGGCAATCTGACGCCTGAGCAATATGGCCTGGAGCGCGGCTTTCCTGTCCGCGTGGTCGATGACGCCGAACTCGACGAAATGCTGGAGACCTGGACGGCGCAGCAGATCACCGAGCCGGCTGAAGAAACCCTGGCCGAATTCACCTATGCGCTCGAATGCCTGCCGCCCTGCCGCTGGCGGCGTCATCGCGGCGTTGAAATGTTCCACATTTCGGAAGGCGTCACGCACGACCTGGTGCAATGGCACGTCGCCATAGGCGAGCGCTGCTTCACCTTCGTCGACCGCAGGTCCGCGCCCACCGAAGCGATCGCCGCCAAAGCCGCCGCCGCCATCGGCGCGCAATAGTCCCTCGACCCTTTAATCCCGCCCAAGACGCGCCCCGGCCGACGCAAGCCCGTCGCCGGGGCGCTCGCGTTCGACCCGTCGCCCGCAAGCCGGAAGGAACTCCCCCTCATGAGCATCGCCAGTCTTCCTCCCGAGGACCAGATTACGCACGTCCTTTACCTGATCGGCGCCAGCGCCTACGCCTGCATCGCCACCGCCGACGGCCGCAAGATCGACATTCTGCTGCAGGCCGGCAAGAGCGGACCGAACTCGCTCCGCGCATTCGCCGCAACCAAGCAACGCGAAGCCGCCCGCGCGGCGCGCATGGCGGGCCTGGCGCGGGACGCCGCCGAATGGCTCGACCGCCAATCCACTCCGAGCTTCCGGAGGGCTGGCGAATGAAGCTCCCGACCTTCCACCTCAACGGCACGTCCGCCGCTTCGCTCCGCGACGGCTGCCGACCATGGCCACCGAAGACTTCCTGCCGGCGCTGTCGCGCGCCGCGCTGGAACGCCTTGGTTCGGGCATGGGCGTTCTGCCGCGCGGCAAGGTCAAGGAGACCCGCGCCGCCATCATCGAGCAGGCGCGCGAAACCCGCGTCGTTCTTCCGCAGGCCCTCTTCGCCCTCAGCGATGAGGAAGCGACCACCTTCACGCGCGGCTACGCGTATTACGGCGCCGGCGACGATGAGGACGACGGCGGCGAAGTCTCCGACGCTGACGAATTGCACGACGAACCGCAAGGCGCGGCCGCGTCCGGTTCCGCCGAAGACGCCGGCGAAGACGAAGACCACGCCGCCGCGGCGTAATCCATCGCGCTCCATCACCTCATCCTGTGACATCCCGCACGCGCCGGCTCCGCCGCGCGCGCGGACTTTTGGAGAATCCCATGTCTCATTCCGCTTTCGCCGACCGCGCCGGCGTCATTGGCTTCGGCCCCCGTTGTCCCGCCGGCGCGCTTCCCATCGCCCGTCATTCCGACCTGGAGCGCCTGAAATCCCAGGTGTCCGCCCTGGCGCGGGTTGGTCACGACCACAAAACCCTTGTCGTCCCCGGCGTTCCCGAGGCCGCGAACAGCGACCAGGCGGTCGACGCCATGGTGAAATTCGCCAACAAGGTTGGCGCGCGCTTGGCGGAGGCTTCGAGATGAACGCCAATCCGATCCAACAGCGTCTTTCCGCGCGCAAACAGGCGGCCGACCGGCTCGCGACCGATCTGATCATGGACTGCGAGCGCGCCGCCTCCGGGCGCAACAGCCGGAATTCCAATCCGGCGCAATGGAGCGGAACGGACTGGCGAAAATACGTCCACGCCGCCGCTCATTCCCCGGCCGCCCTTCATCTGACCGCGCTCTACGCCTCGATCGGCGAGATCGAGGCCGGGCTTGTTCATGGCTGACGGAGACCTCCCCATGCCCGAACCGGATGAAGGCGCCAGCGCCGCGCGCGTTCGCGAACTGAACGACGCGTTTCGCCAAGCGCCGCACGCGCGCGGCAAACTCTGCCTGACGCGCGCGATCGCCGCCAAGTCGTTAAGCGCTCAACTCGCGATCCTGCATCGCGTGATGACTTTCGACGCTTTCACCGAAGACAATGATCCGTATCAGGAACACAACTTCGGCGCGTTCGAATACGACGGCGAGAAAATCTTCTGGCGGATCGATTATTACGATCTCGCCTGCGAATACGGCTCTGACGATCCCTCAGACCCGGCTCAGACCACACGCGTCATGACGATCATGCTCGCCAGCGAATACTGACGCGCCCGTGGCGCGCTCACCGATCGCCACGGTCTCACCATCAATCACTGACCCCGCACCGCCAAACGGAGACACACCATGTCTGCGCAACACACCCCAGGCCCCTATGCCATTCACCCGGCGTTCAACCGCCGGCACGTCCTGATCATTTCCGAAGTCACTCGCGAACCGCTCGCCCAGGTCTATCACCAGGCCAACGC
>NZ_FYDG01000006.1 GCF_900187365.1 Rhodoblastus acidophilus
GGCTCACCATAACCCTGTCGGCGGGTGCCCCATGGACGACAACGGAAGCTCCCCTCAGCTCCACCACTCCTTCCAACATATTGATCTGCATCAGAATTCGGCGACAGTTGCACCAGACTGTCGCACAACGGTGTCGCACATCGGCACGGACAAAGCGCGCGTAAGCGGTTGTAAAACCGTCGAAAACAGCCGCGCCGACTGTCGCGCAAATCTGCTGCACAATGGTGTCGCACATCGTCGAAAACAGCGTCCGACCGGAATATGGCTGCGGGGCGCGGTCTGGCAGTTTCGGATGAGAGTTCCGTCTAAGGTCGTGGCGAAGGTCGGGCGAGAGTGGCGTGTGGCGGGGTTAGGGTGGACTATTCGCGGATGTTTTGGGCGTAACTGGGCGAGGGGGGGCACAAAAAAATGACCAGCACGTAAGAACGCTTGTTGCCTTCCAATCGAGCGTCTGCAAGAGTGCATTCGGAAGCCACGAATGCACGGATCTGGCCGCAATGAGCGCAAAGGACAAAAATCTTATCCCCGCTGAAGAGCGTCAGCTCCTCTATATTGAGTATGGGGGATATGACGGCGTTGAAAACATATTGCGCGAATTATGTGAGCGGCTGTCGGACTACCTGTCGGCGATTGCGCAGCCGGAAGTTGTAAATCAGGCGCTTATCAGAATTCTGGCCCCTGATCACGACCGAAAAGGAACAGAAATCCTGCCGTCTGTAGATTGGAGAAAGGTCTTAGACGATACTTCTGGACTGTGGTTTACAGAGTTACCGATTGGAGGTGTCCTATTTCAGCTCGGAGCGTATGCGAACTATGGTATAGTGATGAGCAATACGGAGGGCCGCGTCGATGACGCGCATAAAAAACTCGAAGAGCTTATCGAGAGAGCTGAGACATTTTATAAGCTTTCGCCTTTGGATTTATGGGGAATCGAGCCAAACAATGACCTCCAGAAGCTTGTTCAGATAGCTTCCAATCGGTGGGCGCTCGATAACGGTCGTCCGGTCGAGCCAGTCGCTCTCGCCATTTTCGGCGGCGTCAGCGAAGGACGGATGCGCAACATGACGTCCGGTCAGAACAAGACGTTCTCGCTGGTGGACGGACGTATCCCGGCGCAGGAAGCTCTAGCGTGGCTCAGCACCAGAGACGAGTTCTGGAATTCGATCTGGCGTGAGGACGCCCAACCGCAATATGGCATGAGCCGCGAAGCGCCGATCAAGGAAGCAATTTTTCTTCCCGTCGCGCGCGATGGCAGCGTGTTTCACCCCGGCCTGTATCGCGGTTCCGGCTACACTATTGGACCCAAAGGCTCGGAAGATACGGTAGAGCATTTCGAAAATGCCCTGAAAACATTGCAAGAAATGCCCACCCCTTACTGGCGTCGCCCGAACGAGAAGGGAAACTGGGGCATTGTCGTGGGAATCGAGTGGGCACGGTTCGACGCATCCGAATTGGACGCAATCGCGCGGACGCCCGGCTATCGCGTTTCGGATCGTCGGAACGCCTGATCCCGTTGAGATCGCAGCTTCACGGTCGTTTTCGCGTCATCGTCTTTTCAGATGGAAGCAAGCTAATGTCCAACGAACTATTTTCCGAATTCAAGAACGCCGTTTCCGAGCTGGCCGAAGCGGAACTTCTCGCCGAAGTCGCTCGTCCGCAGAGGCTTTTGATCGCCAGTGACCACGTGGGTGCTCGCACACTCGACGTCGCCTACGCGCCCTTTGATCATGTTAACCTCGGCGCCGATATCGTGATTGTCGGGATCACGCCCGGTCGCCATCAGATGCAAAATGCCCTGCTTGAGGCGCGTAGATGCCTGAAGGCGGGCTTGAGTGATGAAGCGGCGAAGAGCGCCGCCAAAGTCTTCGCAAGCTTCTCGGGTCCGATGCGGACGAATCTTGTCTCGATGCTCGATAGCGTGGGCGTTAACCAAGCCCTTGGGCTGTCGTCTACCGCGACGCTTTGGGGTGCCGACGCCGCGCGCGTGCATTTCACCTCCGCCTTGCGATACCCGGTATTCATTGACAACGAGAATTACTCAGGCGCGCCTTCGATGCTCGCTACGCCTCTACTCAAAAAGCAACTGATGCAGTGGTTCGCGACCGAAATGGAGGCATTGCCGAACGCTGTGTTCGTTCCGCTCGGCCCCAAGGTTACTGAAGCGGTCGAGGTCGTCGCTTCCAAGCTCGGGATCGGTTCCGCGCGCATCCTTTCGGGCTTGCCCCATCCAAGTGGCGCGAACGCTGAGCGCATCGCCTTTTTTCTTGGGAGAAAAAAGCGCGCTGACGTTTCTGCCAAGGTGGATGCTGACCGTTTGTTGGCGTGCCGTGCCGAGTTGGAAACGAAAATCGGTTCTTGGCGGTAACCGCGAAACCAAACTCGCCGTCCGCGAGACGGAAAGGAATGCATCGATGGAAGTTCTTGAAAAAACAAAAACTCGGCCCGGCATGTCTCACGCCGACACCCTAATGGCACGCTACCTCACGAAACGAATAGACGAGTTGTCTAAAGTTAAGACCCAGCGCCAGATCGCGGCGGAAATCGGCTACGACAAGCCGAACATGATTTCCATGTTCAAGCGGGGCGAGTCAAAGGTTCCACTGGACAAGATTCCGGCTCTCGCCATGGCTCTGAATGTCGATCCTGCTCATTTGTTCCGGCTGGCTATGGAGCAGCAGTGGCCCGGCATGAAATCTACCGTGCACGAAATCTTCAAGAATATCGCCTCCGAAAACGAAGCGGAAATTTTGCTCAAGCCTTGGCGCGAATGGACGAAGGATCGCGACCCGTCTCCGACCGCGCGCGCGGCTGAAATCCTCGAACGTGCGTTCAAGGAAATCATGGGTGTCGCGCCTGAGGCGACAGGGCGCTGAAATAGGCGACGTCGTTTAGGCGCTGTAGGCGGTCGCGAAAATCCTCTCGTGTTGAGCGCACGAAGCTTGATCAAATAACACCTACCTCTGGCGGGCGCTTTTGCTCGGCACCTGAGCCAGATCGGACCGGGGATGCTGGTGACGGCGGGAGAGACCGCTTCTTCGTTGTGCAAACTTGCCCGGTGCCGCAAGGTGCCGGGCCTTTTCACGACGGGTCCAGCGACAGATGCCTGAAACTGCATCCTTGATAATCGACCTTCGCAATCGCCTCCCGGAGAATGTTCACGCTGAAACCGCGTCCGTAATTTTCGGCGGTGTCATCGCAGTCGCTATTCTCGTTCGCCCACCCCCCGAGAGCGTAGGCGATATCCTTTCGCACTTTGGCTTCGCGCAGAGCATCGCGAAAATTGTGCCGGAAGCTATGAAATGAGGTTCTTGGCGCCTTGGCCCCGGCCTTTTCAAGAAAATTCGCGAACCATTTGGAAAAATTGTCGCTGTAATAACCGGTCGAGGCGACCGAGAGATCAGAGAAAAGCTTCCCGCGACCTGACGCGCGGCGGCTGTTTACATATTGAAGTATGCCGATTTCAATCAAGGTTGGGTGGACTGGAACAAAACGTTCTGCGTTCTCGGTCTTCAGCTTCTTGTCAATTGCCCCAGACCCCGTCTCGCGGGTGATCACAAAGCATTCTACTTCATCGATCTTCTTGACGTCCGCGATCTCCAACTGACAGATTTCATTCAAGCGCATCCCGCTAAAGAGGCCGATCAACGGAACCCAAAACCGGCCTCGGCGGGGCTTGCATTTCCCCGGATGAGCATATCCCGCTTCGTCATCCACGCACCCTTTATAAAGCGGCGCGTTGAATATCCGGGTCAATTGCTCGTTGGTGAACGGCTGACGCTTGTCCTTCTTCCTGACCGGATCAACGACTCGCAAGCCGCGCGCCGGGTTTTTAAAGATATACCCTTCGTTTTCGGCCCAATTGAATAGGGCTGACAATTTGTTGAGGTAGCCGTTCACCGTCGTCGCGCTCATCGGGCGCCGACCCTCCGCTTTTGCGCGCTCCGCTGCTTCTCTGGCGCTTAGCTTTCCATACCGTTTAGTGGCGTTCGACGGCATAAACCGCAGCGTGTCGAGCACGTCACGGCAAACATCACGTGTGATCGATTCAATGGGGGTGTCTTCGCCAACGAGTTCGGCGAGGCGATTGAAGGTCGAGTTGTAGGCCAGCATCGTCTTGGCCGAGCGTTCGGCGGCGGGGTCGCCAATGTAACGTTCATACACCAACTTCAGGGTCAGCTTTGGCTTTAATGGCGCGGCAACCGTCTGGTGCTGCCTTTGCAGTTCGACCTGATGAATCGAAGTTGAAGGCGCTGGCACATGAACTGAAAAATGGTGCCCACTCCACTCGTTGTCGGCACGGATGGCATCGAACGATTGCTGAAACTCGCTCGCGACGATCCGCGCCTGTCGAATCGCTTCCCGATAATCGGACGTTCGAAGCGACCGATTCACGAACTCTCGCCCGACCTTCGCCACGACCTTAGACGGAACTCTCATCCGAAACTGCCAGACCGCGCCCCGCAGCCATATTCCGGTCGGACGCTGTTTTCGACGATGTGCGACACCATTGTGCAGCAGATTTGCGCGACAGTCGGCGCGGCTGTTTTCGACGGTTTTACAACCGCTTACGCGCGCTTTGTCCGTGCCGATGTGCGACACCGTTGTGCGACAGTCTGGTGCAACTGTCGCCGAATTCTGTTGTAGATCATTATGTTGGAAGGAGTGGTGGAGCTGAGGGGATTCGAACCCCTGACCTCTGCAGTGCGATTGCAGCGCTCTCCCATCTGAGCTACAGCCCCGCTCCGAGGCGGGTGTTTAGGGCCAGCGCGGCCTTCTGTCAATCGGCCTGTGAAAAAATCACGCGCTTGTTTGCCGAAGCTCCAGGCCTTAAATCAAAAACACGCATTTCTCCGGGGAGACCCCATGGCCGCCGCATTCATCATTCCGGTTTTCAAGGTCATCAATATGGCCCTCGACCTCTATTGGTGGGTCATCATCATCATGGCGGTCATGTCCTGGCTGCTGGCGTTCGACGTCATCAACATGCGCAACGATCTCGTCCGTTCGCTGTGGAACATGTCCAACGCCCTCACCGAGCCGGTTCTGCGGCCGATTCGCCGCTTCCTGCCGCCGCTCGGCGGCATGGACATTTCGCCCATCGTCCTGCTGCTGCTGCTGTCCTTCGTCCAAATGGAGCTGGGCGAACTGGCCGCCGCCCTGATGCGCGCCTCCTATTCATGACGCCTCCCTGGCGGGCGCGTTCCGATGGCCTCGAACTTTTCGTTCGCCTGACGCCCAAGAGCGCGCGCGACCGGCTTGAGGGCGTCGAAACGCTCGCCGACGGCCAGAACGTGCTGAAATGCCGTGTCCGCGCGGTTCCCGAGGACGGCAAGGCCAACGCCGCCCTGATCGCCCTGGTCGCCAAACAGCTGAAAACGCCGGCCTCGCGCATTCGCCTCGCCGCCGGCGCCACGTCCCGCGTCAAGACCCTGCATCTGACCGGGGAGGCTGGCTTGCTGGCCGAACGGCTGGAAAAGCTCGTCGCGGAAGCCTCCCCCTCATAGTCGCATTGCCAAACGCCCTGGTTTCGGGCAGATGCCCGTCAAAAGCGGAGGCGTTTATGAGCAAGACCAATTCAGGTAATTTTTTTGAGGATTTCAGGATCGGTCAGGTGATCGCCCATGCGACGCCGCGCACGGTCACAACGGGCGACATCGCGCTCTACACCGCGCTTTACGGCTCGCGTTTCGCCGTTCAGTCGTCCGACGCCTTCGCGCACCAGATCGGTTATTCGAAAAGCCCTGTCGACGATCTGCTGGTGTTCCATATCGTGTTCGGCAAGACGGTGCCCGACATTTCCCTCAATGCGGTGGCGAACCTCGGCTATGCCGATTGCCGTTTTCTCGCCCCGGTCTTTCCGGGCGACACCCTGTCGGCGACCTCTGAAGTCATCGGGCTCAAGGAAAATTCCAACGGCCAGACCGGCGTGGTCTATGTGCGCTCGCGCGGCTTCAATCAAAAAGGCGCGGTGGTTCTTGACTATGTGCGCTGGGTGATGGTGCGCAAGCGCGATCCGAAAAGCCCCGCGCCGGCGGAGGTTGTGCCGCAATTGCCGCGCGCTTTGGCGCCCGACCAACTCGGCGACGCGCTGCCGGTGATCGACGTGCGCAAGTACAATTTCGATCTGGCCGGCTCGAAGCACCGCTGGGGCGATTATCTGCCGGGCGAGCGCATCGACCATGTCGATGGCATGACGGTCGAGGAGGCCGAACACCAGCTCGCCACCCGACTCTACCAGAACACCGCCAAGGTGCATTTCAACCAGTTTTCCGAAGGGCACGGCCGGTTCGGCCGCCGCCTGATCTATGGCGGCCATGTCATCTCGCTCGCCCGCGCGCTCAGCTTCAACGGCCTGGGCAACGCCTTCCACATCGCGGCGATCAATGGCGGGCGCCATGTCAGCCCGCTGTTCGCGGGCCTGACCGTGTTCGCCTGGACGGAAGTGTTGGAGCGCGCCGAAATCGCCGGGCGCGAGGATGTCGGCGCGCTGCGCCTGCGCACCATCGCGACCAAGGACCAGCCTTGCGCGGCCTATCCGTTGAAGGAGGGCGACGCCTATCACCCCAGCGTCATCCTCGATCTCGACTATTGGGCGCTTATTCCGCGCTGACCTTCTCGGGCGTCGGGCAGGGCGTCCCGTCCGGCCGCGAGCAGGCGACGGTCGCGGACGGCTCCTTGTCGGGGCCGAGCAGCGCCTGAACCAGCGGCCGGTCGAACCCCGAACATTTGTGTCCGTCGGCCTCGATCAGGGGCCGGCGGATCAACAGCGGCGCCGCCGTCATCGTCTCCAGCGCGAGATCGGCGTCGAAGGCGCGGGGATTGATCGCGCCGGATTTCACTTGGGGCGCGTTGGGGTTGAACCAGGTGTCCACCGCCGTGTCGCCGAAGAAGCTGCGCAGCCGGTCCGCCGTCCAACTTTCCGCGAGCAGGTCGCGCGCGACGACCTTATGTCCGGCCTCCGCCAACAGCGCCTTCTGCTTGCGGTTGGTGGCGCAGCCCGGTTTTTCGTAAAAGACAATCTCGGTCATTTCTCACCTTCATGTAATGGAGAGCTGGATCAGCGGCGCGGCGCCGCCGCGTCCCAGCACGACATCCACTTTCTTGCGAACATTTTCGATGGTGAGCGGCTTGACCAGCGCGCCGGCGGCGCCCTTGCGCATCGCCTCGACCGCGAGGCCCTCGTCGGCCTTGTCGCAGACTGTCAGGATTCGCACACCCGGAAATTTTCCGACAATTTCCGTCACCAGATCAAGGCCGCGCGCTTTCAGGAACGAGGCGCCGAGCAGGATGAGGGCGGGCGTCAGCCACGCGTCTTTCTCATAGGCCTCTTCGGGACTGGCCAGTTCGTGCGTCTCGATTTCGTCGTGCAGCATGAATTGCAGCGCGGCGCGGGTGATCTCGTCTTCGTCTATGACAAAGACGCGGCGCTGGTCGGTGGCCTTTGAGGATTCGACGCCAATCTGCATGCGCGAGACTCCAGTTGAGGAAATTGCCTGAAGTTTTAGCAATTTCCGTTCCGAGACCGCCGCCGACACGACGGGCGCGCAAAAATCGCGACAATCATGTCTTGTTTGATCCAGCCGCGACTTGACTGTCGTTATGCCGCCCGTCCGACAACACGGAAGCGTGAACATAAAAACAATTTAAAAACAGCATCTTAAGAAGAAAGATCGGTCTGGCACACCGGTTGCAACATCCTCTGCGGAACGGCGAGTGAGGGCTGAACGCACGCAGACGCTAGACGAGCGATGCGTTCCTTCCCGTCAAAGCGGGTCCGTTTCTACGGAACAGGAACAGTCTCGCGCAGTCGCGCGAAGTTGAGAAGCCACACACGAGACTTTAACAAGGAGCAAAGCATGGCTAGCTTGAGACAGATCGCTTTCTACGGCAAGGGCGGCATCGGCAAGTCGACCACGTCGCAGAACACCCTGGCCGGTCTCACGGAAATGGGTCAGAAGATCCTGATCGTGGGCTGCGATCCCAAGGCCGACTCCACCCGTCTGATCCTGCACGCCAAGGCGCAGGACACCATCCTGTCGCTGGCCGCTGAAGCCGGTTCGGTGGAAGACCTCGAACTCGAAGACGTGCTGAAGGTCGGCTTCGGCGACATCAAGTGCGTTGAGTCCGGCGGTCCGGAGCCGGGCGTGGGCTGCGCCGGCCGCGGCGTCATCACCGCCATCAACTTCCTCGAAGAAAACGGCGCCTATGACGACGTGGACTATGTGTCCTACGACGTGCTCGGCGACGTGGTCTGCGGCGGCTTCGCCATGCCGATCCGCGAGAACAAGGCCCAGGAAATCTACATCGTCATGTCCGGCGAGATGATGGCCATGTATGCGGCCAACAACATCTCCAAGGGCATTCTGAAATACGCCAATTCCGGCGGCGTGCGCCTGGGTGGGCTGGTCTGCAACGAGCGCAAGACCGACAAGGAATATGATCTGGCCGAGTCCCTCGCCGGCAAGCTGGGCACCAAGCTGATCCATTTCGTGCCGCGTGACAATATCGTGCAGCACGCCGAACTGCGCCGCATGACGGTGGTGGAATACGCCCCCGAATCCAAGCAGGCCGGCGAATATCGCACCCTGGCCCACAAGGTGCACAACAACGCCGGCAACGGCACCATCCCGACCCCGATCACCATGGACGAGCTGGAAGACCTGCTGATGGAACACGGCATCATGCCGACCATCGACGAGACCCAGGTCGGCAAGAAGGCCGTGGAAGCCTGACACTGAAGGTCCGGCCGCTCATCGAGCGGCCGGACATCCAGGCAAACAGAGGGCATGCGCCGCTTTCCCTAGGCGCGCGATTTTAGAGGTGGCGACATGAGCGTTGCGAACGAAGAAACTGTTGACGTCAAGGCGCGCAACAAGGACCTGATCAAGGAAGTCCTTGCCGTCTATCCCGAAAAGACGGCCAAGCGCCGCGCCAAGCATCTGAACGTCCACGAGCAGGGCAAGTCCGACTGCGGCGTGAAGTCCAACATCAAGTCCATCCCCGGCGTGATGACCATCCGCGGTTGCGCCTACGCCGGCTCCAAGGGCGTGGTGTGGGGCCCGATCAAGGACATGGTCCATATCTCCCACGGCCCCGTCGGCTGCGGTCAGTATTCCTGGTCCTCGCGCCGCAACTATTTCATCGGCGTCACCGGCGTCGACTCGTTCGGCACGATGCAGTTCACCTCCGACTTCCAGGAGAAGGACATCGTGTTCGGCGGCGACAAGAAGCTCGCCAAGCTGATGGACGAAATCCAGGAGCTGTTCCCGCTCAACAAGGGCATCACGGTTCAGTCGGAATGCCCGATCGGCCTGATCGGCGACGACATCGAGGCAGTCTCCAAGGTCAAGTCGAAGGAATACGGCGGCAAGACCATCGTTCCCGTCCGCTGCGAAGGTTTCCGCGGCGTGTCCCAGTCGCTGGGCCACCACATCGCCAATGACGCGGTGCGCGACTACATCTTCGACAAGACCGACCCGTCCAAGCTCGCCGAGTTCGAGTCGACCCCTTACGACGTCGCGATCATCGGCGACTACAACATCGGCGGCGACGCCTGGGCCTCGCGCATCCTGCTCGAAGAGATGGGCCTGCGCGTGATCGCCCAGTGGTCGGGCGACGGCACCCTCGCGGAACTCGAAGCAACGCCGAAGGCGAAGCTGAACGTGCTGCACTGCTACCGTTCGATGAATTACATCTCCCGCCACATGGAAGAAAAGTTCGGCATTCCGTGGTGCGAATACAACTTCTTCGGCCCGACCAAGATCGTCGACAGCTTGCGCAAGATCGCCAGCTATTTCGACGACAAGATCAAGGAAGGCGCCGAGCGCGTCATCGCCAAGTACCAGCCTCTGATGGACGCGGTCATCGCCAAGTACCGCCCGCGCCTCGAAGGCAAGAAGGTGATGCTCTACGTCGGCGGCCTGCGTCCGCGCCACGTCATTGGCGCGTATGAAGATCTCGGCATGGAAGTGGTCGGCACCGGCTACGAATTCGCGCACAACGACGACTATCAGCGCACCGCCCAGCACTATGTGAAGGACGGCACCCTGATCTACGACGACGTCAACGGCTACGAATTCGAGAAGTTCGTCGAGAAGGTCCAGCCGGATCTCGTCGGTTCCGGCATCAAGGAAAAGTACGTGTTCCAGAAGATGGGCGTGCCGTTCCGCCAGATGCACAGCTGGGATTATTCCGGCCCGTATCACGGCTATGACGGCTTCGCCATCTTCGCCCGCGACATGGACATGGCGATCAACGCGCCGGTCTGGAAAATGGCCAAGGCCCCCTGGAAGACGGACGCCGCCGCCACCGCCGTCGCGGCTGAGTAATACGACGGCCGGCTCCGCTTCCCACCGGCGGAGCCGGCCCCTCCCACACACCGACAGCAGAGGGCATCCCCATGGCGCAGAACGCCGACAACGTACTTGACCACTTCGACCTGTTCCGTGGTCCCGAATACCAGGAAATGTTGGCCAACAAGAAGGCCAAGTTCGAGCATGGCCATGATCCGGCCGAAGTCGAGCGCGTCCGCGAATGGCTGAAGACCGAAGAGTACCAGGAAAAGAATTTCGCCCGCGAAGCCCTGACCGTCAATCCGGCCAAGGCCTGCCAGCCGCTCGGCGCGGTGTTCGTCGCGGTCGGCTTTAACGGCGCCATTCCCTTCGTCCACGGTTCGCAGGGCTGCGTCGCTTACTATCGCTCGCACTTCTCGCGTCACTTCAAGGAGCCGACCTCCTGCGTCTCCTCCTCGATGACCGAAGATGCGGCGGTGTTCGGCGGCCTCAACAACATGATTGACGGCCTGGCCAACACGTACAGCATGTACAAGCCGAAGATGATCGTCGTCTCCACCACCTGCATGGCGGAAGTCATCGGCGACGATTTGAACGCCTTCATCAAGACCGCGAAGGAAAAGGGCTCGGTCCCGGCTGACTTCGACGTTCCCTTCTCCCACACCCCGGCCTTCGTCGGCAGCCACATCACCGGCTACGACAACGCCATGAAGGGCGTGCTGGAGCATTTCTGGGACGGCAAGGCCGGCACGGCCGAGAAGTCCACGCCCGTCAAGAACGGCTCGATCAACTTCCTCGGCGGCTTCGACGGCTACACCGTCGGCAACCTGCGCGAAATCAAGCGTATCTTCAACGAGATGGGCGTGAAGTACACCATCGTCGGCGACAATTCGGACGTGTGGGACACCCCCACCGACGGCGAATTCCGCATGTATGACGGCGGCACCACGATCGAGGAAGTGACCAATGCGGTCCACGCTTCCGCGACCATTTCGATGCAGGAATATTGCACCGAAAAAACGCTGCCCTTCATCGCCGATCACGGCCAGGAAGTCGCCGCCTTCAATCACCCGATCTCGGTGAAGGCGACCGACAAGTTCCTGATGACTGTCGCCAAGCTCGCCGGCGTGGAAATCCCGGCTTCGCTCGAGAAGGAGCGCGGCCGCCTCGTGGACGCCATCGCCGACTCCAGCGCCCACATTCACGGCAAGAAGTTCGCCATCTACGGCGATCCCGACCTGTGCTACGGCCTTGCGGAATTCCTGCTTGAGCTGGGCGCCGAGCCGACCACCGTTCTCGCCACCAACGGCAACAAGCGTTGGGAAGAGAAGATGAAGGCCCTGTTCGCCTCCTCGCCGTTCGGCAAGGACTGCCAGGTCTATTCGCAGAAGGATCTGTGGCACCTTCGGTCGCTGCTGTTCACCCGCCCGGTGGACTTCCTGATCGGCAACACCTACGGCAAGTATCTGGAGCGCGACACCAACACCCCGTTGATCCGCATCGGCTTCCCGATCTTCGACCGTCACCACAAGCACCGCTATCCCGTGTGGGGCTACCAGGGCGGCCTGAACGTCCTCGTGACGATCCTCGACAAGATCTTCGACACGATCGACGCCAACACGATGATCGCCGGCAAGACCGACTACTCGTTCGACATCATCCGCTGATTTGTCGCGAAAGCGACATTGCAGCGAAACGCAGCCCGGGAGACGCAAGTCTCCCGGGTTTTTGCTTTTTCAAGCAAAAGAGTAGGGGCCGCCCTTCTCCAGCGCGCGTCGATAGGCGGGACGCCCGTGAATCGTTTGCAGCCATCCCTTGAGCTTTAAGCGGTCGCCGAGCCCCACGCGCTGGGCCGCCGCCTCCACCGGAAAACTCATCATCACGTCGGCGCCGGAAATTTCCGACCCGGCGAACCAGCCGCCGCGCGCGAGTTCGCTTTCCATCAGGTCGAGCTGGCGTTGAATTTGCGGCTCGAGATAGCTGGTCCGCACCGTGTTCGCGATGGCGCGGGCGATGGGCCGCACAAGCACTGGCGCGCGCTTGACGGTTTCGCCGAACAGCAGCGTCATGACCAGCGGCGGCATGGCGCTGCCTTCAGCGAAATGAAGCCAATAGGTGTAGCGCAGCCGGTCGATGGCGTCCGAGGGCGCAAGCCGGCCCTCGCCGTAGCGCGCCAGACTATATTCGACGATGGCGCCGGTCTCGGCCACGGTCACGCCGTCGTCGGTGATGACCGGCGATTTGCCGAGCGGATGGACGGCGAGCAGTTCGGGCGGCGCCAGCATGGTCCTGGCGTCGCGCTGGTAATGCTTGATCTCATAGGGAACGCCCAGCTCTTCGAGCAGCCACAGCACGCGCTGGGAGCGGGAATTGTTCAAGTGATGAACTGTCAGCATTGACGTTTTCCGGAAGGGTTGGCCGAAACCCGTCATACCACGCTTTTGGACTGCGCGGCGGGGCGGCACGGCGCTTGCTGCCTCTCTCACCAAAGCGCCTCAGGCGCGGCGGAAACCCGACAATTTTCGCGCGCCGAACACGACAGGAGGGCAGATGTCCGTTTCCTCGAAAATCCAGGACGTGTTCAACGAGCCCGGTTGCAGCAAGAACGCCAACAAATCCGCCAAGGACAAGAAGAAGGGCTGCACCAAGGCTTTGCAGCCCGGCGGCGCCGCCGGCGGCTGCGCCTTCGACGGCGCCAAGATTGCGCTGCAACCCTTCGCCGACGTCGCCCATCTCGTCCACGGCCCCATCGCCTGCGAGGGCAATAGCTGGGATAACCGGGGATCGGCCAGCTCCGGCCCGACGCTGTGGCGCACCTCCTTCACCACCGATATGACCGAACAGGACGTGGTGTTCGGCGGCGAGAAAAAACTGTTCAAAGCGTGCAAGGAGATCATCGAGAAATACGATCCCCCGGCGATCTTTGTGTATCAGACCTGCGTGCCCGCCATGATCGGCGACGACATTGGCGCGGTCTGCAAGGCGGCCTCGCAAAAGTTCGGCAAGCCGGTGATCCCGGTCAACGTGCCCGGCTTCGTCGGCCCGAAAAACCTCGGCAACAAGCTCGCGGGCGAAGCCTTGCTCGATTACGTGATCGGCACGGTCGAGCCGGAATACACCACGCCCTACGACATCAACATTATCGGCGAGTTCAATCTTGCGGGCGAGTTCTGGCAGGTCAAGCCGCTGCTCGACGAACTGGGCATCCGCATCCTCTCCTGCATTTCCGGCGACGGCCGCTACAATGAAGTGGCTTCCTCGCATCGCGCCCGCGCCACCATGATGGTCTGCTCCAAGGCCATGATCAATGTCGCGCGCAAAATGGAGGAGCGTTACGGCATCCCGTTCTTCGAAGGCTCGTTCTACGGGATCGAGGACACGTCGGATTCGCTCAAGGAACTCGCCCGCCTGTTGATCGAGCGCGGCGCCGATCCCGAACTGATGGACCGCGTCAACGCTCTGTGCGAGCGCGAGGAGAAGCGCGCCTACGCCGCCATCGCCAAGCTGAAACCCCGTGTGCAAGGCAAGAAGGTGCTGCTCATCACCGGCGGCGTCAAAAGCTGGTCGGTCGTCGCCGCCCTGATGGAGGCCGGCTTTGAAATGGTCGGCACGTCGGTGAAGAAATCGACGCGCGAGGACAAGGAGCGCATCAAGGAGCTGATGGGCCAGGACGCGCACTTGATCGAGGATATGAAGCCGCGCGACATGTACAAGATGCTTCGGGATGCCCGCGCCGACATCATGCTGTCGGGCGGCCGTTCGCAGTTCGTCGCGCTGAAGGCGACCATGCCCTGGCTCGACATCAACCAGGAGCGCCACCAGTGTTATATGGGCTATGTCGGCATGGTGAACCTGGTCAAGGAGATCGACCGCACCCTGTCGAACCCGGTGTGGAAGAAGGTGCGCAAGCCCGCGCCCTGGGCCAAGGTTGGCGACAGCTGGCAGGAAAGAGCCCTCGCCCAGATCGCGCAGGAGCAAGCGGAACTTGCCGCCGACCCCGCCAAGGCTGAGGAAGTTCGTCGCGCGAAAGCGGTGTGCATGTGCAAGGGCGTGACGCTCGGCGCCATCGAGGACGCCATTCGCGGCGGGGCCGCTACAACCGAGGCGGTGAAGGAGAAAACCGCGGCGTCTGGCGGCTGCGGCGCCTGCGCCGTCCGCATCCAGGAAATCCTTGATCAGGGCGCGATTGTCGGACAGCCGACACAACAGATCAATGTCGCGGCGGAGTAAGACAATGGCGATCGTCACCCATTCCCGAAAGAGCGCCGCCGTCAATCCGCTGAAGATGAGCCAGCCGATCGGCGCGGCGCTGGCGTTCATGGGCCTGCGCGGCTGCATGCCGCTGCTGCATGGCTCGCAGGGCTGCACCTCGTTCGGGCTGGTGCTGTTCGTCCGGCATTTCAAAGAAGCCATTCCGATGCAGACCACGGCCATGTCGGAAGTGGCGACCGTGCTCGGCGGCTTCGAGAATGTCGAACAGGCGGTGCTCAACATCGTCAATCGCACCAAGCCGGAAATCATCGGCATCGCTTCGACCGGCGTCACCGAGACCAAGGGCGACGATGTCGAGGGGTTTATTCGCCTGATCCGCCAGCGCCATCCCGAACTCAAGGATTTCCCGCTGGTCTATGTCTCCACCCCCGATTTCACCGGCGCCTTCCAGGACGGCTGGGAAAAGGCGGTGACCAATCTCGTTCGTGAACTCGTGCGCAAGCCCGAGAACGCCGCGCGAAAGGACATGAAGGCGGTGAACGTGCTGCCCGGCAGCCATCTCACCCCCGGCGACATCGAGGAGTTGCGCACCATCATCGAGGACTTCGGACTGGAGCCGACCTTTTTGCCCGACATCGGCCAATCGCTCGATGGTCACATTCCCGACGATTTCACCCCCACCACCATCGGCGGCGTCGGCGTGGAAGAAGTCGCCGCCATGGGCAATGCGGGCTGGACGATTGCGGTCGGCGCGCAAATGCGCGCGGCGGCCGAGGCGATGCAGGAGAAGACCGGCGTTCCCTATCGCCTGTTCGAGAAATTGTGCGGCCTCGAAGCCGGCGACGAGCTGATCGCCTTCCTGACCGAAATTTCGGGCCGTCCGGCGCCGACCAAATACCGCCGCCAGCGCGGCCAATTGATCGACGCCATGCTCGACGGCCATTTCCATATTGGCGGGCGCAAACTGGCCATCGGCGCCGAACCGGACATGCTCTACGACATTGGCTCGTTGCTGCACGACATGGGCGCGCAGATCGAGGCGGCGGTCACCACCACGCAATCGCCGGTGCTGGAAAAGCTCGAGACGCAAGAGGTCGTGATCGGCGATCTCGAAGATTTGGAGACGCTGGCGAAGGAACGGGCGTGCGACCTGCTGGTGACGCACGCGCACGGCCGGCAGGCGGCGGAGCGGTTGAAAATTCCGTTCCATCGCATGGGCATCCCCAC
Organism: Rhodoblastus acidophilus; assembly: GCF_900187365.1. Taxonomy (GTDB): domain Bacteria; phylum Pseudomonadota; class Alphaproteobacteria; order Rhizobiales; family Beijerinckiaceae; genus Rhodoblastus; species Rhodoblastus acidophilus. Next base: position 15,732 of record NZ_FYDG01000006.1, read on the forward strand.
CTTCGACCGCATTGGCGCGGCGCATGAGGTTTCCGTCGGCTATCGCGGCGCGCGCGACCTGATCTTCAAAATCGCCAACCTCATCATCGCCCACCGCGAGGCCAACGCCCACGTCACCCCGGACACCTGGCGCTATCCCTGGGGGGAACTTGCGGGCGCCGAAGAAAATGGCGCCGCGATTGCAACGCCTGTCACGCACTGAGATCGATCGAGAGGGCGAGTCATGAAAGTCGCTTTTGCTACACAAGACCTGAAAAGGGTGGACGCCCATTTCGGCTGGGCCAAGCAGATTTCCGTCTATGATCTGGACGAGAAAGGCTACAGCTTCGTCCAGACTTTCACTTTTGACGGCGATCTCCAGGAAGATGGCAACGAGGACAAGCTCGCCCCGAAGATCGAGGCGGTGAAGGACTGCGCCATTCTCTATGTTGCGGCCATCGGCGGTTCCGGCGCGGCGCGCGTCGTCGCCAACAACATTCATCCCATCAAGGTGCCGGAGCCCGAGGACATCGAGGCGCTGCTGAAGAAGCTGCAGGCCATGCTCAACGGCAATCCGCCGCCCTTCATCCGCAAGGCCTTGGCCAAGGGCAAGGAACGCGTTTTCGATTTCGAGGAGTGAGCATGACTGAAGCCGCTGTGATCGACGACGACGCCCTCGTCGCCTCCAACCCGTTCCTGAAAACGCTGGTCCAGGTCTGGCGCGCGCAGGACGCGCATGGGACCTGGGAGCGCAAGAGCGACGCCAAGCTGCTGTCCGAATATATCGTCACCAAGGAAGAGCGGAAGAAGATTCCGATCATCGCCGATCCCGATCCGGACACGATCTGGCGGCTGGAGCTGTTCTACAACGCCATCGGCCTGTCGATCGAAGCCGAGAGCAAGGTGATGATCTCGCCCATGCTGAAGATGAGCCACGAAGGTTTTGGGCGCATGGTGTTGATCGGCGGCCGCCTGATCGTCGTCAACAAGCAGTTGCGCGACATTCATCGCTTCGGCTTCGAGACTTTCGCCAAGCTCGCCGAGGAAGGCGAAAAGATGGTGAAGGCCGGCGTCGAGATGATCGAGAAATTCCCGGACGCCGCCCGGTATTGACGACAGTTTTCGCGCCCGAAAAAAGAGGCGATGCACGAGGAAAACATGAGCGACGTTGAAGCCCTGAAGGCGGAGATCAAAAAGCTCTCCGCCCGCGCCATGAACGCGAAAATGAACCTGCACGATCTCTCGGAGGAGCTTCCGATTGGCTGGGAGACCATCCTGGATATCGCGCAGAAAGCCCATGACGCCTTCGCCATTCTGGAGGCGAAGCGCGCCGAACTGAAAGCGGCGGAGGCCGCAGCCTGACAGGCGAGCCTGAGAGGCTAGCCTTAACGGGCCGAAATCTGGAGAGAGAGTAATGGCGCAGACACGTGACGGCCGCGATTGGAAGCCGGAATATCTCGTTGCGATCGACCCCGCCAAATGCATCGGCTGCGGCCGCTGCTACAAGGTGTGCGGCCGCGACGTCATGACGCTCAAGGGCATCAATGACGAAGGCGAATATATCGACGACGATGACGAGGACGCCGACGAAATCGAGAAGAAGGTGATGGTGATGGCGGATTCCGGCGCCTGCGTCGGCTGCGGCGCCTGCGCCCGCGTCTGCCCGTCGAGCTGTCAGAAGCACGAGGCGGCCGCCGCATGAGCCCCGACCGGACCTATCGCTGGTTGATCGAGGCCTCCGCGCCAAACGCCGGCGACGGGTTCGACGCGCATGTCTGCGCCTCCATGCTCGCGCTTGCCATCGCGCAGGCGCGGGAGGAGAACACGACTCTCGCCGCCACCAGCGGCCTCGACGCCGCCGCGCTGTCCGCGCTGGCGGCGCGGCTGTTCCCTGGCGCGGCCCGCCCGCTCGCCGCCATGGCCGGCGCCGCCGCGCCCGCGCCTTCGGCTGAAGAAGAATCGGCCCGCGATTTGTTGCTGATGTATGGCAATGGCGATTACGCCTTGCTGCGTCCGCTCGCCGTGATGATCGCGCGGCGCTGCCAGGAGCCGCATCATCTCTGGCAGGATCTCGGCCTGCGCAATCGCGGCGAATTGTCGGAGCTGATGACCCGCCATTTCACCCGGCTGAAGCAGAAAAACTCCGCCGACATGAAGTGGAAGAAATTCATCTCGCGCATGGTCTGCGCCTCCGAGGGGTTTTCCCTCTGCCCGGCGCCGGTGTGCAGCGATTGCGACGATTTCGCCTCCTGCTTCGGTTCGGAGGAGGGGATTTCGCGGCTCGCTCATATTTACGAGCAGCGGGCGTAATTTCGCTTCAGCACCGGTCAGGCCCCCAGCGCCACGTTTGCGTCACGCCCCAAGGGAACAGCGGCTTGGTCGTGTGTTCCCCGCACGGCCCGACCTCCGTTTCGACCTTGGCGAGAAACGACCAGATCACCAAAGCCAACGCCAAGCCCGCCAGCGGGAAATAGAGAATGTTGCGGATGAACACCCAGCTCATCCGCGCCTTTTCGCGGTCGCGCGGCGAGGTCATGGCGTGATCGTCCGGCTGACCTCGACAATATCCTGGGCCAGCGCCTCGACCTGCGCGGGATCGGCGTCCCACGCGAACATGAAGCGGGCGGCGGCGCCGATGAACGTATAGAAGAGCCAGCCTTTTTCGCGCAAGGCGTCGAGCATCGCCGGCGGCGCGCTGAGGAAGACGGCGTTGGCCTCGACCGGGAAGGTCAGCGACACGCCGGGCGACGCCTCGACCGCATCGGCCAGTTTGCGTGCGCAAAAATTGGCGTGGCGGGCGTTGCGCAGCCAGGCGCCGCTTTCGAGCAGGCCGAGCCAGGGCGCCGACAGAAAACGCATTTTCGACGCCAGTTGTCCCGCCTGCTTGCAGCGATATTCGAAATCCGCCGCCAGCGCCCGGTCGAAAAAGATCACGGCTTCGCCGAGGCCGAGGCCGTTCTTGGCGCCGCCGAAACACAGCACGTCGACGCCGGCCCGCCACGACAGATCGGCCGGCGCGCAATCGAGGCGGGCGCAGGCGTTGGCGAAACGCGCTCCATCCATGTGCAGTTTCAAGCCGAGATTGCGCGCGGCGAAGGAGATCGCGCGCACTTCGTCGATGGAATAGACCCGCCCGGTCTCCGTGGCCTGGGTGATCGAAACGACGCTGGGCTTGGGAAAATGAATGTCGCTGCGGCTGGTCGCCAGCGCGCGCAAAATTTCGGGGGTGAGCCGGCCGTCGGGACTCGCCGCGGTCAGCAGCTTGGCGCCGTTGGAGAAAAATTCCGGTGCGCCGCATTCGTCGGTTTCGACATGGGCGGCGGTCGAACAGATCACGGAATGAAAGCTTTGGCACAGAGCCGACAAAGCCAGCGCATTGGCCGCCGTGCCGTTGAAGACGAAGAAAATTTCGCAATCCGTCTCGAACAGGTCGCGGAAGGCGTCGCAGGCGCGTTTCGTCCAGACATCCTCGCCATAGGCGCTGGCCGAGCCGTCATTGGCGCGCGCCATCGCTTCGAAAGCTTCGGGACAGATGCCGGCGTAATTGTCGCTGGCGAATTGCTGCGGTCTGTGCGTCATGGCGAGCCGGCGAATCCATTCCTGAAAACCGATCTCGCCAGTAGAGTTCTATCGGGCGCGTCAGTCAAATCGGGCGAAGGCGACGACCAGTCCGCCGGCCACGATCAACGCGCCGCCGGTGAGCGTCGCGGCGTCGGGCCGCGCGCCAAAGACGAAGAAATTGACGATTTGCGCCACCACGAAGAACAGGCTGACGTAAACGCCGAGCAGTTTGCCGAAATCCCACGCCGGGGCGTTGACCGTCAGTCCGTAAGCGAACAGCACGGTCGCGCCGGCGAGGAAAAAGCCGATCCGCGCGCCAACGCCGCCGGCGATCAGGCCGTGGCGCACCAGAGCGTCGCCGCTGGCTTCGAGCGCGGCGGCGACCAGCAGCGCCAGATAGCCGGCGGCCGCGCCCATCAGTCCAGGCCGGGATCGCGCTGCCGCTTCCACGCGAGACGGCGGAACCTCTCCTCGATCAGCCGGGGATCGGTGAGATGGCGCGCCTCCGCCTCCTCCAGCGCCTTCAGCGCGATTTCGGCCTCAGTGGCGTTGAGCGGCACGCGTCCCGCCATATAGATCGCGTCGGGCGCGACTTCGAGGATTTTGGCGCGATTGGGGTGTTCGGCGACCGCGACGAGTTCGCGCGCCTCCAGCACGCCGCCGAGGGTGAGGCCCTGATCGAACACTTCCAGCTTGCGGCCGTCCAGCGTCGTTTTCACGAGAACCGACATGATTTCTCCTGTGCGACAATCAGAGGTGAAATTTCAAAACTCGTGCCAGCATTGCGCGCTTCTTGCTACAATCGTGAAGGATCAGATGGAGTTGCGCATGTCGGAAGAAGCCTATGTCATTTGCGCGCTGAGCGATATTCCCAGCCAGAAGGCCAGGGGATTTCATCTCGGAATCGTCAACGAGAAGGGCGAGCCGGAATCCTTTCCTCTCGTCGTCGTGCGCTGGGGCAAGAACGTTTTCGGCTATCGCAACAAATGCCCGCATCACGGCGTGCATCTCGACTGGGAGTCCGGCAGTTTCCTCGACGATTCCGGCCAAAGGCTCTTGTGCGGCAAGCACGGCTCGCTGTTCGAGATCGGCACGGGGCGCTGTTCCTCCGGCCCGTGCAAGGGCGAGCATCTGGAGAAGGTGCGGCTGGAAGTGATCGACGGCGACATTTGCGTGCTCGGGCTGACGCTGATCGAGGACGAGAACGCCTGAAACGAAAAACCCTTTCGCGGTCGCCCGCGAAAGGGTCAAGGCGCGACGATGACCTTGGCGTGTTGCGCATGTTTCGTTCCGAACCTCCGCGCATGATCCTGGCGATATGCGCGGAAAATTTCGGGACCATGCGCGAAAAAATCAGACCGGACGGTTCTCGTTGCGGTTGCGCACCGGCAGGGCCTTGGTCAGGAAGTCCTCGAAGCTGATCTTCTCATAGGTGTCCTTGGACTCGGCGGCCTTGTCGAGCATGAGCTGCACCTTGCCGCCGCCGTCGAGCTTCTTGAAATCGTTCTTGTCGAGGCCGGACAGGTCGGACAATTCCTTCCACACGGTGGATTCTTCCAGCGGGAACACGGTCAGGGTCGCGTCGCCGAAGGAGACGGTGTATTTGGCCAGGAAGTCGATATTGCCGGCGAAGATGATGTAGTTGCCGGTCGACGACAGCAGCGAGCCCATCACTTCCTTGAAAGTTTTGAGATTGTTGATGTCGTGGATGTAGCCGGCCAGCGCGTCAATGCTGGTTCCGCCGTCCTTGACGATGGCGAGGCCCTGTTCCAGGCAATATTCCGGCGGGCGCTTCTCGTCGGCCTTGGTTTCCTGGAATTTCAGGGCGAAGTCGCCGCGAAACGCCAGATAGCCGCTCTTGTCGCTGGGGCCCTTGTAGACGGCGTTGATCAGGCGGCCCGCGGTTTCAAGGCCGGCGAGGGCGGTCGTTTCAAAAGTCATTTTCTTCTCCGCTTCAGAAATCGTCGCGCGTCGTCGCGCCGCTGAAGCTCATGCAAATGGTTTGCCGAAATTTTCGCCACAAAATGTCTGGCCTGGTCCCTGCTTGTCGCAAAACCGGATTGAAACGGTGAACGGAAGGCGACATGAGCGTCAAGATTCACATCGGCAGGCCCTTCGTGGAGGCGCTGGCCCAGGATTTTCCCGAACTCGAATCCCTGAAGCAGCAATTGCTGTTCGGCGACAAGGTCGAGGTCTCCTTCCTCGACCTCTCCGCGCCCCAGGTCGATCGCCTGCATGCGCTCTATGACGAGGCGGGGCCGGCGCTGCAAAACCAGCAGGCGCAGATCGCCACCTTGCGCCGCGCCTTTTCCGGCGCCGGCGAGCGTTTCGCCGCCGACGATCTGGAGGCGGTGGTGCCCGCGCTGGGCCGCTTTCTGATCGAGGACGCCCAGCGCGGCTGGTTGTTCACCCTGAGCGCAAAGCGACGTCCGCTGCCCTGGGTGGTCGCGCGCATCGACTACACGCCGGCCAATAATGACGAGACCGGCCGCATCCTTCTTGAGTTGAAGGCCAATTCCAAAGGCGAGTTGGCCACGGCGCAATTGCGCATTTCCGCCGGCGATGTCGAGGGCAAGACGATCGCGGAAATCCTGGCGTCAAAAGGGTTTTTGCATGAGACGCCGGAACTGGTCGCCGCCTATGACGCCAATGCCGACAAATACTTCGAATGGCGCGCGCATTACGGCGCCCAGTTTTCCGGCGTCGGCCTCGGCTATTTCGCGGAGGATCCGGCCTCGACCCATCGCAACACCGATTGGGCGCGCAAGGACAGCGTCATCCTGTCGTCGGGCGGCGCCCCCGCGCGTCTCGTCAACGACGAAAGCCTGCTGGCCAATCGCGCGTTGACGCTCGAACTCACCGGCGATCTGCTCGGCGCCTATCTGCGCAAGGCCGCCAAGAGCAACAATTTCGCCGAGGAGGACGAGGTCGCCGCCGTCAACGAAACCAAGGGCCGCGATCTGTTTCGCAAGATCCCGGTGCATCCGTTCATCCTGATGTTCCACCTCGACCTGCACCATTATGTCTGGGCGCATGTCGAGGATCTCACGCCCTACGCCTACCAGCCCGATCTCAAGCAGAAACTGGTGCTGCCGGAGGAGCAGACCGACCTGATCGACATCCTCACCGCCGAAATGGACGTGCTGATGGACGACATTGTCGCGGGCAAGTCCGGCGGCACCACGGTTTTGTGCGCGGGACCGCCCGGCGTGGGAAAGACTTTGACCGCCGAAGTCTATTCGGAGATCGTGAAGCGCCCGCTCTACCGCGTCCATTCCGGCCAGCTCGGTCTCAATGTCGCGGCCATGGAGACCTCTTTGAAAGAGGCTCTGTTGCGCGCGCAACGCTGGGGCGCGGTGATGCTGATCGACGAGGCTGACGTCTATATCAAGCGCCGCCAGGACGACATGACCATGAACGCGGTCGTCGGCGTGTTCCTGCGCGTGCTCGAATATTTCAACGGCCTGCTGTTCCTCACCACCAACCGTATCGACGATATCGACGAGGCCATCGTCTCGCGCTGCATCGCGCTGATCCGCTTCCATGCGCCCGATGAGGACGCGCGGCGGCGCATCTGGGGCGTGATGGCCGAACAATTCGGCCTGAACCTGAGCGACGATCTGATCGGCCAACTGGTCACGCTTTATCCGCAGACCAGCGGGCGCGACATCAAGGGGCTGGCGAAACTGGTCGCGAAATATTGTCGCCATCGCGACACGCCCGCCGATCTCGACGTGTTCAAGCGTTGCGCCCTGTTCCGCGGCCTCGATCAAGGCGCCGCAGCGTAAGCGAGCGACCTGTCGCTTTGCCGACAGTCGCAACGCCGACACAATAAAAAATCAAGCGATAACAATGAGAAAACAAGGGTCGCGCCTTTGGCGCGGCTCTTGCTTCTTTGTTGGGCAAAAGCTTCTCTTGATTGGAGGACGGAATGATCCATCTCACCGACAGCGCGCTCGACGCCGTGCGCAACGCGATCAGCTCGGCGCCGGAGCCGGTGCAGGGCCTGCGGCTCAAGGTCGAGACCGGAGGCTGCGCCGGCAACAAATATCTGATGGGCCTGGTCCGCACGGCGGAAGAGGACGACGAGGTGGTCGAGCGCGACGGCGTCAAGGTGTTCCTCGAACATGACAGCCTGCCGCTGCTTTACGGCACGACCATCGATTTCGTCGTCGCCATCGAGGGCGCCGGCTTCACCTTCGACAATCCCAACGCCACGCACTCCTGCTCCTGCGGCAAGAGCTTCGGCTGATCTCATTTACCAGAGGGGTTCATCATGACCATGCACACCGGAGCCGTCGTCGCCGATACGCCCGTCGCCGTCGAGGATCGCCGCGAGCAGCTCGTGCGCGAGGCGATCGAGGAAATCCGCCCGGCTCTCAAGCGGGACGGCGGCGATTGCGAATTGCTGTCGATTGAAGGCAAGATCGTCAATGTCAAGCTGACGGGCGCCTGCATCTTCTGCAGCCTGGCCAGCGCCACGCTCGAAGGCATCCAGAGCCGCATCGTCGAAAAGCTCGGCGAACTCGTCCGCGTCGTTCCGGCCCCCACCGGCCTTCGGCGTTCGGGGCACTGAGACGGCCGTGACCGAGGGCGCGACCATGCCCGCCGCGCATGCGGAAAGGGAGCGCCCCGCAGGCCTCCTGCGCCTATGGCGCGACGACATCGCCTGCGTCAAGGCGCGCGATCCCGCCGCCCGCAACGCGTTTGAAATCCTGCTGACCTATCCCGGCGTCCACGCCATCATCTGGCACCGGCTGGCGCATCGGCTGTGGCGCAACGGCTTCAAATTCCCGGCGCGTTTCCTGTCCTGGGTCGCGCGTCTGCTCACCAATGTCGACATCCATCCCGGCGCCACCATCGGCCAGAAATTCTTCATCGACCATGGCGCCGGCGTGGTGATCGGCGAGACCGCCGAGGTTGGCGACGGCGTCACCCTCTATCACGGCGTGACGCTGGGCGGCGTGAGCTGGACTCCCGGCAAGCGCCATCCCACCCTCGAGGACGGCGTGCTGGTCGGCGCCGGCGCCAAAATTCTCGGGCCGATCAAGGTCGGCGCCGGCGCGCGCATCGGCGCCAATTCGGTGGTGGTGGAGGAGGTGCCTCCGGGCGTGACCGCAGTGGGCATCCCCGCCCGCATCGTTCGCGCGCTGAACAATCGCGGCGCCGTCGGATCGGGCCGGGTCAACCTCGACCATCACCTCATTCCCGATCCCGTCGGCGAGGTGCTGTCGATGCTGCTCGACCGCGTCGAATTTCTGGAGACCCGGCTCAACCACATGCAGGGCCGCGTCCGAAACCAACAAGACACCCAACAGGAACAAGAAAGGTTTGACGATGAGCGCGCTGGATGACCTGGGCCGTCTGTCTTCGGCGGAAGATTTCTTTTCCTATCTCGGCGTCGCGTTCGATCCGGCGGTGGTGCGGGTGTCGCGCCTGCACATCATGCGCCGCATGGGCCAATATCTGAAGGGGCTTGAACTCGACGGCGCCTTCGCGGGCAAGAGCGACGACGAGGTCAGGGCGCTGTGCGCCGAACATCTGGCGCTGGCCTATCAGGATTTCGTCGAGAGCTCGCCGATTCAGGAGCGCCTGTTCAAGGTGCACAAGGACGCGGTCGCGCCCAAGACTGAGGAGCCGAAGCCGAACAACGCCTTCGTGCCGCTGTCGTCGCTGACCGTGGTTTGACGCTGTCGGTTTCGCAACGCCGACGTTGCGAAACGCGCAAATTTCGCCGCCGGGGGCGCGCAAGATCAGGTGAAACCGCTGGCACAGGCCTTGCTCAACTCCAATGCGTTCAATGCTCGGCCCGGACAGGCCGATTGAGGAGAGAAGACCATGGCCTACAAAATCATCGCTTCGCAGTGCACGGGATGCTCGGCCTGCGAGTTCGAGTGCCCCAATGCGGCGATTTCGATGAAGGGCGACAGCTTTGTCATCGACCCCAAGAAGTGCACGGAGTGCGAAGGCCACTTCGACACCGCCAAATGCGACGAAGTCTGCCCGGTGCCGAATACCTGCGTGAAGGCCTGACTATATTCTGCGCCGGCGTTTCTCGCCGGCGCTTCTCCCCCGCCTTGAGGTTTCCATGAAAATCATGATCCGCAAGTCCGACGATTTCGGGCTCTCCATCTATGTGCCCAAGAAGGATCTGGAAGAGCCGATCGTCGAAAAGGAGCATGAGACGCTTTGGGGCGGGTGGATCAAGATCGCCAACGGCTGGACTCTCGACCTGCCGGACATGCCCGCCGACACCCGCCTGCCGATCACGGTCGAGGCCAAAAAGCGCGCGGAGGATTGATCATGGCGACAGCAGCCCTGCTTGCCGACGCGCTCGCTGACGAGGCGATTCTTTCTGGAGACGAAGCCGAAAAGGTTTTGGGCGAAGTGGCGGCGCGGCTGCGCGCCGGCGAAGTGGTTCCCTATCTCGGCGCGGCCGTGGTGGGCATGTCCCAACCCGACATCCCGCTCGGGCCAGAAGGCCTCGCCGAATTCTTCGGCAAGAAGGTGGCGCTGCCGCGTCGTGCGCGCGGAAACGCCTGGGCCTCCGCGCAATATATCGAAGGCTACAAGCTGCGCCCGACCGTGGTCGCCTTCATGACGGAAGCGTTTTCGGCGCCGATCAAGCCCGCGCCGCTGCAAAGCTGGCTGGCCTCGCTTGGCCTGCCGCTGATCGTCGACACCTGGTACGATGGCGCGATGCGCAAGGCTTTGTCCGACCAGGGCGACTGGGGCGAGGTTCAGGGCATTTCCCGCGCCGGCATCGGCGAGAACCGCTGGTTCCGCTTCTACGATTCCACGGGCGGCGAAGCCAAGGCCGCCGATGCGGCAGGCTGGAAAACGCTGCTTTACAAGCCGCACGGCGCGGCGGCGCCGGCGAAGAACTATCTCATCTCCGACGCGGATTATGTCGAGGTTTTGACCGAGATCGACATCCAGACGCCGATCCCCGACGCGGTGAAGGACCGTCGTGGCGGCCGCGCCTTTCTCTATCTCGGCTGCCGTTTCCACGACCAGATGCTGCGCACCTACGCCCGGCAGGTGTCCAAGCGCTCGGCGCCGCCGCATTATGCGGTGATCGAGCCGGACCAGGAATTGTCGCTGAACGAGAAGCGTTTCTACGCGGCGGAAAACATTGTTCCGCTGGCGATCCCGCTGGCGCGGGCCTGCGACATTCTCATGGGGTGAATCGCCGTTTTCGGTCAGCTTGCGGCGAGACTGGGGAGCCTTCGGGCTCCCCATTTTTTTGCGCCGGCGCGGGGAGCAGGGCTGCTCTTTTGTCAGCTTTGCAACAGGTCGAGAATCGCACTCGGCTCCCTGTTCCCTCTGCGACAATCGCGTCGATAAAAATCAACCATGCAATTGATCTTAAACAAGAAAGACCTGGCGTGGCCCGTGGCGCGACTCTTGCTGCCTATGCCGCAGGTTTGAATTGCTGAGAGGCACGGTCAATGGAATCTTTGACGAATCAAGAGTCGGCCACGCCCGAGGGCGCGGACATGGACGCCATCATGCAGCAGGTCGCCGAGCACAAGGGCTGTGGAACGTCCGGCGGCTCCGGCAAGTCGAGCTGCGGCTCCTCCGCCGGCTCCGGCGATCTTCCCCCCGATATCTGGGAGAAGGTGAAGAACCATCCCTGCTATTCCGAAGAGGCGCATCACCATTTCGCCCGCATGCATGTCGCCGTGGCGCCCGCGTGCAACATTCAGTGCAATTACTGCAACCGCAAATATGACTGCGCCAATGAGAGCCGCCCCGGCGTGGTGTCCGAGCGCCTGACGCCGGAACAGGCCGCCAAGAAAGTGGTGGCGGTGGCCTCGACCATCCCGCAAATGACCGTGCTCGGCATCGCCGGCCCCGGCGATCCGCTCGCCAATCCGGCCAAGACGTTCAAGACCTTCGAGCTGATCTCGAAAACGGCGCCGGACATCAAGCTCTGTCTGTCCACCAACGGCCTTGCGCTGCCGGAGCATATCGACACGATCGCCAAATATAACGTCGATCACGTCACCATCACCATCAACATGGTGGACCCGGAAGTCGGCGCGAAAATCTATCCGTGGATTTTCTACAACCACAAGCGCATCGAGGGCGTCGAGGCGGCGCGCATCCTGTCCGAGCACCAGCTGCGCGGCCTGGAAATGCTCACCGAGCGCGGCATCCTGTGCAAGGTCAATTCGGTGATGATCCCCGGGATCAACGACCAGCATCTGGTCGAGGTCAACAAGGCGGTGAAGTCGCGCGGCGCCTTCCTGCACAACATCATGCCGCTGATCTCCGCGCCCGAGCACGGCACGGTGTTCGGCCTCAACGGCCAGCGCGGCCCCTCCGCGCAGGAGCTGAAGGCGCTGCAGGACGCCTGCGAAGGCGAGATGAACATGATGCGGCATTGCCGCCAGTGCCGCGCCGACGCCGTCGGTCTGCTGGGCGAGGATCGCTCGGCGGAATTCACCACCGACAAGATCATGGACATGGAGGTGAACTACGACATCGAGGCGCGCCAGGCCTATCAGGCCGTGGTCGAGCAGGAGCGCCAGGCCAAGGTCGAGGCCAAGAAGGAGGAGTTGGCGTCGCTGGCTGAAGCGCAAAGCGACATCAAGGTGCTGGTCGCCGTCGCCACCAAGGGCTCGGGCCTGATCAACGAGCATTTCGGCCACGCCAAGGAGTTCCAGATCTACGAACTCTCCACCTCCGGCTCGAAATTCGTCGGTCATCGCCGCGTCGATCTGTACTGCCAGGGCGGCTTTGGCGACGAGGATTCGCTGGAGACGGTGATCCGCGCCATCAACGACTGTCATGCGGTGTTCGTCGCCAAGATCGGCGCCTGCCCGAAGGGCGATCTGATCAAGGCCGGCATCCAGCCGGTCGACGAATTCGCCCATGAGTTCATCGAGAAGTCGGCGATCTCCTGGTTCAAGGCCTATCTGGAGAAGGTGAGCTCCGGCGAGATCGAGCATGCCGCGCGCGGCGACGCCGAAATCCGCCAGGGCGCGTTGATCGCCGCCGAACCCGCGGAATAATCCGGCCGATGTGATGGACCGCGCCGGTCGCCGCAGGGCGCCCGGCGCCGCCTGAAGAAGGAAGTTTGACGATGGCTTACAAGATCGTCGGTTCGCAATGCACCAATTGCTCGGCCTGCGAAGCGGAATGTCCGAACCTCGCCATTTCGGAAAAGGGCGGAACCTTTGTCATCGACCCCGCCAAATGCACGGAGTGCATCGGGCATTTCGACACCGCGCAATGCGTAGCGGTTTGCCCGGTCGACAATACGTGCGTGATTGACACGAGCTACCCGCGCTACCAGCCGGCGTGACGGGATCGTCCCCTCTCCCCGTTCACGGGGAGAGGGTTAGGGTGAGGGGCCGGGGCGTTGGCCTCGACGTCATCAGGAAAGCCCCCTCCAAACTGCTTCCCTGACAGCTTTGTAGACAGCGCCCCGCCCCTCATCCGTCTCGCCGCCCGCCGGCGGCGATCCACCTTCTCCCGCAAGGGGAGAAGGAAGTCCCGGCCCCTTCCCGCAAATTGAAGGACTCCTCCATGACCGCTTTCACCGTCACCCCAAAAGCCCACCGCTTCATGCGCATGATGGTCATGAGCGACGGCGGCCCCGGCGCGGGCTTCCGCCTCGCCGTGACGCCGGGCGGATGCTCCGGCCTGTCCGCCGACATCGCCGTGCTCGCCGAGCCGCTGCCGGGCGACGCCACGGTCGTGCATGAAGGCGTCAAACTGTTCCTGCCAGCCGAAAGCCGGATGCTGTTGCAGGGCGTCACCATCGACTTCGCGGACACCCCGACCTCCAGCGGCCTCGTGTTCCACGACCCCAAGCAACAGGCTTGCTGCAGCTCGCATTGACATGATCGAGACCGCGTCGCGTCAGACCGAGGTTTTGATCGCCGAAGAGGGGGTGTTGTCGCACCCGCTCTTCGGCGGCGGTCTTTCAGGGGAAGCCGAACGCGCGCTGGCGCAGGCGGGGTCAAACTACGCGGACGCGCCGACCGCCGAAGCTTTTTTGCGCGAGGCCGAAGCGGCGGCGCCCGACCATTTCGCGGTGCTGATCGGCTGGTATCGCTATTATTTCTACAAGGGCCGGCTTGAGGAAGCCCTCGCCGTGGGCCAGCGCTGCCTGATCAAGGTCGCGCGCGAAAAGAATTTTGCGACGGACTGGCGCGAGGTGCGCGCCGACGACGCTGCCTTCGGCTCCTACGACGACGTAATGGCGCGGTTTTTCATGTTCTGTCTCAAGGGCTACGCCTATCTGCACATGCGCCTGGGCGATCTGGCGGAAGGCCGCGCCGCCGCCGAAAAACTCCTGACCCTCGATCCCACCGACCGCATCAACGCCCGGCTGCTGCTGGACGTGCTCCAGCGCGCGGAGAGCGACGATGAATGACGACATTGACGAAACCATCGACTGGCGCGGCCAACAGGTCGATTGTCGCGCGTGTCGGCATCAGGACATGCTCGCCGAGGGCAAATGTCGGCTTTCCCACGCCTGCGTCAACGACCGTTACGCCCGGCGCATCGACCGCTTCTTCAACTGGAATCCGCAGCTCGCCAACGACTATCTCCAGCACGAGCATTTCGAGGTGCGCGCCATCGCCACGAAGCACGCGGCGGTGTTCCTGCTGGTTCCGCTGCTCGACGATCCCGAGGAGACCGTGCGCTGGAACGCCGCGCGGCGCCTGCCGAAAAAGCACATTTTGAAGCTGCGTCACGACCCGCATCGCGAGGTGCGCATCCGCATCGTTTCGCTGCTGGAGGACGGCGATCTGGTCCCGATGTTGCAGGATGAAGATTACTATGTCCGTCAGGTGATTGCGCGGAAACTGGCGCCAAACCTGCTGGAGTGGCTTGTCGGCGATCCCGAGCCGGAAGTGCGCCGGGTGGTCGCGCAGCGCGCGGAGGAAAAACTGCTGCTGCGCATGATGATCGACCCGGAGGCGCGGGTGCGGATCGAGGTTTCCAAACGTCTGGCGCCGGAGTTTCTGGCGCGGATGCGGGGGGACGAGGACTGGCGCGTGCGCCACGAGGCGGCGAACCGGATCGATGTAAAACTGCTGGCGGAGCTGGCGGAGGACGAGGACGAAATGGTGCGCGAGACGGCGCGGGCGCGCCTCGCGCAGGACGGAACAAGGGAGCGCGCAAGTGAGCAACATCGTTCGTGACAGCGACGTCAATGAACTCGTTGGGTCGCCCTATTTCAATTACGGCGCGAAGGTGCGCGCCCGCCGCCTCGTCCGCAACGACGGCACTTACGCCGGCAAGGAAATCGGCGAGCTGCTCGTGAAAAAAGGCGAGGTCGGCTATGTCGTGAGCATCGGCACCTTCCTGCAGCAATTTTATATCTACGGCGTCGAATTTCTCGAAAGCGGCAACCGCGTCGGGATGAAGCGCCGCGAACTCGAACTGGCCGACGCGCTCGGCGACGACGAAGACCTTCCCCTGCCGCAGGAGCTGGACGCATGATTGATCCGCGTGAACCGAAATACCAGTGGGGCATGCGCGTGCGCTGCCTGATCGATCTGGTCAACGACGGCTCCTTCCCGGACGCCGAGGAGGACGCGGTGCTGGCGCCCGAAGGGACGCTGGGCGAGATCGTCCAGGTCGGCTCGCATGTCGAGAGCAGCACGCCGGTCTATATGGTCGAGTTCGAACAGAAATATGTGGTCGGCTGCCTCGAGGAAGAGATCGAGCCGGTTTGACGGGAGTTTTGTGATGGGCATTGACGAAGCCGTCCTGCAGGACGTTGAGGCGACCGTCGCGGCGGCGCAATCGCCGGCGGTGCTGGCCGAATTGCGGCAAAAATATCCGCGCATGGCCTGGCTGCGCTGCGACGCCCTCGACGTCGACGAGGCGCCGTGGAAGACGGTTGGGCTGTTCGACCTGCATCTGGTTGGCGGCGATCATTGCCCCGGAGTCGTGAAAAATCCGGCGCAGGCGACCGGCTTCATCCTGGCGCGGCGGGCCTGACCATGACCGAATACGATTACAGCGACGAAGGCGAAGGCCAGTATATCGAGATCCCCGACGAGCCGATCCCGATGTCGGATCCCGATCTGACGGCGGAGGAGTTGAAGGCGGTCGAGGCGGTGCTGCGTTCGCCCTTCCTCGGCGCCGGGCCGGTGGTCGATGAATTTGAAAAGGCGTTCGCCGCTTATCTGGGCCGCCGCTACGCCATAGCTGTCCCGAGCGGCGCGCTCGGCCTCGCGCTGATCCTGCTGGCGCAGGGCGTCGGCCCTGGCGACGAGGTGATCGCGCCGTCCTATTCGTTCCGCGAATGTGCGCAGGCCATCGCCGCCATCGGCGCGACGCCGGTTTTCGCCGACATCGACTATTGGTCGGGCTGCGTCACCGCGAAAAAGGTCGAAGCCAAGCTCACCGACAAGACCAAGGCCATCGTTGTCCTCAACGCCAACGGCCACCCCGCCGACTGGACTGTTCTGCGCGACCTCGCCGCCGCCAAAAGCCTGCCGCTGATCGAGGATTGCACGGAATCGCTCGGCTCCCGCTACAAGGGCGAACTGGTCGGCACGTTCGGCGACGCCAGCTTCTTCGACTTTTCGCAGCCGTGTCCGCTCACCTGCGGCGAGGGCGGCATGATCGTCACCGACAATGTCGATCTGGCCATGGCGGTCCGCCGCCGCCGTTCTCACGCTTTGGAGGAGCGCGGCTCCGTCGCCGTGACCAGCGCGCCGGCTTTGCAGGCCAAAATGAGCGACATCACCGCCGCGCTCGGCCTGGTGCAATTGTCGCGTCTCGGCGAAATCCTGGAGAAGCGCCGCGAGACCGAGGAAACCTACGCCAAATTCGTCCAGGCGTTCGAGGGCATCAAGCCGCCCTATGTCGGGCCTGACGTCACCGAACTGCACTGGTTCGTCTATGTCGTGCATCTCGGCACGCGCTACGACCGCAAGAGCCGGGACTCCATCGTCGAGGATTTGGCCACCGAACAGGTTGAGGCCGCGCCCTATAGCGCGCCGCTGCATTTGCAGCGTCATTATTTCGAGCGCGGCTGGCGTCGCGGCGATCTGCTCGTCACCGAAAAGGTGGCCGATCGCGCCGTCGCCCTGCCGTTTCACTGTCACCTCAGCGCGGAGCAGATCGAGTTCATCGTCGCGACCATGAAGGATTCCGTGGCGAATGTGGGCGCCGGCGCCGCCATCTATTGAGGCCGGGGCCGGAGCAAAAGGCGACCGCAAAAAGCGGCGTCAAAAAATAATGGAGTTGGGAAGAATGGCATCTGTGACTTTGGCGCCTTCCGGCCAGGTGGTCGAGGCGAATGAGGGCGAGTCCCTTCTGTCGGTGATCCTTAAGGCGATCCCCGGTTTCTCGCATAAATGCGACGGCAAGGCCCAATGCGGCTCCTGCCACATTTTCGTGCTCGAAGGCCGCAAGGGCCTGTCCAAAACCACGCGGGAAGAAAATTCCAAGCTCGACACGATCGTCGGCGTCAGCGCCAAGTCGCGGCTGGCCTGCCAGAGCAGCGTGCTCGGCACGGAAAACGTCAAGGTCGAAATTCTGAGCTTCGTCTGATCGTCTTTTCAAGGTCAGACGCAGAAACCTGCGCGGCGGGCGGCCGCGCGGGAAGGGAGTCGGCTTGCCTTTTTCGACAAGCCGGCGACGCGCGCGGAGGGACCGTCCCCGGCCTCCGCCTGTGCGCGAACGCCCAGGCCTTCTCCGGGATTCGGGCGAAGCGGGAGAAGGTTTGGGATCGGGGGCTTATTGTCAGGGAGTTCTCAAATGACGACGCAAGTTATCGTCCACGCCTGCTACTATCCCGACGGCACGATCAAGGAGATCGGCGAGCGTCCCGCCAGCATGACGGGTCAGCAATGGTTCAACTTCCTCTGCCAGAAGGTTCCGCACGCCGGCGCGGCGCTGTCGGGCGGCCGTCACATTTTCCGTCTGACGGCGGGCGACCTCGACGCGCTCAAGGCGGAGGCCGGCGCGTAAATCGGTTCAATCGGGCAAGCAAAACCCGCCGGAGGCGTCTCCGGCGGGTCTTTTTATCGGTGGAAATTTCAGGCGGCGGCGAGGGCGGCGGCGGCGTCGCGCTTGATGCGCTCGACCATGGAGCGCAGACCGTTGGAGCGCTGCGGCGTCAAATGCTGCTCGAAGCCGAGGCGCTTGAACAAGGCGGGGGCGTCGGCCGCGATGATTTCTTTCGCGGTATGGCCGGAGAAGAAGGCGAGCGTCAGCGCCACCAGCCCGCGCACGATATGGGCGTCGCTGTCGCCCAGAAAATTCAGAACGGGGACGCCGTCGGCGTTGCGCGCGATGCTGGTTTGCAGCCAGACCTGGCTGGCGCAGCCGCGCACCTTGTTTTCTTCGGTATGGGCCGCCTCGGGCAACGGGTCGAGGCTGCGGCCGAGTTCGATCAGATAGCGGTAGCGGTCGTCCCAATCGTCGAGGAACTCGAAGCTTTCGATGATTTCGTCCAGCGTCATGTCAAACCTTCTCGCTTGCGCGTGTCGCGCCGCCGATGCAAGAAACGCGCGACTCCTATTTCGCGCGTTGTCGCCTGTCAGACAAGCCCTCAGGCGCCTTTCGCCAGGGTTTCCGGCCTGTACCCTTCCTCGCGCAGCACCTGATTGACCGCCGGGCGCGCCAGCATGGCCCGGTAATGCCGCAAAAGATTGGCCGGCAGTTTCATCCCGACCTTGTCGGCCCAGAACGTCACATAGAACAGCACGGGATCGGCGGCGGAAAATTTGTCCGCGATCCAGTCGCGGCCTTCCAACTGCTTATCGACCAGAGCGAGGGCCTTTTGCGCCATCGCCAGGCCCTGCGCCTTGACGCTCTCATGCAGCGAAGAATCCGGGCAAAAATTGCCCGGCGCGAAATAGCGGGCGAAAGCCTGGCCGTGAATCGCCGAAGTGACGAAAATCATGGTTTCCAACGCCCGCGTCTCTTCCTCGGGGTCGGCGGGCCACAACTTGCCCTTGCGGCGGGTTTTGGCCAGCCAGAAGGCGATGGCCGCGACCTCCGTCAGCGCGGAGCCGTCCGGGCGCACCAAAGCGGGAATGTTGGCCTTGGGGTTGATGGCTAGAAATTCGGGTTTGAACTGGTCGCCGGCCGGCAGGTTGACGATATGGGCCTCGAAAACCTCCTCCAACTCCTCCAGCAGAATGTGGATGGCGGTCGAGCAGGACCCCGGCGTCATATAGAGTTTCATGGGCATTGGCGGATCTCCGACACTGGCGCGTTTCTTGCAATTTTTATGCGTTTCCAATTGCAGAGAGACCGCCATGAGCGTCAGCGCGGACAAGCCCCGCCCGGTGGAATATTTCGCCATTTGTGAAGTGGAGGAGATTCCGCGCGGCGGCGCTCGCGCCTTCGATCTCGCCGAACCGGACGGCGAGGGGCAGAAGCCATTTCGGATCGTCATCGCCCGCAACGCCCGCGGCGATCATTTCGCCTATCGCAACGCCTGTCCGCACCAGGGCGTGTGGCTGAATGTCGGCTCGGGGACGTTTTTCGACGACAGCGGCGCGTTGCGCTGCGGTCGTCACGGTTCGCGGTTCGATCTGGAAAGCGGAACCTGCGTCTCCGGTCCCTGCGAGGGCGCGCAGCTCGAAAAGATCGGCGTGGCCGTCGTCACCGGCGACGTGTGCATTCACGGCGTCAAACTGGTGGAGGAGCCGCGCAACTGGGACGACGACGAGACCATGGACATCACCATACCCCAAGGCTGAATGTGACCACCCGCTATTTCCTCGCCACCAATGGCGTCAAGCTGCCGCTCAAACTCGTCAACGAGATCGAACCGGAGGCGCTGACCAATCGCAACACGTTCATCCGCGCCGATTACGACGACGCCGGCCAATTGCTGCGGTTCGACAAGCTCGTCTATGGCGACGTCGAGCTGACCCATGTTTACGATTATCACGCCAGTGGCGCGCTGCGCCGGGCGGAGATCGTCATGCTCGACGAAGACCCGACCGTGCTGGACTTTCCCGCGTGAGCGAGGGCGTTTACCAGCGCATCGGCGGCGCCGCGACCATCGACCGGGTGGTCGAAAGCTTTTACGCCGCCATGGAGACCTTGCCGCAGGCGAAAACCATCCGCGCCATGCACGCCGACAATCTCGACGGCGTGAAAAAGGTGTTGAAGAAATATTTGAGCGAATGGACCGGCGGCCCCGCGCTCTATTCGCCGGAACGCGGCGCGCCGCGCATGCGCCAGCGCCATATGGGCTTTTCCATCGACAACGCCGCCCGCGACGCCTGGATGGCGTGCATGGACGCGGCGCTGGACGCGCATATCGCCGATCTCCAGGCGCGCGCCGAGTTGCGCGCCGCCATGAAGAAACTGGCGGATTGGATGCGCAACGCCGAATGAGGCGCCGTTCGCCTGTTGCAGTGCGCAAAGATCGTTTATGATGACATCGAATTGACGCAAGGCGCCGACTATGAGTTGGGCGGCGCATGGCGTCGAAAGGATTTGGCCGGGCGAGAGCCTGGCCGTAATGGAGTGTGGATGAAATGAACGACACGGCGGCTGGCAGCATGTATGAGCGCATCGGCGGCGCCGCGACGATCGAGCGGGTGGTCGAGAGTTTCTATCGCAATATGAACCTGATGCCGCAGGCGCAGACCATCCGCGCCATGCACGGCGACGGTCTCACCGGCATGAAGATCGCGCTGAAGAAATATTTGACCGAATGGACCGGCGGCCCCGGCGTTTATTCGTCGGAAAAGGGCCATCCGCCGCACATGCGCGAACGGCACGCGACCTTTCCCATCGACAATTACGCCCGCGACATCTGGATGGACTGCATGGACCAGGCGCTGGAGGAGCACATCACGGACGAAGGCGTCCGCGCGCAACTGCGTGAAAATGTGAAGACGCTCGCGGATCAGATGCGCAACACCAAATAAGCTTTTTCCGCATTCTGCGGATATTCCGCCGCCGTCAGCCCCCGCGCCGACGGCGGCTTTTCATTGCGCTTATGTCACGCCAGCGGCGTGCCGAAAAAATCCTCGTCCTCGCCACCGGCGATTCCATGCAGGCCGCGTGCGTTCTCCCACACGGCGCGCTCGGCCTCGTCCGCCTCGCGGTGGGCCAGCTTTCCTTCCGGCGCATCAGCCAGCAGCCAGGGTTTTCCGGTGCGCAGGAAGCGTTGCAAATGTTTGAGGTCATTGGGGCGGACCACGCATTTCGGCTTGTCGTCGACAAGAATGGTCATGGGAACCAACGCCGCCCTCCTAATAACCTTCCTTGGGACTGCCCCAGGATTTCGAGCCGGGAACCAGCGTCGCCGTGATCCTGGCTTTGTCCAGATCGGCCTGGTTGCGATAAAGCGTCGCCTCGTGAATGGTGACGCCGATCTTGTTCTTCACCGCGACATAGCGCACGGGCAGGTCGATTTCGCAACTATAGCCGCCGCCGGGATCGTCGGTCGAACGCAGGTCGCCGTTCCAGTCGACAAAAAAGCCGCTCATGGCTGCAGCCTCATTTCCGGCTGAACCCGCGCATTGGCGCCGGCCTCCTCGCCCTGCCGGCGGGCGATTTCCTCGCGGGCGACGCGGCGCACGCGGGCGTCCGGCACCAGCGTCTTGGTCATTTTGGCGATGGCTTTCACGCGCGACAAAACTGCCGCGGCGGTGGGGTGGTCGAGGTCGAGGCCGATCGCCGCGCAGACCGAGCGCACCGCCGCGAGACCGGAATGTTTGCCGATGACCACTTTGTGGCTGCGGCCGAGCAGCGCGGGGTCGAGGCCCTGATAAGTGCGCACGTCGGTCAGCAGACCGGCGACATGGATGCCGGATTCGTGGGTGAAAATATCGGCGCCGACAATGGGTTTGGCGCGGGGAATCGAATCGCGCGAAGCATGGGCGACCAATTCGCACAGGCGCATCAAACGCGTCGGATCGACGCCGCTGCGCGCGTCGGCGGTGCGGGGCAGGGCGACGGCGATTTCCTCCAGCGGCGCATTGCCGGCGCGCTCGCCCAGGCCGAGCACGGTGACGCTGGCGTGACTGGCGCCGGCGCGAATCGCGGCGAGCGTGTTGGCGGTGGCGAGGCCGAGATCGTTGTGGCCGTGGAACTCGACCGGCAAATCGGTCTCGTCGCGCAGCCGCTTGATATATTCATAGGTCGAGAACGGATCGAGCAGCCCAAGCGTGTCGGCGAAGCGGAAGCGGAACACGCCGAGCTTAGCCGCCGCGCCGGCGATCAGCCCGATGTCGCGCAAATCGGCGCGCGACGAATCCTCGCCGCCGAGGGCGACTTCCAGGCCCTTGTCGCGGGCGTAGCCGATCACCCGAGTCACGCGCGACGCCACCTCGTCGGGCTCGGCCTTCAACTTCACGCGCATCTGCAACCGCGACATCGGCGCGGAAATGTTGACGTGCTTGACCCCGGCCCGCAGCGCGGCGTCGACATCGGCCTCGTTGAGCCGGCACCAAGCGGTGACGCGGGGGCGGAGGTTCTGCCCGACAATGGCGGCGATGCCCTCGACTTCCTCATCCCCCATGGCCGGCGTGCCGGCTTCGATCTCATCGACGCCGGTCTCGGCCAGTTCGCGGGCGATGGCGACCTTTTCGGCGAGTGTGAAGACAACGCCCGGCGCCTGTTCGCCGTCGCGTAGGGTGGTGTCGTTGATCTGGATACGGTGGGAGGCTTCCATGGCGGTCACGCAGTCTTTTTCAGCATTTCAGCCCAGAGCGGCGATTTCTCGCGCACTGAGGCGACGATAGCGGGGAGTTTTTCGAGCACGAGGTCGATTTCGGCGTCGCTGGTTTCGCGCGACAGCGAGAAGCGCAGCGCGCCCTGCAGATAGAGCGGCGGAACTTTCATGGCGCGCAGCACGTGGCTCGGCTCCATGGTTCCCGAAGCGCAGGCCGAGCCGGAGGAGGCGGCGATTCCCGCCTGGTCGAGCTTGTGCAGCACCGCCTCGCTGTCGGCGCAGGCGAAGGCGATGTTCAAGGTGTTCGGCGCGCGTGCGCCAGAGCCATTGACGCGGGCGTCGGGAATCGCGGCGAGCAGGCCGGCTTGCAGGCGGTCGCGCAAAGCGGCGATACGGGCGCGATCGGCCTCCAGCGCCAGTTTCGCGGCCACGCCCAGCCCGACGACGCCCGGCGCGTTTTCGGTGCCGGCGCGGCGGCCGCGCTCCTGCTTGCCGCCGCGAAACAGCGGCGAGAATTTCACGCCCTTCTTCAGATAAAGCGCGCCAATGCCCTTGGGCCCGTGGATTTTATGGCCCGACAGCGACAGCATGTCGACGCCGGCGTCGCGCACGTTCAGCGCGATCTTGCCCGCCGCCTGAACGGCGTCGCTGTGGAACAGGGCGCCGCAGCCCCTGGCCAGCGCCGCCAGTTCCGCGATCGGGAAAATCTTGCCGGTTTCGTTGTTGGCCCACATGATCGAGACGACCGCCGTCTTGTCGGACAACGCGGCTTGGTAGGCGTCGAGGTCCAGATCGCCGGCTTCGTCCACCGCGATGACATGAACTTTGGCGCGGCCGGTCCTTTCAAGATGCTGGCAGAGATTGAGTACGGCGGGATGCTCGACCGCGCTCGTGACGATCTCGTTGCGCCCGGCCTGCGTCTCCAGCGCCGACAGGATCGCGGTCGCGTCCGATTCGGTGCCGCCGCTGGTGAAGATGACTTCGTGGTCGAATTCCGCGCCGATCAGCGCCTGAACCGCCTGCCGCGCCGCCTTCAGCGCCGGGGCGACCGCCGCGCCATAATCGTGCGTGGACGAGGCGTTGCCGAAACTCTCGGTGAACAACGGCAGCAGCGCCGCCACCACCTGCGGATCGACCCGCGTGGTGGCGTTATTGTCGAGATAGGCCGGGGCCATCAGGCGAAACTCTTGCCGCAGCCGCAAGAGGCGGTGGCGTTGGGATTCTGGAACACGAAGCCGGAATGTTCGAGCGAGCTGGCGTAATCGACCACCATGCCGGCCACCATCGGCTGCGACAGGTCGTCGATGAAGATCTGCACGCCATCGGCCTCGACCACGGCGTCGCCGTCGCGCTGTTCGGGCGCCAGCTCCAGCTTGTACATGAAGCCCGAGCAGCCGCCGGCCTCGACCAGGATGCGCAGGCCGCGCGCGGGTTCTTTCGCCGTGGCGACAATGGTTTTGGCGGCGGAAACGGCGCTGGGCGTCAATTGGATCATGGCAGGACTCCGCTGTTCGGCAGGAGTCGAGCAAGTCCGGCGCCAGCCTCCGTGTCGGAGACGCGACAGAGATCAAAGCGTGACGCTTAAGGAGGGATTATCAAGCCTTCTCTGAAGCGCGGCCTTGCCGCGAATCGGTTTTTCAAGAGGGCGAATTGATGAAAATTTCAGCGCGCAACGTCTTCCCGGGCAAGATCATCGAGATCAAGAAGGGCGCCACGACGGCCCATGTTCAGCTTAACGTCAACGGCCTGATCGTCACCGCCGCGATCACCAATGAGGCGGTTGAGGAACTCGGCCTCAAGGTTGGCGGCGAGGCTTCGGCGGTGGTGAAGTCCTCGGATGTGATGGTGATGGTCGGCTGACGCCGCACCCTTCGCATTGTCTTGTTTGCGACAGCAAAGCAAAAGCCCCGCAGGCGCGCCTGCGGGGCTTTTTGAGGTGGGATCGGTTCAGCCGGCGGTCAGCAGCAGGCAGACCACGATCATGGAGAACGCTTCGATAATCGCGATCATGCCGACGCCGGCCATGCCGACCGTCAAGGCGGCCGCGACCATTGCGCCGACCAGGGCGAAAGCGAACACGAAGAAAATGATGGCGTCGCGCCGCTCGGTATTGGCGGGGACGGCGGAGGACTCGGCGGGGACGGCTTCGACGGTTTCGTACGTGCCGGCGACAGTGGCGTTCAGCGTCATGGTAACCTCGGACTGGGAGTCAGCCGGACGGATTGGCGAGGGGGTGGACATTCCTCGCCAATCCGTTGAATCGAAGGCCTGGGCATCCGAGTCGCGCGGCGTTCTTTGATTTAGATCAAAGCCTGCTCATGATCTAGATCAAAGCCGTTGCGGACGCAAGCGATTTTCTTCGCCTGCCTCTGCGACAGCCGTACGGTTTGGTTACGAGAGCTTGAAACCCCGCCGGGGTCAGGCGCCGTTGCGCTGCAGGAATTCCCAGACGGCGTGATTGGCGTCGAAATCTTCCGGCGCGCCTTCGCCGTTGTCCGGCGCGCGGCCCGGCAGGCGATGGCTGGCGGAGTCGATTCGGATCAGTTCCGTCGGCGCCTTGCATCCGCTGAAGCCCAGCACCGCGCTATGCGCCGAGCCCTTGCGCTCGGGCAGGCGCTTGTCGTCGCGCCGGGCGCCGCAGCCGTTGATCTTCGCGAAGGCCTGCAGGCTCTGCTCGGCGCCAGCGGCGTCGAACTGAACGTCGCCGGCGGTGGCCGTTCCGCCGGCATAGGGAATCTTCGGGTCTTGCGAGGCGTTGACGGCGATATAGGCCAGCGGGGCGGCGGGCGCGCAGGCGTTGAGGTCTTTCGGCATGGCTGAGATGAGGGCCGCGAGTCCGGCGATGGGGCGTCCGATTCCGGCGCAGGCGGCGCGATAGGCGAGCGGGCCGCCGGAGCCGATTCCCACCACGAAAATACGGCGCGGATCCGCGCGCCCTTGATCGACCAGGTGATCCGTCAGACGGTGCAGGAAGTGCAGCTCATGGTCGGTTTCGGGGCCGGGCGTCAACGGCCAGCGTCCGCCGAGCGCCTCGGGATAGACGAAAATGGGTTTCGCGCCGGCGATATGTTCAAGGCCGTGATGGCGGCGGCCGCGCACGCCGAGCCCGCCCGACCGCTGCAGCACGATGATCAGCGGGCGCCGCCGCAATTTGAGGCGGTCGCGCTGGACGATCACGGCGGCGCGGGAAAGTCCGTCGGAGGAAATGGACAGACGCGCTCCGGCTTCGGCGGGCGCGGCGCCGAACAGGAGGAGAGCGGCGAGCCCAGGCGCCAAGGCGGCCCGCGCCGCCCGGAACAGATTATTCACATGCAAGAGACAATCTCCGAAACCGTGCGGAGCTTGCATCGCGCCCAAGGCGAAAACAAGGCGGGCCGACGAAATTGCGCCGCAATTGTCTGTGCGTTCCTCAGCGGCGCCAGGGCGTCATAATTCTAAGGGTTGACGCCGGCCGCATTGCGCCGACGGCGGCTTTCCATTATCGAGACCGTCAACCTGAAGGCGGCGCCGCGCTCAATCGTCGCAGACGCGCCAGCGGACCAACAGAAAGGCATCTCATGGCCGAGGCCAATTCCAGCCCGCTGCCGATCGAGCAGCGCCGTCCTCTTTCGCCGCACGTCCAGATCTACCGCTGGTCTGCCACCATGGCGATGTCGATCCTTCATCGCGTGACCGGCGTGGCCCTCTACGCCGGCACCCTGCTGCTCACCGTCTATCTGGTGACGGCGGCCGGCGGCGGCGTCGCTTTCGCGCAAGTCTCCCGCTTCTTCGGCTCGGCCCTCGGCCAGGTCATCCTGTTCGGCTACACGTTCGCGCTGATGCTGCATGTGTGCGGCGGTCTGCGCCACGCGGTCTGGGAGGCCGCGCGCGGGTTCGATCCGGTCAGCCGCAATCTGTTGGCCTGGAGCTCGCTGATCGGGGCCGTCGTCCTCACCGCGCTGGTCTGGGCCGGCGCCGCCATGCTCTGAGGAGGCGTATATGCCCAAACACGATTCCATTCTCCAGACCCCTCGCGCCCGCGTCAAACATCTCGGGACGGCCAGAGCCGGCACCCGGGATCTCTGGGAGATTCGTCTGACCTCGTTCGCCCTGCTGCCGTTGACGGTGGGCTTCGTGGCGATCGTGGCCATGCTCGCCAAGTCCGATCTCGCCGAGGCGCGCGCGCTGCTCGGCGCGCCGATCCCCGCCATGATCATGGTTCTGTTCGTGCTCGCCAGCATCTGGCACATGGCGGTCGGCCTGCGCTCGGTGATCGTGGATTACATCCGCCACCAGCACATGCGCGAATTGGCGCTGATGGCGAATCTCTGCTTCGCCATCGGCGTGGGGCTGGTCTGCACCTATTCGGTGATGCGCCTCAGTTTCATTCAGTAATGCGCGAGATCTCTCGCGCTGTCGTTCCAGATTTCAAGGGCATGAACCATGGCTTCTTCTGACGCGCCGGCGAACCCGGCCCTTGGCGGCAAGGCCTATCCGATCGTCGACCACACGTTCGACGTGGTGGTGGTCGGCGCCGGCGGCGCGGGCTTGCGCGCCACTGTCGGCTGCTCGCAGGCCGGTCTGCGCACCGCCTGCATTTCCAAGGTGTTTCCGACCCGGTCCCACACGGTCGCGGCGCAGGGCGGCGTCGCCGCCTCGCTGGCGAACATGGGGCCGGACAATTGGAAATGGCACATGTACGACACCGTCAAGGGCTCCGACTGGCTCGGAGACCAGGACGCGATCGAATATCTCTGCCGCAACGCCCCTGACGCCGTTTACGAGCTGGAGCATTGGGGCGTGCCCTTCTCCCGCACGGCCGAGGGAAAAATCTACCAGCGCCCGTTCGGCGGCATGACCACCGACTTCGGCAAGGGCCCGCCGGCCCAGCGCACCTGCGCCGCCGCCGACCGCACCGGCCATGCGATGCTTCACACGCTTTACGGTCAGGCGCTGAAGAATTCGACCGAGTTCTTCATCGAATATTTCGCCATCGACCTGATCATGGACGCGGAAGGCAAGTGCCGCGGCGTGGTCTGCCTGAAGCTGGACGACGGCACCATCCACCGGTTCCGCTCGCAACTGGTCATTCTGGCCACCGGCGGCTACGGCCGCGCCTATTTCTCCGCCACTTCGGCCCATACCTGCACTGGCGACGGCGGCGGCATGATTCTCCGCGCCGGCCTGCCGATTCAGGATCTGGAATTCGTGCAATTCCACCCGACCGGCATTTATGGCGCAGGCTGCCTGATCACCGAGGGCGCGCGCGGCGAAGGCGGCTATCTCACCAACGCCAAGGGCGAGCGCTTCATGGAGCGTTACGCGCCGTCGGTGAAGGATCTGGCGCCGCGCGACATGGTCTCGCGCGCCATGACCATGGAAATCCGCGAGGGACGCGGCGTCGGCAAGAATGCGGACCATATCTATCTGCATCTCGACCACCTCGACCCGGCGATCCTGCACGAGCGTCTGCCCGGCATTTCGGAAAGCGCCAAGATTTTCGCCGGCGTCGACGTGACCCGCGAGCCGATCCCGGTGCTGCCGACCGTCCACTACAATATGGGCGGCATCCAGACCAACTATCACGGCGAAGTGCTGACCAAGAAGGGCGACAATCCCGACGTGGTGGTGCCCGGCCTGATGGCGCTCGGCGAAGCGGCCTGCGTGTCGGTCCATGGCGCCAATCGTCTCGGCTCCAACTCGCTGATCGACCTGGTGGTGTTCGGCCGCGCCGCCGGCCTGCAGGCCGCCGAGATCGTCAAGCCCGGCGCCAAGCAGCCGGAACTGCCGGCCAATTCGGCGGAACTGGCGCTGTCGCGCCTCGACCGCTACCGCCACGCCAATGGCGCCACGCCGACGGCCGACCTGCGCCTGCGGATGCAGAAGGTGATGCAGAACAATTGCGCGGTGTACCGCACCGGCGAAGTGCTGCAGGAGGGATGCCGGCTGATCCACGACGTCTGGTCGGGCCGCGACGACATCAAGGTCACCGACCGCTCGCTGATTTGGAACTCCGATCTGATCGAGACGCTGGAGTTCGACAATCTCATCGTTCAGGCGGTGGTCACCATGGTTGGCGCGGAAAACCGCAAGGAATCGCGCGGCGCCCACGCCCGCGAGGATTTCGCGCAACGCGACGACGCCAACTGGATGAAGCACACGCTGGCGACCATTGACGATGACGCCAAGAAGGTGTCGATCGATTATCGCCCGGTCCACAGCTACACCATGACCGACGAGGTTTCGTATATCGAGCCCAAGGCTCGCGTGTACTGATCGAGGATTTAAAATGGTCGAACTCGCCCTACCTAAAAACTCGGTCTATGGACCCGGCAAGATCTGGCCCAAGCCGGCCCATGCGACGAAGCTCACCGAATTCCGCATCTATCGCTGGAATCCGGACGACGGGCGCAACCCCCAGATCGACACCTTTTTT
Organism: Rhodoblastus acidophilus; assembly: GCF_900187365.1. Taxonomy (GTDB): domain Bacteria; phylum Pseudomonadota; class Alphaproteobacteria; order Rhizobiales; family Beijerinckiaceae; genus Rhodoblastus; species Rhodoblastus acidophilus. The sequence continues at coordinate 44,318 of NZ_FYDG01000006.1, forward strand.
GTCGATCGCGAGGATTGCGGCCCGATGGTGCTCGACGCGCTGCTCTACATCAAGAACAAGATCGATCCGACCTTGACGCTGCGCCGCTCCTGCCGCGAAGGCATTTGCGGCTCCTGCGCCATGAACATCGACGGTCAGAACACCCTGGCCTGCACCAAGGCCATCGACGACGTGAACGCGCCGGTGAAAATCTTCCCGCTGCCGCACATGCCGGTGGTGAAGGATCTGGTGCCGGATCTGACCCATTTCTACGCCCAGCACGCCTCGATCGAGCCCTGGCTCAAGACGGAGACGCCGGCGCCGGAAAAGGAATGGCTGCAATCGCCGGTCGATCGCGCCAAGCTCGACGGCCTCTACGAGTGCATCCTTTGCGCCTGCTGCTCGACGTCGTGTCCGTCCTACTGGTGGAACGGCGACCGCTATCTCGGTCCGTCCGCTCTGCTGCAGGCCTATCGCTGGCTGATCGATTCGCGCGACGAAGGCACTGGCGAGCGCCTCGACGATCTGGAAGATCCGTTCCGGCTCTACCGCTGCCACACCATCATGAACTGCGCCCGCGCCTGCCCCAAGGGTCTGAACCCCGCCAAGGCCATCGCGGAAATCAAGAATCTGATGGTGGCGCGTCAGGCGTAATCCGCCGCCCCCGTTTACAACAAGGGCGCGTCCCCGCGGGGGACGCGCCCTTTTGTTTGGCCGGTCAGGCGGCGTCGGTTTCGACCGGCTTGAGCTTGCCCGACGGACGCTTTCGCGCGTCAATCGCAGGGCAGGGCGCCCTCGCCGCCATTGCGGGAGCCTGGCGACGCGCAAAAAAGCGCGCCCCGAAGGACGCGCTCTTTTATCGTTCGATGGTGCGGGCGCCTCAGGCGACCCGGCGCTGCTGCAGCGAGAAAACCCGAGTTTGCAGATCCAGCATGGCCGTGGCGAAGCTGGTGGCGTTGTCGGCGAATTCGCCCCACACCGTGGCGGCGTCGGGGGCGCGAGCCACCAACTTGCCGGTGCTGTCGTCGGTCTCGAAATGCAGGTCGGCGGAGAATTTCCGCGCCAGCGCTTGCATCGCCACATTGCTGGCGAGGCAGGTCATGTAGAGGGCGTCGGCGCGGCGGTTGCGCGCCGCCCGCACGATGCGCGACATCAGTTCGGTGCCCACCCCGCGCCGGCGCCATTCCTTCTCAACGGAAAACGCCGCCTCGACGGAGCCGCCGATGATGTTGTTGCCGACCGAGCGCAGTTCGCCCGCGCCGCGCAGCACGCCATCCACGTAATAGCCATAGATCACGTCGTCGATGCCGAAGCAGCGCTCCGCGTAGCGGGTGAGAAAATCGTCGTTGACCGCCATTGCGTAGCGGTCGTAACGGCTTTGCGCGTCCAGACGGAGAAGGTGGTCCCGGAACGCCGGCAGGTCGGCCGGCCACAGTCTGCGAACTACGCCGCCATGGATCATCGCCTGTTCCATGTGGTCTTCCTATTCCTCTGCGCGGCGGTACAGCCGCTGTTGAAGCTCACCCCCCTCGGCGAACGTTTCCTCGATTATTATTATTATGGTGCACTGCAGCAATTAGTTCAAGGGCAGTTCGCCTGCAAATGACATTTATCAGGTGATAAAATGACTTTTGTCATCTTATCACAAAAAGCGCACAACTTTCAGCAAGCACGACGTGAAATCGTTCCATCACAATATATTGCAGTGCAACATGTTTGGGCGACGCTTCCGCCGAAGCGCGCTACTTTTTACGCGGTCAAGCCAGCAATTCAACCAAGGCGGGAATCAATGGCTCATCCGCTGGCGGCATCGAATAGTCCCGCAGCTTGGTCGCCGCAACCCATTTCAGCGTTTGACCTTCGCGTGCGGCAATATGTCCTTCCCACCGACGGCACACATACAATGGCATCAAAAGATGAAAATCCGGATAACCATGACTGGCGAAGGTCAAAGGGGCGAGACAGGCCGCCTTTACGGAGATCCCCAGTTCTTCTTGCAACTCGCGGATCAAGGCTTGTTCGGGGCGTTCGCCGGCGTCGATCTTCCCGCCGGGAAATTCCCACAGGCCGGCGAGCGACTTGCCTTCCGGCCTCTGCGCGATCAGCACGCGATTGTCGGCGTCCACCAGCGCAGCCGCGACGACGAGCAGCAGCTTCATGTCGGCTCCTTGCGGCGAGCGTCGTCGAGGACGCGCCGTTTCCGTTTCGATGATCGAGAGAGGGCGTCCGGAGACGCCCAGGATTTATGACCGGTAATCGCCGTTGATGGCGACATATTCCTTGGTCAGGTCGCAGGTCCAGACGGTCGCCGCGCCATCGCCGATGTCGAGGTCGGCGCGGATCACGATCGTGTCCTTTTTCATTTCGGTCGTCACCGCCGCCTCGTCATAATCGGGGTCGCGCAACCCGTTATGCGCCACGCGGATGCCGTTGAACCAGATCGACAGGCGGTCGCGGTCGGCCTTTTCGCCGGCCTTGCCGACGGCCATGACCACGCGGCCCCAATTGGCGTCCTCGCCGGCCACCGCCGTCTTCACCAGCGGGGAATTGGCGATGGAGAAGGCGATGCGCTTCGCCGCCTTGTCGCTGTCGGCGCCGGTCACCTGCACTTCAATGAAATGCCGGGCGCCCTCGCCGTCGCGCGCCACCTGCTGCGCCAGATCGACCAGCAGGGCGTCGAGTTTTTCGGCGAAATCCTCGAGATCCTCGTCGCGGGCCTTCTTGACCTTCCTCTGGCCGCGCGCTTCCGCCGCGCCGGTGGCGAACAGCATCAGCGTGTCGGAGGTGGAGGTGTCGCTGTCCACCGTCAGCGAATTGAACGAATCCTTCACGCCCCTGGACAGCAGTTTTTGCAGCGCTTCGGAGGAAATGGCGGCGTCGGTGAAGACATAGGCCAGCATGGTCGCCATATCCGGCGCGATCATGCCGGCGCCTTTGGCGATGCCGTTGATCGTGACCTCGACGCCGTCGATCATGGCTTTAGCCGTGGCGACTTTCGGGAACGTGTCGGTCGTCATGATGGCGCGGGCGGCGTCGATCCAGGCGTCGGCGCGGGCGTCGGCGGCGAGGCGCTCAAGCACGCCTTCAAATTTCCGGGCGTCGAGCGGTTCGCCGATCACGCCGGTCGAGGCGAGGAAAATCTCGCTTTCGTCGGCGCCGACGGCCTTTGCCGCCAGTTTCGCCGTCAGTTCGGTCGCCTCGCGGCCGACCTTGCCGGTGAAGGCGTTGGCGTTGCCGGAATTGACCACCAGCGCGCGGGCCGTGCCGCCTTCGAGATTGTCGCGGCACCAGTCCACCGGCGCGGACGGGCACCGGGAGGTGGTGAAGACGCCGGCCACGGCGGCCGGCTTGTCGAACACGGCGAGAACCACGTCGGTGCGGCCCTGGTAGCGAATGCCCGCTGCGCCGGCGGCGAGGCGCACGCCGTCGATCGGCGGCAGTTCGGCGTAGAATTTGGGCGCAAGGGGGGAGAGCGGGGCGGGCGCGGCCATCGGATAAGTCCTCGTGCTTTTTGGAAGCCGTCTTCGTTTGCGTCGCCGAAGCGTCGCCGTCAAGGCGCAATCCTGGCGGAAAGCGGGCGCGCCGCCGTCCGTCACGACTGAAATGGCAAGAAAAAGCCCCGCAGAAGCGGGGCTTTGAAGCTCTGCCTTATTTCTTGGCGGGCTCGTCCGCGCGGGTGATCTTGGCGGCGTCGCGCAGCTTCATGATGGCTTCGCTCTGCACCTTCTGCTGCACGAAATGCTCGACCTGGTCCTTGACCTGATCGAAGGGCGGGAAGGCCTTCTGGCGCTTTTCCAGCACCTTGATCACATGCCAGCCGAACTGCGTCTTGACCGGGTCGGACACCTTGCCCGCTTCGGTCTTGAACGCGACGTCGGCGAATTCCGGCACCATGCGGTCCTTGGTGAACCAGCCGAGATCGCCGCCCTTGGACCCCGGGTCCTTGGAGAGTTCGTCGGCCAGCTTGCCGAAATCCTCGCCTTTCTTCAGGCGCTCCTCGACCTTCTTGGCCTCGTCCTCGGTGGGGACGAGAATATGCAGCGCGTGAATCTCGTCTTCCGGCTTCTGCGCCTTGGCGGCCTCGTCATAGACCTGCTTTTCGGCGGCGGGCGTGACGCCTTCCTTGGTGACCTTGCCGAGATAGGTCTCCATGAGCAGCTTCTGGCGGAAATAGGCGAGTTTCTTGGCGAAATCCTGGCTCTGGTCGAGCTTGTCGGCCGTGGCCTTCTGGTTCACCAGCGTGATGTCGATGAGATAGTCGAGCAGGGCCTTCTGGCGGGCCGACTCGTCCATCTGCTTGGGCAGGGCGTTGCCGACGTCGGCGCTCGCCGCCTCGACGTCCGCGTCAGTGATCTCCGCGCCATTGACGGTGGCCAGCACCTTGGCGGCGGCGGGGTACGAAGCGAGGGCCAGCGCGCCGGCGCAAAGGGGAAGGGCGAGAGCGGCGCGGCGCAAGGCCGCGAGGGCGGGAGAAAATGCCATTGGGGGTGCAAGCTCCAAGAGTGAAACGGCGGGCGGTGACCTTTTGCCCGAAATCATGCGTCATCACAAGTTCTCGCCGCGATTGCGCCGGGCCGTGTCATGGTCTAGACCGGAGAAGAGGAGCGCGATTTCGCGAATAACGATATGGCCGAGAAGAAGATCATCTGGACCAACGCCGGAACCTTGATCGCGCTGGCGATCCTCGTCGGCACCGAACTGGTCGGCGCCTCCTGGGCGGCGGGCTGGGCCCTCAGCGGCCTGTTCCAGCTGGGATCGACCATCGGCCGGGCGATGGAGCTGGTTTTCATCGCGATCGGCTTCGTCGGTCTCTATTACTTCATGCGCAAGGCTGTCGCGCACGAGCCTTTCCGCCACTGACCCCCCAGGCCTTTCCATGACATCAACCTTTGATCGCAGGGCTTTCTGCAAGAGCTTCGCCCTCTCCGCAGCCGCCGGACTCGCCGGCGCGGGCGGCGGCGCCGCGCTCGCCGCCACGCCGGGCCTGAAGCTCGGACCCGAGAAACCGTTCACCTTCGAGGCGCTGCAGGCGCAGGCCAAGAAAATGTCGGGCGAGTCCTATGTCGGCCCAGGCGCGCCCGCGCCCGACATCCTCGACAAGATCGACTATGACGCCTGGGGCAAGATTCGCTTCAACAACGATTTCGCGCTCAACGCCACCGGGCCGAACCGGTTCCCGGTGACCTTTTTCCACCTCGGCCGCTTCTTCAAGAAGGCGGTGGCGATCCATGTCGTCGAGAACGGCAAGGCGCGCGAGATCATCTACGACCAGTCCTATTTCGACATGCCCGCGGATTCGCCGGCCAAGGCCCTGCCGAAGGGCGTGGGTTTCGCCGGTTTCCGCTTCCAGGAGCCGAAGGACGGGACGAAATACGACTGGCATGGGAATGATTGGGTCGCGTTCCTCGGCGCCTCCTATTTCCGCGCCATCGGCTCGCTGCACCAATACGGCCTTTCGGCGCGAGGGGTCGCGCTGGACACGGCGGTGGCGGATCGCAACGAGGAATTCCCGGATTTCACCAAAATCTACATCGGGCCGCAGGAGGGCGATTCCGTCACCATCTTCGCGCTGCTGGAAGGTCCGAAAATCGTCGGCGCCGTCAAGTTCGTGATGGCGCGCGGCGAGGGCGTGGTGATGGACATCGACCAGGCCTTCTACCTGCGCGGCAATGTCGCGCGGTTCGGCGTGGCGCCGCTCACCTCGATGTACTGGTTCTCGGAGACCGCCAAGCCGACCATGATCGACTGGCGCCCGGAAGTGCATGATTCCGACGGTCTGGCGATGTGGACCGGCTGGGGCGGCCGGCTCTGGCGCCCGCTCAACGATCCGCCGCATATCATGGCCTCGGCTTTTTCCGACATCAACCCCAAGGGGTTCGGCCTGCTGCAACGCGACCGCGTGTTCGACCACTATATCGACGGCGTGAATTACGAGAAGCGCCCCAGCCTGTGGGTCGAGCCGAAGGGCGAGTGGGGCAAGGGCGCCATCCATCTGGTGGAGTTGACGACCGACGACGAGATTCACGACAATATCGTGGCCATGTGGGTGCCCGACGCGCCCGCCGTGGCCGGTTCGGAATTCCATTTCTCCTATCGGCTGCACTGGCAGGCCGACGAGCCGTTCTTTCCCGCCAATCTCGCGCGTGTGGTCGCCACCCGCCTGGGTCGGGGCGGGCAGCCGGGCCAGCCGCGCCCGCCGGGCGTGCGCAAGTTCCTGATCGAGTTTTTGGGCGGCCCGCTGGCCGATCTGCCCAAGGGCGTGATGCCGGAGCTGGACGTCTCGGCCTCGCGCGGCACGTTCGGCGCGTACCGGCTGATGGAGGCCGTGCCCGATGACGTGCCGGGCCATTGGCGGGTGCAGTTCGACCTCGCCAATATCGAAGGCAACGATCCCGTGGAGTTGCGCGCCTTCCTGAAACTCGGCGACCGCGCCCTGTCGGAGACCTGGATGTTCCAGTATCATCCGATGCAGCCGGGAACCTAGGGAGACATCGCGTCTCCCTTTCTTCTCCCGCCTGCCGGGGGATGAGCAGGAAGAAGGCGGCGGCATGGCCTCGGACACACGCTTGCATCGTCACGGTCACACGCATGCGCCCGCGCCGCGGCGCGAGGCGGGCTTCTCGCTTTTGCGCCTGTCCGCCGCGCGCCGCATCGGCCTGGCGCTGATTGTCGTGGCGCTGTTGTGGGGAGGGGTGCTTTGGGCGCTGTCCTGACGCCGCCGACCATCCGGCTGCGCGATCTCACGCTCGGCTACGACCGCCATCCCGCCGTTCATCATCTCGACGGCGCCATCGCGCCCGGCGCTCTGCTGGCGATTTGCGGCCCCAACGGCGCCGGCAAATCGACGCTGATCAAATCCATTGTCGGGATCGTCAAGCCGATGGGCGGCGCCGTCGATTTCGGCGGCGCGCGGGCGCGCGAAACCATCGCTTATCTGCCGCAGGCGGCGCAGATCGACCTGAGCTTTCCCATCAACGTGTTCGACATGGCCGCGATGGGCCTGTGGCGCGACATCGGGCCGTTCGGGGGCGTGTGCGCGGCGGGCGCGCGCAAGGCGCATGAGGCGCTGGCCGCGGTCGGACTCACCGGCTTTGAGCGCCGCCAGATCGGCGCGCTGTCCGGCGGGCAGACGCAACGCCTGCTGTTCGCGCGGCTTATGTTGCAAGACGCGCCCGTCATCCTGCTCGACGAGCCGTTTTCCGGCATCGACGAGCGCACCGTCGGCGATCTTCTGGCCCTGATGGCGCGCTGGCGCGGCGAAGGCCGCACCATCGTCGCCGTGCTGCACGATTTCGACATGGTGCGGCGGCGTTTTCCCGAAACGCTGCTGCTGGCGCGCGAGAAAATCTATTGGGGGCCGACCGAGGCGGCGCTGTCGCCCGACAATCTGGCGCGCGCGCGCCAGATGATCGAGGCGTTCGACGATCAGGCCCAGGCGTGCGCGCGCGCGCTTTGACCGGGGGCGCGCCCGCCGGGCGCTTTGGTTAACGATAAGCTTTCCATCGGTTTTTGCGAGGCCTATACTCGCGACGCTTTGATGAGGGAGTTTTGTCATGAATGTCTGGCGTCGTGTTTTGGGTGCGCTGATCGTTGCGGTCGGCGTCGGCGCTGCCTCCACCGCTTTCGCCGACAGCGGCTCCATTCGTCTCACGGTGGTCAAGGGCGGCTGGTTCCTCGGCGCCAACGGCGGCTCGGGCGTGCTGGTTTATCACGGCAAGCGCTACCCGCTCTCGGTCGGCGGCATCGACGCGGGGCTGGTGTTCGGCGTCTCCAAGACCGAGTTTCACGGTCGGGTCAGCCGCATCAACCGCCCCTCGGACGTCGCCGGCGTTTATGGCGCGGGTGGGGCGGGCGCCGCTTTGGGCATGGGCGCCCGCGTGATCGCGCTGACCAACGAAAAAGGCGCCGTTTTGGAGCTGCAGGGCCGGCAAATCGGGCTGATCGCCAATCTCGACCTCAGCGGACTGGTCATTTCGCTGCGCTAGCGCGCGGCGCCATACCTTGCTTGTGGCTTGCGTTGGGCGAAATTGCAGCAACTTTAAGTTGTAAAATGTTTGGCCGGGACTCGCGGATTTGTTAACTATTGATTCATAAATATCGTTACTGATTCGCTGCGAGGGGCGCAAAATGCCGGCCAACTCATCAAACGCCGCCGAGGCGGTCTTGATCGATCTGTCATTCGCCTTGGCCGAAATCGCCCTGTCCGACCTCAAGACCGAGCACGCCATTCGCGCCGCCGCACGGATCAGGAGCGCCATGACCGAGATCCGGCTGCTCGCGCCCGCGCAGCCCTATGAGCCGGAGCCGGACGAGATCGCCGCGGCATAGCGGCGGGGTCTTTGTCTTTCGACAGGCTTCGGCCATAATCGGCGGCATGGACCCACGTCAGACCGCGCCCGCCGTCGCGCGCAACCGCGACGCTCTTCTCGTCTTGCTGCGCTACGTGTTGCCGCGCGAGGGGCGCGTGCTGGAAATCGCCAGCGGCACGGGCGAGCATGTCGTCCATTTCGCCCGCAACCTGCCGGGTGTGAGCTTCCAGCCCTCCGATCCCGATGCGGCGGCCCGCGCCAGCATCGCGGCCTGGACCGCTGCGGAGCGTCTCGCCAATGTGGCGGCACCGCTGGCGCTGGATGCCGCCGCGCCGGATTGGCCGATCGCGCGCGCCGACGCGGCGCTCTGCATCAATATGGTCCATATCTCGCCGTGGCGGGCGACCCTCGGCCTGTTCGCCGGCGCGCGAAAAATCCTCTCCGTCGGGGCGCCGCTGTTTCTCTATGGCGCCTACAAGCGCGGCGGCGCCCATACCGCGCCGAGCAATGTCGCCTTCGACGAATGGTTGCGCGCGAAAAACCCGGAATTCGGCGTGCGCGATCTCGAGTCGGTGGTCGCGGCGGCGGCGGCGAACGGGTTTGGGCCGCCTGAGATTTTTGAAATGCCGGCGAACAATCTGAGCCTGGTTTTCAGAGCGTCCTCGCCAGTCCCCACAACAGCAGCATCACCAGCGGGGCGCTGAACAGCAGCTGCGTGAAGCAGAAGCCGACGATGTCCTTGGCTTTCAAGCCGAGCACCCCGAGCAGCGGCAGCATCCAGAACGGATTGATCAGGTTGGGCAGAGCCTCGGCGGCGTTATAGACCTCGACCGCCCAGCCCATATGCGCGTGAAGATCCTTGGCCGCCTGCATCACATAAGGCGCCTCGATGATCCATTTGCCGCCGCCCGAAGGCACGAGAAAGCCGAGGAAGGCCGAATAGACGCCGATCACGATCGGGAATGTGTCTGCTGTGGCGATGGAGACGAACAGGTTGGAGATGTAGTGCGAGATGGAATGGCCGCTCGCCCCGTTCACATGGGTCAGCAGGCCGGCGATGGCGCCGTAGAAGGGAAACTGGATCAGAACGCCGGCGCAGGCCGGCACGGCTTTCGTCACCGCGCGCAGGAAACTGCGGATGGTCCGGTGCAGCAGCAGGCCGATCATCAGAAAAATGAAATTGTAGGTGTTGAGGTTGGAAATGGCGTTGAGCGGCCCCTTGCTGGAAAATTCGCTGAAGATGAAGCCGGCCGCCAGCAGCGCGATCAGGATGGGCAGGACCGGGCTGAATTCGAACCAGTCGCCCGGCCGGGTCTGGGTCTCGGCCATTTGCACATCCGCCGAGATGTCGCAGCCGAGGTCGGCGGCGGTTCGGACCCTGTCGCCGCGCGGCGCGGAGAAATAGGAGATCAGCACGGCGCAGACGAGCAGGATCGCCGCCATCAGCATGGATTGCGGCAGGAAGATCGTCTGGCTGAGCGGGATGACGCCGGTAATGTCGGCGATGGCTTTGGGCATGGAGGCGGCGTTGGCCTGCAGCATGGCCGACGAGGAGGAGAGGCCCAGCGCCCAGGTGGCGCCGAGGCCGAGATAGGCGGCGGCGCCGGCGGCGCGATAGTCGAGGTTCAAATCGGCCCGGCGCGCCAGCGCGCGCGTCAGCAGCCCGCCCAGCACAAGGCTTAGCGCCCAGTTGAAAAAGGACGACGCCATCGAGATGAAGGCCACCCAGGCCACGGCCTGCGCGCCATTTCGGGGAACGAGGGCGAGGCGGCCGATCAGCCGGGCGCAGGGCGGGGAGGCCGCGACGACATAGCCGGCGATCACCACCATGGCCATCTGCATGGTGAAGGGGATCAACGACCAGAAGCCGGCGCCGAATTCATTGGCGATGGCGAGCGGGGCGGCTCCCATGGCGAGATCGGCGGCGACCACCGCCAGCAGCGTCAGCACGACGAAGACGAAGGCGTCGGGAAACCATTTTTCCGCCCAGGCCGTGAAGCCATAAGCGAGGCGCTCCAGGCCGCTCAGCCGCGCCGGCGGGGTCGGATTCGGTCGAGCGGCTTGGGTCATTTCGGCCTCCGGATGGTTTTGGCGCAAGCTGCGCAACGCGGGCGGGAGTTGACAGATTACAAGGACGAAACGGCTCTCGGTCAAGCCAACGGCGCCGCGGATTTCGGACTCGCCCTTGCCAAATCCGGACGGCCGTTTCAAATGGTCTCAGACGACCCCGTCCGCGGAACGATTCATGACGACCTCCCTCACCGAACACGTCACTCTCATCGAGGCGCAAGCCGAAGTGGTCGGCGCCTTTTTCCTCGGCCGCCTGCCGGTTCTCGCCTTGGCCAATGGCGAGGCGATCCTGGCGGAAATCGGCGCGGAAACGCGGCTGAAGGTCCACGAGGACGGCGCCATTCTGACCGCCGCCAGCGACGGCCGCAAGGTCTATACCGGCGGCGACGACGGCAAGGCGTTCGCCCTCGACGCGACCGGCAAGATCGAGGCGCTGGCGCAGGAAAAAGGTTGGATCGACGCGCTCGCCGCGCGCGACGGCGCCGTGGCCTGGTCGTCGGGCAAAACCGTTCGCGCCCGCGACGCCAAAGGCGAAGTGAAGACATTTACGGCCCCGTCCTCGGTGCGCGGGCTCGGCTTCTTCCCCAAGGGCTATCGCCTCGCCGTCGCGCATTACGGCGGCGCGTCGCTGTGGTTTCCCAATGTCCAGGGCGAGCCGGACTCGCTGAACTGGAAGGGCTCGCATCTCGACGTCACCGTCGCGCCCGACGCCCGTTTCGTCGTCACCTCCATGCAGGAAAACGCCCTGCACGGCTGGCGCCTCGCCGACAAGAACGACATGCGCATGACCGGCTATCCCGCCAAGACGCGCAGCTTCGCCTGGTCGCATGACGGAAACTGGCTGGCGACCTCCGGCGCGGAAGGCTGCATCGTCTGGCCCTTCGCTGGCAAGGACGGCCCGATGGGCAAGGCGCCGCGCGAATGCGGCGTGCGGTCGGACGCGCTGGTGACGGCCGTCGCCTTTCATCCCGGCGCCCTGGTCGTGGCCATCGGCTATGACGACGGCTGGGTGCTGCTGGTGCGTATGGTCGATGCGGCGGAAATCCTGGCCCGGCGCACGCCGGCCGGGGAGGCCGACGCGATTTCGGCATTGGCGTTCGACGCCAAGGGGGCGCGCCTCGCTTTCGGCACCCGCGGCGGCGTCGCCGGCGTGCTCGATTTTCCCAAGGGATAAAAATGCTGCGTTTTGCGCCCAAGTTCGGCTAAGATGTGTGCAAGCTCCTTTTTTCGACAGTCGAAAGCGTGACCGATACTCTTCCTGACACGACCGCAGGCGACTCCGCCGATGCGCCAGTCGAACCCGCGCCCGCGGATCCGCGCGAAATCGAACTGAAATTCACCCTCGACGCGGCGGCGTTCGCCGCCGCGTTGGACTCGCCGCTGTTGCGTCGCGACGGGCAGAAGAGCCCGGCCAAAAAGCTGGTGTCGATCTATTTCGATACGCCGGACTGGGATCTGCTGCGCCGTAAGATCGCGTTGCGTGTGCGGCGCTCCGGCCGCAGCCTGCCGTTGATGACGCTGAAATGGCGGCCTGAGGCGGAGAGCCTGTTCTCGCGCGGCGAAATCGAGCACGCGGTGCGCGCGCTTGAGCCGGACCTGTCCCTGTTCGACGGCGAAACTGGCGAAACCCTGCGCGCGCTCGTCGGCGCCAAGCCGCTGGAGCCGAAATACGAGACGCGCGTGCAGCGGACGATCCGACTGATCACGGCGGGGTCGGCGGTGATCGAGGCGGCGTTCGACGCCGGCGAGATTGTCGCGGGCGCGGCCAGTCTTCCCTTGCGCGAACTCGAGCTTGAACTCAAAAGCGGCGCCGAGGCGGATTTTTATGGTTTCGCCGCGCGGCTGGTGCAAGAGCTGCCGTTGCGGCTCGACGCGGTCAGCAAGGCCGAGCGCGCCAGCCATTTGGCGCTGCAAACGTCTCCGACGCCGGTCAAGGCCAAGATCGCCGCGCTGCCCGGCGACCTCAATCTCGACGCCGCCATCGCCCAGGTCATTCTCTCGACCCGCGATCATTTCCTCGCCAATTGGGCGAGCTTGCGCGAAAGCGACGACCCCGAAGCCATCCATCAGATGCGCGTCGCGCTGCGCCGGCTGAGGGCGGCGTTGGGCATGTTCAAACGCGCCATTCCCTGCGCCGAGCTGGAGGCGTTCCGCACGCGCGCCAAGGATCTGGCGAGCGCGTTTGGCCCGGCGCGCGACTGCGACGCGTTGCGCGAGCTGGTCGAAACCGGCCCCTTGCCCCATGCGCGGGCCGGCGATTTCGCCCCGCTGATGCAGGCGCTGGACCAGCGTCGGGGCGAGGCCTATGCACAAGCGCGCGCCCTGCTCGAAAGCGTCGAGCCGACCTTGTTCGCGCTCGACCTCGGCGCGTTCGTCGCCCGGCGCGGCTGGCGCAACGCGCTCACCGCCGAAAATCTCGGCGGCCTGACTGAAAAAGTCGGCCTGTTCGCGGCTGAGGCGCTGGAGCGGCTGCACAATCGCGCGCTCAAGCGGGGCCGCAAGCTGACGAGCCTGCCGGACGAACAGCGCCATCAATGCCGCATCGCGCTGAAAAACCTGCGCTACGCCGCCGAATTCTTCGCCGGCGCCTTTGACGCCGAGGCGGCGTCGGACTTCATCCGCGCCACGGCGCAGCTTCAGGCGCTGCTCGGCGCCCATAACGATGTCGCCACCGCCGAACACTTCCTCAGCCAGACCAACGAGGCGCAGGCGGCGCGGGCGGCCGGCGTGGTGCTGGGATGGTATGCGCGCGAGGCGATCGAGGCCGACAAGCATCTGGCCAAGGCCTGGAAGACTTTTAAGCAGGCCGATCCGTTCTGGGGGTGAGACGACGGCCGATTACGGCCGCGTCGTCAGCGCGACGATATCGTTGATCGAGCGGCGGTTGGCGGCGTCGCAGAATTGCGCGTCGAGTTCTGCCTGAACCGAGGCCGACAGCCACCAGCTCATCGACACCTTGCTCATCGCGGGCTTTTTGCGCGCGAGGCTGGCGCATTGGGCGGCGAATAAGGCGTCGCCCGGCGCGGCGGGGCCGATGGTCGGCGTCTCGTTCATCAGGATTTTGAAAAAGCCCAGCGTTTCCGTCCCGTTGATGCGCGCCAGCGCGCGCACCGCCAGATCCGCAGCCTCCTCGCCATGGCCTTGCCGCGTGGCGATGAGCGTTCCCACCGGCGCGGACAGCGGGCCGGCAACCTCGACGCCGAGGCTTTGGTCCAGCGGCGCGATCTGCGGGGTGGCGGCGGGGCGGGGCGGCGTCTTCTTGGCGGCGCGGTCGATGTTGGGGTCGTTCTGCACCCAGACCAGCGCCGGCTTGAGGCCGAGGCCATGCAGCGCCTCGGCGAGATCGAGCGCCGTGCTGAGGCCGGAGTTCTCGAAATAGCCGCCATCGACCACGCGATCGCCATAGGACGGGTCGGCGTCGTTGCGGATCACGCCGGCCGGCGAAATGATCGGAAAGCGCGCGCTGAGCAGGGCCGCCGTCGACAGCCGCAGGTCGGGCGCGTCGCGCAGGGCCGGCGCGTCGGCGGCCCCCTGGCCGGGCGCCGCGCAGGCGCCGCCATTGTCCTGGCAGGACCGCGACATCATCTCGAACACGTCGTACGCCTGCGACGACAGGGCGATGCGGCCAGGCTTGCCGTCCGGGCTGGCGTAGGTCGAGACCAGATCCGAGGCGATGATGCGGCGTCCGGTCGTAACCGACGTGCCGTTCAGCAGCAGCAGCGGCAGCCAGCCGTCTTTGGCGCCGGCGTAGCCGAACGGCCGGCACAGCCCCTTGCCGGCGCGCGCGCCGCACGGATGCGGCGCCCGGGTGATGTCGGCGATATAATTGTAGTGCCGCTCCCAGCTTTGCTCCAGCAGGGCGGCCCGGTCGAGGATCAGCGATCCCGCGCCGAACGGATTCGCCGGCGCGAGAATGTCGCGGAAGCCGAGGCCGATGAAGCCGCTCGACAGATAGTCGCCCGACACCAGCAATTGCAGGCACGACCGCCAGGACAGCCGATAATCCGGCGCGTCGCGGGACTCCATCCCGAACCATGTACGGTCGCCGCGCACGCAGGGCGGGGCGCTGGCGCCGCGCTCCTCCGCGTCGGCCAGGGCGGCGCGGATCGCCGCCGCGCCGAAGGCGCCGCCGGACACGCCCGAGAGCGCGAAAATCTTGCGGCCGGGCGCGCCGCCGGGACCGGTGCGGTCGATGATCTCGCCCGCCAGCGTCGCAGCCATGAAGGCGGCGCGGCTGGCGCCGCCCTCGGCGGCGAGGATCAGCGCGGCCGGGCATTTGGCGAGGTCGTCCGCGCAGGCGTTGGCGCGGCGCCATTTCTCCACCGCCGCGGCCAGTTCCACCTGGCGGCCGGCGCGCTGCTCCGCCGACGGGGCGGGCAGCAGGCGAATGTCGTTCAAATGCCTGTTCGCGCCGGTGACCACAACGCAGAGCGCGACCAGCGACGCCAGCGCCGGCCAGCCGCTGCGGTGGCCGAGCCGCGCCAGCAGGCTGAAGGTCAGCACCAGCGAGCCGAGCAGAAAGGGAATCAACAGCGCGCGGTCGAACAGCGCGGCCAGTTCGTGGGGCCGCAGATAGGCCGCCACGAACACCAGCCCGGTGCCGATCAGCGAGAGGCGCGCGAACAGGGCCAGGCCGGCGTGAAGCCGCGCCGCGCCGCCGTCCGCGCGCAGGTTGGCGCGATGGCCGAGCCAGCGCAGCAGGTCGCGGCGCCAGATGACGAAGAGCGCGAACAGAACGGCGGCGATCGCATCGCCGACCGCAATGAGAAGGATCTGGTCGTGGGCGCGCTTCACTTCGTCGAGGTCGCGCGCCGCCTCCATAGACGCGTCGCAGAAGGCCAGCCCCACGGCGACGGCGAAGAAGGGCAGGAGGCCGAGGATGCGCGGGGTCCAGCGGATCGCTCCCGCCAGCTCCTGGCGCAATTCGTCTTCCAGCGCGGCGCGCGCCTTGGGCGGCAGGCTGCGGCGGGTGTGAACGGAAACCAGCCAGTCCGGCTCCTCCAGCACGCGGCGCGCGCCATAATGAACGGGAAAGGCCCAGACGAAAAACACCGCCAGCAGGAACAGCAGCCAATGGCCGATCTGGGCGAGGGAATCGGAAAAGGCGAGATCGGCGAACAGGTTTTGCGCCTGCACCACGCCGCCGAGCAGGGCGAGGCCGGCCAGCGCGGACAGGAGGGAGAAGCGGCAGGCGGCGAGGAGGCGGCCAAACAACGCCCATTTGCGCCAGATTTGCGCCAACATCCGCGCCTCCCGCCATTCATGCGACGCAACGATAAGCCTCAGTTTGCGACAAAGCGCCGGGGACGGCAATCGCTTCCATTGAGGCGACTTGCCGCAGGCCGCGCCCGGTTTCGCGCCGGGCGGCGGCCTTGGGGAAAAAAGCGGGGCCGGGCGCGCGGTGTCATGGAGTTTCCGTATTGGGCGGAGTAGAATCGGGAGAAAATTAGAGGCTCGCGAATGCGGCAATTTGTTCTTTTGACCGGCAGCGGCATTTCCGCCGATTCCGGCCTCGATACGTTCAGATCTTCGGGAGGCCAGAGTCTTTGGGCGCGGTACGATCCCGATGTCGTCTGCAATTTCGACGTCTGGGAGGAGAATTTCGAGTTGGTGCACGAATTCTATTCGAAGCGCCGCATGGAATTGGCCGATGTCGAGCCCAACGCCGCGCATAAAATGGCGGCCGAGTGGCAAAAAAAATACGGCGCCGAGCTGATCACGCAGAATGTCGACGATCTGTTCGAGCGCGCCGGCGCCCGTAACGTGCTTCATGTTCACGGCCGGCTGACGGCGCTGCGCTGCCTGGCCTGCGAGACGGAATGGGAATGGGGCTACCAGGCCTTCGAGCCGGCCCGGGATCGCTGCCCGCATTGCGGCGGCCTGCATGAGGTCAAGCCGGATGTGGTGTTCTTCAACGAAAAGGCGCCGCTTTACCAGAAATTATGGGAGCGGCTGGATTCGCTGAGTCATGACGACCTGCTGGTGATCATCGGCACCTCCGGCAATGTGTTGCCGATCGCCGGCATCGCGCGCCACAGCCGGGCGGTCACCATCCTGTCGAATCTCGCCTCCGAGCCGGCCATTCCCGAAGATTTTTTCGACCACGTGCTGCATGGCCGCGCGGCGGAAACCGCGCCGCGTCTCGACGCGCTGGTGGCGCGGATCCTGTCGGAGTCCTAGGCTTTTCCAACCCGGGCGCGCCGCGATTCGATTTCGGCGCCCATGGCGCGGACCAGACAGGCGCGGGCGAAAGCGAGCAATTCGTCCGGGCAGCTCTCAAGATTTTCCAGCACCTGCATCAGCAGGCGGAATTGCGCCGTGGTGAGATCGGAGCCTTCGCCGCCGAGATAGTCGATCAGCCAGCGCGCCTGATCCAGGCTGGGGGCGCGGCTGGCGAAGCCGTCGAGATACCAGGCGCCGACCTTGTCGGCGAAGAATTTGCCCCAATCCGGACAGGCGGGCAGACGCGCGCGCGCCAAGGCGCCGAGCGCCTCCACTTCACTTTCCGTCAGGGCGCTGTCAGGTTTGGGCAAGTGCGACAGGATGCCGACGTCATCGGGCAGAATTTGGCCGCGACGGGCGATGGCTGCGCAGATCTGCGGCGCCAGATCGAGAGAAACGAGCGTGCCGGAGGTCATGGTTCCCCTTCCTGAACGAGGAAGCCGACTTTAGACGCGGCGCGCTGATCAAAGGCTTAACGCGGGTTATGCTTGAGGATGACTTGTCGCCTATGGTTAAACGCCCGTAAAAATGGCGCCGCGCCGGTCTCAGCAGGCGACCAGCTCCGCCGCCTGATCCAGCGTCAGATCGACCATCAGCTCGCTGGCGAGCGCTTCGAGCGACTGGCGGAGATCGTCGATCGCAAGGCCGTCCGGCAGCAGCAGACGGGCGGTGGCCTTGAACATCGCCTCGCCGGAAAAGGCCCCGCTCACCAACTCGCTCTCGAGTTCGGCGATGCTGACATGCTGTGCGGCGAGAACATGGGAAATGTCGCGGATGATGCCGGGCCGGTCGAGGCCGATCAGCTCAAGCCGCGCCGCCCGCCCTCCGATCGGCGCCTGTTCGTCGGTGCGCTGGATCACCAGGCGCAAGCCGTAGGCTTCGAGGTCGCGCAGCGAAGCGGCCAGCGCGTCGGCCTTGTCGGCCGCGACCGCGACCAGAATCATGCCGGCGAACTGGCCGGACAGGCTCGCCATGCGCGTGTCGAGCCAATTGCCGCCGCCGGCGGCGATGGTGTCGGACACCGCGCTCACCAGACCCGGCCGGTCGGGGCCAATCACGGTCAAAACGAGATGAATTTGCATGACGCGCTCCTCATGCGGCCGAACATACGCCAAGCCGGCCGCCGCCGATAGGCGGCTTTCGCGTGCGCAGGAGCGCCGAAATGTCGCCCTCAGGCCGCCCCGCCGGTCCGCGCCGCGCGCCGGGCGATCGCCGCCAGCAGCGCCGCCATCGACAGCGCGCCCAGCGGAATCGGCGCGGCGGAGCCGAGCGGCCGCGCCAGCAGCGGCGCGACGAAGGCCAGCGCCATGATGGATTTCTCATAGGGCAGGGCGCCGCGCTCCATCACGACGGCGGCGAGCAGCGCCAGCGCCGGCGCAATCGCCAGCATGTCGTAATCCATGCAATAGGGCGTCGAGAGCAGCGCGCCGGTCAGCAAGGCGGCGCCGGCCAGCCGGGGGTCGGCCCGCCGCGCGTAAAGCCAGACCACCACCGCGGCGCAGACCAGCGCGGCCGCCGTCTGCCCGGCATAGGCGAGGGGAACCGCGCCGCCCAGCGCCCGGATCGCGGCGAACACGCTCTGCATCTTCGCCCAGCCCGCGCCGCCCTGCTCGATCACCGCCTCGCGCGAGAAAGCCAGCGATCCCAGAAAGGCGCGCCAGACGTCCAGGCCGAACAGCGCCGTCGCGCCGGCGCATTCGACGAGAACGGTCGCGGTCGCCGCCAGCAGCGCGCGCCAGTTCCGCGCGGCGAGCAGCGCCAGCGGGACGAGCAGCCCGAATTGCGGCTTGTAGGCGACAAGGCCGAAGCATACGCCCGCAACGAGGGGGCGCGTCGGCAGCAACAGCGCCCCGGCGCCCATGGCGGCGGCCGTGGCCAAACCATTCTGGCCATGCATGAGATTGATGGCGACGGCCGGAAAGGCGAGCCCCGCCATCAGCACGGGTCCCTGTCCCTGCGGCCAAATGGCGCGAAGCACGGCGAGATAGGCCGCAAGGCCGAGGCCCTGCCACAAAACGAGCGCGCCGAGATATGGCAAAAACGCCAGCAGCGCCGCCACCACCAGGAACAAGGGCGGATAGCCCCAGGGATAAAACGGCGTGGCCGGTCCGAACACGGCTTTTTGATGGGCGGCGTGCGCGGCGTTGTCATAGGCGAGGGCCGGCGCGCCTTCATGAACGGACAGGCCGGCGACATAAACCTGGCTGAAATCGGTCCCGAGCGGCTGGCCGTCGAATCCCACATTTCCATGCGCGGTTGCGAGCAGCGCCAGGATCATGGTGAAGCCGAAAGCGATCAGGATCCACGCATAGGCGCGGCATCGCGCCGGCGTGAGAAAAGCGCCGGAGCGAAGGGCCGCGCGCCAGCTTGTGGGCGTCGAGTCCACGAAAGAGTCTTGCGATGACGGCACGGTTGTTTCCCCAGCGGAACGGGATGATGCCGGGGCGGGGTTAACAATCGCGCAACGCGCCGGGACGTCCGTTTTGCCGATTTGGCGGCCTATCCCACGCGAATCGCGCGCTTCTTCGAACATTTGCGCGCGGAACCATCGAAAATGGCGGGCGTTCTCATCCAAAGCGAGGGCGCGGTGCGCGTCAGCGCAGCCCCCGTATTTCTTGGGAGATACAAGATGCGATTCACATCCGCCGCAGCACTAGCCGGCGCATTGCTGGCCACGACCAGCGCGAGCGTATCGGCGCGCCCGGCCGTGATCACCACCAACGCCAACCTGCGCAGCGGGCCGAGCGTGGCGAGCCCGGTCGTCGGCATCGTTCTCGCCGGCGCCGCCATTGATGTCGGCCGGTGTCGCGGCTCCTGGTGCCGCGTGAGCGCCAATGGCGGAGCTGGATATGTGTCGAGCACGCTGATCGCCTTCGGCGGCGGCGGCGTTTCCGTCGCCACGCTTCCGCCCAGCGGCGTGGTTGGCGTCAGCTCCGGCTATCCTTCCGGCGGCTATTATAACGACTACGCCTATAACGACTATGGCTGGTCGGATTACGGTCCCGGTTACAGCTATTACGGCTCCGGCTGGGGGCCCGGCATTGGCGTGGGCTTCTATAGCGGCGGCTATTATGGCGGCGGTTATTATGGCGGTCGCGGCTGGGACAGGCGCCATGGCCGGGGCTTTGGCGACGGGCGCGGATTCGCCGGAGCGCCCGGTCGCGGCTTCCGTGACGGCGGGGTGACGGCGGGCGCCGGCGCGCCCATCACCACCATCAACTCAGGCCCGGGCGGGCGGTTCGGCGGCCGGGGCGAGGGCGGTTTCGCGGGCGTGGGCGGCGGTTTCCACGGCGCCGGCGGCTTCCGGGGCGGCGGCGTGCAGGCCGCGCCCGTCAACGCAGGGGGCGGCGGCGGATTTGGCGGCCGTGGCGGCGGTGGTTTCGGCGGCGGCCCCGGTGGCGGCGGATTTAGCGGCGGTCCCGGCGGCGGGGGCGGCGCTCCCGGTGGTGGCGGCGCTCCTGGCGGCGGTGGGCCTGGCGGCGGCGGCGGCGGCTTCGCCGGCGTGGGCGGCCATCGCTAGGCGATCCGGCTTTCAACATTTTGCGCAAAGCGGCGCGCGCCCCTCGGGGCGCGCGCCGTTCTCTTCAGACGCCCTTGTTTTCCAGCGCCGCCATGATCTCGTCAATGATGGCGGGATCTTCGATGGTGGCCGGCATGGTCCAAGGGTCGTGGTCGGCGATTTTCTTCATCGTGCCGCGCAGGATCTTGCCCGAACGCGTCTTGGGCAGCCGGTTCACGGTGATGGCGATCTTGAAGGCCGCGACCGGCCCGATCTTGTCGCGCACCAGCTTGACGATTTCCTGCTCGATTTCGAGCGGCGAGCGGGTGACGCCGGATTTCAGCACGATGAAGCCGCAGGGCTGTTCGCCCTTGAGCCGATCCTTCATGCCGATCACCGCGCATTCCGCCACATCGGGATGGGAGGCCAGCACCTCCTCCATGCCGCCGGTCGAGAGGCGGTGTCCCGCGACATTGATGATGTCGTCGGTGCGGCCCATGATGTAGATATAGCCGTCCTCATCGATGAAGCCGGCGTCCGCGGTCTTGTAGAAGCCAGGGAAGTCGGTGAGATAGCTCTCCTTCATCCGCGCGTCCTGGTTCCACAGGGTCGGCAGATTGCCCGGAGGCAGCGGGAGCTTGACCACGATCGACCCCATTTTTCCCGGGGGCACGGGATGGGCGGCCTCATCGACGATCTGGATGTCATAGCCCGGCATGGCGACGGTCGGCGAGCCGTGCTTGACCGGCAGAGCGCCGAGGCCGACCGGATTGCCGGCGATGGCCCAGCCGGTTTCGGTCTGCCACCAATGGTCGATCACCGGCACGCCCAGGATCTTCTCGGCCCAGGCCACCGTCTCGGGGTCGGCGCGCTCGCCGGCCAGGAACAGAGTGCGCATGGACTTCACATTGTACTTCTGCAGCAGTTCGGCGTTCGGGTCTTCCTTGCGCACGGCGCGGAACGCCGTGGGCGCGGTGAACAGAGCCGCAATCTTGTATTCCTCGATCATGCGCCAGAACGCGCCGGCGTCGGGCGTGCCGACCGGCTTGCCCTCATAGACCACGGTGGTCGCGCCATAGAGCAACTGGCCATAGAGAATGTAGGAATGGCCGACCACCCAGCCCACGTCGGATGCGGCCCATAGAACCTCGCCCGGCTCGATGCCGTAGAGGTTCTTCATGGTCCACATCATCGCGACGGCATGGCCGCCGTTGTCGCGCACCACGCCCTTGGGAACGCCGGTCGTCCCGGAGGTGTACAGGATGTAGAGCGGGTCGGTGGCCTTCATCTCCTCAGGCGCGACGGTGCGGCGCTCGGCCAGCGCCGCGGTCACCAGCGTCGACCAGTCGAAATCGCGGCCCGGGATCAGATCTCCCGGCTGCTGCGGCCGCTGCAACTGCAGCACCTTCTCCGGCTTGACGGCGGCGAGGCTGATCGCCTCGTCGAGCAGCGGCTTGTATTTCACCACCCGGTTCGGCTCGATGCCGCAGGACGCGGTGAGAATCACCTTGGGTTCGGAATCGTTGATGCGGGTGGCCAGCTCCTTGGCGGCGAAACCGCCGAACACCACCGAATGAATCGCCCCGATGCGGGCGCAGGCCAGCACGCCGATCACGGCTTCCGGAATCATCGGCATGTAGACCAGCACGCGGTCGCCCTTGGCGACGCCGAAATCCTTGAGAACGGCGGCGACGGCGTTGGCCTCGGCCAGCATTTCCGCGTAAGTGTAGGTGCGCTTGATGCCCGCGACCGGGCTGTCATAGATCAGCGCCGCCTGATCTGCGCGGCCGTTCTTCACATGGCGGTCGAGCGCATTGTAGCAGGTGTTCAGCGTGCCATCGGGGAACCAGCGGCCGTAAACCCCCGCCTCGGGGTCGAACACGGTTTGCGGCGGCTTGATCCAGTCCACCTGTTTGGCGGCCTCCGCCCAAAAATCGAGCGGATTTTCCTTCCAGGATCGGTAGACTTCGCGATACTGGCTCGCCATGGGGTTCTTCTCCTTTTTGGCCGATTTCCGGCGCAATGTGTCGCGCGGAAAGTGCGACGGCGCGCGAGAGAAGTCCAGAATTGGCTGCTCAACCCTTAGGCTAATGGCCATTTGGCGGGCGCGGCTCCGGCGGGGGCGGGCGCGGCCGGGCCGGAGGAACGCCCAAAAGAAAATCCCCGCCGCAAGGACGGGGATTCAAATCGCCAGACGGGTCGGTTCAGCTGACCGCGGCTTCGACCTTGCCGGTCTTCAGTTTGGAGATTTCGTCCTTGAGCAGAAGCTTGCGTCGCTTGAGTTCGTGCAATTTCAGTTCGTCCGATCCGGGGAGAGCCTCTTCCTTCTCGATGTCCCGTTGCAGCGCCTGATGGCGGCGTTCGAGTTCTGCGAGATGGGCTTGCATGGACATGCACAACTCCTATCGAGTTTTTGACGACAGAATAGTGACACGCCCGTCACCGACTGCAAGCGGTAATTCACGGTCACGTTCAAGCGAATAGGCCGAGCTTGAGCGGAGCGCCGAAAGCCGCAATCTTCGCCTTGCTCTTGACGGCGCGTGCGGCCATAATCCGCGCCGCGCGGCGGGCGTGCGGAAATGGGCGGCAGATCGGTCTATGACCAAAGACATGAGCGACGAGGAACGGGCCGAATTTACTGCCGAACTCGAGCGTTTGCGTGAGGAGCACCGCGATCTCGACGCCGCCATCGAGGCGCTGACCGCCGTCGGCGCCTATGACAGGCTGCAGTTGCAGCGTTTGAAAAAACGCAAGCTGGTCTTGCGCGACCGGATCACCTTCCTGGAAGACTCGCTGACCCCGGACATCATCGCCTGAACAGCCCGGGCGCGTCGCGCGGTTCAGGCTGACGCGGCCCTTTGGTTCGGATAGAATAGACGCAGAACCGGCTCCAGGGCCAGATTTTGCTTTTCCTTCTCGACGCGGCGCTATAGGACGACGGCTTCGCTTTTTTCCGGAACCGATTTCAGTGTCGAACCAGAACAGCCCCGTCGCCATCATCATGGGTAGCCAGTCCGACTGGGCCACCATGCGTCATGCCGCGCAAACCCTGGAAGCCCTCGATGTTTCAGCGGACGTGCGGATTGTCTCGGCCCATCGGACGCCGGATCGCCTGGTGAGTTTCGCCAAGGGCGCGCGCGACGCCGGCTTCAAGGTGATCATCGCCGGCGCCGGCGGCGCCGCGCATCTGCCGGGCATGACCGCCGCCATGACGCCGCTGCCCGTTCTCGGGGTTCCCGTCGAATCCAAGGCGCTGTCGGGCCAGGATTCGCTGTTGTCCATCGTGCAGATGCCCGGCGGCGTCCCCGTCGGCACGCTGGCGATCGGCAAGGCCGGGGCGATCAACGCTGGTTTGCTCGCCGCCGCGATCCTCGCGCTGAACGATCCGGCTCTGGCCAAACGGCTCGACGCTTTTCGCGCGCGCCAGACCGAAGACGTGGCGGAGCGGCCGCATGATTGAATGGGCCTTCGACCGCGGAGCCTTGTCATGAGCG
The DNA here is from genome assembly GCF_900187365.1 of Rhodoblastus acidophilus. GTDB lineage: Bacteria > Pseudomonadota > Alphaproteobacteria > Rhizobiales > Beijerinckiaceae > Rhodoblastus > Rhodoblastus acidophilus. The sequence goes on from NZ_FYDG01000006.1 coordinate 67,891, forward strand.
ACGAACGGGCGCTGGCGCCCGGGGCGCGGATCGGGATTGTCGGCGGAGGCCAGTTGGGCCGGATGCTGGCGCTCGCCGCCGCGCGGCTGGGCCTGTCCTGTCATGTCTACACGTCCGGCGAGGGCGAGCCGGCCATCGAGGTCGCGGCCAAGGCCACCGTCGCCCCCTATGACGACGAGTCGGCGCTGGCGCGTTTCGCGGCGGGCGTCGACGTCGTGACCTATGAATTCGAGAACATTCCCGCCGCCACCGCGGAGTTCTTAAACAAGATCAAGCCGGTGCGGCCTTCGCCGCGCGTCCTGGCCCTGACTCAGGACCGGCTGGTGGAGAAGGATTTCGTTTCCGGCCTCGGCATTGGGGTCGCGGCTTATGCGCGCGTGGACGATCCGGGCGCGCTCGCCCGCGCCGTGGCCCGCATCGGCCGGCCGTCGATCCTGAAGACGCGGCGGTTCGGTTACGACGGCAAGGGCCAGACCCTGCTGAAGGAAGGGTCCGACCTTGCCGTGAGCTTCCGTTCGCTCGGCGGACAGCTGTCGATTCTCGAGGGTTTCGTGCCGTTCAAGGCGGAAGTGTCCGTGGTGGCGGCGCGCGGCCTTGACGGCGAGTTCCTGGCCTGGGACGTCGGCGAGAACGTCCACGACAACCACATTCTCGACACGACCACCGTCCCCGCCCACATTCCCGAGGATCTCGCGCGCCGCGCCGCCGACATGACGAAGCGGATCGCCGAGGCGCTCGATTATGTCGGCGTGCTCGCGGTGGAGATGTTCGTCGTGGACGGACCGGACGGGCTCGGCCTGCTGGTCAACGAGATCGCGCCGCGCGTCCACAATTCCGGCCACTGGACGCTCGATGGCGCGGTCACCTCGCAGTTCGAGCAGCACATTCGCGCGGTCTGCGGCTTCCCGCTCGGTGCGACCCGCGCCCACGGACCTGTGGTGATGCGCAACCTGATCGGCGACGACATCGACAGCTGGCGCGACCTGCTGCGCCAGCGCGGCGCCTGCCTGCACATCTACGGCAAGAGCGAAGCGCGGCCCGGCCGCAAGATGGGCCACGTCACCTTCCTGAAGACATAGGTTTTTCTGAAAACATCATGGCCAATTCCACTTTCGCCGAGGTCCAGACGTCGATCTTCGAGATCGTGTCGGGCCTCGCGCGCGAAACCAACGCGATCAATCTCGGCCAGGGTTTTCCCGAAGGATTGGAGCCGCCGGAATTGATCGAGGCGGCGGTCCAAGCGTTGCAGGCCGGGCCGCACCAATATCCGCCGATGATGGGCCTGCCGGCCTTGCGGCGCGCCGTCGCCGAAAACGCCCGCCGCTTCTTCGGCCTCGACGCCGATGCGGACAATGTGATGGTCACGTCGGGCGCCACCGAGGCGCTGGCGGATTGCTTTTTCGGACTGCTCAACCCCGGCGACGAAGTCATCGTGTTCGAGCCGGTTTATGATTCCTACGCGCCGATCATTCGGCGCGCCGGCGCGGTCCCCGTCCCCGTCCAACTGTCGCCGCCGGACTGGCGTCTGCCGTTCGAGCGCGTCGCGGCGGCGATCACGCCGCGCACCCGCGCCCTTGTCGTCAACACGCCGATGAACCCGATCGGCAAGGTATTCGACCAAGACGAACTGCGCTTCCTCGCCGACCTGATGTTGCGACACGATCTCGTCGCCATTTGCGACGAGGTTTATGAGCATCTGGTGTTCGACGGCGCCCGCCATACGAGCCTGTTCGCGCTGCCGGAGGTGCGCGACCGCGTCGCCCGCATCGGCTCGGCCGGCAAGAGCTTTTCGGTCACCGGCTGGAAGGTCGGCTATGTCATGGCCGAGGCTAAACTGCTCGGCCCGATCGCCCGCGCGCACCAGTTCGTCACCTTCACCACGCCGCCGGCGTTGCAAGCGGCGGCCGCCGTCGGACTGGGGTTGCCGGAGAGCTATTTCAGCGGCCTGAAACAGGCGCTGCAACGCCGCCGCGATCTGCTGACGGACGGGCTTAACCGGATCGGCTTCGTCGCGCGCCCGGCGACGGCGACCTATTTCGCCGTGGCCGATGTCGCCGCCTTCGACGGCGCGGACGACGATCTCGCCTTCTGTCGCCGCATGACGCAAGAGGCCGGCGTCGCCGCCATTCCGCTCTCAGCCTTTTACGAAAAACGCGATCTGCGCGGCTACGTCCGCTTTTGCTTCGCCAAGCGGCAGGATACGCTCACGCGGGCCCTCGACCAATTAGATCGCTGGCGTTCGCGCGCGTAAAAGGCGCCGCCCTGCGGCGGCGCCTCGTCCGGCTTTCGCTTGTGTCAGCGATACAGCAGCGCGATCAGAATGATCACGGGGATCGGCACGCCGATCAGCCACAGCAATAGTCCGCGTCCCATGGTCGTCCTCCTCTCTACTTGGTGATGACGGCGCGCAGCATCCAGATGATTTTTTCGTGCCATTCCATGCGACCCACCAGCATGTCATGGGTCACGATGTCCTTCTGGTCTTCGGCGGTCAGCGCGGCCTGGCGCATTGTCCGAACCGTCGCCTCATGGTCGGCGATCAAATCCTGGACGATCTCCTCGGCGACCATTTCGCGCGCGGCGGGCTGCACGGAAATCGACGGAACCGGGGTGGAGAAGCCGAGCGCGCGGATGCGCTCCGCGAACAGGTCCGTCGCCTGGAACAACTCGCCATATTGCTCCTCGAGCATCTCATGCAGCGAGTGGAACAGCGGACCCACCACGTTCCAATGATGAACATGGGTCTTCACCAGCAGGCTGTAGGTGGCGCTGAGGATTTCGCCGAGGCTGTCCGCGATGCGCTCGCGCGCGGCGGGATCGATGCCGGACTGAATCGATTCGACCCGCGGCTTGGCCCCGAGAATTTCAACATTCGCCATTCAAAGCTCCCTTGAACTGGACTCTGCAAAAGTAATCCGCGAACGCCGCATGCGTTCCCGCGCGTCAAATTTTTCGCGCCATTCCGGGAAGAACGGAACCGCCGCGCAGATGCGCGGTTGCCGAATCACCGGCGATTTGCGTCGGTTAAGGAGGCGCGGCGATGCTCTACTGGACGCTTGTATTCCTGGTGGTCGCGGTGATCGCCGGCGCCCTGGGATTCACAGGGCTCGCCTCGGCCGCCGCCGGCGTCGCGCGGATCATCTTCGGGGTTTTCCTGGTGTTCTTCCTCATCTCGCTGGTGATGCAGGTGCTCGGCGCGGCATGAGGCGATTCGCCCGGCCCGGTTCTCGAGGCAGGCGCGGCTTGCGCGCGAACGAGAGCCGCTCGCTAACAAGACCTGCTTGCGATAGATTCGCGCGATCTTTTTTACGAAAGGAGAGAGGATGCCTGACCGCAACCGCGCCGTTTCGATCGTGATGGTCGAGGACGACGAGGGCCATGCGCGATTGATCGAAAAGAACATTCGCCGCGCCGGCGTCTCCAACGAGATTGTCGTCTTCGCCACCGGCGCCGCGGCGCTGGATTACCTGTTCGACGCGCGGCGCGGGTCGCGCGCGCCCTGCCTGATCTTGCTCGATCTCAATCTCCCCGACATGACCGGCGTCGAAATCCTGACCGCACTCAAATTGAACGAGGCCACGCGTCTGTCGCCTGTGATCGTGCTGACGACGACGGACGATAAGCGGGAAATAGAAAAATGTTACGAGCGGGGCGCGAATGTCTATATAACCAAGCCCCTGAATTATGATAATTTCGCTAACGCCATCCGTCAGCTAGGCCTTTTCCTTTCTGTCATCCAGGTTCCGGACCTCGATTAGCATGCCCTTTGGCTCCGAATACCGCTCCGACTTGCGCGTCCTCTTTGTGGATGACGATCCGGCCCTCGCCGCTCTGGTGTGTCGGCGCCTGACGCAACGCGGCCACAAGGCCATGGTCACCGATAGCGGCGACGACGCGATGGCGCGGGTCAAGGCGGGCGGAGTCGACGTCATCGCCCTCGACCATACGCTGGTGGGCGAAACCGGCTTCGACATCATGGCGCGTCTCGGCCCCCGCGACGCCCGGCCGCCGATCGTCTATGTCACCGGCGATTCCGACGCGCGCACGGCGGTCAACGCCTTGAAATCCGGCGCCGACGAATATGTGGTGAAGGACGGCGGCGAGGAGTTTTTCGAACTGTTGATCGCCGCCATCGAGCATGTCTATGAACGCTGGCGGCTGAAGCGCATTCGCGACGAGCAGCAAAGGGCGGTGCGCGAAGCGCGCGACCGCGCGGAAATGCTGCTGCACGAAGTCAACCATCGCATCGCCAACAGCCTTGGCCTGATCGCCGCGCTGGTGCGGATGCAGGCCGCCGCCGTGCGCGATCCCGTCGCCGTTCAGGCGTTGCAGGAGACCCAGGCGCGCATCAACGCCGTCGGCGGCGTGCATCGCCGGCTTTACATGCACAACCGCGTCGGCCTGGTCGCGCTCAAGGACTATCTTGAAGCTTTGGCGGACGATCTCCTCACCACGCTGACCGATCAGGAGCGGCCGCATCGTCTCAAGGTTCAGGTCGAGCCGATCACCGTCACCACGGATAAGGCGGTTTCGCTTGGCGTCATCGTCGGAGAGCTCGTCACCAACGCGTTCAAATACGCTTATCCCGACGGCGCCGGCGAGATTCGCATCGTGGTGAAGCGGGAGGGCGACGACGCAATTCTCTGCGTCGAGGACGATGGCGTCGGCTTCGATCCCGCCGCCAAGGCCAAGGGAACCGGTCTCGGCTCAAAGATTTTGCGCGCGCTCGCGCAGAATGTGCAGGGCGAGATCGTCTTCGACGTCTCGTCATCGGGATGTCGCGTCACCCTTCGTTTCGGGCTGGACGCGCGCGACCGTGGCGAGACCCACGCGTTCAGCGCTCCGCTCGCGTCAGATGGGCCAGGATGAAGCCGATTCCGGCGGCGATCGCCAAAGCGGCGAGCGGATTGGCGACGACCGAATCGGACAGCCTCTGCACGCCGCGGTCGGCGGATGCGCGCGCGTCCGATGCGAGCGCGCCGGCCTGATCGGCGGCGCGGCTTCCCGCTTTCCGCACCGCTTCGGTCGCCTCGGTCTTGCGCGTGGCGGCGGCGTCGGAAAATTCCGCCAGCGCGGCGCGGATGGCGCGCACGGCGTCGTTGAGAGTGGCGGCCAGTTCGTCTTTCTCGCCCCTGATGTCAATGCCCATGCGCGAAACTCCGTTTTGAGAAGCGATCAGCAAACGTGAGAGGCATGGCTTGGTTCCCCGACGCGGCGCCGTCTGTCAGGCCGCTTCGCCGGACGCCGATCCCCCCGAACCGGCGATGGCGAGAAACTCGCCGCCGAATTCCGCGGCGGATTCGATGGCGAGATGCGCCATCAGCTTTTGGCGGGCGCGGTTGACCCGGCTCTTGATCGTGCCGAGCGCGCAGCCGCAGATTTGCGCCGCCTCCTCGTAAGACAAGCCGGACGCGCCGACCAGAAGCACGGCGACGCGCTGGTCTTCCGGCAGTTTCGCCAGGGCGATCTTCAGATCGTCGAGGTCGAGATGGCCGTTCTGTTCGGGATTGGCGAATAGCCGCGCGGCGGAATCGCCATCGCGGTCCTGCACCTCGCGGCGCAATTTCCGATAGTCGGAATAGAACGTGTTGCGCATGATGGTGAACAGCCAGGCCCGCAGCGAACTGCCGGGTGTGAACCGGTGCTGCGCCGCCCAGGCCTTGATCAGGGTCTCCTGCACGAGATCGTCGGCGCGGTCATGATGGCCGGTGAGCGACAGCGCGAAGAAGCGCAGTTGGGAAATTTCCGCGAGCAGGGCGGATTTGAAACCCGGGTCGGGCCGCTGAATTTCCTCCATCAGAGCGCCTCCTGTCTGGGGACGCGCGCCTCCGGACGCGGCGTCTCGCGATCCAGCCGCTCCAGCAAATCGGCGAAGCGGTCCGGAATGGGTTCCGCGGCGGTTTGGTTGAACAGGCGCCGCAGCTGACGCCCGAGATAGGCCTGCAGCTCACGGTCGAGCGCGGCGCTGGCGTCCTTTTCGATGTCTGGCATTTTGTCCATCGCGTCGTGAGAAAAACCTGTCGGGCGAAATCCTCTTCGGCTTCGCCACGCTTGCGTTTTCAACGCCGCAGCCGCGCCGGCGTTCCCGAAAATGTTTTGGAACCCGATCGACGATCCAGGCGTCGATAACCGGATAATATCCTTGGAGCTTTCCAGGAGCCTTCCATGACGCTCGCCGCGACGATCGCCCCGCAGCTGCCGTATCTGCGGCGCTACGCGCGCGCGTTGGCCGGAAACCAGGGCGGCGGCGACGCCTATGTCGTGGCCATGCTCGAGGCGCTGGTTGAAGACCCGCGCCTGTTTGACGGCGATTGCGACTCGCGGATCGCCACCTACCGCGCCTTTTCGCGGGTGTGGAACGCCATGACGACCGCCTACGACGCCGCGCGCGATCTCGAAGCGCCGCACCATCGGCTCGACAAGATCACGCCCCTGCCGCGTCAGGCGTTCCTGCTCACGGCGGTCGAGGGTTTCTCGCCGGACCAGGCGGCGCAGGTGCTGGAATGCGCGCCCGCCGCCTTTTCGAAACTGGTCGAGACGGCAGGCCGCGAAATTGGCGCCCAGGTGCCGGCGGACGCGCTGATCATCGAAGACGAACCGCTGATCGCGATGGATCTCGAACATCTCGTGGCCGGCCTCGGCCACAAGGTGGTGGGCAACCCGCGCACACGGAGCGAGGCGGTGGACATGGCTCATGCCCTCCGCCCCGGCCTGGTGTTGGCCGACATGCATCTCGCCGATGGCAGTTCGGGCCTGGACGCGGTGAACGATATTCTGAAATCCTTCGATATTCCCGTAGTCTTCATCACCGCGCATCCGGAACTTCTCCTGACCGGCCAACGCCCCGAACCGACCTTTCTGATCGCCAAGCCCTTCGACGAGGACATGGTGCGCGCGGTTATCAGCCAGGCGCTTTTTTTCAGGACGGGCGAGCCGGCGCCCGCCGCCTAAATCCTGCCCATCAGCAGCAGGATCACCAGGACGACGACCAGCAGGCCCACGCCGCCGCTGGGTCCGTAGCCCCAGCCCGCGCTGTAGGGCCAGGTCGGCAAGGCGCCGACCAGAAGCAGAATGACGACGATGAGTATGATCGTGCGCACCGACATGACGCCTCCTATTCAATTCAATGCAATTGTTCGATCAATGCGCGCGGGGCGCGTCCTGTTCCCGGCGCCGGCGTCAAAAGCTTCGCGTGTCCGCAGCCAAAAGCGGAACCAAACCAATCCTCAAGCGTCCTTATTCCACGCGGCGCGGCTAACGGGCGCGCCGATACGGCCAACGTTTTGGCCGCCCGACGCCGCAGGGCGTCGCGACCTATCATCCAAACAGGGAGCTCCCCATGTCCTCCACCACTGACAAGATCTCGGGCGTCGCCAATCAGGCCGCCGGCAAGGCCAAACAGGGCGTCGGCAAGGCCGTCGACGACAAGGAACTGGAAGCCAAGGGCGCGGTCCAGGAAGCCAAGGGCTCGGCCCAGAAGGCCGCCGGCCACGCCAAGGACGCCGTCAAGGATGCGATCAAGAAGTGACGCGCGTCTCATGAATGAAGGAAGGCGGCCGCGAGGCCGCCTTTTTCATGTCTGCGCCCTTGGTTTCTCGCGGGGGCGCTGTTTTTCCGGCGCCGACTCGCTGGTCTTCGCCTGCTCGTGGTCGCGGTCGTCCAGTTCCGTCGCATAGGGCTGCTGGTTCTCCCGCTTGCTTTGCGCCTCCAGCGCGTCGCGCCGTTCCTTTTCGCTCGCCTGTCGCATGGCCTGCCTCCTAACGCCTAACGCCCCGAGCCGGGCTCCGCCTCGCGCCGGTGCGCGCGGGCCAATGTCTCCGCCGGCGTGAGCAGCGACAGCGCCGTCTTGAGCTTGTTCGACCAGCCGCTGACCACATCGCCCTCGCCGCGCATCATCGCGTCGAAGCCGATGCGCGCGACGTCGTCGGGGTCATCCTTTTTCGCTTGGGCCAGCTTGGTGTCCTCCAGGCCGGCGCGCTCGAAAAACTCGGTGTCGGTGACGCCCGGCATCAGGCAGGTGACGCTGATCCCCGACCCCTCCAGTTCCGCGCGCAGCGCGAAGGAGAAGGAATCGAGGAACGCCTTGGTTCCGTTATAGACCGCCTGGAAAGCCCCCGGCGTGAAGCCCGCGATCGAGCCGACGATCAGGATGCGCCCGGCGCCCGCCGCGCGCATGTCGCGGCCGACGCGATGCACCAGCCTCAGCGTTCCCGCGATGTTGGTGTCCACCACTTGGAGCGCGCGTGCGATGTCCTGGTCGAGAAATCCGTCGCCGAGGCCGATGCCCGCGTTGGCGCACAGGATTTCGGGGGTGCGGCCGCCCCAGCTTACGGCGTTGCAGAGCAACTCGACGCCGTCCTTGGTTGAGAGATCCGCCTGCACGGTCTCGACGGCGCCGCCGAGCGCCCGCAGAGAAAGGCCCGCCTGCTCGATCTCGGCGTTGTCGGCGGCGATCACCAGATCATGGCCCGCCTGGGCGCAACAACGCGCCAGGCCGAGGCCGATCCCACTCGACGCGCCGGTGACGACGGCGAGGGGCCGGAATGCTTGCGCCATGGGAGGCTCCTGAATGTGAGAAGAAGATGCGTCAGCCCTGGTCGCGGCCGACAAGCGCGTTGGGCGCGGGATCGACGCTGATATGGACGGCATAGGCCTCGCGCATGGCCCGCTGCGCCGCGAGAACGGCCGCCTCGAACGCGGCCTCCTTGGTCATGTAGGCGACGCGCTGGTCCTCATGCTCCAGCCGCCATTCCTCCCCGTCGGGAACGATGCGGAACAAGGCTTTAGCCATCGCGCCCTCCATGATTGCGTCTCGCCCTTCAGCACCGAACGCCCGCTCTCCGCAACGGTTCCATGGGCGGTCGAATCATTCCGGCTCCGCCTGAACCTCGAAGAAAATCAGTTTTATGCGCTCCGACAGCCGCCGCAGCGCGATGTCTCAGGCTGTCGGGTCAAGCGGCCTGCGCGCCGGGAGGATCGCTCGGCCGGAAATCTTTCCAGAACGGACGTGTGCGGCGCAGCGCGGCATGGGCGTCGAGCGCGAGGCGCCGGCAACCGGGCGGCGGCGCCAGTTCGTCGCGCAAGATGCCGGCGGCGAAGATGAAATCGGCTTCCGGATTGCTGTTGACGGCCTGCGCCAGCGCCTGTTCGGCGGCGACGCCGTCATGGATCACGCCCAAGGATTTCTGCGCGCGCCTGAGCGCCTGCGACATCCGCTCGAAGTCTTTCGCCCGCGCCAGCGGCCGGGCGAATTCGATCATGTAGCGCAGCTTCTTCATGGCGATGCGAAGCCGATGACGATGGCGCTCGTCAGAGCCGCCGATGACGTCAGCCGCCTTCCGCCGCCTCACTTTCTTCAGCCGGCGCGCGAACTCCTGCGCGGCGAGCGCGCCGAACGGCGCGTCGGCCGCCTGGCGTTCGAACAGCGCGCCTGGCGCAGCCGCCGCCATCGCCAGATCGAGCAGCAACAGCCGGAACCGTGGCGACCGCACCGCCGCGATCAGCCGCGCATGGGCGTCGTCGCGCCGCCGCGCGAAGTCCTCGCGCAAGGCGTTGACGCCGGCGACGTCGGGATGACGTCGCTGCAGCAGGCGCATCGGCTTGTCGATGAAGACGTCGCGGTCGCGGGCCTCGCCCAGCGCGTCGGACATCCACTTCAATTCGGCGGCGAGCCGGCCGGCTTCCGCGCTCGGCATCGCCGGCTTGAACAGCGACAAGGCCGCGCGGAGCCTGCGCACGGCGACCCGCATTTCATGCACCGCCTCGACATGGGCGGGGTCGGCGTCCAGCAGTTCATGGTTGATCGACTCCTGTTTGAGGCAGGCCGCGACAATAGCCGCGAACGCCTCGGCGGAGGTCGCCTCCGACTCAAAATTCAGGTCGAGCCCGGTTTCGACGCGGCCGTCGCGCCGCGCCCGCAGGCGGCGGCCGCGCGCCCCCTTGCTGACGAAGGAGGGCGAGGCGCCGGACACGTCCAGCGCGTCGCGCGCGATCGCTTGAAAGGCGGCGAGGGGGCCGCTCTTAAGCTCCAGCTCCGCCTCGTTGATCGGCGCCCGCTCGCCCTCCGCGACGATCTCGCCGCAGTCGAGCGCCAGCTCGATCACGGCGCCATCGCGCTGCAAAGTCCAGATCGCCCGTTCGACGTCGACGACGAATAGCGGTTTCAGCTTCGCCTTGCCGCGCAGGGCGGATTTCGCCGGCGTGTCCCTGGCGGCGGCGATGGACGGGCGCTCGTCGTCAAGCCTGGTCTCCCATTCGCCCCGGCTCGCTCCGCCGCCGGACTTCACCGTCTGGACAAATTGCGCCTCCTGATGCGCTTCCTGACGCCTGACGCGCAGTTCGAGGCCATGGCGCGCGAGGCTCCCCTTGCCGTCGTCGAAATAGGTGCTGTGCAATCGCGTCGTCTCGGAGCCGCTCGCGTAACGCGCGGCGAAGGCGGCCATGCGTGACGCCGCGGCGGGATCGACGCGCAATTTGATCTCAAGCTCTGACGGCATCGAGGCTTTTCCGGATTTGCTTGAAGCGTGAGCCGAAAAAACGCGGGGCGCGCCAAATCGTTGCGGACACGGTCCAAACGCGCCGGCGAGAGATGGAAAAACCAATTCCGCCGCCGAAATTGCCGGGGAACCGGGACATGGATTGTTGGTTGCTCTTGCGCAAATGCCTTTAGGAGATTCACATGAGAACAATCGCCATGCTCACCGCTTTCGCCTTGATGGGCGGCGCCGCCTTTGCGCAAAGCGCGGGCGAGAAACTCGGCGTCAATTCCGCGCTCGGCATTGCGCCGACGACACAGGATTTCGTTACACAGGCGGCCCATTCCGGCGAATTCGAAATCCAGTCGAGCCAGCTCGCGCTGGAGCGCGGCGACGCCTCTTCGAAAACTTTCGCGACGCAGATGATCGCCGACCATCAGGCGATGAGCGCCCAGCTGAAGGATCTGGTGAAGGCCAAGAGCATCAACGTCACCATTCCGCAAGGTGTGAGCGCGTCGCAACAATCCATGCTCGACAAGTTGAAGACGCTGCAGGGCGCCGACTTCGACCGGCGTTATCGCGACGACCAGTCTAGCGGGCACAAGGACACCGTGTCGCTGTTCGAGCGCTACGCCAAAGGCGGCGAGAACGCCGATCTGAAGCAATGGGCGGAGCAGGCCACGCCGCAATTGCAGCGCCATCTCAAGCAGGCCGAAGACCTCAGCGCGCGCGCGGAAAAATAGCGCGGGAACAACTGTCGGCCCCGCGCTGTTCTCGTCTGCGCAGCAGACAGGGAGCAACGGGATGCGCGCCAGCCCTCCGCCGGAGACGCCCCAGTCGGATCACGGAGACCGGCCGCCGGTTTACGCGGAGCGGTTCCGGGCTTTCGCGGCCCGCATGGCCGTGTTGAGCGGCCATCCGAACGCCTTTGGCGTCGTCGTGGTCTATATCGCGGCCTGGGCGATCTCCGGCCCCTTGTTCAAGTTCAGCGACACCTGGCAGTTGGTGATCAACACCAGCAGCAGCATCGTGACGTTGATGATGGTGTTTCTGATTCAGACGTCGCAGAATCGCGACACCGCCGCCATCCAACTGAAGCTCGACGCGCTCGTCCGCGCGACCGAGCAGGCCACCGACCGCGCGGTCGCCGCGGAGGAGCTGACCGAAGCGGAACTGGCGGAGCTCAAACTGAAAATCCGCGCCAGCGTCGAGGTGGACCAAGGCGCGGCCACGCCGCCGGCGCGTTGATCGCGCTGGCGAATTTGTCAAATCGCGTCGGAACCGGGGCGTCCGCTTCCGGTTTTTCGGCGGTCAGCGAAAGGGACATTCCATGGCTCAGGAAAAACAGCTTCAGGATCTCTTCACCGAGACGCTCAAGGACATCTACTACGCCGAAAAGCAAATCCTGCGCGCCTTGCCGAAACTGGCCAAGGCCGCGCATTCCGAGGAATTGCGCCAGGCGTTCCAGCACCATCGCGAGCAGACGGAAGGCCAGATCGAGCGCCTCGAACAGGTGTTCGAAATGATCGGCAAGGGCGCGCGCGGCAAGGAATGCCACGCCATCGTCGGCATTCTCGACGAAGCCAAGGAAGTCATCGACGAGTTCACCGGCGCCGATGCGCTGGACGCGGGATTGTTGTCGTCGGCGCAGGCCGTCGAGCATTACGAAATCGCCCGCTATGGCACGTTGAAAAACTGGGCGCAGCAGATCGGCCTCAAGGACGCCGTTCCGCTGTTCGAGGCCACGCTGAAGGAGGAGAAGGAGACCGATGCGCTCCTCACCCGGCTGGCCGACACCAACCTCAACAAGAAGGCGGCCTGAACGGCTGCGGGCGCGAGCTCTCTCGCGCCCGCCTTCTTCGAAATTTCACCATGGGCGAAACCTTAAAAGCTTTTTCTGCGTTTTATTCCAGAGCCTTCGTTTAAGCCTTGAATTCTCGCCCGCGCCAGGAGTTGTCATGCGGATCGCCCAGATTGCGCCTCTCATGGAGAGCGTGCCCCCGAAAGCCTATGGTGGAACCGAACGGATCGTTTCCTACCTCACCGAGGAACTGGTTCGCGCCGGACACGACGTGACGCTGTTCGCCAGCGCGGATTCGCGCACCCGCGCCGATCTGCAACCGATGTGCGACGTCGGCCTGCGTCTTGCGCCTGGCCCCAAGGACCCCATCGCCTATCACATGCTGATGCTGGAGGAGGTGCGCAATCGCGCCGACGAATTCGACATCATTCACGCCCATGTCGATCTGCTGCACTATCCCCTGTTGCGGGAGCATTCCGCCCGCTGCCTCACCACCATGCACGGCCGGCTCGATCTGCCGCTGCTCGCCCGCATGCACGAAATCTTCGACGACTTCCGGCTCGTCTCCATTTCCGAGCACCAGAGGGGGCCGATCCCCGACGCCAATTGGGCGGGCACGGTGCATCACGGCCTGCCGCTCGATTTGCTGCGTTATGCGCCGCGGGACGATGGCTATCTGGCGTTCCTCGGCCGCATCTCGCCGGAGAAACGGCCGGATCGCGCCATCGAGATCGCCGTGCGCGCCGGGGCGCCGCTGAAGATCGCGGCCAAGGTCGATCCCGCCGACGTCGATTATTGGGAGCAGAAAATCCGCCCCCTGGTCGAAGGCGCGCCTCAGGTCGAGTTCGTCGGCGAAATCGACGATCGCCAGAAAGCGGCGTTCCTGGGCGGCGCGCGCGCGCTGCTGTTCCCCATCGACTGGCCCGAGCCGTTCGGCCTGGTGATGATCGAGGCGCTCGCCTGCGGCACGCCGGTGATCGCCTATGACCACGGCTCGGTGCCCGAGGTGATCGAGGACGGCGTCACCGGCTTTCTCGTGAACTCCATCGAGGAGGCGGTGCGCCGCGTCGACGAGGTCGGCGCGCTCGACCGCGCCCGCATCCGTCGCACCTTCGAGCGACGTTTTTCCGCGGCGCGCATGGCCAGCGACTATGTCGCGATTTACCAGGGCATGCGGGCGCAGGCGAAGACGCCACGCATCATCGCGGTCAACGGTCATCAGAATGCAGTCCTCTGAGCGCGTCGATGCGGCGCTCGACTACGTGATCGCCGCGGAAACCTCCCATATCGAAATCACCCCGCGCGCGCTCAAGAACGAGGATTCGTTCGCCGTGTTCGACGCGCATGGCGATGCGACGCCGGGGACCGGCGGCACCCACGGCCTGTTCCATCGCGACACCCGTCACCTGTCGAAGCTGTTCCTCACGCTGTGCGGGGTGCGGCCGTTGCTGCTCAGCTCCACGGTGCGCGAGGACAACGCCACCTTCACCTGCGACATGACCAATCCGCATCTGTCGGGCCGGGATGGCGAGGACCTCGCCCATAGCCTCATTCATCTGCGACGGCAGCGGTTTTTGTTCGGCGCGGCCTGTCACGACAGTCTGACTTTGCACAATTTCGATGTGGTCCCGCGCGACATCGAGATCGCCTTCGATTTCGCCGCCGATTTCGCCGATCTGTTCGAGGTGCGCGGGGCGCGCCGCACGCGCCGCGGCGTATTCCATCAGCCGCGCGTGTGGGAAGATCGCGTTCAGCTCGCCTATACCGGCCTTGACGGGCAGACCCGCCGGACGGTGCTGCGGTTCGAACCGCAACCGACGGAATTGACCGGAGAGCGCGCGCGTTACGCCCTCACCCTGGCGGCGGGGGAGACGCTTGGCCTGTTCATCGAGGTTCGCTTCAACGATGCCGCGGAGTCCGGCCGCTCGGCCCGGCTGGGTTTCCGTTCGGCGCTGCACAGCGCGCGCGCGGCGCTGCGCGAGCGCAATGCGCGCGCCGCTTCGGCGACGTCCTCCAACCAATATTTCAACGACGGCTTGCGACGCGCGTCGAGCGATCTCGCCGTGCTCGTCACCGACACGCCGGAAGGCCCGTATCCCTATGCGGGCGTGCCGTGGTTCAGCACCGCCTTCGGACGCGATGCGCTGATCACCGCCTTCGAAACCCTGTGGATGGACCCGACTCTTGCGCGCGGCGTGCTGCTGTATCTCGCCGCCAATCAGGCCAAGGTTTTCGACGCCGCCGCTGACGCCGAGCCCGGCAAAATCCTGCACGAAGTTCGCTATGGTGAAATGGCCGAACTCGGCGAAGTGCCGTTCCGGCGCTATTACGGCTCGGTGGATTCCACCCCGCTGTTCGTGATGCTGGCGGCGGCGCATTTCGACCGCACCGGCGATTTGCAGACGGCGGAGGCGCTCTGGCCCTCGGTGAAGGCGGCGCTCGACTGGATCGCCGTGCATGGCGACCGCGATGGCGACGGCTTCGTCGAATATCATCGCCAGACCGACGAGGGCCTGTCCAATCAGGGCTGGAAGGACAGTCACGACAGCATCTCGCACGAAGACGGCTCTCTCGCGCGCGGCCCCATCGCGCTGGTCGAGGTGCAGGCCTATGTCTACGCCGCCTGGCTCGGCGCCGCGCGGCTGGCGCGGGCGCTGGGAATGGACCGAGAGGCGGCGGCGCAGGAAGCCCGCGCGGGCGTGTTGCGCGACCGGTTCGACGCCGCGTTTTTTGATGAGGCGTTGGGGACTTACGTGCTGGCGCTCGACGGCGACAAGAAGCCGTGCCGGGTGCGCAGCTCGAACGCGGGCCACGCGCTGTTCACCGGCGTGGCGCGGCCGGAGCGCGCGGCCTCGGTGGTGAGCGCGTTGATGTCGACCGCCTCCTTCTCCGGCTGGGGCGTGCGCACCCTTTCGGAGGAAGCGGTCCGCTACAATCCCATGAGCTATCACAACGGGTCGGTCTGGCCGCATGATAACGCGCTGATCGCCATGGGCTTCGCGCGCTATGGCTTCAAGGCCGAGGCGCTGCGAATATTCGAGGGACTCTTTCGCGCGTCCATCACTTTCGACTTGCGCCGCCTTCCCGAGTTGTTCTGCGGCTTTCCGCGCGCGAGAAACCTCGGGCCGGTGTCCTATCCGGTCGCCTGCGCCCCGCAGGCCTGGGCCTCGGCGGCGCCCTTCGCGCTGCTGCAGGCGGCGCTGGGCCTCGGCTTCGACGTCGGGCGCGGCCGCGTCACCTTCGACCGTCCGGCCTTGCCGGATTTTTTGGACGAACTCGTGCTGAAAGGCGTGGTCATCGCCGGCGGGAAGCTCGATGTGAAAATCCTGCGCGCGGGATCCTCCGCCGCCTTTTCGGTGCTGTCGCGGGTGGGCGACGTCGGCCTGATTGTCGAGAAGCCATGACGCTGTTCGAGCCGGATCCGACCTCGCTCGAAGAACTCAACGCCAAGGGCGCCGAGTTGGGGTCGTTCGTCTCCGGCGGCGTGCGCGCCGTCTTCGGCGAGGGACCGCTCCATGCGCCCATCGCCTTCGTCGGCGAGCAGCCCGGCGACCGCGAGGATTTGGTCGGCCGTCCCTTCGTGGGGCCGGCCGGTCAGTTGCTCGACCGCGCGCTGGCGGAGGCCGGCATCGACCGCTCCGTCTGTTACCTCACCAATGCGGTCAAGCATTTCAAATTCGTCCCGCGCGGCCGGATTCGCCTGCACCAGTCGCCGCTGGCGAGCGAAGTTAAACATTACCGCTGGTGGCTGGAAAGCGAATTGCGGATCGTGGCGCCGGGCCTCGTCGCCGCGCTCGGCGCCACGGCGCTGCTCGCGCTCACCGGTCGGGCCGGCGGCGTCGCCAAACTGCGGGGTCCCCAAACCTTCGATGAGCGGCTGGGCTATGTCACCACGCATCCCTCGGCCATCCTGCGGGCGTCGGAGCAGCGGCGCCAATTGGACTATCAGGCGTTCGTCGCGGATATGCGCGCCATCCGCCAACGCGCCGGCTTATGAAACATGCGCGGCGACATCGGCATCCTCACCTTCCATCGTTGCGTGAACTATGGCTCGTATTGGCAGGCGCGTTGCCTGCTCGAATGGGTCCGACGCCGCGGGCGTAACGCCGTGCTGCTCGATCATGTCTCGTTGCAGGCGCGCCGCGCCGAACTCCGGTGCGCGCTGTCGCCGCATCTGCCGCAGCCGACGCGCGCGGAAGACATTCCCGCCTATGTTCGCAAAGTCAGAGGCTTTCGCCGCGCCGTGGCGCGCCTGCCGCTGTCGCCGCGCTTTCCGCTCGACTCGCCCGCGCAGGCGCAACCCTGCGACGTCGTTCTCGTCGGCAGCGACGAAATCTTCAACCTGCATCATCCCTGGTATGGCGGAACGCCCGCCTTCTTCGGCGAGGGCTTTTCGCAAAGGCGGGTCGCTTATGCCGCGAGCTTCGGCAATCAAACCGTCGCGCTCGATGCGTTCTGGAGCGCCAGGCTGGCCAATTTCGCCGCGCTTTCGGTGCGCGACCGGACCGCGCTGGCTTTGGTCTCGGCGACAGGCTTGCCGCCGCCGGAGCTGGTGCTCGATCCCTGCCTGCTCAATCCGCCCGTGGCGCCGCCCGTCGCGCGGCGCGCGCAGCAGAATTTCGTCGTCGTCTATGGTCACGGCTTCCCGCACTGGTTCGCCGAGGCGGCGCGCTTTTGGGCGGGCGCGAAAAACATGCGCCTTGTCAGCGTCGGCTATCGCAACGATTGGGCGGACGAGCAGCGCATCGACGCGGACCCCGAAACATTTCGCGATCTCATGGCGTCGTGCGCGGCGGTCGCGACCGATTTCTTCCACGGCTGCGTCTTCGCGGTCTTGAACCGCAAACCCTTCGCCTGCGTGGCGACGTCTTACCGCCATAACAAGCTGCGCGATCTCTGCGCCCTGCTGGGCCTCGACGACCGCCTCGCGGCGGAGGCGAGCGCCGTGCCTCGCGGACTGTCCGAGCCGCCGGCGGGCGATGTCCATGATCGCGTCGTCGCGCTGCGGGCCCGGTCCGAATGTTTCCTTGACCTCGCGTTGGCGCCGTGACTCCGCAGGATATGCGCCGCTCCGGGCTGTGCGTCGGTTGCGGCGCCTGCGGCGCCGTGGCGCCGGACAGCTATGGCCAGCTGGCGCCGCTGTCCGAAGCGGATGTCGCCGCGATCTGCCCGTTTTCCCCGCAAGCGCCAGACGAGGATGAACTGTCGGCGCGCCGCTTTCCGCAGGCGCCCCGCCGCGATGCCTCCATCGGCCGTTTCGAGGCGGCCTATGTCGGCCATGTCGCGGAAGACGATTTTCGCAGCAGGGGCAGTTCCGGCGGCCTCGCGAGCTGGTTCGCCGCCGAACTGTTGCGGCTTGGGCTGGTCGATGGCGTAGCCCATGTCGCGCCGCGGCCCACGCCGCCGCTGTTCGGCTATCGCATTTCGCGCACGGTTGAGCAGGTGAAGGCCGGCGCCAAGTCGCGTTATCATCCTGTCGCCCTCGGGCCGGCCTTGCAGGAAATCCGGCAGACGCCCGGCCGCTATGCGCTTGTCGGCGTTCCCTGTTTCATCAAGGCGCTGCACCTGCTGCGCCGCCGCGATCCGCTGTTGCGCGCCCGCGTCGCCTTCACGCTCGGCCTGTTCTGCGGCCATATGAAAAGCGCGCATTTCGGCGAGAGCCTCGCCTGGCAGATTGGCGTTCCCCCTGCGGACCTGACCGCCATCGACTATCGCGCCAAGGACGCCCGCCGTCCGGCCAACTGGTATCGCGTCCGCGCCGAGGACGTCGAGGGGCGGACGCGCGAAGGCGACTGGATGCATCTGGCTGGCGGGGATTGGGGCGCGGGTTCTTTCCAGAATCCGGCCTGCGATTTCTGCGACGACGTGGTGGCGGAAACGGCGGACGTCTCCTTCGGCGACGCCTGGGTCGAGCCCTACGCCAGCGATGGGCGCGGGACCAACGTCGTCGTGATCCGCGCGCCAGGCTTGCACGCGCTTGTGCAGGCGGCTTTGGCGCAGGGGCGGCTGCGGCTCGACGAAGTGGATGCGGATTTTGTGGCCCGCACGCAGGCCGCCGGGCTGCGCCAGCGCCGCGAGGGGCTCGCCTACCGGCTCGCTTTGTACGGGCGGCGGGGTCCGGTCTCGCCGCGCAAACGCGTGTGTCCTTCAACCCGCCTGCCGCTGCGGCGCAAACTGATCTATCGCGCGCGCCGGCGCATCGCACGCGACAGCGCCCGCGTTTACGGACTGGCGCGCAAGCTCGGCGCGCTCAGGATTTACCTGCTGTGGGCGCGCGGATCTTACGCGCTCTACGAGGCGCTGGTTTATGAGAGGGGATGGCTCGGCGCGGTGGTCGCGCGGCTCGCGTCGATCCGGCGCCCCCGCGAATGAAATGCGGCGTTCCATCCATGCTCCAATATCGCGGGCGTGCGGGAACAAGGCGCGCGGGCGAAAAGTTTACCGCCTTGTTGCAGTCGTTTCGGGGTGGTTTATGGGACTTCGGCTGGCCGTCGTTGGCGTCGGAAATTGCGCCTCTTCCTTGATCCAGGGGCTGGCCTATTACCGCGACGCCCAGCCGGGCGCGTCGATCCCCGGCCTGATGTCGCCCGACCTCGGCGGCTATCGCGTCGGCGACATCGAAATCGCCGCCGCCTTCGACGTGAGCGCCGCCAAGGTGGGGCGGGACGTCAGCGAGGCGATCCATGCCGCGCCCAACAATACCCATGTGTTCGCCAAAGTCGCGCCGCTCGGCGTCGCCGTGTCGCGCGGCCCGACCCTCGACGGACTCGGCCGCCATCTCGCCGAGCTGGTGGACGAGTCCGCCACGCCGCCCTGCGATGTCGCGCGCGTGCTGCGCGAAAGCCGCAGCGACGTTCTCGTCTGCTATCTCCCCGTGGGTTCGCAACGCGCGACGGAATTTTACATGCAGCAGGCGCTGATGGCGCGCTGCGGCGTGGTCAACTGCCTGCCGGTTTTCATCGCCTCGCGCCCGGAATGGCGCGCGCAGTTCGAGGCGCGCGGTCTGCCGATCATCGGCGACGACATCAAAAGCCAGGTGGGCGCGACCATCGTCCACCGCGTGCTCGCCAATCTGTTCGCCGAGCGCGGCGTGAAGCTCGATCGCACCTATCAGCTCAATGTCGGCGGCAACGCCGATTTCCGCAACATGCTGGAGCGCGAGCGGCTGGTTTCGAAAAAAATCTCCAAGACGCAATCCGTGCTCAGCCAATGTCCCGAGCCGCTCGCCGAAGGCGACGTCCATGTCGGCCCCAGCGACTACGTGCCTTGGCTCACGGACCGGAAGCTGGCTTTCATTCGCCTCGAAGGCTCCGGCTTCGGCGGAACGCCGCTGTCGGCCGAAGTGAAACTGGAAGTTTGGGACTCGCCCAATTCGGCGGGCGTGGTGATCGACGCCGTGCGCTGCGTCAAACTGGCGATGGACCGCGGCCAGGGCGGGGCGCTGGTGGGGCCGTCGAGCTGTTTTATGAAATCGCCGCCGCAACAGTTCACCGATGCGGAGGCGCGCGAACTGGTCGCGCAATTCGTCGCTGGCCCCGGACGATCCGCCGTGAGGAAAAAGGCGTGAAGATCTTTCTGGTGCGGCATGCGGCCCATGACAATCTCGGCGGCTTCCTGGCGGGACGCACGCCGGGCGTCAGGCTTGGCGCGGCGGGTCGGGCGCAGGCCGAGCGTCTCGCGGAGCGGATGATGGAAGAAAGGCTGGATGCGATCGAAGCCAGCCCGCGCGAACGAACCGTGGAGACGGCGGAGGCGCTCGCCCGCGCCTGCGGTCTCCCCCGGCCGCGCGTCGTCGATGCGCTGGACGAAGTGGATTTCGGCGACTGGACCGGCAAGGATTTTCAAACGCTCGACGCCGATCCGGCCTGGCGCAAATGGAACGCGCAACGGGCGATCGCGCGCACGCCGTCCGGCGAAAGCATGGGCGACGTGCAGGCGCGCGCCCTGGCGCATATCCACGCCTTGGTCAAGGCGGGGGCGCCGCGCGTCGCGCTGGTCACCCATGCCGACGTGATCAAGGCGATTGTGTGCGGCGTGCTCGGCCTTTCGTTCGATTCCTGGTCGCGCTTCGACATCGCCCCGGCTTCGATCACGCGCATCGCGCCGGTTTCGGCGGGTTTGCGGCTCGATGGCTTGAACGAAGTGGTCTGGTGATGGCGGCTCCGCTGACTGTCGAGGAAATCCGGCGCCAGGTGGCGGCGCTCGGTCCCTGGTTTCACAATCTCGATCTCAACGGCGTGATGACCGCGCCGGATCATTTCCTCGGCGATTACCCCTGCGTCAAATGGCGGCGTTTCGCCGAGGCGCTCCCGTGCGACCTGTCGGGCTTAAGCGTGCTCGACATTGGCTGCAACGCCGGCTTCTACAGCCTCGAAATGAAGCGGCGCGGGGCGGCGCGCGTGGTCGGAATCGATTCGGACAAGGCCTATTTGCGGCAGGCGCGTTTCGCCGCCGGCGTCTGCGGCCTCGACATCGATTTCCGCAACCTGTCGGTCTATGACGTCGCGCGGTTGGGTGAGCGTTTCGACATCGTGCTGTTCATGGGCGTGCTCTACCATTTGCGCCATCCGCTGCTCGCGCTCGATCTCATCCGCGAGCATGTGGCCGGCGACCTGCTCGTGTTCCAATGTATGCTGCGCGGGAGCATGGAGGTCGAGCCGGTCGCGGAGGACGCCGATTTCTTCGATGCGACGCCGTTCGAGCGGCCGAGCTATCCCAGGCTGCATTTCATCGAGCAACGCTATGCCGGCGATCCCACCAATTGGTGGACGCCCAATCGCGCCTGCGTGGAGGCGATGCTGCGCTCCTCCGGTTTCGCCATCGCGGGCCATCCCGAGGAGGAAGTCTATCTGTGTCGCTGCGCGGGCGCGCCGGCGGGCGAGGGCGCGGTCTATCCCGCGCGGGGAGGCGAGATATGATCGAAGCGGCGATGATCTGGAACGAGCCCAACAACAAGTCGCATTGGGATCCCGAACTCGACCCGGACTGGCGCCTGTTCGCGGAAATGGCCATGCTCGCGGGGCAGGCGATCCGGGCGGAGAATGCGTCGCTCACCCGCGTGCTCGGCGGCATCTCTCCCATCGACCCGGCGTTCATCGTCAATATGAAGGGACGCGGCGTGCTGGATCACGTCGACGCGGTCGCCGTTCATGGCTTTCCGCTGGACTGGAATCTCTGGCGGATCGACGAATGGCCGCAGAAAATCGAGGAAATCCGGGCGGTGACCGAGCTTCCCATCTGGGTCAGCGAAGTCGGCGTGTCGAGTTTCGGGGCGGAGGAGGTTCAGGCCTGGGGGCTGGAGCGCACGGCGCAGTTGCTGGCGGGGCGCGCGCCGCGCCTGCACTGGTATTCGCTGTTCGACCTGCCGCAGGCCTGGGGCGCCACCACGCGCCACAAGGAAGCGGAGGGCTCGTCCTATTACCGCCATTTCCACATGGGCCTGATTCGCGCCGATGGAACGCCGAAGCAGGCGCTCGACGTATTCGCGCGCCATGCCCACATCTTTGGGCTGATGCAATGGTTCCGCTTCGAGGACCCGCGCCTCGACGACGCCGTGGCCTGGATGAAACGGCTGGGCGTGCGCCGCCTGCGCACGGGTCTGTCGTGGGCGGATTCGTTTCGTCCCGGCGCGGATCTGTTTTTCGACCGTATGATGCAGGCGCTGGCGGATTTCGAAGTGACCGTCACCTTCGCGTTCACGCCGGAGCATCGCGGCCTCGCGCCGCATCACACCAGCCCGCCGGTCGCGCCGGAGGAATTCGCGGAATTCTGCGCGCGCATGGTGCGGCGCTACGCCGGCTCAGTGCGGCTCACGCCGGAGGTTTCTCCGCCCGCGCCCGCGCGCGTTTCTTGAGCGGGATCATCGCCGCCTCGCGCGCCACGCCGGAGAAATGCGCGATCGTGCGCTTGAGCCCGGCGTCGAGCGCCACGCGCGGACGCCAGTCGAGCACGCGTTCGGCGATGGAGATATCGGGACGGCGGCGGCGCGGATCGTCGATCGGCAACGGGCGATAGGTGACGCCGGAGCGCGCGCCGGTGAGGCGCAGCACGCGCGCGGCGAGATCCTTCACCATCAGCTCGTCGGGATTGCCGAGATTGATCGCGCCGCGATAGTCGCTGTCGTGCAGCATCAGCCGCATCAGGCCGTCCACCATGTCGTCCACATAGCAGAACGACCGCGTCTGCTCGCCGGCGCCATAGATGGTGATGTCGTCGCCCGACAGGGCCTGCGTGATGGCGTTGGATACGACGCGGCCGTCGTCGGCGCGCATGCGCGGGCCATAGGTGTTGAAAATGCGCGCGACCCGCACGTCCCCGCGTCGCGCGCGCAAAAAATCGAAGGCGAGGGTTTCCGCCGCGCGTTTGCCCTCGTCATAGCAGGCGCGCGGCCCCGTCGGATTGACATGGCCCCAATAGCTCTCGCGCTGCGGATGGGTTTCGGGATCGCCATAGACTTCGCTGGTGGAGGCGAGCAGGAAGCGCGCCTCGTGCGCCTGCGCCAGCGCCAGCAAATGCCGCGTGCCCAGCACATTGGTCAGCAGCGTATGCTCGGGATCGGCCTGATAATGCGGCGGCGAGGCCGCGCAGGCCAGATTGAAAATATACGCCAGTCGGCGTCCCGAGCGCGTCAGCCGCGCCGGCAGCGGATCGGTGACGTCGGCGTCGAGAATGTCGAAGCGCGGCTCGCGTTCGAGATGGCGCAAATTGTCGTAGCGGCCGGTGAGGAAATTGTCGAGGCACAGCACGCGCCAGCCCCGCGCCAGCAGGGCGTCGCTGAGATGGGAGCCGATGAATCCGGCGCCGCCCGCGACCAGGGCGACGGTCTCGCGCTGTTGGCCCATTGCAAGTCCTTCCTCAAGCCGGTTGGGCGGCTTTTTGCGCCGCCGCGATATGGCCGGCCAGCTCTTCGGCGCGATGCGCGGCGGTGTGGGCGTCGAGCACGCGGGCGCGCGCGCCGCGCGCGAGGGCGCGCCGCTGCGCTTCCGTCATATTGCGCAGAGCGTGCAACACGTCGTCGGCGTCAGCGGCGACGACGATGTCCGCGCCGGGCGCGAACAGCGACTCGAGCCCGCGCCACGCGTCGGAAATGATCGGCGTTTCGCAGGCGGCGGCTTCGAACAGCCGCACGCTGGGGCTGTAGCCGGCGCGGACCATGTCGCGGCGCGTGGCGTTGAGCGTGAAGCGGCAGGCGCCGTAAAAGGCGGCGTGGTCCTGCGGCCCGACATGGTCGATGCGCGCGACATTGGCTGGCCAGTCGATCGTATCGCGATATTGCGGGCCGGCGACGACGAAGCGCAGCTCGGGCGCGCGTCGCGCCGGTTCGATCAACAGGCGTTCGATCACGGGCTGGCGATCGGGCGCGTAGGTGCCGAGATAGCCGAGATCGTAACGCGTCGCCAAGTCGAGCGGGCGGTAAAGCTCGGGGTCCACCGCGCAATAGAGGGCGCGCGCCGCCTTGGCCTGGAAGTCGCGGGCGAGGCGCGCGAGCGTGGGGCCGCCCGTGAAGGACAGATAGAGATCGAAGCCGGGGATCATCTCGGCGGAGAGATAGGGACAGGCGTTGCGTTCCAGCGCGGCGAGAGTCACCGGCGTGTCGATGTCGTAGAAGGCGGTCACGCCGCGCGCATGATGCTGGACGAAGCCGCAGATTGCGGCGCCGTCGGGCGTGTAGGAGCCGACGACGACAGCGCCCGCTCGTGCGATCTCGCCGCGAAAATGGGAGAGATCGTCAAGGCCTTGATAAAATTCCAGCGTGCAGAAATCGGGATTTTCGAGGTCGCGGTGGTCGGCGTACCAGGGCTGGTCCCGTTCGAGAAATAGAACCCGGCGCCCCCCGGCCGCATAGGCTTTCAGCAAGGCGCGATAGGTGGTGGCGTGGCCGTTTCCCCAGGACGAAGACAGGCTGAGGCCGAGAACGACGAGATCGAACCCGTTCATGCCGAAAGCCTTTCCCGCCTAGCGTCGAACGCCTGACGCAGCAGCGCGTCAACCTGCGCCGCGCGTCTCGCGTAAGTGTGCTCGGCGCGGATGCGCGCGCCCGCCGCCTCGCCGATTCTTCGCGCGCCCGCGGGGGTGAGATGGGCGAGAATCGTCGCGACGTCGGCGCCGTCGCGCGCCACCAGAATTTCCTCGCCGGGGGTGAGGAAAAGCTCGACGCCGTCCCAGGCGTCGGTGATCAGGCAGGCGTCCGCGCCGGCCGCCTCGAACACGCGGGTCGCTGGCGAGAATCCATTGCTGGCCATGCTGTCGCGGGCGATGTTGAGCACGGCGAGCGCGCTGGAGTTGAGCGCATTGTGATCGCGCGTAAAAACATGGCCGAGCTTGCGCACATTGGCGGGCGCGGCGCGGTCGTCCCATCCGGCGCCGCCGAGCAGGAAGGATTTTTCGCGCAGGCGCGCGGCGGGGGCGAAGAAGAAGCGCGCCACCCGCTCCTCGCGGTCCGGCAGACGGTTGCCGAGAAAGGCGAGATCGCAGGCGAAGCGCGGGTCGGGCGCGACGCGAAAATGGGTTTCGGGGTCGAGCGCATTATAGACCGGCGCGCAGGCGCGCGCGCCAAAACCGTGGTAGCCGCGCGTCACGGGATCGCCGCCGCCATAGGTAAGCACGAGGTCGAAGGCGGGGAGCGCGCGCCGCAGCGGATGGTCCGACGCGCCGCGCATGTCCGCGAGCGTGGCGGGCGCGTCGACGTCCCAGTAGATCCGCAAGGGCCGAACCGCCGAGGCGACGCCGGCCAGAAGCTCGTCGTCGAACACGCCGACGCCGCTGGCCTTCACCGCGACATCCGCCGCATCGGCCTCGGCGAGGACGCGCCGCACGCCCTCCGGCGTCGCCGGATAGACCACCACCCGCGCCCAGTCGGGCGGGTCGATATCGCGATGGCTCTGGCGGTCGTAGGCGTCTGGTTCAAAGAAGGTGATGGCGTGGCCGAGGGCGGCGAGGTTCTTCAGCAGGCCGCGATAATAGGTGGCCGCGCCGTTCCAGTAAGAGGACAACAGGCTCGACCCGTAAAAGGCGATCTTCATGCGGCGCTCTCCCTTGGCGCCGAAAGGCGCGAGACAATCGCCAGCAGCTCCGCCGCGCGATGGGCGCAGCTATGGCGCGCGCGAATGGTTTCGAGCCCGTTGGCGACGAGGTCGGCGCGCAGATCGGGATCGTCCCGCAGGCGCGCGAGATGGCTGGCGCATTCGGACGCGTCGCGCGCGAACACGAAATCCTGGCTGGGGCGGAACAGGTTTTCGCTGTCGCGCCACGGCGCGCTGACCAGTGGAATGCCGCAAGCCAGCGCCTCGAACACCCGAATGGTCGGGATGCCCGGCAGGACCGTGGCGTAAGCGCGGCGCGGCACATGCACGGTGGCGAGGGCGCCCGCGAAAATTTCCGGCGCGCTGGCGTTGGCGAGCCAGCCGCGCCAGCGCGCGCCGTAGCGGCGCAGGGTCGCGCGCGCGGATTCGGGATAGCGCACGCCGTAAATGTCCAGCGGCAGCCCGACCGCCGCCGCCGGCTTGAGCAGGAATTCCTCGATCTCGGCGCTGCGCTCGTCGTCGCCCCAATTGCCGATCCACACCAGGCCCTCGCGCGGACCCTCAGTCTCCGGCGGACGGAAATGGCGGATATCGGCGGCTTCATGCCAGACAAAGGCGCGCGCGCCCCAGCCGGCGCGGGCGTAAACGTCCGCCAGCGCCGCGCCGAACGCCAGCACGCCGTCATAGCCGGATAGATCCAGCGCGCGGATTGCGTCGGGGTCGCTGACAGCGCGATGATGGGTGTCGTGGAACAGCAGGGTGAAGCCGGCGCCTTGCGCGCGCAGCCGTCCGAGCGCGGCGACCAGTTCGGGCGGGCTCCATTCGTGGACCAGCACGAGATCGGCGCCGTCCACAGCCGCCGTCGCCTGATCCAGATGCGACCAGCGCGCCGGCTTCAGGCCGGGATAAGCGGTGCGAAACGGATGCAAGCCCGCTTCGCCATGGTCCGCGAGCAGGTTGGCGAGGCTCCACGACGAGGCCGGCTCCATCGAGCGCACATCGTGGCCGGAGAGGGCCAGTTCGCGCAACAGGCCGCGCAGGAAATGCGCGTTGCCATGGTTCCAGCACGACAGCAGCGAATGGGTGAAATAGACGATCTTCATGCCACCGCTCCCGTGGAGCGTCGCGCAAGCGCGGAGCGATAGATCGCCGCCGTGGCTTCGGCCATCGCGGTCGCGCTGTAATCCGCCGCGCGGGCCGTCGCGGCCTCGCCCATGCGCGTGCGCAGGGCGGGATCGTCGGCGATTTGATTGACCGCGTCGGCGAAGCCGCGCGGCAAGCGCGGCGGAACGAACAGGGCCGCGCCGTGCCAGAGTTCGCGGAAGGTCTCGATGTCGCTCAGCACGAGCGGACAGCCGGCCTGCGCCGCCTCCAGCGCCGACAGGCCGAAAGGCTCGTAGATCGCGGCGGACACGAAGATCGGCCGCTCCGCCAGCATCTGGCGCAGCACTGCGGAATCCAGCGGGCCGAGCAGGCGCGCGTGGCGGGCGGAGAAGCGCTCCCCGCAGCCGTCGGGGCCACCGCAGGGGCCGGCGAGCCGCAGCGGAACGCGCATGGCGGCGGCCGCCGAATCGAGCGTCGCGGCGTTCTTGCCACGGTCCCACAGGCGGCCTGCCGAAAGAGCATAGGCGGCGGGACCTCCTCCGTAGCGCGGCGGCGGCGCGGCGCGGCCGTTATGCACGACGAACGGGGCGATGCGGTAAAGGTCGCTCAACACCGCCGCATAGGCGCGGGTGGGGCACAGGACCGCGTCGGCCCGCGACAGCGCGTCGCGCAACATCCGCGTGCGCCAAAGGAAATCGCCCGCAAGCGGCGCGTCCTCAACCGCCAACAGCCAGCTGGCGACGCAGGAGTGGACGGCGCAGACCACCGGCGCGGAAAAATCGGCCAGCGCATAAGTGGGGGAATTGAGATGAACCAGATCGGCGCGGCTGGCGCGCGCCAGCGCGGCGACGCGACCGGCGGCGGCGGACGTCTCTTCCGGCGAGCGCGTCAGCCAGTCGAGCGGCAGCCCGGTTTCGCGCAGCTCCACGCCCTCGATCGCCTGGGCGGCGGCGAATTGCGCCTCGCTCAAGCCGGGGCCGAGCACGGCGAGCGTGGTTCGCACGCCCATCGGCGCGAGGGCCCGGGCGAGGTCGAGCGCATAGGTGAACACGCCCCCGACCGCATCGGTCGTCATGAACAGGTTCAGCGGCAATGCGCGCATGAGGCCTCCAACACCGGCAGGGGGAGGGGGCTGTCCTCCTGGATGTCGCTGAAGCGCGTGAACTGCCGCAGGTAATAGGCATGGGCGCGCTCCCAGGCCTCGCCGTCCGGCTCCCCCCACAGACGGCGATAGTCGGGCGAGGACGGATAGGGATAGAGCGGCACGGGATCGTTGGCCCAGACGCCGGCCCTGCGCAGTTTGTCGCGCCAGCTCTCGACCAGCGCGACGTCGTCGCCGGGCGATTCGATCAGATTGGCCTGCACGAAAGGCACGCGCCGCCGCGCATGGATCAGCCGCTCCGCCAGCGCGTCGGTGGACAGCCGGCAGTTTTTGTCGAGCGTGGCGCGTCCCTCGGGCGTCAGGCTTTCCACCCCCGCTTCGATCGAGACGCAGCGCGCTTCGCCCAGCAGATCGAGCATGGAGGGCTTCCACAAGTCGATGCGGGTCTGGATGCCGAACGGAATGCGCCGCGCCACCAAAGCTTCGAGCAGAGGCTTCTGCGGCAGGAAGATTTCGTCGATGAAATAGAGATAGGTCGCGCCCTGCGCCATCAGGCGGTCGATTTCATGCAGCAGGGGCGAGAGGTCGCGGCGGCGATAGGCGTCGCGAAAGTCGATCTTGGCGCAGAAACTGCAATGATAGGGGCAGCCGCGCGACGCCTCCACTTCGGCGCCGGGGCCGTCGGGCAGCGCGTCGAAGCGGTGGTGATGGTGGCGATGCGCCGCGATCATCGCGTCGGGCCATGTCAGCGCGGGAAGATCGGTGAAAACGGTGGCGCGCGGCTCCCCGGTCGTGCGCACCGCTTCGCCGTCCCGGAACGCCAGCCCCGCAATGGAGCCCAGCGGCGAGCCATTGGCGATCTCGAGCAGCGCCTCCTCGCATTCGCCGCGCACGACAATGTCGGCGCCAAGCTTGGCCAGTGTGGTTTCGGGCGTCACCGAGCCATGCGGTCCGACAATGACGGTGCGGCCGCCGTCGTCGCCCAGCGCGAGCAGGAACGCCCGCGGCGTGCGCAATTCCGGCGGGGCGCAGCGCCAGAACAGATAGCTCGGCGCCGTGGGGACGACGGTGAAATCGGCGCCGAACGCCTTGACCTCCCGGGCGATCTCGTCGTCGTCGCGCTCCATCAGCCCGCCGTCGCACAACAGGGTTTCATGGCCGGCGCGCTCCAGCAGCGCCTTGGCGCAGCCCAGCTCCAGCGGCAGATGCGGCGCGCGGCAGCCGAAATAGATCGAGCGGTCGAAGCGCCAGCGCGGGTTGACGAGAGCGACGCGCATGGTCACGCCTCCGCCCAGATTTTGACGCGCGGTTCAGATTCGGCGAGCCAGCCGGCGAGGCGCGTCACGCCCTCCCGCCAGGGCAGCGGCTCGGCGAGCGCGAGGGCGGCCCGGACGCGGCGGGCGTCGGACACGTACCAGCGCTGGTCGCCGGCGCGCCATGGCAGGAAGAAGACGCGCGCGCGCCGGTTGAACAGGGCTTCGCCCTGGGCGATCACGTCGAGCAGGGTCACCGCATTGGCCGGTCCGCCGCCGAGGTTGAACGCCTGGCCCGCGATGGCGCCGATCTGCTTCCAGGCGGCGACATAGGCCGCCACGGCGTCCTCGACGAACAGCACGTCGCGCACCTGGCGTCCGTCGCCATAAATGGAGATCGGTTCGCCCGCGTGAACGCGCCGCAACAGATGCGCCACCCAGCCTTGATCCTCCGTGCCCATCTGGCGGGGACCATAGACGCAGCTCATGCGCATCACCGCGGTCGAAAGGCCGAAGGAGCGCGCGTAATCCAGCACATATTGGTCGGCCGCGCCCTTCGAGCAGCCATAGGGCGTGTGGAAGTCGAGCGGTTGTTTCTCGTTGACGCCCTGCAGCGCCAGCGACAGATCGACCGGCCTGTACGCCTCGCGCTGCAGGTGCAGCGGCACGGCGGCGAGGTCGCCATAAACCTTGTTGGTGCTGGCGAAGATCAGCGGCGTGCGCGGGGCGCGCAGGCGCAGGATTTCCAGCAGGCCGAGCACGCCCCGCACATTGATCGAGAAATCTTCCAGCGGCTGTTCGAGGCTGGTCGTCACCGCCACCTGGGCCGCGAAATGGAACACGGCGGCGGCGCCCGCCACCGCGTCGGCGCAGCTCTGGATGTCACGGATGTCGGCGCGGTGGAAGGCGACGCGGTCATGATGGCGGCGCTTGAGCCAGGCCACATTGCGCTCGACGCCGGGCCGCGACAGATTGTCGAGAATCAGAACGTGTTCGCCATCGGTGGCGAGGCGGTCCGCCAGATTGGCGCCGATGAAGCCGGCCCCGCCGGTGATCAGGACGGGCGCGCTCATGCCACCAGCCCCCGCGCTTGCAACTCGCGCCGCGCCTGCTCCGCGCCGTCCTCCGCGCTCTGTTCGCGCAGCCATGCCGCGAGTTCGGCGACGCCCGCCGCAAAGGCCGTTTTCGGCGCAAAGCCGAGTTCGGCGCGCGCCTTGGAAATGTCGGCGAAGCAATGGCGGATGTCGCCGGCGCGTCGTTGCCCGGTCAGCTCCGGCGCGATGTCCAGGCGGTCCACGGCTTGGGCCAGAGCACCCGCCACATCGAGGATGTCGCGCGATTCGCCGCTGCCGATATTGTAGACTTGGCCGGCGGCGCCCGGCGCGTCGAGCGCGGCGAGAAAGGCCGCGGCCACATCGGAGACATGAATGAAATCGCGCCGCTGCCGGCCGTCCTCGAACACCAGCGGCGCCCGTCCGTTGAGGAGCCGCGCCGCGAAAATGGCCAGCACGCCGGTATAGGGATTGGAAAGGGCCTGGCCGGGGCCATAGACGTTGAACAGGCGCAACGCCACGCCCTCCATGCCATAGGCGCCGCACACGTTCAGCGTCAGCCGCTCCTGCGCATATTTGGTGAGGGCGTAGACCGAGGCGAGCGAGGGGCGCTTGTCCTCGGGCGTGGGAACCGGCGCGAGGGGACGCCCCGATTCGTCCAGCGGATCCCAGCGGCCCGGGCGCGTCGCCTCGACGATGCGGCCGTCGGCGTCGCGGTACAGCCCCTCGCCGTAAATGCTCATGGAGGAAGCGACCACCACCCGCCGCACCGGCCTGGCGATCAGCGCCTGCATCAGCACGGCGGTTCCGAGATCGTTGGCCGCGACATAGCGTTCGATCTCATACATGCTCTGGCCCACGCCGACTTCGGCGGCGAGGTGGACCACTTGATCGACGCCGTCGAGCGCCGCCGCCACGCGCGCGGGGTCGCGCATATCGCCGACCACCAGTTCGGCGCCGGCGGGAATGGAATTGGCGCGCGCGCCGTGAACTTGCGCGATCAGCGCATCGAACAGGCGCACGCTGTCGCCGCGCGCGACAAGGGCGCGGGCGACGTGACGGCCGATGAAGCCGGCCCCGCCGGTGATGAGGATGTTGGCCATGGGCGGCGCCGTTCAGTGATGGCGCCGGATGAGTTTGATGAAGCGGCTCTCTTCTTCGTCCTGATAAAGAAACGCCAGTTTGCTGCGCTCAAAGGTTTCGAAGAACTGGTCCCAGCTGATCGGCTCCAGCCGGTCTTCCTGCGGACCGAAATCGACGCGCAGCAAGCCGGCGTCGCGCGCATTGCCCGTGCCCTTCACGCGCGCCGGCCGGCCGCCGCGCGCCTCGACCCAGCGGCGGATGGTGGCATGGTCAGTGGTGGTTTTGCCTTCGGACATGGGGGCAACTCCATTGTTCCGCCAGTAAGATGTCAAATATGGCGGGACAACGGACTGTCGCACGGAAGGTTCCAGCGCGCGGCGGGATTCTCAATGCAAGTCTTGAGCCGGCGTCGTCAGATCAATGCGGAGCCGGTCGCAATAGTTCCGGTAAAGGCCGGAAATAATATCCTTGTTGCGGCCGTCCGGGGTTTGTCTGAGCGAAAACCACCAGAGGCCGACTTGTTGCGCGAGATAGCACGGGCGCAAGAAAGCCAGCAGCGCGGGGTCGATCGCGCAGTCGCGGCATGCGAGGTCTTGCAGCAGCGCTTCGGTTTCGTTTGGCGCAAGCGTGAATTCCGTGATGGCGCCGGCGACGTCCCATGCGAGATCCTGGCAGCCGACCAGCGTATGGTCGGCGCAATGATCGACGGCGTCGGTCTTGATGAAGCGCCCGTCCGCCGCGATCAGCCATTCCCAGGCGTGCAGGCGGTTGTCGGTGGCCACGGGCCGCACCTTGCCCCCGAGCGCCTGCGCCCGGTCCGACCACGCGCGCGCGGGCGGATCCAGCTTCAGCGCGAGCGACGCATTGCGACACAGCATGTCCGCCAGGCCCTGCAGCGAAGCGCCGGCGTAAGGAGCCGGCGGAAGGCGCGCGGCGCGGAAGGCGAGATAATCCGCCAGATGCGCCAAAAAGGCTTTTCGCGCGGCGCCTGAAGGTTGAAGCGGGCGTCCCGGCAGCCATGGCTCGATGGTGAAGCCGTCGCGCAGGCCGAGCATTTCGGGCGAGAAACCGCCCGCCGCAAGTTTTTTCGCGCGCTCGAAACTGGCGGCGCCGTAGGGGCCGAGGCCGGCGAACCGCAACAGAAAAACTCCGCGTTCGCCTTCCACCAGAAATTTGCGGCGCTCCCAGATCGCGCCCGCCGGCGCCTGTTCGAGACCGGGCCGCGCCTGGCGCCAACCGCCGCCCGTCACATCGCGCGGCGGCCCGCGCAACGGGCCGGTCACATCAGGCCAATGGGTCCATGGCGCCGGCTCGGTCTCGGCGACGCGATGCTCCAGCCGGCGCCAAAGCGGCAGCAGCGCCGGATCGGCGCCGGGGCCGGGGGGATTGCCGTGCGAGGGAAACAGGACAATGCGATGCAGCGGCGCGCCCAGCTCCAGCAGGGCGCGGACGACGGCCAGGAACGAGCTGCCGGAAAAACCGGGGCCTTCGTCGACGACGGCGATCAAGCCTGTCGCGCCTTTCAGCCGGGCGGCGACCTCGGGCGAAAACCGCGCCTCGCGCCGCAGCGGCGGCCCGGTCGGGCGCAAGCTGGTGACGAAGGCGGCGGCCGAAGCGGCGGCGACCATCGCCGCAAGGCCCATTCCAATGCTGCGGACGCCGATGACCGCCTCGACGCCCGGCGTCCGCCGCGCCGAGGCCGCATAGGCCTCCGGCGACACGCCGTAGAAGGCGAAGCCCTCCTGCCGGCGGCAGAGGATGCGCTCGGGCAGGGCGGTCGCCGCCAGCGCGTCGAGCGCGCCTCGCGTTGCATGAAAAGACGCTTCGGTCGGGCGCAGCAGCAGATCGGCGAGCGCCCGAAGCGCGGCGATCGGCGCGGTCTCGAGCGCCGCTTCGGCGTCGGCGAGCCCCTGCGCCAGTTCGCTCGCCAGAACGAAGGCGCAGACAATCGGCTCGCGCCGTCGCTCCGGCGCGGCGGCCGCCGCGTCGTCCATGGCGGCGCGGATGCGGGCGATCTCCGCATGGGGCGCGGCGCTGCGATCCGCGTCCCCGAACACCAGCATCAGGGCGTCTGGTTATGGTCGCCGCCCGGCCGGCAGATGCCCACCAGCGCGCCGCCGGCCGCCGCGTCGGTCGAGGCCACCGCGAGGTCGCCGAGCGAGACGATGCCGACCAGCCGCCGGCCGCGGTCGAGCACCGGCAAGCGGCGGACCCGAAGATCGGCCATGGCGCGGGCGACGGCTTCAAGCTCCTGATCCTCGAAGCAGAATTTCACGTCGCGCGACATCACGTCCCTCACCCGGGTGTCCGGGCCCTTGCCGGCGGCCACCGCCCGCACGGCTATGTCGCGATCGGTGATCATGCCGACGAGCTTGCCGTCTTCGCCGACGGGCGCCACGCCGGTGTCATGCAGCACCATGAGCTCCGCCGCACGCGCGATCGTGTCTTCGGGGCTCGCCACTTTCACCTCTCGGGTCATTGTGTCGCTCACACGCATCTGTCGCCTCCATCTGTCGCCTTTTGGGGGACGAAGGACATTGCCGCCGTCGCATCCCGCGCATTCCGGCGGGCGGGGCGATCGGCGCCGGCATTTGGCGCCGAAGACGCCCGCAACTCCCGGGCTGTCCGCCTAAGGTTTTCAGACCAAGGCTTCCAACCCAAACACGGCGAAGCGGTCGCCGCGGTCGCGCCAGGCGCGTGCGAGCCGCCATCCCGCCTCATCCGCCATCGCCTCGAACATGGCCAGCTCGTATTTGCGCGAGCTTTCCGTATGGATGGAATCTCCGGCCTTGAAGGGGAACAATCGGCCGGCGACCGCGACCTCGCGCGAGTCGAGGCTGACCAGGTGCATTTCGACGGCCGAATCCGCCTCGTTCCAGCGCGCCTCATGCGCGAACCTGCTCAACGGGAAGCCGCCGTCCAGCTCGCGATTGATCCGCGCCAGCAGGTTGAGGTTGAACGCGGCGGTGACGCCCTCGCCGTCGTCATAGGCGTCGAGCAATATCCTCCGGTCCTTTTTCAAATCGACGCCGATCACCGCTTTGCCGTTCTGGACATGACGCCGCATGCGCGAAAGGAAGGCGATGGCTTCGCGGCGGTTGAGATTGCCGATGGTGGAGCCGGGGAAAAACGCCGCGCGCGGCCCTTGCGGCAATTCGGGCGCGTCGAAGTCGCGCGTGAAGTCGGCGAGGATCGGCTGGACGTCGAGTCCCGGAAACCGCCCGCCGATGCGCCGCGCCGTCCGGCCGAGCACGCCCGCCTCGATGTCGATCGGCGCATAGACCCGCGGCGCGCGCAGGGCTTCGATCAGGATTTCCGCCTTGACCCCGGCGCCGGCGCCATATTCGAGCAGCACCGCGCCTTCGCCGCAGAAATCGGCGATGTCCCGCGCATGACGCCACAAAATCTCCGCTTCGGCGCGGGTGGGATAGTAATCGTGGAGGCGGGTGATGGCCTCGAACAGCTCGCTGCCGCGTTCGTCGTAGAGCCAGCAGCAGGGAATGGATTTTTGCGGCCGCGACAGGCCGGACACCACGGCGGAACAAAAGGCTTCGTCCCAGCGCGTTCGCACCTCGCCGTCAGTCATTGTCGTCCTCCGTCACGTCTTGCGCCAGCCGCACGCCGGAAAACTGCCAGCGGGCGTCGGGTGGAAAAAAATTGCGATAGGTCGCGCGAATATGGCTTTTCGGGCTGACGCAGGAACCGCCGCGCAGCACGAACTGTCCGCACATGAATTTGCCGTTGTACTCGCCGGCGGCGCCGGCGGCGGGACGGAAGCGGGGGTAGGGCGAGAACGCGCTCGACGTCCATTGCCAGAGGTCGCCGAACATCTGGCGCAAGCCGCCATCCCCGGGCGGCGCGGCCGCCGGAGCCGGACACAGCCGGCCGCTCTCCAGGAAATGGCCTTCGACCGGGAGACCGGCGGCCGCCAGCTCCCATTCGGCCTCGGTCGGCAGGCGCCGGCCCGCCCAGCGGGCGAAGGCGTCGGCCTCGAAATAGCTCACATGCGACGCTGGCGCGCCCGGATCGACCGGCGTCATGCCGGACAGCGTCATCGTCCAGAACGCGCCGTCGCGCTGTTCCCAATAGAGCGGCGCCGTCCAGCCCTCGGCCCGACATTTGGCCCAGCCTTCCGATATCCACAGCAGCGGGCGCCGGTAGCCGCCGTCGGCGATGAAAGCCTGCCATTCCCCATTGGTGACGAGGCGATCCGCAAGCGTGTAGGGCGGAACGATGACGGGGTGGCGCGGCCGCTCGCAATCGAAGGCGAAGCCATCGCCGCCGGCGCCGATCTCGGCGACGCCGCCAGGGAAGCGCCGCATGGTCAATTGCGACGTCTCGGCCGGTTCCCCATCGAGCGCGCGCTGCTTGTAGGCGGGACGCAGCGGGTTTTGGGCGAACAGGTGCAGAATGTCCGTCAGCAGCAGTTCCTGGTGCTGGCGTTCGTGATGGCAGCCGAGTTCGATCAAGGCGGCGACGGCCTGGTGGATGTCGTCGCCAAGGCGCTCGACGCCGCGGTCGACATGGTCGCGGTAGGCGAGAATGGCCTCCAGCGTGGGGCGGGTCAGCATGCCGCGCCGGGGGCGGGGATGACGGGCGCCAAGCGTCTCGTAATAGGAGTTGAACAGGAAGGCGAAGTCGCGGTCGAAACACGCATAATCGGGCGCGAAGCGTTGCAGCGCCATAGCCTCGAAGAACCAGCTGGTATGCGCGAGATGCCATTTCGCGGGACTGGCGTCGGGCATGGATTGCACGGTCGCGTCGGCGTCTGACAGCGGCGCCGCGAGCCGACGGCTCATCGCCCGCGTCTCGCGATATTGCGTCAGGATTTTGGATCGTATTGATGACAAAAGTCGGCCCGCCTCCGCGCCAGCAGTCCGGTTAATCGTCGCGCGGGGCAGAAGTTCCGCCTCCGCCGGCCGAAAGGGGTCAGGCCAAGCTTGCTTCAGGCGCAATCGCGACCATCTGACAGGAGAGCCTTTTTCATCAGGGAGAGTGAGATGGCCACAGCACGAAAGAGCTCCAGCGCCGCCGAGCGTCACGAGGCGGAGTCCGAACACGCGACGGCGGAGCGGCGGTCCACGGGCCAGCAGGCGCAAAAGGAGGATCCGCACAAGAAGGATCCGCACAAGAAAGAGGCGGCCGAGACCGAGGCCGGCAAGCCTGAAAACTGGGACGACGTGGCCGAGGCCTCCTGGGAGTCGTTCCCGGCCAGCGACCCGCCGGCCTATACGATGCGGCGTCCGAAGGACGCCGACTAGTCGCGCGAGGCGGCGGTCACGACGCGGTCATCGGAGGCATGTTCGCGTCGAGACCGGCCATGATCCACAGCGATCCCGCGATCACCAGGAAGACGATCAGCAGCCCGAACGCCAGCGCCAGAATGTTGTTGATCTGGCGTGGCGCGGTGGAGAGCTGGAAGAAGAAAACCAGATGCACGCCCATCTGCGCCACCGCCAGCACGAACAGGGCCGCGTAGTGACCGGGGCCCCAGATGAAGCTGGCAGAGGGAATGGCGAAGGCCGCGCCGGTCAAGACCAGCGCGAAGGCGAAGCCGGTGGTGGCGATGGCGATCTCGTTGCCGGGACGCTCCTGCTGGGGACCGAGCGTGGTGCGATGGTCGCGTTCGTCGGTCACGGCAGAACCCCCATCAGATAAACCACGGTGAAAATCCCGATCCACACCAGATCGAGCGCGTGCCAGTACAGCGCGAAACAGAAGAAGCGCGAGCCATAGCGCGCCCCCGAACCCTGAAGGACGAACAGGGCGGCGAGTCCGGCCAGCCAGATCAGCCCAGCCGAAATATGCGCGCCATGCAGCCCGACCAGCGCGAAAAAAGCGCTGAGGAACGCGCTCGATTGCGGCGTGGCGCCGCGGGCGAGGAAATCCGCGAATTCGCGAATCTCCAGGGTCAGAAAAAGCGCGCCGAGCGCGAAGGTCGCGGCGAGGCCAATCAGGAATGCGGCCGCCGCGCGCCGGGCCAATGCGACATGGGCGAGGGCGCAGGCATAGCTCGACAGCAGCAGGCACAGCGTTTCCAGCGCGACATTGCCCAAACTGAACAGGGCGCGGCTGTCGGCCCCGCCCGCCGTGGAATTGCGCAGCACGGCGTAGGCGGCGAAGAACGAGGCGAAGATGACGATGTCGCTGAGCAGAAACACCCAGAAGCCGAAGCCCACCACCTCCTCGCGCGGCGCGGCGCCTTCGTCCGAGTGGACCTCGAAGCCGGTTCCGGCGAGCTGGTCGCTGTCGTCGAGCGGAACGGTCGCGGTCACGCCGGCGCCTTTTCGTTGGGCGCGACGGCGACTTCAAGGTTCCGGCGGGCGGCGAAGCCGATGACGGCCGTCAATGCGGCGAGGGCGGCGGCGATCGCCAGCCAATCGATGCGCCAGACCATGGCGAAGCCGAAGAAGGTGGCGGCCGCCGCGAGCGCGACGCCGATGGCGCTGTTGCGCGGCATGTGAAACGGCTTGTCGTCGAGCCACAGCGGCGTTTCCTTCCGCGCCCCGGTCTTGCGCGCCCACAGTTCGTCGAGGCAGGCGACCACGGGCAGGCGGTCGAAATTCCAGGCGGGCGGCGGCGAGGACGCCGCCCATTCGAGCGTGCGCGCGTCCCAGGGATCGTCGCCCGCGCGCAAGGCCGCGCGGCGCCGGATGCTGACGTAAAGTTGGGCGAGCATGAGCAGGATTCCCGCGAAAATCACCAGCGCGCCGACGGCGGCGACAAGCGTCCATGGCCCCCATTGCGGCATGTACGCGACATTGAGGCGGCGCGTCATGCCCATCAGGCCGAGGGCGTAAAGCGGCATGAAGGCGAGGTAGAATCCGACGACCCAGCACCAGAACGCGGCCTTGCCGAGCCTTTCGTCCAGCATGAAGCCGAACGCCTTGGGGAACCAGTAGTTCACGCCCGCGAACACGCCGAACAGCACGCCGCCGATGATGACATTGTGGAAATGCGCCACCAGAAACTGGCTGTTGTGGACGACGAAATCCACCGGGGGAATCGCCAGCAGCACGCC
Source organism: Rhodoblastus acidophilus (assembly GCF_900187365.1). GTDB lineage: Bacteria > Pseudomonadota > Alphaproteobacteria > Rhizobiales > Beijerinckiaceae > Rhodoblastus > Rhodoblastus acidophilus. The sequence goes on from NZ_FYDG01000006.1 coordinate 105,804, forward strand.
GGTCATGCCGCCGATCACGAAAGTGGACATGAAGGCGAGCGACCATAGCATGGGCACGGAAAACTCCACCTTGCCGCCATACATGGTGAACAGCCAGTTGAAGACTTTCACCCCGGTCGGCACGGCGATGATCATGCTCAACACCCCGAACACGGCGTTGATATTGGCGCCGGCGCCCATGGTGAAGAAATGATGCAGCCAGACCATGAAGGACAGCACGCAAATGGCCATGGTGGCGGCCACCATGGAGCGGTAGCCGAACAGCGGCTTGCGCGAAAACGTCGGCACGACTTCGGAGAAAATGCCGAAACAGGGCAGGATGAGGATGTATACCTCCGGGTGGCCCCAGGCCCACACCAGATTGACGAACATCATCGGGTTGCCGCCGGCGTCGTTGGTGAAGAAATGGAAGCCGGCCATGCGGTCGAGCGTGAGCATGGCGATGGTGGCGGTGAGGATTGGGAAGGCGGCGACGATCAGCAGGTTGGCGGCCAGCGCCGTCCAGCAGAACATGGGCATGCGGGTGTAGCGCATGCCCCTGGCGCGCGTTTTCAAGATGGTGGCGAGCAGATTGACGCCGGACATCAGCGTGCCCACGCCGGCGATTTGCAACGACCACGCCCAGTAGTCCACGCCGACGTCGGGCGAATAGGTCGTCTCGGACAGCGGCGGGTAGGGCAGCCATCCCGCCCGCTCGAAATTGCCGATTCCCAGCGAAAGGTTCACCAGCAGCGCGCCGGCGGCGGTCAGCCAGAAGCTGACGGAATTGAGCACGGGAAAGGCGACGTCGCGCCCGCCGAGCTGCAGCGGCGTGACGAAATTCATCAGGCCGACGACGAAGGGCATGGCGACGAAGAAAATCATGATCACGCCATGGGCGGAAAAGATCTGGTTGTAATGGTCCGGCGGCAGATAGCCGGAGCCGCCGCCCACCGTCAGCGCCAGATGGGTGCGCATCATCAGCGCATCGGAAAAGCCGCGCAGCAGCATCACCAAGCCTAGCGCGCAATACATGATTCCAATGCGCTTGTGATCGACGCTGGTGATCCATTCGCGCCACAGATAGGGCCACGCGCCGCGCCATGTGAGCCAGGCGAGCGTGGCCAACACCACGGCCAGCACCGCCAGCGCGGCGCCGAGCGCGATGGGTTCGCCCGTGGGAATGGCGGCAAGGGTCAGGCGGCCAAACATCACGTTCCCTTCCCGGCGCTGGCGTCTTGCGTCGCGCGTCGCGGCGCCGGCGCGCAAGCTGCGGCGTTTTCCGGCGTCGGCGCCGTGCGCGCGACGATGGCGTCGAACAGCTTCGACTCGACCGCGCCAAATACGCGGGGACTTTCGGGGGCGGGCTTCAGCAGGGCGCCATAGGCGTCGCGGTCGAGTTTGTCGGGGTTTCGCCGCGCCTGGGCGATCCAGGCCGCGAAGTCATCCGCGGACATGGCGCGGGCGGTGAAACGCATGTCGGTGAAATGCGCGCCGCTCAATTGCGCGGACAGGCCGAGGTAATCGCCGGGCTCGTGCGCGAGCAGGTTGAGGCGCGTCTCCATCGCGCCCATGGCGTAAATCTGCGAGCCGAGATTGGGGATGAAGAACGAGTTCATCACGGTCGCCGAGGTCAGGCGGAAATGGATCGGCGTGTCGATGGGCAGGGCAAGTTCGTTGATGCTGGCGACGCCAGCCTCGGGGTAGAGGAACAGCCATTTCCAGTCGAGCGCGACCACCTGCACATCCAGCGGCTTGGCCTCCGCCGCAATCGCCACGCGCGGGTCGAGCCGGTTCGAGCCGACGACGGCGAGCGCGCCAAGAAAGAAGACGGTGAGCGCCGGGACCGACCAGACCACAAGCTCGATCTTGCCGGAATAATGCCAGTCCGGCAGGTAGAACGTCCCGCGGCCGCCCTTCCTGAACCAGTAAGCGACGACGAAAACCGCGGCGATCACCGGCGCGCCGATGGCCGTCATGATGGCGAGGGCGTTGTAGAACAGCAGCGTCTCGTTGGCCGCGATCGGGCCTTTGGGGTCGAGCGTGATGTAGTCGCACCCCGAAAGCAGCGCGCAGGCGAGCGCCGCTCGCGCAAGGCGGGAGGACGCCGGGCGGATCCGCCGCGAATGGATTGGCGACAACGTCATGTCAAACGACCGCAAGGAAAATGCGGAGCCATCCGGCTCCTGCGGGGTCAACCCGGTTCGCCGGAACGGGTTCCGCTGCGACATCGGGAGGGGGCGGGAACGAATGGGCGCTCAGGCTGTTCCGCAAAAGCGCAGCCCGTGAGGAAAACCCATGCTCGATCACCCGGACAAACCCCGCATCGACGCCGATGCGGACGATGGACTAGCGCGGCTCAGCCAATACGCGGCGATCGGGCTGTTCGCGCTGTCGGCTCTGGCCGTGTTGAAACTGGCGGCGGATGTGATGGTGCCGATTTTCGCGGCGATTCTGATCGGTTCGGTGCTCGCGCAGGTGGCGGAGCGGCTGTCGGGCCTGGGACTGCCGAGTCCGGCCGCGAATTTTCTCGTGGTGGTCGGCGCCATTGCGGTGGGGCTGTTGCTGATCGCGGGGCTGATCGAACCTTTTTCCGGGCTGTTGGCGCGGGCGCCGGAGATGGCGCGCGCCGTGACCGCGCTGGCCGATCCGCTGGCGCAGCGCTGGAGCCATCTGCAGAACGAGTTGGGGCAGGCGCAGGCGCAGGCGGGGGCGGCCAGTCCGGGAATCGGCGACGCCATGTCCTGGGCGACAAGCTTTCTCGGCCGTCTCACGCCCGCGCTGGAGCAAATGCTGATCTTCTTTCCCTGCCTCGTCTTTTTCGTGGCCGGCCGGCAGGCGATGCGCGCCCAGATGGTGCTGGCCATGCCCGAACGGTCCAGTCGGCTTTCGACGCTGCGGGGGATCGTCGCGGTGGAGCGGGCGCTTGCGCACTATTTCGCGACGACGGCGATGGTTTATGCGGCTATCGGCGTCATCACCGGAATCATCGCGGCGGGATTCGGCCTGGCGCAGCCGCTGCTCTGGGCGGCCATGACCTTCGCCGCCGCTTATATCCCCTATCTCGGGGTCGCGCTCATCACGCTGGCGCTCGCGGTCGGCGGCCTGCTGACCCATTCGCACAGCCTGTTCGCCCTGGCGCCGGCGGCGCTCTATCTCGGGGTCCACTTGTTCGGCGAAATGGCGATCATTCCCACCCTGCTGGGGCGGCGCTACGAGATCAACCCGTTCGTGATCTTCCTGTCGATCGTGTTCTGGAGCTGGATGTGGGGCCCCGTCGGCGCGATTCTGGCGGTGCCCCTGTTGTTGACGGCGCAAACCCTGCTGGATGCGACGGCGGAACCGGAAAAGCCCTTGCCTTAGGCCTGTCCCCGGTCCCGGCCGCGCAGGGCGAAATAGGTCGCCGCCGCCGTGGAGAGGAGGCCGACCAGACGCGCGTTGCGCAGGCCGAATCGCACCGCGTGCGGCGCCAGCGCGACGAGGGCGCTGGCGCCCGCCGCCGCCCGCAGGCGCTGCGCGCCCCCGGCGATCAGGGCGCGGCCGATCAAGGCCGCGATCAGCGCCAGGGCGATCGCTCCGCCAGCCACCGCCAGCGCCGCAAGCCGGGGAGAAAGATGATCGAGCAGGGCGATATAGCCGGCGCCGGCGAGGAAACCCATGCTGACAAGCAGCGCGAGCAGGGCGACCATAGCGAAGCCGGCCCCGAGCGCGATGGAGCGCGCCGCGCGCGCCGGCGCGGATGGGGCGCGTGCGCCGTCGGTCATCAGCGGCGTCCTCCGCGCGACGACCATTGCGCGAACAGGAAGCCGACGCCGGCGGCGGCGGCTAGGGCCAGCATGGGATTCGCGCTCACCGAGCGCGACAGCGAGGCGATGACATAGTCGCGCATTTCATTGGCGAGATCTGCGAAGTGTTCGCCCGTCTCTTTGGCGGCCTCGGCGACATCCTCCCGCCGCGCTTTCGCGTCGTCGGCGACCTCGGCGACAAATGGGGGCGCGGCGGCGGCGGCCTGATTGAGATCGGCTTCGCCTTCGCCTTTTTCGGAATCGGGAGTGAAAGACATGAGCGGTCTCTTGGTTACGGGAAACATGTTCGGCAACGTCGCCAGGAATTGTTTGTTCCGCACGCGCGCGACCGTTGCTGGGGCTAGGCATTTTTTCGTAAGGTCAGGGAACCCGGACTGCGGCCAAGATGTTATAAGGAACGGTCAGCCGGACTGGAGTTTTTGAATGTCTCTTTCCGCACTTGTTGGGCCGCAGTTGCCGTTCCTGCGCCGTTATGCGCGCGCGCTCAGCGGCAGCCAGGCGAGCGGCGACGCCTATGTCGTCGCAATGTTGGAAGCTCTGGTCGAGGATCCGACGCTTTTCGACAGCGATTGCGAGTCGCGCGTGGCGACTTACCGCGCCTTTTCTCGCATCTGGAACGCCTTGCCGCTCAACGCCGTCACGCGCGGGCGCGAGCCGGGCACGCCGGCGGAGCGTCGCGTCGAAGGCATCACGCCGCTGCCGCGCCAGGCGTTCCTGCTCACCGCCGTGGAAGGGTTCACCTCCGAACAGGCGGCGCAGGTGCTGGAGCGCAGTCCGGAGGCGGTGTCCCGTCTGATCGAGGCCGCGGGCCGGGAGATCAGCGAGCAGGTGGCGACCAGCGTGCTGATCATCGAGGATGAACCCATCATCGCGATGGACCTCGAAAGCATCGTGAAGGGGTTGGGGCACCAACTCGCAGGCAATGCGCGCACCCGCGCCGAGGCGGTGGAAATGGCCGGCCGGCTGCGGCCGGGCCTGGTTCTCGCCGATATCCGCCTCGCCGACGGCAGTTCGGGTCTTGACGCCGTGCAGGACATTTTGAAGTCCTTCGCCGTGCCGGTCATTTTCATCACGGCTTATCCCGAGACCCTGCTCACGGGCCAGCGGCCGGAGCCGACCTTCCTGATCGCCAAGCCTTTCGAGGAAGACATGGTGCGGGCGGTGGTCAGCCAGGCCTTGTTCTTCGACGCCAAGGCGGGGCGAGAGCCGGCCACCGCCGCCTGATCGCCCCGCGCTCAAGGAGAAACCGGGCGGGTGGCCATGCGATTCGTTTCGGACGTCGCCGTCGGGATCGCGTGCGTCTCGGCAGGCTCGGCCGTGTTCGTCTACCTGTTGCGTCGTTCCGCGCTGGTCGAGGACGCTCGCCGCGCCGGGTGGTTCGCCATTGTCGGGCTGTTCTGCTTTGGCCTGGCCTGTTTCCTCGACGCGTTCACGCTCTACGCCCCCGCGACGCCGCTGACCGAGAGTCTGGAAATTGTCTCGGTCAGCGTGGCGCTGACGCTGTCGCTCGCCTGTTGGGGGCTGATTCCCGGCCTTGTCGCCATTCCCTCGCCGCGCGACCTGCTGCGGAAGAACGCCCGGCTGGAGCGGGCGGTCATCGAGCGCACCCGCGCGCTGGATGAAGCCAACCAGCGTTTCATTCATGCGCTGAAGACAACGCGCGTCAGCATGGCGCAGCAGGACCTCAATCTGCGCTACCAATGGGTCCACAATTTGCCGAAAGGGCTGGACGCCCATCCTTTTGTCGGCGCGCTGCCCGGCGACGTGTTTCCGGCGGCGGCGCAGGAGAACGTGCGCGCGGCCGGCCTGCGGGCGCTGGCGGAAAAAAGGCTGGTCCATAACGAGCTGGTGGTCGAACTTGACGGCGAGACCCGCTATTTCGACCAGTCGATCGAGCCGCTCTGGCGGGACGGCGAGGTCGTCGGCCTGTTGACGACGGCGATCGACGCCACCGAGCACCGGCGACGGCAGGACGAACTGACGCTGCTCCTCCGCGAACTCACGCACCGCACCAAGAACGTGCTGGCGGTGATCCAGGGCATCGCGCGGCAATCGAGCCGCTCCGCCACCGACGTCCAGGACTTCGTACGCTGCTTTAACGGCCGCATTCGCGCGCTGGCGCTGACGCACGAACTTCTGGTCGAGACGCAATGGCGCGGCGTCGATTTGCAGCGATTGCTCACGGCGGTCTGGGGCGCCGCCGCGCCGACGGGGACCGGCGGCGGTTTGGTGCTGCGCGGCCCTGCCTGCGTGCTCGGTTCGGAATGCGCGCAATATGTCGCGCTGGCGATCCACGAAATGGCGGTCAACGCGCTCACGCATCTTGAGGGGGACGGTCCCCCGGTCGTGCTGGTGAACTGGTCGGCGGTGGCGGCGGACGGATTCGACGGCGTCGAATTGTCCTGGCGCGAAAAGGGTTCGGCGCCTTTCGCGCCGGCGTGCGAATTCGCGCGCGCGCTGGTGGAGGACCTGCTGCCGCGCGCGGTGGAGGGCCGCTCCCGCATCGCGCACGACGGCGATGGCCTGCTGTGGACCTTGCGCATTGACGGCAAGCAGATCAGGCTTCCGGCCTGACCCCGGCTGCGGCGGCCCGCGCCCTGTTAAGCGGCGACCGGCGCGGTGTCGGCCTGCTGCGCGCGGATCAGGCGGTGGATGAAATCGAGCTTTTCCACAATGACGCGCGACAGCACGAATGGATAGGCGTCCTGCTGGCCGAGCGAACGCGTCAGGCTGTTCAGCGCCACCGAAACCGGCGTCCAGGCCGCGACGATCTCATCGAAATCGGCCACGCGATAGGCGTCGAAGGCGACATCCGTCTTCAGCGCGTCGTCGTGAACCGCCCGCGCATCGATCTTCAGGCCCAGGACGTGGGCGGTCTCCAGCGTATCGACGATATGAATGTGGTGCGCGAACGTTTCGGCGAAATCCTCCCACGGATGTGTGGTGGCGTAGGCGCTGATGAAGGAGCCCGGCCATTCCGGCGGCGCGCCCTCCGCGTGGTGACGCCGCAGCGCCGCGCCGTAATCCTCGCGCTCGTCGCCGAACAGATTGCGGAACTCGTTCAGCATCTGGCCGTCGCGCACCAGAATGTCCCAATAATAATGCCCGATCTCGTGGCGGAAATGGCCCAGCAGGGTGCGATAGGGCTCGCCCATGCCGACACGGCGCCGTTCGCGCTCGTCGTCGTCGGCCTCGGCGATATTGATGGTGATGCGGCCGGCGTCATGGCCGGTGTAGATGCGTTGCACGCCGGAGTCGGTCTGCACGTCGGCGATCAGGTCGAACACCAGCGGTTCGCTCACCCCGTCGGCGAGGGTCGGCGTCGGCAGGCGCCAGCGGATCAGCGAATAAAACAGATGCTGCTTGGCTTGCTCGAGGCGCTGCCAGCGCGCAAGATTGCCTTCGATCGACAGATCGGGCGCGAGTTGGTTGTGGCGGCACGAGCGGCAGAACATTTGCTCGTCCTCGACGGAAATCAGCCAGTTGCACACGCCATGGTCGGCGTTGGCGCAAAAGTGGAATCTCGGCCCGGCGAACGCCTGCCATTGCTTTCGCCCGTCGCCTTGCGCGGCGTCGGTTTCGACCGGTTCAAGAGCGAACATCGCGTCATGGTCGGGCGAATAGCCCAGTTTCGCCCCGCAGGAGAGGCAACTTGAATTGCGGAAAAACACCGTTGATCCGCACGATTGGCATTGGAACTGTTTCATTTCTCTCCGAGGCTCAGCCGTGACAGCGCTTCTTCAATGCCGCAGCGGGGGGAATGTTCCTCCGCTCCGGTCTTCGTGACCGGGCGCCGGCTTGACGGGCCGACGCAATGTTAACATGATGGCGACGGAGGCGAAGCGCTGCATGCAAGGTGATCAGGGTTCCGGCCTCCGGCAGGGAATGGACAAGGCCGAGACGGCGACAGCAGATCCGCCGCCGGGCGAGGAATCCGCGCGGCATCCCGCCGGGTGCCCTTGCGCGCATGATTTCAGCAATCTCGCCACCACCGTGGTCAGCGCCGCCAATCTGCTGCACCGTTACGGCGACGATCCCGCGCGCGTCGCGCAGATCGCCAAGCTGCTGCGCGAAACGGGCGAACGCGCGATCGCCGCCTCGCAGCGCCTGCGGCCCCGGGATTAGCTCAGGGCAAGCCGTTTCCGCCCGCGGCGCCATAGACATGGCCGGTGGTGTAGCTGGCGTCGTCGGCGGCGAGTTGGACATAGATCGAGGCGAGTTCCGCCGGCTGGCCCGGACGCTTCAACGCGGTCTGCGCGCCAAAATGCTCGATCTTCTCCTGCGTCGCGCCGCCGGAAACCTGCAGGGGCGTCCAGATCGGGCCGGGCGCCACGCCGTTCACCCTGATGCCGCGCTCCGCGAACTGTTTTGACAGCGACCTTATGTAATTGGTGGTCGCCGCCTTGGTCTGCGCATAGTCGTAAAGATCGGGCGAGGGGTCGGCGGCCTGTTCGGACGTCGTGCCGATGATGGTCGAACCCGGCGGCATGTGCGGCGCCGCCGCGCGAATGAGCCAGAACGGCGCGTAGATATTGGTCTTGATGGTGGCGTCGAAATCCTCGGAGCTGATCTCCAGAATCGACGTGTGCGCCTGCTGCCGCGCCGCGTTGCAGACGAGGATGTCGAGGCCGCCCAGCCCCGCAATCGCGTCGGCGACCAACTGCGCGCAAAAGGCTTCGGTCCGCAAGTCGCCCGGCAGCGCCAAGCCTTTGCGCCCGGCCTGGTCGATCAGCGTGATCACCTCCTGGGCGTCGGCTTCCTCGGTCGGGAAATAATTGATGGCGACATCGGCGCCCTCGCGCGCGAATGCGATGGCCGCCGCCCGGCCCATGCCGGAATCTCCGCCTGTGATCAACGCCTTGCGGCCGGCGAGCCGGCCCGAGCCTTGATAGGAGTCCTCGCCATGGTCCGGGCGCGGGATCATCTGCGAGGCCAGCCCCGGCCAGGGCTGCTGTTGGCGCGGGAATGGCGGTTTTGGATATTTCGAGACGGGATTGTCCAGCATGGCGGTCTCCGCGAACTGCGATGCCGAAATGACGCCTCAGGCCGGCGCATGTTCCCGGACCGCACATCTCCGCGCGGGCGCGCGCTCTTGAGCCGGGGCGCTGGTCTCAAGTGATTTTCAGCGCCTTCAGCGTTTCGCCGACCGCCTGCGAAAACGACGTGTGCGGCTCGCGCCCAAGGAAAGCCACGAGTTTGGAATTGTCGAGCCGCACCGGCGCGCGCCACAAATAGCGCATCCGATAAATTTCGCGCGCGGTCTGCTGGAACAGGCCGGCGAAGCCGATGCGGCGCCAGGGCAGGGGATTGACCTTCATTTCCGGGCGGCCCAGCATTTCGGCGATGGCGCGGACCATCCACTTGCCGTCGGGGTCCCAATGGCCTTCGAAATGAAATCGGGCGAACGGCTCCAGGCGGTCCGCCCGATCGAGCAGGCGCGCGAAGGTCTCGCCGGCGTCGGGCAGATAGGCCCAGCTGTGGCCGGTGCGCGGCGCGCCCGGATAGGTGATGGAGCGCAGCCGGGTTCCCGGCGTCGCCATCGACTGGCTGAACCAATTGGCGCCGGGCGCCGGGCCGAAGAAATCGCCGAATCGCACGATCAGCGCCGGCGCGCGGCGGCGGCTGGCTTCTTCGAGCCGGCGTTCGAGTTCGACCCGGATGCGGCCCTTGGCGGTGCGGGGATGCTGCGGCGAATCCTCCTTGAGCAGGGGAAAGGCGTCCGGCCCGTAATTGTAAATATTCCCTGGCAAGACAATGCGCGCGCCAAAAGTTTCGGCGGCGGCGATGGTGGCGTCGATCATCGGCAGCACCAGCTTGCCCCAGTCGCGGTAACCCGGCGGATTGACCGCATGAACGATGACCGAGGCGCCTTCGGCGGCGCGGCTGACGTCGCGCGGGTTCAGGGCGTCGCCGGCGATCCAGCGCGCCGCCGCCAGCGGATCGGGACCGACGGGTTCGCGCGCGCCGGGATTGCGCGCCAGCGCGGTCACGCTCCAGCCATGCCGCAGCAGAGCCGCCGCCGTTTCCCCGCCGATTCCCCCGGTCGCCCCAAGAACCAAAGCCGTTTTGTCCGTCGACATGGCCCGTCCTCCCTGTCGCCACAATGCCCAATAGAACGCGGGCGGCTCGCCTGCGGTTCACGGCGGCCGTTACGGGTCAGGCGATGGTCAGCACGACCTTGCCGGCGGGATGCTCGTGTTGCAGGAAACGCTGGGCCTCGGCCGCCTGTTGCAGCGGAAATGTCCGCGCCACCGCCGGCCGCGCTTTGCCCGCGTCGATCAGGCCGCCGATTTCGATGAGATCGGGGGCGCTTTCCTCCACCATGAAACGCAACGCGCGGGCGACCAGCCCCGAGGCCTTTTCCATCGAGGGCTGGACCAGGGTCGAGATCAGCGCGCCGCCGGTCTTCAACACGCGCCAGGACCGATCCTGGGTTTCGCCGGCCACAAGATCGAACACCAGATCGAAATCGCCCGCGTCCTCGAATCGCTCGGTTTCATAGTCGATGACGATGTCGGCGCCGAGAACCCGCGCGAATGCGGCATGGCGGCCGGAAACGGTGGTCGCCACTTCCGCGCCCGCCGCCTTGGCGAATTGCACGGCGAAATGGCCGACGCCGCCGGCGCCGCCATGGATCAGCACGCGTTGCCCCGCCTTCAGCCCGCCATGGCGAAACAGGCCCTGCCAGGCGGTGAGCGCCGCCAGCGGCGTCGCCCCGGCGGCGATGGCGTCGAGCGCGCCGGGCCGCGCCGCCGCCTCCTCCTCCTTCACCACAACATATTCGGCGTAGCCGCCGCGATCGAGGCCGGGCATGGCGTAAACCGCGTCGCCCTGCTTGAAACGCGTGACGGATGGCCCGCAGGCCGCCACGGTTCCGGCGACGTCGCGCCCCGGCGTGTAGGGCAGGCGGTCGTCCTTCACCACCGGGAAGGCGCCGGCGCGAATCTTGTAATCGACGGGATTGACGCCGGCCGCCTCGTTCCGGACCAGAATTTCGTGCGCGCCGGGAACGGGAATGTCGAGCGTCTCTTCCCGCAGGACTTCGGGCCCGCCGAACCGCGCCATTCTGACAGCCTTCATCGAAGCCATCGTCCGTCCTTTCCCTAATATATCAAGCTCAAACCCGCTGGTCGCGCGCGCGTTCCTCCCCTGCGTCGATTGCGGTCCGGCGGCGGTTTTTTCGGGGCGTCCAGCGGCGCCGCGCCCCCGCATTGGCCGCGGCCGTGCAAGAATACGCACAAGAATCCGCGCGGCGGGACTTGATTGCGCCGCAAAAATTTGGCATGAGCACGGCTCCAATTTCGGCTGAGGGAGAACCCCGGCCAATTCCGGGGTAGACAATGAAAGTCCGTAACTCGCTCAAATCGCTGCGCACGCGTCACCGCGACAACCAGCTGGTCCGCCGCAAGGGCCGCGTCTATATCATCAACAAGACCCAGAAGCGCTACAAGGCGCGCCAGGGCTGAGCGAAGGCTTCGCCTTCGGCTTGTTCGAGCTTTGAACCCCGGCCTCGCGCCGGGGTTTTGCTTTTGGGAGGCGACTTTGGCCGATTCGTTCGATCTCCAGCGGTTTGTCGAAGCCCAGCCCGATGTGTTCGCGCAGGTCGAGTCGGAATTGCGCGCGGGACGCAAGCGCAGCCATTGGATGTGGTTCGTGTTTCCGCAACTGGCCGGTCTCGGGTCTTCCGCCATGGCCCAGCGTTATGCGATCGAATCGCTCGACGAAGCCCGCGCCTATCTCGCCCATCCCCTGCTGGGGCCGCGCCTGCGCGCCTGTACGGAATGGGTGCGCGCGGTCGAGGGCCGCAGCCTGCACGATATTTTCGGCGCGCCCGACGATATGAAATTCCGCTCCTGCATGACTTTGTTCGACTGGGCCGCGCCCGGCGAATCGTTGTTTGGCGCGGCGCTCGCGAAATTTTGTGGCGGCGCGCCCGATCCCGCGACGCTGGACCTGTTGGCGCGGGGCGGAAAATCTGTTTGACTGCCCCCATGAAGCGACTTCTGGCCTTCTGTCTGGCGTTGGGACTTGGCGTGGCGCAAGCTGGCGTCCAAGCTGGCGTCCCAGTGCGCGAAAAACTGATCGACGGCTTGTTCGACCGCTTGCGGCAGGCCGAAGACGCCGAGACGGCCGCGCAAGTGCGCGCCATGATCGGCGCGATCTGGAGCCATTCGGGCTCGCCGACCGCCGACCTGCTGATGACGCGCGCCGAGAGCGCCCTGCGCGCCGCCAAGGGCGAGGTCGCCGTCAAGCTGCTGGAAAAAATCGTGCTGCTCTATCCCGAGTGGGGGCAGGCGTGGCGGCGCCGCGCCCAATCCGCCGTGGCGACCGGCGATACCGAGGGCGCCGTGCTCGATCTTGGCAAGGCGCTCAGCGTCGAACCGCGCGACTTCCTGGCCATGCGGCAATTGTCGGAATTGTTGCGCGAGGCCGCGAAAAAGCGCGAGGCGCTCGATCTGTTGCGCCGCGCCGCCGAGATCGACCCGCAAGACCCGGAATTAGCGCATGACGTTGAGGAATTGTCGCGCGAGGTCGACGGCAGGGGGATCTGACCGCCCAAGCCGTCACACCAGCGGAACGGTGAGTCTTTCGATCATCGCCTTGGTTTCCGGCCGCACGCCGCGCCAGCGTAAAAACGCTTCGGCGGCCTGCTCGACCAACATGCCCACGCCATCGACGCACGTGCCCACGCCGGCCTCGCGAGCGAGCCGCAGGAAGGGCGTGAGTCCCTTGCCATAGGCGAGGTCATAGGCCAGCGCCCCCCGCGCAAACGCCCGGCCCGGAACCGGCGGCGCTTCGCCCGACAGCGTCGCGGAGGTGGCGTTGAGCACGAGGTCGTAAGGCGCGTCGAGATCGGCGTAAGCCGCGAAATCCAGCGCGTGCGCGTGCGGGAACAGGGCGCGCAGCTCCTGTTCCTTGCCGGGGGTGCGAAACGCCACGGTCAGCCGCGCCGGTTCGCGCGCCAGCAACGGCCCGAGCGCGCCGCGCGTCGCCCCGCCGGTGCCGAGCACCAGCACGTTCCGGCCTTTGACCGGCGTCGCCAGATTGGCCTCGATGTCGCGGACGAGGCCGACGCCGTCGTAATTGGCGCCTTCGGCCTCGGCGCCGTCGAACGTCAGGCAGTTCACGGCGCCCGCCTCCTCGGCCGCCGCGTCGCGCCGGGAGGCGTAGGCGAAGGCGTCCATCTTGAAGGGGACGGTGATGTTCAGGCCGCGCAGTCCCTTGTTTCGCCACTCGTCCACCGTTTCGGCGAAGCGCCCGAGCGGCCCCTCAATGGCGACATAATCGAGATCCTGCCCGGTTGTTTGCGCAAAAGCCTTGTGGATCAGCGGCGATTTGCTGTGTGCGATCGGGTTGCCGATCACGGCGTAAAGGTCGGTCATGGCGCAATCCTCAGCAGGCGGCGGGCGATCTTGCCGTTGCGGGTGCGCGGCAGACGATCGAGAAAGATGAATTTTTTCGGGGTCTTGTACCCCGCCAGATGCGCGGCGCAATGGCGCCGAAGCGCGGCTTCTTCGGGCTGCGCGTCGGGCGCGGGCACGATGAAGGCGCAGATCACCCGGACGTCCGCGCGCACTTCGCGCTCGACCGCCGCCGCATCCAGAACGCCCGGCGCGGCGCACAGCGCGGCCTCGACTTCGGCCGGCGAGACGCGATAGCCCCCGGCGTTCATCAGGTCGTCGGCGCGGCCGTGCAGCCAGACATAGCCGTCGGCGTCGAAATGGGCGACATCGCCTCCGACGAACCATTCGCCGCGAAACACCTCGGCTTCGGCCTCCGGGTTGCGCCAATAGCCCAGCATCAGGCCGGGGTCGGAGCGATGCGCCGCGATCAACCCGCTCTCGCCCGCCGGCAGCGGCGTGTCGCCGCCCTCAAGCGGCAGAACGACCACCCGCCGCCCCGGCTGCGGCTTGCCCGGCGAGCCCGGCCGGTAGGCCACGCCCGGCCCGGTGGAGATATAGGTGGAGAGTTCGCTCATCCCCAGCGACTCATAGAGCGGCTTGCCGGTCCGCTCGGTGAAAGCCGAAGCGAGCGACGGCGGCAGCGCCTCGCCGGCGGTGAGGCCATGGCGTAGGCTGGCGAAGTTTTCGCGCGTGCAATCGGGCTGGCGCAACATCTGGCGGTAAACGCCGGGAACCGCTGCGAACACCGTGGCGCCATGGCGGGCGATCAGGCGCGGCCATACGCCGGGGTCGGCGGCGCCGGCGTAAAGTACGGCGGTCGCGCCGCGCCGGAACGGGTCCATCAGGCCGACGCCGAGCGTATAGGTCCAGTTCATCGCGCCCGCGTGCAGCACGATGTCGGTTTCGCAAAAACCCTCCCAGGCGTCGAACATGGGTTCGCGCCCGAACGTGACGCGCTGGGCGTGCAGCACGCCCTTGGGCCGGTTCGACGTGCCCGAGGTGTAGATCAGATAGGCGGGATCGTCGGGACCGGTTTCGGCGTAATCGCGCGGCGGATGCGCGGCCAGACGCGCCAGTTCGGCGTCGCCGATCACGCGGACGCCGTGAGCCGCCTGCAGGCTGTCCGAACAGATCAGCGCCGACGCTTGCGAATCCCTGACGAGATGCGCGACTTCCTCGTCGGTCAGCTGCGCCGAGGAGGGCAGGGCGACGTAACCGGCGGCGATAGCTGCGAAAAAACTCAACACGTACGACAGGTCGTTGCCGCGCCGGATGACGATGCGCGCGCCCGACGGCAGGCCCAGCGACGAAAATCCCGCCGCCAGCCGGCGCACGGCGAGATCGAGTTCGGCATAGGTCAGCGTCGCCGCCGCCTCGGGACCGGCCAGGACCAGCGCCGTCTTGTGCGGGCGCAAAACGGCATTTTGCCGCAGACAGCAGGCGGCGAGATTGAACGGCGTCATCGCGGAACGGGTCAAAGCTTCATGCCAATGTCACGTGATTTTCATAGGGAGGCGCAATCGCCGCTTCGATAGAACAAGAGGTCGACATGTCGCAAACGCTGGCCCCGGTGGAAAGTCTGAACGCCCGCAAGACTTACGAGCGCATCGCCTTTCTGTATGATTTCCTCGACGCCCCTTATGAGATCGGCTGGAAGCGCGCCCTGCGCCGCCGCATGTTCGAGGGCCTCAAAGGCGCCATTCTCGACGCGGGCGTCGGCACGGGCTGCAATTTCGTCGCCTATCCAGCCGGCGTCAAGGCTTCCGGTTGCGACGCCAGCGCCGCCATGCTGGAGCGCGCCCGCGCCCGCGCCGACCGCCTCGGCGTGATGGTCGATCTGCGCCGCTCCGACCTCACCCGCCTCGACTGGGCGGACGCCACTTTCGACGGGGTCGTCGCCACTTTCGTGTTCGCCTGCATCGAGGATCACGAGCAATTGGCGGCGTTGAAGGAACTGCGCCGCGTGTGCAAGCCGACCGGCGAAATCCGCATCGTCGATTACCGCCTGTCGCCGCGCCCGCTGGTGCGCAAGCGGCAACAGCTGATGTCGAAATGGCTCAGCGGCGCCTTCGCGGCTTCCTACACGCCGACCACCGAGCATTATTTCGCGGCGGCGGGTCTCGAAGTCATCGAGGAGAAGTTTTTGCGCAGCGACGTGCTCAAGATGATCAGGTTGCGTCCGCGCTGAGGCGCGCCGGTCAGCTCGCGGCGCGGCGCGATCCCTCTCAACTCGCGGCGCGGCGCGTTCCCTTGGAGGCGTGAGCGGCGCTGCGGATGACGCTGTTGGGGCGTTGCTCGTTCACGCCCATGGTTTCCGGGTCGTACAGCGCCACCATGTTGCGCCCGGCCCGTTTCGCCGCATAGAGCGCGGCGTCGGCCTTGCGCAAGAGTTCGTCGATGTCCTCTCCCGGCTGGCCCATCGCCACGCCGAACGAACAGGACAGGCGCAGGCTCGACGGTTCGAGATCAATGTCCTGCAGGGCGATCATGCGGCGCAGGTTTTCCGCTGCGCGCCAGGCCTCGCCCGACTCCTCGGTTTCGAGCAGCAGCGCGAATTCCTCGCCGCCAAGCCGGCCGACGACTTCCCCCACGCTCGCGAGGCAGCCGGCGACGGCGCGGATCGCCTTGTCGCCGGAGGCGTGGCCGTAATTGTCGTTGATCGCCTTGAAATGATCAATGTCGGTCATGACCGCGGCGACCCGGCGGTCGCCGCAGATCGCGGCGGCGCGATGGAAGAAGGCGGGGCGATTGTAGAGGCCGGTGAGGCCATCGCGCGTCGCCATCTCCAACAGCTTGTGCTGCATCTGGTTGAGGCGCTCGGCCGCGCGCAGCCGCGCGTAAAGCTCATCGGCGGAAATCGGCAATTGCAGCACGTCGTCCGCGCCGCAATCCAGCGCCTCGATGAAGTCCGCCGATGGCAGCGGGGGCGAAACCAGACAGACGTAGATCGGGCGCTCGAAGCTCGACAGCAGCCGCGCCTCCCAGCACACTTCCGCGCCGGCGCTGGGATCGCCGCGGTTCACCGCGATGAAGGCGTTGAAGGCGGGATCGCGTTCGAGCTGGTCCAGCCCTTCGCCGGCGTCTGCGAAGGCGATCACATCGTGGCCGCGCGTCTCAAGTATTGACGTGATCGAGGTCTGCAACTCCTGATCGGCCGCAACGAGAATGACATGCATGAGGAGCGGGACCTGCGCAGCAACGGGGGCGAAGCGATTTGTTAGATCGCCGTTGGACTTGGAAGCTAAATAGAAATTATGAGCGCGGCGTTAATTTGATGCGCCGCATGCGTGCGAAAGCCCCGGTTGTTCTCTCCGTCTTGTCCGCGCTCCCGGTTTCTCCGCCGCCCCTTGCCAGCTTCGCGCAAGCCAGAACGCGCACAAAAGCGGGGAGCCAAGGCAGGAGCAGCACGATGGGCCTCTATGACGCCATGAACGCCAGCGTGACTGGCATGAACGCGCAATCTAATTATTTGAGCAATATCGGCCAGAACATTTCGAATTCCAGCACCCCCGGCTACAAGGAAGCCGATACGCAATTCTCGACCCTGGTGAACAGCCCCGGCGTGGGCCAGACCGCCTCCGGCGGCGTCGCGACCACCACGCGGTTGCTGGTCGACAAGCATGGCACGCCGACGACCACCAATTCGGTGACGGATCTCGCGATCAGCGGCGACGGTTTTTTCGTCGTATCGGACAAGGCCGGTCAAAACTTCCTCACCCGCGCCGGCTCCTTCGTGAAGGACGACAGCGGCAATCTGTACAACGCGGCCGGTTATTACCTGATGGGGTACGACCTCTCGTTGGGAACCCCGACGATGGCGTCCAATTCGCTGACTGGAATGACCAACGTCAAGATCCCCACAGGCGTTCTGCCGGCGGTGGCCACCTCCTACGGCACGTTCTCCGCCAACCTTGATTCGGGGTCCACGGCGGGAACCGGCCCGGTCACGCCTACCAACGTCACCTCGAAGACCTCCGTCGTGATGTATGACAGTGTCGGCTCCCAGCAGACCGTCAGCCTCTATTTCAAGAACATCACCTCGGGCGGCGTCGCAACCTGGAGCGTGGCCGCCTATGATTCCAGCGGCAATCTCATCTCTGGCGACGCCACCTATCCCTACCCCTCGTCGCCCAGCGCCGTCGGCACTCCGGCCGCCACGACTCTGAAGTTTACAAGCTCCGGCGCCCTGGACACGACCGGCACAAATCCGACCGGCCTCACCATCAACGTGCCCGGCTCCGGCGGCAAGGTCATGACGCTGGATATGCGCACCGTCACCCAGTACGCGAGCGCCTTTGCATTGCAGCCCACGACGGTGAACGGCAACGCCTCGTCCTCCGTCAGTTCCGTGTCCATCGGGACCGACGGCACGCTGTCCTACAAGCTCGGCGACGGCTCCACGGTCGCCGCCTATAAAATCCCGCTCGCCTCGGTGGCGAGCCCGAACAATCTGCTGGCCTCCACCGGCAACGTCTTCTCGCCCAACCTGCTGTCCGGTCCGGCGGCTCTGGGCGGCGCGGGCACCGGAAAGCTGGGAACGATCAGTTCCAGCGCGCTGGAGGGATCGACCGTCGACGTCGCGACGGAGCTGACCCACATGATCATGGCGCAGCGCAACTACCAGGCCAATTCCAAGATGTTTTCGACCGGCGCGCAACTGATGGACACGCTGATCAACATGCAAGTCTAATTTCATTTTCAAGGAATGGATAATACGCCATGGGCCTCTCCACCGCCATGGACATCGCCAATACCTCGCTTGCGACCAATGCGGGGCTGCAGGCGATCGTCTCGCGCAACGTTTCTAATGCGCAGAACACAAGCGGCTATGTCTCGGCGAAGGTTGGCAACGTCGTCACGGGTATGGGCGGCGGTGCGATCATCGCCTCCATCTCGAACCTGACCAGCGCCCCGCTGTTCAACGCCATGCTGGCGGGCACGTCGAAGAACGGGGAGGCCCAGGCTCTCTCCGACGGCGTGACCCTGCTGCAGAAAACGGTCGCGGACGCCACCAGCACGACCGATTCCACCACGGCCGCGAAATCGCCCTCGACCCTGCTTCAGGCGCTCAATTCGGCGATGCAGACCTATTCCTCCTCGCCGAGCAATCCCTCGGCGGGGGCCGCCGTGGTCACCGCCGCGAAAAATCTCGCCTATGCGCTGAATGACGCGACGACCGTCACGCAGAATGTCCGCAAGACGGCGGATGAGGACATGGTCACGTCCGTCGCGACGATCAACCAGTTGCTGACGCAGTTCCAGGCGGTCGACACCGAGATCGCGAAGGGCACGGGGACCGGCGCCGACCTCACCGACGCGCTCGACGAACGTGCGGCGCTGCTGCAAAGCCTGTCGAAGGAAATCGGCATATCGACGGTCAACAACAGCAATGGCTCGATGTCGATCTACACCGACAGCGGCGTCACGCTGTACCAGGTCAGTCCTCGCACGGTGACGATGCAGGCGACGACGGTCTATGCCGCGGGCGATCCGAAGACCACGCCCGCGACGCCCACGACCACCGGCCAGGCGGTCTATATCGACGGCGTCCCGGTCACCGGCGCCAACGCCTTCATGCCGATCCAGTCCGGCGC
Source organism: Rhodoblastus acidophilus (assembly GCF_900187365.1). Taxonomy (GTDB): domain Bacteria; phylum Pseudomonadota; class Alphaproteobacteria; order Rhizobiales; family Beijerinckiaceae; genus Rhodoblastus; species Rhodoblastus acidophilus. The sequence continues at coordinate 124,587 of NZ_FYDG01000006.1, forward strand.
GCTCGCGGGCTACGCCAATCTGCGCGACAATGTCGCGGTCTCCTATCAGTCGCAGCTCGACAACATCGCCGGCGGGTTGATCAGCGCCTTCGCCGAATCCAACGCCTCCGGCGCCAAGGTCTATCAGGGCCTGTTCACCTATTCCTCGAGCGCCACGGCCACCGTCTCGCCGGCGTCGTCGGCGGGCCTCGCCGGCATGATCCAGGTGAACGCCGGAGCTTATCCCCCGAGCGGCGCCTATACCAATATCCGCGACGGCGGCATCAACGGCAACGCCACCCCGCAGAACTCAACCAACGCGGCGAGCTACAACGCGCTGATCCTCGGCTATATCGGCGCCACGACGGCGACCAACTCCGGCACGCTCAGCGGCAACCTGCCGTCCACGACCCCCACGGGCGCCGGCTCGGCCGGTCCGTCGAACTACAGCCAGAAGACGTCCATCCTGATGAGCGACGCCCAAGGCGCGCCGCAGACCGTCGACGTCTACTTTCTGAAGACCGCCGCCAATGCGTGGGACGTCAGGGCGTATGATCCGAATTCAACGCCGGCCAACACGCTGGTCGGCAGCCAGACCCTGACGTTCAACGCGTCCGGAGCCCTGCCCGCCGGGACCAAGATGGCCATCGTCGTGCCGGGCGCCGGCTCCAATACGATGAGCCTCGACCTGTCCGGCATGACTCAGACCGCGAGCGCCTATTCCATCTCGCAATCGACGTCGTCCATCACGTCCTACTCGGCGGAATCGGCAAGCTGGCTCAACGGCATGTACCAGACGTCGAGCAACGACGCGACCTACCAGACCACGCTGCTGTCGCAGGCGTCCCAGGCGCTGTCCAACGCCACCGGCGTCAACATCGATCAGCAGATGTCGAAAATGTTGGAATATGAAAACTCCTATCAGGCTTCGGCCAAGCTGATTTCGACCATCAATTCGATGTTCAATTCCCTCTTGCAGGCGGTGTCGTGACATGGCCGTAAATTCCGTTTCCACCTCGACTCTTTCGAACATTCTGCAAAACACGGTGTCCCGCCTGCAATCGCAGATGACCTCGATCGAGACCGAAAACGCCACCGGGCTTCTGGCCGACATCGGGCTGACGCTGGGCGCCGATTCCGGGCGCTACATCTCCATGCATCAGCAATATGCCGAGCTGAACGGGCTGACGGCCTCCAATGTCGTCGTCACCACCCAGCTCGACACGGCTTACACGGCCGTCACCACCATGCAGAAAAGCGCGGCCAACGTGCTGAAGCAGGTGATCACCGGCCTGTCCACCACGCCGAGCAGCACCGGCTCCGCGGCGATCCAATCGGTTGCGACCGGGGCGTTGTCCAGCTTCATCGCGGGCGCCAATTCGGAAGTCGCGGGTGTCTATGTGTTCGGCGGAATCAACACGGCCACCCAGCCGATCAACGCCTATTCGGCTCCGCCGGCGACCAGCGCGGCGCAGCAGGCGGTGCAGACGGTTCTGACCAACTATCTCGGCGCCCATTCGCTGACCAGCGTGAGTCAGATGACCGGCGCGCAGATGCAGGAGTTCCTGACGGCGACGCCGTCCTCGACTCCGTCCCTGCCGGCCAACCAGTCCTTCGCTTCGCTGTTCCAGAGCGGCGCCGCCAGCGCGACGCCGCCGAGCCTGAACTGGTCGGACTGGTCGAAGGCGAGCGACACGCCGCTGACCAACCGCATCAGCCTGAAATTGACGGAGACGACCTCGGTCAGCGCCAACAACCAGGCGTTCCAGTCGATGGCCCAGGGCCTGACCATGCTCAGCGAATTCGCCAACCAGAACCTGACCGCCGACGCCTATACGGCGCTGATGCAGACGGCGCAAAAGACGGTGAACACCGCGAGCTCCCAGTTGACCGAGACCGCCGCGACGATCGGCACGATGCAGAACTCGGTCAACCAATCCAATTCCAGCATCAAGCTGCAGCAGAATGTCTTGAACAAGCAGATCAACGCAAGGGAGGCGGTCGACCCCTACAAGGTCGCATCGGATGTGACCAATCTCTCGACGCAGCTCCAGGTCGCCTATTCGCTGACGTCGCAGATTCACAAGCTCAGCCTGGTCAACTTTCTTTAGCTTGAAGTGCGCGGGACTGTCACATGTACCAGTTTACCTATGCCGAAGTTGTCGAAGATTCCCCGCAGGAGATGCGCGCGCGCGAGCGCGATGCGCTCAGTCGCGCCGTTGAACTTCTGCAGCGCGCCAAGGAAGCCGGCGCCGGCTCGCCGGAGGCGTCCGACGCGCTTGTCTACACCCGCCGGCTCTGGTCGATTTTTCTCGACGATCTCGGCAGCGCCGGCAATGAACTGCCGGAGGCGCTGCGGGCGCAGCTTATTTCCATCGGCATCTGGATCGTCAAGGAAATCGAGCGCGTGCGCAGCGGCGCGGCGGACGACTTCTCCGACCTGATCGAAATCAACGCGATCATCCGCGACGGGCTGGTGTGAGGCGCAGATGCTGCTGAAACTGCGCGCGGGCGAAAAACTCTACATCAATGGCGCGGTCATCAAGGTCGAGCGAAAGGCGACGATCGAGTTGCTCAACGACGCGACCTTCCTGCTTGAGGCGCATGTGCTCCAGCCAGAGGACGCCAACACGCCGCTGCGCCAATTGTACTTTGTCCTGCAGACGCAGTTGATGGAGCGGGAGGCCTCGTCTCGGACGCTGCGGCTGTTCGGCGAAATGTCGGCCGCCACCCGCGAGGCGCTCGGCGGCGGCCTGGTGGCGGACGGCCTGATCGGCGCCGACGCCCTGGTGGAAGCCGGGCGAATCTTCGAAGCCATGAAGACGCTGCGCGGCCTGTTCGCGCTCGAAGCTGAATTGATGAAGGACAAGACATCCGCGAACGCGGCGTGAGCGCTGTCGGCGCAAGACAAGGATAGACCCATGACCTCAGTTCCCGCTGTGAATGGCACGAACAACAACACCGCCAGCGCGGCTTCGACCACGGCGGCGTCCGTCGCCATGAACTATAACCAGTTCCTGCAATTGCTGATGACGGAGCTGAAATATCAGGATCCGACCTCGCCGATGGATCCGACCCAGCAATTGTCGCAACTGGCGCAATTTTCGGCGGTGGAGCAGCAGGTCCAGACCAACACGACGCTGACGTCGCTGCTGAACAACACCATGATCAACCAGGCGGAAACCGCGATCGGCCGGACGGTGACTTCGGCGGACGGCTCGGTGAGCGGCACGATTTCTTCGGTCACGATCAATTCCAACGGCTCGACCGCCACGCTGACCAACGGCAAGACGATCACGTTGGGAACCGGCGTCACCATTTCCTGAGCGCCGCGATGAATGAAGCCGACGCCCTCGATCTGCTGCGCTCGTCCATCTGGACCGTTCTGGTCGCGACCGGTCCCGCCGTCGCGGCGGCCATGGTTGTCGGCATTGTGATCGCGCTGTTCCAGGCGCTGACGCAAATTCAGGAGGCGACCCTGACCTTCGTGCCGAAGATCGTGGTCGTGCTGGTGGCGCTGGCGTTGAGCGGCTCGCTGATCGGCGCCCAGATCTTCTCGTTCACCGAGCAGGTCTATGGCCGAGTCGAACATGGCTATTGACGCAGCGGCGCCGTCCGGGCGGCCGGGGCCGCGTTAACCACGCCGGCAGTTTGAGGCAAGCTTTCCCGTCCATTTTCGAATCCATCGGCGGCGCATGTTCCGATATGCGCCGGTTACGACAAGGATGAGATATGACGCAAGCAGCGGCGGCGGCCCTTCAACCCGGGGCCAAGGGAGGGCGCGACATCGCCTTCGCCTCGGGCATCATCGGCATTCTCTGTGTTTTCTTCCTGCCGATTCCCGCCTTTCTGATCGACATGGGGCTGGCGTTTTCCATCGCGCTGTCCGTGCTGATCCTGATGGTGTCGCTGTGGATCGAGAAGCCGCTGGAGTTCACCTCCTTCCCGACGATTCTACTGGTCTCGACCATGCTGCGTCTCTCGCTCAACATCGCGACGACGCGCCTGATCCTCACCGACGGCTCCCACGGCGTCACGGCGGCGGGCTATATCATCGGCGGCTTCGCGCGGCTGATGATGGGCGGCGATTTCGTCATCGGCCTCGTCGTCTTCACCATTCTCATCACCATCAATTTCATGGTCATCACCAAGGGCGCGTCTCGTATCGCCGAGGTCGGCGCGCGCTTCACGCTTGACGCGATTCCCGGCAAGCAGATGGCCATCGACGCCGACCTTTCCGCCGGCCTGATCAACGAGCAGCAGGCGCAGCAGCGCCGCCGCGAGCTGGAGGAGGAAAGCGCCTTCTTCGGCGCCATGGACGGCGCGTCGAAATTCGTGCGCGGCGACGCCGTGGCCGGCCTGATCATTCTCGCGGTCAACGTGTTCGGCGGCATCGTCATCGGCGTCACCCGGCATGGCCTCGACATCGCCGCCGCCGCGGACGTCTACACCAAGCTGTCGGTCGGCGACGGCCTGGTGTCGCAAATTCCCGCGCTGATCATCTCGCTCGCGGCGGGCCTGCTGGTCTCCAAGGGCGGCACGCGCGGTTCGACCGAAAAGGCGGTTCTGAGCCAGCTCGGCAATTACCCGCGCGCCATGCTGCTCGCCAGCGCGCTGTTGCTCATGCTTGGCCTGATGCCGATGCTGCCGTTCTTCCCGTTCGCGATTCTCGCCGGCGGGCTCGCCTTCCTCGGCCAGGCCATTCCGCAAAAGCTCGCCAAGGAGCGCGAAGCGCAGGAAGCCGCCACGCACGCCGCCGATGTGGCCGCTCAGGCGGAAGCGAAGAATTCGGTCAAGGAATCCCTGCGCACCCATGAGATCGAACTGGTTCTCGGCAAGCAGCTGTCGGCGAGACTGCTGCTGTCGCAATCGGAGCTTTCGACCCGCGTGGCGCGGATGCGGCGCAAGTTCGCGACGCAGTACGGATTCGTCGTGCCGGAGATCAAGGTTTCGGATTCGCTCACCGCGCCGGCCAAATCCTATCAGATCAAGATCCATGGCGCCGTCATCGCCACGCAGGAAGTGCGCATCGGCGAATATCTGGTGATCAGCGGCGACGGCCGGCGGCCGGACACGCCCGGCGAGGAAGTGCGCGAGCCCGCCTTCGGCATGAAGGCCTGGTCCATCGCCGAGGCCTTCGTGCCGGAGGCGCGGCGCCTCGGTTTCAACCCGATCGACAATATGTCGGTGCTGCTCACCCATCTGTCGGAGGTGATCCGCAACAATCTGGCGCAGCTGCTCTCCTACAAGGACATGCGCGCCCTGTTCGACCGTCTCGGCCCGGAATACAAGCGCCTGCTCGACGAGATCAGCCCGTCGCAGATTTCCTATTCGGGCCTGCAGGCGGTGTTGAAGCTGCTGTTGCAAGAGCGCATTTCGATCCGCAACCTGCATCTCGTGCTCGAAGCCATCGCCGAGATCGCGCCGCACGCGCGCCGCGCCGAGCAGATCGCCGAACACGTGCGCATCCGCATGGCGCAGCAAATCTGCGGCGATCTCGGCCAGAACGGCGTGCTGAAAATCCTGCGGCTCGGCAATCGCTGGGATCTCGTCTTCCATCAGAGCCTGAAGCGGGACGCGAAGGGCGACGTGGCCGAATTCGACATCGATCCGCGTCTGGTCGAGGAGTTCGGAGAGGAGGCGTCGAAGGTCATCCGCAAGCATATGGACGCCGGCGAGCATTTCGTGCTGGTGGCGACGCCGGAGGCGCGGCCCTATGTGCGCATGATCATCGAGCGCCTGTTCGCGACCCTGCCGGTACTGTCGCACCTGGAGCTTGGGCGCGGCATCGAGATCAAGTCGCTGGGGACGATTTCGTGATCGCAGAGATCGTCAGCACGGCGCCGGAGATGATCGCTTCGATCTTCGTGCTGTTCTGCCGGATCGGCGCCTGCCTGATGACGACGCCCGGATTCTCCAGCCAGAGAATCCCGACGCGCATTCGCCTGTTCGTCGCGCTGACGCTGACGCTCGCGCTCACGCCGGCGCTGACCGGCGGAAAACCTCTGATGATCGACGGCAAGATGTTGACCGAAGGTCTTGGCGTGCTCGGCGGCGCGATCTTCTCCGAGTTGCTGATCGGCGGTTTTATCGGCTTGCTGGGACGTCTGTTTTTTCTCGCGATGGAAGCCATGATGATGGCGGCGTCGATGAGCATCGGCATGACCAACCCGCTGGGCGCGCCGATCGACGAGGCGGAAAGCCTGCCGGCGATTGGCGTCCTGATCACGGCCGGGGCGACCTGCCTGATCTTCATCATGGGGCTGCACTGGGAATTGATCCGAGGCGTGGTCGCGTCCTATTCGGTGATGCCAGTGGGAACCGCGTTGCGGGCGCAGACCGCGCTCATCTCCTATTCCGACACGTTGGCGCGCACCTTCGTGTCGTCGCTCCGCATCGCCAGCCCCTTCATCGTGTACGGGATCGTGGCGAATTTCGCGGTGGGTCTGCTCAACCGCCTGACGCCGTCGATCCCCGTCTATTTCATCTCGGGACCGTTCCTGATCACCGGCGGCATGTTCCTGCTCTATTTCATCGCCAACACCATGATCACCGCCTTCATGGCCGATTTCGCCGACTGGGCGGTAAAGGGAAATTGATGCGCGAAAGACATCGCTCGCTTGAACGCCTGCTGCGCGTGAAAAATCAGCTGCAGCAGATGGATGAGGCGAAACTCGAGGAGATCCGGCGTCGCAAGACCGCGGCCGAGGCGGAGAAGCAGCAATTGCTGAAAATGCTGGGCGACGCGACGAACAACGATCCGCTCATTCTGGGCCTCGCCTGCCGCCATCTCGTGCGTTCGGAGCGGATCGAGCGTGAGCTGCTGATCGAGGAGCAGGCGCAAAAGGCGGAATTGCTGCGGGGCACGGCCCAGAAAAAGGCATTGGAAAATATCGTCAAGGAGACAGGCCGAACCATCGCGCGCGAGGAGGAAAAGCGGCAGCTGCTGGATATAGGCGAACGGCTGGCGGCGCGCGCGCACTCAAGCCTCCCGTAAGTTTGCATCCCTAAAGTATTGCAACAGGCGTATGGCGCCGCAAGCGAGGTCCGGCGGTGGCGGGCCGACCTTCGAGCCGGCTGGATCATACGCGGTTCAACGACACGGCGCGCATGGCGATCTCACCTGTTTCCGACCTCATTCTCGACGTGGCGCGCGCGGCGGACCCGCAAAAGGCTTCCGCCGCTTCGCGCGCCCTGACCTCCGGCGCGTCGGCCCCGGCGGAATTCTCGACCGCGCTGACGCGCGCGGCGCCGCAGGTCGATTCATCGCGTTACGCCTACCGCGAACCCGCCTCCACGCTCACGCCGGCGATGTCGCCGGCGCGCAAGGCGGCGATCGGCCTGGAGAGCGTGCTGCTCAAGAGCATGATCGACGAGATGCTGCCGAAGGACGCGCCCGATGTTTACGGCTCGGGCGTCGCCGGCGACGTCTGGCGGTCGATGATGTCCGAGAAGATCGCCGAGCAGGTGGCGAAGTCCGGCGCGTTGAAGATCGCCGATCGCCTGTTTGCGACGCATCAGGACCTGCTGCAGCCCTCGACGGTGAACAAAATTCGCACGGCGGCGCCGCCGCTTGTCGAAACCAAGATCAAGATTTAGCGGGACGCGATGACACACTCGAACGTTCAAAGCGCGAGGGCTCTTAGCCAAGTCAATGTTCACGCGGCCTTCGCCGATGTGATCTCGCGGGTGGAATCCATCATCGAACAGGAGACCGCGCTGTTGCGCGAGAACCGCGCGGTCCATCTGGTCGAGTTCAACACCCGCAAGCAGCAAAGCCTGCTTGAGCTCAATCGCATCCTGCGCAGTTTCTCCCATGCCGATCTGAAAAGCGTCGATCGCGCGGGCGTGTCGCGGCTGATGGAAAAGCTCGAGGCCAACCGCGACGCCCTCGCCCATCACCTCAGGGCGATGGACGAAATATCCAGCCTGGTGTCGCGCGCGATGCAGGAGGCCGAATCCGACGGAACCTACGGTCGCGGAGGGGTCTGATCCCATGCGCCTTCAAAGGTCTTGGAGACCAACATGATCAAGATGCTGGCCCTGGCGATCTGGGCGAGCGCGATCGCCATGCTCGCCGGCAACGCCATTTCGCAATGGCAGGCGGCGAAGGCTTCGCCGCAAAAGGAAAACGTGGAGCACGTCTACGAATATCGCAAGACCAAGGTGATCAATGTGCCGATCATCGCCGATGGCGCGCTGCTCGGCTACGTGCTTGTGCAATTCCTCTACGGGCTCGATCCGAAGGTCATGGAAAAATCGGCGGTCAGCCCCGACGCCCTGATCCTGGACGAAGCGTTCCGCACGCTTTACGGCGACCCTCGCCTCGATTTTCGTCACCTGGAAAAATACGACATGGATTCGCTGACGAAACGGCTCGTGACGGCGATGAACGCGCGTCTGGGCGAAGGCTCCGTCAAGGATGTGCTGCTGCAGGATTTTTCCTACATGCCTAAGAACGAAACGCCGCGTTGACGCGGCGCCGGCGGCTGCGCGCCGCCGGGGTGAAGTTGGGGCGGGCCGTCGTGGCGGCCCGCGCGGTTCAAGTCAAGTGTGTCTGCGACCTTCCGGGGGTGAGATGGAGCTATATCGGCTCGCGAGATTGCGTGGCGCCTTTGAGAAACAGGAGGATGCGCACGCCGCCCTCTCTGCGCTGCTTTGGCCGCGTCTGGACGCTCTGTTCACGGAATGCAGGGCGCAAATGGCGGCGGCGCCGGAGCTGCCCGCCGATCCTGCGCAAGGCGATCTCCCGCGCCTCGCCGACGCGCTCCGCGCGCATTGGCGCGAGCTTCTGGCCACGCCAGCGAACCCGGAGGCCGCCGCGCTGCGCGCCCGCCGCCTCGGAGAAGACCAGGCGCGCCTCGGTCTCGCCTTGCCCGCCTATGTCAAGGGCCAGGGGATTGTCGCCGGCTCCCTGGTCCAGGCGATCCTTGGCCGCGGCTCGCGCGAGGCGTTGCTGGTCGGCGCGCTGCTGGAGATCGTCTTCGCGGATGTGTCGGAGAGCCTCGACGCTTACGTCTCCGGCGCCGAAACAGCCTTGCGCGAAACGGATGCCCGCGAGCTGGCGCGCGTCGTCGACACCGAGATGGACGCCTCCAACGCGGTCGCGGAGTCCCAGTCGGGCGCGATGCGCGCGATCGTCGGCGGTCTCGAAAAAATCATTCAGGAATTGAGCGGCGGCGTCACGCTGGTGCGCGATGGCGCGTCGACCGCGACGCAATCCATCGGCGCCGTCGCGGCGGCGGTGTCGCAGCTCCACGCATCGAGTCAGGAGGTGGGGCGTCAGGCCAATGCGGCGCACCAGCTGGTGACCGATGCGGTCGAACGCGCCGACGATGCGGAGCGCCGCTTCGCGGAACTATCGTCCTGCGCCGCGCGCGTCAACGAAATCGTGACGCTGATCACCGGCATTTCCAACCAGACTAGCCTTCTTGCGCTCAACGCCTCGATCGAGGCGGCGCGCGCGGGCGAGAGCGGACGCGGCTTCGCGGTGGTCGCCACCGAGGTCAAGTCGCTGGCGCAGCGCACCAGCGCGGCGACGCGCGACATCGCCGCGCAAATCGCCGAAATCGAAACGGCCGTCCGCTCGTCGGAGGTGGCGATGACGGACGTCCGCGAGATGATCGGCCGCATCACCGAGATCGCCGCCTCGGTCGCGCAAAGCTCGGACCAGCAGATCGGCGCGGTGCAGGAGATCGGGCAGAGCGCCAGTTCCGCCGCGCAGGGCGCCGCCCGCCTCGGCGGCAGCGTCGATTTGTTCAATGGCGCGGTGGCGGAGGCCAAAGGGACCACCGACAAGGTGGCGACGCAAGCGCGCCAGGTCAGCACGCTGTTCGAACGCCTGACCAAGCGCCTCTCCGTCACGCTTAAAAATTTCGCCGACGCGGACCAGCGCCGATTCCCGCGCTCGCCGGCGCGGATTCCCATGACGCTGGCGCTGGGCGATCGCCGCCTCGCCGGCGATGTGCTGGAAATTTCGCAAAGCTCGGCGCTCATCAACGGCCTTTCCGTTTCGCTCGAGATCGGCGCCGCCGTCGATGTCGATCTCAAGGACATCGGGCCGTTGCGCGCCCGCGTCGCCTCCGCCGATTTCGGCTATCGGCTGCAGTTCATCGAAAAGCCGGCGCCGACGGAGGCGGCGCTGAAAACCCTGATGCAACGCCTCCAGGCGAAGGAGAAGGCGTTGCGCGAGATCGTCGCCGCGCGCGCCGCGATGATCGCGTCGGCCTTCGAACGGGATATGGATGCCGGAGCGATTTCCGAAGCGGATCTGTTCGACGTGAATTATGCGCCGATTCCGGGAACCGATCCCCAGCAATATCGCAACCGCGCGCTGGACTATCTCGACCGGACTCTTCCCGATTTGCAGGAGCCGATCCTCATTCTTGACTCGGCGATCGTCTTTTCGGCGGCGGTCGACCGCAACGGCTATCTTCCCGTTCACAACAAGAAATATTCCGCGCCCCAGGGCGCCGATCCCGTTTGGAACAACGCCAATTGCCGCAACCGACGCATTTTCGACGACATGACAGGATTGCTCGCCGCCCGCAACACCGCCGAATGTCTCAGCCAGACCTATCCCCGCGATCTCGGCGGCGGCTGGCTGGAGCTGATCAAGGACATCTCGGCGCCGATTTTTGTGCGCGGCAAGCATTGGGGCGGTCTGCGCATGGGCGCGCAGATCGCCTGAAGCGAGCCGTCACAACCGCAACGCGATCGCGGTCGCCGGATAAAGACAGGAGCGCGCGCGGGCCAGACGGGCCGCGCGCGTTCACGGTCAGGCGCGCGCGGCCCGGACGGCCGGACGCAGCCGCGCGTCGGCCAGCGCGGAGGCGAAACGCATCGGCACGTCCTCGGGCGCGCCGGGCGTGTCGAGCGTCAGATGGTGAATGTCGATGGCGGCGCGGGACGCGTCGAGTTGCAGCCTGAACAGCGCGGTGGCGCCGCGCCAGCGAAACTCCATTCCCAGCGAGACGCGGGGCGGCGCGTGCCATTGCACGTCGGCTTCGGCGGCGCAGGCGTAGCGCAGCGCGCCCTGCTTGAAATAGAGTTCGGCCGAGGAGTGGATCAAATCCTCGAGATTGGCGTCGCGATGGCCATGAACATAGCCGATCAGATCGATGACGTTGACCATGCGCAATTCCGTCGCGACTTCGGCGAGGGCTTCCGCCAAGGCCTGCTCGCACGCGTGCGGAATAGGTGTCGCCCTCATGAAATACGCCCCTGTTTCTGGACCGATGCGCCGGTCCGATTGAGAAAGTGAATCAATTCCGCGATGACGCGGTAGAATTCCGCGGGGATCATCATGTCGATCTCGACACGGTCGTACATGGACCTTGCGAGAGCCTTGTCTTCGATCACCGGAATGTCATGCGCTTCGGCGATCTCCCTGATCTTGAGCGCGATCAGGTCCTGGCCCTTGGCGACCACCTTCGGCGCGCCGCCTTCCTCACGCACATATCTCAAGGCGATGGCGTAATGGGTAGGATTTGCGATCACCATGGTCGCCGTGGGCACGGCGGCCATCATGCGCTTGCGCACGCGCGCCAGGGCGATCGAGCGCTGGCGCGCCTTGACCATCGGGTCGCCCTGTATCTGTTTCATCTCGTCCTTCACGTCCTGGCGGGACATGCGCAGGTCGCGTTTCCAATGAATGCGCGTCCACACCAGATCGAAGGCGGCGAGGACGAAGACGGCGAGCGTGACGCCGCCGAGCAGGCGGCGCCCGACGTCGAGAATATGGTCGGCGAGACCCGCCGGGTCGGACTGGATGGTGGCGATGGCCGCGCCGATCTCGCTCCGGATCAGGAAGAAGGCCACCAATCCCACGATCAGCAGTTTGACGACGCTCTTGAGCAATTCCGTCAGGCCGCGCACGGAGAAAACCCGGGACCAGCCGGACAGCGGCGAGACGCGGCTCCAGTCGGGCGCGAGGCGCGACGGATTGAGCTGGGGGGCGTGCTGCCCGAAAGTCGACACCAGCGCCATCGCGATAATGAGCACGACGGCGGGCAGAAGAAATTGCCCCATCGCAGTCATCGTCGCGTCGATGAGATGGACCGCGTTGCGTCCTGCGCCGATCTGATATTGGCCGCTCTGGTCCAGCAGGTTCTGCAAGACCGCGATCAGCGGCCCGGCGCCGGAGCGCAGGAAGAAGATGAAGAACAGTAAGGCCGCGAGCAGCGCCGCAAAGCTGGTCACCTCTTGCGAATGCGGCGTGTTGCCCTCCTCGATGGAGTCGTGCAGCCGCTTCTCTGTCGGTTCTTCGGTCTGGCTTTCTTTATCGGGCTTGTCGGACATGGAGGCCTGCGAAGGCGCGCGCGCCTGATCGAACGGTCTGAAAATCGGCGTGGCGGTCCGCAGGTCGAACGGCGGGCGTCAGCCGTCCCTTTCGCCGACCTGCGTTGCGGTCTCCGGTTGGCCGGAGACGACGGCGCCGAGACTATTCGTACACGGCGTCGCTCTCTCCGCTCGAATGGATCTCGATCTCGTTGCGTTCGGCCATTTCCAGCACGGCATCCGCAATGGCCCGGCGCGCCTTGAGCACGTCGCGCTGCTGCGCCGGCCCGCCGGTGTTGAGTTCGCTCTCCACCATGCGACGGGCGCGGGCGCCCATCGAGGACAGGATCATTTCGCGGAAGGTCGGGTCGGTGCCCTTCAGCGCCAGCACCACGCGATCGGCGGGCACCTTGTCGAACACGGCGGTGCGCGCCTTGGACGACAGCTTCGCGATGTCTTCGAACGTGAACATCAGGCCGCGCAGGGTCTCGGCGTCCTTGGGGCGGTCCTCGGCCAGAGCGTTCAGCACGTCCTCGATCTGGTCGCGCTCCATTTTGTTGATGATGTCCGCGATCTTGGAATGGGTGTCGCCGCCGGTGTTGCGCGCGACATTGAGCAGCAGATCCTCCTGCATGGTCCGCTCCAGCAGCCGCATCATCGGGTCCATCACCGGGCGCGGCGACAGCATGCGCTTCATCAGGTTGTTGCGCAATTCGCGCGGCGTCAGCGCCATCACCTTGGCGGCGGCGCCCGACGAGAGTTTCGACAGCACGAAGGAGAAAGTCTGCGGATGCTCCTTCTGCAAATAGCCGGCGAGCGCGGCCTCGGGCGCGGCGGACAGGCGGTCCCACATCGCCTTGTTGGAATTGCCGAGCACGTCGGACAGGATTTCCGCCGCCTCGTCGTCGGGCAGGGCGCCGGCGAGCAGGCCTTCGGCGGAGCCGGCCGAGCCCAGCAGGTCGGCGCCGGCGGTGAACTGTTCGGTGAAATCGGAGATCAGATGCTCGATGGTCGCGGGATTGACCGAGCCAAGTTCGGCGGCGGCGCGGGTGACCTGGCGCAGTTCGAGCGGGTCGAGCCGCTTGAGCAGCCGCCCGGCGACCTGCTTGTCCATGGCGAGCAGCAGGGCGGCCACCTTTTCGGCGCCGAACAGCGGGCGCGCGACGGCGCCCGCGCGATACGGCGCGGGGTAGCGCCCGCCGTCTTCAGTTGAAGGCGTCTGCATCCGCTGAGCCCACGATTTCCGTTAAGGAGACGCCGAAGCGCGAATTGTCTTCGTCGACAACGACCACTTCGCCGCGCGCGACAATGCGGCCGTTGACCACGACATTGACCGGCTCGCCGACCCTCTGGTCGAGCGCGACCACGGCGCCGCGTCCGAGTTTCATCAGATGGGCGACCGGCATTTTGGCGGAGCCGAGCACCACCTGCACGGTCACGGGAATGCGCAGGATCGCGTCATGCCGGGTGAGGTCGGGGTCGATGCTGGCAGGCTGCGGTTCAGGCGGCGGAGCTGGCGTGAAATCTTCTGTGTCGGTCATGGCGTGCTCGGCGTTGGGGAGATTCAGGCGATTTCGCTTGCGGCGGCGGATTTGAGGAATTGCGCCAGCGGCATTTCCTCGATGTTGACGCGGTCGGCGATCTTGAGAGTGTAGAGGCCCTTCGCCTGGCCCAGTTCGCACCAGAACAAGGGCTGGTTCTTGCAGTCGAAACGAACCTGGGTCAGCGCGCTGGGCTTGAGCGGAACGACGTCGCCGACCTTCCAGTCGGAGACCTCGCCGAGCGTGGCGTCATATTCGTCGAGGACGCCGGTGATCTTGACTTCGGCCTTCTGCACGCCCTCGCGCATCATCTTCAGCCAGCGCGGATCGCTGGCGGAGCCGTCGCTCGATAGGTCGCGCGCCAGTTTCTGCCGGATCGGCGTCAGCGCCGGTTGCGGAATCACGACGAACATCTGTCCGCCGATGTCCATGGCCTGGATCAGGATCTTGGCGATCACCGCCAGCACGTTGCGGCGGCCCATGATGGTGAAGTCCATGCGCGTTTCCACGCGCTCCAGCCGGAAGGAGGTTTCGATCACCGGGCCGAAGGCGGAGCGCAGCGATTCCGAGGCGATCTCGAACACCGTCTGCGCGACGCGCGTCTCCAGGGTCGAGAACGGCCGGTCCTCCTCATAGGGCGCCTCCTGCGCATCGCCGCCGAGCAGAACCTCCATCAAGGAGAAAATGCAGCGTCGGTCGAGACCGACCAGAATGCGCGCGTCGAGCTCGGGCGAATAGAAGATCGCCGCGATCGAGCCGTCATAGGCGTCGAGCGCATCCCAGACGTGGTCGGTGGAGATCGAATTCACGAAGCAGGAGACTACGGCCGGCGCGTAGGGGCGGATGCCCTCGGCGCAGGACGCCGCGAGCCGGTCGAAGATCATGGTGAGCATCGGCAGACGCTCGACCGTCAATCCGGGATTGTCGAGAAGCTTGTCCGCCGCTCCGCGCGGCTCCGTCGTCGTGTTCATGGATCAGGCCGCCGCTTTTTCGCCGCCGCCGGTGGTCTCGCTTTCGACCTCGTCGATGGTCGGGCGCTCCTTGGCGGGAATGGTTTTGCGGCCGAATTCGACCGCGATCTGCGGCATGGCGCCGTTCATGTAGGCGAGCAGGGTCTGCTTCACCAGCACGAACTGGCGCAGCGCCTTGGTCCGCGTCGCTTTGATCAGGCTGGCGAGCGGGGAGACGAGGCCGTAGGAGGCGAAAATGCCGGAGAACGTGCCGACCAGCGCCGAGCCGATCAGACCGCCGAGCACTTCCGGGCCTTGGTCCAGCGCGCCCATGGCGTGAATGATGCCGAGCACCGCCGCGACAATGCCGAGCGCCGGCAGGCCGTCGCCGACGCTGGTCAGCGCGTTGTAGGGCTTGAGCTTGTCATAGGTCAGCGTCTGGATTTCCTCGTCCATCAGCGCCTCGATTTCGAAGGAGCGCGCCGTGCCGATGATGATGAGCCGGCAATAGTCGCAGATGAAGTTGCACAGCAGCTTGTTGCCGAGGATTTTCGGATGGGCCTGGAAGATCACCGATTCGCCGGGATTGTCGATATGCGCCTCGACCTCGCCGCGCGACTTGCCGCGCATCTCGCGCATCAGGGCGTGCAACAGGGATAGAAGGTCCAGGAAGTCCTTCTGTTTCGGGCCTTTGCCCAGAATGGCCTCCATGATGGCGCCGCCGGAATCCTTGATGACGGGCATGGGATTTTGCAGAACGAAAATGCCCAGCGCCGCGCCGCCGAGGATCAGGAATTCATAGGGCTGCATCAATGCATGCAGATGGCCGCCGATGGCGACGTAGCCGCCGAGCATGCAGCCCATGGATATGGCCAAGCCAATGACGAAATTCACGAGCGCTCTCCGCTTGCCGAAGCTTGAGCCCCATTAGTGCTTTGTCGGGCTTGCGTGAGGCTGGCGCCTAACATCGCGGCGCCACGAGTCAGCCTCGCGCCAGCGCCGATGGTTAAGGATCGGTTGCCTACCAGGTTTCCTTTTTCATCTTGTGCGGACTTTCCGATGCAATCTGGTCTCTATGTCGCTATTTCGGGACAGGCGGCGCTGCAGAAGCGCCTGGACACGGTCGCCCAGAACATCGCCAACGTGAACACCGCCGGCTATCGCGCCGAGGAGGTCAGCTTTTCGACGCTGCTGTCGCGCGCGGGCCCGACGCCTGTCGCCTTCGCCGTCACGGGCGACAACTACATCTCGCGCAACACGGGCGATCTCACCCGCACCGGCGACCCGCTCGACATCGCGGTGCGCGGCTCCGGCTTCTTCGCCATCAAGACGCCCGAGGGGATCGCCTATACCCGCGACGGGCGTTTGCACATGGATGCGAATGGCTCGCTGCTGACGGTGAACAATTATCCCATCCTCGACGCCGGCGGCTCCGCCATCCTGCTTGACGGCAGCGCCGGGCCGCCGTTGATCGCCTCCGACGGCATGATCAGCCAGAACGGCCGCCAGGTCGGCGCCGTCGGCCTCTACCAGCTCGATCCCCAGGCGCAGCTCAGCCGCGCGGACAATTCGGCGGTGCGATCCGACCGCCCCGCCACGCCCGTGCTCGATTTCAACAACAATGGCGTGTTGCAGGGCATGGTCGAGGGCTCGAACGTCAATCCGATCCTCGAACTGACGCACATGATCACGATCCAGCGCAATTTCGAGAGCGCCAACAACGCCATCCAGAGCACCGAGAGCAATTTCAACGACGCCATCAAGAGCCTGGGGTCGCCGACGTGACCGGCGCCGACGGGAGGCGATGATGGACGCTCTGGAACTTCTGCAGCGCGAAGTGCTCGAGGCCGATCTGCGGCTCGATCCCGTGCGCGTCGGCGGCGTGGTGACGGAGGTCGGACCCTCCGCCTATCGCGTTTCCGGCCTGTCGCGCTATTTGAAACTCGGCGATGTCGTCGCGCTCGACGTCAACGGCCGGCCCTCTCCGGGCGAGGTTGTCAAGATCGACGTCTCCGGCGTCACCGTGAAATCCTTCGACCGGCGCGTCGAAAGCGGCGTCGGCCATCTCGCGTTTCGCGCCCGGCCTTTGCGCCTGAAGCCGCATCGGTCCTGGAAGGGGCGCGTCATCAATGCGCTGGGCGCGCCGGTCGATGGCCTCGGGCCGCTGATCGAAGGCGAGCGCTCGCAGCCGATCGACGCGGAGCCGCCGCCGGCCATGCGGCGGGAGCGCGTGCAAAAACCGATTCGGAGCGGCGTGCGCGTCATCGATTTCTTCACCCCGCTTTGCGCGGGGCAGCGCATCGGCATTTTCGCCGGCTCGGGCGTCGGCAAGTCGACGTTGCTGGCCATGCTGGCGGGGTCGCCGGGTTTCGACAGCGTGGTGATCGCGCTGGTCGGCGAGCGCGGCCGCGAAGTGCGCGAATTTCTCGACGAGGCGCTGGGAGCCAACCGCAAGCTGGCGATCACCGTGGTCTCCACCGCCGACGAAAGCGCGATGATGCGCCGCCTCGCGCCCAAGACCGCCATGACCGTGGCGGAATATTTGCGCGATCAGGGCGAGTCGGTGCTGCTGATCGTCGACTCGATCACCCGTTTCGCCCATGCCGCGCGCGACGTCGCGCTGGCGGCCGGCGAGCCGGCGGTGGCCCGCGGCTACGCGCCCAGCGTGTTCAGCGAACTGCCCAAGCTGCTGGAGCGCGCCGGTCCTGGCGAGATCGGCGGCGGCGCCATCACCGGCGTGTTTTCCGTTCTGGTCGATGGCGACGATCACAACGATCCCGTCGCCGACAATATTCGCGGCACGCTCGACGGCCATATCGTGCTGGACCGCGCCATCGCCGACCAGGCCCGCTATCCCGCTGTCAACGTGCTGACCTCGGTGTCGCGGCTCGCCCACCATGTCTGGACCAAGGAGCAGCGCGCGCTGGTGATGAAGCTGCGGTCCATGATCGCGCGCTTCGAATCCTCGCGCGATCTGCGGCTGATGGGCGGCTATCAGGCGGGGTCGGATCCGCTGATGGATCAGGCGGTCGGGTTCGCGCCGAAAATCTACGAGGCGATGAACCAGGCGCGCGACGATCCCCCAAGTTTTGACGCGTTCCGCGAACTTGCCAATGCGCTGCAGTCGGACAAGCCGGCCGCGTGATTCAATCGGCCGGAACAGCCGGCGAAAGGAGAAGCGAGATGATGAGCGACTGGGCGCTCAAAGGCATAGGCGTGGCTTGCGCCGCGGGGTCGGTGTGTTTCGCCGCCTATATGTTCAATCATCAGGGGGAGGCGCCGCGCGTCTGGGCGATGGAGGAATTCCGCCTGTTCGCGCAGCCTAATCGCGTCCGCGCGGTCGAGGCGGCCGTGAGGAGCCTGCCGGCGCAAAACGATCCGCGCCGCACCGGCAGAGTTCTCGAAATCGACATGACGCCGATCGGCGCCACCCAGATTCGCGCGTCCGCCAAGAGCGACAGCGCGCCGCGCCGCGATCTGCGCATTGTCGAACTCAATTCGGACAGCGCGCTGCTGGAGACGACCGAGGGCTATCGCCGCATTCAGGTGGGCGACGAACTGCCAGAAATCGGCAAGATCATCGCCATCCGGCGCATGGCGGAATACTGGATCGTTGTGGCGAGCCTGAGGTCGCTGGCGCAGGCGGCGCCGGCGGAGTAGGGCGCAAGAACCGCGCGTCCGGTCATGCCGGGCGCGCGTCCGGGCGGAGCGCCCGTCCTCGGCGGCGCCGAGGAGGGGCTGTTGTCACGCCAGCCCGAACACCGCCTTGATGCGCTTGCCGATCTCGCCCACGGGCAGGATTTCGTCGGCGCAGCCGCTCTCGGCCACGGCGCGCGGCATGCCCCAGACCGACGAGGTCGCCTGGTCCTGGGCCATCACATAGGCGCCGCCGTCCTTGAGTTTCGCGAAGCCTTTGGAGCCGTCATTGCCCATGCCGGTGAGCATGATGGCGAGCACGTTGGCGGAGCCGCTTCCGGCCGCGCTGTCGGCGAGAACGTCCACGCTCGGCTTGTAGAGGCTCTCGCCCTGCGCGGCGGCGATCTTGGCCTTGCCATTGACGACGCGGAACTGCATGCCGCCGGGGCCGACATAGGCGACGCCCGGCTGGAGCGTCATGTCGTCGCTCGCCTCGACCACCTTGATCGCGCAGACGTCGCTCAGCCATTTGGCCATGGCCGCCGTGAATTGCGGCGGCATGTGCTGCGCGATCACGATCGGCGCCGGGAAATTCTTCGGCAGCGCCTCCAGCACCTGGCACAGCGCGCGCGGGCCGCCGGTGGAGGAGCCGATCACCACAAGATTCGGCTTGCTGACGCGCACCCGCATGGGCAGCGCGCGGCGCGGCGCCGTAACGGGCGGCGGCGCCACCTGGGGGCGCGAACGGGCGCGGGTGGCGCCCACCACGGCGTGCAGCTTTTCGTGCAATTGCTCGAAGCCGCCGGCTTTGGGAATGAAATCCATCGCGCCGAGCTGCAGCGCCTGGATGGTGGTCTTGGCGCCCGCTTCCGTCTGGGACGACACCATGATGACGGGAATCGACGACTTGGCGATGATCTGCTTGAGCGCGTCAATGCCGTTCATCTCCGGCATTTCGACGTCCATGGTGATGACGTCGGGCTTGTGCTGTTCCGCCTTGGCGATGGCCTCGCGGCCATTGGTGGCGGTGTCGATGACGCGGAAACGTGCGTCGCGCTGGATGTGGCGCGTGATCGCGTTGCGCATAAAGCTGGAATCGTCAACGACGAGAACGCGGATGGGCGCAGTGGCCGGCTGTTGTTTCAGCATTTTGGCGGCTTCGCTCCTGTCAAATTCATGTCGCGCTCCCCGCGCGCCGGAGGGGTCGGCGCCGGCGCGCTGCGCCGACCCGTCCGGCATTGGGAGGGTCGATCCGCAAGCTCATATTGCCGCGACTTTATTAACAAATGCTTCAACGCAGAGTTGTAGCTTGACTGGGCGAGATCAAGAAAGATTGGCGTCATTACAACCAAAAGGATGTGACGGCGCACCATATGGTAACTGTTTTTTATCGTTTTGCGAGCAAATCATCAACGACGCAACCTAAACGGGTGTTTTGGGGTGACCATGCTTCAAGCGAAGGAAGACGACTTTTCACCGCCTGCGGGCGGCGCCTCGGAGCCCGCACTCGGGATCGTCAATCCGACGACCGGTCTCGCCAACGATTATCTTAACGTTTTCAACGAAGTTCTTCTTCTGCTGGAATTTCTTCCGACAATGCCGGAGATGACCGAGGAGGCGTTGGCCTGGCAACCGAGAACGTATTCCGAATATTTCCAACAGTCGACGCTGCCGGGCGCCAAATACGCACTGGCGGCCTATGAAGACGTCGACCCCGTGCTCCGCAAGAAGTTCGAATCCGTCCTGACGCGTCTGATCCAGATTGTCACGGACGCGCAGCGGACTCTCGCGGCGGAATCGAGCCGGCCGGATTATCCAGACTGCATTGTCGGATCGTGCGAGGCGACCGCCGAGCAGATGCGGATCGGGCTGGCCTATGTCAACCGGCTGATCAACGAAGGTGGGCCGTCATCCGCGGGCGCGTCCCGTTCCCGCAACAAATAGAGCTGATGGAAGTCGCGCCATGGATGAAATGTTGATGGAATTTCTCGCCGAGTCGGCGGAGCAGATTGAAGCGGCTTCGGCGCAGATCGTCGAGTTCGAACGCAACCCCGAAGATGCGGCCCTGATCTCCAGCATTTTCCGTCTCGTTCATACGATCAAGGGCACCTGCGGCTTCCTGGGCCTGGAGCGTCTGCAGCGCCTGACCCATCATGCCGAAAGCCTGATCGGCTGTCTGCGCGAGGGGGCGACGGCGACTCCGGATGTGGTGTCCGCCATTCTGACCGCGGTCGATCAGGTCAAGGTGCTGCTGGGCGATCTTGAGGAGGCCGGCCACGAGCCCGAAGGCGACGACATCGAGCTGATCGCGCTGCTGGAGCGCCAGGTGGCGGTCTGCCAGGGTGCGGAAAGCGCCCCGGCCGAGGCCGCCGTCGAGAGCGCCCCCGAGGTCGTCGCGGCGGCGGAAGAGCCGGCCGTCGAAGCGCACGAGCCCGAGCCGGTCGTGGCCGAAGCGGCCGACGAACCGGCCGCGTCCGCGGAGACCACGCTCGAAGAGAAATTGTCCAATCCGCAAACGCAGGAATCCCTCGACGCGCTGGTCGCGTCGCTGCGCGCCGCCAAACTGGACGTGCGGCGCGAGGCCGCCAAGTCGACGCAAGGCAAGCCGAGCGAGCCGGCCGCGTCCGCCGCTCCCGCCGCCGCCAAGCCGGCGGCTCCGGCCGACGCCCATCCGCCGGCGCACAAGGCGGAATCCGGCGAAGGGCGCGCGAAGGGCGCGGATACGATCCGCATCAATCTCAACACCCTCGAGCGGATCATGAATCTCGTCTCCGAGCTGGTGCTGACCCGCAATCAGCTGATCGAGCTGACGCGGCACAAGGAAGACGAGACGCTCAAATCGCCGTTGCAGCGTCTGTCCACCATGACGACCGACCTGCAGGACGCGGTGATGCGCGCCCGCATGCAGCCGGTGGAGCGCGTGTTCTCCAACCTGCCGCGCATGATCCGCGACCTCGCGCATGATCTCGGCAAGAAGATCAATCTGGTCACCGAGGGCGCCGACACCGAGCTCGACCGCCAGCTGATCGACCTGATCCGCGATCCGCTCACCCATCTCGTGCGCAATTGCGCCGATCACGGCATTGAAATGCCCGAGGATCGCGTGCGCGTCGGCAAGCCCGCCGCCGGCACGGTGCGCGTGTCCGCCGCCCACGAGGCCGGCCAGATCACCATCGAGATCGCCGACGACGGCCGCGGCCTCGACATTACGAAAATCAAGGGCAAGGCGATCCAGTCGGGGCTGGCGACTCCGCAGCAGCTGGAGCGGATGAACGACGAGGAGATCTATCGGTTCATCTTCGCGGCGGGCTTCTCCACCGCGGAGAAGGTCACCAACGTCTCCGGCCGCGGCGTCGGCATGGACGTCGTGCGCGAGAACATCCAGACGATCGGCGGCTCGGTCGCGCTGTCCTCCACGCCGGGCAAGGGCGCCAAATTCTCGCTGAAGATTCCGCTGACGCTCGCCATCGCGCCGGCCCTGATCGTTGAGGCCAGCGGCCAGCGGTTCGCGTTGCCGCAGCATTCGGTGGTCGAGGCGGTCGGCCTCAACGGCGGCGAACACAAGATCGAGCTGGTGCAGGGCTCCAAGATTCTGCAGTTGCGCGAAGCGGTGCTGCCGATCGGCAGCCTGGCCGAACTGTTGCACCTCGCCCCGCCGGCCAACCGCGTGGAAGAGGCCGAGCAGCTCGCCGTCATCATGCGGGTCGGCGCGCACGCCTTCGGCATCACCGTGGACGCGGTGGTGGACGTGCAGGAAATCGTCGTCAAGCCGATGGGCGGTTCGCTGTCGCATCTGTCGTCCTTCTCGGGCCATACCATTCTCGGCGACGGGTCGGTGGTGCTGATCCTCGATCCCAATGGCGTGTGTCAGTCTCTGGGCCTGGAACAGTCGCGGGAAGGCGCGGCCTCCAATGTCGAAGGCGGCGCGCTGCGCGGCGGCGACCGGACGCGGCTGGTTTATTTCCGCGCCGGTTCGGGGGTGGACAAGGTTCTGCCGCTCTCCAACATCGCGCGCATCGAGACGGTGCATTCCGACAAGATCGAAATGTCGAACGGCATGATGCTGATGCAGCACCAGGGGCGGCTCATGCCCATCGTCGCCGCCGCGCCTGAGGTCATGGTCAAGGAAGGCGACAACACCGTCTTCGTCATCAGCCCGGACGGCGAGTCCTTCGGCCTGCTCATCGACGCCATCGTCGACATCATCGAGGAGAAGCTCGACGTCGAGATCGCCGGCGACCAGCCCGGCATTGTCGGCGCCGCCGAAATCAACGGCAAGGTGGTCGAACTGCTCGATATCGGACATTTCGTCGATATCGTGCGGCCGCAGGAGGAGCGCCCCAAAGATCGCAAGAGCCGCCTGCTGCTGGTGGACGACGCCGCCTTCTTCCGCGACATGCTCGCCGCGACGCTCCAGGCCCATGGCTTCGAGGTGGTCAAGTGCGGCTCCGGCGGACAGGCCCTGTCGACGATCGCCCAGGGCGGCGCGTTCGACGCCGCGCTGATCGACGTCGAACTGCCTGACCTCGTTGGCTTCGAACTTGCCGAGAAACTTCGCGAGGGCGGCGCGCAATTCCCGATGATCGCCATCGCGCCCTACGCCACCCGGGAGATCTTGCGGGGTGCGACGGCGGCCGGAATGGCGGGCGCGGTCGGCAAATTCCAGCGCACCCAGATGCTCGACCTTATCCGCGCCTGCGTCGAGCAGCCGGGCGACGGAAATCAGGATGACGCCTTTTTCGCCGGAGCGGCCGCATGAGCTACGAACCTTCGAAAGTGATCCGCGAAACCATTCAGACAGCAGGCAACGCGCTGGATGGCTACTTCTCGATCAAAGTCGCCGGCGACACATTCGGGCTGCCGGTCACCCAGGTCCAGACCATCTTCCGCATCGGCTCCGTGACTCCCGCGCCGGGAGGGCCGTCCGACATTGTCGGGCTGGTCAATCTGCGCGGCAAGATTGTCACGGCGGTGAGCCTGCGGCGACGCCTGGGGCTGGAGCCGGAGGCGGGCGGGCCGGGCAGCCTCGCCATCGGCATCGAACATCACAAGGAAGCTTTCGCGCTCCTTGTGGACGAGGTCGGCGACGTGTTGACGCTGACTGCGGACAACGCCATCGCGCCGCCGCCGCACATTGGCAGGCGTCGGGCGAAATTCGCCTCGGGCTACAATCGCGTCGGTGGGCAGATCCTGCCTCTGCTCAATGTCGATGCGGTGTTCGATTTCTCCGAGGAGAAAAGCTGAAGGAAGACTGGTCCCGGTATCAAGAAGCGCAATGGAGCTAAAATATGAAGAATGTTCTGGTGGTTGACGACTCGCCCATGATCCGGCGCATCGCCAAGAAGATCCTGGAAGAGTTGAACTTCAAGACCTGCGAGGCCGAGGATGGCCAGAAGGCGCTGGCCGCGGTCAATGAAGCCATGCCGGACGCCATCCTGCTCGATTGGAACATGCCGGTGATGGATGGGCTGGAGTTTCTCATCAGCCTGCGTCAATTGCCCAATGGCGGATCGCCCAAGGTGTTGTTCTGCACGACGGAAAGCGACGTGAAGCACATCACCCGCGCCATGCAGGCCGGCGCCGACGAATATATCATGAAGCCGTTCAACAAGCAGATCGTGAAATCGAAATTCGAGGAAGTCGGTCTGTGCTGACGGAGAGTGGGGCGCGAACCCGTCGCCCGCCTTGGTGGTGATGGGTTCGCATGAGTTTGTGTGTCTCGAGTTTCGGTGTCCGTCATGTCCAACGCCTTTGTAGGCTTGCAAGCCTTCTTGCTGAAATCCTCCGGCCTGTCGCTCGACAAGGAGAAGAAATATCTTGTCGAGGCGCGGTTGACGCCTGTCATCGAGCAGGCGGGCCTGAGCGATCTGGGCGAACTCGTCACCATGATCGAGACCGACAAGGCGCTCGCCAAGAAGGTGATCGAGGCCATGACGGTCAACGAGACCTTCTTCTTCCGCGACCGTCAGCCGTTCGACGGGTTTCGAAACTTCATTCTGCCCGAATTGATCAAGCAGCGCATGCGTCAGCGCAAGATCCGCGTCTGGTCGGCCGCTTGTTCGACCGGCCAGGAGCCCTATTCGCTGGCCATGATCCTCGACGAGGAGGCGCGGGCGATGGCGGGATGGACGGTGGACATTGTCGCCACCGACATCGCCGAAACGGTCCTCAAGAAGGCCAGGGACGGCATCTATACCCATTTCGAGGCGCAGCGCGGATTGCCCGCGCAGCATCTCGTGCGCCATTTCGTCAAGAGAAAGGACAATTGGGTCATCAACCAGAACATCCGGTCGCGCGTCGATTTTCGCCAGCAGAATCTGATGGCGGATTTTTCCCAGCTCGGCGTGTTCGACGTGATCTTCTGCCGCAACGTGCTGATCTATTTCGCGCCCGATCAGAAGCGCGATGTGCTCAACCGCATGGCGCAACGTCTCGCGCCCGACGGCTATCTCGTGCTGGGCGCGGCTGAGAGCGTGATCGGCTATTCCTCTGAATTCAAGCCGCATTCGGACAATCGCGTGGTTCTCACCCGCCGGTCCGCGCCCGCACAGGCCGAGCCTCTGCGCGCCGGAGCCAGCCTGGAGCAAGCCCGCTCGGCAAAATAGGGGTGGGCGCCGCGCCGGTCGGAGGCCCGGTTTCTGGAGCCTCGATATGCCGCAAATGCTTTCCGCCGTTCCTCGCGAAGTCTTCCTGACCGAACCTCCGCTGATTGGTTTGGCCACGTTGACCCGTCGCGCCATGCGCGGCGAATCGCTGGCGCCCTACGCGCAAGCCTTGCAGGCGCGCCTTGCGGCCAATCCTGACGACGCCAATGCGTTGATGGATTTGTCGACGGTCGAGCAATTGCGCGGCTCGCGCGCCGCCCGCCTGCGCTTGCAGCGGGAGGCCCTCGAACGGCGCAACCTGTTTGCGCAGAACGAACCGATTCCCGGCGCCCCGCGCCTCCTGGTCCTGCTTGCGCCCGGCGACTTCATGGCCAACACGCCTGTGGAGTTCCTGCTGGAAGCCGCGCAGATCAACGTCGATTTTCTTTATATCCGCGATGAGGCCGATCTCGTCGATCCGCCCCCGCACGACATGGCTTTTGTCGCCGTCGCGGAATCGCGCGCCAATCAAAAAATCCTCGCGCTGATCGACGAGGCGGCGGCGGGCTGGCCGCGCCCCATGCTCAACAATCCCGCGGCGATCGCGCGCCTGACCCGCGACGGCGCCTGTCGCCTGCTGCGCGAAGTCGATGGCCTGCTCTATCCGGACAACCGGCGGCTCGACCGCGAGCGGCTCGCGGCGTTTTCCGGCGCGTTTCCGATCATCGTCCGTCCCGTCGATTCCCATGCGGGCGAAGAGCTGGAGAAGATTTCGGACGCGCTCGAACTCAAGGCCTATCTGCGCGCCCATGCGGCCGACGAATATTATGTCTCGCCCTTCGTCGATTATGCCGGCCCCGATGGAAAATACCGCAAGATCCGGCTGGCCTTCATCGGCGACGACGTCTATCCGATTCACTTCGCGGTGTCGTCGCGCTGGATGGTGCATTACCTCAACGCCGACATGCTGCACAATTCCGAACATCGCGCCGAGGAAGCGAGCTTCATGCAGGAGTTCGCGGCGTTCGCGCAGCGTCATGCTGGAGCGCTCGATGGCGCGAAGCGGCGTCTCGGCCTCGACTATCTTCAGATCGATTGCGCGGAAGCCGAGGACGGACGCCTGCTGATCTTCGAGATCGGCACCGCGATGATCGCGCATGACCTCGATTGCCCGATCACCTTTCCTTACAAGTCGGCGCACATGCATCGGCTGTTCGACGCGTTCGGGCGGTTGGTCGGCGTTCCGGCGGCCGGGCCAGCCTGAGGCAAGATTGCCCGCCTAATCTTCCATTAAGCATACCAAACTCAGGAGTAACCCCTTGGAGACCCTGGCGGTGTTTTCGCTGGCCTCGCAACGGGCGAGCTGGCTTTCCGCGCGAGAGACGACCATTGCGTCGAATGTCGCCAACGCCAATACGCCCGGCTACCGCGCCCAGGACGTGACGCCTTTCGCGTCGGTGCTGCAGCGGCTGCAGCTGCCGATGGAGACGACGGCGCCCGGCCATATCAAGCCGGAGTCGCTCGCGGGCGCGAAATTGCGCGTCAAGCCGAGCGACAGCTGGGACGTGGTCTATTCGGGCAATTCCGTCAATCTTGAGCAGGAGATGCTCAAGGCCGGCGAGGTCGGCAGCGCGCATGCGCTGGATGTCGGCGTGGTGCGCTCGTTCCATCAAATGCTGATGAATGCGGTGAAGGGCTGAACATGGCGATCGATCCTCTTGTCTCCTCGCTGCGCATCGCCGGCTCCGGCATGCAGAGCCAATCGACCCGCCTGCGCGTGGTCGCGGAAAACATCGCCAATGCGCAATCGACCGGCGCCACCGCGGGCGCCGATCCCTATGCGCGCAAGACCATTACCTTCGAAAGCGAACTCGACCGCGCCAGCGGCGAAAATCTCGTGCAGGTCAAGGCCATCGGCGTGGACACCACGCCGTTCCGGCTCGAACACATGCCGGGAAATCCGGCCGCCGACGCCAATGGCGACGTCAAGATGCCCAATATCGACATGCTGTTTGAAATGGCTGACATGCGCGAGGCCAACCGGTCCTACGAAGCCAATCTGCAAGTCGTGAAGCAATCGCGCCAGATGCTGAACGAAACCATTGAACTGATGAGGACCTGATATGATCGGAGCCATTCTTCCCATCGCTCTCGACGTCGTGCGCGGCTTGGCTTCGCCGGCCTCGACGCCGGCGACGCGCGCCACCGCCGGCGCGAGCTTCAACGAGGCGCTCGCCGCAGCCGCCAGCGATGCGGTCAAGACGCTAAAAGGCTCCGAGGCGACCTCCATGGCCGGCTTGGAAGGCAAGGTCAGCGTGCAGCAGGTGACGGAGAACGTGATGAACGCCGAACGCACGCTGCAGACCAGTCTCGCCATTCGCGACAAGGCGGTCGCCGCCTATCAGCAGATCAGTCAGATGCAGATTTGAAGTTAAGAGGTTCGTATGCGCGCGCTCGTCATCTCCGCCACCGGCATGAACGCCCAGAACCAGAATCTGGAAGTCATCGCCAACAATATCGCCAACATCAACACCACCGCGTTCAAGCGGGCGCGCGCCGAATTCACCGACTTGATCTACCAGGCCGAACGCATCCAGGGCGTCGCCAACCGCGGCGCGGGCTCGGTGGTGCCTGAAGGCGCGCAGATCGGCCTGGGCGTGCGCACCGCCGCGATCCGGCCGCTGGAGATCCAGGGCTCGCTGACCAGCACCAACAACCAGCTCGACCTGGCCATTTCCGGCCGCGGCTGGTTCCAGGTGCAGTCGCCCAGCGGCGAAACGCTTTACACGCGGGCCGGCTCGTTCTCGCCCAACGCCAACGGCCAGATCGTCAACACCGACGGCTATCCGGTCATGCCGAACATGGTGATCCCCAACAATACGACTGCGATCACCGTGAGCGAGACGGGCGTCGTCTCCGCCACCATCGGCGGCCAGACCATACCGCAGCAGATCGGCCAGTTGACGCTGGCGACCTTCGTCAACGAGGCGGGCCTGATGGCGCTGGGCAGCAACCTGTTCCAGCCGACGGCGGCCTCGGGCCAGGCCGTGACCGGCGTGCCCGGCGATCCCGGCATCGGCCACATCAAGCAGGGCTATCTGGAGGCGTCCAACGTCGATCCCGTGTCGGAAATCGCCACCATGATCCAGGCGCAGCGCGCTTATGAAATGAACTCCAAGGTCATGGAGGCGGCAAGCTCCATGGCCGGCACGCTCTCCAGTCTGCGGACCTAGCCATGATGCGTCTTGCGCGGCTCGGCGTCGTTGTTCTCGCCACTTTCGTCTGCGCGACGGGAATCGCGCACGCCGACGCGCGGCAGATCGTCGTGCCGGCGCAGGTGATCTATCCCGGCGACAAGATCACGGACGCCATGCTGAGCGACGCGCCGGAGCCGTCCGGCGAGCTTGGCGGCGTGCTGCGCGACCGCGCCGAGCTTGTCGGCAAGGTGGCGCGGCGCACCCTGCTGCCCGGCAAGGCGGTGCTCGCGGTCGCGGTGGAAGAGCCGCGCGCGGTGTCGATGGGCGGCACGGTTCAGCTCGTCTATCAAAAGGACGGACTGAGCATCGTCACGAACGCGCAGGCGCTGCAGAACGGCTATGTCGGGCAAATCGTGCAGGTGCGCAATCTCGAGAGTGGAATCATCGTATCCGGCGCCATTCAGGCGGACGGGACAGTGCTGGTGAATGGCGGGTGACATGAAGGTTTTCGGCGCGGCCCTCTTGGCGCTTTGCCTGTCGCTCGGCTGGGCGCCGGGCCTCGAAATCGCTTCGGCGCAGGCCGCGGTCCGCATCAAGGACGTGGCTGCGGTCAAGGGCGTTCGCGAAAACCAGCTCGTCGGCTACGGCCTGGTGGTCGGCCTCCAGGGCACCGGCGACACCTTGCAGAACGCGCCCTTCACCGGGCAATCGCTGCAGGCGATGATGGACCGCATGGGCGTGAACGTGCGCGGCGCCAACCTGCGCACGCGCAATGTCGCCGCCGTGATGGTCACCGCCGATCTGCCGCCGTTCGCCGCGCGCGGATCGCGGCTCGACATCACCGTCTCGTCGCTGGGCGACGCCGCCTCGCTGATGGGCGGGCAATTGCTGTTGACGACCTTGAGCGGCGCCGACGGGCAGGTTTACGCCGTGGCGCAGGGCGCCGTGGCGGTCACGGGATTCTCCGCCCAGGGTCAGGCGGAATCGTTGACCCAGGGCGTGCCGACCACCGGGCGCGTGCCCAATGGCGCGACGGTCGAACGCGAATTGCTCAATCGCCTGGGAGAGGACGGGCCGATGAATCTGGAATTGCGCAATCCGGATTTCACCACCGCGGTGCGCATCGCCGACGCCATCAACGCCTATACCTGGGCGACCTATCGTCGCCGCGCGGCGCGCGAGGACAGCCCCAATTCCGTCACCCTGCAGAAGCCGCCCGGAGTCGGCGCGACGCATTTCATCGCCGAGATCGGAGAGCTGATGGTCGAGCCCGACACGCCCGCGCGCGTCGTGGTGGACGCGCGCACCGGCACGGTGGTGATCGGTCAGGACGTGCAGATCCTGCCTGTGGCCGTCACGCAGGGCGCGCTCACCGTGCGCATCACCGAGACGCCGCAGGTGTCGCAGCCCGGACCGTTTTCGAAGGGCAAGACGGTTGTGACGCCGCAAACGCAGATCGACGCCAGCCAGGCCGGCGGCTCGGTGGCGATGGTGGGCGGACGCTCGTTGCGCGGACTGGTGCGCGGGCTCAACCAGATCGGCGTCAAGCCGCAGGGCATCATCGCCATTCTTCAGGCGATCAAGTCCGCGGGCGCGCTGCAGGCCGACATCGTTATCCAATAGTTAACGGGCGGGGCGTCGCGCCAGCGCGGCGCAAGCTTGCAAAGCGACAGTGCGGGCGAAGGAAGACCCGCGATGAAACCTGCGATTCACATCTTGTTGCCGCTAGCCCTGGCGATCTGCGGCGTCACGGCGATCACGGCGCCGGCGTTCGCGGCCGAACACGGCGGCGGCGGCGGGGGGGGCGGCGGCGAGGAAAAGAAAAAAGACCCGCCGAAAACCGATCCGGATCTGCCCGGCCTGCGCAAGGTTCAGCTGAAGAAGCCGTTGATGGCGGCGCCCAAGCCGGCGGCGGTCGAGGGCATGAAGGGCGTCGAGACCTTCTGCTCGGCCGTGGCCACCTCCGCCGCCGCGACGCGCCTGTCCTGGCAGGAGGAGCGGGTCAAGACGCTGCAGGCCCAGATGGTCGTGAAGATCGCGGAACTCGACGCCAAGGAAGCCGAGGTCAGCGCCTGGGTGAAGAAGCGCGAGGAATTGCTGGCGCGCGCCAACGACAGCCTGATCGCGATCTATTCCAAGATGAAGCCCGAAGCCGCCTCGGCTCAGATTTCCGCCATGGACGACGATTCGGCCACGGCCATTCTGCTCAAGCTGAAACCTGCGGTCGCGAGTGCGGTGATGGGCGAAATGAACGCCGAGCGCGCCGCGCGCCTGACCGACCTCCTGTCCGGCGCCGCCGCCAAGTCCGACGAGAAGAAATCGTGATCCATCCCCTCTATCGCCCCACTCTTGCTCTCGCATTGCTGATTCTGGCGAGCGGTTGCGCGCGAAAGCCGGACCTGTTCCAGGAGCCGAGCATGTCGCCGGTCGGCAGCGGCTTCGTCGCCCGCACCGATCCGGCGATGATGAACATCGACATGCCCCGCGCCGCCAACGGCAGTTCGCTGTTTCAGGACGGCGCCGCCAATCTGTTCACCGATCCGCGCGCGTCAAAGATCGGCGACGTCATCACGGTCAGCATTTCCATCAACGACAAGGCGAGCTTCGGCAACACCTCCGGCCGCTCGCAGACGGCGCAGGAAACCGGCAGCTTCGACTGGTCGTTCGGCCTGGGGTCGGCGAACCACAAGGTTAACGCCGCCGCCGACATTAACGCCTCCTCGTCGTCGAACGGGGAGGGCAGCATCAATCGTTCGGAAAAAATCCAGATGGCGGTCGCCGCCGTGGTCACCCGCGTCCTGCCGAACGGCAATCTGGTGATCGCCGGCTCGCAGGAGGTGCGGGTCAATTTCGAGATGCGGCAATTGCAGATCGCCGGCATCGTCCGGCCCCGCGACATCAGCAGCAACAATCTGATCTCCTACGACAAGATTGCGGAGGCGCGCATTTCCTACGGCGGCAAGGGGCGCATCACCGAAGTTCAGCAGCCGTCCTGGGGGCAGCAGATCTTCGACGCGGCCAAACCCTTCTAATTTTGCGCATCGTCTCGTTCGAGCTTCGAACATTCGCCAGCGGAGACAAGCATGGCCGAAAAGAAACCCGCCAAGCCGGCCGAAAAAGACGCCGGCAAGAGCGGCATGTCCATGGCCCAGAACGCCATCGGCTTCGTGGTGGCCGGCGTGATCGCCGCTGGCGTCGGCGGCGGTCTCGCCATGATGAACAAGCCCGCCGATCCGCCGGCGGGCAAGGACGCCTCGCACGGCGACAAGAAAAAGGAAGAGGTCAAGGACGGTCCGGCCGTGCAAATGGGATCGATGGATATTCCGCCCGCGGTCACCAACCTTGCCTCGCCGCGCGAGGTCTGGGTGCGCATCGAAGGCGCGATCCTGTTCGAGGGCAAGACGCTGCCGCGCGGCGACGCGCTGGCGGCGGAGATTTCCGCCGACATCCTCGCCTTTCTGCGGACGCAGACGATTGAGCAGATTCAGGGCGTCGCCGGCCTCGAACACCTCCGCGCCGACCTGACCGAACGCGCGCAGACGCGGTCGAACGGGCTCGTCAAGAAATTCATCATCAAAGCCCTGGTGGTGCAATGATTCGCCGTCTCCTGCCGCTTCTGCTCATTTTGCTCGCATCCGTCGCGCCGGCGGCGGGCGCGCCGGCCGCCGCCGGAGCGACGAGCGACCTCGCTTCCGCATTGAACGCGGCCGGCGGGCTGGCGAGCGGGCGCATCATCCAGCTGGTCGCCTTGCTGACGGTGCTGTCGTTGGCGCCGGGCCTGCTGATGATGGTGACGAGCTTCACCCGATTCGCGGTCGCGCTGTCCTTCCTGCGCTCCGGCCTTGGCTTGCAGAGCGCGCCGGCCAACCTGGTGCTGGTCAGCCTCGCGCTGTTCATGACCTTTTTCGTGATGGCTCCGACCTTCGACAAGGCCTGGAAGGACGGCGTCAAGCCGATGATGGACAACCAGATCACCGAGGAGCAGGCGCTGCCGCGGATCATCGAGCCGTTTCGCCAGTTCATGGCGAATCAGACGCGCGAAAAAGATCTGCGCATGTTCGAGGATCTCTCCAAGGGCTCGTTCGAAATCACCGATCGCACCAAGGCCGATCTGCGCGTGCTGATTCCCGCCTTCATGATTTCGGAGTTGCGGCGCGGATTCGAGATGGGGTTCCTCATTATCCTGCCGTTCCTGATCATCGACATGATCGTGGCGACGCTCACCATGTCGATGGGCATGATGATGCTGCCGCCCTCGATGATCTCCCTGCCGATGAAATTGCTGTTCTTCGTGCTGATCGACGGCTGGAACATGCTGATCGGCAGTCTGGTGCGCTCGGTCAACTGACATCCGCGCAAGGGCGATCGTTAACCCTGCCGCGCCTCCGGGCTGCGACGAATTGACGCAAATCATTGCAACAAAAGATATTTCGGAAACCGGCTCGGACGCGCGCGAAACTTTCGCCGGTTAACTCCTTGGCAACGATTCGCGGATAAGTTGCATCACATGCACGACGGGTTGAGCTCAATGCGAGCTCGAAGGCATGACGCCGTCTCCGTTGTTCCGGTCAGCCCGGGATGTTCCTCAACACGATCCCCAAATCCGACAGGAACAATCTAAAATGTCTTATTTGCTCACCAATGCCTCGGCCCTGACCGCGCTGCAGAACCTCACGATGACTCAGTCGTCCTTGAGCAACACGCAAAGCCAGCTCTCGACCGGCCTCGCCATCCAGAACGCGTCGGACAACTCCTCTTATTGGTCGATCGCTCAGACGATGACGTCTGACAATGGCGCGCTTGGCGCCGTCTCCTCGGCGCTGAAGACCAGCAGCTCGATGCTCGACACCTTCAACTCGGCCGTCAAGCTGGCGATCTCCGTCGTCAACCTGATCAAGAACGACCTGGTCGCCGCCCAGAACCCCGGCGCCAACCTGACGCAGATCCAGGCCGACATCACCGCCCAGCAGAACGCTCTGCTCCAGATCGCCGGCGGCGCCGCCTTCAACGGCCAGAACTGGCTCAACGGCACCATCAACGGCGTCACCAACTCGTCGCTCAGCGGCTCGACCCAGCTGAGCCTGGTCGGCTCCTACACCAACAGCGGCGGCGTCAACGCCATCAGCATCCAGACCTCGACCGTCAACCTGTTCACCAACGGCGTTGGCGCCTCCACGGTCGCCACGGCTTCGGGTGGCATTCTCGCGGCCGCCCAGACGGCGAGCGGCGTCACCGCTTGCGGCGCCGTGCTCGGCGGCAGCTCCTTCAACGTGACCACCTCCAGTGTGGGCACGCAGCTCCAGGCGATGCTCGCCGCGACCAACCTGACGATCACCGCGCTTGAAAACGCCGCCACCACCATCGGTTCGGCGCAGGAGCAGGTGACGACGCAGCAGACCTTCGTCTCGACCATGCAGAACAACCTGTCCAACGGCGTCGCGTCGCTGGTGCAGGCCGACATGAACCAGGTCTCGACCCGCCTGCAGGCTCTGCAGACCCAGCAGCAGCTTGGCGTGCAGTCGCTGTCGATCGCCAACCAGTCCAGCCAGATGATCCTGCGCCTGTTCCAGTAATCGACGCATCCCGCTCCTTGAGGAGGCCGCGCTGGCGACAGCGCGGCCTTTTTCGTTTGCGTAAAGCCGGCCTTTTTCAGATTCGCTTTTTGCAAGACATTGGTAATCAAGGTTGACGTAAGCTTAACATGTTTAAGTGCGCCACACAGGTCAGACGCCTGTGCGGGTGACACCGGAACGAGCGGCCGCGCTCTTGCGAGAGCGTCGTCGTCGTCTTTCCGTCCGGATCGTTCAGGGCTTTATGAACGAGGCTGGCGGGCGGCGGCGGCCGGGATGTTTCCCCCCAGAGTCCCAGTTGCGAGAAGGGGATAAATTTCGATGTCGTACTTGTTGAACAATGCGTCGGCGCTCACCGCTCTTCAAAACCTCACGGCGACCCAGCAGTCTCTGTCCGAAACGCAAAGCCAGCTCTCAACCGGGCTGGCGATTCAGAACGCATCCGATAATTCCTCTTATTGGTCGATCGCCCAGACCATGACGTCCGACAATGGCGCGCTCGGCGCCGTCACCGCGGCGCTCAAGGTCAGCTCGTCCATGCTGTCCACGTTCAACACGGGGCTCAACCAATCCATTTCGGTCATCAACAAGATCAAGAACGATCTGGTGGCGGCGCAGAATCCCGGCGCGAATCTCACGCAGATCCAGGCCGACATCAAGGCGCAGCAGAACGCCCTGCTGCAGATCGCCGGCGGCGCCTCGTTCAACGGGCAGAACTGGCTCAACGGAACGGTCAATGGCGTCACCAGCCCGACCGTGACCCAGTCGCAGGTTCAGCTGGTCGGCGCCTACACCAACGCCGGCGGCGTCGGCTTCATCGCGATCACCGCCTCGAACGTCAACCTGTTCACCAATGGCGTGGGCGCGAGCACGGTGGCGACGGCCTCGGGCGGCTTGCTCGCCGTTCCGCAGACGGCGGCCAGCGTGACCGCGTGCGGCGCGATTCTCGGAGGCAGCGCCTTCGACGTGACGGTCTCGACCGGCGCGACCGCGCTGCAAGCCATGCTCATGGCCACCAATCTGACGCTGACCGCGCTGGAAAGCGCGGCGTCGACAATCGGCGCGGCGCAGCAGCAGGTCACGACGGAACAGACCTTCGTCTCGACCATGCAGAACAACCTGTCCAACGGCGTCGCGTCGCTGGTGCAGGCCGACATGAACGTCGTCTCGACGCGCTTGCAGGCGCTGCAAACCCAGCAGCAACTCGGCGTGCAGTCGCTGTCGATCGCCAATCAGTCGAGCCAGATGATTCTGAAGCTCTTCCAGTAAGCCGCGCAGCCTCGGCGCCGTGGGGATGCGGCGTCGATCAAGGCGTGATCGGCGGGGCCGCGCAGGCTTGAGGCAAGCGGCCCGTGTTTGGGTGAGTCCCAAATCGCAACAGCAGTCAAGGTCGGAGTCGGCAAGATGAATGGTGTTTCAGTCACGGATCAGAACGCAGCGATCGCGCTGACGCCCGACGAAATCGTGGCTCAGAGCCTCGCCCTCGCCGTCAAATCGCATGACGAGGGCGATCTCGCCGAAGCCGAGAAGCTCTATCGCGCCATTCTCTCCTTCCAGCCGACGCAACCCGACGCCTTGCACGGCATGGGCGTCATCGCCCATCAATGCAAACAGGACGAGGTGTCGGAACAGCTTTTGCGGGCCGCGCTCGAGCAGCGCAGCGATCCCACGTTCCACAACAATCTCGCTCTCGTGCTGCTGGAGCTCGACCGGCCGCACGAGGCCCTGCGCGAAGTCTATCGGGCGCTGGAGCTGCGCACCCATTACCCCGCCGCCTATAACGCGCTTGGCGCCATTCAGGAAAAGCTGCACCTGCGCGCGGAGGCGACGGAGTCGTACAAGAAGGCGACGGAGCTGAATCCCGCCTATGCCGCCGCCCATTCCAATCTCGGCAAGGTTCTCTATGAAATCGGCCGCTCCGCCGATAGCGAAAAGGCTTGCGACCGGGCGCTCGAGCTCACGCCCGCATGCCCGGAGGCGTTGAACCTCAAGGGCAACCTGTTGCGCATGAAAGGCGTCTTCAAGAAGGCGCTGGACTATTTCGACCGCGCGTTGGAGGCGCGGCCCGTCTGCGCCGAGATTTACAACAACAAAGCCCTGACGCTGAAGGCGATGAAACGGCTGAATGAGGCGCTTGTCGCCGCGCGCTGCGCCATCGCCTGCGAGGCGTCCTTCGCGCCGGCCATAGTGACCCTCGGCGCCATTCTGATGGATCAGGGCAAGCTGACGGAGGCGATCGAGCAGTTCGAAAAAGCCATCGCCTGCGATCCGGAAAATGTGGAAGCCTACAACAATCTCGGCTCGGCCCTGATCCAGTCCGATCGCACCGACGAAGGCATCGAAGCCTATGAAAGGGCGATCGAACTCAGCGAGGAAATCGTCGCCACGCAGAAAAAGTACGACATGGCGTGTCTGCTCTACACCAGGTTCTCCTACGAGAAGGCGCTCGACGCGTTCAACAGCGCGCTGGCCGACATGCCCAATTTCGTCGCGGCGAAGAACAATGTCGGCGTCGCCATGCAGAACCTGGGGATGACCGAGGAGGCGCTCGACGCCTATGAGCAGGCCATCTCCCTCGATCCGAAATTCTCGGCGGCCTATTCCAACAAGCTGATGGGCATGCAGTACAGCGACCGCTACACCAACGCGGACGTGCTGGAGCTCGCGCGCCGGTTCGGCGCGCATTTCGACCGTCCCGATCCGCGCGGCTTCGCGGATCGGGACCGTTCGCCCGAGCGGAAGCTGCGGATCGGCTATATTTCCGGCGACTTCAACTGCCATCCGGTTGGCTTTTTCGCCTTGCCCGCGGTCAGCGGGCATGATCACGGGCGTTTCGAAATCACCTGTTATTACGCCTGCGACACCGATGACGAGGTGACCGCCTATTTCCGCCGATTCGCCGACCGCTGGCGGCCTGTCACGAGCAAGAGCGACGACGAGATCGCGGAAATGGTCCGCGAGGACGAGATCGACATTCTCGTCGATCTCAACGGCCACACCGCGAAGACGCGCCTGACCTCGCTCGGGCTGAAGCCCGCGCCTATCCAGGTTCATTGGGTCGGTTTCACCGGCACCACCGGCATGTCCACGATCGATTACCTGATCCTCGACCCCGTCTCCGCTCCCCCGGGCGCCGACAAATGGTATGCGGAATCGCTGGTGCGTCTGCCCTACGGCCGGTTCAGCTATGTGCCGATGGTGCAGGAGCTTGTCCGCGCCGAACCGCCGTGCCTGAGCCGAGGCTATGTCACCTTTGGCTCCTTCAACAACATCACCAAAATCACCGATGAAGTCTTCGAGGTCTGGGCGCAAATCGTGCTGGCGGTGCCCGGCTCGCGCCTGC
This sequence comes from Rhodoblastus acidophilus, assembly GCF_900187365.1. GTDB lineage: Bacteria > Pseudomonadota > Alphaproteobacteria > Rhizobiales > Beijerinckiaceae > Rhodoblastus > Rhodoblastus acidophilus. Next base: position 161,666 of record NZ_FYDG01000006.1, read on the forward strand.
TGCTGAAATCGCGCGCGCTGGTGGAGGAAAAGGTGCGCGAGCGCTTTATCGCCAAATTCGAGGCGCTCGGCCTGCCGTTGGACCGCCTCGAATTTCGCGGCGCCGGGCATTATCGCGGCATGCTGGCCGAATACAACGACATGGACATCGCGCTCGACCCCTATCCGTTCGGCGGCGCGACCACGAGTTGCGACGCGATGCTGATGGGCGTGCCGGTGATCACCTTGCCGAGCGATCGTCTCGCTTCGCGCCAGACCGCGTGCTTCTACGCCAATATGGGCGTGGAGGGATTCGTCGCGACCTCGCGGCAGGATTACATCGACCGCGCCGTGGCGCTGGCCAACGATCCCGAGCGGTTGCGCGAAGTGCGCAAGATGCTGCCCGACGCCTTGATCGCGGCGCCTTTCACCGACAGCGCCAAGTTCACCGCGCGGCTGGAGGACGCCTATCGCGCCATGTGGCGCAAGTTCGCGGCGGGTGAGCCGGCCGGGCCGATCACAATCGAGGCCGAGGAGGCGACAGCGTGAAGGTCGTCATTCTCGCCGGTGGGCTGGGCACACGGCTCACCGAGGAAACGTCGGTGCGGCCCAAACCCATGGTCGAAATCGGCGGGAAGCCCGTGCTGTGGCACATCATGAAGATCTACTCGGCGCACGGATTCAATGAATTCGTGATCTGCCTGGGCTATAAGGGCTATTACATCAAGGAATTCTTCTCGAACTACTTCCTGCACATGTCGGACGTCACGTTCGACACGCGCGCCAACCGGATGGAAGTGCATCGGGAAATGGCCGAGCCGTGGCGCGTCACCCTGATCGACACCGGCGAGAAGACCATGACCGGGGGGCGCATCAAGCGCATCCGCGATTACGTCGGAAACGACGACATGTTCGCGCTGACCTATGGCGATGGGGTGGGCGACGTAAATCTCACGGAACAAGTCAAATTTCATCGGCGGCATGGGCGCCTGGCCACGGTGACGGCGGTGCGTCCAGCCAAGCGGTTCGGCCTGCTCAATCTCGAAGGCGACCGCGTCGTGGCTTTTTCGGAAAAGCCGGAAGGCGAGGGCGGCTGGATCAGCGGCGGCTTCTTCCTGCTGTCGCCGAGCGTGCTGGACCGCATCGCCGGCGACGACACCACGTTCGAACGCGAGCCGCTCGCAGGCCTCGCGGCTGACGATCAATTGCGCGCCTTCATGCATCCCGGCTTCTGGGCGCCGATGGACACGTTGCGCGACAAGATCGTCCTGGAGGAGCTGTGGTCGAACGGAGAGGCGCCGTGGAAAATCTGGTGATCGATTCCGCCTTCTGGCGCGGGCGGCGGGTGTTTGTCACCGGCCATACCGGCTTCAAGGGCGCGTGGCTGTCGCTGATGCTGGCGCGGCTGTCGGCGCGGGTCTCCGGCTTCGCCTTGGCGCCGCCGACGGACCCCAATCTGTTCACTCTGGCGGGCGTGGGCGCCGGGCTTGACGACCGGCGCGGCGATATTCGCGACCTCGAAGCTCTTGCCGGCGCGCTGGAGGCGGCGCAGCCCGAGATTCTCATTCATCTCGCAGCGCAGCCGCTGGTGCGCCAGTCTTATGCCGCCCCGGTGGAGACGTTCGAGACCAATGTGCTCGGCGTGGTCAACGCGCTCGAAGCGGCGCGGCGGGTCAAAAGCGTCCGGGCGATCGTCGTCGTCACCACCGACAAATGCTACGAGAATCGCGAATGGCTCTGGGCCTATCGCGAAAGCGACGAACTCGGCGGCCGCGATCCCTATTCCGCGTCCAAAGCCTGCGCCGAACTGGTGGCGCAAGCCTATCGCAAAAGCTTCTTCGAAGGCGGGGCGGCGGTAGTCACCGCCCGCGCCGGCAATGTCATCGGCGGCGGCGATTTCTCGCCCGACCGCATCCTGCCCGACGCTTTCCGCGCCATCGCGGCTGGCGAGGTCCTGCGCGTTCGCGCGCCGCGCGCTGTGCGGCCGTGGCAACATGCGCTGGAGCCGCTGGCCGGCTATCTTCTGCTGGCGCAAAAGGCCTGCGAAGCGCCGGCGTCCTGTGAAGGCGCGTGGAATTTCGGCCCTGGCGCCGACAGCGAGCGCGACGTGCAGAGCCTGCTGCAGCGCTTCATGGCGCCGTGGGGCGAGGCGGCGCGCTGGCGAATCGACGGCGGCGAGCATCTCCACGAGGCCGGGCTGCTGCGCCTGGATGCGGCGCGCGCGCGCGAAATGTTGCAGTGGCGCCCGCGCCTGTCGTTCGACGAAGCGATTGGCTGGACTTCGGATTGGTACCGCGCCTTCGCCGCCGGCGCCGATATGCGCGCTTTCACCTTGAACCAGATCGACGGCTATCTCGGCCAGTGGACGCGGCTTACCTCGCCCTTCGCCGAGCGCGAGCGGGACGCCGCAAAGGAGACTTTTCATGCGGCCCAAGGAATCGCCTGAGGCGGCGCGTTTGCGCGGGGAAATCCTGCGCCTCGTCGGCGAATATCACGATCTCGCCCATGCCGCCCCCAAAGCCGCCGACCAACGCGTCAGCGCGCCTGTTTCGGGGCGCGTCTATGGCGCCAGCGACATGCGGATGCTGGTCGAGTCGGCGCTGGATTTCTGGCTGACGACGGGCCGGTTCAACGACGCCTTTGAACAGAGGCTGGCCCAGCGCGTCGGCGCGCGCCGCGCCCTGACGGTGAACTCCGGTTCCTCGGCCAATCTCGTGGCCTTCGCCGCGCTGACCTCGCCGCGCCTGAAAGAGCGCGCGATCAAGCCCGGCGATGAAGTCATCACCTGCGCCACCGGGTTTCCGACCACGGTCAATCCCGCCTTGATGTGGGGCGCGGTTCCCGTTTTTGTCGATGTTTCGCTGCCCACCTACAATATCGACGTCGCTGCGGTCGAAGCGGCGATCGGCCCGCGCACCCGCGCCGTCATGGTCGCGCATACGCTGGGCAATCCCTTCGACGTGAAGGCGATCAAGGCGCTGTGCGAAAAGCACAATCTCTGGCTGATCGAGGATTGCTGCGACGCGTTGGGCGCGACGGTGGACGGCCAGCATGTCGGAACCTTCGGCGACGTGGGCACGCTGAGTTTTTACCCGGCGCATCACATCACCATGGGCGAGGGCGGGGCGGTGTTCACGCAGGACCCGCAGCTGGCGAAAGCGATGGAAAGCTTCCGCGATTGGGGTCGCGACTGCTATTGCGCGCCCGGCAAGGACAACAGCTGCAACAAACGCTATGGCTGGACGTCGGGCGATCTGCCCAAGGGCTATGACCACAAATACGTCTATTCCCATCTCGGCTACAATCTCAAGATCACCGACATGCAGGCGGCGGTGGGGCTGGCGCAGCTCGATCGGCTGGACGATTTCATCGCCGCGCGGCGGCGCAATTTCGATTGGCTGAGCCAGGGATTGGCCGCCTATGAGGACGCCCTGATCCTGCCGGAAGCCACGCCGGGAACAGAGCCGTCCTGGTTCGGCTTCCCGATCACCTTGCGCGCCGACGCGCCGATCTCGCGCGACGCCCTGGTGCAGCGCCTGAATGCGGCGGGGATCGGCACACGGCTGTTGTTCGGCGGCAATCTGGTGCGACAGCCCTATATGAAGGGCCGCAATTTCCGCATTTCCGGCGCATTGACTCAGGCCGATGTCGTGGTCGAACGCACCTTCTGGATCGGGGTTTATCCGGGTCTGGGCGAACGAGAGATTGGCCACATGATCGAAACTCTCGGATCGACCCTTTGCGCGTCACAGCGGATGGCCGTTTGAAAGCTCCCGCGATCGTTGGGCCTGCAAGTCGAGAAAGGTGACAGCTGTGCAACAAGCAGAAGCTCAGGGTGACGCGCCGCGCGTCGCTGTCGGAAAAACGCATGTCGATCCTGCGCGGATTCGCAGGGAACGTATCGCGACGAGATGCGTCTGCTGCGGGAATCAAACCTTAAAATCGTCTCCGGCCATCCTGATGCCGTTTGTCGCCCACCGGGTTTTCGGGTGGGAGCCGGCGCTTGTCGATGAAAGCTGGGGTTTGAATACAATCAAGGCAGGACACGCATATAGCGTATGCAGGTCGATGTTCTGTGCGGACTGCGAATTTCTGTTTCTTGATATTCGATTCTCCGAGGCTGAGCTCGCCAGGCTGTATGACAACTATCGCATGGACTCTTATGTTGCTTTGCGAGAGTTTTATGAGCCTGGCTATGCGCTCAGAAACGCTGGCCTCGACTCAGGCATCAATTATGTTTCCGTGATCGAGAAATTTCTTGAGCCTCATTTGCACATGCCGGTCTCTGTTCTTGATTGGGGCGGCGATACGGGAAAAAACACACCTTTTCGAAACGGAAACACCGCCGTCGATATCTACGACATCAGCGCGAAATCGGTCGTGGAGGGCGCGAGAATCGTTCAGAAACAGGAAGCGTTCGCGAAAAAATACGACCTGGTTGTCTGTAGCAACGTCGTCGAACACGTCGCTTATCCGGCGCGGCTGCTTTGCGAGATAAAAAAGGCCATGCACAGCGGTTCTGTTTTGTACCTGGAGGCGCCCTTCGAGGCCGTGATGCGAAATAACCCGACAGATCCCCACCTGGTTAAGAAGCACTGGCACGAGCATATAAACTTTTTTAGCAAAAAGTCTGTGATGACGCTTATTGAGAAATGCGGGTTTAAAATAATAGACATCAGTAAAAATGAGATTGAATTAAATGGGAAAAGCGGCGCCGTGTTCATGGTTGCGTGCAAACTAAAATAAGAGAAATTCCCATATTACAAGATAATGGATGCGCCACTTGTACAAGGCTGGCCGCATTCTTGCGCTTGCGCCGTTGATGGCGGGACAACGGCGCAGGGCGCCCACCTCAAGCTTCGGGTCAGGTCTGTCGTCCATTGTGGCCTGACCCTTTGGCGGGCGTTTTGGGCGCATGGAGGGACGAATCATTGTGGGCCCTTGCAGATGTTGAAGCTCCGCCGCACCCGGGCAATCCCCGGAATTTGTAACTCTTTAGCGGTTGGCTGGACTGTTCCATGACCATGATGCCCTTTTCCATCGGAGCCAAGGCGACCAAGGGATCGAATCTGATCGTGCCGATCGGCGCCACGGTCGGCGACGCGATTCGCACCATCGAAAGCGGCGTCGTGCAAACCGCTTTCGTGGTGGACGAAAACCTTGTGCTGCTCGGCATCGTCACCAACGGCGACGTCCGCCGCTTCCTGCTGGCGGGCGGGGATATCGAGAGCGAGGTTGACGCTGCGCTCAACCGCAACTTCAAGTCGGTTCGCGTCGACGCGCCGCGCGAGGAATCGCTCAGGCTGTTCGACATGGGCTATTCGGTGGTGCCGAGGCTCGACGCCCAGGGCCGGCTGGTCGATTTGCTGACGCCGGAGAGCCGTCAGGATTTCGAGAGAATCAGCCGGGTCGTGGCGCGCGGGCGCGCGCCGGCGCGCATCAGTTTCGCCGGCGGCGGCACCGACCTGACCTATTTCTTTTCCCGTTCGAAGGGCCTGGTGCTGAACGCCGCGATCGCGCGCTATTCGGTGACCACGCTGATTCCGCGGGATACGTCCGACATCGACATTTATTCGCACGATCTCGGACGCCACCAGCATTTCGCGTCCCCGCGCGCCATGGTCAAGGCCACGGATCACGGCCTGCTTTCGACCACGGCGGCGCTGATCAAACCGGGGTTCGGATTCGAGATGCATGTCTCCGCCGATTTTCCGGTCGGCTCCGGCCTTGGCGGCTCCTCCGCCGTGGTGGCGAGCATCTTGGCGGCCTTCAACGAACTGCGGGTGGACCGTTGGTCGGCTTATGAAATCGCCGAACTCGCCTTCCAGGCCGAACGCCTGTGCTTCAAGATTCCCGGCGGCTGGCAGGATCAATATGCGACGGCGTTCGGCGGCTTCAACCTGATCGAATTCATGCCGTCGTGGAACAATGTCAATGCGCTGCGCCTGCCCGACGAGGTCGTGTTCGAGCTGGAGGAATCGCTGATCCTGTTCGACACGGGCATCGCGCATGATTCCGGCGATCTGCATCGCAGCCAGAAGACGGAAATGAGCAATTGCGAGGGCGACGAGAAGCTCACGCGGCTGACCGATTTCTGCATTGAAATGAACCGCGCCCTGGCGCGCCGGGATTTGCGTCGCTTCGGCGAAGGATTGAACCAGGCGTGGCTGCTCAAGAAGGCCACGTCCTCGCGCATTTCCAACCCGGTGATCGAACAGATCTACGACGCGGCCCTCGCCGCGGGCGCCCTGGGCGGCAAACTGCTCGGCGCCGGCGGCGGCGGGCACATTCTGTTTTTCGCGCCGCCCGCGGCGCGCGCGGCCGTCATCGCGGCGCTGCGGCCGTTTCGCTGCACGCCCCACACCGTGCGCTTCGACACCAAGGGCGCGCATTCCTGGAGAACAACCCTGCAATGACGACGCAATTTCAGATCGGCGGGATCCGGCCGGCGAAGGGGCGCACCTTCGTCATCGCCGAGATCGGCAACAATCACAACGGCAGTCTGGAGCTGGCCAAGCAGCTGGTGGATGTGGCGCGCGAGGCCGGCGCCGATTGCGTCAAATTCCAGATCCGCGATTTCGCTTCGCTGTACCGCAAGACGCCGGGCGGCGCGGCCTCCGAGGATTTGGGCGTCGAATATGTCAAGGACCTGCTCGCCAAGGTCGAACTGACGGTCGCGCAGCATCGCGAATTGCGGGCCTATGTCGCCCAATCCGGCCTGCTCTACATGTGCACGCCCTGGGACGAGGCCAGCGTCGAAACCCTGCGCGGCTTCGAGGTCGATGCGGTGAAAGCCGCGTCCGCCGACCTGTTCAATCCCTATCTGATCGAAAGAATCGCCAGCCTCGGCAAGCCCTTCGTCCTTTCGACCGGCATGTCGTACCAGCATGAGATCGCGCGCGCCGTGGCGCATGCGAAAACGCTGGGCGTTCCCTTCGCGATTCTGCATTGCAACAGCGCCTATCCCGCGCCCGACCGCGACATCCAGCTTGAGTTTATTCCGAAGCTCGCCGACCTGCATGACGTCGTCGGCTATTCCGGTCATGAGCGGGGCACGGCGATCTCCATCGCCGCCGTGGCGCTGGGCGCGGTCATCATCGAGCGCCATCTCACGCTGGACCGCATGATGGAAGGGCCGGACCATCCCGCCAGCCTGGAGCCGGACGAATTCCGCCGTCTCGTCGAGGGCGTCCGTCAGGTCGATGAAGCGCTGCCGTTGCGCTCGGACTCGCGCGCGCCGACCCAAGGCGAAATGCTCAATCGGGAAAACCTGAGCAAGAGCGTGGTCGCCCGGCGCGCCATCGCCAAGGGCGCGATCATTTCCGCCGGAGATTTGACGGTGGCCAGCCCCGGCCAGGGCCTTGCGCCCTACCGCCTGCCGGACCTCGTAGGGCGCCCGGCGATCCGAGAGATTCACCAGGGCGATTTCATGGTCGAGGCCGACCTGCGCGGCGAAGTCGCGGCGTATGAACCCCACAAGCTCCCTATTCTCTGGGGCGTTCCGGTCCGCTACCACGATTTCCTCGCTTATACCGACCGCATCGCGCCGGACCTTTACGAGTTTCACCACTCCTATCGCGATCTCGGCCTCGATCCGAAAAGTTTCGTCAAGCCTGTCGATTGCGGCCGGCTGGTCGTTCACGCGCCGGAACTGTTCGAAAACAGCGAATTGCTCGATCTCGTCTCCGACGATCTCGGCTACCGCCAGCGCTCGATCGACAATATGAAGCGCGTCATCGCGGCGACCGAATCCTTGCGGCCGTATTTTCCGCAGGCCGACAGCGCGCTGATCGTCACCAATGTCGGCGGCTTCTCGATGGACGCCCCGGTCTCCGCCGACAAGCGCCGGGAATATTACGACCGCTTCGCCGAAGTGATTGCGAAAATCGACTTCGGCTCGACCGAGCTGATCCCGCAAAATATGGCGCCGTTCCCCTGGCATTTCGGCGGCCAGCGCTATCAGAACATTTTCATGTATCCCGACGAACTGGTCGCGGCCGCCAAGGCCAACAAGCTGCGGCTTTGCCTCGACCTGTCGCATCTGAGCATGACCTGCTCGCATTTCGGCTTCGACTTCCAGCACGAGCTGGCCAAGCTGCTGCCGGTCACCGCGCATTTGCACATCGCCGACGCCAAGGGCTTGAACGGCGAAGGCGTCGATCTTGGCGAGGGCGACATCGATTGGCGCGCTGTCTGGCCGCTGATCGCCGCCTATCCGGACCTGAGCTTCATCCCGGAAGTTTGGCAGGGCCATAAGAATTTCGGCGCCGGTTTCTGGAAGGCGCTGAACTATCTCGGGCGGCTCGCGGCATGACCGCGCCCGCGCTGAAACTGTTCGACCTGACCGGCAAGAGCATCCTCGTCACCGGCGCTTCGCGCGGCATTGGCGCGGCGCTGGCGCAGGGGCTGGCCGACGCCGGCGCGCGCGTTTGCGCCGTCGGCCGCTCGCCCGCGCCCGAGGCGCCTTCAGGTTCCGTCGAGTATCATTCGGCCGATTTACGGACGCAGATTGTTGAAATCGTGGCGCGCGCGGCGGGCGACGCCGGCCGTCTCGACGGGCTCGTCAACTGCGCCGGCGTCACGCTGCCGGCGCAAGACGGCGCGGATGAAATGCGCCGCTTCCGCCAGACGTTCGACACCAATCTCGACGCCGCCTATGGCGCCGTGCTCGCCGCCGTTCCGCTCATGGGGGCGGGCGGCAGCATCGTCAATGTCACCAGCATCGGCAGCGTGACCGGCTTCCCCGACAATCCCGGTTATGTCAGCTCCAAGGGCGCGTTGCGCATGTTGACCAAGGCGCTCGCCGTCGATCTCGGGCCGAAGGGCATCCGCGTCAACGCGCTCGCGCCCGGCTACATCGCCACCGCCATGACCGCGAAAAGCTTCGCTGCGCCGGTCGAGCACGAGCGCCGGCGCGCCCACACCTGTCTGGGCCGATGGGGCAAGCCGGAGGATCTGATCGGGGCGGCGATTTTTCTTCTCTCCGACGCCTCCGCTTATGTGACCGGCGCCGACATTTTCGTCGATGGCGGATGGACCGCCAAGGGGCTGGTTTAGCATGCGCAAGGACATAGGCTTCATGCAGGGGCGGCTCAGCCCGCGGGTTGATGGCAAGATCCAGGCGTTTCCCGTCGCGCACTGGCGTGAAGAATTCGTCACGGCGGAGCGGCTCGGCCTGTCGCTGATGGAATGGACCATCGACCACGCCGATTTCGCCGCCAATCCGCTGATCACCGAACAGGGCCGCGCCGAAATTCGCGCGCTGCAAGCCGCGCATGGCCTCCGCATCGAATCGGTAACCGCCGACAATCTGATGCAGGCGCCGTTCTGGAAGGCCGACGGGGTGCTCCGGCGCGAATTGCTCGACGCCCTGGCCGTGTTCATCCGCGCCTGCTCGGCGGTGGGGGTGAAGTTCATCGTCGCGCCGCTGGTGGACAATGGCTCGCTCGTCTCGCCGCAACAGGAGGACGATCTGTTCGACGGCCTGATGAGCCTGCTGCCGCTGATGCAGGCCTCGAATGTCGCGGTCATCTTCGAGTCCGATTACGCGCCGGAGCGGCTACGGAATTTCATCGCGCGCTATCCGGAAAACTGGTTCGGAATCAATTTCGACATGGGCAACAGCGCCGCGCTGGGATGGCCGCCGGCGGAGGAAATTCCGGCGCTGGCCTCGCGCATTATGAATGTCCATGTCAAGGACCGGCCGCTTGGCGGAACCACAGTTCCGTTCGGCGAGGGCGCCGTCGATTTCGACGCGGTGTTCCGTCTGCTGCGCGCTTCCGGTTATTCCGGCAATTACATTCTGCAAGGCGCCCGCGCCCGCGACGACGACCATGCCGGCGCGATCACACGCTATGCGCAACTGGTCGAAAGCCGGTTGAATGTCTGATCCCCAACAGCCGCGACGCATCGCGCTCATCGGCGGCGGCTCCCGTGGGATCGGCCGCGCCATCGCGCGCGCGCTGATCGCCGACGGCATGACGGTCGCGCTTGTGGCGCGCGGCGCCGAAGGGTTGCGCGATGCGGCCGCCGAATTCGGCGAGGCCTGCTCCACCCATGTGGCGGATGTTTGCGTCGCCGAGGATTGCGCGCGCGTGCTGGCGGAAATTTGCGTCACGCGGGGCGAACCGAGCGTGCTGGTGACCTGCGCGGGTTCGGGACAATCGGCCCCTCCGGGAACCGAGACCGCCGCCGAATGGGGGCGCATGGCCGACGTGAATTATCTCTCCGCCGCCAATCTGATCACGGCGGCGCTGCCGCATATCCGCAACCAGCGCGGCAGCGTGGTGTGCATTTCCTCCATCTGCGGCCACGAAGCTTTTGGCGCGCCGGTGGCTTATTCGGCGGCCAAGGCCGCGTTGAACATGATGGCCAAGGGGTTGTCGCGGCCGCTCGGCAAGGAGGGCGTGCGGATCAATGTCGTGTCGCCCGGCAATATTTTTGTCGAGGGCGGCGTGTGGGATCGAAAACTGCGCGCGGACCCCGAGGGGGTCAATCGGATGCTGGCGCAGGATGTGCCGCTCGGGCGCCTCGGCCGTCCCGAGGACGTGGCCGACGCGGTCGCGTTCCTGGTTTCGGAGCGCGCCGCTTTCATTACGGGAGCCTGCCTCGTCGTCGACGGCGGCCAATTGCGGAGTTGAGATGATGCCGGCGAATGGATTGAAAGACTTCGATCTTTCCGGGAAATGCGCCCTGGTCACGGGGGCGGCGGGCCTGCTGGGCAAGGAGCATGTGGCCGCGCTCGCGGAAGCCGGCGCCCATGTGGTCATGACCGATCTTCACGAAGAGTCGTTGCGGGCGGCCTACGAAAGCCTGCCTGAGTTCGCGCGCGCGCTGGCGAGCGTCGCGGTGATGGACGTCACCAAGGCCGAGTCCATCGCGCAGACGGCCGCGCGCTTCGAGCGCATCGACATTCTCGTCAACAATGCGGCCATCGACCCCAAGGTGACCAACGACAACCGCAGCCTCGAACTTTCGCGGCTGGAGCATTATCCCGAGGATCATTGGCGCCTGCATCTCGATGTCGGCGTCACCGGCGCCTTTCTGTGCATCCGCGAGTTCGGCACGCGCATGGCCGCGCGCAACAGCGGCGTCATTCTCAACATCGCCTCCGATCTTTCGGTGATCGCGCCGGACCAGCGGCTTTATCGCGTCGAGGGCCGCGAGGAGCATGAGCAGCCGGTCAAGCCCATCGCCTATTCGGCGGTCAAGACCGCGTTGCTCGGCATCACCCGCTATTGCGCCGCCTATTGGGCCAAGGCCGGGATTCGCGTCAACGCCCTGTCGCCCGGCGGCGTGTTCAACGACCACAACGAAATCTTCACGACGCGGTTGAGCGCGCTCATCCCGATGGGGCGCATGGCCCATCTGAGCGAATACAGATCCGCCGTTCAGTTCCTCTGCTCGGACGCCTCCAGCTACATGACCGGGCAGAACATCGTCATCGACGGAGGACGGAGCATCCTCTGATGCGCCGGTTACGAAAAGAATAGACCAGGGACAAGGCCATGAAAGTCGCCGATTACATCTTCTCATTCCTGCGCGACAAAGGCGTCGGCGCGGTGTTTCTCGTGCCCGGCGGCGGCAACATGCATCTTGTCGATGCGCTGGCGCGGTGCGAGCACATCCGCCCCGTGCCGATGCATCACGAACAGGCTTGCGCCATGGCCGCCGAAGCCGCCTCGCGCGCCGGTACGGGGCTGGGCGTCGCTCTGGTCACCTCCGGGCCGGGCAGCACCAACGCCATCACCGGCGTCGGCGAAGCCTATACCGAATCCGTGCCGATGATGGTGATCTCGGGCCAGGTGAAGCGCGCCGATCTGAAAACCGGCACCGGCTTGCGCCAGAAGGGCGCGCAGGAAGTGGATATCGTTTCCATCGTGTCCGGGCTGACCAAATATGTCGAGACGGTGCTTGATCCCGCCGACATCAGGCGCTGCCTGGAGAAGGCGTTCCGCCTCGCCCATGAAGGCCGCCCCGGGCCGGTCTGGCTCGATGTTCCGCTCGACGTGCAGGCCAGCGAGATCGATCCCGATGCGCTTCAGGGCGAGACGTGCGCGCCGCAGCCCGCGCCCGCGCTGGCGGCCGAAGCCGGCCGCCTCGCGGATTTGTTGCGCGCCTCCGAACGGCCGGTGATCCTGGCCGGACATGGCGTGCGGCTGGCGGGCGCGCGCAATGAATTTCGCGCGCTGGCGGCCCGCCTCAACGCCCCTGTCGTGACCACCTGGAACGCGCTCGACCTGTTGCCGCACGATCATCCGCTGATCGTCGGGCGTCCCGGCGCCGTGGCCTTGCGCGCGCCGAATTTCGCGGTTCAGAACGCCGATCTTCTGGTCATTCTGGGCTCGCATCTCGATCATTCCCTGACGGCGTTCAATCCCGCGCGTTTCGGGCGCTCTGCGAAAAAGGTGATCGTGGACATCGACCCTGTCGAGCTCGACAAATTCACCCATGCGTTCGAGATGAAAGTGTGCGCGGACGTCAAGCGTTTCATCGGCGCGGTGAACGGCGCGCTCGGCGCGAAGAATCTGCCCGACTGGAGCGCCTGGCGCCGGCGCTGCGCCGACTGGAAGGCGCGCTACGGCATTGGCGAGCGTCTGCAGGTATGGAGCAGCGAGGAAATCTCGCATTACGAACTCGCCGACGCCTTCTCGGATCTGTTTCCCGAGGGCAGGACGATCATCACCGGCGGGTCCGGTCTGGCGGTGGAGGCGTTTTACGTGGCCTTCCGCAACCGGGAGGGGCAAAGGGTTTTCACGACCTCCGGTCTCGGCTCGATGGGCTATGGCCTGCCGGGGGCGATCGGCGCCTCGATGGGGCAGGGCGGCGCGGAATGTCTGTGCGTCGAGAGCGACGGCAGCCTGATGATGAATCTGCAGGAACTGGCGACGCTCAAGGCGCTCAATGCGCCGGTCAAACTGTTTGTCGTCAACAATGACGGCTATGCCTCGATCCGCAACACGCAGCGCAATTATTTCCAGGGCCGCCTGCTGGCCACCGGCCCGGAATCGGGCCTGTACATGCCCTCGTTCGCGCGGCTCGCCGCAGCGATGGACATTCCCAGCCTGACGGTCGCGAACCGCGCGGAGATGCGGCCCACCATCGAAGCCGCGCTGAACATGCCGGGGCCGGTCGTCTGCGAAATCCATACGACGCGTTCGGAATCGCTGTTGCCCAAGGCGATGGCGTTTCCCCAGCCGGACGGCACGATGCTGTCCATGCCGCTCGAGGACATGACGCCGCTGCTGCCGCGCGATGTTCTGCGCCGGGAAATGTTGGTGCCGCTCGCCGAGGAATCGGAACGCGCGGTGGCGTGAAGACGCGGGGCGAGACGATGGAACAGAGGATTTTTATCGCATGACCATGCCCGATCTGATCCTTCTCTGCGGCGGCATGGGCACGCGTCTGAGAAGCGTCGTCAGCGACACGCCCAAGCCAATGGCGCGTGTCGCCGGTCGGCCTTTTCTCGAAATTCTTCTGTCCCATTTTGCCGAACTAGGGTTCGTCAAAGCCGTGTTGAGCACGGGCTATATGGCCGAAAAAATCAGCGGTCATTTCGGCGCGCATTTCCAGGGAATCGACCTGTCCTATTGCGTCGAGCCGGAACCGCTGGGCACAGGCGGGGCGAGCCGCGCGGCGGCCCGAATGTGCGCTACCGACACTGTGCTTGTCTGCAACGGCGACACGTTTCTCGAATTCGATTTCGAGGCCGTGCGCGCGTTCAACCTTGATCGGCAAGAGAAGGCGTCGGTTGCGGTCACGCTCGGCGTGCCTGACACCGAACGCTATGGCCGTATTGAAATCGGCCCCGACGCGCAAGCCCGCTTCGCCGGCCGGGGGCGGCCCGGCGCAGGCTTCATCAGCGGCGGGGTTTATTTGCTGCCGCGCGCGGATCTCCTGGCCGAGGCGCGGCCCGCTCCGTTTTCGCTGGAGGACTTCGTGTTCGACAGCGCGCGCGGCGGACGCATTTTCGCGGTTCCCGCTCACGGGCGTTTCATCGACATTGGCGTTCCCGAGGATTACGCCGCGGCGCAAGCGATGTTCGCGAATTTTTAAGAGCGCCGGCTTGAGCCGGCGCGGCTTCAGATGAAGATGAGGCGCCGGGCGGGGTCGATCTCGGCCAGTTGACGGCCGATCTCGCTCCGGGCTTCCGACACGGTCGCCACCACCGGCCAGTCGCAGCTTTGGACGCCCGTTCGCGGGTCCACGGTCGGCCGCCGCACATCTCCGACCGTCACCTCGCCCGGCCGACGATCCAGCACCACCATGTTGCGGCAGTTGGCGAGGGGGCCGCCATTTTCGACCGACCGGCGGAAATTGTCGCCCGCGCCCCAGACCAATATGCCCTCGAATGTTTCCAACTGTCCGGCGACCGTTTTCGCTCGCGCCTTCTCCTGCCGGATGTAACCCTGCGCCTCATCGAGGAGGCTTGGTGAAACGAGATCGTCGCCGGACAGCCCTTTTCTGAACAGCATGCCGAGCGCCGGAAACTGGCCGTCATCGCGGTAGGGGAAGGCGTATTCGAAATGCTTGACGGCGCCGAACCCATAACGGCCCAGCAAGCCCGCCAGCGCCTGGGGCGTGAAGTGGTTGACGTGCAAGCGATCGAAATAATACAGAAATTCCCGGCGTTCGTAGGCGGCGTATTTCAGGGGATTGGGAACTTCCACGTAAAGAAGCCCATCCTCCGTCACCAGATCGTGGAGCAGAGTCAGCATGTCGAAATCGATCACATGCTCGATGACATGCGAGGCGATGACGAGATCGTAGGGCGCGCCGCGCGCGCTGGCCTCCAGCCCGGCGATGGACAGATTGTCGAGGCCAAGCGCCGCCGCCTTGCGCGAGCCCTTGGAGGCGGCGGGGCCGGGATCGAAACCGACGAAGCGCGACGAGGGAAAGTGGGTGGCGAGTTCTACCAGCAGGCTGGCTTCCCCGCAGCCGAAATCGAGCACGCTTCGCGGCGCCGGCTCCCCGTCGAGCGCGGCGACGAGATGGTCTTTTTGCAAGATGGAGATCGGCGAACGGACCGCCCCGACGGCGACCTCCTGGTGAACGGTGTCATTGGCGACCGCCGCATAATAGGCGTCGTAGTCGCTCTGGCGGCCGCCGGTCACGAACAGGAAATTGTCATGCGCGCAGTGGCGCACCTCGACGTCGGTCGGCAATTGCATTTTCGCGCCGAACCGAAGCTGAAGCACCGTCGTGCTCGATTGGCCGCAAATGGGGCAGTGCGCGTTTCGCATTAAAGCGTCCTCAGGTCGTTGCACGGGCGCGCCTCAACCCGGCCTGAGCGGGTGGGACGCGGGCTTGCGGTTTTCCGGCTGCGTCTCAGGCGGCGATGATCGACGCGTTCACACGCGCCGCCGGCGTTTGCGCCGCCTTGGCCTGCGTCAGCTTCACGAGTTCGGCGAGTTGAATCTCGAAATTGTCCAGGAGGTTCTGGTAATTGAACTGCGCCGCGACGACGGTGTCGCGCGCGCGCTCGAGTTCCTGCGGCGAATCGCCCAAGGCGATGCCATCCAGGCCGTATTCGTGTTCTCCGAGCGAGGTCTTCAGATAGGAATTGCGCATCAGCACGACCGGGCAGCCGCACAGCAGCGCCTCGATATTCAGCTGGGTGTCTTCGAAACTGTAGAAGACCTCAACCGAGCGCAGGATGTCGGCGATGACCGCGGGCGTTTGCGAGTCCGGACGGCACTTGGTGATTTCGATGGCGCCATCGGGCAGGCCAAATACCTGCTGGCCATGCAGGTCGCGATATTTATAGGCGTAGAACGCGGCGCCCTTGCGCAGGCGCGGCCGGCCGGGATTGAAGATCGAGCGGTCGACCAGCGGCATGTGCAGCACGGGCGCATCCGGGCCGCAGGCTTCCGCGAGTTTCTTCGTGAAGCCGAACGCCAGTTCCTCGGGCGCGTAAACCTTGTCGCCGCCGAGCAGGCCGGGATAGTTGAGCACGTAGCGCGCGACGCATTGCGCCTGCAGGGGATTGCCGACCACCACTTCGGGATAGACGACGATCGGGGTCAGGCCGTCGGCGCCATGGGCGTCGACGATCTCCGGCCGCAGCAACGGCGTGAGGAAATCCGGGTTGACGACCATGTCGGAGCCGCCATAGGCGAGAATATAGGCGCGCTCGCCCGTGCGGTTCAGCCAGTGGCAAAGCAAATGCAGCGCTTTCACCCCGCCCGATTGGGAC
This sequence comes from Rhodoblastus acidophilus, assembly GCF_900187365.1. Classification (GTDB taxonomy): domain Bacteria; phylum Pseudomonadota; class Alphaproteobacteria; order Rhizobiales; family Beijerinckiaceae; genus Rhodoblastus; species Rhodoblastus acidophilus. The sequence continues at coordinate 177,839 of NZ_FYDG01000006.1, forward strand.
GTGTAGTTGGGTGTGACGATATAATAGGGATGTCGCGTCAAATCCGGATAAATCGATTTCATGGGCGTCCCGCCTGGCTCACGAAAGGACAGGCCGCGCGCATGGCGACCGTTGTTCCAATTAATGCGGCGTGGCTTGCGCCAATCATGCGGCGCGCGGCCGACGCGAATATCTTTACGAAAAGTTGAGGCAAAACCCCCGCGCAAGTTTGGCCCCCGATGATGCCAGCGAAAATGTAACTTCACTGGATTAGGGTATGAGCGCCCGAGAACAATTTGACCGTCTTTTATCGAACTTGCTCGCGCTCGGGCCGCGCCGTCTGTCGCTGTTGGCGGCGATTGGCGTGATCGTGTTCGGGCTCGTCGGCGCGGCCGGCTATTATCTCAGCCGTCCCACCAACGACATTCTTTACGCCGGCCTCGACAAGCAGGATGTGTCGCGCATTGGCGGCGCCCTGAAAGAGGCCGGCGTCGCCTTCGACGTTTCCGCCGACGGCGCCACGGTCTATGTCGCCTATGGCGACACAGCCCGAGCCCGCATGCTGCTCGCGGAGCAGGGCCTGCCCCGCTCCGCCGGCACGGGCTACGAACTGTTCGACAAGCTTGGCTCCCTCGGCCTGACCTCCTTCATGCAGGAGGTGACGCGCTTACGCGCGATGGAAGGCGAGCTGGCGCGCACGATCCAAACCATGCGCGGCGTCAAGGCCGCGCGCGTGCATCTCGTCATGCCCGACGAGGGCTCGTTCCGCCGCGCCAAGCAGCCGCCCTCGGCTTCGGTCGTCCTGCGCACCGAAGGCCAAGACAATGCGCTGATTTCCCAAGCGGTGCGCCACCTCGTCGCCTCCGCCGTCCCCGCCATGACCGTGGACCAGGTGACGGTGCTCAATGTCGACGGCACGCTGCTGGCTTCGGGCTCCGACGGAGCCGACGCCGGGCCGACCAAAATGCTGACCCTGGAAAAGAGCGTTTCCACCGAAATTCAGAACAACATCCGCCGCACGCTCGCGCCCTATCTCTCGCTGCGCAATTTCCAGATCAGCGTCGCCGCGCGTCTCAACACCGATCGCAAGGAGACGACGCAGACCACCTACGACCCGGATTCGCGGGTTGAGCGCTCCGTGCGCACCATCAAGGAAACGCAGAACTCGCAGAACTCGTCGACGCAGTCGCCGACGTCGGTCGGCCGCAACGTGCCGCAGCCGCAGGCCTCCTCGGGCGATGGCAAGCAGGCCAACGAGGAAAGCAACAAGAAGGAGGAGCTGACCAATTTCGAGCTGTCCTCCAAGATCACCAACACCGTGTCGAACGGCTACGCCATCGAGAGCCTGTCCGTCGCCGTGCTGATCAACCGGCAGGGAATCGCCTCGACGCTCGGCGACAAGGCGACGCCGGAGGCGGTCGACAAGGCGGTGGCCGAAATCGAGCAGCTGGTCGCCTCCGCCGCGGGCTTGCGCAAGGAACGCGGCGACTTGGTGAAGGTTTCGGCGGTGGATTTCGTCGACAGCGGCCGGGAGCTTGAGCCGGCGCCGCCGCTGCCGATCGTCGACGTGCTGATGCGGCAGTTCGGCAGCATCATCAGCGCGCTGGCTCTGCTGGGCGTCGCGGCCCTGGTGGTCTTCGTCGGGCTGCGTCCGGCCACGCGCGCGCTGCTCGAAATGCGCGAAACCGTCGGGGAGGGCGCGCTGGCGCTCGCCGGCGCCGCCGCCGGCGGGACGGACGGCCGGATCGAGCCGAATCTGATCGGCGACAGCGCGGAAGACCAGGCGCTGCTGGAAGATCTCAACGCCAAGCGCAACCGCAGCCCGCAGAAGCGGCTGGAGCAGATGGTCGAACTGGATGAGGTCCAGGCGGCGGCGATCCTCAAGCAATGGATCCGTCACGGAGAGCGCGCATGAAACCGGTTCCGTTCGCCGAGTATTTGGCGCGCCAGCAGGCCGCGGCGACGCCCGAGCCGCCCGAACCGCCCGCGCCATCATGGCCGCCGCCGCGCAAGCGGAGCGCCGATGAAAAGCCGGCGCGCCAGTCGCCGCTGCTGCGCCGCCCCGAGGCGCCGGAGGTCCGTCGCGACGTGCGTCAGGACGGTCGGCAGGAGCCCCGTTTCGCCGAGCCGCGGCCGGCGCCGTCGCCGGCGCACAAGCTCGAACAAACCCTGTTGAAAGCGTTTGAGGAGGGGCGGGAGGCGGCGCGTCACGAACTGGTCGAGGAGCGCGCCCGCCTCCGCGAGCAAATCGAGGCGCAGGCCGCCCAAGAGCGCGCGAAATGGGCGATGACCGAGGGAGAGCGGCTGTTCGAGGCGCATCGCGCCGCTTTCGCCGATTTCGAACAACGCTGCGCGCAGAGCGTCGCCAATATTTTGCGGCCTTTTCTCACCCAGTCGGTGATTACGCGCGTGACCGACGAACTGGTGCGGAATCTCGAAGTTCTGTTCGCCTCGCGCACCCATGCCTTATTTGAGATCAGCGGTCCTTCCGATCTGCTCGACGCGCTCAAGGCGAAGTTCGAGGGACGGTCGGCGTCGATCGCCTATGCGCTGAGCGACAGCATCGACGTGCGCGTGCGCGTCGAGGATACGATCATAGAAACACAACTGGCGGCCTGGATGCAGGCGCTGGGAGCGCTGCCGTCCGACGCGGAGCAAGGGAGCGGTTCGTGAGCGAAGAGGCCGAACAACAGGAAATCATCATCGTCCGCCGCCATGGCGGACACGAGGAGGGCCATCACGGCGGCGCATGGAAGATCGCCTACGCCGACTTCGTGACGGCGATGATGGCCTTCTTTCTGGTGCTGTGGATTCTCAATTCGACCAACAAGGATAGCCAAACCATCATCGCCCGCTATTTCAATCCGGTGAAGATGGAGGATTTCGCCAAGAACAAGCGCGGAATCCGTGACGAAAAGCCCGACGACAAGCCTCCGACCAATGAGGGCGAGCCCGACAAGGCGCCGCCCGAGGGGCAGAAGGAGGGCAAGATGGAGCAAAAGGGCAAGGACCCCAGCAAGGACATCACCGCCAAGGCGCTGATGAACGAAGAGACGCTGTTCCAGAATCCCTATGCCGCCCTGGATCAGATCGCCGGCAAGGCCCCGGTCGAGAAGAAAAACAACAAGACGGGTTCGGCGGCGGAGTCGGGATCGGCCGACGCCTATCGCGATCCCTTCCGGGCCGCCGAGGGCGCGGCCGAAGACGCCGAGGCGGAAGACGACGAAGCGCAGCCGCCGGCGCCCGCGGCCGCTTCCGCGCAGGCGCAGGCGGAAACGGCCGCCGACGCCGCCAAGCCAGGCCAGAAAGGCAAGGCGGCGGCCGACCCGGCCGCGCAGGCGGCTTTGGCCGCTCAGACGGCGCAAGCCGCGCAGGAGGCGGCGGCCAAGGCCGAGGCGGACGCGCTGCAGAACCAGATCGCCGCCGCCGCCAAGACCGAGGTCGGCGACAACCAGCCGAAATTCACCGTGAAGGCGACGTCGGAAGGCCTGCTGATCAGCCTCACAGACAATGACAAGTTCGGCATGTTCGAGACGGGATCGTCGCAGCCCAATCCGAAAATGGTGCATCTGATGGAGCGGATCGGCCGGATGCTGAACGCGCGCAAAGGCGACATCGTGCTGCGCGGGTTCACCGACTCGCGGCCGTTCAAGACCGGGACGTCCGACAATTGGCGGCTGTCGGCGTCACGCGCGCAAATGGCGCAGTTCATGTTGATGCGCGGCGGCCTCGACGCGGTGCGGCTCGAACGGATCGAAGGCTACGCCGATCGCAAGCCGATCAATCCCGCCCAGCCTGAATCAGCGGAAAACCGCCGCATCGAGATCCTGTTGCGCAAGGCGCAGTCATGAAAATTCCGAAGCTGAAGGTCTCGCTGCCCAAACTCAAGCTGCCCAAACTCAAGCTCCCGAAAATCGGCATGCCTAAGATTGGTTTGCCGAAGATCGCCGCGCCCAAGCTATCGCTTCCCAAGCTGTCCGGGTTCAAATTCCTCAAGCGCAAGGGCAAGGCGGATCTTGAGGCGGCCGAGGCCGAGGCGCCCGCGGAAAAGATCGCGGAGGCGCTGGAGGAGGACGGCGCGGAAAAGCCGCAGGCCAAAGGCCGTTTTCCAAAGCTCAAGGGCAAGGCCCGCGTGCTGGTTCCACTTGCGGGCGCGCTGATCGTGGCCGCGCTGGGCGGCGGCGGTTATTTCGGCTGGCGCATGTTGCAGGGCCAGCCCGCCGCCCAGGGCGAGAGCGCGGCGTCCGCGCCGCAGGAGGCCGAGGCGAAGGCGGGCGGCGAAGGCAAGGACGCGGCGCCTCAGGCGGCGCAAGCGCATGGCGAAGGCGGCAAGCCGGAAGGCCATGCGGCTGGCGCCGCCGCGCCCGAGAGCAAGTCGGAAGGCGCCCCAGAGGGCGGCGGCGGCAAGCAAAAGGTCGTCGTGACGCCGCTGCCGCCGCCTTCGCCGCCGAGCGAGATCGTGACAATGGTGCGGCGTCTGCAGGATTTGCAGGAGAAGACCGCCGTTGGCGACGCCGCGGCCTTCGTGGAAATGCCCAAGCACCTGCGCAAGTTGGGGCGCGCGATTTTCGAGGCGCCGCCGGAAACCTGGCAGAGGCCCGACGACGCCCGCGCGCTGATCTGCTATCTGCTGCGCGGCGGCAGTTCGGAAGCCGGGCGCAAGGCGCTGTCGGCGGCCAAATTTTCTCCCGCCGAAGCGCCCTTCGTCAAGGCGGTGATCGCCTACCTTGAAAATCTCGAAGTCCCCGAACGCGATTACCTGCTCACGCTGGACCCTTTCGCGCTCGATCCGACGCTGGGTCCGTCGGTGGCCTTCGTCCAGTCGATTCTGCTGACGCCGCGCGACCGGGCGGCCGCCGTCGCCAAGCTCGATGTCGCGCGGCTGCTCGCGCCCGGCGGATTGGTGGAGGAGGCGTCGTTGCGCCGAGAAGTCGTCCTGCTGGCGGAGGATCGCCAATATGAGCGCTTCGCGTCGCTGGGGCGGCAATATTGGGCGCGGTTCCGCGCTTCGCCCTATGCGGAAAACTTCCTGCGCCAGTTCATGCTCGGCGTGGCGCGCGTCGCCCGGTCGATCAAGCTGGAGGAATGGAGCCAGCTCCAGGATTTCGTCGAAAGCCTCACGCCAGAAACCAAGCGCAACATTTATCTCACCGTGGCGCAGACGGCTTCCGTGGTTGGGAACGTCGATCTGGCGGCCATGGCGGCGAGCCGCGCGCGCGATCTGAGCGTGGACGGCTCGGAGGAGCGTCAACGCGCCAGCGTGTATGGCGCGCTGGCGGCGGTGGGGTCGGCCGATCCGGCGCGCAGCGCGCATTTGCTGGATGACGTCGATCGCGGCCGCCTGACACCGGCCGACCAGCCCCTGTACGACGCGGCGGCCTATGTGGCCGGGCGGATATTCCGGGCTCCGGCCAAAGGGTTCAAGGAACAGCCCGCCGGGGACGCCAACGCGACCGACGCGGATCTGGCGCGGGCGGAAAAATTGCTGAAGGACGGCGATGCTGTGATCGCGAGCGCGCGAAAAACCATGGCGAGGGAAAGATGACGATGGGACTGACCGCGGCGGGACTCACACAGGGACCAGAGGGCGCGCTTACGCCGTCGCGCAGGCCGTCGCGGGACAATTCCAGCGCCTTCGAGGCCTTTGACGCCGCTATGGCGCAAAGCGAGGACGCGCCGGGGGAGGGCGATTCGCGTTCGGACGCGGCGGCGTCGCGCGATTCGGACGCAACGGCGTCCGACGCGGCGACCGCCAAGCTTGCGGACACGGCGTCGAATCCGTTGCTGACGCGGGCCGGCGACCGCCTCGCCAGCCGCATGGCGGCGTCCTGGCTCGGCGTTTCGGGTCAGGAGTCTTCACGGCAAAATGCTTCGAGCCAATTGACGTCGAGTCCAATCACGTCGCGCCAAGATTCTTCGACGCCCGCTTCGACGCCCGTTTGGACGCTCGGCGGGACGGCGGACTCGTCCAACGGCGCCTCAAGCGACGCGAGCGTCGCCGCGGCCGCCAGCCAGGGCGCTTCGCCGCGCGATCCCCTCGCCGCCCTGCTCGCCAGCCCGGCCGGCCAGAGCGTCGATGAAGCCGCGCCGCAGCCGGCGCCGACCACGGCGGCCAGCCCGGCTTCGGTCCCGACAGACCCGCGCGTCCGCGATGCGGCGCCGACGGCGCCGGCCGATGCGTCGATCGGCCAATCCCTCGACGCGTCGCGGCCGCAATCGCGCCCCGTGTCGACCGACGCGTCGTCGGCGCGCCGGACGACCCAATCGGATGACGGGGACGCCGCCGCCCCGGCGACAGCGGCGATGGCCAATGCAATGGGCCTGCCGGATCAACTCCTGCTGGCGGCGCAGGGCGCGGCGATGACGCAGACGGCCGCGCCGCCCGTTTCCGCCGCCCCGACGCGGAGCGCGGACGCCGGCGACCCCGCGGCGTTGTCCGCGACGGCGGAAGCGGTGGCGCGCATCGGCGCGGCGCTGACGGCCCCGGCGCAACCCCGGGCGAACCAGCCCGCCGTCGTCGAGCGGGAGCCGCAGACCGTTTCCGTTCACGTGGTTTCGCAGCAGAGCTGGCTGCCCCCGGTCGATCCCAACCTGAGCGGCGGTTCGCAACCGCAGCCGCAATCGTTCGGGGAGAGCGGGGCGCAGTCGCAGAAGTCCTCAGATGGGGCTGTGAAGGGCGAGGCGACCGACCTCGAGGCGCCGGCGCCCGCCTGGTCGCAACCGGCCTCCTTGTCCAGCTTCACCGCGCTGACGTCCGGCTTCGGCGCCTCCGCCGCCGCCTCGGCGACGTCGACGGGAATCCATGGAGCCGAGGCGACCGGCGCCGCCGCGTCGGCGCGGCAGGACCTGCCAGCGGCGCCGGCGCCCACGCTGCGCCGCGACCTCGAAATCACCATGACCCCGCAGGACCTTGGCGGCCTTCAGGTCAAGCTGAAAAGCGCCGGCGACCGGCTTGAGCTCGCCTTCGTGGCGGATCGCGGCGAAACGGCGCGCATGATCTCCGACAAGACCGCGGCGCTTGAGACGCAGCTCACCGGCGCCGGCCTGGGTCTGGGCGGCGTGGCGATCAGCGCGAGCGCCGCCGGCGACATGTCGGGCGCCCAGACCGGGGGGCAGGGCGGTCAGGGATCGCACACGCCGTCGCAGGCCTTCGGCTCGGCCCAGGGCCAGAATGGCGGCCAGAGCGGCGGCGATTCCGAATCAACGCGCCAGGGGCGGAATTCCGCGGGGCGCGAACGGCAGCACGAGAGGAATGAACGCGGCGATGTTTCACGCGATGCGCGCGGCCCTTCTGGCGATCGCGGCCTGTACCTTTAGCGCGGACGTCAGCCAGGCTGAGCCGAAAATCGGTCCGTGCGAGCGGGAAATGGCGCGCGCCGCGCAAGTGGAAGACATTCCGCTGGCCGTGCTCTATTCCGTCGGCCTGACGGAAACGGGCGCGCGCGGCCAGTTGCAGCCCTATGCGATGAACGTCGACGGCGTCGCCGTGGCCTCCGCCAGCCTGCCGGAGGCGATGACGAAATTCACGGAGGCGAAGGCGCGCGGCGCGAAATTCATCGACATCGGCTGCATGCAGATCAACCACCGCTTCCACGGCAAGAATTTCGCCTCGCTCGCGGCCATGTTCGACGAGCGGCTCAACGTCGCCTATGCCGCGCGGTTTCTCAAGGATTTGCGGGCGCGGGAATCCAGCTGGACCCTGGCGGTGGCGCGCTACAACGCCGGCCCCGACAACAATTACGCCCAGAAGAAATATGTCTGCGCCGTGATCGCCAATATGGTGCGCAGCGGCTTCGGCGGCTGGACCGACAACGCCCGGCGGTTCTGCGGGGCGAGCGGCGGGTGATTCCGCCGCTTCGGCGGCTCAGGACGTCAGGCTGCGCGCCGCCTCGTCGATCGCCGCATTGACCCGGGCCATCAGCCGCTCCGCATCGGCCCGAATCTCGGCGGCGACCCGATCGGGGTGGGCGGCCAGCGCCAGCGTCCGGCGCAGCCGATGCAGTTCCGCGGCGCTGCGCGCGGCGGCGATACGCGCGGCGATCTCCTCGAAGGTGGGAATGCCCGCCTGCGCCAGGCGCAACGCCGTCTGCTGTTCGGCATAACGGCCCTCGATCTCCGTCTGACGGCAGTTGGCCGGGCCGACGTCGAGCCATAGCCGCTCCACGCCCGCGACGCGATGGAAGAAAGCTTCCTTCCGGCTCGGCGCAAGCGCGTCGAGGATCGTGGCGAAGTCGTCCTCAGGATACGAAAAAGCCGAACGGGCAAGCATGAGATGCAACCGAAGGTTACCTAGGGCGCCTCCTGGCGCCGAAGAGAGCCTGAAAAGAATGCACGCTAAAATATCAATGAAATCATAAGGAAGGGTGTCTAGCTTGTCCAATATTGGCACGGTGCTGGCATTCTTAATCGTTCGTTAACCATATTGCCACAACTTAAGCGTGTGCTTCGCAAGGGGCGCTTGAAATTGCGATGGGTTTTGGGAACGGGGGGATGAAATGTTCGTCATTGTGGATGAACGCGAGATCGTGAAGACGGGCTACGCGACCAGTTTCGACCGCGAAGGCGTCGCCTCTACAGGCTTGCGCCCCGATGAGTTCGCGGAATGGGTCTCAGGCGCCGGCAAGCCGGACCTGCAGGCGGTCGAGGCTTTCTTGATCGGCGACTGCTCCAATCGCGAATCCTTTCCGCGCCTGATCCGCGAGCGGTGCGTCGCTCCGGTGATCGCGCTCAACGACTCGCCCTCGCTGGAGCAGACGCTGGAGCTGTTCGCCGCCGGCATGGACGATGTCGTGCGCAAGCCGGTCCATGTCCGCGAAATCATGGCGCGTGTCGGGGCGATCCGTCGGCGCAAGGAGGCGCAGCCCGAATATAAAGTGGTCGGCCAGATGCGCGTCTATTTCGATGGACGCGATCCGGAGGTCGCGGGCTCCTCGCTGCCGCTGCCGCGCCGCGAACGCCGCATTCTCGAATATTTGGTGCAGAACCAGTCCAAGCGCGTCACCAAGACCCAGATTTTCAACGCCATCTATGGTCTGTTCGACGACGAGGTCGAGGAAGACGTGGTCGAAAGCCACATCAGCAAGCTGCGCAAGAAGCTGCGTCATCGCCTGGGCTACGATCCCATCGATTCAAAGCGCTACCTCGGCTATTGCTTGACCTTGAATTGACTTGAAACATCATTTGTCTGGACAGGCCGCGTCCCCCGCGCGGCCTTTTTGTTGCGCGCTTTTTGAGTCGCCGCGGCGACGTCGGCCGGGGTAGGGGCGGTCCCGGCTAATCCTTGATGGCGTAGTATTTCCCACGCAGTTCGATGATCTGCCGCCGCGTCGCCGGCACGGGGCCGCTGAATCGCAAGCGTGCGCCCAGGGTCGTGTCGCGCCGCCAGATCACGCGAAAGGCGTAGATGTTCTCGCTCTCGTCGTCGAACAGGTGGAACAGGTCCGGCACTTCGCAGTCGCGTGCGAGGCGCAGGCGCAAGCCGCCCGCGGAACGGTCAAGAATGGAGACTTCGACCAGAAAGCGATTGGCGCGGTCCAGAATCTTGCCGGAGCGCAAGCGCGTCCGGCGCCGGGGCGCGTAGCGCCGTTCGCTGGGGAAAGACGCCGGCCCTCCCGACAGCACGGCATAGGTGACCTCGCCCCGCGGTTTGCGGCGGAACAGATCGAAGATGGAGGGGCGGCGGAGCTGGACTCGCTCGGCGATCAATTCGCGCAAGGGCATGGACGCGCTCGAATCAGGCCGCCGGCGGCATGCGGCGGAGATCGTCAAGCGCGCTGCGCATCATGTCCTTCTGCAAATCGTTCGGCCTGTCGCCGACATTGTCCCGGGACAGGTCGTCCCAGGTTTTCAGCTTGGCGACAACGTCCGCGAAGCTGAGGGACGGCTTTTCGGCGATCGACCGTTTCAAGGCGCCGATGATGTCGTAAGTCGACTGGCGCTGTGCGTCGGGCAATGGGCCTGCGGCCGCGAACTGCATCTCGAGCAGACGCAGGCGCAAGATCGCCGGGCTCTCGGCGACGGCGGAAATGTCGTCCGGCGCGGCAAGACACGAGGCGATCATGAAGCAGTCCTTGCGGTTGGCGCGACGGGATCATCCCGTCGTCATGACGCTATTCAATGTCTAAATCCTTTTGCGAAGCTTTCGCTCGCAAATCCCCGGAAACGAAAGCTTCGCGCCAGTTTTGACGTAGAAAGTCGCGGCATCATTAGGTGAGGATTGATTCGATGCCACACGAGATTCTCGAATCCATGCGCGCACTGCGCGAAGAAATGCGCCAACGTTTGCTCCAGGTGCCGGAATATCGCGCGCTCGTGTCGCTGGATCGCTCCATTGACGAACTTTGCGACATTTTGCAGGGCAAAATGGCGCAGGATCGCATGACCCAAGATCATCGCATGGTTCAGGATCATCGCATGAGCCAAGATCGCATGGTTCCGGAACGGGTGGAATATCAGCCCGCCCCGCCGCCCGCGCCCATGCCGATGCCGGTTCTGACGACGGCGCCCGTTTCCGCCCCGGCTCCCCAGCCGGCGGATGTCGCTCCGCCGCGCTCCGGCGCCATCGCCAGCGCCTTCGCCGAAACGCTGGCGGCCAAGATCGACCAGCGCAATCTCGCGCGCGCCTCGGCGGTCTATTCGCCGCCGACCCACCGCTCGCTTGGCGGGTAATGCGCGCAATTTCGCGTGCAAGTTGAAACGAAATTAACCCGGGTGGCGGATGCTGCGTCCGAAGAAAACGGACGGACCTGGGATGGAAGAGATCATCAAGCGGCTGGAAAAGCTTCACCGCGCGTTGCGCACGGCCCCCGCGCAGGTCGAGCGTGACGTTCAGGCGGCTATATCGGTGGCGATCTGTTTGCGCGATCTTCACGCCATCGCCGCGCAGGCGCGCGCGGGCGGGAACGAGCGCCCAAGCCTGCGGCTGATCGATTGTGGCCTTGCCGACCAATCGCGCGCCTCGCCGCCAGTTTCGCGCAAGCTGTCGAGACGATCATCGGCTGCGCATGATCATGTCGCGGAGACGCCGTCGTGAGCACATTTTCAGATTACATTCAGGTTACGCAAAACCTCGCCCGCTATCAGAAGATGACGGCGTCGGATCCGACGATTGCGCAAGCGACTAAATATTACCAGGCCAATATTGGCTCGATCAAAAGCGCCGATCAGCTTGTGAACAACACGCGCCTGTTCAATTATGTCATGAGCGCCTATGGCCTCAGCGACATGACCTACGCGAAGGCGATGATCAAGAAGGCGCTGGAGGAGGGAACCAGCAGTTCCTCGGCGCTGGCCTACAAGCTGAACAATTCCAAGATTACGGCCCTCGTCAACACGTTCAACTTTTCAAGCTACGGCGAATCCACAACGCAGCAAACTGCAGTGACGCAAGGCGTGGTGGACAAATATGTGATGCAGACCCTGGAAAACAAACAGGGCGAGAGCAATCCCGGCGTCCAGCTCGCGCTTTATTTCCGCGATCACGCCGCCGGCATCTCCGACGCCTATTCCATTCTGGCCGACGCCAACTTGCTGAAGGTGGTGCAGACCGCCTATGGCATTTCGTCGTACTCGTCCGTTCAGAATATCGACACGCAGGCGGCGACCTTTGACAAGCTGCTCACTTATTCCGATTTCAAGGATCCCAAGAAACTCGACAATTTCCTGCAGCGCTTCACCGCCCAATATGACTTCGCCAACGGGCAGTCGGCCACTGGAAGCGCATCCGGGGGGCTGACAAGCCCCAGCTTCCTGTTGAGCTTGCAGGGCCTGAAGCTCGGCGGCTTTTGATCGAACTCGCTTCCCCCGCTACAGCCGCTTCTGCGGCTGTTTTTTTTGTCATGGGACCCGGCTCCGCCCGAAGGAGAGCTGGATGCAGTCCGTAATCATTTGATATCATTGATATTGTTCCGCGGCTGGCAAAAAAATGAACTTTTTGCGAAAAGCCCGCTTGACGTTTTCGGTGGTCTCGCCTTATAAGCCGGACATCGACGGCGTCGCTGCCGGTCACTGGCGGCGAACGCTGACGCGTCTTCTCTAGACCTTCGTGGTTTGGCCGGCTAGGTCGCCGGGTGGGGACGTTTTCGGGTTTAGGGTAGGTTGACGCTTTCGGGTGTTTAGCCTA
>NZ_FYDG01000041.1 GCF_900187365.1 Rhodoblastus acidophilus
GGGCGCGGCGGAGGACCCGCAAGCGGAGGCCGAACACCCGCCGGAGGGGAGCGCGTCGATCAGGGGTTTGGCGATCATGTCTTTGTCCTCACGACCCTGCCGGCAGGCGAACCTGTTTCCCGCGCCAAACCGGCGGGATCGACGCGAGCGCGCAACGCTTGCTCAATATTTTGCGGCGACGGTCGTCGGTGGCGCGGCGACCCAGAGCGGAACGATGATATTCGCCCAGCCCCGTGTTTCAAAGCCGCCGTAATTGGTCTCGGCCACGGTGCGGGTCAATTTGAAGGCGACATTGACGACGCCGAAATCATAACCGACCAGACCGCCAAGCACGAACTGGCTCTGTCTCCCATAACCGGCGTAAGGCTGGTCGAGATCCCAGGAGGCGTAGCCGACGGCGCCGGCTTCGACCTTGCCGAATTTCTTGGTGGCGGTGAGGTCGAGGTTGATCCAGTTCGTGCCCCAGCTGCCGGGGATCGCCGTCAGACTGCTGCGAACCGGGCCGTTGTAGCTGGCGTCCTGACCCGTGCCGTAGATGAACGTCGCGGAAAGATTATAGCCGTCGGCAAGGTAGCTGACCGCCGCGACGGTCTGAAACGAGGCGAAATCGCGGGCGACGTTGATCTGCGTCAGCTCATTGTTCACCGGCAGATAAGCGCCGGCCTGCACGCCGCCGTACCAGCCGCCGCCAAGGCTCCATTTCAACTGCGCCTCTAAGAGCGGATTGGATGCGCCGGCCCAACTGCGAGCGCCATGGATTGCGGCGTTCGCCAACGGCGAAGCGGCGTCGAACAGCAGATGACCGCCCAGAATGTCCCACGGCGTCGACCAGATCAACCAGGCGGGGACGATGACGCCGACATTCGCGCCGGGTTTCGAATTGGTGTAGCCGTAGCTCGGCAATTGCAGCACATAAACGCCCTGCGGCAGCGGCGCGCCGAGCGCGACGCCGGTGGTGATGCCGGGCAGGATTTCAGAACCCGCCTGCGCTTTAGTCTCGAAGCCGACCAAGGCGGCTGCGCAGAGGGCCGCCGCACCCAATGATTTTTTGAAATTCATTGCAGTCTCCGTGACCGCCTTCGCAGGCGGCAGTCCTTCCCGGGGCGTCAGGCGCTGGCGCCGACCGCCGTCGTGTAAATCTTCTCGAGCAGGGTGAGCGCGCCGCGATAGCCGACGTAAGAGCGGTTGAGGACGACTTCGTAGGACGAGGGGAACCCGACCTCGACGATGGCGCCTTTCAGATCTCTGGCGAGATCGCGCTCCCAGGTCGTGCCGAACAGGATCGGCGGCTTGTGGCCGAAATCGGTTTTCCGCAGAATCTCATGGATCGTGTAGCTGTCTTCCTCGAACGCGACGTCCACCGCGACATCGTCGGCGATGGCGCGAAATTCGGCGCTGATCAGGCCGCGCGTCTCCTCGGGCGGATTGTCGGTGACGATAACGCGGGCCGGGATCAGGCCAAGCTGATTGACGAGGAACCGCGTGAGACCGAGCGCATAGCCGGCGTCGCCGATCACGGCGAAGCGGGCCGGCAGGCCCCACCAATATTCTGAATAGAAATCGGTGAAGTCCTCGATATATTTGTAGTAGCGGGCGTCTTCGTCGGCGATGAACGCCTCGACCCGGTCCTTGTCGAGGCCGGCGAAGGCGGCGACGCGGCGCAGGAAGGCGCTGGTTTCGCCGGCGCCGATCGGCAGAGCCGGCGCATGCAGGAACGGCTGGCCGTATTTGGTTTCGAGATGCCGCGCGGTTTCCAGCCCGAGCCAGGGACCGATCACCAGATTGAACTGGGCGCGTGGAATGGCTTTCCATTCATCCACGCCCGCGGATTCCGGGCCGAACAGGATGTTGACCTTGAGGCCTATGCCGGCGAGCAGGCGCTTTATTTCAGTCAGGTCGCCGCGCCAAAACGTGTTGTGATAGGGCAGCAGCGTCCAGACGTTGACGGTTCCCGCCTCAGGCGCGCCGTCGTAGGGGCCGACGAACTGGTCGATGATGGCGCGGGTCACCCGCTCGTGCCCCGTAAAATTGTTGCCGTGAAAGCCGCCGGTTTCGGCGAAGACGATGGGGACGGCCTGCTGCTGGAACGGCTTGACCACCGCGCCGATGTCGTCGCCGACGAGATCGGGGATGCAGCCGGTAAGCACGACGAACAGATCGGCTTCAAGCACTTTCAGCGTCGATCCGATCAGCTCGGTCAAACGCTCGCCGCCTCCGAACACGACTTCGCGTTCGGAGGCGTTGGTGCTGGGGGTCACCGCCCCGCCGCCATAGCCGCCGCCTTGAAAACCGTTGTAAAAGGCGAGGTTCATGAATTGCTTGTCGGCGCAGCCGGGTCCGCAATGGGTGATCGGAATGGCGCGGGGGATCGCCACCACGCTCTGCATCGCCCCGATGGCGCAACCGTAGCGGATCTGTTCAATCGAATGGGTTTTTTCGACGATGGTCTTGTCGACGATGGGCTTGGCCGAGCCGAGCGTCGTTTTCAAATCATGCGCTGTCATGACAAATTCCCGGCTCACTTCGCGCCGACGCGGCGCACGGAGGACGAAAGCGCCGCGGGCTGACGCGGCGCGGCTTGCGCCGCCTGCTTTTCCTTGGCGAGCACGAACGGATCGGTCTGTTCGAGCCACCATTTCCGATAGGGAAGCTTGGTGTGGGCCGCGAGGTCCTGATGGAACTTCTTGTGCGCGAGCACGTCGAGAATGGATTCGCCCAGGTTCACGATGCCCTGGTAGCCGACGACGTGATGCTCGTCCCCGAGCGGGATGGCCGGAATCCCGAGCCGCGCCGCCAGCGGGGCGAGCCCGTTGTGCCGGATGATTATGAAATCCGGCTTGATGCGCTGCAGCAGGGCGTAAAACTGGTATTGCTGGCGATTGCCGACGGTGAATTGCGGCACGTCGCCGTAGGTGTCGACGAGATGCGCCAGCGTGTCCTGCCGGGGATCCTGGCTGTCGTAAACGGGGTCGTGGTGGAAGACCAGCGATCCCTCGACCTCGACGCCGAGTTCCCGCAACACGCCGATCAGGCCATGCGCATAGGCGGAGCCGGTCGAGACGTAGCCTTTCTTGCCTTTCAGCAATTCGCGCAACTCCGCGATGCGCGGCTTCACCCGCGCGTGCTCGCGCGCGATATAGGCTTCGGCCTTCTCCTCCCGGTTGGTTTGCTTGGCGATGGCGCGCAACCATGCGTCCGTGCCTTCAAAGCCGTAAGGCAGGGGCGCCTTGATCTCCGGCACGCCAAATTCCTGTTCGAGCGCCGCGCTCATATAGGAGCCGAGCGTGTAGCAGAACGTCACCGTCGCCGCCGCCTCGGACAATTGCGCGAGTTCGTCTACGGTGGCCATGTCGACGACGTAATTGACCCGCAGGCCCAGCTCGCCGAGCATGGGCGTGAACACGTCGCCGCCCCACAGATTGATCACGTTGACGAGATCTTCCTGCTTCTTTTCCGGGGCCTTGCGCACGATTTGACGTAAGATTCCGTGCTGCGTGGCGTCGAAGCCGGTGCTCCAGTGTTTCGACTTAAAACCCTCGCAATGCAGCGGAATCACGGGAATGCCGATTTCGCTTTCGGCCGCTGCGGCGACGCTGTCGATATCGTCGCCGATGATCGCGGTCGAGCAGGAGCTGGCGATGAAAATGGCCTTGGGATGGTGACGCTCCCACGCGTCGCGGATGGTGCGCTCCAGCTTCGCCACGCCGCCGAACACCATGTCCCGTTCGGAGAGATTGGTGCTGATCAGATGCAGGTTCTGCACCGGCAGGCCGCGCATGGCCAGGCCATTGCGATAGATGGAATTATAGATGACCTGCCCGGTTCCGCAGCCGATCGGCGAGTGCTGGATCAGTACGGCGTCGCGCACGTTGCCGGCCTGACATTCCACCATCTGCTCGCTGCAAACGGAGCCCTGGGTGAACGGGCTTTGCAATTCGCAGACGCGCCGCGCCTTCTGCCCGCCGCAGCCGCCGCCACGCTTGAAGCAGGATTCGACGGCAAGCTCTTCGGCGCTGCCTTCCCATCCGATGACTGTGCCGAGCCGTTGTTCGCGGCTCTCGACCACCGGAGTCTTGAGATTGATCGGCATTTCGAACCTCCCCGCCTTAGGACGCCAGCAACTGGCTCTGCCGTTCCACCGCGATCAGGCGGTCGGCCCAACTCGCCGACCAGTCGCGCAATTCCTGCTGGTCCAGCGGGGTCGGCGTCTTCGATTCGGTGTGTTCGACGATGCGCTTGGCGAGCCGGCGGTAGACGTCAGCCTGCTCTGATTTCGGCGCGGCCTCGATGGTGGTCTTGCCTTGCAATTCGGCCTGGGTCACGCTGAGCGACCGCGGCACGTACTCGACCACCTGGGTATGGGTGCGGGCGACGAAATCGTCGATGATGTCGCGATGGAAGTCGGTGTTGATGGAATTGGCGATCACGCCGCCGAGCAGCGCGCCGCCTTTGTTGGAATAGGTCTGGATGCCTTTGAACAGGTTGTTGGCGGCGTAAATGGCCATGAAGTCCGACGACGACACGGTGAAGACGTGTTCGGCGATCCCCTCGCGCACGGGGACGGCGAACCCGCCGCACACCACGTCGCCGAGCACGTCGTAGATGACGACGTCGAGATCGAGCGCCTCGAACACGTCCTGCTGCTTGAGAAGCTGCACGGCCGAAATAATGCCGCGCCCGGCGCAGCCGACGCCCGGCTGCGGTCCGCCCGCTTCGACGCAATAGATGCCGCCGAACCCTTCAAAAATGGCCTCGTAGGCGTTGACGCGCGCGTTGGCGTGCAGAAGATCGAGGACGGTCGGAATATATTCGCCGCCGCGCAATGTATTGGTCGAGTCGGCCTTCGGGTCGCAACCGAATTGCATCACCTTGTAGCCGGCTTCGGCGAGCGCGGCGCTGATGTTGGAGGTCGTGGTCGACTTGCCAATCCCGCCTTTGCCGTAAATCGCGATTTGCTTAATCTGTTTGGTCATATCTTCGTCTCCGAGTTTCGCTCCAGGCTGCGGTCCTGCGTGGACGGCCGCCTGGAGCGATTGGCGTCAGCCAACGCGCGCCGCGCCGTCGTAGAAGCTGCGCCTGCGCGAACCGCGACGCATTTCGGTTTCACATCCTTTGCGAGAAGATCAGCTTCGAGATCAGCAGAAGTTCGCTCCTTTCGCAGAAGTTTTGCGCGGCGACCGTCGCATGGGCGGCGCGCCTCGAAACCGGTGTTTGCGTGGATCTGCGGTCCCGACGTTTGCTAGAGCGCGCGGCCTCAGATCGCTTTGCCGCCTTCACGCCTACGCCTCGCTTCGCCATAAGTCAACAAAACTTATCAAGTTTATAGACTAAATGGAATTTGAAGCGTTTCGCTGCTATGACGCGCCCAAAGCGTGATCGCGCCGATGCGGCCGAAAGAAGACAACGACCGGCCTTCAGTACCGACGTCGCCGGCGCCGGAAGCGGTCACGGTCTTGGGCGACGCCATCCGCCGCGCGACGGACGGCCTTGCTGCGGCAGGCCGATCGTCTCGCGGAGGGGGCGCTTGAAGGCGTTCATCGCACAGACCGTCTCGCGTTGCGGCGTCGACGCCGATCTGATGCGGAGCGCGATCGCCGCGCCGGCACGACGTCAGGCGCGCACGCCTTGGCTCTGAACGGTTGCAGCCAGTTCCGCCTTCGCTGCCGGTGGTCCGTTTGTCACTTTTTAGTGGATTATACTGGTTCTATAAACGAACTCAGTAATAGGGCGGAATGATCGTGCTGGGATCGCCGCGCCGACGCCCAAGGAGGAATCCGAATGACTCGCCGACACATCCTGAGCCGGATCGCCGCTATCGCGTTCACGGCGCTTGTGGCCACGCCGGTCGCCGCCGAACCGGTCAAGGAAATCCGCATCGGATATCAAAAGATCGGCGCTCTGCTGCTCGCCAAGGCGCGCAGGGTGGTCGAGCAGCGCTTCGAGCCTCAGGGCGTCGCTGTCAAATGGGTCGATTTCCAGGCTGGGCCGCCGCTGCTCGAAGCGCTGAACGCCGGCGCCATCGACTATGGCTACACCGGCGATTCCCCGCCGATCTTCGCCCAGGCCGCCAAGGCGAAGATCGTTTATGTTGCGGCCATTCCCGCGCGCGGCGAAGGCTAGGCCATCGTCGTCAACGCGGCCTCGCCGATCAGGACGCTGAACGACCTCAAGGGGAAGAAAGTCGCTGTCGCCAAAGGGTCGAGCGCGCACAACCTGCTGATCGCGGCGCTGGAAAGCGCCGGGATCGGCTTCGACGAGATCACGCCGGTCTATCTGTCGCCCGCCGACGCCTCGGCGGCGCTGACCAGCGGCGCCGTGGACGCTTGGTCGATCTGGGATCCGTTCTACGCCATCGCCGAGATCGGCAAGAACGCGCGCCCGCTGCCCATCGACCCCAAGGCGACCGTGCAGAACAGCTTCTTCCTGGCCAACCGCGACTTCGCGGAAAAACATCCCGACGTCGTCGTCGCGATCAACGAGGAGGTGGCCAAGGCGACGCAATGGGCGGACACGCATCGCGAGGAAACCGCGCGGCTGTTCACCGAGGCCAGCGGCGTCGATTATGCGGCGCAAAAGCGCAGCGTCGATCGCGGAGAATTCACGTTCAGCCCCGTGACCGAAAAGGTTCTCGAGGGACAGCAGGCGGTCGCCGACCGCTATTTCAAGCTGAAATTGATTCCGAACCGAATCGACGTCCACGACGTCGTCTGGGCGAAGGCGAAATCATGACCAGCGTGGCGGTTCCCCAAGAGGAGGCGGCCGCGCCGATCGCGCGGTCGCGCGGCTCCGTCCGCGGCTCCGTGCTGCCGTGGCTGGCGCCTCTCGCCCTGCTCGCCGCCTGGCAGGCCAGCGCCGCCTATGGCTCGCTGTCGCAGGACGTGCTGCCTTCCCCGCTCGCCGTGGTCGAAGCGGGCTGGCGCCTGCTGCTGTCGGGCCTGCTGATTGGCGGCGGAATCGGCTTCGTCCTCGGTTTGGCCAACGGCCTGTCGAAACTGTCGGAAGACCTGACCGACACAACCTTGCAGATGATCCGCAATGTCGCGCATCTCGCGCTGATGCCGCTGATGCCGCTGGTGATCCTGTGGTTCGGCATCGACGAGTCGGCCAAACTGTTTCTGGTCGCGCTCGGCACGTTCTTTCCGGTCTATATCAACACGTTTCATGGCGCGCGCAGCGTCGATCCGCAATTGATCGAGATGGGACGCAGCTATGGGCTGAGCCGCATGTCGCTGTTCAGGCAGATCGTTTTGCCGGGCGCGCTGCCCTCGATCTTCGTCGGCCTGCGTTTCGCGCTGGGCGTGATGTGGCTCACGCTGATCGTCGCCGAGACCATCGCGGCGCAATCGGGCATCGGCTATATCGCGATGCAGGCGCGCGAGTTCCTGCAACTCGACGTCGTGGTGCTGGGCATCCTGATCTATGCCGCGCTGGGCAAGCTGGCGGACGTCGTCGCACGCTTGCTGGAGCGGCGCATGCTGCGATGGCGCCCTTTTCAAAAGCGATGCGGCCGTCGGCCGGCTGCAATTCGGCGATCTCCACATTGTCCCGCGAAAGTCCGGCCGCCTCGATCGCGCGCAAGGCGAGGTAATGCACGCCGGCGGCCTTGGCGAGGCCGATCCGCTTGCCCTTGAGGTCGGAAAGTCCCGCGATCGGGGAATTTTTCGGCACGAAAATGGCTTGCGCCGTGGGCGAGGGTTTTTCCTGCGCCAGATAGGTCAGCTTGGCGCCGGCGGCCTGGGCGAACAGCGGCACGGAGACCCTCACGCGCGGGCGCATCCTCTGTTCGCCGCCGATCTGCCGCTGGCGCGCATCGAACTCGACGCCTTCGCCAAGCTGCCGCGCCGCGACGCCCCCATCGTCGCCTTCGACGCCGGCGAGGGGCTGGCGGAAAAGGCCGCTAGGAAATTGCTGGCGCTCGGCTATCGGAATGTCGCCGTTTTCGCCGGCGGCCTCGACGGCTGGCGCGCCGCTGGCGGCGAGGTCTTTCGCGACGTCAATGTTCCCAGCAAGGCGTTCGGCGAATGGGTCGAGGCTGAATTGCACACGCCCTCGCTCCCCGCCGAGGAGGTGAAGGCGCGGATCGACCGGGGCGAGGATCTGGTCATTCTCGACGCCCGCCGGTTCGACGAATACCAGACCATGAGCATTCCGACGGCGACCAGCGTTCCCGGCGCGGAACTGGTGTTGCGCGCGCCGGCCCTCGCGCCCGATCCGCGCAGGACAATCGTCGTCAATTGCGCGGGGCGCACTCGCTCGCTGATTGGCGCGCAATCGCTGGTCGACGAGGGGCTGCCGAACCCGGTTTACGACTTGCGCAACGGGACGATCGGCTGGACGCGGGCGGGGCAGGCGCTGGAACGCGGCGCGACGCGACGTTTTCCAGACGTTTCCGAAGCTTTGGCCGGAACGGCGGCGTCTCGCGCGCGAAAAGTCGCCGACCGCAACGGCGTGCGCCGCGCGAGCCTCGCGCAGGCGCGCGACTGGGCGCGGCAGCAGGGCCGCACCACCTATCTGTTCGACGTGCGGACGCCCGAGGAGTTCGAGCAGGGCCATCTCCCCGGCTTTCGCCCGACGCCGGGCGGACAGCTCGTGTAGGAAACCGAAATGGTCGCGCCCGTGCGCGGCGCGCGAATCGTGCTGTTCGACACGCGGGGCGCCCGCGCCGACATGACCGCGTCCTGGCTGGCGCGGATGGGGTGGGAGGTCCATGTGCTCGATGGCGTCGACGCCGCCGCGCTCACCGAAATCGGGCCCTGGGCGGCGCCGGCGCCGCGGCAGCCCGAAGTTGCTCTGGTCACGGCGGACGCGCTCGCGGCGCTGCTTGAGCGGGGCGAGGCGGTGGTGGTCGATTTCGCGAGCGCCGCGCATTTCGCCCGCGGCCATATTCCCGGCGCGTGGTGGGCGCTGCGCTCCCAATTGGCGGAAGCCGTCGCGCTGCTGCCAAAGGCGCCGGCCTATGTGGTCAGCTGCGACTCCGGCCGGCTGGCGCAATTCGTCGCGCCGGAGTTTTCGGCTTTCGCCGGCGCCCCGGTGTTCGCGCTCGACGGCGGCAATCGGGCCTGGACGGAGTCGGGCCGCGCGCTGGAGACCGGCGGCGATCGCCTCGCCAGTCCTCCCATCGACCGCTACCGCCGCCCCTATGAGGGCGTGGACAATGCGGCGGACGCGATGCAAGCCTATCTCAATTGGGAGTATGGCCTGATCGCGCAGTTGGTCCGCGACGGAACCCATCACTTCCGAACAGGCGATCCCATCCGATAAGACACGTCGAACACCAGCGACGCTTTGATATGCCCAAGCCCAGGAAGATGAGCAGTCACCAACCAGCTCTGGTTGCGGGCGTCCACCGCCCGAATAAGTCGCGCGGCATAATCGACGGCGGTCGTCGCCGATGCCAATGACTTGGTCTCGCCCATGAGATGCCATCCCCGCCGACGTTGCGGATTCGAGGATAGCCCCTCTTGTCGCCCCTGGTCATGAAGCCGTCAGGGAACTGCAACGCCGGTCGGGATATCGCCATAGCCTCGGCGTCGCTTTGCAGCTTCCCGCCGCCGAAAGGCTTGCCTGGCCTCGTTCAGTTCCAAAATAATGATCTTGCGTCGACCTACGCGCCGAAATGTCCCCAGGTTCGCGCAAGGGCGTGCTCGCCGAACAAAGTGGGTTCAATCGCGAGACCGTAATACGGCCAAATGTCGAAGGCGGCGTCCACACCCAGTTTCCGCCATCGCTCCTCGAGCGCTGTCAGAATAGGTGTGCGATTTTGGGACGGCTCACAAGCCGCGAAATAAAAATTACATTTTTGGCAGAATGCAGTTGACCACCACAGATCGTAGCATCTAAAAGACACCCATCGACGGCGTCGCTGCCGGTCACTGGCGGCGGACGCTGACTTGTCTTCTCTAGACCTTCGTGGTTTGGCCGGCTAGGTCGCCGGGTGGGGACGTTTTCGGGTTTAGGGTAGGTTGACGCTTTCGGGTGTTTAGCCTA
>NZ_FYDG01000057.1 GCF_900187365.1 Rhodoblastus acidophilus
TCAGCAGCCAAACATAACGCGGGGTGGAGCAGCCCGGTAGCTCGTCAGGCTCATAACCTGAAGGTCACAGGTTCAAATCCTGTCCCCGCAACCAATAGAAATCATAAAGCCAAAGCCGCTCCGTAATCCGGGGCGGCTTTGCGCGTCTCCCCACCAAAACCATGCCTTCCTATCCGCCGACGTCGCATTATCGCGTTTGGCTTCGCCGATTCGGCAATTCCCGATCCTTCCGCTCATTGTAAGGTCGCGGTAGGGACGTGAGTTTCCCCACGCCCCCCGCTCAGATCCGTACGTGCGGCACTACCGCATACGGCTCCTGCCTTGAGTCATGACGCGCCGCGCTGGTTTGGATAAGGATGCAAGGTGCGCACCTTGGGGATATAGAGCGCGATGAAGCGCTGGAAACGCTCCCAAGTCATGCGCGAACGTTGGCTGCGGCGCTTTATGGGGTAGCGTCCACGAACGTGGTGGAGATTTTCTGAGTGAGCCGGCGGGCGGAGCTCCGCTTAGCGGAGGCCGCCGGCTTTGCCGGGGCGGTCATCGCGCCCTCTTCGGTTATGGTCGAGTTACTGAAGCTTGATCGGCTGGCGCAAAAGCCAGTCTCGCCCGACGCGGCTGAACAAATCGGCGTGAGGACATTGCGGAATCAGATGGGCGTGCAAAATCGAATGCACTTCGTTTTTGACGCGGGTGCGATGCCGGACCACTTGATAGCGCCGCCCCACTAGCCGCCGCGCTCGCTCGGTCCCCGCGTCAGGCGTCCAGATCTGCGGCAGATAGCCCGCCGCGTGCAGGCTGGCGAGCGTGCCCGCGTCAATCTTGTCCGTCTTCACATGAGCTTGCGCGATCGCTTTAACCTGAAGCGGATTAGCGATCACGACGCGCGCCACAAAGGGCGAGAGAAGCCGGCCAATCTCGCGTGCGCTCACCCCGTCGTGGTGAAGCCGTAACAAGTTTCGCAGTTGTCGCATGCTCAGTTCCCGCTTCGCCGGCATTCCAATCTCCCGTCGATCATCGACGAGGCAGGATTGCCGCAGTTGCTGGCCTGCGGTGAGCAAACTTCGTGAGCCGAAAACCCGGCTCAGGTGGCCGGCTTCATTTCGGAATGGCGGCCGGCTTCAAATCGGAATCCCCGGCCGGCTTCAAATCGGAATCAGTGGCCGGATTGAATCGGAATTCGCAATTCTGCGCCTGATCCGCAAATGGCTGAGCGCCGGAACTATCGAGAACGGAGTCGGAACGGCGGCGCAGGTGGGCACGCCGCAAGGAGCGGTGATCTCGCCGTTGCTTGCCAATGTTTATCTGCACTACGTCTTTGATCTCTGGTCGCATCGGTGGCGACGGCATGATGCCAAAGGGGATGCGATCGTCATCAGATATGCTGACGACAGCGTTGTGGGCTTCGAGTATCCCGGCGATGCGCGGGCGTATCTCGACAGCCTGCGGACACGGCTGGCCCAGTTCGGTCTCGCGCTCAATGAGGCGAAGACGCGAATCCTGGAGTTTGGACGCTATGCAATCGAACGTCGCGCCCGGCGCGGCCAACGTCGCCCTGAAACCTTTGACTTCCTCAGCTTCACGCATATCTGCGCGAAGAGGCGGAAGAACGGAAGCTTCATCTTGCGGCGATTGACCGTGGCCAAACGAATGGTGGCGACCTTGAAAGCGCTTCGGTCAAGTCTGATGCGACAGCGGCACAGTCCGCTCAAAGTCATCGGCGCTTGGCTCAAGCGCGTGGTGCAAGGCTATCTGAACTATCACGCCGTGGCCGGCAACCTGAAACGGCTGGGGATGTTCCGAGCAGAAGTCTGTCGTGCCTGGCTGCACGCCATAAATGATCGCGTCCGTCAAGGTGGTGGAAATTTTGGGGCGTTCGTCTCGCCTCTTCAGGCTGCGATTTTGGGGGGCGATGCGGGTTCGTCGGCGAGGCTGGCCATCGTCTCCAGGCTCATGTAGCGATGCTGTAAT
>NZ_FYDG01000027.1 GCF_900187365.1 Rhodoblastus acidophilus
ACGGCGAACGAATTCGCGCAGACGGATGTCAGGACGGCGTCCTGACATCGATCAGGAACGGAGCCTCGAGCCTTGCGGGGCCACGGCGATGGTGGGCGATGGAGTCCGGCTCGAAGCAGACATCCACGCACGCCGCCTTTCGGCATTCGAAATGATGTTCCATTTTTGCTGGTGTTCTGCGCCAAGGCCCAGCTATCGTCTTGGACAGACTCAATCCGTCGGTTCGCGCAACAGCCGCTGCCACAAAGTTTTCACCAAGGCGCTTCCTCCGTCCGCGGCAATATGAATCCGAGATCCAGGGAGCGCTGAAGCTCGGCGGCCAGTTTTGCGGATGCGCCGCCGAGCGACCTTCCAGGGGGCGATGGAGTTCCCGAAATCGCCGCGTCCCATCTGATGAGTGTTCTCGAACAGGCAGGATCGGCGGCGGCCCCAAAGGACGCGGCTTTATATAGCTGCGCTACATCTTGAGCATAGCGAGGCGCTCAGCCACCGGCCGAGTGGATGGCGGGCCCACGGCGCCTCGTTGTGAAGCTGCCTCTAAAAGCCAGCAAGCCGGGCCGCGCCGGATCGCGATGTTCCTCATGTGTCGAAATTATGTTCAAGGTGCGCCCAAAAAAGGCATCGCTCAAGGTTTAACTCAATGTAATCATCGTACATATTGAAATTCGCGGCCAACTTTCGTGTGTTAGTTGAAAAAGGTCGCGCCTTTCCGAAGGGGCACACAATGAAGAACAACATCAACCTGCGCACGCCGCGCGCCGCCTTGTCCTGTGTCTCGACTTGCGCCTTGCTTCTCTCGGGCGCCCTGGCGCGTGCGGAGGAAGCGACGCCGGTGCCCGGAATCAGCGTCACCTCCGCTCCTTCGGACAATGGCGCGATCCCCATTGGCGAAGGGCCCAGCCCCGAGGGCCGGGAGAATTATGTCGTCACCCGCACCAGTACGGGCAGCAAGGTCGACCTGCCCAACAATTACATTCCGCAAAGCATCGCCACCGTGCCGCAGAAAATCCTGCAGGATCAGGATTCGCGCAGCGTCATCGAGGCCCTCCAGAATGTCGCGGGCGTGGTCAATCCCTATCCCTCTTATTACCCGCTCGAAACCACCAACAGCGCCTATATCCGTGGTTTCTCCGTCAGCATGACCCTGCATGACGGCTTGTGGGACCCCACGCCCCAGGGCAATGGCTGGATGACCAATGTCGAGCGCATCGAGGTGCTGAAAGGCCCGTCCGGACTGCTCTATGGCGCTTATTCCGGCGGCATTGGCGGCGTGATCGACGTGATCAGCAAGAAGCCGCTGCCCACCCGCACAATGTCCGCATCGACCGGCGTCAATACTTATGGCGGGACCTATTTTTCCGGTGACATTTCCACGCCCCTGGTCAACCAGGACTGGCTGCTGCGCACCAACTTCAATCTTGGCAATTACAACACCTTCGCCGACAACAGCCGCTACACCAAGCGCGACGCCAGCGTGGTTTTGCAGGGACGCCTCACCTCCGACGACGCGATCACGCTGGGCTATGAATACCGCTGGCAGAACACGCATCCCTATAGCGGCGCGCCCGGCTATGCCCAAAAAGGCAGCGGAGCCACCGCCACTCTCGCTCCGCTCGGCAGCTTTCCCTATGACATCAACGTCTACGACCCGCGCTCGTTCTGGACCTATGAGAGCAATACGGCGCGCGCGGACTATGAGCATCGCTTCAACGAGGACTGGAGCTTCAAATCCTCCAATCAGTTCACGGTGACCTCGCGCGATGCGCTCAGCGTCACGGCGACGCCGAGCTTCCTCGCCTCCGGGACGCCGAAATACACCCAGTCGTTTCAGGAAATCCGCATGGGGCCGGTCTACGCCTTCGACACGGACAACCTGATCCACGGCCATTTCGACACGTTCGGGATCAAGCACGACCTGATTTTCGGCGAGCGCTACGCCAACATTCATTATAACATGAACATGGCGCGCCCGACGCCCTATACGTTCTCGTCCTACTTCTTCACCGATCCGAACACGCCCAACTGGGGCCAGCCGGCTAGCAACGTCCAGCAATACATGTTCGGCTATTCCTCCACCAATCAGGCCGACAGCTACATTAACGACGTGATTTCGCTGACTGACAAATGGCGCATCGTCGGCGGCGTGAACTATGTCAATTACGAGACCTATGGCCGCTCGGGCATGAATCCGGCCTCGCTGAATAGTTCCCGGACCACGGGCGAGGGGCCGGCCTGGCGCGTCGGCATGCTCTACGACATTCTGCCGGGCGTGACCCCGTTCATTGGCTATGGCACGACCCTGCAACCGCAGGCCGCCAACATTACCAACACGGGCGAAATCCAGAAATTCGATCCGCTCACCGGAACGCAGATCGAAGGCGGCGTCAAATATCAGGTCGCCGACAAGGCTTCTCTGACCGCCTCAGTCTATCAGATCGAGCTCAGCAACGTGACGGAAACCGACCCCGATCCGGTTCGCGCGCTCGCCAATTACAAGGTGCAAACCGGCAAGCAGCGTTCGCGCGGCGTCGAACTCGACGGCGGCTACACCATTCAGCCCGGCTGGTTCGCGCAGATCGCCTATGCCTACACCGACGCGCGCATCGTCCGCGACAGCTCCTATGTCGTGGGCTCGCGCACGCCCTATGTGCCCAACAACACGCTGCGGCTGTGGAGCACGTACGAGATCCAGGAAGGCGATTATCGCGGCTTCGGCTTCGGCGGCGGCATGACTTTTACGGACGCGCGCACCACCAATCTGGTTTCGCAATCCACACCCAATGTTTACGCGACACTGCCGGCCTACGCGACCTTCGACGCCATGGCCTTCTACAAGTTCGATCGGGGACGGCTGAGCCTGAACGTGAAGAACATTTTCGATCGCCGCTATTATGAAAGCGCCACCACCTACGCCTGGCTCTATCGCGGCGAGCCGCTGAACGCTTCGCTGCGTCTCGACGTCACATTCTGATGACCTCTCGCCTGCGGGTCGGCCGGGCGCCGGCCCACGGGTTCAAGGAGTCCGCCATGCGTTTTTTCGCCCTGTTCGCCGCAATCGCCCTCTTTCTCGCGTCGCCCGTGCAAGCGCGCGAAGTCGTGGATATGGCGGGGCGGCACGTGACCATTCCCGACAAGATCGGAAAGGTCTATTCCTCGTCGCATCCAGTGTCGCTGCTGCTCTATGCGCTGGCGCCGGAGCTGCTGGTGGGGATCAATTTTCGGGTCCGCGACGAGATCAAGCCCTACCTGCCGAGGGAGGTGCTCGACCTGCCGGTGATCGGCGCCGCCATGGGCCACGGGCCGCAGATGAACCCCGAGGAAGTGCTGGCGCTCCATCCGGATTTCATCCTGGTCTGGCTCGACCGGTTCAGCGACAACGATTTCATCCGCGCGCAATATGAAAAAGCCGGCCTGCCCGTCTTGTTCGTCAAGCTCGACACGCTCGCCGATCACCCCGCGGCTCTGACCTTTCTCGGCGACGTGCTGCAACGACCCCAGCGCGCCAGGCAATTGTCCGATTATATCGTCGCGGCGCTCGATCGCGTGCGCGCGGCGACGGCAAACCTGCCGCCGGAGAAACGTCGCCGCGTCTATTACGCCGAGGGCAAGGAGGGGCTTTCGACGGAATGCGACGATTCCTGGCATGCCGAACTCATTCCGCTCGCGGGCGCCGAGAACGTCCATCATTGTCGGCAAGCGACTCATGGGGGCGGCGAGACGGTGAGTCTCGAACAGGTGATCGCCTACAAGCCGGACTTCGTTCTCGCGCAGGACAGACAATTCGTGGCGAACGCCCTGGCGCAACCCGTTTGGCGCAATGTTCCGGCGATCCCCTCGCGCGCCATCGCCTTCGCGCCGCGTCTGCCGTTCAACTGGGTCGACCGGCCGCCCAGCTTCATGCGGGCGATTGGCGTGCAATGGCTCGCCAATCTGCTCTATCCCGATCTACTTCCGCTCGATCTGCGCGGCGAGATGAAGCGGTTCTACAAACTGTTCCTCAACGTCGATTTGAGCGACGCAGACGTGGACGAGGTCATGCGCTGATCAGGTTGCGTGTCGGTCAGGCATGGCCTGCGTCTTACTTTATGTAACAGGATTATATAATTCAGCGGCGTCGCGCCGCACCGTCTTGGAGAGCGCAGGATTATGAATTCCGTTGGTTTATCGCCGCTCGCACTTTTTCTGCAAGCCGGCGTCGTCGGCAAGGGCGTGATGGCGTTGCTCTTCCTGGTTTCGGTTTGGGGATGGGCGCTGATCCTGCAGATCTGGCTGTCGGCGCGCCGCCTCTTTACGGCGGTCCGCGCCGCCCGCCGCGACGAAGACGCAGTGCTGCTCGCTGGGATCCTCGACGCCGGCGTCCGCGCGCAGGCGGTGAGAGTCGCAACCGAATCCCACGCCGACCGGCGCTGGCGCAGTGGCGAGAGCATGACGCGCGCCGCCCGCGCGCTGCTGCTGGAGGCGGAGGGCGGACTGCCGAGCCTCGCCGCCATTTCCTCTACGGCGCCCTTCGTCGGCCTGTTTGGCACGGTCTGGGGCATCATGTCCTCGTTCGCCTCCATCGCCGACGCCCATGACACTTCGCTGGCCGTGGTCGCGCCCGGCATCGCCGAGGCGCTCGCCGCCGCCGCCATCGGGCTCGCCGCCGCCATTCCGGCTTCGGTCGGCTACAATCGGCTCTCCGCCGTGTTCTCGCGCGTGTCCGCCGATCTCGACTGTTTGGTGCAGGAGCGGGCAGACCGGCTCGCCGGCGCCGCCGCGCCCCAAGCCGTGAAGGACGCCGCGTGATGCAGCGCTCGTCTGTCGGAAACGCCAACGGCGTCTACCGCGCGCAGGCGGAGATCAATGTGACGCCGCTGGTGGACGTCATGCTCGTGCTGCTGATTATCTTCATGGTCACGGCGCCCATGCTCGCCGCCGGGCTGCACGTGAACCTGCCCCAGGCCAAGGTCGCGCAAAAACTCGATCCCAAGCCGCCGGTCGTGCTCACCTATGGCAAGGACGGCAAGATCGAACTGGACGGCCAGAGCTATCGCCTGGAGCAGATCGTCGAAGCGGTCGAGGCGAAACTCGGCGACGACCGGACGCCGCCTATCCACCTGCGCGCCGACCGCGATGCGGCTTATGGCGATGTCATCGGCTTGATGGACGTGCTGGCGGCTCAAGGCCTGACCCGGCTTGCGATCCTCACCGGCCCGGCGGGGAAGAGCAAGGCGGCCAAGATCGACAAGGCCGCGCCCGGCGCGCCGGCGCCGCGGCCATGAGTTTCGCGCTGCTGCCGGGACGCACGCGCCTGTCGCTGACGGGCGTCTCCTTCGCCGCGCATCTCCTCGCCCTATCGGCGCTGGCGGTCATCAAGCCGCCTCCCGTCGTGCTCGCGCCCCTCGAGATCGATCTGGTTCCGCAAGGCGATTATGTCGTCGACACGCTCGCTATCGCCGGAGATAACACGTCAGAGCCCGCGCCGGCGCCCGCGTCGCCGGTCGAACCGGCGGAGGCCCCGCCTGAAGCGCTCGCCGCGCCGCCGCCCGCGTCCGCGCCGTCGCCCGAGCCCGCGACGATCCTGGCCGATCCAGACGCTCGGCGGGCGGAATTGGCGGCGCAGGAGCAGCAGCGCCTTCGCCGCGAGAAAAGGCGACAGGCGGCGATCGAGGCGCGCCGCGCGGCGCGCGAAGAAGCCGCGGAAGAGGCGCGGCAGGATCGTTTGAGAGAGAAACGCCGCCGCGCGGCGCTGGAGCGGCGCGAGGCCATGCGGCAGGCGGCCGCGCACGGAGGAGGCTCGGAAGCCCATCGCGCCGGGGTTGCGGATGGCGCGCCGCAACGCGCGGCGCGCGCAAGTTACGGCGCGATCATTTCCGCCGAACTCAACCGCCACAAGATTTATCCGGCTGCGGCGCGCGCGCGCGCCGAGGACGGCGCGGTCGGCGTTACCTTCGTGGTAGGCGGCGACGGGCGCATCGTCAGCCATTCCATCATCAGCTCCTCCGGCTCGTCGGCGCTGGACGGCGCCGTTCACGGTATGATGAGCGCCGCCCACGCGCCGCCGCCGCCTGGAGGCTCGTTCCACGGCAGCATTGTGGTGCGGTTCAACCTTAGCCGATAGACCAACAGTCCTCCGAGCCTGATGCTATCACTTTGCCTTGCCGATTGAACACCGACGGCCGGAAAGAAAGCTAAAACTTGACCATATTTTGGTCAGATTGCCGCCATAATCGCCTTACTTGGCAGGATAAAATTTCCTATTCATATAATTGAAATACATATTAACGCCCTCCAAGGCTATTCCATGCGCCGCTCCCATCCAGCCTTTCGCTCTCTCTTGCGCGCCGGCGTGTCGCTGGGCGCCTGCATGTTCGCCGTAGACGTTCGGGCTCAGGTCGTTGTGCCCGACGTTCATGTCGAGGCGGGAGCGGCCGCAGCTTCTTCCGAAGCGGCGGCCGCGGCTGCGCCTGCCTCGTCCCGCCGCCCCGACGTGCTTCCCTCCCGACGCGTCGGGGCGGCCACGGCTTATGACGCCAACGGCGAAGGCGTCGGTTTTGGCGTTTCGAACGGCGGCGCCAACGTGCTGCGCGCCGTTGGCGATCTGCCCTCGGTGGACGCGCCGGCGATCGATCCTTACGCCGCCGCCAATCTTCCGGGCGGCGCGAAAGGATTTCGCGTGCGCGGACAGCTCAGTCAGCATGGCGACAGCCTGAGCACGGTGGACGGCGTTCCGCTGGCGGGCGTCAATCCCGGCGTCGGCGCGATGTTCCTGATTCCCAATGAGGATATCAGCCGGACGACCCTCTACCAGGGGCCGGTTCCGCCCTCCGTCATCTCCTATTTCACCTCGGCCGGCGTGGTCGACAGCCAGATCGCCTGGCCCAGGGACAGGATGGGCGGCGAGGTCTCGCAAAGCTTCGGCTCCTATCATTTCCTGCGCACCTTCGCGCGCGTGGACAGCGGCCTGCTGTTCGACAACACCACAAAATTCTTCCTCTCCGGGGCCTGGAGCGACGCCGACAAATGGCGCGGCTCCGGCAAGGCGCCGGACGGCAAGGGCGATTTCGCCGCCGGGATTGAAACGCGGCCGATCGAGGCGCTCGACGTCAAGGCGTTCGTCGCGCACACGCAGATGGACCAGAACACCTATGCTGGCCTGACCTACGCCCAGGCCAGCAATCTCGATCGCTATCGGTTCTACGATTTCACCGCGACCCCGGTCGCCGGCAATCTGGTGAACTGGTCCGGCTATAACCGCCAGACCTTCGACGTCTGGTCCGCTTTCGCCGACATCGCCTGGAAGATCGACGCCGACACGGTT
Source organism: Rhodoblastus acidophilus (assembly GCF_900187365.1). Classification (GTDB taxonomy): domain Bacteria; phylum Pseudomonadota; class Alphaproteobacteria; order Rhizobiales; family Beijerinckiaceae; genus Rhodoblastus; species Rhodoblastus acidophilus. The sequence goes on from NZ_FYDG01000027.1 coordinate 7,301, forward strand.
CTCACGCTGAAGCCGTATTACTTCCACGAGGACGGCTATTACCTTGATGGAATGTCCAACGGCATGGTGCGGCAATGGCTGATCGACCATGATTATTACGGCGGGATCGCCGAATTGAAGACCCGCGCCTGGGCCACTGATCTTACGCTGGGCTATTGGGGCGGCGTCGGCGAACTGCCCGGGCCGCCCACCGCGTGGAAAATGTACGCGCCCAACCCCTCGGGCGGCTTGACGTTCAAGAGCTGGGGCCTGCTGGCGCAACAGACCACGCCACATATCTACAACTCGCTCTATGTGTCGGCGGACCGGCGGTTCGACGCGCTGCGCGTGCAGGGCGGCCTGCGCTACATGTGGGACACGCTGCCGGGCATCAACGCCATGAACACGGCCGGCGTCGGCGACGTCTCCTATTCCGCCGCGCTTTCCGCCGCCTCGGTCAATGGCGTGAACAGCGTGACGTCCTATACGATCGGGACGGCGTTGCCCTATCTGGCGCTGTCCTACGACGTCGACCGCGACCTCACCGCGCGTCTCAGCTTAGGCGTCACCTATACGGGGCCGGGTTACGATCTGTGGCCGGCGTACCAGCAAAACGCCGCCGCGCTGAACGCCAAGGGGCTGAACCTCAACAAGCTCTGGCATGGGCTCAAGCCGGAGACCGACGATCTCGTCGATGTCGGTTTCGACTGGAAGTTCGCGGCGCCGTTGGGCATGGGAACTTTCAGCCCCACCCTGTTCTACGCGCGCAACCATCACCAGAACGTCTCCTACGACAATGGGTTGACCGCGACGGGCGTGCCCTACAGCCAGAGCATCGGCGAGAGCCGCACCCTCGGCGGCCAGGCGCTGGTCCGGCTGGAGCCCGGCGACGCGCTGTCGTTCTTCGCGGCGGTCGGCTACCAGAATGTCGCCTTCGTCGAAAATCTACCCTATCTGCCGGGCGCTTCGGCCAGCGTGATCGCGGCGACCAAAGTGAATGGCCAACTCGTCCCCGACGCGCCGCTGTGGATCGCGACGCTCGGCGCCGAGGCGCGCTGGAACGGCTTCACCTTGTCGCCGATCCTGCACATCGTCAGCGACCGTTACGGCGACGCCGCGCATAAGCAGCCGCTTGACGGCTACGCCACCGCCGATCTGCGCCTCGCCTATCGCAGACCGGTCGATTTCGGCGAGATCGAAGCCAGCGTGACCGTGACCAATCTGTTCGACGCCAGCTATATCGGCCAGATCTCCAGCGGCTTCTATCAGGCGACCTCGGCCTCCGGAATCTACTATCCCGGCGCGCCGCGCGCCGTCGTCGGCAAGCTCGCGTGGCGCTACTGACCCGCATTCCCAGCCGCTTCCCTCCTTTGGTCTGAACCGGCGCGCATGCGGCGCCCAACAACGGAAAAGAATGATGTCTCTCGCACTCACGGCGTCGTCCAATGCCCGTTCCTGCGACCGGCTGTTCGCTCGCCTCGGCTGCGGCGTCTCGCTCGCCTTGCTCGCCATGCTCCCGCCGGCGTCCGCTCAAGAGGCCGTGCCGTCGATCAATGTCGAAACGGATGGCGCGACGGCCGGCGCCGGCGGCGAGGCCGCCGCTGCGAACCGCCCCGATCTCGCGCCGGATAGCCCGGCCAATATCTCGCGGGTCGCGCCGAGCAGCCGGCCGCATGTCGAAACCTTCACCAAGCAGGATATTGAGGCGCTGCATCCCTCCGATCCCTTCGACCTGCTGAAGCACGCCACGGGCGTCGTCGTGACCTTTCAGGGCCGCAAGCTGCCTTATAATCTGCTGATCCGCGGCGATTCCAATTTCGGCTTCATCATCGACGGCGCCTATGTCACGTCCGCCGCCGCCGGCCGCATGTTGCAGACCCTGCCGATCCAGGCCATCGAGCAGATGAAGATCGTGCGCGACCCCACCGCGCTGACGCTCGGCCCGCTGGTCGATTTCGGCTCCCCCTCCGGCGCGCTCAACAGCGGCTTCATCGTCATCAACACGCATAATCCCGCCAAGACCGAGGGCGAGTTCTATTCCGCCGGCGAAAGTTTTGGGACCTTCCGGGGCGGGCTCTACGGCGGAACCACCTTTGCGCTCGGCGACAATGGCGTGAAGGGTTTCGCCTCCGGTTACGTGAACGGTCGCCGCAGCGACGGCCCGACCGACTGGAACGCCAGCTCGCACGACGTCTCGGCCCTGTTGAAGGGCGGGATCGAGACTGGCGTGGCGCAATCGCAATTCACCTTTTTCTACGACAGCGACAATTTCGATTTCCAGCGGGCCACCGCCGGGCAGAACTCGGCGTCGCTGGTGGCGCAGAGATGGTCCTATGCGCCGATCGACACCACGCTGATCACATCGCAAACCACCTTCACCTGGGACCCGCACAACACCACGGTGCTGATTGGCGCTTATCAGGGCGCCAAAGCCTCGAACGTCCAGGCGAGCTACGCCAACGCCACGGTGACCACGACGCCCGACGCCAGCGACACCGCGCAGGTCCATCTGCGCCACAGCTTCAATTACTGGGACACGCTGGCCCAGCTCGGCCTGCAATATGTGTGGTGGAACACGCCGACCGGCGAACTGTTCTACTCCGGCTATGCGCGGCGCGAGGAGACGCTGTCGGGCTACGCCAATATCGAGCGGAAGTTCTTCGACGACCGGCTCGATCTCGACGCCTCCATCCGCTTCGACGACCACACCATCGACAAGGGCATCGACCTCTACAACCAGGGCGCCGGATCGGGCGGCGGCGGCATCAACGCGGCGAAATACAAATATTTCTATGACCGCACCCTGCCGCTGGCCACCAATTACGCCTTTGGCGCCGCTTACAAAATCCTGCCGCAACTGGTGTCCGGCCTGCGCTATTCGCACACCGAACAGGGCGGGCTGACCAATGTGCTCTCCGCCACCGGCAAGCCGCTGTCCGGCGAATCCCAGAACAAGTTCGAGGCGAGCCTCGCCGCGCCGGTCCAGGATTGGCTGCGGCCCACCGCGACCTATTTCTATACGCATATCGGCAACGACAAGACGCCGACCAGCTACAAGGCCGTCAATGGCTATCAGACGGCGCTTTGGACCCAGTCCGACACCCTGCGCCAGGGCTTTGAGTTGGCTGGCGAGGGCGACCTGCCGCCCTGGGCTTTGGGCGCGCTCAGCTATCGCAGCAGCTGGACGCATCTGATGCAATTGGCGAGTTCGGTGGCCTCGACCAATTACTCCAACCTCATCCCGCACGATCAGGCGAGTTTCACGCTCACCAACACCTGGAACGCGTTCAGCGCCAGCGCCTCGCTGATCTATGTGTCGAAATTCCTGTCCAACTTCAACGCCGCCGACGGCAAATATCACGAGGTCGGCAATTTCGTCACGGCGGACATCAACCTCGGCTACAAGTTCCACCTGCAGGATTACGACGCCAAACTGACGCTCTACGGCCGCAATATCGCGGACCGCCGCTATCAGATGATCTACGGCTATTACAACTGGGGCGCGGTCTATGGCGCCGAAGTGAAAGTCGCTTTCTGACATTGCGCCAGGCGCGTTTTTTTCTTTCGCGCCCGGCTGTTGTTCAAGGAGTCCGACATGCGCCTTGGCGTTTTCTGCACCTATGAAAATCCGCTCAATGATTACGCGAAATGTTTCGCCGCGCAGACGCGGCTCGTCCAGCACGTGGAGGCGCTCGGCTTCGAGGAGGCCTGGGTCGCCGAGCACCATTTCAACCCGGACGCCGCCAGTCCGTCGATCCTGGTTCTGCTCGCCTATCTCGCGGGTGTGACGACGAAAATCCGACTGGGCTCGGCCGCGGTGCTGCTGCCGTTCCGCAATCCGGTTCAGGTGGCGGAAGATGTCGCCAGCATCGACATTCTGTCCGGCGGGCGGTTCGATTTCGGCATCGCCAAGGGCGGTCCGTTCCCCCTGCAGAACAAGCATTTTCATGCTGACAAGGATGTGTCGCGCGACATGACCCTTGAGGCGCTGGAGCTGATCGAGCGCCTGTTCCACGAAGACGAAGTGAGTTTTTCGGGCCGGTTTTACCAGACCGACGCCGTGCGCCTGGCGCCGAAACCGCTGCAGAAGAACATGCCGCTGTGGATCGCCACCACCACGCCGGAGGCCATCCGTTACGCCGCGCAAAAGGGCATTGGCGTGATGGGCGGCTCGCCCTTCCCGTTGCAGAAAGTGGCGGACATCGTCGAGACTTATCGCGCCGCAGCGCCGGGCGTCGATCCGCGCCTCGCCCTGGCGCGCTTCTATTTCGCCGCGCCGACACGCGAAAAGGCGCTGGCCGAGGCGCAGCCTTTTGTCGCGCGTTTTTCCGAGCGCATGAGGGGCATTTTCATGGCCCAGGGCAAGGGGCCGGCGTTCGACGCCGAGGGGGTGATCGCGCGGTCATTGATCGGCTCCTATGACGAGGTGATCGCGCAAGTGCGCGAGATTCAGGCCCGCGTGGCGCCGCGTTCGCTGTTGCTGAAGCCGGCTTCGCTGGACGCGGACAAGAACCTGCAAACCCTGACCGATTTCGCAAAAATCATCCGGCCTGCCTTGCAGGCGTCGAGCCTGGAAGTCGCCTGATGAAAGTTTTTCTCCGCATCGCCGCGGTCCTGCTGGCGTTGGCCGCGCCGGCGCAGGCCCGCGAAATCACCGACATGGCGGGCCACAGGATTCAGGTTCCCGAGAAGATCACAAAAGTCTTTTCGGCGTCCTATCCGCTGACCCTGCTGATGGCGGTGATTGCGCCCGACGCGCTCGCGGCGGTCAACACGCCGCTCACCGAAAAGCAGAAGTCTTTTCTTGCGCCCCGCCTCGCTGAATTGGCGGCGGTCGGCGGCACGCCGGGCCAGAACCGTCCGGCCAATCCGGAAGAAATCATTGCGCTGCATCCCGATGTGATCGTCGCCTGGACCGATCCGATGGGCGGCCACCCTCCGGCGGAGAAAAGCTGGGCGCAGACGGGCCTGCCGGTGATTTACATCAAGGTGGACAAGATCGACGACTATCCGGCGGCGTTGGACTTGATCGGCGATCTGCTCGACCGCCGCGCCCGCACCGACGAATTGAAAGCCTATGTCGTCGCCGCGCTCGATCGGGTGAACAAGGCGGTGGCGAGCGTGCCGCCAGAGCAAAGGGTCAAGCTGCTCTATGCCGAAAGCCCGGACGGCCTCGCCACCGAATGCGACTCGTCCTTCCACATGGAGGCATTCCGCTTCGCCGGCGGCGACAGCATCTATCATTGCGCGCAGGCGACCCATATGGGCATGGAGAAGATCTCGCTGGAAGAGATCATCGCCCGCCAGCCCGCCCTGATCGTCGCGCTTGACCCGAAGTTCAAGGAGGTCGCCGCGCAAACGCCGGAATGGCGCAATGTGAAGGCCGCCGCCGAAGGCCGCGTCTACGCCGTGCCGAAACTTCCCTTCAACTGGCTCGACCGTCCCCCGAGTTTTATGCGCGTGTTGGGCGTGCAATGGTTGGCCAACATCCTTTATCCTCAGGCGCTGCCGCTCGATGTCAAAGCCGAGACGAAAAAATTCTGCAAATTGTTCTTCGGAGTCGAGCTCGCCGACCAAGATGTCGCACGCCTATTCGAGTGAGCGCGCCCGCGCGCTGATCCTGTTCCTCAGCCTCGTCGCCCTGTTGGCGGCGGCGGCATTGGTCGCGCTGTCCTTGGGCCGTTACGGGCTGACGATCCCGGAGATCCTCCGCTTTCTCGCCTCGCGCGCAAACCTCGCCGCGCCCGATCCGGCGCGCGACGATCTGTTCGGCAACATCATTGTGGAGATCCGCCTGCCGCGCATCCTCGCGGCGGGTTTGATCGGGGCCGCGCTCAGCGTCGCCGGCGCGGCCTACCAGTCGGCGTTCCGCAATCCGCTGGCCTCGCCCGGATTGCTCGGCGCGCTCGGCGGCGCCAGCTTCGGCGCTGCGCTCGCCCTGATGCTGGGCCTGTCCTGGGTCACGTTGCAGGGTTTCGCCTTCGCCGGCGGCGTCGGCGCGGTGGCGCTCGGCGTCGTCATCGCCAATCTGTTCGGCGAGGCCTCCGCCATCACCCTCATTCTCGGCGGCATGATCTCCGGCGCCTTCTTCACCGCCGCGCTGTCGATCCTGAAATACGCCGCCGATCCGTACGACCAGCTGCCGGCCATCGTCTATTGGCTGATGGGCAGCCTCGCGGGAATCAGCCTCGACCAGATTCTCTGGACCGCGCCCTTCATGCTGGCGGGCATGGCGGGGCTCGCGCTGCTGGGACGCCCGCTCGACGCGCTGGCGATGGGCGAGGATGAGGCGCGCGGCCTCGGCGTGCCCGTCGCGGCGCTGCGCTACGGCGCCATCGCGCTCGCGACCTTCATTTCGGCGCTGAGCGTTTCGCTGTCCGGCATGATCGGCTGGATCGGCCTGTTCGCGCCGCATTTCGCAAGGCTTTTGGTCGGCCCCGGCAATGCGCGCCTGCTGCCGGCCTCGGCGCTGGTTGGCGCCATCTTCCTGATCGGCGCCGACACTTTGGCGCGCAGCGTCGCGCGGGCGGAAATCCCCATCGGCATCATCACCGAACTGTTGGGCATTCCCGCCTTCATCCTGGTTCTGCGGCGGGCGCGAAGGGGCTGGATGTGACTCTGGCGGGGCTCGAAGCCAACGCGCTGGTTTTCACGCGCGAAAAACGCCATGTGCTCGACGGCGCCTCGCTGTCTCTCGATGCCGGCGAAATCGTGTCGCTGCTGGGCGCCAACGGCTCCGGCAAGACGACGCTGTTGCGGCTGATGCTCGGCTTCCTGAAACCCGAGGACGGCGTCGTCGCGCTCGCCGGACGCGATCTGCGCGCGTGGTCGCGCCGTGAGATCGCGCGGCGCATCGCCTATGTCGCGCAAAACCATGTCGCGCCCTTTCCCTACCGCGTGCGCGATGTGGTCCTGCTTGGGCGGCTGCCGCAGTCGGGCTGGCTAGCTCCGGTCCGCGCCGGCGATTTCCGCGCCGCCGACGCCCTGCTTGACGAACTGGGCATTCTGGCTCTGGCCGAGCGTCCCTACACCGAAATTTCCGGCGGTGAGAGGCAGTTGACGTTGATCGCCCGCGCGCTGGCGCAAGGCGCCGGCCTGCTGGTGATGGACGAGCCGATGGCGGGCCTCGATTATGGCGCGCAGATCCGGCTGATGCGGCTGTTGCAGACATTGAGGACCAAGGGCATCGGCGTGCTGATCAGCACCCATCATCCCGAACACGCGTTTTGGGCCTCGGACCGGATCGCCCTTCTCGAACAAGGCCGCATCTCGGTGACCGGCGCCCCGCGCGACGTGCTCGACGCGCCGGCGATAGAGCGGCTTTACCGCGTCAAAGTTACGGCGCTCACCGCGCCCGACGGCCGCGCCGCCTTCCTGCCGGAGCCTGCATGAAAATCTATATGGGATTTGACGACACCGACGTCGCCGGCGCCAAAATCGGCACGGGACGGCTGGTGCGCATGTTCGAGAAGAAGCTGCCGCAGGGCGCGCGGCTCTGGGGCGCGCTGCGCCACCAACTGCTGCTCGACGACCGCATTCACTACACGTCGCACAACAGCCCGGCCTGCGCCGTGGTGGAGATCGAAGACGCCGCGCTCCTGCCGGAGCTGATCGCCCGCGCCATCGCCCATATCGAGGAACTGGCCAGTCCCGGTTCCGACCCCGGCCTATGTGTCGCGCCCGAGGATGCGGCTCTGGACGATATCGTCGCTTTCGGCCTGTGCTGCACGCATCAGATCGAGACGCAGGCGCGCGCCAAGGCTTTGTGCGCGACGGCGGGCGTTCATCTGTCCGGGCATGGCGGAACCTGCGACGGGATCATCGGCGCGACCGCCGCGGTGGGCCTCACCGCCTATGGCTGGTCCGGCCGTTTCCTCGAATATGGCGGGTTGCGCGCGCTGCCGGATCCGATCACGGTCGCCGAGCTTGAAGCCGCGGGCATCCTGCCGGTGATGACCGATGTCGCGGCGAAACGCCTGGCGCTCGACGCCGAGATCCATACCGACGGCTGGCTCAGCCCACGCCTGTGGGGGGGGCGCGCGGTGGCGCCTATTGTGGAAAAGGATGGGCGCCTCACCGCCTTGGGCAAGAAACCGCGCGATGCGGAGGTCGCCGAATGACGCGCGTGCTGATTGGACTCGACGACACTGACCGTTCCGGCGCCAAAAACAGCACGGCGCGGCTCGCCCGCCGGCTCGGCGAGGCGCTTGCGTCTCGCGCCGGCCAATTTCTGGGAACCGTGGGGCATATCCTCTGCCCCGGCGTCGCGGCGACCACCAACAACAAGGCGTCCTGCATTGTGCTGGAGGGGGAGTCGCACGATCTCGACGCGCTGTTGTCTCGCTCCGCCGCCTTTGTTGCAGCCGAAGCCTCGCCTGGCGCCCGGCCGGGACTGGTGGTGGTGGCGAGCGAGGGCGCCGACGCCCTGATCTGCTTCGCGGAGAAAGCCAGCGCCGCGACGGTGAGCTTGAGCGAAGCGCGCGCGCTCGCCGCGCCGCTGCGCCATTGGTCGGCTTCGTCCGGCGAAGGCCTGATCGGGGCGCTGGCGGCGGCGGGGCTGACCGCACGGGGATGGTCGGGCCGCTGGCTGGAATGGGGCTGCGCGCTGCGAAGCGCCGAGCGCGCCCTGACCGTCGCCGAACTGGCGGCGCTCGGCATCGGCGTGGTCTCCATCGAAACCGACGCGGAAGTTCCCAAGCCTGACGACATCGTCGATACGCTGGCTTGGTTGCGGCCTCAGCTTCTTGGCGGCAGGCCGATCCTGCCGCTGCGCCGCGCCAGGGAGGGCGTCGGTTGGGAAGCGCTCGCCGTGAAGGCGCAGGCGCCTTTCCGCTCCAGGAATGGCCCCGCTTCGGACCTGAAAGGTGAGACATGAACGACAAGCCTTGCGCGCCCCTCATCATCCACGATCTGGATTTCGGCCAGATGTACCGGGATCATCAGGCCCGCGCGGGAAGCTGGGCCAAGCCGCCCGCCTTCTGGGACGCAAGGGCGACCGCCTTCGACGACCGCGTGCGCGCCGGCGGAAATTACCTGGATTCGTTCATCGCGCGGATGGACCTCTCGGACTGCGACAGCCTGCTTGACGTCGGTTGCGGCAATGGCGCGCTCTCCGTGGCGCTGGCGCCCCATTTCAAAACCATTCTCGCGCTCGATTACAGTTCCGCCATGCTGGACGTCGCGCGCCAGCGCGCGGCCGAAGCGGGCGCGGGCCAAATAAAGACAGTGCTGCGCGCCTGGGAGGATGACTGGAGCGACCTGCCGGTTTGCGACATCGCCATCGCCTCGCGCTCGACCGGCGTGATGGATCTCGAAGCGGCGCTGCGCAAGCTGGACGGCCAAGCGAGAAAACGCGTTTATCTGACCGCTCCCGTCGGCGCCCGCGCTGTGAATCCGGCGATTCTCGCAGCGCTACGCCGGACGCCAGAGCCGGAAATCGAAAAGCCGGACTACATCTATTTCATCAATCTGCTCTATCGCATGAACCGGATGGCCGCCGGGCACGTCCTTGCAGCGCCGATAGGCTTCATCGATGACCAGCTTGATCATCTGCACCAAGCCTTCGAACGGCTTCGACGTATCCGGCGGCAGAGTCAGCAGCGACAGAAACGTTTCGAGAAAGGCCCGTTCGAGCGGCAGCGGCTCTTCGCACCCGACCTGCAAATCGAAAATATTGAACTCATAGCCCGGCGCGAACTGCATCTTCACATAGATCGCCTCATGCTCCCGCTCCGGTCCGAGCTTCTCCCGAACCAGACGCACAAAGCCCTCCGCCGAAGGACCGATGTCGAGCTTGCCGATCATCGGGAGCTTCGGCGTTGCGCCGCCAAGCACGGCCGAGGAGAGACACAGGCCGAGATTGATGGTGTTGGCGATCACCGACTTGCCCGACCCCGGCGGGGCGACGAAAACATCGATCACAACCGGGCGTTTCGATCCGCCGGCGGGATCATAGGGCCAGATCGCGCCCGACGGCAGGCGGAACAGCACGCTGCCCTCCGCCCAGGGAGACACCGTATGGTTCCACGGCAACATCGGCAGGGCTTCGCCGAGCAGCGCCAGTGAAGGATTGCCGGTCGAAGCCAACGCGATCCCCGGCACGGTGCTCATCACGCCCTCAAGCGGGTCGCCGGCCATGCGGCTCGCCTTGCAGCCGCCCCATCCCTCGATCCTTTGCGCCAGCGTCGAGGCCCGCCGCCGCAACGCGCGCGTGTCGCCGGCTTTGGACCAGGTCGCGAAGGACGCCCGCAACTTGACGGAGATATGGTTGTCCTCTTCCCGCGCCGCCCGAAGCGCGGCGAAGCCGCGCTGCAAATCGCGATTTTGCGGAAAGATCGCCAGGAAGG
>NZ_FYDG01000028.1 GCF_900187365.1 Rhodoblastus acidophilus
ATTCGCCGCAGACAGGAAATTCTTTTCTCTGTTCGCAAATCAATTAGCCCAAGTCTCGAAACGAGATTGATCAAGCGCCGGCTTCGGAGATCGGCCCTGGGCAGCGTGGCGCAATTGGACGCAAGGACACGATGCAGAAGATGAGAACGGCGTTCTCACTCGCCTATGGTCAGACGGATAGGATGAACTCCCGCTTGTGGCGCGTCGGGCGGCGACTTGACCTCCTGCGCCGCTCGCTCGAATCCCGCGTCGCCTCCGCCGACGTTGTCCTGCTCGCCGGGCTGAAGCGCTTTTTCTAAGACCTCCGCAATCTCGAAGGCTCCGCGCGCTTTCGTCTTCATCTGCCTCGGCGCCGTGCTGATCGGCATCGGCCTCGTCTATCAGAAGTTCGTCTTCCGCCCATCGTCCGAGGCATGTCCCGCGACACCGACGGATGTGTAAAATCAACTGGGACGCGGCCTTGCGGCCCCGGAGTTTTCCACATCTCAAAACAACGCGTTAACACACTGGTGACCATCGCGATCCTAGCCTCCCCCGCACGAATCGAGGGAGGCCAACCATGTCGGACAGTCTGGATGTCACGGGCGAGCGCATTCGCACCATCGTCGAGCGCATCGAACACATCGAGGAAGAGATAAAGGCCCTTAACGAGGGCAAGAAGGAAATCTTTGCCGAAGCCAAGGGCGAGGGCTACGACGTCAAGGTCATCAAGGAGATCATCCGCCTGCGGAAACAGGACAAGGACGAGCGCGACGAGCATGAGACGCTGCTTGACCTGTATATGCGGGCGATGGAGTCGTCCGAGTCGGAACAGGCGAAGGCGGCGTAACTACGAGATTCGTTGCCGAGAACATCCCCGTGGCGCACGCGCCCGGGGATCCCGACGATTGCACGCCGGAATGGACCGAGATGTCGGCAGCGCCACGGCTCTGCCTCGCCGCCGCACGTATTGCGCGCCCACGTCGTGGCGCCGGTAGGCCGGCTCTGAGCGCGCCGTTGCGGCCTGCTTCTCGGCGCGACCGGCTTCCGCCGCGTCTCACTCCAGCGCACTCGGGCGCAAAGCCCTTTGATGCGTCAGCCGCCACCGCACCCCTCGTTAACCATTCGGCGCTATTCTTTTTCGAATGGAATCGCGCCGCCGATCATCGGAGCAACGGGCAAAAGATTTAGCCGAGCAGCCCCGCTGACCGTCGTCACGATTTTGGAGGGTGAGCTCGTCGCATGCGCGTGCTTTTGATAGAAGACGACCGTTCCATCGCGCAAAGCATCGAACTGATGCTCAAGGCCGAGAATTTCAACGTCTACGCGACAGATCTCGGCGAGGAAGGCATCGATCTCGGCAAGCTCTACGACTACGACATCATCCTGCTCGATCTCAATCTACCGGACATGTCGGGCTATGAGGTGCTGCGCGCCCTGCGCGTCGCGAAGATCAAGACGCCCATCCTGATCCTGTCCGGTCTCGCTGGCATCGAGGACAAGGTCAAAGGGCTGGGCTTCGGCGCCGACGACTATCTGACGAAACCCTTCCACAAGGACGAACTGGTCGCCCGCATCCAGGCGATCGTCCGCCGCTCAAAGGGCCACGCCCAATCGGTCATCGCAATCGGCGACCTCGTCGTCAATCTCGATCAGAAGATGGTCGAAATCGCCGGGGCCCGCGTTCACCTGACCGGCAAGGAATATCAGATGCTGGAGCTGCTCGCCCTCCGCAAGGGCACGACGCTCACCAAGGAAATGTTCCTCAATCATCTCTATGGCGGAATGGACGAACCGGAACTGAAGATCATCGACGTCTTCATTTGCAAATTGCGGAAGAAGCTCGCCAGCGCCAGCAATGGCGGCAATTACATCGAAACCGTCTGGGGTCGCGGTTACGTCGCGCGCGAGCCGTTTGACGCCGCGAGCGCATGACCGCCTGAAACTCGGGACGATGCGCTCGGCGCAGCAGATCTGCGGCGTTCGGGCCTTTCACGCGTCGAAAGCCTTGAGACCGACATAGGCGACGCGACCGCCGTCCAGCATCGCCGTAAACAGCGACTGGTGGCCGCCAGATTTTTCATCCCTTCGCAATTCCGCGTTGGCGCCCTCCAGCGTCCTCGGCTGCAGATTCACCGGTGATCAAAAACGCGCGCGGCAAGCGCCGGCGCCAGCCTCCCCCAAGGGTGAGCGTCGATCCAGATTTCAGGGGTCCAAAAGATTGGCGCGTCTAAAAAATTCCGATTGACGACTCGAAAAAACGTGGCAGTATTCATGTATTGCAGCATCGATTGAAAGACGTGCGAAGCCGCTTTCAAGACGAAGCCACCGCCAAGGGCTACGAACCCGCGAGGCGCGCAATAAACTGATCGTTTCCAGAAAGTATACCGTCGAGGCTTAGAAACGCCGCGAACTCCGTGCCATTGGACGCCTTTTGACCTGAATCTCTGGGCCGCAGCGAGCGCCCGGAAAAGACGGACGGGAACCATGACTCCACCGCAGCAGTGATTTTTCAGCCAGTGATTGTCCGCAACGTGCGTAACTCTTCCGCGCGTTTAGGACGCGCCGCCAACGAAGGGAGAAGCAGATCAAACACCTAACCTCTGTTTCTACGCGGTCTCATGCCGCATAAGATTCTGATTTTCATCGGAAAGCGCCAAAGTGCGACTTTTTAGGCCCCGATCGCCACAGGCGACGGGGCCATTGCTCTTTTCAAAACCGTTGCCATCAGGTTCCCGTAGCAATACTTGATCAATCACGTGTTCGCTTTGGCGTACCCCACCGCAGAGACTTACTCCCTAAAAAGAGCACGAGCATGGCGGCGGCAGAGACGCGCCAGAGACGGCGCGCTGCGCCGAGACCGTGTCCATTCATTGATCAATCATCGCGCGCCCGCAGCTCGGCGTTCAACACGTTGCCGCGCAGACTTGATCTCAACCGGCAAGCTCCAGGTCTGGGGCGGCCTCGCCGGGCGCCGCCCGTTCATGTTGCAGCCAGATGTGTCGTGCTTTGATGACCGCTCAGGAGAGCTCGCCATGGCGACAAATCCGCAAGACGGCTTCATTGCGCTGAACAGGTTCGGCCACGGCGCGCGCGGCGACGGCGATCTCGCCGCCGCCAGCGGCGATCCGCACGGCTTTCTGGCGGCCGAACTTGAGCAACCCGGCATCGCCCTGCTCGAAGGGCCAGGCCTCCACCCAACGCCGGCGGCGCTCCAAACCCTGTTCGTCGACGAGGACATGAAGAAGGCCGAGCGGCGCGCCGGGGGTGAGGACCAGACCGGCGGCGAGCACGATCAGGCCGCAATAGACGATGTAAAATCCCTTGGCGTCGGAGGGCTTGCGGTGCAGCGAGTGCTTGAGCGACAGCACGTCGCCGAGCGCGTAGGCGGTCGAGAGCGACACGGCGGAGGCCGCCGATTATGCAGGCGTCGATCAAGGCGATGGCGAACATCACGCCTGTGGCGCGCCCGGCATATTGGCCGAGTCCCTCCGCGACCGCGCCAGCGTCGACGAAATTGCCGAATTCCGGCTTTCCGGCGAAAGCTGCGGCGGTAAACGCCATCATCGCGCCGGCGCCGATCACCACCAGCACGATGCCGAGCCACAGGTCGGCCTTTTCATAGGCCATGAAGCGCGGGGTGATGCGCGTGTCGATGACATAGCTCTGCTGGAAGAACAATTGCCACGGCGCGACGGTCGTCCCGACAATGGCGATGATCAGCAGCATCACGTCGCTGAGCTTGGCGCCTTCAGGCAGTTGCGGCGTGACGAAATCGTGCGCCAACTGGCCCATCGGCGGATGGATCGCCAGGAAAACCGGGACCAGCAGCAGGCTGCCGACGACCAGCGCCATGGAGAAGCGCTCGAAGCGGCGGAAATCGCCTGTGCTCGCCGCCGCCATGATCAGCAGCGCGGCGAGGGACACGCCCAGCGGCTTGGAGACGCCGAGATAGTTCAGCGCCAGGGCGATGCCGATGAATTCTGTGACGACGGTCAACCCGTTGAGCAGGAACAGGTCGATGACGGAAAAGGCGCCCCAAAACTTGCCAAAGCGCTCCAGGATCAGCCGCGCATGGCCGACGCCGGCGACCACGCCGAGGCGCAGCACCATCTCCTGGTTCACGTAGAGCACGGGGACGAGCAGCAGCAGCGTCCACAGCAGAGTGGCGCCGTAGTTCTGGCCGGCCTGAGTGTAGGTGCCAAAGGCGCCCGGCGTCATTGTCGCCGACCATGACGATCAGGCCGGGACCGAGGATGGCGAGCAGCGTTTGCAGGCGATGCCGCCAGTTTTGGCGCGGTCCGTGGTCTTGGTGAAGGATTGTGCCGAAGGCGCCGTGGATATTGCCGACGTGCATTTCGTCGAGCACGGCTCCGGCGTGGGGCGGGTCGATATGCGTGTTCATGGTGATCTCCTGGCGGTTCGCCTCGGCGCCGGCAGGAGCGACGCGTCGCTACGTCCCGCCAATGCCGCGCCGATGGCGCGCCGGTATTGCGATGAAGATTTTCGGGAAATCCGCCCCCGCATCTGCGGCGGAGGCGGAGCGACGAGAGCCGTCGTTCAAGAGGTCCTCCAGAGGTTAGGCGGCGCACCGCAATCGAGGCGAGGGAGGCTCCGCGCCTTGCAGGTTTGCTTCGTCGGTTTCGGAAATCCAGCGCGCGATGAGGCGGCCGGACGCGGTGTCGCGGATCCAGCGGCAGATCAGGCGCGGTTTGGCGGCGCCCGCAAATGCGGAGAGGCCGAGGGGACGACGCAGGTCGCCCTTGCGGGGGAAGTTTACGATCATGTCTCGCCTCCGGCTTCGGGCCGGACGGCGAGCGACACATGGCGTTAAAGTCTGGCGTCCCTCACGCGGCCGGCGCCGCGAGCCCTTCACGATGTTGCGGCGAGGCTTTCCCGCTTCGCGCAGGGATCGCTCCGCCTAAGGGAATACTGCCCATGTGTCCTTGACTTGGGTTGAGAAAAACGGCCGGAAAAACCAGTCGACACAGCGCCTTCGCGCCCGAAATCGCCGCGTGTCAAGAGCACACGGCGGACCTGCGCAAGGGCGGGGAACAGCCTTCATGACCTTCTCAGAACGAACGTCTCCGGGACGATCTGCGGATCGGTCCCGCTCAGGCGCGCATGAAGCCAGAGCGCTAGCTTGGCTAGGCGCTCTCGAACTTCGTCGATAGCCCCCGGCGGTCCGACTTCGACACGAAGACGCGCCATCGAATAGGCGTCGATGCCCTCACCGAAGTGCTGGACAAACTTATTGTGCCGCCCTTCGATCTCGAAACCGAGACCTTGTCTCGAACGTCGCGCGTTCGATCAGGAACGCACAGTTTTGTGAAACGTACGCTTTCGTGCGCTTCTGGAAGAACCGTGGCAATTAGGCGCGGGAATTCAAGCTGTTCCTGCCTTGATCTCGGCTTTGGCGCCAATCATGCTCCGGGCGTTCGATATCGTCCGCCTCCGCTCCGGAGGCAAGAACGCCGATCACGTCGCCCATGAGGCGACCGACTACGGCCTGAGCCGTATCCCAGTCTTCCAAATGCGTCGCCGCCAATTCCGGCGCGACTTTCGCTTCATAAACAGGAGACGTCATGTCTGCGCCTGCGTGTGTTTGCTTATCTTCTTTTCGTCTCCACCTGGCGCGTGGCGTGTCGAGCATCGTCTTGTTGACGGTATCGACGCCCGTCCTCGCCGACGAACCTCTACCGGAAATCACCGTGACGGCGCCTGCGAACGTAAACGCCGCAACTTCAACCCAGACGGCGGCGCCGGTCGCTGAGGGCTCGGCCGTGAGCGGCTATCGCACGTCCACCGGCAGTTTGGGACCTCTGGGAAAAATTTCGCTGAAAGAAGTTCCGTATTCGCTGAACGTCACGCCGGGGCAACTGATCGAGAACACCAACGCCCATTCCATCGGCGAGGCGCTGAAGACCAATCCCACCGCGACCCTTTTGATGTCTTCGGCGGGTTATTCCTCAATGTCGCGCATTCTCGTGCGCGGCTTCAGCGCCTCCGACCAGAACGAGAAGCGCGACAGCCTGGTGGACCGCAGTTTCGCTTACGTGCCGCTGGAAAATGTCGAGCGGATCGAGGTTTTGAACGGCTATTCCGCCTTCCTGAACGGCTTCGCCAATCCCGGCGGCTCCATCAATTATGTAAGCAAGGAGCCGACCCAAACGCCATTGGCCAGCCTCGCGACCGGCTTTTATGGCGGCGGAATCGGCTTCGTTCACGGCGATGTCGGCGGCAAAGTCGCCGCGACCGACGACCGGCTCGGCTACCGCATCAACGTCTATCACGAAGACGGTTCGCGGGTGATTGCCAACAGCGACCAGACCCGCGATTTCGTGTCGGCGCGCTTCACCTACGACCTCACGCCCGGCACGAAACTCTGGGCCGACGTCTATCACCAGCATCTGACCATGCACGGGCTGCAGACGTATTTCAACCTCGCCTCCGGCGTGCGCATCCCCGACGCCTCGCGCTTTCTCATGACCCGCCAATATGGCCAGGACTGGACCTACAACGAGGCGGAAAAAACCGTGGCCGGTTTCGGCTTCGACTCCCATCTCAACGACGTCTTCACGCTGCACGGCGGCTTCCGCTATGGCACGATGTGGCGGCGCTACGGCTATGTCGCCGCCACGCTGACCGACAATTCCGGCGCCTATACCGAGAAATACACGACCACGCCGACCCAGACCGAATACACCCGCTCCGAATATGCGCTGCTCGACGCGCGCATCCCCACCTGGGCGTTCGTTCACAACCTGACCATGGGCTTCACCGGCACAGATTATCTCTACGGCCGCGGCGCCGACGTCAGCAGCGGCGTTTACACGTCCTCGCTCGACGCGCCCGTCTCATTCGCCAATCCCAATCTGAGGCTGGGAGGTCTCAACCAGTGGCAGCAGCAGATCATGACCAATCTGCTGCTCGGCGACCGCATGGAGGTCACGGACAAACTGAGCCTGCTCGGCGGCGTGAATTTCGCGCAATTGCAGCAACGCGCCTGGGGCTCGGGCGTGGTGATCAGCACATCGAACTATCGCGCCAACGGCCTGACGCCCAGCGTGGGTTTCACTTACAAAATCCTGCCGGAACTGACAGGCTACGCCTCCTACATGCAGTCGCTGCAGAATGGCGACACCGCGCCCTCCACCGCCGCCAACGCCTATGCGGTGCTGGCGCCGAGCATCAGCCAGCAATATGAGGCCGGTCTCAAGGCCAGCCTCGGCCAAATCGACATGAACCTCGCCCTGTTTCGCATCAACAAGGTCAATGCGGAGCTGAACCCGAACAACAACATCTACATGCAGGACGGGCGCGAGATCCATCAGGGCGTCGAGGTGACGTTTTCCGGCAATCTGATGGAAGATCTCAACGCCGTCGGCGGCTTCACCCTGATGCACGCTTATGTCGACCAGGCCACGGCGCTGCCGCGCACCATCGGCAAGACGCCGGTCAACGTTCCCGCCGAGCAGGCGCGACTGCGGTTGGAATATGCGCTGCCGTTCAACCGCGACATAAAAGTTTCGTTCGGGCCGGAGTTTCTGGGCCGCCGTCCCATCGACGTCTACGACCAGCAATATATCAAGCCAGCCACGTTATTCGACGGCGGAATCCGTTACGAGCGCGAGGTTTATGGCCACAAAATCTCCGCCAACCTGACGATGGATAACATCTTTAACACGGCCTATTGGGCCTATTATCGCAGCGGCGACGGACTGCTGCTCGGCAATCCGCGCACGGTCGCGCTCACGGTCAAGGCGACATGGTGAGCGCGCGCGCGACAGCCTGGGCGGGGACGGCGACGCTCGTCATCGCCTTCGCCCTGTCGCTGGCGATCGGGCGCTATCCGCTCGACGCGGCGACCGCGCTCGCGGTGATCGCCGCGAAACTCGCGCCGATCAAACCGTGGTGGCCGCCAATCGCCGAATCCATTGTGTTCGATTTGCGCTTGCCGCGCATCGGCGCGGCTTTGCTGGTCGGCGCGGCGCTGTCGGCCTCCGGCGCGGCCTATCAAAGCGTGTTCCGCAATCCCATGGCCTCGCCCGACATTCTGGGCGTCGCCGCCGGCGCGAGTTTTGGCGCGGGCTGCGGCATTCTGCTGAATTGGAATGTGGCGGCCATTGAGGCCAGCGCCTTCGCGCTGGGCCTCGCCGCTGCGGGCGGCACGACGCTGGCCGGCGCGTTGCGCAAGGGCGGCGACAGCGCGCTGACGATGATCCTCGCCGGCATTTTCATCGGCTCGCTGTTCTCCTCCGCCCTGGCGATTCTCAAACTCGCCGCCGACCCCGCCAATGTGCTGCCGGCGATCACGTTCTGGTTGATGGGCAGCCTCGCCAATATCGACGTCCGCGAACTCGCCTTGGCCGCGCCGCCGATCCTCGTCGGCTTCGCCTTGGTCTGGGCGTTGCGCTGGCGCCTCGACGCGCTCACGCTGGGCGACGACGAGGCCTTGGCGCTCGGCGTCAACGCGCCGCGCCTGCGTCTATGCATCGTGATCGGCGCGACGCTGATGACCTCAGCCTGCGTGTCCATCGCCGGCATCATCGGTCTGGTCGGCCTGGTCGTTCCGCATCTCGTTCGCCCGTTCTGCGGTCCCAGCGCCCGAAAACTAATACCGCTCAGCGCGCTGACCGGCGGTGTGTTCCTTCTGCTGGTGGACGATTTTTCACGCACGATCTCCAGCGTCGAATTGCCGATCGGCGTCCTGACCTCGCTGATCGGCGCGCCGGTGTTTCTCTATCTGCTCTCCACTATCGCGCGAAAAGGGTTTTGAGCATGCAGCACTTTTCCGTCCCGCTGTTTCGCGCCCAAGACCTGGTTTGCGGGCGCGACGGACGCGTCGTGGTCAGCAGCGTGAATTTCGCCCTGCGCGCGGGCGAAATCCTGTTCCTGCTCGGCCCCAATGGCTGCGGCAAGACCACGCTGCTGCGGACGTTGTTGCGGAGCCTGCCCGCGCTGTCGGGAGAAATTCTCGTCGACGGCGAGAGCGTCGCCAACTGGCCGTCGGAAAAATTCGCCCGCGCCGCCGCTTACGCGCCGCAAAGCGTAAAACCGCCGTTTCCGTTTTCCGTGTTCGACATGGTGTTGATGGGGCGCAGCGCCCATCGAGGCGCCTTTTCAGCGCCCACGCGCGCCGACCGCGAGGCCGCCGATCAGGCGCTTGAAACTCTCGGCCTGAACCGGTTGCGCGAGGCCGCCGTAACGGAGATCTCCGGCGGCGAGCGGCAACTGGTCCTGTTCGCGCGCGCGCTGGCGCAGCAGGCGCGCCTGCTCATTCTCGACGAGCCGACCGCCAGCCTCGACTTCGGCAACCAGATCGCGGTTCTCGACCACGCCCGCGCGCTGGCGAAGTCGGAAGGGCGCGGCGTAATCCTGGCGGCGCACGATCCCAATCATGCCCTCGCCTATGCCGACCGCGTCGGCCTGATCGGCCGCGACGGCAAATTTTCCCTCGGCGCGCCGGAAGAGATGATCACCGCCGAATGGCTGGCGACGACCTATGGCGTGCGCGCGCGCGTGGTTCCCGCGCAATCGGGCGTTCCAGCGTTTTGCCTGCCGGCGCCGCGCGGGGCCGCGGAGGCGACATGCGAGGTCTGATCGCGCTGCTCGCGCTGCTGTGCTGCGGCGCGCAAGCCGGGGAACTGACCGATCTCGGCGGCCGCAAGGTGACGCCGCCAGACAAAATCGCACGCGTCGCCTGCCTCGAAGTGCTGTGTTATCCGACCCTGTTAATGCTCGGCGTCGAGGATCGCGTCGCCATCATGGTCCAGACCGCCGCGCCCTGGCTGCAGGCGACCAACGCGCGCACGGCGCAAATCGCGCGCGTCGGGACCGAGGCCGATGTCGAAGACCTCGCCGCGCGCAAAATCGATATCGCGTTCATCGCCTATAATGTCGCCCGGATCGCGCCGAAACTCGACAAGGTCGGCCTGCCGACGCTGATCTCGCAACGCGTCGGACAATCGCCGCAGACCGAACAGGCGTTCGTCGACAACGCGCAGGCCATGGTGCGACAATTCGGCCGCGTTTTCGGCGGCGAGACGGAGCGACGCGCAGAAGACTATTGCGCATGGTTCGACGACAAGCGCGCCATGGTCGCAGCGCGCATCGCCGACATCCCCCCGGAACAGCGTCGCAAACTGTTTTATGTGCGCGGACCGCGTTCGCAAAACGCGCAGGGAAGGTTCGGTTACGTCTACTGGCTGGGAACCCTGGCCGGCGCGCGCATGGTCGGCGCCGACGCGCCCCTCGCCGGCAACGGTCCCGCCAATATGGAGGATCTCCTCCAGGCGGACCCGGACGTGGTGATCGTCGGGCGGCAATATCCGGTCGCGCTGGTCCTCGACGATCCGCGCTGGCGCACCGTCGCCGCCGTGCGCAACGGCGAGGTCCATGCGTCGCCCGCCGGCGTGTTCTATTGGGACGGCGGCCCCGAAAGCGCGCTGATGATGCTGTTCATCGCCAAGACGCTTTACCCGGACAGATTCGCCGACCTCGACATGATCGCGGAGATCAAGGGGTTTTACGCCCGCTTCTACCGTTTCGCCCTGACCGACGACCAGGCCGGGAAAATTCTGCGCGGCGAAACGCCCGAGGGCGCCCGCTTCATGAAAGTGAACAATTGAGGGGGCGGCGATGACGGAAAGACGCTGCGGATCGGGACCGCCCACGCTCGGCGGCTGCGCCTTTCGCGGCGCCAAGCTGGCGTTGCAGCCGATCGTCGATGCGCTGCATCTCGTTCACGGCCCGATCATGTGCCAGGGACACGGCTGGGAGTCGCGGCCCACGGCGAGCCCCGGCCCGACCCTGCACCGGTTCGCGCTGAGCACCGACATCGGCGAGCTCGACCTGATCTTCGGCGGCGCCGAGCGGCTGGCCACCACGCTGGACGCGCTGGCCGCCCGCTATGATCCTCCGGCGATTTTCGTCTATCAAACCTGCCTGCCCGGCATGACCGGCGATGACCTCGAGTCCGTGTGCCGCGCCGCCTCGCAAAGGCTCGCGCGTCCCATTCTTGCGGTAGACGCGCCCGGTTTTTCCGGCGGCAAGCTTGCGGGCGCCAGCACAGCCGGCCAGGTTCTGCTCGACCATGTGATCGGAACCCGCGAGCCCGATGTCCGCACCGCCGCCGATGTCGTGCTCATCGGCGACTACAATGTCGCGGGCGAGGCGCAGGCCATTGCGCGGCTGCTGGAAGGCGCCGGCTTTTGCGTCGCCGCCTCCATTCCCGGCGGCGGCCGTTTTGGCGACGTCGCCGGTGCGCATCGCGCGCGGCTGGCGCTGTCGCATTGCTCGCAAGCCCTCGGCGATCTCGGCGAAAGATTTTCAGCGCGCTGGAATGTCCCGCACATGCGCGCGAGCTTTTACGGCGCGGCGCAGACGTCGCGGACCTTGCGCGCGGCGGCGGCGCGCTTGGCGGCGCAAGGGGCTGTGCTCGCCCGCTGCGAGGCCTTTGTCGCTTGCGAGGAGAAACGCCTGGAGCGACGGCTGCGCCCCTTGCGCCCACGCCTCGCCGGCCGGCGCGTCCTGCTGATGACGGGCGGCGTCAAGACGTGGTCGCTCGCCCGCCAGCTCCAGAGCCTGGGCATGGAGGTGGTCGCCTGCGCCGCCCACAAGACCGCGCCGGAGGATCGGGCCTTGCTGCGCGAGGCGATTGGCGAGGCGGCGATCATGCCCGACGCGTCGCTCGCGGCCTTGCGCGCGCGGCTGGCCGGAGGCGGCGTTGACATTGCGCTTGGTGGCGGCGGCGCGCGGCATGAAGCGGCGGCGGCGGGCGTCCCCTGGGTCGAGATCAACCATGAACGCCGCATGGCGCTCACCGGCTATGACGGCGCCTATGCGCTGGCGGCGGCGATGGCCGACGCCCTGGACCGGCCGAACTGGCGCGCGCTCAAGGCGGCCGCGCCATGGTGAAACCCTACGCCGCCGAACCGCTGCGACTTAGCCCCACCATCGGCGCCGCGCTGGCGTTGTCCGGCGTTGCGCGCGCCGCGCCGCTGCTGATCGGCGCCCAGGGCTGCTCCGCCGTGGCCGGCGCCCTGCTCGCCCGTCATTTCCGGCGCGCATTTCCGATGCGCTGCGTGGCGATGAACGAGATCGCTGTCGCGCTTGGCGGACGCGCGGAGGTTGCAAGGGCCGTGGCCGAGGCCGCCGGCGAAAACCTCGCTTTAATCGGTCTGATCTCCGGCGGCGTCAATGAAACACGCGGCGACGATCTGTCCGGCTTGCTGAAAGGCTTGCGATCGCAAAATCCCGGCGTCGACCTGATCGGCGTCTCGACGCCCGATTTTTCCGGCTCGCTTCAGGATGGCTGGGCGCGGACGGTTGAAAGTCTGATCGCATTTTTCGCGCGCGAGGGGGCGCGCAGGCCGCAACAGGTGGCGCTGCTGCCCGGTTGCCATCTGACGCCGGCCGACGCGGAAGCCCTGAGCGATCTGTGCGCGGCGTTCGGGCTAAAACCCTTGCTGCTGCCAGACCTTTCCGGCGCGCTCGACCGCGTTGACGCCTCAACGGGTTTCGGCGTCGCCTCGCTTGCGGAGCTGCGTGAGATCGGACGCTCGGCGGCGGTGATCGGATTTGGCGCGCATATGAGCAAGGCGAGCCGGTTGCTCGCCAAAATCTGCGGCGTAGAAGCGCAGATCCTCGACGCGCCGTTTGGCTTAGAGGCCACGGACCGGCTGATCGAGACGCTCGCGGCCCTCTCCGGACGCAAGCCGCCGGACAGGCTGCGCAGGGAGCGTGACCGCCTGATCGACGCCATGGCCGATGCGGCCGATACATTTTTGTGGCGCCGCATCGCGCTCGCGGGCGAAGCCGACATGGTGTTCGCCTTATCCACGCTCGCCGCCGAATGGGGTTTGGAAACAGGCGCCGCGATCATTGCCGCGTCAACGCATAAAGGCGACGCGCCCGGGTTCGTCGTCGGCGATTTCGAAGATCTGGAGGCCGAGGCCGTCGCCTGCGACCTCATCGCGGCGCCCTCCGCCGCGCGCCACCTGGCCGCGCGGCTTGGCGTTCCTCTATGGCGACGCGGCGTTCCCATCAACGACCGGATCGACGCACCCTTCGCCCTGCAATTTGGCTATGCCGGCGCCCGCGCCATGGCTTTCGAAACAGCCGCTCTTCTTTCGGATCGCCCCTGCGTCCGTGATCGTCATTCTCAACCGGGGCTTACGATCATATGACCATTTGTCGCTGTGACGTGGCCCCTTAACTGCCGCTTCGATATAGTTTTTTAGTCGAAACGAGACCTCTTCAGGCAACCGCGAAAGCTTTGGAATAAGTTCGATCAAAAGCCTCCGAATAATCCGCCGCCGACAGCCGCAGACGCTGTCGGCGACACGCAGACGTCTTCAGAAGATCTCGACCTTGAGTTTGTTGTGAAAAGTCCTGCCGCGAAATTTTTCGAAGATTTCGACGGCGGCGAGGCTTTCGGCGTCGTTGTAAAACGGCGTGCCCGGGCCGCGATCGCGAATGAGATCGCCGTTTGAGCCGCGCAGATTCGCAACGATGACGTCCACCTTGAACTCCTTGGCGGGGCCGCGGCCGATGCTGGCGGGTTTGGCGACCGTCGGCGTGAATTCAATGACCAAGCCGGCCTTGCGGGCGGCGCTGCTCAGTTCGTTGGTGGTGTAACGAGAATTGTCGCCACGTCCGCGCGAACCGGTCGCGGCGGGTTTCTTGGCGACGACAGCAGACGCGGCCTTGGTCCGCTTGCTCGCCGCGTTCACCACCTTGGCCGCCTTCGACGCCTTTTCGGGTTTGGCGCGCTTACCGCGACCGGACTTGACCACTGCCGGGTCCTCGACAACGTCCGTCACCTTGGCGGGCTTAGCCGCCTTCGTCGCCCGCACAGGGCTGCGTTTCTTCGCAGGTTTCGTGACTGGCTCGTTGATTTCTTCCGAGACTGACGTCACGGCTTGCTTCGCCTTCGCCCCTTTGCGCGCGCTCGTCGTCTTGGCCGGCTTCGTCGCCTTCGCGCCGCCGCGTCCGGTCCGTTTCGTCTTGACCGGAGCCGTCGTGGTCGAGGTTTCGGCCGGTTCCGTCGGCGTCGCCGAGTTGGTCGGATCAGCTTCGGAAGTTGGGGCGGTGGCCTGCGTGTCGTCCGTCATGCGTCTATCTCGCGCTTCAAGTATTCAGATGATCAAATCATCCGCTACAGACGATCTTGCTTGTCAAGGGTCTCGGCGGGTCGGCCGCCGTCGAAACTTGCCACGCACCCTGCAATCTCCCCCTCGACGAGACGACACACGCTGGCCGTCGGCGCACGCGCGGCGCCCATTCGACCAGCTATGTCGACACGGACCGAAGTGGGCGGTAAAGCAACGGTGAGTTCGCGTCTTTCGGTCCTGCGTGGCGCCCCCTCGCCCGTCACTCCATGGATTCGGTCGTCATGAAACGTTGGTTCTTCAAAATTTTGGAAGACGAGATCGACGCAGCCGTGCTCCACCTCATCGACAATCACGGTTTGGCGGGCGCAAGAGACGAAGCGTTGCGTCTTGCCGACGTCGGGCAACGCATTGGCTCTACGAAGAACAGAGTCATTTTTCTGCGCGCAGCTCAGCGCATCGCTATGAAGCAGGGAATGCCGAGAGGGGAACCCCAGCCTCTGCGGTCCCGCCTTAAAACTTTCGCGGCCCTCGTCGCCGAGTTCGGCGCTCCTCGCGTGCCGTTAGAAGACCCATCTCAGGAAACTGATGAGCGCGACGTTCACTCTATCGACGGAATTCTATCGCATCGACGGTGAAGGCGGCCGCGCGACTGGCTCGTCATCCTGCGCCGGCGATTGAGGCTGGTGCGATGGCGCCGGCTCTTTGGGACGCACGGCGTCTCGCAGAGCGCGCAGATGTTCCGCCAGGATCTCGCCGGCCTCGCGCAAGCGTTCGATCGCTTCATCGACCAGGACCTTGAGCGCGCCGCGCTGGTCCGAGATCGCCTCGCGGGCGAGGCCTTCCTCGAACGCCTTCCGGGCGCGGGCGCCCAGCATCGGATTGGCGCGCTCCGCCTCGGCGCGCTCCGCGTCATCCAGAACTTTATGCTGCTTGAGCCCGTCGACAATCGCTTTGTCGCGCTGCTTGCGGCCCTTCTCCAATAGGTCGATCGCCAGCGCCTTATAGGGCTTTTCGGAGGCGTCCTTCTCGACGCGACGCCAAAGATCGTCTTCCTGGATCGGCGTGCGGTCGCCGAGCGCGCGCGAGCGTTGCACGGCCGCGAGAATCGCGCCTTTCGAAATGACAGTGTGGGTGCGCCCGGTGGCGCGGCTTTCCGCCGTATACATTTTGAAGGCGGTCGTTCCCGCCGTGCCTCGGGGCAGGGCGTTGATATGCTCGCCCTTGGTGCTCATGCCTTGCGCCGCGTCGATGGTGAAGGCGCGGCCCGGGCCGAGGAGGAGCCGGCCGGTCGTCTTGTCCGAAAGGGTTCGCCAGTCGACGTGGGCCGTGACGCCGCGGGCGTTTCTGAGGACGAGGCCGTTGGCGGTTTTGCCGAGGACATCGACCACGTCGCCGTTATTGCCGATCGAAATGAAACCTTGTCCGGACTTTATGCGCGTTTGGCGAAATAGCCGCAAGCGGTCGCCGGTGGCGATCGGCAGGTCGAACATCTCGGGCTTGTCGCCACGATAGACGACAGACTTGTAGGTCGCTTCGTCGGAACCGATCTCGCCGCGCGTCTTCAACCGCTCGCGGATCGCGAGGCTGATGTCGGCGGCTTCGGCGTTCGTCAGCGTGGTGACTGTGACGCTGAGCGACGGATCCTGTGCTTTGAGCGCGTCCGAACGCTGCATGTAGAGGTCGGCGATCACCTTTACGACCTGATCGTAGTCGCCGTCGACCAGGATTGCGGTTCCGTCCTCACGTTTCATTTTCAAGGCTGTTTCCGCGTCGCCTTTTCGAAACAGCGAGGCGATTTCGCGATCGTGTCCTGAGCGTTGCCGAACGGCGGTCAGCACTTCCGGCATCGAGGTTTTCGGCAGAACCCGCCGCAACAGCTCAATGGTGTCGCCGGCCTCGATCGATTGAACCTGTTCGCGGTCGCCCAGCATTTTGATGGTCATGCCTGTGGCCGCCTGTAGCTCCAACAGCTTGAGCATGGGTCGCGGTCCGATCTGGCTGACCTCGTCGATGACCAGCACGGTTCGGGCGTCGGCCTGGAATTCCCCGGCTTCAATCGCTTTCAGAAGGGGGTGGAGCGCAAAAGTCTCGCCGATGCCCGCATCCTTCAACGCGTCGGCTTGCCGCCACGCGGTCGCCATGCCGACGACGCGCCGTCCGTCGGCCCGCCAGGCGTCCACGAGAGGGCTTAGCAATGTCGTCTTGCCCGCGCCCGCGACGCCGGTCAGGAGCGAGAGCTTTCCGCCTCCGCCGAGCGCATATATCGCTGCGGATTGTTCAGGGCTGAAGGCGACGCCTTGGCCGGAGGCTTCGACGGCGGCGA
>NZ_FYDG01000045.1 GCF_900187365.1 Rhodoblastus acidophilus
CGCTGCGATCGAGACCTCGATCGTCGGCTAACGCCTGACAGAGCTTGAACATGTGACGCCTCTGCGCAGCATGTGAAGCAAGCCTTTGCGACCGGCATCCCAGTGGGACGCCGGTCGTTTGCGTTTGACGCCTGGCGCGCGGCTCGACGCTCACGAGCGCGCGCAGGAGTCAGCTTCGAGCCGTTCAGCGCCGAAGACCTTGAGCGTCGCAGAATTCCAGCCGGGGGCGAGCTGCTACGGGCGCCATCGGCGGACGGGCGACCTCCGTCAGCGCCGTGGAAGAGGCTGCTTTTTGGTGGACAGCGGACGCTGGCAGACCAAGACTTGGCGCTTGGGCCAGCAACGCTACTGATCTTGCTGATCTTTTCCGTAAATATTTGCCCGGGACGCTATGGCAATTTTGGCCGCTCGCTCCAAAATCTGGCGGGTGGGGCTTCTATTAAAATTATCCTTGCGCGGAGGACGTCATGACAGTCCATATTGGACCACTGGCTCTGTTATCGGCCATTGCTTTGACCCAAACGGCAAGCGCTGAAGAAACGCCCAAGCTGATCAAGGCTTGCGCCGTGCTCCCCCAGGATGCCCAGATCGTTACTGGAACCAGCTTTGATGCTGGCGTTAATCTTGCTGGTCAGCGAACATACATCGTTCATGGAACATACGCCATAGAAACGGCAGGTTCGCACTGTTTGGAGTTCAATGTAGGTTCAATTGAACTGGACCATGCTCAAGTTGAACTCAGCATCACAGGATTTGCGGTTCAGAAAAATGGCGAAGTCAGTCTCACGGCCGTGACCAGCGGAATTTCAGACGGAACACCGGCGCGCCCGATCGTTAAGTTTATAACGCTCGGAAAAATCACGCAGATTGGCTACTCCGTTATGGTCGCGGGGAAAGCGGCTCCAACAACGACATACGTCACGCAGAACGACGCGAAGGACAAATACCAACCCAAGGGGGATTATCAACCCAAAGGGGAATACCAACCTGCAGGCAATTATCAGCCTCTTGGAGACTATCAACCCAAAGGCGAGTATCAACCGAAGGGCGACTATGCGCTCAAGGGCGAATATCAACCCAAGGGCGACTATCAGCCGAAGGGTGATTATCAGCCTGCTGGAAATTACGTTAAATTCGGTCAGGACCTCTCCCTCCGGTTCAACCGGCAGTACGACGGCCGTCGATGCCTGCAGAGTCCGGAAAGTGATTCTTCGTCGGTACAGAACATGTCGGAGTGCGACAATGATTCCAGCCGCGCGACGTGGTATCTGGAAAGGCGATAGGACCATCGAACGAAATGCGGTTCAAGGAAGTTTTTGGGCGCTGACGAGAGGTCGGCGTCTGAAAGGGATTTTCTTCTCAACCGCGTCGATGAACGTCTCCGGACTCGCCTGATCCTCGGCGCGCGCGGCCGCTGCGCCCGACGCCATCAAGGCGCAGGGGCCGCGATCGAACCCTTATATGTCATGGTCAATCCGCCCTCTCTTCGGCGAACCTTGGTCAGGAATGTGATGGCGCTCCCGCCGCCAAACTCAGGGAGATCATCTGGAGGATGCGCCAATGATCGTGAAGCGGCGGCGACACCCTGGACCCTGCAATCCGTCGGAGGGTTCGCGGCTCAGGGCTTGCCAATTGTCTCCTTGACCGTCTTGGCCAATTCGAGGTGCTGTTTGCAGAGGTCGGCGCCTTGCTGGGCGAGGAGGCGCACGCTCTCGCTGTCGCGGGACTTGGCCCCTGCATCAAACTTGTCAATGAAGCCGTGGTCGTGATTGTCGATCTGAGCCTGCACGAAGGCGTTGTCGAAATCGGCCCCGCTCTTGTCCTTGAGCTTGGCAAGGATCTCGTCATGCTGTTGGTCGTTTCCCTTTTGCGCCTCGGTATTTTTTGGCGGCTGCGCTTGAGCGGGTGCAGCGGTTGCCGCGGTTGCAGCGGGGGGGGCGGCGGCGGCGGGCGCTTGTGCATTCGCAGGCGGATGCGGACGCGGATGTGCACGGTGCGCGTGATGCGGATGCGCGTGGCGCACATGGGCGTTCGCGCTCCTGTGGGCGTGCGGGCGCGGCGTCGCGTGGGCGGCCGTGCGTGGGCGCATCAGTTTGACGAGCTTGCTCTGGAACTCCTCGTGGTCATTCCCCACCATGCGCGCAAAAGCCTTGACCGCCGGAGATTGGGCCTTTTCCGCGCCATAGCGGCAGAGCTGAATTTCCGCCTGGTTGTCCTTGGCGACAGCGTCGAAGAACTTCCTGTCCTGCTCTGTGACGGTCTGCCGGCGTGGCGCCGCTCCGCTTGAGGCCTGCTGCGCGGCCGCGTGCTGAGCGGAGCCGACGCCGGCCAACAGAAAGATCAGCGTGGGGGCGACGAATACCTTCTTCATGATCGACCTTTCATTTTTGAAAGGTTCCAACCTTGTATCAAGCCTGTTGTTCCCGAGCTCTCTGTCATTCCGCCAGCGCATTTCGCTAAAGCGCGCTTACGTTAGAATGTTGAAATAAAATTACTTTTGAAGGTCACGCTTGTTCAAGCCACTTCGGCCAAACGGGGCTTTGCGCCTCAAGACGCGTTCGTTGTGCGGTTTGAACGTCCGCTGAAGCGGCGACTCCCGACGGCAGGAACTTCCAACGGTAAGACTGCAATGAGCCGATGGCGCCAGTTCCAGCTGAAACTCGGCTGCAATCCCCGCGACGGTCAAGGCTTCCGGCTCTTCGCGGCGGCAATAGGCCGTCCGGCGCCGCCGCCATGGCCGACCAGAACCCGGCGAACCAACCGCAACGTTACGGGAACGGTCATGCCGGCCGAGCTGATCACCGAGAACGCAATCATGCCGGTCAGCGCGATATAAAAGGTCGTCCAGGACCAAGAGACGACGAAGACGAGCACCGGCAGACAGGCGCGCGCGTCGAGCAAGCGCCGATATCGGACACAGGTTTCATCGCCCATCGCAATGCGCGCAACGTTGTCGCAGCGCCTTCGGACTTTTCCTCGACCTCGGCGGCGACGAAATTTTTCACGCGCGGACTTGAGACCCGCAGCGCCTCTGCAAAAAGCTGGAAGATCGCGGGAATAAACCGCCGCCGCCCCGAGTCCCTGTCTTATCGCACGATGACAAGGGAGCATGTTCATGAGCGACCGTTTTGTGAAACCCGAAGGCGGCTGGGACCGGCGCAAGGTTCTCGACTGCATGGCCTGGGGCGGCCTCGGCGTGGTGTGGACCGTCGCGGGCGGCGTGCCGGGTTCGCGCATGCTGGACTCCGCGCAAGCGGCGAACGCCGGCTTCACCTTCGCGCAGATTTCCGACACCCACGTCGGCTTCGACAAGCCGGCCAATCCCGATCCGATCGCCACGCTCAACCAGGCGCTCGACCAGATCGCCGCCCTGCCGCACAAGCCGGATTTCATTCTTCACACCGGCGACATCACTCACACCGCAAAGCCCGAACAATTCGAACTGGTCCTGAAGACAATCGATCGACTCGGCATCCAGGTTTTTTACGCGCCGGGAGAGCATGACATCGTCGATCCCGCCACCGCCCGGGCCTATATGGATCGGTTCGGCAAGGGCGCGCGCGACGGCGCTTACTACGCCTTCGACCACAAGGGCGTGCATTTCATCTCGATCAACAATGTGGTCGATCTCAAGACCAAGGGCCTGGGTTATCTCGGCGCCGACCAGATCGCCTGGATCGCCGAAGATCTCAAGGGCAAGAGCGCCGAGACGCCGCTGGTGCTGTTCTGCCACATGCCCCTGTGGATGATCGCGCCGGAATGGGGTTGGGGGACGGAGGATTCGCAACAACTGATGGCGCTGCTCGCCCGCTTCGCTTCGGTGACCGTCATGAATGGCCACATTCATCAGGTCATGCAGAAGGTCGAGGGCCGCGCCACTTTCCACACCGCCCGCTCCACCGCCTTTCCGCAGCCGGCGCCGGGCGCAGCGCCCGCGCCCGGGCCGCTAAAAGTTCCGGCGGGGCAGTTGCGCGGGTTGCTCGGCATCGCCGACATAGCCTATGCGCCCGGCGGAGCCCCGCTGGCGATCACCGATCAACCGTTGATGGGTTAAACCCATGCGCTGGATCGTGCTGCTCGGCCTGCTGTGCGCGCCTGCAATGGCCGCGGACTCCGTTCACGGCGAAGCCCTTTATGAGGGCTGTCAGGACTGCCATTCGCTCGACAGCAACGATGTCGGCCCGCGCCATCGCGGCGTGTTCGGGCGCAAGGCGGGGTCGCTGGCCGACTATGCCTACTCCGAAGGCCTGAAAGCGAGCGGCCTGACCTGGGACGAAAAAACGCTCGACGCCTGGCTGGCCGATCCGCAAAAACTCGTGCCCGGCGCCAAAATGTTCTATCATCTCGATCAGGCGCAGGACCGCGCCGACGTCATCGAATATCTGAAGACCAACGTCAGATAGGAGGACGCTTGGCGGCGAGTGAACTGGCGCGGCGGCGTTTTGACGCCGTCGTGCCGCCAAATCTCGATGCGGCGTGGTCGCTGGCGAAGGCCCTCACCGGCAGCCGCGCCGACGCGGAGGACGTGGTGCAGGACGCCGCGATGAGGGCGTTGGCGGCCCTGGAGACACACGAGATCGAGCATCCGCGCGC
Source organism: Rhodoblastus acidophilus (assembly GCF_900187365.1). Lineage (GTDB taxonomy): Bacteria > Pseudomonadota > Alphaproteobacteria > Rhizobiales > Beijerinckiaceae > Rhodoblastus > Rhodoblastus acidophilus. The sequence continues at coordinate 4,594 of NZ_FYDG01000045.1, forward strand.
CTGGTTCCTGACGCTGACGCGCAATTGCGCGCTGACCTTGCTCAAGCGCCGCCGTCCGGACGTGCTGGGCGAGGATGTCGAGGACATGGAGCGCGCCGGCGCCCTCGCCGCCTGCGACCTCTCCGCCAATGCCGAGCAGGCGGCCATCGCCGCAGACGACGCGGCGCGGCTCCGGACATGTTTTGCGGCGCTGCCGCTGGCGCTGCGCGAGGCCTTGGCGCTGCGCGTGCTGCAAGGCCTCGCCTACAAGGAGATCGCCGCCGCGATCGGGGCGCCGCTCGGCACGGTGATGTCGCGGCTCGCCCGCGCCCGCGCCGGACTCGCGGCCTGCATGGGAGAAAAGGATTGAGTGAGGACGCCCTGTTGAGGCTGCAGGCGGCGCTGGACGGCGAACTCGACGCCGAGGGGATGCTGGCCTTCGAGCGCGAATGCGCCGCCGATCCGGCGCTCGCCGCGCAACTCGCCCGCTTCCACGCATATGACAGAGCGCTGCGCGAGCACATGCCGGTCGAACCCGCGCCCGCTGCGTTGCGCGCGAAAATTGCGGCCCTCGCGGCCCCGCCGCGCCGCAGACTTGCCGCGCCGCCCTATGCCCTTGCGGCGTCGCTGCTGGTCGGCATGCTGGCGGGCTATGGCGTGGGACAGTGGCGGGCGCCCTCGGGCGTTCCGGGCGATGAGCAGGCTCTGGTCTCAGCCTTCACGCGCGCGCAGATCGGCGGACAAACCGTCGATATCGCCAACAGCAACCGCCATGTGGTCAAGCCCTGGCTCGCCAGCCGCGCGCCGCTGTCCGTCGCGGCGGTCGACCTGTCGGCGTCGGGTTATGCGCTGGCCGGCGGCAGAATCGAGGCGATCGGCGATCGCATTGCGCCTACGCTTGTTTACACGGCGCGTGAACATCGCATCGACGTCACTGAACTGCCGCGAAAGGGCGAGGAGGCGATCGCCTTCGCCAGCCTGAACGGGCTTCACGTCGCCCGCTGGGCCGACGCCGACCGCGCCTATGTCGCGGTGACCGACTTGCCGCAGAACGAGCTCGCGGAATTCGTCGGACTTTTCCGCACGGCGACGATGAAGGAACGCGAGGGACGTTGACACACAATTCGCATTCGTCCTGCAACCGGCGCCCGTTGAAGCGGCGCCACCGCGACCGGCGCCTTCGGCTGCTGACCGTGCGTCCGAGCTCAAGCCCGGTCGGCCCCTCAATTTTGGCGCTTTGCGCCAATCCCAAGAATCTCGACTCGCCCAAGAGTCGCGACTCGGCCTTGATGGCCCCCGGACCGACCCTGGCCGGCCCGAGCGCCACAGACAACGCGCATCGCGCCGCCCGACACATGGGCGCGCGCGAAAACCGCCGGCCTCGACGCCCATGTCTTGCTCTCGACACACGACAGCTACAGCTTTTCCGATGGGATCGGCGACCTCGTTCGCACTGGTCTCACCCTCGCCTACGTTCATGATATTCGCGCCGTGCTGATCGACTGAAACCGGCGCACTCTCAGCAGAAAAGGAACTCTCATGCGTCGTCACCGCAGAGCCAAGATCGTCGCCACCGTCGGACCCGCGAGTTCATCGCCGGAGATGTTGAAAAAACTGTTCCTCGCCGGGGTCGATACTTTCCGTTTGAATTTCAGCCATGGCTCGCATGAGGATCACGCCAAGGTTCATCAGGCCATCCGGGCGCTGGAGGCCGAGCTGGAGTCGCCGATTGGCGTCCTTCAGGATCTACAAGGGCCGAAAATCCGGGTCGGAACGATCAGGAACGGCAAGATCAGCGTGAGCGCGGGCGAAAGCATCCGGTTCGTGCCGGAGGGGGCTGACGGCGACGCGCAGTCGATCCCCCTGCGCCATCCGGAAATCTTCGCGGCCGTCCTGCCCGGACATGACCTGCTGATCGACGATGGCCGCGTGCGCGTGCGCGTCACCCGCGTCGGCCGCGACGCCATCGACGCCGAGGTGATCTATGGCGGGATCATCTCCAATCGCAAGGGCGTCAACCTGCCCGACACCATGCTGGCGCTGTCGCCGCTGACGCCCAAAGACCGCGCCGACCTCGCCTTTGGCCTCGAACTCGGGGTGGATTGGGTTGCGCTTTCGTTTGTGCAAAAGCCGTCCGACGTGATCGACGCCAAGGCGCTGATCGGCGACAGGGCCGGCCTGATCGCCAAGATCGAGAAACCCCAGGCGCTCGACCATATCGACGATATCCTTCGCGTCGCCGACGCCATCATGGTGGCGCGCGGCGATCTCGGCGTCGAAATCCCGCACCAGGACGTGCCGGGTCGCCAGAAAGAACTGGTGCGCGCCGCGCGACTGGCGGTGAAGCCGGTGATCGTCGCCACGCAGATGCTCGATTCCATGGTCGCCTCGCCCGCGCCCACCCGCGCGGAAGCGTCCGACGTGGCGACGGCGATTTACGATGGCGCCGATGCGGTGATGCTGTCGGCGGAATCGGCGACCGGCGATTACCCAGTCGAGACCGTGCGGATGATGGACAGCATCATCCGCTCCACGGAAGGGCACAAGCTCTACCATTCGATCGTGCACGCCACCCAGCCCGTGACGGAACAGACGCCGCCCCACGCGGTCGCCGCCGCCGCGGCCGATCTCGCCGAAGCCATCGACGCTCCGGTCATCGTCGCCTTCACCTCCTCGGGAACCACGGCGGCGCGCATCGCGCGCAAGCGGCCGGTGCTGCCGATCCTCGCGATCACGCCGAACATCTCGATTTCAAGACGCCTGCGGTTGTTATGGGGCGTGCAGGGCTTCCACTCGAAAGCCGCGCATGGCTATGACGAAATGATTGCTCATGCGGTTGAGACGGCGCGCGAGGAGAAGTTTGCGGAGCGAGGAAACTTCATTGTCGTGGTGTTCGGCATTCCCTTCGGAAAAACAGGCACGACCAATAATTTGCGTGTGGTTCAGGTCGGCGGCGCCTGAAGAACGCCGGACGTCCTTTGGCCGGCTTGTGGCGGCGCGGCCGTCCGTGGCGGGTTTCGTGGTTCGTGGACACGATCGCTGGCGGCGGCGATCAGTGTCACGCGAAAACCGGGCTGGACCTGAAATCCGCCGGCGCGGGCGTCGCCATGGCGTTCCCGAGCGGCGCCTTGGGCGCTTGTCTCGTCCAATTCGTGGACGCCAAGGCGCTCGACGCGCCGATCCCCATCATTGTCGGCGGCATCGCGCTCTATTTCGCGCTGCCGCTCCTTTGGAACCCGTCTTTCGGTAGCTGTCCGCTTGCCGCCGATGCGCCCGTAGCAGCTCGACCCCGGCGGGAATTCTGCGACGCTCAGGGCCTTCGGCGCTGAATGGCTCGAAGCTGACCTCCTGCGCGCGCTCGTGGGCGTCGAGCGGCGCGCCAGGCGTCAAACGCAAACGACCGGCGTCCCACTGGGATACCGGTCGCAAAGGCTTGCTTCACATGCTGCGCAGAGGCGTCACATGTTCAAGCTCTGTCAGGCGTTAGCCGACGATCGAGGTCTCGATCGCAGCG
>NZ_FYDG01000029.1 GCF_900187365.1 Rhodoblastus acidophilus
CCGTCAAAGGGTTCGCGCCGCTTCCATCCTCCCGGAGGCTTACGCCGGCGCGAACTAGGGAGACTTGGCCCGGCGCTTCGGCGTCGGGCTTTTTTGTAGTATGCGGCGGCGATGGCCAACGATGGAAAGCCTACGCCGCCAGCTGAGCGATTGCGCCATGTTGCTGAGGCCTCGCGGAAGAAAGGTTTCTAAGCTGCGTCGTCGTCTTCGTCGGGGGCGCTAAGCCGAAGTTCAATATCAAAGGTCAAATCCATCGGCAGTTCGATCGGTGGCTTGTCGGGATTGATCGAATTCCAGTGCATGAGGTCCAATGTCAGCTGCAAACCATCGCCGACCATTTGTTCACGGCGCGTTACCGCAGATTTCAACATCGGCCCTCGATCGGCTTCGTCGATATCAATCCACAGATGAAGCTGCTGGTTGCCTTGAGTAACGGAAAAGGAGTGGTTAGCCCGGTATGGTCGGCCGGTCTTTGTGTCTCGTCGCGTTTCTTCTCTCGCGGCTTCCGAGAAGTTTTGAGCGAGAATATCAATCGGGCTTTTTGGCGTCGGAAGCGGCCATCCTTTGCCTACCGCCCACTTGGCAACCTCTTTCATATCGATTTCGCGTTTTCCGGTCTCGTCTCTATACGCCCGGATCAGCCGTTGCATTTCTCGTTTCTTAGTCATGCGTAGCCCTATTTTATAGTTCGACGGGATAAACGCTACCCCAGCCGTCAACTACAGCATTGGGTAGCACTACAGAGCGTATTTTTTCTAAATAGTTCTGAAACCTCGTATAGTTATTCGTACGATGACGAATTTGGCCAGCGATCAAGCCCGGATGAACATTGATCATTTTCGCAAAGGCTAAGATGTCTCTGTCATGGAAGAACGGAGCTTTACGCGCGACGAAGGCATCCATCATTTTTTTAGGAACACAGAAATCTGCTGCCGCTTCATTGGCGATGCGTTCCTCTTCTGCGATTTCTGCGCTCGCAGAGTTATCGCCGGCCAACTCGACATCGAGCATAAACTTTTCTTTGTCTCGACCATGACCTTGCAAGACGTGCTCGATTTCGTGACGAAGAACGAACCAAAAATTATCGACTCGGTCAAACCGCATTGTCATTGCAATTACGGGAGAGTGATTATTCAACCAAAAGCAGACTCCATCGATCTTTGCACCCGGTAATGATTCAACGACCAGGAACCTGACGCCAGCCTCGGCGAGGATCCGAGGAACTTTCCGCGCTGCCTCCGGCGATATTAAGAGCGCTTTCAACTTCGCCACCGCCGTCGCCAACCCGTCATGGCTATATCGGGCGACTAGCATTTCGTGAGCTATCTTGCGGACGCGATAAAGCCACGCGATTTGCACGGGCGTGGCCGGCTCGCTGACCTCGGTTTTTTTTGCGGAATGAGGAAGAATCTCAATGTCCTCGACCTTATTCGTGCCGAAAAAACGCACGATTTCGTCCTCAAGCGTTGGATCACGGACGTCCTTAGCATTAATCCATCCACGCTTGATCATGTCGGACAATGGGAGGCCTTGATGTATGGCCGCCCTAGTCTTGCGCTTTGGATCGGGTTGAGCGACGATTCGCGCTTTTGCAATGTCGAACGAGCATTGAAGGGCGAGGAAGACGCTGGCGTCGACGCCGAAAACGTCCTCTAGCAAGAGTGCTACGTCGGCGGTCACGGGCTGACGATCCGTCGCATAACGCCCAACCTTTGCCTCATCCATGCCTAGCACAACCGCCAAGGTACGCTTCGTCCATCCTCTTTCGCGGAGCAGCCCTTCGAGAAGTTGGCCTGGCGATTTGTACTGAATTGTCTCGGGTGTCATAAAAAAACCTTGCCGCGCAGAGGCGTTATCAAAATATCAAATTTTTAATAATTCGCAAACCGTACAAACGCAAGCCTCATGGGGCCTCGCGCGATCACTTTATCGCCTCGGCGTTCGTCGCCGGAATGTTACATTGTGCATACTGCTGACCTGCTGAGAGCTCTGCTGAGAGCAAAGCTGAGAGCTGTTGGACGTCTAGAGCGCGGCGCGCCAAGCCTGGTTTGAGCAACAGTTCGAACTCGATCCTGAACGGCTCGTGTTGCTCGAGGAGACCGCCGCCAACATGGCGGAGGGTCAAAGGTGTGCGTGACGCCGGGCTGGCGCGGCTATCAGGCGCTTGGCGTGCCCATAGGCGTGCGTAACAAACTGCGTAACATTTTCGCGGTAACGCAAGATCGCCGGAAAATTACATGTTATAAAACAGATACTTAAAAATTCGCGGTGCGATGTCGAATCCTGCCGCCCCAGCCAAGTTTCTTTGCCGTAGCAAATTCAACGGTTTACCGGCCCTTGTCGCCGGCGGGACGTAACACATTCTCGTTGCAACGAGCTCCCGCGCCGTCGCACGACGCGCAGCAACGCGTCGTTGCTCACGGGCAGCATCAGCTGGCGCGAAAAGCTTGCCGCTGGGCGGCCGCCCAGCGCAAGTCCGAGGCAGTGAACGATTTGATCGAGCCGCGCCGTTCTTCGCGCTCAGGGCGCCAGCACGTTCTTGTCAAAGCGCTCGGCGAAGATGCGACGGCCGCAGAGAACGACGTCGCAATGAAAGCGACGCGCCAGGACGATCAACAACGAACCCGCTCGGCCCTCGGAGGGCGAAGCGCATGGCAATGATTCCCAAGAATCAGTTTTGTTAACGTGACCTCGGGCAGCCTCACTTTCGCGCCAATCGCCAAGGCCAGTCCGACAATGGGTTGGGGGCAGAAATCAGGCGCCAATTTAACGTCTGCAATTTGGAGCTGCGTCCGCTGCCGAAGATGGAGACCGGATGATTGACAGTTGAACGCCGCCGTTTGCCCGAGAGTCACCAGTTGACTTGTACGCCGCCTTTGCCGGCGTAAAACTCCGACTTTCCGGAGAAATCGCCGTCAAAGGAAGCGAAAATGCAGGACCTTTCGGTGAAAGCAAGTCGCGCGCCAGCCTTGACTTGCGCCCCGTCGCGGCCAACCCGCGCCGCGTTGACGCCGAAGGCGGCCGACGGCAGGTTCACGAACGTTCCATAGATTTCGCGTCGCGGCGAAAACTCGTGAACGTAAGCGAGCTCGCCCCACGGGATGATCTTCATCCCGCCGAGCGCGAAGGCTTGTTCGAGGCGGACGCCGACTGAGCCTGGCGCGGAGAGCGTCTGCCGGTTCGCGACCGACAGGCCGGCCATATTGGTCCCGCCGGCGCCGTCGTTTTCGACGAAACCGTCCGACCAGAGCGTCGCGAGATCGACCTTGACGTAGGGCGTCAGCGTCGCGCCGCCGATGACATAACGGCGGCCGAATTCGAGGTGTTCGCGGAGTTCGCGGGAATTGAAGCGCGCGTTATTTTTTTCGGAGGACAGGTTGCCGAAAGCGAGGACGTAGCGCGTGGTGTGGTTGTTGAAGGACGAGAACGCGGTCGAAGCGAAGCCATAGAGCGAGCCCGAAGTCGCGGCCCCGTAGAAGCCGAACTGCCCGCCTTCTAAATGGCCCGACGTCCCCAGTCGCCTGACGCCGAAGGATCCGTCGCTGTAACCGCCGGCGAAGCCCAGAAGCAGGCCGGGCTGGATCTGATAATCGACGCCGAGCGCGCCGCCATAGGTCTCGTTGGTCTGGGCGTAGGCGCCGGCGGACCGGTCGTCGCCGTATGTCGCGCCGCCCGCATATCCCCCGGACCAGGCGCGCCAAGTCCGCTGCGCGCCAAGCACGGCGTCCCCTGGAGGTCTATTCGGCGCCGGCGCGTTGGCCATCGAGCCGTTCCGCCCCCCGAGGGTGATTTCATTCGCCCCCTTGCCGCCGCTGAGCCAAGAGCGGTTCTGGTCGCTTAACGTCGATGTGAACAGAGTCCCCGCCTGGAACGCGAGGTTTTCCGCCCCGGCGAGTCCCGCGCCGGAAAGCTGGTCGAGAACAGCCGGCATGTTGGCGGGAGTGTTCGAGACCAGATCGACCGAGTTCAGGATGGGGTTCAGGCCCTTGGTGGCCGCTTGGCCCCGGGCCAGGGCGTTGGCCACCCCGGCCTGGTTCGGCGTGTTGGCCATGGACGCGTAGTTCACGTCGTTGCGCACCATGATCAGATAAACGTCGTTGGCGTCATAGGCCAGAGACGGTGTGAGGAACGGGACGTTCGTCGTCACGCCCGCGAACACGCCGCTGACCCCGCCGGTCGCGGTCAGGATCGTGTAGCGGGTGTAATTCGCAGAACTCGTTCCGCCGCCGAGCGCCGACACAGCGCCGCCCGACAGCGTTGTCGCGCCGTGGACGTTCGTGAGGCTGGCCGAGGCCGGCGTCACGCTGATCTGGTACGCGGACCCGGCGGCGAAGGACAAGGCGCCAATGACGGACAGGCGGTTGGACGCGCTGGAGCTGATGTCGAGCGTTCCGATGTTCGCCACATCGCCGGCGATGGCGCCGTTGGCCGCCGTCACGCGACCGGCGTTGTTCAGTTGGGTCGTGGAAAGCGCGTTGGAGCCGATTACGACGGTGGCGCCCGAAGCGTTGGAGAACGATCCTCCGTCCGCCAGCGTTCCCGTCACGTTGAACGTCCCGGCGTTGTTGATGATCGGCCCCCCAATCGCGCCGGCCGCATTGACCGCGCCGGTATTGGTGACGCCTCCCGTGATGAGTCCAGCGCTGGTCAGCGCGCCGGAGGTCGTGATCGAGCCGTTCCAGGTCGCGTTATTGGTGATCGTTCCGGTGTTGGATGCGACATTGGCGTTGTACACGCCATTATTGGTCACTGCGCCGGCGTTGTTCAGGTCGTCGGTGAAAATCCCGCCCTCAGCCACGGTGATCGCGCCAGAAGCGTTATTGGTCACGCCGCCGTTCGCCGTCAGGCGACCGCCGTTGTCAACGGTGATCGCGCCGGAGTTGCCGATGGTCGATGCCGAAGCGGCCGTATACGCCCCGCCGGCGTAGACGTGCAGCGTCGCGCCATTGGCGTTGGTGAAGTCGCCGGCGACCGCCAGCGTTCCGTGGACGCTGAACGTCGCGCCGCCGTTGTTGGCGATCGCGCCGCCGATCGATCCGTTGGTCACGTTGGCGGCGCTGAACGCGCCATTGTTGGCGACGTCGCCGCTGATCGTCGCGTAATTGGCGAACGATCCAGACGCCACTTGCAGCGATGCGACGGTTCCGAAGCTGTAAGCGAGCGCCGAGGCGCCGTTTTCGGTGAAAGCGCCGGTCGAGCCTCCGGCGAGATTGATGAAAGTTCCGCCGCTCTGATTGACGGCGCCGACGACCCCGGCATTGCGAACCTGGCCGCCGCCCGCAAGGTTCGCGGCGCCGGCGACCGTCCCGGCGTTGTACAAGGCTCCGCCCGAAACCGTGGCGGAGTCGAGCGTCGCGCCGGAAGCGTTGGTGAACGTCCCCGCCGTGTTGGCGAGCCCCCCGGCGATCTGGCCGCCCAAGTTATTATTGAACGTCCCGCTGTTGGTCACGCCGGCCGAAACCGTCCCCTCGTTGGCGAAGGTCCCGGACGTATTGACGATCGCGCCGGTCCAGGTCGCCTGGTTATCGATCGCGCCGCCGGCGTTATCGCCGGTCCCGATCCAGGTTCCCTGGTTGGTGAGCGCGCCCGAGTTGGACAGGTCGCCGTGGACCGTTCCGCTGTTGGCGAACGCGCCGGCGTTGGCGACGCTCGCCGCGTAAAGCGAACCGGCGCTCGTGACCGTCATTGAAGCGCCCGCCAGGACGCTGACCGGGCCTGACAAGCTATGAAGCTGGCCAATGCCGCCAGACAAGGTCAGCGACCCCGCATTGACATGGGTCGCGCCAGTGTAAGTGTTGGCGCCCGAAAGGATCAGGCCGCCGCCCGCCGCCGTCAGGCCGGTCGTATGGCTCGCGCCGTCGTCGATGACGCCGCTGAAAGTCGTCGGCGTGTTCAGCCCGCGAACGGTGAGCGTCGCATTGGCAGAGCCGGAATTGGTGACGACGCCCGCGCCGCTCAGCGAACCGATGGAGGTGTCGTAGCCGCCGAGGTCGAGCGTTCCGGAGGCGGCGACGGTGAACGCCGAGGACACGCTGAACGCGCCGGAACTTCCCGCAACCAAGCGCGCGCCGCTCAGAATGTCCGTCGCGCCGGTATAGGTGTTTACGCCGGAGAAGGTCACCGAACCGCCCGATCCCGTATTGGCGATGATGAGCGCGCCGCCGGTCGTCGCGTCGGTGAAATTGCCGGTGAAGGTGGAATTATGGCCGTCCTGGTCGATCTTGTTTGCGCCCGAATTGGCGAGCGTGAAATTCTGGGAATAGGTCCCGGCCTGGTTCATGGTGAGCGTGCCGCCCTGGAAGCTGGGCAGAACAGAGACGCCCAGCGAACTGGCCAGAGAAGCGCTTCCGGCGGAAATCGGCGACAGTAATAACTGTATCAGGGTGAAGCTGATGAAGCCGTTGCCGAGGTTTCCGGTCATGGAGGCGGCGTTCCCCGCAGCGCCGGCGGTGGCCGACGCCAGGGTGAAACCGGCGGCTTCGAAGGACCCTCCGCCGCCGCCCCCGTAGCTATTGTACCCCGAGCCTCCGCCGCCGCCCGAATAGCCGCCGCCGCCGCCGCCCTCGGAGGATCCCGCCCCACCGCCGCCGTAGCCGCCTGGCTCGCCCCATATGTTGACGCCGCCAGCCAGGGATGGATAGGCGCCGCCGCCGGTGGCGCTGCTGCTGTCCTGGCCGCTGGTCAAGAAGCCGCCGCCGCCGCCGCCGTGGTCGTTTGGGTTGGCTTGACCACCGTTGCCATTGGCGCCGCCGGCGCCCGCGCCGGCGCCGTTGCCGGACGAACCGGAAGTGGTGATCTGGCCGCCTGTTCCGCCGCCGCCGTAAGAACCGGCGCCGCCGCCGCCGCCGGCGACGACGACCAATGTGGCGGTCGAAGTATCGAAGACGAAGCTTCCGCCGCCGCCGCCGCCGCCGCTGTAGGTCGAACTGCCGCCTTGGCCGCCGACGACAAGATTCAACACATCGCCGGCGGCAAAGCTGTAGTCTCCGATGATGATGGCGCCGGCTCCCCCCTGCCTTGAATTCCCGCCGTTGCCGCCCTGGGCGCCCGCGACGGTGATTTCGTAGATCCCCGCGGACGTGATGGTCAGAGTGCTGGACGACCCAGTGTAGCCGAAGGTGACGACCTGAGCCTGCGCCGTGCTCGCGATGAGCAGGCAGGCCGATACGCTACCGATCATCAGATATTTACGGAAATTGGTCGGCTCGCGGGCCGCGATTTGAATGGTCTTTATCATTTTGATCAAATCCATTGCAGAGCGGCTGAAGCGGCGCCGAGCTTTATATTCGTTTGACAATTGCTCCCGGCTTCCAAAGTCGATGAGCTATGCGGAAATCTGGGTCGCAGCATGAATCAAGCGGTGGATTTGGTTTCGGACGCCGCCGTCACGAGTTTGAAGACCATCAGTCGGGCGGTGTCCGCGATAGAGCGCCTTTCGTGCGAACGGCGCGGCGCCGCACGGTCGAGAACACGCTTTCGATCGGAATCGTAGTCCGCGGACGCGCCCAGCGCTCTGCGGGGAAGTCGAAATACGCCAACGGCGCGTCTCGATCCCCGAGGCATAACGAATGCGTTCGCTTTCGCTCGAAGCGCCGCGGTCGCGGGCCTTGGGCTTGTGCGTCTCCGCCGGCCCAATCCCGGTCAGGATCTGACGAACGGGGTCATGCCCGTGGCGAACGACGCGCCGCCGGCCGTCCGGCGGCATTTGATCCGCATGGTCCGAAAGGAAAGCTTCAAACTCCGCGTTCACCGCCTGCGCGATCAGCCGCTTGGCGCCTGACCGCAAGATTTCGACGAGGGGATCGTCGAATTGCGCTTTCTGACGAAGGACAACAACATTATTTTCAGTCACGGCGTAATGTTCGTCTGAAGGTTCGGGATGGCTCGACACCAACCCGGTTGCGCCGCCTTCCTCACGCCGTCATCACCCAGTTTCCGCCATAGCTCAAAGTCGATCCGCGAGGCGGACAAAAGTTGACTTTAGAACCTGCTGTCGCCGGACCCGCATTATTGGCATTTACGAAAGCAGCAATCGTCCATGACGGCTAAGCCAAATGGCTTGCGTGACGCTTGCTTCGTGCGAAATCGGCCTTGAAGCCTGCTCTCTGGCGGCTTGGCTGCGCGAAGGTTTGACGGAGGCTAGCCTGTTGCATCGAAACCCGGCAGGCCAGCGCCGCGTGAAGACGAGGCCGACCGGCCGGATCGGTTTCGACGGTCGCGCGACGTCGGCGCGTTATCCGTCGGGCGAGACCGACATCCAAGGCGAGGTCAGCCGATGCGGCGACGAACTCGCGCGCACTGCTCTCTATGAAGCCGCCTATTGCGTGCTCATCTGGAGCCGCAAATGGTCAAGTTTACGAGCGTGGGGCGGCATGGCCCGCGCCAGGGTCGCCGTTGCGCGCAAGCGCGCCGTGATTCTGCATCGTATGTGGAGCGATGAAACCGAGTTCCGCTTCGGCAAAGAACCTTGGCTTAAACTCACTCCGCGGCGATCGTTATGGCGGGCGTCTGGTTCAGCCGTTGCAGCAGTTCCGGCAATTCCTGCGCGGCGACCGGGCGGCTGAACAAGAAACCCTGCGCCTGGCTGCAGCCCTCGCGCCGCAACGCCTCCAACTGCGCCTCGGTTTCCACGCCTTCCGCCAGCACGGCCATGTCCAGGCCGTCGCAGAGGCTGACCACCGCCTTCACGATGGCGTTGCTCTTGCGCGACTGGTCGAGATTGCAGGTGAAGCTGCGGTCGATCTTCACCTTGTCGAACGGAAAGGTCTGGAGATAGCTCAGCGAGGAATAGCCCGTGCCGAAATCATCCATGGCGATGCGCACGCCCAGGGCTTTCAGCGCGCGCAAGGTGGCGAGCGTCGCCTCCTTGTCCTTGATCAGGACGCTTTCGGTGATCTCGACCTCGAAACGGTCGGGGCGGAGCCCCGACTCCTGCAAGGCGGACGCGATCTGCGGCGCCAGCGGGCGCGACTGGAACTGCACCGCCGAGAAATTGACGGCGACGCCGATCTCCTCGGGCCAGCCCGCCGCTTCCATGCAGGCCTTGCGCAGCACCCAGTCGCCCAGGGGGACGATCAGGCCGATCTCCTCGGCCAGCGGAACGAACAGGTCGGGCGACAGCTGGCCCCGCTGGGGATGGTCCCAGCGCAGCAGCGCCTCGAAGCTTTTCACCCGACGGGAGGCCACGTCGACAATCGGCTGATAGTAGAGTTCGAGCTGGTCCGAGATCAGGGCCCGGCGCAGGTCGAGTTCGAGTTGGCGGCGCTCATGCATGCGCTGGTTCATCGCTGGCTCGAAATAGCGCCAGATGCCGCGCCCGTCCGATTTGGCGCGATAGAGCGCCAGGTCGGCGGCGCTGAGCAGGCCTTCGCTCTCGCTGGCGTCCTGCGGCGCCAAGGCGATGCCGATGCTGACGCCGACGACGACATGCTGTCCGTCGATGATGAAGGGTTGCGACAGCGATTCGATCAGGCGGCGCGCCAGCGCCGCCGCCTCCTGCGGCTCCAGCAGGAACGACTGGATGATGGCGAATTCGTCGCCGCCCAGTCGCGCCAGCGTGTCCGTTTCGCGCAATTCCGCCTTCAGCCTTTCTGAGGCGGCGAGCAGCAGACGGTCGCCGACGGGATGGCCCAGCGTGTCGTTGACCACCTTGAAGCGGTCGAGGTCGAGGCAGAGCAGGGCGAAGCCGACGCCGCGGCGGCCGCGGGCGAGCGCCGCGTCGAGCCGGCGGCGGAACAGGGTTCGGTTGGGCAGGTCGGTGAGGCTGTCGTGATGGGCGGCGTGGGCGAGGCGCTGCTCGGCCTCCTTGCGCTCGGTGACGTCGATGGCGACGCCGGTGGAGAACACGGCCTTGCCGTCGGAGCCAAACTGATAGCGGGCGCGCAACTCGATGTAGCGCAGCTTTCCCGTGCGCGGGCAGCGCGTGCGGTAGTCCAGGCTGATTCCGGCCGCGTTGGTCTCGTAGGCGCGGCGCATCTCCTCGGCGACATGGCGCCGGTCCTCGGGAATGATGCGCTCCAGCCATTCCTTCGTCGTAATCGGCCCGTCGCCCTCGGGCAGGGCCATGATCTCCCGCATCCCCGGTTCGATCAGAATCACGCCGTTGACGAGGTCGCGCCGCACCGTGCCGATCCGGCCGACCGTCTGGCCGAGCCGCAGCGCCTCCGCATATTCCCGGGCTTTTTCGTAGGTGCGGCGCTCCTCCGTGACATCGATTATGATCCCGATGCTGCGCAGCGGCGCGCCGTCCTCGTCGCGGGCGGTGACGGTGGCGCTGATCAGCGCCCACATGTCGCCGCCGTCCGGCAGAACATGCCGCACTTCCCCCTCCCAATGGCCGGTCTCCGCCATCGCCTTGATGAAATCAGGCATGACGCGGCCGGCCTCTTCGGGATGCTGCATGTCGGACAGGCCGAGGGTCATCAGCTCCTGTTCGCTGCGCCCGAGCATCGCGCACAGGCGCGCATTGACGCGGGTGAATCGGCCTCTGCGACAGTCGGCCTGGGCGATTCCGGCGATATTGGTGACAAACAGCGCTTCGATGGCGGCGGCGTGGTCGGTGGCGTGATCGCCCGCGCTTGCGCTGTTGAGCTTTCGCCAGAGATCTTTCATGCGTCCGCCACCTTCCGGGCGCCGCAACACGCGGCGCGACACTAAAAGCTTCTGACATGAAGCGCTGGAGAGGCCGCAACATCGCAGCCGAGTACGGCTTGACTTTAAAGACCAGGAGTGAATCGCTCGAAAAGATTAAGGGTTAACGCATCCAACGCCGTCGCCAAGCGTTTTGAGCCGTCATTTTTTTATTGGATTCAGGTTTGTCGTCTGAGCGCGGCGCGTTTTTATTGGTTTATACTGGGAAGTCGACGCTGCGCGCGATGCGCGGCTTCGGCGCGCCCGGCGAACCGGGCGCGCTTTTGGCTTCAGGCGGCGTCGACCAGGACGATGTCGCTGTCCTCGATCGCCGTCACCGTGATCTCGTCAACGTCCATGATGGCGGCGCCGTCGCGGGCGTTGACCCGGACGCCTTCAAGCTCGATCGCGCCGGTCGCGGGAACGAGATAGAGGCGGCGGTCCTTGCTCGCGGCGTAGGTCGCCGTCTCGCCCGCTTTCAGCGTGGCGCCGGCGACGCGCGCCTCGGCGCGGATCGGCAGCGCGTCGCCGTCCTCAGCGAAACCCGAGGCCAGCGCCACGAAACGCCCGGCGCGCTCGCCCCGCGGGAACGGCCGCGCGCCCCAGCGCGGGTGTTCGCCGGCGCGGGTCGGCACGATCCAGATCTGGAAAATCTGCGTGGCCTCCGGCTCCAGATTATATTCGGAATGCACGACGCCCGTCCCTGCCGACATGATCTGCACGTCGCCGGCTTCGGTGCGGCCGACATTGCCGAGGCTGTCCTTGTGCGTGATCGCGCCTTTGCGCACATAGGTCACGATTTCCATATCGCGGTGCGGGTGCGCCGGGAATCCGGCGTTCGGCGCGATCGTGTCGTCGTTCCAGACGCGCAGCGCGCCCCAGTTCATGCGGCTGGGATCGTAATAGTCGGCGAAGGAGAAATGGTGCTTGGCGTCGAGCCAGCCGTGATTGGCGCCGCCGAGGTTTTTGAAAGGCCGAAGTTCGATCATCGCAAAGTCTCCCGTTCGGGCGTCCCGCCCTTCTGTTGCGACTGATGTAGGGCGATTGCTTCGTTCTGTTCAGTGGGATAAATTTTGATATTCTTTTCGATGGAATAGAAATGTCAGACCCGGGCCTGCCGACCTTCGACCAGCTGAAAATCTTTCTCGCGGTGGTGGAAAACGGCAGTTTCGCCGCCGCCGGCCGCAAGCTCGGCCGCGCCACATCGGTGATCAGCTATGGCGTCTCCAATCTGGAGGCGCAGCTCGGGCTGGCGCTGTTCGACCGGGAATCGACCCGCAAGCCGACCCTGACCGAAGCGGGGCGCGCGGTGCTGGCCGAGGCCCGCACGGTGGCCCAGGGCATTGACGGGCTGCGCGCCAAGGTGAAGGGGATGCTCGACGGGCTGGAGGCGGAAGTCCGGCTCGCCGTCGACGTCATGCTGCCGTCGGCGCGGCTCGCCGACATTCTGCGCGCCTTCAGCCAGACCTTTCCGACCGTGTCGCTGCGCCTGTCGGTCGAGGCGCTGGGCGCGGTGACCAATCTGGTGCTGGAGCGCAAGGCCGTGCTCGGCGTCAGCGGCCCGCTCGCCGCCGAACATGAGGATATCGAACACCGGGCGGTCGGCTCGGTCGAGATGATCCCGGTCGCCGCGCCCGACCACCCTTTGGCGCGCGAGAAAAATCTGGCGCCGGGCGCCGGGCGCGACCACGTGCAACTGGTGCTCACCGACCGTTCCACGCTGTCGCAGGGGCGCGATTTCGCGGTGCTGAGCCGCCGCACCTGGCGCCTCGCCGATCTCAGCGCCAAGCACGCCCTGCTGCGCGAAGGCGTCGGCTGGGGCAACATGCCCCGCGACATGGTGGCGGCCGATCTCGCCTCGGGCGCGCTGGTGCGGCTGGATATGCCGGACTTTCCCGGCGGCGTTTACTGCCTCTTCGCCATTCACCGGCGCGACGCGCCGCCCGGACCGGCGGCGACATGGCTGTGGCGCCAATTCGCCGAGCGCGGCGCCGGCGACGCGGCCTTGGCCGAAATCTGATAACGTCGTTTCTAAAAAGTCGAACGTAAGGTTCGAATTTATTCGGCTGTTCCTGCAAGCGCGTGGCTGCCAAGTTAGCTGCGGATGCGACGCCGCCGCGCCGCAAAGCAAGGATCAGTCTCATGAAGCTCCTTCACGTCGATTCCAGCATTCTCGGACCGGGATCGGTCAGCCGCGCGCTCACCGCCGACATCGTCGCCGCCGAGCGGCGCCGCCACCCCGGTCTTGCCGTCGTCTATCGCGACGTCGCCGCCGCGCCGGTCGGCCATTTGTCCGGCGCCCATCTCGCCGCCTTTCAGGGCGCGGCGCCCGACGCGCCGGCGTTGCAGGCCGATATCGCCGCCGGCCAGCAGGCGCTTGAGGAGTTTTTGGCCGCCGACATCGTGGTGGTCGGCGCGCCCATGTATAATTTCTCGATCCCGAGCCAGCTCAAGGCGTGGATCGACCGCCTCGCGGTCGCGGGCAAGACGTTCCGCTACACCGCCGAGGGCCCCCAGGGTCTCGCCGGCGGCAAGAAGGTGATCGTCGCCTCTTCGCGCGGCGGGTTTTATGGCCCCGATACCCAGGCGGCCTTCCTCGATCACCAGGAAACCTATCTGCGCGGCGTGTTCGGCTTCTTCGGCATCGCCGATGTGACGTTCATCCGCGCCGAAGGCGTGGCGCTCGGCCCGGAGCAGCGTGAAAAGGCCCTCGAAGCCGCCCGCAGCGAAATCGCCGCCGCCGCGTGATCCCCGAAAAATTGTCCCTTTGGTTGCAGAATAAAGGTCTACAGCATGTTCCGTTCTATCGCGTTTTCCGCCGCCGTTGCGATCGCCGCCAGCCTGCCGGTTGCGGCGCAGGAAGCGAGCCACGATCCCGCCAGTGTGCAGGAGGGCGCCTACAGCATCGAGCCGGCGCACACGCGCGTGCTGTTCAGCGTGTCGCATATGGGCTTCACCAATTATTACGGCGAATTCCCCAACGCGCGCGGCGCGCTCGATCTCAAGCCTAACGCGCTCGCCAGCAGCACGCTGGAAATCCACATTCCCACCGCCTCGGTCTCGACCGGCAACGCCAAGCTCAATGGCGAACTGGCGAGCGCGCAATGGCTCGACGCCGAGCGTTTCCCCGAGATCGTGTTCAAGGCGGAAAAGATCACGCCGACCGGCAAGACCACCGCCAATGTCACGGGCGCGCTCACCCTGCATGGCGTGACCAGGCCGGTGACCCTCGCCGCCAAGTTTCACGGCGCCGGCGTCAACGTGCTCGACAAGAAATACACCGTCGGCTTCGACGTCAGCGGCAAGATCAAACGCAGCGACTTCGGCGTTAACACCTATCTGCCGCTGATCGGGGACGAACTGGATCTGACCATCGCCGCCGCCTTCGAACGGAACTGAGGTTTCGCGGCGCGCTTCGTCCGCCCGATCGGCATTTTTGGGAGTGGCGAAAATGGGATTGATGGTCGAGGGGACATGGCGCGATCAATGGTACGACACCGACTCCACCGGCGGAAAGTTCGAGCGGCCCTCGACCACTTTCCGCGGGCGGATCGCGCCCGGCGAACGCTTCGCGCCGGAGCCGGGCCGCTATCATCTCTACGCCTCATGGGCGTGCCCGTGGGCGCACCGCACGCTGATCTACCGCAAGCTGAAGGGGCTGGAGGACGCGATCTCCGTCAGCTATGTCGATCCGCTGATGCTGGAGCAGGGATGGACGCTGTCCGAAGGCGCCGATCCCATCCATCGCGCGCGGACGCTGTGGCAGGTCTACGCCAAGGCCGATCCCGCCTATAGCGGGCGCGTCACCGTGCCCGTGCTGTGGGATCGGAAACACGCGACCATCGTCAACAACGAATCCGCCGAGATCATCCGCCTGTTCGACGCATGGCCCGGCGCGCGCGGCCCGCTGCTGTATCCGCCCGAACGCGCCGGCGAGATCGACGCGCTCAACGCGGCGATCTATCCGGCGATCAACAATGGCGTCTATCGCGCCGGCTTCGCCACGACGCAGGCCGCCTATGAGGAAGCCTTCGACGAGGTGTTCGCCATGCTCGACACGCTGGAAGAGCGGCTGAAGACCCGCAAATTCCTGCTGGGGGATGCGCCGACGGAAGCGGATTGGCGGCTGTTCACCACTTTGATCCGGTTCGACGCCGTCTATCACGGGCATTTCAAATGCAACCGCAACCGCCTCGCCGATTATGAGGAGCTGTGGGATTTCACCCGCGCGCTCTATCAGATCGAGGGCGTCGCCGACACCGTCCGGCTCGACCAGATCAAGACGCATTATTACGGCAGCCACCGCATGATCAATCCGACCGGCGTGGTTCCCAAAGGCCCGGATCTCGATTTTTGGGCGCCGGTTTCACGCGTCCGGGGGTGAGCGTCGTTCTCCCCGGAAGCATTTTGCACAAGCGAACTTCATTCAGGAGCAAACAGACATGTCTTCATTTGGCCGATCCTATACGCCGACCGCCAAGGCGTTGCATTGGACCATGGCGGCCTTGATCGTCGTCGCCGCGATCATCGGGATTTATGGCGCGGTTTTCCTGCATTACGGCGTCGACGACGCGCAGACCGCCCTGAAGATTCAGGTCATCACGCTTCACAAGAACATCGCCACGACGACGCTGTTCCTGATCGCGCTGCGCATCGTCTGGCGCCTGACGCACCAGCCCCCGGAATTGAAGGGCATGAGCCCGGTCATGGTCAAGGCGGCCCATGCCGGCCACGCCGTGCTTTACGTGTTGATGGTGCTTGTGCCGGTTTCCGGCTGGGCCAACAGTTCGGCGGCCGGCTATCCGATCCCCGTCGCCGGTCTGTTCCAAATCCCCCATCTGGTCGAGCCGAACAAGGCGCTGACGCCGACGCTGTCCGCGCTGCACGAATATTTGGCCTATGCGCTGCTCGTGATCGTGGCCGGCCATATCGCCGCCGCCCTGAAGCACAGGTTCATCGACAAGGACGATGTTTTGGCGTCGATGCTGCCGGGGAAATGAGCGCGGTCGTCTCCCGATAAAAAATTGCGGCCATGGGAGTCTCCTCCCATGGCCGCAACGGCGTCGCCGTTCGTTGGATTCGTCCTTTGCTCAGGCGCTTTCGCGGAAGTCGTGATCGTGCGCGCCGCGCCCGCTTCCGGCGAGGTCGAGCGCAAAGCCCTTGCCGCGCTCCAGCCGGGCCGGCGCCGTCGGCTTGCTCGGCGAAGCCGGGCGCTTGGCGGCCGGGCTGCGGCCGGGCCGGACATTGGCGGGGCTGGCGCCGTGGCGGCGACCGCCATCGGCCTCGACCTGGAAGAAGGCGATGGAATTCTGCAGTTCCTCGGCCTGACCCGCCAGTTCCTCGGAGGTCGCCGACATTTCCTCGGACGCCCCGGCGTTCTGCTGGGTGACCTGATCGAGCTGCTGGATCGCCAGGTTGATCTGCGCCGCGCCAATGTCCTGCTCGCGGCAGGCGGCGGAAATTTCCGCGATCAGTTCGGCGGTCTTGCGGATGTCGGGCACGAGGCGGTTGAGCATTTCGCCGGCGTCCTGGGCCGATTTCACCGTTTCGCCAGA
>NZ_FYDG01000016.1 GCF_900187365.1 Rhodoblastus acidophilus
CAGGACGCCTGCGAGGGTGGAGCGAAATTGATGCGGCATTGCCGCCAGTGCCGCGCCGACGCCGTGGGCATGCTGGGCGAGGATCGCGGCCAGGAGTTCACCCTCGACAAGCTGCCGGAGACGATCGAGGTCAATCCCGCCAAGCGCGAGGCCTATCGCCGCCAGATCGAGGCCAAGCGCGAGCTTGCGGCCTTCGCCCGCATGGCGGTGAAGCCCGCCGAAACCAGGCCGGGGCGCGTGCTGACCGTCGCGGTCGCCAGCAAGGGCGACGCGCTCATCAACCAGCATTTCGGCCATGCGAAAGAGTTCTTGATCTATCGCGCCGACGCCTTGGGCGTGAAATTTTTGGGCGCGCGGAAAATTGACGATCAGTATTGCCAGGGCGGGCTGGGCGAGGACTCCTCGCTGTCGCGGATCGTCGAGCTGATCCGGGATTGCGACGTGATGCTGTGCGCCAAGATCGGCGGCTGCCCGCGCGGCGAACTCAAGGCGGCCGGCATCGAGCCGAGCGACGCCTACGCCCATGAATACATCGCGCCGTCCATCGCCGCGCTTTACGCCGCGCGCTGCGCCGAGGCCGACGCCGACGCATGAAGTTCAAACCAAGGAGAGGAGCCTTGCGCGAGGAGACGCAGGCCCGCCGTGGTGGTGACAGGCGACTGAGATCCTGAAGCGCGCGCGGTCATGGCGACGCGTGAACTCGTGACCTATCGGGCGCTAGAAATCGTCGGCGCCTGTCACGGCGACATTCACCGCGGATTGGGCCGGCCACTGATCCCGCCTCCGCCCTGCGGGTCGACGCCCCGCGCTATCGACCCCGGTCGAGGCGAAACCGAAATCCAAAAGAGCGCGCGAATGGCGAAACGGGCGCCGCAGCAAACGGCGCCCGTTTGGATCAGGCAAGCGCGGCGCGCACGGCCTCAGCGAGCGGCGTGGTCGGGCGACCGATCAGCGCGGAGAGCTGGCGCGCGTCGTCAAAAAGGGCGCCGCGCGAGGCGTCGATGTCCCAGGCGGCGAGCAGGTCCGGCAGGGGCGCCGGCAAGCCGGCCTGCTTGAGAACGGCGGCATAGGCGTCCCGCGGCAAATTCGTGTAGGGAATGTCGCGGCCGCTTTGCCGACCGATCTCGGCGGCGAGGTCCGAAAGCGTCACCGCCGCGTCGCCGGCCAGTTCGTAAATCTGGCCAGGCTGGCCCGCGCCAGTCAGAATGGCGACCGCCGCTTCGGCGTAATCCGCGCGCGTGGCGAGTGACAGGCGGCCATCGCCCGCGCTGCCGACCAGCGCGCCATGAGCGAGCGCCGCGGGGACCCCCATGGTGTAATTCTCCGCGTACCAACCGTTGCGCAGAATCACGAAGGGAATGCCGGAGGCGGTGAGGTCGGCTTCCGTCGCCCGATGCTCTTCGGCGAGGCTGAGCGGCGAATGATCGGCATGGAGCAGGCTGGTATAGACGAGAAGCCGCACGCCTGCCGCTTTGGCGGCCGCGATCACGTTGCGGTGCTGGGCGACGCGCTGGCCGATTTCGCTCGACGAGATCAGCAACAGAGTCGTTACGCCCGCGAGTGCGGCCGCCTGGCTTTCCGGTATGGAATAATCGAAGGCGCGGGCCTCAACGCCGAGGTCGGCGGCCTTTTCCGGCGACCGGACCAGCGCAATGATTTTTGTCGTGGGCGCCTTGGCCTTGAGGGCGGCGACGACAAGGCGTCCGAGTTGTCCGGTGGCCCCTGTGATGGCGATGCTCATGAAAAAGTCTCCCTGGCGATTAATCGAAGCGGAAAGCGGAGAGCGCGGTGTTCAGGACGTCGGCGCCGTAGATGCGCGCGCCGGAATTTTCCGAGGCGCCGGCGGCGACCATCAGCGGCAGCAGGTGCTCCTCGCGGGGATGGGCGAACCGGCCCGAGGGCGCCTCGCTCCAGCGTTCCAGTTCTTTTGCGCGGGCGGCGCCGTCGAGCTGGACGCTCTCGGTCAGCCAGCGGTCGAACGCGTGCGACGGCGCCGTGGCGCGCGGATCGCCATAGGCCCGCATGTTGTGAAAACTCATGCCCGAACACAGGATCAGCACGCCCTCGTCGCGCAACGGCGCCAGCGCCCGCCCCGCCGCCAGATGCAGCGCCGGATCGAGCCTGCGGTCGAGCGACATTTCGACCACGGGAATATCAGCGTCCGGGAAGGCGACTTTTAGCGGAACGAAGACGCCATGGTCCCAACCGCGCTGGGGGTCAATGCGCGCGGCAAACCCCTGCGCGCCGAGCAGGCTTGCCGCGCGGGCGGCGAGATCGGGCGCGCCGGGGGCGTCGTAGCGAAGCTGGTAGGTGTGAGGGGGAAAGCCGTAATAGTCGAAGATCAGCTCCGGCCTTTCCGCGCCGGAAAAGGCGAAGCCGTCAGTTTCCCAATGGCCGGACACCATGAGGATGGCCTTGGGCCGCGCGGGCAAGGCCGCCGGAACGCCGCGCAGGAACGCGGCCATGCCGGTCCAGACGCCCTGCGGATCGTCCATGAAGAAGCACGGCCCGCCGCCGTGGGGGATGTAATAGGTGGGAAGGCTCATGGCTTGTCTCGGGTGGAGATGTGTCGTGATTGAGATATAGCTTTCCTGCCGAGAAACGATAATACATGCGCTATTGGTTTCACCTCATACTCACGGTAGGAAATGGCGGACCGACTCACGGCGATGGAGGTTTTTGTTCGCGCGCTCAGGTTGGGCGGCCTATCGGCGGCGGCGCGCGAATTGCGCATGTCGCCGGCCATGGCCGCCAAGCATCTCGATGCGCTGGAAGCCCGGCTCGGGACGACGCTGGTCCGGCGCACCACGCGAAAACTGTCGCTCACCGAGGCCGGCGCCGACTATCTCGACAAGGCCGAGCGCATCCTGGCCGAGATCGCCGAGGCCGAAGCCGACGCCTCGTCGCGCTCGCTCGCCATCGAAGGCGTGTTGCGCGTGAGCGCGCCGGCGACCTTCGGGGTGCTGCACATCGCCCCGCTCGCTCCGCTGTTTCACGAGCGCCATCCGAACGTAATCCTCGAATTCGGCTTCAGCGACCGCTATGTCGATCTGCTGGACGAGCGTTGG
The DNA here is from genome assembly GCF_900187365.1 of Rhodoblastus acidophilus. Classification (GTDB taxonomy): domain Bacteria; phylum Pseudomonadota; class Alphaproteobacteria; order Rhizobiales; family Beijerinckiaceae; genus Rhodoblastus; species Rhodoblastus acidophilus. The sequence continues at coordinate 3,069 of NZ_FYDG01000016.1, forward strand.
GACATGGCGATCCGCATCGGCCGTCTCGCCGACTCGAGCCTCGTCGCACGGAAACTCGCGCCGATGCGCGCCGTCGTCTGCGCGTCGCCGAACTATCTCGCTCGGCGGGGAACGCCAAAATTGCTGTCCGACCTCATCGCGCACGACTGCCTCGGCTATACGTTGGCGGAACAGGCGGGGCCGTCGAGCTGGCGTTTTGGCCTCGACGGCGAGATCAAGGCGCCCGTGCGCGGCTGGCTGCGCGCCAACAATGGCGAAGCCCTTTTGCGCGCCGCCATGGCGGGACAGGGCTTGGTCTATGGGCCGCGCTACATCGCGGCCGAGGCGCTCGCGGCGGGATCGCTGGTCGAATTGACGCTCGACCAGCCGCCGACGCCCGTCGGCGCCGTCCACGCGCTCACCCACCCCGACCGCCGTCCCGCGGCCAAGACGCGCGCGTGGATCGAATTTTTGGCGGAGACGCTGTCAGGTCTGGCGGCAGACTGGTAGCAGGCGGCGCGGAATATCCGTGAATGACAGATATCACCTCATGCAAGCGTCGCGACCCCATATTCACGGGCCGCGCCGCCGCATTGTCTTCCATTGAAAAAACTCTGTTCTGAGACCGGCACGATCGCCGCGGCGGCCATTTTGACACGAAAGCGTCGTCGCCAGCGACGCGGCGGCGCTTCACAGCGGCTTCAAGCGCTTCGATGGATATTGAACGGCCTATTCCTCGTCGACGTGGTCGGGCCAGATTTGGGCGCCGTGGAGCACACGAAGCATGCGGACTGTGTCGATCGAGACAGCATATACCGCGATGAACGGGGTGCGCGGAATAACGAGTTCGCGGGTCCCCGCGACGCGGCCGGGCCGGCCGCTTTCGGGAAAATCGAGCAACCGGCGCGTGGCGAGCGCGATTTGTTCGTCGACGTGAACCGCCGCCCTCGGGCTATCGGCGTCGATATGGCTGAAGATTCCTTCGCGGTCCTCGATGGCTGCGAGCGCCCATACCAGCCTCACCTTTCGCCCCGGCCCGCTTTACGTAGCGACGCCGCGCGCCGCTCAGCAAACCGAGCTTCAACTTCAGCGTCGTCGACATCGGGCCGCGTGTCCTCGAGCGCCTGTTGAACTTTTGCACGGAACCAGGCGTCATGAGCGTCGCTGCTCGTGACGAGTTCGAGCGGGAGGGCGCCCTCATTCGCCGTGCGTGTCAGCAGGATCCGGACGGCGTCCGACAGCGTGAGGCCCATATTCTCAAGGACCGCGGCGGCGCGCTGCTTCACGTCGGCGTCAATCCGGGTCTGAACCAAAGCACTCGCAGCCATCGCAGCGCCCCCCTCTCGACGTCAATGTAATGCGATTGAATGACAATTTCCAGCGGCGGGGTCGTTCGTTCTCAACCGGGCTGGGCCGCAACGCGAGGCGAAGCTCCTCTTCATTGCGCTGGCGGACGATCCGCCCGCCGACGCCTGGCCAAACTGCAGGGGACCGGCGGCGCTGACGGTCTGAAAAGGGGTGACCGGTGAGCCGCGCCGCTACCTCCCATGGGTCCTGAACAATTAAGCCGATACCGGAGCGGCCGGGGTGTGGCGCTGCGCCTCGGAGTTCAGGGGCTGGGCCTCCCCTCCATCAGCGGACATTCCCGCCCTCCGTAATTACCGCAACCCGCGTTCAGCTACACTCCTCGACGCAGCGCGCGGCATCGCTAAAGCCTTGGAATACGTAGGCAATGTCGGCCGCGCCTTATCTCGGATGGGAGCAAGCGCTCGAAATCCGGGCGTCAAGTGAATTTGACATTAAAATTCGTCCATGTATTGTGACTCCAGCGATGCAATGGCGAACCCACTTAGAGTTCGCAAAAGCTCCCGCCGCCTTGTCACAGGCAACGTGCAAGTTTGCACGAAAAAACAGTGGCGCATTTTGAGGGGTCTACAATGGCTGATGTAAAGGGTCTGACGGGCTTGACCGCCGAAGAATCCGAAGAGCTCCACAAGCACGTCATCGACGGCACCCGCGTGTTCTTCGTGATCGCGATCTTCGCGCACGTTCTCGCGTTCGCTTTCTCCCCCTGGCTGCATTGAGGAACTTCTGACATGAATCAAGGCAAGATTTGGACTGTTGTCAACCCGAGCGTTGGCCTGCCGCTGCTGCTCGGCTCCGTGACCGTTATCGCCATCCTCGTCCACGCGGCTGTGCTCTCGCACACCACCTGGTTCCCGGGCTACTGGCAGGGCGGCCTGAAGAAGGCTGCCGCGATCGAGACCACGATCCTCGGCTGATCTGGCGATCTTAGCATGTGATCGCCCTCCATCACGCGGCGCGTCCACCGCCGCGCATATGGATCGATCAAGCATGTGAAGCTGAATATGGACGGCCGGCATCCTAAGCGATGCCGGCCGTTTGGCGTTATCACTCCGCGCCCCGGCGTTGAGGTTGGCGAGCGGCCCGACATTGCGATACGGCAGAAAAAAGATCGCCCTGCTTCAGGCTCGCCTTATCGGATTCCAATCGGCCTGAGCGGCCCGCCCGTAAACATCCTGGACCCGCGCGAAACACGCAGAACGCCATACAGCTCAACCCGGCCAGCTCACGCAATCCCAGAGCGGCCAGAGGCGCGATGGACGTGGAAACGGCGACGAAGGGAACGGGCAAACGTTCGATCTCGGCGACGTGCGTCTGCGCGAGCGGAACGGCGGCGCGCATTTCGCGCGCGTCGGAGTGGCGCCAGCGCAGCTCTACGCCAATGATTTCCTGTTCGGATGACGATGTCTCGCCGCCTCTTGCCCGGAGGCGGCGATTTTTTGGCGCGTCAGCCCCACATGTGATGGAAGTGATGTCCGCCATCAAAGTGGGGCATGGCGTCGGCGACATGATGCGGACCGCCGTGGCTGTGCGCGGCTCCGGCCCCGCCGGCGTCTCCACCAGGAGCCGCTCCAGCGTCCGCTCCGCCAGCGGCTCCTCCGGCGACGGCGACGGTCGTGGGGACAACCGCGCCCTTCGCGCTGGTCAGGTCGAAGGCTGTCGCTGTCGGCGCCTTGGTCATGTTCAGCGCATCCGCGATCGTCCGCGCGTCTGTGTTGTAGTCTCCGTTGTTTAGGGGAATGCTGTTGCCAGCCACGTCGGCGGCATTGTCGTGCATCTGCTGGGCGGCGGCGTCGACCAGCTCCTTGTCGCCGGTTCTCAAACCCTTGATCATCATGTCGACTTCTGCGCCGAGCGTGCTCTTGGCGCCCAGCAGTTCGTTGTCGAAGCGTCCCGCGAAAATGCCGCCCTGCGCCGCGTCAAAGTTGGTGACGTTTTTTTCGAACGTGTGCAGTTGATGGAGCAGGGCGTTGATCGCGGCCTTGTCGCCCGTTCCGACGAGAGCGGACGCGGCGTCGCCGAGGGCGTTCGAACCTGCGACGAAGCCGGCCCAGAAATTGGTCTGCTCGGCGTTGTCCTGATATCTCGGCGTGTCCGTGGCGGAAGCGGGCGACGCCGCCCAGCCGTCGGCGCCATTGGCGTGCGCCAGGGCGGCGAGCGCATCGTCGCCATGAACGATGTCGATGATGTCCAGCAGGGTGTCAGCCGGGCCGCGCGCGGAAACCGTCGTGGCGCCGGCCTGGTTGTTGTACTGCTTCTCCAGCGAGAGCTGATCGATAATCGCCTGCGTGTGCACCAGCGCCAAGCCGTGAAAATCCTGCGGATCGTTGGCGATCAACTGCTTCAGGTCGTTCTGAATCGCAGTGATTTCCCTATTGACGCCGCCCGCTTCCGTGGCGTTCACGCCGCCGAAGGATTTGGCGACGACATCGTTGAACAGGTTTCCGATGTCCGCGAAGGTCGCGTGAGGCGCCGTCGCGGGATCGAAGTTCTGCACCGTGGGAACCTGCGTCACGCCCGCCGCGCTCAGCGTGGGGCTGTTGGCGACCTGGGCCAGGATATCCATATGCGCCGCCTGCAACGCCGTTTGCGCGTCAACCACGCCGCCGGCGTTGCCGATCGTGTTCGGCGCCGCCGCGAGCGCATTGCCGATATCGGTGACAATCTGCATTGAAGCCGCGTCGGTCTGGCCGGTCAATTGCTTCTGGATGGCTGTCAGGTCGGCGCTGTATTTGGCGAGCGACCCGGGCCCTTGGGCGCCTTCGTCCGCGGTTTGCGACCACAGACCGCCGTAAAGCGCGCGCGAGGCGTCGTTCAGGCTCATCGCGAACGTGGCAAGATCCAGGTTCGTTGCAGGCGCGGGGTTCGTTGCCATTTATGCGGTCTCTCCAGGTTCATTCGTCGTTACGCGCGGCGCCCGGCGCCGTTGAACGCGGCTCTGTATTGGCTTGCTCTATTCATTTCTATTACAAAGGCGCGACACATCGCTTTCGTAATGCGTCTCACATAAAGCCGTCTTCCAACTTGAATCACTCTACAAGATCACCTCCATTGCTGAGGCCGCCGCGATGTCTGGGGTTGCGTCGCGGATACCTTCAGCGCGGCCTCTGGATGAGATAAATCAATGATAAATTAGCCAAAATAACGGCTCGATTTCACGCATTGCGGCTATTTCCCGTCCTGAGCGCGGCTGTCGCGCAGCGGTATTCCTTCAATGATGGGGATCGCGGCGCAAGCAACGCCAAGACACTAATCGCCGAATAGATCGACTGATCAGCTGACGCCGCCGAGTTCGCGCGACACACCTGTCTTCGCCGGGGGACAGGTCGGCGCCATTGTCGAACTGATCCGCAGCGTCGCCCAGCCGACCAATCTGATGAAGCTGATGGCGCCTGCGGCGGGAATGCGATGTGCGGCGCGCGAAGCGACCATTGCGGCGGCGACGCTGGCGCGGCCCGACGTGGCGATGTCGACGCTGGGTGGGCTCGGCGAGCGTGCGTCAAGTGTATTCAGCGGACAACCCCACGCGCCCGACGCCGGCGCGCGGGAAAATCACTCAGCGGCGGTCGCCAGCGCGACGCTCTGGCGACGCGCAAGATAACGCAGGCATTGCTGCTCGCGGTCATAGCCGAGCAGCGCGCCGAGCATGAAATCCTCCTCCGGCGTCAGCAAATTGAGCGGCCGCGTCGCCAGCGCGCGCGCCACATCGACGAAGGCGGCCCGGCCGAAAAACAGATTGGCCTTGGCGGGGCAGACATTTTGCACGAAATGATCCACCCCGAGCCTTTGCAGCCGCTCGACGGCGCTGGTCAGTTCGCCATGAGTCAATGTCATCAGGAACAGAGCGCGGACTCCGCGTCCATATTCATAGACATGGTGATTGAGCAGTCGCAGGAACGCGTTGCCTTCCAGCGCGCAAGCCGGCGCGAACGGCTGCGCTTCGATAACTTTCGTGATCAGAGCAATTGGTTCAGCCATGCCGTGACTCTTTTCTCGGTCATTCCGGATTGGGTGTCGAGATCGAGGGCGAGGCCGACGAACCGGCCGTCGCGTTCGGCCGTGGACTCGATGTAGTCGAAACCGGCGGTGTCGGTGAAGCCGACGACATGGGCGCCCAAAGCCGAAACCTCGTCGTAGAGAATGCCCATCGCGTCGAGGAAAGAGGTGGGATAGTTCTGCTGGTCGCCCGTGCCGAACAAGGCGATCTTCTTGCCTTTGAGATTGGCGCCGCGCAGCTTGCCGATATTGTCTTCCCAATCCGTTTGCAGGGTTCCGTCGCCATAGGTAGGCGATCCCAGCACCAACAAGTCGCAATTCTCGAAGTCGGCGACCCCCGCCTTTTTAATATCAATGGTCCGCCCCTGGCATTTTGCGGCGATTTTAGCGGCGACGCCGCGGGTTGCGCCGCCGTCGGAACCAAAAATGATGTTGATCTTCATTTAGTCTCCTCATTTTATTAGCGTTTAATAACGCGCGCATAAGTATGCGCGCGACAACGTCGCCGTAAATTAGATTTATCATGGGCGTAAGAACCGCATATGGTCGAAGAATCTTCGACGAATACGGTTGGGCGTTCCGTCACGCAAGAATCGCCAACTCATGTTCATCGCGCAAATGAAAACCAATAAATTAGAACGGTTCTACATTGTGGCGTTGTGCGTCTTGACGCGCGCTTCGAGCGGGCGCGACGCGACCGACGGCGGCGGAGCATCCCCCGCAAATCAGCAGGGGAAGTGAATCACGCCGCCCGCATCGCGGCAACGGTCGAGTTCTTCAACACAATCGGCTCATTTGAGCCCTACCCAGTTGTGTCGGGGGACTTCTCGTCGTGAGCCGAAACCTGCCGGACGCCGTGCAATCCGGTTCGATGATGCCCGACTGCTTAATGCCCGGTGAGCGTTTCTCGCGAAGGATGCCACGGCCTTCGTCAATGATGTGCTGGCGGTGATCTTCCAAGTCTATTCCTGAAGACCAACGGTTCAAGCATCGTAACGCCTGGAATATAGCATCACGTTGGGGCCGCGAGAATGATGCTCCGAATAAGATGTAAATATGATTTCGCCGATGCTCGCGATTCCTGATCTATAAATGAACGATAATGCACAAAGCTACACGTCTACGCTCGCGCGGAGAGTGTCCAGATACGCGCAGAACATGTCGGCTAGAGCGCGCGCACGGGCGTCGATGGCGGCAGGTGCATATTCGCCTTCAGAGATCTGCTTTCCGACCGCTTCCATCGCCGTCATCATGACATCGGCCGCGACGATGCGCACGGATTGCGGGGTGTGCGGGAGCGCCTCACGCATGAAGGCGCGCACCGTCCGCGTGACCGCCAGACGAAGCCGGCGGGCTTCTGGCGCATCGCGATAAAGCCGTTCCGCGTCGTCCAACGCGGCGCGCATTCCGGCTTCCTCGCATTCGGAACGGATGAATTCGTGAACGGCCGCGCGCAGCCGCTCCAACGGCGGGAGCGTCGCGTCCGCGATGATGCCGCCCAGGAGCCCGCCGGTCTCTTTCCATTCATCGGCCTGAAGGCGGAACAGGATCGCCTCCTTGTTCGGAAAATATTGGTAGAGCGATCCGACGCTGACGCCCGCCTCGACGGCGACGCGGGCCGCCGTGAAGCGGCGAACGCCCTCGCGGGCCAAAACGCGACCCGCCGCTGTCAATATCGCCGCGACGACCTGCCGGGAGCGTTCTTGTTTCGGCTGCTTTCGCGCGGAAATGCGGGGTGTTGGACGGATGGTCACGGACAGCCTCCGGAACGCGAATTGATAACGCGACTATCTATTCGTATTATTCGATCAACGCAAGGCGGCGCCGACAAGGTCATCATCAGCCGTCGCCCCGCCCCGAATGAGGTTAACAATGAGCAGCGAGACGAATGAAGCGCACACAGTACCCGCATCGCAGGCCGATGGACGGCTGACCCGAACCCTGGTCCGCTGGTTGATGAGACCGGCAGTGATCGCCTCCGTTGACGAGTTGTCGGATCGTTTTCGTTTGATAAGCTTCGAGGGCGAGGGATTGCGCGCAGCAGCCTGGCGGCCCGGACAGAAAATCCAGGTCAAAGTCGGCGGAGGGCTCACCGCCCGCACCTATACGCCGATATCGTGGGACGCCGCCGCCGGCGCCGCCTCCATCCTCGTCTGGCTGCGCGGTGAGGGGCCAGGGAGCGCGTGGGTCCGATCCCTGACACCTGGGCAGGCATGCCAGTTTCGGGGTCCGCGCGCCTCCCTCGACATCGCGGACCTGAAACCGCCCTTCGTGCTCTTTGGCGACGAGACCTCGTTCGGCCTGGCGTCATCCGTCGCCGGCCTTCGTCCCCAAGACGCCACGAGCGCGTTCCTGTTCGAGGTAACATCGGCGGACGAATGCGCGCCGGTGCTCGAACGGCTTGGCGTCGAGGCTGCCCTCATCGAGCGCCGCGCCGGAGACGCCCATCTGGCGGCGATCGAGACGCAGATCGAGCGCCATGCCGGCGCGGCTGATGTGCGTTTCGTCCTGACTGGAAAAGCGCAGTCCATCCAGCGGGTCAGCCGCGCACTCAAGGCCGCCGGCGTCGGTTCGGCCCGCATCCTCGCCAAAGCCTACTGGGCGCCAGGCAAAGCCGGTCTGGACTGATCCGTCCAGCCTCACGGCGGGCCGCGCGCCGTCGTGAAATGCTCCGCAAATCTGCCGCCGGGAGCGGGCTTCGTGGATGAGTCGGGCGGCGGCGCCCTTCACGCAATCAAACTCGGAGACAACCTCATGTCGACCCTTTCAACCGCCCGCGTTTCAACGCTGCTCGATCGCCTGTTCACCGACGCCGACGCCACGATGGCGGCAGTGCTGCCCAGCGTCATGCAAATCCCCGCCGATGAGCGGGCGGCAGTCATGTCGAGCAAGACGAACTATCGCGAATTATACGCGACGCTGAAGGATGCGCATCTAGCCGTCTCCCGCGAGACCGGAGCGCTCCTCTATATGCTCGCGCGTTCGACTGGCGCGCGCGACATCGTCGAGTTCGGGACCTCGTTTGGCCTTTCCACCCTCCACCTGGCGGCCGCGCTTCGCGACAATGGCGGCGGACGGCTGATCACCAGCGAATTCGAGCCGTCCAAGGTGGCGCGCGCGCGTGAGAATTTCGTGGCCGGCGGACTTGCCGACCTGATCGAAATCCGGGAAGGCGACGCGCTGGAGACGCTGGCGCGCGACCTCCCTCCCCAGATCGATCTTTTGTTGCTGGACGGCGCCAAGGGCCTCTATTCGGACGTACTGGCGCTGGTCGAGGACCGCCTGCGGCCTGGTGCCTTCATCCTCGCCGATAATGCCGATTGGAGCCCGGAATATTTGGCGCGCGTCCGCTCGCCCGAACACGGCTATATGTCAACGCAGGTCTCTGGCGACGTGGAGTTGTCGATGAGGATCAGCTAAACGCGGCGCCGCCGACTGATTCAGGCTCTTGCACAAATCGGAATGTCGTGTTGGCTGGCGCGTGCTCCGGAATCGGGCGGAGCAACGCCGTTCAACCTGCGCTAACCCGCACGCTTCCATTCATAGCTTTTTCATCAAAAGCCAAGCCTTGCTCAATCAAGGCTTGGCCGGTGTCAAAGTCACGCGAAAATCTCCGCGCACGTCTGCAATGCGGACGTGACGGTCATCGCGCCAAAGGTCGCGGGCTTCATCAGCGCGGTCGCGATCGAGGACAATCAGAGCGTGCGCGCCGGCGATCTCCTGATCCGGATCGACGACCGCGATTTCCGCGCCGCGCTCGACAGCGCCGGGGCGATGGTCGCCGCGCAAAAAGCGTCGCTGGCCAATCTCGACGCGACGCGCAAACTCCAGGAGGCGCTGGTCGATCAGGCGGCGGCGGACATAAGCGCCGCCGAGGCCGAGGTGGCGCGCACGCGGTTTGACTATGATCGCTACGACAGATTGTCCGCCGCGCAATTCGCGTCAAAACAGCGCTTCCAGCAAGCCGACGCCGACCACAAGAAGGCCCTCGCCGCCGGCAGCAGGGCCCGCGCCGCGCTCAACGCCGCCCGGCGGCAGATCGCGGTGATCGAGACGCAAAAGGCTCAGGCCGGGGCCGCGCTTGATCAGGCGCTGGCCCAGCAAAAAATCGCCGCGCTGAATCTGTCCTATACCGAAATTCGCGCGCCGATTGACGGCATTGTCGGCAACCGGGCGGCGCGCGCCGGCGCCTATGCCCCGGTCGGCGCGGCGCTGATTTCGCTCGTGCCCGCCAGCGGCCTCTGGGTCGACGCCAATTTCAAGGAAAGCCAGCTCGCGCATATGCGCGGCGGCCAGAGGGCGACGATCATCGCCGATGTCGCGCCGGGCGAGATCGCGGCGGCGACCATCGGCGCCATCGCCTCGCTGGCGCCAACCCTGGGGCCAACCGTCGGCGGCTGGATCACCGACAGTTTTTCCTGGCGCTGGCTGTTCTTCGTCAATCTTCCGCCGGGCCTGTTCATCGCGGTTGTCGTGCCGTTGATGTTGCGCATTGACAAGCCGAACGTGAGCCTGATCCGCAGCGCCGATTATCTTGGCATTGTGCTGATGGCGCTCTTCCTCGGCTGCCTCGAATATACGTTGGAGGAAGGCCCGCGCTGGGGCTGGTAGACGAAACCATTTTGACGACAGCCTGGATTTCTGGCTTGGCCGGCGTCGGCTTTGTCTGGCGCAGCCTGACCTTCGCCAATCCGGTGGTCGATCTCACCGCGTTGAAAAGCCGAAATTTCGCGCTGGGCTGCTTCTTCTCCTTCATCACCGGCGTCGGCATTTTCGCCACCATCTATCTGACGCCGCTTTTTCTGGGCCGCGTGCGCGGCTTCAGCGCGCTGCAAATCGGCGCCGCCGTTTTCACCACGGGCGTGTTTCAGATTCTGGCGATTCCATTTTACGCCTTTTGCGCCAAACGGATCGACCTGCGCTGGCTGTTGATGTTCGGGCTGGGGCTGTTCGGCTTGAGCATGTGGGCCTTCACCCCGATCACCCATGACTGGAGCTGGCGCGAATTGCTGTTTCCGCAGGCTTTGCGCGGCGTCGCGCAACAATTCGCCGTGCCGCCAACGGTGACTTTGACGCTTGGCGGCCTGCCGCCAACCAAGCTGAAACTTGCGTCGGGCCTGTTCAATCTCATGCGCAATCTCGGCGGCGCCATCGGCATCGCCGCCTGCGGGACCATTCTGAACGACCGGACCAATCTGCACTTTCTGTGCCTCGCCGAGCATCTCAACGCGACCAATGCCGCGATGGTCGAACGGTTGCGCGCCGTCGCGGCGCGGGGCGATTTGGTGTTCGGCAATCCCGCGCAGGGCCAGGCCGGCGCCCTCAAGGACTTATGGTCGCTGACTTACCGCGAAGCGCAGGTGATGGCCTATGCCGACGCCTTCACCCTCATCGGCCTGTGCTTTGCGGTGGCGACCGCCATGGTCCTGCTAATGCGCAGGGTCGGGCCGCCGAAAAGCGCGCGCGCCGAGGCGCATTGATCCAATTTGGCCCGAGCGACTTTGCCGCCGCGCCCCTGCAACAGGAATTTGCGAATGGATATGAAAAACCAGTTGTTTGGCCTGGTCCCGCAAGAGGTCGCCGTTGGAATGAGCGGACTCGAATTTCTGCGGGGCATTCTTGAGGGTCGATATCCCGCCCCGCCCTTTGCCGAGGTCGCCGACGTCTGGCCGGTCAGCGTGGAAAAGGGGCGGCTGGTGTTTGAAGCCAGGCCTTCATCGCGATTCTACAATCCCATGGGCCTGGTGCATGGCGGTTGGCTGGCGCTGCTGCTCGACACGGCCATGGGGTGCGCCGTGCATTCGGCTCTTGAAGCCGGAAAGGCCTATGCGACCACCGACCTCCGGACAACCTATGTCAAGCCGGTGCGCGAAGCCACGGGGCGCCTGCGTTGCGAGGCCACGCTGCTTCATATCAGCGGGCGCACCGCCTCGGCGGAAGGCAAGATTCTCGACGCCCGCGGCGCTCTGATCGCGCATGGGTCGGAGACTTGCCAAATTTTCCCGATCGCCAAAGGCGGCAAGGAAAACTGAACGCAAAATCTTTCCAAGGAGACATGATCATGGCGACCCGCGACATCGTTCTGTGCAGCCCCGTTCGCACCGCGATCGGCGCCTTCAACGGCGCGCTGAAAAACATCCCCGCGCCCGCGCTCGGGGCGACCGTCGTGCGCGAGACCTTGAAGCGCTCCGGCCTCGACCCGGCGGCGATTGGCGGCGTGATCATGGGCAATGTCATCCAGGCGGGCAACCGGATGAACCCGGCGCGACAGGCGGCGATCAGCGGCGGGGTTCCGGTTGAGGTTCCAGCGTTGACGGTCAATCGCGTCTGCGGGTCCGGCGCGCAGGCCATTGTCAGCGCGGCGCAACAGATTCTCGCCGGCGAAGTCGACGCGGCCATCGCCGGCGGCATGGAGAACATGGCCCGCGCGCCCTATCTGATGGACGGCGCGCGCTGGGGCTATCGCATGGGACCAGCGGAAATCCAGGATTCCCTGCTTCGCGACGGTCTCAACGACGCCTTTTCCGGCGAACATTCCGGCTGGCATACGGAAGATCTGGTCACCCACGCGCGACTCACCCGCGAGGACCAGGACCGCTTTGCCGCGCGCTCGCAGCAGCGTTTCAGCGCGGCCCAGCAGGCGGGCAAATTCACCGCCGAAATTGTCGCGGTGGAATTGCCGGGCAAGAAGGGCGTTGAAACCTTCGCCGTCGATGAAGCGCCGAGGCCGAATACCACATTTGAGGCGCTGGCCAAGCTTCGCCCGGCCTTTCGGGAAAACGGGACCATTACGGCGGGCAACGCGCCCGGCTTGAACAGCGGCGCCGCCGCGCTGATCGTGGCCGACCGCGCCTTCGCCGAGGCCAGACATTTGCCGGCGCTGGCGCGACTGGCCGGCTATGGCGTCGGCGCCGTCGAGCCCGGCATGTTTGGCCTTGGGCCGGTTCCCGCTATTCACAAGGCGCTGGCGCGCGCGGGCTGGACGCTCGGCGATGTCGAGCGTTTCGAGATCAACGAGGCCTTCGCCGCCGCGCCGCTGGCCGTCGCGCGCGAACTGGGGATAGATGAGAATATCATCAATGTCGAAGGCGGCGCCATCGCCCACGGCCACGCCATTGGCGCCACCGGCGCCGTCCTGACGACGCGCCTGCTCCATTCGCTGCAACGCGACGGTTTTGGGCGCGGCATTGTGGCGCTTTGCATCGGCGGCGGACAGGGCATCGCCCTCGCGCTCGAAATGCTCTGAAGCATCAATGCAGATCGCCCGGGGCGGATCATCACGCGGGGATAATCTTCAAGGGACGCGTCCCGATCTCCGCGCCGGTGGTTGCGTCGATGACGACCGGGCGAATTTCCTCGCCCGTTTCCGCGTCGGCGAACCTGTTCAGAGGCGTTGCGCCGTGATGCCGCCGCGCCCAGGCGCCGATCATCACCAGCACCGGCAGGAAATCGCGTCCCGCCTCGGTCAGGAGATATTCGTCGCGCGGCGGGCGCTCCGAATATTGACGCTTTTGCAGCAGTCCCGCCTCGGTGAGCGTGGCCAAGCGTTTGGTCAGGATGGTCGGCGCTATGCCGAGGCTCTTGCGAAACTGGTCGAAGCGCGTCAACCCCTGGCTGGCGTCGCGAAGGATCAGCAAGCTCCAGGCGTCGCCAATGCGCGCGACGCCATGCGCGACCGGGCAGAATTCATTCAACACGACCGTCAGTCCATATTAAAAGGTATCGAAACGATAGTAACAGGTTTCCGGCAAATAGCCACAGACCGGACATTCAGGCCTGCGCGCCGCCAGCTTAAATGCTGGCATGATGCAAGGGACGGATTTAAAATAGCGCCATGAAGCGAAAAACCATCGGCAATATGCAATGTCCGGTCGCCCGCAGCCTGGAGCGCGTCGGCGACTGGTGGAACATTTTGTGTCCTTCGCGAGGCATTTTACGGCGTCAAACGTTTTGACGATTTCCAGACCAATCTGGGCATAGCGACCAATACGCTCACGCGACGGCTCAATGACATGGTCGACGGCGGTCTGTTGCAGCGCCAAGCCTACAGCGAAAAGCCGCCTCGGCATGAATATGTCCTGACCAATCTCGGCCGCAGTTTTCGTCCCGTCCTGCTCATGCTGGTCGCCTGGGGCAATGAGAATTTCGCGCCGGAGGGACGCAGCGTTGAACTGGTCGACCCCGTCACCGGCTTGCCGGTCGAGCCGGTTCTGGTCGACAAGGCGACAGGGCGCGCGCTCGCCGAGGGCGTCAAGGTCGTCGCCGGTCCGGCGGCTGAAGCGGCGCTCCGCCGCCGACTGGAACAACGCAAGACGCTGTGACCCGGCCAAGTCGCGCGCCTCACGCTCATAGCGGCGTTGGCGCCGAGGCCTGTTCGAGACTTCCCCCAGCCGGCGCGTTGCGGCGTTTGCCCGCCCATTTCCGGCACAGCACATAAAAGGCCGGCGTAAAGACCAGGCCGAACAGGGTGACGCCGATCATGCCGGAAAACACCGCCGTGCCCAGGGTCTGACGCAGTTCCGCGCCCGCGCCCGTCGCCCAGACCAGCGGGGCCGTGCCCAGGATGAAGGCGAGCGATGTCATCACGATCGGGCGCATTCTCAGGCGCGAGGCTTCGGCCGCCGCTGCGAAACGATCCCGACCCTGCTCTTCGAGCTGGCTGGCGAATTCGACGATCAGGATGGCGTTCTTGGCCGCGAGTCCAATCAGCACGACAAAACCGACCTGGGTCAGAATATTATTGTCCTGCCCGCGCAGGATGACGCCCGAGATGGCGGCGACCAGACTCATCGGCACGATCAGAATGACGGCAAGAGGCAAGGTCAGGCTCTCGAATTGCGCTGCGTCAGCTTGCCATCCACATTGGAGAATTCGGCGCGCGCGCGGATCGTGCCGGACTCCGCGTTGACGGCATTGTCGACAAAATCGGTGTGGCCGTCGCGGCTGAAGGTTTTTTCGTCGAGCAGTTTCAGCCGCACCGGAAGGTTGAGGCCACGATCTGGCGCATCGTCGCCGGGCGCGGCGCGCAGGTAACGCAGATAGGCGCCCTCGTCCATGGTGAATTCCAGCCGGATCGGATCGACGCTGGCTATGGTAGCCAACAAAGTCGCCGAGCCATTGGCGCCGCCGGTGACGAGGCCGCCGACCGACACGCGCCGGTCGCCAATGCGCCCGGTGAACGGGGCCTTCAATTGCGAGAATTCAAGATCGAGCTGCGCCTGACGCACGGCGGCCTCCTGAACGATCACGGCGGCGTCGGCGGCGCGCTTGGCCTGGAGGCGCTGATCGTAGCTTTGCTGCGTGATGGTCGCGCCGCGCACAAGCGCCTGGCTGCGTTGCAGATCGGCCTCGGCGAAAGCCCTGTTGGCTTGCGCCTGGGCCAGCGCGCCCTGGGCCTGGGCCAGCGCGGCCTGAAACGGGCGCGGATCGACTTGGAACAGCGGGTCGCCTTTGGCGACGAGTTGCCCGTCATTGAACTGGATCTGATCGAGATAGCCGGAGACCCGCGAGCGCACTTCGACAAATTCGTTGGCGACAAAGCGTCCGACATATTCGTCCGAGTCCGCGACCAGTTTCTTGAGCGGCTTGGCGACTGTCACCTGCGGCGGCGGCGGCGCGCTCGCAGCGTTCGAGGCTTTCGGATCGTCGCAACCCGCAAGCGGGAGGGCGATCAGGGCCAGCGCCGGCAGAAAGGCGAAACGACCGCGCGAGCGCGACGGTGAAACGGAAAGAATCATGCTTCGTTATCCCTTTGATTATATGCAGATGAAGCTGGATTCGAGGCGGTGGCGCCTGTCGACGCCGGACAGCGCTCCTTTGTCCGCTCCTCCGGTCGCGCGAACGCGGCGCCCGCGACGAGGCGCGCGCAAACCAGGCTGCCGACGCCCGCGAACGCGATGACCCATCCCATCGGCCAAGGCGTTCCATCGGCGAAAGCGCCCACGAGACCCGAGCCGGCGATGCCCGCGCCATATTGGATGGCCCCGACCAAAGCCGAGACCTCTCCGGCCTGATCCGGAAAATCCGCCATGGCCCCCGCGATGGAATTCGCCACGATGAAGCCGGCGACGGAGACAAACAGCACAAGCGGCGCGAACAGGCCCCAGAGCCCGCCCCAATCGGTGAAGGCCGTCAAGGCAAGCGCGAGGCCGGCGAGCGCGGCCGCCAGCGCTCCGCCCATGAGGATCCTGTCGATGCCAAATCGCAGGACCAGACGCGTGTTGAGGATATTTGTCACGACAATGCCGAGAATGCCGGCGCCGAACAGCAGGCCATAGGCTTCGGCGGGCACGTGATGATAGGTGATGAAGGCGAATGGCGTCCCGGCGATATAGGCGTACATGCCGGCATAGAAGAACGCGCCCGCTCCGGCGTAGCCGAGGATCTTGCGGTTCTTGAGCAGCTGGCCGTATCGACCGAAGGCGCCGCAGAGGGAGGCGGTCTGGCGCCGCGGCGCGGGCAAGGTTTCCGGCAGCGTGAACAGCGCCGCGAGCGTCACGAGGCCGACGCCGACCAGCCCCCAGAAAATGGCGCGCCAACCGGCGAAAACCTCGATCTCGCCGCCAAGGATCGGCCCCAGCAGCGGCGCGATCGCCATAATGGCGATCAGGGTTGAAAGCATCTGGGCCGCGCGCGGCCCCTCGTAAAGGTCGCGCACCATCGCCCGGGACAGCACGACGCTGGCGCAGGCGCCCAGCGCTTGCACGACGCGCCAGAAGATGATCGTCCAGACGCCCGCCGACAGCGCGCAGCCGGCGGATCCGATGATGAAGAGAACAAGCCCCGCCGCCACGGGAAGGCGGCGGCCATAACGATCGCTGACGGCGCCCCAGAACAATTGCCCGAAGCTGAAGCCGATCAGATAGGCCGAGATGGTGAAATCCACATCGCCGGCGTCGGCCTTTAGCGCGCGCGCCATCGCGGGCATGGCGGGCAGGTAGGTGTCGGTGGAGATCGAGGCGAACCCCATCAACGCGCTGAGGATGGCGAGCACGCGCCATTGGCTCGGCGCATGGTTGGGCGTTTCAATCGCGCGGTCATGCCTGGCCGCCTGGTTGTCGAGCATCTCGGCTCCGGCTCCCCGCTCGGCCAAGATCAGAGTTCCTGTCTGGTCGGGCGGAACAGGATTTCATTGATGTCGACATCGTCGGGCTGACCGATCGCGAAGAGCGCGCAGCGCGCGAAACTCGAGGCGGGAATGGCGTTCTGCGCGTAATAACCCTGCGTGGCTTTCGCCACTTCGGTCGCCGTTATGCTCCCCGGCAACTCGGTGTCGATCGCGCCGGGCGAGAGGATCGTCGTGCGGATGTTGTAGGGCTTGACCTCCTGGCGCAAGCCTTCCGAGATGGCGCGCACCGCATGTTTGGTCGCCGCATAGACGACATTGCCCGGCCGGACCTTGTGACCGGCGACCGAGGAGACATTGATGAAATGTCCGCTCTTCTGGGTCTTCATGTAAGGAAGCGCGGCGGCGACGCCATGGAGCACGCCCTTGATGTTGATGTCGATGACCTGATGCCACTCCTTGATTTGCAGCAGTTCGAGCGGCGCCAGCGGCATGACGCCGGCATTGTTGATCATCACGTCGATCCGGCCGTGGCTGGCGATCGCCTTGTCGACCAGGGCCTGCACCTGCGCGGCGTCGGCGACATCGGCGCCGAGGATCGCGTCCTTGCCGAGACCAAGCTCCTCGGCCAGCGCCTCAAGCCGGTCGACGCGCCGGGCGCCGAGCACCACCCTGGCGCCGTTTTTCACCAGCTGGCGGGCGGTTTCCGCGCCGAGCCCGCTGCTGGCGCCGGTGATGACGACGACTTTGTCCTTGATGTTTTCCGTCATGCTGTCCTCCGTGGGATTCATCGGGCTCACAGGCCGGTGGTCTTCAAGAGCTGTTCGGGATAACGCTCGCCCTCGACCTTGATCGCGGCGGCGGCGCTTTCGATCTCCGCGAGATCGCCCTGCGTCAGCGCGACATCGACCGAACCGAGGTTTTCCTCCAGGCGATGAAGCTTGGTGGTGCCGGGGATCGGAACGATCCAGGGCTTTTGCGCCAGCAGCCAGGCCAGCGCGATCTGGGCGGGCGTCGCGGCCTTCTCCTTGGCGATGCGCTGCAACAGATCGACCAGAGCCTGGTTCTTTTCCATCGCCTCCGGCGTGAAGCGCGGCAGGATCTTGCGAAAATCCCCCTCGCCGAGTTTGGTGTCCTTGCTCATCGCCCCGGTCAGAAACCCCTTGCCGAGCGGGCTGTAGGGCACGAGGCCGACGCCGAGCTCCTCGCAGGTTTCGAGGACGCCATTGGTCTCCGGGCCTCGCGTCCACAGCGAATATTCGTTCTGCAATGTCGCGACCGGCTGCACCTTGTGGGCGCGGCGCAGGGTCTGCGCGCTCGGCTCGGACAGGCCGAAGTGCTTGACCTTGCCCTCGGCGATCAAGTCCTTGACCGCGCCCGCGACCTCCTCGATCGGCACGCTGGGATCGCCTTGCAGCAAAACGATGCGATGCTGGTCGGGCGCATTGTAATCGAACCAGCCGGGACGCACGATCGTATAGGGCAAGCCGCTGGCGCGCAGGAGCCGCTCGGATCGGCGTTTCCAGTCATGGGCCTCGGTGGCGCGATTATACCGGCCGAGGCGCTCGGTGACGCCGATGGCGGTCATAAGCGCAATCCGCGCGCGGCGCGATCCCAGCGCCGCCAGCACGTTGCGTACGCCGCCATAGCTCACCTGTTCGGCGCCGCGCTTGCCCTGGCCGTCCGCGCCCAGGGTCAGCACGATGGCGTCAATCCCATCCACGGCGGCGGCGAGCGTCTCCGGCCGGGTCACGTCGCCAAGGACCAACTGGACCTCCGAGGGCAGCTGACGCGCCTTAGCGGCGTCGCGGACAAGCGCGCGCACCGCATGGCCTTGCGCCAGCGCCTCTTCAACGACAAGGCGTCCGATGCTTTCGGTCGCGCCGACGATGAGGATGGTCAAGGGGGACAGAGCTCATAACCACTCCAATTTTGTGTCGGCGCATCCGCAGGGGCGAGGACGTTCAGGCGACTTCCAGCGAGGCCATGTCGATGACGAAGCGATAGCGGACGTCCGATTTTTCCATCCGCTCGAAGGCGTGGTTGATCTCGTCCATCCGGATCATCTCGCATTCCGGCAGGATGTTTTTCTCGGCGCAGAAATCGAGCATTTCCTGAGTCTCGCGAATGCCGCCGATCGGCGAGCCCGCGATCCGGCGCCGGCCGAGAACCAGCGGCACGGTGCTGGGTTCCGCGAGCGGGCCGATCTGCCCGACGATCACCAGCGTGCCATCGACATCCAGCAGCGGCATATAGGGGTTGAGGTCGTGCTTGACCGGCACCGTGTCGATGATCAGGTCGAACCCGTTGGCGGCCTTGGCCATGGCGTCGGCGTCGCTGGAGACCAGCAGCGCGTGGGCGCCCAGCGCCTGGGCGTCGGCGGCCTTGTCCGGCGTGCGGCTGAGCACGGTGACATGGGCGCCCAGGCCGACGGCGAGCTTGACCGCCATATGGCCGAGCCCGCCCAGGCCGATGACGCCGACGCGGCTGCCGGGACCGGCCTTCCAGGTCTTCAGCGGCGACCATGTGGTGATGCCGGCGCACAGCAGCGGCGCGGCCCTGGCGAGGTCGAGCTTTTCGGGAACCCGCAGCACGAATTCTTCGCGCACGACGATATGCTTGGAATAGCCGCCGAGCGTGTGCTCCTTGGTGAAACGGTCGAACCCGCCATAAGTGCCCGTATTGCCCTCGCGGCAAAGCTGCTCTTCGCCCTTGAGGCATTGGTCGCACTGCTGGCAGCTGTCGACCATGCAGCCCACAGCGACATGGTCGCCGATGCGGTATTTCTTGACCTTGAAGCCGATTTCGATGACGCGGCCGACGATTTCATGACCGGGAATTGCGGGAAACACCGTCCAGCCCCAATCGTTGCGGGACCAGTGCAAGTCCGAGTGGCAAACGCCGCAATAGAGAATTTCCATCACGACATCATCGGCGCGGGGCGCGCGACGCTCGAAGGAAAAGGGCGCCAGCGGCGCGCGGGCCGATGTGCAGGCAAAGCCACGAGTCTTCATGGTTCAAACATTTCCTGTTGCGGATCGTTACAAGCCAAGGACCGGGATCGAGGGCTTCAGCGACGCAACATAGCACCGGTGGATTATGGGAATTAGATAAGATATCCTGCATGAGCCTATGTTTTGGATTCATGAATGCAACGCGACGAACTCGGCGATTTGATCGGATTTCTGGCAGTGGCCGAGGAACGCAGTTTTACCCGCGCGGCGGCGCGCATCGGCACATCGCAATCCTCCCTGAGCCACACGATCCGGCGGCTGGAGGAGCGCATGGGCGTCCGGCTGTTGACGCGCACGACGCGCAATGTCGCGCCGACGGAGGCCGGCGAACAACTCGCGCAGACGCTGCGCCCCGCCTTCAACGAGATCAGGGCGCGGCTCGATTCGATCACCGCCCTGCGCCAAAAGCCGGCCGGCGCCATTCGCATCACCTCGAGCCGCCATGCGACCGAAACGATCCTGATGCCGGCGGCGATGCGCCTCATGGCCGATTACCCGGACATTATGGTGGAAATCTCGATCGAGGGGCGGCTGACCGATCTCGTCGCCGAGCGTTACGACGCCGGCGTGCGGCTCGGCGAGCGCGTCGAGAAGGACATGATCGCCATCAAGATCGGCCCAGAGTTGCGGATGGCCGTCGTGGGATCGCCAGACTATTTTGCGCGAAATCCGAAACCCGCCACGCCGCACGACCTAACGCAGCATGTCTGCATAAATCTGCGCCTACCGACGCTGGGCGGTCTTTACGCTTGGGAGTTCGAAAACAACGGCCGCCCCCTCAATGTCCGCGTCGACGGGCAGTTTACCTGCAATGACGCGCCGATGATCGTTCGCGCGGCGGTCAACGGCCTTGGGCTGGCCTGTCTTCCCGACGATCAATTCGACGACCTGATCGCGCAGGGGCGCCTCATCCGTGTTCTCGAAGACTGGTGTCCGCCGTTTCCGGGCTATCACCTTTATTACCCAAGCCGGCGCCAGGTTTCACCCGCCTTCGAACTGTTCGTCGAAGCCTTGCGCACGCGCGGCTGATGGGAAACCCGCGACCAATGGGTCGACAGCGCCAGCCAAGCCAATTCCGAGAAACTGGACGCCGGTGTTGCGAACAGGATCGGCGGACTCGACGGCGGGTTGAGCAAAGGCGACTCTGTCGGGGAAGGATGTTTCACCCATGCTGATCTTCGAGACCATCCTGGCCCTGCTGCTGGGCGCGGCGCTGCTGTCGATGCTGGCGCGGGCGATTGGCGCGCCCTATCCGGTCCTGCTGGCGCTCGGCGGCGCCGTACTGGCTTTCGCGCCGGGGCTGCCGAGCCTCGATCTGCCGCCCGATCTGATCCTGGCGCTGTTCGTCGCCCCCGTGCTGCTGGACGCCGCGCATGACATGTCGTTCCGGGATCTCAAGCGCAACTGGCGGCCGGTGTTTTCGCTGGTGGTCGTCGCCGTCGGGCTGACGACCCTCGCCGTCGCCATGGTCGCGCGCTGGTTCTTGCCGGACATGCCCTGGGGCGCGGCGATCGCGCTGGGGGCGCTGCTGGCGCCGCCCGACGCCGTATCGGCCATCGCGGTGATGCGCCAAGCCAAGCCGCCCCACCGCATCCGCTCCGTGCTCGAAGGCGAAAGCCTGCTCAACGACGCCACGTCCCTGCTGATTTACCGGCTCGCGGTGGGCGCGGTCGTCACGGGAGAACTGACGTTCCAAGAGGCGGCGCCGCAATTTCTTCTGGTCGCGTTCGGCAGCGCCGTCGTGGGCTGGAGTCTGGCGAAGCTCGCCCTCGTCCTGATCGGGCGCATCGCGGATGCGCCGACGTCGACGGTGCTGCAGTTCATCACCACTTTCGGCGTCTGGCTGCTCGCCGAGCGCCTGGGCCTGTCCGAAGTGGTGACGCTGGTGACGTTCGGGCTCACGGCCGGGCGCAGTTCGACGTTCGTCATGCGCGCCGATGTCCGGCTGCGGTCTTACGCCAACTGGGAGACCGTGACCTTTGTGCTCAATGTGCTGGCTTTCACGCTGATCGGCCTGCAGCTGCGCCCGATCCTGCCCGCGCTGGAAGACGGCAGGCACATCGACTGGCTGCTGCTGTCCCTTGTGATTCTCGCGGTCGTCATCGCGGTTCGGATGGCCTGGGTGTTCATTTACCGCAGCCTGCGTCACGCCACCGCGAACGAGCCAGGGGAGATGACCCGGCCCGAGAGTTTGAAGGCCGCGATCATTGTCGGCTGGTCCGGCATGCGTGGCCTTGTGACTCTCGCCGCAGCGCTCGCCTTGCCCGAATCCTTTCCCTATC
Source organism: Rhodoblastus acidophilus (assembly GCF_900187365.1). Lineage (GTDB taxonomy): Bacteria > Pseudomonadota > Alphaproteobacteria > Rhizobiales > Beijerinckiaceae > Rhodoblastus > Rhodoblastus acidophilus. Next base: position 24,770 of record NZ_FYDG01000016.1, read on the forward strand.
GGTCCTTCATTTTGCTGACCGCTTTCATCGTTGTGCTGGGCACGCTGGTGATTCAGGGGGCGACGTTGCGCCTGCTGCTCGCCTGGCTTGACTTGCCGGCCGATACATTGATCGAACAGGAGATCGCGCTGGCGCGCGCGGCGACCCTGACGGCCGCGCTGGAGGCGCTCGGCGGCGAAGACGGCCCGGCCGCCGAACGACTTCGCCTGGAATATGCGTCAATGCTGGAACAGGCCAAGGCCGGGCAAGACCCCTATGCCGTGCCGGACAAAATCTTACGGCGACAGATCATCCCCCATGCGCGCCATGCGCTCGACGATTTGCGATGTCGCGGCGAGATTGGCGATGACGCTTACCGCCAGGTCGAACACGAATTGGACCGCCTGGAGCTTACCACGGGCGTTTGAGCCGGCGCGAGCATCTCGCGCCGGCGCGCTCAGATCAGACGGGGATCGGATTGGCGATCAGCGACGCGTTGAAGCCATTGATGAGCGCATGCTCGTTGGGGCCTTGATTGGCGCGCAGCGGGCGCGCCGCCTCAACGATCACTTCCTCGTCCTCGGTCTCCAGCCCCGCCATGGTCTGGGCGATGAAGGCGTCGAGCGGCATGGCGCGGGGATCGCCGCTCCGCTTGATCAGGTCGGTGTCGACCCACGGCGGCGCGATCTCCTGCACCTTGACGCTGGTGTCGCGCAACATGAAGCGCTGCGACAGAGCATAGGAATGCAGCGCCGCCTTGGTCGCCGAATAGACGGCGGTGGGCGCCAGCGGCAGATAGGCCAGAATGGAGGTGTTGTGGATGATCGTCGCCCTTGGCTGCCGCTTGAGGTGCTCGATCAGGGCCGAGGTCAGCAAGATCGGTCCGAGCAGATTGGTGTCGACGATGCGGCGCGCGACCGCTTCGTCAATTTGCCCGCCGGCGTTGTCGAACGGCATGATGCCGGCATTGTTGATCAGCACGTTGAGCGCCGGATAGCGCGCTGTCAGTTCTGTCGCGGCGGCGGCGATGCTGGCGGGATTTTCCACGTCCATCTCGATGAAGCCCATGCCGGGATTGGCGGCGGCGACTTCTTCGAGCAGAGCCTTGCGGCGTCCGCCGATCACGACCGTATTGCCGCGCGCAAAAAAGGCTTCGGCGAGGCCGCGCCCGATGCCGGAGGCGCCTCCGGTGAGGAAAATGGTGTTGCCGGTCATCTGCATTGTCGTGTTCCCTGGTTTGCGTGGTTGGTCATGCGAAACGATGGCCTCCGGCGTTTCACGCGGGGAGCCCGTTTTGCTTTCTCAGGCTTTTGTCGAAGGCGGATTCCGGGACGAAGCGGCGCAGAAAGCTGACCTGTCCGGCCATTTTGCCGGCGGGATAGCGATGCCTCGGGCGAACAGCCGTCGCGGCCTTCAGCACGGCTTCGGCGACGATTTCGGGCATGTCGCCGGTTTCCATGGCCTTGCGCATGACCACGCTCAGGCTGGCGCGGCCGGCGTCATAAATATCAAGCGTCTGGTCCGGCTTGACCAGATTGTCCTCGAACGAGGTGCGGGTATAGGCCGGCTCGACCAGCACAACGCGAATGCCCTGCGCGCGCAATTCATGATCGAGCGATTCCGAATAGCCTTCGATGGCGTGTTTGGTCGCGGCGTAAAGCGCGTTGAAGGGCGCGGGAATCAAGCCCAGAACGGAGCTCATGTTGACGATGCGCCCGCTTCCTTGCCGCCGCATGATAGGCAGCACCGCGTTGGTCACGCGCATGACGCCGAACACGTTGATGTCGAAGAGGCGTTGCGCCTGGGCGATCGAGGATTCCTCCGCGCCGCCCAGCAGTCCGATGCCGGCGTTGTTGATCAGGAGATCGACGCGGCCGGCCTCGCCGACGACCTCCGCCACCAGCCTTGACACCGAGGCGTCATCCGTCACGTCGCAGGGCAGCATGGTCACGCCGGCGAGGCCGTCGAGCGAGGGCCTTCGGCTGGCGCCGAAAACCCGATAACCGGCCTTGGCCAAAGCCGTCGCGGTGGCGCGGCCTATGCCCGAGGAGGCCCCTGTGACCAGGGCGACGCCGCGATGGATCGTGCTCATTTTGGTTTCCTTCGAGGCAGGTGGAACTGGCTTGGAAGGACGATGATATTATTTCGATAGTCAGTCAATATCGAAACGATAGCTTCTTGAGGTTTCGGCTTGCAGGGACACGCTTGCGCTTGTGCAAGAGACGCAGGAACGACGCCTTGACCATCGGCGTCGCGCGCCAAACTCATGAATGAGAGTCATAAGCGCATGCGGATTTCGTTGCCTAATCGAAGCGCGGCGAAAGAGCTAATCTTTCATCGCAAAGGGAAAAGTCGCGGCGCCCGCGATGCGTTCGACCGGCGGAGGGGGCGGCTGCGCCCCGGCGCGTTGAGTAGTTTCCGAGGCTGGGCGCGCCGCTGTTTCTTTCACCCGTTGGCCCGCCCCAGCCGAAGAGCGCGCCAGCACGAGGATTTGTCATGGTCGCCAAGGTTTCAGGATATGACGCCCATTCGGCGCAAGGCAGGCTCGCGCCGTGGCGTTTCGGGCGCCGCGATCCGCGCCCCGAGGATGCCGTGATCGACATCCTGTAGTGCGGCGTCTGCCACTGCGACGTTCACAAGCCGCGCAACGATTGGGGCAATGCGGTCTATCCCATGGTTCGCGGTCATGCGTGATCCGTTTCCGCGGATCGCGCAGCGATCTTGCGGAAACCGTATGAGGAGAAGAAACATGGACATCAAGCACAATGGCTCGCAGCCCTCCGCACAAGGGCCGGCCGAATGGTTCACCGGCGCGGTGCGGATCGACGCGCTCTTCGCGGCTCCGGAGCCCGCTCACGTCTCCAGCGGCACGGTCACATTCGAGCCTGGCGCCCGCACCGCCTGGCACAGCCACCCGCTGGGCCAGACGCTGATCGTCACCGCCGGCTGCGGCCGGGTTCAGCGCGAAGGCGGACCGATCAAGATTATCCGGCCCGGCGACGTGGTGTGGATCGCGCCGGGGGAAAAACACTGGCACGGCGCCGGCCCGACGGCGCGGGACCATCGTGAACCTGTCCTCGATCGCCGCGAGAAATCCAGGACCGGGGTCGGGCTATTATGCGGCGACGAAATGCGCCCTCGAAGCGCTGTCCGGCAGTCTCCGCAAGGAGGTCGGGCCGCTCGGCGTCAGGGTGATCGCGGTGGAGCCGGGCGAATTCAGGACCGACTTCTCCGGCCGCTCGCTTCTGCAATCGCGGACGGCGATCGCCGACTATGCGGAAACCTCGGGGCGCCGTCGCATCGAAAATGACAAGACCGACGGCCATCAGCGCGGCGACCCGGCGCGCGGCGCGCAAGCCATCATCGAGGCCGTGGAGGCCGCCGACCCGCTCCACCTTCTGCTGCTGGGCAGCGACGCCATTCAGGTGGTCGGGGCCGCGCTCGATGCCGACCGCGCCATGCTGGAGGCATGGAAGGCAACCAGCTTGACGACGGATTTTCCAGCTTGAGACGAACGCAGGCCGGAACGTCATCGACAACCAGGAGATAGAAGATGGCTCCCAATTTACGAGCGCGGAAAAACCACGACGCGTTGTTTCCAGGTCATGTTTCCACTTTGGCGACGACCGACCCCGAACTGATCGAGACGTTCGACAATTTCGCCTTCGACGAAGTGCTCGCGCACGGCGATCTGGACGCGCGCACCCGTCTGATGGTTCAGCTCGCGGCGATCGTCGCCTGCCAGGCCCTGCGCGAATATCGCGTCTTGCTTGGCGCGGCGCTCGCCGTTGGCGTCACGCCGGTCGAGATCAAGGAGATCGTCTATCAGGCCGTGCCTTATGTCGGCATCGCCAAGGTCTTCGACTTCATCCATGCGACAAACGAAGTTCTCGCCGAGCTCGGTATTGAACTGCCCTTGCCGCCCCAATCCACCACCACGCCCGAGACCCGCGCGGAAAAAGGACTTGCCGTCCAGAAACAGATCATCGGGAGCGCGTTGGTGGAAAAGCTTTATGCATCGGCGCCCCCCGACGAGCAGCATATTCAACGATACCTGTCCGCCAATTGCTTTGGCGACACTTACACGCGCACCGGCCTTGACGTGGCGATGCGCGAGCTCCTCACTTTTAGCCTTCTCGTCGCGCTGGGCGGCTGCGATCCGCAGGTCAAGGGCCATGTCGGCGCCAATTTGCATGTCGGCAACGACCGAAAGAAGCTGATCGACGTCTTGACCCAGCTTTTGCCCTTCATCGGCTATCCCCGCACCCTGAACGGGTTCCGCGCCGTCGATGAGGTCGCCCCCGCCTGAACCGCGACAAGCAAGGAAAGCACATGACGACCCTCCACACGATCCTGTTGGGCGCCTGACCGAGCAGCGACTGACCAGCGAGCGCGGCTATGTCATCGCTGTTCCCGCGCGGCGCGACCCGGTCGGACGGCAGTTCCGCGCCTGGGTTTTGGCCGAACGCGACCGCAGCCAGATGAGCAACGCGTGACGTCGCGGTTTCCGGGGCCGCCGCCGGCTGCGATTGAACGGCCGCAGTTCGCTCCGCGTCAGATCGGCTCTGCCGCTATCGCGCGAGGGCGGCCCGTGCGCTGAACGCTGTCAATCGTCGCCTCGGCGAGGCGGTCGGTCTGCCGCAGCAAGGCGTCCGTCGCGCGGCGGATGGCGTCGCGCAAAACCGCGACCGCCTCCGGCGCCGGGCCAAGGTGCGCGGGTTCGATCAAGACGTAGTCAAGCGTGACGCGCGGCCGAAACCGGCGAACCCCGACGCCGAGCTTGGCGAACAGCGGCGCCGAGAAAGGCTCCACAATGGCGAGACCAAGCCCGGAGGCGACATAGCAATAGGTCGGGAATGAGAGATCGGCTTCGATCGGACGGCGCACTGCGACGCCCTCCTGCTGCAGCGTGCGGTCGATCGAGTCCCACAGCGCGTCCGATTCGTGCATCGGGCCGATCAACCGCTCGCCCTCCAGATCGGCGGCGACGATCAGTTCGCGCTCCCACAGCCGATGACCGTGCGGCAGCGCGCAATAATACTCCGCCGTGGCCAGCGGACTCATGCTGACGCCATCGCGAAACTCCTGGCGCACGCCAAGACCCAGATCCGCCTGGCCCAGGAAGACCCGGTCCTCGACGCCGCGTTGCGACTGGCCGTCGACCGCCACCCGAACGTCGGGATAGACCTTCTGAAACTCGGCGATGGCCTGCGGCAGCACCCCGCCGGCCAGCGCGGACAAAGCGGAGACGCGCACGGTTCCAACCGGCGCGGCCTGTATGCGGCGCGCCGCCTGCTCCAGCAGATCGAGCCCCGTAAAACTCTGGCGCACGGCCTCGTAAAAAACCTCGGCTCGGCGGGTCGGCGTCAGTCGCCGGCCCTTGCGTTCGAACAAGGCGAAGCCGACGGCGCGTTCCAGATCGCCGATCAGGCGGCTGACCGAAGGCTGGCTGACGTGCAGCATGGCCGCGGCGTTGGTGATGCCTCCTGTCAGCATCACACTGCGAAACGCCTCGATCTGACGCATCTGCATGATTTCAGCTCCAATCCCTTCCGTTCAATTCCCATGTCCACTGCGACATAAGGTCACGCTCCGGCGTTCCCCTGCTCCGCACGAGTCCCCCAGGCTCATGGCGCCGCACGAGTTCGTCCCACGGAACCATCAGCGAAGTAACGGAATATTCCTACTTATAACATGTTTTTATAAAATCCACCCTCCCCGCTGAAGTCCTGTTTTTCCTTGCCCTTTCGGCACACAGAAACGCCTCCCTAGTCAGCCATATCAAATTAAATATCTGAATTTTATGTCTGACTTAGCGGCGACGCCCTTGGTCGACCCTCACCGACACACCGAGGGCCGCTCCTTGTATAGCTTCAGCGAATGGGCTTATGAAATAAACATATTTGACAGTTTTAGTAGACTTTTGACTATTGATCGCACCCGTTCACGGCGCGCCGCGCCGCAGGCGTTCAGGAGCGATGCGATGAAGAGTGAGACCGGAGATTTTGGATGGACGCCAGCGCGACGGCCGATGGGATGCGTCAGCTTTGTCGCGCTGCTGGCCGGGTCTCTGATCGCGTCCTCCCCCGCCTCGGCGCAGAATCAGGGCGCCGCGCCGCCTGAACAGGCGCCGCCCCATGCGACCAAGACCACTGTGAAGAAGCCCAATGCGAAGAAGCCTCCTGTGAAGACGCTGCGCGCGACCCGGCAAGCTACGCCCGCCGCACCGACCAATTCCGCGGCTGCGCCAGCCCCGGCCCAACTCCAGGCGCAGGCCTCCGCCGCTCCGGTCGCGAACGCCCATGTCGAAGACGTCGTCATCACCGCCACGCTCCTGCCGGAAAAGGCGCAAAAAGTGCCGGTCGCCGTCACAGTGGTCGACGGCGCGCAGGCGGCGCAGGCCAATCTCAACACCATCAACGACATCACACAGCTGGTTCCCAGCCTGAACTTCCGCGACGGCGCGTCGAACAAGGACCAGGGTCTGTTCATTCGCGGCGTCGGCACGGTGACGACCTCGCCGGGCGCCGAACCCTCCGTCTCCACCGTCGTGGATGGCGTGGCGCTGGCGCGTCCGGGACAGGCCACCCTCGATCTGTTCGACGTCGAGCGCATCGAAGTGCTGAAGGGACCGCAAGGCACGCTGTTCGGCAAGAACGCCTCCGCCGGCGTGGTCAATGTCACCACGGCGCAGCCAACCTCGGAATTCCGCGGTTATGGCGACGCATCCTGGTATAGCGGCGGCGAAAAGCGCTTCAAGGCCGGCGTCTCCGGCGCGCTCGTCCCCGGCGTGGTCAACGGCCTGTTGAGCGTGGTGGGAACCGACTACGACGGCAATGTCGCCAATGTCTACAATGGCGACAAGGTCAACGGCTCCAGCCATTACGGCGCGCGCGCCAAATTTGAGATCACGCCACAGACCAGCGACCTGCGGGCGCTGCTGACCCTCGATTACCTGCACACCCGCGAAACCAATCCCACCGGCGTCGTCACCAGCACCAACACGACCTATCCCGGCGGCGTGATCACGCCCAACCCCACTTTCGCCAGCCTGCTGTCGCCGGTGGTCGCCTCCAGCAGCAATCGCAGCATCAACGCCAACACCTTCACCCACGCGGACGACGACAATGGCGGCGTGTCGCTGCAACTCGACTACGCCCTGCTTGGACACACGCTGACCTCGATCACCGCCTACCGTTTTTGGAAAAACGAGCAGTTCCAGGATTTCGACCGCACCTCGAATCCCGCCAACAAGCAAGTCGTCGATCATGGCACGCTGGACTTCAACCAGGTGTCCGAGGAATTGCGGCTGGCCTCGGCGCGCGGCCAGTTCATCGAATATGTCGCCGGCCTCTACGTGCTGCACAGCGAGGACAGCGAAACCTATCGTCGCACCGACACGCTCGGCGCCACGACCAATACGGGCTTCGCCTCCTATGGCGTCACCAACACCAACATCGCCGCCTTCAACGAAAACACGATCAATTTCACGCCGGTCTTTCGCGGAATCGCCGGCGCGCGCGTGATCGGCGACGACCTTGGCTATCGCCACGAGCGCCAGTCCACCGCCGCCGACACGGGCATAGCGGTCTCCTCGCCCTACACGACGGGCCATACGTTCAAGACCGGCTACGCCGCCCGCGCCGGCCTGGAATATGACGCGACCGACTGGGCGACGACTTACGCCACCTATTCGCATGGCTACAAGGGTCCGGCCTATAACGTCTTCTTCAACATGGTTCCCGCGACGCAAGGCAAGGTGCTGGCGCCGGAAACCTCCAACTCGTTTGAGATCGGCGCGAAAACCAAACTGTTCGACAATCGCGTCCTGCTCAATCTCGCCGCCTTCCACACGGTGTTCGACAATTACCAGGCGAATTTCCCCAATCTGATCGGCGGCGCGGTGGTGACCAATCTGGTCAACGCGGGCACGGTGACCAGCCAGGGCGTGGAGGCCGATTTCAACGCCGCCGTCACCGACGAATTGTCATTGAAAGGCGCCGCCGCCTACACCGACGCCGCCATCACCAGCACCAGCGTCATTGGGCGCAACTGGCCGATCAAGGGCGGGATGGTTCCGTTCACGCCGAAATGGAAAGCCAATGTCCGGGCCGACTACACCCTGCCCTGGCTGGAAAAATATTCGGTCGATTTCGGCACGGCTCTGCGCTGGCAGAGCAAGGTGCAATACGACCTCAGCGAATCTCCCGACACCATCCAGAAGGCCTATGGAATCTGGGACGCCGACGTGACGATTTCCGACGCCAATGCGGGATTGAAAGTGGCGTTCCTGGTCAAGAACATCCTCAACACCTCCTACGCCACCTATCTGCAAAGCCAGGGCGCCACCGCCGTTCCCGGCACGGCGGGCTATGTCTACCGCTGGGTTCCGCGCGACGATGGCCGCTATTTCGGCGTCAACATCCGCAAGGAATTTTAGCCTTCAGGCGCATGGCGGCGATATGCTGGCGAAAAATCCCTTGCTGCTGGTCCTCGTCATCACCGCGGGGATTCTCAATTACGTCGACCGCCAGCTCATCGCGGTGCTCAAGCCGATACTGGCGCGAGATCTGGGCTGGAGCGACGCCGATTACGGCGATCTCGCCGCTCTGTTTCAGTTCGGCGCGGTCGCGGCTTTTCCGCTGGTGGGCTGGCTGGTCGATCGGCTCGGGCCGCGCCTGTCCAACCTTGTCGCCGTGGGCTCATGGAGTCTCGCCGCCGCCTCCCACGGACTCGTGGTCGGCTTCGGCGCCTTCAGCCTCGCGCGTCTAGCGCTGGGCGCCACCGAGGCGATGGGGACGCCGACCGCAGTCAAGACCCTCGCGGCTCTGTTTGATTCCCGCGGCCGCGCACTGGCGCTCGGGCTGATGAATGGCGCGAGCAGCGTCGGGGCCATTGTCACGCCGCTGGCGGTTCCGGCGCTCGCGCTCATTTACGGCTGGCGCATCTGCTTTCTCGGAGTCGGCGCCATCGGCATGGTCTGGTGCGCGGCCTGGCTGTACGCGTCGCGCCGGTTGACGCCGTCCGCGCCGGCCGACGAAACCGACGGCGCGCGCGAAAAAGACTCCTGGCGCCTCGTCCTGGCGGACCGCGCGACATGGGCGCTGGTCGTCGCCAAGGTCCTGTCGGATCAGGCATGGTGGCTGCTGCTGTTCTGGCTGCCCGATCTGTTCCACCGCATGTTCGCGCTGGAGGGCGGCGCGCTCGGTCTGCCGGTCGCCTGCATCTACGCCTGCGCGGCGGCGGGGTCGTTCGTTGGCGGCGCCGCTTCGTCGCTGCTTTGGCGCCAACGAGAGGTCGGCGTCGCGCGCAGGCGCGTGATGACGGTCTCCGCGCTCGCCGCCGCCGTCATGCCCCTGGCGGCGTTCACAGATCAGCTCTGGCAGGCGACGGCGCTGCTCGGCTTGGTGCTGGCGGCGCACCAAAGTTTTTCGGTCAACCTGTTCGCCACGCTCACAGACGCTGTTCCAGCGGCGCGGGTGGGCCGCGTCACCGCGCTGGGCGCGCTCTGCGGCAATCTCGGCGGCATGGCGCTGCTCGCCGCGACCGGACGCGCGCTCGCGGCGGGAAGCGGCTATCTTCCCATCCTGCTGGCTTCGGCCTGCGCCTATCTGATGGCGCCGGTCGCGCTGCGGCTGCTCGCGACGCGCGTCCATTTTCCTTGATTCGCGCCGGACAAAGACTTAATCCTATTAAACTTATATCTTTATCATTGATTCCAGGCAGGACTTCCATGCCTCGCTTCAAATCACTTGTTCTCATCAGCGTGGCGCTGACAACTATTCCCGCGCTCGCCAAACCAATATTGCATCGGAATGAACCTGAGATCCTGGTCGTTCCTGATGTGGACGTGGATGGCGCCGCACTTGACGAAACGGCTTATGCGCGTCTGCGCAAAGCTGTGGAAGCTTTCGCCGAAAACCACGCCTTGGCGCCCGCGGCCACGCCGAAGTTCTTGATCGCCTCCGTTGGCGTGAAACCCTCGACCGCGCTGCAATTGAAAATGGAGACGCGGGACCGCTCAATCGACGTCATGATCGATAAGAACGGTTTGTTTTCCCTACCCCCGCTCGAAAACGCAGAAATTGAAACGGCTCGTCTCGTTCTGAACCAGCCGCGAAACGCCCAAAAATGGGCGCCGTTCGTACGCTCGCCCGATTTGCCGAAAAATCATTTGCGCTTCGGCGATCTAAGGATGGAATGCGAAATGCGCTGGGCCTTCGTGAAAGAAACATTCGACTTCGCCAACCGAACGCTGCTGCAATCGATTGGCGGACCTTGTCACAGCGCGATGGTGCGTGTGCATTACGAAAGCCCACGCCCATTGGCGGCGGTCGCGCTCGTGCAAGGCGAGCGGCGCGAAACCCTGGATGCCCGATTGATCTCCGGCGATGGACGTATCTTCTTCCCACCCATCAGCGATACACAGTGGGACGATGACGCCTTGCTGGAATTACAATTCAAATAATCACGCTTGTTTCGGCATCGAACGGCCGCTTCCGATCCATTTGGATCGTTTCCAAGAACAAGAAGCAAGCGCGCCCAAGGACTGATTCACTGTTACTGAGCCCGCGCCAGACGGTCGAGGTGCAGGAAATGCGGATGACGAACAGCTTCCGCCTCGCGCCGCACCCTCGCGTTCTGGTCGGTCACGGCGACAGGCTCGATCACCCAGACCGAGGCCAGATCCGCCTCGGGGTCGGAAAGGCGCAGCGCGCGATAATGGCGCTGGAACAATTCGCCGGTGATGTGCACCTTGATCGGACGGCCCTTGATCTGCACGGAGCGGCCGTCGCGATGCGCCAGCGTGATCGCCACCGTGCCGTCGAACCACAGGCTGCGCACCATGTTCTTGTTGGTGGTCGAGGATTCCAGCAATTCGAGATAATGCAGACAGCCGTCCTCGCCGAGATGCAGCGATTGTTTCGCCACCGCATGAGGCGCGCCGTCGGCGCCGACGGTCGCCAGAATCTTTATCGTTTCGGGATCGTCCAGCAGGGCCGTGACGGCGGGGGAGAGACGCGAGGTCATGTCTGATCCTTACTGCAGGCGGGCGAGGTCGCTGTCCGGGTGATTGCCGCAACGGCGGTAATCGTCGAAATCGACCGACAGGCCGTGGCGAGCGCGAATCTCCTGCAAGCCGCTGGCGAGGCGGATAAAATAATCCAGCGAGGGCGATCTCAGCTCGGAGAATTTCGAGCCCTTCTGCGGCGCCCAGACCGTATGCACGGTGGTCACGCCTTTTTGCGCCAGATCCTCCGCCTCGTCCAGCGTGGCGCGCAACGCCTCGGCCTCGGATGGGAACCCGTGCGGGGCGGCGGTTTCGACCCCGCCGACGATCCCGGTATTGACATTGCCGCGCCCGAAAATGTCCACCGCGCGGACGAGGCGATCTTTCCATTCGCGATAGCCGATGTGATGCGCCTTGCCGGGGCAAATCCAATTGAAGCGCTGCTCGTCCAGCACCTCGATATTGGAGGTGTAGCTGCCCAGCCCGGTCTCCTCGCGCAGACGGATCAACTGCTTCTCGCTGAACGGACTGGCCAGCAATTGGCTGGGAAAGCGCGGCGTGGCGAACACCTCGCCAATGGCGCGCAACAGCTTGATGTAATAGTCTAGCTCGGCGTCGAGCATTTCCCTGCCTTTGATCACCGAGCCGCCGGTGATGTGGATGTTGGTGAAGCGGCCCGGCTCCTTCAGCGCCTCGGCGATACATTCCTTGACGTCTTCCGGCTTGAGCCGGGTCGGCAGGTCATAGGCCTCACGCAACTGGCTGTGATGATGCGGCAGCGGGCAGAACTGGCAACCCTGATCATCGACATGGGCGAAGTGACAAAAGCTGCTGGCGAAAATATCCAGCCGCTGCGGCCGCGCCGACACCACTTCCTTCATTGGCAGGCCGGAGCTGGTCTTCTTGTCGTAATAGAGCGGCTTCGGCCAGAGTTCGACGGTCTCCACCACCTGCCCCGCGTCGATAAGCACGAAGGCGCCGTCGATAAAGTCGACGTCATAGGGGTTGCGGTCGCGCGGCTGGGGATAGGCGAGAATGGTCGTACCATCGCGCAACAGCATGGAATGAGGATAGGCGACGCCTTCCCACATATAGATCTGGTGACGCGTGGGATCGACGGCGGCCATGGCGCGCCGGGTGTAATGCAGGCCGCGCCGCTGGACGTCGATCTTGATGGCGATCAACCTGGGGAAATCGGGATGGGCGCCGAGGACTTCGGCAAAAGTCGCCTCGTCACGGCGCGGGATGCGAGACACGCAAACCATGAATCGTCCTTTTGTTGCGCCGCCAAATGGCGCGCTCTGATCCGCGCCAATAATCTTGTTTCCTAGTAGGAACGTCAATTTCTATTCATTTTCCTGCTCATGCGCCGATGCTATGCGACGGAACGCGGCGAGATCGCGATGGTCCGTTTGACCGGCGTAGGTCGCAGCAGCCAATGCAGGCTCACGTCAAATGGGATCTGCGCGCAAAATGCTTTTCAGCCGCTCAATATTTGGCTGCGACCGTCGTCGGCGGCTCGGCGATCCAGAGCGGAACAATGATAATCGCCCATCCGCGCGTTTCAAAACCGCCCTAATTGGTTTCGGCCACGGTGCGGGTCAATTTGAACGCGACGTCGACGGCGCCGAAATCATAACCGACCAGGCCGCCGAGCACCAACTGGCTCTGTTTCGCATAGCCGACGTAAGGCTGGTCGAGATCCCATGAGGCGTAGCCGACGGCGCCGGCTTCGGATTGAATTCCGCGCCGTTGCGCAGCATCGCGTGCATGATGATCGCAAGCCGACGGGCGAGCGCAATCCGCGCTTTGCGCATGGTCGAGCGCTTGGCGATGGCGAAGGCCCAATCTCTGAGCTTCATCGGGGCCTTGCGGCGTGTCAGCAACACATTGGCGGCCTCGTAAAGCAGTGTCCGCACGCGTCTGTCGCCGCATTTGGAGATGCTCCCGGTGTAGTCGATCTCGCCGGACTGGTAGCGTCGTGGACCCGAAGGCCAGCAGTTCGCCACCTATATCGGCTGGCTGATGCACGGGAAGGCTGGCGGCATGGCACGGAGCCTGTTTGTTTCGCCCGGCGCCGTTGCGATCATGACGCTCAGCCTACGCGGCCTTCTGCAAGTTTGTAGCCTCAACGCCACACTCCCAGGGCGTGTCTTGCCGCATTGATCTCGATCAATACTGCGAACATAGCGAGACTAGACACATTTCATTGTGGCGTTTCGGCGCCGTGCCCTTCTTGGGCGATTCCTCCCTGACTCCGGCCGCCCTGCGAGGGGCGGCTTTCTTTTTCGGCGGCATTGAGCGACCTCAAAGCAACGGCAGCGCGGGAGGATATTAATCCTCTTCCGATGTCGCCAAAAACATCAGGCATGACAACGGCCTCGTTTTCGATTAAACTAGTTGCCGTGTCATGGAACGATTGATGGCGAACTGGCTCCGTCTCATATGCTCTGTCCTGGCTCTCGTCGGTCTGCTGGCCGCGGGAACGAGCGGAGCGTTTGCGTCGAAAAGCCATCACCATTGCTGCCCGGAAATGTCCTCCGCCACGACGCAAATGTCCTCCGCCATGTTGATGGACGATCGTTCGGCGGGCGGGGCCGGCGACACTCACGGCGCTTTGCCGGAATGCTGCGTGATGGCCGTGTGCGCCATCGTAACGCCGATGCCTCCGCGCGTGGCGTCCGTTGCCGAACCGGGCGCCTTTGCGCGATCCGTGTCGCCTTCGCGCGACGACGCCATCCTGCCGAGCCGTTCTCCTTCTCCCGATCTGCGACCTCCCATCGCCTGAAGCCGTGAACAAACGCCTTCGCTCGTCCCAAGACGGGCGGATGCTGCGTGTCTTCATGCTTTGAGCCGGTCCGCCGGTCGGGAGTCCCAACATCATGACCTCGTCTTTTCGCCTCATGGGCGCGCTTGCGCTCGCGGGAGGCGTCGCCTGCGCTGCGGCGTCGGCAATCCCGCTGCTTTCAAACGTCACAATCGTTTCCGCCGCCCAGGCCGAGGACGATCCGGTGTTGTTTTACCGCGATCCGATGGGCGGCCCGGAAGTGTCCAGGACGCCCAAAAAGGACGGCATGGGCATGGATTTCCTGGCTGTCCGGCGCTCGGTCGTTGTGGCGCTGAACGCGAAGCTTCCTGCGCCGTCGCGGTCCGCCGAGGCGCCGTTGTTCTGGCGCGACGCGATGGGCGGAACGGAAATCTCGCTGTCGCCCAAGAAAGATTCGATGGGCATGGATTTCCTGCCCGTGCGCGCCGCCGACCTCGCCGCCGTGCTGCCGCCGCTCGGCGGCGCGGCGCCGCTCAACACTTCGCCTGAGCCTTCCAAAAAGCGCATCCTTTATTACCGCAATCCCATGGGGCTCGCCGACGTCTCGCCCGTTCCGAAAAAGGATGCGATGGGCATGGATTACCGGCCGGTGTACGAGGGCGAGGATGATGATTCCTCCTCTGTTCACATCGCGACGGGCAAGGTGCAGCGCACCGGCGTGCGTACGGAGGCGGCGACGACGCGGTCCATCGTTTCAAAGATCATCGTCCCCGGCGTGATCCAGCTCGACGAGCGCCGCATCACCCTCGTGTCCACAAGATCGACCACCTTCATCGAAAAGGTCGCCGAGGTGACGACCGGCGATCAGGTCAGGAAAGGCCAGGTCCTCTTCCGCTTCTATTCGCCGGAAATCGCCTCCGCCGCCGCACAGTACTTCTCGAATCCGGGCTTTGAAGGCGCCCGCAAGCGCCTTGACGTGCTGGACGTTCCCGCCGAATTCATCGCCGAAATCGACCGCTCGCGAAAAATTCCGTTGAGCCTCGAATGGCGGTCTCCGCGCGACGGCGTCGTGTTTGAGCGCAACGCCTACGAGGGCATGCGAGCGGATCCAGGCCAGCAATTGTTCAAGATCGTGGACATGACCTCCGTCTGGGCGTTGGTCGACGTCGCCGAGCGCGACTACATGCGGATCAAGATCGGGCAAAAGGTCTCCGTCCAGCCGCGGGGGATGGCGGGCCGCAGCTTCAGCGGCGTGGTCACCCTCGTCTATCCGCAGATCAACAAGGAAACGCGCACTGTGCGCATTCGCGTCGAACTGCAAAATCCCGACCTGCTGCTCAAGCCGGACATGTATGTCGACGCCGAGATCGCCGCCGGCGAGGGCGGCAAAGTCGTCACCGTGCCCGACAGCGCCGTGATCGATTCCGGCGCGAAACAGCTCGTCCTGATCGACCGTGGCGAGGGCCGCTTCGAGCCGCGCGCGGTCAGGACCGGGCGGCGCGGCGAAGGCTCCGTCGAAATCCGGGAGGGCGTCGCGGAGGGCGACAAGGTCGTGACTTCAGCGAATTTCCTGATCGACGCCGAGAGCAATCTCAAGGCGGCGCTGAAGGGGCTGACCATGGGAGAGGCGAAATGATCGGCAAACTCATCGCCTGGTCGGCGCGCAATGTCGTTTTGATCCTCATCGGCACGGCCTTCATGGTCGCCGCCGGCGTCTTTGCGGTCAAAACCCTGCCGCTGGACGCGCTTCCCGACCTCTCCGACGCGCAGGTCATCGTCTATACGGAATTTCCGGGCCAGGCGCCGCAGGTGGTGGAGGATCAGGTCACCTATCCGCTGGCCAGCTCGATGCTGACGGTGCCCCGCTCGAAAGTGGTGCGCGGCTTCTCCTTCTTCGGCGTCTCCTTCGTCTACATCATTTTCGAGGACGGGACCGACATCTACTGGGCGCGCTCGCGCGTGCTCGAATATCTCAGCGCCGCCGGCAGCAAAGTGCCGGCCGGCGTAACGCCGGTGCTTGGGCCGGACGCCACCGGCGTCGGCTGGGTCTATCAATATGCGGTCGTCGCCAAGGAGATGACGCTGGCCGAACTGCGCTCGCTCCAGGACTGGACGATCCGCTACGGTCTGGCCAAGGCGGAAGGCGTGGCCGAGGTCGCCAGCGTCGGCGGCTTCGTCAAGCAATACAATGTCGTGGTCGACCCGAACCGGCTCAAGGCGCTCGGCATTCCCTTGCAGAAGATCCGCGACGCCATTCGCGCCAACAACGCCGACGTTGGCGGCCGCACGGTGGAGCTGTCGGAATTCGAGTTCATCGTGCGCGGGCGCGGCTACGTGCGCGGCATTCCGGATCTCGAACAGATCGTGCTGCGCTCGGACAATGGCACGCCGCTGCTGCTGAAGGATGTGGCGCGCGTCGAGATCGGCCCGGACGAACGGCGCGGCATCACCGAACTGAACGGCGAAGGCGAGGTCGCCAGCGGCATCGCCCTCCAGCGTTACGGCGCCAATGCGCTCACCGTGATCGACAACGTCAAGGCCACGCTGAGCGCGATGGCCTCAAGCCTGCCCAAAGGCGTCGAGATCCTGCCTGTCTATGACCGCTCGCAACTCATTCATGCCGCGATTGAAACGCTGAAGCACACGCTGACCGAGGAAAGCGCCATCGTCGCGCTCGTTTGCATCGTTTTCCTTCTGCATGTGCGCAGCGCCCTCGTCGCCATCGTCATGCTGCCGGTCGGCGTGCTGATGGCGTTCGCGGCGATGAAGGCGTTGGGCCTCGGCTCCAACATCATGAGCCTGGGCGGCATCGCCATCGCCGTCGGCGCCATGGTGGACGCGGCGATCGTGATGATCGAAAACGCCCACAAGCATCTGGAGCGCGCGCCCGTGGGCAAGCCGCGCGTCGACATCCTGATCGAAGCGGCGGTCGAGGTCGGGCCGGCGCTGTTCTTCAGTCTGCTGGTCATCACCGTCTCCTTCCTGCCGATCTTCACGCTGGAAGCCCAGGAGGGACGGCTGTTCAGTCCGCTCGCCTTCACCAAGACCTTTTCCATGGCGGCGGCGGCCTTCCTGTCGGTGACGCTGGTCCCGGCCTTGATGGTCATTTTCGTGCGCGGAAAGATCATCCCCGAGGCCAGGAATCCCATCAACAAGGTCCTGATCTTCGTCTACCGGCCGGTCATCGCCCTGGTGTTGCGCGCCAGGGTGCTGACGATTGTTGTGGCGCTTGGCGTCCTCGTCGCGACTGTCTGGCCGGCCCGCCAGATCGGCAGCGAATTCATGCCGACGCTCAATGAAGGCACGTTGCTCTACATGCCGACGACGCTGCCGGGGCTCTCCGTCACCAAGGCGGCCGAGCTGTTGCAGACGCAGGACCGGATCATCAAGAGCTTCCCGGAAGTGGTGTCGGCCTATGGCAAGGCGGGCCGCGTCTCCAGCGCCACCGATCCGGCGCCGACCGAGATGTTCGAGACGGTGGTCCAGCTCAAGCCCAAGGAGGAATGGCGCGCCGGTCTCACCATCGACAAGCTGATCGCGGAAATGGACGCCGCGCTGCAATTTCCCGGCGTGTCCAACGCCTGGACCATGCCGATCAAGGGCCGCCTCGACATGCTCTCGACCGGAATCCGCACGCCGATCGGCGTCAAGATCTTCGGGCGCGACCTGAACCAGATCGAAAGTCTGGCGCGACAGGTCGAAACCGTCCTGAAAAACGTTCCCGGCACGTCCAGCGCTTACGCCGAACGCATCATCGGCGGCTACTACCTCGACGTCGTCCCCGATCGCTCCGCCCTGGCGCGCTACGGCCTGATGATCGGCGACGTGCAGGACGTGATCGCCACGGCGCTTGGCGGCCAGACCGTGACCACGACGGTTGAAGGGCGTGAACGCTATGGCGTCACCATCCGCTATCCGCGCGACTTCCGCTCGTCGCCCCAGGCGATCGCCAATGACGTGCTCATTCCGCTGCCGGGCGGAGGAACGGCACCGCTCGGAGAGGTGGCCAAAGTCGAACTGGTGCGGGGGCCGACCTCGATCCGCACCGAGAACGGCCAGCTCGCCGCCTATGTCTATGTCGACGTGCGCGACCGCGACATCGGCTCCTACGTCGCCGACGCGCGGCAGGCGGTGGCGAGTTCGGTCGAATTCCCCTCCGGCTATTATGTCACCTGGAGCGGCCAGTTCGAATATATGGAGCGCGCCGCCGCCAAAATGCGCGTGGTCGTGCCGATCACGCTGCTGGTCATTATGCTGCTGCTCTATCTCAACTTCCGCAGCCTGACCGAAACCCTGATCGTGATGGCCTCGCTGCCCTTCGCGCTGATCGGCGGCGTCTGGCTGATGTGGTATCTGGGCTTCAACATGTCTGTGGCGGTGGCGGTCGGCTTCATCGCGCTGGCCGGCGTCGCCGCGGAAACCGGCGTGGTGATGCTGATCTATCTCGACCACGCCCGCAAGGAGGTGATCGCCGAGCGGGTCCGCGAAGGCAGGCTTTTCACCAGAGGCGACCTGCACAAGGCGATCATGCTCGGCGCCGTCGAACGCGTGCGCCCGAAAATGATGACGGTCGTCGCCATCATGGCGGGCCTTGTGCCGATTCTGTGGAGCACCGGCGCGGGCTCCGAAGTGATGCAGCGCATCGCCGTGCCGATGATCGGCGGCATGGTGTCGTCCACGCTGCTGACCCTCATCGTCATTCCTGCGATTTACGATCTGGTCAAGGGATTCGGCCTCCCGCGCGACAACGCGGCGCCCCGACAAGCTGGCGCTTTGCCTGCCTCGGCTAAGGAAGCCGGCCAAATGGCCGCCGAATAGCTCTCAAAAATGGAGACATGACAATGAAATGCATCTATCTGGCCGCCGCGATCGCCGTCGCGCCGCTTGCAATCTTCGCCCCCGCGCGCGCCGCCGATGCGGTGGTCGTGGCGCAGGCGGAGAAACCGACGGGACAGGGCACGATCAATGCGATCGACGCTGCCGGCCACAAGCTCAACATCACCCATGGTCCCGTCGCGGCGCTGAAATGGCCCGGCATGACCATGGATTTCGGCGTCGCGCCCGGCGTCGATCTCGGCGCGCTCAAGACCGGATCGAAGATCACATTCACGCTGACGCATGGCGCAGCGGGCTATGTGATCGACAGCATCAAGCGCGCGGACTGAGCGCCGACGCGAAGTCGGTCGGGCGGCGCGGTCTCGTCCAGAGGCGCCGCCTCGAAAGTCTGCATGGCTGAATGCCGACGATTGCGGCCGGCGGAGGGAAAGAGGTTGAGAATGCTCCACATCAAGGCGCTTTTCGCAGCCATTGTCGCCACGGCGGCGGCGACCGGCGCGGACGCCCAGAACGTTACGGCTTGGCGCTCGCCGGAGTGCGGCTGTTGCGAGCGCTGGGCGCAAAGTCTGGAAGCCGCGGGAATGCATGTGGCAATGCACGACGCAGCTGACATGGCTGCGGTCAAGAAGACTCATGGCGTGCCGCAGAAGGTCGCCTCCTGCCACACCGCAAAGGTCGATGGCTATACGATCGAGGGGCACGTTCCCGCGCGGGAGATAAGGCGCCTTCTCGACGAGCGCCCCGTGGCCGTTGGCCTCAGCGCGCCGGGCATGCCGCTCGGCTCTCCAGGAATGGAGGGTGGAGCGCGCGAACCCTATCAGGTTCTGCTCATCAAGAAAGACGGAACGACGCAGGTGTTCGCCGCATATCCTTGACCGGCAGTCGTCCGGCGAACAATCAACGAGGAAGTGATATGACGTTCACAAAACATGGTTTGATCACAGCCGCCGCCCTGATCGGAGCCGCCTCGTTCAGCGGCGTTTTCGTCACGGAAGCCGACGCGCACGCGCATATGAAAGGCGCGTCGCCTGCTCCGAATTCGGTGGCGTCCACGCCGCCGGAAACGATCCGCATCGAGTTCAATGAAAAGATCGAGGCGAACGTCAGCGCGATCGAGATCGTCGGCCCCGGCGGAATCGTCGGCGCCAATGGCAAGGCCACGACAGAGTCCTCGGCGCTGAACGCGCTGATTTTAAAGCCGACGCAACCTTTGGCGGCCGGGGCCTATGAAGTCCGGTGGCGGGCTGTCGGCGTCGACGGCCATCCGATGAAAGGCTCCTACAAATTCGAAATCCGCCCGTGACGGGCGCCCAAATGGCGATTCTCGTCGCCGCGCGATGGACGCAGTTCATCTCTCTGTTCGCGCTCTTTGGCGGCTCGCTGTTTCCGTTTTACGCGACGTTCGGAGACGCGCGCGCGCGACCACGAATCGCGGCGCCTGGCGCGAAGGGTTCTCGCTGTCGCCGGCGCCGCTCAGATCGTTTCGATCGTCGTCTGGCTGGCCGTGACCATCGCGGGCCTGGGCGATGGTTGGGGCGCGCTTTCCGACGTGGATTTGACGACATCCTATTTGCTTGACACCGGTTTCGGCCATGTCTGGCTGGCTCGGCTTGCGCTGTCGCTCGGACTCGCCGGGATTCTGTTTGCGGCAAGATCATCCCTGTTCGAGCGCAACGTACCGAACTGCGCCGCCGTGATCGTGTCGGGTCTCCTGCTCGTCGTTCAGGCGGGCGCGGGCCACGCCGCTGCGGCTCCAGATGATTTGCGCGCGATCGTCCAGGCCTTCTATGCGCTGCATGTGCTGGGCGCCGCCGCATGGATCGGCGGCCTTTGGCCGCTCCTCGCCACGCTCGCATCCGCGAGGAACGATGCGCATCAGGATACGCTGGTGTGTTTCGTGCTGGGGCGCTTCGGGTTGATGGCGAGTTTCGCCGTCGCGCTGGTCGTTGTCGGCGGCGCCGTCAACGCGTGGCCGCAACTGAAGCAGCCGTCGTTTTCGCCGGGCTCTTTATGGTCGATCATGCTGACCGCGAAGATGCTTCTCTTCGCCATGCTGCTGGCCATCGCTTGTCTCAACCGGTTTCGCCTCGGACCTCGCATGGCGTCCGATCCCGCTGGGACGAAGGCGCAGATCCTCCGCAACGTCGTGCTGGATCAATGGCTCGCGCTTGCCGTTCTGTTCGCGGTCGCAATCCTTGGCGCTGTTTCGCCGGAAGGAAACTGACCTGCTCGGGATGTATTCATTCAAGGCAATTCATAGCAATGCGACAAGACTTCGGATATAATGGCGGTTGCTTGGAGATGATGGTGCTTCGTCCGATCGGTTCCATTGCGCTTTGGTTGGCGGCTGCGCTTTTTGCGGGCCTGCTGGCGCTTGGCTCAACGACGGCTTCCGCCCATCCAGGACACGACCATCACGCCGATCCCGCCCTTCATGCCACCTCGCCCTCGTCGTCATTCAAGCCGACAGCGGAATTCGCGGTAAGGCCAGCGGTGATCGCCCCGACCGAAACAGATCACGCCCCCAAGACTACGGCCATGCAGCGAGGGGTTTCAGCCGCATTTGTATCGGTTTCGCGTCACGGCGAGGGAGGCGGTCTCTGCCATTGTGGCGTTTGCAGCAACGGCGTGGCATGCTGCTGCGCGTCGGTCTGCGTCAGTTCTGACGTTGAGCACGCGCGTCCGCCGGTTTCGGCGGCGTCACGCCTGCATTTGGGCGGATATTTGCCTGTCGAGGGCATCGAACCTGGCGGGCAACTGGATCCCCCCAAACACTCGGTCTGAACGCAAGCCATAGGCGTCGCTAAGCGATCGCCTTGCCGTTTCAGCCGGGAAATTCCTCATGTCGACCTTATCCTTAAGCGCTGCGGCGACTTTCCGCCGTCGCTCAATCGCGTCCGCTGTCGCCCGGTTCAAAGCCGGACATCCAGGCGGAGCATCGCCTGGACAGACGTCGATCAGGCGACTCAAACGACGGCACGACATTTCCACTCATTGAGGTGCGCGTCACGGCGTCATGCCCACTCGGCGGCGCATGCACACCTGCGACCCCATAGGCGGTCGATCGCCGACGACCAAAATCCAGGAGCATCCATCATGGCCCAAATGCGCGAAGGTCACACCCATCACAGCCCCGTTCACGACGAAGCGGACAACGCCGGGCATGTTCACGACACCCGGCGCGAAGCGAATCGCGTCAAGGACCCGGTCTGCGGCATGACCGTCGACCCGGCGAAAACCGCGCACATGGCCGAACATGCCGGCTCGCTTTATCACTTCTGCACCGCCGGCTGCCGAACAAAATTCATCGCCGAACCGGCGCGCTACCTCGAAGCGGCGGAGGCCGCGGGAACAGCGACTGAGGGGACGATCTACACCTACACCTGCCCAATGCATCCGGAGATACGGCGAAACGCGCCGGGTAGCTGCCCGATCTGCGGCATGGCGCTTGAGCCTCTGGTCGCGACATCGGAGACCGGACTAAGCCCCGAACTCAAGGACATGAAGCGGAGATTCTGGATCGGCCTCGCGATCACGGCGCCAGTTTTCCTGCTGGAGATGGGCGGACACCTGATCGGCCTCGATCACGTCATCGACCGTACGACATCCAACTGGATCCAACTGGCGCTCGCCACGCCGGTGGTGCTCTGGGCCGGCTGGCCGTTCTTCGTGCGCGGCGCGCAATCGCTCGTCACGCGCAAGCTCAATATGTTCACGCTAATCGCCATGGGCACGGGCATCGCCTGGTTCTACAGCGCGGTCGCGACCTTAGCGCCCAAGATATTCCCGGCCGCCTTCCGCGCCGCCGACGGGTCGGTGGCGGTCTATTTCGAGGCGGCGGCAGTCATTACCGTTCTTGTGCTGCTCGGTCAGGTGCTGGAATTGCGGGCGCGCGAAACGACGAGCGGCGCCATTCGCGCGCTGCTTGATCTCGCACCAAAAACCGCGCGCCGGATCAAGGCCGACGGTTCGGAGGAGGAAGTCCCGCTCGAAGACGTCAAGGTCGGCGACAAGCTGCGCGTGCGTCCCGGCGAAAAAGTGCCGGTCGACGCCGCCGTGATCGAGGGAAGAAGCGCGGTGGACGAATCCATGGTCACCGGCGAATCCATGCCGGTCACCAAGGAAGCGGGGGCCAAGGTCATCGGCGGCGCCATCAACCAGAGCGGCGCGCTGATCGTGGTCGCCGAAAAGGTCGGCAGCGACACCATGCTCGCGCGGATCGTCCAACTCGTCGCTGAAGCGCAGCGCAGCCGCGCGCCGATCCAGCGGCTCGCCGACGAGGTCGCGGGCTGGTTCGTCCCCGCGGTGATCGGCGTGGCGGCGCTCGCCTTCGTCGCATGGTCGCTGTTCGGGCCGGAGCCGCGCTTTTCCTACGGGCTGATCGCCGCCGTCGCCGTGCTCATCATCGCCTGCCCCTGCGCGCTCGGCTTGGCCACGCCCATGTCGATCATGGTCGGCGTCGGGCGCGGCGCCGAACTCGGCGTGCTGATCAAGAACGCCGAAGCGCTGGAGCGGATGGAGAAGGTCGACACATTGGTGGTGGACAAGACGGGCACGCTCACCAAGGGCAAGCCTGCGGTTACGGCCATCATCCCCGTCGACGGGTTCGACGAACGGGAGCTGCTTCGCCTGGCGGCGGCCGTCGAGCGGGCGAGCGAACATCCGCTTGCCCGCGCGATCGTCGAAGCAGCCGGCAAGCGCGGGATTTCGGCGCCTGCCGTCGAGAACTTCGATTCGCCCACGGGCCGCGGCGCGCTGGGAACGGTGGAAGGCAAGGCCATTCTGCTCGGCAATGCGCGGTTTCTCAAAGAGAGTGGCGTGGAGAGCGGCGATCTCGCGCAAGAGGCCGACCGCCTGCGCGAGGATGGCGCGACGGCGATTTTCATCGCAGTCGATGATCGCGCCGCCGGCGTCTTCGCTATCGCCGATCCGGTGAAGGAAACCACGCCGGAAGCCCTCGCCGCCCTGAAGGCTGCGGGCGTCAAGACGGTGATGCTGACTGGAGACAATTGGACGACCGCGCGCGCGGTGGCGCGGCGTCTCGGCATCGAGGATGTCGAAGCCGAGTTTTTGCCCGATCAGAAAAGTGCGGTGGTGCAACGCTACAAGGCGGCGGGTCGCATCGTCGCCATGGCGGGCGATGGCGTCAACGACGCCCCGGCTCTCGCCGCCGCAGATGTCGGCATCGCGATGGGCGGGGGAACAGATGTGGCGATGGAAAGCGCCGGCGTCACCCTGCTGAAGGGCGACCTCACCGGCATCGTGCGCGCGCGCCGGCTGTCGCAGGCGACCATGGGCAATATCCGGCAAAACCTGTTCTTTGCCTTCGTTTACAACGCTCTCGGAGTACCGATCGCAGCGGGCGCCCTCTATCCGATGTTCGGGATCCTGCTTTCACCCATCATAGCGGCGGCGGCCATGGCGCTCTCGTCGGTCAGCGTCATTTCCAACGCCGCGCGGCTGCGGCGCGTGAAGCTGTAGGCGGAGGCGCGAAGCTATGAAACGCAAGGCGGTGACAAAAGGCACGATCGGAGGGGCGCCCCAGCGACCCCTCGGGTCGCGGCTTGTCGCCGCGTTTCGACGGTTGCTGCTGTGCCTGACGCTGGTCGGACTGGTGTTTGCGCCCGTGAGCAGCTTCGCCCATCAGCCCATGGATTCTGGCGCCGCGGTCAGCATGGCGGACGATGAGCCTTGCAGTTCTCACGATATGCCGGACGGCTGCCAGGATTGCGCGCTGATGGCGTCCTGCGCAATCCACTGCTTTCACATCGGGGTTTCCGATTTCGGCGTCTCCTTCGTTGCCGATTGGGAGATTCCGTCACCGGTTGCAGCGCCTGAACAGCCGGTCAATGGGATCGATCATGCGCCACCACGCCGGCCGCCACGCGAGAAGAAAGGTCGGGGCAAATGTCCAGTGGCCGCCTTCAATGACAAAGCGATTGGAGGAAATAAATACTGTATTTATACAGTAAACAACGACCTACACCCTTTTATATATACTGGATAATACTTTGACATATTGATTTACATCAATGCCCGCCTCGGATATCAACTCCTCATGACTTACATATTGCTGCTCACAGCAATGGTCCGAGGAGGTCAATATGTTGAAATCGCATTCCACACTCGCGTTTGCCCTTGCCTGCGCGCTCACGACGGCAAGCGTCGCACCGACGCTGGCGATGGGGAGAATGAACGGGCCGGAATGGCTGACGATGATGGAGAAGATCCGCAAGGACAAGGAGCCTGCCGGCTCACCGCTTTGGGTCAATGTCAAAGTCAAGAAAGCTGATGTCGCCGGAGGAACATTGACGATCTCGCATGGCGCGATCTCGAAGATCCATATGCCGGCGATGACGATGACCTTCCCGGTGACCGATCCGACGCATCTGCAAATGCTGCACAAGGGCGACCCGGTCCAAATCGAGGTGGCCAACCAGGACGGTACGGTGCGCGTCATAGACTTCAAGATGCAGCACTAAACCAGCGCCCGAAACCCGCGCGCCGTCTCCGCTCCCGGACGGTGGCGCGCGGGAACGTTTCACATACGAAGCACAGCGCTGGAGGCGAACAGGATGTCACGGAAACGAAAGCTCTTGATCCTGGCGGCAGCGTTCGCGCTGCAAGCCGCTCCAGCTGGCGCTTTCCATTTCGGTAGAGAGCCAGACGTCGATCTGGGCAAATACCGCGCTGCGCGCCAGCACGCCAGCGCCTGCGAAAACAGTCGGTATTTCTGTCTGCAAAACTCCCCCTTATACAGTCGATATCAATCTCTTAGGGCACAATGCGAGATCACGTACGATCAGTGCGTGGGAAAGTGAGCGCATTCCCTTGGTGAACGCGACGGCGATTGAGCCATTCACGAGAGCCGCCATGAATGCCGCTTCCGGCGCCCAGCGGCTGGCGCGGCTTATGGGGATGACCGGATCCAGAGGTGCGCGATGTCCAGCGCCGTTTTCCATTCCAGACGAGCGGCGCGCGAAGCGTTTCAAGGAGTATGATCAATGACATCCGAACATGAACATGGCGGCGCGACGCACGCGGAAGCGCCCGATCACCGCCCCTTGCTCAAGACACCCGCTGGCTGGGCGCTATGCGCGTTCCTCGCAATCGGCGCTTTTTATCTTGTCACCGAGCATACGGCGCATCTGTTCGGCGCCCTGCCTTACCTCCTGTTGCTGGCTTGTCCGCTCATGCACCTGTTCATGCACGGCGGCCATGGCGGCCATCAGCACGGCAAGAGTGAGACCGGCAAGGAGGACCAGCCATGACGCACGACGCTCCCGCCTACGGCCTTTGGTCGCTGGTCATCATCAACAGCGTCTTCTTCATCTTTTTCGCGAGCAGTTTTACCGTAGGGGGCTGGAAGAAGAACTGGCGCGAACTCGGCATGTTCTCGGCTTTCGTGCTGGCGCTGTTTACCGAAATGTACGGCTTTCAGCTGACGATCTACTTCCTGTCTGGATGGCTCGCGACGCATTATCCCGGGACAGACCTGATGTCCCACGACTCCGGTCATCTCTGGTCGACCATCCTCGGTTCCAAGGGCGATCCGCATTTCAGCGTGCTGCACATCGCGAGCAGCCTGCTGATCGGCGCCGGATTTGTCCTTCTCGGCTATTGCTGGCGGCCGCTCTATAAGGCGCAGCGCGCGGGGGAAGTGGCGACGACCGGACCCTACGCCCGCATCCGGCGCCCGCAATACGTCGCCTTCGTCGCCGTGATGCTCGGCTTTCGCGTTCCAGAACAAGGCCGCCGTCTACGATCTGCTGTTCAAGGCGGCGGCCGAAACACTCACGACCATCGCCGCCGATCCGAAACATCTCGGCGCCCGCATCGGCCTCACCGCCGTCCTGCACACCTGGGGGTCGGCGCTGACCCACCATCCCCATGTCCACATCATCGTCCCCGGCGGTGGCCTGTCGCCGGACGGCTCGCGCTGGATCGCCTGCAAGCCGGGCTTCTTCCTGTCGGTGCGCGCGCTGTCGCGCCTGTTCCGGCGGCTGTTCCTCGAAGGTCTCGCCGCGCTTCACAAAGCCGGCGGCCTGGCCTTCTTCGGCGATCTTTCCGCGCTCTCCGATGACGAGGCGTTCGCCGCCGCGCTCGCGCCGTTACGGCGCTGCGAATGGGTGGTTTACGCCAAACGTCCTTTCGCCGGACCGAAGGCTGTGCTCGCCTATCTGTCGCGCTACAACCACCGCGTCGCGATCTCGAACTCCCGGCTCGTCGCGATGGATGATGCGGGCGTCACATTCAAATGGAAGGATTCGGCCAGAAAGTCTTCGCCATGACGGAGGCCTCCGTCATGAGAGAAGTGGCGGTCGAGACCTCGAAACCTGCTTCCACTGGAAACTGACGGCGCCCGCCGGAACCACGCTAAAACTGGAGTGATCGCTTGTGTGAAGCCAGTAACGGTCAGGCGCGGGAGATCCCGAGATCCGGACGGAACCGCGCGCGCCCGCCAGCGGTTTGACGTGCAGCGGCGTGGGGCTCCTCCCGTTCCATCTCCAGCAATGGATTTCCGCATGTGACCGAGGGTGGGGACATGACGTCCGGTGGGGCGGGCGACGGCGGCGAACGGGTGTCCACGGGCATTCCCGGCCTCGACGAAATCCTTATCGGCGGCCTCGCCCGCCACCGGCTCTGTCTTGTCGAGGGCTTGCCCGGAGCCGGCAAGACCACCTTCACGCTGCAATTCCTGCTGGAGGGGCGGCGCCGGGGCGAGCGCAGCATGTATGTCACGCTCTCCGAGACCGAGGACGAGTTGCGCGCGGCCGCCGCCTCGCACGGCTGGTCGCTCGACGGCCTCTCCGTGATCGAGCTGAGCACCGTCCGCAGCGTGGACGACCAGCAGACCCTGCTCCACCCCGCCGAATTCGAACTCGGCGAGACCACCGGGCGCATTCTGGCGCGGGTCGAGCAGGAAAAGCCGGAACGCCTCGTCATCGACAACCTCTCCGAGCTGCGTATGCTGGCCCAG
The DNA here is from genome assembly GCF_900187365.1 of Rhodoblastus acidophilus. GTDB lineage: Bacteria > Pseudomonadota > Alphaproteobacteria > Rhizobiales > Beijerinckiaceae > Rhodoblastus > Rhodoblastus acidophilus. The sequence continues at coordinate 52,343 of NZ_FYDG01000016.1, forward strand.
ACGCCGCTGCGCTACCGCTGGCAGTTCTTCGCGCTGCGCCGCGTCTTCACCCGCCTGGGCTGCACTGTCCTCATGCTCGACGACAAGACGGCGCGTCCCTACGACCTGCAGGTGCATACCATCGTCCATGGCGTGATCGCGCTGGAGCGCGGCAGCCTGGACACCTACGGGGCCGAGCGGCTCGCGCTGAATGCCGTGAAGATGCGCGGCCTCGAATTCCATCGCGGCGCCCACGATTACGCCATCAACACGGGGGGCCTCGCGGTCTATCCGCGCGTCGCCACCTATCCGGGAAGGCCCGAACCCCTATCCGCCATCGTCAGCACCGGCGTCCCCAAGCTGGACGACTTGCTGGGAGGCGGGCTGGCGACCGGCTCCAGCACGCTATTAATCGGGCCGACGGGCACGGGCAAGTCGTCCGCCGTGACCCGCTGCATGCTCGCGGCGCTTCAGCGCGGCGAATCGGCGGCGTGCTTCATTTTCGACGAACAGCGCAGCACTCTGCGCCAACGCTCCGCCAGCCTCGGCATGGACCTGGCGCCCTACGAGGAGTCGGGGCGGCTGCGCCTGCACGAATTCAATCCCGGCGAGCTGTCGCCGGGCAGGTTCGCCTACAATGTCACCCGGGCGGTCGAGGTCGATGGCGCGCGGACGATCGTGATCGACAGCCTCAACGGTTATGAGACTGCTCTTGCTCAAACATCCAACGCTCGACCAACTCCACACCCTCGGCCTGCACGGCATGGCCAAAGCCTTCGTCGAAATCGCGGCCTCCAGTGAAGCCTGCGGGCTCAGCCATCCGGAATGGCTCGGTCTTTTGCTCGATCGCGAGGCGTCCCTGCGCCAGGACAAGCGGCTGGCGGCACGGCTGCGCGCCACGAAATTGCGCCAGCAGGCAATGCCTTGGAGCCGTGGCGTCGACTCAGGATTGAGGGGTTTCGAGGTTGCTCAGGCGTGGTGAGTGAATGGGCGAGCCGGCGGCGACGCGCCGAAAAGGCCGACGCGCAGGGCTTGGCCCGCGCGCCGGCGGCGCGTACCATCGCCCGGCTCATGACCATCGGGCGCGCGGATCTTTCGAAATCCGAGACGGTCACTGTCGCGGCGATCGAGCGCGGCGCGCCGGCGCTCGTGGAAGCGCGCGAGATTCTCGCCAGCTTTCAGGCGATGATCCGCAAGAAGGCGTTGCTCGATCTGGATCCGTGGCTGGCGCGCGCACGAAGCAGCCTCGTCGCTTGTTTCGCCAGCGGCGTCGCCAAAGACCGCGCCGCCGTCGCCGCCGCGATCCTCTCTCCCTGGTCCAATGGACAAACAGAAGGGCAGATCACCAAGCTCAAACTTGTGAAACGTCAAATGTACGGCAGAGGAAAAATCGACCTCCTTCAGGCCAGCGTCATCGGACTGCAATAGCTGGTGTCGCCATCAAATGTGCGTCAGAGCCTGTTCCTCGCGGAAATCAACATCCATCTGTTTCCAAATGGCCATCACACGGAAATTCCGACACTCGTCCTACCGGCTCAAGGCGAGCAACGCCGCTCCCCCTATTTCAACAATCGACGGGACATCCCCAGACAGGAGGCAATTACGAGATAATGTCGCCCATCGTTTCCTGGATGATGCCGTCCCCCCGAAATGAGAACCGAAGGCCGCGCGCCCCTCACGCCAAGCCTGCCGTCTCCGCCCGCGCGGGGGGCAAAAACCAGGTGAAGGTGGCGTCGCCGCCGGCAAGGCCGGGCGCGAATCCGTTTCGGGTGGCCGCGTAGGGCCGGTAGTCGAGGCGCCCCAGAAACTCGACCACGTCCGCTGAGGGGAAGGCGCACATCAACGCTGGGCGGGTGCGGCGCAGCGTCTCGCGCGCGCCTTCAAGGATATCCAGCTCCGCCCCCTGGGCATGAACCTTGATCAGGTCCGGCGACAGCGCGAAGGAATCCAACTTACGGCAGGCGACACGGCGATCCTCGACGCGCAGCAGCGATTCGTCGAAGCGGAACATCCGGCCGGGATCGCGCAGCCAAAGCGTCGCCTCCTCGCGGGTCGTCGCGGCCATGCCGTCGCAATCCCAACGGCCGTAGCGCGGAATGAAGAAGGACAATTCGCCCTCGTCGCGGCCCAATGCGCAGGCGTGCAGCGCCAAACGCGGCACCGCGCCGAAGCGCCGGAGCAGCAGCGCGGCGCACAGCGGCTCTGGCTCGAAGGCGACGATCTCGGCCCCGGGCGCCAGGCGCCGGAAGGCGGCGATGCTCTGGCCGCGATTGGCGCCGACATCGACGAACAGACCGCCAAGCGATAAGGCGCGCACGCCGGCGAATTCCGGCTTGGCGACGCAATACGCCGCGATATCCTTCAACGCGAAGCGAAGCCAAGCCGCGCCCGGCGCATGCGCATAAAGATAACGCGCGAAAGCCTTGCCGCTCACGGGCCTGATATCGAGGCCTACGTCCATGGCCGTCTCCCCGACGAATGTGACTTGCGAATAATTTGGCATTTAATTCCGCTGCCCGCAATAATTAATTAATTAACCGAGCGCGAAGCACTGAGTGGGAGCGGTCCCCAGCGCCTTTTCGCACACTGTGATAAATGTGTTGACCGCTTCGTAGCCCAGTCCCGGCCGCAACATTCTGCACCGTCCTGCCACTCGCCAGCTCACGAAGGGCGACGAGAAGGTGGAGTTGCTGTCGCCAGCGTCCGAAGGTCAGTCCTGTCTCGCCGATCAACAGACGCGCCAAGGATCTGTCACTCATCGCGACCGGCTTCGCCCAAATCGATCAAGGCGCTGCGGTCCTAGGGCTCCGCTGTCAGAGCATCGACAATCGCCTGGATCTGGAGCAGGCTTCCGCTTTGGGTCTGTAGGCTTGCGCCTCGGGCTTGTCCCCCGTCGAGCGGTTCGAGCAGAGCGCCAGCCGTTGAACTTTGAACGCCAGCGGCCTTTGTCGGCCGCTGGCGTGATGATTCGCTTCAAAGCCGAAGTTGGCGGGCGTCAGGAGAAGTGGAAATCCTGCGCGCTGAGCCAAGTCACGCTGGTGTGCTTCAGCGTGAGGGCGTCATGGCCGGAGGAGATGACTACGTCGGGCCCGGACTGATGAGCATGGGAGAGTACGTCCGCGAAATTAGCAAATTCGCTCGCCGCCAGCTGGATCGTGTCGTGGCCGGCGCCGGTGGCGACAAAATCCTTAATCACGTCGTGGCCGAAGTTGGCGGCGAAGACAAAAGAGTCGGGATGGCCGTTGCCGACGAACACGTCATTGCCGGACGTGCTGCTCAGCGTATTGTGGCCGCTCGACCCGATGATGGCGGCGCCGGAGCTAGTCCCCGCCACATGGCCTGCGCTGTCAACTTCTTGCGCGGTGAACTTGTGGACCGTGTCCGACAGCATGCCGGACTTGAAGGTCCAGTGTCCCGTGGAATCGGCCTTCACCGAACCCACAGCGGTCTTGCCGTCGAAGAGTTTTACCTGTGCGCCCGCATCAGCAACGCCCTTGATCGTGGCGGTGTGGCTCCAATGGCTTTCGCTCGCGTTGGTGATTTCCACGACTGCCTTGGTCGGGGGCGTCGTCGGTGTTGGGTCGTTTTGGGACGTGCCCCCTGTGTGCGTATCAGGGGTCGTCGTCCCGGTTCCCGGAGTCGTGGTTCCCGTAGGCATGGGCGGCGTCGGCGCCGTCGCGTTGCCGCTCGTATTCAGCGCCCGCGCCAGCGCGGCGCCATCACTGACATTGCCCGAGATCGCAGGCTTGTCGCCAAGCTCCGTCCGCAAATCCATCTCGCCGAATTGCCCGGCCCCGATGTGGTTGTTGGTATAGCTGACATTCGTCATCTTGCCGCCGCCGGGCTGGCCCTGCGCGACCTCATTGAGGTAGGTCGTGTAACCACCGCCGACGAGCAGATTGTTGTCGATCTTGACGTTGTCGATTGGCCCCCAATAGTTGTCGAGCATCAACGCCGACGTTTGGCCATGTTCGTTGATGAGCGAATTATGCTCAACCGTCACGTTTTTGATCCCGCCGTCAATCTGGACCGAGTCGAAGTGCGAGTCCGACGTGCCCGCCATCTGATGGATGTAATTGTCCTTGATGACCGTGTTATTGCCGGAGACGTTGATGCCGTCGGCGCAGTTGACGATGTTGTTGCCGATAAAGGATCCGCCGCCGGTGATGCCCTGGCCGCCGCCGCTGAGTCCGTCAATGGAGCAGTTCTGCACGGTGACGCCGGTCACGCCCTGCTTGATCTGCACCACGGCGAAGCTGTTTGAACTGACCTTGCAGTTCACTAGCGTGACATTGGGCGCGTTGATGAAGACGCCGCCGGAAATGTCGAGGCCCGAAATCACGGCGCCGGCCGTGTTGATGACCAGCGGACCCGAAGCCTTCAGGGCGACGCCCGGCTGAACGCCGGTATTGCTGGCGTCCGGGAAAAGAGTGGTTGAAGTTGCCATTGTGCCTCCAGATAGCGTTTTGAAGATGATTCGGAGAATTACACGTCGGAACTGATCACGTTGATGAAGTCCTGCTGCTCAGTTTGCACGCTGCAAAAGAGTTTCGGTGGGAGGCTTTTTTTTGACCAGACTGCGCCCCCTGTATGGTCATTTTCCCGCACATCAAAGGCGCGCAGCTTCTTTTGATAGAGCAGCGTCGCTCCTAAGGCACGGTTAATGAAAGGCTTTTAGCTATTAAGTCCCTTCAGCGAACGATAATTTCTTTAATCATAAGAGTTTTTTTGATCAGAGCCGGCGAGCAAACCGCTCCCCATCTCATCGAATGACCGCGTCATGGGCTAGCAGGGCGGTCCGCATATCACTTTGGAGATGAAAGAGATCATCAGCGCGTTTGTTCTGATTGATTATTCACAAATTCTGTGATCGACGGAATTTCTCCAAGCACCCGTTTTCAGGCTGATTTAATTTTGATAAAGTTCAATGAACACATGAACGTAGCCGCGCTCATAACGCTTAGCTTCAGCTAAATTGCTCTGCTTAAGCGTTAAAATCAAACGCCCGCGTAGAAGAGAGCCGCCATGAGAAAATTGGCGGTTCAATCGTCCAGGCGAGATGGGAGACGCCAGCGCGCCGCCCTCCGCCACAAAAAGGCGCAGGATAAAATTCGAAATTTGTCCTATTGTCTTCGCGCCTACGGTTCATTGCTGATTTTGGCGTCGTATCTCCGTACGGAGACGGCGGATAAATAAAATAAAATTTTATCTTTTCAGCCAAAGTTAACTTATTGAAGTCGCCGGCATATTTTCGCCAACCCGCGGCTCTATCGTTTGACATCTCACGATCACGAGACCGGACAAAACACCATGACAACACGAACCGCGCGGGTCGGTATTGGCGAACCGATACCCTGGTTTTCGGCGATGGAGGTCGGCTACGACAAAAACGTTGCTATCGACGAACTCGCGGGCCGCCCCCTTGTCCTTTTCCTGTTTCGCTCTCTGCGCGACCCCACTGTCAGCGCAGCGCTGGCCGCAGTCGAAGCGCTGGGCGTCTACGACGACGGCCGCGCCCTGTGCCTGGCGATTGGCCCCGAAGTGAGCGGCGTCGCGCTGGAGCCGTCCCGCAGCGCCGGGCGGCTGCGCCTGCGCGACAAAGGGGATGTCGCGGGCCTGTTCGGCCTCGCCGAGGCCGGCCCCGTCGTTCTGGTGCTGAACCCGATGTTGCAGATCGTCGATATCGCTCCGGTGGAGGATCCGGGCGTGCTCGCCGCCCGCGTTGAGTCCTGCGTCCGCCACTGGTTAGATGAGGCCGAGGCCCCTGGCTCCGCGCCGCTCCTGATCGTTCCGAACGTCTTCGACCGCGCCTTCTGCAAGACATTGATCGCCCTCTATCAGGCCGCGGGCGGGCGCGAGGTCGGCGCCATCGAAAGCGCGGGCGAAACGATCCAGCGCTTCGACCTTGAGTGGCGGATGCGCCTCGACCATTACATCAAGGACGAAGCGATGATCGCGCAATGCCGCGAACAGATCTCGCGCCGCCTGCTGCCGATGATCTATCGCGCGTTCCAGTTTAGGACGACCCGGATCGAACGCTATCTCATCGGCCGCTACAGCTCGGAGACAGGCGGCTATTTTCGGCCGCACCGCGACAACACCGCGCCCGTGGTGGCGCACCGGCGCTTCGCGGCCTCGATCATCCTCAATGAGGATTTCGACGGCGGCGCCCTGACCTTTCCCGAATTCGGCCGCCGCGCCTACCGGGCCAAGGCCGGCGACGCGCTGGTGTTTTCCTGCGCGCTGCTGCATGAGGTGACGCCGATCACGCGCGGCGAGCGCTACGCCTTTATCACCTTCTTCTACGACGAGGCGTCGCAGCGCCTTCGTGAGGATTTCACTCGCTCGCTGGCCGCGGCTTCGCGCTCCTGACCGCTTCCGGCGCGCTCTGACCGGGGATCAGGCGCCCGCTCACCCTGTCGCGGTTTCCCGACAAAACGGGGCGGTCGCCCAGTTCAGTCCTGATGTCCCAGAAGCCATAGGCTCCAGCGGTCAGCAAATTGTCGACGAAGACCACATCGGTCACGCGCCCGCCGCCGGGCTGACCCTTGGCGACCTCATTGATATAGACCGTGTAACCGCCGCCGACGAAGAGGTTGCGCTCGATCCGCGCATGATCGATCGGGCCCCAGTAATTGTCCAACATCAGCGCCGAGGTCTGCCCAATCTCATTGAAAACGGCATTATGCTCGATACGCAGATTGGACAGTTTTCCGTCGACCTGAATGGAGTCGAAATGCGAGTCGGCCGTCCCCTTCATGTCGTGGATGTAATTATCGCGGATCAGCGTATTGTCGCCGGACACGTTGATGCCGTCAGCGCAGCCGTGGATATTGTTGGCGATGAAGCGGCCCGCGCCGGAGATCCCTTGTCCCCCGGCGCCGAGATTGTCGATGTCACAATGGCTGATGGTCGCGCCCGGCGCCTTCACGAGGATCACCTGATAGCCCCCCGACCTGACGCGGCAATTGTTCAGCGTGACATTGGGCGCGGCGATGACCACCCCCCCGTCGATGTCCAGGCCCTCGACCATAGCCCCGGCCTCGTCGATCAGCAGGGGACCGGAGGGCTTGAGCGAAAGGCCGGCGGGAACGCCCGTGGTGCTGGCGTTTGGAAACGCCATGGCGCGCTCGAGCGCGGCGGCCTGCGCCTCCGCGACCTGCAGAACGGCGCCGATCAGCAGGCCGATCATGGCGTCGCCTCGATAAGCGCGTCGTCCGGCGCAAAAGCGCGCCCGCTCAGCCTCTCAATCAACTGCCGCTTGCGCCGCCACGCCACCTGGTCCCAGTGGAACAGGGCTGCTCGCGCGCGGGCGGATGCGGCCATGGCGGCGCGGACCGCGTCATCTTCCGCCAGTTCCCGCAGTCCGGCGATCCAGCCGGCGCGGTCATAGGCGTCAAGCACCAAGCCTTCCCTCCGGTGGCGGACGATACGCCCCACGCCCATGGGGGTGGTGATGATCGGCAGGGCGCATCCGCACGCCTCATAGGTGACCTGCGGCCCGCCTTCCTCAAGGGTTGGAAATGCGAAAACATCGGCCGAGCGATAGAGCGCGCCGATGTCCTTCACATAGTCGAGCACGACCACATCGTCCCGCGCCAGCAAAGCGGCGCATCGCTCGGCGATGAACGGTTCGATCGCGCCCGCGAGAACCAGGCGCCCCTTGACGCCACTGCTTGCCCAGTAATCGAGCAGAAGGTGGCTTCCCTTGCGCACGCAGATCGTGCCCACGAAGACGAAGGTCGGGCCATCGGCGGGCTTCAGCAGACAATGGCTGCCGGCAAGCCGCGACGGCTCCCAGCCGTAACTCGCGGGAATAAGTTTTTTCGTCGGGATTCCCTGCCTCTCCAGGAGGTCCTCGACCATGGCGTTGGGACAAAAAATATAATCCACGGCGTGAAGCCCCTTCTCCTCGGCCTGCGCCATTGCCTCGGTGATGGTATGACGCGAGGCGACGCCGAGGCGGGCATAGCCTTCGTCGAGGATCGGCTTGGCCCCCGCGAGGCAGCAATTAATCATTTCGCGAAACACCAGGACGCCCTCGTTCTTTAGTGTGCTGATGGCGCCTGCGCTCGCGTCCGGCCAGATGTACGCGGCGCGTCGCTCCTGCGGCCGCCGTTTCACCGCCGCGACGAAGCGGCTTTCAAAACCGTCGAGCGCTGTTTTCTTGACCCAGCGATAAGGAACGACGCGCCCGAGCGGGGGCAGGCTCTGCTCCACCTTGGCCGGCCGCACGGAAAAGGCGCGGGTGCGCGGCGTGAGGATGCGCACGTCGAGATCGGGCCCCGCCATGTCGCGCGAGAGCATCCCGCAGGTGTAGCTCGGACCGCAGCGCGTCAAGGGCAGCGGCAGGAACACATCGAGTGAAGCTTGCATGTCACGTCTCCTGACTCGCCAGAGCTGCAGGCGCCGCCCTGGCCGTCCTCGATCCATGCGGGCCGCCTCCGCGCGCCGCGTAGGTCCGTAAGCAGGCCCTCCAGCGCCGCGAAGACGTTGCGGAGCGCAACACGCAGCAGGGGCAGCGCATAGGCGAGCGAAACGGCGACGTTTAGCGGCGGCGTCGACGGAAAATGCCGGCCAACCAAATGCAAGGCGTTGCGGCGCTGCAGACCGGCTGAGAGCCGCGACAGGGACGAAGCGCCGCCGCTCTGCTCGATGCCGCGCCGCGTCATATACATGTTCATGGAGGCGCCGGAGAGGCTATTCGTGGCGCGCTCGCTTGCGTCAAAGTCGACCGGCGCATCGAGGCGGCCGACCTTTCCGAACGCGACGCTGTGCGACGATAGGCGCCGCCATTGGCCCCTCCCCAGAAAGCGCGCCGCCTCACGAAGGCCGACATCGAGAAGTGCGCTGCTTACAGCGCTCTTTCCGGCGCCTTCCGCGCCCGCGGTCAGGGCAGCCAGCGCGCCAAGCTCCCGATCAGCGTAGGGATTGGGAAACCACACGCCCTTCCAGCCCAGCCGCCGGAGGAGCGGGCGCAACCACGCGTTGACGCCTGCGGCATCGCGTGGATCGTCCTGCGCCCAGCCAATGTTCACGCGCGCCGGCCGCGCCGCATGGCGCATTCTCGTCGTGTCGAAAAAAGGCTCCGGCGCGCGGCGCCGGCCTCTGCGCGCTAGGCATACGATGCGCGAGTTATGAAAGGCGCGACCACCACTCTCGCAGACGAAAATATCGAAGGCGGGCTCGGCGCGCGACAAGGCCGTGAGGCAGTGGGCGATATCGCCCACATTGTCGAAGTCCACGCGAAGGACCACGATCTCCGCATGCGCCGTCATGGCTCCTCCCCATCGCATGGCCATATTTAATACATCCATGACTATTTAATGCAAGATTCAATTAAATGCGAAAATAATCAAGGAGCCCACGATGTCAGCCGTTCACGGGTTCAAACCGAGGAGCGTCGAGGCCGATGTCGGCCATCTTTACGCCCGCATGCCCGGCGCCGCGCGGCTGCGTTTTGCCTTCAAGGACATGGCCGCGTATTGGGTGGCCATGTCGGAATTTTCCGGACTTCGGCGCCTTTCGGCTACCCCCGGCCCGTCATCGACGTCCGCGCTTCCACTGCCTCGCGCGGGAACACGACACAAAGTCGCCTTCGATCTGAGACCCGCGCTGCGTGGCGCAGCTGCTCAGAAAGGGCTTGCCGTGGGCGTCGCGCCGCATACGAGCGCCCTTGAGGCGTAAGGCGACTGGCGGTCTGAGCTTCTCCACCCTGCGACATGGCCGGCGGGATTGCGACGGCCCGGTCGTCGTTAGGGCAGGAGGATGTTTCCGTCGACGAAATTGCAGTTCCCGGAGTTAAAACGATATGAGAACGAGAATGCGAATAAGCAAAATATTGAATTAGAGGCGTTATTTAAGTGAAATGGCTTTTCGTAAAAACTCCTTGACTTCTGATTAAAATGGTGACGAATTTAATTCGTTGAGTCCATGACCACGAGAACGGCTGTCGCTTAACGCTGAACAATGCCTGCCTTGGCAATAGCGCGGCAAAGCGAAACCTATATTCGCGGCTCCTCGGCGACCACGCTGAGTGGCAGATGAGCTGCTAAATAGGCGACGCCAGTTCTTGCCGAAGAATATCGCGCGTGCCGATTGTTGAATGGCTAGAGCGGTGGCCGCTCATCTTGGATCATATGCGTCATATCCAACTGCGGCGAGATAGTTGCGGCATTCGTCTGGAGTGAAGCTCTGAAAGGCTTTCCGGATCGCGGCCCATAAG
>NZ_FYDG01000030.1 GCF_900187365.1 Rhodoblastus acidophilus
TCGCCTTGGTCAAGGTGGTGGTCGACCTCCGCGTTCAGCGCCCGTTCGGCGAGCGCCTTCTTCAGTTCGTCGAGAAGACCATCTTTCGCAAAGGCAGTCTTGGGATCCGCGCCGCCCAGAAGCTGGTCAAGCAGTTGATCGGGAATAAGCGGGGCTTTCCGTCTTGCCATGTGATGCCTCCATTTGCTTCCAAATGGCCATCACACGGAAATTCCGACACTCTCGATTTTTGCCGTAAGGGGCGACTTTCCGCGAAAATGCGCTAAACCGGTCTGCCGCCCCCGACCGTTTCCGGACACCCATTGCGCCCTTTCCTTACGCCGCTGATCGTCGCCTGCGCCCTGTTCATGGAGAATCTGGACTCGACCATCGTGTCCACCTCCCTGCCCGCCATCGCCGCCGACCTGCATCAGGATCCGATCGCGCTCAAACTCACCATGACCTCCTACCTGCTGGCGCAGGCGGTGCTGATCCCCGCCTCCGGCTGGGCGGCGGATAGGTTCGGCGCCCGCACCGTTTTCCGCATGGCGATTCTCGTGTTCACGCTCGGCTCGATCCTGTGCGGCCTGTCGAGCACCCTGCCCCAGTTCGTCGCCGCCCGCGTCGTTCAGGGCTGCGGCGCCGCCATGATGGCGCCGGTGGGGCGGCTCGCGCTGATGCGCTCGGTCGAGCGCAGCGAACTGGTGCGCGCCCTGGCCTGGCTGACCATTCCCGCGCTGATCGGCCCCATGCTCGGCCCGCCGGTCGGCGGTTTCATCTCCACCTATCTGCACTGGCGCTGGAATTTCTGGATCAACGTGCCGATCGGAGTCGTCGGCATCATCCTGGTCAGCCGCTACATCGGCGAATTCCGTCAGGATCCCGCGCCGTTCGACACGCGCGGCTTCGTCCTGTCGGGCTTCGGCCTATCCAGCCTGATCTTCGGCCTGACCGTTTTGCCGCGCGGCTTCCTGCCGTTCGAAGCGGCGATGGCGCTGATCCTGTTCGGCCTGATCTGCCTCATCCTTTATGTCCGCCACGCGCTGACGGCGCCAAGCCCGATCCTCGACCTCAGCCTGTTCCGCGTGCCCACCTATCGCGCCAGCATCATCGGCGGCACGCTGTTCCGCGTCGGCGTCGGCGCCACGCCGTTTCTGTTGCCGCTGATGCTGCAACTCGGCTTCGGCATGACGCCGTTCCAGTCGGGACTGACGACGTTCGTCGCCACCGCCGGCGCGCTGATCATGAAGGCGACGGCGGCGACCGCGCTGCAGCGGTTCGGCTTTCGCAAGGTGCTGCTGTTCAATGGCGTGACCTCCAGTCTGCTGCTGGCGGCGATCGGCCTGTTCGGACCGGCGACGCCCCAGGCGCTGTTGATGGCGACCCTGTTCGCCGGCGGCTTCTTCCGCTCGCTGCAATTCACCGCGCTGAACGCCCTCGCCTATGCCGACATCGAGGCCGCGCAATTGAGCAAAGCCACCAGCTTCTACGCCGTGGCGCAGCAACTCGCCCTGTCCGGCGGCGTCGCCTTCGCGGCGGCCGCCCTGGAGATCGCCCGCGAATGGTCCGGCGGCGCGCTGGGCGCGCAGGAGTTTCCGCCGGCCTTTTTCGCGGTGGCCCTGATCTCCGCCACGTCGCTGCTGGCGTTTCTGCCGCTGGCCCGCGACGCCGGCGCCCGCATGTCGGGCCACAAGGGCGAGGAGGAGATCGCCAAGACCGACCCGGCCTGACGCCCTGTGGCTGTTGAGCCACAGGACCGCCGATTCGGCGCGCCCTCCGTATTACTACGGATAGGTCCGCCGCAACGACGGGCTTAGCCTTTGTGCAAGTGGAGCATTTATTCTCGCAGGAGACTTCTCATGCTGAAACGTCTCGCTTCCGCCCTCGCTCTCGTCGCGGCCCCAGCCCTCGCGGCCGACCTGCCCAGCGTCAAGGCCCCTCCGGCGCCGCCGCCGCTGCTCACGACTTACAACTGGACCGGACTCTACGCAGGTCTCGACCTCGGCGGCGTCTGGGGTTCGGCCAAGTTCTCCACCCCCGGCTTCGCCACGACGCAGGATGGCGATTCGGTTCTCGGCGGCGCCTTCATCGGCTACAACCGTCAATATGGCGCGTTCGTCGTCGGCCTCGAAGGCGACGTGCAGGGCCTCGGCGCCGACAAGACCTCGGCGGGCCTGCGTTTCCGGCAAAATTTGCTGGCCTCCGTCAACGGCCGGGTTGGCTACGCCTTTGATCGCGTGCTGATCTACGCCATCGGCGGCGTCGCCTTCACCGACAGCCGCTTCGACATCGGCGCGACGCGCGTCGACGGCGAGGAGACCGGATATGACGTGGGCGGCGGCGTGGAATACGCCTTCCTGCCCAATTGGACCGTGCGCGCCGAATATCGCTACTATGATTTCGGCAAGACCAACCGCACGATCACGACCGGCGGCGCAGCCTTCCCGACGCCCTGGAGCGTGACCAAGACCGACAATACGTTCCGCGCCGGCGTCGCCTACAAGTTCAGCGAACCCGATTCGGCTCCGGTGGTCGCGAAATACTAAAAACAACCCGAGCGAAACGCGAAACTTGATCCGCGGCCCCCAAGGGGGTCGCGGCCCTTTATCGGCTGGCGCGAAACCCCGTCGCCAGCACGTAAAGCTCGGAGGAATCGGCGCGGCTCGCCTGCGGCTTGACGTGGCGCACCAGAGCGAAATCGCGCTTGAGCTGGGTCACCAGTTCGCCGGTCTCCCCGCCCTGAAACAGCTTGCACAGAAAATAGCCGCCGGGCGACAGCACTTCGGCGGCGAAGGCCACCGCCAGTTCGGCCAGATGCACGATGCGCAGATGGTCGGTGCCCTTGTGTCCGGTGGTGTTGGCCGCCATGTCGGAAAGCACGCCGTCAGCCTCGCCGCCCAACATGCTCTTCAACAGATCCGGCGTCTCGTCGGCGAGAAAATCCTGCACGGCGAACTGCACGCCGGGAATCGGCTCGATGTCGAGCAGGTCGATGCCGACCACGCATCCCTTGCCATCGACGGATTTAACCTTTTTCGCCGCCACCTGCGACCAGCCGCCCGGCGCGGCGCCGAGATCGACGATTCTCTGGCCGGGTTTCAGCAGATGGAATTTTTCATCGATTTCGATCAGCTTGAAGGCGGCGCGCGAACGCCAGCCCTCGCGCTTGGCGCGCGCGACATAGGGGTCGTTGAGCTGGCGCTGCAACCAGAGCGTGGAAGACAAGGTGCGCTTGCGCGCGGTTTTTACGCGGGTTTTCAGGCCCCGGCCGCCCTCGCCGCCTGATCCGCCGGAAGTTTTGGTCAATTTCGGGATTCCATTACGCGAAGGATTGGTCCGCCCGCATCAATTCCAGAAGCATGCCCTCGCGCAAGCCCCGATCGGCGATTCGCACCCGCTCGGAGGGGAAACAGCGGCGAATGCCTTCGAGAATGGCGCAGCCGGCGAGCACCAGATCGGCGCGGTCCGGCCCGATGCAAGCGTTGCGCGAGCGCTCGGCATAGGACATGCCGCGCAGCTTGTTCATCACGGCGTCGATTTCGGCGTGGGACATCCAAAGGCCGTCCACACGGCGCCGATCGTAACGCGACAGGTTGAGATGCACGCCGGCGAGCGTGGTGACGGTGCCGGAAGTGCCCAGCAGATGGAACCGGTTGCACCGCTCCTCCTTGGCGGAGCGCGCCAGGAACTGCTGCAATTCGGACACGACCAGTTCGGTCATGGCGGTGAACTGCCGGAAAGTGACTTCGGCGCCGCCGAATCGCTCCGCCAGCGTCACGACGCCGAGCTGGAGCGACGTCCAGTGGCGCACCTGTCCCTCCTGAGCGCCATTGCGCGGCGCGAGCCAGACAATTTCGGACGAGCCGCCGCCAATATCGAACAGCAGCACGCTCTTGGCGCGCGAATCGGCCAGGGCGGCGCATCCGGCGGCGGCGAGTCGCGCCTCGGTCTCGCGGCTGATGATTTCCAGTTCGAGACCGGTCTCCTCGCGCACGCGGGCGACGAAATCCTCGCCGTTCGCGGCGGCGCGGCAGGCTTCCGTTGCGATCAGGCGGGCGCGGCAGACATCGCGCGCGGCCATTTTATCGCGACACACCAGCAGCGCGTCGAGCGTGCGGCAAATAGCCGCTTCCGACAGCTCTCCGGTTTGCCCGAGACCCTCGCCCAACCGCACGATTCGGGAAAATGCGTCGATGATCCGGAACGATTCGGCCGGTGCGCCGGGGTCGCAAATGGGCCGTGCGACCAAGAGACGGCAATTGTTGGTGCCGAGATCGAGGGCGGCGTAAACTCCCTTGGCCCGCGCGCCGTAAGGCGCGGTCGCGTCCAGACGGGGGAGGCGCGCCGCCGACCCGCCTACGAAGCTTCCCGCTCCTGTCGCGCTCAAGGATGTCAAACCATTCTCCCCCGGGCGCCCTTACCAGAACGCACTCGTTAACAGCGCACAATAAGCCGCGAACTCGACGCGCGACAAGATATTTTGACGAGAGGGCGCGGATATGTCGAAGGGATGCTATTTTTTGACTTGCGCATTTCCGCGGTCTTGGCTATCTCAACGCCACTCGGCGCGGCTGATTTGGCTTCGCTCGTTGGGGAATAGTTCAACGGTAGAACAGCGGACTCTGACTCCGTCAATCTTGGTTCGAATCCAGGTTCCCCAGCCACCCTAACCAAATGAAATCGTTGGCGTATTTAAAACTGTGTGACGGCCTGTTGCGCAGCGTGTGCCAATTTTGTGCCAAGCCGGCTGAGCCGTGCGACATTGCTCCAACTTGCTGCGCAGGCGATTCGGACTGCTGAAAAAGACAAAATACGCCCGCCAGGAACAAGCCGGCGGGCGTCGAGGGCTTGGCACCACGATCACACTGGCGTCACCAGCCAGGAATTCCCAAGGTGTAATCGCCTTCGTCGCCGTTTGATTCGTCGGGGTCGGCTTCAAGATCGGCGTCGCCGTCGATCTCGTCCAGCAAGAGAATCAGCGCCTCAATGGCGTCAGTGATTCGCGCCCGCATGGCCGGCGTGAATTCCACGATCTGGGTGAAGGCGTCAGGCTGGCGCATGGCGTTTGTTAGCCTCCTCATGCTCCATGTAATACGCAACGGTCGCTGCGCTGGCGTGATCGGCTATGGCGCTGGCAAGCTCAGCGAGCGCCTGCGTATCTCGCTCGTCCTCGCTGTAATACTCGCCGTTGTGCAACAGCAGCCACAAAGCGCGCGACAAGTTGCGGGCGGTGTTCAGATGCTCCTCGGCGCTGTCCAGGCATTTCAGCCGGGCAGGCCGCTGGAGGTATTCGGCAGCGGCGGGCTTGCGGCGGTCAGGCGGTAGCATTGGCCTTACCCTCCTGCGTTGTCCCATAGAATACGTTATCAAGCCTCTCGATTTGGGTGCGGAGTTCATGGCCGATCCAAAAAATTGAATAGGCTTCGTCTTCCGCAACCTCTACAACGCCGCCCTTGGCGATTTTAGAGATATCGCCATTAAGGAGAATACCAAGCATTCTGCTCATCGCGTTGAGGCGGGTCACCTCATCTTCTAATTCAACGATTACTTGACGGTCGGTTCTCATATCTGTGCCTCCGGTTTGTCAGCGTCCAATTCGGCCATCATTTCCTCGACCACGGCGAGGATGTTCTTCGCCGCGATGAAAATTTGGCCAGAGATCACCGCCTTCATCCGCCTCTTCCGGCAGGGCAGGCCGTAAACGGCCGGCTCGACGTCTAGGACTTCGGTCGAGATCGAGAGCAAGCGGTCGATTTGATCGAGGCGCTTTTTCTTCATTTCGTCGTTCATGGTGACGCCCTCACGCAATCATTGCGGGGCTGGCGAGAACGCATTTCAGCATCACAGAAATTGTCGCGCCGTCGTACAGGTAGTCGCTGATTTCCTCGATGAGATAAGCCAGCAAGGCCCGCACGCCGTGCATGGTCTGCGGCCTTTCTTGCAGCAGTAGGTGGAAAAGCGCCGCCTGCTGGTCGCAGCAAAAGGCGGTTGTGTCCTCGTCGGAAGCCGGAGAGTTCGCTTTTTTCGTCCAAGCGCGCATCTCCATGATGAGGTCGAAAATTCGCTGGTCGGGGTTCGCAGGGCTGGCAGCAGCAGCGGCGCCCAGCGCTGCAAAGACGGCGGCAGCGGGTCCAGCAGAGAGGAAAAGGCGGCGAGAAGGCAAAGCGGCGCCGTTCGCCGGAGAGGCGTTGTTCATCGTGGTTGCTCCTGTAAGCGGTTTGTGCGATATTAAAAATATCAATACGGGCTTGAACATGTCAATATTAAAAATATCAATTCGTCAGGTGAAGGCCGCTCGCGCCTTGCTGGCGTGGTCGCAAGAGGACATGGCGCGTGAGTCTGGCGTGTCGCTTCCGACGATCAGACGCCTTGAGGCTCAGGACGGGGATATTGGCGGCAGGCCTGAGACTGGCGAGAAAATCCGCGTCACCCTTGAAGCCGCAGGCGTCGAGTTCATCCCCGAAAATGGCGGCGGCGCAGGTGTCAGGCTTAAGAAGTCTGCCGTAACGTGATCTTCGCCAATCGGCTCGCAACTCGAAGGCTCATGACCATGCCGCGCATACAAATCAACCCATCGCGCCACGGAACGCCTGGCGAAGTCGTCGCCGTCGAAGATGGCCTTATAGTGTGGGCCGGGCCTATATCTGCTCTTCGCGAGGCGGGCAGCTTCGATGCCCTGTTCTGCCACGATGATGACGAAGAGCGCCTGAGTCGGTTAATGCGCGGCATTACCCCGACTCCTGTCGCCTCCATCGTCGACGAAAACCAGCGTATCCGTGGCGGGTGAGCGGATCCCTACGTTTGACGGCGGCTTGTCAACCAGATACCAAGCCGTCATTCCCTGATAGCTCAGTTGGTAGAGCAAGCGACTGTTAATCGCTTGGTCGCAGGTTCGAGTCCTGCTCAGGGAGCCAGCCAGACGATGCGTCACCAGATAGAAAACGCCCGCCAGGGATGGACTGACGGGCGTTCGCTGTTACGCGTCGAGGAGGATCGGGGGGAAACCCTCGACCAGATCGGCATACAACCTGAAACTTGCCCCTAACCTGCGTTTTTCGCGTCACCCTTATCGCCGGTCGCGGTCGTTCGCGAAATCTGACTGGCGAGGCGCTCCAAGCTTTTACGTTTAGTTAAGCTCGTTTCTGAATAGCGCTTGCGCTCCTGCGTCAGCGCTCTTAGCTGAGGTATAGCGATGGCGTCAGGCGTTATCGTACTCGCTGGCTCGCTCCATTATCATCCAACGGTGGGGCGGGCTTTTTTTTCCAGCGCTTCAAGTTCGCCCTTGTCCAGAGACGTGCCTTCTACGGCCTTGAGATCGTCGCCAAGGGCCTCGCCGCGCGCGGCGGCGCGCTCGACCGTGCGCTTGTCCTTGCCGGTGGCTTCGGACGTAGCGGATGCAAACGACAAATTGTCGCTCGCATCATTCCATCGCGCATTCGCCCCAGCAGTTCCCGCCTTCGTCTCCGGGTGCAGCAGTTCGTAGATCTCTTTCCGACGCGAGATCGCCAGCGCCTCCTGTGCGGGCGTAAGGTGTGACAAACTCCGCCTTGCATTCCTGATTCGGCGGAATAACCTCAACGCGATTTAATTGCAGAATCAGTTGGGGGCTCTCATGTCCGACGATTTTCGACCGAAACTTAAACTGTTTGCGGAGCGCATGGTGACCGTGGCTGCGCGCTGTACAAATGAAGAAAGCACCAAGTTATTTTTGATTCTGCCTTTTTTGAATTTTCTTGGTTATGACGACCGAAATCCTGATGAGGTTTGCCCAGAGCATAGCGCTGATTTTTCAGAAAAATTTAAGAATAGAGTAGATTTTGCTATTATGAAATCAGGCACCCCAATTATAGCTATTGAGTGCAAGGCTCTTGGCTCTGCATTAAAAGATGAGCGTGGTCAATTGCGATCTTATTTTAATGCGGCTCCAACGATTAAGATGGGCGTGTTAACCGATGGCCTCGTTTATGAGTTCTATGCGGACTCTGATGAGCCGAATATGATGGATCAAAACGCATTCTTGATGCTCGATATGCGAGAGATCGCAAAAGGAAAGATTGAAGACTCTATCGAGGATGGCCTAAAGAGTCTTCAGAAGTGCAATTTTGATCCAGAAAATATTGGAGCAGAGGCAAAACGAAAGTTAATATTTCATGACTTTGTTCAACAAATTAGTAAGATAGCTGAGAATCCGAGCGAACAATTTGTTAGAATGCTTCTTCAGAATGCGGGTTTGAGTCACGTTCGCTCAAAATCGCTTGCTGATTATACAGAGCTAGCTCGTAGCGCATTCAGAGAATTTGTTAATTTGAGGATTTTACAGCGACTTGATCTACCAACAAAGGATAAAGATCAGGATAAGACTGTTCCGGCGGCGGAAACATTGCAGATGGAGAGCAGTAAGGTCGACGAAAGCTTGGCTGTATCAGCAATCGAACTTGATGTTTTCAATTATGTTAAAAGGCGCCTTGCATTTCTTGTGAAAGATGACCGTCTATTTCAGGAGATAGATGGTGTTGATTATAAAAACTATAAAGGAAAATTTGTTGTATTTTACAAACGCGTGCAGGCCGGCCGTCTTTTTGACTTTTATGATGAGGGAGATTGTAAATACAATTTTGATTTTGGTCAGTTCGGTGGCGACGTGTCAACGGATAACCTTTCAGAAATAGACAAGGTGCTCCTTGCTGTGTACGTCCAGCGTGTTTCGGAAAATGAGCCGTCCGCTAAGCGCTTAGCAACTGCTGACCAATAAGGAGTTGTCGCGCACCGGCTGTCTCAACTTGAAACGCCCCAGCCAGAGATAGACTGGCTGAGGCTTTTCTAGACGCAGGCCAATTAGATCAAGCGCGGCCAGTCCCTTCCGGCGTGGCGCAGAGGTTTTGCAGCCCATCCGCGAACGCCTGAACATTGGCGGCAACATGTTCATATTCGGCGTGCGTCTTGTTCGCCGCGACCTGTTCAGCGAAGAACCGCGCCCAGGCGATGACGCGCGCCGGATCGATGGCGTTGCGCTCGGCCAAAGCCGCGACAATTGAATAGGCTGCGAGCTGAAAGGCCGATTGCTGAGCGCCAAGCCGCCGGCCGATCATTTCGAAAAGCTCCGCGGGGAATTCCGGTTCCGGCTTCATCACACCCTCCCGGTCGAGCGCGACATGCCGTAGGTGTTTTGCAGCATGCGCGCCGTTGGCCCATTCGAGGCGATGTCGTGAGCAATCGCCTGATGAATCATGGTCTGCATCTGCACATGGCCGTTCGGCTGGCGCGTCGCCTTGGTCTGAACCTCGACGCCAGGCGCATTGTTGATGATCTGGTGGTTGACCGTGACGTTGCTGGCGCCACCGCCGCCGCCGCGCATGGCCACAGGGATAGACCGCCCATCCGGCAGAGGGACATACGCCTCGTTCATGCTGCCCTCGCCAAAGATCGCCATCTGCGGCGAATTGGCGACGCCGCCCGACGCATAGCGCTTCAGCGGGATGGAGCCAGACGCCGACATGATGCCGCCGTTCGCAAACGGCCAGAGGCCGCCAAGCAGATCGCCAAGCCCCCCGCCCAGCAATCCCCCCATTTCCCCGGGCTTGCCGAGAAGACTCTTCATCAACAGGTCCACGCCCTTATCGAACATCTTGTCGTTCATCCGAAGGACGGCCTCCCGCATGGCGTCGCCTGCATTTTGCCCGCGCATCATGGCCTTGAGCGGCGAAGACATGATGTCGCTAGCCGAGCTGCGCACGAGGTCGTACGAACCCATCACGTTCTGTTGCCGATCTTCCTCAGCGATTTTAGCGCGATTGACCTGAAGCGAGCGCCGGCCGGTTTCCGCCAGATATTCGTTGAATTTCTTCAGCGCGTCGCCGCTCAGCGTGGTTTCGTCAATGCCGGCGCGAAGATACTGCGTGCGAAGTTTCTCGACATCGTTCGCTGCGGCGATTTCCTCGGCGCTCTTGCCGAAGGTCGCGCGCAACAAGTCCGTTTGGCGGGACATTTCCATGATGGAGTCGGTCGCGGACACGAACGGGCCGCGAATCTGATCGATGTCGATGGCCGCCAGCCGGTCATTGTCGCCGCGCTGGCGATCAGCCATCGCCGTCGATTTGATCTGCGCCACCTTTTCCGGCGTCACCGATCCGCCGTTGATGCCATCCCAAGTCCCGATGCCGGCCCGCGCAGCGCCGTGGAACGCGCCCCAGCCGTTTTTCTTGGCGTAATCCAGCGCAAATTCAGACTGCTGAAAGACCGTCAGCGGGTTTCGAGCATCCAAGCCGGTGATGCGGGTGAATTCATCGCCAAGACCGGAGACCGCATTCCCGCCTTTGGCTATGCCACCATAATGCAGCATGAACGGGCCGAAGCTCGACCCATTGTCACCTACATACGAGTTCAGCCCCTCCGAGCGCGCAACACGCAGAGCGGTGGCCGGATCAATCCCGCGCGCCGAGGCCGCTTTTTGAATGAAGTCCGCCACAGTGCTGGACGAGCCGTTCATGCCGGCCGCCGTGAAGGCAGCGAGAGACGCACCGCCAGCAGAGATGCCCACACCGCCGCCGCCGATCTTCGCCGCCGCGCCAGACAAGGTGCCGGCGAGCAGTTCAGCGGCGGAGCCGACGCGCTGGAACCCGGAGACAACAGGAGTTTCCGGGCCGCTGGCGCCAGGGACGTATTGATCGCGGAAGTTCTTCGTATCGAGCAAGACCTGCTGGCGAGCGCGCTCATACGGTCGCAGCCCCGCCAGTTTCAGTTCGTCCGAAGATTGCCGCGCATAGTCTCGCGCCTTGGCGTTCCCTTCCGCGATCAACTGGACGCGCGTCTTTTCGGCTTCAGCCGCAGCAACAAGGATGTCTTTCGATGACCGGATGGCGTTGATGCGCGCAGAATCGACCGCAACCGCCTCGCGTTCAGCGAACGTGTAGGCCATCGTCTGCCGCGCCGCCAGAGCGCTGTCATTTGCCACTTTCTGGATTGCAGTTTCGTAAGTTGCGGCGGCAGTCTCAGCGCGACGAAGCGCAGTAGCGTATTGTTCAGCGCTAAATCCTGCGTCTTTGAGCGCGTCAGCATTATCTCCTATTTTACGAAGCATATCGCGCGCGTTGATAATCTCTTGAAGCGACGACTGCTCAGGGGAGTATTTGCGCACATTCGCAGCAGCAGAAATAGAAAGCCGGTTGTTTGCAACTTCCTTCTTGGCGTCTTCCGCCGCTTTACGCTCGTCCGCAATTTGCCGTTCAAGCTCAGCAATTCGAGCCGGATAGGTCGAAAGAACCTCTTGCCGGATGCCAGAGCCGCCAAGGCCCTGTTTCGCCGTCGCCAAGCTATCGCGCAGAAATGAAAGCTGCTGCTCGCGATTGTAGCCGCCCATAGCGCCGCCGACCGCCGAGTCAGCGTTGGACACGCCGGTCTTGATCGCACCCCACAGTTTATCCCAAGCGCCTCGATTCTTCTCGATTGCAGGCGTCGCCGCGTCAACCGATTGCTTGAAGGCGTCCATAAGCGTTTTTTGGGCGCCGACAACGTCGCCGGACTCTTGCAAATTCTTGATCGTCTGAGCCAGACGGTCATTGAGGAACCCGAGCGATTTGTTAAGCTCTTCCGCGCCCTTGGAGGGGTCAGCGAACGCCGAGGCGAGCGACTTCGCAGCGTCTGGAATATCCTGGCCGGAAATCCGCGAGAACCGCTCAACGCTTCCGACAGCGCCGCCGATAATCGACCGATCAACAAGGCCGGAACTGGCGAACGTGCCAACAGCCTCACGCGCCGCGCTGATCGACAGATGCCCGCCAGACGCCGCCGCGCCCTGCATAGCCGCAGCATTCAGCCCGCCAAGCGTGAGGCCAGTCCCGCGTCCCGCGCCAATCATCGTCGCCGTAAGGGCGCGTTGCGCCTCATAGGCCCGATAGAAAGAAGATGCAGCGGCGAGGCCGACAGCGCCTAGAGCGCCCGCAGCGAGACGGGAAGGCGTCACCACTTCAAGGAGGGAATCCTTGATGCCCTTGAGTGCCGACTTAAGACCGCCGCCACCGAACGCTTGGAACAGGTCAGGCGCTTGTTGCATGACGACTTGGGAGATGGACGCGCCGGAGCCGAGTGACGACGCCGTATTGCTCAACGCCGATTGCAGCATCATCATCTGCATACGGCTGTTGCCGGTCACTTCCGCATGATCGCGGATAACCCTAATTTGCTCAACGAAAGCGGTCTTCGTGCGATCAAGGGCGGCGACTCGCTCTCTCTCGGAGATTGCCCCCACCTTCGCCGCGTTGGTGATTTCCGCAAGCGTGTCGCGATATTGCCGGCCCGCCGCAAAAACAGGGTTATATTTCGCCCGCAGGTCGTCAAGCTGTTTGCCATAGGCTTCAATATCCGCCCCGCGTCCTCTCGGGACGTTGGCGTTCTCGCGCATCGCCCGCGTGAGATCGTCATAGCGCTGACGTGCGGTCTCAAGCGCCCGCGTCGCCGCGCTCGTGACCTGCAATCCCTGTTCGCGCGCACGGCGGATAAGCTCTTCGCCACGGCTTACATCGACAAGCGCACGCGCCAGCGGGTCAAGACGACGGGTGTAGCCTTCAAGCCCGTTAATGGCGCTAAGCTGGGAGCGCGACAGCCCGTCAAGATCGCGCGCCGCGCGGTCAAACCCTTCGGTTTCGGCGCGGATGCGGACGCTGGAAATGATGTCAACCATCGGCCTTGTCGTCCTTCTGCCCAGAGATCACATTTTGAGGACGAAGCCGTGCGGCTTCGGTTTTTTGGAGCAAAATTGCCCCCAACGTTCCATGAACTTTTCCACCTCGTATTTCCCCTGCGTGGCGAGGTAACCCGCCACCAGCTCGCGGCGCTCTGCGGGCGTCATGCGTTGGATTTCCAAGCGCCCCGCCTCCTCACGCGCCGCATCTTCGGCAACGAGACGCGCGACAACTGCTTTTCTCTCCGCCTTCGTCTTCGGAGCAGGCTTCGGAATGGCCGGCGCGATGGCCAGTTCGGCCGCTTTCGCGCGGCGGCGGAGTTGCGCCATATCGACACGGCCGGATCGGTTGGAACGCTCAATCGTGGTCGCAGCCGGATTGCACGCGACAACCACAAGCGACAGTTCAAGAAGTTCCCATTTTGTGTAACGGACACCACCGCCCTTGATCGGCTCCCATTCGATAGGCTTGAAGCCGACAGACACGTCTTTCAGGATGCCGGCCTTATACCGGTAGCAAGCACCGTCAGCCTCGTCCGACTTCCCTTCATCAAGAAAGGTAATCAGCGCCTCGACGCGCGAATCTGTCACCGTGATTTTTGCGCCGCCTGCATTTTTCTCAATCGTCGCCTCATGGTCCAACTGGATCGGCGCGTAACCGCTCGTCACACAGCCAGACGGAACGAGGATATCGCCGGCGCGATCACGGGTGGGGTCTGAAGCAATCACTTTGATTTGCCGCTCGCCGAGGTCTCCGGCTTGCGCCGTCACGGCGCTGGAAAGAAACTTGCGCTCCATACGTCTACCCCCCTCAGTTGTTCAGGCCAGCACGGCAGGCGGGCACGTGGTTTCTTTCGAAGACCTCGACGAAGTTTTCCAAGGCGTCATCGTTGAGCCGGTTCAGCGGATCACAGAACGCGGTCCGCGCCTGCGCCATAAATCCGGCTTGGCAAGCGTCCGCATAAACCGCCTCCATGGCCGCGCGCGCGGCAAGGGCGGCGCGAACAGCATCAATGAACTTGCGCGTAGTTTCGACGTGGCGCTCGCTCAGTTCCCGCCATTTGGCGCGGCGGTTCTCGTCTGAAATCTCCGCAAGCCGGGCCAGAATAATCGGCTCGATCAAGTCGGCGCGTTCGAGAGCGATGCGCGCCTCGTCGCCGGCCCGGTCGATTTCGGAGAGCATGGCCTCGCCGCCATCCGTCAGAAGAATATCGCGGCGGCGTCCGGTCAAACCGTGAATGGTTGCTTGAGCCACTCGACGCTCTGCCGCAACAGTCTGAAGGGCCGCCTCGCACTCAGAAATTGTTTTGAACCCAGCAGCAGAATCCCTGGTCAGATTCTTTTTTCCGAAAATATTTTCAATGATCCCCATGCGCGAGAACTCCTTTCACGCATAGATGATCAGACTTGCCTTTTGCAATTCCGAGCGCTGATTATTGCAAAACTCAGCCGCCGCGCGCGCCGTCGACAATATTCAGAACTTGGCGCCATCCGAGTGAGCGGCCCTCGTTCTGCTTCGCAACTTCCACCAGCGCCGCGCGCTTGGCGTTGATGCTGCTAACATCTGTCCCGACGTCCATTTGCCAGCAAGACGCCAGAATCCTATCCAAATCGCGCGAGAACGCTTGTGCGGCAGCATATGAGGGCAGGTCAGCATAGAACCGGCGCAGCGCTGTCCTGATAGCTTCATCGCGGTTCTCAAGCCGATCCTGGCGGCGGCTCCAGCGCGGCGCGCCGGCTCCGGCCTGTGCGCGCAGGATTGCGGCGTCGTCTTCGTTGATGGCGTAGCGCTGAATTATTTGTTCGACATGGTCGGCGGTGAGCGTCATGGGCGGCCCTCAGTTCAGCTTCGAACCGGGCGGCGGGGGCGGCGCGAATTTGCCTTCGCTGGCTCGCTCCTGCGCCTTCGCCAGCGCCGCGCCCTTCTTGCCGATGTCCTTGGCTTCCTGTTCGGCGCGCGCCAGGATGATCTTCGCCGCCGAGACGCGGCAGATGTCGCGCTTGCTATGCTTCATGATGTGCGCCAACGTCTCCAGCGCCGTCGTCTTCAGGTCGGCGACGGTCCCTCTGAATTCCTGCACATCAACGATTGTCACCGTCGCCGGCTTACGGCCCGCTCCGGCCCGTTTTCCGCCGCGTCCGATGCCTCTCGATTTGGTCATGTGGTCAACCCTTTGATTTTGATGTCGCCCCAGGGAAAAAAATCTCCGCACCAGACTGTGGCCGGTCGCCGGCCTCTTGAGGCTTGGAAGATTTAATCCCCCCTAGGAGTGGGGGATTAATTCCTTGGCCGGTTTCACCCCCTTCACCGGTCCAGACCATCAGTGCGCAGCGCCGCAGTTGGGAGGAAAAAACCTGCCCGAGGGGCTGGCCAGCTTTTAGTGACAAGTGACGCGTAGTGACGGGTTTTTCCGTATAACGCTCTACGCGCGCGCACGTGTGGGCCGATAGCCATTCATCAACCAACATCATGAGAGGCGTGGAGGTGCCCAGGGCAATCCCGTTGAACTGCGATGCCTGCTGAGGCCCATGGAGTTCCAGCAGTTCAAGGCTACGGTCACTGATCATGCCTTGGATGAACTCTCGCCCATCAACCTCCATGTAGCCATCAGAATGATACTGAGCCGCCGCCATGGGATTCGCTTCAGCCCGTTGGAGTTCAGCGGGGTATTCCAGCGCCTCCTTGGTAATGGGGTCAGGCTCACGCCCTTTGCGGCGAAGCGTCTGCTCTGCGTTCTCCAGCATCTCGTTGAAGCGTAGGAGGATCGGCCACTTGAGGCGGTTCGCAGTGATCAAACTATCCGTATGCAAGGGATGAACCAGCTTCGCCTTGCCCATGATTGCGCGGAGCTTTGGAGGAACTTTCTTCTGAACGCGCCACTGCTTTCCGCGCCATTCGAGGAGAGTGTCGGAATTTCCGTGTGATGGCCATTTGGAAGCAAATGGAGGCATCACATGGCAAGACGGAAAGCCCCGCTTATTCCCGATCAACTGCTTGACCAGCTTCTGGGCGGCGCGGATCCCAAGACTGCCTTTGCGAAAGATGGTCTTCTCGACGAACTGAAGAAGGCGCTCGCCGAACGGGCGCTGAACGCGGAGGTCGACCACCACCTTGACCAAGGCGA
>NZ_FYDG01000051.1 GCF_900187365.1 Rhodoblastus acidophilus
GCCACCCGCTACGACAAGCGAGCCGACAACTTCCTCGCAGGCGTCAAGCTCGCCGCCTTTCGCATATGGTGCCGGTTTAATGAGTCGATGGCCTAGTTCATCCTCATGAACTGGATGCCGTCAAAGTTCGCCGAAACTAGGCAGCGCTTCCACGAACGCAGCCCAGACAGCGCGATGATCCGCATACTCAATATCCGTAGTTGGAGATTTCTCGATGATCTCGGCGACGTGACGCACGGTTCCTTGGGCTTCACCATTCCGCCCAAACCGCCTAACGAACGTATGAAAAAAATCATCGATTCGTTTGGTAGGTTGCTGTGCTGGGTGAATAGGTCAGGGATTACCGCAAGAGCATTGGGAAAACGCAGGCGGATGTTGCCTCCGCCACCAGCCTGAGCGTCGATCAAATCCACAAGGTTGAAAAGGGTCGCGCCAATCTGGCCACACTTAACAAGGTCAGTCTGGCGATAGGGCTCGAATGGGTGGGCGGCATTGCACGCGGTCCGACCCTCGGTGAGCGCATCAAGCGCGAGCGGACCAAGCAGGGCCTGAGCGTCAACGAACTTGCCGCGCGAGCGGGCGTGAGCGCCGTGGCCGTCAGTCATGTCGAACTTGATCGCGCTCATATCGCTACGGCGGAAAAGGTCCTGCGCATTCTCGCCCCTACCATCCGCGCCCGCATTCTGCGCCATAAACAACCGACCCGGATCAGAGACGTCAGATTGACCCCGGAGCATTTCATCAAGCAGGCTCAATACGTTCTGGGTGAAATTGATACCGATCCGGCTTGGCATCCAGCGTCGTTCGTCCAACCGAAGATCGCGGGCTTCACGGAAGAAGATGATGGTTTGAAACAAGATTGGATGGGGAGAGTCTGGCTCAATCCACCATTCACGCTCATGGCGCCGTTTGTCCGAAAAGCCGCCGAGCAGGTGGCGCTCGGAAATGCCGAGGTGGTCCTATGCCTGTTGCCCGCCCGCGTCGGCGACACGCCGTTTCAGCGATTGGCCGATCAAGCCCACGTCATTTTACTGCCGGGTCGGATCAAGTTCGCCGATGAACACCGCAAGCCATTACGCTATGAAGCACCGTTCCCGATGATGTTGATGGTCTTCGGTGGAGAGGGCGCGCTCATCGATAGAGCGCGCAAAACATGGCCGGGGGTCTATATTCCCGCGCGCACCTCACCACAGATTTCCGACGAAAAGTTCCCGCTAAACAAAGAATTCTAAAGCGTTGCGTCAACTTGGTGTCCGGGCCGTGACCTCTGGCGTAGTTTCTCGGGATCGAGTTCATCAACATCTGAATGCGATTCAATGTTTTTGAACGCCGCTTTCAGCGCAGCGATCCTTTCATCGATCTCTTTGTCGGCGACGTCTACTTTAAGCTTTTCTTGCACAAAGTCGAACCGGGCTTCGCATTCACGTATAAGTTCCGCCCATGTTTTGACCCAAATGCTTACATTCTCGCCCTTTTGATACAGTCCGACAGGCCAATCTTTCTGAGTCACGCGATGCTTGACGACGCCGTCGTAATCTCCGGTGACAAGAACAAAATTCCATTGTGTCACCGTATTATTAAAATCACTTTGTGCAATCAACGCGTTCTTGTATTCCTCGATCTGATCGAGTTCTTTTTTTCCGATCGTCTTAGATGGTCTCTTCAATTCGACGACGATGTATTCACGCTGCATCTTATCAGGCAAAGGGATGCTTCTTCCCAAGAAACAATCGATGCGCCCAATCTTGCCTCCGGATTGGCGAACTTGGGTGCCTTTACCTCTGGTGCGCTTCGCGTGCATATCGTCCAATACACGCTCCATGATTTTTGTTAAGCCAGCTTCAGCCATCGTGATGTGAAAGCGCTCACCGAAAAGCCAAGTGTTATCTCTAACGATCACATCAAGCTCCCCCCGCTCTTTCACCGTCCTGCGCCGCGCCTCATCGAACACCATTGCTCTAAGAAGCGTGAGCGTCGTTACCCGGTCGGCTACGAGGCTGGAGGCGCTGATAATGTTGCTGAGAGACGTCTTGGACAGGAGGGTGGAAAATTCCTTCTGTTTATTTTTTGGTAAATTGACAATCGCCCTAAGAATATTTGTTAGCTCCTCAGGGTTATGACGAAGCGCCTCTCGTAATAAAGTCAATGTTATCTTTTTCATGGCGACTTCTGATCGCTTGAAGTCGCGAGAATATGAAGAGACTGCATACGTTGCTATATCAAATACATCGCGTTCGCGTCTCTCGACCTCGTCGCGCGGTTCACCTTCGTAAGGATATACACCCTCCGTTTTCAGGTCATCGATAAGGCCACGCGCACGTTCAGCCTGTCGTTTCCGGAAATAATTGCTCAATTTCTCACGGATATCCGCGAGGACAGCCATAAAATCTGGGTCCGACAGGTTGTCGAGTTCAAGAAGATTTGCCTCCGCCATCTCTTCGAAAAAGGCGCTGTTCGCGTAAGCTGAGAAGTAAAATCCGGGCGCAGCGACGTTCGCGGATTGAGAGCCAAGCACGATGCCATCAGCTCCTCCGAGATGAATTTGTCGCTTTTCAATCGCCGACTTCCATTCAATGACCTTGAGCCCAATGGATTCAATTTTACGGTTCGGGCCGTTGACCGTGAGTTCTGCAAAATCGTGCGCGACTTCAATCGTCGTGGATGGGTTCAATTTATCAGAATCATAATACAGGCTAACATTGGGATACTGCATCAAGTATGGAGCGAATATCGCACAAAATTCGTTTCTCGCTTCACTCGAAGCCAGCCAATCAAAGACTTCTTTAAGCGGATATAAGGATACAGTCACGCCGGTCGCCGTATCGGCGATAGGCGCTGGCTGCGTAATCTCGCACTTGTCGAGCGAGGTTGCTAGAATTGTTAATTGTATTTGGAACTTACTTCCGTTCACGTCGTAGACGGAAGACCAATTCGCAGTGTGCGCCAGAGAAAAAAAACGGAGACGCCCTCGGCCTTCCTTCCCGTGCAACGCTCTTTCGAGGTTTGGTGTGCGACCTTGGGACCTCTTCCAAGAGTCTCCAAGGTTGGCAAAGTCACTGGCCGCGTGCATTTGATTGATGCCCACGCCATCATCGCGGATCACGATTTCCTCAATCCCAGCAAGCGCATTTCTCTTGAAATCGACGAAGACGTTAGTTGCCTCGGCATCGAGTGAATTCCACACAAACTCTGAGATCGCCTTTATCGGATCGCGGGTTCGAGCAACTTTTTCGAGATGATCTTGCTTCGCGTGCAACTTCAAAATGGTCACGGGATAATCCTGACATTTGGTCAATCTCAGGACGATAGCAGCCTTTATGTTGCGTGACGAGGCCGTGACCCAGCGCGAACAAGCCCGCTCATGCCCCGCTCCCCCGTTCCCACTGTCTCGTCAGCATCTAAGACTTGGTCATCATACCGTATTGGAAGCCTGAAGACGACCATGATGAGACGCTTTTCGATAATGATGAGGCGCA
>NZ_FYDG01000031.1 GCF_900187365.1 Rhodoblastus acidophilus
GCCGAATGGAAGCGAAAAGAGGCGTATCGGTATTACGCTTACCTGCTGGCCTGGTCGTGGGCCGGGACGCCCAACCTCCTGTCCGAAATCGTCTATAGCGACCAGGCCGCCCGCCTGATGGCGGAAATCTACGACGGCGATCCCACCCCGCTGTTCAATCTGCTGGTCGACCAATACGCCGACCAATCGTACCGGTTTTGGCAATTCCGGACGCTGATCTTGCTGGTCAAGAAGGGCGGGCTCGATCTCGCAACCGTGAAAGACTTCCTGATCCGCGCCTTCGACCTGCTTGAGCAGGAGCCGGAGCAGCATGTCTGGCGCGGCTGGGAAGAGGTGATCATTTATTTTGGCCTTGAGGAGCTGATCCCGCTCGTTGAGCGCGCGCATAAGGCTGAGTGGATTCTCGAAGGGACCATCGAGGAATTCCGCGAGAAATGGGCCTACGCCAGGGCGCATCCGGAAGCCCCGATCGAGGGCGATCTGATCGCGCCTTACCAGGGTTTCGACAAGGAAGTCGCCGAGGCCTTCGCCAACCGCGCGAGGCCTTGATCAGCTGTCTGGCGGCAGCGTCGACGCCGCTATCGCTTCGCCCAGACCTTCAAGGGCCGAGCGAAGTGGGGATCGTCGTCAATCGCCCATTATCAGAACGCCGTCCGATTCCCTGTAGACAAGGCTGCGCGGCTCGGACGGACAGCACGGCTTGTCGTTGTCGCGGAAGGTTCGGGCTTCCACGTAAATTCTTCCGTCGCGTACGCTGACATTGTCGAGCTGTCCGACCGGAAGCGGCATGATCGGGATTTTCTTGAGGCGATCGTCTTCGATCGTGAGCACTTCGAATTCCGAGGTTTTGGCGGCGTCGCCCTCCGGACCCTTCGGATAATCCAGCGAATAGCTGATGACGACGACGTCCTTCAATGCGTTCAGGCCGCCTTCATAGATCCGTTTGTAATCGACGACGTCGATGCTGGTGTAAATCGACTTGAGATAGTCCAGGATGATTTCGTCGGACGGCTCCTGGGCGTGGGCGGCGGGCGCGGTCAACGCAAGGCCAAGCGAAACGAGTGCGGTTTGAGCGTAGCGGGTCAGCATGGTGTTCACCTCGGCGATGGTCGCGATCAGGAGCGATCGCGACTGGAGCGCCTTCATAGGAGACACGCACTGGCGCGAATTCGGACACAGCCGTGGCGGCTGCGTTTCTCGTCTGTTTGCCGCGCGCAAGCTTGTATTCACGTGTAGACGGCCATATATTCACGCCTACGCAAGGATCACCCATGCCGCTCAACATTCGCAACGAAGAGGTCAATCAGCTCGCTGAGAAGCTCGCTGCGCAAAAACGCGTCAACAAGACCGAGGCGGTGAGAATCGCGCTCGAGAACGAATTGCGCCGCGCGTCTGAAGCGTTGCCTCTGTGGGAGCGGCTCAAACCTTTGCGCGACCGCGTCGCCGCCTATCCCGACAGCGGCCTTGCAGCAGACAAGGCGTTTTTCGATGAACTGAACGGTGACTACTGATGTTCGTCGACGCCTCAGTCATCATCGCCATCATGACAGGCGAGCCAGACGCCGAGTTTTTCGCGGCGCATATTGATGCGGCGCGGACAAAGCGGCCAGTGACCTCCGTCCTGGCGGTTTGGGAGGCGACGGTCGGATTGTACCGCAAGAAGCGCATTCCCATGAACGAGGCGGAAGCCCGCGTGCAAGAGTTTATCGAGGCCGCCGATATCCATGTGCTGTCGATCGGATCGCGCGACTTGCCGACCGCCCTCCAGGCGTTCGAGCGTTACGGGCGGCATCGATACCCGGACGCCGAACGCAACAGCGCGCTCAATCTCGCCGACTGTTTCCACTATGCGACGGCGAAATCCTGCTGTGCGCCGATCCTGACCAAGGATGGCGGTTTTGCCTTGACGGACGTCGCGACCATCGGCGTCGATCCATCCCGCCCAACGGCATCGTAGACCCACCGCCTGGATCAGATCTACTTCCAAACGGTCGCGCGTGCGCTGGCAGCGCGGGAGTATTCGGCGCTTGCGCGACACATACGTTCGTCGACGTCCCCGGAGGAAGCGAGACCGGCGCGGAGCAGAGTGTCCCGCGCACGTTTCCGCGCGCTTGGCATCGGCCGAACGCTGGCGGTGAACGCGGCGCCATCGACCAGGCGCGCGACGACGTCCCGCCAGTCAACGCGATGGGGAGCGCGCTACGCGAGCCGCTTCTCCCGGCGTCCTACGCCACGTGCTTGAACACGATCGGCGGGAATGCCGCTTGAGCACCATCAGCGTCATGGGATGGAAGCCCGGCCCGCTCCATCATCGTTTGACGATGGGGCGGCCCTTTTTATGAGGGGGGCTTCATGGCGAATCGCCGCCCTGCAGGTTCAAATGCTGCTCAACACGGCGAAGGCGTTCCTCAAGCTCGGGATGAGCACCCCTTGCGCGATCGCCGAGGCGGAGAGCAGCCGGTAGGTGGTGCCCCTTCTGCGAGTTTAAGTCGTTTCAGCCCCGTTCTGGGCGATTAAAACTGGCGCATGCGACGCTAAGTTTGCGAGCGCCTGGTCCAAGTGCTCGATCGCCCTAGACAACGCTTGGGCGTCTGTAAATGCTACGAGCTCGGCGCGGGCGTACAAAACGTCCACGATGGCGAGTTCCGCCGCCGCCTCAGCTTCATTCTTACTCATTTCCTCTCCGGCGCCGTCCGCGGTCGACTCTCCGCACTCCTCAGTGCAAACGATGCCCCATATGGCCGCCCCATTGCACTAGGTCAACATCAACGATTTGACTTGCAATGATTTTCATTCAGCTGCCGAGCAGGCGGCTACGTTGCTCTCTGATCGGCCCATCCAAGGCTCGAAGAAGTAGCTGACCGACAAGTTCAGCAGCCTACAAATGGAACGCATTGTCTGCGGGTCCACCCGCGCCAAGCCAGCTTCAAACTCGCGGATGCGCTGCCCCGTCGTATTAAGCTGTTCTGCGAACGTCAGCTGATCAAGACCAGCTGCAAGACGCTTCATGCGAAGGCGCGCGCCGATTTCACGATCAATGGCTGAGGTTTTCACAATTCCACCCTCACGTTAGGTTGAGAGAATCACGTTACGTCATCAAGGGTTGTAGCCCCCATAAGGCTAGGGTCAAGTAGTGATTCCAGCGAATAGCGGGATGCGCCCCAGTCGCGCTTCCTGTTTCATTCTGCGAATGATGTTAGATTGAACCGAAGATCATTCTTTGCGGCCCAGGAACTGAGAAAGCGCCTTTCGGTCATGGCGGCGATTGAACGCGTCAGACAGAGTTTGCCGAGCGAGTTCGGCGCCTTGCGAAAGGCGTCGTTCAGTTCACGGATGCGCGCGGTGCGACCGGCTTCGTCTGCGGTTTGGTCAGGTTCGGACATCGGAATCGCCTCCGTCAGCCGTGAACGCGCCCCGCCTCGATCTCTCCGGTCGAGGCGTAGAGCGCGGAAAGATGCAGGGCGGCCGGAGAATGGGCGGCGGCGTGGAGATAGCGCCGCCAATCCGTTCCATTCCATTGCGCCGGGTTGACGCGCCGCTGTTGCGGCCGGAGGCGGCGCGCTCGCAATCCATGATCAGATCCGTCGCGAGCTGGTCGGTCGTCCGTTTGCGCGTGGCGAGGCGTTGTTTGATCGGATCGGTGATCATTCCGGGACCTCCCGCAAGCAGGAGCGAACCGTCTCCACGAAATTCGTCAGCGCATTGACGGCTTGGTCGCCGTCGGCGGCTTCGGGAACGCCGGGCGCAAGCAAGGTCTCGTTATCGTGCGCGAGACGCGCCACGACGGAAACCGCGGATTTCAGGACGTCGAGGTCGGCATGTCGCGCGATGGGAAGCGCGCCGGCAGGGCATTTTTTGGCGAAGCCAATGACGCCGGCGCGATCGGCGTAAGCGATGAAAGACATGGATGTCTCCGTGCGAAAGCGCGCGCGGCATGGCCGGCGCGGCGATGGTCTCGGGAATGGGGTGATGTGGACCGGATCAATCAGCGTGGCGGCGGCGCCACGCTGTCGTCGGTCCTGGCTTCACGCCGCGGCGGCGTGGGTCTCGTCGTCTTCGCCATCGGCTTGATCGTCGTCATTGGCGGAGGCGGGGTTTTCCGAGTCGTCACCCGACGCGTCGGTCGGTTCGCCCTCGTCCGAAGACGTCTCGTCGCCCTCCTGGTCCTCGGCGGCGCAATACGCGTAGCTTCGTGTGAAGGCGGCGACGTCTTCTGCACTGACGGCGAAGTGAGCTTCCGGAAGGACGACGCGGGTTTCGCGCGCCTGCTCGATGACGGCGGCGCGCGTGTCCTTGACCTTGCCGCGCGGAAGTACGAACGGAGCGCAGCCAGGACCTCACCGCACCGCCCCTGTCCGATGAGCGGCCGACTTGGACGCACCCAACCGCCTTTTCCGCTTGCCCAGCGCTGTCGGTGGTGTCCACAATCACCACCCAGCAACCGATGGTCGCCGACAACTTGCGCCGTCAGGCCGATGAATTCGTCGATCTCTTCAATCTGGCTGTTAAGATCGGCCGCGCCCCGTCCGAGCGCGCGCAGCGATTCCTAGAGCGCCGTTCAACCCAACCGCTTACAGCCCATACGGAGGAAACAACTTAGAAGCGACCAGGCCGTTGACTTCTGCGAGGAACTGACAATTGTCGACTTAGGACTTAACGGTCCGGCCAGGTCAAGTTTCCATCCTTCTCCTTTCCTATGCCGCCTGCGCCTCGACGGCGAGGCCCCACAAATCCTCGCCGAGGCAAACGGTCTGGCGAATCACGGCACGGCAATGCCAATCACCTGACCGGCGGGCACGTTATCTTTTAGGCGGCCTTTTGACGCACACCACGTTTGCGGCACCCTCTCGGACGCCGCCGTGGGCCTACTGCACGTCTCGTGCGATTTCGCGCGGGGCCTCGTCGCCGTGCTGCTCGACCTTCTCGGCAATGTCGTCGGCATTCAGGCGAAGACCGCCCAGCGCGCGGCAAATACTTCAAACGCCAGGCTGACGTTCTGAATCTCGTCAATTGCCGCCGCGAGGGACACAAACGGCCCGCTTTGCGCTGGGCAGCCCACGGGAGAACGGCTATCGCGAAAGTTCCTAGCTTCCCTGCGACCTGCTTAACCGAGAAACGTTCTACACGCTCAACGAGGCGCAAATCGTGACCGGAGCTTGGTGCCGTCGATACAACGAGTCGGGTCACATTCGGATTTAAGCCGCAAGCCGTCCGCTCAAGAAGTCGGTCTATGGCCGGCTACGACGATCTGAACCAGCTGTGCCCACGACACCTATGGTCGCTCTTCAACGCGTCTTGCAATAATATGTAAACTGAACAACCGAATGGGGTGAGCCACACAGGAGGCCAACTTGTCTATTTTGCGGATCCATCATGAGATGACAACCGGAGCATATTTCGGTCTCTCGTAGGACGGATTTGTTATCCGCCCAACCGTTATGCCGGTCCGCACCAACGGAAATGGACTGGCAAAGCGCGAGACATGGCTCGGACGGTTTGACGTAAAGCGCCGGTGACCCTAATTTACAGCTGATGCTTAATCGCAGCCCCGCCGGCAGACACATGCGTCCTGCAAATTTTCAATAAAAAAACGCCGCCCGAACTCTAACAACTGAACGAACAAACGAAGGTTTTCAGGAGACTGCCGTGAAGCTTTTGGAACGACTGAAGCAACAATTGGACGCTTCAGATTTTAATAAATTCGTAAACGTTGCCGACTCTCTCAAGGAAGTCGACACACAGAGTCTGTATCCGCTTTTCTGTAAAGCATTTACTTTCGAAGCTATAAGAAAACAAACGCCTAATGGTGAGACCGCCGAAATTCCCGCCAGAATAATTCAATTTTGGGATCAACGAGTTCCGCCGGACGATGTGCTTAAATGCATTAGTCAATGGCGTGAAATTGACGGATTTGAACACATAATGTTCGACCAACACATGGCCGGAACATACATCGGCGCAACTTACGGACCCACCGAAATAGAAGCGTTCGAATATTGTCATCATCCGGCAATGCGCTGCGATTACTTTCGACTGGCCTATCTTGCGCAATATGGCGGCATTTACATTGACGCAGATAATGTACCAGGAAGACGCCATCTCAGGGAGTTGCTGGATGGGCGCGGTGGATTGAAACTGCAATTTTTGTGCGCAGGCAACAACGAAATGGTGTCGCGTGAGCGAATATTGACAAATACAGAAAACAAAAACCTTTGGCGTTACTATTTTAATAACGACCCAATTATAACGAAGCCCAACCATCCTGTGATCATCCGAGCCTTACGCCGAGCAACTAAAGAAATTCTTCTTTGCAAAGAAAGAAGAGAGAAGGCCAGCATTCACTGGGTCACAGGGCCAGACAATCTAAGCTTGGTCCTATTCGATGAGTTTATGCACTGCATAAAGACTGACTCTGACTTCGATTTTTGTGGGATTGAAGACTGGAACGCCTATGGTTGTCAGTTATGGAAACTGGATTACCGTGGCACCGACCGTGATTGGCGCTCAGGCAAGTCGGTGTGATGTTTGGCGGGTCCGTCAAACAGAAACAACGGCGCAAAGCGCCCCTGAAGCACGGCGGATCGAGAAAGGAACTTTGTCTGATAGCCATGCGGAGACTGGCCAGCGGCCGCGATAAGCCACGCGCTGTCAATTGGCTTCCATTTTGGCTCTGACTCAATTTTCATGAAGTTCAGGCACCAACTGGCACTGTTTTCTCGGTGAGAAACATTACCATGCGCTTCGCCCTTCGAGCAACGATTTCGGTTCCGAGCGCGCTCGTTGTCGCAGGCGTAGAGAAGACTGGTCGATTCGGTGACTCCGTGCGACCTGTGGGTAAAACCAGGCCATCCCCCAGATGTGGGACCGTTTCCGGTCGAATTCACAGCCGAAATCGGCGCCTCGCTATGCGCCGCCTGCCGACCAAAATCCGTCAAGCCGTCAGTGCGCCGGGGTTGATAGAACAGTCCAGCTTCAGACTCACCGTACGCATCCGGCGTAGGCCGCTATTGGCTATGTTTTTGATCCGAGCAAGGTGGCGCGCTCACGTTGCCCGTCGAGCACCTGTTCGAACTCTGCTGCGAATGTGTCCAGGTTGCCGTATTCCGTTAGGAAGCGCACTGTGACCGATTGCTGCTGATCTCTATCCGGATTGGTTCTGCTCTCGGTTGCAAGGTCGACCACGACCAAAAGCTCGCCTCGGACATTATAGGGACGGACTGCAATCCGGAGATGACATTGTTCAAGGATACCTTTGCGGTCCCGATCCCAGAAGCCACCTTGAATTACGGGTGGGCTCGCTGCCGAGATCGGAAACTCGCGCCGAGTGTTGATGAAGCCATCCTTCACGGCTTGCCGGTCGAACCAGGCCGAGCTCGTCCCGGAGAAGGTGCCCGATTTCACAGTAGCGACGAGCTGGCCGAGCCATTCGTCGTCGGGGCTGTACCTGACGTGGATTTCGGCCGTCATGCTGCCAACCTTGTGGGCTGCTTGCGCCAATTCCACGGCAGCAGATCACAGATCTGTTTGGCGGGATGATCGGCGATCCGCGTCAACACGTCTTCGAGCCAAGCTTGCGGGTCGACGCCATTCATCTTGCAGGTGACGATTAGGCTGTACATGGCGGTCGCCCGCTGCCCGCCGCGGTCGGATCCGCTGAACAACCACGATTTCCTGCCGAGAGCGATGCCGCGAAGACCGCGCTCGGCGGCGTTGTTCGACAGGCAAACGCGGCCATCCTTGATAAAGAGCGTGAACGCCGGCCAGCGCTTGAGAATGTAATTGATCGCCGTGACCAGATCATGCCCACGCGACAGCCGGGCGGCCTGCTCGCGCATATAGGCTTGGAGATCCTCGACCAGAGGCCGGCTCCGTTCTTGCCGAACCGCCAAGCGCTCTGCGGCGGTCTTGCCGTTGATAGCCCGCTCGATCTCGAACAGCGCGTCGATGCGGCGCACCACCTCGATCGCGATCGGCGACAACGGGATTTCCTTTTTGCCGGCGGCCTTGCGGCGGGCGTTCTCCTCGATGTCGGCCATGGCGAAGAACGGACGCCGCGCATGGACCCAGCACGCCGCCTCCTTGATCGGGCCGGGATTGCGGTCTGCCTCATAGAGCTTTCCATAGCCGTCATAGGCGTCGGCTTGCAGGATGCCGGAATAGTTCGCCAGATGCGCCTGCGGATGCTCCCCCCGGCGATTGCGCGAGTAATAAAACATTGCCGCAGGCGGGCCGGCACCGCCGAACGGCTTGTCGTCGCGCACATAGACCCAACATCGCCCGGTGTCGGTCTTGCCGGCGGCCAGAACGGGCACGGTCGTGTCGTCGCCATGCAACCGCTCGGCCGCCATCACATGTTTTTCCACCAGGCGCCGGATCGGCGCGAGCGCCGCGCAGACCGCTCCCACCGCATCTTGCCATAACTGCGGTTGATCTCGGGGTCGTAAAACGAGGCCTTGTGGACGCCGCTCTTGAGATTGTCGGGAACCAGCAGTTTCGGCGCCCCGCCGAAAAACCGGTACATCCGCACATGCGAGCCGATCCAGTCCGGCAGCTGTTGGGTCCAGGTCGCCTCGGCGAAAGTCAGCGTCGAGGCGCCGAGAACGGCGACGAAGATCTCGGCCTCGCGGATCTCGCCGGTGGCCGGATCGACGATCGGCAGCTTCTTGCCGGAATAATCGACGAAGACCTTTTCGCCGGGCTCATGGTGCTGGCGCATGGTCGGAGACAGGCGCCGTTCAAACTCGCGGAAGAGTTCGCAAAACCGCGAATAGCCATAGCCCGCAGGATGATCCGCGCGGTATTCCTCCCACAGAATCTGAAGGCTAACGCCCGGCCGCTTCAACTCGCGCGCCAACGCCGCCCAGTG
Source organism: Rhodoblastus acidophilus (assembly GCF_900187365.1). Classification (GTDB taxonomy): domain Bacteria; phylum Pseudomonadota; class Alphaproteobacteria; order Rhizobiales; family Beijerinckiaceae; genus Rhodoblastus; species Rhodoblastus acidophilus. The sequence continues at coordinate 8,867 of NZ_FYDG01000031.1, forward strand.
TAAGACCGCATGTCCGTCTTGTTGAACGACGCGGCACGGATTGGCTATCCGCTCCCGAACTCGCCGCCAGGCTGAACATTCCGGTGAACTGGCTCTATGTGCAAATCCGGCGGCGGCGCCTGATGGTCGATCGCCAACCCAATGGTGCTTACCTCTTCAACGATACCGCGGCGGTTCTTGAAGGCGTGCGGCGATTGCGAAAGCATGCGATCGACAGCCTCGACCTCAGAATCTGTCAGCCTCGCTCCCGGGGGCATCAACATGGATAATCGAGCAGCGCCGAAAGCTGCGCGGAAGAAAGCCGCATCGTTCCGTCGGCGATGCCGGGCCAGCGGAACACGCCATCCTCCAGGCGCTTGGAGAAAAGGCACAGGCCCGTGCCGTCCCAGATAACCAGCTTCACGCGATCGGCCCGCTTGGCGCGAAAGACATAGACAGCGCCGCTGAATGGATCGCTGCCATCGCTTCGCGCACGAGGGTGGCCAGTCCCTCTGCGCCTTTGCGGAAGTCGACGGGCTTCGTCGCCACCATCACCCGCACAGCGCCGGACGGACCGATCATCGTGTCCCCGTCGGCCGCAGCGCGCGCAGGACCGCCGTCGTCAGCGCGGGCTCCGCCTCCGGCCAGATCCGCACATGGGTGCCGTTCACCTCGACTTCGATGACCGGCGCGGGAGCTTTCGCAGCAGGTTCCGAATCCGCAGGCGCGCCGCGCGGGGCTTCGTCGAGAACGGCGGGAACGAACGAAGGCGCCGAATTCGCCTGCGCCCTTTGACGCGCCTCGCGCCGCCAGGTGAACAACTGCTGCGGCGACAATCCGTGGCGACGCGCTACTTGCGAAACCACCGCGCCGGGCGCCAGCGAGGCCTCGATCACCTGCGCCTTGTACTCGTCCGACCAGTGGCGACGAACGCCGCCGCCGGTGATGACTTCAATCCGCCGCACGGGCGAGGGTTTCGGGTCAAGCGTAAAATCAAGTCCAGACACAAGCCGATCTCCAAAATCAGTGCGTCAGACTCGCCTGTCTCGCCTCGATTTTGAAGGTGGGAGCAAAACAGCGCTTACCGCCCATTCTGGTTCGGGCCGCAAACGCTTGCCGGCGCTCGTGGCGGGCCGGGCCAAAAGCTTCTCTTCCAGCGCGGCGTCGGTCAGTTCCGGCAACAAGGGCCAGGACAGGCCGGCCGCGGCGGCCCGCTTGAGCGCATCCTGAACGGTCGAGCGCGCCGCCCCGACCGCCCGGCTGATCTCTCGCCCGCTCGCGCCGTTGGAATGAAGACGCAGCAATAGCCGCATCTGTCTCATGGTCAGCTCCCTGTTCGCTGGCATTTGCGCCCTCCCATTCGGAAGCTTCGCAATGCCTGATCAGCTGACCCTTGAGGCGTCCTTCAGTTTGCCGCCTGCGTCGGACAAAAAAGGTCCGCGCGGTCGCCGACTTCACATCAGAATGGTGGCCGGCTTCAGATCGGAACGGTGGCCGACATCAAATCGGAATCCCCGGCCGGCTTCGCGTCGGAATACCTGGCCGGATTGAATCGGAATCCGCACGCCGGCGTGGATGCGCACGCGCGCGTCCTTCAACTCCACCTCGATCACCGCGGCGTTTGAGCAGTTCGATGACGGCGACAAGCAAGGCGCCGCCGGCGTCGGTTCAATGACGACCGGTGCGAACCCACCGGCGGCCGCCTCCGTCGTCTCGCGCATATCACGGCGCCATTTGAAGACAAGGCTGGTGCAAACATCCTCGCGCCGCGCCACTTCCGCGATCACCGCGCCGGGCTCGGAAACGACCGCGAGGATCCGCGCCCGGTCTTCGTCACTCCAGCGCCGGCGGCGCTCGGCGCCGGAAATCACCGTCATTCGTCCCATGCTGCGCAGCTAACCTCGCTCATAAAGCCGATTTAGCTGCGAAGCATCGTTCCGAGGCCCTAAATCCCGCAAGGCGCGTCACGCCCGAGGGATACGACTCGCCCGTCGCACCTCGATTTTTAACATGGGAGCACAGCAGCGCTTGCCGCTCAGAGGGTTGGATTGGCAAATCGCAACAGCCCGGGGCTTGCGCCTGCACTTTCGCGCTATTCGCCGTCTAGAATGGCGCGGTCAAGCGTCCGGCTTAATGAATGCGGCTTCTTGATCGCCCGGCTTGAGATTTCGCGCATTTGACGCTTGTACTCGTCTGTGATCGCCAGCGCCTCAGCGCTCGAGCGCAACACATGCGGTGTGATCATAATCAGCAGTTCTGTCTTGCCGACACTATCCTTTTTATCCTTGAAGGCGTTCCCAATGAGGGGAATGTCGCCGAGCACCGGAACCTGATTGTCGGCATGGGAATGATCGTGTTGCATCAAACCGCCCAGCATCAGGGCTTCGCCGTCTTTGACCACGACGTCAGTGCTTACTTTGCGCTGTTGGATGGTCGGATTGGTGTTTGTGCTTGTTATCGTGTTCGTATCCACATTAGAAACCTCCTGCACTAGATTCAACATTACGCGACCACTATCGCTAATATGCGGCGTGATCGACAAAATGACGCCCGTGTCGCGGTAGGACACCGACGTATATGTGTTGCCGAGCGCCGTAGCGCTCTGCAGCGAGGCAACCGGCACTTGGTCACCAACCTGCAGAACAGCTTGATGATTGTCCAGGACAGTCAACGAGGGCGTCGACACGATATTTACAGTGGTGATCGCGTTAAGCGCGTTGAGGGTAACTTGTGTGTTCGCCGTCTTGAGCGCATAGGAAAAACCTGGGAAGATCGCGCCAGTACCCACGTTCAGGGGATTGTTGCCGAGAATGTCGCTGGGGGTTGTTGGCTCGCCCTTTGGTGTGGCGGAATTCGTCGAGAATCCACTGTAACTCGTATGGCGGTTGAAATACGATTCAACCCCAAAATGTAAGGCGTCGTTGATGGTGACCTCAGCTATTGTCGCCTCGATAAAGACTTGGTTCGGCGACACGTCGAGTGTTTCAATCACCCGTAATATCTTTCGGTAATCGTCTGACGACGCCATGATTACCAAGGCGTTCTTTGCATCGTCAGCAGCGAGGCGAAAACGACTGTCTTCGCCAAGCGCCGCAGCTTGCATGCCATTTCCCAAACTCCCGCCGGAGGAGGACGCGGAAGACTGGAAATCGCTCTGTCCGTTTCCCGCTGCGCTCAAAGGATTGGAGGAAGGTGTGCCGTTAGAGGTAAGCCCCCCGAGTGGATTTGTCGGCGGGGCGCCATTCTGACCGAACATGCTGTTATTGGCCGAAGAGACCACGGATTGCCCTTGGCGCGGAGATGATGAGGAGCCGATCTTCCCGCCAGTCTCGGATGCAAACATTGCAGTCAACACCTGCAGCAACTCCTTAGCCGGACGGTTCTGTACCCGGTAAGTGAAAAACTGCTTTTCCGAGGTCTGAGCGCGGGCATCCAAGCGTTCGATCCAGGCGCGGGCTCGTTCGAGATATTGCCGGTTGGGGCTGATCACAAGGATGGCGTTGAGCCGCTTGTTGCCGACGAATTGAATCATGCCATTCATCGGCCCCTCCTTCTCGGAGCCGAACACCGTGCGGAGATCCTCCGTCATCGCGGAAGGATCAGAACTCTTCACTGGCACAAGAGCGAACGCCATCCCGCGCATCGCGTCGACGTCGAAGAGCGTGATCGCCTCGCGCATCGCATCGATCTCCTGCGGCGATCCGTTCAGCACCACTGCGCGGCGAGAACTATCGGCGCGCACGCCGCCGCCTTTGGCTGCAATGGGGTCGAGGACACGCTTCATTTCTGCCGCCGAAACATAACGCAGCGGCGCGATCACAGAATAGCCCCCAAGACCATCGCTCTCCTGCGCTGGTCCGGCGACAGCCACATCGGCGCTTGCGCCTCCCGCGGCTTCGATGGGCACAATCTTGTAGACATGTCCGGTGCGCACCAGCGCTGCGCCGGACACACGAAGTGCGGACTGAAACAGATCCAGCGCCTGACGTTTGGATACTGGACGCGCGGTGTGGACGGTGACACGACCTTCCAGTCTGGGATCTACGACGAAGTCGATGCCTTTCATGTCGCTAAGAACGACCTTCGCCGCTTCGGCGATCGGAAGATTGACAAAGTTAAGTTCGACTTTGCCATCATGGGTTTTGTAGCGCGTTTGGCTCTCGTCGGTTTCGACCGCTGGCTCCTCACTCTGGGCGAGAACGGTTGGCGTTACTTCTGCGTGAGCATTGCCCAGGGACGGGGGGCCAAGACCGCCCAGGTTATACCCCCTTTGCGTTATTGACGACGCGTAACGTCCGTTAGCAACTGGCGACTCGTCGGTCTGAAAACCGCAAAGGCTCAAAACCGCGCTCAACGCGAGTGGAATTGACGATTGCGGACGCATGGCGGCTCTCGGAAAAAAATATGATTCTATTTAGACTTATGCTTTTAGCAGAACCGCAACACACACGCTATGCGTGTGTTTTTTGGCACCTCAACCAGACCTGATCCGAGGTAGCAACCGAGATTCCTCCCCCGTTGCCTCACGTGGTAAATCGCGCATCTGCTGACGCCTCTCCTTCGATGTAAACCATGTCCAGACCTGAAGACCCTATGGTTTCATCCGGAGAGCTGTCAGGCGGAGTCTGCAGTTCATCAGCAATTGCACGTAACAAATTTGCTTCTGCTTGCCTTACGTGGTACAAGGCCCTCAACATCGATTCGATGCCACTGTTGACGGATATTTCGGCGCTCGCATAAAAAAGATCGACAGCCGCAAGCTTAGTGGTATCCATTGCTTATTGGCTCCACACGAAGGTGTGAATGGTTATTTTTAATATAGCCGTTCACTTCAATGTTATTTGAAGGCCTCAAGACATCGAGTTTTACGGCACGCAGTCCCAATCAACTCACACACTAGCATTTAGAATTACCGTGTTGGGTTCATCGACGATCGCATTATCTTACTAAGAAATACAACGACAGGTCGCAACCAACTCGACGGTTGAATCGCATAAGTTGTGTTCCACGCATGAGGCGGGAAAATTTCAGAAGCGTGAAATAGCTATCCAAATGTCGGCTACAATGTCACGTTTTCAGACCATCAAGCTGGTCGGCGGCGTGCTGGCCAGTGCGGTCGAACACCAGCACGGTGCGGATGCCGCGAACGCCCGACCAGGAGGCTTCCTTAAGGGCCGACGCCTCTACCAAGGACGTCGGCAGACGATCGATACCCAGGCAGGCGGGAGGCACCGCTCGGGATAGGCACGATCCTCAATGATATGTACTTGGACAAAGCCGCCGTCGGCGGCTCGCTCCGGTCGAACCTCCCGATCGTACGGGCGGCGAACTGGGCCTCGATCTCGCCACGGACGAAGCCCTTCGGAACCTATTGGATTGACTCCAACGCTTGGAGCCCTCGGTTTCGAGCGGCGATGATGACATCAGGGTCAGCGCGCCAGACGAATGGCTTCGGCGTCTGGTTGTGTTCGTCGATGAAGCGGTTGATGGCGGCCTGAAGATCGACGACCGAGAGAAAGACGCCATGCTGTAACCGTCGGCGCGTGAGGATGGCGATGAAGCCTTCGACGGCGTTCAGCCATGAACTCGTCGTCGGCGTGAAGTGGAACGTCCAGCGTGGGTGACGATCCAGACAGGACCGCACCTTCTCATGTTTGTGGGCGGCATAGTTGTCGAGAATGACGTGGACAACCTTGCCGGCAGGGATGTCGCGCTCAAGGGCGTTGAGGAAGCGGATGAACTCCTGATGCCGATGGCGCTGCATGTTGCGCCCGCACACTTCGCCGGTCAGCACGTCGAGGGCCGCGAACAAGGTGGTCGTGCCGTTGCGCTTGTAATCGTGCGTCAAGGTGGCGCCGCGTCCTTTCTTTAGCGGCAGGCCAGGTTGCGTCCGATCAAGGGCCTGGATTTGCGATTTCTCGTCGATGCTGATGACCAGGGCGTGCGCCGGCGGACTTCCGCGCCGTCGCACGACGCGCAAGATCGTGTCGTTGGATACGGGCGCCATCAGGCGGCAGGCGAAGCGCGCCGCGGGCCGTCCGCCCAAGGCGAGGCCGAGGCAATGAACGATGTGGTCGAGGCGCGCCGTGCGCCGCGCCCACGGCGCCAAAACGGCGTCGTCAAACCGCTCCGCGAATATGCGGCGCCCGCAAAGAACGGCATCGCAATGAAAGCGACGCGCGCAAACAAGCAGTCGAACCATTTTGCCGACTGCTGGTAAGTCGGCCACCCAAGGCGTCGTCCCCGAGGGCGCCGTGTTCAAGGCTGCGTAACTGGACGACTTCATCGCCAATTCCGAGAAGCTGAACACCACAGCTTTTCCGGATCCGGGCAGGCGGCGACCGAAGATGCCCCTTGGCTGAAATATGCCGTAAAAAAGGATGGTCCCGCCAACCCGAGCCCGACGTCCTCGAGCACGAGGAATTATGGTCTGAGCGTCATCTCGACCGGATGTGAGGTGATGCGGCCGTCTTGGCTGCATGGTGAGAACGGGCTCACGCAACGGATCCGCGACCGCTAAGGAGAACGCGATGCACATGCATCATCAGACTTGACGAGCTATACCCCATGTGAGGGGCGATGCACGCCGAAGAACAGACCCGCCCTGACGTGAGGGCGGCGCGCCAAGCCTGGTTCGATCAACAACCCGATCTCGACCCTGAACGGCTTGTATTCTTGGATGAGACCGCCGCCAACACCGCCATGGCGCGTCGCTATGGCCGCGCGCCATGCGGCGAGCGCTGCCGCCTCCTCGCCCCACACGGTCATTACAAGACC
>NZ_FYDG01000024.1 GCF_900187365.1 Rhodoblastus acidophilus
GCGAAAACCCGGTCGATCCATTCGTCGGGGACGGACTCGTGGAACAGGTCGCCCATCGAATTGACGAAGATTTTGCGCGGGCGCCTCCAGCGCAGGGGCTCGGCGACCCCTGTGACCTGCGCGAACGCCAAAGCGACCTTGCCGGTCCAGACCGCGCCTGCGTTGCTCGGTTGAGTCAGGCCGGTATAGGGGCCATCGGGAACAGGCGTATCCGGCGACAGTTGTTTGCGCCATGACCCAACGCGCATCGCCTCAATCCGCGCGGCCTGCGCCATCGCGTAGCAGTTAGTGCAGGCGGGGCTGATGATGGAGCAGCCGACGATGGGGTTCCACGTCGCATCGGTCCAGTCGATCTTTGACTTGTCACCCATGGGCGTTCTCCTTCGCCCCTTCGGTGGCTGTGTTGGCGCGGGCGCGCGTGAAATCGTCCATGCGAAGACCGCACTTCTCCATCAGGTCATAATGATGGGGGTGGAGCATGTTCGGATCGCCGTAGTGGGTGCGGCCGTATTCCGACGCCGCAAGAGCGACAAAAACTCCAAGCTCCTCTCGGGCTTCGGCGCGTCCTTGTTCTTTGGCGGCCGCCACCGCATCCGCCAGCACGTCGGGCGCGGGCGCGGCGGGGCGAACGGCGTCGATGGCGTAGGCGGCGCAAAGTGCGCGTCTCGATAGCGACTCCTCAACCCCAGGAACGCTGCCGTAAAATACGTCTCGCCATGCCTTTATTGCTTCCTTGCTCGGCTCCGCGACCGGCGCGGCGGGGATTTCCTTGCGCTCTGATGCTTGAACCGAATAACAATGCTCCAAGATGCTCGTCATGTTTTCGATGGCTTCGCCTGCCGTGCTGACCCCGTTACTGATATTTTTCAGCCATTGCATCCCGCTGGTCGCCGCATCGGCCCATTCGTTTTGAGCATGGCTGCGCGGCGGCGCGGCGGCGCGCAGATACGGGAGGGCGGCGGCAATGGCGGCAGGCAGATCGGCCGCAATCTCATCCGTCACCATCTGCCAGTATGGCCATGGGGGCGTGTCGTCGTCGATGTGTGCGGTCGCGCCGGGGCCTGCCCACATTTCCTCGGGATCGATATTGCAGCGCTTGGCTATAGCGTAGCCAATGGCTTTGCGAGCGGCGTTGATCGCCTCGTCGGGAAGCGCAGTCATGCCGCGCCTCGCGTGAACTTGCCGGCCTCGGCGTCGTAGGACCAGATTTCGTCTACCCAGCTGTAAAAATTGAGCGTGTATGCGTTGCCGGGCGCAGCATTGATGTCGGCGTTCGCCACCAACTCGCTGACGCTGCCGCTCATCGTCTCGGGCTCGTCTTCGACCATGACGTAGTCGGCGCCTTCGGGCGCTGGCGGATCGCAGCGCCAATCGCCCTCTCGCGGAAAGGTCAATGTGGCATCCGGATAGGTGTAGAGCCGGAAAAAGGTGACAGCTAAGCCGTGCTTCAGCCCTAAATCCTCCGATGTTTCGTCATCGCCGTCGAGGTTTGGGTCGTTGTCAATCATGGCGCCGCCGTCCTTGCGGACAATCCAGTCATCCGGCGTCGGGCGCGGCGGCGGGGTGATTTCATCCACATAGACTTCCGGCACAACGCCGGCATCGGTTCCTCCAGTCATTGCGCGGCCCTTTCGACGGATTTCGCGTCACGATGCGTTTTCCAGTCGGCCAGACGCTGGGCGGCGTAGGACGCCTCGTCCGGCGACACGACGCCGCACGGCCGACCGTCCAGGCCGACGCGCGGCGCGCCCTCGATGACATTGCGGAGATAGGTCGGGCCGCTGCAGTAATCGCTGAGGGCGGCCGTCAGCCGGTGGAAGCCGATTTCCGGCAATTCCGTCATGATCTGCTTGGTGATCCCGATCGCGAGCGGCTTCTTGGAGCAACCACGGCCGGCGAAGGCGGTCGGCCATTTCGCGTGCAACAGGTCGCGGGCCGCATTGCATCGGGCTTTGGCGGTCTTGTTCATGGTCGGCCTCCTCAAGACATGCTGCGGGTGCGGCCCGTGCGGGCCAGATCGTCGAGGCGGTCATCGCGCGCGGACAGGCCGCATTGCGTGACGAAATACGCGAGCGCGGCGAAACAGGCGGCGACGCCTCCAAGCGCCGCGATCTTTGCGATGGCCAGGGCAGTGGTCATTGGGCAAACTCCTAGAAAAAGCTCATTTGAGCGGGTTCCGTCTTTCGGACGGGCTGGGCTTTGCGCTTTGTCGGCGCGGGAGCTGGGGGCGGAGGCGCGGCGACCATTTCGTGAGGAGGCTCGATAGGGTCGGGCTCGGGCGCGCTCTCCGATTTCATGATCGCAGGTTTCAGCGTCAGGCCGTCGCCGCCGATCGCGAGAGGGCCGACGCCGTCGCGCCGCCACATGCTGCGAAGCCCCCATTGGGTTTTGTCTTCGCAGATCACGAAGCCTTCCGACTGCTCGACGACGCGCAGCGAGGTCTGGCCGCTGGCCGGCGACCACGGCAGATCGGTCATGGCGCGGCCATCTTTTGCGCTTCAGCGAAAGCTTCAAAGGCTTCGCGATCGCCGTTGCAGCATGAGAAAGTCGGCCGGCACGGCCCGATGCGGACTCCGTAGTCGGCCTCGTAACGCAGCGACGCGGGGCCGATCTTCATTCCAGGGAATGTGAATGAAATAATGATCTGGCTATAGACCCAAGGGCCCCCAAGATGACCCCTCACATACGCGTGAGGACGAAGGTTCTGCGGTTCCACCAGCAGCTTGGCGTCCGGTAGTCGTTTCAACACCATTTCAGAGAACAGCTTAATTCCCTCGGCCTCCGCGCGCTTCCGCTGCGCGTCTTCCAGCCGATGCTTTAAGGCGTGCGACTTACAGCAGAAAATCAAGCTATGCTGCGACCCAACAACGCCAGAGATGGGAAGGCGCCGGTCATAGAGACTGTCCTCGTCGATCTTCTGACCGCAGTAGCTGCATTCGAACCACCAGCCGTTGGCGATCATTACGGAAGCCGGAACGATTCCCGTTTCCGCGAACTCGTCGGCCCATTTGGCGCGGCGACACGTCACTCCGTGGAACTCTCCGCCGTTGTATTCGTTGGCTCCTTCCCTGCGCGCAACAATCGCGTGCTTGGCGAAGACAATTCCGCCCGTTCCCTCGCAATCTTCTTGAACAGCATACGCTTTCATCCGCTTGCCGGACTTCGACATGGGGAAGCTCCTAAGGGCGAGAGGAAAGGCAGCCGGTCGCGAGGCGCTCCAGCCAGCGGACGCGGGCGAGATGGATCGTCGAGACGATGCCGGCCCCGCCTTGGTGCAGGCGTCCGACGTTTTCGCCGCGGTTGTTAAGATAGACGGTGCGCCATGCGACCGATTCGATACGCAGCGGCAGGGCGTCTTCGTTGCGGGCGCGCTTGGCGCAGGCTTTTTGCAAGGTGACGCTGTCTTTCATTGCGCCGCCTCCGCCGGTTGGACGTGGTCGGCAAGGTCAAGGTCGAGATAGAAAACGCCTTGGGCGACCCGCTTTTTGGCGATGCCGTAATCTTCAATGGCCTCGCCAAAGGCGCTCAGGTTGAGAGGCGTCACGCCCTCCAGGTCCATGCGGTTGAGATAGAGCGCATAGAGCGTCTTCGACTTGATCTTCGCGCCGGCCCGTTGGACGGTGAAGGTCTTGAGAAAATCGGCGAAGCTGTCGCGCTCGCCAGCCTGGCGCGCTTCGTCGGCGTCGATCGCGTCGGCCATGGCCTCGGCCGTGGTGCGCATGTCGCGCGGCTTTTCCGGGGGCGCGGCGCGCGGCGGGCACGCTTCCGCTAGCGTCGGCGGCAACCATGCAAAATCCGACGCCACCAGGGCGGCGCGCTTGGCGGCGTCGGCCTTTTTCATGCCGGCGACCTCGTTGGCGCTGGCTTGGCCTTCGGTGGCGCGGACGGCGTCGACCGCGGCTTGGCGCGTCGAGGCGTCGAAATAAGCCTGCGCGTCGAACTGCAGGAGCAGCTCGGTCCGCACGTCATAATCGCGCGCCACGCCGACCAGGAGCAGGCCGGCATTAAAATCAGTCAGCCTGCCGGTGTCGATCGCGGCGCCGACCAGCTCGCAAAAGGCGTCCATCAACTCGGCGTTGGTCGCCTCCGCGCAGATCGGCAGCGCCTGCGAAAAGCGGAGATCCGCGATCTTGATGTTGATCGGGTGCGTCGGCTTGAAGTTGCGCCGGGGGTGCAACGCCAGATCAATCGCCGCATCGACCCGGCTGAGACAGCCCATGGCGGCGACGGCATAGGTGAGCGCCAGAACCGGCCATGCCTGGACGCAGTTTTGCAGGGCGTGGTTGCAGGTTTCGTCCAGCACGGCGCGCGCGCCTTTGCGGAGCGGCTCGCCCTCGGGCTCTGGCGGCGGCGCCGGAGGGGTTGCCTTCGCGCGCTCGCGCGGCGGGGCGTCTTCTTCAAATTCGCCTTCGCCCTGGTCCTCGTCGTCGGTCGTCGCGAAGCCGCTCACGCGCAAAAGGTTTCGGGTGACGCCGATCTCGCCTTCCCAATTGAATTTTAGCAAGATGGCGCGCGAGGCGCGGGCGGCGGTCGGCACGGCGCGCAAGATGGCGCGCGTGACAATGGCGTCCAGTTCGGCGTTTTGCTCGTCGGTGCGCTGGTAATTATAGAGGGCGTCCAGCTCCTCGTGACGGGCGGCTTCTTCGGCGAAGTCGAACTCTTCGGCCACCTCGAATTCGTCATCGTCAATCGTGTTAAAAAAATACAGGCCCCAGCCTTCCTCGGCGCAGATGCGGTCAGCCTCGGCGGTAAGTTTTTCGTCCACGAGCTGGCGCACGATCGCGCCATCAAGAGCGTAGGATTGATCCTCGAAGAATTGCTCTTCGAGCCGTCCGCCGGCGGCGGCATAAGCTTCGGCGCCGATTAACTTCATCTCGCGGCTGTCGAGGCGGAAACAATCACGGCGAAGCTCGGAGCGGATGCTTTCGGTGTAGAACGCGCGTTCCTTCCGACATTTCTTGAACAGCGCGGTCTGCGCCTCGACACTCTCCGACGCCGAAAAAGCCTTGGCGACGCCGGCCTCAATCTCGCCCTTCCGCCAAGCGTCGCGCACGATGGGGGCGAGCCGGCCCAGGCGCAGACGCTCCTGGACGAAGCGCACGCCCTTGCCGGTCTCACGGGCGATGCGCGCGGCGTCAAAGCCGTGCTTCTCCTGCAGTTCGACGAAGCGTTCGAACTCATCCACCGGATGCAAATCGCTGCGCTGGACGAAGGAAATCAGCGAGGCCTCGGCCGCCTCGGCGTCCGTGCCCTCGAACCAGACGACGGGCATCGTTCCGACGCGCTTGACGCGCAAGGCATCGGCGGGATCGATTTCGTCCGTCAGCTCACGGACCACGCCCCAACGGCTGCCGCCGTCGAGAACATTGATGCTGTCGCCTTCGCGGCGCACCAGGAGGGGCTGGATCACGCCCTTTTCGGCAATGCTGGCTTTCAGCTCGGCGCGCGCCTCGGGCTTGAGCGGGCTCGTGCGCGCGTTGCAGGGAGATATGCCGGCGATCTCGTCGACATGAAGATGGGTCGGGTTGATCATGTGCGCCTCACGCGGCGCGCAGGTTGGGCGTGAGGTTCAGCACCGTGAGGTCCGCGACGGATAGCGCGAAAGAGATCGACTGGACGCAATCCTGCGCCTCGCGCAGCGCGGCGCGCAGCGTGGCCAGATCTTCAGCGCTGGCGGCGCGGCGGAGATCGGCGAGCTTGGCGAGAAGTTCGGCGGGAGCCGTCGACAGTTCCTCGGCGATTGAGCCGAGATATTCGAACCCGGCGGCATTGGTGAACGGGGCAGCGTTCATGATTGGCTCCTAGTCTGGGGAAAGAGAGTGGCGTCGCCGTTCGGGAGAGTGACGGCGACGCCGTCCGCGCCTTGAAAGCGGCGGCGCGGAAGTCAGGCGACGGCGTTGAAGCGGAACGCGCTCACGGCGGCGGGGCCGAGCCGTTCGATGACCGCAAACGGCCATCCGGCTTCGGCCAAGTCGTACAGTTCGACGAAGGTCCGCCGCGCGGCGATGGCTTCGAGGTCTTCGAGCATGCGCTCGCGGATGGTTTCGGGGTGGCGCATTTCCGTGCGCGGCACGGGCCAGACGGGGCCGGCTTCGGTGACCTTGCAGGCCTCGTATTTCAGGGCGGCGGCGTCGCGGCGGAAGAAGCCGTCGATGCGGGACAATTCATTGGAGAGAATGAGCATGGCGATCCTCATCGGCGCGGGCTGCGCTGATGAAGGTTAAGGATATGTGGAAAATGTTCCACGTCAAGCTGACATGGAAAATATTCCATTAAGGATGGACGTAGCGCGGTCGGCTTATATGGCGAAGTTTGGCGGCGTGCGGTGCCAGCCAATCAGCGTCTCAATGTCCACGAGCACGAGTTTGCGCGACATGGCGGCGGAGGCTCTGGCGTCAGTCGTAAAAGTGGATGTTGTGACGATATAGCCGCGCGTCGCCTCGTTCTCTTCGATTACGCCCTTGAATTCTCTGACAGTCGGCGCGCCAACCTTGTTGTCCGGTGCGTAGCGTTTGCATTGAATGACGAACATGTCTTCGCCACGCACTGCAAAGCCGTCCGCGCCGTGGTCGCCGGTTGGCTTTGTGTTCCAAGCTTTCAGGCCGGCGCGGCCGAAAAAATGAACGACGTGACCTTCGAATACGAACGGGTCCATCGTGTATAGCGCCCGACGTAGGCCGTCAGCGTCATCCGGAACATCGGCACGGCGCGGCGCGCGGGGTTCGTTGCGCATCGCCATACGGGTTTGTTCGTTGTATCTACGCGCCATTTCGGCCCGAAGGATCATGTCGACCATCTGCAGGATTTGATCGCGGTCGGCTGGGCTTTTTGCGACGGCTTCAAGAATTGACGCGATGCCTGCGCTTCCGATGAACATGAGAAGCAGTGCTGGTGCGCCAACGGCGCTCCCAAAAGCAGCAATGCCGACGCCCTGGCCAGCGAGGAACGGCGCAGCCGCGATGGTGGCGGGAAGCGCGATCTTAACCGAAAGGGGAAGATTCGAGGCCCGATAATTGCGCAAAGTCGCACTCACGCCGCCTATAACCGATTTCGCGACGGCTGAATGATCGACCATCGCGTTGATTTCTCGAATTTTCTCAGGAGTCGAACGAGAAGACGCCAAGGCGCCGCGAGCGTTGGCCAACCATTCCACGATGGCGGCGCGGTCCTGTGCGCTTGAGACGCCATTAATTGCACGGGCGACCTGCGCGACCAACCATTGCCGAACTGGATTGGCGACGTTCCCAAAATTCAATTTGAAATCCATTGCGATCACTCTGTGCAAAATTTTGATTTAGGCCGACTTCTTGCGGGGTGCCGGCTCTTGGCGCGCGCGCGCGCTCACAACGCCCAAATATCGGTACGCGGCTAGAAGCGTCGTGACCTCGGGCGCCGCATTAATAGATTCAAGCATCCACTGATCGCCGCCGCCGATGGGGCGTAAAATCTTCAAAAGGCGACGGCCGTCTTGGGCTTGTACTACCGCAAGGTGGTTTGCCAGCTCGGCCGGCCGGCGCGGCACATTTTCGAACAAGACGAAATCGCCGTCGAAAAAGCGAGGGTATTGCGAATCGCCGCAAACCTGCAGCGCCTGAATATTTTCGACGCCCTGCAACTCAACGGTTTCAAGCGTTGTCCAAGAGGTTGGGTCGCTGAAGTCCTCCACGATCGCGCCGGCGCCAACGAGCCCAGCCACCGGAATGCTGGCTTGCAGCCAACTATGGTTGTGCGGAGTGCCCCTGGGATTGTCAGGCTTAACGGCCTCGACGCCGAACGCCAGCCAAATGGGCGACGTCTGCAGCCCGACAGAAAGCCGTTCGATGGTTTCGAGCGTCGGAGAATGTTCCGCCTTTTTCAGTAACTTGGACAACGTCCATTCGCTGAGGCCCGAAGCGAGAGAAATTGCGCGCAGCGACACGGGTTCGCCACGTTCAATTTCCATTTCGGCAAGCCTTTGCCGTATGCGCCCGCGGACATCGATCACGCATGGATTATTATCCACACCTGCGGCTAGCCGAAGTGGAACGTGTTCCATTGACAGGTGTGGAAAATGTTCCATATTCTCCGCTCATGGAACCGTTAACCAATTTGCTCGCCCTCGCCACCGCTTATGCCGCTCACACCGGTTTGAGCGAGAGCACAGTGTCGCGTCTCGTCCTCAAAAACGGCAGTCGGCTGCGCGAATTACGTGAGGGTGGCGATATCGGCGTCCGGCGTGTCGACGCCGGATTGACGTGGTTTAGCGCCCATTGGCCCGACGGCGTTGACTGGCCTGCCGGCGTGCCGCGCCCCTACTTGCCTTCAAAAGGAACATGACATGAGCATTGCCGTCAGAGATTGGGCCGAAAAGCAGACAGTCGGCGGCCCGGACAAGAAGCTGCTGTTGTTGCAATTGGCTAATTTTTGCAACGCTTCCGGCGAGTGCTGGCCTACGCTGGCGTCTCTTTCGGCGCTGACCGAAATGTCGGAAGACAGTGTCCGGCGCGGTCTGGCCGCTCTGGAGGAAAAGGGCCTGATCTCCCGCCGCTCTCACGATGGCAGGGACCTTATCGTTGTGCTCGCCGATACGATTTGTCGGGAGCGCCGAGACGCGTTGCAGTCGCCGCACGTCGCCGCCGTTTTCGTCAAAGTCGATACCGATGCTTGGCGCGCGTGGAAACAGCACCTTGCTGCCCGCGGCGAAGATATGCCGACGCCGATTCGGCGCGCGGGCGACGGCGGTTCCATCGAAGGCTGGTTCTTCGACACGCTGTTCCCGCCGGCCCAACAGCAATCGAACGGATAGGGCGACGACGCGTGGCGGTGAGGACCTTAGCCGGAAGCCTTGGCGAACAGGCGGCGCGCTTCGAGCGTAGCCGCTTCCACGGCGCGTTCCAGCGCATAGGCGCCGTCGACGCCGGGAAGGCGCGTTTTGGTGGCGCGCGTTTCCACGACAACCCCGCCATCGTCCTGCGGGATCAGGCGAATGCCATAGGCCTCAAGCTTCAGTGTTTCGTCTGCTCTGATCTTGTCCAGATCGTCCATCTTCGTGGTCTCTTTCGTCACCGGGGATCGCGTTGGCTCTATGTGGTTGATTCGCGCCACCATCATAGAGCGGCCCGTTCGGCTTGGTTGAGGCCGAACGGGCCATTTCCGTTTTCGACCTCGGCGCGCCTGCCCGCGCGCTTCGGTCATCTCCTCCGCAAGTGCTTTCCCAAACAACCGCTTCCGATGGCTTCAACATGCCATCGGAGCGTTTCCTGTGAATGGAAAAAGTTTTACCTCGGGAGGTAAAAAAATGGACGCCGTCGAACAGGCGCAAAGCTGGGCTTCGTTCCTGGTCAAATCCGAGTATCGCGGCCCCGGCGATTTGCCGAACGCCATGCGGCGGGTCGCGGCGCGCATCGGCGTCTCCTACTCCACAATCCGGAAGCTGCGTTACGCGCCGCCGGAAGACGTCTTCGCCTCGGTTTTTTTGAAGTTGAGCGCCGCCTACGAGGCGGAGTTGCGGCGCCAGCAGAATGCGCTCGCTCATGAGTTGGAAATCGCACAGCGGACCCGGCCTGATTCGATGCTGGTTCGCGCGAGTGCTGCTTTGGCTGGATCGGCTGTTTCATCGAGCGCCGCGTCCAGGCCGTGACAAGTAAGCGTCCCGATTTCCGGGGCGTTGCATCGTGTTGGTTCGTTCCGGTTTCGAGTTTGTGCCTGCGTTTCTTGCGTATCTCCTCCCGCGTTCGGTCGGCGCGGGAGGAGTTTTTGCGCCCAACGCCCACCTGCCCAGGCGGAAAATCCCATGTCCAACACTGCAAAAGCGCGCCCCGCGCCGCTCTATCGCACGCCCGCTGATCTCGCCGCCACGCTGAAGCGCGCGCGCCGCGCGGTCGCCGCTGAGATCGCCGCGACCCATTCTGCGGCGGAGAAGATCGCGGGGTTGGTGAACCGCCTGCAAAAGCGCGCCGCAGCGGGGCTGTGATGGCGAAGCCAAAGGGCGCGGGCGCCGTCATGGCGTCGAAACGCGCGAAAATATCCGATGGCCAGCCGTGGCAGAATTTCGAACTGTTCCCGACGCCGCCATGGGCGACGCGGGCGTTCGTTCGGCATGTGCTGCCGATCGTCGAGCCCGGCGCGCTGGCGTTGCTTGAGGCCTACGATCCGTGCACTGGGCTTGGCCACATGACGGCCGTGCTGCGCGAAGCCTTCGGCCGCGTCCGCGCAACCGATATTTTCGACTATGGCTTCGAGCTGCTTGATGGCGTCTATGATTTTCGCGACGCTCCGGAGGATATCAAGCCGGATTGGATTGTCACGAATCCGCCGTTTGGCCTCGCGACCGATTTGCTTGAAGAGGCGTTGAAGCGCGCGCAACGCGGCGTGGCCTTCCTGCTTCGGCAGGCCTGGGCGGAAAGCGATGATCGCGACGCGGCGATTTTTTCCGGCGATCTGCGGCCAACGCTGGTCGCGCCCTATGCCGAACGCGTGGCCATGTGCGAGGGCGGCTGGGACCCGGCCGCGAGCACGGCGACGGCCTACGCTTGGTTCGTCTGGCGCGTCGAGAACGGCCGCATCGTGCGGTTGATCGACCGGCCCCGGATGTGGGCGCAATTCATGATCCCGTATGGCCAGAAAGTTGCGCTCACGCGTGAGGGCGACCGGCGGCTCGCAGCGCGATTTGTGGCGGGCTGGGTTCCGCCGTCGACGCTGAAGAAAGCGGGAAAACAACAGCGGGATATGGCGGAGGTGTGGGCGTGAGTATCAGTGCTGTTTCCTGGGCCAAGCGCCAGCGTACGGGCTCGCCGGCGCTCAAGGCGCTGCTCTACACCATTGCCGATTACGCGGACCAGAAGGGCTGTTCCTGGCCGTCTTTGGATGTGATGTCGCGCGAGAGCGAGCAATCCGTCGCCAGCGTCGGGCGCGGCCTTAGATCGCTTGCCGCACTCGGCCTGATCTATCGTCCAAAACAGTCGCGCATCGCCGATGGGCGGCACGCCGGCGCCTATCGTGCTGGCCAAATCTTCATCCTCATGGATGACTTTTGCCGGGCCGAAGCGATGAAATGGGGCTTCGACCCGAACGAAAATTCATCCGAGAAAATTGGCGATGATGAAAGCGCGCCAGTTCAAGGCGATCACGCCGCGACCGATGCTCAAATTGACGAACGGCGTGAAGCCGGCGCAAGTGAAAACAACGACTTAACCCAGGGGGAAAACCCCACCCGTTCGTCAAATTGCGCAACGGCTGAAACCGGCGGGGAAAGCGCCGATTTGACGAACGGGCGGTTCGTCACTGGTGAGCAACGGCATAAGAAGCATGAACAGTCACCTATTAACCTTGTTCCCCCCAAAGCCCCCCGTTCATCATCATCGCAGGATGCGGCCTTGGACGAAGGATCATGGCTTGGCGAATGGGAGCGGCTGAAGGCGCTCTACCCAGTGGCGAGCGATGAAGTGCTGGATCGGGCTCGCAATCGGTTTCGTGACCTGTCGCCAGTGGACAGGGCCGTCGCGCTCAAGGCTGCGGCCAACTATGTCCAGGCCAAGCGAGCGGCGAAAATGCCGCCGATGTCGCTTCGCAATTTTTTGCACCCGGACAGTTTCCGAGCCTGGGAGAACAAAACCTGCGGCGACAAAGTGTTCGTGATCCGTGACACCGATGCGTGGCGCGCGTGGGTTTCGTATTCGGGCCGTAGCTTTCCGCCGTTTAAGCGCATCGTTGACGGTAAGCCAGTCGAGGGGTGGTTTTTCAACTCGCTCTATCCGCCGTCGCGCGCGCTGGCGCAGAACGTCGCAAGATGAACGTGATTTTATGTTTGTGTTTCAGGAGATTGGCGATGAAGGCGAAGGCGGGCGAAGGCAAGAAAATTCAGGCGCGGCGCGTGGCGGAGCGGCCCTCTGGTGTGGCGTGGTACGTCGCGGATGTTTTCGACAACCGCGAGAAGGTGGCGGCGCAGGCGCTGAAGCTCAAAGGTTTCCGCGTATTCGCCCCCACCAGATCGCGCGTCGCCACCCATGCCCGGCGCATCGAACTGCGCGAGGATGCGCTATTCCCTGGGTACATTTTCGTCGGCGTTCCGGCCGGCGCTGACATGAGCGAGGCGCGCCACGCCGATTATGTCGAGGGCCTTGTGGGTCGGCCTGACCCGGTCGAACTCGACGCCGACGTTATCGCCAAGTTCGCGCGAGCTTGCGCCCTCGGCGAGTTTGACACGCTTCCGCAGCCGCGCCGCGCTGGCAAGCCGTTTGAGATCGGTGATGAAGTTGTGGTCAAGGACGGGCCGTTCGCCGGGGCTAAAGCGCTCGTGCAACAATTCCGTCGCGGTGGCGCGGCTGAGCTGCTGCTCGACTTCTTCGGGCAAAAGCGCGCCGTTGTTTTGCGCGACGTGGCTCGCGTGGTTGAGTTGGCCTAAAAGTTATTCACAGCAAAAAATGCGAGTCATTCTGCGGCATTGCGCGGTCGGACCCCGGTTCGGCCGCGCTTCGCGTTGCGTCAGCCTTGTTGACCAGCACCGCGGTTAGGGCTTAGCCATTGCACATCAGGACGGCGTTTCACCCGTCCTGCGCAGCTATGGAAGAACCGGCTGCGCGGCGCTTCAAAAACAATCAGGAAAACAAAGCGTTGGACGCTTCTCGCCTTATCGCAGAGCGCGAAAAGACGCACGGCTCGTTTGCCGTTCAGGCGCGCGTGGCGCAGCTCATTAAGGCCGCCATTCGCGAGGGGCTGGAAGGCCGTGAGGTTGAGCTTCCTGCCGCGCAGCAAGAAGCGCTCGATCTGATTGCCACCAAGATGGGCCGCATTGTCGCGGGCGATGCTGGGTTTAAGGACCACTGGGACGATATCCAGGGGTACGCCCGCCTGGGCCGTGGCGCGTGAAGCGCCCGACGCAATGGCGTCCGCCGTCCGCGCCGCCGCCGACCGAGGTCCGACGCTGCTTCGATGCGGAGCGGCGCAAGCGGGAACCCTGGCGCAACTGGTACAAACTTGCGGTGTGGCAACGTGCGCGGATGGTGCAGCTGCAACGCCAGCCCCTATGTGAGCGGTGCTTGGCTCAGGGGATCGTCGAGGCGGCAACCGTCGTCAATCACCACAAGGCGCACAAGGGCGACTGGTCGTTGTTTATCAGCTCCGCCAACCATGAGTCGGTATGCAAGCGCTGCCATGACAGCGTGATCCAGTCGGAAGAAAAATCCTCGTAACCCCAGGGGGTGGGGGGCGGTCGAAAGTTCAACGGCCCCCCCTCCCGGACCGGTTATCTAACGTCGGATTTTTCGCCGCGAAATTCCGAGAATGTTTTTTTTTGAGGCAAAACAGCATGCGCGGTCGCGTTCCTAATCCAGCTGCGCAAATTGCGAAGGGAAATCCCGGAAAGCGCCTGACCAAGGCGCAAAAGATTTTGGCGGAGGCCAACGAGTGCGCCGAGGCTCTCGCGCCGTCGATCGTCGCTGGCCTGACGGTCGCGCCGCCGAAGCTTCTGGAAAGATTCCCGGCCGCGATGCGGTTTTGGAAAGAGTACGCGCCGGCGCTCGAAAAGATGCGGTCGCTTCAGCCGGCGGACGCGCCGCGATTCGCCATGCTGTGCATGGCCTATGGCCAGTGGGTCGAAGCCATCCGGCATTTGCGCGACGAAGGCTGCGTCCATTCGGTCAAGACGGTCTCCGGCGACAAAATGAAGCGTCTGTCGCCGTGGGTCGCAATTGAGAAACTGCGCTTCGATCAATGCCAGGAGCTGTTCGAACAGTTCGGCTTCGGCGCCATGGACCGCGCCAAACTGATGCGCGATCGCGCGGCGCTTCCGCCAGGTGCTTGGAGCGCGGGTGGCGAGCACGATTCGCCGGACAAGGATCGACCCGACCGCCCGGCGCAGAACTCGCCGGTCGGCTCCATGGACTTGCTCGATAGCGCCCCGCCGGGCGCGGCTGTGAACTGAGGCGGCAGGGCTCGAATGATCGCGGCGCAGAGTGAAACCGCCGCGTCACCCTCGGCGCCGACCGATTGGCCGGAACCGGATTGGATTACGGCGGCGGCTAATCGCGGCTGGAGCTGGGCGCGCATCGCATGGGCGAGAGCGGCGGCGCAGCCCGGGGCGTGGTTCGATTACGGCAAGGCGGACGCGGTTGTCGCGCGCTGGCCCGGTTGGTTCAAGCTCACCAACGACCGGTTTTATGACACGCCGTTCCGGCTCAACCCCTGGCAGGAGATCATTGTCCGGCTGCTGATCGGCTGGAAAATCCCGGAAGACGACATTGATCCGGCGACTGGGCAGGCCCGCAAGGTCCATATCCGCCTGTTCCGCCAGCTGCGCCTGTGGATCGCGCGCAAAGGCGGCAAGACGGAATTCCTCGCCGCCCTGGCGCTGCTATTCTTCGTGTTCGAGAAGGTCCCCGGCGCCGAAGGCTACGTCTTCGCCAAGGACGAAGAGCAGGCCCGAGTCCTGTTCAAGAAAATGGGCGTGATGGTCGGGCTGAACCCGCAGCTCGCCAGCCGCGCCGAAGTCTACAAGCGGTCGATCTACGTCCCCGAAATCGACGGCTCCATTCACCTGCTGTCCGGAACGCCAGGCGGCAAACACGGCAAAGGACCAACCGTCGTCTGTGGCGACGAAATGCACGAATGGACGTCAACCGACGTCGCCGACACGCTGCGCCAAGGCATGGGCGCGCGCCTGCAGCCGATCGAACTCTACGCATCAACCGCCGGTCTCAAGACCAACCCGACGGGCATGCAGCTTTGGGACGAAAGCCAACAGATCCTCGACGGCCGCGCGGAACAGCCTTCGACGCTCGTTGTCATCTTCGCGGCTGATCCCGACGACGACCCCTTCGACGAAGCAACCTGGGCGAAGGCGAACCCCTCGCTTGGCCTCACGCCAACCCTTCGTTTCATGCGGCAGGAAGCCGCGCTGGCGAAAGGTAACCCGCGCAAGGAAGCGCACTTTCGCTGTTATCATCTGAACCAATGGGTCGACGCCACGATCCGCTGGCTCCCGAGCGCGAAATGGAACGCCTGCGCGCCGGATCGTGACGCCTGGAAGCGTTATCCGTCCGAAATGAAGGACCGCAAATGCGTCGGCGCCTTCGACGTCTCGGCGACGCAGGACCTAACCGCCCTCGTTTGGCTGTTCGATGGTGATGACGGCCGCAAAATCCTGGTCCCGCGCTTCTGGTGTCCCGAAGATAAGCTGCTGGAGCGCGCGAAAAACTCACGCCTGCCCTGGGAAAAGTGGCGCGATATCGGCGCGATCGAAACAACGCCCGGCGACTTTGTCGACCAGGGCTTCGTTCAAAAGGCGATCGAAGAGGGCTTCGCGGAATACGACGTCGAGAAGCTCGGCCGTGACAGGGCTTTTCGCTTTCGCCAATCCGCAAGTGGCGTCGCCCACCACGCTCGGGTTGGTCAAAACCGGCGCAGGTTTTTCCGCCGCCGCTGACGGGACGCTGTCGGCGCGGATCGCGACAACGTCGCAAGTCGGCGTGGTCAAAGCGGGGGTTACCGCCAATATTGCCGCCGACGGAACGCTCGCTGACGCCGTGGGTTTCCGCAACCGGCTTCGGAACGCCTCCTTCGCCATCAATCAGCGCGGCGTGAGCGGGACCGTCACGCTGGCGGCCGGCGCCTATGGCCACGACGGCGTCAAGGCGGGCGCGGCGGGCGCGGCCTATACGTTTTCGACAAGCGGGATCGACACGACGATCAACAACGCCTCTGGCTCGATCATTTTGCCCATCGAAGCGGGAATGATTGAGGGCGGCGTGTTCGTCTTTTCTCATGCCGGAACGGCTCAGGCGCGCGTATGGCAGGGGGCAGGTACGACAGGATCAGGCGCTTATGCCTCAGCGCCCTTTACAGTGACGCTCACCGCCGGGGTCCAAACCAATGTCGAGTTTTCGACCGGGACCATCCTGCGCCCGCAACTTGAGCCTGGATCGACGGCGACCGTCTTCGAGCGCCGCCCCCCAAATGTCGAATTGGCGATGTGCAAGCGTTTCTACCAGGCTCTGGTGACTGGGCAGATGATTGCGATCGCGAACAGCGCATCAACCGTGCTCATGACGGGAGGGCTGCCGGTCGCTATGCGCGCCATACCTAACGCCGCGCTGCTCACAACCTCGCTCGCGTCATCCTCCTACACCCTTTATTCGGGCGGCGCATGGATCGGCGCGTCATCAATGGCGATCACGGTGCCTGGCACGGCGGCTGAAAATTACTGGCTCGTCATTTCGGGCTTTTCTGGCCTGACAATTGGGGCGCTCGTCATGGGCAACGGTAGCGCCGCCCTGATGTCGTTCAGCGCCGAGATTTAATTCCCGGCGCGTCGCGCCACCCCACCAAGGACAATCCAATGTTAAAACGACTCGCTTTCGCGGGCGCGATGGCGCTCGCCCTATCGTCTGCCGCCCTCTGCGCTGACGTGTCGTTTTCCGTCGGCTCAGGACAAACCAAAGTCCTCAAGGACGCCGGCGACGGCACCTATGTCGATCGGACCTTTGACGTCTCCTACGCGACGCGCCTGGGCGTCTACTCGCAGATCACGGTGACCACGACGGCGACGACGCTCAATGCGTTGCTCGCAGCCGCCAACGCCTCCAATTCGACGGCGTTTCCGCTAACGGCCGCGCCGAGTTGGGCGACTGCCGTTTATGTCACGCCCTCGGCATTGGGCTCCGGGGTGAGTGTTCGCTATCGCTGCGATGGCGTCGCGCCCACGGCGGCGCTCGGGGAACCAATCCAGGCCGGCCAGTCGTGGCCGCTCGCTGGTCCTGCCGGCGCGATCGGGGGCGCCTGCCAGTTCGTCAGCGCCACGGGCGCCGCTGTGACCGTTGACCTCGGATTCCGGGGCTGACCATGGCGATCATGCGCAATCTCTGCAAAGCCTTGTGCTTTGCCCTCGCCCTCCTTCTCGCGGCGCAAACTCCGTCCGGCGCCGGGCCGGCCGTGCCCTCCGCGCCGCCGGGTGTCTCCTCGCCGGCGAACGCCATCCCCGGTGTTTACAATTTTGACCCGGCGTTGCTGCCTCGCGCCCGTGCCGCGTTTGCGCGCGTGCGCTCCGGGACCGGCCGCGCGATCATCGCCACGCTCGGCGACTCCACATGGGCGGGCATCGGAGCCGGGGCGACCAGCGATCACAATCTGCAGGGCGCGCGGCAGCACACGGTCGCGTGGATCACGTCCAACATCCTAAACGGGCGTGGCATCCCGTCGACGCCCGACGCTGTTTTCAGCAACGGCGCTGTCTCGACCACGGCGGCCTCCTGGCAAATGTACAACCCGGCCGTCGTCGTGGGTTCGGGCTGGGTGATATCGAGCCAGACGACCGCTGGCGGCTATCTCTGGCAGAATGGCACGACCACCGGGACGGCCCTGTCGGTCACGACCACGCAGCCCGCCAACACCTGCGACGTCTATTACGCCAATACCAATGTGGCGCAATTCACGCTCGATCTGGATGGCGGCGCGGCGGTCACGGTCAATGTGACATCTTCCGGCGCGAGCCTGCTCAAGGCGAGCATTACTGGAACCGACGCGGTCCACACCCTCAATATCAAGCGGACGGGAGCAAGCGGAAACGTCTTCATCGGCGCCATCGATTGCTACAGCACGGCGACGTACCGGGCCGCGATCTGGAACATGGGCATCGGCGGCAGCCAGACCAGCACATGGATCAACGCGGCGTCGTCGTGGTCGCCGCTCACCGCGCTCGGGACCTATGCGCCCGATCTCACTATCATCAATCTCGGCATCAATGATGAGGGCTACAGCGTCGCGCCGGCCGTCTATGCCGCCAATCTCCAAACCATCATCAACACCGCAAAACTATCCGGCGATGTCATCCTGATCATGCACCACAGTTGCTCGGGGCATGAAACGCAGGAGCCGGCGACCTATGCGGCGCTGCGGCAACTCGCGGCCAACAACAATGTCCCGCTGGTCGATTTCCGTGCGCGGCTCGGGTCCTATACGGCGGCGTCCGGCAATGGACAGATGTACGACGGGTTGCACGCGACCGGCCTGGGCTATGCCGATGAGGCCGCCATGATCGCGGACCTGCTCTCGCGGCTGTGAACCTCACTCTTTCATAACAGGACTCATCAAAATGACCTTCCTGATCACCCCGCGCGGGTTCACCGCGGCGGAGTTCGCGGCCTATTGCTCCGGCCTCAGATGGGCCAAGGGCTGGAGGCCGTCCTTCGTCACCTTGCACAACACCGGCGCGCCGAACCTGGCGCAATGGCTCCACTTCGGCCTCGGCAAAGCCCAGGGCGTCCAGCGCGTGCGCAACCTCAATGCCTATTATCAGCGGCTTGGGTGGCATTCCGGCCCGCACCTGTTTGTCGCTCCGGATTTTATCTGGCTCGCCTGCGATCTGGAGGCGGATGGCGTTCACGCCAGCTGTTTCAACCGCACTTCGATCGGCGTCGAAATGGTCGGCGACTATGCCAGCGACGCCTTCGACAGCGGCGACGGCACCAAGGTCCGCGATAATGCCGTGGCGGCCGTGGCGGCAATTTATGGCGCGCTGCGCGTCAAGCCGGACAGCCTGCGGTTCCACCGCGAGTGTCTGAAAGATCATCACGCCTGCCCTGGCGCGCACGTCGACAAGGCGGATTTCATCGCGCGCGTGGCGCAAGCGATGGGCGCGGCCGGCGCCGCCGCCTGATCAAAGGATCCGCGCCGGGCGGTTCCCGGCAAATCACAAACGGAAATCTCATGAAAATCTCCACCACCCTTCGCGGGGCGGCGTTGGCGTATGCCGTTGCCGTCGTTCTCGTCGCCTCGGGCCTCGCTCCGGCGTATGCCGCCGACACCGCCGCCACGACCGTCGTCATTCCGTGGGGCGATTGGCTGTCGTCGCTGCTCGCGTCGGTCGCCTCGCTCGCGATCGCGCTGCTGTCCTTCGTCGTCGCCAAATGGGCGCCGGCCTATGTCAAGGTGCTGCTGACCGACGACCTGATCAGCAAGGCGGTCAACTATGGCTTCGGCGCCGTCGAGGGCGCGGTCGCCGGCAAGACGCTGTCGCTCTCGACCACCAATCTGGTCCTGGCCGCCGCCGAACAATATGCCGTGTCGTCCGCGCCCGCGATCTCGAAGTGGCTCGGCGCCAACCTGCGCCCGCTGATCCTCGCCAAGCTCTCGGCCCTCGGCGTCGTCCCGGCTGACGCGACTGCCGAGGCCACCGGCGCGGCGGTCGCCGCGAAATGACCGACGCCGCTGCGCGCCTCCAGGCCGTCGATGCGCTCGTCAAGCGGTTCGAAAGCCTCAATCTGCAAAAGCTGGTTGCGGCCATAGGCGCCGCGGTCAAGCATCCGACCGCATCTGGCGTGATCGAAGCTCTGGAGGAGGGCGCGGCGGACGGCGCGGCGATTGCGGCGCTCATTCCGGGCGGGGCGGCGGTCGCCGCCGAACTCGGCCTCGCCGCTACGGTGCTGGGCCTGCTCGACGAGGCGGTCAAACTGACTGCGCTCGCGCCGGACTTCGGCGCGCGGCTCGCTTCGGCCGGCGTCCATGTGCCGGCGCTGATCGCCGTCCGCCACGG
>NZ_FYDG01000035.1 GCF_900187365.1 Rhodoblastus acidophilus
GACCTCCCGGACCTCGAGGCGCTGGAGGACGCCGGACTGCTCGACAAGGCGGCGTTGCGCGACGGCCCCCTCCCCTCCCCGCTTCTCGACGACGAGAGCGACGATGCGCCCGGCGAGGACGACGATCCCGATTGAATCGTCGGGCTTTATCGACGCAATGAATCAATCCCGGGCCGACTGATTCAATTTATGCGTTGGACGGCGGCCGGGTTTGTCGCGACCCTGGCGCATGACCTGCCCCGCCGATCCGCCGCTTCGCCTGAAACGCATCGACGCCGCCCGCAACATGTGGCGTTTTTACCATCTCGCGCTGCACTCCACCCTGTTCGGCGAGCACGCTGTGGTGCGCAGTTGGGGACGGATCGGCGCCGCCGGTCTGTGCAAGACCATGACGTTCGCCGACCTCGACGCAGCCCGCCGCGCGTTCAAGCGGATCGAGGCCGCAAAACGGCGACGCGGATACATCGACGCCCTACGATGCGACATTGCGCCGACCTTTGCCGATTTGCCCACGGAGCAGCGCCATCAGCACGGGGCCGATCGAGAACGCCTTGGCGCGCGCTTTGGCTGACAAGGCGCGGAGATAACCGCCCGGACTGGCGATAGCTTCGCCCTTTTGCAGGATCGCAGCGATCACAACCGCAGCGTCCGCGGCGCCCATGGTTTCCTGGGCCTCGCGCCAGGCGTCAGCCGAAACGCCGAGCGCGGCGCGCGTCACTCCGGCCGTGGCGATCAGGTCGCGCCACGAGTTGATCCCGTTTTTCGCGTAATCGGCGATGTCTGGGCAAGCCTCGAGCACCATCCCGAGCGGATAGGCTTTCACCGGCTCCGCGCCGTTCGGCGTCGGCGCGTCGTTCGTATCCTGGTCGTAGGCGCGTTGTGGCGTGCGGCCATCTTTGGCGATGAGGCCAGGATCGGCGGCCCTGCCTTTTCGAAGGCAAGGTTCAAGATCAATTGGGAGGTTTGGTTTTGAATTCTGTATGTGTTGCTCAGTTTGAGACTCATTGCCGCTCATATTTTGTGATTTTACGTGTATCTCCAGCAGGTTAAGCACTTCAGAGGACAGTAGCGCGAGCTCATCCGCCAGGGGCTCGAGTTCCGCGAGCGTGGCGTTGCGCGTAAGCCGAAGGACGAGGGCGCGGAACATCTCGTTGATCGCGACCCAATCCGTAGGCCCCTGTCCCGCTGCGCGCGTGGGCACGCCCTCTTCCAGGCCCGTTGAGATCATCTTGCCGATGTCTCGCCGGCAAATGCTGATGCGTTCTCGGACGCGCTTGAGCGCGCGCCCTTCAGCCCGCACGGCTTCGGCGAGCGCCTCGAATTCATCTGCGCGTGCGACCAGGGGCGAAAGATCGAAGCCGAAGGCGACTTCGATCTCCCCTGCCCTGTCCTTGCGCGCGTAGCGTTTGCCGTTGGGGCTATCGCGCCGCACGATCAGTCCGACGTCGACCAGCATGGCGAGATGGCGCCTGAGCGTCGCCGACGCCATGCCGTGGGCGCGAAGGCTGAGTTGCTTGTTGGAGGGAAACACCACCAGGCCGTCGCCGGTCAGCACGGTTTCGGGGTGGAAGCTCAGCAATGCGTTGAGCACCGTCAGAGCGCGTTCCGACAAGCCAAGACGCGGGCGCGCCGCGCAAATCGCGTGGAACACGGTCCATTTGTGCACGGCCTTTTCCGGCGGGCGCGTTTTTGCGGCGGTCTGGCTGGCCACATGGGCGAGCTTCAATGATCGCCCACCGAACGCCGTCGTGGGTGTGTGTTGTACGAATTCCATGCGATTTGCCTTCGTTCAGGCAAAAGAAACCCGCTCGCCAAAACGGCGCTGACTCTTGACAGCGATGTGGGAAAGACCTAAATTCCGGGTTGCATCAAGGATTTTAGGGCTTCCGGGACGGAGACGTTTCGGGAGCTTTTTCTTTTGCGCGTTTCTCCTAAGTGTTGCGAATTTAGATGTGCCGAATCGTCAGGCCTCCTTTCGTTGCGCCAGAGACCGAGTCACGCATCGAATGGCGCGAATGCGAAATCGCGCGCGAATAGAGCTGTAGGCGTGACCTCTTCGCCGCGAACGCGAGACAAGCTCTCGCCGAGTGCGGTTCAGTCTGATCAGCCACGTTGCGACTTGGTTGATCCCTAGCCGGAGGGATGTCCCTACCCCGTTTAGAAGGCTTTCGTAGTCCTCGTTGGGGGCTCTCGCATGGAGTGAGTGATGCTTTATTCCCCGGAACACCGAAGAGTTGGCTGGACGTGTGATGCTCAGCACAACGGGGTTGTCACAGCCCGTCAGGACCGCGTTAAACCGCGCCGGCGCATTGCTCGACGCGCGCAGTTGTGGCACGACCTTGTGGACGAGCGAAAAAGAACGCACCACAAGAGTGAGCGTCGAATGATATGGCCTCACGTTCTTTCACCCTTCAATTAGGCAAAAGAAACCTGCTCGCCGAAATTGCGCTAAGACGTCTTGACAGTGATTCGCGGAAGTGCGATTCTCAAAGTGCTTAGATCTGAGAAGGGCTTCCGTGCGGCAACGTTCGGGAGCTTTTCTTTTGCGGTCAGTTAGTCTCCTGTTTCTTTCCTCGTTTTAGCTGCTGAGAACGCTTCGTAGAGGGAGTCAAGATTCTCAGCGATATAGCGACCAAACTCGCATGCGTGTGTCGATTTGAGCGAAAGACTATAGGTCTTGCCGGTGTTCTGGATGCTAGCTGCGACTAAGTTATCGTCCGCGGTCCATAATTTAGTTTCTGGTGGTTTGGCGCGTATTTTCCGTGGCGACTTCCTTGAAGTGATCAAACGTGTCAGCAGGTGATTGAACCGTTCGGAAGCCTCTTTCGACAAAAATTCTGCCGACGTGATTTCTTGACATGCAAGTTCCGCAACGGCGGGATGCAGTACAAGTTTTTTTAATTCCTCCCACCGATCGCGACCGACTGATTTCGAGGCGCCTAGCGCGTCAAGCACCGGAGATGGAATTGTCTCTGCAACGGACAACATTCGGGACAAAAGTGTGTCGTCGACCATCAGCGCAGACTTGATGGTGTCCTTCACCTGCCCCATCGCTAACAGCTTTTTTGCAAAGAGCGACTTCTCGATGAACGAAAGATTCGATCGTGCAGCGTTCTCCTGCCCTTGAGCCACTATGTGCGCAATGTCTTCGAAATTTTTGATCACTGCGCGGACGGGAATGCCAAGCTCTCGCGAGACCCTTGTACGTCGATGACCGAATACAATCATGTACCGCCCGGGAACCTCCGGATGCGGTCGAACCAAAATCGGGGTGGACTGCCCGTTCTGGGCAATTGCATCTCGCAACAGGAGATAATCTTCGTCCGTTTCCGCAATGCGATCTGCGACGAATGAACTGTCGACTACGGCGGGGTCGAGTTCGACAATGGTTTCTCCCGCCGTCATTTTCCTGGCGTTTTCCGCCATCTCATCGATCGAGACCAGCATGGAGCGTGAGGCACCGCGCCGCGCGTAGTCGCTTCGCGCTTCGTGATCGGCCTTGGAAGGCTCAGGCCCCGCAGTGACACTTGCCAGAAGGTTTTTGCGCGCCATTTTACGCTCCTTGGTCCATCGCTAACATATTGATAGCGCGGGGCGTTATCATCTTTTGCACGGCTGTCAAAATCACCCTCACTTGCGTCCCCATGCGCCATGAATCAGTTCGGTAATTTCCTCGTTGACGGCGTTGAGAGCCTCGAGCGCACGAT
The DNA here is from genome assembly GCF_900187365.1 of Rhodoblastus acidophilus. Taxonomy (GTDB): domain Bacteria; phylum Pseudomonadota; class Alphaproteobacteria; order Rhizobiales; family Beijerinckiaceae; genus Rhodoblastus; species Rhodoblastus acidophilus. Next base: position 3,708 of record NZ_FYDG01000035.1, read on the forward strand.
CGTAGGTTCCTCGCGTAAATTGAGATCTGTCGATTTCATAAAGCGTTTGGTTTGTGATTCCCGCGTCTGATATTGCCGTTGATTTGAGCATGGGGTTGGCCAACATCTGCTTGGGAAAGAGCGCTTGCATAAAGCCAACCATCTGAGCCTGCGGTCCGTCCATGGGCTCGTAACGCGTGACCATGTAACGAAACCATTTGAGACGAACATCCGCGCCCGCTTCGCTGATCGACCTGAGAATGCCTCCGAGCATGAGCAAGAATTGGCTCATGGACATTACGTCCAGCATTTGAGGATGGATCGTGATGAGGACTGAACTGGAAGCCGTTAGCGCTGTTAGCGTCAGATAACCAAGCTGGGGAGGGCAGTCGATCACGACGATATCATAACGATCGTCGACTTCCTTCAGAGCTGCGGTGATCCGGGTGAAAAACATCTTGCCTTCTGCGGACGTTTTGTTGTTCGCGGCAAGCGGCGTATCGTATTCGTATTCTTGCAGTTCCAGGTTGGCCGGGACGATATCGAGACCTGGAAAATTTGTCGGCCGGATGACCTCGGAAATCGGCTTGCGGTCCTTGTCGTACCGCAACGCCTCGTAAAGCGAGGGATTATTGTCTAGTTCGGGCTGGATTCCATGCAGGGCGGAAAGAGACGCCTGAGGGTCAAGGTCAATCGCCAGCACACGGTGTCCGGTCAACGCCAAGTGCTGAGCAAGATGCGCGGCTGTCGTGGTCTTCCCGCTGCCTCCTTTGAAGTTGACGACCGCCACAACCTGCAGCGCTTCACCAGGACGTCGGTGTGGAACATATTTCTTGAAATCGGCGCGACCATGCCGGTCCAGATATTGCCGCAGTTCCAGCATTTGTTCGGCTGTATAAGTGCGTCGCCCCGAAGGCGATGTCGTCGGCACCGGCCCTTTGCCTTCAAGGTGAAGCTTCTTAATATTTGACTGGGTGACACCCAAGAAGTACGCGACCTCGGCGAGCGAAAAGGAGCGCAGCCCTTTTGTTGCGTTAGGAGGATAATGCTCCAACCGCAGCATATTCAGCTTATCCGAGATCAACTCTCCTTGGCGGAGGATCGCCTCGTGAAAGCTATCTGTATCATCACTTGCGGCGGACATGACCATCTTGCTGAACCCAGAATAGCGCTTTTTGGCTCGGAAACTCTCTTCAAGCGTGAATTATGCCCGATTCGGGCGGCGCGGCAATATATTTTTGGTAAACGACTCGTTAATGCGATCGCCAAAGTAAAATCCGAAAGCTAGGAGTCCGTTCAGATAGTGGTTCTGGTCGTCAGAATTGAGTAGTTGGGTCGGCGGAGCCCACTTAGCTTGCCTTGGCGAGCTTGGTGATGTCGTGGGCGGTGCAGATGAGCACCTGTTCGGCCTGCACCGCCTGAAAGCCGCGCGCTTGTCTGATCTGTCCGAAAACGGGATCGACAATCTGTATTCTTAATCGGTCCCGGCTGCGATGGCGGGCGCGTTTGAGCTTTTGTCCCATCTTCTGCGTGAGCGCGCCGCTGATCCGTCCGGTGACTTCAGCCGGGCGCTTGGCTCTGCCGGTTGAGGCATAAGCCTTGATCTCGCGTTCGCCGAGTGCGGCAAGATTGGCTTCGCTGCAATAGCCGGCGTCGGCCGAAACTTCCCTCGGCGTGTGCCTGAGACTGACGCGCGCATGGTTGACCAGAGGAACCAACTGCGGACGGCCGCTCATGCGCTGCGTCAGCGCGTGCGTCACGCGATGATCTGCGCCGCGCCCTCGGCCGCCGTCTGCGCATTGTGGCCCTGAACGAAGCCTTCCACGATCAGGGGGACGCGGCTATCTGAGTCGGTGAAATTGCGGTGGCCTTTGGATCGGGCGCGCTGGAAGGCCGGCTTGGCCTCGGCCCGGACCGCTAGTCTAGCAGTGTTCCGCCTGGCGCATCTCTTCAGCCGCGCGCTCGGCCGCGGCTTTTGCCGCCGCGGAGGCCGCCGGCTCTTCTTCGATCGCTTGCTTAGCCTCCCGGATTTTGCCCAAGCGCTTCTGCTTGTCGGCGATCCATTCAGGCGTCTCGTCGCCGCCGCCCTTTGGCGCAATGGTGTTTGTCTTCCTCGGCGTCGGCCGCCTTGGCGGCCGTAAGCCAGCGGTCGACATCAGCCTGCTACTCCGCCTCACGCGCCTTCATTCGCTCGTAGCTCATCGCCCAGCGCTTGGAGGCGTTCGCCTTGATCTTCGTCCATCGAGCACGACATGACCGAGGTTGGCCAACCCAGCCTTCTGCGCCGGGCTCCGCACCTGCAAGAACGGTTGCCGAGCGCGCCTGATGCAGTTTGCGGAAGTCGGCGATCGTGAGGGAATCGGGCACGTCGTGCGCGACGAGCATCATGAAGTCGACCCGCTCGGGGCAGGACTTGGTTATGCGGCGCGACGAATAGAACCCGGCGCAGCAAGGGTAGAACAGCAGCGCCGTCATCAAGCGAGGATCAAACGGAGGCTGGCCCAGCGCACTCTTGTAGGCACCGATAATTTCCGGCAGATTGAGGCCATCGCGCACCAGAGCGGCCACAAAACGGTCCGAGTGGTCCACCGGCATTTAATCCGAGATCACAGCCGGCAGAAGTTGCTCCTGCTCGATTTTCTAGAGTCGAAATGCTCTTCTCATGCCGGGCAAGGAATCAGATTCAGCCCAAAAGCGCCACGACTATACGGAAACGCGCTTAGCTTGGCGGGCCCAGCACAATGACTTGTTATTATAGTGATTTCTCTCGTTATGCACGGCTGTCAAATTCATCGACAGTCGCGTCGCTTGCTTGGGCTTGATCGCGCAGCCACAAGGACCGGTGATCAATCCGCTCTCGCGCGACCCCTGCGGTCCGACAAAAGAACGAGGGCGCGTTGTGCACATCGCCCCCGTTAGGATCAGTATCGGACTGCTGTTCCGGGATCGAGCTCCATCTGAATCCGACCAGGTTGCTTCCAAGTCAACTTACAGCCCCCCACGCTCCCATCGGCATTGCGAAGCGGAATAAGCGTTGCTTCAGCGACCCAAGCAGCTTTTTGAGACCAGAGGATCTGAACGAAGCCGTTTTCTCTGATGAGCGGCCACGCCACTGTGACAATTTCCGCCGTGGTCCCAAGTCGCTTCGATCGCGTACTTGGTTGCGCGAACACGTGAGGAAATCCTCTGCCTGCAAAGGAGTCTTCTTGGCTAATATGGAGGCCGACCATGTCAACCTTGTAACACTGATATTTGGAAAGATCCGGGACTGAAGTTTCGGCACGCGCGCTCGCGAATGATGCCATTGACGCCGCAATTACAGGGATAAACAAATACTTCATAGCTGAAGTCCTTTCAGTCATTTCTGGGCTAGCACCACTTGGCTGGCTGACGATCCAAGTTTCGTCGAGATCGTTTGGCGCCATTCGCCCACGGTCGTGCTCGACGAGATGCCGTTTGCCGCCAATTGAGAGGGGGTAAGGTTCAAATAGGAGGAGAGATTAGCGGAATCAGGTGCCTTTGCCACGGCGACGCCCGCGCCCTGCCCGAACTGATACAATGTGCGGGTATCCAGCACCGTGGGATCGCTGATGCCGTTCTTTTGAAGAATGAGCGCGTCTTGCCGCAGTTCGTAGGCCGCGGCATAGGCTTCAGTCGCCGGATCCATCTTGCCATCGAGACCTTGAGTGATGTTCGACGCAATCGAAGGATTTAGAGCGATCGCTCCGGCGATGTCGGCGTTGTAAGTCGAGTCGGTCATCTGCCACACGCCGCTGGCCGAACTCCCGCTCCCTGCCCCAGAATTCTTGCATCCGCTCTCCATAACGCATGTCGCCGCCAGAGCCGAAGCGTTCACGCCCATCGCGCTCGCAGCTGCGCTCGCTTGTGCGCCCCACGATTGCGCGTTCATCGTGTCCAGGGCCGCACCGCCAGCATCTGCTCCGCCGGATCCACCATCGTCGTCGCCTCCGCCGCCATTGCCGCCACCACTTCCGCCGCCGAGTGACGATCCGCCTGAAAAGTCGAACGCGGGGAGACCTGGCTCCGTGTAGGTGGGTTTGATTTGCACCGGAAGACCTTGTGGTATGACCACAGTTTGTCCCCAGGCAATGCCGCCTGTGAACAATCCGGAAAGGGCGGCTAGGACGTAAGTGGTTGACCTACGTTTTGCCGTAGTCTGGCCGTATCCCATTCTCGTGACGCCTCCTTTTTGAAGATGGCGAAACGAGCGTGCATGCGGTCGGCGCGAATCCGCAGAGGCCGTGTTGGGAATTATTCCCTTGGATATGGCGCCCCAAAGTCAATAACCGGCGATTCCAATAGCATGCCAACTGTGCTATGGCTAAGCCGTTGTTTTTACATGTTCGACGAGTAGCCGCTGCGCACATTCGGTACACGGATTAACGTATATGACAATTCAACGAAATCGAGTGCATGACGATGTTGCCAACGCGCTGGCTATTCGCCTTGCGGCACGCGCCGAGACCTGCCGACCTGTGCGTGAGAGATTCTTGCTGTATACGCAGAAGAGCCTTGTCTACGCGCAATCACATGATCGTGCAATTTGGCTAGCATGTGTTCGCTATTTCGCCGCACACAAACACTTGGAGGAAACTACCGAAACGCGGGAAGACAACACGCTCAAAATCGCTGCGCTACAAAAAGAGCGGCAGCGCGCGCTTGATAAATTAAAGCGGGAGCGCGCTCTAACGATTTATGGCGTTTTATTGAAGTACAACATTTTATTAGTGTATCTTGTTGATAGAGACGAAATCGTTGAATTGATACAGTCTTGTCTTCGCGATTGTGACTTATTGATATTAACACAGGATTCCACCGACTTAACAATAGAGGACCCCCGCCTTGCCACTCTAGTGGCTACGGTTCGGAAATTGGTGGAACAATTGGCGATCGAAGCTGAACGCTATGATATAATCGATCACGTCGGTTTCGAAATCGAACGCAACGCGATTATTGAATCAATGCGCGGCTTGGCGGTTGAGGTTGAGGACGCGATTTTGTTGTTATCTCGCCAACCCGCGACCACGTTGGGGGGGCTGCGAGCGAAGCTCTACCTATTTAAGGCCTGCGATGAACTCTCGAGTGACGGCGATGCAATGGCGGCATTGAAACTTTCAATGTGTCGTGATCTCGATAGATTGCTTCGCTATCTTGGTAATCGGACTCCGCTGTTAGGCGCGAAAACCTCCAAAAAATGAGCGTGTTCTCGGGGCGCGGCGAGTTGATCGCTGTCGCAGGAAGGTGGTCGGGTTTGTTGTCGGGCCGATCCCTGCTCTGAATTCGCGCCACCCGATTTTACCGTGCTTCCTGATCCAGATAGGAGGCATATCAGTATGAAGGTCAACATTTGCTCGGCGGCCTTGGCAAGCGGCCTCATGTTGTCGTGCTCGATTCACTCATCAGCGGCGGAACGGTGCGTTGCCGAGGTTTCCAAGGCTGTCGATTTATCGAAAGCCGTCCTCGTCGCTCAGAACGCCGAAAAGGTCCCAAAAGACGTCCCGCTGCTCAAAATGGTTGAGCCGAACACGCCGAGTTTGCCGGCGCCAGCGCCTGGGGCAGGGCTGGCGGCGCCGATCACCATTGTCTCGCCCGGCGCCAGTGACGCCTCCACGGCGCCGAACCCGCCGCCGATCCCAGCAACGACGGTTCAGAAGTCCTCGAGCGTCAGCGGCGGCGACAACATCGAACAGCTTGGGATGCTTCACGTCGTCGAGGATGTGAACAAATATCCGGCGCTGAAGCATGTCGCCGCGACGGGCGCGACGCTCCTCGATCTTGGCGAGGCTCACGGGCTGCGCCTGGTCGCCGCCAAGGTGGGCGAGCAATTCATGATTTTGCAGGTCACACCAGACGGCGAGGCGGTCGTCGGCGGCCCCGCGCTCGAACTGTCAAAAGCGAGGTTGCTCACGATTGGTGGATCGAGGGTGACTGACCTCGGGGAGATGCACGGCTTGACAGGCTTGTTCGTCAGCAACGGGGCCGAGTTTCAGATGCTTTATGTGACGCCGGACAAGGAGGCGACGATCGCCGGAGTCATGTGGGATTCGACCGGCAAGAATGTGACGCGCGACCAGGTCGCCAAAATGGATGGCGTGTTGCCGACGGTCGAAGTCGGCGACGTCAAGAAGATGTTGGGCGATAAAGGCGCAACAGGGGGCTTGGCGACCGTTCAGCGAGCGGCGTTTGGATCAATCGGGCCAGACGGCGCGCCGGTCGTTTGGATGATCGTCGATCCCGCCTGCTCCTATTCGATCCGCGCTTTCGACGCCTTGAAGCCCTACGCCGACGCTGGGCGCATACAGCTGAACATCGTGCCGATTTCCATCCTCGATCACGAGGACAACGGCATGAGCACGAAAGCCGCATTGTCGCTGTTGACCGTTCCACCGGAAGGCATGGCGTCGGCCTGGGCGCAACGCGCGTTCAATGTGCCCGCGACACCCTCGGCCGAAGCGAAGTTGCAAGGCAACGGTCAAATTTCCGAAGCCATCAAGCTGACGGGAACGCCGACCTTCTTCTTTCGAAAACCCGATGGCTTGGAAGGCCGCCTCGACGGCATGCCGAATGACGTGAAGGCGTTTGTCGCCGCGGTCGTTGGGAGGATCTGATGGGGCTGTTCAGCAGTGTCGGCCGTGCGCTGCGTGGCTTCGCAAAAGTCCCTTTCCTGTTGGCGCCCTGGCGCGAGATCAAACGGAGCAAGGACACGATTGTGGACCAGGCGCTCGGAATCTGGTCGCAAGCGCGGCGCGGGAACGACGCCAATCAGCAGGTCATTCTTGACGGCGATCGGTTGATCGATCTAGCGGCTTTTGCCGAAGAGAACGGGCTTTCGGATCGGCAGGCGAGGGCGCTTTTGGCGCGCCGGCGCCGTGAAACGGCGCGGGCGGCTTATACCTGCTTTGCTTTGGGCTGGGGGGCGTTCTTTTTCCTGGCTTATCGGATTGTTGGCGAATCCTGGACGTCGGGACCGTTCGTAGTCACGTTGGAGTTCAGTCCGTTTTGCGTCCTGTTTTTTTTGATGGCGTTCAAGTTTGCGCTCGACAATTTTCGGCTTCGCACCTTGAGGCATGCGACGGCCGGCGAGTTCTTGCGCACAAACGAGACGTTTTGGCCGCATTAAGGACGACGCTCGACGATCCGATCGGATCGTTTCAAATGAATAGAGCCCGGTGCTTTGCGCCGGGCTCTTTTTCTGGAGCGATGAGTGAGTGATCCGATGGAGAGTAACGCGGAAGCGTCAGAACGTGCCGGGCGGACGATTTGCGTCGCCGCCGGCGGCGCCGGTCGCCCAGGACGAATGCTCATAGTCTGGGCGCGTGCCTTGGGAGGCGGGTTCGGCGGGCTTCACGATGGTTCCCTGGCGGTCGTAAACGGGCGGCCGCCAAGTGGCGTTCGACGAGCCATAGGCGGCAAAGGGATCGTAATAGAAGCCGTGGATTGGCGGCGCGGCCGACGCGTTGTAGCTGTCGGGCTTTTTGAGGTTGGGGCTGGCGCAGCCGGTCAGGGACAGCGCGGCGGCGGGCAAGATCAGAAGAATGTATTTCAGTTTCATACGATAGGCTCCTCCTGGAGCCTATCGTTGTGGCGACTGGCGCGAAGACCTAATCCAGCGCATCCCAGAGCTTGCTGAACCGCGCCAGTTTTTCGGGGTGATCGCCAAGACCTTCGTAAAGCTGCCCCTTGAGATGCTTGTAGGCAATATCCAAGGCGAAGTCGCGAAGTTCATCAAATTCAGGTCGATCAGCCTTTCCGGCGCCATGCGCGCGAAGAACGTGGCCTGCGACAGACAAGAATTTGAGCAGCGCGTCGCGTTCCCGCGTCACGCTGTCCATGTCACGCAATCTGGATTTCAGGGTGGCGACATCCCGCTGCAGGCTTTGGGCAAGCGCCATCCAATCGTTCGCGTTGTTATAATTGTCTATCGCGGTCGCTTCTGCGTTCCGAATACGGGCATGTAGCGCGTTCAGATCACCTTGCGTGATCTCGACGCGCTGATGTCGAGTAAACATCAGCGCGCCGTCCGCTATCGACTTGCTGAATTCGTCGGCCGACTCGCCAGCGATGTATCCAGCCATGAATGAAGAATCGGTGCCGAACATATTCACAAGTCCGTAGTAGGCTTTTGACCGCGCATACCGGTCGTCGCTTGTAGCGTACTATCGAGCCCATTCGATGTCGATGTCGAGCCAGTGATTGCTCGCGTTGATTTGGAACGAGGCAAGTTGGCTATGTCAGATGACGCTTTTGTGGAACCAGCTAGGGCCCCTCGGGCCCGGTTAGAAACCGCCCGGACTGTGTCTCGCGTTCCCTCGTAGGCGGCGAGCTGGGCGAACTCGTTCATATCGACGCGGTTGCCGCCACCAAATCCGATCAGACGCGGGAGGTGATGCGGAATCATCGCCACCATGCGGAACGCCATGATCGCGGCGGTCACATTGGTCAGGATGAATACGGACATCAGCGTCATGAAGCCGAGAACATTCGTGACCAGCCAACCATTGGCCAGAACAAAGCCGGCTGCGATGCCGAAGCTGGCCGAGATCAACCAAGCCATCGAGGCGAAGACAAAATAGCCGAGGAAGAGACCAAGGAGCATCAAGGTCGGCCGGAACAGGACGTTGAACATAAGTTCGTAGCCTGGCCCACCGCGCCCGTGCAAACCGTCGCCCTCGAGCGTCATATGCGCCAGCATCCACAACGGCACGGCGACGAACGCTTCACAGACCAGGATGAGATAGCCCGCAACGCCGGCCATCCAGATGACCCAGGGGATCATCGGGAGCACATAGGCGATCATCTGGCCTTGCGCCAGGAAGACGCTGGCGCCGGCGAAGATCGGCGTGGAGAGGAAATTGATCACGGACGACGCGCCAGCTGCGGCGAGACCGCCGGTAATGCCGCCGCTCGCAACGCCGCCCGCCACAGCCGACGCCTGCCGGACCGTCGTGGTCAACGCGGCCGCCGCGCCCAGGATGGCGAGGGCGGCGAGGGTCATCTTGTTGCCAAGTCCGATCAGGCCGCCGAATGGATCGTTCCATTGGCTGCTGGTGGGCGACAGGCTGTTGACGAGACTGTTGAGCAACTCCGGGGTGATGCTTACGGCGCGCAACACCTGCTCGATCGTGCTGTTTGGATCGCTTGTGGATTGGCCGGTTTGCACAGATGCATAGCCGCTCGGTTGCGACAGGGGGTCCTGTGTCCCGACGTAGATTTTGAGCTTTGCAAGGAGCGCCGTCGAGGAACCAAACAGCGGGGCGACGTCATTCGTCAGCGCGGCCGACAATCCCTGAAGCGAAGGCGTGTTGATGACGGGGGTCGCGCTGGCGAGCGACAGGGTCAGGCCGTTGAGCCGCGCAAATTCGAGATAGTAGGCGCCGGCGGACGTCCATCCGAGGGCGGAGAGTTGCGTCTGCCCCTGAATCAGGCCGAGATTGCCAGAGCGGGCGTCCTGCACCTGTTGGGCGGCGCGCAAATCCTGTGTAATCGTCTGCGCCGCAGTCGTCAGCTCGGTCGTGTAATTTTGCAGCGTGCTGGTGTAGAGCGCCTGCAATCCGCTCAGGGCAGACTGGTTCTTGGTGGTCCAATAATTCTGAGCGATGATCTGAATCGAGGGGCGCAAGGCGGCGAGCGTGCTGTCGAGAATGTCCTTCTGCTTCTGCGCCATTTGATTGGCGACGTTGGTGTAGCTGCTCCCGGAGCCCGTGATCGGCGAATTTAGAGTGATCGAGCCACAAGTCGGGCTGTTGGTGGCGAGACCTGCGCTGAGCTGGTAGGCGTAGGTGACGACGCCGCCTGACGAGGAGCCGATGACGGTCCCGGTCGGGGCGGGAATGATCGTCGAGCCCGCAGCGGCGTTCAGATAGGCCATGCACAGTTCATCTTGCATCAA
>NZ_FYDG01000039.1 GCF_900187365.1 Rhodoblastus acidophilus
CCTTCCTGGCGATCTTTCCGCAAAATCGCGATTTGCAGCGCGGCTTCGCCGCGCTTCGGGCGGCGCGGGAAGAGGACAACCATATCTCCGTCAAGCTGCGGGCGTCCTTCGCGACCTGGGCCAAGGCCGGCGACACGCGCGCGTTGCGGCGGCGGGCCTCGACGCTGGCGCAAAGGATCGAGGGCTGGGGCGGCTGCAAGGCGACACGCATAGCCGGCGACCCGCTTGAGGGCGTGATGAGCACCGTGCCGGGGATCGCGTTGGCGTCGACCGGCAATCCTTCACTGGCGCTGCTCGGCGAGGCCCTGCCGATGTTGCCGTGGAACCATACGGTGTCGCCCTGGGCGGAGGGCAGCGTGCTGTTCCGCCTGCCGTCGGGCGCGATCTGGCCCTATGATCCCGCCGGCGGATCGAAACGCCCGGTTGTGATCGATGTTTTCGTCGCGCCGCCGGGGTCGGGTAAGTCGGTGATCGCCAACACCATCAATCTCGGCCTGTGTCTCTCCTCGGCCGTGCTTGGCGGCGCAACTCCGAAGCTCCCGATGATCGGCAAACTCGACATCGGTCCTTCGGCGGAGGGCTTTGTGCGTCTGGTTCGGGAGAAGCTCGGACCGGAGCGGGAGCATGAGGCGATCTATGTGAAAATGCAGTTCGCGCCGGGCTTTGAGTTCAATATTTTCGATTTGCAAGTCGGGTGCGAAGAGCCGCTGCCGCTCGAACGGGCCTTTCTCGAAACGTTTCTGTCGCTGCTGACTCTGCCGCCGGATACGTCGAAGCCGTTCGAAGGCTTGGTGCAGATGATCAAGCTGGTCAGAGGGCCTCGCCGGCGGCGTACCCCTCACTCCATCTTGCGACTTGCCTTGGCCAAGCACCGCAAGCCCTTTGGCCGCGTTTTCGTGCGGTCATCCACTTTCAAGCGCCTTTGGCGCCGGTCCGCGTCATGCCGATCGCTTCAGTTGCAGCTTGGCCCTCGCTGAATTTCCGCGCCATCCAAGGTCTTCGGCAATGTTCGGCGGCAAGCGGCCTTCCCGCGACCGAACGCTCAACATTGCTAAGCAGACTATCCGCGACCTCGCCGTTTTTTTGCCTCTCCTACCTCAATTTGCCGCCGCGTTCTCTGAGTACCCATCCGCGACCAAGCCAATGCTAGGTGTCTGAAAAACAATGACAACCAACGCCCGAACTAGCGGTGGTCGCGCCTGTTTGCGTGCACCCGCCTTGAGAGGACGTCTTTTGAAGGTGATGGGCGTTCTGTTCGGAGCGGCGGCCCTAATGACGCCCCAGCAGGCATTTTCAGAAGAAATTCTGGGCACTGATCCGGCGTCGCCAGGCCACTTTCAGGTGGAGCAGCGTTTCGGCTATTTCACAACGTTCAACCCGCCAACGGCCGCGCCTAAAGGCGCCAACTTGCGGGCGCTCACCGGCGAAACCGAAATCGGCTATGGGGTCAACGACTGGTACGAGGTCGCTGTCACCACGCCCTACGCCTTCGCCCGCGGCAACGCCTCAGCCATGCCCGGGGCGGCGTCCCTGCCCGGATACGGACTTCAGACAGGCGGCGTCACTTTCCGCCAAACCTTCATGCAACCAGACCGCGAAGAGCGGAATCTATTCTTCGGCCTCGTCATTCGCGGCATCTATGCTCCGCCTGGCGCGCTCATTCCCGACCTGTTCGTTCCGCGCTCCTCGGTTCCAATCCTCGCCGGTTTGCCGGGGCCGCGTTTCGTACAGGAGGCGTCGCCGCGTTTCGCCGGAATGTTCACGCCGATCGTCGGTGTGCGCTTCGGCAACGATTATGAGGCGATCTTCAACGCCAACATGACCGTTGGTTTCGATCGCCCCGGTTCCGCCTTCGAGCCCTCGCTGCGGGTCGTGAAGCAGGTGACCGACAATTGGAAGATCGGCTTCGAACATTTCGCCAATCTCGGCCCGATCGGACATGTCGTTCCCTGGAAGCAACAGAGCCAGGTGCTGTACGCCGTGGCGAACACCAAGTTCAAAGGCTTCGAATTGAGCTTCGGCGCGGGCTACGGGCTGACAGAGGCTTCTCGGGGGCCGGCGCTGAAACTGAGCATTGGTCGTGATTTTTGACCTGCACGCTCACAAAGGGACTCTGGCATGATAAGACTTGCTCTATCCGTCGCCATGCTCACTGCAAATGTCTCTGGCGCCGCCGCCGAAGGCAATTCCGCGCGGTTCCTCAACCGCACCGGCGAAACCATCGTCCATCTCCAGCTTGCGCCTGCGGGCGCCAGGTCGTTCGGCGGCGAGCTTTGTAAGAACGACGATGAAGGCCAAGTCGACCACAACGAGAAGCTCAATCTCGTCGGCGTGAAGTCAGGCCGTTACGACATCAGGCTCGCGGACAAGAAAGGCCACGTCTGCACCGTTCGCAACATCGACGTGCGCGAGGGCGAGCAATTCGTGCTCCACGCGCAGGACCTCACGACCTGCGGCAAATAGGCGCCCGCTAAGCCTCCGGTTCAGCCATCTGCCGCCGCTTCATAGCGAAAGCGACGCCAATCCGCCTGCTGGCCTCGTTCTCCAGGCGGATTGACAGGGGCATTCTTCTCCGGGCTGTTTGAGGCCATGGCCTCCAAGCACGAGTCACACCAGGCGGCGCCTTCCTCGCCCAGCGGCGCACAGCATGATCTCGGCGGCGTCTCGCTGCGCCATGCTCTGGGCCTCGTGGCCACGATCGGCGGGCTTCTTGGGGCTGCGCTGGCCTATTCAACGTTCCAAGATCTCTGGAAGGCGACAAATTTTCTGGCGCGCGCGGAGCGCTCCTACGAACAATTGTCAATCGTCACCCGGATCGAGGCGGATGTGAACGCCCTGCTGCTGAATGAAGCTGCGCGGGAAAACCTGCCCGAATGGGTCGCTCTGACGGAGGCCGGCGCTGAGAATATCGAAAAAACGCTCGGGCTCTATATCGCTGGGGTCAACCAGGAAACGGAATTGCTTGAAGACGCGGGCGGCCAGGCCGAGGAAGTCGCCCGCGCCCTGGAGCTGCGGGATCTGTTTCGAGCCGTCCGGGGCAATCTGGCTCTCCTCGCCAATCAGCAGCCTGACTCGCAAATCGCCCGCGATGGCAAAAATCCTGCGGCGCGGCGTGTCGCCGCCGATGTCGTCGCCTTGCGGGTTCTCGCCGCTGCAATTGTTGAAGACGAGCGCAAGGAGGTCGCGGCGACCAACGCCGCAATGGCCGCGCTGCGGAGGGCGTTTCTGCTGCATGCGGGCGTCGCTGCTCTGCTTCTGCTCGTCGGCGTCGCCGCCGCACACCGTGCGGTTCGAAGCGGTTTCTCCACCCCTTTGTTGGCGCTGGCTCGCGGCGCCGTCGCGTTGTCCCAAGGCGACCGCGCCGTGACGATCGTCCCGCGCGGCATTCGCGAATTACGCCAATTGGCGGGGCGATTCAACGAGATGGCGGCGCGCATCCAGTCCCAGCAACGGGAGTTGGAAAAGGCTAACAGCCGGCTTGAGGACACGGTGGTTCAGCGCACCCGCGAATTGGAGGCCAAGACGGAACAGTTGGCGCAGATCGACCGTTCCCGAAAATTGTTTTTCGCCAAGGTCAGCCACGAATTGCGCACGCCAGCCACGGTTCTGCTCGGCGAGGCCGGTCTGGCGCTACGTCAGCGTTCGCCAGATGTTGAGACTTTTCGCGAGGCGATGATTCATATCCGCGCCAATGGCGAGGTCATGCAGCGGCGGCTCGACGACATGCTGCTCCTGGCCCAATCCGAAGAGGGACGTTTGGCGCTGCGTTTCGCGCCTTTCGACCTCGCGCGCGCGCTGCGCGAGGCGCTCGACCTCGCCGGCGCCTTCGCGCGTGCGTCCGACGTGGTGTTGACAGGCGAGGGGCTGGACGACGATTTGAGCGTTTCGGGAGATGAGAGCTGGCTGCGGCAAGGGGTTCTCGCCCTGATTGACAATGCCGTGAAATTTTCACCTGACCAGGGCGCAGTGACGGTCGCGCTAGCGCGGGAGGGGGACCGCGCGCTTGTGAGCGTGAGCGACGAAGGGCAGGGCGCGCCCGATGATGCGCTTGAGCGGCTGTTCGATCCCTATTATCAAAGCGACGAGGGTCAGCGGCGTGGCGGCTCGGGCCTGGGCTTGGCTGTGGCGCGCTGGATCGCCGAACAGCATGGCGGCGCCATCCGCGCGGAAAATCGTCCGGAAGGCGGTTTGAGAGTGACAATGGTTCTCCCGGTGTCCCCATGAAAGTCCTGCTGGTCGAGGACGACGCCGGCGTTGGGCGGCTTCTGGTTAAATCGCTGGAAAGCGAAGGCCTTGAGGTCGATTGGCGCCGGGTGGGCCGCAATGCCGTGGACGCTTTGCGCGAGGGTGGATACGCTCTAACGATTCTCGACCTGATGCTGCCGGACGTGGATGGCGTGCGGCTCGCCCGCCAAATCCGCATGGCTGGTCACGACCTCCCCGTGCTGATGCTCACCGCGCGCGCCAGCCTGGAGGACAAGCTCGAAGGCTTTCGCTCGGGCGCCGACGATTTTCTGACCAAGCCGTTTCACGTCGAGGAATTGCTCGCCCGCATCCGTGTCCTTCTGCGGCGCAATATTCCCGCGCTTCGGCCTTCGCCCGTGCTCGCCTTCGGCGCGCTGACCGTGGATGAGCGGGCGCGCGAAGCCTGTGTCGACGGCAGCGCCCTCGCTTTGACGCGCCGCGAGTTCGACCTGCTGGAATGTCTGGCGCGCCATGCCGACCGCGCCCTGTCGCGCGAGGCGATCATTGCGCAAACCTGGGGCGATTCCAGCGACGTCACGCCCAATTCCGTCGATGTCTATATCGGCTATCTCCGCAAGAAACTGGCGGAAAAACCCGGCGCGCCCAAAATCGCGACCCTGCGCGGCGTCGGCTACCGCCTCGCGCGCGATGCTTGAGCCGGCGCCAAAGTACAGGCTTTTCTGAGAACGCTCTCAGCCTCCTCTCAGGACATTCTCATCCGAACCGCCCTAGCCTGACGGCAACACGGTCAAACGAAACCGGCGTTGATAATCGCAAGGGAGGACAGTTCATGAATTCCAGGCTCCACGCGTCTGAAGCGCGTCATCGCGCGCGCTTGCTGGCGACCGCCTCACTGCTCGGGTTGGGCCTCGCCTTCTCCGGCCCCGCCGCCCGGGCGGAGCGCGGCGAAAAGCCTGTGAGCTGGGAGGACATCGCCAACGACGACAAATCCACCTCGGACGTGCTGAGCTACGGCCTCGGCCTTCATGCCAACCGCTATTCCACGCTCGACAAGATCAATGTCGACAATGTCGGGAAGATGAAGGCGAAATGGGCGTTCTCTTTCGGCGACGAGCGCCAGCGCGGCCAGGAGGGCCAGGCGCTCGTCCATGACGGCGTGATTTATGTCACCGGCTCCTATTCGCGCCTGTTCGCGCTGGACGCCAAGACCGGCAAGCGGCTGTGGGCCTATTCGCATCGTCTGGCCGAAGATATCCGTCCGTGCTGCGACGTGGTCAACCGCGGCGCCGCCATTTATGGCGACAAGATCTATATGGGCACGCTCGACGCCGGCATTGTCGCGCTCAACCGCAAGACCGGCAAAGTGGCCTGGCAGAAAAAATTCGAGGACCACACCGCCGGCTACACCATGACCGGCGCCCCGGCCATCATCAAGGACCAGAAGACCGGTCGGGTGATGCTGATCCACGGTTCCTCCGGCGACGAGTTCGGCGTGGTCGGTCGCCTCTACGCCCGCGATCCCGACACCGGCGAGGAAATCTGGATGCGTCCGCTGGTCGAAGGGCACATGGGCCGGCTGAACGGCCAGGACTCGACCCCGACCGGCGATCCCAAGGCTCCCTCCTGGCCCAACAATCCGGACGGAACCAAGAGGGAAAGCTGGAACCACGGCGGCGGTGCGCCCTGGCAGACCGCCACCTTCGACGTCAAGACCAACACCATTGTGATCGGCACCGGCAATCCCGCGCCGTGGAACTATCATTACCGCTCCGGCCCTAACGGCGATTGGAAGCCGTATGACAGCCTGTTCACCTCGGGCCAGATCTACATCGAGCCCTCCACCGGCGAACCCGTCGGCTTCTTCCAGCATACGCCGAATGACGCCTGGGATTTCTCCGGCAACAATTCAGTTTTGCTGTTCGATCTGGAAAAGAACGGCAAGACGACCCGCGCCGCGGCGCACGCTGACCGCAACGGCTTTTTCTTCATCACCGATCTCGACACGATGACGGCGCGCGACGGCCGCATTTCCAAACAGGCGGGTGGCGCGCTCGCCATCTATCCCTTCGTGCGCGACATTTCCTGGGCCTCCGGCTGGGATGTGGCCAGGGGCCGGCCAAACGAACTCAGCGGCCGCCCGCCGGCGCCGGTCGAGGGCGAGAAACAGGGCAAACCTGTACAGGTGACGCCAAATTTCCTCGGCGGCACCAACTGGATGCCGATGTCTTACAATCCCAACACCAAGCTGTTCTACATCCCCTCGAACGACTGGACCGAGGAGTACTGGACCGAAAATCTGACCTATAAGAAGGGCGCGGCCTATCTCGGCCAGGGTTTCAGAATCAAGCGCAAGTTCGAAGACCACGTCGGCGCCCTGCGCGCGCTGGATCCCGCCACTGGCAAGATCGTCTGGGAATCGCTCGAACAACTCCCGCTCTGGGCCGGCACACTGACGACGAAGGGCAATCTGGTTTTCACCGGAACGTCAGACGGTTTCGTGAAAGCCTTTGATGCGCGCAACGGCAAGGAGCTGTGGAAGTTTCAGACCGGGTCGGGCGTGGTGTCGATCCCGATCACGTGGGAGGAGGATGGCAAGCAATATCTCGGCATTTCCTCGGGGTATGGCGGCGCGGTGCCGCTGTGGGGCGGCGACATGGCCGATATGACCAAGCAGGTCAGCCAGGGCGGTTCGTTCTGGGTTTTCGAGCTTTCGCCCGACATGGCCTCCAAGTAAGCGCATCACAGACAGGCCGGCTCGCGTTCCTTCAGGGCCGGTCGTCGCTCCCGCCGTCGCTTATTCCATTCCGGGCGGCGGCGCGGGCGGGCCAGCGGAACTTCCATGCGCCATGGGCGCACAATCCTTGATCCCAAGAAGGACGTCGTTCATGTCACATGGCGGTCAATCCACTCGTGCGACCGGTTCACGCTGGCCCCTTTTTCTTTCCCCCCTGTTTGTCGCCGCGGCGCTGGCCTTGTCGCCGCCGGCCCGCGCTTATGACGTCATCGTCAATTCCGACCCGCGGCCCGATCCCTGGGTGGAGAATGGCTGCACGATCGCGCCCAAGACCCAGTGTCCCGGCGTCGATTTGCGCCATGTCGACCTCAAGGACGCCAATCTCGCCGGGGCCAATCTCGCCGGAGCCCATCTGGCGCGCGCCAATCTGCGCCACACCAATCTCACCAGCGCCAATCTCGAGGGCGCCAATCTGGAGGGGGCGCGGCTCTGGGCCGCCTTCCTGCAGAACGCCAACGCCAAGGGCGCCAATCTGCGTGGCGCGGACCTTTCGTTCTCGCGGGTCGCCCACGCGGATTTCACCGGCGCCGATCTGACCGCGGCTTCGCTAGAACACGCGCGCGCCAACACCGCCAATTTCCTGCAGGCCAAGCTGGTCAACGCCGATTTGCAGGAAGCGCAGCTCTATGACGTCAATCTCGCCGAGGTCGACATGACCGGCGCGCTGAAGCGCTACACCATTTTCCAGGACGCGGTGATGGATGGCTGCGTCGGTTGCCCGCAGGACTGGCAGCGCGGCCCGCGCGCCTGGGAATTGGAAAAGAAGTGATCCTCCGGGCGTTGGGTTTGGCGGTCGCGCTGTCCTTTTCCGGCGGCGCAGGTTTCGCACAAACGCTGACCACAACCCTGCTCGCCTGCCGCGCCATCGCCCAAGCCAGCGAGCGCTTGGCCTGTTACGACGCGCTGGCGCGTGAACAGGCGCCGCCGCGTTTCCAGGGCCATCATAACGCCGTGACCGAACTGTTCACGCTGGACCGGCCGCATCGGCTGCGCTTCCGCTCGGAGGGCGTGATCTTCGTTCTCTATCTGATGAACGCCAGGGGCGAGGTCATCCAGAACCTGCACATCGGCGGGGCCGGCGAAGACGAATATCTGATCGACAGGCCGGGCGTGTATCAACTGAGAATCAATGGAGCGGAAGGATGGCGCATCTGGCTCGATCCCGAATGATCGCCGGAATGGCGCTCGCCTGCGCCTTGGCCGCCGCGGCGCCGGCGCGGGCCGAACAATTTGACACCGCGCTGATCCTGGCGGTCGATGTCTCCGGTTCGATGGACGACGCCCGTTATCGCGTGCAGTTCGAAGGCGTCGCCCGTTCGCTGGAGGACCCGTCCATCGTGCAGTCCCTGCTCGGCGGCCCGCATCATCGCGCCGCGGTGTCGATGCTGGCCTGGTCCGACAACGCCCATGAAGTCATGTCCTGGCAGGTCGTCGCCAACGCCGAGGACGCTCGCCGCGTCGCCGGCCTGATCCGCGCCATGCCGCGCGTCTCCGGTGAATTCACCTGCCTCGCCGCCATGCTGCGCGATGCGCGCGAAGGCTTGGCTCGCAGCGTTGCCGGTCAGGCGTCGGCGACCGTCATCGACGTGTCCGGCGATGGTCCCGACAATTGCTCCGGCGCGCGCGCGACCGAGGAGGAGCGCGACAACACGGTCGCTGCGGGCGTGACCATCAACGGCCTGCCCATTCGCACCGAGAATGAATTCACCGGCGCCGGCGCCTATCGCGCGCCCGGTTTCAGCATCGAAGAGCTGCGCCACGAACCGCACATGTCCGGAACGACCATTGAGGATTGGTACAAGCAGCACGTGATCGGCGGTCCGAATGCATTTCATATCGTCGCCAACGGCTACGCCGATTTTGAGCGCGCGTTCCGGCGCAAATTTCTGCGGGAAGTGGCCTCGGGTCGCGACGGCGCACGCCGGCTTTCGACGAAAATCTTGGGGATGCGGCAAGACTGAGACATGGCTGGGATTCGCACATCGACCCTGCGCACGGCGGCTCTGCTGCTTTTGGCGATTATCGTCGCGGCTTCCGCGCGCGCCGCCACGCTCGACCGCGCGGGCTTGGAAAAACTGTTTCCGCCGCCGTACCAGCTTGGCGCGCGCGACCCCGACCTTCCGGTGTGGTCGATTTACCGCAGCATGGGGACGCGGGACGAGCTGGTCGCCCATGTGTTCGAATCCATCGATTTCCAGCCGATCCCCGGCTTTTCCGGCACGCCGGTCAATCTGCTGGGCGCGCTGCGGCCGTACGGCTCCTTTCTCGACGTGCGCGTGCTGTCGCAACATGAACCGGTTTTTGTCGACGGGCTCGGGCCGGAGCACCAGCATGAATTCGTCAGGCAATATGCCGACCTTTTCGCTGCATCAGTCGATCAAGATCGTGCGTCCGGGCGCGCGAACCGCAGCGGCGCTGGACAGCCTCGCGGTGGAAATCGACGGTATTTCAAAGGCCACGGCCTCGGCGCGCATCGTCAACGAGACGCTGATCGCCGCGGCCTTGCAGGTTGCGCGGGCAAAACTCGGGTTTTCCGTCGGGCGCGACCTCAGCCGCGCCGCCCGGGTGCGAAAAGATGTCTTTGCGCCGCTGAGTTTTGAGGACCTGCTGGCGCGCGGCTATGTCCGCAAGCTGCAATTGACCAACGCCGAGGTCGAGCGGGCCTTCGCCGGCTCAGAGGCGGCTGGTCTCGACGCCGAGGCGCTGCAGTCGCGCAGCGCGACATTCACGGAAGTCTACCAGACCCAGATCGACGTGCCGATCATCGGCCGCAACCTGCTCGGCGAGGCCAACTGGCGCAAGCTGGTGCGGTTGCTCGACGGCGGCTCGGCCATGTTCGTCGCCTCGACCGGGCGCTGGACGTTCATGCCCGAAAATTTCACGCTGGGAGGAACGCCGGATTATGTCGCCCTGTTGCAGGCCGGCGCGCCGGTGATCTGGCGCGATTTCGTCTGGAGCGAGACGCGCGACCCGCCGACGCCGGAGCTGGAGCGGGCTAACGCCGATGTCGCCATCCTCCACATTCCGCCGGAGGCCGCCTACGATACGGCCAGCCCCTCCGAGATATCTGTGCGGGTCATCCGCCAGAAGGGCTTGGTTTATCCAGAAAACTTCACAGTCGACTTCAAGCTGGACTATAGCCTGCCGAAGGACCTGTTCGAGGTTCCACCGGAAGACAATGGTTTAGGGCTCGCCTCAATCTGGACGAGCCGCAGCCGCGACATTTCCATCCTGTGCGGGGTCCTGGCCGTGCTGGCGGTCGCCTTGTCACGACAGAAAAGCTTGGTCCACTCTCCGCGCAGGTTGAAAACCTTCCGGCTGGCGTTTCTGGCCTTCAATCTCATCTTCATCGGCTGGATCGCGCAAGCGCAAATGTCCATTGTCTGGCTGGTGGGCTTGGCCAAGGCGATCAAGGGCGAGGGCGGCTTCCAGTTCCTGCTGTGGGACCCGCCGACGCTGATCGTGGCGATCTTCGGGCTCGGCGGGCTGTTCATCTGGGGGCGCGGAACCTTTTGCGGCTGGCTGTGTCCCTTCGGCTCCCTTCAGGAGTTTGTCGGCGAAAATCGCGGAAATCGAGCCGTTCAAGACCGCGATCACCTTGACCTTCATCCGCTCGGCGCCCTTCGTGCTCTATACGGCTGCGTTGCTGCTGTTCGGGCTGTTCCACTACAAATTTTCTGCCGTTATCTTTGCCCGCTAGGCGCGGCCTTGTCCGCGCTCAGCTTCGTGCGGCGCTCGAACTGGATCGCGCGCCACAAGGAATGCGAGACGCCTTGTCAATTGTGCCGGGTAAAATGCCGCTATGGCGCCATCACGGGCGGCGGGTCCATGATCTATTCCGAATGTTTCCAGTGCCTGGATTGCGTGGCGATCCATGATGATCCGAAACGATGCGCGCCCTTAATGTTGAAGACGAAAACATCGCGCCGGGCGTCGGCGAAATGACCCTGCAGTGTCGCCTCTCCGCAACGCAACAGCGATCTTGAGGCGGATCGTAACGCAGCAGCTGGCGCCCACTGCTGACGGTTGTACAACAAATTGCAGTCGTTCCAATAAAAACCCGACGACGGCAACGATCCGGAATCGACCGCACCACCATCGCCGTGGCCCCGCAAGGCTCGAGGCTCCGTTCCTGATCGATGTCAGGACGCCGTCCTGACATCCGTCTGCGCGAATTCGTTCGCCGT
>NZ_FYDG01000036.1 GCF_900187365.1 Rhodoblastus acidophilus
TCGCCCTGGTCAAGGTGGTGGTCGACCTCCGCGTTCAGCGCCCGTTCGGCGAGCGCCTTCTTCAGTTCGTCGAGAAGACCATCTTTCGCAAAGGCCGTCTTGGGATCCGCGCCGGCCAGAAGCTGGTCAAGCAGCTGATCGGGAATAAGCGGGGATTTCCGTCTTGCCATATGATGCCTCCATTTGTTTCCAAATGGCCATCACACGGAAATTCCGACACTCTCGGCTCAGGGCTTCGCCATCGACCTTTTCCGCGCGCCGGCGGCGGCCAGCCCATTGGCTGACCACGCGCAGGCAGCCGCGGAAGCCCTGGGCTTTGAGATGTCGCCACAATTCCGCGCCGTTATGGCGGCCGGCCGCCCATTGCGCGTCGAGCCATGGCAGATAAAGCTCCAGAGAGCTCTCGCGGACACGAAAGACGTCAGAGCGCTGGCCGCGCAAAACCTTGCGGACCAAGCCGTGGCTGTATCCGGCGCGCCGCTGTCCCGGCGTCGAAGGTACAGCATTCAATCTTGCGCCATTGCGCCCCGCGAGCTGACGTCGCCCGTCAATATTGCGCGGCCTGCTTGGCCGATGAGCGCCTCTGGCGCTCTCGGGAGACCCGTCCGATTGCGTTTGATGTATGGACGAGCCAAGACAACGCGAAGCCGCCAGGTTCTTCAGGAACTGCGACGCAGCCCCGTCCTCATTCGAGACAAGATGCGCCGACAAGGCTTTGTGGGGGCCGGCAGCTTCAAAAGGGAGCTGAGATCATCGTTCCGGATTGCATGCCTTTTTTGACTTGCGCCCATACGCTTATCAGGCGTCAGCTCGGCAAGTGCGGCGATGGCTGTGTCAATATGCTGAAGCGCGCGAGCCAGAGATTCTGCGTCCGAGAACTCGGAAAGTTCAGCGCGAGCATAATAGAGGTCGATGATGGCGATCTCCGCTTTTTGGGCAAACGTCATTTTGGCAATCCTGGAAGGAATGGATTAATTGATCTAGATCAAATTACCCTTGCCAGCTAGTGACAAACGTAACGTATCGGCCATGAATTTCGTCATTAAGCGAAGATGATTAGAGATTGAACAAGTCTATTTTTTTCGCAAAACAACTAGAGTGTTTATACTAAGCCCCTTGTACATGTAACATGAATTCATATTTTATTATGATTTCCGGAAAAACGTATTTGAATCAGGGCCGACAAGCCCCGTATATGTGGTTCTTATTCGCCTTTGAATCGAAAAAAACGGCGGCTGCCGGGAACATGTCGGCGGGCGCCCCACATATAGGCCTCACGGCAGCCCTCGCAAGGGCCGCACAGCTTACAAACGCCAAAAGTTTACATGATCACAGTGGCTTACAATCTGATATGCGTCGATTCCGCCCTAATTTGCTGATTGCAGCCCTTTGGATTTAGGTGTGCGTCGCCGTTCTGGTCGTGCAAACCTTCTGGGCGATGTCGGGCATAGGTCAGGCCTCCACGGCGCTGGGCCAGCCAATCGGCAGGTCGGAAAATTGGGAAAGCTCCGCGGCGGCGGCTTCCGCCTCCGGCTTCGTCTTGCAATCGGTGATCGCCTCGCCGTCGCCCGGCTCGCGGTAGGCGTAGATGGTCCAGAACTCGGCTTCTTCGTCAGAGCAGAGGCCGAGCGTGTAGCCGGGATCGTCGGGATCGTCCTTGCAGCCGCCAATGACGAAAAACGAGAACTGCGACCAGTCGGGCGCCAGGCTGTTCGTGCAGCAATTGAACAAACGCTTGCGCTTTTCCTCGATGCGCCAGCGCGCGGCATCCGCGTTATCGCGTTCAAGTTCGGGGCCAAAGACGCCTTCGGCGCAGCGAACCCACCACCCTGCCGCGAGATAGCCGGCTCCATTCGTTTTGAAGACATGGAACGCCGGATCGCGGCGATCGGCGTCGATCCATTCCGGCGAGCCGGTTTCATTGCCGCAATCGTCGCAACTCTTGTCGTCGTTGGCGCAGGACAGCTCCCAGGCCTGGGTTTCGAAATTCCAGCGCGCCGCCGCGTCGGAGACGAGGCTATCGCCGCCGCAGTTCGGGCAAATGGGTTTTGTGCGTTCGGTCATGATCAGTCCTCCTTTGGAGTGGAGCGCGGGACGGCGCGAACAGAAACCGCCTGCGTGACGACCTCTTCGTAATTGGGGCCGTGGAGAGGAAGCCGGATTGCTCGTTGATCAGGGTGCGGACCTCGCGGCGGGCCTGGGCGGCGCTCAGAAAGGCGGGAACCCGGACCATGACAAGCATGGTGACGATCTTTGTTTTCTGGCGTTTCATGTCAGTCAGCCCTCCCGGAAAATGGAGACGCGGAAAGTCTGCGGACCTTCGGGCGTGAATCCGTTCCGCTGACGCCCTCATGGACGGAAGGCAGGATGCGGCCAGGTTCGTGGAACAGCAGCTCCTCGTCGTCGGCGACGGGCGGCTGGCGCCAGGCTTCGCGACCGTGATTGCTCGCTTCGAAAACGGCGCGCGACCAGCCAAATCCGGAGTCTTCAAGCTTTTCGTTGCGCGGCGGGACAGATGGAACGCGGGCGCAATCGTGGTTGGCTTCGGTGTTCAACATCTCAGGATTTCCTTTTATCTCTAAGAGATAAATCCTGAGGCCGCCGGCGGCGACGGTCGGGGCAAGGGCGCGTCAGCGCACGGCCCGACCCTTGCGCCGACCGCCGCCCGTCGGCGAATTGTTTCTTCTCTCTCTTCTTTTTTGCCGAGCCGTCATTTCCGGCTGTTGGCGGCGCCGCGGCTACGCGATCTGCCGGTGGCGAGCGGTTCGACTTGGACACGCTGCTGGCGATCGCGCGCGCGGCGCCGGCTCTGCCACAAGCGCGCATAATCGAGAATTGCCTTCCAACCGAGCGGCGCCCCATCCTGGCGTTGGCGTCGGACGCCGCCTTTTCGTTCTATTATCAAGATGACCGGCGTCGTCCAGGCGCGCCTGCAGAAACGCATGAGCGTCCACGTCAAGACCAAGATCGCTGTTGCGCACCTCCACCCACGCCACCGCGCTGACGGTGGCGAAACCAGGATGCAGCATCGACTAGCCCAGTGTGCGCTGTGGAGCCGAAAAGCGCACAATCATGAAAGGTTGCGCGCGCACATAATCAAACGGGGCGGCTTCGATCGCCTCACCAAGCTCAAGCATGTCGAACAACCACGCAGTTCGTTTTCGCCGGCAAATCAAAAGCAGTTGGCGGCCCGCTGAACAGCCGGAGCCGCGGTTTATTTGAGGAGCCGCGCAGCATCCTCGTTCATGACACGTCACCGCGCGACGCCTCAGCGCCGCGCGGTGAGGAGAGATCAGAAATTGATCGTCGAGCGCAGGCCCAAGACGGCCGCGTCGCGCACGCGTGCGCCGTTGACATCGGACACGCCGCCGCCTGGGCCAAAGATATACTGCAAGTCCGGTTGCACGCTCCAGCCGGGAACGATCTGGGCTTGATACGTCAGTTCAAGCGCTGTCTCGGCGCGCCGCACGACCGTCGCGCCGGAGTCGATGTCATAGCCCCGCGCATGGTCGGAGATGCGGGCGTGGGCAAAACCGATCCCGAAGGCGTCGTCTGGACGCCCAGTGACGAGGCCGGTGAAGGTCAATCCTCCGTCGATGTAGAAATTGACGGTGTTGCGATCCTGCGGCGCGCCGGCGACGCGCAGGAAAAGAGCCGCGCCCCTGCCGGCGTCTTTCCAGATTTGCTGGTCCCAGACGCCGTACAGGCCCCAATCGCCCTTAAGCACGCCGGGAACGCCGTTGCTCGAAAGACTCCCGAGCGCCACGCCCGCCGTGTCGTAGCGCAGGTTGGCGAAATTGCCATAATGCTCAAACGCGCCCAGTTTGATCGAGCCCGACAGACCGTCGTCGTCCCGGCCTTGATTGTAGCGATACTGAACTTCCTGCATCGCGAGCGGCGCGTCTTGAAGACGGAAGTTAGTTCCGTAGCGATTACACCGCTGTGGATCGTCCACGCAGGACCCGGCCGGGTCGCCGTTGAACACCGCCGCCAGAATATTGAACGGATCGGAATCATTGCCGAGCCTCACCCGCACGCCAGGCGTGGCGAAAGGATAGCCTGGGCCGCCGCTCGGAAGGTTTGCGCCTGTAAAAGCCGGCCATCCAAAAGTGCCGTTGATGAACAAGGCGCCGTATTTGCTGACAAAGAACTCGGTGTCGGCGGCGAGTTGGCCGACTCTCAAGCCAAGCCTGTCGTCGAGCGCCTTCTGTTCGAACCATAACTCATACAGACGAACCGTGGGCGGCGCCTCGATGTTGCTGGCCGTCAGGATGTTGCCAATGTAATAGCGCGACAGGCCTGTGCCCTGGATCCAGTAGCCGTTGGCGTGGATCATGCCGCCCTTCCAATGGGCGAGCTTCTCCATGTCGGCGTCAATTGCAAGCTCCACGCGCCCGTCATAGACCGCACCTCGCCGCACGCCGCCAGAGGGATTGCCGAGCGCCTCGCCAATGTAATTGAGCTGGAGGACGACGCCCTGGTCCATCAGCTGCTTCTTGAAATCGACGACGGGCGCCAGCGTCGGAATGCTGGTGAGAATGGAGGGCAAGTCTGGGGTGGCGGCGGTCTCGGTTGGCTTCGCCTCATTGGCCGCGAAGGCGGGTCCGGCGGCGAGCAGGGCGAGGAGGCTCGTGCGAACAAACCAATTCCGCCTCGTCGCGTTGAATCCTGGCGGATTTGCGCCCGTTGCGGATTGGCGCGAATGACCTGCGAAAGAACGAAAAGTTGTGAGCCGTCCGCCGACACGACGGCGCGACGCGAAAAGCGTAGCCATGGATCCTCCTGCCGTCCCACCGACGGCGTTGGGTTGTGCTGCGCCATCGGCCGGTCTCCTGGCTCGCGACCCGTCTTCCGCCGCCTTCCCAGAAGCGCAAAGGGCTTCCAGTGGCGTGAGGGCGGAAGGAAAGTCGCCTACAGTTGCGGGGGCAGCTGCGGCGTCGAACTCTTCTCCTTGCAGAGATCGGTCCTGACCGCATTCCCGTTTCACCCCGGCTTGACCCAGGGCACCGATGACTTTTCCTTGATAGGCATGGTTGGAAAACCACGCAAGGGCCAAGTTCAGCGTGGCCTTTGAGGCGGAGAGGCGTTGCGCAACCGACACAATCGCACCATTTTTGTGGACCAGCGCCGCCACCTGACTCTCGATCCATCTTCATTTTGAGAAGACGTCCAGGAAGTTCATGACAAGCAGTCCCTGCATCGGAAAATGTCACATCGACGATCAGACTGGTTTTTGTTCCGGCTGCGCGCGGTCGCGCGCGGAGATTGCGGCTTGGCGGGACGCGTCGCCGGACGATCGTGAGCGGATTTGTGCGGAACTGCCCGCGCGTCGCGAAAGCCTTGGCTTGAAGGTCGAACAACAGGCGCCCCTCGACTGCACGGGATCACCCGGAAGCTTGCCTCCGGACGTCTGTTGACCGCCGCGCGCGCCCGGTTGCGCCGGTTCGAGCACGACCAGGAGCATAAAGTGCTCGAACACGACGCCCCCTTTGCGCATGATGGCCACCGCGCCCAGGGCGAGCAGCCTCGCGTCGAGCTCCACGCGCGCTGGCGTCGTCATGCGCGGCTGGTCTATGGCCTCGGTCGCGCATGCGGAGCCACGCGAATCCTTGACATGGGCTCTGTTCGTCCTATGGTCCGACCCGCTTTGTTGTGAGCAGCGGAAGACGGTTCAAAGCCGGCACGGTCGCGCCACTGTGATCGTCCGGAGTCATTCCGGGCGAGAGTCAGACCCCTCTCACGACCACGCAAGCGAAACTGGACGCGAAATCCAAGGAGCGTTTTTGCCATGACCCCCGCTACAACTCTGCCTGTCGCCCGCCCCGTCGCCATTCCCCTTCGCGAGATCTTGCCTTGGGCGCTCTTCGGCGGCTTGCTGCTCATGCTCGGCATCTATTTCGTCGGCGTCGAAGAGGGCGCCGTCGCGATGTTCAAGGGCATGTACGTGCACGAATTCGTGCATGACGCGCGCCACCTGCTCGGCTTCCCCTGTCACTGAGTTTTCGAACTCGGAACATGTTCTGAGACGAGCGTCAGAACCCGCGGGGTTCTGGCGCCATCGTTGTTGACCTTCGATAGGAATTCGTGATGACAGGAAAACTTCTTACGGGCGGCCTGCTGGCCGGCCTCGTGGCGGCCGTGCTTTGCTTCAGCTTCTTCAAGGTGGTTGGAGAGCCGACCGTCGAACGCGCGATCGCATTCGAACAATCGATGGAGGAAGCCAAGGCCAAGGCGAAGGCCGATGAGGCCGCCGCCAAGGGCTTGCCGGCGCCGACTGAACAGACCGAACCCGAACTGGTCAGCCGCCCGGTCCAATCCAGCGTCGGCCTTCTGACCGGCGTGGGCGTGTTCAGCATGGCTTTCGGCGGCCTTTTTGCGCTAGTGTTCGCACTGGTTTACGGCCGTTTCGGCGAGCTCGGCGCGCGCGCGACCTCAGCTGTGCTCGCGGCGGAAGGCTTCGTCGCCATCTATCTGGCGCCGGCGCTGAAATATCCCGCCAATCCGCCGTCTGTCGGCCTGCCGGAGACGATCGACATGCGAACCAGCCTTTATCTCGCTCTGGTGCTGATCTCGCTCGCCGTGATGATCGCCGCCAGCCTGCTTCGCCGCAGCCTCGCCGGCCGCATCGGCGGGTGGAACGCGGCCATCCTCGCTGGCTTCGCCTATATCGCCGTTATGGTCGGCGTCTCCCTGGCGCTGCCGAGTGTGAATGAAGTTCCGGAAGGATTTCCGGCAGACTTGCTGTGGCAGTTCCGCATCGCTTCGCTGGGCGGGCAGGCGTTGATGTGGGCAATCTTGGGCTTGTTGTTCGGCGTCTACGCCGAGCGCCTCATTGGCGCGAAACGGCCGGCCTTGCGCCCGGTCCACGCCTGAGCAAACCCGGCGAGGCCGAACCGGTGACGATCCGTCTTCATCTTCTGTGCGCGGCCTCGACCCCTTCCATGCGCTTCATCGGCTTTCCCGCCGATGAAGCGCTCGATCCCCCCGGCAGGAACAGCCTGACTCGCTTGTCCGGTCGTCTGCCAAGGTTTGACGCCGTCTTGCGCAGCCCCGCGCTCAGCGCGGCGCAGACCGCCGAGGGCCTCGATCTTGAGGCGGCGCCCGAAACATCCCTGCGCGATTGCGATTTTGGCCGGTGGAGCGGTCGCACGTTTGAAGAGATCCAGACGCAAGACGCCGAAGCGCTCGTCCAATGGATCAGCGATCCTCATGCCGCCCCACATGGCGGCGAGTCGTTTGCGGATGTCCACCGGCGCGTTGGCGCGTGGATGGAGGACCTGCTGGCGCGATCCGGCGCCATCCTGGCGATCACGCATCCAACCATCGTTCGCGCCGCCATCGCCTACGCGATCGGCGCCGGACCGGACGCCTTCCGACGCATTGACGTTGCGCCCTTGGGCCGGGCGGTTTTCTCGGGCGTCGGCGGTTGGACGTTCAGGGCGCTCGTCCCCGCGAAGGCAACGGACTGATGCGGAACATCCGGTCGGCGCGCGTCCTGATCGCTGTCGCCATGACGGTCTTCGCCAGCCTGGCGCCCGCGCGCGCGCACCACGCGAAACTGGTCCGTCCGGGCGAGACGGTTGGCGTGGTCATCCCCGCCATATCGCATGGCGAGATGCCCGTCTTCGCCAAATACCGCGCGGAAATCTTGGATCTGGCGGCGCGTCGGGCGCAGACCGACCCAACCTTGCGGCGGCTGCAGGGCTTCATCAGCCTGCAAGGCTTCGCCTGTTTCTGGGGCCTCGCTCCCGGCGCATTGTCTGACGAAGCCAGCCCGTTCAATGAATGCGCCCACGGCTATATCGCCGGCGCCCGCGCCCTGCTCGACCACATGGCGGAAATGCCCGGCGACCGCCGCGAGGCAAAGGCGCTGCAAAACCGGATCGCCGCCGATTTGGCGCGCGACCCCGCGGCGAGCGCCATCTGTTCCAGCAGCAACGAAGCTTTCGACAGCGGCATCGTCGTGGGACCGGATTGGAGCCTCACACTGACGCATGTTCCAACCTTGATGACGGTCGCAGGTTTGCTTTTGACCGTGAGTGGCGGATTGGTGTTCGCGCTGGCCTCTCATCGGCGACGGACCACGAAGGCATAGATGTTTCCGCGCACGGCGAGGTGGTGGACCGGCTTCTATCTCGAAGGCAAGACGCTGCTTTTCATCGGCTTCGGCGGCCGTCTTCTGGGCATTCTGGCGCTGAAGGATTCGGTGCGTGCGCATGCGGCCGCCGCCATCGCGCGGCTGACCGCCGTCGTGGCGCTCCTGGAGGATTCGGTCGGCCTCCCGCTTCAGAAGCGCGTTCTCCCGCCGCAACTGGGCGAGTTCCTCAGCATGCGCTCGCACGTCGGTCATGCCGCCGTCGTTGAGCTGAAGGCGCAACCGGGCGCATTCGCCTTGCAGAGACTCCAGCGCCGCGACGCGGGCGCGCTTGAGCCAGTTCCGCCTCGACCGCCCGCAGACGTTCGTCTGCGCTCGGCGATGCGCGCGGAAAGGCGAGCCGCCACCGTCCGTCTCTGCTGGGCGTCGAGCCGGTTTATGTCCGCGCGCCCGCCGGCTGTTTGAAGCTCAGGACAAGGCAGACGCGTCCACCTGCCTGAAGAGGGGTGTGCTGAGGGTTGAGGCGCAGTAGCGGAACCCGACGACGTGGCGCGGGGTTTTTCGCAGATGGATTTGCGAGCTTCATCGCCGATGTCGCTCACCCGGAGTGGCCATGAAGCTGGCGCCGAAGCCTGAAAACCTTCTGGAGCGGGTTGCGCTCGCGCTCAATCTCGCGCCGCGGCCGCTGCTTGACACGCAGATCGCCTTCACCATGGCGCGCGCGATACAGTCCGCCGCCGAACTCGGCATGTTCGAGGCGCTCGGCAAAAGCGCGTCCACGTTCGAGAGCATCGCGGCGACCTGCGGCGCCGACCCCACGGCGACAAAAAAGCTGCTCGATTGTCTCGTCGGCATCGGCTACGCGCGCTGGAAGGACGGCAAATACAGCCTGACCAAAGACATGAGAAAATGGCTGTTGCGCGACAGCGCGCACACGCTCGTCGCCAAGCTCGCCTTCCAGAACCTGGAATGGGATCTCGTCGGCAAATCCTCGCAATTCGTCCGCACCGGCGTTCCGCTCGACTTCCACCAGAACGCGACTCCACAAGATTGGGCGATCTACCAGGACGGCATGCGCGACATCGCCTCCAGCCCCGCCATCGAACTGGCGAAACGCTTGGCCGTCCCGCGAGGCGCGACGCGGTTGCTTGACATCGGCGGGTCGCACGGCCTGTATTCCTGTGAACTGTGCAGACGCCATTCCGCGCTCACCGCCACCATTCTCGAACTGCCGGGCGCCGTGGACCGCGCCAGCGAGATCGCGGCGCGCGAAGGGCTGGGCGAACGCGTGACGCACCGAACCGGCGACGCGCTCAGCGAAGACCTGGGCGAAGCGACCTTCGACGTCGTGATGGCCAACAATCTCATCCACCACTTCACCGCAGACCAGAACGGCGAACTGGCCAGACGCGTCGCGCGGGCGCTGTCGCCCGGCGGGATTTACGCAATCGGCGACCTCTTGCGCGCAAATCATCCCGGCGCTGGCGGCGGCCTCCCGGCGGTGATGGATTTCTACTTCGCCCTGACCAGCGCTTCGGGGACCTGGTCATTGGACGATATTCGTTCCTGGCAGCGTTCAGCGGGGCTCGCGCCACAGAAGCCGATCAAGTTTCCGAGCTTGCCGGGCTGGGTGTCGGCGCCGGCGTCGAAGTGATCTCATCGAATTGGTCTCAAGGCCCATGATGTTTCTCGACCATGTGCGCAAATGGGGCACGGCTTGAAGGTGAAGAGATTGATGGTGTTCGTCATGTCGCGTTCGCCTTCAACACTTGTCGGGGCCACGAGCCAGCGCCGCCGCCTGATCAAGCGACATGCGCCGCGTCAAAGGGTCGGCGTGGCGATGCGCCAGACGCCACTCGGTGTTTTCCTTGCGATAGACTTCCGTCACCCGCAGCGACCAGTCCTGCGCGGGCAAGCCCCCGACCTCGGCGCGCTGGCGTTCGATCATGACAAGCACGGCAATGGCATCGGAGGCAAAGGTTTGCACGATTTCAAGATCCGTCTTACCGTTGCGGAAGAACTTGGCCATCTCCGCCATTTTTTCGGGCGTGGCGTCGAAGCCGTGGCTGGCCGGACCTCCGAACGGCTGCATCAGGCAGAAGTCGTCCGCGAAAGGCGTCAGCTCCAGCCAGCGCTGCATGTCCCCGCGCATGAAGGCGGCGTTCTTTTCGGCGGCGCGCGCAGCGAGCCTGTCGGTCGGCTCGCTTGCGGATGCCGGGTTGATCGCCATGGCGGCAGTCGCAGCCGCCGCGAATGCGCCGCGCCGGCTCATACGCAGATTGTCGTTATGACTTGACATATGTTTTCACTCCTTCGCATTCGCTCGAAACCACCGCCGAGCAAGTTGACTTGCGGGAGTTCAGAGATTGCGCCATCCTGCTCGTGAAGCCAGTGACATGTCCTCATGACCCTGCTGAAGCCCGCTCAGCTCCTGCGCATCGATCTCAGTCTCCTCGTCCTGTTCAGCGCCGTGCTTGAACAGCGCCACGTGGCGCGCGCCGCCGAGAAGCTGAATCTCACGCCCTCCGCGGTCAGCCACGGCCTCTGCCGACTGCGCCAGCTTCTGCACGATCCGTTGTTCTTGAAGACGCCCGGCGGCGTGGCGCCGACGGCGCGCGCGCTCGCCCTTGCCGGCCCCATCGCGGAAATCCTCGTCCGCGTCGAAGGCGTCGTCGCTTCGGCGGGGCCGTTCGACCCGAAAACCGCGCGGCGCGGCTTCACCATCGGCGCGCCGGACGCCATCGCCGCCATGTTCCTGGCGCCGCTTGTCGCCGTTGTCGCGCGCGAGGCGCCGGGCGTCGACATTCGATTGCTGCAACTCATGCCGCAGCATCACGGCAAGCCCACGAGTCAGGTCTGGCCAGGCACGCTCACCGAGCTTGATGCGCAACGGGTCGACCTCGCGGTCCTGCCGATCGGTCCGCCGCCGCCACGCTTCGAGGCGCGTCTGCTGTTCGAAGAGGACTTCGTCGTCGCCATGCGCAAGGGGCATTCTCTGGCGCGAAAGCCGGGGCTGGAAGCCTATTTGGCGGCGCGGCACATGCTGGTGTCAGCCATCGGGGACGCCCATGGCGTCGTCGATGCGAAGCTGGCCGAGAGCGGACTGTCGCGGCGCATCGCGCTGACGGTTCCGAACTTTATGATGGCGCTGATGCAGTTGGCGGAGAGCGATCTGATCGCGACCTTGCCACGGCATCTGGTCGCCCGCCACGCGGCGCGTTTCAATCTGACGACCTGTCCTGTCCCGCTGCCCTGGACGCCCGACCCGGTGCGCGTCGTCGCGGCGAAATCCGCCATGGCCGATGCCGGCATTGCCTGGCTGTTCGAGACGATGTCGCGATGCTTCGAAACGCGTCCAACGCCGCAGCCTGTCGCCGGCCGGCGCCAACGGCGCATGCGTCACCCTGTTGGCCAGATCGTCGGCGAGCAATCTTGATCCGCCGGACGATTTATCATGTTGATCAGGGTGATGCTGCTCCTATAGCAATCAAACAGAGCAGTCGCCGCCACCGCCAATACATTGGCTAAAGCTGTCGAACGAAACGAGAGCCCTGATCTTTATCTTAACATTGGTCCATCTGTGGGCGTCGAGCACCCAGATCGCGTCCGTCAAGGTGGTGGAAATTATGGGGCGGTCGTCTCGCCTCTTCAGGCTGCGATTTTGGGGGGCGATGCGGGTTCGTCGGCGAGGCTGGCCATCGTCTCCAGGCTCATGTAGCGGTGCTGTAAT
>NZ_FYDG01000005.1 GCF_900187365.1 Rhodoblastus acidophilus
GCCACCCGCTACGACAAGCGAGCCGACAACTTCCTCGCAGGCGTCAAGCTCGCCGCCTTTCGCATATGGTGCCGGTTTAATGAGTCGATGGCCTAAAGTTCTTATGAACCTCAAGGCGTCAATGGCGTTCCAAACAATTGGAGAAACGCCATGTCGCCTCTCTACACCGCCATCCCGACCTTCAACATGATGAAAGCGAACCCGCTGATGTTTTCAGCCATGGCGTTTTCAGCCTTGATGGCGTTTTATCTCGACTTCAACGACGCGCTCACCGCGCAAAACGCGCTCGACTTGTTCCCGATTCGCAAGGGTTAAGTCCCCGCGCGAAACGGATGCGCCGGATAGGCGCCGAGAATCCGCACTTCCTCGCTGAAGAACCGCAATTCCTCCAGGGCGCGCGCCAGATTCGCGTCCTCGGGATGGCCCTCGACATCGACCAGGAACTGGCTGGCGGCGAACTTGCCGTTGACCATGTAGCTTTCAATCTTGGTCATGTTGATGGTGTTGGTGGCGAAGGCGCCGAGCGCCTTGTAAAGCGCCGCCGGCACGTTCCTCACGCGGAACACGAAAGTGGTCAGCGTCGGCCCGGCCCCGAGCGGCGGACGGCGCGCCTCGCGCGACAGAACCACGAAGCGCGTGGTATTGTGGGCCTCGTCCTCGACGAAACGGGCGAGCACGTCGAGGCCGTAAATCTCCGCCGCCATCATCGGCGCCAGCGAGGCCCGGCTCTTGTCGCCCCATTCCGCCACTTCGCGGGCCGACCCCGCGGTGTCGCCGGTGACCACAGGCTTGAGGCCATGCCGCCGGATGATCTTGCGGCATTGGCCGAGCGCGTGGACGTGGCTGTAAACGCTGCGCAGGTCTTCGATCTTCGCGCCCTTCAGACCCAGCAGGTGAAAGTGGATCGGCAGGAAATATTCGCCGACGATGTGCAGGCCGGAGTTGGGCAGGAAATGGTGGATGTCCGCGACGCGGCCGTTCAGCGAATTCTCGATCGGGATCATGCCCAGCTCGGCGCGGCCTTCGCCAATGGCGGCGAAAGCATCCTCGAAACTGGCGCAGGGCAAGGTGTCCCATCCCGGGAACACATCGGCGCAGGCCATATGCGAATTGGCGCCGGGTTCGCCCTGATAAGCGATGATCTTGCTGGTCACTGTTTCCTGTCCTCAAGTATCGCGCGCGCCCGCTCCAGATCGTCGCGCGCGTCCACGCCGAGCGGCACGGTTTCGACGATCTCCACGTCGATGCGCATGCCCGCCTCCAGCGCCCGCAACTGCTCCAGTTTCTCCCGCTTCTCCAGCGCCGAGGGCGGCAAGGCGACGAACCGCTCCAGCGCCGCGCGGCGATAGGCGTAAAGCCCGATATGGTGGAACAGATCGCCGGCGCCCCAGGGCGCGGTGGCGCGGGTGAAATAGAGCGCGCGCAGGCGCGTCGCGCTCAGGGGCGAGCCGACCGCCTTCACCACATTGGAATCGGTCCGCTCCTCTTCGCGCACGATCCGCGCCGCCAGGGTGGCGATGTCCACGCGCGGCTCGGACAGCGGCGCCAGCGCGGCGCGCACGGCGGCGGGGTCGATGGTCGGCAGGTCGCCCTGGACATTGACGATGGTGGCGTAGCGGCCCTCGGGATCATACGACCGCAGCGCCGCCGCGATCCGGTCGGAGCCGGAGGGCAGATCGGGATCGGTGACGACGGCCTCCCCGCCGGCGGCGCGCACGGCCGCCGCGATCTCCTCGCCATCGGCGGCGACGAGAACCGGGCCGATCTCCGCCTCCCTGGCGCGGCGCAGGACCTGGACGATCATCGGCGCGCCGCAGATATTCGCGAGCGGTTTGTTCGGCAGGCGCGTCGAGGCCAGCCGGGCGGGAATGACGACAAGGGCGTTCAGCATTTCGCGCGCTTATAAGCCCTGCCGGGCCGCGCGCATAGCATCTAGCTCAATGTTTCCCGCAGATCGAGCGTCGGCCGCACGCCAATATCGTCATAATGCGCGGCGACGAAGCGTTGCGCCGCCTTCACCCCGATCTCGCGCAATTGCAGGAAGAAATCGTAATCCGCGTTCATCTTGCTGGCGGCGCCGAATTGGTTCAGCTCGTCCTGCGCCTCGATCACGTGAACGCGGATCGCCTTGTAGGCCGTCCCGGTCAGCCGCCCCTCCGCGATCAGCCGCCGCACGAAGTCGATGGCGCGCAATTCCTGCAACAGCGAGGCGTTGAACGTGATCTCATCGACGCGCCCGGCGATTTCGGCGGCGGTGTCGGGCGCGCCCTTGCGGGTGATCGGATTGATCTGCACCAGAATGATATCGACGCAACTCGTTTCATAAAAGAACGGGAACAGCACGGGATTGCCCATATAGCCGCCGTCCCAATAGGGCTCGCCGTCGATCTCCACCGCGCGGAAAACCGTGGGCAGGCAGGCGGACGCCATCACCATGTCGAGCGTCAGCTCCTCGCGATGGAACACCCGCACCTTGCCGGTTTCGACCGCCGTGGCGGCGATGAACAGTTTCGGGCCGGCGCTCGCGCGCAATTTGTCGAAATCCACCCCGTCGCGCAGCACATGGCGCAGCGGGTTGATGTCCATCGGATTGAGTTCGGCCGGCGCGAACAGACTCGCCGTCTGCTGCATGAGGGCGGCGGCGGGAGTCGCCGACCAGCAGGCCATCAGCCCGTCGATCACCATCCGCCCGGCTTTGGGCAGATCGCCGTCGAGGCTCGCCCCCTTCCAGAAGGCCGCGAGTTGCGCTTTGGCGCCGGACGCGCCGCCCTTGCGCAAACCCTCGGCGAAATTGACGGCGTTCATCGCCCCCGCGCTGGTCCCGCTCAGGCCGGTCACGTCGAAACGGCCGTCGTCGAGCAGCGCGTCGAGCACGCCCCAGGTGAAGGCGCCGTGGGCGCCGCCGCCCTGCAGCGCCAGATTGATGGTTTTTCGCGGGGCGGCCGTCATCAGGCGGCGGTCCAGCCGCCGTCCATGGAAATATTGGCGCCGGTGATCTGCGAGGCGGCGTCGGAGGCGAGGAACACCGCGAGCGCGGCGACCTGATCGACGGTGACGAATTCCTTGGTCGGCTGCGCCGCCAGCAGGACATCGTTGATGACCTGTTCCTTGGTGAGATTGCGCGCCTTCATCGTGTCGGGAATCTGCCTTTCGACCAGGGGCGTCCAGACATAGCCGGGCGAAATGCAGTTCACCGTCACCCCGAAGGTGGCCAGCTCCAGCGCGGCCGTCTTGGTGAGGCCGGCTATGCCGTGCTTGGCCGCGACATAGGCCGACTTGAACGGCGAGGCGATCAGCGAATGGGCCGAGGCGGTGTTGATGATGCGGCCCCATTTGCGCGCCTTCATGCCGGGAATGGCGGCGTGAATGGTGTGGAAGGCGGAGGACAGGTTGATGGCGATGATCTGGTCCCACTTCTCGACCGGGAAGTCCTCGATCGGGGAGACGAACTGGATGCCGGCGTTGTTGACGAGAATATCGACCGAGCCGAACGTCTGTTCGGCGTTGTGGACCAGCCCGGCGATTTCGGCCGGCTTGGTCATGTCGGCGCCGTCATAGGCCGCCTTGACGCCAAACTCCGTTTCGATCTTCGACCGCTCGGCCTCGATGGCGGCGACTTCGCCAAAGCCGTTGATCACGACATTGCACCCTTCCTTGGCGAAGGCGCGGGCGATAGCGAGGCCTATGCCCGAGGTGGAGCCGGTGACGACGGCGGTCTTGCCCGAGAGCGACATGGAAATCTCCCTGATCCTGAAATGGCCACCTTAATATAGTCCGGGGGCCGCACATTTCAGCCCAGCCCTTGGACTGAGCCGCTTGCGCCGCCGCCAGCGCGCGTTTTCCTGCGGCGATGCGAACATCGGCTCATTTCCGCCGTTCTATTCACTTGGTCGCCAAACGCCTGTAATAGAGAAGCCAATTTCGCCCACAGGACTTCGCCGCAATGACCGAACAAAGTTTCCCGCCGCTTTGCGAAACCGAAATCGCCGCCGAACCGCTGTCCCGCCGCAAGAGCGTGGCCGTGCGGGTCGGCGAAGGCTCAGGCGCCGTGATCGTCGGCGGCGGCGCGCCCATCGTGGTGCAGAGCATGACCAACACCGACACGGCCGATGTCGACTCCACCGTAAAGCAGGTTGCGGCGCTGGCCCAGGCCGGCTCCGAACTGGTGCGCATCACCGTGGACCGCGAGGAAGCTGCGGCCGCCGTGCCGCATATTCGGGAAAAGCTCGAAAAGATGGGGATCAACGTCCCGCTGGTCGGCGATTTCCATTATATCGGCCACAAGCTGCTCACCGAATATCCGGCCTGCGCCGAGGCGCTCGCCAAATATCGCATCAACCCCGGCAATGTCGGGTTCAAGGAAAAGAAGGACACGCAGTTCGCCGCCATCGTCGAACTGGCGATCAAGCACGACAAGGCCGTGCGCATCGGCGCCAACTGGGGTTCGCTCGACCAGGAGATGCTGACCGAGCTGATGGACGAGAACTCCAAGGCCGCCAAGCCGGTGGACGCCCGCGCGGTGATGCGCGAGGCCATGACCCGCTCGGCGCTGCTGTCCGCCGCCCGCGCCGAGGAAATCGGCCTCAAGCGCGACCGCATCATCCTGTCCGCCAAGGTGTCCAACGTGCAGGATCTGGTTTCGGTCTATCGCATGGTGGCGCAGCGGTCGGATTACGCGCTGCATCTCGGCCTGACCGAGGCCGGCATGGGCTCCAAGGGCATCGTCGCCTCCTCCGCCGCCCTCGGCATCCTGTTGCAGCAGGGCATTGGCGACACCATCCGCGTGTCGCTGACGCCGCAGCCCGGCGGCGACCGCACGCTGGAAGTGCAGGTGGCGCAGGAAATCCTGCAAACCATGGGTTTCCGCACCTTCGTGCCGCTGGTCGCGGCCTGCCCCGGCTGCGGCCGCACCACCTCGACCGTGTTCCAGGAACTGGCGCGCGACATCCAGACCATGATCCGCGAGCGCATGCCCGAGTGGAAGAAGGTCTATCCGGGCGTGGAGACGCTGAATGTCGCGGTGATGGGCTGCATCGTCAACGGCCCCGGCGAATCCAAGCACGCCGATATCGGCATTTCCCTGCCGGGCACCGGCGAAACCCCGGCGGCGCCGGTGTTCATCGACGGCAAGAAGGTGAAAACCCTGCGCGGCGAAGGCATTGCGCAGGAGTTTGAAAAGCTCGTCACCGATTACGTCGCCCAACGCTTCGGCAAGGTCGAGACGGCGGCGGAGTGATCCGCGCGCGGCGCCATGGCGGATGACGGACGCACCGACGCGCAGGCGGTGATCTGCCTGTGCGCGGCGGAAGTACTCACCATGGTCGGCGTGTTCGCCTTCCCCGCTCTGCTTCCGACCTTCATCGCGGAATGGGGCCTGTCCAACACCCAGGCCGGTTGGATTTCGGGCGCGATTTTCGCGGGCTATACGCTGGCGGTTCCGCTGCTGACCGCCTGGACCGACCGGATCGACGCAAAGAACGTCTATCTGTTGGGCGCGCTCTGCGCCGCTGTGTCCACGCTGGGTTTCGCCCTGACCGCGCAGGGCTTTTACTCCGCCCTGCTCTGGCGCTTTCTCGGCGGAATCGGCCTCGCCGGAACGTATATGCCCGGTTTAAAGGCGCTGGTGGACCGCATCGCCGCCGAACGGCAGCCGCGCTGGATCAGTTTTTACACGGCGAGCTTTTCGCTGGGGACGTCCGGCTCGTTTCTGGCGACCGGCGTTCTCGCCGACCTGTTCGGCTGGCGCGCGGCCTTTTTCTCCGCCGCCGGCGCGGCGGCGGCTTCCGCCATGCTGATCGCGCTGGTGTTGCCCGCCGTCAAGCCGCCGGAACAGAAGCAAAAAACCAATCCGTTCGATTTCGCCGCCGTATTCAGAAACCGCGCCGCCATGGGCTATGTGCTCGGCTATGCCGCGCATGTCTGGGAATTGTTCGGCGCCCGCTCGTGGATGGTGGCGTTTCTTGGCTTCGCGCTGCTGCGGCATCCCGGCGCCTCCGGCCCCACGCCGACGACAGTCGCAACCATCGCAACCCTGATCGCCATGGCCGCCAGCGTGTTCGGCGCGGATATGGCGGTGAGGTTCGGACGGCGCCGCTGGTGCGCGTTGGCCATGCTGGCCTCGGCCGCGCTGGCGTTTACGATCGGCTTCAGCGCCGCCCTGCCCTATCTCGCCGCAGTCGGGCTGATGCTGCTCTATAACGGTTTGATCCAGCTCGATTCGGCGGCCCTGACGACCGGCGCGGTGCTGGTCGCCGATCCCGAACGGCGCGGCGCGACCATGGCGGTGCATTCCCTGCTCGGGTTTGGCGCCGGCTTTTGCGGGCCCATCGCTTTTGGCGCCATTCTCGATGCTTTTGGCGGCGCCGGCAGCGGCTTCGCCTGGGGGCTGGCCTTCGCCTCGCTCGGCGCGGTCGCGGCGCTGGGGCCGCTGGCGCTGCGGATGGGCGTCAGCCGCCGATAAAGCTCGCCGCGATATTGATGGTCATCGCCAACACGGCGTTGTTGTAGAAAAACGCCAAGACGCAATGAACCAGCGCCAGCCGGCGCAAGGGGCGGCTGGCGATGTTGACGTCGGCGGTGGCGCAGGCGACGCCGATCACATAGGAGAAATAGAGAAAGTCGGGATAATCCGGCCGGTCCTCGCCGGGAAAGACGATTCCGCCGATCCACGTCCCGGCCTCCTCCTTGGCGCAGCGATAGAATTCATGAGCGTAGTGCAGCGCGAAGACGAGATGCACCAGCAGCCAGGATCCGATGATGGTCGACGTCGCCAAAGCGATATGCGCGCCGCGCAGGCTGGAATCGGCGCCCTTGACCGTGGCGAGCTGGAAGAAAATCGCGCCGAACGAGCAGCCGGCGGCGAGCGCCGTGAGCGCCAGCACCGTGTAGCGTCCGTCATCCTGCAAGGCGGCGCGGCGATGAATATCCTTGTGCTCGGATCGCAAGATCATCACCGCCGCCGCGATGAGATAGGTCCAGCACGCCACATTCCATCCGAGCAGCCCGCGCGTCACCCCGCGCCAGTGCTCCGGCAGCAGCAGGCCGACCGCGAGGCCCAGCAGCGTGGACAGAAACAGGCGCGGCCGCGCCCTGATCGTCCGCGCAAATCGGGACGAACGAGGCGCCGGCGCGTCGCTCAAGATTTTCTCAAGGCGGTGAAGCGGGCGGCCTCGACCAGAATCGACGCCTTGTCGCCAAAGCCGCTCAGGGCTTCGATC
This sequence comes from Rhodoblastus acidophilus, assembly GCF_900187365.1. Taxonomy (GTDB): domain Bacteria; phylum Pseudomonadota; class Alphaproteobacteria; order Rhizobiales; family Beijerinckiaceae; genus Rhodoblastus; species Rhodoblastus acidophilus. The sequence goes on from NZ_FYDG01000005.1 coordinate 7,218, forward strand.
GCCTCGCGCGCCAGGGCGTCGCGGCGCTTGCGCGCCTCGTCGATGCCGAGCACGGCGACCAGGGTCGCCTTATTGCGGTCGGCGTCCTTGCCGGCGCGCTTGCCCAAAGCGGCGGTGTCGCCCTCGGCGTCGAGAATGTCGTCCGCCACCTGGAAAGCCGCGCCCAACAGGGCGCCGTAATGGCTGAGAGCCGCGCGCTGCGCGGCGTCGGCGCCGCCGATTCGCGCGCCCGCCTCAACGGCGTTCAAAAGCAGCGCGCCGGTCTTCATCGACTGCATGAGCATGACGAATTCGCGGCTATGCGGCTCCTTGCGCGATTCCGCCTCCAGATCGAGCGCCTGCCCGCCGACCATGCCGCCCAGGCCCGCCGCGCGGGCGAGCATGACGGTGAGATCGGCGCGCACCGCCGGATCGGGATGGGTCGGCGTATCGGCGATCACGTCGAACGCATAGGTGAGCAGGGCGTCGCCGGCGAGAATGGCGCAGGCCTCGTCGAACGCCTTGTGGCAGGTCGGCCGCCCCCGGCGCAGATCGTCATTGTCCATGGCCGGCAGGTCGTCATGGACCAGCGAATAGCAATGGATCATTTCCAGCGCGCAGGCGGCGCGGAGAACGCCCTCGCCCTCGGCGCCGAGCATGCGCGCGGTCTCGACCAGCAGGAACGGCCTGAGACGCTTGCCGCCGCCGAGCGAGCCGTAGCGAATCGCCTCCAGCAGGCGCGGCGGGCGGGTCTTTTCGCCCGGCAGCAAATGCGGCGACAACAGCCGGTCGAGCATCTGTTCCGTCGATTCGGCGACCGCGACCAGTCGGGATGAAAATGCGTCGCGTAAAACCTCTCCCGACATGACCATACCCAAGCTTGTGCAAACCAATGCCTTGGCTTGCCCCAAGGTTTGAGCCTGGTCAAGCGCGGAAACGGCGCGTCGTTAATCCGGGCCGTTTTTTCGGGCGGGCCGGCGCCGCCCCAGCCGGAAGGCGGCCCGCGCCGCGACTCAGCCCTGAACGGCGCGGCGCAGTTCGGCCTTGGACATGTGGGAGCGGCCGGGAACATTGCGCCGCCGCGCCTCCGCGTACAAATCGGCCTTGCTGTCCGCCCCCCGGCTCTCGTCGCGCGCCCGCGCGATGGCGCCCTGGGCTTCCCGGTCTTTGGTCTTGCGCCGGTTTTCGGCGTTCTTGCGGGGCGTCTCGTCCCGCGACGCGCCGGCCTCATGCAGGCCGATGGCGATCGCCTGTTTCGGATTCGTGACTTTCCTGCCGGTCGAGCTTGCGAGTTCGCCGTGCTTGAATTCATGCATGACGCGCGCGACCGTCTCCTTCTGCTGCGATGGCTTGGGCATGATCGGCCTCCTCAATCCCCATCGGCAAAACCCGCAAAAGCCGAAGGCGATTGCGTCCCCGCAAGCGGTTGCGCCCGGTTGAGAAAAAAATAAGACCGCGCGCCCGCCGGTCGGGGCGCGTGGTCGGTCTTGGTCCAGGCGAAAGGCTTGCGCGTCCACTCCCACAACGCCCGCCAGGCGGCGAAGGACACCAGCAGCAGGTAGGCCGGCGTCAGCAGAAGAACCAGCGACGGCCTGAGCCCCCGCCGCTTCATGCCCAGGACATTGGGCAGCGCGAAGGCGAGCAGGCCGAAGAAGGCGACCGACAGGCCGAAGCCGGACACGATCACGTCGCGCCAGTCATGGGGATCGAGCAGGTCGCCGGACGTGAAATCATAAAACAGCCGCAGCCCGTAGAACGGTCCGAACAGCGGCCCGGCGAGCAGGGTCGCCATGGCGCAGAACGCGGCGAAGGCCTGGAACCAGCCCATCTTGCGAATCTGCGCCCGCGGCGTTCGCAGAAAGACCGCGAGCGTCTGCATCCAGCCCTTCATCCAGCGCGCGCGCTGGCCGAGCCAGGCCGACAGGGAAACCGGCGCATCCTCGTAAGTGGTGGATTCGATGGCGCGCACCTCATAGCCGAAACGGGCGAAACGCAGGCCGAGATCGGCGTCCTCGGTGACGTTCCAGGCGTCCCAGCCGATCATGCGCCGCAGCAGCGCGGTGCGGAAGTGATTCGACGTGCCCCCGAGCGGCATGGGCAGGCCGAGTTCGCCCAGGCCGGGATTGATGACGTCGAACAGCGCCGCATAGGAAATGGCGAAGAAATAGGCCAGCCAGCTCTCATGGCCATTGTCGATGGCGAGCCGCGCCTGCAGGCAGGCGACCTGGGGCGGCGAAACCGCGAATCGTTCCGCCGCCACCCGCAACTGGCCCCGCTCGGGCCGGTCCTCCGCGTCGAAAATCGCCAGAAGCTCGCCGCGCGCCAGCGGCAGGGCGACATTGAGCGCGCGCGGCTTGGTGCGCGGCGCGCCGGCGGGGGCGATCACCACTTCCATATAAGGCGCGAGCCCGGCGTCGCGCAGCGCCGCAAAGGTCTCCGTATCGTCCTCCTCGACCACCAGCTTGATGTCGAGCTTGGCGGCGGGATAGTCGAGCGCGCGCAGCGCATGGACGCATTGCGCGGCGACGCCGGCCTCCCGGTACATCGGCGCGATGATCGTATAGCTGGGCAGATCGGCCTCGCGCAGGCGCGGCGCGGCGGCCGCGCCATTCGGCGGCGATGCGGCGGCGGCGCACAGCCGCACGTAAATGCCGCCGTAAAACACCGCCGACAGGGCGAGCGCCGCCACGGCGAACAGGTCGCGCCAGGCCGTCATCACGCCCGCGAGCAGCGCGAAGCTCGCCAGAATGAAGGCGATGTTGCTCCAGCGCAATTGCGGCGCGCAGGCCGACAGGCGCGGGGCGGCGCGCGGCAGGGCGAAGGCCGCGTCGTCGGCGAGCGCGCTCTTGCCCGCCGCGCGCGCCAATGCGGAAAACGTCTTGGGCGCGCAAACCGCGATGCGGCCGCGCGCGCCGCCGGGCAGAGCGAGAAGGTCGCGCACCTGTTTGCCGCGCGGCGACAGAATCCAGTCGAAGCTTTCCTTGTCAGGATCGGCGCGGGCGACATTGGCGCGCAGGGCGGCGCGATAGTCGAAACCGGGCGCGAGCGAGGCGGCGCCTTCGAGGCAGGCGCAGTTCAGCCGCCGCGCCAGCGCGCGGTAGTAGAAATCCTCGGCGATCAGGCCTTCGGCGATCATCAGCTCGTCCGCGCCGACGCCCTGGTAGCGGGCGCGGCGCCCCGACCAAGTCAGAAGCCCCGGATCGACGCCAGCCTCCGCAAGAAAGGCGATCTCCGGGGGCGGCGCATTTTTTGTCGTCGCGGGCGCCTGCAAGGACCTGTGCCTGTGATAAGAGGGGGAGACCAAGCTCCGAGGCCGAAATGGCGGTTGTGTTTCACCAGCAATATATCCAGAAGTTGAAGCGCCGCGCCAAGCTCACGTCGACGATCGCCCTGATATTTAATGTTTTTCTCGCGTCAGGTTGCAATGCGGACGACAGACGCGCGGAAACTATGTTCCTGCCGGCCTTCTCCGACCCGCATCGCCGCGTCCAACCGCCGGCGCCGGACAAGCCCGCGGGGCAGGACAAGCCGACCCTGCGCTTCCTGACCAGCGACGATTATCCGCCATTCGCCTTCGTCGACGCCCAGGGCGCGCTGGCCGGCTTCAACATCGAAGTCGCCCGCGCCATTTGCGAGCAATTGCAGGCGAACTGCACCATTCAGCCGCGGCGGTGGGACAATTTGCTCGACGCGCTGGAGGCGGGAGAGGGCGATGCGCTGATCGCCTCGCTCAAACCCGCCGCCGCCGGACGCCGCGCGATCTTCACCGAACCCTATTATTTCACCCCGGCGCGATTCGTCGCGGGGGCGGACGCCAACAAGCTCGACATGCGGCCCGAAGGTCTGGCCGAGAAGAAAATCGGCGTCGAGGCGGGGGGCGCCCATGAAGCATTTTTGCGCAAATTCTTCCCGCGCGCGGTTGTGATTCCTTACGACACGCGTGACAAAATGATGCGGGCGGTGCTCGACCGGCAGGTGGACGCCGGCTTCGGCGACGCCATTTCGCTCAGTCTCTGGATGAATGCGACGCCCGGCTGCGTCTTCGTCGGCGGCGACTGGATGGAGCCGGCCTATTTCGGCGAGGGCGTCGGCGTCGGCGTGCGGCCGGACGATCGCGACCGGCGGCGCCGGCTCAACTGGGCGCTGCAAAAGCTCGACGAAACCGGTCGGCTCACCGAGCTTTACCTGAAATACTTCCCCAACGGCATTTATTAACTGGTCACGACCGGCAGGTTGGCCGCGAAAAACGCCGCCGCCAGCCGCATGCCTTCCGTCGTAATGCAATGATCGACGCCGGGCAGGACATGCGTGTCGACGCGCAGGCCGAGCGCGCGCAACGCCTGCCCCGCCGCCACGCCTTCCCCGGCGGGAATCACCGAATCGTCGTCGCCATGCACCAGCAAAACAGGCGCGGCGGTCGGCGCGAACGGCGGCGGCGAGGCCAGCCGGGTCGAGAAGCCGGCGACGGCCGCGACCGGCCAGCGCCCAGTGACCAAAGCATCTAGCGCCATCATGCCGCCCTGCGAAAAGCCCAGCAGCCCCAATCGTTCACGGCCCGCCGCCAACGGCGCCAGCACAGCGTCGAACGCCGCGCGCCCCTCGACGAGCCGGCTCAATCTGTTTTCCGGCGTGACGCCGTCGAGGCTGAACCACTGAAAACCCATCGGCGTCGCAAAGGGCGCGTCGGGCGCGACGACATCGACGCCGGGCAAGGCGTCGCGCAGGAAATCCCGCAACGGATCGAGGTTCGCGCCATCGGCGTGGACGCCATGCAGCAGAACGATCAGCGGCCGGCTCATTGAACGCCTCCGCGCGGACAGGCCGCTCCCTCATCATCGACCAGCATGCGGCTCCCCTCAGGCGGACGCCTTTCGGGACAACGCATCAGCCCGGGCGCGAACAACATTGTCGAGAAATATTTTGGCGCTTTCCGGCCAGGTGTAGCGCAAGGCGTGGGCGCGGCAATCGGCGCGCGACAGTTTCAGCGCCGCCAGGCAGGCCGCGCGCAAGTCGGCGTCGAGCACGCCGATCTTCGGGTCGGTGATCACGTCGATCGGGCCGGTGACCGGATAGGCCGCGACCGGCGCGCCGCAGGCCAGCGCCTCCAGCATGACATTGCCGAACGTGTCGGTGCGGCTGGGAAAGACGAAGACATCGGCGGCGGAATAATAGGGCGCGAGTTCGCCGCGCGACTTGACGCCCACGAAGGCGGCCTGCGGGAATTTCGCCTCCAGCTCCGCCCGCGACGGCCCGTCGCCGACCACGATCTTGGAGCCGGGCAGATCGAGGCTCAGGAACGCCTCGATGTTCTTTTCCGGCGCGAGACGGCCGCAATAGAGGAAGAACGGGCGCGGCAGAGAGGCCAGTTCGACGGGAAGCCCGGCGCGCGGCGAGAACAGGTTTTCATCGACGCCGCGCGGCCAGAGCATCGGGCGCGGAAAACCGCGTGCGAACAGCTCGTCGGACAGAGTCTGGGTCGCCACCATCAGGCCGGCGCCGCCGGAATGGAATTTTTTCAGCGCGGCATAGGACCAGGCGGCGGGAATCGGCCAGCGCGCCTCGACATATTCGGGGAAGCGGGTGTGATAGGAGGTGGTGAAGATTTCGCCGTTGCGCGGGCACCAATAGGCGGCGGCGACGCCGAGCGGGCCTTCAGTGGCGATGTGGATGTGATCGGGGCGCTCGGCGCGGATGCGCTCGCCCACCGCGCCCGGACCGGCCAGCGCCAGACGGATTTCGGGATAGGTCGGCGCCGCGATGGTCGGGAAGCGGTCGGGGCCGATCACGGCGAATTCGACGCCGAGTTTTTCGCCCGCGGCGATCAAATTGGCGAGGGTGATGGCCACGCCATTGACCTGAGGCTTCCAGGCGTCGCTGACAATGCAGATTTTCATGTGACCAAAGCCTGCGTAAGCCGGCGTCTCCGTGGGGAAGGGCGGCGGTTCATGACAGCGCCATAACAGCGGCGTGTGACCGAAATAATAAAACGCCGGCGCGGCGCGGCCGCAATGTCAAATTGCCGCAACCTTCGCTTGCGGCGGCGCCATTGTCATCGCCGGCGCGCACGGGCAGGATGCCGCAAACGGGAGGAAGCCTGAATGAGCCTGATCCATTTCGAGGATTTCACGCCGGGCGAAACCCGAACCTATGGCGCCTATCGCTTCACCGAGGAGGCGATCATCGCCTTCGCGGCGGAATATGACGCGCAGACGTTCCACATGGACGCCGAACTGGCGAAGCACAGCCTGCTCGGCGGCCTCGCCGCCTCGGGCTGGCACACCTGCTCGGCCCTGATGCGGATGATGACCGACGACTGGCTGGGCGGCAGCGCCTGCCTCGCCGGAATCGGCATTGAGGACAACCGCTGGCTCGCCCCGGTGCGCCCCGGCGACGTGCTGCGCGCCGAAACCCGCACGCTGGAGAAGACCGATCTGCGCTCGCGCCTCGACGCCGGCGTCGTCAAGTTCGAGACGATCCTGCGCAACCAGGACGGCGTGGAGGTCATGCGGCAAGTCAGTTCGATCCTGTTCGGCCGGCGCGAACCGCTGGCGGCGCCGCCCGCCGAGATCGCGCCGCGCCCCATCCCGCCCGAGCCGCCGCCGCGCATCGACGACCGTTTCGCCGCCCTGCCCGACGATTACCGGCTCGCGCGGGTCGGCGCCTATGCGGATCTCGGCGAAAAGCAGTTTTCCGCCGCCTTCATCCGCGCCTATGCGCAGGAGTTCGACCCCTTCCCGTTCCATCTCGACGAGGCGGAAGGACGCAAGCATGTGCTCGGCGCGATGTCGGCGGCGGGGCTGCAGACGGCCTGCTGCTGGATGCGGCAATTCATCGCGCTGCGCCGGGAGGTGGCGGGCGGCGACGTGCCGAGCCGGGCCTCGCCGGGCTTCGCCAATCTGGTCTGGCGCAAGCCGGTGCTGGTCGGCGACCGCATCCGCTTCTCGACCCAGGTGATCGCCAAGCGCCCCACCTCCAAGCCCGGGCTGGGGCTGGTGCAAAGCCTCAATCGCGCCGTCAACCAGCGCGGCGCGCTGGTGATGGAGTTCACGGCGGCGGTGATCACGCCGATCGTGGCGTGATCAGGGGCTTGGCTGCGGCGCCGGCGCCCGCGGCAAGGAAAAATCGTCGGAACGGCCGGGCGCGGCGGCGGCTGGCTTGTCGGCGACCGACGCGCTCGCTTTGGGCGCCTCGGCGAGCGCGCCGCCGGGTGAAAGGATCGGCTCGTTGAGGGGCGTGATCTTGCCCGCCAGCGGTTTTTCCGGGGCCGGTTTTTCAGGCGCCGGCGCAACCGCCTCGGGGGGCGCGGATTGGTCCGGCGGGACGGCGTCGGGCGGCGGCTGCAGCTTGGCCTCCAGCACGCGCTTGACTTCCGGCTCGATGAAATGCGCGGCCTTGCGCGCGCCCGCGAGGGTGAAATGCACGCCGTCGGGGCCGCGCAACCGCACGATCGCGCCGTTGATATCCGGACCGGAGGCCTTGTAGGCGGAATTCACGTCCGAAAAGGCGTCCCACAGATCGACGTAGCGCGCGCCGGCCGCCGTCGCATGCTGTTTGGCGATTTCGTTGAACACCAGCGCCGCATTGGACAGGCCGGGGCTGCTCATGATCGGCAGGCCGACCCAGACCAGCGGGATGTTCTTGTCGCGGAAGGCGGCGGCGATTTCGTCCACCCGCTGCGCATAGACCTCATTGAAGGCTTTCGACAGCGGCTCGAGCTGGTGGTCGGGGTCGAGGCGGAGCTTTTGATTGTCGTTGACGCCGATCTGGATCACCACCAGGTCGAAATGATCGGGGCCGTCGAGCAGCGCCGCGACTTCCTTGCGCCAGTCGTAAAAATCGTTGCGCACCAGCCCGCTGTCGTCCTTCGCCTTGTCGATGACGGCGACGCGGGGATCGTCGGCGAAGGCGTCGTCCAGCCCCTCGGCGAGGCGCGAGGCCTCGGAATCGCCGATCACCGCGACGCGAAAGCTCGCCGCCGCCGCCGGCGTCGCCGGCGTTTGTCCCGGCGCGGCGGCGGCGGGCGCGGCGGTCCTGACGTCGCGCCGCTCCCGCGCCGGCCGGGCCTGGCGTTTCGGCGGCGCCGGCTGCGCCAGCGGGCGCGGCGCCGGCTTGATCCTCGGCCCGACCGGGCGCGGTTGGGCGCGCTGCATGGGAGGCGGGCCGAACAGCGAGCTGAAAAAATCCGAGAACGAATCCTGCGCCTGCGCCGGACCGGCGAGGAAAACGGCGCATAGGGCGGCCAACAGGCGACGAGGCGGCGGATTGGGCATAAGCCGTTATACCGCGTTCGCCCGGGCGAGGCGAGCGCCTTAGATCCGGGCGCTCGCCGCCCCGGCCTGGGTGAGTCTCGGGCTGAGGGCGACGGAGGCCAGCGCGCCGCCCAGCGCCACCATCAGAGCCAGACGCAGCAGCGGCGCGAGCCGGCAGGCCGCCGGATTGACGCGGCGGACGCGTTGGGACTGCGCAAAGTAACGGGCGTCGATTGGGGCTGAAGTCATGGCGCGCTCGGCGAAATGGATGGAACGGGTCCGGCGCGCGGCCCATCGCGGGGCGCTTCAAGCGACCAGGCGCCGACGAGGCATAAATGCCCCGGGACGCGTTAAAGCCGTCCTAACCATGATGCGGAAAAGCGCAGCTCAAGGCTTAGCTTTGGAAAAGCCCTGAGTTCCCAACACGTTGTCGTTCGCGCCAAAGCGCGCGGCCGCTCCCGCCGCCGGCGCGCCGGCCAGCACGTCGCCGCGCGCGGCGGCGCGCAATGCGGGCGCGGCGGCGGCGGCGCGGGCGCGTTGGGGCGTGGAGGCCGGCGCGGGCGCAGCGGGGCCGACGCGCGCGGGCGGCGCGGGCTGGACGCTGGCGCGCTCGATTCGGCTTTGTTCGGCCTTGGCGGCCGGGCGCAAGGCCGGCGCGGAAGGCCGGGGCGGCGGTAGCGGCGTGGCGTAGGCGAGCGCCGGATTCGACTCGGGGGGGCGCGCCGCCGTCTTGGCGTCTTTTCCGCCCTGGGCGATGACCGGCGGCAGCGCCGTCAGACCGATGGGCCGGGGCGGCGGCTGCGGCGCGTCGGCGACCACAGGCTCCAGCGCGGCGGGACGCCGGGGCGGCTGCGGCGCTGCGTCGAGCGGATGCGGTTTTTCCGGCGCGGGTTCCGCCGTTTGATCTTCGATCGGCTCGGGCTTGGCCGATTCGAGCCGGGCGGGCGCCGGCGCGACGGTCCGCGCCTCCGGCTGAGCGGGCGCCACGGCGGGCGCGGGCGCGGCCGACGCGCTCATATAAGTCTCGCCGCGCGGCAAATCCGTTTCGGCCTTGGCCATCAGCCGGCGTTGCGGGTCGACCTGCGAAACGCCCTCGTCCTCTTCGGCCGCTTGCGGCGCCGGCGCGCGCGACGCGACGCGGGTCGGCTTGGCCGGAACGCTTTCGCGCGCTTCGTCCTCGTCCTCGCCGCCGCCGCCAAACAGCGAGGCGAAGAAGCCGCGCAGGCCGCCGCCGGATTTTTCGGCCTCGGCGACCGAAATGGCTTCGCCGCCGCGCGCGAGAATTTCGGCGCGGGCCTCTTCATAGCCGGGCAGCAGCTTGCCGTTGCTGGCGATATGCACGGTTTTGCCGTCAGGGAACAGGCGGGCGAGCTGATCGTAGGTCATGCGCGGCCAGTGGCGGACGCCGCCCACGTCGAGATGCACGAAAGGCGTGTTGGCGCGCGGATAATAGCCGACGCCGCCGCGCTGCATGCGCATGCCGATCTCGCGCAGTTTCTCCATCGACAGGCCGGGCATGGTCGTGTCCATCGCCTTGCCGAGCATGTGCTGCGAATGTTCGGCCACCGCGCGCGAGCGGCGGCGCAGCATGGCGTTGGTGGCCGGGCAGCGATAGGCCGAGACCACGACGATCGGATCGTCCGGCCCCATGCGTTCGGTCGAGCGATAAGCCTCCCACAGCACGTCGAACAGCCGGGGGTCCATGTGCGTCGGCTGGTCATTGCGCCAGTCGCGCAGGAACCAATTGAGCTTTTCCAGGGTTTCGGCGTCGTAATGCCCGTTGACCCGGAAGGTCGCGGCTATGCTTTCCTTGCTGTGGGAATGATAGAGGTAGATCGTGCGGGTGTCGCCATTGGCCGCCGCCGATTCCAGCGCGTTGGGCGCGAGGGTGGCGAATAGGGCGAGCAGCGTCGCGCAGGCCTTGCCCCGGCCGCGCCAGAGCGATGAGATCCTGGACATCCCGCCGCGACCGGCTGGCCTGGAAGGGGTTCGAAACAGGCCCGCCTTGAGGTTTGCCAAAATCAATCGCGCTCCCACTGGCTTGCTCGCGCTGACGTGCGACCAGATTGCCGGACCATTGATGAAAATCGTTAACGCTTCGTTTCGGGCGCCCTCCATACACCAACAGAGGCGAAAAAGCCACGCCCAAGGAGTTTTGCCCGGAAACGGGTTTTGACGCGGCGGGCGTCCCGCTCTTAAGATCGCCGCGCCGCCCGACACGACGGGCCGAATCAAGGATCGCCGATGCCCAGCTTCCGCTCGCCCCCTCTCGCCAGGCTTGTCCTGCTGGCCGCCCTCGCGCCCGCTTCGGCCCAGGCCGCCGACATCGCCCTCGACAATGTCTCGCTGCCGACGGGCGCCGACGCCAAGCTCACGTTCAAGCATATCGAGCTGAAGGACGCCAACATCACCGTTGAGGAGGCGACGAAACTGTTCTCCGGCGCGCTGCCGCGCGACGCCGCCGCCGAACTTATCGGCAAGCTCAAGGCCGCCCGGATCGCCGCGCCCGAGGCCGTCCTGACCTCCGACAAGCCCGGCGCGGTGACGTTCCACGATTTCGCGGCCGAGGGCGTCGATCAGGGATCGGCGGCGCATCTGACGCTCGGCGGCGTCGACGCCGACATTCCCGGCGACACCGGCGGCTCCGTGGTTCTGAAAAGCCAGGGCGTGACGCTCGACGGCGTGCAGATCAAGCATCTGGCCGAGGCGATCAAGGCCGGCGACGCCGCCGGCGCCAGCGCCCGAATCAACCATGCCGCCTGGAGCGGATTCGACCTGACCGCGCCCGACAAGGGCACGCCGGCGGGCGCGGACGGCGGCAATCTGATCCGCGTCCACCTCGCCTCGGCCGAGGCGGCGCAGAATTTCGACGGCGACACCCCCACAAAGTTCTCGTTCAACGCCAGCGGCTTGAGCGTGACGATGCCCAAGGCTTCGCAGGCGGGCGCCGCCCTGACGGCGCTCGGCTACGACAAGATCGAAGCGAATGTGAAATTCTCCGGCGCCTATCAGGCGGCGAACAAGACGTTTGCGCTCGACGACTATTCCATCGACCTGGCGAAACTCGGGTCGATCGCTCTGAGCGGCCGGTTCGGCGGGCTCGACGCCAGCGCCTTCGCCGGCGATCCCGCCGCGCGCGCCGCCGCCTTCCAGGCGTCGGAGCTGCAGGCGCTCACGCTCAAGCTGGTCAACGCCGGCGCGCTGGAAAAAGCCCTGGCGCTGACGGCGCTGTCGAAAAACCAGACGCCCGACGCGATCAAGGCCGAATGGAGCATGATCGCGGCCCAGGCGCCGATGCTGGCGCCGAACATTCCGGCGGCGACGACGTTTTCGCAGGCCGTGCTGAAATTCGTCGCCAACGGCAAGAGCCTGACGCTGGCGCTCGCCGCCAAGCCGCCGGCGCCCAAAGTCTCGGACTTGCAGGAGATGAAGGATCCCGCGCAGATCGCCGCGCGTTTCGACGTGACGGCGGACGCGGATGGCGCCCTCCCCCCGTTGGCGGCGCCCATGACCGCAACGCCGACAGCCGCGCCTCCGGCGGCGCCCGCCGTTTCCGGGCAAACCAAGCTCACCGGCGCCGCCGCCTGGGCCGCGCTGGTCGGCAACACCATCAGCGGTAAGGATTCCGACGGCTTGCCCCTGAGCGAATTTTACGGTCCCGGCGGACTGGTGAAGCAGCTCGACGACGACGAGACCGCCACCGGCAAGTGGATTTTGCGCGGCGAAAACGTCTGCTTCATCTTCCCCGGCGAGAAGACCGAGACCTGCTACAAGCTGGAAGTGGCGGGCGACGCCGCCACCTTCATCGACGAGGACGGCGACGGCAAGCGCTACACCATCCTCAAGGGCAATCCGAAAAACCTCTAAGCGAAAACGATCCGGGCTCGGCTGAACTCAGCCGCCGAGCCCGAGCCGCTTCTTTACCTCGGCCGCGTAGCCGTAGACGTCCTCAAACGCTTGCAACTGGCCGTTCTCATCCACCCGCTCGGTGAAATAGCCGATGTAGATCGGCAGCGGCGCGGGCAGATCGACGCGCCGCTCGCTCTTGCCGTACATTTTCTCGATACGCTTCTCGCTCCAGCCGCTCTGCGGCCCCAGAACGGCGACGGCCCAGGCCAGCGGCTGGTCGACCCGCATGCAGCCGTGGCTGTAGGCGCGCCGCGTCGTCGCGAACAGGCTCCGGCTCGGCGTGTCGTGCATGTAAACGGCATAGGCGTTGGGGAAGATGAACTTCAACCGTCCCAGAGCGTTGCGCTCGCCGGGCGGCTGGCGCACATGCATCATTCCGTTCTGCCAGACGACGTCATAGCCCTCCAGGGAGCGGCCCATCATCTCCTTCTTGACGATGCTCTGCGGCACGTACCAGGACGGATTGACGACGACATATTCCATCCGGTCGGAGAACAGCGGCGTCGGCGTGTTCGGCTTGCCGACGATGATCCTGTTGGTCGCCGCCAGAGCGCCGCCGCGATAAAGGCGCGCGGCATATTCGGGAACATTGACCATGATCCGGTCCGACCCGAGTTCGCGCGGCATCCAGCGCCACATTTCCATATTGGCGAGAAGGTCGGCCTCCTGCCGCCCGCGCGCCAGCGCCCCCGCCACCGGCGAGCGCGCGTCGCTGGCGCGGCGCCTGGCGTCGCGCGAAGCTTCCTGGGCGGCGAACCGGATCGAGGCCGTGGCGTCGCGCATCGCGCCCAGCCTGTCCCGCAGCGCCTGGTAGCCCGGGGTTTGCGGATTGTAGGCGGCGAGTTGGGCGTCGGCGTCGGCCGCCTTCGACACTTCCGTCAGCGCCCGTTCGGCGGACACCACGTCGGGGCGCAGGCCGATCAGTTTGTTGACGCGCGCGGGCTCGATCCGGCCGCCGCTGGCCTGGAAGGCGTAGGCCGCGACCGCCTGCGCCAGCGCGACTTCGCCCGCCGCCAGCGCCGGCGTCGGGGCCATGTCGAGCGAATAGACGCGCCACGCGCGCAGATCGAGGCCATCGTCGGGCGCCTTCTGCAACCTGTCGAACGCGCCGCGCGCCTGATCGGTCCAGCCGGCCTCGGTGAAGAAGATCGGCGCGTCGCCATTGCCGGCGTAGAACGCGTCGACGTCGCGGAGCACGGCGCGCTGCTCCTCCGACATCGGCTGGTCGGCGGCCTGGATCAGCGCGGCGCGGATCGCCGCATGGGCGGCGGGCTTTTGCGGCCCCGCCCTTTCGGCGTTCTCGGCGTTTTCAGGGGACGGGGGCGGCGGCGGATCGACCGCCGTCTGGCCGCGCCCGGTCCCGCCGGCGGCCAGAAACACGCCAAGCGCGAGAACGGCGGCCTTCAAGGCTTGCGCCTCGGCGCGCGCCGGAAAATCGACAGGCGATCGCATGTGTGAACCTCGTGTCGGCTCCGAACAACAAACGGCGGAGGCGGCGACTTTGCTCCATCAAGAGCAGATTGCGCGTCAAATGCAACGCCCGTCGCGCGGGCGCCTGTATTTTTTACGCAGCGTCAGCGCCGCCGTCCCTATGCTCTTCGGCCAAGCCGTAATCCTTCATCTTGCGGTAGAGCGTCGAACGCCCGATGCCCAGCTTGCGCGCCATCTCCGACATCTGCCCGCGATAATGGGTCAGGGCGAAGCGGATGACTTCCTCTTCCAGGGCGTCCAGCTTGCGCACATCGCCATTTTCGTCGAGCAGCCGGAGCACGTTGGGATCGCGCACCTCGACCCGGACGATTTCCTTTTGCTGCGCCGCGCCCACCGGCGCCGGCGCCGGCGGCACGCGCACGTCGAACCCCTCGACATGAGCGGCGATCTGGGGAAATTCCGCCACGGTCAATTCGTCGCCGTCAGACAGAACGACCGCGCGAAACAGGGCGTTTTCCAACTGCCGGACATTGCCCGGCCAGTCATAGGTCGACAGCATCGACAGGGTCTCGGCGGTCAGGCCGCGCAGGCGCTTGCCCTCCTCCGCCGCGAACCGCGCCAGGAACCGGCGCGCCAGATCGGGAACATCGGCGCGGCGCGCCCGCAGCGGCGGGATGGAGATCGGAAAGACGTTGAGCCGGTAATAGAGGTCTTCCCGGAACGCGCCCTTCTGCACCAGTTCGATCAAATTCTTGTTGGTGGCGGAAATCAGCCGCACGTCGACCCGCACGGATTTGCGCGCCCCCACGGGGTCGATCTCGCCCTCCTGCAAGGCGCGTAGAAGCTTGACCTGGGCGTCGAGCGGCAATTCTCCGACTTCGTCCAGGAACAGCGTGCCGCCATTGGCCTCGACGAATTTGCCGGTGTGCTTTTCGGTCGCGCCGGTGAAGGCGCCCTTCTCATGGCCGAACAGGATGGATTCGACCAGATTTTGCGGCAGCGCCCCGCAATTGACGGTGACGAAGGGTTTTCCTTTGCGGTCCGAGCCGCCTTGGATGGCGCGCGCCATCAGTTCCTTGCCGACGCCCGATTCGCCCTCGATCAGCACGGGAATGTTCGACTTGGCGGCGCGCTCGCCCAGGCGCACCGCGCGCATCATGTCTTCGGAGCGGGTGAAAATATCCTTGAAGGTCAGCGCCCCCGCGGCCTTGCGGCCGATGCGGCGGATCTCGTCCTCCAAAGCGTCGAAGCGCAGCGCGTTCTTGATGGAAATCTGCAGCCGCTCGGCCCCGACCGGCTTGACCACGAAATCGAGCGCGCCGGCGCGCATGGCGGAAATCACGGTTTCGATCGAGCCATGCGCCGTCTGCACGATCACCGGCGTGTTGATGCCGCGCTCGCGCATCCGGCCGAGCACCCCCATGCCGTCGAGATCGGGCATGACCAGATCGAGAATCAGCAGGTCGACCGGCGCGCTGTCGACGGACTGCAGCCGGTCGAGCGCGGGCTCTCCGCCCTCGACCGTCTCGACTCCGTACCCGAACCGGCGCACCATGGCTTCGAGCAAGCGGCGCTGGACCGGATCATCGTCGGCGATCAGAACGGTGGAAGTCATTTTTCTCTTTCGCGTTTCTTCTATGCTGGGGCATCACGGTAAACGCGATGTTAATGGCGCGAAGACGGTTGATCCCCGCGCCAAACGCGCCAATATGAAATGAACCTGGGCCTTAAAATCGAGCCTCCTCGCCATATGACCACTGATTCTCTGCTCCGCGCTTCCGACGACCTGCCGGTCTGGCGCCTCGACGATCTCTATCCCGGCCTCGATTCGCCCGAAGTCGCCGCCGATCTCGCAAAGGCCGCGCGCGACTGCCGCGCCTTCGCCGAAACCTATCGCGGCAAGCTGGCCAGCCTGCTGGCCGAAGGCGGCGCCGGCCTGTTCGACGCCATCGCGGCTTACGAGCGGATCGACGACCTGATCACCCGAATCATGTCCTATGCGGGCCTGGTCTATTCGGAAAACACGGTCGATCCCGCGCGCGCCAAATTTTACGGCGACGCGCAGGAAAAAATCACCGCCGCCTCGACGGACCTGCTGTTCTTCCAGCTCGAACTGAACCGGCTCGACGACGACGCGCTGACGGCGGCGCTGGCGCAGCCGCCGCTCGACCATTACCGCCCCTGGATCGAGGATCTCAGGCGCGAAAAACCGTATCAGCTCGAAGACCGCATCGAGCAGCTGTTTCACGAAAAATCCGTCACCGGCCATTCCGCCTGGAACCGGCTGTTCGACGAAACCATCGCCGGGCTGCGCTTCGCCATCGACGGCAAGGAGCTGACGCTCGAACCGGCGCTGAACCTGCTGCAGGACCGCAATCCCGCCCTCCGCGAGACCGCCGCCAAAGCCATTGGCGCGACGCTCAAGGACAAGCTCGGGCTGTTCACGCTGGTGTCCAACGTGCTCGCCAAGGACAAGGCGATTTCCGACCAATGGCGCGGTTTTCAGGACGTGGCGGATTCCCGCCACCTGTCCAACCGCGTCGAGGGCGAGGTGGTCGAAGCGATGGTCAGCGCGGTCCGCGCCGCCTATCCCCGGCTGTCGCACCGCTATTACGCCCTGAAGGCGCGCTGGTTCGGCAAAGACAAGCTGATGTACTGGGACCGCAACGCGCCCCTGCCCGACGCGCCCCAGACCGATTACAGCTGGACCCAGGCGCGCGACGCCGTGCTCTCCGCCTATGCCCGCTTCTCGCCCGACATGGCCAATATCGCCCGGCGGTTTTTCGACGACCGCTGGATCGACGCGCCGGTGCGGCCCGGCAAGGCGCCAGGCGCCTTCGCCCATCCGACCAGCCCGAGCGTCCACCCCTATGTGCTGGTCAATTACCAGGGCAAGCCGCGCGACGTGATGACGCTGGCGCATGAACTGGGCCATGGCGTGCATCAGGTGCTCGCGGCGCCGCAGGGGCCGCTGATGGCGCCGACGCCGCTGACCCTGGCCGAAACCGCCTCCGTGTTCGGGGAAATGCTGACCTTCCGCGCCCTGCTGGCGGCGGCCAGGGACCCGGCCGAGCGCCGGGCCATGCTGGCGTCCAAGGTCGAGGACATGCTCAATACGGTGGTGCGCCAGATCGCGTTCTACAGTTTTGAGCGGAAACTGCATATCGAGCGCAAGAACGGCGAACTTACCGCCGAGCAAATCTGCGATCTCTGGATGAGCGTGCAGGGCGAAAGCCTGGGACCGGCGATCGAATTCGGCCCCGGCTACGAAACCTACTGGGCCTATATCCCGCACTTCATCCATTCGCCGTTCTACGTCTACGCTTATGCGTTCGGCGATTGCCTGGTGAATTCGCTTTATGGCGTTTACCAGCAGGCCGAGCCGGGCTTCGTCGAGAAATATTTCGCGCTGCTGTCGGCCGGCGGCTCGAAACATTACAGCGAATTGCTGGCGCCGTTCGGCCTCGACGCCCGCGACCCCTCGTTCTGGGCCATCGGCCTGTCGATGATCGAGGGCATGATCGACGAGCTGGAAAAGCTCTGATGCTTGTGCTGCTCTGGCTCCTCCTGCTGTGGACGGCGGCGGGCGTCGCCGCGCTGGCGGCGTTCAACCTGCTGTTCGCCAAGCTGATCGAGCGGCTGGTTCCGCCGGTCGGCCGCTTCATGGAGGTCGAGGGGCTGCGGCTGCATTATGTCGACACCGGCGACAAGCCCGGACAGGACGGACCGCCGCTGCTGTTCGTCCATGGCTGGCTGGGGCAGTTGAACCATTTTTCCTTCGGCTTGGCCGCGCTGTTTCCCGAGCGCCGCGTGGTGCTGGTCGACCGGCCCGGTTGCGGCTATTCCCAGGCGGCGCGCTCGCCCACCATTGCGGCCAACGCCGCCGTGCTCGCCGCCTTCATGGACAAGATCGGCTTGCGCCAGCCGTTGGTGATCGGCCATTCGCTTGGCGGCGCGATTGCGCTGGCGCTGGCGCTCGATCACGGCGCGCGCATCGCCGGTCTCGCGCTGATCGCGCCTTT
Organism: Rhodoblastus acidophilus; assembly: GCF_900187365.1. Lineage (GTDB taxonomy): Bacteria > Pseudomonadota > Alphaproteobacteria > Rhizobiales > Beijerinckiaceae > Rhodoblastus > Rhodoblastus acidophilus. Next base: position 24,808 of record NZ_FYDG01000005.1, read on the forward strand.
CACGCATTTCCTGTCCTCGCCGTTTTACAAGTTCATGGCGGAGCAGGGACGGATTTCGCGCTGGATCAGCGCGTGGCTGTTCGGACCGCTGATGTCGGTGCTGCGCGCCGCTTCGCCGTCCAATCCCGGGTTCGCGCCGGAAACCCCGCCGCGCGGTTTCTGGCGCGGCGCCGGCGGCCTGCTGCCGATCCGCGCCGACGCGCTGCTCGCCGGGGCGCGCGAGATTCCCGCGCAAGAGCGCGAACTCGGCGCGATGGGCGCGCGCTACGCCACGCTTAAAACCCCTGTCAGCATCCTGTTCGGCTCCGGCGACCGCCTGCTTGACCTGAAAACGCAGGGCGAAGCGTTTTGCGCCGTGGCGCCGCAGACGAAATTAACCGTGATCGAGGGCGGCCATTGCCTGCCGATCACCCAGCCGAAAAAATGCGAAGCCTTTATCCGCGCCGCCTTGGCGCGACAATGAATGGAGACCGCCTTGAACTGGAAGTCGTGGATCGGCGCGGGCGCCCTGCTCGCCGCCGCGTGCGGCGGCGCTGCGGCCTTTGAACTTAAGAGCGCCGACATCGCCCCCGGCGCGACCATCGCCGACACTTTCGTCTTCAAGGGCTTCGGCTGCGCCGGCGGCAATCTCTCGCCGGCGCTGGACTGGAGCGGCGCGCCGGAAGGAACCCAAAGCTTCGCCCTGCTGGTCCACGATCCCGACGCGCCCACCGGCGGCGCAGGCTTCTGGCATTGGGTGGTCACCGACATTCCCGCCAGCGTCCATTCCCTGCCGCGCGGCGCCAAACTCCCCGACGGCGCCAGGGAAATCGCCACCGATTTCGGCGCCCCCGGCTATGGCGGCCCGTGCCCACCCCAGGGCGACAAGCCGCACCATTACAATTTCACCATTTATGCGTTGAAATCTGCCAAACTCGACCTGCCGCCCAACGCCACGGCCTCGCTGACCGGGTTTGTCGTCAACGCCAATGCGTTGGCCAAGTCCACGTTGACGGGCGTTTACGGCAGATGACGAACCAGTCCCCTCTCCCCGCAAGCGGGGAGAAGGAGCCGCCCCGCGCCCTGCATCGAGAACAGATATGACCGACGACGAACGCAACCGTTTCGGCGCCCGCGCCGCCCGCTACGCCGCCGTGGGGGCGCAGGCCGGGGGCGTCGCCGCCCGGCTCGTCGCGGGGCGGCTGTTGGGCCGCGACCCCGATCCGAAAAAGCTCGCGGCGACGCTCGGCGGTCTCAAGGGGCCGCTGATGAAGGCGGGGCAGTTTCTCGCCACCATCCCCGAAATCCTGCCCGAGGAATACGCCGAAGCCCTGGCCGAATTGCAAAGCGAGGCGCCGCCGATGGGCGCGGCTTTTGTCGCGCGGCGCATGACCTCCGAACTCGGCCCCGACTGGCGCCGGCGCTTTCAGACCTTCGAGATGAAGCCGACCTTCGCCGCCTCGCTCGGCCAGGTGCATCGCGCCACCACGCTCGACGGCGCCGAAGTCGCGTTAAAGCTGCAATATCCCGACATGGCCTCGGCGGTGGAGGCCGATCTCGCCCAGCTCGACTGGGCGATCGCGCTGCAACGCCGCCTCAATGGCTCCGTCGACGCCAGCGACGCCTATGCCGAACTGGCGACGCGGCTGCGCGAGGAGCTGGATTACCGCCGCGAGGCGCAGAACGCCGCGCTTTACGGCGTCATGCTCGGCGGCCGCGACGACCTCCGCATTCCCGCCGTGCGCGCCGACCTGTCGACCGGACGGCTGCTGGCGCTGTCGTGGCTGGACGGCGAAAAGCTGCTCAGCTTCAAGGACCATGCCAGCCAGGACGAGCGCAATGCGGCGACGCGGGCGATTTTCATGGCGTGGTGGCGGCCCTTCGCGCAATTCGGCGTGATCCACGGCGATCCCCATCTCGGCAATTACACCATTTTCCGCGACGGCGAGGCGGTCGGCGTCAACCTGCTCGACTACGGCTGCATCCGGGTGTTTCCGCCCGTTGTGGTCGGCGGAATCATCCGGCTCTACCGCGCCCTGCGCGATGGGGACGGCGCCAGCGCCGCCCAAGCGTACAGCGAATGGGGCTTCGAGAACCTCAACCCCGACCTGATCGAGGCGCTGTCGTTCTGGGCGCGGTTCCTGCTCGGCCCGCTGCTCGACGACCGCGTGCGCGCCGTCGCCGAAGATGTCGCCGTCGGCGCCTATGGCCGCGCCGAAGCCAAGGAGGTGCGCCGGCGCCTGCGACAATTTGGCCCAGTCCGGCTGCCACGCGCCTTCGTGTTCATGCACCGCGCCGCGCTCGGCCTGAGCGGCGCCTTCCTGCACCTGCGCGCGCAGATGAATTTTCACCGGCTGTTCGAGGAGGCCCTGGCGGATTTTTCAGTCGAATCCGTGGCGAAGCGGCAACAAGCTTTGCTGGAACAGGTGGGATGGACGCCCTCGGACCCGCGCGGCTGACCCCAGCCGAATCAGGACGTCAAGGCCGCAAAGCCTTTGCTCCAGGACAAAAAGTTCTATATCAATTGCCCTTTGGCTATGGCAGTGGCGTTAGGTCGCAGCCATAGCAAGAAATTGCGCCGACCAAGAAATTGTGTCGGCAAGGCGCCCGCGACAAGAATGTTTTGCCGAAGGAGAGGATAATGACGGCGCAAATCAGGTCGATCGATCCGTTGGCCTCGCCGCCGGATCGGGAGGCGACAGCGCTCGTCCTTTTCCGGTCCGCCGCTCGTCACACGCACTAACCCGTCCCTGCCCGGCAGCGGGCGGAAACGTCCAGACCCGCCGCAAAGCGGGCTCAATCGGAGTTGTTCATGCGTATTGCCGTTCCCGCCGAAACCCGCGCCCAGGAAGGGCGCGTCGCGGCGACCCCCGACACCGTCAAGAAATATATCGGCTTCGGCGCCGAAGTCGTGGTCCAGAAAGGCGCTGGCGCCAAGGCCGGCCTCACCGACGCCGATTTCGAGAAGGCCGGCGCGACAATCGCCGCCGACAATGCGGCGACCGTCGCCGGCGCCGATGTCGTGCTGACCGTGCGCCGCCCGGAGCCTCAGGCCCTCGTCGGCGTCAACCCCGACGCGGTCGTGCTGTCGCTGATGGACCCCTATGGCCAGGAACGGCTGCTCAAGGCGCTCGCCGGCGCCGGCGTGCGCGCCTTCGCCATGGAGTTGATGCCGCGCATCACCCGCGCCCAGAGCATGGACGTGCTGTCGTCGCAGGCCAATCTCGCCGGCTATCGCGCGGTGATCGAGGGCGCCGAGCAGTTCAATCGCGTGCTGCCGATGATGATGACCGCCGCCGGCACAGTGCCCGCCGCCAAAGTGTTCGTGATGGGCGTCGGCGTCGCCGGCCTGCAGGCCATCGCCACCGCCAAGCGCCTCGGCGCGGTGGTGACGGCGACCGACGTGCGGCCGGCCACCAAGGAGCAGGTGGAGTCGCTCGGCGGCAAATTCCTCGCCGTCGAGGACGACGAGTTCAAGCAGGCGCAGACCGCCGGCGGCTACGCCAAGGAAATGTCCAAGGAATATCAGGCGAAACAGGCGGCGCTGGTCGCCACCCATATCGCCAAGCAGGACATTGTCATCACCACCGCGCTGATCCCCGGCCGTCCCGCGCCGAAGCTCGTTTCGGCCGACATGGTCGCCTCGATGCGCCCCGGCTCGGTCATCGTCGATATGGCGGCGGAGCGCGGCGGCAATTGCGACCTGACCAAGGCCGGCGAAACCGTGCTCAGCCCCAACGGCGTCAAAGTGCTCGGCCCGCTGAACCTCGCCGGCGATGTGGCCGCCACGGCGTCGCAGCTTTATGCGAAAAACCTGCTCACCTTCCTCGAAACCATGATCGACAAGGAAAACAAGGCCATTGTCGTCAATGAGGAAGACGATTTGATCAAGGCCACGCTGCTGACCAAGGGCGGCGCCGTGGTTCATCCGAATTTCGCGGGCTAACGCCCTTTCCCCCTGAATTGCCTGGAGAAGCCTATGTCCAGTGACCCCCAAAGCGTGGCTGAGCACGCGCAAACCGCCGCGCAGGCCCTGCGCAGCGCGGCCGACGCCGCGCAGAACTACGCCGACCAGATGGCGGCGACGGCCCATGCCGTCAGCGGCGGCGCCATCGACCCCTTCATCTTCCGGCTGGCGATTTTCGTCCTCGCCGTGTTCGTCGGCTATTACGTGGTCTGGTCGGTGACCCCCGCCCTGCACACGCCGCTGATGTCGGTGACCAACGCCATTTCGTCGGTCATCGTGGTCGGCGCCCTGCTCGCGGTCGGCGTCGATCTCGTCAATAGCGAGGGGTCGGGATGGGCGCAGGCGTTCGGCTTTTTCGCCCTCATCCTCGCCTCGGTGAATATTTTCGGCGGCTTCCTCGTCACCGAGCGCATGCTCGCCATGTACAAGAAGAAGGGCTGAGTCATGGCCAATCTCGCAGCCCTGCTCTATCTCGTTTCCGGCGTCCTGTTCATCCTCGCCCTGCGCGGCCTGTCGCATCCGACCACCTCGCGCCAGGGCAACCGCTACGGCATGATCGGCATGGCGATCGCCATCGTCACGACGCTCGCCCTGCGCCCGCCGTCCAGCTTCCTCAGCTTCATCCTGCTGGTTCTGGGCTTCGGCATCGGCGGCGGCGCCGGCGCCTATCTGGCGCGCAAGGTCGAAATGACCAAAATGCCGCAGCTCGTGGCCTTCTTCCACTCGCTGGTCGGCCTCGCCGCCGTGCTGGTGGCCGGCTCCGCGCTCTACGCGCCGCAGGCGTTCGGCATCGGCATCCCCGGCGACATTCACGCCGCCAGCCTGATCGAAATGTCGCTCGGCGCGGCGATCGGCGCGATCACGTTCACAGGTTCAGTCATCGCCTTCCTGAAGCTCGACGGCCGCATGGCCGGCAAGCCGATCCTGCTGCCGCAGCGCCACACCATCAATGTCGCCCTGGGCGCGGGCCTGGCCCTGTTCATCCTGGGCTTCTTCCTGTCCGGCAGCGAAGTGCTGTTCTGGGCGATCGTGCTGGTGTCGCTGGCCCTCGGCGTGTTGCTGATCGTGCCGATCGGCGGCGCCGACATGCCCGTGGTCGTGTCCATGCTCAACTCCTATTCGGGTTGGGCGGCGGCCGGCATCGGCTTTACGCTCGGCAACATGGCCTTGATCATCACCGGCGCGCTCGTCGGTTCGTCGGGCGCCATTCTGTCCTACATCATGTGCAAGGGCATGAACCGCAGCTTCATCTCGGTCATCCTCGGCGGCTTCGGCGGCGAGGATGCGGCGGTGGCCAGCGGCAAGGCGGAAGCGCGTCCGGTCAAGCAGGGTTCGGCGGATGACGCGGCCTATATCATGCAGAACGCGCAGAAGGTCATCATCGTGCCCGGCTATGGCATGGCGGTGGCGCAGGCGCAGCATGCCCTGCGCGAAATGGCCGACCTGCTCAAGGAAGAAGGCGTGGAAGTCAAATACGCCATTCATCCGGTCGCGGGCCGCATGCCCGGCCACATGAACGTGCTGCTGGCGGAAGCCAATGTCCCCTATGACGAAGTGTTCGAACTGGAGGACATCAACACCGAATTCGCGCAGGCCGACGTGGCCTTCGTGATCGGCGCCAATGACGTGACCAACCCGGCCGCCAAGACCGACAAGTCCTCGCCGATCTATGGCATGCCGATCCTCGACGTCGAAAAGGCCAAGACGGTGATGTTCGTCAAGCGCGGCATGTCCTCGGGCTATGCCGGCGTCGAAAACGAGCTGTTCTTCAAGGACAACACCATGATGCTGTTCGGCGACGCCAAGAAGGTGGTCGAGAGCGTCGTCAAGGCGATGGCGCACTAACCTTTAGGGTTCAGCGTGACAAAATTAGGCCGCCGCTCTTACCAGCGGCGGCTTTTTTCGTTAAAAGGCGGCCATGTCCTTCCGCACCGCCATATGCATCCGGCGAATTATCGGCCCGGTCCGCGCGTAAAATTTCGCGCGCGCCGGGATTTTGATTGACCGATGGACCTCCCTCGCCGCGAGATGCTGAAATGACCGAGAAAACCGGCCCCGACTATTCCGCCACGCTCTATCTGCCGAAAACTGATTTTCCGATGCGCGCCGGCCTTCCGAAGAAGGAGCCGGAATTGCTGGCGCATTGGGAGCAGACCGGCCTGACCGCGAAGTTTCGCGAAGCCGGCGCGGGAAAACCGAAATTCGTGCTGCACGACGGCCCGCCCTACGCCAACGGCAACATCCACATCGGCCACGCGCTGAATAAAATCCTCAAGGACATTGTCGTGCGCTCGCAGCGCATGAGCGGCAAGAACGCCAATTACGTGCCCGGCTGGGACTGCCACGGTCTGCCGATCGAATGGAAGATCGAGGAGCAATATCGCGCCAAGGGCCGCAACAAGGACGAAGTGCCGGTGGTGGAATTCCGCCGGGAATGCCGCGCCTTTGCGGAAAACTGGCTGAACATCCAGCGCGAGGAATTCAAGCGGCTCGGCGTCTCCGGCGAGTGGGACGGGCGTTACGCCACGATGGATTACGCCGCCGAGAGCATCATCGCGTCGGAAATCCTCAAATTCGCCGGCAACGGCCTGCTCTATCGCGGCTCCAAGCCGGTGATGTGGTCGGTGGTGGAAAAGACCGCGCTGGCCGAGGCGGAAGTCGAATACGAGGACCACACGTCCGATTGGATCTTTGTCGCCTTCCCGGTGCGCGGGTCGTCGGCGCGCGTGGTGATCTGGACCACCACGCCCTGGACCATCCCCGGCAATCGCGCCATCTCCTATTCGCACCGCATCGGCTACAGCCTTTATCGGGTCACCGCCGCGCCCGAAGGGAATTGGGCCAAGGTGGGCGATGAATTCATCCTCGCCGACAAGCTCGCCGAAGACGTTTTTAAAGCCGCCAAGGTCGACGCCTTTGAAAAGGTGCGCGAGGTTGCGGCAAACGAACTCGCCGGCCTCACCTGCGACCATCCGCTGAAAAATCTCGGCTACACGTTCGGCGTGCCGCTGCTCGACGGCGACCATGTCACCGACGACGCCGGCGCCGGCTTCGTCCACACCGCGCCAGGCCACGGCCGCGAAGACTTTGACATCTGGATGGCGTCGAGCCGCCTGCTGCACGAGCGCGGCATCGACGCGCGCATCCCCTATACGGTGGACGCCGACGGTTTTTACACCAAGGAAGTCCCCGGTTTTGAAGGCGCGCGCGTCATCGACGACAAGGGGAACAAGGGCGACGCCAACGCCCGCGTGATGGACGCCCTGATCGCGGCCGGCGCGCTGCTGGCGCGCGGGCGGTTCAAGCACCAATATCCGCACAGCTGGCGTTCGAAGAAGCCGGTCATCTTCCGCAACACGCCGCAATGGTTCATCGCGATGGACAAACCTTTCGGGGCTCAGACCTCGAACGGCGCCACCCTGCGCGAGATCGCGCTGGAAGAAATCGCCAAGACCAAATGGGTGCCCGCCGCCGGCGAAAATCGCATCACCGGCATGATCGCCAACCGCCCGGACTGGGTGGTGTCGCGCCAGCGCGCCTGGGGCGTGCCGATCGCCGTGTTCGTGAAAAAGGGCGGCCACGAAATCCTGGTGGACAAAAACGTCAACGCACGGATCGTCGCGGCTTTCGCCGAAGAAGGCGCCGACGCCTGGTACAAGGACGGCGCCGCCGAGCGTTTCCTCAAGCCCGAGCACGACCCCGCCGATTACGAAAAGATCGACGACGTGCTCGACGTCTGGTTCGATTCCGGTTCGACCCACGCCTTCACGATGGAAGACGCCAAACATTTCCCGACGCTGGCGGGGATCAAGCGCCATCACGACGGCGGCGCCGACGAGGTGATGTATCTCGAAGGCTCCGACCAGCATCGCGGCTGGTTCCATTCCTCGCTGCTGGAAAGTTCTGGCACACGCGGCAGAGCGCCTTACGACACCGTTCTCACCCACGGCTTCGTGCTGGACGAGAAGGGCCGCAAAATGTCCAAGTCGCTGGGCAATGTCGTGGCGCCGCAGACGGTGATCAAGGACGCGGGCGCCGACATTCTGCGGCTGTGGGTGGCGGCGTCGGACTATTCCGACGACCTGCGCATCGGCAAGGAAATCCTTTCGACCTTCTCCGAGACCTACCGCAAGCTGCGCAACACCTTGCGCTGGATGCTGGGCGCGCTCGCGCATTTCGATCCGGCTCAGGCCGTGGCGCGCGAAAAAATGCCGGAGCTGGAGCGCTATATGCTGCACCGGCTCGCGGAAGTGGACGCGCAGGTGCGCGAGGCCTATGCCGCCTTCGATTACAAGAAGGTGGTGGCGACGCTGACCGCCTTCATGACCGGCGACCTTTCGGCCTTCTATTTCGATATCCGCAAGGACTGCCTCTATTGCGACCCGCCGTCGAGCGTGACCCGCAAGGCGGCGCTCACCGCCATCGACATGCTGTGCGACGCGTTGCTGAAATGGCTGGCGCCGATCCTGTGTTTTACGGCGGAAGAGGCTTGGCTGGCGTTCCGGCCGCAGGCCGAGGCCTCGGTGCATCTCACCACCTTCCCGCAGGGTCTGGAAAGCGGCCGCGACGAGGCGCTGGCGACCAAGTGGAAAGCCGTGCGCCGCATCCGCGCGGTCGTCACCGGCGCGCTGGAAATCGAGCGCGCCAACAAGACCATCGGCGCCTCGCTCGAAGCCGCTCCGCAGGTTTTCATCGCGGATGAGGCGTTGCGCGCCGCGCTGGAGGGCGTGAATTTCGCCGATGTCTGCATCACCTCGTCCATCGAGATCGTGGCCGGCGCGGCGCCCGAAAACGCCTTCACCCTGCCGGAGACGCCCGGCGTCGGCGTGGTCAGCCGCCGCGCCGAAGGCAAGAAATGCGCGCGCTCCTGGCGGATTTCGCCCGAGGTCGGCGCCGACCCCGACTTCCCCGATGTGACCCTGCGCGACGCCCAGGCGCTGCGCGAATTGCGCGCGGCGGGCGTGTCGGCGTGAACCGGCGGATCGCCGGTTTTGCTTTGGCGGCGGCGGTTTTCGCCGTCGACCAGGCGTCGAAAATCTGGGCGATCGGCCTGCTCGACACCCCGGACGCCCCGCGATTCGATCTGACGCCGTTTCTCGCGCTGACCATGAGCTGGAATCGCGGCGTCGCCTATACGATGCTGCATTCGGACGGCGATTTCGGCCGTTACGCGCTCGCCGGGCTGGCGGCCGCCGCCTCGGTGTTTCTGGGCTTCCTGCTGTGGCGGGCGAAAACCAACGCCGCCGCCGCCGCCTTCGGTTGCCTGATCGGCGGCGCGCTCGGCAACGCCCAGGACCGGCTGACCCATGGCGCCGTCGCCGACTTCCTGTATTTCCACACGCCGTTCTGGGCGGGGCCGCTGGCCAATTACGTGTTCAATTTTGCGGACGCCGCGATATTTGCCGGGGCCGTGCTGCTGATATATGAGTCGTTTACGAGTCAAGCGCCGGCAGCGTCTTGAAGCTTCTTCGCCGCGATTTCGCCAAGAAGCGGCCATAACGCTGGAAACGGTCGAATTGCGGGGTTTGTGCATGGCCAGGAACAACAGGATCAGCGCCTTGATGGCCGCGCCGCTTTGCGCAGCGGCTTGCCTTGCGACGCCCGCGTGGGCGGAAGATTCACTGTTCGACAAAGCGTCGACCGGAGCAGAGGCGCCGGCCGCCGCGCCGCACAAGGCCAAGCCGAAGCACGCCGCGAAAGCCAAACCCGCTCACCCGCCGCAAGCCGAAGCCGTCGCGGCGCCCGAACCTGTCGCCGCCCCGGCGGCGGCGCAGCCGGAGCAGCAAAAGGCGTTTGGGCAGGACATGCCCCGGCAATCGCTGATCAACCGCCTCACCAGCCCGCAGAGCGCCGAACCCGCCGCCGCGAATGGCGGCGCGGCTTCTGGCGCCGCTCCCGCCCAGGCCGAGCCGGAGGAGGAAACTCTTCCCAACGGCATGCCGAAAAAATTCCTGCTCAACCGCCTGTTCGATTCCAGCGCGCTGGAACCGGCGCGCCAGCCCGACCCGCGCAGCTTTATGGCGCAGGCGCAAACCAGCGAACCCTCGCTGTTCGACAAGGCCACCGGCGCCCTGGGCCTCGGCGACAAGCCAGAGACGCAGCCCGCCGGCAATCTGCCGCCCGTCGAGGTGACCGCGCCGGCCAAGCCTGACCGCCAAGCCAAACCTGAGCGACAAGCCAAACCTGAGCGCAAATCCAGGACGGCGGCGCCCGCCGCCGAGGCGCCCGCCCCTGCCGCGCCCGCGCCGGTCGCTGCGCCCGCGCCCGCCCCGTCGGGCTGGTTCGACCGCGCCACCAACGCGATCGGCCTCGGCGGCTCGGACGAGCCCGTTCCCGACTATTCCGAACGCTCCAAACTCGCCATTCCCCAAAACCGCGACGCGCTGCCGCCGCCCCGCCCGGTCGAGGAGCGTCGCATGCCGCGTCCCGCCAGCGCGGAGGCGCTGACGCAGCCGCCGCCCAGCTTTACGGAAAAGGTTCGGGGTCCCGACGGCCAGGTGTCCGGCTTCACCGAACAGGACGAAGGCAAGAAGGGCTGGTTCAACTGGTTCTGACGGCGCGTCAGGCAAGAATTTTGCAAGCCGGGGCTGTCGCTCCGGCTTTCGCCACTTATATTGGGTGAAGCTTCTGTTCGCCCCGCACCAGGATTCCGCCCGTGACCGTCGTATCGCCCCAGCCGTCCCTGCCCCATGAAGCGCCGGCGGAGGGCGAGGGGGCGCACGCCGGACCGAAGATCAGCGCCTTCCGGCTCGCCAACGGCATGGATGTGGTGGTGATCCCCGACCACCGCGCCCCGGTCGTCACGCATATGGTGTGGTATCGCAACGGTTCGGCCGACGATCCGCGCGGCAAGAGCGGCATCGCGCATTTCCTCGAACATCTGATGTTCAAGGGCACCCACAAGCACAAGCCCGGCGAATTCTCCCATCTCGTCGCCGAACTCGGCGGCCAGGAGAACGCCTTCACCTCCTACGACTTCACCGCCTATTTCCAGCGCATCGCCCGCGAGCATCTCGGCGTGATGATGGATTATGAAGCCGACCGCATGACCAACCTCACCCTGTCGGACGAGGTGGTGCTGCCCGAGCGCGACGTGGTGATGGAGGAGCGCCGCATGCGCACCGAGGCCGATCCGAGCGCGCAGCTCGACGAGGCGCTCAACGCGGCCCTGTTCACCCATCACGCCTATGGCGTGCCGATCATCGGCTGGGGCCATGAGATCGAGACTCTGAACCGTCACGACGCGCTCGACTATTACCGCCGCTTCTACACGCCCGAAAACGCCATTCTGGTGGTCGCGGGCGACGTCGAGCTGGAGGAAGTCGAAAAGCTGGCGCGCGAAACCTATGGCAAGGTTCCCGCGCGCGGCGAGGCGCCGCGGCGCGACCGGCCGCGCGAACCCGAGCCCCGCGCCGAGCGGACGGTGAAACTGGCCGACGAAAAGGTGGAGCAGCCGAGCTTCGAGCGCATCTATCTCGCCCCGTCCCAACGCACGGCGGCGCCGGGCGAAGCCGAGGCGCTGGAAGTTCTGTCGCATTATCTCGGCGGCGGCCCGACCAGCCTGATCTATCGACGCCTCGTGCTGGAGCGCAAACTCGCGGTGTCCGCCGGCGCCTATTATTACGCGTCGGCGCTCGACGACAGCCGCTTCTACGTTTACGCCGTTCCCACCGAGGACGTGTCGCTGCACGATCTCGAAGCGGCGATCGACGACGTGCTCGACGAACTGTTCCGCGACGGGATTTCGTCCGAGGATCTGAACCGCTCGATCAACCGGCTAATCGCCGATTCGGTCTATGCGCAGGACAGCCAGATGGCCCTGGCCCGCTGGTTCGGCGCGGCGCTCGCCATTGGCGGCGGCGTCGAGGACGTGCTCGGCTGGAGCCGCCGTATCGAGGCGGTGACATCGGAGGATGTCGCGAAGGCGACGAAATGGCTGAACCGCCGGCGCGCCGTCAGCGGCTATCTGCTCAAGGACGAACAAGCCGCCTAGAGCACGATCCCCCAGCCCTTCTCATCTTTTGCCCCAAGGCCTCGCCATGAACGCACCTGCAAAAATCTCGCGCGCCTCGCGCGTCCAGCAAATCGTCACCCCGTTCGGGATCAAGGCCTGGCTGGTGGAGGATTACGCCGTGCCGCTGGTCGCGCTGGAATTCTCCTTCGAGGGCGGCGCCGCGCAGGATCCGCAAGGCAAGGCCGGCGCGGCCTCGATGCTGGCGGGCATGCTCGACGAGGGCGCGGGCCACCTCGATTCGGAGCAGTTTCAGCGCGCGCTCGACGATCACGCCATCCGCCTGCATTTTTCCGCCGACCGCGACGAACTCACCGGCCATTTGCAGACGCTGACGCGCAATCTCGATAAAGCGTTCGAGTTGGTGACGCTGGCGCTCAACGCGCCGCGCTTCGACGCCGAACCGCTTGAGCGGGTGCGCGGCCAGATCAACGCCATGCTGAAGCGCGAATCCAAGGATCCCGACGCCATGGCGGGACAGGCCTGGCGCCGCGCCGCCTGGCCGAACCATCCCTATGCGCGCTCGCCGCGCGGCGAGCTGGGCGAAGTGGACACGGTCGGGCGCGAGGATCTGGTGGCGCTGCACCGCAAGCTGCTGGCGCGCGACGCCTTGAAAATCGCGGTGGTCGGCGCCATCGACGCGGCGACGCTGGCAACCAAGCTCGACGCCCTGTTCTCCGGCCTGCCGGCGCAAGCCGAACGCGCCCCGCTGCCGCAAACAAACATCGCCGGACTCGGCCGACGCGTGCTGGTCGATCTCGACGTGCCCCAGGCCAATATCCGTTACGGCCGGCCCGGCTTGACCCGCCACGACCCCGATTTCATCGCCGCCACCGTGGTCAATCACATCTGGGGCGGCGGCTCTTTCACTTCGCGGCTGTGGCAGGAGGTGCGCGAGAAGCGCGGCCTGACCTATTCGGTCTATTCCATGCTTTCGACGCCCAAAGCCTCGCCCGGCCTGATCGGCGCCACTTCGACCAAGAACGAGCGCGCCGCCGAATCGCTGTCGGTGATCTCGGAGGAAGCCCGGCGCATGGCCGAGGAAGGCCCGACCGCGGACGAGTTGGAGAAGGCGAAAAAATATCTCGTCGGCTCCTATGCGCTGCGCTTCGACACCTCGACCAAGATCGCGGGCCACTTGCTGCAATTGCAGCAGGAGGGGTTTGCGCCGGATTATCTCGACCGCCGCAACGCCGAGATCGAGGCGGTGACGATCGAGGACGCCCGCCGCGTCGCCAGGCGCCTGCTCGGCGACGGGCAGTTTCTGGTCGCCGTGGTCGGACGTCCCGAGGGCCTCAACGCGGGCTGATCGTTCGCGCGGCGCCCCCGCACGTCTCCTCCGGAATGTTGGCGTGATTGCAAAATCAGCGAGTGTTCCTTAATGGCGTGCCTGAATGACCATCCGCCGTCTTGATCCGATTCTCGCCGACCGCATCGCCGCTGGCGAAGTGGTCGAGCGACCCGCCGCCGCCGTGAAGGAATTGGTGGAGAACGCGCTGGACGCCGGGGCGTCGCGCATCGACGTGACCATTGAGAACGGCGGCCAGAGCCTGATTCGCGTCGTCGATGACGGCGCCGGCATGGACGAGACCGATTTGCGGCTCTGCGTCGAGCGCCACGCCACCTCGAAAATTCCCGACGGCGACCTCACCAATATCGCCACGCTCGGCTTTCGCGGCGAGGCCCTGCCCTCCATCGCCGCCGTGGCGCGGCTGGACATCCAGGCGCGGCCGCAACACGCCGCGCAGGGTGCGCGGCTGCAGGTGGAGTTCGGCGAGGTCGGCGAGGTCAAGCCCGCCGCTTTGCCGTTTGGCGCGCGCGTCGAGGTGCGCGACCTGTTCGCCGCCACCCCGGCGCGGCTGAAATTCCTGAAAAGCACGCGGGCCGAGGCGCAGGCCGTGGCCGATGTGCTCAAGCGGCTCGCCATGGCCAACCATGGCGTGCGTTTTTCGCTCGGCGGCGACGGCCTCGCCGGTTTCGATTATCAGGCCTGCCCGGACGGATTCGACGGGCTGCTGACCCGGTTGACCCAGGTTCTCGGCCGCGAATTCCGCGAAAACGCGCTGCAAGTCGAAGCGGTCCGGGAAAACCTGCGGCTGTGGGGCTTCGCCGGTCTGCCGACCTGGCATCGCGCCAACGCGAGCGCCCAATATGTGTTCGTCAATGGTCGGCCGGTGCGGGACAAGCTGTTCGCCGGGGCGATCCGCGCCGCCTATATGGATTTTCTCAGCAGCGACCGCCATCCGACGCTGGCGCTGTTCCTCGACTGCCCGCCGCGGCAGGTGGACGTCAACGTCCATCCGGCCAAGGCGGAAGTGCGGTTCGCCGATTCCGGGCTGGTGCGCGGCTTTGTCATTGGCGCGCTGAAACAGGCTTTGGCCTCGGCGCTGCATCGCGCCACGCCGTCGCTGGCGCCGCGCGCGCTGGAGCAATTCGCGCAGAACCGCCCGGCGGCGCCGAAAAACTGGGACTGGCGCGCCTCGCCCGCCGCGCCGGAACCGCCCTTCGCGCCGCAAATGCGGCCGTCGCAGGCCTTCGCCTTCGAGGAAGCCGGCCCCGGCGCGCCGCCCGCCGCCGACGCGCGGCCGCATCTGGCGCCGATCGCGGAGGAAGCCCTCGACGCCCCGCTCGGCGCGGCGCGGGCCCAGTTGCACGAGACCTATATTGTGGCGCAGACCCGCGACGGGCTGGTGCTGGTGGACCAGCACGCCGCCCATGAGCGGCTGGTTTACGAGCGCCTGAAAAAACAACGCGCCGAGGCTGGCGTGGCGCGGCAGGCGCTGCTGTCGCCCTATATCGTCGATCTCGACCCCGCCGACGCCGCGCGCCTTGTCGAAGCCGAACCGCTGCTCGCTTCGCTCGGCCTCGCGCTTGAACCGTTCGGCCCGGGGGCCGTCGCGGTGCATGAAACCCCGGCCGCGCTGAAAATCGGCGCGCTCGATGCGCTGCTGCGCGATCTCGCCTGCTCGCTGGCGGAGGACGGCGCCGCCGCGCCGCTGGAGAAAAAACTCGACCATGTGCTGGCGACGATGGCCTGCCATCATTCCGTCCGCGCGGGCCGGCGGCTCGCCCCGGAGGAAATGAACGCGTTATTGCGCGAAATGGAGCGCACCCCCGGCGCCGGCCAGTGCAACCACGGCCGCCCGACCTATGTCGAATTGAAGCTGGCGGATATTGAAAAGCTGTTTGGCCGCAAATGAGAAGGAACAATCATGGGGCCGCTTGAAGCGCGCGTCGACGAATTGGAAGCGCTTTATGCGCATCAGGAGCGCACGGTGCAGGAGTTGAGCGATCTCGTCGCCGGCCAATGGGCGCGCATTGACGCGCTGACGCGCGAGGTGCTGCGCCTGCGCGAGGACGTGCAGGGTTTGAGCCAGCGCACGGCGCCCGACCGCCCGCCGCCGCATTACTGATGCGGCCTCACGAAGCGTCCTGCCGGGAGCGCCGCGCCTGCGCTGTTGTGGTGCGTGACTTTATCGTCAATTGGCGCCAAAACAGCGCCGGACTTTCTTCCGAGGCTCCTCCATGTCCATGATCGAATCCATCCGCAAGCAGGTTGTCCCGGTCCATCCGGAAGGCCGCAATTTCATCATCCTGTTCGGCATCGGCGCCGTGATCCTGCATTATATCTGGTCGCCGCTCGGCTGGATCGGAGCGATCGCGACGCTGTGGTGCGCCTATTTCTTCCGCGATCCTCAGCGCGTCACCCCGGTGCAGGACGGGCTGGTGGTCGCCCCGGCTGACGGCTACGTCTGCTCGATCGGACAATTCGCCCCGCCGCCGGAACTCGGCCTCGGGCCGGAGCCGATGCAGCGCGTCAGCATTTTCATGAGCGTGTTCGACTGCCATGTGAACCGCGCGCCGGTCACCGGCCGCGTCACCCGCATCGCCTACAAGCCCGGCGTGTTCGTCAACGCCGATCTGGACAAGGCCAGCGAGGACAATGAGCGCAACGGCCTGCTGATCGACGCCGCCCAGGGCACGTTCGGCGTGGTGCAGATCGCCGGCCTGATCGCCCGCCGCATCCTCAGCTTCGTCCACGAAGGCCAGAATCTCGGCGTCGGCGACCGTTTCGGGCTGATCCGCTTCGGCTCGCGCGTCGATGTCTACATGCCTCCGGGCGCGCGTCTCATGGTCGGCCTGGGCTCGCGCGCCACAGCCGGTGAAACCGTCTTGGCCGACTACGGACCGGCCGCTCAGGAACGGCCCTACAAGGTCGCATGACATGTCTCAAGAACCCCAAGCCGACGCCAAGCCTTACCCCACGCGCGCCCGAATCGGGCCGCGCGGGCTGCGCGGCCTGCCCCTGCGTTTCGTCATCCCCAATGTCGTCACCCTGCTGGCGCTGTGCGCGGGCCTGACCGCGATTCGGCTGGCGGCGGACGGCCATCTGGAAAGCGCGGTGCTGGCCATTGTCGTCGCCGCCGTGCTGGATGGCGTGGACGGGCGCATCGCCCGCGCGCTCAAGGGCTCGACGCGATTCGGCGCGGAGCTGGACTCGCTGGCCGATTTCATTGACTTCGGCGTGGCGCCGGGCCTCGTGCTGTATTTCTGGTCGCTGCATCAGCTGGGGACGCTCGGCTGGGTCGCCGTGCTGTTCTTCGCCATCGCCGCCGCGCTGCGCCTCGCCCGGTTCAACGTGATGATCGACGATCCCGACCGCCCCGCCTGGATGACCAAGTTCTTCACGGGCATGCCGGCGCCGGCGGGCGCCATCGTGGTGCTGCTGCCGCTCTACCTGCATCTGGTGTTCGGCTTCGAGACCACGCCGAAAGCCTCCGTGCTGGAGGCGGGCTATGTGCTGCTGGTGGCGCTGCTGATGGCGAGCCGAATCCCGCATTATTCCGGCAAGAGCCTGGGACGGGTGCCGCGCGACAAATTCATCTTCGTGCTGTTCGTCGTGGCGGCGGCGCTGGTGATGCTGGCCTTCTTCCCGATGCAGATGCTGATCGGCCTCAGCCTGCTCTATCTCGGCATGATCCCCGCTTCGATCCGCGCCTACAAGACCCTCGCGGCGGCGGACGGGGCTGGCGAGACGGCGCGCAAAGACGAGCCCGATGCCGCTCAAGTACCGCCGGCTTGACGTCTTCTCCGAACGACCGCTGGCGGGCCGCCCGCTAGCGGTCGTGCTCGACGCCGACGGTCTCGCGCCCGCGCGCATGCAGCAGATCGCGCGCGAGTTCAACCTGCCGGAAACCGTCTTCCTGCTCAAGCCGCGCGATCCCGTCAACACAGCGCGGCTGCGCATCTTCACCCCCACCGTCGAACGGCCTTTCGCCGGCGCCGCCACCATCGGCGCCGCCGCGCTGATCGCCTTCGAACGCGCGCGCGACATGCTCGGCCGCGCCCCGATTCGCGTGGCGCTGGAGGAGGAGATTGGCGTGATCGTTTGCGAAGTCGCGCGCATCAATGGCGCGCTGCGGGCGCAATTCGTCGCGCCGCATCCGCCGGAAATCGTGGACGCGCCCGTCGGTGCGGTCCGTCTCGCGGCGGCGCTCGGACTCGCGCCCGACGAGATCGGCTTCGACGCGCACCATCCCATGCTCGCCAGCGCCGGCCTGCCTTTCGCCTTCGTTCCCGTGGCGAACCGGGCCGCGCTGGACCGGGCCGCGCCCGACGCCCGGGCGCTCGCCAAAATCCTGCCGCTGGCGCGCCCGCCGGTCAGCCTTTACACACGCGAGACGGACGATCCCGCCCACCATGTCCAAGTCCGCGTGTTCGGCGCCAGCCACGCCGCCCGGAACGGAGCCCTGGCCGAGGAGGCCGCGAGCGGAGTCGCCGCCATCGCCTTCGCGGCCATCGCCCAAAGGTTCGAACGCCCCGAAGATGGCGAACACCTCCTGTGCATCGAGCAGGGCTATGCGATGGGCCGCCCGAGTCTGATCGCCTTGACACTGCAGATCGAACGGGGCGCGCTGATCCAGGTGGAGGTCGGCGGCGCCAGCGTGATCCTGGGCGAAGGAACATTGACCCTATGATAAAAGGCCGCCGGGAACTTTCCGGCGGCCATTTGACGCAGGCGTGCAGGATTTATCTTTTACCCCCGGCCGCCGCGTACGGCCGATTGGGCGGTTTCGGCGGTTTTCTCAACGACATCGGCGGCATGGCCGCCCATCTTGCGGGTGAGATCCGAAGCCTGCTGCGCGCCTTCCTGGCCGGCCTGAGCGAATGTGGACGCAAATTCGCGCGCCGATTGGGCCAGTTCCTGAGGCGTGGAGATCGCGAGTTCGGCGATCTTGCGATAGTGATTGGTGGTGGCTTCGTACGATTCCTTCAGCAATTCCGACTGAATGGTCGTGACCTCCTGAAGCGATTGCGCGTTCCGCAAACGCTCGGCGGCTTTGGTGCCGGCCCCGATGTTTTCCTCCGACATTTTCGCAAATTCGCCCGCGATTTCCTGGGCCTTGCGTCCGACGCTGGTCACGCTGCCGAAAAAGGTCCGGAAGCTGGAGACCGCTGTATGTTCCATTGGCTGCTGCTGGGGTGACGCCATTGTCGATCCTTCCCTCATGCCGCCCTTGCTCGCGCAGGGCTGGACCCCGGTAACCCCGCGCCGCGGCGATAGTTCCTGCCTGAAGACCTCGTAGATCTACCCGACGCGGCGCCTCCGCGCTCAAACCGCCGCCTGCAGCTCCGCGCCCTCTTCGCCGGCGCGATTGATTCGGGGTGAAATGGCGTAAAAGACGATGGCGTCGTCCGGCGCCGGCCGCAACAGCGCAAGACGCGGCGCGACGGTCTCGTCGGGATTGAGCCAGGCGTCGAAATCTTCGGGCGCCAGGATCGCCGGCATGCGGTCGTGGATCGCGGCGGTCGCGCCATTGGCCGAGGTCGTGATGACGCACACGGTGTCGATTTCGCCGCCCGACGGGTCGAGATAGGTTTCCCACAGCCCGGCGAAGGCCAGCAGCCCGCCGTCGGCGCGGCGGAATAGAAACGGCGTTTTCGGGCCGGACAGATTGGCGCGCCATTCATACCAGGCGTCGGCGGGAATCAGGCAGCGGCGCCGCCGCAGCGCCGCGCGAAAGCTGGGCTTTTCCGCCAGCGTCTCGGCGCGGGCGTTGATCAGCAAGGGGAATTTCTTGACGTCTTTGACAAAGCCCGGAAGGAAGCCCCACCGCGCCAGCATGAAATGGCGTCCGTCGCGGCGCGCGGCCACCAGGGCGATCGGCTGCGTCGGCGCAATATTGTAGCGCGGCGGGAAATTGGGCTGTTCAAGAAAGCGAAAATAGGCGCGCACCGCTTCGGGCGGCGCGGTGAGCGCAAAACGTCCGCACATGGCGCCTCCATTCTTCCGGTCAGGCCAGGGCTTGATATAATGCCGGCGACAACGGCCGGGAAGGCCGCGAGGGGAGAGGATGCCATGGAGCGTCGTGAATTTCTCGGGGCCGTCGCGGCGGCGGCGCTGGCCACGCCCGCGCTGGCCGAGGAGCGTCAACATTCGATGCACCCGGCCAAATACAAGGCTTTGCAGGACGCCAGCGGCCATTGCGTCGCCGCCGCCAACGATTGCCTGCGCCATTGCGTCGGCATGCTGGCGATGAAAGATCTCTCCATGAGCGGCTGCGTCAACACCGCGACCCAGGTGGCCGCCGCCTGTGGGGCGCTGCAAACGCTCGCCGCGCTGAATTCGCCCGCCGTTCCCGCCTTCGCCAAGGCGACGGAGGAAATTTGCCTCGCCTGCCAGAAGGAATGCGAGAAATTCCCGGAGACCGCCGAATGCAAGGCCTGCGCCGAGTCCTGCCGGGCCTGCGCCGAGGAATGTCGCAAGGCCGCGGCCTGATCATGCGCTTCGGCGCGAAGGCGCCGGACTGCCGGGCCTTCATGCCGAAACCTGGCGAAAGTCCGCCTCAGCGCTTGATGACGGCGCGATAGGCGCGCCAGGCGGCATGGCCGGCGAGCGGCAGGGTCACAGCCAATCCAACGTAAAAGAACGCCATGCCCGCGAACACCAGACCGGCGAGCAGGGCCGCCCACAGCGCCATCGGGCCGGGGTTGGCGGCGACGGCGGCGAAACTCGTCCCGACGGCTTCCATCAGCCCCACCTTGCGGTCGAGCATGAGTTGCAGCGCAAAAGCCCCGCCGGCGAAAACCACCGCGGCGAATCCCGCGCCCAGCAGCCCAAACAGCGCCAGAAACTGCAAGCCGCCAGCGGTGGCGAACGTCGTCGTGAGCAGTCCGTCCAGCGACAGGCTGGCCTGTGGCGGGAACACCAGCGCATAGAGAATCTGCGACAGCCGCATCCACACCAGGAACACGCCAAGCAGCGCGGCGGCGAGTCCGAACACCGCCGGCGCATCCTCGCGCCAGGCGCCGAACGCATGGATCAGCGACGGTTTGCGGCCCCGTTCGAGATCGCGGCTAATCGCCTGAAAGCCGACCGTCAGCGCCGGACCGAGCAACAGGAAGCCGCAGGAGGCCGGCAGCAGCAAATAAAGCGCGTCCGTGGACCAGAGCAGGCCGGCGATCGCCAATCCCAGGCAGGCGAACACGCCGCCATAGACAAGACTTGCCGCAGGCGCCGCCGCGAAATCGCGGAAGCCCTGCTCGAACCAGGGTTGGACGTCGGCGAGATCGACGCGATTGATGCGATCCGCATAAGGCCAACGCGGCGTGTCGCTGTGCAAGATAGTGGCCATGAACTCCCCCCAATTGGCGCGTCGTCAAATCGGGCGCGCCTTCAGGTCGGGCGCGCCTCAGATTGCGCTGGGGAAATTCGAACGTAAAATCCCGGCCGTCACAAGGCGAAGCGACCGGCCACACGCAGAAGTGATGGGATCAGTCGGGTTGCGCGATCACCGCCGCCGCCGCGCCGCGGCGGCGCGCCACCACAAAACTGGCGACGGGACGATCCCCCTTGTAGAGCGCGACCAGGGTCGCGTCCGGGGGAACGCCGGGACCGGATCGCGCCGCGCCAATGCGAAGCCGATCGGCGGCGGGCTCGCCCAGAATGGCGAAATGGCTTTCGGGCGCGTCGAACGCGAAAGTTTGCGCCGCCGCGCCGGCGAGCGGCAATGCGGCGGAGGCGGCGTCGCCGGATTTCGGCGCCGCCGCCGGGCTGAAGGCCGGGTCGAGCAATTCCGGACCGCCCGCCCGCCAGGACCGCGCCCATACGGCCGCTTTCGGGCCGAGCCGACAGAGATCCGGCGTGGCGCAAAAGGCGTCGGTCGCGGTGAACTCCAGCGTATAACGAATGGAAATGTTGCAGGTTTTCCTGAGCGTTTCGCCCTGTTGAACGAAAATGGCCGCCTGTTCGAGATCGTCAGCGCCGCCGTCGCTTTGCAGGAAGAAAGCGCGGCCGCCCGCTGCGCCAAGCCCGACGGCGCCGTGACCGCAACGGTCGAATGGATCGCCGGGCGCAGGCGCCGCCAGCGCTTTTGTCTCGCCCGAAGCGAGACTGAACAGCAGGGGCCGGCGGCAATTCGCCGCGCCGGATTCGGCGTCGATCAGCGCCAGCCCCTTGGCGCCGCCGGCGCGGGCGAGTCGCACGGACGCCGCCTTCAGCGCCTCGCGGTCGGCGGCGGCAAGCGGAAACGCGGCCAGATCCGCCTCGCTGGCGGGCGCGCCGCGATCCGCCAACCCGGACTGCGCGTCCGTGCGCAGACGATTCTTGATCGCTGCGGCGACCTCGTCGCAGTAGCGCGGCGCGGCCTCCGCCGCCGCTGTCAGCGTCATCAGCGCGAAACAAACCAACATGCGTCGCATCGGCATTCTCCGCCGCAGGCTCCAATCCAGCTTCCGGTCTTAGGATCGCCCGCACTGAAAATCGAGTCCTAAGGAGCGTCGCTATGTTGCTTCGCCTGGGTCTGCTGCTGTCATCCGGCTTTTTGATTTCCTGGTTGTGGAACGCGGCCGACGCGCAATTTTCCGGTTCAATCCTATCGCGAATCCAGGGTCCCGCCGTCGTCGCCCAGGCCTATTACCCGCCGCAGCCATCGGCGCCGGTCTATTCGCCGCCGGTCGCAACGCCGCCGGCCGTAAGCCCGCCGCCGCCGCCGCAGATCAACCAGCCGACCTGGGAAACGCCGACCTACGAGTCGCCGACCTATTATCCCACGCGCAACTATCCGACGACCTATTATCGTTAAGCCCAAGGCGGCGCCCGCATCTGCGCCGCAAGACTGGCGCAAGGCTTCCGGGTTAGCGTATCATGGGCAGCGATTGGGAGCCGCGCCATGGATACGCCCCAGGTGAGTCGCATTGGTCCTTATGCGCGCGTCTCGGCCGTCTCGCGGTCGGAAGAAGGCGACTCCGCGAAAGATACGCGCGAGTTCACCGCGCTCCTGATCAACGAGGACGCGGCCGCACGGCGGCGTCACCGCTCCGCGCCGGACGACGAGCCAAAGCCGGCCGAAGAAGCCGACGAGCGGCCGGACGAGGCCGAATCTCTGATTGAGGCGCAAGCGCCGGGCGAAGCCGAGGACGTGCTGCCGGAAGACGCGCACGATCCGCAGGAACTGCGCGCGCTCCTCACCAATCGTCACGACTGATTCTTTAACTCGCCTCTTCGACCATCTGTTTTTCCGCGCCCGCGAGATCCTCCAGCGCGGGCAGATCGCGAATCGTCACCTGCGCGCCATCGACGCGCACGCCGAACTTGGCCAGCGCCGCGAACGAGCGCGACAGCACCTCCGGCGCCATGCCGAGCCGCGCCGCGAGAATCTTTTTCTCGAAGGGAATCACCAGGCGGCGAGTCCCGCCGGTTTCGCGATCGCGCTGCACCAGCCAATTGGCCAGACGCTCCAGGCTGGTGCGCAATTTCTGATTTTTCAGCTCCTGCGCCATCTGGCTGTAGCTGCGGGCGATCTCGCGCGTGAAGGCGGCGGCGAAGCCGCCATCAGCCTCCAACGCGTGGCGCACCGATTTGGAGGGCACCATCAGGATGCGGGAAGCCTCCAGGGTGCGCGCAGATTGCGGATAGGGCTGATCGAGCACCACCGAGGCGTCGATCACGCCATCATTGGGGCCGAGGACGACGACCGTGGTCTCACGATCGCGCCAACTGGCGTAAAGCTCGACGGCGCCGCCGAGCACAACGTAGAGAAAATCAGCCCGCTCGCCTTCGCGAGTCAGTTGCGTGTGTGCAGGGAACCGCTGCAGGAACGCGCCCTGCAACAGGAATTCCGCCGTTTCGGGCCGGCAGGCCGCGAGAAACGAACATTGGGCGGCCTCCGCTCGCTCTTCCATACGCATCGAAATCTCTGGCGCCTTTCGAAGGTCAAAACGACACAACCTTTATCAAGCGTGGATTTGATCAACATTGCTTTCAGTCAAAGTCTGATGGCCATAATGCCGATTTTTTGTGCAAAATCCCGAGACCAAGCCGACGGCTTGTTCCGCGCCAGCGGATGAATTATTCCGAAAGCATGACCGGAACACCCCGAACGCGCGGCCGGAAAGCCGCCGACGCCGCCGCCCGCATCCGCGAGATTTTCGCGCGATTGGCGGCGCGCAACCCGCATCCCCGGGGCGAACTCGATTACGTCAATCCGTTCACGCTGCTGGTCGCCGTGGTATTCTCGGCGCAGGCGACCGACGTCGGCGTCAACCGCGCCACCAAATCGCTGTTCCCGGTGGCCGACACGCCCGAAAAAATGCTGGCGCTCGGCGAGGAGGCGCTGCGCGAGAAAATCAAGACCATCGGCCTGTTCCGCGCCAAGGCCAAGAACGTCATCGAACTGTCGCGGCAATTGATCGCGCGATTCGACAGCCAGGTCCCGAAAACGCGCGAAGATCTCGAAAGCCTGCCCGGCGTCGGGCGCAAGACCGCCAATGTCGTCCTGAACATCGCCTTTGGCGAGAAAACCATCGCCGTGGACACCCATTTGTTCCGGGTCTCCAACCGCATTCCCCTCGCTCCGGGCAAGACGCCGGAAGCCGTGGAGCGGGGCCTGCTGGCCGTCGTTCCCGACGATTATCTCCAGCACGCCCATCACTGGCTGATCCTGCACGGGCGCTACATCTGCAAGGCGCGCAAGCCGGACTGTCCGCTGTGTCCGATCGCCGATCTCTGCCTGTGGCCCGAAAAAACGACCGTCTGACCGCCGGCCCTTGCGGGTCCGCGCGATGGCGCCGGCAAGCGCGGCCGGACTTTTCACGCCCGGCCGTCGCTGATCCCGTTTATTCGCCTTCGCTCTTGAGGCTGCCGGGCTGCGGCATGGAGATGATGTTGTAGCCGGCGTCGACATAGTGAATTTCGCCGGTCACCCCCGCCGACAGGTCGGACAGCAGGTAGAGCGCGGAGCCGCCGACGTCTTCGATCGTGACCGTGCGGCGCAGGGGCGCGTGCGCCCGCTGGAAATTGAACATGAAGCGCGCTTCCGCAATGCCGGCGCCCGCCAGCGTGCGGATCGGCCCGGCGGAAATGGCGTTGACGCGCACGCCCTGCTCGCCGAGATCGGCGGCGAGATAGCGCACGCTGGATTCCAGCGCCGCCTTGGCCACGCCCATCACATTGTAATTGGGCATGACGCGGGTGGAGCCGCCGTAAGTGAGGGTCAGCAGCGAGCCGCCGAGCGGCATCAGCTTGTGCGCGCGCTGAGCGATCTCCGTGAAGGAGAAGGCCGAAATCACCATGGTGCGCGAGAAATTCTCGCGCGTGGTGGCGTCGATATAGCGGCCCTTCAGTTCGTTCTTGTCGGAAAAGCCGATGGCGTGGACGACGAAATCGAGCGAGCCCCATTCCTTCTCAAGCGTGGCGAACAAAGCGTCCACGCTGGAAATGTCCTCGACGTCGCAAGGCAGGATCAGCTTCGATCCCACGCTTTCGGCCAGCGGCGCGACGCGCTTGCCCAAGGCTTCGCCCTGGTAGGTGAAGGCCAGTTGCGCGCCTTCGGCCGCGAGCGCCTGGGCGATGCCCCAGGCGATGGAATGACTGTTGGCGACGCCCATAATCAGGCCGCGCTTTCCGGTCATTAGTCCCTTGGCGGAAACACTCATGCGGAAAAACTCTGTTTAAGCGTCGACATGCTTGAAGATCAGGGTGGCGTTGGTGCCCCCGAATCCGAACGAATTGGACAGCACCGCGCCGAGTTGCTTGCCGTCCTGCCGCGCGCGGACAATGTTCATGTCGGCGAAAGCCGGGTCGAGATTGACGATATTCGCGCTCTCGCAGATGAAGCTGTTCTGCTGCATCAACAGAGAATAAATCGCCTCCTGCACGCCGGCGGCGCCGAGCGAATGGCCGGTGAGCGATTTGGTCGCGGCGATCGGCGGGCATTTGTCGGCGCCGAACACGCGCCGCATCGCCTCGATCTCCTTGGCGTCACCGACGGGCGTCGCGGTGGCGTGCGGGTTGATGTAGTCGATCGGAATTTTACACGTTTCCAGGGCCATGCGCATGCAGCGCTCGGCGCCTTCGCCCGACGGCGCCACCATGTCGTGGCCGTCGGAGGTCAGGCCGTAGCCGGCGAGTTCGGCGTAGATTTTCGCGCCGCGCGCCTTGGCGTGTTCGTACTCTTCGAGCACCAGCACGCCGGCGCCGCCGGCGATGACGAAACCGTCGCGATCAGCGTCATAAGCGCGCGAGGCTTTTTCCGGCGTGTCGTTATAGGCCGAGGACATCGCGCCCATGGCGTCGAACAGCACGGACAGCGTCCAGTCGAGTTCCTCGCAGCCGCCGGCGAACATCACGTCCTGCTTGCCATACTGGATCATCTCCGCCGCATTGCCGATGCAATGCGAGGAGGTCGCGCAGGCCGACGAGATCGAATAGTTCGCGCCCTTGATCTTGAACCAGGTGGCGAGTGTCGCGGAAGCGGTCGAGGACATGCTTTTCGGCACGGCGAACGGACCGACCTTTTTCGGCCCCTTGGTGCGGGTGATGTCGGCGCATTCGACCACGGTGCGAGTCGAAGGACCGCCCGAGCCCATGATGATGCCGGTGCGCGGGTTGGAGATATCGCCCGGCTCCAGGCCGGAATCGGCGATGGCCTGATCCATGGCGACATGGTTCCAGCCGGTGCCGTCGGCATGGAACCGCATGGCGCGGCGGTCGACCACGTCGGCCGGATTCAGCTTGGGCGCGCCGTGAACCTGGCAGCGAAAGCCAAGTTCAGCGTATTTTTCCGCCCGCGAAATGCCCGAACGGGCCTCACGCAGCGAGGTGAGAACTTCCCCGGCATTGTCGCCAATGGAGGAGACGATGCCCAGACCGGTGACGACGACGCGCCTCATGCTTCCAACTCCTGCGCCCGACGGGGCGCTCATTCCCTTTGGGATGTCTCAGACGGCCGGTTGAAAAAGCCCGACCCGCATGTCCTTGACCTCGTAGATGCGTTTGCCGTCGGCTTCGAGCCAGCCATCGGCAATGCCCAGCTTAAGCTTGCCCTTCATGACGCGCTTGAAGTCGACGCCATAAACCACCTTTTTGACGGTGGGCAACACCTGGTCGGAGAATTTGACCTCGCCGACGCCCAGAGCCCGGCCGCGTCCGGGCAAGCCGAGCCAGCCGAGGAAAAAGCCGGTCAATTGCCAGAGAGCGTCAAGACCGAGGCAACCGGGCATGACCGGATCGCCCTGGAAATGGCAGCCGAAAAACCAGAGATCGGGCTTGATGTCGAACTCGGCGCGGATGTGGCCCTTGCCATTGGCGCCGCCCTCCTCGCTGATTTCGACGATACGGTCGAACATCAGCATGGGCGGCAACGGCAATTGCGCGTTGCCGGGACCGAACAATTCGCCGCGCCCGCAAGAAAGCAGGTCCTGGTAATCGAAACTGAAGCGCCGTTCCCCCATTTTTGGCCGATCCCCCGATGGCTTGCGGCCTGCGCCGCGATTTGAAAACCGCGCCTTCTAGCATAGCGCGGTCGGCGCCGAAAGACCGCGTATCGGGTCAAGCTGACGCAGAGGCGCTCGGTTGTGGCCGCGCGCTCGAAATTCTATAATCCCACGGCCCGCCCGCGCGGGCGTAGGGGATCGCCCCGCCAATGACCACCGCCCGGAAAAACGGCCAGGAAAAACCGCATGGAAAAACCACAGGCATCCGCGCCGGCCCCGCGCAAGCCGCGCGCCGCCCGCAAGCCGTCGAACAGCGATCTGGCGGGATGCCCCTTGCACGACCTGCGCGGCAAGCTCGACGCGGTCGGTCTGAGGCCGACCAAGCAGCGCATGCGCCTGGGCTGGCTGCTGTTCGGACGCGGCGACCGGCATATCACCGCCGAAAAACTGTTTGAGGAGGCGCAGGCCTCCGGCGCGCAAATTTCGCTCGCCACGGTTTACAACACCCTGAATCAGTTCACATCCGCAGGCCTGCTGCGCGAGGTGACCATCGACGGCGCCCGCACCTATTTCGACACCAATATCGACGAACACCAGCATTTCCTGACGGAGGAGGCGCATCTGCTGGTGGACCTGCCCAAGGAACTGATCGACTTCCGCGCTCTACCGGAACCGCCTGAGGGCATGGAGATCGCCCGCATCGACGTGGTGGTGCGGCTGCGGCGAAAAGACGCGCCCCCGTCGAACTGAGAAAGGCGGCGCGGGCGCAAGACCGCTCGAAAAGCGAAAAGCCGCCCCGGAGGCGACGGGGCGGCTTAGTCTGATGACAAACTCTCGTTTCGAGGCCATGGTTCGAAACGGAACTCCTCACCACAATAGCTTATTCTACATCTTCCGCCCCGCCGGCGGCGGGGCGAAACTTCGCGCGAACTCAGACGTCGTCGCTGTAGCCGTCGTCGCCGGCATAGCCTCCGTCGTCCTGATAACTGGCGTCCTGATGGTTCTGTCCGCCCTGCGGTTCTTCATAATAATTGTTGACGATGGTCTCGCCGCCGCCGCCGCCGCCGAAGCCGCCGGCGCCGAAACCGCCGCCATGACCGCCAAACACGCCTTTCAGCGTATCCGCGAGCAACACGCCGCCGGCCACGCCCGCGGCGGCGCCGAGCGCGCCCTTAAGGAAGCCGCCGCCGCCATTGCCGAACAGTCCGCCGCCCGCCTGGGGGGCGCCGCCCCACGGTCCGGGCTGAGGCGCCTGCTGCTGCGGTTCCTGCCCCGGACGGCCCCAAGGCGACGGTTGCTGCGCGGCTGCGCGCGGCCCCCCGCCGCCGAACAAACCACCGAGAAACCCGCCGCCTTGCTGCGGCTGCTGCTGCTGCTGCTGCGCAGCCTCCTCGGCCTGGGCGAGGCGGGTTTCGAGATCGCGAATTTTCTGATCGGCGCCTTTCAGCGCCTGTTCCTGAACGAGAACCGCCTGAGCCAGCAGATAGGGCGCGTAGGGCTGGGCGCGCACCGCATCGGCGATGAACGTGTCCGCTTCCTTGTCGCGCGGCGCGCCGGCCTGGCCGCGCACACGGTCGAACAATTCGGTCAGCATCTGGCGTTCTTCGGGCGACATTGACATGACGCATTTCCCTGTTTTTTCGTCGGCGCGAGGCCAACGCTGGCAATATGGGGCGGGTTCTTGGCAAAGCAAAGACACGCCTGGATGAAATTTCCGTCATCTTTCGGCAAGACCTGCGCAAGGCGGCGGCGTAAAAAGGTCACAGCCGTAACGGAATACGAGGCCAGGCCAACAAACATCTGGCCTTGACCGTCTGGACCGATTTATAGCTGACCGCAAAGTTCAGGACATTGGGTTGGCGAATATGAGACGCGCGAATCACTGGATCGGAGTCTTGGCCGCCGCGGCGCTCGGCGCTGCGCCGAGCGGCGTTTCGGCGCAGAGCGCCGAAACGAGCCCGCTGTCGCCGGCCCCATCCGCCCAGACGCCCCCGGCGGCTGCGCCCGCGCCCGCCGCCCCGGCCCCCGCCGCGCAAACGCCGGCGCCCGTCGCCCCGCCTGCGGCGCCCTCGACGCCCGCGCCCGCCGCCCCGGCGCCCGCCGCGCAAACGCCGACGCCCCCGCCAGCAGAACCGGCGCCCGTGCCGGCCGCCTCGGCCGCGCCCACGCCGGCGCCGAAAAAGCCCAAGCCGAAGCCGGCCGCGCCGGCGCGCGAAATGGCGCTGTCTGACGATCCGACGCCGGTGTTGCAGCCGGAAACCTTCTTCGCGACGGCCAAGGCCTCCGAACGCTATGCGGCGATCGCCGACGCCGGCGGCTGGCCGACGGTTTCGGCGCTGTCGCCGGGCGCGAAAGGCGCGGAGGTCGCGGCCCTGCGCAAGCGTCTGGCGATCGAAGGCGATCTCGCCGGCGCCGAAGCCAATGGCGCCGGCTGGAGTCCCGCGCTCACGGCCGCCGTTAAGCACTTCCAGTTCCGTAACGGCCTGCGCCAGACCGGCGTGGTCGCCGGCGCGACGCTGCGGGCGCTCAACGTCCCGGCTCGCACCCGTTTCAAGCAATTGGCGTCCTCGGCCAACCGGCTCGCGGGCATGAACTTCCCGTTCGGCGAAAAATATGTCGTCGTCAACCTGCCCTCGACCGCCGTCGATGCGGTGGAATATGGCCATGTCGCCCACCGCTATACGGCGATCGTCGGCGGTCCCGAACATCACTCGCCGCAAATTTCGGCCAAGATCGTCGCCATCAACCTCAACCCGACCTGGACCGTGCCGGAATCGATCATCAAGAACGAGATCATTCCGAAAATGCGGTCGCAGCCGAACTATCTTTCGCGCGCGAGAATCCGCATTCTCAACAACAAGGGCCAGGAGGTGAATCCTGGCGCGATCAACTGGAATTCCGACCAGGCCAAGAATTTCACGCTGCGGCAGGATTCCGGCGCCGGCAATTCGCTCGGCCTGATCCGCATCGCCATGCCCAATCCCGATGCGGTCTATATGCACGACACGCCATCGCGGAACCTGTTCGCCAACGATTACCGCTTCCTGTCGCACGGTTGCGTCCGCGTCCAGGGCGTCTACGATCTCGCCGCATGGCTGCTGCGCGAGAGCCCCGCCCCTAACGGCGGCGTCTGGACCGGCGACATAATCCAGCAACGCATCGCCTCGGGCGCGCGCGAGGACATCAAGCTGATCGCGCCGGTGCCGGTGATCTGGGTCTATATGACCGGCTGGGCCTCGGCCGACGGCGTCGTGCATTTCCGCGACGACGTTTATAATGTGGATAATGTCGGGGGTTGAGGCCCGTAAGGCGCAGCCCCACCCTTTCTCACCCAATAAGTGAGGCTGACGCCAGCCTCACTTGTCGGGGCGGATCGCAGCTTCCGTCGGCGGCTCCGTGAGATCGAGCACGACCTTCTTCACGCCGTGCTCGTGCGGATCGTCCATGATCTTGAAGCCCAAAGCCTGATTCATCGACAGCATCGGCCCGTTCTCGCTCAAGACCTGTCCCTCGATCTCGCGCACGCCGTCGGCGCGGGCGAACTCGATCATATATTTCATCAACTTCCAGCCCAGGCCCTGCCCTTTCATGTCGGAGCGGAGCAGAATCGCGTATTCGCCCTTCTCATGATCGGCGTCGAGCATCAGCCTGACCACGCCCAGCATCAACCCGGTCGCCTCCTCCACCGCGACCATCACGAAAGAGCGGGCGTAATCGATCTGGATGAGGCGGGCGATGAACGCGTGGGTAAACTCCTTCACCGGACCGAAAAATCGCAGCCGAATATCCTCCGGGGCGACATGGGTGAAGAAAACCTTGTACATTTCTTCGTCTTCGGGCCGCACCGGCCGCAATTGCACCGGCGTTCCGTTCTTGAGCGCCGCGCGCCGCTCCTGCGCCTTGGGATAGGGCGCGACCGCGAAGCGGGGATTGGCGGCGGCGACGCCCAGACGGCCTGTGAACGGCGCCACCGAGACGCGCGCATCCACCACCACCACGCCATCGGCGTCGGCGAGAACCGGATTGAGCTCCAGCTCGCGAATCTCCGGCACGTCGGCGGTGAGTTGCGAAATCTTCACCAGCAGCAGCGCGACGGCGTCAATATTGGCGGCGGGAACGTCGCGATAATCGCGCAACGCCCGGACGACCTGGGTCTGCTCGATCAGCGCGCGCGCAAGCGACAGATCAAGCGGCGGCAGGGCGAGCGCCTTGTCGTTGATGACCTCCACCGCCTTGCCGCCGCGGCCGAACACGATCACCGGCCCAAACGTGGGGTCGTCGGTGACGCCCATCACCAGTTCGCGCGCATGGGGCCGGCGCACCATGGGATGAATGGTGACGCCATCGACCCGCGCCTCCGGCGCCTCGGCGGCGACCCGATCCAGCATTTTGCGCGTGGTGTCCACCACCTGCTCGATGCTGCGCTGATCGAGCGCGACCCCGCCCAGATCGGACTTGTGGACGATATCGCGCGACATGATCTTCACGACGCAGCCGCCGTAGCGGCCGAGCACGAGACGCGCCACTTCCGCCGCCTCCTCCGGCGAACGGGCGAGACGCGCCGGCGCGATGGGAATGTCATAGGCGTCGAGCAGCGCGCTGATCTCGACCGGCGCCAGCCATTCATGGCCGCGCGAAATGGCCTGCGCGATCACCGCGCGGGCCTTGACCGTGTTGGGCGCGAAATCCACCGGCAGCGACGGCGGCGCCGCCATCAGCGCCTCCCGCGCCTTGCGCCAGTTCACCATATGCATGAAGCCGGTCACCGCGCCGCGCTGGTAATGCGGCACGCGGGCGTCCTCGAAAATATGGTTGATCTCCTCGTCGGCGCCGTACCAGACCGCGAAGACCGGCTTGGGATTGATGGAGGAGCGGCGGTGTTTCTTCACCGCCTCCACGGCGGCCAGCGCCATCTGGCGGCTGTCGATCAGCAGATTGGGCGCGTGAAGCACCAGCACGGCGTCATTGGCGCGGTCCTGCAACACGGTGGCGAGCGCCTGTCCGAACTGCTCCGGCTGGGTGTCGCCCGACAGCTCCACCGGCGAATTGCCGGACCAGCTGTCCGGCAGCAGCGGCGTGAGCGCCTCGCGCGTCGCCGGCGAGACATCGGCGAGCTTGCCGTCGAGGTCGAGCAACTGGTCGATGGCGAGATAGCCGACGCCGCGCCCGTTGGTGACGACGGCCAGCCGCTCGCCGTTGAACGGCTTGACGCGTCCGAGCGCCTCCGCCGCGTCGAACAGCGAATCGATGTTGGGCACGCGCAGCAGGCCGGCGCGGCGGAAGGCGGCGTCGTAAATGGCGTCGGCGGTGGCGAGATTGCCGGCATGCGTTCCGGTGCGCCGCGACGCCTCATGTCGACCGGAGCGCACCACGATCACCGGCTTGACGCGCGAGGCGGCGCGCGCGGCCGACATGAAGCCCTGGGCGTCCTCCAGATGCTCGACATAGAGCAGGATGGCGCGGGTCATCGGATCGAGCGCGTAGTAATCGAGCAGATCGTCGAAATCGACGTCGGCCATGCCGCCAAGCGAGACCATGCCGGAGAAACCAACCTGATGCGCGTGGCCCCAGGCGACGATCGCGTAAAGCACGGCGTAGGATTGCGAAATCACGGCGAGATCGCCCGAGGCGACCGGCAGCGCCGACAGCGAGGCGTTGAGCTTCACGCGCGGCGCGATCAGGCGGCAGTTGGGGCCAAAAATGCGAATGTCGCGATGGCGCGCGATGGCGCGCATCTTCTCGAACAGCGAATCCGCCCCCGGCGTCGGATCCTTGGTCATCACCATGACCGCCGGGATCGCCAGATCGGCGGCCTCGTTGACATAAGCCGCGACCTCGCTCTTGGGCGCGACGATCACCACGAGATCGGGAATTTGTCCAATTGCGGCGAGGTTGCGATGGCAGGGGCGGCCGTCGATCGTCTCGAAATGGGGGTTGACCAGATGGAGCGCGCCGGAAAATCCGCTCGCGACAATATTGTCCAGCACGCCGCGCCCACGCGAGCCCGGCCGTCCGCTGGCGCCGACCAAGGCCAAAGATTTCGGCTGTAACGCCCGATCCAACTGGCGTGTGCTCATCCCGATTCGCTCCTGCTCGCACGCGCGATGCTAAACTATATCCGCGTCCAATGCGCCCTGGACGCTTGGCTTACGCCGCCCGACGCGTTAATTCCCGCTTGCGCCGAAGCTTAAGGCAAAGCTTAATGCGCGGAAACTGATCGTCCCGCGCCAGGATTGCGCGCCACGACAGCGCGACTCAAGCTCGCGCCACGACGGGGAGCAAAGATTGACCAAGGTTCGCCACGGAGTCGCCGCGCTCCTGCTGGTCGCCGCCGCATCGGGCGCGACGCAGGCCTGGGCGGAGGATGTGCAAGGCGTGTGGACGCGCGACGACGGCGCCATCAAGGTCGAGTTCTCGCCCTGCGGCGGAGCGGTCTGCGGCTCGGTGTCGTGGCTGAAAAGCGCGGCCGGCGCCGCGAAAGTCGGCCAGCGCGTCTTTTTCGATATGGTGCGCTCCGATCAGATCACCTGGACCGGCAAGGCGTTCAATCCCGAGGACGGCCGCACCTATTCCGGCAAGATGGTTCTGAGCGGCAAAAAACTCAAAACCAGCGGCTGCGTGATGGGCGGCCTGATCTGCAAGACCGTGGTCTGGCTGCGCTGACGCGTCGCCGACGCGGTTGAACCTGCGTCAGACAGCCGCCAGCCCGCGTTTCAGATCGTCGATCAAATCTTCGGGATCCTCCAGCCCGACCGAAAGCCGCAGCATGCCCTGAGTGATGCCCGCGGCGAGGCGCGCCTCCTCGGTCATGCGCTGGTGGGTCGTGGTCGAAGGATGGGTGATCAGGCTCTTGGCGTCGCCGAGATTGTTGGAAATCTTGATGATTTCCAACGCATTGGCGAAACGGAACGCCTCCTCGCGCCCACCCTTCACCTCAAGCGCCACCATGGTCGCGCCGCCCTTCATCTGGCGACGGGCCAGTTCGGCCTGCGGGTGATCGGCGCGGCCGGGGTAATAAACCCGCGCGATCTTCGCGGCGCCCGCGAGAAAATCGGCGATGCGTCCGGCGCTCTCTTGCTGCTGAGCGATGCGCAGCGGCAGGGTTTCCAGGCTTTTCAGCAGCACCCAGGCGTTGAAGGGCGACAGCGACGGGCCGGTCTGGCGCAGATAGACCTGAATATGCTCTTCAATGAAGGCCTTGGAGCCGAGAATCACGCCGCCGAGGCAGCGGCCCTGGCCGTCGATGTGCTTGGTCGCGGAATAGACGACGCAATCGGCGCCCAACTCCAGCGGCTTCTGCGTCATCGGCGTGGCGAACACATTGTCCACGACCAGCGTGGCGCCGCCGGCGTGCAAGATTTGGGCGATGCCCGCGATGTCGAGCACGCTCAGGGACGGATTGGTCGGGCTTTCCAGAAAGGCGGTCTTCGTGTTGGGCCGCAGCGCCGCCTTCCATTGCGCGAGATCGTGGCCGTCCACCAAAGTGGATTCGACGCCGAAGCGCGGCAGCAACTCCTGCACGACATAGAGGCAGGAGCCAAACAGGGCGCGCGAGGCGATAACGTGATCGCCCGCCTTGACCTGCCCCATCAGCGCCGTGGTCACGGCCGCCATGCCGGTCGCCGTCGCGCGCGCGGCCTCCGCGCCTTCCAGCAGCGCCATGCGCTCCTCGAACATGGCGACGGTGGGATTGCCGAATCGGCTGTATTGAAAGCCGGCGTCCTCGCCGGTGAAGCGCGCCGCCGCCTGTTCCGCGCTGTTGTAGACGAAGCCCTGGGTCAGGAACAGCGCCTCGGAGGTCTCGCCGAAGCCCGAGCGCGCGGTTCCGCCATGAACGAGCTGGGTGCGCGGGCGGAGGGTCTTGGCGTCAGGAGCGGGACGGTCGTAAGCGGACATGAATATTCCTCGCGCCGCGACGCGGCGGGTTTGCGAACAGCTCTGGGCTGAATGGCCAGGAAGCGAGCCGTCGGGCTCAGATTGACCACAGAGTCTTTTTAAACCTCGGTAAAAGCACCGGCAAGACTTTCTTGACCACGACGGGCTAGAACGAATCGATGAAACCCAGCATCGCGCCGCCATGAGGGTCGTCTTCGCCTTCCTCATCAACACGATCTTCAACCTGATCGTGGGGTTGATCGTCGCGCGCTTCCTCGGGCCGGAAGAATATGGCCGTTTCGCGCTGGGGATCGGCGTGATGATCTTCGGGCAGGCCTTGGGTTTCGAATGGATCCGGCAATGCGCGATCCGCTTCTATTCGGCGCGGGCGCGGGCGCGAAAACCGCATGTCCGCGCCACGCTCAACGCCGCCTTCGCGGCGTTCACCCTCGGCTTCGTCCCGCTGGCGGCCCTGTTCGCCTTTTTCGGCCCGGAGCTGTCGCTGCCGCGCGACCTGATGGCGCTGGCGCTGGCCGCCTCCATCGCCAACGGCCTGTTCGACTACGAGACCGCGACGGCCCGCGCCCGATTCGACGACCGCCTGTACATGCGGATCGTCGTCATCAAGAACATCCTGTCCGTGATCGGGATGGCCGGGGGCGCCTGGATGACCGGCTCGGCGCGCGTGACCCTCGCCGCCGGCATGATCGCGCTGCTGGGCGCGTTGGTTTTCTCTTACAAGGGGTTGCGCGATCCCGGCGCGGGCCTCGCGCGCGCCGATCGTCGTCTGCTGCGCCCCTATGCCGCCTATGCCGTTCCCATTGTCGCCTCCGTCGTGCTCTACCAGCTCATCCCGCTGGTGAACCGCGACCTCGCGGCGCGTTTCTTCGGCTTCGCCGAAACCGGACGCTTCGCCCTGGCCTATGATCTCGGCCTGCGCGCAGTGTCGGCGCTCGGGTCGGCGCTCGACGTGCTGCTGTTCCAGATCGCGGTGCGCGCCCACGACCTGCACGGTCAAGCCAAGGCGCGCGAACAGGTGGCGCGCAACATGGCCATGGTCTTCGCCATACTGGCGCCGGCCT
Organism: Rhodoblastus acidophilus; assembly: GCF_900187365.1. Taxonomy (GTDB): domain Bacteria; phylum Pseudomonadota; class Alphaproteobacteria; order Rhizobiales; family Beijerinckiaceae; genus Rhodoblastus; species Rhodoblastus acidophilus. Next base: position 60,437 of record NZ_FYDG01000005.1, read on the forward strand.
GCGTCGGCATCTGGATCGTCCTGCCCTCGATCGAGGTTCTGATCGTTCCGAAATCGTACCGCGGCGCGTTCGGCCATTTCCTCACCCTGATGCTGCCGGGCCTGTTCTGCCTGGGGTTGAGCCAGTTCGCGCTCAACGCCGTGTTCCAGATCGCCCGCAAGACCCGGCCGGTGGTGCTGGCCGCGCTGGCGGTCTGCGCCGCCGATCCGCTGATCTTCCTGCTGCTGCCGAAAACCGGCGACGCCTCCAGCCTGGCGTTGGCCCAGAGCCTCGCCATGGCGCTGGGTTTCGTCACTCTGGTCGGCTTCGCCAGGGCCAACCGGGCGCAATGGCCCGGAGCGCGCGACCTGATCTGGACCCTGGCGGCGGTCGCCGGCATGGCGGCGCTGGCGGGGCCATGGCGCGACGCCCATCCCGGCCTGCTGCAGATGATCGCGCAAATGACGGCGGCCGGGGGATTCTACCTCGCCCTGGTCGGTTTCACCGATCTCGCCGGCCTGCGCACGGCTTTTGTGGCCAAGGTCCTGCCAATTCTGCACAGGAGCACGCCGTTAAAGATCAATTTACCGTTAGAACTCGAATAACCACAAGACCGGGTAAATCCTCATCCTGAATCATTATGGTTTATCATCGCGCATTGTGGATTTTCGGGACCTGCGACGATGCGAACGTCTCATATTCTTCCGCCGCTGCTCTGCGGCCTGGGTCTTCTGCTGTACAGCGTCCCCTCCCATGCGCAAAATCTCGGCGGCGGCCTGATCGAATTTCTGGTGACCGGCGGCGAGATGCGCGAAAGGCCCCAACCGCGCCTCGCGCCAAGGCGACCTGCGGTCGAGACGCCTTACGCGCAGCCAGCCGCGCTACGACCCGGCCGCGACATTCCCGACGCGTTTCGACGAACCGAGGTCGATTATTCGGGCGACGAAAAAATCGGCTCGATCGTGGTCGATACGCCCAATCATTATCTCTATCTGGTGACCGGCCCCGGTCGGGCGCTGCGCTACGGCATCGGCGTCGCTCGCCCCGGCTTCGCATGGGGCGGCCACAAGACGGTGAGTCGCAAGGCGGAATGGCCGGACTGGACACCCCCGGCGGAAATGATGCAGCGCCGGCCTGACCTGCCGGCGCATATGGAGGGCGGCCCCGGCAATCCGCTCGGCGCCCGCGCGCTCTATCTCGGCTCGTCGCTCTACCGCATCCACGGCACCAACGAGCCCTGGACCATCGGCCAGAACGTGTCGTCCGGCTGCATCCGCATGATGAACGAGGACGTGATCGACCTCTACGAACGCGTAAGGATCGGCGCGGACGTCACCGTGCTCTGACCGAAGCGGATGGCAGGCAAACAAAAACGGGCCCGACGGGCCCGTTTTGCATTCTCGACGCTGGAAAGCTTAGACCTGGACGGCTTCGAGCTTCTTGGCGATTTCGCGCTTCAGCTTGAGCGCGTTCATCGACAGTTCGGCGTCGTGGGCCTTGAGCAAGAAGGCGTCGAGGCCGCCGCGATGCTCGACCGAGCGCAGGGCGGCGGCGGCGATGCGCAGGCGCACCGAGCGCTGCAGGGAGTCGGAGATCAGCGAGACGTTGACCAGGTTCGGCAGGAACCGGGTGCGGGTCTTGCGATTCGAGTGGCTGACGAGATTGCCGGTCTGGACAGCCTTGCCGGTCAATTCGCAACGGCGGGACATGGGTGTTCCTTTCAATGTTACTCGCCGGCGCCGGACGCGTGCGACGTCCTGTCCCGGTTTGGTCTTTCGACCGAAATTCGTGAAAACCGCTTGCGCTTTTGTCAAAACAAAAGCGGCGCGGGAAACTTCCCACGCGCACGGTTCAGTGGTGCGCGTTCATAAGGGAGGGGCCGGGAAAGGTCAAGGGCGAAAGCGCGCTGCGCCGTTTTGAATGAGCAGGCCCGGATCGGCGCGAAGGCGGGACGCCGAGACCTGGTCGGCGCCGAGACACGGGACGAGGCGCTTCGGCGAAAATCGCCGAATGCCGCCGTCAACCATTCTTTTGAGAAATGGTCGGAGTGAGAGGATTCGAACCTCCGACCCCCTCGTCCCGAACGAGGTGCGCTACCAGGCTGCGCTACACTCCGACATTTGCGACAGCGAGTTGCCGTCGCGCCCTGGAGGCCCTCCCTATAGCGGTGAGTCGCGACGGGAGCAAGAGGGGAAAACCAAATTCCTCGGTCTGAGCTTCAAGAATTTTCAAAGGCCACGCCAACGTCATTATGTTAACTAACATTCCGCGCGAATCATGCCTCTCAAGGCTCTTCAGCCCCGCGCCCGCCAGGATCCGCTTCGCATGTCTCTTGTCCGCCAGCCTTTTCAGTCGCTCAGTCTCGGCCTTTCCCTGGGCCTGACGCTGTGGGCCGGCGTCGCCCGGGCCGAAAACGTGCATGCGCATTACCGGGTCTCGCTGATCGGGCTGCCGATCGGCGTCGCCGACGCCTCGAGCGTCCTGGATGACAAGCGTTACCGCGTCGATCTCAACGTCAAGCTGACCGGCGTCGCCAGCCTGGTCTCGAATCTGAAAATGGCGTTGGCCTCGACCGGCCAGTTCGAGGGCGGCGCGCCCGCGCCGATGACCTACGCCACCACCGCATCCAATTCGCGCGAGACCCGCACGCTGCGCATGGCGCTCGCCTCGGGAACGGTGCGCCAGGTACAGTACTCTCCCTTCTGGGAAGAGGACAAAACCCCCGATCACGTGCCGCTGACCGACGCGCATCGGCGCGACATTCTCGATCCCCTGTCCGCCTTTCTCCTGCCGGCGCCCGGCAATCCCGTCGGCCCCGGCGCCTGCCGGTCGCGCGTGCCCGTCTATGACGGCTACACGCGCTTCGATGTGACCCTCTCCTACGTCGGCGTGAAGGAGATCAAGGAAAAGGGCTATTCCGGCCCGGTCACCGTCTGCAAGGCGCGCTACATCCCCATCGCCGGCCACAAAACCACGGCCAAGGGCACGCAATTCATGGCGCAGAACGATCAGATGGACGTCTGGCTGGCGCCTATCGGCCGCGCCCATGTGGCGATCCCCTATCGCGTTTCGCTGATGACTCAGGTCGGCACGATCGTGGTCGAGGCGTCGGAATTGCGCGTCGGACCCTGATTCTTTTCGCCAAAAGATTGACAGCACAGGCATTTGGAGTCCGACCGCCCGCGGCGCGACTCGCGGCGCAAGCGCGCCGTCGATTCAACATCTAGTTATGATGAGACGCAGCGACGCCTAGATGTCGGGAGAACAAAACCCGACTCAGGGGCAGTCAGCGATTCGACCGTGATTCGTTCGCCCTAGGTTCAACTTGCGCGTTGAAGATCGTCCCAGATTGGGGCGCCCCAAAAAGAAAAGGGACCGCCCGGGCGGAGCGGTCCAAGTCAGGGAGGAAACGCCCATGAAAGTGGGCATCTGCGACGTGAAGTCACGTCAGCGTTATAGCCGCGCCCAAACCGTCGCGGTTTGATCCATCGCAAGCCAAGGCGCGGGAGGGGTGGCGCGAATTGTCGCAGATGCGCGCGGCGCGCACCATATTCGAAGCACGTTCAACGCCAGCGGGCGCCTCTTGCATTCCTTTCGGCTTGGGTTCATCCAAACAGCAATGGCATTTTGCTTTCCCTACTGGCGCCGCGCGGCCTTCTCGCCCCGACCGCCTCACCGCCCACCCGCTTCCGGTTCGTTTACGGAGGCGCGATGGTGAACCGCCTGTCCGAAAACGTCTCGGCGATCCTCGGCCCCACCAACACCGGCAAGACCCATTTCGCCATCGAGCGTATGTTGAGCCACAAGGCGGGCATGATCGGACTGCCGCTGCGCCTTCTGGCGCGCGAGGTCTATAATCGTGTGGTGGCGAAGGCGGGGCCGGAGGCGGTCGCCCTGATCACCGGCGAGGAGAAGATCAAGCCGCGCGGCGCGCGCTATTGGGTCTCGACCGTCGAGGCCATGCCGCGCGACCTGAGCCTGCCTTTTGTCGCCATCGACGAAATTCAGCTCGCCGCTTCGTTCGATCGGGGCCATGTCTTCACCGACCGCCTGCTGCATCGGCGCGGCAGCGAGGAGACCCTGCTGATCGGCGCGGGCACGATGCAGGAGGTGCTGGAGAAACTGCTGCCCGGCGTTCGCATCCAATCGCGGCCGCGCTTTTCGCAACTGCTGTTCGCCGGCGACCGGAAAATCGCGCGGCTGCCGCGCCGCAGCGCCATCGTCACGTTTCGCGCCGAGGATGTTTACGCCATCGCCGAATGGCTGCGGCGCATGAAGGGCGGCGCGGCCGTGGTGCTGGGCGCGCTCAGCCCGCGCACCCGCAACGCCCAGATCGAGCTCTACCAGAATGGCGAGGTCGATTATATCGTCGCCACCGACGCCATCGGCATGGGGCTGAACCTTGATGTCGATCACGTCGCCTTCGCCTCGGACCGGAAATTCGACGGCTATCAGTTCCGCCGACTCACCCCGGCCGAATTCGGCCAGATCGCCGGGCGCGCCGGGCGCCACACCCGCGACGGCTCGTTCGGGTCCACGGGGCGATGCCCGCCGCTCGACGAGGAACTGGCGGGCATGATCGAGGCCCATGCTTTCGACCCCGTCACATTGTTGCAATGGCGCAACGCTGCGCTGGATTTTTCGTCGCTCGAATCGCTTGTGGCCTCGCTCGACCAGACTCCCGACCATCCCGGCCTCACCCGAGCGCCGATGGCGGAGGACCAGATCGCGCTGGAGGCGGCGATGCGAGATGCGACAGTTCGTCGCCATGCCAAGACGCGCGCCGACATCGAAAGGCTTTGGGAAGTCTGCCAGATCCCTGATTATCGTAAGACCTCGCCGGCCGCGCACGCCGATTTGTGTCTCAGCGTTTTCGCCTATGTCGTACGCGCCGGGCGGATTCCCGACGACTGGATCGCCCGGCAAATTTCATCGGCCGACCGCGTGGATGGCGACATTGACGCGCTTTCAGCTAGAATAAGCATTGTCCGAACCTGCGCGTTCATCGCCAACCGAAATGACTGGTTAAACGATCCAGAGCATTGGCAGGGCGTCGCGCGTCAGGTAGAGGACAATCTGTCCGACGCTTTGCATGCGCGCCTGACCCAAAGATTTGTCGATCGGCGCGCCAGCGTCCTGATGCGCCGCCTGAGAGAGAACACAATGATGGAAGCCGAAATCACCGCGACGGGTCAGGTCATGGTCGAGGGCCATCATGTCGGCTCTCTCCTTGGATTCTGTTTCACGCCAGACCCCGCAGCCGGCGGCGAGCAGGCCAAGACGCTCACCGCCGCCGCGCAAAAGGCGCTGGCGGCCGAGATCGAGGCGCGCGCCCGCCGCGTCCACGAGGCCGTGGACGACGCGTTCGTGCTGGCCAATGACGGCCTGATCCGCTGGCTGGGCGAGCCGGTCGGCCGCATCGGCGGCGGCGACCACCTGCTCAAGCCGCGCGTCAAACTCATCGCCGACGAATTGTTGAGCGGAGCGCAGCTGGAGCAGGTCCAGGCCCGCCTCGACCTCTGGCTGGCGCAGCATGTGAAAAAATTGCTGGGGCCGCTGGAAGACCTCGAAATCGGCGACGGCCTCGAAGGGGTCGCGCGCGGCATCGCCTTCCAGATCGGCGAGGCCCTGGGCGTGCTGGAACGCTCCCGCGTCGCTGAGGAAATGAAGACGATCTCGCAGGAGGCCCGGGCCGCCCTGCGCAAGTTCGGCGTGCGCTTCGGCGCTTATCATCTTTACCTGCCGGCCCTGCTGAAGCCGGCCCCGCGCGCGCTGGCCGCGCAGCTCTGGGCGCTGCAGCACGGCGGTCTCGAAACCGTGAGGGGCATTGACGAGGTCGCCCATCTCGCCGCCTCCGGCCGCACCTCCTTCGCCGCCGACGCGCAGATCAATCGCGGTCTCTATCGCGCCGCCGGCTTCCGCGTCTGCGGCGAGCGCGCCGTGCGCGTCGATATTCTGGAGCGGCTCGCCGACCTGATTCGCCCGGCCATCGCCTATCGGCCCGGCGTCACGCCGGGCGACGCGCCCGCCGGCGCGGCCGACGGCGACGGTTTCGTCGTCACCGTGGCGATGACTTCGCTGGCCGGCTGTTCCGGCGAAGCTTTCTCCGGCATCCTGAAATCGCTCGGCTACGCCAGCGAACAGCGCCCGGGACCGGCCATCACCGTGCCGCTGCTGCCCAAGGCCAGCACCGAGCCGGTCAAGGTTTCCGCTCCGGAGACCGAGACGCAAGCCGTTACGGCCGAGGCCGGCGCGACCGAAACCGAAGCGACCGAGGACGCGCAGGGGGCCGAACCCGCCAGCGCGCCGGAGGTCGCCGCCGAAAGCGAAATTCCCGCCGAAACCGCCTCGACCGAAACCGAAGCGGCGCCCGAGGCTCCGGCCCCGGAAGCGGAAGGCGAGCCCGCCGCGACCACGGAAACCGCGGCGCCTGAAACCGCCGCCGAGAGCGAAACGCCCGCCGACGAAGCCGCGGCCGAGCCGGAAACGCCGGCCGAGCCGACGCTGACCGAGGTGTGGAGACCGCACCGTCCCCACCATCACGGCCGGCGCCCTGCTGGCGGCGAACAGCGTCGTCACGGCGGCCCGCGTCGCGGTCCCGGCGGCCCGCGCCCCGAATCAGCGGGCGGCGAAGCGCCGGCCGAAGGCGGCGCGCCGCGCCGCGACCGCCCCGAGGGCGGCAAGCCGCGCTTTGAAGGCAAGCGCCGATTCGAAGGCAAGTTCGACGGCAAGCGACGCGACGAATCCAAGCCCGGCGACCGTCCGCATCAGGCCGAAAAGCGCCCGCCGCGCGAGAAAAAGGCCGATCCGGATTCGCCCTTCGCCAAGCTCGCGGCGCTCAAGGCGGAACTCGAGGCCAAGGGCAACAAATAGCCCGCCCGGCCTCGGCCGGTCTCGACTCATCCGACGGGACAAACACCGGGGCGTCGTGGCGAAATGTCGCGGCGCCTTCACGATTCTGTAACGATCGTTCGTCATCCCACGACAAGGGGATCTCCCCACACCGATTCGCATCCGTTCAGACGGTGGTCCGAGCATGATTTCTCGCTTCGTCGCCTTTTCGTCGCTCGGACGGCGGGCCTTGCCCAATCAATGGGATTTCATTTCCTTGGCGCTGGTGATCGCCGTCTTCATCGGCGTCGCCAAGGGCTCGGCGGGCATGACCGCGCCGCTGACCGCGCCGGTGACCGCCGACCTGTCGCTCGACTATTCCAACCTGCCCTATTACGCCCTGCGCACGACGCTGCGGATGTCCGCGGCCATGGCGGCCTCGCTGGTCTTCACCTTTGTTTACGCGACCATCGCCGCCAAAAGCCGCCGCGCCGAAATGGTGCTGATTCCGCTGCTCGACGTGCTGCAGTCCGTGCCGATCCTCGGCTTTCTTTCCTTCACCGTCACGTTCTTCCTCGGCCTGTTCCCCGGCTCGACGCTCGGGGCCGAGCTGGCGGCGATCTTCGCCATTTTCACCAGCCAGGCCTGGAACATGGCGTTTTCCTTCTACCAGTCGCTGCGCACCGTGCCGCGCGACCTGGAGGAGGTGGCTGTCGGCTATCATTTCTCGCCATGGCAGAAATTCTGGCAGCTCGAAGCCCCCTTCGCCATGCCCTCGCTGATCTGGAACATGATGATGTCCATGTCCGGCGGCTGGTTTTTCGTGGTGGCGTCGGAAGCCATTTCGGTGGGCGACACCACGATCAAACTGCCGGGCATCGGCTCCTATCTGGCGCTGGCCATCGACGCCAAGCGCATCGACGCCGTGCTCGCCGCCGTGCTGGCGGTCATTCTGGTCATCCTCGCCTATGACCAGTTCCTGTTCCGCCCGATCGTCGCCTTCGCCGCGAAATTCCGGGTCGAATTGTCGGCGGGACAGGTGCAGGAGGAAAGCTGGGTGCGCCAGCTGTTCCTGCGCACACGCTTCCTGCGGGCGCTGGTGACCGTCCCCGCGCGCATGCTCGACCGGATCGCCCTGATGCGGCTGGAGCCGCCGCGCGGGCGCGCCACTCGCATGCGCTGGCCCGACCATTTGGTGTCGCGGCTGTTCGACGCCGTCTGGTTCGTCGTCATAGCGGCCCTGCTCGGCTACTCGCTGTATCAGGTCTATGGCTTTGTCTCGGAAAAGCTCGCGCTCGCCGACCTGCGCGAGACCGTGGTCTTGACGCTCTACACGATGATTCGGGTGTTCGTGCTGATCGTGCTCGCCAGTCTGTTCTGGGTTCCCGTGAGCATTTACATCGGCCTGCGCCCGCGTCTCGCCGAAAAAATCCAGCCGCTGGCGCAGTTTCTTGCGGCCTTCCCGGCCAATGTCGTGTTCCCCATCGCGGTCGTGCTGGTGGTGAAATTCTCGCTCAATCCGGACATCTGGCTGTCCGGCCTGATCGTGTTCGGCACGCAATGGTACATCGTGTTCAACGTCATCGGCGGCGCCATGGCGTTCCCGAACGACCTGCGCGAAGCCGTGGTCAATTACGGCATCAAGGGCAAATATTGGTGGAAGGACGTGATCCTGCCCGGCGTGTTTCCCTATTACGTCACCGGGGCGCTCACCGCCTCGGGCGGGTCGTGGAACGCGGCCATCGTCGCCGAATATGTCAAATGGGGCGACGACAAGGTCGCAGCCCATGGCATCGGCGCCTATATCGCCCAGGCGACGGAAGCCGGCGATTATTCAAAAATCGTGCTCGGCGTCGCCGTCATGTCGATTTTCGTTATCCTGTTCAACCGCCTGCTGTGGCGGCCTTTGTTCGCGCTTGGCGAACGCAAGCTGCGCATCAATTGAGGAGTTCGCCATGCTCGACCGTCCCGAAGGCGCCCTGCTCGAACTCAAGAACGTCAGCCAGACCTACACCAAAGGGTCGGGCGAGCGCGATTCGCTGGTGCTCGACAATGTCTCGCTGACGCTGAAATCGGGCGAGATCGTCGGCCTGCTGGGCCGGTCGGGCTGCGGCAAGTCCACGCTGCTGCGCATCGTCGCCGGGCTGGTGACGCCCTCCAAGGGCGACGTTTCCTATCTCGGCGCGCCGATCGCCGGCCCGGTCCAGGGCGTCGCCATGGTGTTCCAGAGCTTCGCTTTGTTCCCGTGGCTGTCGGTGCTCGACAATGTGGAGATCGGCCTGCGCACCAAGGGCGTTCCGGCCGAGGAGGCGCGCCGCCGGGCGCTGGCCGCCATCGACACGATCGGCCTCGACGGTTTCGAATCGGCCTTCCCGAAGGAGCTTTCCGGCGGCATGCGCCAGCGCGTCGGTTTTGCGCGCGGCTTGGTGGTGGAGCCCAATATTCTGCTGATGGACGAGCCGTTTTCCGCGCTCGACGTGCTGACCGCCGAGACGCTGCGCACCGACCTGCTCGACCTCTGGGTCGAGGGACGCATGCCCACCCGCAGCATCCTGATGGTCACCCACAATATCGAGGAAGCCGTGCTGATGTGCGACCGCATCGTGGTGCTGTCGTCCAATCCCGGCCGCATCGCCGCCGAAATCAAGGTGGACCTGCCGCATCCGCGCAACCGGCTCGACCCGGAATTCCGCCAATTGGTGGACAAGATCTACGCCCTGATGACCAAGCGCGCCGCCCCCGAGCGCGACGGCGTCTTCCCCGGCCTGGGCCTGGGCATGTCGCTGCCGCATGTCTCCACCAATTCGCTCGCCGGCATGATCGAGGAAGTCGCGGCCCCGCCGTATAATGGCAAGGCCGACCTGCCGGCGCTGGCCGACAGCCTGAACATGGAGATCGACGACCTGTTCCCGGTGGCCGAAACCCTGCAATTGCTGCGGTTCGCCGAAGTGGTCGAGGGCGACATCAAGCTCACGCTCGCCGGCCTGAAATTCTCCGACGCCGACGTGGACGCGCGCAAGAAAATGTTCAGCGACCACCTGCTCGCCTATGTGCCGCTGGCCGCGCGCATCCGCCGCGTGCTCGACGAACGCCCGTCGCACATCGCGCCGGCCACCCGCTTCCAGAGCGAGCTGGAGGACTATATGTCGGAGGAGCGAGCCGGCGACACGCTCAAGGGCGTGATCACCTGGGGCCGCTATGGCGAGCTGTTCGCCTTCGACGAGGGTTCGCAGATGTTCAGTCTGGAGAATCCGGGCGGCGAGTGACCGCCGCTTTTCCGGCCAGAAACGCCTGAACCGGCGCGAGCGAGCCCGCCGGGTCCTCCTCGAACGGCACATGGCCGAGATTGGGCAGGCGCACCAGCGTCGCGTTGGGCAGGTCGCGCAGATAATCGTCGGCGTTGCGAATCGGGATCATCGCGTCCTTCTCGCCCCACAGCAGCAGCGTCGGAATTTTGATTCGCGCCAGCGTCGGGGCCGGGTCGTGCAGCCGCACCTGCTCCATCCGCTCCAGAATCGCCTCGCGCACGCCGGGCGCCAGCATGAGATCGTGATAGCGCGTCAGCGTCGCCTCGCTCAGCGCATCGGGGCGCGCGTAAGCCGCAACCAAAGTCTCGCGCAGCAGCGGCTTGGGCGTGACATAGGGCAGCGCCCGCATCGCCAGCGGCGTTTCCGGCGCCTTTTCATAGGGAAACTCCGGGCTGGCGAAGCCGTCCGGCGAGATCAACACCATCCGCGTCACCCGCTCTGGATGTTGCGCGGAAAAATTCCAGGCGATGCGCCCGCCCAGCGAATTGCCGATCAGCGCGGCGCGGGAAACGCCGAGCTGGTCCATCAGATCGACCAGAATTTTGATTTCGCGCGCGTCGGAATAATCGCCGGTCGGATCGGGGCCGGTCAGGCCGAATCCCGGCAGGTCGAAGCGGATGACGCGATAGCGCGCCGACAGCGCCTGCGCCCAGGGCTCCCAGGTGTCGAGGCTCGACCCGAACCCATGCAGCAGGATGAGCGCGGGGGCGTTGCGCGGCCCGGTGTCGCGCAGCCGCAGCCGCACGCCGTCGACCGCGAGATATTGGCCGGGATAGGCCGCCTCCAGTTCGGCGCGCGGCTTGTCCGGCGAATACAGCAGCAGCGTGGCGGCGACGCCGGCGACGGCGAGAAGCGGCGCGATCATGATCCTGTCCCCGTGCTCGCCAAATCCCGCCCCCATTTCGCACGCCGTTCCCAGCCGCCCAGCAAGAGATGTTGACCCGCCGCGCTCCGGTCAAGCCCCGAAAACGGCGGCAGGCGCGCCACAGCCGGGTAAAAGTGAAAACGCCGCAGCCGCAATATCTTGTTCATCCTATGTTCCACGTGAAACGAGGCCGGCGCGACATCCGCCCGTAACCACCTGACATTCCACGCAAATCAAGCCGAGCGCCGCCCGCCCCCGCCGCGACGGGGCGCCGGATGTCGTGCGCAACCCCTGGGTTGTCCGTGCGAAAATCGACGGTTTTCAGCCGAAATTTGCGCGAATTTCACGGAAATCCCCGCGTTTTTCGCGGTTTTGGCCGCGTTCGACACAACCAAAAATAGAAATTTCGTCAGTCGCGCTCCGCTCGCCGCCCGATGAACCGGATGGAAATGGGATAGCCGGGCGCGCTCGCCGCCATGCTCTTGCTGAAGCGCAGCGGCGAACAGGTCTTGATCGCCGCCCGCAGCGACTCGCGCACCGCCTCGGGGTCGGCGCCCGGCGCCTTCACATAGGTGATGCGCGGGGAACCGACGATTCCGCCGTGGCGGTTGAACGAAAACCGCATGGTGATCTCCACGGTTTCGCCGGGCGGCGGCGGCGGCGGCGACCAGCAGGCCGCCAACTGGTCCGCCGCCTGCCGGGGACGGTCGATCGCCGCCTTGGACGGCGCGGCGTCGCGGTCGCGATCTTCGTGCAGCAGCTTGGTCGCGGTCATCGTCATGCCGCCCGGCAGAATCCCGCTGCCTCCGCCGCCGCGACCGCCCAAAGACGGCGAAATGACGGGCGGCGGCGTCGGCCTGGACGGGGCCGGCGCACGGGGAATCTCGATCCTCGGCGGCGGCGGGGGCGGCGGGATTTGCGGCTGATAGCCCGGATAGGGCTGCGGATAAAACGGCCGCGGCGGCTCCGCCGCCTGCGAAAAACCCGTGGCAAGCGCCACGCCGCTCGACAGGCCGAAGCCGATCACCCCCACGATTCGCATCTGTCCGTCCAAACCAGAACTTTATTCCAGAACGCGCCAGCGGCGCTTTTTACGCCCGTTCGCGCAAAAGGCGCCGGATGATCTTGCCGCTGGTGGTCAGCGGCAGCTCCGGCGTGAATTCGATCTCGCGCGGATATTCGTGGGCGGACAGCCGGGTCTTGGCGTGCAGCTGAATCTCCCGCGCCAGTTCCGGCGAGGGCGAAAATCCCGGTTTGAGCACGATGAACGCCTTGACGATCTCGCCGCGCAGCGCGTCGGGCTTGCCCACCGCCGCCGCATTGGCCACGGCGGGATGGCGCAGCAAGCCGTCCTCGATCTCGTTGGGGCCGATGCGATAGCCGGCGGAGGAAATCACGTCGTCGTCGCGGCCGAGGAAGAAGACATAGCCGTCGCGGTCGCGCCGGGCGCGGTCGCCGGTCAGCATCCAGTCGCCCAGAAATTTTTCCGCCGTCGCCTCGGGCCGCTTCCAATAGTGCAGGAACATCACGGGGTTCGGGCTGCGGATGGCGATTTCGCCGGTTTCGTCGTCGTCGCAGATCGAACCGTCGGGCCGAATCACCGCCACATCGTGGCCGGGAACCGGCTTGCCGATGGCGCCGGCGCGGTTGACGCCCCACAGCGCGGAGGAGGCCAGCACCAGGTTCACTTCGGTCTGGCCGTAGGATTCGTTGATGGTCAGGCCCAATTGCTCGCGGCCCCAGTGAAACGTCTCCGCGCCCAGCGATTCGCCGCCGGTGTTGACCGTGCGCAGCGGGAACCCATATTTCGCGCGGGGGTTCGGCACGGAGCGCAACATGCGCAAGGCCGTGGGCGGAATGTAGGAATTGCGGATTTCGTGCTTGGCCATCAGCGCGAAGGCGGCCTCGGGGTCGAATTTGCGGAAATGCCGCGCCACCACCGCCACGCCGAAATGCAGCGAGGGCAGCAGCACGTTGAGCAGGCCGCCGGCCCAGGCCCAATCCGCCGGCGTCCACATGAGGTCGCCGGGCTGGGGAAAATTGTCATGCGGCATTTGCACGCCCGGCAGATGGCCGAGCAGAATGCGATGGGCGTGCAGCGCCCCCTTGGCCAGCCCGGTGGTGCCGGAGGTGTAGATCATCAAGGCGGGATCGTCCGCCAGCGTCTCCACCGGGGCGAAATCCTCGGACTCGCCGGCGAGGGCGGCGAAAAAATCGTCCGCGCCGGGGGCTGCGCCGTCGAGGCACAGGACGGCCTGAAGATCGGGCAGCTTGCCCCGGATCGAGTCGACCTTGGCCAGACCGGGCGCGTCGCAGATCAGCGCCCGCGCCTGGGAATCGCTCAGGCGATAGGCGAGCGCGTCGGGTCCGAACAGGCTGGCGAGCGGCAGCGCCACCGCGCCGAGCTTGTAGATGGCGATATGGGCGGCCGCGACATGGCGCGATTGCGGCAGCAGCAACGCCACGACGTCGCCCCGGCCGATTCCGCGCCGGCGCAGCGCCCCGGCGATGCGGTTGGATTGCGCGCGCAGCGCGCCATAGCTGAAGGGACGCGCGCGGTCGTCGCAATCGATTTCGATGATCGCGGGGCGGTCGGGCTCGACGGCGGCCCAGCGGTCGCAGACATCGACGCCCATATTGTAGAGGCTCGGAATCGCCCAGGCGAAACTTTGAGTGTTCGCCAGATAGGCGTCATAGCTGTTCATGATTGCGCCCCGCGCCAACGATGATACTGTTGCACGTAAACCATATTTTTAAACTTTGTCTTCACCTTTTCACAATTCCTCTCTGTCGATGCTATAAAGCGGCATGGCGCGCAATTCTGACAAGCGGCGCACCCTCCCCACAGGGGCCGCCGCACAACGCAAAAGTCCTCCCAAAACCAAACCGGTTGCGCCGGAGGAACCGCTTACGCCTGGAGCCGGACACAACATGAAGCCAGCCGTCATTCTGGTGGGCGCCGACAAGGGCGGCGTCGGCAAGACGACCGTATCGCGCGCCTTGCTCGATTATCTCGCCGCCAACAACATTCTCACCCGCGCCTTCGACACGGAGTTTCCGCGCGGCACGCTGAAGCGCTTCCACGGGCCGATCGCCGAAGTGGTGGACATCACCCAGACGTCCGACCAGATGCGCATCCTGGACACGCTGAATTCGGCGCAGATCAAGGTCAGCGTCATCGACACGCGCGCCGGCGCCCTCAGCGCCACGCTGCGGGCCTTGCGCGACGTGGGCTTTCTCGAAGCGGTCAAGTCCAACGACTTCACCTTCACCCTGCTGCATGTGCTGGGGCCGTCGATCGCCTCGCTGGACGAAATCGCGGAGACCGCGCCCTTCATCGAAGGCGCCAATTATTTCCTGGTGAAAAACCACATCAACGCCACCACTTTCTTTGAATGGGACCCGGTCACCAATCGCAGATATTTCGAGCGGGTGAACCCGGCGGGCGAGATCGTCATCCCCAAGCTCGACGAAATGGCCTACGAGCAGGTGGAAATCGCCGGCGTGCCCTTCTCGACCTTCGTCGCCAACAAGACGGCGGAAGGCGATCCGGCCAATTCCTCCTTCGTGCTGCGCGGCTATGTGCGGACGTGGCAGAACAAGATCGCCGAAGAATTGCGGCGGGTGCGGCTGCTCGACATTCTCGCGCAAAGGACCTGAGGTGACATGCTGCCCGGGCGCGACGGACGCGGGCCCGGCGACCCGCCCGACGACGCCGAAGAGGCGCGGCCGCCTCCGCGAAGCTATGTGTTCATTTGCTGCGCCCCGCACGGGCGCGTCGGCGTCAGCACGACGGCGCGGCTTCTGTCGGACTATTTCCTGGCCTCGCGGCGGGGCTTCGTCGGATTCGACGCCGATCCGCACGAACCCGATTACGCCCAGCGTTTTTCCGGGCGGGCGCGCAATGTCGACCTGAATTCGACCCAGGGGCAGATCGACGTGATCGACCGCCTGCTGGTGCCGGACGGCGAAGCCAAGATCATCGACCTCTGGAGCCGCTCCTACGACCGGTTTTTCACGCTGATCCAGGACATTGGCTTCGTCGAGGAGGCGCGCAGCCAGAATGTGGAGCCGGTGATCCTGTTCCACGCCGATCCCTCGCAAGCCTCGCCTTCGGCCGCCTATCAGCTCGCCCAGGCGCTGCCGACGGTCGAAACCCTGCTGACCTATAATGAAGGCGCGGCGCCGTTCGGCCCGCAGCTGCAGGACAAGCTCGCGCTCTATCCGCCGCACCGGCGGCTGAAGATCGGCGCGCTCGACGCCCTGGTCGGCCGCGCGCTGCAGCCGCTCGACCTGTCGCTGTCTTATTTCCTGCTCGATCCGCCCTCGGAGATGTCGCTGGTGGTGCGCGCCGGACTCAAAGCCTGGCTCACGCCGATCTTCGCCCAGTTCCGCGCCTTCGAAATGCGGCGCGCGCTGGAAGACGCCAGCTGGCTGATCTAACCCGCGTCACCTGAAAACCACGGCCGGCGGAGGGATTCATGCGCCAGCTCAGGGACAAATTTGCTTTTTTGCGGGAAAACCCCTCCGAAATCGCTGATTGCCCTCAAGGCCGGCGGCATGGTTAATGCTTTGGTCATCATGTGACGGCCAGAATTGATGCGGATCGGTCCCAAGGAGCGGCGAGACATTGTTCGAGCTGATCAGGCAATTTGTCGAGGAGCTGACGAGCGGGACGGCGGTGGAACGCGCGTTCGACGACAAGGACCTGCGGGTCGCGTCGGCCGCGCTTCTGGTCCATGTCGCTGAAATCGACGGCGTTTTTTCGGACTCCGAACGCCGCGCGCTGCTGCTGCTGCTGCAACAGCGGTTCGATGTCAGCGACGACGAGGCGCAGAAACTGCTCGACGCCGGCCGCCGCAGCGACCGCGAGGCGGTGGATCTTTATAGCTTCACCTCGGCCCTGAAGGACGCCATGAGCCTGCCGGAACGGCGCCGGCTGGTCGAAATGATGTGGACCGTCGCCTATGCCGACGGCGATCTGGCCGAATTCGAGGAAAACGTCATCTGGCGCGTGTCGGAACTGCTCGCCGTGCCCTCGCGCGACCGCATCGCCCTGCGGCAGAAGGTGCGCGGCGATTGCGGCCTCGACCCGCGGGCGCCCGCGCCATGGGACGATCTCAGAGAGAGCAAGCCATGACCGACCCGACCCCAAGCGACCCCACCACAAGCGTCTTGCGAAAAGTCATGCTGATCACCGGCGCCTCCGGCGGCATCGGCGCGGAACTGGCCCGCGTCGCCGCGCTGAAGGGACACAATCTCGCGCTGGTCGCCCGCAACCGGACCGCGCTCGACGCGCTCGCCGACGAAATCGCCCGCTATCCCGGCCGGACCGCGCCGCGCCCGCTGGTTTTCGCCTGCGATCTCGCCGCGCCCGAGGCGCCGGCGGCGCTGGAGCGTTTGCTGGCCGAAGCCGGCGCGGAGCCGGAGATTCTCGTCAACAACGCCGGCTATGGCCTGCTCGGCGAAGCGGCCGAAAGCGACCTCGCCGTCCAGCTCGGCGTCATCGACCTCAACATCCGCGCGCTGACGGAATTGAGCCTGCGTTTCGCCAAACCGCTGATCGCCAACCGGGGCCGGATGCTCAACGTCGCCTCGGTCGCCGCCTTCATGCCTGGCCCGGGCATGGCCATCTATTACGCCAGCAAAGCCTATGTGCTGTCGTTCAGCGAAGCGCTGGCGCTGGAGCTGGCGCCGTACGGCGTCAGCGTCACCGCTTTGTGCCCCGGCCCGGTGCCCACGGGCTTTGGCGAGCGCGCGGGGTTCGGCGACAAGATGGGTTTCGTCAAGCTGGCCTATGTCCCGGCGCCCGCTGTCGCCCAGGCCGGCTATGACGCGATGATGGCCGGCAAGCGCGTGGAGATTCCCGGCCTTCTCACCAAGATCATGGTCTGGGCCGCCGCGCTCACGCCGAAAAGCTTTTTGCTGAAGAATGTCGCGGCGCTGCAATTGCGCCGCAAGAAGGAGGGCGCGGAATGACCTGCGCCAGGGATCCGTTGTCCGTTCAGCGTTACAAACCGGTTCTCATCGTTCTGCATGGCGAACATTCGACCTCCGGGCGCATCGGGCGGCTGCTGCGCGAACTCGGCGCGCCGCTCGACATCCGCCGCCCCCGCTTCGGCGACCCGCTGCCGCGACATCTGGGCGATCATTCCGGCGCGGTGTTCTTCGGCGGCCCGATGAGCGCCAATGACGAGGAAGACTGGCTCAAGCGCGAGATCGACTGGCTGGCGGCGCCGCTGAAGGAAAACAAGCCGTTCCTCGGCATCTGCCTCGGCGCGCAACTGCTGGCGCGCCAGCTCGGCCAGAAGGTGGACGCCCATCCCGAGGGCAAGGTCGAAGTCGGCTATTACCCGATCCATCCGACCGAACACGGCCATTGCCTGTGCGACTCGCCCTTTCCCACCCGGGTCTATCAATGGCACCGCGAGGGGTTCGACTGCCCCAAGGGCGCGGTTCTGCTGGCGGAGGGCGAGGATTTCCAGGCGCAGGCGATCAAGGTCGGCGACAAGGCGTTCGGGCTGCAATTTCATCCCGACGTCACCTATGAAATGATCTGCCGCTGGACCATCACCTCGCTCGACCGCATCGATCATCCGGGCGTGCAGAGCCGCCAGCGCCATATCGACGGCTGGTTCCAGCACGACCGCTCCATCGCGCGCTGGACCGTCGAGTTTTTGAAACGCTGGCTCGGCGCGCCCGAATTCGACGGCCGCATCGCCCCGGCCGAATAATATTTAATTCAGGCCCAGACAGGGGCGCCCGCCGGCCGCTCACGGCTCGGCGAAAGCGCGCCCCGCGCTGATTTAATTCGCCATCACCAGCGTCCAGAACACGTGATATTTCGAGCGCGGATTATAAACCGCCGCGATGCCCATGCGCGTCATGCCGCGCGCCAGCATGTTGGCGTTATGCGGCGGGGAATCGCGCCAGCCCGAAAACGCTTCCGCCACCGTGTGATAGCCGGCGGAGACGTTTTCCACCGCCCTGGATTTGGCGTAGCCGGCGTGGTTGAGCCGGTCGGTCAGCGTGCCCCGCACCTCATGGCTGAGCTTGTCGGCGGCGGCCATGGCCTCGGCCTGCCGCCGCGCCTCCTCCATCAGGCCGGAATCGACGGCGACCGTCTCCAGCCCGTGATTGCGGCGATAGAGCGAGATCATCTCCGCCGCGCCCTGCGCGTCGATTTTGGCGCCGGGCGAAGCCATGGAGGCGTAAAATCCTGGCGACGTCGGCGGCGTCGGCGCGGGATTTTCGGGAAAGGTTTCGGCGGCGCAGCCGGCGAGCGCCAGCAACGCGACGAGGGCGGGGAGGTTTCGGGTCATGACCATGGCTTTGCGACGAAGGCGTTAATTTTTTGTGTCTTTGACTATGTCTTGGACGGCGGCGCGCGAAAAAGCCGGCGGCGCCAGCGCCCGCAAATAAGGCTCGAGCGCGGCCACGTCGAGCGGAACCGACGAGGCCGGCGGCGTCATCTTGAGCCCGGCCTCGGCGAAGGCGCGGAAAATGGCGAAATGCAGGTCGCTCCGCACCCGCGCGGCGCGGTCGACGTCCTCGACGAAGCAGTAAAGCTCGAATTCCAGCATGGGGCCGAAGCGGACGAACAAAGCGAAGGGCGCGGGAAAACCCACCACCTCGTCATGCGCGCGCGCGGTGTCCACCAGCAGCTGGCGCACTTTTTCCGGATCGGCGTCCCAATTGGCCTGAACCGGGATGACGACGCGGCCGACGCGGTCGAGCCGCACGAAATTCTTCACCACGCCGGTGATCATATTGCCGTTGGGCACGATGGTGGTGGCGCGGTCGGCGGTCTGGATCTCGGTGGCGCGGATGTTGATGCGCCGCACCGTGCCGGTTTCGCCGCCGACCACCACGAGATCGCCGACGCGGATGGCGCGCTCCCACATGATGATCAGGCCGGAGACGAAATTGGCGACCACGCCCTGCAGGCCGAGACCGATACCGACGGAGAGGGCGCCGGCGACCAGCGCCAGCTTCTCCAGGCTGAAGCCGACATAGGACAAAGCCAGCCCCAGCGACAGGCCGACGCCGAGATAGCCGACGCTGGCGGAAATGGCGTCGCGCAGGCCCTGGTCGAGCTGGGTCAGCGGCAGATAGCGGTTTTCCAGCCAGTTGCGCACGGCGCCGGTGAGGCCGTAGCCCACGGCGAAGAACACCAGCGCCAGCACCACGCTCCACAGCGAGATCGACATGTCCCCGAGCTTGACGCCGAAGAACAAGGATTGCGCCGCGCCGATCATGTCATGCGACTGGATGCCCCAGGGCGCCAGCACCAGCATCACCGCCGCCGCCGCCAGCGCCACCGTGATCAGGCCCGACAGCAGCACGCCGATCTGTTGCAGGCTCTCGCGGCCCACGCCGATGGTGGCCGTCAGGCTGCGGCTCATGCGCGAGGTCGGGCGGAACGCCTGCTCCAGCGCGCCGTCGCTGAGCTTGAGCAGCAGGAACAGCAGGGCGCCGACGAAGGCCATCCAGGCCATCTGATTGACCAGAAAGGCGGAGAGCGCGACATAGCCGGAGACGGCGGCGCCGAGAATGGCGAAAGTGGCGAGCCAGGTCAGCAGCCGGATCGGCGCCCAGAACGGGGATTCGTCGACGATGTTGGCCGGGCGCGCCCCGTCCTCGCCCTTGGCGTCGGGCGACATGATGATGCCGTAGAGCCCGCGCGCCAGGATCAGCCCGACCAGCAGGGCGAACAGGCCGCGCGCGGCCACCGACACCTGCAGCGAGGCGCCGACCGTCTCCGCCAGCACTTCGATGATGCGCCCGACGCAGGCCACGCCCATCAGGGTGAGGATCAGCCGGGAGAGGCGGCGCGCGACGCGGTCGGACAAATCGATCGGACGCCAGAAGCCGCGATAGGGCGCGAGCACCGCCGTGATCATGCCCGCCGTCACGGCGAGCCGCGCGGCCAGCCCGACCATTGTGAAGCCGAGATTCTGCAATTGCGGATCGGACACCCCGAGCCAGTTGACCAGCGCGAACAGGGCGCCGAGCGCGCCGAGCGGCGGGACCATCACGGCCAGCCCGCTCCACAGCGCGGCGACGCTCAGGCGCAGCGCGTTCAATTCGCGCTGCGGCTTGGCCTTGGGCAGCAGGCGCAAAATCGCCACCACGGCCCAGGCGGCGCTGAACACGATCAGCGCCAGCAGGCCCGCGGCCATCGCCGCCTTCGAGCCGGTCACGTTATATTGCAGCTGGCGGAGCAATTCGGCGAAAACCGCCCGGGTCGAGGCGAAGTCGCGCGGGGCCTCCTGCGCCACGTCGACCCACAGCGCCGGCGCGACAATGCTCTGGCTGGCCTGGAACACCGAACTGGTGAACAGGGCGCGGCGGCGCTCGCCGATCTGGGCGGCGAGCTGTTCGGCCTGCACCTGCAGCAGCTTGGCGCGCTTGGCCAGATCGTCGAAACTCGCCTGCTGCTTGAGCTGCTCCTTACGGTCCTGCGCGATCTTGGGATCTTCGGGCGCCTGATCGGCGGCGTCCTTGTCCGGCGGCGGGCCAAGCTGCTCCAGCCTGAGCTTGGTGGCGGCCTGCTTGGGCGCGACCTCGGCGGCGACGCCGAGCACCTGATTGAGGATCGGGTCGATCTCGCCGCGCCATTTCAGCAGATCGGGATCGGCGACGTTTTCGGCGGCGAGCGCGGCGGTGATCTTGTCCAGCCCCGCCTTGGCCGCGTCCAGCCGCTCCGAAGGGGGCGCGTTGGCGGCCGGCGCTTCGGCCGGAGCGTCATCCGCCTGCGCCTGCGCCTGGGCCGGCGGCGCGGACCGGGCCGTCGACCGGGGTTCGGCGGCCAGCGCGGGCGCGGCGAGCGAAAACAGCAACAATAGGGCGGCAAGCCATCGGGTCACGGCGAAAATCCTTTTGGCGTCAGGTCTGCGGGCTTCCGCTTTGCCCAACCGAATCGACGTAATCATGACGGATTCCCCGCCAATCTTCGACCGACCAACCCTGAGCCTCGCGATGAAAATAAGCCGGCCCCGCCGGCGACTTGCCATGGCCGCCGGGAATATCGACCACATAAGCCGGCTGACAGAGGCCTGATACACGGCCGAGCAGGCCGCGCACAAGCGCCTGGCCCTCGGCGAGCGGCAGCCGGAAATGCGACGTGCCCGGCGCGAGATCGCCATGGTGCAGGTAATAGGGCTTGATCCGCGTTTCGACAAAGGCGCGCATCAGCGCCGCCAGCGTCTCCACATCGTCGTTGACCCCGCGCAGCAGCACGCTCTGGCTCACCAGCGCCACGCCCGCCTCGCTCAGCCGGGCGCAGGCGGCGCGCGCCTCCGGCGTCAATTCGCGGGGATGATTGGCGTGGATGGCGACATAGACGGTCTTGCCGCTGTCGGTCAGCGCGGCGATCAGCTCCGGCGTGACCCGTTCCGGCGTCAGCACGGGCACGCGCGAATGCGCCCGCAGGATTTTGACATGGGGCAATGCGGCGAGACGGCGCGACACATCCGCCAGACGGCGCGGCGAAACCGCCAGCGGATCGCCGCCGGTGAGAATGACCTCCCACACCTCGTCATGCCCGGCGAGATAGGCGAGCGCGGCGTCGAGCGCGGCGGCGTCGAGCACGCCCTCGGTCCCCGCCCCGACGCTGGCGCGGCGAAAGCAGAACCGGCAATAGACCGGGCAGACGCTGGCGAGCTTGATCAGCACGCGGTCGGGATAACGGTGAATCAGCCCCCTGACAGGCTCATGCGAATGGTCGCCGATCGGATCGGCGTTTTCCTCCGGCAAGTCGCGCAATTCTTCCGGGCGCGGCAGGAATTGGCGGCCGATCGGGTCGTCGGGACGGCCGATCAGGCGCGCGGCGGCCGGCGGCACGGCGACGCTGTAGCGCGCCGCGACCTCGGCCAGCGCCGGCGCATCCGCGCGGTCGATCAGACCGGCCTCGACCAGTTCCTCGACCGTCGTCATCGTCCGCTGCGACACATTCATACCCTCGCCACCGGCGCCCAGATCACCTGGTCGATGGTTTCGGCCCGCGTCGCCAGCATCACCAGACGGTCGAGCCCGAGCGCGGCGCCGCTCGACGGCGGCATGAACGCCAGCGCCTGCAAAAAGTCCTCATCGAGCGGATAGGCCTCGCCATAGATGCGGCGGCGTTCGGCCATGTCGGCGGCGAAGCGGCGGCGCTGCTCGGCGGGGTCGATCAATTCGCCAAACGCGTTGGCCAGCTCGACGCCGCAGCCGTAAAGCTCGAACCGCTCGGCGAAGCGCGGATCGCACGGCTTGCGCCGCGCCAGCGCCGCCTCGCTGGCGGGATAGTCGATCAGCGCGGCGACGCGGCCCTCGCCGAGGTTCGGCTCGATCTTGTCCGACAGGATCTTGCTGAACAGATCGGACCAGTGATCGTCGGGCGCGACGCGCAGGCCAAGCCGCAACGCCTCCGCCGCCAGGGCGTCGCGATCGTCGAGCACGGACACGAGGTCGATCCCGGCGAAACGCGCGAAAGCCTCGGTCACCGACACCACCTCCGGCTCGGCGAACGGATCGAGGCTCTTGCCGCCAAAACCGAACGTTTTTACGCCCACAGCCTCGGCGGCGGTTTGCAGGATCGCGGCGCAATCGTCGATCAGCGTCCTATAGCTGGCGCCGGCGCGATACCATTCCAGCATGGTGAATTCGGGATGGTGCAGTTTGGTCCGCTCGCCGTTGCGGAACACATGGGCGAGCGCGAAAATCCGCCGCTCCCCCGCCGCCAGCAGTTTCTTGCAGTCGAATTCCGGCGAGGAATGCAGATAAAGCTGTTGCGAGACGCCGCCGGGGGCGGAAAACTGCGTGGCGAACCCGGCGATATGGGTTTCGTTGCCTGGGGAAACCTGCAAAGCGGACGGCTCGATCTCGACAAAATCGCGCGCGGCGAAAAAGCCGCGCAGGGCCGCGACGATGCGCGCCCGCTGCAACAGGCGCGTCCGCCGCCCCGCGTGAAAATCCTCGCCCCAGAAGGGGTTTTGCCGGCGCATTGCGAAAACCTCGGGGTTTGCGACAAACGATTGCTTTGCGACGCGGGTTGTTTATAGGTGACGCCGCTCTTTTCAAAAGGTCCATAGACCCGACGGCCGGTTGCATCAACCGCACGCAAACCGTCGCTCGCCAAGGAAGTCGCAACGTGAGGATCATCGCCAGCAATGTCCGCAAGGGCAACATCATCGAGCACGAGGACGGCAACCTCTATGTCGTGCTGAGCGCCGAAAGCTTCTTCCCGGGCAAGGGCACGCCGACCACCCAGATCGACATGCGCCGCCTGTCCGACGGCAACAAGACCTCCGTGCGCTACAAGACCACCGAACAGGTCGAGCGCGCCCATGTCGAGGACATGAACTTCTCGTATC
This sequence comes from Rhodoblastus acidophilus, assembly GCF_900187365.1. Lineage (GTDB taxonomy): Bacteria > Pseudomonadota > Alphaproteobacteria > Rhizobiales > Beijerinckiaceae > Rhodoblastus > Rhodoblastus acidophilus. The sequence goes on from NZ_FYDG01000005.1 coordinate 83,776, forward strand.
TGTACGCCGACGGCGACGGCTTCACCTTCATGAACGACGACAATTACGAGCAGGTCATCGTGCCGCAGGACGTGATCGGCGAGCAGTCGGCCTATCTGCAGGAAGGCATGAAGTGCATCCTGTCGATCTTCAACGGCGTCGCCGTCGCGATCCAGCTGCCGGCGCGCGTGACGCTGGAAGTGATCGAGACCGAGCCGGTGGTGAAGGGCCAGACCGCGTCGTCGTCCTACAAGCCGGCCAAGATGGACAACGGCCTGCGCGTGATGGTGCCGCCGCATATCGGCGTGGGCACCCGCATCGTCGTCCTCACCGAGGACAACACCTATGTCGAGCGCGCCAAGGACTGAGGTTGCGGCTGGGGCCGCAGCCCCAGCCTTCTTTCAAAGAATGTAGCGGCTGAGATCGACATTGGCCGCGAGATCGCCGACGCGGGCTTCGACATAGGCCCCGTCCACCGTCACGGTCTGGCCGGAATTGTCGCTGGCCGAAAAGCTGACGTCGTCGAGCACGCGCTCCAGCACCGTCTGCAACCGGCGGGCGCCGATGTTCTCCACGCTGGAATTGACCTGAACGGCGATCCGCGCCAGCGCGTCGATGGCGTCGTCGGTGAATTCGAGATTGACCCCCTCGGTCTCCATCAAGGCGCGGTATTGCTTGACCAGACTGGCCTCGGGCTGGGTCAGGATGCGCTTGAAATCGTCTTCGTCGAGCGAGGACAATTCGACGCGGATCGGCAGGCGGCCCTGCAATTCCGGCAGCAGGTCGGACGGCTTGGCCACATGGAAGGCGCCGGAGGCGATGAACAGGACGTGGTCGGTCTTGACCGCGCCATGCTTGGTCGCCACCGTGGTGCCCTCGATCAGCGGCAGCAGGTCGCGCTGCACGCCCTCGCGCGAGACGTCGGCGCCGCGGCCGTCGCGGGCGCAAATCTTGTCGATCTCATCCAGGAAAACGATGCCGCTGTTCTCGACCTCGCGCAAAGCGGTGCGCACGATCTGCTCGTGGTCGAGCAGTTTCTCGCTTTCCTCCGCCTGCAGCGGCGCATAGGCGTCCTTGACCTTCATGCGCTGCTTTTTCGGCTGAGCCGTCTTGCCAAAGATATCGCCGAGGTTGATCGCGCCGACGGACGCGCCCGGCAGGTTGGGCAGATCGAACATCGGCAGGCCCGGATTGGACGCCGGCGTCAGCTCGATTTCGATGTCCTTGTCCTCCATCTCGCCGTCGCGCAGTTTTTTCCGGAACGCGTCGCGAGTGGCGGAACTGGCGTTGGCGCCGACCAGCGCGGCGAGGATGCGGTCCTCGGCGGCGAGCTGCGCGCGCGCGGCGACGTCGCGCCGCTTGCCCTCCTTGACCAGCGAAATGCCGATCTCCACGAGATCGCGCACGATCTGCTCGACGTCGCGGCCGACATAGCCGACCTCTGTGAATTTGGTGGCCTCGACCTTGAGGAACGGCGCATTGGCCAGCCGCGCCAGCCGGCGCGCGATTTCGGTCTTGCCGCAGCCGGTCGGGCCGATCATCAGAATGTTCTTCGGCAGCACCTCTTCGCGCATGATGCCTTCGAGCTGCAGCCGCCGCCAGCGGTTGCGCAGGGCGATCGCCACGGCGCGCTTGGCGTCCTTCTGGCCGACGATGAAACGGTCGAGTTCGGAAACGATCTCGCGGGGGGATAATTCGGACATGGCTTCGTCCTGTCGGTCAGAGCGAATCGAGGCTTTCGACCACGAGATTGGTGTTGGTGTAAACGCAAATGTCGGCGGCGATCAGCAGGGCGCGGCGCGCGATGGTTTCCGCGTCGAGATCGGTGTCGAGCAGCGCCCGCCCGGCGGCCAGCGCGTAATTGCCGCCCGAGCCGATGCCCGCCACGAAGCCGCCGTCCTGCGGCTCCGGCTCCAGCACGTCGCCGGCGCCGGTCAGCACCAGCGCGCTGGTCTTGTCGGCCACCAGCATCATGGCTTCGAGCTTGCGCAAATAGCGGTCGGTGCGCCAGTCCTTGGCCAGTTCGACGCAGGCGCGCAGCAATTGTCCGGCATATTGCTCAAGCTTGGCCTCAAGCCGCTCGCACAGGGTGAAGGCGTCCGCCGTGGCGCCGGCGAAGCCGATGATCACCTGGCCCTTGCCGAGCCGGCGCACTTTTCGGGCGTTGCCCTTGATGATGGTCTGGCCCAGACTGACCTGCCCGTCGCCGGCGATCACCGTCTTTCCGTTCTTGCGCACCATGACGATGGTGGTGGCGTGCATCGAGGAGGAAGTGTCGTCCGCCATGGGCTCTCCATTGCGGCGCCAAGGGGACTTCCGTTGTCTGGGCCGCGCTTTCCCCTGCGCATCTATTGCGCGGGAACAAGGCTTGCAAGCCCTGTCCAACACAGTGGCGCCCGCGCCGTCCATTTGCTAAAGAGAAATTTCCGCTGGAGCTGGAGTCCCAATGACGCGACAAGCTGAAATCACGCGCAAAACCAAGGAAACGGAGATTTCCGTGCGGATTTGCGTGGACGGAGCCGGCTTGAGCGCGATTTCGACCGGCGTCGGCTTCTTCGACCACATGCTCGACCAGCTCGCCCGCCATTCGCTGATGGATCTCGAAATCTCGGCCAAGGGCGACCTGCATATCGACCAGCATCACACCGTCGAGGACGTCGGCATCGCGCTGGGCCAGGCGTTGCGCAAGGCGCTGGGCGAATTGCGCGGCATCGTCCGCTACGCCGACGCGCTGATTCCCATGGACGAGACGCTGACGCGCGTGGCGCTGGACATTTCGGGACGCCCGTTCCTGGTGTTCAAGACCGCGTTCGGCGCCGCCAAGATCGGCGAATTCGACACCGAACTGGTGCGCGAGTTCTTCCAGGCTTTCGCCCTGAACGCCGGAATCACCCTGCACATCGAGACGCTTTACGGCGTCAACAACCACCATATCGCCGAATCCTGCTTCAAGGGCGTCGCGCGGGCGATCGGCCGGGCGGTTGCCATTGACGCGCGGCAGGCCGATAAAATTCCCTCGACGAAGGGAGCGCTCTGAACGAGCGAAACGCCATTGTTTCTGTATTCCGTTTTCCAGCCGGCGGGCGCGCGAGAAAGCGCCGCCGAAGGCGCGGTTTTCGTCCGCCAGGGTTTCGACCGCCTGGCCTTCCTGCTGACCCCGGTCTGGGCGATCCGGCATCGCCTGTGGCGCATGTTGGGCCTGTGGGCGCTGTGGGCGGTGGTTGTCGCAGCCCTCGCCGCCGCGCTGCGGCTCGACGGCGCCGTGGCGACGCTGGTTTACACCCTGGGCGCGCTGGGCTTCGGCCTGGAGGCCGACCGGGCCCGCGAGGAGGCGCTGGCGCGGAAAGGCCTGCTGTTGCAGGGCCTGAGCCTTGGCGAAACCGCCGGCGACGCCGAACGTATCTATTTCGATCGATTTCTCAACATGAACGCGCAGGAGCAGCGGCCGTGAGCGTCGCCATTATCGATTATGGCTCGGGCAACCTTCATTCGGCCCTCAAGGCGTTCGAACGCGCCGCCCGCGAATCCGGGCTCGACAACGCCATTCGCGTGGTCCGCGATCCCGACGCGCTGCGTTCGGCCGACCGCGTCGTGCTGCCCGGCGTCGGCGCTTTCGCGGATTGCCGGCGCGGCCTGCTGGCGACCGACGGCATGTTCGAGGCGCTCACCGAATGCGTGCAAAAGCGCGCGACGCCGTTTCTCGGCATTTGCGTCGGCATGCAATTGCTGGCCGACCGGGGGCTGGAGCATGGCGTCACCCCCGGCCTCGGCTGGATCGGCGGCGAGGTCGCCCCGATCGAGCCGAACAACCCGGCGCTGAAAATTCCGCATATGGGCTGGAACAGTTTGACGCCCAACGGCGATCATCCCTTGCTCGCTGACATTCCGACCGGCGAAGCCGGCCTGCACGCCTATTTCGTGCATTCCTATTATTTCCGCGCCAAAGATCCCGCGCATGTGCTGGCCACCACCGATTACGGCGAGCCCCTGACCGCCATGATCGGGCGCGACAATATCGTCGGCCTGCAATTCCATCCTGAAAAGAGCCAGACCATGGGTCTGCGGCTGATTTCCAATTTCCTGAGGTGGCGCCCGTGATTCTGTTTCCGGCAATCGATCTGAAGGGCGGCCAGTGCGTGCGCCTGATCCATGGCGACATGACGCAGGCCACCGTGTTCAACGACGACCCCGCCGCGCAAGCCGAGCGTTTCGAACAGCAGGGCTTTGAATATCTCCATGTCGTCGATCTCGACGGCGCCTTCGCCGGAAAGCCGATGAACGGCGATGCGGTCGACGCCATTCTGGCGCGGCTGAAGAAAATGCCGGTCCAGCTCGGCGGCGGCATCCGCGACATGCGCACGGTCGATGGCTGGCTGAACAAGGGCGTCGCCCGCGTCATCATCGGCACCGCCGCCGTGCGAGACCCTGCTTTCGTGCGCGAGGCCTCGCGGCTGCACCCCGGCCAGATCGCGGTGGGCGTGGACGCCCGCGACGGCCTGGTCGCCGTGGACGGCTGGGCCAAGTCCTCGGAGCTGACCGCCGTCGAACTGGGCAAACGGTTCGAGGACGCCGGCGTCGCCGCCATCATCTACACCGACATTTCGCGTGACGGCGTGCTGAAGGGTTTGAACATCGAGGCCACGCTGGCTTTGGCCGAGGCGCTGAAAATTCCGGTGATCGCCTCGGGCGGCCTCGCCTCGATCGCCGACATCGAGCGGCTGCTGCAGCCCGATTGCGCCAAACTCGCCGGCGCCATCACCGGACGCGCGCTCTACGACGGCCGGCTCGACCCGCAGCAGGCGCTCGACCTGATCAAATCCCGCAAGGTCGCATAAGGAGAGGCGCAGTGCTCAAGGCCCGTGTCATCCCCTGCCTCGACGTCAAGGACGGACGCGTGGTCAAGGGGGTCAATTTCGTCGATCTGCGCGACGCCGGCGATCCCGTCGAATGCGCCGTCGCCTATGACGCCGCCGGCGCCGACGAATTGTGCTTCCTCGACATCACCGCCAGCCATGAGGAGCGCGGCGTGCTGCTCGACGTGGTCCGCCGCACCGCGGAGGCCTGCTTCATGCCGCTGACCGTCGGCGGCGGCGTCCGCACCATCGACGACATCCGCAACCTGCTGCTGGCCGGCGCCGACAAGGCTTCCATCATGACGGCGGCGGTTCACAACCGCGATTTCGTCCGCCAGGGCGCGGAAAAATTCGGCAGCCAGTGCATTGTCGTCGCCATCGACGCCAAGCAGGTCGGCCCCGGCAAATGGGAAATTTTCACGCACGGCGGCCGCCGCCCCACCGGCATTGACGCCGTGGCCTATGCGCAGGAAGTGACCGCGCTCGGCGCCGGCGAAATCCTGTTGACCTCGATGGACCGCGACGGCGCGAAATCGGGCTTCGACCTTGAGCTGACCCGCACCATCGCCGACGCCGTGTCCATTCCGGTGATCGCCTCCGGCGGCGTCGGCACGCTCGACCATCTGGTCGAAGGCATCCGCCAGGGTCACGCCAGCGCGGTGCTCGCCGCCTCGATCTTCCATTTCGGCGAATTCACCATCGGCGAGGCCAAGTCTTATATGGCGAAGGCCGGCCTGCCGATGCGGCTCGATCCTCAAACCCAGACCGCCTCATGACCAAAGATTTCACTCTCGACGACCTCGCCGCGCTGATCGCCAGCCGCTCCCAGTCTTCCGCCGATAAATCCTACACAAAATCGCTGCTCGAGGCCGGCGTGACCCGCGTCGCCAAGAAATTCGGCGAGGAAGCCGTAGAAGCGGTGATCGCCGCCGTCGCGCGCGACAAGGTCGGGCTCAAGATGGAGGCCGCCGATGTGCTGTATCATCTATTGGTCTTGCTTCAAGACGGCGGCGTTCCGTTGCAGGATGTGATCCAGGAACTCGCCCGTCGCACCCAGCAATCGGGCCACCAGGAAAAGGCCTCCCGCGCCAGCCAGGGAGCGTGAACGTCGGAGACGGAGAATGGGCGTGGTCCAGATGGTCAGAGACATCCGCGCGGAAGCGCCGGTAGAACCGCGTCCCAGCCTTTCTCCCTTCCGCCGGTTCACCCGCCAGGAATGGGCCGGCCTGCGCGCCGACACGCCGATGACGCTGACCATCGACGACCTCAACCGGCTGCAGTCGATCAACGACCCCATTTCGATGGACGAGGTGGTGGCGATCTATCTGCCGCTGTCGCGCCTGCTGGCGCTCTATGTCGCGGCGACGCAAGGCCTGTTCAAGGCCACCCAGCGCTTTCTCGGCGCCGAGGGCAAGGTGCCGTATATTATCGGGGTCGCCGGCTCGGTCGCCGTGGGCAAATCGACCACCGCGCGCGTGCTGCAGGCGCTGCTGTCGCGCTGGCCCAACACCCCGAAAGTGGATTTGATCACCACCGACGGCTTCCTGCTGCCCAATTCCCAGCTCAAGCGGCGGCGCCTGATGGACCGCAAGGGGTTCCCGGAAAGCTACGACACCGCCCGGCTGCTGCGCTTCCTGTCGTCGGTCAAGGCCGGCGAAAGCCATGTCGAGGCGCCCGTCTATTCGCATCTGACCTATGACATCGTGCCCGACGAGGTGATTTCTGTCGACCGGCCGGACATTCTGATCGTCGAGGGCGTTAACGTTCTGCTGCCGAGCCGTCCGCCGCGCGACGGCAAGGAAACGCCGTTCATCTCGGATTTCTTCGATTTCTCCGTCTATCTGCATTCGGATGAAACCCTGCTGAAGAAATGGTACATTCAGCGCTTCATGCGGCTGCGCTCGACCATGTTCCGCGATCCCCGTTCCTATTTCACGCGTTATTCCGACATCAGCGACGAGGAGGCGGAGGCCATCGCCGTGGACATCTGGAACCGCATAAACTTGCGGAATCTGCACGAAAACATCTTGCCGACGCGGGCGCGGGCGAGCTTGATTCTGACCAAGGGGCCCAGCCACCGTATCGAAGAGGTTGCGCTCCGAAAACTTTGAGCCCCGCGAATTGAAGGATTCGGATGTCGGCAGGTTCAGATTTCCCCCTATCCAGTCCCGGCGCCCTGTCGCGATTGAACGAGCGGTCGCGCGAAATTTTCCGCAACATCGTCGAAGTCTATCTGGCCAATGGCGAGCCGGTCGGCTCCCGGCAATTGTCGCGCATCCTGCCGATGACGCTGTCGGCCGCCTCCATCCGCAACGTCATGCAGGATCTGGAAAGCCTGGGGCTGATCTTTTCGCCCCACACCAGCGCGGGGCGGCTGCCGACCGAACTCGGCCTGCGCTTTTTCGTCGATTCGCTGCTGCAGATCGGCGACCTCACCGACGCCGACCGCGTCCAGATCGAGGCGCAAATCCACACGGCCTCGCGCGCGCGCAGCATTGACGAGGCGCTGGCGGAAGCCGGCAGCCTGCTGTCGGGCCTTTCGCGCGGCGCCGCGGTGGTGCTGACCTCCAAGGAGAACAACCGGCTCAAGCAGATCGAATTTGTCCGGCTGGAGCCGGACAAGGCGTTGGCGATCCTGGTGTCCGAGGACGGCTCGGTGGAAAACCGGGTGCTGCCGGTGCCGCCGGATCTGCCGCAATCGGCGCTGGTCGAAGCGGCCAATTATCTCAACGCCCGGGTCAAGGGCCGCACCCTCGCCCAGGTGCGCGGCGAGATCGAAACCTCGCGCGCCGCGGCCCAGTCCGAGCTCGATACGCTCACCGCCAAGCTGGTCGCGGTCGGCCTCGCCATCTGGGCCGGGCCGACGACGGGCGCGGCGCAAAACCTCATCGTGCGCGGCCAGGCCAACCTGCTCGAAGACGTCAGCGCCATGGCCGACATCGAGCGCATCAAACTGTTGTTCGACGATCTCGAAACCAAGAGCGACGTGATCGACCTGCTGGCGCGCGCCGAGGACGGCGAGGGCGTGCGCATTTTCATCGGCTCGGAGAACAAGCTGTTCTCGCTGTCGGGGTCGTCGATGGTCGCGGCGCCCTTCCATGATTCCCAGCGCCGGATCGTCGGCGTTCTCGGCGTCATCGGCCCGACCCGGCTCAATTACGCCCGCGTCGTGCCCATGGTCGATTACACCGCGCGGGTGATCGCCCGTCTGTTCGGCGGCCCCTAGCTGCTCTTGCCGCGCCGCGCGGGGAGGGTTATCGCAAGACACAGGCGCGGCGAAGCCGCCTCATCGACCCAGGGAGCGGCTTGTGGATCTGGTCACGGAAATCGTCGGCTTCAGCGCGGGCACCCTGACCACGCTGTGCTGGACCCCGCAAGCCGTCAAGATCCTGCGCAGCCGGGACGCCCGCTCGATTTCGCTGCTGACGCAGATCGTCTTCGTCACCGGCTGCAGCCTGTGGCTGGCTTACGGCGTGCTGATCCAGTCGATGTCCATCGTGATCTTCAACATCATCACGGTGCTGCTCAACCTGCTGATCATCGGACTGAAATTGCGCTACGACCGCCCGGCCTCCGACTGATCCTCACTCCGGGATGACGGTGGTGAAGATGCGCTGGATCCGCTCGTTATGGCGCGGCGCATAGCCGAGCGCGGTATTGGCGCGCGGGCGGTGATGCGCGACCTTCACCACGCGATGGCCGGCATGGGCGAAATGACGGACGGGCGCGTCGCCATGAATGTGGATCTCCGCGCCTTCCGCGCGCACCAGCGCGAACAGCGTGGCGGCGTTGGCGGGGGAAATGCGGATGCAGCCATGCGAGGCCGGACGGCCCAAAGCGCGGACGGCGTAGGTGCCGTGAATGGCGTAGCCGCCATTGAAGAAAATCGAATGAGGCATCGGCGAATTGTGATATTTCTTCGACCGGTGCATCGTCTGAAGGCTGGTGGGATGGTACGTGCCGCGCGGCGTGACATAGCCGGAGCGCGCCGAGGAAATGGGCCAGGAATAGGTCGCGCCTGTGTCGGAGGCGACGGTCATGCGCTGAGAGGACAAATCCACGGAAATGTCGACTCGGGCCTGCGCCGCCATCGGCGCGACGACCAGCGCTGCAATCAGCGCCACCAGACGAAGGAAAAACCTCACGACAGCCCCCTCGGACTTGAAAATTCACCGACGAAGAGGATCGCAGCATGAGCTTTGCCGGTAAAGTTCTAATTGATGTAAAGGTTTACGAATTGATTTCGCAGGCTCTTGCAAGGGCAAACCCTCTGTCTTTCTTGCGTATTTGCCGGTTGGCGCTGCTGGGGGCCGCGCCTTTGCTTGCGGCCTCGCCCGGCGTTGCGCAGGAAGTCGGTTCGGTGGACCCCAAGCCGCTGCCGCCGCTCGCCCGCCCCGACGATCCCGGCACCCCGGCCAAGGAATTGTTCGGAAGGGCCACCGAACCCGCCGACCTTTCCGCGCGGGCCATCGGGTTTTACTCGCGCGGCTGCCTGGCGGGCGCGAAGGCGCTGCCGGTCAATGGCGAGACGTGGCAGGTGATGCGGATTTCACGCAACCGCTTCTGGGGCCATCCCAATCTGATCCGCTTCCTCGAAAGCCTGTCGGCGCGGGCGCCGGAGGAGGCGGGCTGGCCCGGCATTCTCGTCGGCGACATGTCGCAGCCGCGCGGCGGCCCAATGATCACCGGACATGCGTCGCATCAAATCGGCCTCGACGCCGACATCTGGCTGACGCCGATGCCCGACCGCAATCTCAGCCGGCGCGAGCGCGAGGAAATGTCGGCGACGAACATGGTCCGTCCCGATGGCCTGGAGGTCGACAGGTCCGTCTGGGGGCCGGGGCAACTGGCGATCATCCGGGCGGCGGCGCGCGATCCCGCGGTGGAGCGCATTTTCGTCAACGCCGCCATCAAGAAGGCTTTGTGCCGCGAGGCGAACGGCGACCGCTCCTGGCTGAACAAGGTGCGCCCCTATTACGGGCACAATTACCATTTTCACGTCCGCATCGCCTGCCCCGACGGCGCGGATCTCTGCAAGGATCAGGATCCCGTCCCGCCCGGCGAGGGCTGCGACGAATCGCTGGCCTATTGGTTCCGGCCCGGGGTGTTGCATCCCCGGCCCAACCCCAACGCCAAGCCGCGGCCGCCGCTGACCCTGTCGTCGCTGCCGACGGAATGCCGGCAGGTGCTGATCTCCGACTGACATCGCGCCGCGCGCATGAAAAAGCCGCCGGACGAGGCCTCGTCCGGCGGCTTTGCTTTACACTTGCGAAATCACGCCACGGCGAGCTGGCGCAGCACGTAGTGCAGGATGCCGCCGTTCTTGTAATACTCGATTTCGTCGAGGGTCAGGATGCGGTTGTTCAGCATGACCTTCTTCACCGCGCCGTCGGCATAGGTGATTTCCGCCTCAAGCTTTTGCCGCGGCTGAAGTTCGGTGAGGCCCAGGATGGAGACGGTTTCGTCGCCCTTGAGGCCGAGCGACTTCCAGGTCACGCCATCCTCGAAGGTCAAGGGCAGCACGCCCATGCCGACCAGGTTGGAGCGGTGGATGCGCTCGAAGCTTTCCGCGATCACCGCGCGGACGCCCAGAAGATTGGTGCCCTTCGCCGCCCAGTCGCGCGAGGAGCCGTTGCCATATTCGACGCCGGCGAACACCACCAGCGGCGTCTTCGACTTGGCGTATTTCATCGCGGCGTCGTAGATAGGCATGACCTCGCCGCCGGGGAAGAATTTGGTATTGCCGCCTTCGGGCACGGCGCCGTCTTCGCCGGCCAGCATGAAGTTCTTGATGCGGATATTGGCGAAGGTGCCGCGCATCATCACTTCATGATTGCCGCGCCGGGTGCCGTACTGGTTGAAGTCCTCCGGCTTGACCTTGTTGGCCTGCAGATACTTGCCGGCGGGCGAGGCCGCCTTGATCGAACCGGCCGGGGAAATATGGTCGGTGGTGATCTTGTCGCCGAACAAAGCGAGGATGCGCGCGCCCTCGATGTCCTTGACCGGCTTCGGCTCCATGGCGATGCCCTTGAAATAGGGCGGGTTCTGCACATAGGTCGACTTGTTGTCCCAGACATAGGTCTGGCTCTGCGGCGCCTTGACCTTGCGCCAGTTGGCGTCGCCCTTGAACACGTCGGCGTATTTCGCCTTGAACAGCGACTTGGTGACGTTCTTGCGGACGAACTCCTGGATTTCCTTGGAGGTCGGCCAGATGTCGCGCAGGAACACCGGCTCGCCCTTCTTGGTGTGGCCGAGCGGCTCCTTGGTCAGATCCTTCTGCACCGAACCGGCCAGCGCATAGGCGACGACCAGCGGCGGCGAGGCCAGATAGTTCGCCTGCACGTCCGGAGAGACGCGGCCCTCAAAATTGCGGTTGCCCGAGAGCACGGCGGCGGCGACCACGCCATTGGCGTTGATCGACTTGGAGATCTTTTCCGGCAGCGGGCCGGAATTGCCGATGCAGGTGGTGCAGCCGAAGCCGACCAGGTTGAAGCCGAGCTTGTCGAGCGACTTCTGCAGGCCCGCCTTGGCGAGATATTCGGCGACCACCTGCGATCCCGGCGCCAGCGACGTCTTCACCCACGGCTTGACGGTCAGGCCGAGCGCGACGGCGTTGCGCGCCAGCAGGCCGGCGGCGATCAGCACGCTGGGATTGGACGTGTTGGTGCAGGAGGTGATGGCGGCGATCACCACATCGCCATGGCCGATGTCGAAATTCTCGCCCTCGACCTTGTAGCGCTCGGCGAGCGAGGCGGCCTTCTTGTACTCGGTCTCCATGGCGGCGGAGAAGCCGGGCGCGATGCTGTCGAGCGCGATGCGGCCTTCCGGGCGCTTCGGGCCGGCGAGCGAGGGCACGACGGACGCGAGATCGAGCTCCAGCGTGTCGGAGAACACCGGCTCGCCCGAGGCGCGGGTGCGGAACAGGCCCTGGGCGCGGGCGTATTTTTCGACCAGCTGCACGCGGGCCGGCTTGCGGCCGGTCTTGTCGAGATAATCGATGGTTTCGGCGTCGATCGGGAAGAAGCCGCAGGTCGCGCCATATTCCGGGCCCATATTGGCGATGGTGGCGCGATCCGCCAGCGACAGGTTTTCGAGGCCGGGGCCGAAGAATTCGACGAACTTGCCGACCACGCCTTTTTTACGCAGCATCTGCGTGACGGTCAGCACGAGGTCGGTGGCGGTGACGCCTTCCTTCAGCTTGCCGATCAGCTTGAAGCCGATCACTTCGGGCAGCAGCATGGATTGCGGCTGGCCCAGCATGGCGGCTTCCGCCTCGATGCCGCCGACGCCCCAGCCCAGCACCGACAGGCCGTTGACCATGGTGGTGTGCGAATCGGTGCCGACCACGGTGTCGGGATAGGCGACCTCGACATTCACGGCCTTGCCGCGCGCCGGCTGGTATTTTTCCTTACGGGTCCAGACGGTCTGGGCGAGATATTCCGTATTGACCTGATGGCAGATGCCGGTGCCCGGAGGCACGACGGAGAAGTTCGAGAACGCGCCCTGGCCCCATTTCAAAAACGTGTAGCGCTCGCCGTTGCGGGAATATTCGAGATCGACGTTTTGCTTCAGCGCGCTCTTGGTGCCGAAATTGTCGACGATCACGGAATGGTCGATGACGAGATCGACCGGCACCAGCGGATTGATCTTTTCGGGATCGCCGCCAAGCGCCTCGATGCCGTCGCGCATGGCGGCGAGATCGACCACGGCGGGCACGCCGGTGAAATCCTGCATCAGCACGCGCGCCGGGCGGAAGGCGATTTCCTTCTCGACCTTGCCCTTGTTGGCGAGCCATTCGGCGACGCCGAGAATGTCGTCCCTGGTGACGGAGCGGCCGTCCTCATGGCGCAGAAGATTTTCCAGCAGAACCTTCATCGAATACGGCAGCTTGGAAATGCCTTCGAGACCGTTCTTCTCCGCCGCCTTAAGCGAATAGTAATGATAGGTTTTCGCGCCAACCTTGAGGGTCTTGCGGCATTTGAAGCTGTCGAGAGATGCCATCGCTGCGGGGTCCCGATAAAGAGGGATAAAGATGATCGAGAAGGCTTATAGATAAATCGGCTTGACCGCGCTACACAAACAAAAGTTGCGGGTGACCTGGGTGAAACAGGGCGCGCGCGGCCTGCGCCAGAGAGGAATTCGCCTCGTTGACTCAATCAGTTGCACTTACCTCTCTGATCGCGCGCGGCGTTGGCGTCGATCGCGGCGGACGCGCCATCGTCAAGAATATCTCGTTCGATTTGCAGGCGGGCGGCGCTCTGGTGGCGCTCGGACGCAACGGCGCCGGCAAATCGACTCTGTTGCGCGCCATCGCCGGTTTCCTGCCGTTCAGCGGCGGCGAACTAATTCACGAGGGCGAGGCGTCGGAAGCGCCGCTGCCGGAATTGTGCCACTATGTCGGCCATGCCGACGGCCTGAAATCGGCGCTGACGGCGGTGGAAAATCTGGCGTTCTGGTCGCGCATGCTGTCGGGGACCGCGACCGGCGCCAGCGTGTCGCCGCTGGAAGCCCTGCAACAGGTCGGCCTCAAGCGCCTCGCGGATTTTCCCGTCGCCTATCTGTCGGCCGGACAAAAGCGCCGCGTCGCGCTGGCGCGGCTGTTCGTGGCGCCGCGCCCGTTATGGATTCTCGACGAACCGGCGACCGCGCTCGACGTCGCCTCGCAACAGGTTCTCGCCGAAGCTTTCGCGCGCCATCGCGCCGGCGGCGGCATGATCATCGCCGCGACTCACGCGCCGCTCGGACTGGTGGACGCCGCCGTGCTCGAATTGAGCGCCACCGCCGCCGGCGCCCTTGGAAACGCATGATGCAATCTTCTCTCTCCGCATTGTTCTGGCGCGAGCTTCGCATCGCGCGCTCCGTCGGCGGCGGCGGCGCGATGGGGCTGGTGTTCTTCCTCATCCTCGTCAGCCTCACGCCGTTCGCCATCGGCCCGGACCTCAACCTGCTGTCGCGCATCGGCCCGGCGATTCTGTGGATCGCCGCGCTGCTGGCGACGCTGCTCGGCCTCGACCGGCTGTTCCAGGCCGACGCCGACGACGGCTCGCTCGATCTGCTGCTCACCGCTTCCACGCCGCTGGAATTGATCGTCGTGGTCAAATGCGCCGCGCATTGGATCGCCACCGCGCTGCCGCTGATCCTGGCGTCGCCGCTGCTCGGCCTGACGCTGGCGATGGAGCCGGCCTCGCTCGGCGGCATCGCGCTGTCGCTGCTCGCGGGCACGCCGGCGCTGACCATGCTCGGCGCCATTGGCGCGGCGCTGACCGCCGGCCTGCGGCGCGGCGGCTTGCTGATGGCGGTGCTGATCCTGCCGCTGGCCACGCCCGTGCTGATCTTCGGCGTCTCCGGCGCGGCGGCGGCCAGCGGCGGAACCGTGCCGTTCCACATTCCCATGCTGATCCTGTGCGGCCTGTCGCTGGCCGCGCTGGCCGGAGCGCCGTTTGCGGCTGCGGCGGCGTTACGCGCCCGCGACGCCTAGACAGAGATTGCTTTTGTCAACGCGCCCGCCTAATCAATCGCCTGTTATCGATAGGTCCGCGATGCTCAAATACGCCAATCCGACCCATTTCCTCGCGCTGGCCGCAAGGCTGATTCCCTGGCTCGCCGCGACGACGGCGCTGCTGCTGATCGCCGGGCTTTATCTGACGTTCTTCGTCGCGCCCGACGACTACCAGCAGGGATCGTCGGTCAAGATCATGTATCTGCACGTGCCCTCGGCCTGGCTGGCGATGATGTGCTACGTCATCATGACCTCGGCGGCGCTCGGCACCATCGTCTGGCGCCACCCGCTCGCCGACGCCGCGCAAAAGGCCGCCGCCCCGCTCGGCGCGGCCTTCACCCTGCTGTGCCTGGTGACGGGTTCGCTGTGGGGCAAGCCGATGTGGGGGACGTGGTGGGTGTGGGACGCGCGCCTGACCTCGGTGCTCGTGCTGTTCCTGATCTATCTCGGCCTGATCGGCCTGTGGCGGACGATCGAGGAGCCGGCGCAAGCCGCCCGCGCCGCCGCGATCCTGACGCTGGTCGGCGTGGTCAACATCCCCATCATCAAATTCTCGGTGGATTGGTGGAACACGCTGCACCAGCCGGCCTCGGTGTTCAAGCTCGGCGGCCCCGCCATCGCCGGCTCGATGCTGTGGCCCTTGCTGATCATGGCGGTGGGATTCACTTTTCTATTTTTCACCCTGCATCTCATGGCGATCCGCAATGAAATCCTGCGCCGCAGGCTGCGCCGCCTGAGCATTGACGCGGCCCATGCCGAGGAACAAGCGGAGGCGACGGCGTGAAGGACTATTCCGGCTTCATTTTCGCCGCCTATGCGTTCGCGGCGATTGTCGTCGGCGCGATGATCGTGAAGATCGTCGCCGACTATCGCGACCTCAAGCGCAAACTCGCCCGATTCGACGGCCGGGAGATCAAGCCGTGACCGAAACGCCCAAAAAAATCGAACAACCTAAAAAAGGCGGCGTGCTGGCCGCCCTGCCCCTGGTCGGCTTCGTCCTGCTCGCCGGCCTGTTTCTCTACATGTTCCAGATGCGAGAGGGCCGCGACGCCTCGGTGTTGCCCTCGCCGCTGATCGGGCGGCCGGCGCCGGCCTTCACGCTTGAGGCCTTGCCGGGCAGCGGCAAGCCCGGCCTGTCCGACGCCGATCTGCGCCAGGGCCACACCACGGTCGTCAATCTGTTCGCGTCCTGGTGCGGCCCCTGCCGCGTCGAGCATCCCAGCCTGCGGCTGCTGCTGGAAGACCCGATGTTGAAGATCAACGACGTCCGCCTCGTCGGAATCGCCTACAAGGACGAACCGGCCAACGCCTTGAAATTCCTGTCGACCGAAGGCGACCCCTATGCGGCCATCGGCATGGACCTCAAGGGCCGCGCCGCCATCGACTGGGGCCTGACCGGCGTGCCCGAAACCTTTGTCGTCCGCGGCGACGGCACCATCGCCTACAAATACACCGGCCCGATGACGGAACAGGCTTTGCGCGAAAAAGTGCTGCCTGAAATCGAGAAGACCCTGCGCTGACCATGTCCCACGCCCTCCCGCCGAAACCGCTGACCGCCCGCGCCTGCGGCCCGTTGCAAGGGCGCGTCCGCCCGCCGGGCGACAAGAGCATTTCCCACCGCGCCTTCCTGCTCGGCCTGCTCTCGGCCGGGGAGACGCGGATTTCCGGTCTGCTCGAAGGCGAGGACGTGCTGAACACCGGCCGCGCCTGCGCCCAGCTCGGCGCCAGGGTGGAGCGCGTCGGCGACGGCCAATGGACCGTGCGCGGCGTCGGCCTGGGCGCCCTGCTGGCGCCCGCCGAGACGCTGGATTTCGGCAACGCCGGCACGGGCTCGCGGCTGATGATGGGCGTTGTCGGCGGCCACGGGATCACCGCGCGCTTTGACGGCGACGCCTCGCTGCGCAAGCGGCCGATGCGCCGCATTCTCGATCCGCTGGCGCTGATGGGCGCCGAGGTTCTGGAGCAGGGGGAAGGCGGCCGCTGCCCGATCCTGCTCAAGGGAACGCCCGATCCCGCCCCCATTGAATATCGCACGCCGGTCGCCTCGGCGCAGATCAAGTCGGCGGTGCTGCTGGCGGGCCTGAACGCGCTGGGCCGCACGACGGTCATCGAGACCGAGGCCAGCCGCGATCACACCGAAAAGATGCTGGCCTATTTCGGCGCGACGCTCACTTCGGAACCGTTCGGCGAACATGGCCGCAAGATCGCGCTGGAAGGCCGCCCCGAATTGACGCCGAAGCCGATCGCCGTTCCGGCCGACCCGTCCTCCGCCGCCTTTCTGATCGCCGCCGCTTTGCTGGTCGAGGGCTCCGACGTGGTGGTCGAAGGCGTGATGACCAATCCGCTGCGCAACGGTTTCGTCGCCACGCTCAAGGAGATGGGCGCGGATATCGAAGTGCTCGAAACCCGCGAGGAAGGCGGCGAGCAGGTCGCCGACCTGCGCGTGCGCCATAGCGCGCTGACCGGCGTCGTCGTGCCGGCGGATCGCGCCCCCGCGATGATCGACGAATATATCATTCTGGCCGTGGTCGCCGCCTTCGCCAAGGGCGTGACCCACATGAACGGCTTGCAGGAATTGCGGGTCAAGGAATCCGACCGGCTCGCCGCCACGGCGGCCGGCCTGCGCGCCAATGGCGTCGCCGTGGTCATTGAAGGCGACGATCTCATCGTCGAGGGGGGCGCCGGCGCCTGCCCCGGCGGCGGTCTGGTCGAAACCCATCTCGACCATCGCCTCGCCATGAGCTTCCTGGTCATGGGCCTCGCCGCGCAAAAGCCGGTGAGCGTTGACGACGAAACCATGATCGCCACCTCTTTTCCCACATTCAAGCCGTTGCTCGCGCAGCTCGGCGCGGACTGCTTCTCATGATTATTGCGCTCGACGGCCCCGCCGCCTCCGGCAAGGGCACCCTGGCCCGCAAGCTGGCCGCCCATTACGGCCTGCCGCATCTCGACACCGGCCTGCTCTATCGCGCCACCGCCCGCACCCTGATGGACGGGGACGCGCGGCTCGACGACGTGGCCAAGGCGGTGGCCGCCGCGCGCGGGCTGGCGCTGACCGATTTCGAGGAGGACCGCCTGCGCGGCCGCGAAATGGGCGAGGCCGCCTCGGTGGTCGCCGCCATTCCCGAGGTGCGCGCCGCGCTGATCGACATGCAGCGCGCCTTCGCGCAACGGCCGCAGGGCGCCGTGCTGGATGGACGCGACATCGGCACGGTGATCGCGCCCCATGCCACGGTGAAAATCTTCGTCACCGCCAGCGCCGAGGCGCGCGCCCAGCGCCGCGCGCTGGAATTGCGCGGGCGCGGCGAAGCCGTGGATTATCACGCCATTCTCGACGACATCAAAAAACGCGACGCCCGCGACAGCGCCCGCGCGGATGCGCCGTTGAAGCCGGCCCCCGACGCGAAAATCCTGGACACCACGGATTTGAACGTCGAAGGCGCGCTGGCGGCGGCGCTGGCGATCACCGAAGCGGCGATCATCCGGGCCTGACCGGCTCGACCTCGTTGAGCGTCTGCACCAGCGCCGTCAGATCGACCGGCTTGGTGAGAAACGCCTGCATGCCCGCGCGCAGCGCGGCCTCGCGGTCGTCGTCGAACGCATTGGCGGTCAAAGCGACGATCGGAACCGGCGCGCGCCCCCGCGCCTGCTCGTTCGCGCGAATGGCGCGGGCCGCCGACAAGCCGTCGAGCTGCGGCATGCGCAAATCCATCAGAATCGCCGTGAACGGGGCGCTGCCCTCGGCGAAACTTTGCTCGGCGAGCCGAACGGCTTCGGCGCCGTCGCGCGCCCGCGCCACCGTCGCGCCGAGCTTGCCCAGCTGCCGCTCGACCAGCAGGGCGTTGACGTCATTGTCCTCCGCCAGCAGCACGCGGCGTCCCGTGAGGTCGGGCGCGGGCCGGTCGGCGCGTTCCGGGCTTTGCGCCGCATCCTTGCGGCTGGTGCAGTAGAACAGTTTGGCGCCGACCGATTCCAGCCGCACCGGCTTGACCAGCCAGCCGTCGAAGGCGTTCAGCATGGCCTCGCCGAACGCCCGCCGCTCGAACGGCGAGAACAGCAGCACGCTCTTGCAGCGCGGGAAGCTGCGGGCGAGCTGCGCCAGACCGCCAATGGCCTGTTCGCCCAGAGAGCAATCGACCAGCATAAAGTCGGGCGCGAACAACGCCTCCGCCTCCAGCCGCGCCGCCGCCTCGGCCTTGTCGCGCGCCACCTGCGCATGGGCGCCGGAATCGGTCAGGCGCCGGGCGAGATAATCGCATCCGAACGGCGCGTCGCCGACAATGACAATACGCCGCCCGGCCAGACGCGGCTCGCTCTCGCGCGCAGACGCCGCGACGCCCGGCAGGGGAATTTCGAAACAGAACTGCGAGCCGCCCGGCCCCGAGCTTTCAAGCCAGAGCTTGCCGCCCATATGCTCGACGATGCGGCGGGAAATGGCCAGGCCCAGCCCGGTGCCTTCGTGGCGGCGGGTGGCGGAGCCGTCGCCCTGCTCGAAATCGTGAAAAATCGCGCGCCGCCGCGATTCGGCGATGCCCGCGCCGGTGTCGAACACCGAAAAACGCACCCGGCCCTCGCCCGCCGGCGCCACCTCGACCGCGACGCCGCCGGCGTCGGTGAATTTCACGGCGTTGCCGATGAGATTGATGAGAACCTGCCGCAAGCGCCCGGAATCGCCGACCGCCAGCCGGGGCAAATCCTTGGCGACGAAGCTGCAAATCTCCAGACCCTTGCCCTGCGCGCGCGGCGACAGCAGCTCCACCGCGCCCTCGATCAGCGCGGGCAGATCGAACTCGGTCGGGTTCAGTTCGAGCTTGCCCGCCTCCAGCCGCGAAAAATCGAGGATTTCATTGATGAGCGACGACAAAGCGTCGCCCGAGGCGCGGATGGCGGCGAGATACGACCCCTGCTCGGCGTTCAGCGGCGTGGCCGCCAGCAATTCGGCCAGACCGAGAATGCCGTTGAGCGGCGTCCTGAACTCATGGCTGACGGTGGCCAAAAACCGCGACTTGGCCTCGCTCGCCGCTTCGGCCTTTTCGCGCGCCGCCGCCGCCGACTTCAATTCCCAGATTTCGTCCTGGCTGGTTTCGAGCCGCTGCTCCGCATCCGCAAGGCGAAAGGCGAGCCGCCGCAGCTCGCGCGCCAAATAAACGGCGACGCAGGCCAGGGCGAGGAAGATGATGAGCGCGGTCAGGGCAACCATGGGCTTCGCCAGGGGCGACGCCCCTCGGCGCCGCACTCCCCGACATAGCGCTGTTTTCCTGAAAATTGCCTTACGCCGCCGCCGAGGTCCGATCCGCTAGCGGGCGATACGACAAAGCTTCGGCGAGATGGGCGCGCAAAACGTCGGGCGCGCCCTGCAGGTCGGCGATGGTGCGCGCGAGCTTGAGCACGCGGTGAAAGCCGCGCGCCGACAGGCGCAGGCGCTCCGACGCCTCGCGGATCAATTTGCTGCCGGAATCGTCGAGCCGGATGGTCTGTTCGATGATCGCCGCCGTCGCCATGGCGTTGCAGGCCACGGCGTCGTGGCCGAGCGCCCGGTAGCGGGCGCGCTGGATGTCGCGCGCCTGCGCCACCCGCGCCGCCGCCTCCGCCGAGCCTTCCACGGGCGGCGGCAGGATCAGATCCGACGCCCGGATCGCCGGAACTTCGAGATGCAGGTCGATGCGGTCGAGAAACGGGCCGGAAATGCGGTTCTGATAGAGCTGGGCGCAGCGTTGCGGCGCGCCCTTCTGGCAGCGGTGGCCGGGTTCGTTGGCGAGCCCGCAGCGGCAGGGATTCATCGCCGCGATCAGCTGGAAGCGCGCCGGATAGGTGCAGCGCCGGTTGGCGCGGGAAATGGCGATCTCGCCGCTTTCGAGCGGCTGGCGCAGCGCGTCGAGCGCCGGGGCCTGGAATTCCGGCAGTTCGTCGAGGAACAGCACGCCGTGATGCGCCAGCGACGCCTCGCCCGGCTTGGCGTGCGGGCCGCCGCCGACCAGCGCCGCCATCGAGGCGGAATGGTGCGGCGCGCGGAACGGCCGGCGATCGGTGAGCTGGCCACCCGCCAGATTGCCGGCGACCGAATGGATCATCGACACTTCCAGCAATTCGCCCGGCGCCAGCGGCGGCAGGATCGAGGGCAGCCGCGCCGCCAACATGCTCTTGCCGGCGCCGGGCGGCCCGTTGAACAGCAGATTGTGCCCGCCGGCGGCGGCGATCTCCAGCGCGCGCTTGGCGCTTTCCTGGCCCTTGATGTCGCGCAGATCCAGCGGATCGCCAGTGAACGCCTTCACAGCGGGACGAGGCCGCGACAGCACTTGCGTTCCGCGAAAATGATTGGCGATCTGGATCAGATTGCGCGGCGCGATCACCGCCATGTCCTCCGAGGCCCAGGCCGCCTCGGGGCCGCATTCGGCGGGGCAGATCAGGCCCATGCCCCGCGCGCTCGCGGCGACCGCCGCCGGCAGCACGCCCGACACCGGGGCGATGGCGCCGTCAAGCGCCAGTTCGCCCAGCACGGTGAAACCTTCGAGCGCGTCGGACGGCAAGGCGCCCATCGCCACCATCACCCCCAGGGCGATGGGCAGGTCGTAATGGCTGCCCTCCTTGGGCAGGTCGGCCGGCGCGAGATTGACCGTGATCCGCTTGGCCGGCAGCGACAGGCCCGAGGCGACCAGCGCGGAGCGGACGCGCTCGCGCGATTCGGCCACCGCCTTGTCGCCGAGGCCGACCACGTTGAACACAACGGAGCCGTTCGAAATCATCACCTGGACGTCGACCGGCCGCGCCTCGATCCCTTCAAAAGCAACCGTCGCAACGCGAACGACCATGGGGCGCCTCCTGCGTGCAACAGGTTAACGTTACGACACCTGGTTGTCCACGCCTAGCCTCAGCTTTCGGCGGCGCGCTTGAGCGCGAACAAAGCCTCCAGCGCCTGGCGCGGCGTCATGTCATCGGGGTCGAGCGCCGCCAAAGCTTCGCGCAGCGCGTCGCCGCGTTTTGCCGGCGGGGGCGGCGGCGCCGGCGCGAACAGCGGCAGATCGGCCACCAGACGCTCGACCGGCGTGCGCAAATCGTTCAGCTCCAGCTCCCCGAGGATTTGGCGGGCGCGTTCGACCACGGCGACCGGCAATCCCGCCAGACTGGCCACCTGCACGCCATAGGAGCGGTCGGCGGCGCCCTGCGCGACCTCATGCAGGAAGACGACCTCGCCGCGCCAATCAGAGACGCGCATGCACAGATTGACGAGGCGCGGCAGTTTCTGCCGCAAATGGGTGAGTTCGTGGAAATGGGTGGCGAACAAAGCGCGGGAGCGGTTGGTTTCGTGCAGATGCTCCATCACCGCCCAGGCGATCGACAGGCCGTCATAGGTGGCGGTGCCGCGCCCGATCTCGTCGAGAATGACCAGCGATTTTTCCGTCGCCTGATTGAGGATGGCGGCGGTTTCCACCATTTCGACCATGAAGGTCGACCGCCCGCGCGCGAGATCGTCGGAGGCGCCGACGCGGGAGAACAGCCGGTCCACCACGCCGATATGGGCGCTCTTGGCCGGCACGAACGAGCCGATCTGCGCGAGAATGGCGATCAGCGCGTTCTGGCGCAGGAAGGTCGATTTACCCGCCATGTTCGGGCCGGTGATCACCGCGAGCTTGCCGCCGCTGTCCTTGTTTTTGCCGCCAAGCGCCCCGCCGAGATCGCAATCGTTGGGCACGAACGGCTCGCCGCGCGCCTTGAGCGCCGCTTCGACCACCGGATGGCGCCCCGCCTCGATCTGAAAGGCGAGACTGTTGTCAACACGGGGCCGAATCCAGCCGGCGTCGGCGGCGGTTTCGGCCAAGGCGGTCAGCACGTCGAGCGCCGCCAGCGCCGCAGCCGTCGCCTCCAGCTCGGCCGACTGGCCGAGCGCGGCGGCGACCAGCTCCGAGAAAATGCGCGCCTCGATCGCCAGCGCCTCGTCGGCGGCGTTGGTGATGCGGCTTTCGAGCTGCGACAGTTCCGCCGTCGAAAAGCGCATGGCGTCGGCCATGGTCTGCCGGTGGATGAATTCGGCGTTGAACGGCGGTTTGAGCAGCTTTTCGCCCTGCGCCTGATTGACCTCGATGAAATAGCCCAGAAAATTGTTGTGCTTGATTTTTAGCGCACGGGTTTCCGCTTTCTCGCAATACATGCCCTGCATGGAGGCGATCACGCGGCGGCTTTCGTCGCGCAGGGCGCGGGCGTCGTCGAGCGGCTGGTCATAGCCGGCGGCGACAAAATTGCCGGCGCGGCGGTCGAGCGGCAGATCCTCGCCCAACGCCACGGCGAGGCGCTGCGGCAAGGCGGTGTCGATCTCCGCTAAAAATTCGGCGGCCTTGGCCAGCAGGAACGGCGGATCTTTTTGCGCCAGCGCCACGCCGCATTGTCTCGCCGCGAACAGGCCGTCGCGCAGCGCCGCCAGATCGCGCGGGCCGCCGCGATCGAGCGCGAGCCGCCCCAAAGCGCGGGTCATGTCCGGCGCCGCCCGCAGGTCGCGGCGCAGGTCGGCGCGCAACAGCGGATCGTCGAGGAAAAACGCCGCTGCGTCCTGGCGCAGGGCGATTTTTTCAATGTCGCGCAGCGGCGCGGCGAGCCATTCCGCCAGGGTGCGCGCCCCGGCCGAACTGACCGTGCGGTCCAGCGCCCACAGCAGGGTTCCCTGGCGCTGGCCCGACTGGCTGCGCGCCAGTTCGAGATTGACGCGGGTGGCGGCGTCGATCTCCATGGCGGCGCGGGTTTCGACGCGGCTGGGCCGGTTGAGCCGGGGTTTTGACGCGAACTGGGTGCGCTCGATATAGGCGAGGCACAGGCCGGCGGCGTCGATCTCCAGATGGCTCAGCGGCCCGAGGCCGTCGAGCGTGCCCAGACCGTAATAATCCAGCAGCTTCTTCTCCGCCGCCCGGCCGAAAAACGCCTTTTCGTTCAGCGGGGTGATCGCGGCGCCGCCCTCCTCCAGCCGCGCGCGCAGGACGGAATCGGCCAGCAGCGTTTCGGCCGCGACGATCTCGCGCGGCTCCAGCCGCGCCAGCAGCGCGCCGAGCGCGCCGGTTTCGGTGACGTAAACATCGAAGGCGCCGGTCGAAATATCGACGGCGGCGAGGCCGAACAGCGCGGCGTCGGCCTTGTCCCTTTGCCGCACCAGGGCGACCAGCAGGTTGGCGCGCCCCGGCTCCAGCAGCCGCTCCTCGGTCAGGGTGCCCGGCGTGACCAGACGGACGACCGCGCGCTGGACGACCGACTTGCCGCCGCGTTTGCGCGCCTCGGCCGGGTCCTCGGTCTGCTCGCACACGGCGACGCGATGGCCGCAGGCGATCAGCTTGTGCAGATAATCGTCCGACCGTTCGATCGGCACGCCGCACATGGGAATGTCCTCGCCCAGATGCTTGCCGCGCTTGGTCAGCACGATGCCCAGGGTCTCCGAGGCTTTCCGGGCGTCCTCGAAGAACAATTCGTAAAAATCGCCCATGCGGTAGAACAGCAGGCAATCGGGATGGCCGCGCTTGATGTCGAGATATTGCGCCATCATCGGCGTGACCCGCGAGTCCGCGCCTTTGGCCTTGCCGCCGTCGAGGTCCTCGCCGGTTGGATTTGCATTTTCACTGTTGCGCGGCATAAGCCCCCCTCTCGCCGGGGAAACTAGCAAAGCCGACGGACGTAATCAGGCGCGAAACGGCTTTTCCAACGAAATTTCAGCCCCGACCGGCCCGGCGACCCAACTTTAGATCCTTATCCAAACGACGGCTTGTCATTTCGCGGCGCGCGGCTAAGGTCCGCGCGTCCACCAACAGAGATCGAAGAATGTCCGACACCAAGCCCGTCCGCCCGAAACGCCCGACCTTTACCGATCAGGAAGCGTTGCAGTTCCACTCCAAGGGGCGGCCTGGGAAGTTTCAGATTGCGCCGACCAAGCCGATGGCGACCCAGCGCGACCTGTCGCTGGCCTATTCGCCGGGCGTCGCGGTCCCCGTCAAGGCCATCGCCGAGGATCCCTCGCGCGCCTATGACTACACCATCAAGGGCAATCTGGTCGCGGTCATCACCAATGGCACGGCCATTCTGGGCCTGGGCAATCTCGGCGCGCTCGCGTCCAAGCCGGTGATGGAAGGCAAGGCGGTGCTGTTCAAGCGGTTCGCCGACGTCGATTCGATCGATCTCGAAGTGGGCACCGAGGACGTCGAGGAATTCATCAATTCCGTGCGCTATCTCGGCCCCTCGTTCGGCGGCATCAACCTTGAGGACATCAAGGCGCCGGAATGTTTCATCATCGAGGAGCGGCTGCGGGAACTGATGGACATTCCCGTGTTCCACGACGACCAGCACGGCACCGCGATCATCGCCGCCGCCGGCATGATCAACGCCATCTATCTCACCGGCCGCGACATCAAGAAGACCAAGCTGGTGTGCAACGGCGCCGGCGCGGCGGGCATCGCCTGCCTCGATCTCATCAAGGCCATGGGCTTCGCCCCCGAGAACGTCACTTTGTGCGACACCAAGGGCGTGGTCTATCGCGGCCGCGTCGACGGCATGAACCAGTGGAAATCGGCCCATGCGGTCGCCACCGACAAGCGCACTTTGGCCGAGGCGGTCGCCGGCGCCGACATTTTCTTCGGCCTGTCGGCCAAGGGCGCGCTGACGCCCGAAATGGTCAAGACCATGGCGCCCGATCCCATCATTTTCGCCATGGCCAATCCCGACCCGGAAATCGCGCCGGAGGACGCCCATGCCGTGCGGCCCGACGCCATCGTCGCCACCGGGCGGTCGGACTATCCCAACCAGGTCAATAACGTCCTCGGCTTCCCCTATATTTTCCGCGGCGCGCTCGACGTGCGCGCCAGCACGATCAACATGGAAATGAAGATCGCTGCGGTTCATGCGCTGGCGCAGCTTGCCCGCGAGGACGTGCCCGACGACGTCGCCCGCGCCTATCAGGGCGCGCGCCCGCGCTTTGGCCGCGAATATCTGATTCCCGCCCCGTTCGATCCCCGCCTGATCTCGGTGGTGCCGTCCGCCGTGGCGCGCGCCGCCATGGAATCGGGCGTCGCCCGCCATCCCCTGGTCGATATGGGCGCCTACCGGGCGCAGCTCTCCGCCCGCCGCGACCCCGTCGCCGGCGTGATGCAGGGCATCATCGACCGGGTGAAGCGCAATCCCAAGCGCGTGGTGTTCGCCGAAGGCGAGGAGGAGCAGGTCATCCGCGCCGCCAGCGCCTATGTCAACCAGGGCCTCGGCACGGCGATTCTGGTCGGGCGCGAGGATCTGATCGCCGAAGTGGCGCAGCGCATCGGCGTCGAACTCGACGACAAGCTGATCGAAATCCACAACGCCCGCATTTCCCACCGCAACGCCGCTTATGCGCAGATGCTCTACGAGCGGCTGCAGCGCAAGGGCCTGCTGTTCCGCGACTGCCAGCGCCTGATCAACAACGACCGCAACCATTACGCGGCTTCGATGGTCGCCGCCGGCGACGCCGACGCCATGGTGACCGGCGTGACCCGCAATTTCTCCAGCACGCTGGAGGAAGTCTCGCGCGTCATTGACCAGAAGCCCGGCCACCGGCTGATTGGCGTGTCGCTGGTTCTGGCGCGCGGCCGGCCGATCATCGTCGCCGACACCGCCATCACCGAAATGCCGGAGGCCCTCGATCTCGCGGAGATCGCCATCGAGGCCGCCGGCTTCGCCCGGCGTCTCGGCTACGAGCCGCGCGTGGCCATGCTGGCCTTCTCCAATTTCGGCCATCCGCCGGGCCACCGCACCTTGCGCGTGAAGGAGGCCGTCCACATCCTCGACCAGCGTCATGTCGATTTCGAATATGACGGCGAAATGGCGGCCGATGTGGCGCTGAACAAGGAGGCGATGTCGCTCTATCCGTTCTGCCGCCTCACCGACACCGCCAATGTGCTGATCATGCCGGCGTTCCACGCCGCGTCGATCTCCACCAAAATGCTGGTGGAGCTGGGCGGCGCCATGGTGATCGGGCCGATGCTGGTCGGCTTGGACAAATCGGTGCAGATCGTGCAACTGGGCGGCAAGGATTCCGAGATCGTCAATGCGGCGGCGCTGGCCGCCTTCAACGCGGAAATCTGACGCCGAAAAATCGCCGAGAAAGGTTGCGCCGCACGGCGGCGCGCCTATAGTCGCGCCCAAATTTTCCGCGAGTGCAAAATGTCCAAGAAAGAGATCAAGAAGGTCGTCCTCGCCTATTCCGGCGGCCTCGACACCTCCATCATCCTCAAATGGCTGCAGACCACCTATGGCTGCGAAGTCGTGACCTTCACCGCCGATCTCGGCCAGGGCGAGGAGCTGGAGCCGGCGCGCAAGAAGGCCGAACTGCTCGGCATCAAGCCGGAAAACATTTTCATCGAGGATCTGCGCGAAGAATTCGTGCGCGACTATGTCTTCCCGATGTTCCGCGCCAATGCGCAATATGAGGGCCTGTACCTGCTGGGCACCTCGATCGCCCGCCCGCTGATCTCCAAGCGCCAGATCGAAATCGCGCGCAAAGTCGGCGCCGACGCCGTCTGCCACGGCGCGACCGGCAAGGGCAACGACCAGGTGCGCTTCGAGCTTTCCTATTATGCGCTGGAGCCGGACATCAACGTGATCGCGCCCTGGCGCGAATGGAACCTCGCCTCGCGCACCGCGCTGATCGAATTCGCCGAAAAGCACCAGATTCCGATCGCCAAGGACAAGCGCGGCGAATCGCCGTTCTCGACCGACGCCAACCTGCTGCACACCTCGTCCGAGGGCAAGGTGCTGGAGGATCCGGCGCAGGAGACCCCCGATTACGTCTATTCCCGCACGGTGTCGCCGGAAGACGCGCCGGACAAGCCGACCTATATCTGGGTCGAGTTCGAGAAGGGCGACGCGGTCGGCATCGACGGCGAGAAGCTGTCCCCGGCCCAGTTGCTGACCCGCCTGAACGCGCTCGGCCGCGACAACGGCATCGGCCGCCTCGATCTGGTGGAAAACCGCTTCGTCGGCATGAAGTCGCGCGGCATGTACGAGACCCCCGGCGGCACCATCCTCTATTTCGCCCATCGCGGCATGGAATCGATCACGCTCGACCGCGGCGCGGCGCATCTCAAGGATGAGCTGATGCCGAAATACGCAGAGCTGATCTATAACGGCTTCTGGTTCTCGCCGGAGCGCGAGATGTTGCAGGCGATGATCGACAAGAGCCAGGAGAAAGTGACGGGCCGCGTGCGCGTCAAGCTCTACAAGGGCAGCGCCACCGTGGTCGGCCGCGAGAGCCCCTGGTCGCTCTACGATCAGGAGCTGGTCACGTTCGAGGAAGGGGCTGTCGCCTATGACCATCGCGACGCCGCTGGCTTCATCAAGCTCAACGCGCTACGATTGCGGACCTTGGCGAAGCGGGACCGGAAAACGTCCTGATTTTCCTCAGCGCCGGCGTTTGAATCCCGCGCTGGACGCGTTCGCCTTTCATGGGACGGAAGATGCGGCGCTCTCTTTCGCTGGCGGTCTCGATCGGCGCCTTGCTGATCGCTCTGACGGTGTTCGGCCTCTATTTCATCGAGCGGCCGACCGTCCTGCGCGTCGCTGTGGCGAAAGGCGGCGAGTCGCAAAAGCTGCTCGCCGCGCTGAATCAGGAATTCACGCGCGACCATACCGACATGCGCCTGCGCGTGATTCCCGTCGCGGACATGCGCGCGGCGGCGAAGGCGATTGAGGACGGCGGCGTCGATCTCGCCGTGATCCGGTCGGACGCCACGCCGCCGCCCAATGCGGCGACGGCGCTGATCCTCGAACATCAGATCCTCGTCGTTGTCGCGCCCCGCGGCTCCGGCGTCGCCAGCGTCGCGGATCTCAATGGCAAACGCGTGGTTTCCGTTGCGGTGGAGGCCGGCGACGAAGGCGCGGGCGCTCTGCTCGACGCCGTGGAGCAGCAATTCGCCCTCCCCGCGCAAACGCTGCCCCGCAAGACGGTCGAACCCGCCGAACTCTCCGATCGGCTCGCCAAGGGGGAGATCGACGCCGTTGTGGCGCTGGGGCGTTTCGACTCCCCGCATATGCTGCAAGTGGTGCGCGCGCTGGCGCGCGAGGGGGTTCCGTCCTTTCTCGCCATTGGCGACGCGGCGGCCATGGCCAAGAAGGACCGGGGGCTTGAGGCGACCGCGCTGCTGCGCGGCGCCTTTGGCGGCGGCCCCTCGCTGCCGCCGGAAAATGTCGACACGATCGGGGTGACGCTGCGGCTGGTGGCGTCCAACGACCTCGCCAACACCGTGGTGGGCGAACTGGTGCGGCAGACGCTGGCGCATCGCGCCGCCGTGGCCGCGAAAGCGCGCGTGGCCAACGCCATCGAAACGCCGGAAACCGACAAGGACGAGGCGCTGCCGACCCATCCGGGCGCCGCCGCCTTCATCGACGACGAGGAGGAAAGCTTTCTCGACCGCTACAGCGACGCGATCTACCTTGGCGCCATGGCCGTCAGCCTTATGGCCTCGCTCGGCGCCACCCTGCTCAGCCGCACGACGGTGCGCGGCTACGAACAATTCGACCATTTGCTGGAACAGGCGCTGGGAATTCTCAAGACGGCGCGCGAAGCCCAGGACATGGACGCCTTGCGCCAACTCGAACTGCAAATCGACGAAATCCTGACGAACACGCTGGCGAGCGGACAAATCCCCAAACTGGACGGGCATCAACTCGCGGGCCTGACCCTGGCGGTGGAACAGGCGCGCCTGGCGATCAAGGACCGCCGCCGCGCCGTCGCGGACGCGGCCGCACGCTCATGAAGCGCGCTTTTGCAATTGTCGGGTTTTTCAGTTAGAGCAGGCGCGACTTCCCGCCTCGCTTCACCGCCGCCCTTCGTCATCGCCGCGTCATCATTGGCGAGAATGACATCGCGGCGGCGCGGCGCGCGCGGCCGCTTTTCAAGATCGACCACACATCAAGGCGCCCATGAATCTCCGCAACATCGCCATCATCGCCCACGTCGACCATGGCAAGACCACGCTGGTCGATCAATTGCTTCGCCAGTCCGGCGCCTTCCGAGAGAACCAGCGCGTCGCCGAGCGCGTGATGGATTCGAACGACATCGAAAAGGAACGCGGCATCACCATTCTCGCCAAGGCGACCTCGGTGGTGTGGAAAGACACGCGCATCAACATCGTCGACACCCCCGGGCACGCCGATTTCGGCGGCGAGGTCGAGCGCATCCTGTCGATGGTGGACGGCGCCATCGTGCTGGTGGACGCCGCCGAAGGGCCGATGCCGCAGACCAAATTCGTGGTGGGCAAGGCGCTGAAGATCGGCCTGAAGCCGATCGTGGCCATCAACAAGGTCGACAAGCCCGACGCCCGCGCCAGCGAGGTCATCAACGAGGTGTTCGACCTGTTCGCCGCGCTCGACGCCACCGACGAACAGCTCGATTTTCCGATCCTCTACGGGTCCGGCAAGAACGGCTGGATGGCCGACGATCCCGCCGGCCCGCAAGAGGGCATGGGCCCGCTGTTCGACCTCGTGCTGAGGCACGTTTCGCCGCCGCCGGTCGAAGACGGCGCTTTGCGCATGCTCGGCACGCTGATCGAGGCCAATCCTTACCTTGGCCGCATCATCACCGGCCGCATCTTTTCCGGCGCCGTCAAGACCAACCAGGCCGTCAAGGTTCTCGACCGCCAGGGCAATCTGGTTGAAAGCGGGCGCGTCTCGAAAATTCTCGCCTTCCGCGGCATCGAGCGCCAGCCGATCGAGGAAGCCGACGCCGGCGACATCGTCGCCATCGCCGGTCTGGCGAAATTCAACGTCGCCGATACGCTGGTCGCGCCGGAAGTGACCGAGCCGCTGCAGGCCCAGCCGATCGACCCGCCGACGCTGTCGATGACCTTCCTCGTCAACGATTCCCCGCTCGCCGGCACCGAGGGCGACAAGGTCACCAGCCGCGTCATCCGCGACCGCCTGATGAAGGAGGCCGAGGGCAATGTGGCGCTGCGCGTCGAGGACTCCCCCGGCTCCGACTCCTTCGTCGTGTCCGGCCGCGGCGAATTGCAGCTGGCGATCCTGATCGAGAACATGCGCCGCGAAGGCTTCGAGCTGGGCATTTCCCGCCCGCGCGTCGTGTTCCAGAAAGACGAGAACGGAACCCGCCTCGAACCGGTCGAGGAAGTGGTGATCGACGTCGACGAGGAATTTTCCGGCGTCGTCGTGCAGAAAATGTCCGAGCGCAAGGCGGATATGGTGGAAATGCGCCCCTCCGGCGGCAACCGCCTGCGTCTGGTGTTCCATGCCCCGACGCGCGGCCTGATCGGCTATCAGGGCGAGCTTTTGACCGACACGCGCGGCACCGCGATCATGAACCGCCTGTTCCATTCCTATGCGCCCTACAAGGGCGACATTCAGGGCCGGCGCAACGGCGTGCTGATCTCCAACGACGCCGGCGAAGCCGTCGCCTACGCCATGTGGAACCTCGAGGATCGCGGCCCGATGATGATCGAGCCGGGCTGGAAGGTCTATGGCGGCATGATCATCGGCCAGCACACCCGCGAAAACGATCTTGAGGTGAACGTTCTCAAGGGCAAGAAGCTGACCAACGTCCGCGCCGCCGGCAAGGACGACGCGGTCAAGCTGACGCCGCCGATCCGGATGACGCTGGAGAAATCGCTGGCCTATATCGAAGACGACGAACTCGTCGAGGTCACGCCGAAATCAATCCGCTTGCGCAAAGTCTTTCTCGACCCCAATGATCGCAAGCGCGCGGTGCGCGCCAAGGATTAAACCCTGGGTTCGGCAATGCCTCGTAGAATATTGCGCGGTTTCAACTTCGGAGGGGCGAGGATGCAACTTCCGAGCGATGGCGTCCAATTCGGCCAGAATGCGCGTCATATCCGTATGGATACGCTGGTCAAATTGCGTTGGCTCGCCGTCGCCGGGCAGGCGGCGACGATCCTCGTCACCGCCTTCGTGCTGGGCTTCTCGCTCGACGTCACCGCCTGCCTGAGCCTGGTGGGCGTGCTGGCGGCCGCCAACCTGCTGGCGACGCTGTTCGCGCCCCGGCACTTGCGGCTGTCCGAGTTCAGCGCGGCGGGATTTCTGATCTTCGACGTGATTCAGTTGAGCGCCCTGCTCTATGTCACCGGCGGACTGGAAAATCCCTTCGCGATCCTGATCCTGGCGCCGGTGACCATTTCGGCGGTGTCGCTGCGGTTCAAGCACATCATCAGCGTGGTGCTGGCCTCGGCCATCTGCGTGACCTTGCTGTGCCTCGCGCACCGCCCGCTGCCCTGGCACGGCGGCGTCAGCTTTTCGCTGCCGCAGCTGTATCAGGACGGGCTGTGGGCCGCGATCATCGTGTCCAGCCTGTTCATCTCGGTCTATGTCTCGCGCGTCGCCAACGAATATCGCACCCTGAGCCAGGCGCTGGCCGCCGCCGAGCTGGTTCTGGAACGCGAGAACCATCTCTCCCGGCTCGACGGGCTGGCGGCGGCGGCGGCGCATGAACTCGGCACGCCGCTGGCGACCATTTCGCTCGTCACCCATGAGCTGAAGCGCGCCGATGTCCCGCAGGAGATCAAGGAGGATCTCGGTCTGCTGGAGCAGGAGGCGCGCCGCTGCCGCGACATTCTCGGCAAGCTGACCTCGCTCGAAGAAGACGACAACGAACCGTTCACGCGGACCAAGCTGAGCCTGCTGCTGGAGCAGATCGCCTCGCCCTATCAGCAGGGCGCGGCGGCGATCAAGATCGCGTTGGCGGGCGAGGGCGACGAACCCCGCTCCGACTGCAGCCCGACGGTGATCTACGGCATCGGCAACTTCATTGACAATGCGACGGATTTCGCCCGCGCCGCCGTGACGATCGACGCGAGCTGGGATCACGAAAAAGTGAAGATCGCCATCACCGACGATGGCCCGGGCTTCCCCGTCGATCTGATCGATCAGCTCGGCGAGCCCTATCTGGTGCGCAGTTCGGCGCGCGGCGGCAACATCAAGGACAGAGCCGGCCTGGGTCTGGGCGTGTTCATCGCCAAGACGCTGCTGGAGCGGTCCGGCGCCAGCGTTTCCTTCTCGAACGCCCGCAATGGCGGGGCGCGCGTCGCCCTGGAATGGAGCCGGGCCCGGTTCGAACAACCAAGTGTTTAGCTTGACATAAATCAATTTCTTTGTTCGATCACAGTTTGGGCAATGTGTTTGATTTTAGGTCAAGGGTGACGTATCGAATGCCTTCGTCTGAAAAAGGAATGACGGAAGCCGTGGACACCGTGAATAAAACCGAGGTCAGCGAAGCAGCGCTTCTGTTTGAAAAAGACAAGACGCTCCTGATTGTCGACGATGACAAGCCCTTCCTCAACCGTCTGGCGAAAGCGATGACAGCGCGAGGCTTCGTGGTCACTTGCGCCGAAACGGTCGCCGAAGGCATGAGCGCCGTGCAATCGGCGCCGCCCGCCTTCGCCATCATCGACATGCGCCTCGGGGACGGCAACGGCCTCGACGTCATCGGCGAGTTGAAGACGCGGCGGCCCGAGGCGCGCGGGGTGATCCTGACCGGCTACGGCAATATTTCCTCCGCCGTGCTGGCCGTCAAGCTGGGCGCATTCGACTATCTCGCCAAGCCGACCGACGGCGACGAGATTTTCTCGGCCCTGATCAATTCCACCTCCAATTCGGCGGGCGAAGCGCCGGCCAATCCGATGTCGGCCGAGCGCGTGCGCTGGGAGCATATCCAGCGCATCTTCGAACTGTGCGACCGCAATGTCTCGGAGACGGCGCGGCGCCTGAACATGCACCGCCGCACCCTGCAGCGCATTCTGGCGAAACGCGCGCCCAGATAAACAGGCTCACCGCGCCGCGCGGTCGCGCCGGTTGGATCGCGACAGCAACAGCCGGACCAGACGCTGATTGAAAAGCGTCGGGCTTTGCCGCGTCGCTTGCGTGAACCCCTGCAACGTCCGGATCAATTCGAGC
This sequence comes from Rhodoblastus acidophilus, assembly GCF_900187365.1. Taxonomy (GTDB): domain Bacteria; phylum Pseudomonadota; class Alphaproteobacteria; order Rhizobiales; family Beijerinckiaceae; genus Rhodoblastus; species Rhodoblastus acidophilus. Next base: position 117,016 of record NZ_FYDG01000005.1, read on the forward strand.
GCCTCGCCGGGCGCGACGCTTTTCAGCTGACGCGTCAGTTCGGCCTTGCGGCTGTAGCCGCCGGTCCCGCGCAAAAACGTCTGCAGCGCGTCATTGACGTTGTTGAGGCCGAAGCTGCGGTGCATGGCCAGCACATGGCGCATCATCGCCAGCAGCAGCGCGGTCGGATCGGCGCCGGAGAGATGCGCGCCGAGCAGCAGGTCGAGCATGGCCGACCGTTCCCGCGAAAAGAAACCGTCGATCACCGCATCCATTTGCGACAGGTTCGGATCGTAGCAGATCGCCTGAACGTCGGAGAGACGGATCTCGTCCTGGCCATGGGTGAACAGCAGCAGCTTTTCGATCTCGTTGCGGGTGGCGATGCGATCCTCGCCGAGCACGCCCAGCAGGGCGTCGCGCGCGCTCGGCTCGATCTCGCGTCCCGCCGCCGCCAGTTCCTTCTCGACCAGCCGCAGCAGGCTGCGCGGCTCGTCCGGGCGGCATTCGATGGAGGCGGCGAAGGCCTGCGCCTCCACCCATTTGCGCAGCGGCGCGTCGCGGCGGAGATCGCCGGCCTCCAGCAGGATCAGGCAATTCTGCGGCGGCGCCTTGGCGATCATCTCCAGCGCGGGCAGAATCGACTTGCCGCCGACGCTGACGCAGATCACGCGCTGGGCGCGGTCGAACATGTCGATGGAATTGGCTTCGTCGACCAGAACCAACGGCTCGGCGGCGACGGCGTCGCCCGACAGCTGAATTTTCTGGCCCCGCGCCTCGCCCATGAAATGACGGCTGGCCAGCGCCAGCCGCTCGGCCACCAGGCCGCGATCGGAGCCGAACAGCAGCAGGATGAAATAGCGCGCCGGCGGCGCGGCGACGAAATCGTCAGCCTCGCTGTTGGTGATCGCGACCATGGCGAATCACTTCGTCAGGGCGATCGCGACCCGGGTGCGGATTTGCTCCGCGATGGTCCGCGCATTGCGGATTTCGGCGTCGCGCGCGGCGCGCACGTTGCTCAGCCGCTGCGATGTCCGGTCGTAAGCGACGAATTGCGACACGCTGCCGCTCGCCATCGGCTTGTCGGTCCCGCCCGCCACCGGGAACAGCTGGTAGGAGGCGTCCACGGTGATGGCGCCGGCCTCGGCCTGTCCGGTGAATGTGTTGACGGTCGGGGTCGATACCCGTTCGTTCAGCGTGACGACCAGCCGATATTTGGGCGGGACGTTGGAGCCGGAGCCGTTCAACTGCGAGATCAGCTCGTTCGTCAAATAATGCCCGAGACGGTCGGGGATCGGCTCCACCTTGATCGTCTGCAATTCGTCGCCGACCGCGCCGCCGCCGACCGCGCTCGACATGTAGAGCGGCTGGACGCATCCGCCAAGCAGCAGAGAGGCGCCCAGAATCGCGGTCAGGGCGACCGCTCTCCGGGCATTTGCGCGATTAGACGACGACATTGATGATCCTCTGCGGGATGACGATGATCTTCTTCGGCTTCCGTCCCTCGCAGGCGCGCTGGATGGCCTCCAGCGCCAGTGTCGCGGCCTCGATCTCCGACGGGCTGGCGTCGCGGCCAATCGTCAGTTCGGTGCGCTTCTTGCCGTTCACCTGCACAGGCAGAGTTATCACATCCTCGACGATAAGAGAACGATCCGCGACCGGCCAGGGCGTTTCCGCCACCAACTTGTCGCCGCCCAGCTCCGCCCAGCATTCCTCGCCCAGATGCGGCATCATCGGCGCGAACAGGTGAACCAGGATTTTCCCCGCCTCGCGGAAGGCGCAGCGCACGTCGTTTTCCGGCGTCTCCTCGACATTCGCCAGCAGCGATCCCAGCTGGTTGGCGAGATCGTAGATATGGGCGACGCAGCGGTTGAAGCGGAGACGGGCGAGATCCTCCTCCGCCTTGGCCAGGGTCGCGTGGGCGACCTTGCGAATCGCGTTCGCCTTGTCGCCATAGGCGGAAACCTCCGCCACGCCCTCGGACATGTCGGCGATCTCGCCGATCAGGCGCCACAGCCGCTGCACGAACTTGCCGGCGGCCTGAACGCCGTCCTCGGTCCAGATCACGTCGCGGTCGGGCGGCGAATCGGACAGCATGAACCAGCGCGCGGTGTCGGCGCCATAGGTGGCGATGATGTCGTCGGGATCGACCGTGTTGCGCTTGGACTTCGACATTTTCTCGATGGCGCCGATCTCGACCGGCCGCCCGTCGTCCAAAGCGAAGGCGCGGCGCGCCGGCCCTTCCGCGTCGAAGCGGATTTCCGACGGCGACATCCACGCGCCATCGGCCGATTTGTAGGTCTCGTGCACCACCATGCCCTGGGTGAACAGGCCGGCGAACGGCTCGCTCAGGCCGACATGGCCGGTGGCGCGCATGGCGCGGGTGAAGAAGCGGGCATACAGAAGATGCAGGATCGCGTGCTCGATGCCGCCGATATATTGATCGACCGGCAGCCAGCGATCCACCACCGCCTTGTCGGTCGGGGCGTTGGCGTTCCACGGATCGGTGAAGCGCGCGAAATACCAGGACGAATCGACGAACGTGTCCATCGTGTCGGTTTCGCGCACAGCCGGCTTGCCGCATTTCGGGCAGGTCGTATTGCGCCAGCTGGGATGGCGGTCGAGCGGATTGCCGGGCTGGTCGAAGGTGACGTCCGGCGGCAGCTCGATCGGCAGGGTTTCGCGCGGCGCCGGCACGACGCCGCAGGCCTCGCAATGAATGATCGGGATCGGGCAGCCCCAATAACGCTGGCGCGAAATGCCCCAGTCGCGCAGCTTGAAATTGACCTTGCGCTTGGCGCGCGGCGCGCCGTCCACCGTTTCGGTTTCGAGGCGGCGCACCACCTCCTCGCGCGCCTCGGCGGGGGTCATGCCATCGAGGAAGCGCGAATTGACCATGCGGCCGTCGCCGTCATAGGCGATCTCGTCCACGACGAATTGGGGATCGGCGTCCTCGGGACGCACCACAATGGTCCAGCCCAGATCATATTTGCGGGCGAAATCGAGGTCGCGCTGGTCATGGGCGGGACAGCCGAAAATCGCGCCGGTGCCGTAATCCATCAGCACGAAATTGGCGACATAGACCGGCAGGGTCCATTCCCCATCGAACGGATGCTTGACCCGGACGCCGGTGTCAAAACCCTTCTTTTCCGCCGTCTCCAGCGCGGCGCTGGAGGTGCCGATGCGGCGGCATTCCTCGATGAACTCCTGCAAGGCCGGATTCGTCCGCGCCAGTTCGGCGGCGAACGGATGGTCGGGTGACAAAGCCAGGAAGCGCGCGCCAAACAGGGTGTCGGGGCGGGTGGTGAACACTTCGAGCGTCTTGACCGCCTGCGGGCCGGCGACGTCGAACTTGACCAGCGCGCCTTCGGAGCGGCCGATCCAGTTCTTCTGCATCAGCCGGACTTTTTCCGGCCAGCGGTCGAGCGTGTCGAGCGAGGTCAGCAGATCCTCGGCGAATTCGGTGATCTTGAAGAACCATTGCGTCAGTTCGCGCTGCTCGACCAGCGCGCCGGAGCGCCAGCCGCGTCCGTCGATCACCTGCTCATTGGCCAGCACGGTCTGATCGACCGGGTCCCAGTTGACCTTGGCGTTCTTGCGATAGATCAGGCCCTTGTCGAGCATGTCCAGGAACATGGCCTGCTGGTGGCGGTAATAGCTGGGGTCGCAGGTGGCGACCTCGCGCGACCAGTCGATCGACAGGCCCATGCTCTGCAACTGCTTCCGCATGGTCGCGATATTGGCGTAGGTCCATACGCCGGGATGCGAGCGGTTCAGGCGCGCGGCGTTTTCGGCGGGCATGCCGAACGCGTCCCATCCCATCGGGTGCAGCACGTTATGGCCGCGCGCGCGCATGACGCGGGCGACGACATCGCCCATGGCGTAGTTTCGGACATGGCCCATGTGGATGCGCCCCGACGGATAGGGGAACATTTCCAACACATAATATTTCGGCCGGTCATCGTCGTTGCGCGTGAGAAAAGTTTGTTTCTCCGACCACGCCTTTTGCCATTTCGGCTCGGATTCGTGGGGATTGTAACGGTCAGGGCGCATCGAACTTCGGCTCTTTAAACGGGGATTCCAGGCTGCGGGCAATGAGCATGATTTCGCCGCGCGGGTCAATGGATTTGGCTGCGAGCCTGCGGCGACGCGACGGCGTGGAACGGATTGGCGCCGGCGCGACTTCCGCCTAGGGTCCCGCAACGCAAGCGACAGCGAAAAGGAGCCGGAAGTGGGTGAGAACGTGACGGCGGATGAGGTCCCCGGCAAGCAGGTTTCCGGCAATCTGGAACAGGTGCGCCACGCCATCGCGCGGGCCTGCGCGGATTTCGGCCGCGATCCCGCCGAGGTCGATCTGGTCTGCGTCTCCAAGACGTTCGAGGCCGAGGCGATTCTGCCCGCCCTGCGCGCGGGCCAGCGGGTGTTCGGCGAAAACCGCGTGCAGGAGGCGGCCGGCAAATGGCCCGCTTTGCGCGAACAATTCCCGGATGTCGAACTGCACCTGATCGGTCCGCTGCAATCCAATAAGGCCGAGCAGGCGGTGGATCTGTTCGACGTGATCCAGACCGTGGACCGGCTGAAGATCGCCGCTGCGATCGCCGAGCAATGCCAGAAGAAAAACAAGGTCGTCCCCTGCTTCATTCAGGTCAACACCGGCGCGGAGAGCCAGAAGGCCGGCGTGTCCGTCGAGGACCTGCCCGCGCTGGTCAACGCCTGCCGTCACGATCTCGGGCTGAAGATCGAAGGCCTGATGTGCATCCCGCCGTTCGATCGGCCGGTGGCGCCGCATTTCGCGCTGCTGCATCGGCTCGCCCACGATCTCGGGCTGCAAAAGCTCTCGATGGGCATGAGCGCCGATTTCGAACAGGCGATCCAGCTCGGCGCCACCCATGTCCGCGTCGGCTCAGCCATTTTCGGTTCGCGTTGAGGCCGCCCGCCCGCACCGATCACCAGGACGACCGGCCCGAGCAGGCTCGCCTGCAGGCGGGCCTGAAGGCGGCGCATGTCCTGCGGCCGCACGGCGACGCAGCCGGCGGTGGGCCGCAGATCGTCATGGGCGAGATGAAAAAAGATCGCGCTGCCGCGCCCGCGCACGCGCGGCTTCAGATTGTAATCCACCACGCCGATGACGTCGTAGAGTCCATCGTCGCGCCACAGCCGCTCGGCGCCGTCCGGCGTCGGCAAGCGAATCGGCCGATTGTAGGCGCGCGCGGCGGGGTCGTCGCACCAGCCGTCGCCCGGCGCCAGCGGGCGGGCGCCCGCCCAGCCAAGGGGCCAGCGGTCGGGCCGCCGCAGCCAGCCGAGCAAAGCGAAGCGGCCGAGCGGCGTCACGCCGTCGCCCTCGCGGCGTTTCACGCCGACGCCGCCGCGGCCGAGCGCGCAGGGAACCTCGGTCGCGCCGATTCGCAACAGGCCGCGCGGCGGAGCGCCGGGCGGTCCGGGAAGCCTCCGGACAAAAACGGAGCGGAATTTTCGTGGAGAACTGGCGTTCCGCTCTGGCGCGCGGTTTTGACGAGGCCCAGATGAAAGCGTAGATTTTTTCAAGATCACAGGTTCGCCCGTAGGTGCAGCTTGATCCAAGCCGAACACAGGATTTTTCATGTCGCAAGTCCGTTCGATCTTGATCGTTGACGATGACGCGCATCTGCGGCTCTCCCTCCTCGAACAGCTCAGCATTCACAGCGAGTTCCAGGCTTTTGAGGCCTCGGATGTGAAGTCGGGCCTCGCGGTCATCAAGGAACATCCGATCGACCTCATCATCATGGACATCGGCCTGCCCGACGGCGACGGGCGCGACGTCATCAAGCAATTGCGCGCCGCCGGCTTCCAGAAGCCGGTGATCCTGCTGACGGGTCAGGATTCCGAACATGACGTCGTGCGCGGCCTCGATTCCGGCGCCAATGATTACGTCAGCAAGCCGTTCCGCTTCTCGATCCTGTTGGCGCGCATCCGGGCGCATATGCGCCAGCACGAGTTCAGCGACGACGCGAGCTTCCAGATCGCCTCCTACACGTTTCACCCCGGCTCGAAACTGCTGGTGGCCAAGAGCGGCGCGAAACTGAAGCTGACCGAAAAGGAGACGGCGATCCTGCAATATCTCAACCGCGCCAAGGGCGGCGTCGTCTCGCGCGACGAACTGCTGCGGGAGGTGTGGGGCTATAACGCCAATGTCACCACCCACACGCTGGAAACCCATATCTACCGCCTGCGGCAGAAGATCGAAGTCGATCCGACCAACGCCAAGATTCTCGTCACCGACGTCGGAGGGTATCGCCTCTCGTTCTGAAACCGTGTAGTTCAAGACAGCATACTTGGACCGCGCTTTTGGCCCGATAGGTCTCCCATGTCCGCAGACGACATCATCGACATCCTCACCCGCCTGCCCATTTTCGCCAAGCTCGATCCCGGCGCCCTGCGTTTGATCGCCTTCGCGGCGGAAACCCGCCAATTGCGCGCGGGCGACATCCTGTTCCGGCAGGGCGACATCGCCGATTGCGGCTATCTGCTGTTGACGGGAACCGTGACGCTCGATGGCGTCGAAGGCGCCGATTCCGGCTTCCGAATGGTCAAGGATGGCGACCTGCTCGGCGAAACCGCCTTGCTCGTCCCCACCAAGCGGCCATTCACCGCCATCGCGCGGCAAAGCTCGTCGGTGCTGCGGATTTCCCGCGCCATATTCCTGCGGGCGCTGGAGGAATATCCGGCCAGCGCGGAACGCCTGCGCAAGGACATGCTGACCAAGATCACTGCGCTCGGCGAGGAGCTTGAAGGGTATCGGCGCGGCCTGACGACACGGCGCGCAAGCTGATCGGCCCCGGTCAGACCGGCGGCGTGGCGTTGGCCGCCAGCACGTCTCCGCTCAGATAAAGCGACCCGGCGATCAGCACGCGCAGCGGCGGCGCGCGCTCATCCCTCGCCAGACTGCGCAGGGCGCCGACGGCGTCGGGTTCGGTTCGCGCGGCCAGCCCGATCCGGCCCGCGACCGCCACAATCTCCTCCGGCGGCCAGGACGCCTGGTCGCCATGGAGCGGAACGACGAGAACCTGCGCGGCGAGTCCGGCGAATTGCCGCAAGAACGCTTCGGGGCTCTTGGTCTTGAGCGCGCCATAGATCAGCACGAGCGGCAGCGGCAGCACGGCGGCCCGTTCCGCCATCGCCTGCGCCAACGCCTTGGCGCCCGCCTCGTTGTGACCGCCGTCGAGCCAGATCTCGGCGCCCCTCGGCAAGAGACCGGCGAGGCGGCCGCCGCCGAGATTTTGCAGCCGCGCCGGCCATTCGGCGCGGGTCATCCCCTGCTCGAAAGCCTGCGGCGCGAGGTCGGGGAAGACGGCGCGCACGGCGGCCAGGGCGGCGCCGGCGTTGACCGTCTGATGCGCGCCCGGCAGGCGCGGCAAGGGCAGGTCGAGCAGGCCCGACGCGTCCTCATAGATCAGCCGGCCGCCCTCGCGGCGCGACAGATAGTCCTGGCCGAAAATGCGGGGCCGCACGCCCAGGCGCGCCGCCTCCTGCTCCAGCGCCGCCTGCGCGGCCGCGTCCTGCGCGGAAAACACCGCCGGCGCGCCGCGCTTGAGAATGCCCGCCTTTTCCCGCGCGATCGCCTCCAGGCTGTCGCCGAGGAATTCGACATGATCCCGCGAGATCGGCGTGATCACCGCGCAGGCCGGCGCGTCGATCACATTGGTGGCGTCAAGGCGCCCGCCCAGCCCGACCTCCAGCAGCAGCACGTCGGCGGGATGCTCGGAGAACAGCTTGAAAGCGGCCGCCGTGGTCGCTTCGAAAAAGGTGATGGGCGCCCCGGCGTTGGCGGTCTCCACCGCGTCGAACGCCGCGCTCAAGACCGCGTCGGAGACAAGTCTCCCTCCCGCGCGATCCGCCAGCCGGATGCGCTCGTTGAAGCGCACCAGATGGGGCGAGGTATAGACATGAACGCCCAGGCCCGCCGCTTCGAGCGTCGCCCGCATGAAAGCGACGGTCGAGCCCTTGCCGTTGGTGCCGGCGACATGGATGACCGCCGGCAGCCGCCGCTGCGGATCGCCGAGGGCGGCGAGCAAACGGTGCATGCGATCGAGCGCCAGATCGATCTTCTTGGGATGCAGATCGAGCAGGCGCGCGAGAATCGGATCCGTTGGAGACATCAGGCCGCTTCGGCGGGAACCTTCAACAACAGGCGGCAGACGCGGGCGAGCGTCTCCCGCATCTCCGAACGCGGCACGACCATGTCGACCATGCCATGCTTGAGCAGGTATTCGGAGCGCTGGAACCCTTCCGGCAGGCGCTCGCGAATGGTCTGCTCGATCACGCGGGCGCCGGCGAAGCCGATCACCGCGCCGGGCTCGGCCAGATGCAGGTCGCCCAGCATGGCGTAGGAGGCGGTGACGCCGCCCGTGGTCGGATTGGTCAGCACGACAATATACGGCAGCTTGGCCTGCTTGAGCCGCTGCACCGCCACGGTGGTGCGGGGCATCTGCATCAGCGAGAACATGCCCTCCTGCATGCGCGCGCCGCCCGAGGCGGTGAAAATCACGAACGGCGTCTTGTGCTCGACCGCCCGCATCATGCCGGAGACGATGGCCTCGCCGGCCGCCATGCCCAGCGATCCCCCGAGAAAGTCGAAGTCCTGAACCGCGACGGTCATCTCCAGGCCCTGCACGGCGCCGGCGGCGAGCCTGATGGCGTCATAGGAGCCGGTTTTCAGCCGGTAGTCCTTGATGCGATCCGTATAGCGTTTGACGTCGCGGAATTTGAGCGGATCGGCCGGCGCCTCCGGCAAGGGCAGGCTCTCGTAGAGGCCGTCGTCGAACAGGGCGTCGAGGCGCGCCTTGGCGGGAATGCGCATGTGATAGCCCGAACCGGGCACCACGAAGAGATTGGCTTCCAGATCCTTGTGGAACACCAGTTCGCCGCTCTCGGGGCATTTGACCCAGAGGTTTTCCGGCGTTTCACGCTTGAGGATCGAGCGGATCTTCGGAGGAACGACGTTGGAAATCCAGTTCATGACATCGTCTCCTGCTCAGCGCCGCGCCGAGGCCACGCCGGCGGCGAGTTCGTTCACCAGTTTGCTGACCGCCGCGACCGCGGCCGGGCCGCCGCGATTGTCCGCGTCGAGCGTGCGCGCCAGCGCGTCGATGATGGCGGAGCCGACCACGACCGCATCGGCGTTGGCGCCGATTTCCGCCGCCGCCGCCGCGTCCTTGACGCCGAACCCGACCGCGACCGGAAGATCCGTATGGGCCTTGATCCGCCGCACCGCCGTGGCGACCTTGGAATAATCGGGCCGCTTCTGGCCCGTCACCCCGGTGACGGACACGTAATAGACAAAGCCCGACGTGTTCGCGAGCACGGCGGGCAGACGACGGTCGTCCGTCGTCGGCGTCGCCAGCCGGATGAAGCTCACGCCGGCGCGCAGCGCCGGAAGGCACAATTCCACGTCTTCCTCGGGCGGCAGATCGACCACGATCAGCCCGTCCACCCCGGCGGCTTTCGCATCGGCGAGGAAGCGATCGACGCCGTAGACGTAGATCGGATTGTAATAGCCCATCAGCACGATCGGCGTGTCGGCGTCGTCGCGGCGAAACGCCTCCACCTGCGCCAACACGCCCTTGAGCGTCATGCCGGCGCGCATCGCCCGCAGGCCGGCGGCCTGGATGGCGGGACCGTCGGCCATCGGGTCGGAAAACGGCATGCCGACCTCGATAATGTCGGCGCCGGACTTCGGCAGGGCCTTGAGAATATCCAGCGACAGCGCGGCGTCGGGATCGCCGGCCATGATGAACGTGACGAGCGCGGCGCGTTTTTCCGCGCGGCACTGCGCAAATCTTTTGTCGATGCGAGAAGTCATGGCCTTGCCGGTTAGCACAGTGCGGAAGCCTTGCAAATGGACGGTGTGACGCAGCGGCGGTTCACATGCCCCCGAGATGGTCCGCCACCTGGAACAGATCCTTGTCGCCGCGTCCGGACAGACCGAGCACCATCAGATGGTCCCTGGGCATTTTCGGCGCGATCTCGATGATCCTGGCCAGGGCGTGGGCCGGCTCCAGCGCGGGAATGATCCCCTCGAGCCGCGCGCACAACTGGAAGGCGGCGAGCGCCTCCTTGTCGGTCGCCGACAGATAGGTCACGCGCCCCGTTTCCTTCAGCCAGGAATGTTCGGGACCGATGCCGGGATAGTCGAGGCCGGCGGAGATCGAATGGCCCTCGAGAATCTGGCCGTCGTCGTCCATCAGCAGATAGGTGCGGTTGCCGTGCAGCACGCCGGGACGGCCGCCGGCCAGCGACGCCGCATGGCCGTTCTCGACCTCCAGGCCATGCCCGGCCGCCTCGACGCCGTAAAGCGCGACGCTGGCGTCGTCGAGGAAGGGATGGAACAGGCCGATGGCGTTGGAGCCGCCGCCGATGCAGGCGAAGGCGCTGTCGGGCAGACGCCCCTCAAGCTCCAGCATCTGCTGCTTGGTTTCGTCGCCGATCACGCATTGGAAATCGCGCACCATCGCCGGGTAAGGATGCGGGCCGGCGGCGGTGCCGATGCAATAGAACGTGTTGTCGACATTGGTCACCCAGTCGCGCAGCGCCTCGTTCATGGCGTCCTTCAGCGTGCGGGCGCCCGACTGGACCGGGACCACCTTGGCCCCGAGCATGTTCATGCGGAACACGTTGGGCTTTTGCCGCTCGACATCGACGGCGCCCATATAGACGATACATTCCAGGCCGAAGCGCGCGCAGGCGGTGGCGGTGGCGACGCCGTGCTGTCCCGCGCCGGTCTCGGCGATGATGCGCGACTTGCCCATGCGGCGGGCCAGCAGGATCTGGCCGAGCACGTTATTGATCTTGTGCGCGCCGGTGTGGTTGAGCTCCTCGCGCTTGAAATAGATTTTGGCGCCGCCGAGATGCTCGGTCATCCGTTCCGCGAAATACAGCGGGCTGGGCCGACCGACATAATGGGTGAGCAGGCCCCGCAGTTCGGCATGATAGGCCGGATCGCGCCGCGCGGCCTCGTAGGCCTCCTCCAGGGACAGGATCAGGGGCATCAGCGTTTCCGCGACGAAGCGGCCGCCGAATATGCCAAAATGCCCCCGCGCATCGGGGCCTTGCCGCAGCGAATTGGATGCAAGAACGGTCATGGGACTCTGCTCGATTGGAAGCGGCTGTCTTAAACGCTTCCGGTCGCCAGGCCAAGCTGATCTTGCGCAAGCCGCGCCGCGGCGACGAACGCCCGGATCTTGGCGAGGGATTTTTGGCCCGGACCATCCTCGACCCCGGACGAGACGTCCACGCCCGGCGTCCCGGTCAGACGGACGGCCTCGCCGACATTGTCCGGCGTCAATCCGCCCGAAAGCATCCAGGGCGCGCCCGGCGAAAAATCCCTGACCAGCGTCCAATCGAAGGCCAGGCCGTTGCCACCGGGCAAGAGGCCGTTTTTCGGCGGCTTGGCGTCGAGCAACAGCCGGTCGGCCACGCCCCGATAAGTTTCCGCACCCGCGAGATCGTCGGAATCGGCCACGCCGAAAGCCTTGAGAATCGGGACGCCAAAGGTCTTGCGGATGTCGGCGACGCGATCGGGCGTCTCCGCGCCGTGCAATTGCAGCCAATCCGGCCGCATCGCCCGCACCACCGCGTCGATCTGCCCGTCCTCAGGATTGACCAGCAACGCCACTGTCTGCGCCCTGCCCTCGACCCGCCGCGACACTTCGCCCGCAGCCGCCAGCGACAGATGGCGCGGGCTTTTCGGGAAAAACACAAAGCCGATCATATCCGCGCCCGCATCGAGCGCGGCGGCGAGAGCTTCATGCGTCGTCACGCCGCAAATCTTGACGGTCAGCGGCATGGCGACGTCAGTTTTTCGGGCGGGAGACCGGCAGAGCGGGCGTTCCCGGCGCGGCCGGAGTCATCTGGTTGCGCAGGGCTTCGTTCTCGGCCCGCAACGCCGCCCACTTGCGCGAGGCTTCCCGCGCCGCCTTGCGGTGCCGCCCCTGCCGCACCCAGGTCGACGACCCGCCGAGCACCACGCCCACCATCATCGCGCCGACCACCAGAAGGTAGAGCGGGACGGCGAAGGTGGGCAACGGAAGGTCAGGCAGGTTGAACGGATCTGTGGAAACGGGGACCGGACTCCGGTTCGCCAGCGAAAACCCCAGCAGCAACACAGCGAAGGGCGCGAGGATAAGGAAACGCAAGACCGCACGCATCGCCAATTCTCCAACTCAGCAGCATCAGGCTTCCGACGAATCGTTCAGCCGCTCGCGCAGTTCCTTGCCGGTCTTGAAAAACGGCACGAACTTCTCGTCGACTTCAACATGGTCGCCGGTTCGGGGGTTCCGCCCGATCCGGGCGTCCCTCTTTTTCACGGAAAAGGCCCCGAAACCGCGCAATTCAACCCGGTCGCCGCGGGCGAGCGCGTCGGTCACTTCGTCCAGAATCGCGTTGACGATATTTTCGACATCGCGAAGATATAAATGAGGATTGCGGTCGGCAATGCGTTGAACAAGTTCGGATTTAATCACGGAAGTTATCCCGATAACAACCAGATCGCGCGATCATCGCTATTGGTCTCGGCCAACGTGCCAAATCGCCAATAGCCCGTCAAGTGTTGCTTGTCCCTGCACATTCTCCATCTGCGACGCGAACCGCTCCAACGGCTCCACTCCGGCGGCGCCTAACAGCGCCCCCGCCGCGCTGAACAGATTGAACGGCTTGCCGACGGCGTTCTTCTTCCATTCCTTTACGGGCAGCCCCTTGGCGATTCCGCGCTCGCGCTCCAACCAGGCCAGAGCTTCGCGCTCGCCGCCGAATTCGTCGATCAGTTTCAAATCCTTGCCCTGGCGCCCGGTGAAGACCCGGCCGTCGGACACGGCGGCCAATTGGGCGTCGTCGAGGCCGCGACGCTCCTTCACGACGGACTTGAACCAGGAATAGCTGTCGGCCACCAGGGCGTCGACGGCGGCCTTGGCCGCCTCGCTGGTCGGCTCCAGCCCGTTGGGAGCCGCCTTGAGCGGCGAGGACTTGATCGTCTCGACCTTGACCCCGATCGTATCGAGCAATTTGGCGACATTGGGGATCTGGAACAGCACGCCAATCGAGCCGATCAGCGAATTGCCGTCGGCCACGATATGATCGGCGCCGAGCGCGACAATATATCCGCCGGAGGCCGCCATGGTGTCGACCACCGCCACCACCGGCTTCTTCTGCGCGAGGCGGCGCAGCTCGTCATAAATATGTTCCGAGCCGGTTACCGTGCCGCCGGGGCTTGAGACCTGAACCAGAACGGCGGTCGCGCTCGACTCGTCGATCGACTTGATCAGCTTCAGCGTGTCGCGGTCGCCGGTGATCAGGCCGTTGATTTCGAGCCGGGCGATATGGGGCGCCAAATGGCCGGCGTCCCCGGCGAAGCGGCCGGCGGCGACCAGCAGCGCGACGACGGCGAGGGCCAGCGCGGCGAGGCGCCAGCGCGTCAATTTGCGGCGCAACTGCCGGCGATCGAGAACGGTTTCGACAGGCGTCGTCTGGCTCATGGCGGAACTCCCTTGCCGTCCCCATTTAGGCGTTCGATCGGCAAAGCTCAATGCGTCGGCCGCGCCAACCCGTTCGAACGGCATGAAAAAGCCCCGTGCGCAGGACGCGCACGGGGCCAAATCTGTCACGCGAGAGGCGGAATTACTTGCCTTCGCGAGCCTTGAGCGCGGCGCCGAGAATGTCGCCGAGCGAAGCGCCCGAGTCGGCGGAGCCATATTGCGCGATGGCCTCCTTCTCCTCGGCCACTTCCAGCGCCTTGATCGACACGGAGATCTTGCGCGCCTTGCGGTCGAACAGGGTGACGCGGGAGTCGACCTTCTCGCCGACGGCGAAGCGCTCGGGGCGCTGGTCGGCGCGATCGCGCGCGAGTTCGTTGCGCTTGATGAAGGCCTGGAGGTCGGTGCCGATGATCTTGACTTCAAGACCGCCTTCCTTGACCTCAAGGATTTCGCAGGTCACGACAGCGCCCTTCTTGACTTCGCCTTCCTCGCCGACCGGCGCGGAAGCGAAGGGGTCGCCGCCAAGCTGCTTGATGCCGAGCGAGATGCGCTCCTTTTCGACATCGACGTCGAGAACGCGGGCGCGGACGACCTCGCCCTTCTTGTAGTCTTCGATGGCCTGCTCGCCCGGACGGTTCCAGTCGAGGTCGGACAGGTGGACCATGCCGTCGACGTCGCCGTCGAGACCGATGAACAGACCGAATTCGGTCTTGTTCTTGACCTCGCCCTCGACGTCAGAGCCGACCGGGTGCTTCTCGGCGAAGGCTTCCCAGGGGTTCTGCAGGGTCTGCTTGAGGCCCAGCGAAATGCGGCGCTTGACGGAATCGACTTCCAGCACCTGCACGTCGACTTCCTGGCTGGTCGAGACGATCTTGCCGGGATGGACGTTCTTCTTGGTCCAGGACATTTCGGAGACGTGGATCAGGCCTTCGATGCCCGGCTCCAGCTCGACGAACGCGCCGTAGTCGGTGATGTTGGTCACGCGGCCATGGAAGCGGGCGTTGATCGGGTACTTGGCCTCGATGCCCTGCCACGGATCGTCCTGAAGCTGCTTCATGCCCAGGGAGATGCGGTGGGTCTCGTGGTTGATCTTGATGATCTTGACCTTGACCGTCTGACCGATGTTGAGCACTTCGGACGGATGGTTGACGCGACGCCAGGCGATGTCGGTGACATGCAGCAGGCCGTCGATGCCGCCGAGATCCACGAACGCGCCGTAATCGGTGATGTTCTTGACGACGCCGTCGATCACCAGACCTTCTTCGAGGTTGGCGACGATCTCATGACGCTGCTCGGCGCGGCTCTCTTCGAGCACGGTGCGGCGCGACACGACGATATTGCCGCGGCGGCGATCCATTTTCAGGATCTGGAACGGCTGCGGCACGCCCAGCAGCGGGGTGACGTCGCGGATCGGGCGGATATCGACCTGCGAGCGCGGCAGGAAGGCCACGGCGCCGTCGAGATCGACGGTGAAGCCGCCCTTGACCTGGTTGAAGATGACGCCGTCAACCTTTTCGTTGGCCTCGAAGGCCTTTTCGAGCTTGACCCAGCTCTCTTCGCGGCGGGCCTTCTCACGGGAGATCACCGCTTCGCCGAGCGCATTCTCGACGCGCTCCAGATAAACTTCGACTTCATCGCCGACGCCGGGGGCCGGATCGCGGCCATGGCCGGTAAATTCCTTGAGGGCGACGCGTCCTTCGGTCTTCAGACCGATGTCGATGACCGCGACGTCCTTTTCAATGGCGACCACACGTCCCTTGACCACCGAGCCTTCGAAGGCTTCGCTCTCGCCGTAGGATTCGGCGAGCAGGGCGGCAAAATCGTCGCGGGACGGGTTCATACCCGTGTTGTTGGCAGAGGACATACTTTCTCCTGAAATGCCCTTTCGGGCGCGCGCCGGAATAAGGTTGGTGTTGCGTTTGCTTTCGTCCGCGAGCGCGCATCCCGAGGGATGCGTCCCGTCCTGAAGGGCGGCCGGCGCGGGCCAGCGAACAGAAAGCGGGTTGTACCGTTCCTTAACAAAGGTGCGGCTTTTCCACAAGGCGCTTGCGGCGCGGTCTTGCAGATGTGAACGGCGGGGCGCCGCTTAAAAATAAACCCCGGCGGGGCCGGGGTTTTGGGCGCGACGCGGTCGCGAAGGCTCAGGCGGTCGCGCCGAGCGCCTTGACGCGGGCGCTGAGGCGCGAAACCTTGCGCGACGCCGTATTCTTGTGAACGATGCCCTTCTGGGCGGCGCGCATCAGGATCGGCTCGGCGACGGCGAGCGCGGTCTTGGCGGCGGTCTGGTCGCCGGAGGAAATGGCTTCCTCGACCTTGCGCAGGAAGGTGCGCATCTTGCTGCGACGCTGACGGTTCACCGCGGTGCGGCGGTCGATCTGACGGACGGCCTTTTTAGCCGATTTGGTATTGGCCATTGTGTTCCCCGGACAAACGCATGCCCAATCCAGGGGGCCGCGCGTAAAACCATGACGGCGCCGATTACTGGCGCCGAGAGTGGACGCTTATATGCAGGAAAGCGCCAAGTCGTCAACGCCAGAATCGTCAGGCGCCTCAGCGATTGACGAATTTGGCCGGGCGTTTCTCGATGAAGGCGGCCATGCCCTCTTTCTGATCTTGCGTCGCGAAGGCCGCGTGAAAATTGCGGCGCTCGAACTTCACGCCTTCGGTCATGGTCGTCTCATAGGCCGAATTGATGCAATCCTTGATCTGCATGGCGATCGGCAGCGACATGGAGGCGATGGCCTTCGCGGTCCGCAGCGCCTCCTCCAGCAAGGATTCGGACGGGACGATCCGGGAGACCAGGCCGCAGCGCTCGGCTTCCTGCGCGTCCATCATCCGGCCGGTCAGGCACAATTCCATCGCCTTGGCCTTGCCGACGAACCGGGCGAGCCGCTGGGTGCCGCCCGCGCCGGGCAGGATGCCCAGCTTGATTTCGGGCTGGCCGAATTTGGCGTTTTCCGCCGCCAGGATGAAATCGCACATCATCGCCAGCTCGCAGCCGCCGCCGAGCGCGAAACCCGCCACCGCCGCGATGGCCGGCTTGCGAAAATAGGACAGCCGCTCCCAGGTGCGGATGGCGTCGCCCAGATAGGCGTCCATATAGGTGAGGGTTTGCAGCTCCTTGATGTCCGCGCCCGCCGCGAACACTTTTTCGGAGCCTGTCAGCACGAGCGCGCCGATCTGCGGGTCTTCGGAGAACGCCCCCAAGGCCAGGTTCAACTCGCGGATCAGCGCGGTGTTGAGCGCGTTCAGCGCCTTCGGGCGGTTGAGGCGGATCAGGCCGACGGCGCCGTGGACTTCGACAATGATGTTTTCGTAGCTCATGGATCGCTCTCCCGGCTTGCTGCGCGCAGGCTTATAGCAGCCGGGAGGGATTGCAACAGGGACGACGGTCACACGCCGTCGAACAGGGCCGTCGAAAGGTAACGCTCGGCGAAGGACGGGATGATGATCACGATGTTCTTGCCCTCGGAACTCGGCCGGGCGCCGACCTGCAAGGCCGCCGCCACCGCCGCGCCGGAGGAAATGCCGACGGGCACGCCCTCGATCCGCGCGACCTGCCGCGCCGTCTCCAGCGCGGCGGCGCTGTCGATGGTCACGACCTCGTCGATCACGCCGCGGTCGAGCACCGGCGGCACGAATCCCGCGCCAATGCCCTGAATCTTGTGCGGCCCCGGCTGCCCGCCCGAAAGAACCGGGGATTCCACCGGCTCCACCGCGATCATTTTCAGGCCGGGCTTGCGCGCCCGCAACACCGCGCCGATGCCGGTGATGGTGCCGCCCGTGCCGACGCCGGAAATGACCATGTCGACGCCGCCGTCGGTGTCGTTCCAGATTTCCTCCGCCGTGGTGCGGCGGTGAATGTCGGGATTGGCGGGGTTCTCGAATTGCGCCGGCGTGATCCCGCCGGGCGTCGAGGCGACCAGCTCCGCCGCCTTGGCGATGGCGCCCTTCATGCCCTGCGCCGCCGGCGTCAGCACCAGCTCCGCGCCGAGCAGGGCCAGCATCTTGCGCCGCTCGATCGACATGGATTCCGGCATGACCAGTTGCAGCTTGTAGCCGCGCGCCGCCGCGACAAAGGCCAGCGCGATGCCGGTGTTGCCGGAGGTCGGCTCGATCAGCACGGATTTGCCGGGCGCGATGCGGCCCTCGGCCTCCAGCGCGTCGATCATGGCCACGCCGATGCGGTCCTTCACCGAGGCGATCGGATTGAAAAACTCAAGCTTGGCCAGCAGCTTGGCCTTGACGCCGCGCTCGGCCGCGATGCGGTCGAACCGCACCAGCGGCGTGTCGCCGATCGTCTGCGTGATGGAATCGTAAATCCGGCCCCGCCCCGGCTTCTTGACCACTTCGGACATCGCTGTTCCTCCAGTTGGGCGGCAGGCTATCAAAGCTGACAAAATATGTCGATTACAGTCTTGAGCCTCGCCCCCGCGTCAGACGCCGGTCGAGCCGAACCCGCCGGCGTCGCGCGCCGTGGATGAAAGCTGATCGACCTCGATCAGCCGCGCCTGGGGGGCCGGCGCCACCACTATCTGGGCGATGCGTTCGCCGCGCCGGATTTCAAAGGGGTCGCGGCCATGATTGATCAGGATGACGCCGACCTCGCCGCGATAATCGCTGTCGATGGTGCCGGGGGCGTTGAGCACGGTGACCCCGTGTTTCAGCGCCAGCCCCGAACGCGGCCGCGTCTGCGCCTCGTAGCCGGGCGCGATCTCCATGGCGAGGCCAGTCGGAATCAGCGCGCGGCCGCCCGGCGGAAGGATGTGCGGCGCATCGGCCGGCACGGCGGCGCGCAGGTCGAAGCCGGCGGCCCCGGCGGTCTGGTAGGCCGGCAGGGGCAAGTCGGCGCCATGCGGCAGGCGTTTGATCTTAAGCTCCACGCGCAGTCTCCCCGTCCGGACGCAAGCCCGCGATATGGGCGATCAGGCGGCGCGCCACCTCGGATTTCGGCAGACGCGGCCACGCCTGCTCGCCATCGCGGCTCACCAGCACGACCGAATTCTCGGCGCCGCCCATGACCTCAGATCCCGCCCCGACATCATTGGCGACGATCAGGTCGCAGCCCTTTTTCGCCAGTTTTACGCGGGCGTGGTCGAGCACATGCTCGGTTTCGGCCGCGAAGCCGACCACGAGGGGCGGACGCTGGGCGACGCGCCGCGCGACGCCGGCCAGAATGTCCGGGTTTTCCACCAGGGCCAGCATGGGCGGGCCATCGGACCCCTTCTTGATTTTCTGCGCGGCGTCACTCTGCGCCCGCCAGTCCGCCACGGCGGCGGCGGCGATGAAAATATCGCAGGGCAACGCGGCCTCGACAGCCTCGGCCATTTCGCGCGCGGTTTCGACCGACATGACGCGCACCCCCGGCGGCGCGGGCAAGTTCACCGGCCCGGACACCAAAACCACCTCGGCCCCGGCGTCGCGCGCGGCCTCGGCGAGCGCGTAGCCCTGCTTGCCCGAGGAGCGGTTGGCGATGTAGCGCACGGGGTCGATCGGTTCATGCGTGGGACCGGCGGTGATGACGACCTTGCGGCCCGCCAAAACTTGCGGGACGCCCGCAAGTTTGGCTCGGAGCGCCGCGAAAATCTCCTCCGGCTCGGCCATCCGGCCGGGGCCGGTTTCGCCGCAAGCCATCGCGCCCTCGTTCGGCCCGACAAAGGTCATGCCATAGCCTTGCAGGGTCTCGACATTGCGCCGCGTCGCCGGATGGGTCCACATCCGCCAGTTCATCGTGGGGGCGGCGAGCGCCGCCTTGTCGGCGGCCAGCAGCAGGGTCGAGGCGAGATCGTTGGCGAGGCCGTTGGCCGCCTTGGCGAGCAGATCGGCGGTGGCGGGCGCGATGACGATGGCGTCGGCCTGCCGGCTCAGCTCGATATGGCCCATTTCGGTCTCGTCGGTCAGCGAGAACAGGTCGTCATAAACCTTGTTCCCGCTCAGGCTCGCCAGCGACAGCGGCGTGACGAATTGCGCGCCCGCCTTGGTTAGCACGACGCGCACCGCCATGCCGACGCCGCGCATCAGCCGGATCAACTCCAGACTCTTGTAGGCGGCGATGCCGCCACCGACGATGAGCAGGATGGACGGCGCCTTGCCGGGAGCGTTCATGACAACCTCAGCGCCAGATATGGACGACGAGCAGCAGCAGCAAAAAAGCGAAACCGTAGCGCCAGAAACGGTTCCTCGCAGCGTTGGCCCGCGCCAAGGCCTCGACGGTGGGCTGCGCCAGGGTCAGGCCCTCGGCGGTCCAGCTTTCCAACTGTTCGGAAATGCGCGCGCCGCGCGACAGGATCGCCGGCGCCTGCGACACCAGATGCGCCATCGAGGCGATCCCCTGCCCCGCGTCGGAAATCTTGGCCAGCGGCCCGAGATTCTCCTCGATCCAGCTGCGCACCACCGGCTCGGCGGTGGACCACATGTCGAGCTGCGGATCGAGCGACCGCGCCACGCCTTCCACCACCACCATGGTCTTTTGCAGCATCACCAGTTCGGTGCGGGTCTGCATGTCGAACAGAGCGGTGATCTCGAACAGCAGCGACAGCAGCTTGGCCATCGAGATTTCATCGGCGCGGCGCGAATGGATCGGCTCGCCCACGGCGCGAATCGCCTGGGCGAAATCGGCGACCCGATAGGACGGCGGCACATAGCCGGCCTCGAAATGCACTTCGGCGACGCGCTGGTAGTCGCGGGTGATGAACCCATACAGGATTTCGGCCAGGAACCGGCGCTCCTTGACGCCGAGCCGGCCCATAATGCCGAAATCCACGGCGGCGAGCCGGCCCTCGCGCGTCAGGAACAGATTGCCCTGATGCATGTCGGCGTGGAAAAAGCCGTCGCGCACGGCATGGCGTAGGAACGACTGGATGATGGTCCGCCCGAGACCGGGCAGATCGACGCCGGAGCGGCGCAGGGCCTCGACGTCGGACAGCGGCGTGCCGTCGATCCATTGCAGCGTGAGGACTTCGCGTGCGGAAAGGTTCCAATCGACCGCCGGGACCAAAAAGTCGGCGTCGCCCTGGGTGTTGTCGGAATATTCCGAGGCGGCGGCGGCCTCCAGCCGAAAATCCATCTCCATTTTCATCGAGCGCGCCAGCGTCTCGACGACTTCGACGGGTTTCAGCCGGCGCGCCTCCGCCGAATATTTCTGCACAAGCCGCGCGGCGAAGAACATGTCGCCGAGGTCGCGCCGGAAACGCCGCTCGATGCGAGGCCGCAGCACCTTGACCGCGACCCAGCGCTCCTTGCCGTCCGCGACGATCTTGGCCCGATGCACTTGGGCGACGGAAGCCGCCGCCACCGGCTCGCTGAATTCAGCGAAAATCTCGCCGATCGGCCGGGAAAACGCCTTTTCGATCACCCCGACCGCGACCTCGCGCGGGAACGGCGCCATGCGGTCCTGCAAGGCTTCCAGTTCGCGCGCCACCGCGACGCCGACCACGTCGGGCCGGGTCGCCAGCGTCTGGCCCAGCTTGACATAGGACGGCCCGAGCCGGGCGATGGCCGGCGCGATCCGTTGCAGACCGCCGCCGCGTCGGGCGATCAGCCCGGCGAGAAACAGCGGGACCCGCATTTCCAGCGGCAGACCGGCGGTTTCGACGCCGGAAAACACGCCCTCGCGCGCGAGAATCCATCCGGCGCGCGCGAGCCGGATCACATGGCCGATCGAGGAAATCACTAAAACCTCAAAGCTTCCAGCCGGAATGGATCGCGACAATGCCGCCGGTCAACCGCGTGAAGGACACGCGCTGGAAGCCGGCGTTCTCGATCATGGCCGCGAAATCCTCCGCCGCCGGGAACTGCCGGATCGATTCGACCAGATAACGGTAGGGTTCGCCGTCGCCGGTGACCATGCGGCCGATCTGCGGAATCACCGAGAAGGAATAGGATTCGTAAATCTTGGCCAGCGCCGGCGCCTCGACCTGCGAAAACTCCAGGCACATGAACTTGCCGCCGCGCTTGAGCACGCGGTAAGCCTCGGCCAGCGCCCGCTCGATGCGCGGCACGTTGCGGATGCCGAAGGCGATGGTGTAGGCGTCGTACTGGCCGTCCTCGAACGGCAGCGATTCCGCATTGGCCTCGACGAATTCCAGGTTTTTCGCCAGGCCCTTCTTCTGGGCGCGCTCGCGGCCGACGCCGAGCATGTCGCCGTTGATGTCGAGCACGGTCACCTTGGTCTTGGGGCCGCCGGCCTGAACCACGCGGAAGGCGATGTCGCCGGTGCCGCCGGCCACGTCGAGATGGTTGAACGGCCCGGTCTTGGACGGATGCACGCGGGAAACGAAAATGTCCTTCCAGACGCGATGCAGGCCGCCCGACATCAGATCGTTCATGATGTCGTAGCGCTGCGCCACTTTGTGAAAGACGTCGTCGACCATCCCCTGCTTCTCGTTGAGGGGAACCTCGGAAAATCCGAAATGGGTGTGATCCTGCGTCTCGCTGCCGGACGATTTGACGTCAATCATTGGAACCTCTTCTGCGCGCGGGACCATAGCGCGCCCTTCGCTCACTGGCTATTTATTCTGTTTGTCGCGTAAACTGAAGGGATAGCAATGCCTGAACTGCCGGAAGTCGAAACGGTGCGCCGGGGGCTGGCGCCGTTTCTGGTCGGCTCCCGAATCCTGCAGGTCGAGTTGCGCCGCAAGGACTTGAGGTTTCCCTTTCCCGACAATTTCGCCGGACGTTTGCAGGGGCGGCGAATTGTCGCTCTCAACCGCCGCGCCAAATATCTGCAGGCCGTGCTCGACGACGAGCAGGTTTTGATCGCGCATCTGGGGATGAGCGGTTCGTTTCGGATGGAGGCCGGCCCGATCGGGACGTTCAAATTCCCGCGCGGCAAAATTCCGGCGCATGACCACGTCGTCATCTCGCTCGAAACCGGCCAGCTCACTTATAACGATCCCCGGCGTTTCGGCTTCATGACGCTGGCGACGACCGACACGCTGGCGGATCACCCGTTTTTCGCGGGGCTTGGCGTCGAGCCGTTATCGAACGATTTCAACGGCGAGACGCTGGCGCGGCTGTTCGCCGGCAAGGCGACTTCGCTGAAAGCGGCTCTGCTCGACCAGCGCAATATCGCCGGCCTCGGCAACATTTATGTCTGCGAGGCGCTGCATCGCGCCGGCCTGTCGCCGCTGCGCGCCGCCGGCGATCTGGGCGCGGCGGCGGAAAAGCTCGCCCGGACCGTGCGCGCCTTGCTGGCCGAGGCGATCGAGGCCGGCGGATCCTCCCTGCGCGACCATCGCCAGGCCGACGGCGCGCTGGGATATTTTCAACACAATTTTCGGGTCTATGACCGTGAAGGACAAGCTTGCTCCAGCCCCGCCTGTCGCGGGATCATCATTCGGCGCGCGCAAAATGGACGCTCGACCTTTTATTGTTCAAGCTGCCAGAGTTGAGAATCGGACTGCTTCGCGGCCATGCTGAACCTGAAATTCGGATTACGCGCCAGACCCGTCGACGAGCTGTTCGTGGTGCACGAGGAGCGGCGCTTTCGCGTCGCGCTCAAGCGCCTCGACTCGGCGCGGCGCTTCACCCTGCGCGTGCGCGCGGCCACCCAGGACGTCGTGCTGACCCTGCCGGCGCGCGCCAACTTGCGCGACGCCGAAGAATTCGCCCAGCGCCACGCCGAATGGATCGCGCACAGGCTGGCGCGGCTGCCCGACTGTCAGGCTTTCGTTCCGGACGCGGTGATCCCGTTCCGGGGCGCGCCGCATCAGCTGGCGCATTGCCCGGAGGCGCGGCCCGCCCGTGGCGGAGGTCCCGTCTGGATCGACGCGGCGCGCCAGCCTCCGGCCATTTGCGCCAGCGGCGAGGCCGCGCATTTCGAGCGGCGAATCACCGATTTCTTCCGGCGCGAAGCCCGCCGCGAGATCGAGGCGGCGGCGCGCGGCCATGTCGCGGCTGTCGGGCGCGCGCCGATTTCCATCAGTTTGAAGGATACGACGAGCCGGTGGGGCTCCTGTTCGGCGCGGGGCGCGCTGAATTTCTCCTGGCGGCTGATCCTGGCGCCGCCGTTCGTGCTGGATTATCTGGTCGCGCATGAAATGGCGCATCTGCGCCACCACAACCATTCCGACGATTTCTGGGGCCTGACCAAAACCCTCTGCCCCGCCACCGCCAAGGCGGAAGCGTGGCTGAAACTCTATGGCGCGCAACTGCACCGCTACGGGCGCAAAGGGCGCGGCGTCAGCGACGAATGAAGGTGAGATAGACGGGACGCCGCCCCTCGCGCAGCGCCTTGGCTTCATAGCGGGTGCCGGGCCAGTCGGGATAAGGCGTCAGCCAGTCGGATTCGGCGGTCGCCGGCCAGAGGAAATCCGGCGAGCGCAGCGCGCGGGCCAGCGTCCAGCCGACGTAATCGTCAATGTCCGAGGCGAAACGCAGCTCGGCGCCGCTGCGCATGACGCGGGCGAGACGACTCAGCATCTGGTCGGACACGAAGCGCCGCTCGCGATGGCGCCGTTTCGGCCAGGGATCGGGATAAAGGATGCAGACGCCCGACAGGCTCGCGTCCGGCAGCGCGTCGATCAACTCGCCGGCGTCGCCGGGATGGACGCGGATGTTGCGCAGATCGCGCGTCTCGACCTGGGCCATCAGCTTGGCCACGCCGTTGACGAAAGGCTCGCAGCCGAAATAGCCGCGCTCGGGATGCGCGGACGCGTCGGCGGCGAGATGCTCGCCGCCGCCGAAGCCGACTTCCAGACGGAGGTCGGCGGGATGACCGGGAAACAGCGCGGCGGGATCGGACAGCGGCGCCGACAGATCGACCTGAACGGTCGGCAGCAGGGTTTCCATCAGGCCCGCTTGATGGGCGCGCAAGGCTTTTCCCTTGCGGCGCCCAAAGAATGCGGACTCGCGGCGTCCGATCGTCTCGCTCACGCTACACTCGGGATGTCAGGCGAAATGCGCCTTGAGCTTTTCGACGAGATCGGTCTTTTCCCAGGAAAAGCCGCCCTCGGCGTCGGGCTGGCGGCCGAAGTGGCCGTAGGCGGAGGTGCGCGCATAGATCGGCTTGTTGAGCTGGAGATGCTCGCGAATGCCGCGCGGCGACAGGCGCACGATCTTGAACAGCACCTCTTCCAGCTTGGCCTCGTCGACCTTGGCGGTGCCGTGGGCGTCGACATAGATCGACAGCGGCTCGGCGACGCCGATCGCATAGGACAGCTGGATCGTGACGCGATCCGCCAGACCGGCCGCGACCACGTTCTTGGCGAGATAGCGCGCCGCATAAGCGGCGGAGCGGTCCACCTTGGTCGGATCCTTGCCGGAGAAGGCGCCGCCGCCATGCGGGGCCGCGCCGCCGTAAGTGTCCACGATGATTTTACGGCCGGTGAGGCCGGTGTCGCCGTCCGGGCCGCCGATCACGAACTTGCCGGTCGGGTTGACGTGCCAGACGGTGGCGTCGGTGATCCATCCCTTGGGCAGAGTGGCCACGATATAGGGCTCGACGATGCGGCGGACATCTTCCGAAGTCAGCGTCTCATCGACATGCTGGGTCGACAGCACGATCTGGGTGACGCCGACCGGCTTGCCGCCGACATATTTCACGGTCA
The DNA here is from genome assembly GCF_900187365.1 of Rhodoblastus acidophilus. Taxonomy (GTDB): domain Bacteria; phylum Pseudomonadota; class Alphaproteobacteria; order Rhizobiales; family Beijerinckiaceae; genus Rhodoblastus; species Rhodoblastus acidophilus. The sequence goes on from NZ_FYDG01000005.1 coordinate 142,046, forward strand.
CCTGGCTCTTGGCGTCGGGGCCGAGCTTGGCGGCTTCGCCGTCCTTGCTCTTGCGGGCCTTGGCCAGCACTTCCAGAATCTTGTGCGAATAATAGATCGGCGCCGGCATCAGCGCTTCGGTTTCGTTGGTGGCGTAACCGAACATGATGCCCTGGTCGCCCGCGCCCTCGTCCTTGTTGCCGGCCGCGTCAACGCCCTGGGCGATGTCGGCGGACTGGGCGTGCAGGAGGATTTCGACCTCCGCGTTCTTCCAGTGGAAGCCGTCCTGCTCGTAACCGATGTCCTTGATCGCCTCGCGGGCGACCTGCTCGATCTGCGCGTGCGACAGCGCGGGGCCGCGCACTTCGCCGGCGATGACGACGCGGTTGGTGGTCACCAGCGTCTCGGCGGCGACGCGGATCTGATAGGGATCGATGCCGGCCTTGGCGCCTTCGCGGTAGAAAAGGTCTACAATTTCGTCGGAAATGCGATCCGCGACCTTGTCGGGATGTCCTTCAGAAACGGATTCGCTCGTGAACAGATAATCGCTGCGCGCCACAAGGCATCTCCTTGATCGGGACGAGCGGTCCAGGACCGGCCGTCGATGAACTCGTCGCTGTTGTGGGAGGGAACCTACAGGCGGCGCGTTCTTTTCGTCAAGCCTTTGTCGCGTTTTCGTTCGATAAAACGAACACGGCAGTTAAAGCTCAGGCCCCGCCGCCTTCGGCCAGCGTGACGATGAGATCGACGATCCGCTTGCGAACTTTCGCGTCGGTGATTCGGGCGAAGGCGCGGTTGAGGCTCAGGCCCTCCGCGGTCATCACGAAATCGCTGGCGAACCCCTCATCGGGACTGGCTTCGGCGAAGCCGGCGTTTCCTGCGCCTTCGGAGACCGGCGCGCCCTTGAAGAAATAGGCGAGCGGGATGCTCAAGGTTTCGGAAATCTGCTGCAGGCGGCTGGCGCTGATCCGGTTGGTGCCTTTTTCGTATTTCTGCACTTGCTGGAACGTCAGACCCAAGGCCTCGCCCAATTTTTCCTGGCTCATGCCGATCATCATCCGGCGCATGCGCACGCGCGCGCCGACATGACGATCGATGGGATTAGGGACTTTGGTCACGGCTGTCTTCCGTCCTATCGTTTCGCGCCTATTTGCAATAATAGTTTACCTAAAGTCAAATGTTCCGTGGGCGAATCAAAGCAGCGGCCAAAACAATTAACCATGCAATGGCAGGCGCAAGACGCCAATGTTGCGAGTAAAAAGTCGCGGGCAGCGCCTTCGGCAAGCTTCCATCGAGCACCGCTTCCGTTCCCAACGAAGTCGAGGCGAGGAGACGTCCATAGGGATCAATAATCGCCGAGACCCCCGTATTGGCGGAACGCACCATTGGCAGACCTTGCTCGATCGCGCGCAGCCGCGCCTGTGACAAATGCTGATAAGGACCCGAAGTCACGCCAAACCAGCCATCGTTCGTGACGTTCAGGATCAATCCAGGACGCGCGTTGAGATCGGATAAACGTGCGGCGACTTCCTCCGGGAATATGGATTCATAGCAAATTAAAGGGAAAACCGCCGGCAATCCCGGCGCCGTCAGCACGCGCGAATATTCGCCGGCGTCGAACGTCCCCGGGCTCCAGGCGAACGGGCTGAGGCCCAGCCGCGCCAGCGCCCCCGCCAAAGGCATGTATTCGCCAAAAGGCGTGAGATGCATCTTGTCGAACCATTCCTTGATCTCGCCCTTCTGGATGACGGCCAAGGAATTGAAATAATGCGGCCGCCTCGCCTCGATCTCGGCCCGCGCGGCGCCGGTGAACAGGATGGCGGTCTGCATGCGCGCCGCGATGGCCGACAGCGCGGCCGGGTCCTGCGCCAGCAGGAAGGGGAAGACGGATTCCGACCAGAACACATGGGTGACGTCGGTCAGCCCGGTGGTTTGCGGCGAGGTCGAGCGGTCCGACAGTTTCAGATAGCGGTCGAGCAATTCGCTCCTGCGGTCGGCGCGAAACTCGTCATTGGCGACATTGGCCTGCACCACCCGCAGCTTGACGCCCTTCACCGTCTCGACCTTGCCCTGCAGGCGCGCGGCGCCGAACAGCGCCAAAGCGACAAAGCCCGCCAGCGACAAAGCGACCGCCTTGCGGCCGCGCCCGCCCTTGCCGAGCAGCGCCGGCGCAGCGAACAGCAGGACGGACAGCACGGTCAGGCTGTAGAGCCCGCCGACCGAGGCGAATTGCGCGAACAGCGGATTGTCGCCCAACGCCATGCCGAAATCGTTCCAGGGAAAGCCGGTCAGGATATGGCCGCGCAGCCATTCGGCCACGGTCAGGCCCGCCGCCAGCGCGAACACCCGCGCCGCGCCGGGCGACCACAACAGGCGCGCCAGCGCGAAACCCAGGGCGGTGAAGAACGCGAGGCCCGCGGGCAGGCCGAGCACGCCCAGCGGCAAGGCCCAGGCGAAGCGATCGGCCTCGGCCAGAAAGGCGACGCCCAGCCACCACAGGCCCGCGACGAAATAGCCGAACCCCAGCCACCAGCCGGCCGCCGCGGCGCGGCGTAAGCTCGCCCAGCGATTTTCGCCGGCGGACCCGTCGATCAGCCAGACCGCCGCCGTCATGGGAACGAAGAAGGCGGGAAAGAATCCGATAGGCGCCAGCGCCAGCACGCCGACGGCGCCGCTGAAAAACGCGATCAGCCGCCGGGACCACCCGTCGGACAGCATCACCTTTTGCGAAAAAGTAAGCATTGCGCGCCTTGAGCGAGGGCCGAATCGATTTCGACACTAATGCAAAAAGCGCGGCGGTTGGCAAAATAGCTTACGTTTCGTCGTCGGCGCCCCGGCTGCGAACCGTCTCGACCGCGCTGACGCGAATCTTGAGTTTTTTCAACCGGCGCGGGTCGGCGTCGAGAATGTCGAATTCGAACGTCTTGTCCGGACAGGCCACCACTTCGCCGCGAATCGGAACCCGGCCGGCGAAAGCCGTCGCGAGGCCGCCGATCGTGTCGACCTCCTCCTTTTCGCCGTAGCCGGTGAGATCGAGGCCGGTGACCTCCGCCGCGTCTTCCAGCCCGACGCGGGCGTCGGCGATGAAGACGCCGGGCGCGACCGCCTCGATCTTCGGGTTCTCGTCGAGATCGTGCTCGTCCTCGATGTCGCCGACGATCATCTCGACAATGTCCTCGATCGACACCAGCCCGTCGGTGCCGCCATATTCGTCGATGACCAGCGCCATATGGGTGCGCGTGGCCTGCATCTTGACCAGAAGGTCGAGCGCGGGCATCGACGGCGGCGCGTAGAGGACGGGACGCAGGATGCCCGCGGTCTCCAGCCGGACCGAAAGATCGACGCGCACGAATTGCGGCCCTTTCGGCGAAAGCGCCCCGACTTTCCCGGCGTGCTCTTTCCTGTTCTGGGCCTGCCCGTCCCGCTCTTTCCCGTCCTGGACCTGCCCGTCCTGCGCCGGCCCCCCTGGCGAGGCCAGCGCCTTTTCGGCCGACGAGGCGACGTAATCGACGAAATCGCGGATGTGGACCATGCCGCGCGGGTCGTCCAGCGTTTCGCCATGCACCGGCAAACGCGAATGGCCGGCGGTGCGGAAGGTCGCCAGCGCGTCGCTCAGGCGGGATTCGATGGAGATCGCGACAATATCGGCGCGCGGCACCATGACGTCGCTGACCTTGAGATCGTGCAGCGCCAGGACGTTTTTCAGCATCTCCCGTTCGTAGGGGCTGAAGTCCTCCGAGATCGCGTCGTCGTCCAACGCATCCTCGATATCGTCGCGGATCGAGGCGCCGGACAGGCCGAACATCGCCCGCAGGCGCTCGACGATGCTGCCCCGGCTCGAACTTCGCTCGACCACATTGGATTCGTCACTGTCGCGTTCCGGCGCGGCCATGATCAATGCCCCTCGGGGGTTGAAAGTTCACGATAGGGATCGGCGACGCCCATGCGCGCGAGCGCGCGCGTCTCGTCGGCCTCCATCGCCTCGGCTTCCTCGTCGGTCTCGTGGTCGTAGCCCAGCAGATGCAGAAAACCGTGGACGACCATGTGACGCAGATGGTGCTGCAGCGGCTTGCCCTGCTCCGCGGCCTCGCGCGCCACCGTCTCGTAGGCGATGGCGATGTCGCCAATCCCATGCGCGGTTTCGAGCGGCTCCGGCCCCGGAAAGGACAGCACGTTGGTCGGCTTGTCCATGCCCCGGAACTGCGCGTTCAGCACGCGGATGCGGGCGTCGTCGCAGAGCAGCAGGCTGACTTCGGCGCCCTCGCGCAACTCATCGCCGGTTTCGGAGAGAACGGCGTCGAGACATTGCCGGATCAGGCCGTCGAGATCGGCGACCTCACGCCAGCTCTCGCATTCCACGCTGGTTTCTATCGACAGGTTCATGCCGGCGCATCCTTGCCGCCGCGATTGGGCGGCTTCCGCTCGGAGGATTCGTAGGCCGCGACGATGCGCCGCACCAGATCATGCCGCACCACGTCGGCCTCGGTGAAGGTCACATGGCCGACGCCTTCCAGGCCCGACAGGAGATGGATCGCCTCGCTCAGGCCGGATTTCTGCCCGGTGGGCAGATCGGTCTGGCTGGGATCGCCGGTGACGATCATCCGCGAGCCCTCGCCCAGACGGGTCAGGAACATTTTCATCTGCATGGTCGTGGCGTTTTGCGCCTCGTCCAGCAGGACGCAGGCGTTGGACAGGGTGCGCCCGCGCATGAAGGCGAGCGGCGCCACCTCGATCATGCCGGTCTGCATGCCGCGCTCGACCATGCGCGGATCCATGAAATCCTGCAGCGCGTCGTAGATCGGCCGCAGATAGGGATCGACCTTTTCGCGCAGGTCGCCGGGCAGAAATCCCAGCCGCTCGCCCGCCTCGACGGCGGGGCGCGACAGGATCAGGCGCTCGACGACGCCCTGCTCCAGCAGGGACACCGCATGGCCCACCGCCAGCCAGGTTTTGCCGGTGCCGGCGGGTCCGGCGGCGAACACCAGTTCGCGCCGCTTCAGCTCGCGCAGATAGAAATCCTGCGAAGCGGTGCGGGCGCGCACCCCCTTCTTGCGGGTCGAAACCTGCTCGAAATTGGAGCGCGACGCCGGCGCTTCGCCGGGAAACAGGCTGCCTTGCAAGGCGCATTCCTCGATGGCGCCATCGACGTCGCCGAGCGTCGCCGGCTGCCCCGCCCGCGCCCGGTCGAACAGGATTTGCAGCACGCGCTGCGCGCGGCCGATCGCGTCCGGCGCGCCCTTGATGACGACGTGATTGCCATTGGCGTTGAGCGAGACGTTCAACCGCCGCTCGATGCGGGCGAGATTTTGGTCGTAATGGCCGAACACCATCGAGGCCGTGCGATTGTCGTCGAGCGACAGCGTCTGTTCGGATTCGGCGAGCCGATCGGAAGGCGCGGGCATGTCAGGCCGCCCCCACGGTTTCAGGCGCGGCCAAACGGCCGAACAGGGAATTCGAGCCGCAGCGGACGATTTCGACCGGCGCCTCCCGCCCGATCAGCCCGGCCCCGCCCTCGACCTGCACCGGCTGCAGATAAGGCGATTTTCCGGCGACCTGGCCCGCGTGGCGCCCGAGCTTCTCGAACAGGACGGGCGTGACCCGGCCGACCATGGCGGCGTTGAACGCCTGCCGCTGCGCCTCGACCAGCGCCTGCAAGCGATAGAGCCGCTCGGTCTTGACGGCCTCGTCGACCTGATCGGCGAGTTCGGCCCCCGGCGTGCCCGGCCGGGGCGAATATTTGAACGAGAAGGTGGAAGCGAACCCGACCTCGGCGATCAGATCGAGCGTGGCCTGAACATCGGCCTCGGTCTCGCCGGGAAAACCGACGATGAAGTCCGACGACAGCGCCAGATCGGGGCGCGCCTTGCGGATTTTCTCGATCAGCCGGACATAGTCCTCGGCGCTGTGCCGGCGGTTCATCGCCTGCAGGATCGCATCCGAACCCGACTGCACCGGCAGGTGCAGGAACGGCATCAGCGCCGGCAGATCGGCGAAGGCCTCGATCAGGTCGTCGGTCATGTCATTGGGATGGCTGGTGGTGAAGCGCAGCCGCGCCACGCCCTCGATCCGCGCCAGCCGCCGCAGCAGCCGCGCCAGCGTCCAGTTCTCGCCGTCTTCTCCAAGCCCATGATAAGCGTCGACATTCTGCCCGAGCAGGGTGATCTCGCGCACCCCGGCGCGGGCCAGAACCTCCGCCTCCGCGACGATCCTGGCGACCGGGCGCGAAACCTCGGCGCCCCGCGTATAAGGCACAACGCAGAAGGTGCAGAACTTGTCGCAACCTTCCTGCACGGTGAGAAAGGCGGCCACGCCGCGCTCGCGGATTTTCGCCTCGCTCGGCGACGTCAGATGATCGAACTTGTCCTCGACCGGAAAATCGGTGTCCACGACCGGGGCGTTAAAACTCTGGCGCACCAGATCGGGCAGGCGGTGATAATTCTGCGGCCCGACCACCAGATCGACCGCGCGCTGCTTGCGCAGAATCTCCGCGCCTTCCGCCTGCGCCACGCATCCCGCCACGGCGATGCGCGTCTCCTGCCCCAGACCGGCGCGCTCCTGCTTGAGCTGACGCAGCTTGCCCAGCTCCGAAAACACCTTTTCGGCGGCCCGTTCGCGGATGTGGCACGTGTTCAGGACGATAAGGTCCGCCTCTTCCGGTTGCGCGGTTTCCTGATACCCCTCGGGCGCCAGGACGTCGGCCATGCGCGTCGCGTCGTAGACGTTCATCTGGCAGCCGAAAGATTTGATGAACAGTTTCTTCGGCGCGGTCGCCTCGTTCGCGGCGGGATCGGCGCCATCGGATGCAGGTTTCAAAATCTTGGAACGTCCTCGGAAGAGAGCCTCTCCGTCTTATAGCCGATTTCGCTTTTTTCGATAAGAAGCGCGGCGCAAATTGTTGCCGGGCTTTCAGGACGCCATCGACGCCGCCAGACGCCGGACGCGCGCCTCGGTCTCCAGCGCCACCGCCTTGCGGTCGGCCTCGGCGCGATAGTCGAGCGCCTCGCCAAAACGCACGCGGCACTCGACCGGCGCGTGCTTGAGCAGGGTCCAGATATGCGGCGCCAGATCCGCGTCGCCATACCAGGCGAGCGCGCGCCGCTCCTCCGCGTTCAAAATCTTGCCGCGCGCGGCGACATAGGCGATGGCGGCGGGCTGCACGGTCACGGCGGCGACCTCGGGATAGAGCCGCAGCAGATCGCGCGCGGACGCGAAAAGCGACGGCTTGAACGCCAGCACGTCGGCGCCGTCGCTGGAGGTGCCCTCGCCGTAAAGCAGAACATCCTCGCCCGCCTTCATCTTTGCGGCCATGGCGGCGTTGACGCGGGCGACGTCCGACCGGCTCTCCCGCTTGACGAAAATCGTGTCCTGCACGCGGGCGAAGGCGCCGAGAATGGGCCAGTCGGCCACTTCGCTCTTGGCGACGAAACAGGGCGTCTCGCGGCTGGCGAACACCAGAATGTCGCTCCAGGACACATGATTGGACACGATCATGCGCGGCTTCGGGCCGAGCGGCGCGCCCTCGAACACCACGCGCAACCCAAGCAGGAAGCACATGGTTTTCGCGAAAAACGGCGGGATGCGCGCGGCGAGCCTCCAGCCGCGGCGGCGCGCCAATCGTTGCAGCGGCGTGCCGATGACATAGAAAGCGACGAGGGCGAGGATCAGCAGACAAGCGCGAAAGTAAGCCATAGCGCCCGTTAGGCGGGGATCATTACAGTTTTATGACGCCCGCCCGGTTCAGCCCAGGTTTCTGCGCATCACCAGCGCGTCGGCCCGGGCGCCGTCGGCCCGCGCATAATAGGCCTTGCGCCGGCCGACCTCCTCAAAACCGTTGCGGCGGTAGAGCGACAGCGCCGCTTCATTCTCGGCGTCCACCTCGAGAAACACCATGGCGACGCCCCGCGCCGCCAGCCGCGACAAATGGTCCAGCAGCAGGCGCTGGGCGCAGCCGAACCGGCGCAAGGCCGGCGCGACGACGACGGTCAGCACTTCGGCTTCGTCGCTGGCGACGCGCGACATCAGATAGCCCGCAAGCCCCCATTTGGCGTCCACGCCCACGCTCAGGCAGGCGGGATCGCTCAACAAGGCCTCGAATTCGCTGGCGCTCCAGGAATGGGCGAAGCCGGTGGCGTGAAGGGCGGAGCAATCGGCGGCGTCCCCGACCTTGAGCAGACGCGGAAGGCCGAAATCCGGCTTGCGCCGCAACAGTTCCGGGATTTTCAGGTCCGGGATCTTCATTTCCGGGATCTTCATGGGGCCGCGCGCGCGAGAACCGAAGGTTTTGTGGACCGCGTGACGTCGGGCGCCTTGAGATAGAGCGGCCGCGCCGGCGCGGTCTGCGGATCGGCGGCGATCCCCAGTTTGGCGACGGCGGCGATATCCGGCCAGGGATCCCGCTCGGCGACGGCCAGATCCTGGCCCAGTTCCTTCGCCGCCTCGCGCAACGCCTCGGCGCCGCTGCCGACGGCGACGACCTGGCCGGCGCCGAGCAGGCGGCAGGCGTCGGCGATGCCAACGATTCGCGGCGAGGCCAGAACGCGGCCCCGCGCGGCGTAGGCGGAGAAATAGACATTGCCGTGCAGGGCGTCGATCGCCGCCGCGACGATCTGCGCCTCGTCGGAAAACAGCAGCGGCGCGGCCAGCGCGGTGAGGGCCGAGACGCCGACCGCCTCAACGCCACAGGCCAGGGCGATGCCGCGCGCCGCCGCCACCCCGATGCGAATGCCGGTGAACGAGCCGGGTCCGACGGTCGCCGCGACCCGGTCAAGCGACGCGAAACCGCCGTCGACCTGCGCGGCGACGCGCTCGATCATCGGCATCAGGGCCTCGGCGTGGCCCTTCTGCATCGGAACGGTTTCGCGAACCAACGCCTGCGGCGTCTCGCTGTCGAAGACGCCGACGGAGACCGCCGGCAGCGATGTGTCTATCGCCAATATGCGCATGAGTCGGAAACCGAACCTCAGACTTCTTCGACAGATTTGACCTGAGGAAGAAAATGACAGATCAGGTTTTGAATGCCGCGTTTCAAGGTCGCCGTCGACGACGGGCAGCCCGAGCAGGCGCCCTTCATCTGCAAATAGACGACGCCGTCCTTAAAGCCGCGAAACACGATGTCGCCGCCATCGCCGGCGACGGCCGGTCGCACGCGCGTTTCCAGCAGATCCTTGATGGCCTCGACCGTCTCGGCGTCCTCGGGGGCGAATTGCTCCGCCGACGTCTGGCCCGACGCGCCGGCCTCGGCCGACAACACCGGCCGTCCCGACAGGAAGTGCTCCATGATCGCGCCGAGAATCGCCGGCTTGAGGTTCTGCCAATCCCCCTCGGATTTGGTGACCGAGATGAAGTCCGACCCCAGGAACACGCCGCTGACGCCTTCGATGGAAAACAGCGCCTGGGCGAGCGGAGACACGCCGGCCTCGTCCGGCGAACGCAAATCCCACACGCCCTCCTGCGCGACGGACGCGCCGGGGAGAAACTTCAAAGTGGCGGGATTGGGCGTGGCTTCGGTTTGGATGAACATATCGGGCCTCCGGAATCAGCCGGTTCAAGGCCGGCGACGGGATGCTGTTAAGATAGGGTCAAAGCGAGGCAAGGGAAGGGAAAACTTCGTTCCCCCGCCCCCTCAGCGCAAAAGCCCCACAATATCCTTGACCTGGTTCATGATCGGCTGCGCGATGGCTTTCGCGCGCGCGCCGCCTTCGCGCAGCACCTGGTCGATATAGCCGGGGTCGCCCTCCAGCCGGCGCATTTCCGCGCCGATCGGGCCGAGCTTGTGGATGGCGAGATCGGCCAGCGCCTGTTTGAACGACGAAAACTGCGCGCCGCCGAACTCCAGCAGCACCTTTTCCGCCGCGACGCCGGACAATGCCGAATAAATGCCGATCAGGTTTTCCGCTTCCGGGCGCCCCTTCAAGCCTTCCAGTTCGGTCGGCAGCGGCTCCGGATCGGTCTTGGCCTTGCGGATCTTCTGGTTGATGGCGTCGGCGTCGTCGGCGAGGCTGATGCGCGAAAATTCCGACGGATCGGATTTCGACATTTTCTTCGTGCCGTCGCGCAGGCTCATCACGCGGGCCGCCGGCCCCTGGATCAGCGGCTCCGGCAGCGGGAAGAAGCCGCCGTTATGGCCCTGGGCCGCGATCGATTCGGCGTAATCGTTGTTGAATTTCTGCGCGATGTCGCGGGTCAGCTCGACATGCTGCTTCTGGTCCTCGCCCACCGGCACATGGGTGGCGCGATAGAGCAGAATGTCGGCCGCCATCAGCGTCGGATAGGCGAACAGGCCGATGGAGACGTTCTCCCGGTCCTTGCCCGCCTTGTCCTTGAACTGCGTCATGCGGTTGAGCCAGCCCATGCGGGCGACGCAATTGAACACCCAGGCCAGCTCCGAATGTTCGGAGACCTGGCTCTGGTTGAAGATGATGTTTTTGACGGGATCGACCCCCGACGCGATATAGGCGGCGGCGATGCGGCGAATCGCCTCGCGCAGTTCGCCGGGCGCCTGCGGCATGGTGATCGCATGCAGATCGACCACGCAAAACAGGCATTCATGCGTCTGCTGCAGCGCGACAAACTTGACGATGGCCCCGAGATAATTGCCGAGATGCAAATTACCAGTCGGCTGGATGCCGGAAAACACGCGTTCGGGGAAGTTCGCCATGACAGGACCGCACAATCTGAAACTTGCGGTCTTATGGCCGTCGAAGACCCGACTGGCAAGGGGCGATCGCGCGCGGCCGGTTTTTGTCAGCCGGAAACGCCCGTCGCGCGCCCCGCGCTGCGCGGATATGCCGCGCGGCCCGGAGCGGCGCGCGCCGCTCCGCTTAACCGCCGGATCTCCCGCGCGAATCGCTTGAGCAAATCCTCAGCGCGGCGATTCGCCGATGGGTTCGCCCGGCTGGGGCAGCAGCCCCTGATGAAATTCGTCGCGCCGCGCCGCGCCGCCGGGGGCGCCATAATTCAGCCGGGCGCTGTCGACGACATAGCGGTTTTCCGTCCCGACCGGGACGACATTGCCCGACTCCAGGAAACTGCGGTGCTTGCGCACCTGGATTTCGTGGCTCTGGGCGACGGCGGAGCAGGCCCCCAGGCCAGCGACGGCGATCGCCAGGATGAAAAAGGATTTTCTGCGCATGGGATACTCCTGCTGATTGGCGCGAGTCTAACGCCTGAAACGGGTCCGCGATAGCGGCGCCGGCTACTTTCTTCGGGGCGAATCGGCGCAGGCGCGGCTTTTCCGGCCGCTCGCCGCGCCGAAGAAATCGGCGAGCGCGCGATCCTGACCGGCGGAGACCAGATCGAGCCGATCGACGGCGCAAACGAGATCGGCGGGGCTGAGAGCGTCCTCGCCGGCGCCGCACATGAACCCGCCCATGGTCAAGGCCGGCGTCGCGATCTCCAGGCGGAAGCCCCGGCAATTCGCCCGCCTCACGCCCTCCGGCCCGGACAGCTCCAGCCCCCCCGATTCGAGATCGCCGAATCGCGTCGGCAAGGCCTGCGGCAGCTCGACTTCGGAGACGCCCAGCCCGAGGACCGAGGCGCGGCGCGCCATATCGACAAAATAGGGAGAGGCGGCGACATCCTCGGTCCCGTGACGATAGACGCCCAAGCGCAGGAACGGCTTGACGCCGCCGAACTGGCCGAAGGTCAGCACGTCCTCGCGGCCGCCGCCGGCGGCGTGACGGCGGGCGCTGTAAAGCGGCGGCGCATGGCCGAACAGCGGCGCGGACAGATCGAACAGCGGATAGGGCTTGGCGATCTCGACCCAGGCGACGGGCCGCACCCGCGGCGACGCCGGCTCGGCCGGTTTCGGCCAGTCGCGCAACAGGCCCTGCCCCGCCAGCAGCAGCAGCGCGCCGAGCAGGCCTTTGAGCGCGAGGCCGCCATAGGACGACAGCAAGCCCGACAGCAGGACGGCCGGCGGCCTGAGCGCGCCGTCGAGCGCGAAAGCGGCCCGCCCCGCCGCATAGGCGCCCGACGCCAGCGGATGAACCGCCTCATCCTCCACCGGCGCCGGAGCGGGCGCGCCCCGCGCTTGGGCGGCGATGTCTTCGCGATGTTCGCTGGCGAGCCGGTCAACCCATTCGGCGGACGCGGGCTTGCGGGCTGTCCGCTCAGCCCGAACCGCCTGCGGCTCCGGCGGCCGTCCCGCCTCGCTCCAGTTGCTCTTGATGTCCAACCCGAGTTCGCGCACCCGCGCGCGAAGCGTGTCGATATGGGCGCGCTCGCGCCGGCGCGGCTTTTCCGCGACAAAGAGCGGAATGTCTCCGCCGCCGCCGCCAAATGTCGTGCTGTCCGCCATGTCCTTCGCGCTCCGAAACCCGGACAATTTGCCTCAAAGGGCCGGAAATGCCGTTACCGGGCGCGGAGCTTCTGGATTCATGATGAATCGGATTAAATGTCGAGCGAACCGGCGGAGACGCCGACGACTTCGGCGGCGAACAGATGGCCGGGCGCCACGCCCGGCGTTTTCGCCGGGGTGAAATCGGCGGCCCGCCCCATGCCGCCGCGCTCGGCGAGGATCTGAACCCGTCGGCCGACCTGCCGGCCGAGATGGCGCGCGAGGGCCAGATCGCCGGCTTCGCGCAGGGCGGCGGCCCGCGCCTTGACCGCACTGGACGGAACCGGCTTCATCCGCGCCGCCGGCGTGCCCGGCCGCGCGGAAAACGGGAAGACGTGGAGGAAGGCCAGGCCGCAGTCCTCGACCAGGGCGCGGCTGCGCGCCGCCGCCGCCTCGGTCTCGGTCGGAAAACCCGCGATCAGATCGGCGCCGAACGCCATATCCGGGCGCAACTCCCGCAACCGCGCGCAAAAATCCACGGCTTCGGCGCGGCTGTGCCGGCGCTTCATCTGTTTCAGAACGAGATCGTCGCCCGATTGCAGCGACAGGTGCAGATAGGGCGTGAGACGCTCCTCACCGGCGAAGGCCGCGAGCAGATCGTCGTCGGCCTCGATGCAGTCGATCGAGGACAGCCGCAGGCGCGGCAGGCCCGACACTTCGCGCAACAGCCGCCGCACCAGCCGGCCCAGCCTGGGCGCCCCCGCGAGATCGCCGCCCCAGGAGGTCAGATCGACCCCGGTCAGCACCAGTTCCTTGTGCCCGGTCTCGACAAAGCGGCGCGCCTGCGCGACGACGTCGTCCTCGGCCACCGAGCGCGACGGTCCCCGCCCCTGCGGAATGACGCAAAAGGTGCAGGAATGATCGCAGCCGTTCTGCACGGCGAGAAACGCGCGCGTATGGCCTTCGAGCGCCGACAGCAGCGGCGCCGGCGCATTGCCGCGCCGCGCCTGCGCAATGGCGCCGACATTTTCGCGGGTTGCGAAATGGTCCCAGGTGGTGGCGACGGTCTTTTCGGCATTGCCGAGCACATGCGCCACTTCCGGCATGGCGGAAAACGTTTCCGGCGCGATTTGCGCGGCGCAGCCGGTGACGACAATGCGGGCGTCGGGCTTTTCGCGGGCGATGCGGCGGATGGCCTGCCGCGCCTGCCGCGTCGCCTCGGCGGTGACGGCGCAGGTGTTGACGATCACCAGATTCTGTTCGCGCCCCTGCCCGGCGAGATCGCGCATGACCTCGGACTCGACCATGTTGAGGCGGCAGCCGAAGGTGACGACCTCGGGCCGCTCAGTCATCGCGCCCCGAAAAGATCGCCGCGTCGAGCGTCTGGCTGAACTCGACCTGCACCGGCCCGGTCATTTCGACGTGATCGTCGGCCTCGCGCCAATGGATCAGCAAGTCGCCGCCGGGAAGCGAAATCTTCACCCGCCGTCCGGCGCGTCCGGCGCGCGCGGCGGCGACGCCCGTGGCGCAAGCCGCCGTGCCGCAGGCGAGCGTCAGGCCGGTTCCCCGCTCCCACACTTGTAGGCGGATATGGTCGGGCGCAAGCGACTGGGCGAGCGAGATATTGGCCCGCTGCGGAAACATCGGGTCGTGTTCGAGCCTGGGGCCGATCGCCGCCAGATCGAAATCCTCGATCCGCTCCACGAAGAAAATGGCGTGGGGATTGCCCATACTTACACACGAGGCGGGCGGCAGGCCGAAAGCGGCGAGATCGACGCAAGCGGTGTCCGCCTCGCGCGCCAGCGGGATGTCGCGCCAATCGAGGCGCGGCGCGCCCATGTCGACCATATAGGCCAGCGGTCCCTCGCGACGCACGAACAGCTTGCCGGCCGAGGTGGCGAGCCGCAATTCGGTCGCGCCGGTCTGCTCGGCGAGATAATGCGCGACGCAGCGCGTGCCATTGCCGCAGGCGGCGGACAGCGAGCCGTCCTGATTGAAAATGGTCATGAACGCGGCTTCGCCGGCGTCGGCCGCGTCACCCAGCACCATCATCTGGTCATAGCCGAGGCCCGGCGCGCGCGCGAGGGCGCGGGCGTCCTCGGGGCGGGGCAAAAAGCCGGCGCCGCGCAGGTCCAGCACGAGAATGGCGTTGCCGGCGCCGTTCATTTTATGAACCGCGCGCCCGACCAAAGGATTTTCCGCAAAAGCGTTGGAGCGCCTGTCGTCCATGCTTGCCCGCCATTCATGTCCGGTTTAGGCCGTATATAAGAGAAAAGCCGACGCGGGGCCACCGCGTCCTGGCGCCGTCAGGATTTTTCCTTTGGAGCTTGCCATGAAGAACGGCCTTTGGGGTTATTGCGGCGCGCCGCTGTTCGGCGCCCTGGCGCTGGCCGTCGCGTCCGCTTCCAGCAGCGCGGAAACGCAAACGCCGCCGGCGCCGCCGCCTTCCAGCGCTTCCACGCCGGCCAAACCCACGGTCACCGAGCCGCCCCCCGCCGTTCCCACCGACGAATCGCTCAAGCCCGCCGATATCGCGGCGCGGCCCGCCCTCGTGCTGCACAGTTCGGCGAATTGGGAGGACGGCTACGCCAAAATCCGGGAGGCCCTGGAAAAATTGCGCGCCTCTGCGCAAAAAGCCGGCCTGAAACCCGTCGACCACGCCATGGCCGCCTTCACCGAGACCGACGACGCCGGGTTCAAGTTCGACGCGCTGCTGCCGGTCGAAGCCCCGTCGGGCGCCAAGCCGGAGCTGATCAACGGCGCGGTGCTCGCCGCCACGCCCGCCGGCAAGGCGATCAAGTTCGCGCACACCGGCAGCTACGACGACATCGACACCACCTATGACGCCATCACCGCCTATCTCGACGAGAAGGGTCTGGAGGCCACCAATATCTACCTTGAGGACTACCGGGTCGAAGGCAAGGACGCCAGCGACCAGGCGCTCAAGGTCGATATCTACGTCTTTATCAAATGAGCAGGCGGCGCTTTCGCGCCGCCCGTAAAGTCAGAGCGCCTTCTTGAGCGCGTTGGCGATGGCGTCGCCCATCGCCGAGGTCGAAACGCTCGACGGCGCGTCGCCCTTGATGTCGGCGGTGCGCAGACCCGCCGCGAGCACGTCGGCGATGGCCTTGTCGATCAGGTCGGCGGCTTCGATCAGGCCGAACGAATAGCGCAGCGCCATGCCGAACGAGCCGATCATCGCGATCGGGTTGGCGATGCCCTTGCCGGCGATATCCGGCGCCGAGCCATGCACCGGCTCATACATCGCCTTGCGCTTGCCATTGGCGTCGGCCGCGCCGAGCGAGGCGGACGGCAACATGCCCAGCGAGCCCGTAAGCATGGAGGCGACGTCCGACAGCAGATCGCCGAACAGATTGTCGGTGACGATCACGTCGAACTGCTTGGGCCGGCGCACCAGCTGCATGCCCAGGGCGTCCGCCAGCATGTGTTCGAGCTGCACGTCGGGGAAGGATTTGGCGTGGACGTCGGTGACGACTTCCTTCCACAACACGCCGGACTTCATCACATTGTGCTTTTCGGACGACGTGACCTTGTTGTTGCGCTTGCGCGCCAGTTCAAACGCCACCGCCGCGATGCGCTCGACCTCGTAGGTCTCGTAAACCTGGGTGTCGACGGCGCGCTTCTGCCCGTTCGGCAGGTTGGTGATTTCCTTGGGCTCGCCGAAATACACGCCGCCGGTCAGTTCGCGCACGATCATGATGTCGAGGCCCTCGACCAGCTCCTGCTTGAGCGAGGAGGCTTCGGCGAGCGCGGGATAGCACAGGGCCGGGCGCAGATTGGCGAACAGGCCCAAATCCTTGCGCAAGCGCAGCAGGCCCGCTTCGGGGCGCACGTCATAGGGCACATTGGCCCATTTGGGGCCGCCCACGGCGGCGAGCAGCACGGCGTCGGCGGCCTGCGCGCGCGCCATGTCGGCCTCGGAAATGGCCTTGCCATGGGCGTCATAAGCCGAACCGCCGACCAGGCCCTTTTCGAACTCGAATTTCGCGAGACCGGCGTCGGAAACGACCTTGGCGACCTTTTCGACTTCCGCCGTCACTTCCGGCCCGATGCCGTCGCCGGGAAGCAGGAGAATATTGTAGCTCGCCATCATCAGCCTCATTTTGCGGGATTTGCGGCCTTGCTAAACCCGCGCGCCCAGCTTGGCAAGAATCGCCCGGCGCAACCGGCCAACAAAAATCCCGCAGGCCGGAGCCTGCGGGACCAATTCTCTCGATATCGCTTGCGCGAGATCAGAAGGTCATGCGGAAGCCGACCATCGGGTTCCAGTTGACGCGCTCGTTCCAGTTCGCGCCGAAGCCGCCGGTCGCCGCGCTGTAGGACACGCCGCCGTAAACCTGCATGCGCTTGTTGAAGGCGTACTGGGTCAGGAAGCTGGCGACGTCGTAGTTGCCCGAGCAGTTGCCGTTGGTCGGCGTGGAGCACTTCGTCGTGCCATAAGCGTTCTGCTCGGCGTGATAATACGCGCCGGTCAGGGTCAGCTTGTCGCTGTAAGCGTAGCTGACGCCGCCCCAGAACAGGTCGATGTGCTTGGTGTGCGGGAACGGATTGGCCGTGGTGATGAAGTAACGATAGTCGTTGCCATCATAGTACGACGTGGTCGAGCTGACCGCCTTGCGATCCGTGGCGTTCGTCTGGCTGATGTTCTCATAGCCGAAGAAGCCGGTCCACTGCGTCCAGGTGTATTTGGTGCCGATCGAGAAGGCGTCGTTGTCAGACAGCGTGCCGACCAGCCAGCCGTTGGCGGCGGCGGTCGCGTTCGCGACGGACACGCCGTTGACCGTACCAGAAGCGTTCGGAATGGCGCCGAGCGCGATGGCGTCGGTGGTGTGCTGGTAGGCGCCGTCCAAGGCGAAGCCGGCGTAGGTGCCGCCCAGGTTGAAGCCGTAGGAGACGCCCTGGCTGGCGACGCCCTGCGAATCGGCCAGCGTCACCATGGCGCCGCCGTAAACCGGGCCGTAGGCGACCTTGTACTTCAAGCTGTTGTCGAGCTTGCCGGCTTCGGTGGTGCCGCCCGAGGCGAGACTGCCGGAGAAGCCGATCAGCGACAGGGCCACGGCGTTCTTCAGCGGATCGAAGTTGCCGGTGCTTTCAGCCACCATGTTGGTGTGACGGCCGAAGGTCAGCTGACCGAAGGTGTCGTTCTTGAAACCGGCGTAGAGTTCGTTGTTGAAGGGCTGGCCGCCGCGCGACGAGTCGGAGTCGAAATAGGGATAGGCGTTCTGATACTTGCCGGCGGCGCGCTGCAGCGAGCGCGGGCCGTCCAGCAGCGACAGGGTGTAGGGATCGAAGTTGGTGGTGGCGTTGAAGATGAACTTCGTGCCTTCCGCGATGGTCCAGGCGCCCTTGATGCCGACCTGGTTATAGCCGAGGCCGCCCGGCATGAAGCGGAAGCCGCTGTTGTGCTGGTTGTTGCGCGAGCCGAGATAAGCTTGGCCCTGCGGCACGGTCTTTTCCAGATCGGTGGCGTGGGCCATCCAGCCGGCGCCGAAGTCGAGCGCGCCGAAGATGGTGACGCCGTTCCAGCTGATGTCGCGCGAGTCGGTGAGGAACGCCAGCGCGTCGCCGGTGGTCACGAACGCGTCGAGACGGCTCGGGCCTTCCACGGCCGGGCCCTTGACGACGGGAGCGGCGACCGGGGCCGGAGCCTTGGCGTGCTTGACCTTCTTCGTCTTCGCCTCGGCGGACACGGCGCCGGCCGCGGTCACGAGCGCGGCGATCGCCACCGCGGTCATAAATTTGCTTTTCATCTCCGTCTCCAATCTTTTTGGGACGCTCGCGCGACGCAATCCGTCCCATCCCCCTGCGCCGCAGCCACAGCGCCCAAAAATTCGACCAGACGGAAATTTTCCGCCCACCCCTAATAAACCGATAAATTGCGCCCATGCTTTTTGCAATCAGGGGACTCGGGAAATAGGAGGGATCAGGGGCGAAAGGCAGCGGGTGTTGCTTTTATGCAATAGCTAAACCGGGGCGCGAGACCGGCATGTAACTATAGTCGAACCGTTGCGACAACATAATGCGGCGCCGCATCTGAATTTATTCATAAAAATGTCATGCTATGCCACGAATCACGTCTTGAAGGTAAAGTTCTTCTCCGGTCCGGGGCGACGCAAAGCGCGGCCGGGACGCTCGAGCCTCTCACGCCGTCATGGCGCCGCGTCTCCCGGCGCCTTGCCCTCGCCGTGATCGACCGCGTCCCGTTCCGCGGAGCCGGCCAGTTGACGCAAGGCCTCGTCAACGCTGTGAAAAATACGCCTTTGGCCGCCGCCGTCATGGCGGGCCAGCGCCTCCATCACGCCGGAGGCGCGCAGCGCGGCCTCGGCGCGCACGGATTCGAGCCGGGCGATGGCGAAATCGCAGCCGCGCGCATGGCACTCGTCGATCGCCAGGGCGAGCGCCCGCGCGGCTGTATAGTCAATGGAGACGATGGCGGCGGCTTCCAGCACGATCAGCCGCGTCGGAGGCCGCCCCGCGACCTCCAGCAATTGCGCGCGGAACTGGTCGGCGTTCAGAAAGGACAGCGGCGCCTGGAACCCGACCACGGCCACGCCCGCCAGGGTTTCGCCCGCGCTGACGAGGCCGCGGGGCCACCACACGGTTTCGCCCGGCAGACGCTCGAAAATCCGCAGGTCGGCGCGGGTCGTGGCCCAGGCGCCATTGATCAGCGACAGGATGATCGCCAGGGCCACGCCGATTTGCGCCGGAAGCAGCGTCATCGCCGCCGCCGTCGCCGGAATCAGCAGAAATTCGGCCGGCGAGCGGTGGAAAATGTCGCGCATCGCCTCAAGGCGGATCAGACGCCCGGCGATATAGAACAGAATGGCGGCCAGCGCCGCTTCGGGCACATGGCGCAGCGCCGGTTCCCCAAAGGCGGCGACCAGCGCCGTGACGGCGGCGGCCGTAAGCCCCGCCCATTGGCTGCGGCCGCCGCTTTCCGCGACGATCGCCGTGCGCGGCGGGCTGGCGTTGACGGGAAAGGCGCCGATCAGCCCGGCGAGCACGCTGCCGGCGCCCAGGCCAATGAAATCGCGGTCGATTCCGTTGCTCTCGCCCTCCTCCGCATAGGCGCGGCTCACGGCGGCGCCCTGCGTCATGACAAGCAAAGTGAGGAGAACCGCGAGGCCCGCGACGCGCGAAAGATCGTCGAGGCTGACGGCGCCGATCGGCTGAACCGGCGCGATGGCGGAGAACGGGCCGATCACCGGCAGGCCGCGCGCCTCCAGGCCGAAGCCGACGGAAACGGCGGCGGCGCCGGTCATGGCGAGCAAGGGCGCGACGCCCTTCGGCCCGCATTTCTCCATGGCCAGAATGGCCGCGAGCGCGCCCAGGCCGATCAGCGCGGAATCCGGCCGGATGTCGGCGAGATGGCTGAAAACCGCGACGCCAGAGGGAAGGCCGAGCAGAGCCGGCGTCTGCGACAGCACGATATGGACGGCGACGCCGGCGAGAAAGCCGGTCATCACCGGAATCGACAACAGGTTCGCCACCCATCCGGCCCGGAACAGGCCGGCGGCGATCATCATCGCCCCGACGAACAGCGCCAGCAGGACCGCCAGCGCGGCATATTGCGCCGACCCAGCCGCCGCCACCGTCGCCAGCGAAGCCGCGAAGATCGGCGTGATCGTGGAATCCGCGCCCACGGACATCCGGCGGCTGGCGCCGAACAGGGCGAAGCCCAGCGCGCCCGCGATAAACGCCAGGAACCCGATCGAGGGCGCGAAGCCGCCCATGCGGGCCGTGGCCATTTGCTCGGGCGCGGCGATGGCGGCGAGGGTCAGTCCCGCCAGCAGATCGGCGCGCCACGACCGGGCGCCGCCGCGCAAAGCAACAAATGACCGCCCGCTCGCCTGTGTGCCGCTCATGCGCGCCTCCGTCGGGCCAATCTGTCCGATGGCGCGCGCGAAGGAAAGAGCCGGCCGTCTGGCGCGCGTTTTGCCCGCGGCGCGGAAGAATGTTCGTCGGGGGCGTCCATCGCCGGCGATTTGCGTTAGCATGACGTCAGCCCAAGGGAGGATTTTGCGTGATCGCCAACGGTCCCAACCAAGAGATCATCGCCGTCGCCGATATTGGCGGCACCCACGCCCGCTTCGCGCTGGCGCGGGTCGGACGCGACATCCGGCCGGAACTCGGCGAGCCCATGGTGTTGCGAACGGCGGATTATCCCGATCTCGGCGCGGCCTTTGGCGCCTTCGTCGCGAAGCTCGACGTGCGGCCGCGGCGCGGCAGCTTCGCCCTCGCCTGCCCGATTCGCGGCGAAAAGCTGAAATTCACCAACAATCCCTGGACGCTGCGCCCGGCGAGTCTCGCCGGGGAGATCGGCCTCGACGAGGTGCGCCTGCTCAACGATTTCGGCGCCGTCGGCCATGCCGCCGCCAAGGCCGATCCGCGCGATTTCACCCATATTTGCGGGCCGAACCGCCCGCCGCCGCACGCTGGCGTGAGTTCGATCCTGGGTCCGGGCACCGGCCTCGGCGTCGCCCAGCTGATCCGCGACGGCGACGCTTACCGGGTGGTCGAAACCGAGGGCGGCCACATCGACTTCGCCCCGCATGACGCCTTTGAAGATGGGCTGCTGGCGCGGCTGCGCGAAAAATTCGGCCGCGTCTCGATCGAGCGCGTGCTGTCGGGGCCGGGCCTCGCCGAAATCTTTTCGGCCATGCCGGGCGCCCCCGCGCAGCGGCCGGCCGATCCGGCGCTGTGGGCGGCGGCCATTTCCGGCGCCGACGAAATCGCGCGCGCCGCCTTGCAGAAATTCTGCCTCTGCCTCGGCGCCGTCGCGGGCGACCTCGCGCTGGTCCATGGCGCCGAAGCCGTCATCCTCGCCGGGGGGCTGGCGCCGCGCTTCGCGCCCATGCTGACCGCGTTCGGATTCGCCGACAGGTTTCGCGCCAAAGGGCGGTATCGCGAGACGATGAGCAACATTCCCGTCTGGATGATCACCCATCCGCAACCCGGGCTGTTCGGGGCCGCCGCCGCCTTCACGCCATGAAAAAGGGCGCGGCCGTTCGCGCCGCGCCCTTACATCAAGTCAGACGGCTGACTTTACTTCTTTTCGGTCTTGGCGCGATCGACGGCTTCGAGAATGATGCGGCGCGCCTCGTCGGCGTCGCCCCAGCCGGCGAACTTGACCCACTTGCCGGGTTCCAGATCCTTGTAGTGGGTGAAGAAATGCTCGATCTGCTTCCAGGTGATCTCCGGCAGATCGGTGTAATTCTTCACCCGCTCGTAGCGCTTGGTGAGCTTGGGGCTGGGCACGGCGAGGATTTTCTCGTCGCCGCCGGCCTCGTCGGTCATCTTCAGCACGCCGATCGGGCGGACATTGATGACGGCGCCGGGAATGAGCGGGCGGGTGTTGGCGACCAGCACGTCGCAGGGGTCGCCGTCCTCGGACAAGGTGTGCGGAATGAAGCCGTAATTGCCGGGGTAGCGCATGGGCGTATAGAGGAAGCGGTCCACCATCAGCGCGCCCGACGGCTTGTCCATTTCATATTTGATCGGCTCCCCGCCAATCGGAACTTCGATCACGACATTGACGTCTTCCGGGGGATTTCTGCCGATGCTAATGGCGTCGAGACGCATGGGACTCTCCGATATTTATCCTGAGCCCCTGTTTAGTCATTCACTCGACGATCGCAACCGGAACTTTACGCTACTACCCGCAAGGGCTCTCGAACCCGAAGGCGACGCGTCCGAGCCGCAGGCCGGCGAAAAGTTCGCTCGCGCGGCGAATCTCCCGACCGCCAAGCCTGCGATAAAAATCGAGCGCGCGGGCATTGTCCGCCAGCGACCACACCAGCGTCCGGTCGAGCCCATTGACGGCGAGATCCTGACGGCCAGCCAGAAACAGCCGCCGGCCAAAGCCAAGCCCTTGATATTCGGGGGCGAGATAAAGCTCGAAAATTTCGCCGTCATAGTCCAGCGACGGCGCCCGGTTGCGCCCGTAGGAAACATAGCCGCCGACTCGCCCGTGCATGGACAGAACCAGCAGACGGCTGCCCTGCAAAACGGCGCGCCGCCACCACGTCGGGCCGCGCCGGGCGATCAGCCGCTCCAGCTCCTCTCCCGGGATCACGCCACGATAGGCCTCGCGCCACGCCGCGTCATGGACGGCGGCGATGTGATCCGCATCGCCGGGGATTGCGCGTCTGATCGTTATGAGCGCCTGCGACATGATAAGGATGTTACGACCAAGCGCCGGAGGCTGGCAAGCCGGTTCGGCGCGAAACCCTCATTGCGCGCGCGCCAACCGGCGGCTCGCCGAGGAATCAACGAAAGCTTAGACGCAGGTCATGTTGCGGAGCAGATTTTTCCGTAAAATGGCCAAAATCGCCCTTCTCACGAGTTTGTCTTCGCATGCCCAAAAAGATTAAGGCGCAAGCGCCCAAAGCCGGCGCGGCCTCCAGCGTATCTCCTCTCGGCAAACAGAAGAAGCGCCGCTCCGGCAAATTGACCCTCGCCCTTTCGTTGGCGCGCGCGCGAAAACTCGCCGGCGACCTCTATCAGGCGGCCGGCCTGCGCCTGTGGGCGGAGGCGATCGAGGCCGCCGCGCCCGAGACCCGCGAGGAGCTGACCCAGTTGCAGGACGCGATCTGCGACGCCGGAGACCTGTTGAAACAGGCGAAATCCAGCAACGCCCACCATCTCGCCGTGTTCATGGTCGCCTGTTTCGACCGCAAGGGTCTGCCGTCGACGACGCCGCAATTCATCACCGCCGCCAGCGAGGACGAGGCGCTGGCGATCTGGAAGTCCGCCTTCAACGGCGATTTCGGTCGGCGCAAGCCCCGGGCGAAACGCGTGCCCGAGCGAGGCGAAGCGGCGGGATTGCACGTCTGAAGCTTGCCGCCGCCCCCCTGGCTCCTATATCCAGGCAGAAACAAACTGGTGCCGCCTTGAACGAACATGATTCCGGTCGCGGGCCGGACCGTCTGTGGTCCGTGCTTCGAGAGCTTACGCCCTATGTCTGGCCCAACGGGCGCGGCGACCTCAAAATCCGTATTTTCATCTCTTTCATCTTGCTGATTCTGGCCAAGCTGGCGACCATCGCCATGCCTTACGCCTTCAAATGGGCGACGGACGCGCTGACCGAACTGGCCAAGGGCGCCCCGCCCGCGACGGAGATTTTCGCCGGCCCGATCGCGCTCACTTTCCTTTATGGCGGGCTGCGCATCGCCATGGCCGGCTTCACCCAGGCGCGCGACGCGCTGTTCGCCGAAGTCGCGATGAATGCGGTGCGGCGGCTGGCGCTCGACGTGTTCGTGCATCTTCACGCCCTGCCGCTGCGCTTCCATCTCGAACGCAAGACCGGCGCCCTCACCCGCGTGCTGGAGCGCGGCCGCAACGCCATCGAAACGCTGACCCGCATGGTGATGCTGACCGGCGTTCCCACGATTTTCGAACTGGCGCTGGTGTTCGGCGTGCTGCTGTTCCAGTTCGACGCGCGCTACGCCGCCATCGTCCTCGTCACCATCGTCGCCTATCTCGCCTATACGTTCGTGGCCACCAACTGGCGCATTTCGATCCGCCGCTCGATGAACGAGAGCGATTCCGACGCCAACGCCAAGGCCATCGACTCGCTGCTCAATTACGAGACGGTCAAATATTTCGGCGCCGAAAAGCGCGAAGCGGCGCGCTACGACCGCACCATGGCCCGCTACGAGCGCAACAGCGTCAAGAGCTACATCTCGCTCAACGTGCTGAATTTCGGCCAGACGCTGATCTTCACCCTCGGCATGGCCACCCTGATGGCGCTGTGCGTGTCGGGCATCCAGCAGGGCCGCAACAGCGTCGGCGATTTCGTGCTGCTCAACGCCATGATGATCCAGCTTTACCAGCCGCTCAACTTCATGGGCATGGTCTATCGCGAGATCAAGCAGGCGCTGATCGACATTTCCATGATGTTCGACATTCTGAAACAGCCGAACGAGATCGCCGAGGCGCCGGATGCGCCCGCCCTGGTCGTGCGCGCGGGATCGCTGCGGTTCGACGACGTGCATTTCGCCTATGACCCGGCGCGCCCGATCCTGCGCGGCCTGAGTTTTGAGGCGCCCGCCGGCAAGACGCTGGCGCTCGTCGGCCCCTCCGGCGCCGGCAAATCCACGATCTCCCGGCTGATCTTCCGGTTTTACCAGCCGCAGCGGGGCCGCATCCTCATCGACGGGCAGGACATTTCCAAAGTCTCGCTCGAATCCTTGCGCGCCTGTCTCGGCATGGCGGCGCAGGACAATGTGCTGTTCAACGACACCATCCGCTACAACATCCTCTACGGCCGCCCCGAAGCGAGCGAGGAGGAGATGCGCGCCGCCGCCGCCCTGGCGCGGATCGACAAATTCGTCGAGCTGGCGCCCGGCGGCTATGAGGCCCAGGTCGGCGAGCGCGGCCTAAAACTGTCGGGCGGGGAGAAGCAGCGCGTCGCCATCGCCCGCACCCTGCTGAAGAACCCGTCCATTCTCGTGCTCGACGAAGCCACCAGCGCGCTCGACACGCTGACCGAGCGCGAAATCCAGGAGACGCTGGAGGATCTGCCGCGCAAGGGCGCCACCATCGTCATCGCCCACCGCCTGTCCACCATCGTCAAGGCCGACGAAATCCTGGTGATCGACCAGGGGGCCATTGTCGAGCGCGGCGACCACGCGACCCTGCTGGCGCAGGGCGGCGTCTATGCGGCGCTGTGGAACCGCCAGCGCGCGGAACAGCAGGCGGCGGCCCACGCCGAGTTGGAGACGGAGACGCCGCGCGAAAAGAAGGGCGACGACGAACTGCTGTTCGGCGCCTCGGAGCTGTGAGCCGCCCGATTGCCTTTCCCGGCGCGAGCCTTTAGGCCTAGTTTCAAAATTGGAGGTTCGCGCCTTGTCCCTTTCTCCCGTCGAACAATTGAAACGATTGGCCGCCGAGCGCGCCGCCGCCCTGGTGAAGCCGGGCATGAAGCTCGGCCTCGGCACCGGCTCCACCGCCGCCCATTTCGTCGATTGCGTCGGCGAAAAGGTCCGCGACGGACTCGATGTGGTCTGCGTGCCCACGTCCGAACGCACCCGCCTGCAGGCGCAGGGTTGGAACATCAAGCTGTCGACGCTCGACGAGACTCCGGAGCTCGACCTCACCGTGGACGGCGCCGACGAATTCGATCCGGCGCTGCGACTGGTCAAGGGCGGCGGCGGCGCGCTTTTACGCGAAAAGATTGTGGCTTCGTCGTCAAAACGCATGGTGGTGATCACCGACGCCTCGAAAGAGGTGAAGTTGCTCGGCAAGTTCAAGCTGCCGGTCGAAGCCGACCTGTTCGGCCTCACCGCGACCGCCCGCAAAATCGAGGCCGCGGCCAAGGCGACCGGCTGCGCCGGCCCGATCGTGCTGCGCAAGACGGCGGACGGCGGGCGTTTCCTCACCGATGGCGGCAACGCCATTTTCGATTGCGATTTCGGCGTCATTCCCGACGCCGACGGACTCGCTTTGGCCCTCAACGCCATTCCCGGCGTGGTCGAGCACGGGCTGTTCATCGGTCTGGCCACGGCCGTGATCATCGCCGACGCTGCGGGGATTCGCGTGTTGGGCGATCTCTCGGCCTGACCCATGCGCCCCCTGTTCGCCGCGCTGCTGGCGCTCGCGCTCGCCCTCCCTGTCCACGCCGAAGACGCGGCGCCTGAAGCGGATTCGCTGCGGCTGGCGCGGTTGGTGGTCGAAAGCTCCGGCCTCGCGCGCTCGTTCCGCGCGCTGACCGACGCCATGCGCGCCGACATGGCGCGCGGCGCCACAACCCGCCCGGAACTCGCCAAGGATCTGCAGACGGCTTTGTCCGAAATGCAGCCGGATTTCGACGCCGAGACCGATGCGATGACGACGCGGGCCGCCGCGCTCTACGCGCAAAAACTGTCGCGGCGCGAACTCGCCGATTGCGCCGTGTTCTTCGGCGGCGCGTCGGGCAAGGCCTATGTGGCGGCGCAACCGGCGCTGCTGGGCGATCTCGGTCTGGCGGTGTCGCAATGGCGCGGCGCGGCTTCGGTCAGCCTGATGACCCGATTGCGCGAAAAGCTGCGCGCCAAAGGCAAGGATTTCTAGATGACTGGATATGACGTCGATCTGTTCGTCATCGGCGCCGGCTCGGGCGGCGTGCGCGCCGCGCGCATCGCCGCCAACCATGGCGCCAAGGTGATGGTGGCCGAGGAATTCCGCATTGGCGGAACCTGCGTCATTCGCGGCTGCGTGCCGAAAAAACTCTATGTCTACGCCTCGCGCTTCGCCGGCGATTTCGCTGCGGCCGAAAGCTTTGGCTGGCGCCTGCCGGGCAAGCCGGAATTCGACTGGCGCAAGCTGGTCGCCGCCAAGGAAGCCGAGATTACCCGCTTGTCCGGGCTCTATGCGGCCAATCTCGCCAAATCCAGCGTGGAGATCGTTCAGGAGCGCGCGGAGGTCGCCGGGCCGAACGAAATCCGGCTGGTCGGTTCCGGCCGCCGCCTGACCGCCCGGCATATTCTGGTGGCGACCGGCGGCGCGCCGCAGATGCACCCGGAAATTCCGGGAATCGAACACGCCATCTCCTCCAACGAGGTGTTCGACCTGCCGGATTTCCCGCAAAAACTCGTCATTGTCGGCAGCGGCTATATCGCGGTGGAATTCGCCAGCATTTTCGCCCGCCTCGGCGCGGACGTGACGCTGCTGTTCCGCGCCGACCGCATTTTGCGCGGCTTTGACGATTTTATGCGCGAGGGTTTGAGCGAAGAACTGACGGCGGCGGGCGTGCGGCAATTGGCCGGCGTGCTGCCGACGGCGATCGAAAAGACCGCCAAGGGCTTGGGCGTGAAATTGTCCAACGGCGAGGGGCTTGTCGCCGACCAGGTTCTGGTGGCCACGGGACGCGCGCCCCACACAGCCGGACTCGGGCTGGAACAGGCCGGCGTCGAACTGGAGTGGAACGGCGCGATCCGCGTCAATGACGAAAGCGCCACCAATGTACCCTCGATCCACGCCGTCGGGGACGTCACCCATCGCATCAACCTGACCCCGGTGGCGATCCGCGAAGGCCATCTGCTGGCGGACCGGCTATTCGGCGGCGGCGTGCAGAGCGTCGATTACGCGTTCATTCCGACCGCCGTGTTCACCACGCCGGAAATCGGCACGGTCGGCCTGACCGAAGCCGAGGCGCGGGAAAAATACGCCATTGTCGATATTTACCAGACGGCGTTCCGGCCGATGAAGGCGACCATTTCCGGCGGCGCGGGGCGCACCCGCATGAAAATCGTGGTCGATGGCGACAGCGACCGCGTGCTCGGCGTCCACATTTTGGGCGAGGACGCCGGCGAAATGGCGCAGACCCTGGCGATTTCGCTGCGTCTCGGCGCGAAAAAAGCCGATTTCGACGCGACCATGGCGCTGCATCCCTCCGCGGCCGAAGAGTTGGTCACCCTGCGGACGCGGAGCGCGCGCTACACCCGTTAAGCGGCCAGCGACGCCATATCGATGACGAAGCGATATTTGACGTCGCTTTTCGTCATGCGCTGGTAGGCGTCGTTGATGTCCTGCATCCGGATCGTCTCGATATCGGCGTGGATGCCGTGCTTGCCGCAGAAATCGAGCATTTCCTGGGTTTCGCGGATGCCGCCGATGATCGAGCCGGCCACCGAGCGCCGGCCGAACACCAGCGGCACCGTGCTGAGCGCATCCTTGCCCTGCCCGACGAAGCCGACGAGAACCAGCGTTCCGTCCAGCGCCAGCGTCGGCAGATAGGGGTTGACGTCGTGGTCGTTGGGCACGGTGTCGATGATCAGATCGAACCTGTTGGCCACAGCCTTCATCTGCGCGGGATCGGTGGACAGAACCACCTGTTCCGCGCCGAGGCGGCGGGCGTCGGCCTCCTTGCCGGGCGAGCGGGTGAACAGCGTCGCCTCGGCTCCAAGCGCCTTGGCGAGCTTCAGCGCCATATGGCCGAGACCGCCCAAGCCGATCACCCCGACGCGGCTGCCCGGCCCGACCTTCCAATGCCGCAGCGGCGACCAGGTGGTGACGCCCGCGCACAGCAGCGGCGCGGCGCCGGCGAGATCGAGCGTTTCCGGCACGCGCACCACGAATTTTTCGGTCACCACGATCTTTTCGGAATAGCCGCCATAGGTCGGCGACCCGTCATGCCGGTCGCGGGCGGCATAGGTGTAAACGGGAAGCGATTCGCAATATTGCTCCAGCCCCTTGGCGCAGGGGTCGCAGGCCTGGCACGAGTCGACCATGCAGCCGACGCCGACGCGGTCGCCGACCTTGAAGCGCACCGCTTTCGGCCCGACCGCCGAGACGATTCCGATGATCTCGTGGCCGGGCACGAGCGGATAGAACGCGATGCCCCAGTCGTCGTCGATCTGGTGCAGGTCGGAATGGCAGACGCCGCAATATTTGATGTCGATCTGCACGTCGTCGGCGCGCAGGGCGCGGCGGGCGAATCGCCACGGACCCAGCGGCTGCTTGCGGCCCTGGGCGGCGAAGCCGAGTATATCGGTCATGGATGCTCCTCAGTCGCGCCGCCGGCCCCTCTTGGGGACCGGCTTGGGGACCGGCGGCTTCGGCCTGAGACTAAAGCAAAATTCAGCTGGGGAATCCGGGAATTTCGCAACCCAGGGCTTGCGCGATCAGCACCCCGTTCAAGACCAGGACCGCCGCCGCCGCCACGCCGGCGCCCCATTGCAGCGCCCGGTTGTTGACGAACGGCCCCATCAGCGCGCGCCGTCCGGTGAACAGCAGCAGCGCGATCATCGGCGCCGGCAGCGCCACGCTCAACACCACCTGGCTCAACACCAGCGAATGCGTGGCGTCCGCCCCCAGCCAGACCACGATGAAGGCGGGAATCATGGTGATCAGCCGGCGCAGCAGCACGGGAATGCGGAAGCCGACAAAGCCCTGCATCACCATCTGCCCGGCCATGGTCCCGACCGTCGAGGACGACAGGCCCGAGGCGATCAGCGACAGCAGGAAAACGCTGGCCGCCGCGCCGCCCAGCAAAGGCGTCAACGTCTTGTAGGCGGTCTCGATCTCCGCGACATCGCTGGCGCCGGCGTGAAAGGCGGCGGCGGCGACCGCCACCATGGCCATGTTGACGAAGCCGGCAAACGCCAGGGCGATGAAGGTTTCGCGGTTGGAGAAGCGGATCAGCGTGCGCTTCTCCTCAACGCCGTTGGAGGGCGTGCGGTTTTGCGTCAGGCCGGAATGCAGGAACAGGGCGTGCGGCATCACGGTGGCGCCGATGATCCCGACCGCCAGCGTCAGCGCGCCGGCGTCCGCCAGATGCGGCGTGGTCAGGCCCGCGCCCACGCCCGCCCAATGGATCGGGGCGACGAACAGTTCGGCGATATAGGACAGGCCGATGATCGCCACCAGCAGGCCGATCGCCAGCTCCAGCGGGCGGAAGCCGAAACGCTCCAGCGACAGCAGACCGTAGGACAATATGGCGGTGATGGCCATGCCGACCATCAGCGGCACGTTGAGCAGCAGGGAAAAGCCGATGGCGCCGCCCAGAAACTCGGCGAGATCGGTGGCCATGGCCGCGATTTCGCTGACGCCCCACAGCAGCCAGACCACGGGCTTGGGAAACTGGTCGCGGCACATCTCCGCGAGATTCTTGCCCGTGACAATGCCGAGCTTGGCCGACAGGGCCTGGAACACCATGGCCACGACATTGGCCAGCAGCACCACCCAGAGCAGGCCATAGCCATATTTGGCGCCGGCCTGGATGTTGGTGGCGAAATTGCCGGGATCCATATAGGCGATGGAGGCGATCACCGCGGGACCGGCGAAGGCGAAAGCGGCGCGCCAGCCCTTGCGCTCGCCGTCGAGCACGGCGCGCGCCGTCGCCCGGGATTGGTCGGTCAGCAACTGAGGATTGGTGAGGACTCGCGTGTTCATGGCTGATCCAAATGGACTGGCTGTAGGCACGCTGAGATAATGCACAAACAGGACTGTTCGACGCAAGCAAACAATACACGATTTTGTGATCGCTTTTTTCGATAAGTCGGACGAAAGAAAACCCGGATCGCTCCGGGTTTCCGCTCAGATCGTCTGATTATAGGCGCCGACTTCGGGATTCTCGCGCAAGATGGCGTCCACCGCCTTGAACATGGCGTAAAGATTGTCCTGCGAAGCCGGGCTTTCGATCACCACCACCAGTTCCGGCTTGTTGGAGGAGGCGCGCACCAGCCCCCAGGTGCCATCCTCGACGGTGACGCGCACGCCGTTGACGGTGACCAGGCTTTCGATGCGCTGGCCGATCAGCTTTTCGCCGTCGGCGTGCATGGCCTCGAACCGCGCGGTCACCCTGTCCACCACGCCATATTTCACCTCGTCGGCGCAATGCGGCGACATGGTGGGCGAGCCCCAGGTTTTCGGCAGGTCGGCGTAGAGATCGGCCATGCTCTTGTCGGGATTGCGGTCGAGCATTTCCAGCACATGCACGGCGGTCAGCAGACCGTCGTCATAGCCGCGCCCGACCGGCGCGTTGAAGAAGAAATGGCCGGATTTCTCAAAGCCGGCCAAAGCCTGCAAATCGTTGACGCGGCGCTTGATGTAGCTGTGGCCGGTCTTCCAGTAATCGGTCTTGACGCCATGCGCTTTTAACACGGGATCGCTGGCGAACAGGCCGGTGGACTTCACATCGACCACAAAGGTGGCGC
Source organism: Rhodoblastus acidophilus (assembly GCF_900187365.1). Classification (GTDB taxonomy): domain Bacteria; phylum Pseudomonadota; class Alphaproteobacteria; order Rhizobiales; family Beijerinckiaceae; genus Rhodoblastus; species Rhodoblastus acidophilus. Next base: position 172,961 of record NZ_FYDG01000005.1, read on the forward strand.
CGCGATGCTGCTTGGACAGGTCGCGCGCCAGCATGACGCCGACCTTATCGGCGAAAATCTCGTCGCCGTGGTTGTCGACCACGCCGCAGCGGTCGCCATCGCCATCGAAGCCAAGCCCGACATCGGCGCCGGTCTCGCGCACCTTGGCGGCCATGGCGTGCAGCATTTCCATATCTTCGGGATTGGGATTGTAGCGCGGAAACGTGTAGTCCGGCGTCACGTCGAGCGGGACCACCTCACAGCCGAGGCGCTCCAGCAATTGCGGGGCGAAGGCGCCGGCGGTGCCATTGCCGCAGGCCGCGACCACCTTGAGCTTGCGGGTCAGTTTTTTGCCGGACGCGAGATCGTCGAGATAGGTCCGGCCGAAATTCTCGACATATTGGTAGGAGCCGCCCGAGCGCGTCTCGAACCGGCCCGACAGCACGATGTCGCGCAGCCGCCCCATCTCGTCGGGGCCGAAGGTGACCGGACGCTGCGCGCCCATCTTCACCCCGGTCCAGCCATTGTCATTGTGCGAGGCCGTGACCATGGCGACGGCGGGGCAATCCAGCGCGAATTGGGCGAAATAAGCCATCGGAGACAGCGCCAGCCCGATGTCCACCACTTCGACGCCGCCCGACATCAGGCCGCAAATCAACGCCTGCTTGATCGAGGACGAATAGGAGCGGAAATCGTGCCCGGTGGCGAGGCGCGGCTTGACGCCCATTTCATGCAGCAGCGTGGCGAGGCCGAGCCCCAGCGCCTGCACGCCCATCAGGTTCAGCTCCTTGCCGAACAGCCAGCGCGCGTCATATTCGCGGAAGCCGGTCGGCTTCACGAGGGGCAGGCGCTCATATTCGAACGTGTTGGGCTCAAGGACGGCGACGGGCTTGGGCAGCATTTCGGCCTCGCAATTTTTGGCGCGTCAGGCGCGGTGATAGACGTCCTCGATGCGGACGATGTCGTCCTCGCCGAGATAGGAGCCGGTCTGCACCTCGATCAACTCCAGGTCGATCTTGCCGGGATTGACCAGACGGTGAACGCTGCCGATCGGCAGGTAGATCGACTCGTTCTCATGCACCATCACGGTCTCGGCGTCGCGGGTGACCTCCGCCGCGCCGCGCACCACGATCCAATGTTCGGCGCGATGAAAATGCTTTTGCAGCGACAGCTTGTGGCCGGGCTTGACCACGATGCGCTTGACCTGATGCCGTTCGCCGCCGTCGATGGACTGGTAATAGCCCCAGGGACGATAGACGCGGCGATGCTCCCGCGCCTCCTTGCGCTTGCGGCGCTTCAGCTCATCGACCAGATCCTTGACCTTGTCGCCATATTGCGCGCCGACCACCAGAACGGCGTCGTCGGTCGCGACCACGATCACATCATTCACGCCGAGCACGGCGGTGAGGGTGTCGTCGGCGCGGATGTAGCAATTCTCGCCGCCGACCACCACGCCATGGCCGCGAATGGCGTTGCCGTGATCGTCCTTGTCGGACAGTTCCCACACCGCCTGCCAGGTGCCGACGTCCGACCAGCCGATGTCGGCGGGAATGACGGCGGCGTGCGAGGTGCGCTCCATTACGGCATAGTCGATCGAGGTCTTCGGCGCCTTGGCGAAAGCCTCCTTGTCGAGCGCGAGGAAGCCGAGATCGGTCTTGGCCCTGGCGAAGGCCTCGGCGGCGGCGGCGGCGATTTCCGGCTCGAAGGCGGCGAGTTCGTCGCGCATCACATCGGCGCGGAAGAAGAAATTGCCGGAATTCCAGAGATAGCCCTGCTCGATATATTTCTGCGCGGTGGCGGCGTCGGGCTTTTCGACGAAAGCCTCGACCTTGGCGACGCCGGCGGCGGCGACCGCCACGGCGCCGGGGCGGATGTAGCCATAGCCGGTGGCCGGCCCGGTGGGCGCGATGCCGAGCGTGACGATATGGCCGAGCGCCGCCGCCTCCGCCGCTTTCAGGCACAGGGCCTGGAACGCGTCGACCTTCTGCACCGCATGGTCGGCGGCGAAGACCGCGACCACGGCGTCGGGCGCGCGCGCCGCCGCGATTTCACAGGCGATGGCCACGGCGGCGGCGGAATCGCGCCGCTCGGGCTCCAGCACGATCTGGCCCGAGATCCCGACCTGCGCCATCTGCTCCTCGACGAGGAAGCGGTAGTCGTGGTTGGTGACGATCACCGGCGCGTCGAACGCCTCGGCGTTCAGGCGCAGCAACGTATTCTGGAAGGTCGAGCGCTCGCCGAGCAGGGCGATGAACTGCTTGGGCATGGTCTCGCGCGACGCCGGCCAGACGCGCGTGCCAGCGCCGCCACACATGATCACGGGAATGACTTTTTTCATAACGCCCTCGACGTCGGCTCGACTGATTAAGAATAGCTTTACGATATGACGCGCACAAGTTGACGGGAACCACGCGCGGCGCGGCTCACGCCTGCTCGCTTTCCGCCAGCAGACGCGCCTGATGATCGGCGATCAGCGGATCGAGAATTTCGTCCAGCGCCTCGCCCTCCATCACCTTGTCGATCTTGTAGAGCGTGAGATTGATCCGGTGATCGCTGACGCGCCCTTGCGGGAAGTTATAGGTGCGAATTCTTTCGGAACGGTCGCCGGACCCGACCTGCGCCTTGCGGTCGGCGGCGCGCGCGGAGTCGAGCCGGTGGCGCTCGAGATCATAGAGCCGCGAACGCAGCACTTCCATGGCTTTGGCCTTGTTGCGGTGCTGCGAACGCTCCTCCTGCATCATCACCACCAGACCGCTGGGAATGTGCGTGATGCGGATCGCCGATTCCGTCTTGTTGACGTGCTGGCCGCCAGCGCCCTGTGCGCGCATGGTATCGATGCGCAGGTCGCCGTCGTCGATGGCGAGATCGACCTCCTGGGCTTCGGGGAGAACGGCGACGGTCGCGGCGGAGGTGTGGATGCGCCCCTGCGTTTCGGTCGCGGGCACGCGCTGGACGCGATGGGCGCCGCTTTCGAATTTCAGCCGGGCGAACACGCCCTTGCCCTGCACCTGCGCGATGATTTCCTTGTAGCCGCCGGCGGTTCCCTCGCTGGCGGACAGAAGCTCCAGCTTCCAGCCATGCAGCGCCGCATATTTCTGATACATGCGGAACAGGTCGCCGGCGAACAGCGCGGCCTCGTCGCCGCCGGTGCCCGCGCGGATTTCGAGAATGGCGCCCTTCTCGTCCGCCGCATCGCGCGGCAACAGCGAAAGGCGCAACGCAAGCTCCGCCTGCGCGAGCTTTTCGCGGACCAGCGGCAACTCGTCCTCCGCCAGGGCCTGCATGTCCGAATCGGCGGAGGGATCGCCGCGCAGACTTTCGAGATCGGCGCATTCGGCCAACAGGGCGCGATAGGCGCGAATCGATTCGGCGACCGGCTCAAGTTCGGCGAGTTCGCGCGACAACGTCGAAAACGCGCCGGCCTCCACGCCCTCCGCGAGCCGATGCGCGATTTCCTCGTGACGACGCAGAATGATGTCGAGTTTGTCAGCAGGCAGCATTTTTGACTTTGCAATGGAAAGGGCGCGGGGACGATCGCTAGAGCGGAACGCAATGCGCCTCGGCGAACGCCTGCAGCTCTTGCCGGATCGAGACGGAATGATCCAGTCTTTCGATCATCGGCGTCAAGACCGCGCGCAGGGCGGAGAGATCGACCGAGCGCAGCGCCGCCTTGACCGGGCCGATGGCCGAAGGCGTCATCGACAGGCCGCGGAAGCCGATGGCCGCCAGCGCCAGCGCCTCCAGCGGCTTGCCGCCCATTTCGCCGCACAGGGTCACCGGCGTCCCATAGCGGGCCGCGGCATCGACGATCGATTTGAGCGCGCGCAGGTTGGGCGCCGACAAGTCGTCGAAGCGCGCCGACACCCGCTTGTTGTCGCGATCGGCGGCGAACAGATATTGAGTGAGGTCGTTGGAGCCGACCGAAAGGAAATCCGCCAGCTGGCAAATCTCGTCGAGCTGCCACAACAGCGAGGGCACTTCGACCATCACGCCGAGCTTCAATTCGCTGGGGGTCGCGTAGCCATGGCTGCGCAGAAACTCCTCCTCGCGCAGGCAAATGTCGCGGGCGGCGACGAATTCGCCGATCTTGGCCACCATGGGGAACATGATGCGCAAGCCGCGTCCCTCGGCGGCCCGCAGCATCGCACGCAACTGCATGCGCAGCAGGCCGGGACGGTCAAGGCCGATGCGGATGGCGCGCCAGCCGAGCGCCGGATTCTCCTCCTCCATCTTGGTCATGTAGGGCAGGACCTTGTCCGACCCGATGTCCAGCGTGCGGAAGGTCACGGGCAGATCGCCGACGGCGTCCAGCACTTTTCGATAGAGCGTATATTGCTGCGACTGGCGCGGAAAACTCGGCGCCACCATGAATTGCAATTCGGTGCGGAACAGGCCGATGGACTGCGCCCCGACCTCGCTGGCGTGCTGGCAATCGATCAGCAGGCCCGCGTTCATATGCAGGCCGATCTCGACGCCGTCGCGCGTCAGCGCCGGCATGTCGCGCAGCTTGTGATATTGCTCGCGCCGGCGGGCGCGCAGCCGCGCCTTCTCGCCATAGGCCGTCTCGACATCCGCCGGCGGCCGCAATTGCACGTCGCCCGAGCCGCCATCGACAATGATGGCGTCGCCGGTCTCGACCAGATCCGTCACATTCGGCACGTCGCCGACGGCGGGAATGCCCAGGGCGCGCGCGATAATGGCGACATGGCTGGTCGGGCCGCCATCCTCCAGCACGAGGCCGCGCAGGTTGGACCGCTCGTAATCGAGCAGCGCCGCCGGGCCCATGTTGCGGGCGACCAGAATGGCGTTGTCGGGCAAGGCGCCGCCGTGCGGCGGGGCCACGCCGGTGAGTTGCTGCAGCAGGCGATTGGCGAGATCGTCGAGATCGTGCAGCCGCTCGCGCAGATAGGGATCGGTCTGGCGCTGCAATTTGGCGCGGGCGTCGTTCTGCACCCGCTCCACCGCCGCCTCGGCCGTCAGGCCGGACTCCAGCGCCTCGCGCAGCCGCCGCATCCAGCCGCGATCGTTGGCGAACATGCGCACGGTTTCCAGTACGTCGCGATGCTCGCCGGCGCCATAGCGGTCGCCGCGCGCGATCAGCATGTCGATCTGCTCGCGCATCGCCTGGATCGCGCAGTCGAGCCGGGCGCTTTCCGCCTCGGGATTCTCGGCCACCAGCTGCTTGACGATGATGCGCGGCTCATGCAGCACGACATGGCCGAGGCCGACGCCGTCCGAAAGCGGCGACCCCGTCAGCGCCATCGGTTTTTGCAGGCTCAGGCTCTGGCCGGGCGCCGCCAGCGATTGCAATTCGCCGGAGGCGATCATCTCGGCCAGCAGCATGGCCGTGGTCTGCAGCGCCTCGACTTCCTCCTCGGAATAGGTTCTGCGCGCCCGATTCTGCACGACCAGCACGCCAAGCGTGTTGCCGCCGCGCAGGATCGGCACGCCGAGGAAGCTCTGATAGATTTCCTCGCCCGTTTCCGGGCGGTAGCTGAAAGCGGGATGCGCCTGGGCGTCGGCGAGCGCCAGCGGCTCGGCCTTTTCCGCGATCAGGCCGACGAGGCCCTCGCCGGTGGTCATGGTGGTGAGGTGGACCGCCTCGCGGTTCAGACCCTCGGTGGCGTAAAGCTCGAGTTTGGCGTCCGAACGCTGCACGTAAACCGAGCAGACCTCGGCCACCATATTGGCGGCGATGTGAATGACGATACGGTCGAGACGCGCCTGCGCGCTCACCGGCTCCGCCATGACTTCGCGAAGCCGGCGCAGTAGCAGACGAGGTCCGCCCAAACCGCCGCGCATAATGTCGTCCCGTCCTCGAACACGCAGGAAGCGTGTTGCTCGTTACCTTCCTACCGCAAATCCGTCCGCGCCGACCGGCGAGGGCTGTTCGGCCGCTGGCGGATTTATCCAAGGCGATTCGTGCGCCGCCTTTCCGCCACCAATAAGGATGCAAGGACCGGACCGCAAGGTCCGGTTGCTTCAGCCCTTATCGAGACCGTAGAGCGAATGGAGCGTGCGCACGGCCAATTCCGTGTATGCGGCGTCGATCAACACGGAAAATTTGATCTCCGACGTGGTGATCGCGCGAATATTGATCTTCTTTTCCGCCAGCGCGCGGAAGGCGGCGGCGGCGATGCCGGCATGGCTGCGCATTCCCACGCCAATGGCCGAAATTTTCACCACATCGCCCGACGATTGCAGCGTGGTGTAGCCGATCTCGCCCTTCGCCTTTTCCAAAATAGCGCGGGCGCGCTCGAATTCGGCGGCCGGGACGGTGAAGGTGATGTCGGTGTGGGCCGCATCGTCGGACACGACCTGGATGATCATGTCCACATTGATATTGGCTTCGGCGAGCGGCTGGAAGATCGCCGCGGCGACGCCGGGCTTGTCGGCGACCTTGCGCAAGGTGAGCTGCGCCTCGTCCTTGGAGAAGGCGATTCCAGTCACGACCGGCTGTTCCAAAATATCCTCCTCGTCGCAAATCAGCGTGCCCAGCTTCGGGTTCTCGGGATCGTCGAACGACGACCGCACATAAGTTCTCACGCCGTGGACCATGGCCATTTCGACCGAGCGCACCTGCAGCACCTTGGCGCCGAGCGACGCCATTTCCAGCATTTCCTCGAACGCCACCTTGTCGAGCCGCCGCGCTTTCGGCACCACGCGCGGATCGGTGGTGTAAACGCCGTCGACGTCGGTATAGATATCGCAGCGTTCCGCCTGAATGGCGGCGGCCACCGCGACCGCGCTGGTGTCGGACCCGCCCCGCCCCAGCGTCGCGATGCGGCCGGTGGCGGGATCGACGCCCTGGAAGCCGGCGATCACCGCGACTTCCTTGCGCGAAAACCCTTCGATCAGCCGCGCGCCGTCGATCCGGGCGATGCGCGCGGAGCCGTGGGCGTCGTCGGTTTCGATCGGAATCTGCCAGCCCTGCCAGGACCGGGCGGGAATGCCCATCTCCTGCAGCACGATCGCGAGCAGCCCGGAGGTCACCTGTTCGCCCGAGGCGACCACGGCGTCATATTCGCGCGGGTCGTACTGCCTGTGCGACTCATTGACCCAGCCGACCAGTTCATTGGTCTTGCCGGACATCGCGGAGACCACGACGGCGACGTCGAAGCCGGCCTCGATCTCCCGTTTGACGTGGCGCGCCACATTTCGGATACGTTCGATATTGGCGACCGACGTGCCGCCGAACTTCATGACCAGACGCGCCATAATGACCTGATAGAATCGCTTCAGCTCTCGCTCCGCTCGCGCGGGGCGGCTATACATGAAGGCGCGCTTGACGCCTGTCAATCTTCGCGTCCGTTTAATTGAGTGGGAAATGTCCGAGAATCGCTCCGCCAGCACTGATCCCGAAGAACTCGCCCGCTTCGCCCGACTCGGCGATCTCTGGTGGGACCTGAACGGACCGCAAGCCGCCCTGCACAAATTCAATCCCACGCGGGTCAACTACCTGCGCAATTTGCTCTGCGCCCATTTCCCCGACGGCGACAAACCGCGGTCGCGCGCCACTGAGCAGCCGCTCGCCGGCCTGCGCATCGTCGATCTTGGCTGCGGCGGCGGCCTGCTGGCGGAGCCGCTGGCCAGGCTCGGCGCCCAAGTGACCGCCATCGACCCGGCCGAGGAGAACATTCTCGCCGCGCGCCGCCATGCGGATCTGCGCGGACTGACGATTGATTATCGGTCGGTCACCGTCGAAGCGCTGGCGCAGGCCGGCGAGTCGTTCGACGCCGTGCTCGCCATGGAGGTGCTGGAGCATGTCGCGGATGTGAACAGTTTTTTGGCCGCCGGCGCGTCGCTGGTCCGTCCCGGCGGATTGTTCGTCGGCGCGACCTTGAACCGCACGCTGAAAAGCTATGCGCTGGCGATCGTCGGCGCCGAATATCTGCTGCGCTGGGTCGAGCCGGGCACGCACGACTGGACAAAATTCCTGCGGCCGGGCGAGCTCACGCGCCCGCTGCAACGGGCCGGGCTGAAGGAAATCGACCGCTCGGGAATGGTCTATAATCCGCTGCTGGATCAGTGGCGGCTGTCGGGCGACACCGACGTCAACTACATGATCGCGTTTGAGCGGCCGGCATAAAAAAGCGGCTCACGAAAGCGTTTTCGAGCGAAGTGGAGCCCGGTTCGCGTAAAGCAAACGCGTTACAACAAAAAGAGAAAGCCCCTTCGTTGACCGAACGGGCTTTCTCCGCTTTTTTCTTTTGGATCAAGCCGAGATTCAGGCGGCGACAGCCGACTTCAACTCGTTGAGCTGGTCGATCTTCGCCGCGGCCGTCTTCTTGGCCTCTTCCGTCTTGGCGTCGGCCAGATCTTCTTCGGCGTTCTTGATTTCCTGAGCCAGCTGGGCGGCGTCGAATTCCGCCAGCGGCTTGGAATATTCGGCGAGAATGGTCAAGCCGCCGCTCGCCACATCGGCGAACCCGCCGCGCACGAACAGCTTGGTCTTCTTGTTGGCGGTCTCGTCGATCTCGACGACGCCGGCCTTGAGCACGGCCATCGCCGGCGCATGATCCTTCATGACCGTAAACAGGCCTTCGGCGCCGGGCACGACCACGGCCTCGACGTCACCCGAATACAGCAGCTTTTCGGGGGAGACGAGTTCGAAGTGAAATGTCGCCATAAAACTCTCCAGAACCGGGCGTTTCACCCGTCTCGGCGCGGATTGAACCGGCCCGGCGATGATCCGCCGGGCCGAATTTTAGAAAATCAGGCGGCCTGCGCGGCCAGCTTCTGAGCCTTCTCGACCGCTTCGTCGATCGAGCCGACCATGTAGAAAGCGGCTTCCGGCAGGTGGTCGTAATCGCCGTTCACCAGGCCCTTGAAGCCCTTGATCGTGTCGGCGAGCGACACCAGCTTGCCGGGCGAACCGGTGAACACTTCCGCGACGTGGAACGGCTGCGACAGGAAGCGCTCGATCTTACGGGCGCGCGCCACCACCAGCTTGTCCTCTTCGGACAGTTCGTCCATGCCGAGAATCGCGATGATGTCCTGCAGCGACTTGTAGCGCTGCAGCGTGGACTGCACCTTACGGGCGACGTCGTAGTGCTCCTCGCCGACGATGGCCGGCGACAGCATGCGCGAGGTCGAGTCGAGCGGATCCACCGCCGGGTAGATGCCCTTTTCCGCGATCGAGCGCGACAACACGGTGGTCGCGTCCAAGTGGGCGAAGGAGGTGGCGGGCGCCGGGTCGGTCAAGTCGTCGGCCGGGACGTAAATCGCCTGCACCGAGGTGATCGAGCCCTTGGTGGTGGTGGTGATGCGTTCCTGCAGCGCACCCATGTCGGTGGCGAGGGTCGGCTGATAGCCCACCGCCGAGGGAATGCGGCCGAGCAGCGCGGACACTTCCGAGCCCGCCTGGGTGAAGCGGAAGATGTTGTCGACGAAGAACAGCACGTCCTGGCCCTTGTCGCGGAAGTCTTCCGCCACGGTCAGGCCGGTCAGCGCGACGCGGGCGCGGGCTCCCGGAGGCTCGTTCATCTGGCCGTACACGAGGGCGCACTTGGAGCCGACGGTCGAACCGTTGTTTTCCTTCGGGTTCTTGTTGACGCCGCCCTCGATCATTTCGTGATAGAGGTCGTTGCCTTCGCGGGTGCGCTCGCCGACGCCGGCGAACACCGAATAACCGCCGTGAGCCTTGGCGATGTTGTTGATCAGCTCCATGATCAGAACGGTCTTGCCGACGCCCGCGCCGCCGAACAGGCCGATCTTGCCGCCCTTGGCGTAGGGCGCGAGCAGATCGACGACCTTGATGCCGGTTTCGAGGATCTGCGCGTCGGTGGCCTGCTCCGCATAGGACGGCGCCGGCTGGTGAATGGCGCGCTTGCCGGCGGTCACGACCGGGCCGGCTTCGTCAACCGGCTCGCCGATGACGTTGATGATGCGGCCGAGGCATTCCTCGCCGACCGGCACCGTGATCGGCGCGCCGGTGTCCCTCACCTCCTGGCCGCGCACCAAACCTTCGGACACGTCCATGGCGATGCAGCGCACGGAGCTTTCGCCGAGGTGCTGGGCCACTTCGAGAACGAGGCGGTTGCCGTTGTTGCTGGTTTCGAGCGCGTTCAGGATTTCCGGCAGATGACCGTCGAACTTCACGTCGACGACGGCGCCGATGACCTGGGTGACGCGGCCCTTGGACAGGTTAGCCATTTCTCGTCCTCACATTCTTTATGACGGTCAGAGCGCTTCGGCGCCCGAGATGATTTCGATCAGTTCCTTGGTGATCATCGCCTGACGCGACCGATTATAGATCGTCGTCTGCTTCTTGATCATTTCACCCGCGTTCCGCGTGGCGTTGTCCATGGCGCTCATGCGGGCGCCCTGCTCCGAAGCGGCGTTTTCCAGCAAGGCGCGGAAAATCTGCACGGAAATGTTGCGCGGCAGCAGGGTCGCGAGGATTTCCTCTTCGCTCGGCTCATATTCATAAGCGCCGGACAGGGAGGCGCCCGCGCCGACCTCGGCCGGAATGAGCTGCTGCGCGGTCGGAATCTGCGCGATCACCGAGCGGAATTTGGAATAGAACAGCGTGGCGACATCGAACTGGCCGTCTTCGAACCAGGCGATGATCTTGCGGCCGATCGGATCGGCGTTGTCGAAGCCGAGCTGACGCACCGAGCGAAGGTCCACGACCTCGACGATCTGTTTCTCGAACTGGCGCTTGAGCTGCTCAAAACCCTTCTTGCCGATGCAAAGGATTTTGACCGTCTTGCCCTCGGCCTGCAACGCCAGGATTTTCTCGCGGGCGAGGCGGACGATCGACGAATTGAAGCCGCCGCACAGGCCGCGCTCGGCGGTGGCGACGACCAGCAGATGCGTCTCGCTCTTGCCCGTGCCCGACAGCAGCGCGGGGCCGCCGCCGGAAATGCCGGAGGCGAGGTTCGCCAGCACGGTCTCCATGCGCTCGGCATAGGGACGCGCGGCTTCCGCGGCCAACTGCGCACGGCGAAGCTTTGCCGCCGCGACCATCTGCATGGCCTTGGTGATTTTTTGCGTCGCCTTCACGGAAGCGATGCGGTTACGAAGATCCTTCAACGAGGGCATAGTTTATCCGCTCGAAAACCGCCCGCGGCGCGAGGCCGGAGCTGTAAGGGGACGGACCCGTCACAATCGGACGGGTCCGGTTCGGATTCAGGCGAAGGACTTGGTGTAGCCCTCGATCACCGACTTCAGCTTGTCGGCGACATCGTCCTTGAGGTCCTTCGAGGAGCGGATCGCATCGAGGATTTCGCCGTGGCTGGTGCGCAGCAGGTTGAGGAGGCCCTCCTCATAAGCCTTGATGCGGGCGACCGGGAGGCCGTCGAGATAGCCGTTGACGCCGGCGTAGATCACCGAAACCTGCTCTTCCATCTTCAGCGGCGCGAACTGCGCCTGCTTCAGCAGCTCGGTCAGGCGCGCGCCACGGTTCAGCAGACGCTGGGTGGTGGCGTCCAGATCGGAGCCGAACTGGGCGAAGGCGGCCATTTCGCGATACTGGGCGAGCTCGCCCTTGATCTTGCCCGCGACCTTCTTCATCGCCTTGGTCTGCGCCGACGAACCGACGCGCGACACGGACAGGCCGACGTTCACCGCCGGGCGGATGCCCTGATAGAACAGATCGGTTTCGAGGAAGATCTGGCCGTCGGTGATCGAGATCACGTTGGTCGGGATGTAGGCCGACACGTCGTTGGCCTGGGTTTCGATCACCGGCAGAGCGGTCATCGAGCCGGCGCCGTTGGCGTCGTTCAGCTTGGCGGCGCGCTCGAGCAGGCGGCTGTGCAGGTAGAACACGTCGCCGGGATAGGCTTCGCGGCCCGGCGGGCGGCGCAGCAGCAGCGACATCTGGCGATAGGCGACGGCCTGCTTGGTCAGATCGTCATAAACGATCAGCGCGTGCATGCCGTTGTCGCGGAAATACTCGCCCATGGCCGCGCCGGCGAACGGCGCCAGGAACTGCATCGGCGCCGGGTCCGAAGCGGTGGCGGCGACGACGATGGAATATTCCATCGCGCCCTGCTCTTCCAGCACCTTCACGAACTGGGCGACGGTGGAGCGCTTCTGGCCGACGGCGACATAGACGCAATAGAGCTTGGCGCTCTCGTCCGTGCCCTGGTTCAGCGGCTTCTGGTTGAGAATCGAGTCGAGCGCGACGGCGGTCTTGCCGGTCTGGCGGTCGCCGATGATCAGCTCGCGCTGGCCGCGGCCGATCGGGATCAGCGCGTCGATGGCCTTGAGGCCGGTCGCCATCGGCTCATGCACCGACTTGCGCGGAATGATGCCGGGAGCCTTGACGTCCACGCGGGCGCGCTTCTCGGCGACGATCGGGCCCTTGCCGTCGATCGGATTGCCGAGCGCGTCGACGACGCGGCCGAGCAGGCCCTTGCCGACGGGAACGTCCACGATGGCGCCGGTGCGCTTGACGGTCTGGCCTTCCTTGATCTCGCGGTCGGAACCGAAGATCACGACGCCGACATTGTCGGCTTCGAGGTTCAGCGCCATGCCGCGGATGCCGTTCTCGAACTCGACCATCTCGCCCGCCTGGACGTTGTCGAGGCCGTAGACGCGAGCGATGCCGTCGCCGACGGACAGAACCTGGCCGACTTCGGTGATCTGGGCTTCATTCCCGAAATTCGCGATCTCATTCTTGAGGATCGCAGAGATTTCTGCGGCGCGGATATCCATCAGCCGACCTCTTTCATACGTGTGCGGAGCAAATTGAGCTTGGTTTTGAGCGAGGCGTCGACCATGCGAGAGCCAAGCTTGACGACGATGCCGCCAATGATCGAGGGATCGACCTTGACGTTGACTTTCACGGACTGGCCGCCGGCGACCTGACGCAGCGCGGCTTCGAGCGCGGCGGAACGGTCGGCCGAGAGCGGCGCCGCGACGGTGACCTGCGCCCGGGTGACGCCCTTGGCCTTGTCGTTCAGCGCGAGATAAGCGCGAATCATTTCAGGCAGGACGAACAGGCGGCGCTTGGACGCCACGAGCTTGATGAAATTGGCGGTGATGTCGCCATAACCGAACTGGTTGAGCAGCGCGGTGATCGCCTTCAACTGGTCTTCGGCGGAGAAAACCGGGCTGGCGACAAAGCGCTTCAGATCGGACGATTGTTCGATCATGGCGCCAAAATCGCCAAGCGCTTCGGCGACGGCGCTGGTGACGTTCCGTTCCTGAGCCAACTTGTAGAGGGCCTGGGCATAGCGTTCCGCAACGCCGGACGTCGGATTAACGGAGTCTTCGACTTCAGCCACGCGGAAAGGCCCCCTTTATGAAAGTCTGACATAAGCCCGCCGCGCCTGGGCGGCGCTGCAGCGGACAATCCTGTCTGGAGACGGCTGGATGACCCAAGGCGCTCCAACCGAAAGGCGGCGCTCACGTAACATAGGGCGCCCTGCGGCGCAACCCTGCGACGCCAAGCAAATTCGCAGCCTGCTACCAAATGACGACCTGAGCTTCAGAGAAAGCTTTGTGGGTCAACGTCGAGACTGACCTTCAAATCTTTGACCGGCTTGGGGCCGCGCGCGCGCATGGCGCGCAGGAACGCCTGAATATTCGCCTTGCGTGGCGCTTTTATCAGCAGACGGAAACGATACTTTCCGCGAACCATCGCGATGGGCGCTTCCACGGGACCGTAGACGGCGACATCGTCCGGCCCGGGGAAGGCGCCCGGCGCGGCCACGCTCCATCCGCCGCCTTCAGGCGGCCGGATCGCCGCCCGCGCCAGGGCGCGGGCGAACACTTCGGCGGCGGCGCGGTCGGAGCCGGAAACGACGACGCCGGCGAGCCGCCCGAACGGGGGAAGGCGCGCGAGGCGGCGCGCATCGGTCTCCTCCGCGTAAAAACGCTCGAAATCGCCCGACAGCAGCGCGCGCAGAACGGGATGGTCGGGCTGCCAGGTCTGGAGCAAGGCGCGGCCCGGCTTCTCGCCGCGCCCGGCGCGCCCCGCCACCTGGTTGAGGAGCTGAAACGTGCGCTCGGCCGCGCGCGGATCGCCGTTGGACAGGCCGATGTCGGCGTCGACCACGCCCACCAGCGTCAGATGCGGAAAATTATGGCCCTTCGCGACGAGCTGCGTCCCGATCACCAGATCGAATTTCTGTTCCGCTATCGCCTGCAATTCCGCGCGCATCCGTTCGGTCCCGCCGGGCATGTCGGACGACAACACCAGCAGGCGCGCCTCGGGCGCCAGCGCCGCCGCCTCCTCGGCCAGCCGTTCGACGCCCGGCCCGCAGGCCGAGAGGGTGTCAGCCTGCCCGCAAGCCGGGCAAACGTCGGGTCGGCGCTCGACATGGCCGCAATGATGGCAGACCAGCGCCCGGCGAAACCGATGTTCGACCAGCCAGGCCGAGCAATTCGGGCACTCGAATTTATGGCCGCAGGCGCGGCACAGGGTTAACGGGGCGTATCCGCGCCGGTTGAGGAACAGCAGGGATTGTTCGCCCTGGGCGAGATTGTGCTTCAGCGCCTCTTCCAGCGGGGGCGAAATCCACTTGCCCCGCGCCGCGCCATGCTGGCGCAGGTCGATCGCCTTGAGAGCGGGCATCTGCCGGCCGGCGAAACGGCTTGCCAGGCGCAAATAGCCGTATCGGCCCTGGCGCGCATTCTCGCGCGTCTCGATCGACGGGGTCGCCGAAGCGAGCACGACGGCGCAGCGCTCGATTCGCGCCCGCACCACCGCCATGTCGCGGGCGTGGTAGATGACCCCTTCCTCCTGCTTGTAGGCGGCTTCGTGCTCCTCATCGACCACGATCAGGCGCAAGTTCTGGAACGGCAGGAACAGGGCCGAGCGCGCGCCGGCGACGACCTTGGCCTCGCCCTCCGCCGCCGCGCGCCAGACGCGGGCGCGGCGGCGCGGCGTCAGTTCCGAATGCCATTCGGCGGGAGGAACGCCGAAGCGCCGGGCGAACCGGTCGCGGAATTGCGACGTCAGCGCGATTTCCGGCATCAGGATCAGCACCTGCCCGCCAGCGGCGATGGCTTCGGCCACCGCCTCGAAATAGACTTCGGTCTTGCCCGAACCGGTCACGCCCTCCAGCAGGATAGGCTTGAATTCATGTTGGCGCGCCGCCTCGCGCAGCGCGGCCGCCGCTTGCTCCTGGGCGTCGGACAGGCCGGCGCGATAAAAATCGGGATCGGGCGCTGCGGTCTTTTCCGGCCCCAGCGCCACCGGCTCCAGCGCGCCGTCGTCGATCAGGGCGTCGATCACGCTGGCCGAGACGCCGGCCAGCCGCGCCAGCTCCGCCTTGCTGACGGGCGCGTCGGCCGGCAGCGACGCCAGGGCGCGCCGCCGCGCCTCGGTCAGCCGCGCCGGCGCCGCGCCGGTGGCGCGCAGGCCGATTCGCACCGGCTCGGCCCCGGCCTCGACCGCCGCATGGGCGGCCATGCGCAGCGCCATGCCGCGCGGCGCGACGGTCCAGGTCGCCACCCAGTCGAGAAAGTCGCGCAGTTTTTCCGGCAGCGGCGGGAAATCGAGGCGCGATTCGATGCGTTTCAGATTGGCGCCGGAGCCGGCGCCCAGCCCCCAGACGACGCCGTAAGTCTTGCGCGCGCCGAGCGGCACCGCGACGAAATCGCCGGGGGCCACGCGGACCTCCGGCGGAATGGCGTAAGAATAGGTCTGATCGACGGCGACGGGGACCAGGACTTCGGCGACAGCGCAAGGCTCAGGGCCTCGCGCGCAGTCCCCGGCTTCATGCGCTCGCGCGCGGTCCATGGTCCGCTCCGCGGCGGTTCAGCCGCCGGCGCCGCTCACGCGACGGCGCCGTGACAATGCTTGTACTTTTTGCCCGAACCGCAGGGGCAAGCCTCGTTGCGGCCGACGCGGCCCCAGCTGTCCGGGTTGTTCGGATCGCGCGGCGCAGCGGGCTCCTCGCCGGCCAGCGCGACGGGCGTGAATTCGCCGGAGGCGATGGCGGCGTTGATGCCGGCGAGCGCTTCCTCGTCCTCGCCGGTCGCCGGGTCGACATGCGACCCGAACATCGGCGGCGGCGTCAGGCCGGGCGGCGGCTCCACGCTGACTTCGACGCGCATGAGCTGCGCCGTCACGACTTCGCGCAGCTTGGTGATCAAGCCGTCGAACAGATCGAACGCCTCGGACTTGTATTCGTTGAGCGGGTCGCGCTGGGCCATGCCGCGCCAGCCGATCACCTGCCGCAAATGGTCGAGCACGACGAGATGCTCGCGCCACAAATGGTCGAGCGTCTGCAGCAGCACCTGCTTCTCGACATAGCGGGTCAGCGCGGTCGAATTTTTCTGCTCGCGCGCGGCGTAAGCTTCTTCGGCCGCCTTTTCGATGCGCTCGCGCAACTCCTCGTCGGCGATGCCCTCTTCCTTGGCCCAGTCGGCCAGCGGCAGCTCCAGATTGAGCTGCGCCTTCACCGCCGCGTCGAGCCCGGCGATGTCCCAGGCCTCGGGATAGGCGTCATGCGGCACGTGCTCGCTGACGAGGTCTTCCACCACGCCGTCGCGCATCTCGGCGATGATGTCCTCGATGGACTCCTGGGCCATCATGTCGCGGCGCTGTTCGAACACGACTTTGCGCTGGTCGTTCATGACGTTGTCGAACTTCAGCACGTTCTTGCGCATGTCGAAATTGCGCGCTTCCACCTTCTGCTGCGCCTTTTCCAGCGCCTTGTTGATCCAGGGGTGGACGATGGCCTCGCCTTCCTTGAGTCCCAGCTTGACCAGCATGGTCTCCATGCGGTCGGAGCCGAAAATCCGCATCAGGTCGTCCTGCAGCGACAGGAAGAATTTCGACTTGCCGGGGTCGCCCTGGCGGCCGGAGCGCCCGCGCAGCTGGTTGTCGATGCGGCGGCTCTCGTGGCGCTCGGTGCCGACGATATAGAGACCGCCGGCGGCGATGGCTTTCTGCTTGAAATCGGCGATTTCGGCGCGAAGCGCCTTTTCCTTCGCCGCGCGCGCCTCGCCTTCAAGCCCGGCGCATTCCAGGCGCAGGCGCATGTCCATATTGCCGCCGAGCTGAATGTCGGTGCCGCGACCCGCCATATTGGTCGCGATGGTGATGGCGCCGGGCACGCCGGCCTCCGCCACGATATAGGCTTCCTGCTCATGGAAGCGGGCGTTCAGAACCGCGAAATTCTTCGAGGGCTTGCCGGAGCGCGCGCCTTGATAAAGCTTGTCGAGCGCGCCGGGCGCGCCGAAGTCGATCACCTTGTAGCCGCGCGCCTTGAGCCGGTCGGCCAGCTGTTCCGACTTTTCGATCGAGGTGGTGCCGACCAGCAGCGGCTGCGCCTTGGCGTTGGCGTCCTCGATTTCGGCGATGATCGCGTTGAGCTTCTCTTCCTGCGACCGATACACTTCGTCGTCAGCGTCGATGCGCGCCACCGCGACATTGGTGGGGATCTCCACCACGTCGAGACGATAGATTTCGGCGAATTCATTGGCCTCGGTCGAGGCCGTGCCGGTCATGCCGGCGAGTTTTTTGTATAGACGGAAGTAATTCTGGAAGGTGACGGTGGCGAGCGTGACGTTTTCGGGTTGGACCGTGACGTTTTCCTTGGCTTCCAGCGCCTGGTGCTGGCCTTCGGAATAGCGGCGGCCCGGCATCATGCGTCCCGTGAATTCGTCGATGATGACGACTTCGCCGTTGCGGACGATATAGTCCTTGTCGCACGCGAACAGTTTATGGGCGCGCAAGGCCTGATTGACGTGGTGGACGAGCGTCACATTGGCGGCTTCGTAAAGCGACCCCTCGGTCAGCAGTCCCGCGCCGCGCAGAAGCTCCTCGACATGCTCGTTGCCCTGTTCGGTGAGGGACACGGCGCGCTGCTTCTCGTCCAGCTCGAAATCGCCATCGGTCAGATTGGGGATGAGCTTGTCGATGGCGGTGTAGAGATCGGACCTGTCTTCGGAAGGGCCTGAAATGATCAGCGGCGTGCGCGCCTCGTCGATCAGGATCGAATCGACCTCGTCGACGATGGCGAAGACATGGCCGCGCTGAACCATCTGGTTCAGCTCATATTTCATGTTGTCGCGCAGATAGTCGAAGCCGAACTCGTTGTTCGTGCCATAGGTGATGTCGGCGGCGTAGGCCTGGGCGCGTTCGCTGTCGCTCAGGCCATGGACGATGACGCCGACGCTCAGGCCGAGGAAATTGTAGACGCGGCCCATGTTTTCCGCGTCGCGGCGGGCGAGATAGTCGTTGACGGTCACGACATGCACGCCCTTGCCGTCAAGGGCGTTGAGATAGCAGGCCAGCGTCGCGACCAGCGTCTTGCCCTCGCCGGTCTTCATTTCGGCGATGGCGCCTTCGTGCAGCACCATGCCGCCGATCAGCTGCACGTCGAAATGGCGTTGTCCCAGCGAGCGCTTGGCCGCCTCGCGGACGGTGGCGAAGGCGGGAACCAGCAAATCGTCGAGCTTGGCGCCGTTGGCGAGCTGGGCGCGGAATTCATCGGTGCGGGCGCGCAGCGCCTCGTCCGACAAAGCCGCGACCTCCGGCTCGAGCGCATTGATCTCCGCAACCCTCGGCTTGTAGCTTTTCAAACGGCGGTCGTTGGCGGTGCCGAAGATTTTTTTGGCCAGGCTTCCGAACATTCCAACGATCCTTCATACGACGCCTGTCAGGCTCGCCCCAATGTGGGCAGCGCTCCGCAAAGCACAAGGAGCGCCGCCCGATTGCACAGCCATGCGACGCTTCAAAGCAGGCGCTTCGGACGGTAAACAGCGAAAATTTCGCGCGCCGGAGGAATAAGAGCGGGGCGCCGGCTTGTCAACGCGAAGGCATTGGCGCCTCGCTCCAAGATTTCATTCGCGCCGCCAAGTCTCGCCGCCGCAGAAACCGTTCGGCAGGCAGCCCTTGACCTTGAGACGGTCTCCGTTCAACGAGATTTCGCCGTGATAGGTCTTGCCGTCGTCGATGTTGAAAATCGCGCCGCGCCAAATCTCGCCCTCCTGGCGCAGGCCCAGCAAAATCTTGGTGCCGACCACCGATTTCGCGCCCGCGGCCGGCGCCGGGGCGGCGGCGACATAGCCGCAAACCGCCTTGCCGCACGCCTTGATGCGAATGATCGCGGACCCGTCCGCCACCCGCCACAAGCCCAACGGATTCGCCGGCGCCTGGGCCGCCGCCGGAGCGAGGGAGAAACCGCAGGCGACGGCTGCGACCACCAGGATTTTCATGTCGTCTTGACCCCCAATGAGGCGCGATGTTCGCCAATCAAGGTCATTAAACATTCTTCGGTCGGTTGAGAAGCGGTGAAAATGGTTATTGCGCCGGCGCAACGCGCGCAAATCCGCGCGACGGCGGGCGACAGGCAAAAATGCGCGAGGCGCGGCCACATCTCGCCGGTCAGTTTTGCGGCCAATTCGGCGCTGCGCGGAGAATAGTGCAGGATCCCGTCGATTCCACCTTCTGCGAGCGCGGACATAATGTCGCGGGGCCAGGCCGCAACCGGGCGCGCGGCGTAGACTTCGACAAGATCGACGCGCCATCCCGCCGCGCGCAACCGGGTTTCAAGATCGGCGCGGCGCTCTTGCCCGGCGAGATAAAGCGCCGTCCTGGGCGAAGCGTCCTTCAGAAGGGCGTCCGCCAACCGTTCGGCGTCGGGCGCCGTCGCCGCGACGGAGAAACCGGCGCGCCGTCCGGCGGCCGCCGTCTTTTCCCCCACGCAGACCAGCGGCGCCTCGACCGTATAGGACGGCAGCAGCGCGCGGGCGCTGGTCGCGATCACCAAATCGAACGGACCCGCCGGCGCGACGGCGCCGGTCGGAGCGATGTCGAGAACCGGCGCGAGCACCGGTTCATGGCCCAGCGCCGTCAACCTTGCGGCGGTGCGCGCCGCCTCGTCAACGGGACGCGTCACCAGCAGCCGCATGGGTCAGAACGCCAGAATGTCGCTCGGCGCGTCGGCGAGGATTTTTCGCGCCGCCTGCTCGCCAAGGGAAGCCGCCTCGGACACCGGCCCCTCGATTCGCGCGTCAAAAGCCTGCGAGCCGTCCTTGCGCAGGACGAGACCGTAGAACTTGAGCTGATCGCCCGAAACCGTGGCGTGGCCCGCGATGGGCGTGCGGCAGGAGCCGTCGAGCACATGCAGGAACGCGCGCTCGGCCGTCAGGGCGTATCCGGTCGCGGGATCGCAGATGGCGGCGACGTCGGCCAGCAGCTGCTTGTCCTGCGGACGCGCGGTGATGGCGATGGCGCCCTGGCCGCAAGCCGGCGGGAACTCGTCCAGCGAGAGGATCGACGTCACCTTGTCGGCGAGGCCGAGGCGGCGCAGGCCGGCGAGCGCCAGCAGGGTCGCCGCGAATTCGCCGCTGGCGACCTTGTTCAGGCGGGTCTGCACATTGCCGCGCAGCAATTCGATCTGCAGATCGGGACGCAAGCGGCGAATCATCGCCTGCCGGCGCAGCGAGGCCGAGCCGACGCGGGCGCCCTGCGGCAGTTCAGCCAGAGTGGGGGCGGCGCCGCCGATGAAGGCGTCGCGGACGTCTTCGCGCGGCAGATAGCCGGCGACGATCAGACCCTCCGGCAGAAGGGTCGGCAGATCCTTGGCGGAGTGAACGCAGATATCGACCTGACTATCGAGCTGAGCCTGATCGAGCTCGCGGGTGAAAAGCCCCTTGCCGCCGGCTTCGCTCAAGGCGCGATCCAGAATTTCGTCGCCCATCACCTTGATGATGCAGATCTCGAACGCGTCTTCCGACGTCTTGAAATGCGCGGCGAGACGCCGGCGGGTTTCATAAGCTTGCGCAAGCGCCAGAGGGCTGCCGCGCGTCCCGATTTTTAGCCGGACGGTCAAGACGAAACTCCAGAAATGTTGTTTGCGGTTTTCTTTTCTTCGGGTGCGGGACTATAGGGAAAAGAGTCCGGCGACGGAAGCGGAGCCGCCTCGGTAATTGGCCATTTTTTTTGCAACGTGGCGTTTGGTCGCGTTCAGGGGAGCCGTCAATGCAAGCCAGCCTGCGCGTGCTCGGCATCGAAAGCACCTGCGACGAAACCGCGGCGGCGGTGGTGGAAGCCGATTCCGACGGACGCGGACGGATCCTGTCCAACGCCGTGTTGAGCCAGATCGCCGAACATGCGGCCTATGGCGGGGTCGTGCCGGAGATCGCGGCGCGCGCCCATGTCGACGCGCTCGACCGGCTGATCCGGCGCGCGCTGGAGGAGGCGGGCTGCGGCCTCAAAGACATCGACGCCGTGGCCGCCGCCGCCGGCCCCGGCCTGATCGGCGGCGTGATGGTCGGCCTGACCACCGGCAAGGCCATCGCCTTGGCCGCCAACAAGCCGTTCGTCGCGGTCAACCACCTCGAAGGCCATGCGCTGACGCCGCGCCTGACCGATGGAATCGATTTTCCCTATCTGCTGCTGCTGGTCTCCGGCGGGCACAGCCAACTGGTCTCGGTCGAAGGCGTCGGCGACTATCGCCGTCTCGGCTCGACCGTGGACGACGCCCTGGGCGAAGCCTTCGACAAGGCGGCCAAACTGCTGGGCCTGCCCTATCCCGGCGGCCCCAAGGTCGAGTTGGCCGCGCAAAAGGGCGATCCCGAACGCTTCGATCTGCCCCGGCCGATGGCGGGGCGGCGCAATCCCGATTTCTCCTTTTCCGGCCTGAAGACCGCGGTGCGGCAGGAGGCGGAAAAGCTCGCGCCGCTTACGGTGGGCGACGTCTCCGACCTCTGCGCCTCGTTCCAGGCCGCCGCCGTGGACGTGGTGGTGGACCGCTGCCGGGCGGCGCTGCGGCTGCTCGCCGACCAGCCCAAGCCGCCGACCGCGCTGGTCGCCGCCGGCGGCGTCGCCGCCAATGGCCCGATCCGGCGCGGACTGGCGCGGCTGTGCCTTGAAAGCGGGCTGAAGCTGGCGCTGCCGCCGGTCGGCCTGTGCTCGGACAACGGCGCCATGATCGCCTGGGCGGGGCTGGAGCGTTTCCGTCTCGGCTGGACCGACGGCATGGACTTCGCCGCCCGGCCGCGCTGGCCGCTCGACAGCCGTCAGGACCCGCGCTGGCACGGCAAGGCGTAATGCGCGGCAAGACGATCCTGATCGCGGGCGCCTTGCTCGTGGCGCTGGCCGCACCCAAGACATTTTTGCAGCCCACATCTCCGGTGACGGCGCCGGTCCGGGTCGCCTATGGTCCGAGCGACGGGTTCGAGGCCATCGATCCCGACCTCATCAACCGGGCGAAAGACCGGATCGACATGGCCGCCTATGTGCTCAGCGACCGGAAAATCATCGAAGCCCTGTCGGAGGCGGCGTCGCGCGGCGTCAAAATCCGCATTTATCTCGACCCCGAGCAATTCCGTCGCATCGCGTCCGGCAATGAAAATATGTTAGCTCTGGTCAACCAGCCCAACGTAAGCGCCCGAATCAAGGCCGAGCAGAACGACATGATGCATTTGAAAACTTTCGCCGTGGACGGCCGCTGGCTGCGCACGGGTTCGGCCAATTTCTCCTGGAGCGGCGAGCGCCGGCAGGACAATGACATTGTGGTGATCGACAGTCCCGAACTGGCGCAGGACTTCTCCCGTCATTTCGACCGCATCTGGGCGCGGCGCGACAATCGGGAGGCCGCGCGATGAAGACTCTCGCCGTTCTCGGCGCCGGCGCCTGGGGCACCGCGCTGGCCAACAGCGCCGCGCGCAACCACGACAAGGTGTGGATCTGGGCGCATGAGCCCTGGCTCGCGGCGGACATGCGCAAGGACCGCGAAAACAAGGCGCGCCTGCCCGGCGCGCCGCTGGCCGATTGCATCGAGCCGACCGACGACCTCGATTGCGTGCGCGAGGCCGACCATATTCTGATGGTGACGCCCGCCCAGGTGGTGCGCTCGGTTTGCGTTTCTCTGAAAGGCCGGCTGCGGCCGGACTCCGTGGTGGTGAGCTGCGCCAAGGGCATCGAGCGCGGCACGGGTCTCTACATGCGCGAGGTGCTGGCGGACGTGCTGCCGGATCAGCCGGGCGCCGCTCTGTCGGGACCGAGCTTCGCGGAGGACGTCGGGCGCGGCCTGCCCACGGCGGTCACGCTGGCGGCCGACCGCATCGAACTGGCGGAAATGCTCAGCGACCGGCTGGCTTCGCCGCATTTCCGGCTTTACCGCTCGGACGATCTGAAAGGCGTCGAAATCGGCGGCGCCGTGAAAAACGTGCTGGCCATCGCCTGCGGCGTCACCATGGGACGCGGCCTCGGCGCCAGCGCCCATGCCGCGCTGCTGGCGCGCGGCTTCGCGGAACTCCGGCGATTCGCGCTGGCGCAGGGCGCCAAGACCGAAACGCTGATGGGCCTTTCGGGACTCGGCGACCTCGCGCTGACCTGCTCCTCGCCGCAATCGCGCAATTATTCGCTGGGCTTCGCCATCGGACAAGGCGAAAAGCCGCAAGTCGCCGGACGCGGCGCCCTCACCGAGGGCGCGTGGACGGCGCCGATTCTCACCGCCAAGGCGCGCAGCCTCGGCGTGGAAATGCCGATCGCGGAAGCGGTGCAGGCGATCCTGGAGGAGCGCACCGCAGTCGCCGACGCCATCGGCGCGCTGATGAGCCGGCCGTTCAAGGCCGAGGGATAGCGCGCCCGCAACCCGGGCGCGTCGCCTCAACGCTTGAGCAGTTCGGACGGAACCTCGCCGCCATTGGCGGCGACAAGGTCGATCACCTTCTTGTGCAGCCAGACATTCATGACGGCGGTGTCTTCCGTATCGCCGTCATATTTCAACTCGGCGGCCAATTGCTTGCGCGCGGCCAGGCTGGAATCGAGACCGAGCAGTTTCAAGAGGTCGACGATGGAGACGCGCCAGTCCAGGGTTTCGGGATTGGCGTCGTTCAGATCGTCGAGGACTTTGGCGATATCGACATGGGCTGCCGGCGTCGCCGCCGCGGGCGTTTGCCCGGCCGGGACGGACCCGGCCGGAGAGACAGGGGCGTTGGCCGCGTTCGCCGCGCCTGGTTCGGGCTGTGAGGCGGAGGCGGGTGTCGCCGGGGCCGAACCAAAAATCTTGTTGATGATTGAACCGAAGATGCTCACGGGAAATCCTCCCTGCTCGCAATAAAACGGTCCTGCACAGTCTTTCGTTCACCGTCAGGCGCTGGAACAGTAGGACCAATGTGCGACGCTTACAACACGCCGGGGGCCAAACGGGATTGAATGCGCCGGCCAAGTTATGCAAGCATCTGGCGACGCTCATTTAAATGTTGAACCCTTGAGAGCCTTTCCCATGCATTACGTCGCCATCTGCCTCGACAAGCCCGATTCGCTGGCCAAACGGACCGAAAATCGCACCGCACATCTCGGTTTTCTCGCCGCCAACGCCGCCAAGGTGAAGCTCGGCGGCCCGTTTCTGGACGCTGGCGGAAAGATGTGCGGCTCCATGCTGATTCTCGATTGCGCCGACGAAGCCGAGGCCAAAAGCCTGCTGGCGCAGGACCCCTACGCCCATGCGGACCTGTTCGCGTCGGTGGAGCTTCGCGCATTCAAGCCCGTGGTCGGCGTCTCCCTGGCATGAGCGCCTTCTGGCTATTCAAGAGCGAGCCCGACGCGTGGTCCTGGGACCAGATGGTCGCCTGCGGCGCGGCGGGAACCGGCTGGACCGGCGTGCGCAACCATCTGGCGAAGAAGCAGATGCAGGCCATGCAGGCCGGCGATCTCGGCTTCTTCTACCACTCCAACGTCGGCAAGGCCGTGGTGGGGGTGGTCGAAGTCATCAAGACGTTCCACCCCGACCCCACCGACGAGAGCGGCAAGTTCGGCATGGTGGACGTGCGCGCGGTGGAGCCGCTGCCGCGCCCGGTGACGCTGGAGGAGATCAAGGCCGACGCGCGCTTCGCCGATATGGCGCTGGTCACCAACATGCGTCTTTCGGTTCAGCCGGTCTCGGCCGAACATTGGAACGCGATCCGGGCGCTGGGCGGGCTGTGACGGACTCGCTCTAGAAATCGTCCGGATCGAGTCCGCCGGGCTGGGCGACGCCGGCCGCCACGCCGGCGAGCCAGCGCCGCAAGGCGCGTTCGCGCTTGGGCCGCATGCCCTCGGCAAGACGCGCCGACGCCGCCTCGATCCGCTCCCGGCCCAGCCGCAGGATCGTCTCGCCCTGCGGCGTCAGCGCCAGCGGCCGCGCCCGGGAGCCATTGGCGCGGAGATCGTTGGCGACGGCGCCGTCCTCCTCGCGCACCAGACCGGCGCGACGCAGATTGGCGATGATCAGGCTGACCGTTTGCGGCGTCAGCTTGACGCGCCGCGCGATATCGGCGGCCAGCAAGCCGGGACTCGCCCCAAGCAGATGCAGCGCCGCCAGTTGCGGCGGCGTCACGCCGAGATCGGCGAGCAGGCGCTCCTCCGCCAACCGCTGCGCCGCGGCCGCCTGGCGCAACAACGTCGCGAGATCGCCATTTTCGCCGGGAAGCTCCGAAAGACGCAGCTGTTTGCGCTTGTCAGCCTCCGGCGCGGCGAATTCCTGGGGGACGCGAAGTTTGGTCATGGTTGGCCCGATGCAAGTCGAAGTCGATTTAATCTTACGCTGTGAATGGCTCAGCCGCCGCCGGAATTTGTGACAAATTGCCCACCTTTTCCTCTCGTCTAGGCGAAAGGCGAGCTTGTCATCGCTCCGGCTGCGCCTTTACACGAAACCATTGCCGCCGGACACACCCGATGGAAAGCTCTCCTCGCTCGATCGCCGACCGCTACAATGCCCTGGTTGCGGAGGGCCGCATCGAACGCGACGCGCATCAGGCGCTGATCGTGGCGAAGCTCGACGCTTTGCGCGCAGCCCTGGTCGAATCGCGTCTCGCGAAAAAATCGAGCGCGCTGGGCTGGCTGTTCGGCGCGCGCCGCGGCGCGGAGACGCCGATCAAAGGCCTGTATGTCTGGGGCTCGGTCGGGCGCGGCAAGACCATGCTGATGGACCTGTTCTTCGAGTCGGTTCCGCTGGAATCGAAGCGGCGCGTCCATTTCCACGCCTTCATGGCCGACGCCCACCGGCGGATTTTCGACTGGCGCCAGAAGAAGAAAGCCAACGCGGTCAAGGGCGACGATCCGATCGTCCCGGTGGCCGAAGCGCTGGCCAGGGACGCCACGCTGCTGTGTTTCGACGAATTCGCCGTGACCGACATCGCCGACGCCATGATCCTGGGCCGGCTGTTCCAGGCGCTCTGGGCGCGAAACGTGGTCGTGGTCGCCACCTCCAACGTCGATCCGGGCGATCTTTACCGCGACGGGCTCAATCGCGCGCTGTTCCTGCCCTTCATCGAATTGATCCGCGCCAATATGGACGTGATGAAGCTCGACGCCCCCCGCGATTTTCGCTTGGAGCGGCTGGAGAACGCGCCCGTCTGGCTCACCCCTCCTGACGATCACGCGAAAGCCACGCTGACCAAAGCGTTTACCGCCCTGAGCGGCGTCGCCAAGGGCGCGGCGACGCGCCTGCCCATTTTGGGCCGTGAGGTCGCAGTGCCGGAAGCCGCCGGCCATGTCGCGCGGTTCGATTACGCCGATCTGTGCAAGATGCCGTTGGGCGCGGCGGATTTCGTCATGATCTCGGACTGTTTCCATACGCTGATCGTGGACAACATCCCGGTGATCGGGCCGGACGAGCGCAACGAGGCCAAGCGTTTCATCAATCTGATCGACGCGCTCTACGACCGGCGGGTCAAGCTGCTGGCCTCGGCCGCGGCCGAACCGCACGAGCTTTACCGGGCGCCGCAGGGCCGCGAAGCCTTCGAATTCGAGCGCACCGTGTCCCGGCTGATCGAAATGCGCTCCAAAGATTATCTGGCGCAGCCGCACGCCAGCATCGGGATCAGCGGCGACACAGCGGGTCTGGTCGAGACATGAGCGCGTCCGCGTCGGCGCGACCGCCCGAGACGACGCCCGACCAAAGGATTCTTGAACACGCCTGCGATCATCTGCGGCGCTTCGGCCCGAAACGGACGACGATCCTCGACATTGCCGAGGCCGCGGGCATGTCGCACGCCAATGTCTATCGGTATTTTCCGTCCAAGCTCGCCCTGTTCGACGCGGTGACAGAGCAATGGCTGAAGGCGCTGGAAAGCCAGTTGCGCGTGATCAAGGAGGGGCCGGACCCTGCCTATGACAAGCTGGAGCGGGCGCTGTCCGCCATCCAGAAGACCTATCGCGCCAAGCTCGAGGCCGATCCGGCCTTGTTCGACCTGCTCTGCGACGCCATCGCGAAGAACCGCGTCGTCGCGCGCAAGCACCGCAACAAGATGCAGGGCGAAATTCAGGCGATCGTGGAAGAGGGCATCAATTCCGGCTCGTTTCGCCTGGCGGACAGGCGCCGCGCCATGGCGCTGGTGTTCGACCTGGCGCACCGTTTCATTCAGCCGATCTCCATCGCGCTCGACCGGTTCATCCCGACGCCGGATCTGGATTTTCGCGCCAGCCGGGCCTTCGCCGCGATCCAGCGCAGCCTTGTCTATGGCGATCCCGACTTTGACTTATGACAAATAATGTTATTTGTCATAGACTTGCCGCGCCCCGCCGTCCGCCGCCGCGAAAACGGTCTAACATCCTGATACTTAGCCACCTTCCAAGCTCGATCTGCGGCTTTTTGTCGCCCCGCGGCGGGCGCGCCCCCGGCCGTTAGCCTTTCTCCCGACTTGAAAGCCCGGCCGCTTGGAGGCACAAGCCCTGTCCGACACTGAGGCCAACCCTGCCGCGCGGGCGCGCAGGGATCATGAAGCAAGGACACACCCATGGCGCGTAACAAGATTGCACTGATCGGAGCTGGACAGATCGGCGGCACCCTGGCCCATCTCGCCGGCCTCAAGGAGCTTGGCGACATCGTCCTGTTCGACATCGCCGAAGGCACGCCCCAGGGCAAGGCGCTCGACATCGCCGAATCCTCGCCGGTCGACGGCTTCGACGCCAAGCTCTGCGGCGCCAATGACTACAAGGCCATCGAAGGCGCCGACGTGATCATCGTCACCGCCGGCGTGCCGCGCAAGCCCGGCATGAGCCGCGACGACCTGCTCGGCATCAATCTCAAGGTGATGGACGCCGTCGGCCAGGGCATCAAGCAGAACGCCCCGAACGCCTTCGTGATCTGCATCACCAACCCGCTCGACGCCATGGTCTGGGCGCTGCAGAAGGCTTCGGGCCTGCCGGCCAACAAGGTCGTCGGCATGGCCGGCGTGCTCGATTCCGCCCGTTTCCGCTACTTCCTCGCCGAAGCCACCGGCGTGTCCGTCAAGGACATCCACGCAATGACGCTCGGCGGCCACGGCGACGACATGGTGCCGCTGGTGCGCTATTCCACCGTCGGCGGCGTGCCGCTGCCGGAACTCGTCAAGTCCGGCTGGCTGACCCAGGAAAAGCTCGACTCGATCGTCGACCGCACCCGCAAGGGCGGCGGCGAAATCGTCGCGCTGCTCAAGACCGGCTCGGCCTTCTACGCCCCGGCCGCCTCCGCCATCGCCATGGCCGAATCCTATCTCAAGGATCAGAAGCGCGTCCTGCCGGCCGCCGCTTATCTCAACGGCGAATATGGCGTGACGGACACCTATGTCGGCGTGCCCGCGCTGATCGGCGCCAATGGCGTGGAAAAGATCATCGAAGTCTCCTTCGACGCGACGGAGAAAGAGCAGTTCGCCAAGTCGCTGGCTTCGGTGCAGGGTCTGATCGCGGCCTGCAAGCAGATCAATCCGGCGCTCGCCTGATTTTTCGATCCAGTCCCCGGCGACGACCGTCGGGGACTGCGGATCCGCACGGCGAGAACAGCCGGCGGCGCCGCACATCTCTCCTCGGGAGGTTTTGAATGAATATTCACGAGTACCAGGCGAAAGCCATCCTCAAAGAATTCGGCGCGCCGGTTTCGCGCGGCGTTGCCGTGCTGAAAGTCGAGCAGGCCGAGGCGGCCGCGAAGGAGCTCGGCGGTCCGCTCTGGGTCGTCAAATCGCAGATTCACGCCGGCGGACGCGGCAAGGGCAAGTTCAAGGAAGCGAGCGCCGGCGACAAGGGCGGCGTGCGCCTCGCCAAGTCGATCGACGAGGTCAAGGAAAACGTCAAGCAGATGCTCGGCGCCACGCTGGTGACCGTCCAGACCGGCCCGGCCGGCAAGCAGGTCAACCGCCTCTATATCGAGGAAGGCGCGGATATCGAGAAGGAATTCTACCTCTCGGCTCTGGTCGACCGCGCGACCTCGCGCGTCTCCTTCGTCGTGTCCACCGAAGGCGGCATGGACATCGAGGACGTCGCCCACCACACGCCCGAAAAGATCAAGACTTTCTCCGTCGATCCGGCCACCGGCGTGATGCCGCATCACGGCCGCACCGTCGCCCAGGCGCTGAACCTCACCGGCGATCTCGCCAAGCAGGCCGGCAAGCTCGTGGACATTCTCTACAAGGCGTTCGTCGCCAAAGACATGTCCATGCTGGAGATCAACCCGCTGATCGTCACCAAGCAGGGCGACCTGCGCGTGCTCGACGCCAAGGTGTCGTTCGATTCCAACGCGCTTTACCGTCACCCCGACGTGTTCGCGCTGCGCGACGAGACCGAGGAGGACGCCAAGGAAATCGAAGCGTCCAAACATGACCTGTCCTATGTCGCCCTCGACGGCGACATCGGCTGCATGGTCAACGGCGCGGGCCTCGCCATGGCGACCATGGACATCATCAAGCTCTATGGCATGGAGCCCGCCAACTTCCTCGACGTCGGCGGCGGCGCCACCACGGAGAAGGTCACGGCGGCGTTCAAGATCATCACCGCAGACCCGAACGTGAAGGGCATCCTCGTCAATATCTTCGGCGGCATCATGCGCTGCGACGTGATCGCGGAAGGCGTGATCGCGGCCGTGAAGGAAGTGGGCCTGAAGGTTCCGCTGGTGGTGCGCCTCGAAGGCACCAATGTCGATCTCGGCAAGAAGATCATCAGCGAATCCGGTCTCAACGTCATCTCCGCCGATGACCTCGACGACGCCGCCCAGAAAATCGTCAAGGCCGTGAAGGAGGTTTGACATGTCCATCCTGATCGACAGCAACACCAAAATCATCACCCAGGGTTTTACGGGCAAGAACGGCACGTTCCACTCTGAACAGGCGCTGGCCTATTTCGGCACCAAGGTCGTCGGCGGCACCTCGCCCGGCAAGGGCGGAAAAACCCATCTGGGCCTGCCGGTGTTCGACACGGTCGCGGAAGCCAAAGAGGCCACCGGCGCCGACGCCTCCGTGATCTACGTGCCGCCGCCCGGCGCGGCCGACGCGATCTGCGAGGCCATCGACGCGGAAATTCCGCTGATCGTCTGCATCACCGAGGGCATCCCGGTCGAGGACATGATCAAGGTGAAGCGGTCGCTGATCGGCTCGAAGTCGCGCCTGATCGGCCCGAACTGCCCCGGCGTCATGACCGCCAACCAATGCAAGATCGGCATCATGCCCGGCAATATTTTCAAGCCGGGCAATGTCGGCATCGTCTCGCGTTCGGGCACGCTGACCTATGAAGCGGTGTTCCAGACCACGCAGGTCGGCCTCGGCCAGACCACGGCGGTCGGCATTGGCGGCGACCCCGTCAAGGGCACCGAATTCATCGACATGCTCGAACTGTTCCTGGCCGACGACAAGACCGAATCGATCATCATGATCGGCGAAATCGGCGGTTCGGCGGAAGAGGATGCGGCGCAGTTCATCGCCGACGAGGCCAAGCGCGGCCGCAAGAAGCCGATGGTCGGCTTCATCGCGGGCCGCACCGCCCCTCCCGGCCGCCGCATGGGCCATGCCGGCGCGATCATCGCCGGCGGCAAGGGCGGCGCCGCGGACAAGATCGCCGCGATGGAAGCCGCGGGCATCCGCGTCTCTCCCTCGCCGGCGCGACTGGGCTCGACCCTGGTCGATGTTCTGAAGGGCAAATGATTTGAGGCGCGGGCGAAAACAACAACGCCCGCGCCTTTTTCCTTCCGTCGGTCAAGAGAGCCGCCGGCGGAAGCCCCGAGACAAACTCGGTTTGAGGCTCGAATGCATTCCACGGGGAATGCCTGATACCGCGGGCAAAGTCGCGACAGCGGCGGCGGGTCGAGAGGAAAAACCATTATGGCGCGTCCAGACAGCACAACAACCAATGGCGGTGGAGGAAACGGCCGATCGCAGACGAACGAGGCCTTCGCCAATTCGTCCTTCCTGTTCGGCGGCAACGCCGCCTATATCGAGCAGCTCTATGCGCTCTATGAAGAAAATCCCGCCGCCGTGGACGCGGAATGGCGCGAATTCTTCGGCGGTCTGAACGACGACGCCCAATCTGTCGCCGCCAACGCCAAGGGCGCCTCCTGGAAGCGCAAGAACTGGCCGCTCGCGCCGCAAAGCGAACTGGTCGCCGCGCTCGACGGCCAATGGCCGGTCAACGAAAAGGCCCTGGCGGACAAGATCAAGAACAAGACCGCCGCCGCGGGCGAGGGCGAGATTTCCGCCGCCGAACTGCAGCGCGCCACCCAGGATTCCGTGCGCGCCATCATGATGATCCGCGCCTATCGCATGCGCGGCCACCTGCACGCCAATCTCGATCCGCTCGGCCTCGACCCGATGAAGGATCACGAGGAGCTGCATCCCTCGACCTACGGCTTCACCGAAGCCGACTACGACCGCAAGATCTTCATCGACCATGTGCTCGGCCTCGACTACGCCACCATCCGCGAGATGCTGGCGATCCTGCGCCGCACCTATTGCTCGACCATCGGCTGGGAATTCATGCACATTTCCGATCCGGCCGAAAAAGCCTGGATCCAGGAACGCATCGAAGGGCCGGACAAGGAGGTCACCTTCACCAAGGAAGGCAAGCGCGCCATCCTGCAAAAGCTGATCGAGGGCGAGGGTTTCGAGAAATTCCTCGACGTGCGCTACACCGGCACCAAGCGCTTCGGCCTTGACGGCGGCGAAGCCATGCTGCCTGCGCTCGAACAGATCATCAAGCGCGGCGGCGCCCTCGGCGCCAGGGAAATCGTCATGGGCATGGCCCATCGCGGCCGCCTCAACATCCTCTGTCAGGTGATGGGCAAGCCGCACCGCGCCCTGTTCAACGAATTCAAGGGCGGCTCGTTCCTGCCCGACGAGGTCGAAGGCTCCGGCGACGTCAAATACCATCTGGGCGCCTCGTCCGACCGCGAATTCGACCATAACAAGGTGCATCTGTCGCTGACGGCCAATCCCTCGCACCTTGAAATCGTCGATCCCGTCGTGCTCGGCAAGGTGCGCGCCAAACTCGACCAGGACACCGAACGCGCGCCCGACGACCGCCGCTCGATCATGCCGCTGCTGATCCACGGCGACGCGGCCTTCGCCGGTCAGGGCGTGGTGGCCGAGTGTTTCGGCCTGTCCGGGCTGAAGGGCCACCGCACCGGCGGCTCGCTGCATTTCATCATCAACAACCAGATCGGCTTCACCACCTATCCGCGCTATTCGCGCTCCTCGCCCTATCCGTCCGACGTGGCCAAGACGGTCGAGGCGCCGATCTTCCACTGCAACGGCGACGATCCCGAGGCGGTGGTGTTCTGCGCCAAGGTGGCGACGGAATTCCGTCAAAAATTCCAGAAGCCGGTCGTGATCGACATGTGGTGCTATCGCCGCTTCGGTCATAACGAAGGCGACGAACCGTCCTTCACCCAGCCGCTGATGTACAAGAAGATCCGGTCGCACAAGTCGACGCTGGACATCTATGCGGACAAGCTGATCGCCGAGGGGCTGGTCACCAAGGGCGAGGTGGACAAGCTGAAGGCGGACTGGCGCAGCCGGCTCGACGCCGAATATGAGGCCAGCCAGGCGTTCAAGCCCAACAAGGCCGATTGGCTCGACGGCCGCTGGTCCGGCCTGCGCGCCGTGCCGAGCGCCGACCTCGAAGACGCGCGCCGCGGCGCGACGGCGCTCAGCGTGGAAAAAGTCAAGGCCTACGGCAAGGCGCTCACCACCCCGCCGAAAGGTTTTAATCTCCACAAGACCATTCAGCGCTTCCTCGATCATCGCGCCAAGGCGATCGAAACCGGCCAGGGCATCGACTGGGCCTTGGCCGAAGCGCTGGCCTTCGCCTCCATCGTCGACGACGGCTATCGCGTCCGCCTGTCCGGCCAGGATTGCGAGCGCGGCACGTTCTCGCAGCGCCATTCCGTGCTGATCGACCAGGAGAACGAAAGCCGCTATGTGCCCCTGAACCACATCCGCGACGGGCAGGGCCATTACGAAGTCATCAATTCCATGCTGTCGGAAGAGGCGGTGTTGGGCTTCGAATATGGCTATTCCCTCGCCGAGCCCAACGCTCTGGTGCTGTGGGAAGCGCAGTTCGGCGATTTCGCCAACGGCGCGCAGGTGCTGTTCGACCAGTTCATCTCCTCGGGCGAGCGCAAATGGCTGCGCATGTCCGGTCTGGTCTGCCTGCTGCCCCATGGCTACGAGGGCCAGGGTCCCGAGCACAGTTCGGCCCGTCTGGAGCGCTATCTCCAGCTCTGCGCCGAAGACAACATGCAGGTCGCCAACTGCTCCAGCCCGGCCAATTATTTCCACATCCTGCGCCGGCAGCTGAAGCGCGACATCCGCAAGCCGCTGATCCTGATGACGCCGAAGTCGCTGCTGCGCCACAAGCGCGCGGTCTGCACGATGGACGAACTGACCGGCGACGGCCATTTCCGCCGCCTGCTGTCCGACACGGCGGAGACCGATCCCAACGAGAAGATCAAGCTGGTCAAGGACGACAAGATTCGTCGCGTCGTGCTGTGCACCGGCAAGGTCTATTACGACCTCTACGAGGAGCGCGAGAAGCGCGGCATTGACGACGTCTACCTGCTGCGCGTCGAACAGCTCTATCCCATGCCGC
Source organism: Rhodoblastus acidophilus (assembly GCF_900187365.1). Taxonomy (GTDB): domain Bacteria; phylum Pseudomonadota; class Alphaproteobacteria; order Rhizobiales; family Beijerinckiaceae; genus Rhodoblastus; species Rhodoblastus acidophilus. The sequence continues at coordinate 206,670 of NZ_FYDG01000005.1, forward strand.
TCAAGGCGCTGGTCGAGCGTCTGAAGCGCTGGAAGAAGGCCGATGTGGTCTGGTGCCAGGAGGAGCCGAAAAATATGGGCGCCTGGTCCTTCGTCGAGCCCTATCTGGAATGGGTGTGCACGCAGGCCGGCGGCAAGAGCAATCGCGCCCGCTATGTCGGACGTCCGGCCTCCGCCGCCACGGCGACCGGCACGATGTCGCGCCACCTCGCCCAGCTCCAGGCCTTCCTGGACGACGCTTTCGCGAATTGATCCGCGTGAATCGGGACGCCCCGGGGCGTCCCCCCTTCCCTTACGAAGCCGCGCCTTAAGCGGATGAGGTTGCTCATGTCCACCGATGTTGTCGTTCCCACCCTTGGCGAATCCGTTTCCGAAGCCACCATTGGCCGCTGGTTCAAGAAAATCGGCGATGTTGTGAAGGCCGACGAACCCTTGCTCGAACTCGAAACCGACAAGGTCACGCTCGAAGTCAACGCCCCCGCCGCCGGCACGCTGGCGGAAATCATCGCCAAGGACGGCGACACCGTTTCGCCGGGCGCCCTGCTCGGCAAGATCGGCGGCGCCGCAGTCGCCGGCGCCACGGCCGCCGCTCCGGCCGCTGAGGCCCCGGCCGCCGCGCCGGCTCCCGTCGCCGCTGCGCCGGTCGCCGCGTCGGTTGGCGCGGGCGCCCCGCCCTCCCCGGCCGCCGCGAAAAACGCCGCCGACCGCGGCATCGACGTCGCGCAGGTTCCCGGCTCCGGCAAGCGCGGCCAGGTCTTGAAGGGCGACGTGCTCACCTACGCGCCGCCGGCCGCGCCCGCTCCTGCGCCGGTCGCGCTGCGCGCGCCGTCGGCGCCGGCTGACGCCCCCCGCGAAGAACGCGTGAAAATGACCAAGCTGCGCCAGACCATCGCGCGCCGCCTGAAGGATGCGCAGAACGTCGCGGCCATGCTGACCACGTTCAACGAAGTGGACATGCAGCCGCTGATGAGCCTGCGCACGCAGTACAAGGAATTGTTCGAGAAGAAGCACGGGGTCAAACTCGGCTTCATGGGCTTCTTTGTGAAAGCTTGCACCCATGCGCTGAAGGAAATCCCGGCGGTGAACGCCGAGATCGACGGCACGGACCTCATCTACAAGAATTTCTGTCACGTCGGCGTCGCCGTGGGCACCGACAAGGGCCTTGTGGTGCCCGTGGTGCGCGACGCCGACAAGCTGTCGATCGCCGGGGTCGAGAAGACCATCGCCGATTTCGGCAAGCGGGCGCGCGACGGCCAGCTCAAAATTGATGAAATGCAGGGCGGCACCTTCACCATCTCCAACGGCGGCGTCTATGGCTCGCTGATGTCGACGCCGATCCTGAACGCGCCGCAGTCCGGCATTCTCGGCATGCACAAGATCCAGGAGCGCCCGGTCGTGATCGGCGGCAAGATCGAGATCCGCCCGATGATGTATCTGGCGCTGTCCTACGATCACCGCATCGTCGACGGCAAGGAAGCCGTCACCTTCCTCGTCCGCGTCAAGGAAGCGCTGGAAGACCCGGCGCGCCTCGTGCTCGATCTCTGATCGCATCCCGCCATGCCCGGCGCAGCCGGGCATGATCCTGCCTTGTGGAGAAAGTCCCGGCCCGGCCGGGCATGTTCCCTCTCGCGGAGAATTCCATGTCCTACGATCTCATCGTCATCGGCTCCGGCCCGGGCGGCTATGTCTGCGCCATCCGCGCCGCGCAGCTCGGCCTGAAGACCGCCATCGTCGAAAAGCGCAAGACCTACGGCGGCACCTGCCTCAACATCGGCTGCATCCCCTCCAAGGCGCTGCTGCACGCCTCCGAAATGTTCGAGGAAGTCGCGCACGGCCTGGGCAAGCTCGGCGTCAGCGTCGGCAAGCCCAAGCTCGACCTGCCCGCCATGATGAAGCACAAGGACGACACGGTCGGCGCCAATGTGCAGGGCGTGGCCTTCCTGCTGAAGAAGAACAAGGTGGACGGGTTTATCGGAACCGGCTCCATTCCCGCCGCCGGCAAGGTGGAAGTGACCGCCGAGGATGGCGCCAAGCAGGTGCTGGAGACGAAGAACATCGTCATCGCCACCGGCTCGGACGTGGCCCAGCTGCCCGGCGTGACCATTGACGAACAGGTGGTGGTGTCCTCGACCGGCGCGCTCGAACTGCCGAAAGTTCCAGGCAAACTGATCGTGGTCGGCGCCGGCGTGATCGGCCTCGAACTCGGCTCGGTCTGGCGCCGTCTCGGCGCCGAAGTCACCGTGGTCGAATTTTTGGACCGCATCCTGCCGGGTCTCGATCTCGAAACCTGCAAGCAGTTCCAGCGCCTGCTGGAAAAGCAGGGCGTGAAATTCCAGCTCGGCGCCAAAGTGTCGAGCGTCGAAAACACCGGCAAGGGCGCCAAGGTGACGATCGAGCCGGCCGCCGGCGGCGCCGCCTCCACGCTCGACGCCGATGTGGTGCTGGTCGCCATCGGCCGCCGCCCCTACACCCAGGGCCTCGGCCTGGAGGCGCTGGGCGTCGCGCTGGAGCGCGGCCAGATCGTGATCGACAGCCATTTCGCCACCAATGTCCCCGGCGTTTACGCCATCGGCGACGTGGTGCGCGGCCCGATGCTCGCCCACAAGGCGGAGGACGAGGGCATAGCGATCGCCGAAATCCTGGCGGGACAGCACGGCCATGTGAACTATGAGGTGATCCCCGGCGTGGTCTACACCAGCCCGGAAATCGCCTGCGTCGGCGCCACCGAAGAGGATCTGAAGGCCAGGGGCGTCGCCTACAAGGCCGGCAAATTCCCCTTCACCGCCAACGGCCGCGCCCGCGCCGCCAACCACACCGACGGTTTCGTCAAGGTGCTGGCGGATGCGACCACCGACCGCGTGCTCGGCGTCCACATCCTCGGCCATGGCGCCGGCGAAATGATCGCCGAGGCCGCCGTGTTGATGGAATTCGGCGGCTCCTCCGAAGATCTCGCGCGCACCTGCCACGCCCATCCCACCATGTCGGAAGCGGTCAAGGAAGCCGCGCTGGCCGTCGAGAAACGCGCCATCCACATCTGACGCGCAACCGACCGCGAAAGGCCCGGCGCGTCCGGGCCTTTTTTTTAACCTGATTTCTGCGACATTATCCGCGCATACGGGGACCGCCATGCGCCAGTTCAAGAAATATCTGTGGCTCACGCTCGCCGGCTTCTTTCTGTTTGAAGCCTGGCTTTGGGATGTTTTGGGCGCGACTTTGGGGACGCTCGTCGCCGCTCTCCCGATCCAACAGGCGCGCGACTCGTTCGAGGGTTTCGTCAAAACCCTTTCGCCCTGGGGCAGCGTGCCGATCTTCGTGCTCCCCATCCTGCCGCTGCTGCCGCTCAAATTCGCCGCGCTGTTCCTCCTCGCCCATCATCATCTTGTCGCGGGCCTGGGCTGCTTCCTCGCCGCGAAACTGATCGGCTTCGCGGCGGGCGCCTATCTGTTCGAGCTGTGCCGGCCGAAACTGCTGCAAATCGCCCTGTTCGCCAAGCTCCACGCCACGCTGATCCGCTGGCGCGGCTTCGCCCACGACCTGATCGAGCCCTATCGCGCCGAACTGCGCCGGCGCACGCAAGCCCTGCGCGCCCGGATTCGGCTGTGGCGCGGCGCGCGCGGATCCGCCATGGTGGCCCGCCTGCGCGCGCGCAGCCGACGCTGGATCGCCCAGCGCAACGGATAATCGAAGCCGCGCCGCCGGCGCCAAGACCTCCATAGTGCCGCCAGACCCTCAAACATCCAAAACGTCGAAACCCTCGCCGACCGGGCGCCTTCTCGGCGGCGTCCGCGCCTTCCTGCGCGCCAATGAATTCGCGCTGGTCGCCGCCGCCGCGCTGATCGGCGGACTCGCCGCGCTCTGCGTCATCGCGATGACGCAGACGGCGATCTTCTTTCACGAAAAAATCTACGACCTGCCGTTCGACGTGCGCCTCAGCGCCGCCGCCAAAGTCTCGCCCTGGGCCGCCTTTTCCACGCTGATCCTCGCCGGTCTGGCCCTGGGCGCGATGGAGAGCTGGCGGCGCCGCAAAAAACAGCCCGCCGCCGTCGATCCCGTGGAGGCCAACGCCCTGCGCGGCGGCCGCATGTCGCTGCGCGACAGCGTCGTCGTCGCGCTGCAAACCCTGGTCTCCAATTCCGCCGGCGCCTCGGTGGGCCTCGAAGCCGGCTACGCCCAGATCGGCGCCGCGCTCGGCTCGACGCTCGGACAGAAATTGCGGCTGCGCCGCAATGACCTGCGCCTGCTGGTCGGCGCCGGCGCCGCCGCCGCCATCGCCGGCGCCTTCAATGCGCCGCTGACGGGCGCCTTCTACGGTTTCGAGGTCGTGCTCGGCTCCTACGCCATTTCCGGCGCCGCGCCGATTTTCGCGGCGGCGATCTCGGGAACGCTGGTGACCAAGCTCGTGGCCGTCGCGCCCTATCAGATCGAGACGCCGCACTTGCAGCCGCTCGTGTTCAGCTCCTATCTCCTGCTGATCGGGCTGGCGGCGCTGACCACGGCGCTGGGCGTGTTCGCCATGCGCGCGGCGGGCTTCGCCGAAAAGGCGCTCGACGCCACCCGAATCTCACCCCTGTTTCGCCCCGTGGTCGGCGCCGTGATCGTCGCCACGCTCGCGGTGTTCACGCCGCAAGTGCTTGGCGCCGGGCATGGCGCGCTCGCCCTCGACGTCGCCACGGATTTTCCGGCCGCCGTGCTGCTGGCCTTCCTCGGCATGAAGCTGGTCGCCTGCCTCGCCTCGCTGGCGAGCGGATTTCGCGGCGGCCTGTTCTTCGCCTCCCTGCTGATGGGCGCGCTGCTCGGAAAAATTTACGCGCTGGGCCTGGCGCAATTCGCTCCCGCGCTCGCGCCCGATGCGACCCTGTGCATGCTCGCGGGGATGGCGACGCTGGGCGCGGTGATCGTCGGCGGCCCCCTCACCATGGCTTTCCTCGTGCTCGAAGGCGTGTCCGATTTTTCCGCCGCCAGCGCCATCATCGCCGCGACCGTCGCCGCCAATCTCATCGCTCGCGCGACCTTCGGCTATTCCTTCTCGACCTGGCGGCTGCATCTGCGCGGCGCGACGATTCGCAGCGCCAACGACATCGGCTGGATCGAAGAGTTGAAAGTGGGCAAGCTGATGCGGCCGGCGCCGCCCACCGCGCCGGTCTGGATCGACCTCGACGCCTTCTGCCAGCTGTTTCCCGCCGGCGGCGAGCAGTTTGTCGCGCTGATCGACCGCGAAGGCCGCTACGCCGGCCTCGTCAACACGACGGAGGCGCACGCGCAGGCGCGCGACCGCGAGGGTTGGGCGAAAGACCTCGCCCGCCACGCCGACGTCCGGCTCACCCCCGACATGAACGCCAAGACGGCGATGGCGCTGTTCGACAAGGCCGAAGCCGACCTGCTCGCGGTCGTTCATCCCGTCACGCGCGCGCCGCTCGGCGCGGTCACCGAAACCTTTCTGGCGCGGCGCTATGCGGAGCACGCCGACGCCGCCGCGCGCAACGCCATCGGAATTTAGGCTGTTGTCGCGCGCGGATGCGCCGATTGATAGGCGTCGAGCAGCCGCGCCCTGTCGACGGCGGTGTAGATCTGCGTCGTGGACAGGCTGGCGTGTCCGAGCAGTTCCTGGATCGACCGCAGATCGCCGCCGCGCCCCAGCAGATGCGTGGCGAACGAATGGCGCAGGGCGTGCGGCGTCGCCGAATCCGGCAGACCCAGCGCGCCGCGCAGCCTTTGCACCGTCAACTGGATGATTCGCGGCGACAGCGGCCCGCCGCGCGCCCCGACAAACAACGGCCCGTCCGCCGCGAGCGGGTGCGGGCAGAGGTCGAGATAGCTTTCAACCGCCGCGCGGACCGGCTGAATCACCGGAACGGCCCGCGTCTTGCCGCCCTTGCCGACGATGGTCAGGCTGTCGACGGATCCGACCGGCGCGTCGCCGCGCTTGATCGCCAGAGCCTCGGAAATGCGCAGGCCCGCGCCATAAAGCAGCGCCAGCGCCGCCGCGTCGCGGGCGACGATCCAGGCCGGACGCGCTTCATCGTCGCCTTCGCCGGACGCCAGTTCGCGCGCCTTGTCCACGGACAGGGCCTTGGGCAGCACGCGCGCCAGTTTGGGCGAGCGCACCTTGGTGAAAACGTCGATGGACACGATGCCTTCGCGGCCCAGATGCCGCGCGAACGACCGGAGGCCGGCGAGTTGCCGCAACAGCGAGCGCGACGACACGCCCTGCGCGCGCCGATGCGCCATGAACGCGCGGACATCCGTCAGCTTCAGCGCCGCCAGAGCGGGAAGCGTGACCGCCGCGTCAAACCGATCGCGCAGAAAAGAGAAAAATTGCCGGAGATCCCGCGCGTAGGCGTCGCGCGTCAGCGGCGAAACCCGCCGCTCGCCGGCCAGCCGGCGCAACCAGGCGCCGGCGAGCGTGGCGAGCTCCGCATCGGCATGCGGAAAAGCGAGGACGGAAGGCTCGGATTTGGACATGCGCCCAATTTACCTTGAGAAGGTTAAAGCCTGCCGCCCAAAACTCAGCTGTTCTTGACCGCGTCGAGCGCCTGGGCCCGGAACTCCTCGAAATGCCGGACGATCTGATGTTCGGACTGGGCGACGCCCGCAGCCGTGAACTCCTTCAAGACGGCGGCCACGACCTTCTTCGAATCGTGATCGACGACTCCCTCGGCGACCAGATCCTTGGCGTAATCCTCCGCCGCCGTTCCGCTCTTCCCGAGCTTCTCCGCGGCCCAGAGCCCGAGCAGCTTGTGCGCTCGGGCCAAGGCCTTGAACTGAAGCTCTTCGTCATGCGCGAACTTGTTCTCGTAGGCGTCTTCGCGCTTGTCGAACGTGGACATGAGTTTTCCCTTCCATTTTCAAGGCCGTTGCTCGCAATTATATATCGGCTTGGAATCGGCTATGCCAGTAACCCTTCTGTCCAACATGTCGCAGTTCGCGCGCCCGAGATCACGCTTGCGCGACGAATCCGGTTGTGCTCCGGCTCGGAACGGGCTAGGAACCTTGCAAACGCGTCGCGATGTCGTGAGCGCGCGCGAAAGCAGGTTATGCCGCTGTCGCGCCTTGCGGAGAGTTGGACGCATCGTCGCGGAAGGCGAGGCGCGCATGCGAACGACCGGACCTTCCCTGGATTTCTCGAAGTGATCGGTTGAACCCATGAACCGCCGCCGTCGCATTTACGAAGGCAAGGCCAAGGTGCTTTACGAAGGCCCGGAGCCTGGCACGCTCATTCAGCATTTCAAGGACGACGCCACCGCCTTCAACGCCAAGAAGCATGAAGTGATCGACGGCAAGGGCGTCCTGAACAACCGGATTTCGGAATATATTTTCCAGAATCTGAACGACATCGGCGTTCCCACCCATTTCATCCGCCGCCTCAACATGCGCGAGCAGTTGATCCGCGAAGTGGAGATCGTGCCGCTCGAAGTCGTGGTGCGCAATGTCGCCGCCGGCTCGCTGTCCACCCGGCTCGGCATTGAGGAGGGCTCGCAGCTCCCCCGCTCGATCATCGAATTCTACTACAAGAACGACGCGCTCAACGACCCGATGGTGTCGGAAGAGCACATCACCGCGTTCGGCTGGGCCACGCCCCAGGAAATCGACGACATCATGGCGCTGGCCATCCGCGTCAATGATTTCCTCACCGGCCTGTTCCTCGGCGTTGGCATCCGCCTCGTCGACTTCAAGATGGAATGCGGCCGCCTGTGGGAAGGCGACATGATGCGCATCGTCGTCGCCGATGAAATCTCCCCCGATTCCTGCCGTCTGTGGGACATCAAGTCGAACGACAAGCTCGACAAGGACCGCTTCCGCCGCGACATGGGCGGGCTGGTCGAAGCTTACGCCGAAGTGGCGCGCCGCCTCGGCATCATGCAGGAAAACGAAAAGCCGCAGGCCACCGGCCCCAAGCTCGTGCAGTGAGGTTTTGTCGATGAAAGCCCGTGTCACCGTCACCCTGAAGACCGGCGTGCTCGACCCGCAGGGCAAGGCGATCGAAGGCGCGCTGCACTCGCTCGGCGTCGCCGGCGTGGCGTCGGTGCGCCAGGGCAAGGTGTTCGACATCGAAGTCGAAGGCGACGACGCCGAAGCCGCCAAGGCGGCTCTGGCCGCCGCCAGCGAAAAACTGCTGGCCAATACGGTCGTCGAAAACTACCGCGTCGAAATCCTCTGATTTCGGGTTCAAGAGGTTTTGATGAAAGCCGCGATCGTTCTTTTCCCCGGCTCCAACCGCGAGGGCGACGCTTTTCGCGCGCTCAGACAGGCGGGGGCGGATGCAAGCATCGTCTGGCATGACGACCATGCGCTTCCGGCGGGAACCGACCTTGTCGTCCTGCCCGGCGGCTTTTCCTATGGCGACTATCTGCGCTGCGGCGCCATCGCCGGCCGCGCCAAGATCATGGACGCCGTGCGCGCTCACGCCGCGCGCGGCGGCTATGTGCTGGGCATTTGCAACGGGTTTCAAATCCTGTGCGAAAGCGGCCTGCTGCCGGGCGTGCTGATGCGCAACCGCGACCTGCGCTTCGTCTGCAAGCGCCAGTTCCTGCGCGTCGAGCGCAATGACACCGCTTTCAGCCGCGCCTACGCCAAGCATCAGGCGATCGACGTCGCCATCGCCCATGGCGAAGGCAATTACGAGGCGCATGACGAGACGATTCGCGAACTGGAGGACCAGGGCCGGGTCGCCTTCCGCTATTGCAACGCCGACGGCGTGGTCGGCGGCGACGCCAATCCCAATGGCTCGACCAACGACATCGCCGGGATTTATTCGGAAAAGCTCAACGTGCTCGGCATGATGCCGCATCCGGAAAACCTGATCGACCCGCTGGTCGGCGGCATTGACGGACGCGGCCTGTTCCAGAGCCTTGTCGCGGCATAAAGGCTCGACAACGGCCGGATAATTCTGTATGGGACCGCCTCCGGCCGCAAAGCCGGACCAAAGCCGCCCACGTCTCGCGCGGGCGGAAAACAACTCACAACAGCGTTCCGAAACGCTCGCCGCAAGGCGAAACGGAGAATGACATGGACCTTATCAAGCAGCTCGAAGCCGAGCAGATCGCCAAGCTTTCCGAAAACAAGACCATTCCGGAGTTCGGTCCCGGCGACACCGTGATCGTCAACGTGAAGGTCAAGGAAGGCGACCGCTCCCGCGTCCAGGCCTATGAAGGCGTGGTGATCGCCCGCAACGGCGGCGGTCTCAACGAGAGCTTCACCGTCCGCAAGATTTCCTATGGCGAAGGCGTGGAGCGCGTGTTCCCGGTCTATGGCCCGCTGATCGACTCGATCAAGGTGGTCCGTCGCGGCAAGGTGCGTCGCGCCAAGCTCTATTACCTCCGCGACCGTCGCGGCAAGTCGGCCCGTATCGCCGAGCGCACCGACCTCAAGGCCAAGGCCAAGACCGCCAAGGGCGAGTAACCCTTTTTGGGGTGAAAAAACTCGACTTTTTGCGAAGGCTGGCCGCTGCGCCAGCCTTTTTGCATTTGCAACTCAAAACTGTTGCGCCTTGCGCCGCAAAGCGCCAGATAGACTCAACATTTCCGGGCGGACCGATCCGCCGCGACAGGGACAATAAACATGACCACGGGCAAGCCGCGCACTCTGTATGACAAGATCTGGGACGATCACGTCGTGGACATTCAGCCAGACGGCACCGCCCTGCTCTATATCGACCGCCACCTGATCCACGAAGTCACCAGCCCCCAGGCGTTCGAGGGCCTGCGCATCGCCGGCCGCAAGGTCCATGCGCCGGCCAAAACCCTCGCCGTGGTCGATCACAACGTCCCGACCACCGACCGCTCCAAGCCGATCGAAGACCCGCAATCCAAGGCGCAGGTCGAGCAGCTGGCGATCAACGCGGCCGACTTCGGCGTCGAATATTACAATGAACACGACCGCCGCCAGGGCGTCGTCCACATCGTCGGCCCCGAACAAGGCTTCACCCTGCCCGGCGCGACCATCGTCTGCGGCGACAGCCACACCTCCACCCATGGCGCGTTCGGCGCGCTGGCCCACGGCATCGGCACCTCCGAGGTCGAGCATGTGCTGGCGACCCAGACCCTGATCCAGGCCAAGGCCAAGAACATGCTGGTCAAGGTCAATGGCAAGCTCGGCGAAGGCGTCACCGCCAAGGACATCGTGCTGGCGATCATCGGCAAGATCGGCACCGCCGGCGGCACCGGCTATGTCATCGAATATGCTGGCGAGGCCATCGAGAGCCTGTCGATGGAAGGCCGCATGACCGTCTGCAATATGTCGATCGAAGGCGGCGCCCGCGCCGGACTGATCGCCCCGGACGAAAAGACCTTCGCTTACCTGAAGGATCGCCCCAAGGCGCCCACGGGCGAGGCCTGGGAGCGCGCGATCCATTACTGGAGCCAGCTCAAGTCCGATCCGGGCGCGCATTACGACGCCGTGGTCGAACTCGACGCCGGCAATCTTCCGCCGGTGCTGACCTGGGGCACCAGCCCCGAGGACGTCGTCACCATCGACGGCCTCGTCCCGACCGTCGAGAGCGGCAAGACCGAGGCGCAGCGCGCCAAGATCGCCCGCGCCCTCGACTATATGGGCCTCAAGGGCGGTGAGAAGCCGACCGACATCAAGATCGACCGCGTCTTCATCGGCTCCTGCACCAACGGCCGCATCGAGGATCTCCGCGCCGCCGCGAAGATTGCAGAGGGCAAGACCGTCGCCGCCCACGTCAATGCGCTGGTGGTGCCCGGTTCGGGTCTGGTCAAGGAACAGGCGGAAGCCGAGGGCCTCGACAAGATTTTCGTCGCCGCCGGCTTTGAGTGGCGCGAGCCCGGCTGTTCCATGTGCCTGGCGATGAACCCCGACCGTCTGGCGCCCGGCGAACGCTGCGCTTCGACCTCGAACCGCAATTTCGAGGGCCGCCAGGGTTTTAAGGGCCGCACCCACCTCGTCTCCCCCGCCATGGCGGCGGCGGCGGCGATCGCCGGCCATTTCGTCGACGTGCGCGACGTCAAGTAAGAGGCGCGGATGGACGCGGAACACCTGCGCGCGCTTCAGGCGCCGTTGAAGGAGAAATACAGGACGGATGCGCAATCCGCCCTGGTGACGCTCCATGCGCAGGGCGACGTGTCCGGCGACGGCCTGGCCTGCAAGGTCCAGACGTCGCGCGCCTTGATCGAGGCCGGTCTGCATCCCGCCACCGGCGGAACGGGCGTTCAAGCCTGTTCCGGCGACATGCTGCTGGAGGCCCTGGTCGCCTGCGCCGGCGTCACGCTGAAGGCGGTGGCGACGGCGCTGGACTTCAAGCTCAAGGGCGGCGCCGTGCGCGCCGAGGGCGATCTGGACTTTCGCGGCACGCTCGGCGTCGCCAAGGACGCCCCGGTCGGCTTCGTCGCGATACGCCTGTTGTTCGATCTGGAAACAGACGAACCGCAGGAGCGCATCGACGCGCTGACCAAGCTGACGGAACGCTATTGCGTGGTGTTCCAGACGCTGGCGAAGCCGCCGCAGATCACGCTGACGGTGAAGCGCTGAATGGGCAGCATCAACCCTCCCTCCGTCGATTGGGCGTTGCGCAAGGCGCCGTCGCTGGCCGATTTCGAGACGCTGGCGGAAGCCGCCTTCCTGCGCCTCCCCAAAAGGTTCCTGCGCTATTGCAACGGACTGGTGATCCAGATCGAGGACTTCCCGGACGAGGAAACGCTCGACGAAATGGGCTGCGAAAGCGAATTCGAGCTTTTGGGCCTGTTTCACGGGCGCGGCCTCACCCAGGGCGATGAGGTTCAGACCGGGCAGTTCCCCAACATGGTCTATCTCTACCGTCGTCCGATCCTGGACGCCTGGGCCGAAGGCGAGGAGTTGCTGGGCGATCTCGTCCGGCACGTCCTCATCCATGAGATCGGCCACCATTTCGGTCTGTCCGACGAGGACATGGAAACCATCGAGCGCGAAGCCGACTAGTTTAACAAAGCGAGCAAGACAATGGACAAGTTCACGGTATTGACGGGCGTGGCCGCGCCGCTGCCGATCACCAATATCGACACCGACATGATCATCCCCAAGCAATATCTGAAGACGATCGCCCGCACCGGCCTGGGCAAGGGTCTGTTTTCGGAAATGCGCTACAGGGAAGACGGCTCGGAAAACCCCGATTTCGTCCTCAACCAGCCGGCCTATCGCAAGGCGCAGATCGTCGTCGCCGAGGACAATTTCGGCTGCGGATCCTCGCGCGAACACGCGCCCTGGGCGCTGCTCGATTTCGGCATCCGCGCGATCATCTCGACCAGCTTCGCCGACATTTTCTACAATAACTGCTTCAAGAACGGCATTCTGCCGATCAAGGTGTCGAAGGAAGACCTCGCAAAGCTGATGGACGACGCCCAGCGCGGCGCCAACGCCACCATGACCATCGACCTCGCGGCGCAGGAAGTGCGCGGCCCCGACGGCGGCGTGGTGAAATTCGACATCGACCCGCATCGCAAGCACTGCCTGCTGGAAGGGCTGGACGATATCGGCCTCACCCTGGTCAAGGCGCCCAAGATCGGCGCGTTCGAATCCAAGATCGCGCAGGAGCGCCCCTGGATCTGACGACCGTCCGACAAGGCTGATGATTGGTTAACAAAATCAAGTTAGGCTCGGGGCATGAAAGTCCTGAGCCTTTCTCTTTGCACCCTTCTCGCGCTCGGCGTGTCCGCGCGCGCCGATTTCGATTCCTGCAAGGCGCGCATCAAGGCCGAGGCCGCGTCCGAGGGCGTGTCGGGCGCAACGCTTTCGCGCGCCCTCGACGACCTCGAGCCGAATGACGCCCCGAGCTTCCTCGGGGTCCAGCCGGAATTCTCGACGCCGATCTGGGACTATATCGCCGGACTGGTGGATGAGGAACGCGTCAGCGAAGGCCGCGCCGCTTTCGCCGCCAACCGGCAGGCCGCCGTGGCCGCCCAGCAGCGATTTGGCGTCGAGGCCGCCGCCGTCGTCGCGGTCTGGGGCGTGGAATCCAATTTCGGCAAGAATTTTGGCGCGCGTCCCGTGATTCAGTCGCTGGCATCGCTGGCTTGTCTGGGCAGCCGCCGCAACGACTATTTTCGCAGCGAGTTGATCGCCGCCCTGAAAATCGTCGATCACGGCGACGTCCAGCTTGATGAATTCACCGGCTCCTGGGCGGGCGCGTTCGGCAACACCCAGTTCATGCCCTCGACCTTCCTGCGCCTCGCCGTCGATATGGACGGCGACGGGCGCCGCGACGTGGTCGGTTCGGTCGCCGACGCCCTCGGCTCCACCGCCAATTTCCTGCGGTCTTCGGGATGGGTGAGCGGATTGCCCTGGGGTTTTGAGGTCGCGCTGCCGGAAAATTACCATGGACCGTCGGGGCGGTCGGCGAAGCATCCGCTGGCGAGCTGGGCGGCGCGCGGCCTGACCCGCATCGACGGCTCCGCCCTGTCCGGCTCGGGCGCGTTCGGCCTGCTGCTGCCCGCGGGACCGCAGGGACCGGCCTTCCTGGTGTCGCGCAACTTCGACGCCTTCTACGCCTATAATGCCGCGGAATCCTATGCGCTGGCCATCGCCTTGCTGTCCGACCGGCTCAAAGGCAAGCCGGGGGTGCGGACGCCCTGGCCCACCGACGACCCCGGTCTGTCGCGCGCCGAGCGCCGCGAGGTCCAGGCGCGGCTGGAACAGCGTGGTTTTGACGTCGGCGGCAAGCATGACGGCGTGATGGGAACCAAGACCCGCGAGGCGATCAAGGCGTATGAGGACGCCAACGGCCTCAAGCCGGACGGCCGCGCCGGCCAAAAAGTGCTCGAACTTTTGCGCGCGGGACGTTGAGGCTCAATCCAGCTTGATGAGGGCGTCCGGCAATTCGTTGCCGCCGCCTTTGGAGGGCGCGGCGCGTTCGAGCAAGGCGCCACAGCGGTCGATGGCCGCGACAAATCCCTCGGTCACCCGTCCGTCGCGCAAGCGCTCGGTGAGCAGCGCGATGGCCTCGCGCCATTCCTCGTCTGAAATTGTTTGCGCCAGGGCGCCGTCAGGCAGGATGCGCGCATAACGCTCCGCGAGCGACACGAAGATCAGCACGCCCGCCCGGCTTTCGGCGCCGCCGACGCCTCGCGTGAAAAATTGCTCGGTCGCGGCGCGGAACGCTTGCCGACGTCGTTCGGCGCGCGGAACCAGCGCGACCCCGAGCGAGGTGAGGCCCAACAGCAGCAGCGCGCCGAGAAAAACCGCGACTTGCAGCGCAAAGATAGATTGGGCGGACCAGTCCGTCGCCGACAACAGCGGCCACGGAACCAGGCACGCCAACACGCCGGCATAGCGCGCGGCGGCGCCGCCGGAATCGCAGGATTTTTGCGCGAGGACGCAGACGATCTGGCCGCTCGACCTCGCCTCGGCCCGCCGCACCGCCGCGACGATTTGCGTTTCATCGACCTGAGCGCGCATCACCAGTCTCCCGAAGCGCCGCCGCCGCCCGACGAGCCGCCGCCGCCGGAAAAGCCGGAATCGCCGCCGCCCGAAGAACCGCCCCATCCGCCGCCGCCGCTGGACCCGCCGGGACCGCCCATGACGATGAAGGGGCCTCCGCCTCCGCCACCGCGCCGACTTTGCCAGATGATGAGGATCACCAGGGCGACAATGAGGAAAGGCAGGATCGCATTGAACAGGGAGTCCGGCGAATCCTGACGCAGATCCGGCTTTTTCTGCCATTCGCTGGTGTCGGTGGTCAGAATCGAAATGACGTCGTCGACGCCCCGGTCGATCCCGCCGGCGAAATCGCCCGCCTTGAAGCGCGGGGCGACGCCATTGACGATAATCAGCTTCGACAAGGCGTCGGTCAGGACGCCTTCGAGGCCGTAGCCGACCTCGATCCGCACCTTTCGTTCCTTGGGCGCGACCAGCAGCAGGACGCCGTTGTTTTTTGTCTTCTCGCCCAGCCCCCATTTGCGAAACAGCAGATTGGCGAAGGTTTCGATATCCTGGTCCTGCAAGGAGGCGAGCGTCGCGACCACGAACTGGATGCTCGACCTGTTCTCCAGATCGGCCAGCTTGGACTCGACCGCCCGCCGGCTGTCAGGCGACAGAACATTGGCCTGATCGACCACACGGCCGGTCAGCTCGGGGAATTTCAGGTTCTGCGCCTGCGCGAGCGTCGCGAAGGTCAGCAAGACGCCCATGATCAGCCAGGCGAGCGCCTGCCGCGCCGGTGAAGGCCAAGCCTGCCGCATAGGCGCCTCCGCGCGTCAGAACTTCACTTGCGGCGCCGATTGCGAATTGTCCGAAGCGGCGAAGCCCGCCATCGGCTTCTTGCCGCGAAACACGGTAACGGCCCAGAGCGCCGACGGCAGGGTTTCCAGCGTCAGATTGTAGTCGCGCACGGCGGAGATATAGTCGCGCCGCGCCACCGCAATGCGGTTCTCCGTGCCCTCGAGCTGCGACTGCAGCGCCATGAAATTCTGGTTCGACTTGAGATCGGGGTAGCTCTCCGAAATCGCCATCAGACGCCCGAGCGCGCCGGAAAGCTGCGCCTGCGCGTCCTGAAACTGCTTGAGCTTATCCGGGTCCGTCAGCTGCGAGGCGTCCACATGCACCTGCGTCGCCTTGGCGCGCGCCTCGGTCACGCCGACCAGCACGTCCTTTTCCTGCTTGGCGTAACCCTGCACGGTGGCGACGAGATTCGGGATCAGGTCGGCGCGGCGCTGGTATTGGTTCTGCACGTCGGCCCATTTCGCTTTGGCTTCTTCCTCGGCGGTGGGGATCGTATTGTAGCCGCAGCCGGAAAGGCTGAGTCCGACGGCGGCGATGACGGCGAAATTTCTCAGCCGGGTCGAAAGGCGCATGGCTTGCATCCTCGTTTCAGGTCGTGCGGCTCAATCTAAGCTTGCGGCACCGCCAGCACAATCTTCCCCTGCGCCTTGCGTTCCTTGAGCAGGTTCAGCGCCTCGGCGATTCTCTCCAGCGGCAGCACCGCGTGGACGTGGGCGGAGATGGTCTTGTCCGCCGCCCAGGCGAACAGCTGCGCCATATTTGCGCGATGGGCCTCGGGCTCGCGTTTGACGAACTCGCCCCAATAGACCCCGATGATGGCGCAGCCCTTAAGCAGCGTGAGATTCAGCGGAATTTTCGGGATGTCGCCGGCGGCGAAGCCGACGACCAAAAACCGCCCGTTCCAGGCGATGGCGCGCAAGGCTTTTTCGCTGAATTCGCCGCCGATCGCGTCATAGACGCAGTCAACGCCGCGCCCGCCGGTCATGCGTTTCAGCGTCTCCTTCAAATCCTCCGTGGAATAATCGACGCCACGCTGCGCGCCAAACTCCCGCGCGAAAGCCAGCTTGTCCGGCGAGGAGGCGCAGGCGATCACCTCCGCGCCGAGAGCGCGTCCGATTTCGACCGCCGCCAGCCCGACGCCGCCGGAAGCGCCAAGCACCGCCAAAGTCTCGCCCGCTTGCAGCGCGCCGCGCTGCTTCAGCGCATAGAGCGTCGTGCCATAGGTGATGAACAGGCCGGCGGCCTGATCGTCGCTCAAACCGTCCGGCACAGGCGCGAGATCGGCGGCGGAGACGATCAGGCGCGACCGCGCGGCGCCGTAGGAGCAATAGCCGGCCACGCGCTGCCCGACAGCAAAACCCTCGACGCCCGCGCCGAGCGCGATCACACGGCCGCAAAACTCGCCCCCCGGCGAAAATGGCAACGCCGGCTTTACCTGATATTTATCGGCGATGATCAGCGTGTCGAAAAAATTGAGCGCCACGCGCGAGGGCGCGACGAGAATCTCGCCCGCTTCCGGCGTCGGATCGGGCAGGTTTCGCAAAACCAGATTTTCCGGCGGCCCGAAACTTTCACATAATGCTGCGATCATGCCTCTGCACCTTGGCGGGAGTTCCCAGTCTGGTCCGATTTCCGCCCAGTTCTTACCATATCCGGCTGGAGCTACGCTCTTGCCAAAAAGAAAACCACGCTATGATCCTCGCCAAGTGATTCGCCTGAAATGAAACCTGTCAACGGCTGCACCATGATCTCCTTTTTTCCCCGCAATGCTCGCACGCTCATGATCGGACTGCTCGCCGCGTCAGTCTGCGCGCTGCCCCCGACCGCAGGCGCGCTGGCCAAGGACAAGAAGGACAAGCCCGCGGCGGCGAGTCCCGCCGACAGCGAGGACGCCAAACCGGCCAAGGGCAAGGACGCCAAAGCCGACAAGGGCAAGAAGGCGCAAAAGGCCGACAAGACCGAGAAGACCGACAAGGCCGACAAAGCCTCCGACGCCAACAAGACGCTGCGGCTCGGCACGTTCGGGGAATGGGGCGCCTATCAGACCCAGGGCAAGTCGAAGACCTGTTACGCGCTGGCCAAGCCCAAGAGCCGGGAGCCAAAGGCCCTGACCCGCGATCCCGCCTATGTGTTCATCTCCACGCGGCCGGCGGAAAATGTGAAGAATGAAATCTCCATCATCATGGGGTTCGCGATGAAGGACGGCGCCGAGGCCACCGCCGAAATCGGCTCGACCAGCTTCAGCCTGCTCGCCAAAGGCGCCAACGCCTGGGTGAAAAACCCGGCGGAAGAAACCCAGTTCATCGCCGCCATGAAAAAGGGCGGAAAGCTGGTCGTCACGGCCGATTCGGTGAAGGGCAAGACGACCACCGACACGTATACGCTGACGGGGCTCGCCCAGGCGCTGGACAAGGTCCACAAGGAATGCCCCTGAGGCCGCCCGCTCGGTTTTGATCCCTCCAATGTCGCAGGACCAAAGTGTGATTGTGGCCCTGCTTGTGAGACATTACGCGCTTGAGCCATAATATGCGTAGATCGTCAGGCGCTCTGCTTGAAAAGAGTGGCGTCGATTGTTGTTGGGGAGGAATTCATGTCCGAGAAAGTTTATCCCGTTCCGGCGGAGTGGGAAAAGCGCGCCTTTGTCGATGACGCCAAATACAGCGAACTCTACGCCAAGTCGGTGTCGGACCCGGCGGCGTTCTGGGCCGAGCATGGCAAGCGCATCGACTGGATCAAGCCCTTCACCAAGGTGAAGGAAACGTCCTACGACCCCCACAATGTCTCGATCAAATGGTTCGAGGACGGCACGACCAACGTCTCGCTGAACTGCATCGACCGTCATCTCGCCAAGCGCGGCGATCAGGTCGCGATCATCTGGGAAGGCGACAACCCCGACGAATCCAGGAAGATCACCTACAAGCAGCTGCACGAGGAAGTCAGCCGCTTCGCCAATGTGCTCAAGGCCAAGGGCGTCGGCAAGGGCGACACCGTCACCATCTACCTGCCGATGATCCCCGAAGCGGCCTACGCCATGCTGGCCTGCGCGCGCATCGGCGCAATCCATTCGATCGTGTTCGGCGGTTTCTCGCCCGACTCGCTCGCGGGGCGCATCGAGGGCTGCAAATCCGCGGTCGTCATCACCGCCGACGAGGGCCTGCGCGGCGGACGCAAGGTGCCGCTCAAGGCCAACGCCGACGCCGCCATCGCCAAGACCGGCGACATCGTCAAGACGCAGATCGTGGTGAAGCGCACCGGCGGAAACGTCGCCTGGAGCGAAGGCCGCGACGTGTGGCTGCATGAGGAAATGGCGGCGGCCTCCGCGGATTGCCCCCCCACCGAAATGAACGCGGAAGACCCGCTGTTCATCCTCTACACCTCCGGCTCGACCGGCGCGCCCAAAGGCGTCGTCCACACCACCGGCGGCTATCTGGTCTATGCGTCGATGACGCATCAATATGTGTTCGACTATCACGACGGCGACATCTACTGGTGCACCGCCGACGTGGGCTGGGTGACCGGCCACAGCTACATCGTCTATGGCCCGCTGGCCAATGGCGCGACCACGCTGATGTTCGAGGGCATCCCCAATTATCCGACGATTTCCCGCTTCTGGGATGTGGTGGACAAGCACGGCGTCAACATTTTCTACACCGCCCCGACGGCGATCCGCTCGCTGATGGGCGCTGGCGAGGAGCCGGTGAAGAAGACCTCGCGCAAGACGCTGCGCCTGCTCGGGTCCGTGGGCGAGCCGATCAACCCGGAAGCCTGGGAATGGTATCACCGCGTCGTCGGCGAGGAGCGTTGCCCGATCGTCGACACCTGGTGGCAGACCGAAACCGGCGGCATTCTCATCACCCCGCTGCCCGGCGCCACCAAGCTCAAGCCCGGTTCGGCCACCCGTCCGTTCTTCGGCGTCCAGCCGCAGGTGGTTGACGCCAGCGGCGCCGTGCTCGACGGACCCTGCGAAGGCAATCTGGTGATCGCCGACAGCTGGCCCGGCCAGATGCGCACCGTCTATGGCGACCACGAGCGCTTCCAGCAGACGTATTTCTCGACCTATCCGGGCAAATATTTCACCGGCGACGGCTGCCGCCGCGACGCCGACGGCTTCTACTGGATCACCGGCCGCGTCGACGACGTCATCAACGTATCCGGCCACCGCATGGGCACGGCGGAAGTCGAAAGCGCGCTGGTGGCGCATCCGGCCGTCTCCGAAGCCGCGGTGGTCGGCTATCCGCACGACCTCAAGGGTCAGGGCATTTATGCTTATGTGACCGTGATGGAAGGCGTCGAGCCGACCGAAGAGCTGCGCAAGGAACTGGTGGCCTGGGTGCGCAAGGAAATCGGCCCGATCGCCTCGCCTGACGTGATCCAGTTCGCGCCGGGCCTGCCGAAAACCCGCTCGGGCAAGATCATGCGCCGCATCCTGCGCAAGATCGCGGAAAACGAGTTCGGATCGCTCGGCGACACCTCGACGCTGGCCGACCCGACGGTCGTCGACGATCTGATCGCCAATCGCGGCGGCTGATCTTCAACCGCGCGCAAAATAAATGCGGCAAGCCCCTCGTCCGCTGGACGAGGGGCTTTTTATGCCGCCCTCGTATCCTCGCCGCAGAATTCACGCCTTCGTTCAATTGCGAACTGAATAGTTAATCCCGTTCTTAGGCGGCGCCCGAATATTGGCGTTAGCGCTTGATTGACGATCAGTGCTTCATTGACGAGGTTTTCGAGATGAATATCGAAGCCATTGCCCGCGCGAACGCGCCCGAACGCCCGGCGGAAGCCGCCCCCTCGCTGGCGGATTTCCATGCTTTCCGAATCCACGGCTGCTTTTCGGTCAAGAGAAGGAGCTCCTCGCTGAACTGCGTGCTCCAGGGACTCAACGCCCGGGGACTCTTCTTGAAAACCTCGATCCGGCCCGAAGTCGGCGACGAAATCGACGCCGTGTTCGAACAAATCGGACGGCTGCAAGGCTCGACGGAAGAAATCACCGACGAGGGCGTGTTCGTGGCCATGCCGCCGGCGCTGATGAAAGGCCTGTTGGATCAGGTGATCTGGCTCCAGACGTCGGAGACCCAGCGCCGCCACCTGCGCATCCATCCGCGCGAGCCCCAGACCTCGATCAAGCTGAACGGAACGCACACGGCCCATCCGGCCACACTGGTTAATTTCTCGCTCTCCGGCGCCAGCCTTAAGAGCGACGTGACCGTTCAGCTCGGCGACAAGGTGACCTTTCACAACTTTACCGAGGGAAAAGTCGTCTGGGCGGCCGAAGGCGGATGCTTCGGCGTCGAATTTCTGCGCCCGTTCCGCCCCACGGAATTTTCCTGGAGCACCAGGCTCTGAGCCGGGCCTGCGCCAACGCCTCGGCCATCCCGGGCAGGCCCGGACTTCACCGCGACAGAACGCCGCTCACGCCGCCCTGGCGCGCGCGGACGCGTTGTCATCGAAATATTCGATGTAGCGCGTGTCGATTTCGGCGATGGGCATGATGACGAACACGTCGGTGACGCCAAACTGTCGATCGACCACCGCGCCCTTGCCGAATTTGGCGCCGACCCGCATATAGCCCTTGATGAGCGGCGGCAGCGACGCCAGCGCCCTGCGCGCATCGACGCTGGCCTTCGGCGCCCGGTTCATTTCGGTATAGCAATGCGCCAGCGGCGAGGTCTGCCATTCCGGCGCGGCCTGCGCGAAATGATGCAGGAAGCTCAATTGGTTGGTCATCTGGGACACGTCGGTCCCCTCGATGCTGGCGCATCCGATCATCGCGTCGATGCGGTAATGTTTGACGTAAGTCCAAATGCCGCGCCAAAGCATTTCGATGGTTTTCTTGCCGCGATATTCGGCCAGCACGCAGGACCGGCCCAATTCCAGAAAGCGCGACTGCGGATGCCGCGCCAGCAACGGGCCGATATCGAATTCCTGGGCGCTGTAGAATCCGAAATGCGCCTGCGCGACCTCCTGCCGCAACAGACGATAGGCGCCGACGACGCGCGGCTTGATCTGGCCGAAGCGGTTGCGCGCCATGTGATCGACGACGATGAGATGGTCGCAAACCTTGTCGAACCGGCAAATATCGCGGCGGGTCAGCGCCGCCTTGGGGTCAGGCGTCGCCCCGCCCTCTTCGAAAAACACTTTGTAACGCAGCTTTTGCGCTTTTCGGATCTCGGATTTCTTTACGGCGATGCGCAACTCAAGCGATCCGGACCATCCCAGGGACGGGCCGAAGCCGCTGTCCGACGGGTCCGTGAAGCGCTTGCCTGCGCGCGGCGGCCAGGGAAATTTTGCGGAAATGCCGGCAAATGGGGACAAGCGTTGCATCAAGCGATCCGATATCGTGAGCGTCAATAGCAAGCCGACGCTTCAATCGCCGCCGTCAGCCGATGCTTAGAGAGATAAGACGCTCACAAAAAACATTTATGACATTTCGACCCGCCGCCTGGGAATGACGGGGGCTTTGACAACCAAAGGTCGAAGGCGAACAGCCTCCGCGCCTGTTGCGCGGCAAGACTCGTAACAAAAGGGTCGCAAAATAAAAGCGCCGCAGGCGGCGACGTCCGCGCTTAATTCACCGGATCGGCCTCGGCGGCGAAGGCGGCGGCGAACAGCGCTCTTGTGTAGGGTTCGCGCGGAGCGGCGAAAATATCCGCCGCCGGCCCCTGTTCGACCGCCTTGCCGTCACGCAACACCAGAACCTCCGAGGCGAGCGCCTTGACCACCTTGAGGTCGTGACTGATGAACAGGTAGGACAAGCCGCGCCGGATCTGCAGATCGCGCAAGAGATCGACGATCTGGGCCTGAACCGAGCGGTCGAGCGCCGACGTCGGTTCATCAAGCACGATGACCTTCGGATCGAGCGCCAGAGCGCGAGCGATGGCGATCCGTTGACGCTGGCCGCCGGAAAACTCGTGCGGGTAGCGGTCCATGGTGGCCGGATCGAGGCCCGTGTCGGCCAAAGCCGCGGCCACGCGCGTGCGCCGCGCGTCCGCCGACAGGCCGCGATTCTGCACGAGCAGGCCTTCCTCAACGATCTCGGCGACGGACAGGCGCGGCGACAACGACCCATAGGGGTCCTGGAAGACGATCTGGAAATCCTTGCGCAGCGGCCGCATTTTTCTGGCGCCCAGCGCGTCGATATTCTGGCCGAGAAAGACGATTCGCCCCTCGGAGCGGATCAGCCGCAGCAGCGCCAGGCCCAATGTGGTCTTGCCCGACCCGGATTCGCCGACGACCGCCAGGGTTTGCCCTTGCCTCAGGCGCACCGACACGCCATCGACCGCCTTCACATACGAGGTCACCTTGCGGAATAGGCCGGTCTTCACCGGGAACCAGACGCGCAGATTGTCCGCGCTCAGCACTTCGGGCGCGGACGCGTCCGCAAGCGGCGGGTCGCCCTGCGGTTCGGCGGCGAGCAGCATTTTGGTATATTCATGCTGCGGCGCGTCGAAAATTGCCGCCGTGGGCCCCGTTTCGACCACGCGCCCCTGCCGCATCACCGCGACCTCGTCGGCCATTTTTTGCACCAGCCCAAGGTCATGGGTGATGAAGAGAATGGCCATGCCGTGGCGGGCTTGCAGATCGCGCAGCAATTTCAGGATTTGCGCCTGCACCGTGACGTCCAGCGCCGTCGTCGGCTCATCGGCGATCAGCAGGTCGGGATTGTTGGCGAGCGCCATGGCGATCATCACGCGCTGGCGCTGTCCGCCCGACAATTCATGGGGATAGGCGCCCATGCGCGCCTCGGCGTTCTGCAGGCCGACTTCCGTGAGCAATTCAAGCACGCGCGCGCGGCGCCGCTCGGACGAAGCCATGCCATGGACTTCGAGAATTTCCCCAATCTGCTTCTCGATGACGTGCAGCGGATTGAGCGAGGTCATCGGCTCCTGGAACACCATGCCGATCCGCACGCCGCGCAAATCGCGCAACGCGCTTTCCGGGGCCGAGATCAGCTCGCGCCCGTCGAAATGGATGGAGCCGCCTGAAATCCTGGCGCCGGGCGCCAGCAGGCGCACGACCGCCAGCGCCGTGACCGATTTTCCCGAACCGGACTCGCCGACAAGGCCGAGCGTCTTACCGCGCGCCAGCGTCAGCGAGGCCTCCCGCACGGCCGGAACGTCGCCGAAGCAGACGGAAAGGTCTTTGATGCGGAGAAGGGGCGCGTCCATCACAACCCCTTGCGCGGATCATAGGCGTCGCGCAGCGCCTCGCCGATGAAAACCAGCAGCGACAATGTCACCGCGATGACGGCGAAGCCGGACAGCCCGAGCCAGGGCGCCTGCAGGTTGCTCTTGCCCTGCAACAGCAATTCCCCCAGCGAGGGCGATCCCGGCGGCAAGCCGAAGCCCAAAAAGTCGAGCGACGTGAGCGTGGTGATCGAGGCGCTGAGGATGAACGGCAGGAACGTCAGGGTCGCCGTCATGGCGTTGGGCAATACGTGCTTCACCATGATTTTCCGGTTGCTCAACCCGAGCGCCCGCGCCGCCCGCACATAGTCGAAATTTCTCGCGCGCAAGAATTCGGCGCGCACGACATGAACGAGATTGACCCAGGAAAAGGCGAGCAGAATGCCGAGCAGCACAAAGAAGCTCGGCGTGACGATGGCCGACAGGATGATCAGCAGGTAGAGGCTCGGCAGCGATGACCAGATTTCGATGAAGCGCTGCATCAGGAGATCGGTCCAACCGCCGAAATAGCCCTGAACGGCGCCGGCGGCCACGCCCACCAACGACGAAATGGACGCCAGCAGCAGGCCGAACAGGACGGAGATGCGAAATCCGTAAATCAGCCGCGCCACCACGTCCCGTCCCTGGTCGTCAGTGCCCAGCCAGTTCCACTCGATGTCGCGGCAGGTTTGCGCGGCGCCGCCGTCAAAAGTCTTGCCATGCGCGCATTGCGCGTCGCTCAGCATCCAGGTCGGCGCGGAGGGCGCCGGGGTGGGAAGGCCGAGATTGTGCGTGTTGTAGGAATAACGGACGGGCGGCCAGATTATCCAGCCGTTGGCCTCGATTTCCTTGAAGATGACGGGATCGCGGTAGTCCGTCTCGGCGAGAAAACCGCCGAATTTGTCTTCCGGATAGTCGTGGAGGGCGGGAAACAGCCATTCGCCCTTGTAGGAAATCAGGATCGGCCGGTCATTGGCGATGAATTCGGCGCCGAGCGAGAGAAGGAAGGCGGCCAGAAACAGCCAGAGCGACCAGACGCCGCGGCGATGGGTGGCGAAGGCGCGCAGGCGTCGGCGCGTGATCGGCGTGAGCTTTAACATCAAGTCTCCCGCGTCTCGAAATCGATGCGCGGATCGATCCAAGCATAGGTGAGGTCGGAGAGCAGATTGATGAACAGGCCGAGCAAGGCGAAAATGTAAAGGTTGGCGAAGACCACGGGATAATCGCGGTTGAGCGTCGATTCGAACGACAGGAGTCCCAGGCCGTCGAGCGAGAAAATCGTCTCGATCAGCAGCGAGCCCGTGAAGAAAGCGGAGATGAACGCGCCGGGAAAGCCGGAAACCACGATCAGCATGGCGTTGCGGAATACGTGGCCATAGAGGACCCGGCGTTCCGTCAGACCTTTCATCCGCGCCGTCGTGACATATTGCTTGCGGATTTCCTCAAGAAACGCGTTTTTGGTGAGAAAAGTCGTGGTGGCGAAACTGCCGAGCGCCAGCGCCGTCACCGGCAACACGATGTGCCAGAGATAATCCTTGATCTTGCCGAGCGTCGAAAGCTGCGAGAAATCGTCGGAGGTCAGGCCGCGCAGCGGAAAAATTTGCCAGAACGAGCCGCCGGCGAACAGGACGATCAGCAGGATCGCGAACAGAAAGCTCGGGATGGCGTAGCCGACGATAATGACCGCCGAGGTCCAGGTGTCGAGGCGCTCGCCCTCGCGGCGCGCTTTGGAAATCCCGAGCGGAATCGAAATGGCGTAGGACAACAGCGTCATCCATAGCCCCAGCGACATGGAGACCGGCAGTTTTTCGCGGATCAACTGCAACACCGGCGCGTCGCGGAAATAGGAGCGGCCAAAATCGAACACCGCGTAATTGCGGACCATCAGCCAGAACCGCTCCAGCGGCGGCTTGTCGAAGCCGAACTGCTTTTCCAGCTCCGCGATGAATTTGGGATCGAGCCCCTGCGCGCCGCGATATTTGCCGGAAAACTCCGCCCCGGCGCCCGGCCGCGCCCCGGCCAAGGTCGATCCGCCGCCGCCGCCGAACCGCGACGTGGCGCCCGAGTCCTGCCCCTGCATTTGCGCGATTACGCGTTCGACGGGGCCGCCCGGCGCGAATTGCACAATGAGGAACGACAAAGCCAAAATCCCGAACAGCGTCGGGATCATCAGCAGCAGGCGACGCGCGATATAAGCGAGCATCAGCCCCGGGCCTTGGTCGCGGCGGCTTTGTCCGCGTCCCACCACCACAACGAGCTATAGGAGAGGTCAAGGCGCGGCGTCGCCTCGGGATGGCCGAAGCAATCCCAGGCGGCGACGCGGCGCGACAGGGCGTGCCAATGCGGAATCCAATAGCGGCCGGCGCGCAAAACGCGATCCAGCGCCCGGCAGATCACGACCAGTTCCACGCGAGTCTTGGCCTTGAGCGCCTGATCCACCAGCGCGTCCACGGCGGGATCGTCGATGCCCGGCAGGTTCATGCCGCCCGGCGATTTTCCCGAAGCCGAGCCGAAATAGGCCAGCAGTTCGTCGCCGGGAACGCCGCCGATCATCTTGCGGTCGGTGATCATGTCGAAATCGTAATTGTCGATGCGCGCCTTGTATTGCGCGGAATCGACGACGCGCAGCGTCGCCTCGACGCCGAGCAGACGCATGTTCTTGAACATGGGCTGCTCGACCTTGTCGAGGGCGTTGTTGAATTCCAGCGCCTCAAAGGCGAGGGGCGCGCCGTCGGGCAGCAGCAATTGCGACCCCTTGCGCTGGCATCCGGCTTCCTTCAGCAGAGTATTGGCCCGTTGCAGCAGCGCCCTGTCCTGTCCCGATCCGTCGGAAACCGGCGGAACGAAGGGCGCGCCAAAGACTTCGGCGGGAATTTTTCCGCGAAGTGGTTCGAGGATCGCCAATTCCTCCGGCGACGGCGGCTCCACCGCCTTCATTTCGGTATTTTCGAAATAGCTGACGTTGCGGGTATAGGCGCCGTAGAACAGGTTGCGGTTCGACCATTCGAAGTCGAGGCAGAGCCCCAGCGCTTCGCGGATGCGCGCGTCCTTGAACACGGGGCGGCGCAGATTGAAAAAGAAGCCCTGAAAGCCGGGGCTGCGCCGGTCCGGGAATTCCAGTTTCGTCACGCGGCCGTCGCGCATGGCGGGAAAATCGTAGCCCGTCGCCCATTCCGACGCCGTGAAACTCTCGTGCAAATTGACGGCGCCCGACTTAAAGGCTTCAAAACCGACGGCGCGTTCGCCGAAATAGTCGTAGCGGATCAGATCGAAATTGCCCTGGCCGCGATTGACCGGCAGGTCCTTGCCCCAATAGTCCTTGACGCGTTCGTAGGAAATGTAGCGACCCTGCTCGAAACCGCCGATCTTGTAGGCGCTGGAGCCAAGCGGAGGCTCGAGGCCGGCGCGGCCGAAATCGCGCTTGGCGTAATACGCCGCGGAAAAAATCGGCTGGCCCGCGATATTGAGAATGGAATCCCGCCCGAACCCCTCCTTCAACACCACGAGAACCCGATCCGCGGCCTCCGCCTCCGCGCGGTCGAGATCGCGCAGGAACTGCCGGATGATCGGGTGCCCCTTTTCGCGCAGGACATTGAGCGAAAACACCACATCCGCCGCCGTCAGCGGGGAGCCGTCATGGAAACGCGCCTGCTTGCGCAGGAAGAAGCGATAGGTGCGCTTGTCGTCCGAATATTCCACCGCCTCGGCGACAAGGCCGTAAAGCGCATTGTCCTCGTCGAGACTGCCGGCCATCAGCGCGTCGTATATGCTGCTTAGACCCTGCGCCGGATTGCCTTGAAGAATGTAGCCGTTCAGCGAGTCATAGGACGTTCCCGCCGCTTCCAGGATCAACTGACCGCCCTTGGGCGCGTCGGGCCGCGCATAGGGAAAGGCGGCGAAGTCCGGGGGCAGCGCCAGATCGCCAAATGACGACAGTCCGTGGCTACGATGCGGCAGGCGCGGTTCGGCGCGCGCGCCGCGAAACAACGGCAGCGTCGCGGCGGCGGCGAGCACGGCGCGACGGGAGAAAACGAGTTTATCGGTCAGTATCATGCGACGCCGGCGCTCCGCTGGCTCAACAGAGATTCGCCGGCCATCATTTCGGTTTTGCGCGCGGCGGCTGACGCCGGCCATAATCCCGCTGGGATCGTGACCGGCGCCTGATTATCTGTTTGCGTTAGACGGCGACGCTGTGTTTGGCCGCCCGCGCATGCAGGTAAGCGTCAAAGGCCGCAGCGACAAGACGCATGAAGGGGCGACCGGCCTCGGTCAGAGAGACTGAGCGCCCCTCCCGCGTCGCAACCCCCTCCCGGACAAGCTGCGACAATTCCTCTTCGGCCCCATCGAAGGCCGAAGCATTCCCGAGCATGTCCTGCGCAACCGCGCCATAATCCACTTTGAAGTCGCACATCAGCCGCTCGATCACGGCCGCGCGGGCCTTGTCCTCGATCGTGAAGGCGACGCCCTTGACCACGCTGAACTGGCCGGCCTCGATGGCGCGGCGCCAGGAGCCGACATCGGGCGCGTTCTGAATGTAGCCCTGCGGCAGCTTGCCGATCGACGAGGCGCCAAACGGCAGCATGGCGTCGGCCTGGTCGACGGTATAGCCCTGGAAGTTGCGGTGCAGCGTTCCATTATGCGCGGCGATGGCCATCGGGTCCGACGGCAGCGCGAAATGGTCGAGACCGATGCTCTGATACCCTTTGGCCACCAGGGTTTCGCGGGTGACCGCCGCCTGGCGCAGACGCTCGGCCGCGCCAGGAAGGGCGGCGGCGTCGATCAACTGCTGCCGCTTGGCGAACCAGGGCGCATGGGCGTAGCCGAAAATCGCGAGCCGGGTCGGGTTCAGCGACGCGGCCAGTTCGGCGGTGCGAATCACATCCTCTTCGGTCTGGTAGGGCAGACCGTACATCAGGTCGAGATTGATCGCGGTGAAGCCGCTGGCGCGCAAATGCGCCACGCATTTTTCGACCACTTCGAAAGGCTGGACGCGACCGATGGCGTTTTGCACGTGATCGTTGAGATCCTGCACGCCCAGACTGACGCGGTTGAAGCCGGCGACCGCCAGCGAATCGGTCAACTCGCGGTCGACATGGCGGGGATCGAGCTCGATGGAAATTTCGGCGCCGGGCGCGAAGGCGAATCGGCTGCGCAGGGCGTCGGTCAGCGCCAGCAGGCGCGCGCCGCCCAGCAGACTCGGCGTGCCGCCGCCCCAATGGGCGTGGGTGACCGTGCGCGCGGGCGTCGCATCGGCGACCAGCGCGATTTCCCGCTCGAGCGTCGCCGCATAGGCGTCGAGAGGCTCGGCCTTTCGGGTCGCCTTGGTGTGGCAGCCGCAATACGTGCAAAGCTCGCGGCAATAGGGCACATGCGTGTAAAGCGACAGACGCGCCTGCGGATCAAGCCCGCGCAACCACTCACCGGCTTTTTCAGCGCCGATGGCGTCGGAAAAATGTGGGGCGGTCGGATAGCTCGTATAGCGAGGGACCGACTTTTCGGCTAGGACCAGACTGGACGAAAGACTGCTCATGTTCCCTCTTTGACACAACTCAAGCGGCCGCTCCTTGACGCGGATCAAACGGCGACTGGCCTGATCCATTGCTTTCCACGCCGCGTTATCGGATGAACAATAGACGAAAAAAATCAAGTTAGCCATGACCCCTTCGACAAACCATCCGCCCCCCTTCGGAAAGATCGGCGTCCTCCTGGTCAATCTCGGCACGCCCGAGGGCACGTCCTATTGGCCGATGCGGCGCTATCTGGCGGAATTCCTGTCGGACAGGCGCGTGATCGAGACTTCGCCCGCGCTTTGGCTGCCTGTGCTGCATTTGATGGTGCTGTCCAGCCGGCCCACGCAGAAGGGCAAGGACTACCAGGCCATCTGGAATCACGAGCGCGACGAAGGCCCGCTGAAAACGGTCACGCGGTCGCAGACGGAGAAGCTCGCGGCGCGCCTCGCCCCCCTCGGCGACCGCCTCGCGTTCGACTGGGCCATGCGCTACGGCAAGCCGTCCATCGCGGAAAAAATCCTTGCGCTTCAAGCGGAAGGCTGCGACCGGCTGCTCGTTGCGCCACTCTATCCGCAATATTGCGCCGCCACGTCAGCCACCGTCGCCGACAAGACGTTCGACGCGCTGAAACAGATGCGCTGGCAGCCGACCTTGCGCATCGCCGCCCCGTTCTTCGACCGGCCCGCCTATATCGACGCCCTTGCGGCCAGCCTGCGCGACCAGTTGTCGCAGCTTGCGTTCAAGCCCGACAAGATCGTCGTGTCCTGGCACGGCATCCCCAAGGATTATTCCGAAAAGGGCGACCCCTATTTCTGCCATTGCTCCAAGACCACGCGGCTGCTGGGCGAGTCGACGGGCCTGCGCGACAAGATGCTGATGACGTTTCAGTCGCAGTTCGGCCCGAAGGAATGGCTGCAGCCTTATACGCTGGCGACGGTTCAAGGCCTGCCGGCCCAGGGCGCGCGCAACGTGGTGGTGATCGCCCCGGGCTTCTTCGCCGATTGCCTGGAGACCCTTGAGGAGCTTGGCGGCGAAAACCGGCACGCCTTCCTAGAGGCCGGCGGCGAGAATTTCGCTGTCGTTCCCTGCCTGAACGACAGCCGCGAGGCGATCGACGTGCTGGAAGACATCGTGCGGACGGAGACGGCGGGGTGGATTTGAGCGCCTTCTGCGTCGCGCAGACCACGATCGACGACGAAATCCGCGCCAACGAACTCGCCGCCGCATTGGTGACGGGCAAACTGGCGGCTTGCGTGCAAATTTCGGAGGTCGCCAGCCATTACGTCTGGAAGGGCGCCGCGGCGAGAGAAAAGGAATTCCTGCTCGCCGCAAAAATTCGGCGCGCGGATTTCGACGCCGTCGCCGCCGCCATCCGCGCCCTGCACAGCTACGAACTGCCGGAGATCATCGCCACGCCCATTGTCGCGGGCGACCCGGCCTATCTGGACTGGCTGCGCCGCGAGACCGAGCGCGGCTGATCAGCCGCCCGCCTGCTCGGCGAGAAGCTTCTTCTCCCAGGCCAGGGCCTGACGCACGATCTCCTCGAGATCGTCATGAATCGGCGTCCAGCCGAGCGCCGCTTTGGCGCGGGCGTTGTCGGCGACGATGGCGGCGGGATCGCCGGCCCGGCGCCCGGAAATCTTGACCGGGAAATCGACCCCCGACACCTTTTTCACCGTCTCGATCACTTCCTTGACCGAATAACCGCGTTTGTAGCCGCAATTGCAGGTCAAATTGTCGCCGCCGGCGCGCAGATGTTTCAGCGCGGCCATATGGGCGCGGGCGAGATCGGTCACCTGGATGTAGTCGCGCAGGCACGTCCCGTCCGGCGTCGGATAATCCGTGCCAAACATTTCCATGCCCTTGCGCAGGCCGAGCGCCGCCTGCACGGCGACCTTGATTAGATGGGTGGCGTTCGGGAAGGACTGGCCGGCGCGGCCCTTGGGATCGGCGCCGGCGACGTTGAAATAGCGCAGCACCACATATTTCAGGTCATGCGCCGCCGCCGTGTCGGCCAGCATCCATTCCACCATCAGCTTGGAGCGGCCATAGGGCGAAACGGGTTTGAGCGTTTCATCCTCGGTGACGGGATTCTGTTGCGGATCGCCATAGACGGCGGCCGTCGAGGAGAAAATGAAATGCTTGACGCCACATTCGACGGCGCAAGCCAGCAGGCTGCGCGCCGAAGCGGTGTTGTTGAGATAATAGCCCAGCGGATCGGCCACCGATTCGGGCACGACGATCTTGGCGGCGAAATGGATGATGGCGTCGACGCCATGGCTGACCAGCAGGCGCTTCACCAACTCGGCGTCGCCGAATTCGCCGACCACCAGTTCGGCCTGCGGATGCACCGCTTGCCGCCGGCCGGTGGAGAGATTGTCGAGCACGACGACCTTTTCGCCGGCCTCGACCAGTTCGAGCACCATGTGCGAACCAATATAGCCGGCGCCGCCGGTGACGAGAACGGTCATGAGCAAATCCTGACAGCCGCAACAAAACGCCCCGCTCTTACCCGAGACGGCGGCGGAACGGAAGCGCGCCGTCGTTGCGGGCGGGCGCCTCGCCGCGCCATTTCCTTAGCTTCGCCAGATTTGAAATGCTAAGGAGCATCACCGGAATGTCGCTGCGAAAGGCGGCTCGGCCAAGGTGACTTCAGCGCTTGAGACGAACTCCATGAAAAAAATTCGTAAAGCCGTTTTCCCCGTCGCCGGTCTCGGCACCCGCGTGCTGCCCGCGACCAAGACCGTTCCCAAGGAAATGCTGACCGTGGTCGACCGTCCGGTGCTGCAGCATTGCGTCGAGGAAGCGCGCGAGGCCGGCATCGAACATTTCGTCTTCGTGACCGGCCGCAACAAGGCGGTGATCGAGGATCATTTCGACATCGCCTATGAATTGGAAGACACGCTGCAGCGCCGCAACAAGCTGAAGGAGCTGGACGGCCTCAAGGCGGACCTGCCGGCCGCCGGCGCAACCAGCTTCACCCGCCAGCAGGCGCCGCTCGGACTCGGCCATGCCGTGTGGTGCGCGCGCGACATTATCGGCGACGAGCCCTTCGCCGTGCTGCTGCCCGACATGATCACCCTGCCCGGCGCCAGCGGCAAGCGTTGCCTCCAGCAATGCGTCGAAACGTATAACGCCCACGGCGGCAATGTGATCGCGGTGGAAACCGTCCCGCAAGACCAGACCCATCAATATGGCGTGGTGGCTCAGGGCCAGGAATTCGGCCAGGCGTTCGAGATCACCGGCATGGTGGAAAAACCGCCGAAGGGGACCGCGCCGTCGAACTTCATCATTTCAGGCCGCTACATTCTGGAGCCTGAAATCTTCGATCTGCTCGGCAAAGGCCAGAAGGGCGCCGGCGGCGAAATCCAGCTCACCGATTCCATGATCGAACTGGCGAAGATCCAGAAATTCTTCGGCCATCATTTCGACGGCAAGACTTACGACACCGGCTCCAAGGTCGGCTTCCTCGCCGCCAATGTCGCCTTTGCTTTGGCGCGGCCCGACATCGAGCCGGACTTCCGCGCCGAGCTGAAACGAATCGTCGGCGCGCTCTGAGCCTTTGGGGTCCGCCCGGCGAAGTTTCTTCGTCGGGCGGCTCCCCGGTTCGCTCGAGATTTCAACGCGCGATCAACTGATCGAGCAGGCGGATCACCTCGGTCGAGACCGCCTCCATTTTCTCCACTTCGGCATAGGCGCCGGCGTGATCGCCCCGGGCGAACAGCTCGGCCGCCCGCTTGCCATGGACATGGACGGCCTCGTGCGGCCGTTCCAGCGCGGCGAAAGCCGGAAGCCGACGGATCGCGGGCTCGACGTCGCCGTAATACCATTTGCCGAGGCGGCAGGAGCGATGGTCGGCGAGTTCCGAAGCCTCAAGCCGCGACACGCCCGCGAGCATCTCGTTGAGACGCTTCTTCCACAACAAATGGTCGGACTTGGCGCGATGCAGAATGTAATCGCGCGGTTTGCGATTGTCGAAATCGGCGAGTTGCTCCTCGACCAGCGTCTCCGATTGCTTGCATGCGGCGACGGCGGCATGGGAATATTGAACGGTCTTGGCGAGCTTGGCCGAAATGCTGGTCGCGGTCGCCGCGAGTTGCGAGGTTGCGTCGGTTTGTTCGCCGAGGATGCGAAAGAGATCGCCCATCCGTTCCGCAGTCGATTCGCGCGTCTCCTCAACGGCGGACATTTTCGCATGGGCGTCGGCGTTGATCCGCCGGCATCGCTCCATCGCCGTTTCGGCGTCAGCGACGCAGGATCCCAGGCCATCCGTATCGCCGCGCAGCCGGTCGATGCGGCGGCGAATGTCTTCGGTGGCCCTGGCCGTCTGTCCGGACAAGGCTTTCACCTCCTGCGCGACCACGGCGAACCCCCGGCCGCTTTCGCCCGCGCGCGCCGCCTCGATGGTCGCGTTCAAGGCGAGCATGTTGGTCTGCGAGGCGATCGCATCGATATTGCCGACGATCTCGGTGATCTGGGCGGTCGCCTGGGTGAGCGCGGCGGCCCGGTCGGCGAGCTTGCGCAGCGCTTCGCCGATCTGCTCCACCGAGGCGGTCGAGGCGCCCACCGCCTCGGCCCCCTCGCGCACGAGCTGCGCGCTCTCCAGCATGACCGTCCGGGTCTGGCCCCCGACCGCGTCCAGGTTCTTCATCGACCCGTCCAGCCGTTGCAGGGCCGAGGCCATGCTCTGGACCAGCGCCTCGATGTCGCGCACTTCAACCGTCGTGCGCGAGAACGACGCCATGGCCTCGCTGGCCTGAATGGAAAGACCGACGGTGCGCTTCAGATTGGCTTCGTCGCGCGCCTGAAGCGCATCGAACAGCGCCATCGCCGCCGCGCCGACGGGATCGGGCAGCGGGCCCGACGGCGTGAGGCCGGCGCGCAAGCGATAGACGGCTTCGGCGATCGCCTGCAACAGCGCGCTGCGATGCTCCTGCGGCGGTCCCGGGTCGAGGAGGGCGATTTCGGGCCGTTTTGGCCTGAGAAGGTTCAGCATTGGGGCAGGCTCGAAGGATCGGGATTGCGGCGTCGTCGCACTCTAGCGGCTTAAGCCTTGCCTTGGACTGACCTCAGCGTTCAGCGCTGCAAGCGCAATCCGACCATCACGATATTGGCGGTGTAGTCGGTTCCCGCCTGATTGGACAGCATGCGTTGATGCGTGAACGACCCTTTGAGCACGATCGACCGCGTCAGGTTGTACTCCACCCGCAAGCCGGTCTGATAGAGCGTCTGGTTGAGATTGACGGCCTGGTAGCGCGAATCCTGCACGCTGCCTGTCGCGGTCAAAGTGAGATTGCGCAGCAGCGCGTGCGCGACTTCGACGCCGGCGACGCGGGAGACCGAGCCCGGCGAGCCGGCGATGGTGGTCTCGTCGAGCGAGGTCGCCGTGCGTAAGGTGACCTTGGTCAGCGGCGTCACCGTCCAGACCAGCGACGAATCCACCAGAGCGCCGCGCAATTGCGACAACCGCGCGTCGCGATAGGTCCGCTCGCCATAGCCGGCCGCGACGTCGCCGGTCAGCAGGCGCGAGAGTTCGAAGGTCGAACCGGCCCGCGCCAGCACCCCGTCGGAATCGCGCCGGTAGCCGGAGCCATCGACAGCGGAATCGCGGTCGCGCGTATCGAACGTCGTTTCGACAAACGGTTTGACGCCCGGCGTCAGCTCATAGGAGGCGCGGCCGGTCAATCCGTAGGCGTTGTAGGAATCCCGCGACAATTGCTGGATCGAGCCGTCGGCGAAATGCGCGTCCTGCCAATAGTCGCGCTCGGCCGATCCGCGCAGGCTCAGCTCCAGCCGGTTAAAAGTTTTCGCGACGCCGAGGCCGCCGCCGAACACGGCGATGATCGGCCGGGTGGACAGCGCGGTCGACTGACCGCCATTGTTAAGGTTGGGCGAGCTGGAGTTTTGCGTGGTCAGGACGAACTTGCCGTCCACATTGACTTTGAGATCGCGCGCGACGTCGATGCGGGCGAGGAACTTGCCGTCGCCATCCGGCGCGTCGGCCTCATGCGCGCGAAAATAGTCGTTGTAGCCCAGCCGCAAAT
Organism: Rhodoblastus acidophilus; assembly: GCF_900187365.1. Taxonomy (GTDB): domain Bacteria; phylum Pseudomonadota; class Alphaproteobacteria; order Rhizobiales; family Beijerinckiaceae; genus Rhodoblastus; species Rhodoblastus acidophilus. The sequence continues at coordinate 241,595 of NZ_FYDG01000005.1, forward strand.
CGCCGGTGAAGGCGTGATTCGACCAGTCCGATTGGGCCGATAGGCCCAGCTCCTCGCGTGCGAAAGCCGAACTGCGGTTGGCGCGCCCTGACGCAAGGTTCGGATTATCGCTGAAGCCGAGGTCGCTCTCGGCATAGGGCGTGACCCGCAGCAGGCCGACGTCGACGCCGACCGGAGCGAACGGGTTGTCCTCAAGCTTGGGGTGCGTTTTTTTCTGCGGCGGCGTCACGATGGCCGTCGTGGGCGAAGGCGCGACATAATCGGGATCGCTCGGGTCCGACGCCTGACCTCGCCTGAGGCCGAGCCGCGCCTCTGCGGAGGTGGGATAGGGCGCCAGCGGGCGCAAGGCCGGATAAGCCACCTTCTTCGGCGGCTTCTTGCCGGGTTTGCGGAGGACGGGCTTGCCATAATTGGCGGCGGCGGGTCCGCGCGGCTCCCCGACATCGGCCGTGAAGCGACCGTCGGACGCCTCGCCCGCCAGCCCTTGCCGCGCCGACCCGTCGAGCTGATCGCCCGGATCCCCCGACACCGGCGCGACCGGTTGCGACGAGGACGCGCGCGACGGCCCCCTCGCGTCCTGCGCCAACGCCGCCGACGCCATTCCCACCGGCGCGGCGGCGAGCCACGCGGCGACAGCGGAACAGTGAAAGCGGCGCGAAAAACCCGACAAGTGACCCTCGCATGAGCGGCGCGCAAGGGCGCCAGACCAGCTCAAGCGTTAGGCTTTTATGGTTAAGAAAGAGATACCTGCGACTGCCGTTAGGTCAGCACGCCATGACGCCGGAACCAGTCGGCCATGCGCCGCCAGGCGTCCTCGGCCGCATCCTTTCGGTAGCTTGGCCGGTAATCGGCGTGAAAACCGTGCGGCGCGCCCGGATAGACGTGGAACTCCGCTTCTTTTCCGGCCGCCGCCAGCCGCGCCCGCATCTGCTCGACTTGCGCGCGCGCGATGCTCTGGTCGGCCTCCCCGTACAGCCCGAGCACCGGCGCCTTCATCTCCCCCGCCAGATCGAGCGGGCTTTTGGGCCAGCGCGCTTTCTGCGCTTCGGGATCGACCAGCGAGCCATAGAAGGCGACGCCGGCCTTGGGCGCGGGCGAGGCGGCGCAATATTCCCACACGCTGCGCCCGCCGCGACAGAAGCCGACAATGCCGAGCCGATCGACGTCGCCGCCCTGCTGTTTCGCCCAGGCGACGGTCGCATCGAGGTCGGCCAGCAGCTCCACGTCGGGCTTGGCGTTCACGACCGGCATCAATTGCGCAATTTCGGGAATCTTCGTCAAATCGACGCCGGAGCGGAAATAATAGTCCGGCGCCACGGCGAACGCCCCAAGCTGGCCGAGGCGCCGCACGACGTCGCGAATATATTCGTGAAGGCCGAACACCTCCATCGCCACCAGAACGACCGGCGGGCGCTTGGCTCCCTGCGGCCGCGCGAAATATCCCGGCATTTCGCCGCCGGCGACGGCGATGGTCGCCGGCCCGACGTCGAGGCCTTCGGACTCCGTATGGATGGCCTCGGCGGAGACCGGGCCGGTCGCCAGGGCGTAACCCGCCGCGCCCGCCGCGACGAAATCGCGACGGGAGAGCGAACGTGCGGCGAAATCGGGTTTGTTCGTCATAGCGACCTCCGCCCCCTCAATCCACGCCGCCGGCCCCGGGTTTCATCCGGCGCGGACGGGATAATCGGTGTAGCCATGGGCGCCGCCGCCATAAAGCGTGGCGCGGTCCACTTCGGCCAGCGCCGCGCCGTCCCGCAAGCGCTCCACCAAATCCGGGTTGGCGATGAACGGCCGCCCGAACGCCACGAGATCGGCCGCGCCAGACTCCACGGCGGCGAGGGCCATGTCGCGGTCATAGCCGTTGTTGGCGATATAGACGCCCGGAAACGCCTTGCGCAGCGCCGCATAGTCGAACGGCGCGATGTCGCGCGGACCGCCGGTCGCGCCCTCGACGATGTGAATATAGGCCAGCCGCCGCTTGGCGACCTGTTCGACGAGATAGCCGAACAGGGCCTGGGGATCGCTGTCGGCGACGTCGTTGGCCGGGCTGACCGGAGAAAAGCGAATTCCCACCTTTTCCGGCGGCAGCGCCGCGAGGATTCCATCCACGACTTCCAACGTCAGCCGCGCGCGATTTTCGATCGAGCCGCCATAGGCGTCCGTGCGCTTGTTGCTGGAATCGCGTTGGAACTGATCGAGCAGATAGCCATTGGCGGCGTGGATTTCGACGCCGTCGAACCCGGCCGAGGCGGCGTTCTTGGCCGCCTTGACGTAGTCGGCGACAATGCCCGGCAACTCCGCCGCATCCAGCGCGCGCGGCTCGGACACGTCGACGAAGCCCTCGGCGACGAAAGTTTTGGTGTTGGCGCGGAGCGCCGAGGGGGCGACCGGCGCGCCGCCGCCCGACTGCAACGAGACATGCGAGATGCGGCCCACATGCCAGAGCTGAATGAAAATGGCGCCGCCAGCCTCGTGAACGGCGTCGGTCGCCAGCCGCCATCCGGCGACCTGCTCCGCGCCGGCGATCCAGGGCGTGTCGATATAGCCCTGGCCCTGCTGCGAGATCGGCGAAGCCTCGGTGATGATCAGCCCCGCGCCGGCCCGCTGACGGTAATATTCCGCCATCAAGGCGTTCGCCGCATTTCCGGGCGCGCGATTGCGCGTCAGCGGCGCCATCGCGATGCGGTTTTTAAGCGTCAGGGCGCCGAGTTGAAACGGCTGAAATAATTTCGAGCTAGGTGCGACGGTCACGGCGCGGTTCCTCTCTGAACGGAGACTTAGCCATGACCTATGCGCGGCGTGGCGCTTCAGCAACCGTGTTGCGGCGCAAGCGCGTCATTGCGGAAACGAAACCGTCACTCTCCGCCGCCGAGCGCGGACAGGTAGAGATCGAGGATTTCCTCTTCCTCGCGCCGCTTGTTCTCGTCCTGGCGGCGGATCGAGATGATCTTGCGCATGATCTTCACATCATAGCCATTGCCCTTGGCCTCGGCGTAGACGTCCTTGATATCGTCTGCGATCGCTTTCTTTTCTTCTTCGAGGCGTTCGATGCGTTCGATAAAGCTTTTCAGATGGCCGCCGTCGAGCGAGGCTGCGCTCATGATGTTCGATCCTGATTCCGTTGAATTGGGGTCTTCAGATGAACCAGAGCGGCGCCGCCGTCAAGAACGACGAACCCCGCGATCCGCGCGCGAGCCGAAGTGTTCGATCCGCCGCATGTCGGGCCGGGCCAGAATCGCCGGGAGGATGCGGGCCAGCCGCTCGGCCCAGGCGTCGCAAGCCTCCGGCGTGGCGAGCTCGTCCTGGCGAATTTCGATCAAGGCGCCGGGGAGCCCGCGCGTCGTGGACAATTCGTACATCGAGTCGTTTTTCAAGGCGCCGTCGTAAGGCTCATTGTCTCCGACATGCAGACCGTCGGCGCGCAAGGCTGCGATCAACGGATGCGCGAGCCGGGGATCGTCGTCCCAGAGCACGCCGCCCGGCCATGGCCGGGCGACGCCCCGGAACGTCGGCGTGAAACTGTGAACGCCCAGCACAACGGGAATTTGCCCGGCCGCGAGCGCGGCCTCGACCAGATCGATGCAAGCGCGGCGATAAGGGCGCCAGAATTTCTCAATCCGCGCCGCAGTTTCATCCGCTCCCGCCCTTGCGTTGCCCGGAATGACCGCCCCGTCTGAAATGCGCATGATCAGGGTTGGGTCGTCTTCGCCGCGATTGGGATCGATCAGGAGGCGGGAAAATCCCGCAAGCGCGGCGCTCGCGCCGGTCAATTCCGCTAAACGCGTCGTCAGGCGGGCCGCGCCAATGTCGTAGGCGATGTGCCGCTGCAAATCCGCCGGCGCCATGCCAAGCCCTGCATAAGCCGGCGGAATCGCGTTGCTGGCGTGATCGCAGAACAGCAGGAGCCGCTGGTTGGGCGAACCGGCGATCAGGACAACGGGTTCGAACGACCCGGATTCGGGAGTGGGCTGGAGAATGGCACGGTGCTCCGCAAGCGCTGAGGGCCGGGGTCGCGCCGGACAGTCGACGGCGATCCGACATTGTGGTTAAACGAAAAAAGCGGCGCTAAAGTCAAGACTCACAAATCTCGCGTCGCCAGAGACAGAGCCACCATGAACATGCAAGCTCGCCGTAAGGTCGCCGCCTTCGCCGCTTTCCTGTCCGCCTGCGTCTTCTCGGCCGCCGCCCGCGCGGATTTCCGCATGTGCAACAACACTGCGGCGCGGGTCAGCGTCGCCATGGCCTACACCAACGGCGCCAGCTGGGTCTCGGAAGGCTGGTGGAACATCAAGCCCGCCGCCTGCGAGACCTTGCTGCGGGGGCCGCTCGCGGCCGAATTCTACTATGTCTACGCCATCGACGAGCATGGCGGCGAGTGGAAAGGCAAAGCCTTCATGTGCACGCGCGATCGCGAATTCCGCATCGACGGCCGCGAGGATTGTTTTGTTCGCGGCTTCGACCGATCGGGCTTTTTCGAGGTCGACACCGGCAAGGACGCAAAGAACTGGACGGTCCAGCTGACCGATAACGGTCAAAACCGCTGATCAGGGAGACAGTGATGAAGCGCAGCCGCCGTTGCAAGATCGTCGCCACGCTTGGGCCGGCCTCCGAAACGGAGGAGATGATCGAAAAACTCTGGCGCGCCGGGGCCGACCTGTTTCGGATCAACATGAGCCACACCAATCCGGCCGGCATGCGCGAACGCGTTCGCATGATCCGCGCCGTGGAAGAAAAAGTCGGGCGTCCCATTGGAATTCTGGTGGATCTTCAGGGGCCGAAACTCCGCGTGGGCGCGTTCGCGGAGGGCGGCGCTGATTTGATCAAGGGCCAGAACTTCGTCCTCGATACCGACGAGACCCACGGCGATTCGACGCGCGTACGCCTGCCGCACCCCGAGATCCTCGAAAGCCTGCAGCCAGGGCACAAGATGCTGATCGACGATGGCCGGTTGCGGCTGGAGGTCATCGAGACCACGCCGAACCGCGCCGTCACGACGGTTGAAGTCGGCGGCCGCATCTCGAATCGCAAGGGCGTCAGTCTTCCGGATACCGAAATCCCGGATGCGGCGATGACCGAAAAGGATCGTATCGATCTCGTCGCCGCCGTGGAGACGGGCGTGGACTGGATTGCGCTGTCCTTTGTCCAGCGCGCCGAGGATGTAAGGGCGGTGAAGGCGATCGCCGGCGACAAGGCGATGGTTCTGGCCAAGATCGAAAAGCCGCAGGCGATCGCGCGGCTGGAGGAAATCATGGCCGCCGCCGACGGGTTGATGGTGGCGCGCGGCGACCTCGGCGTCGAAGTGCCGCCGGAAAAAGTGCCCGGACTGCAAAAGCGCATCACACGCGAAGCCCGCCGGCTCGGTCGCCCGGTGATTGTCGCGACGCAGATGCTGGAATCCATGATCACCTCGCCCACCCCGACGCGTGCGGAAGTCTCGGACGTCGCGACGGCGGTGTTCGAAGGGGCCGACGCCATCATGCTATCGGCCGAATCCGCCTCCGGCCATTATCCGGTCGAGGCCGTGGCCATGATGAACCGCATCGCCGAAAACGTCGAAATCGAGCCGGTCTATCGCAGCATCATCAACGCCCAGCGTAGCGTTCCGGAGAAAACCGGCGCCGATGCGGTGGCGATGGCGGCCCGCGATATGGCGGAGACGCTGGAGACGAAGGCGATCGTGGCCTGGACGGCTTCCGGAGCAACAGCGCTGCGCGTCGCACGGGAGAGACCGCGCGCGCCCATCCTGGCGTTGACGCCATGTCGCGATACGGCGCGGCGCTTGACTTTAGTTTGGGGCACGGAAGCGGCGGTTACGCGGGACGCGCATGATGTGGACGATATGGCGAACCGCGCCTGCAAATTTGCGGTGCGCCAACATTTCGCCGACGCCGGCGACCGAATCGTGATCATTGCGGGCGTTCCGTTTGGGACGCCTGGTGCGACGAACATGGTTCGGATCGCCTTCATTGCGGAAGACGGCCTACGGGCGCAGTAGCGTTTGGGGGATGGGGACGCGAAGAAGCCCCGTCGTTTTGTGGCGGGGCTTCTTCAGTAATTTTGGTTGCGGGGACAGGATTTGAACCTGTGACCTTCAGGTTATGAGCCTGACGAGCTACCGGGCTGCTCCACCCCGCGTTATGTTTGGCTGCTGA
>NZ_FYDG01000033.1 GCF_900187365.1 Rhodoblastus acidophilus
CAAATCAAACCGAGCCATCGCAATGCTCCCATATTGGGGCAACTGAATCAGACCGGCCCTGATTCGGGAATCCTCTTTATGAGTTCATGACCTAGAGAACTTTTTGAAGACGAACTGCATGGCATGAATGATTAGTTCGTGTAGACGAACTTTTTTTTAAAATATACGATAAAAGAGTTGAAGTTACGAAGTCATCAGTGATACATGAGCATTGTTTTTGGCGTCCGGGCAACAAACAAGAACTCTGTTAACAATCGCTCCCAACGGAGCGTGGGTTTAAACAAATCAGGGCTAATGGCGGCAGTCTATTAGTTCGCGTTAACGCGCGCTCACTGGATGCAGTTGTTCTACATCTGCTTGACGTCGCTTATCCAACTCATTCGTGAAAAAGGAAAAAGCAAATGGTTTACTTCTACGCAGCACACAACAGTTACGCGGATATCGAAAACGGGAACAGGGGATTCTGCAATACGATGGAGGTGTCCCGGTTCAAGACGAAGGCGGAGCGGGATGCTTTTGTCGAGAAATACGAAAACCAAGATTCTCGTGCATGCACCCGTAAAAGGGCGATCAAAATCTGGCGCAACAACTATCTATCGGTAGGCGAGCCAGTTCCGTCGGGCGGGTATGATCGGATCGATTTTTTCATCCCCAACGCTGCCGACGACGACTACTTCTAAAATAGTTTTGGCAGCACGTAGGAAGCACACATAACGGGCGGTCTCGTCCGGTGGTAGCTCCGGCCCTCGATTTGTGCCCCGGTGCGTTCGAGGCCGGGCGCCTTCCAAGGCCGAATAACGAAACTGAACGCCGCAGAACTTGAGGCGACCGTCTACCGCTATAGCCGCCAGCACCTAAAGATTGAGCCTGCATCATACCTGTCGAAGGAATGCGCAATGCACATCGAAATGACCTTTTACAACGACGATCACCCCAATAAATACAACGAAGTTTTTTTCATAGCCTGTCTCTATAATGAACCATATCTTCTCCCTGAGTTTGTTAGTAAACATAGCCATCTATTTGGAGATGATCCGCGGCTCGATCTCGCAATCGATTTCACGGACATTGACTTAAAAGACATTGGAGAAGTATCTCGGTTCATTGAAGATACCTACTTCTCGATTCGGAGCGTGACCCTGTATTCTGAAAAAGCGTTGGTTCCAGCTTTGGAGCGATGGGCCACGGATATGTTCGACTATGGAGAGGATTCCTGTTGCACGGAAGTTTGGTTCAAACGGTCTCGCCGCAAGAAGTTCAAGAACGTGAATGCCAATATCGCGGCGTAGCAACAAACTCGTCCGCGTATCAGGTGACGCGTCATGCGCCATGTCGTCACGACCTAAGTTGGATCGAGCTGGCGGCCCGCCTATGGCGGGCGAGCTGAGCGTGGCGACACCACACCGAGGAAGACCTTGGGCAGCATATTCTCGATGCCGGTAAATCCCGCCTCTTAGCGGCGGCAGGACGGAGTTCGGGCGGGCGCGGCGCGAATGATCGCCAATCATTCACGATACGAGGTTTAAGAGTCGCCCGAGTCGTGCGCGGCATCGGTCGCAAGGAATGGCGTCAGGAATGCGACCAGAGCTTCCTTGGAGCCGAAGGTGCGCCAGAAGTAGGCGTTGCCGCCATGGAGTTCGTGCAGGCTTCCCGGTTTGGGCTCGTGGTTGGCGCCAGCGAGGATTTCTTCGGCAACCTCGCGTGCCGTCATGCCCATGTAATCCAGCTCATCGGCGCCCATCGCGTCGGCGATCTGCTTGACCTTCGCCTTCTCGGCTTTGACGATGGCGGCGCGCTCCCGCAAGGAGAGTTTGCAGCCTTTGCCGAGGTTGAGATTTTCGATCAGGGACATTGCATTCCCCTTAAGACGCGCTCTGCGTCGCCAATTATGACACGGTCATTTTGACGCGCGTCGATTGTTTTTCTTTCGGCTCTTGGTATGCCTGCCCGTCATCACATAGAGCGCAGCTAACTTGGCGACGGTTGAGGCCCAAGAATTTCCGGCGTGGCTCGGATTCCGGGGTGACAACTGGCGGCGAATGTGGCCTCGGATTATAATGCCCATCGAGGGGGCCACCATGGCGGACTCCGAGGGCAAAAACAACAATACCGCAGATGCGTCGAACAACGACAATTCACAGTCTTTGCGGATCGATTTGTGGGGCATTCTGTCGGTCATGCCTAATGACGTGATTGCCGCAGTTCAGAACCTCAAAGACAATGATGATCCGCCGCAAGCGCGTGAAGGTCTTGCTGACGAACAATAACTGCGTCATCGGCTCCCGCCGACTTTGGCGTGCTCGACGCCTTTTTGCGCGCGAAAACGCACAGGATCACTGCGTCACGAGTTCCGGGCGCGTGGAAAACTGTTGTGGGAATGACGAGACAAACGCGGATTTCGCGCAAGAAAAAGCCCGCCGCCCACCGGCGCCGAAAAAACTTGTCAGGAGACAAGTCGCGAGGGGTGAATCCGAGAAGGGTATGGAAAATTGTCGCATGACAAGTCAGACGGGCCATAACATACTTGACACGTGCCAAGTCGACGGAGGGGAAACACGTGAGGTCGAAAGCTGACTCACCCGATTTCTGGAAGGCGGTTGAGGCTGGACGGAAGGGAGGGATTGATCTGTCTCACCTAACTCCGGACGAAATGGTGAAGCATTTGACCGAGGGAAAATTCAGGCCGACGCTGGATTACAACCGAGAAGTCGCCGACCAAATTGACGAGATTTTTAAATCGGCGCGTCATGTGAATATCACTGATATGACCTATGAGGAATTCTTGGCACACCTCAAGAAAACGACGTGAGACAGTCACGCGGGAGATCGATGCCCAAATCCATTGCGGCCTCGGTCATGCATTGGCATCGTGAAGCGCTGCGCCTCGCGGATGTCTGGCGTCGGTTTGGTTCGCGTGGCTGACGCAATTCTGATGAGCTGTTAACTCGACACCCACCCCTGAGGCGAACAGGATGCGCAGCGAACGCTCATGCATCCCTGATCCGCTCCGACGCGTGCTGGCGCGCTACAGATTTCGCAGATGTGGGCTGACTGTTGTCGCGCGCGAGCGAAAATGGCGCTGATCTGGTCAGACACCTCGTCGGGCATGCCTTCGTCGTGAAACGTGTGGATCGTCAATAGTCCAAATTTCTCTTTGATCTGGACGATCCGGAAGGAATTTTCGGGCTTAACATCCTCGACCGTCATAAGGGCGGCGTCGATCAATTCGTCCCAGCCGGTATGGCCAGCCTCGATGTCGTATCTAAGCTCGGCGAACCACTGGGGATGACGCTTGATCCATTTTTCGATCATGACCAAAACCTTTCCCGGTGACGGCTTCACGTGCTCTTCTTTAAAGACTTTGTTGTCGTAAAAGGCGGTAACATCACGCGCGTAAAGCCGCAGCGCGTCTGGCCGCTTCGGGAGGAATGAATGGATTTTACGAAATGAAATTGTCGAACGCTGCCTTCTTAATTCTCGCGACAGCAATTGTATCGTCCGAGTGCGCGGCGCGCACCATTGAAATGGTTTGCAAGAACCAACGAAGAGAATACGCCGTCAAATTCATTGAAGAGAGCCGTCGATTGATCACATCAGCTTCAGATGGTCCTATTGAATATACCGTTCTTGCTGTCGAGAAGTCAAAAAATCGCCTTTATGTCTCTGGCCTGACCGTAAACAACGGGCCGACTTTCCGTGCAATTTTCGCTCCGACGAGGAAGTTGGAGTTTTTTGCAGATAACCAACTTTTTCAAACTGACAAATGTCGCTGAGTTGCTGGCTCATGCCCGTCGGAGTTGAGAATATGAGTAAAAAAATTTCCTGCGCGATTTTCTGTTTGATCGCGCTTTTTTCAACCGCCGTCTGTGCGCAAGAAAGCCTCGCAGGAGCGATAATGGTTTTTGCAAAAGGAAAATGCACGACTCTTTCCGTTTCGGGCGAGAAATATACCTGCAAAGCAGTGGTCTATTCGCATTTCAAGAACGGGCGCACTGCGTGGCAGGTAGCAATTCCTGACGGGGCGATCATGCTGGCCGGAGGCCGCGACAGTCAGCTCGATCCAACCAGATATGTGCTGCAAATTGACACGCTTCGCGCTGGCAGGGGTGACGGCAGCAGCCAGCCATACAAGGCTCAAGGCACCTGCACGGCGAAGCTCTCCGCCGATGGCGTTTACCTCCACTCGCTATCGTGTTCTGCAACGAATGGAATCGAAGATGTCCAGATTGAGTTCTTCGGAGACGGAACGCCCGTTGACCGCAAGACATTGTGAGTCGGATTAAAGCGAGCCCCGCCTTCTATCGTGACCACGGCCATTTCGGCGCAGGCTTCTCGTCCTTTGCCTTGTCTCGCCTCAAATCTTCCTTGGGCCATCGCCAACCGGTTGCGAAGTTCTGATCGAGATCGGTCCTGCAATGCGGGCAAATGCTGGCCAGATGAGACACCGTGCCCATGCACGCTCGACAAAAGCATTCCTTCGCCATGGAAAGCTCCGAGTTCAAAAAACTCTGCAAAACTGGCGCGCCTCGGGCGGACGCGCAAGTCATCTTCAATTTGCGAAAAGCGACGAGAACCGGAGCGGTCGCACGACAGGCGGCTCTACGACCATCAATGATCCCAGTCTTCATGCCGAACTGGCAGACGGTTGAGCCGCCCGCGTTGAACTCGCCAGTCGTGCATATATGCGTCCATCAGGCCGATGAATCGGGCATTGTGGGTCGGCTCCAACAGATGCGCCATTTCGTGGAGAACCACATATTCAAGACATTCCGGAGGTTTTTTCGCGAGATCGCTGTTCAGACGGATGTTGCGTGACGCCGACGCGCAGCTCCCCCATTTGGTCTTCATACGCTGCACCAGCACGCGTTTCACCTTTACGCCCAGCACCGGCTCCCATTTGGCGATCAGCGCGCCAACCTTCATCCTGAGCTGCTGGCGGTAAAAGGCGTCGAACGCCTCCTGCCGCGCGGCGGCGTCTGCATCAGCGCGGACACTCAGCACAAGACGCCGATTGCGGAATTCGACGCGCGGCGCGCCGTCGGCCTGTTCGATTTTGAGGAGGTGGCGCTTGCCCCAGACATAATGGCTTTCTCGCTCGACATAATCGCGCGGCGGCTCGCGCTCCTGCTCCTGAAATTTCTTCCGCCGCTGCTTGATCCACGCCAGCTTGGAAATCGCGAACAGTCGGATGGTTTCCGGGCTGGTGCGCGCGGGCGCGGAGATGCGCACGGCGCCATGCGGCGGGTTGACGCTCAGATGGACATTCTTGATGTCCTTGAACGTCACCACGACCTTGATGCCCGCAATCTCGAACTCGAACGGGTCGGCCATCAATAATCCGGTTGGGCCTTCACGACGATGAAGATGCGCTCCACCTCCGCAACGTCTTGCAGAACGCCATAGAGCGCGCCTTTGATCACGCGTTCTTTGGCCTCGACGCCGCGCCAGCCGTCGGGCCGCACGGCGCGCACGGTCGCGTCGATCTTCAACGCCAACGCCTCGTCGCGCCCCAGATTGTTCCAAAGCGCCTGCGCCCCTTTGCTCTTCAAGCTTGAAGGGGTCTCCTCGGCCTTGCCCGCCTGAACGTTGCGGACCAGTTCCTCGATCTTCTTGAGGTATTCCTCATACTCGACGGCCTTGGCCTTGCGCGCGGCGATGATCTCCTCGAGCAGGGCAGACATTTTCGCGTAAAAAGCCGGGTCCGTCAGGCTCTCGGTGATGATCTTGCTGCGGACATTGTTCTCGATGGTCTCGGCGGCGACGCCCTCATTGCTCCCGGCCTTGCCCAGTTTTTCCGCAATGGCCTCGCCGATCCCGGTCTTCACGATGAGATCAAGCAGGCCGAGATTGTCGAACGGCGAAATCTTTCGCGGCGCGTCCGCCTCGATATAGGCGTCGATCAGGTGCCGCATGTCGGCTTCGTAGGGCTTGAGGTCGATACTCTCGCCGCTGGCCATGCGGACGATTTCGCGCAGGTTCAAGAACTCGTCGCGCTGGCGCTTGATGCGCGCGATGTCGCCGGGGCTGTAGCCTGCCGCTTCCAGTTCGTCGGCGATGCTGGCGTAGGCGCGCAGCATCACGACCACGCCCTTGTAGAGCGCGGCCCGGCGCGGCTCGCGCTCCTGCAAGTCGGTCGGGATTTCGGTGTTGCCGCAGAAATACCGGATGTGCTCCAACTCGCCCTTCGGCGGCTCGACGGGCTCGCATAGCGACACCAGCACCTCGAACGCCGTGTCCAGAACCTCCTTGCCCTTCTTCAACCGGTCTTGCACCAGCACCTCGGGCGAGGCGCCGCCCGCGCTGGTGTCGATCTCCGACGTGTAGACCGCGATGGCGTTCTCGACCTTCTTGAACAGGTCCTTGTAATCGACGATGTAGCCGAAATCCTTGTCGTCGCCGTCGAGCCGGTTGGTGCGGCAGATGGCTTGAAACAGGCCGTGATCTTGCATCGACTTGTCAATGTAGAGGTAGGTGCAGGAGGGCGCGTCGAAGCCGGTGAGCAGCTTGTCCACCACCACCAGCATCTTCATGTTCGCGGGCTCGCCGATGAACAGGGCCTTGCTCTTGTCCTCGTAGGTCTCGGTCTTGGTCTTGCCCGGCGCGGCGACCACGTTTTCCAGCAGGGCCGTGTAGGTGTTGTAGATGAACTGCTTGTCGGTTTCGGTGTTGGCGCCTGTCTCTTCCAGCGTCACGTCCCTCGCCATCGGATTGTAGGAGGTGATCAGGGCGCACTTGCCCCGGAACGGCCCGGACTGGAACAGCGTGAAATATTTGCACGCCTCGTAAATGCTCGACGCCACCAGAATGGCGTTGCCGCGCTCGCTGTTCAGGCGCGGTTTCACGCTGAAATCGAAGATGATGTCCTTTACCACCCGGTCCATCCGGGACTGGGAGCTGAGCACGTTTTTCATCGTGCCCCATTTCCGCTTCAGCTCTTCCTTCTGCCAGTCGTTCAGGCCGCGCGTCTTCACCTCGAACCACTGGTCGATGTGGTCCTGCGACCCGAGCCGCTGGTCGATATCGCGCGCCTCGTAGATCAGATCGAGCACGACCTCATCTTCCACGGCCTCACAGAACTTGTAGGTGTGGATGTAGCCGCCGAACATCTCGATGCTGGTCTTCTTGTCCTTCTTCAGCAGCGGCGTGCCCGTAAAACCGATGAACACGGCGTCGGGCATGATCGCCTTCATCAGCGCGTTGAATTTGCCTGACTGGGTGCGGTGGCACTCATCCACGAACACGAAGACTTCGCCGACCGTCGGGCTGGGCTTGGCCTTCAAATTCTTGAGAAACGCCTCGAAATCATCAACGCCCTTGGCGCCGAACTTGTGGATCAGCGAGCAAAGCAGGCGCGGCTTGGCCTGCCCGAGTTGGTGCATGAGATCGCGCCCGCTGCTGCTGCGGTGGATGGTCTCACCGGAGTCGGCGAAGACGCGGGCGATCTGCTTGTCCAGTTCGTCGCGGTCGGTGATGATGGCGACGCGGGCTTTGGGATTGTTCTCAAGAATCCACTTGGCCAGCAGCACCATCACGATGGACTTGCCGCTGCCCTGCGTGTGCCAGATGATGCCGCCCTGACGCTGGCGCACATGCTCCTGCGCGGCCTTGATGCCGAAATACTGGTGAACGCGCGGGAGTTTTTTCACGCCGCCGTCGAACAGCACGAAGTCGTGGATCAATTCCAGCAGGCGCGGCTTGGTGCACATCTTCAGCAGATACTTGTCGAGCTTGAAGCGGCTGTTGTCGGCCTCGTCCTCTTTCCATTGCAGGAAATATTTCTCCCCCGTGCCGACCGTCCCGTAGCGCAGCCCCTCGGTGTCATTGCCCGCGAAGATGAACTGCACGGTAGAGAAGAACCATGCATTGAACTCCGGCGTCTGGTTCGACAGGTTTTGGCGGATGCCGTGGCCGATGGAGGTGCGGCTGTTTTTCAGTTCCAGCACGCCAACGGCGATGCCGTTGATGTAGAAAACGAGATCGGGGCGCCGCTCGTGGCCGCCCTTGAGCGTGACTTCTTCCGCGATAGCGAAGTCGTTCTCCGCCGGGTTGGCCCAGTCGATCAGGTGAACAAGTTCGGTCGGCTTGCTGGCCTCGAATTTGACCTGCACGCCATAGCGCAGCAGGTTGTAAACGTCCTTGTTGTTGCTGTAGGCCGTGCCGCCGAAATTGTTGGCCGCCGTCTTGAGCTTGTGGAGTGCGACCGCGATCTGAGCGCCGCTGTAGCCGCTGCGCGTCAGATGGGCGGTCAGCAGGTCGTCTTCGATGTTGCTGTTGCCGGGGCGGTCGGTCCAGTCGCCGAGATAGCGATAGTTCAGCTCGTCGCGAAACAGGGCGATAATGCGGTCCTGCGTGGCGCGCTCTGGCTGACCGATGCCGCTCATATCAGGCGCACCTGACCGGTCAAAAGCTGCTGCATCATGCCCTGCTTGACCGCGCGCGCCTTGGCAAGCTTCTGCTCCAATGCTTCAATCTCGGCATCCATATCGGAGAGAATTTCGGCGATTTCAGCTTGCTCTGATTTTTGGGTCGGCAAATACACGGCGAATTTAGCCAGTTGCGCCTTCCCGATTTCGAGGAATGTGCTGCCGCCGCAAAGTCTTATGAAATCCTGCTTCTTTGTCGTAAGTAGATAGTAAAGAAATTCCGTATTCACTCCTTCATAAGGCAAGAAATTCTTGAACCCTTGGTTGGTGGACAATGGAACGTCGTTTATCGCACACTCCCCAATGGTTGCGCGGGAAGTCATGACGATTGAATTGGCTGGTATAAGCTCTGCGGAGGAGTTCTCCAAACCCATCTGGGTAATCTTTCTTGCCGTCTCCCTCAAGTATTTACCACCTTGCAACGCCGTTATGTCGGTCGGTGTGCACCAAGGTATATCACCATCCCAGAACTCCGACCTCAGAGTGCTGGGTGTTCCCCCGTTCCTGATTGACGCAAGCTCGCTGAGGCGAGTGTGAACCCAAGGGTTGACGAAGCCCGGCAGCCGCCGATTACCTGCCAGCAACTCCTGCATCGCGCCTTGCTTGAGGTCGCGTTTCTTGGCGAGAGCTTGTTCCAGAGCCTCGATGAAGGCGTCTGCGTCGGCAAAAGCCTCGGCAATGGCCTCTTGCTCTCTTTCATCGGCTGGAAAAGCGATACAGACGCGCTTCAAGATGCTCTGATTGAGCGACGGCATCGTCGTGCCCAAGGCGTTCTGAATGAGCCATTTCTGCACACGCGCCGTCTGGAATTGAAGAGAGATATATGCGCTGTCATGACCGGGAAGCGGGCGAACCCTTAAGCCATCAGAACCCAGAAACCACCCGTCTTCGGGGGCTCGGATGAGGGCGCTGCGGTCGATGCCGCCCTTGCGCCCGAATACGATGTCACCGGTTCGAAGGATGAATTGGGGCAACCGCTTAGTGACGATTGACGACACCCGAGGGGTTTCAATCGTGACCCTAAGATACCCTTGTCTGATCTCTCCAACAGAAATAAGCGGAACGCCGTCGTATTCTGAGTATTCAGAAGCTTTAAGCAGTGTTCCGAACGGTCCGGTCTGAACAAGCGCAAAATCAGCGAGCTGCTTAACCCTCCAATCCTCCGGAATTACACCGATTTCTGTTTTCTTATATCCTCGGGTAGCTATTCGCACGTTCATGACTTCACGCTTTCGCCGCGACGAGCCGAGCAAAACCCATTCGCCGAAGGTGCGCTTCGACCTTTGCGCTCAAGCTTCCGAGATGCAATTCCATCTCGGGCAAAGACGTTGCATATCGATCTGCAAGGAACTTGACCCTCTCTGTGAGAGCCTGACTGATGCGATCCATTTCGCCATGGATGTCGGCATCGAGTGCAGCAAGCCATTTGTCGTCAACGACAAGCGACTTGACCTCGGCCTTCGACAACAGCGGATATTTGGCAAGCACCGCCGCATCCAGTTCGGCTTCGGCCTCGGCAATTCGCCGCCCAAGGCTCGTCAGTTCGGCATCAAGCTTGAGCCATTGGTCGAGCACTTTGGCTTCGTCCTTGGCGGTCCTGTCGCCCTTGATCTCCTTCAGACGGCGGCTGACCGTGGCCTTGTTGATTTTCTCGAATTCGGCGAAGAAACCGTCTTCGCCGCCGTGCTCTTCCTCAAGTTCTTCCAACTCGGCGGTCGCGCTGTCGTATTCCTCGACGAGTTCGTCAATGGCCTCCTGCTCGGCGGCAAAGAACCGCGCGATCATCAGCGGCTTCGGAACCAGATCGCAGGTCCAGCCGCGATCAATCTCCTTCCTGATTGAACCGTCCTTGTTCTTTCTGACCATGATTATTCGGCTGGGCTCGGCCTTCCAGCCGTCGGCTGCGATCAGGTAGCAATCGTCCTGCATGGTCTCGGCCCAATAATCCATCAGGTGCTGATAGATGTCGTAGGCGTCGATCAACGGCCTGTCGGCATAATGGGCCAGCAGGCTCTCGGCCAGTTCGGCGATGACTTGTTTCGGGTGGCAACCGGGCGCGAGCGCCTTGAGTTTGTCCGCGGTGTCGCCGCGCCATGCGGCGAAATGCGCGTTCATCCCGGTGATGAAGGCGGCGAATTCCGGGTGCTCGTAAATGGCCAACTTGATCGCGGCTTTGTCCACGGCGAGATCGAGATAGTTTTCGCGGCGCGGCTGAAAAAGGGTTTGGCGCAGACCGGGGCAGACCGCCCAATAGCGTTCCAGCGCGTCGATGTCGGCGACCGGAATGCCTCCGAGCAGGTGGCCCGCGATGTCCTGCATGTCCTCGGGTGTCTGGCTGTCGATGTAGCGCGGCAGGTTGAGGTTGAAATCGTTCTTGGCGATCTCGGCCACCGGGACCATGCGGGCGTATTTCGGAACGTCGATCTTGCGCTTGAACGTATCGACGATTCTGTGGATGTCCTGCGCGCGCAGCCGGTTCTTCGGGCCGTCCTTCATGAACCCCGCGCTGGCGTCGATCAGGAAAATGCCTTTGCGCGCCTGCGCGTCCCGCTTGTCGATCACCACGATACAGGCGGGAATGCCGGTGCCGTAAAACAGGTTGGCGGGCAGGCCGATGATGCCTTTGATGTAGCCCTTGCGCACAAGGTTCTGGCGGATTTCGCCCTCGGCGCCGCCGCGAAACAGCACGCCATGCGGCAGGATGCACGCGCCTTGCCCGGTGCTCTTCAACGAGCGGACGATGTGCAGCAGATAGGCGTAATCGCCCTGCTTGGCGGGCGGCGCGCCAAAAGTGTCGAACCGCCCGAAGGGGTCGTCCTCGACATCAACGCCCGTGCTCCACCTCTTGTCGCTGAACGGGGGATTGGCCACGACGTAGTCGAAGATTTTCAGCGCTGCGCCGTCCTTGAACTTCGGGTCGGCCAAGGTGTTGCCCGGCTCGATGATCGCGGTCGGGTTGTTGTGCAGGATCATGTTCATGCGGGCGAGGCCCGCCGTGGCGCCGTCCTTTTCTTGCCCGTAAAGCGAAACCGGGGAATGCGCCTCGTAGGCGACCTTCAGCAGCAGCGAACCGGAGCCGCAGGTCGGATCGTAAACGGTGGTGTCGGCGGAGGTCGCGACCTCGCCGATGCCGACGATCTGCGCGATGACCGTGCTGACCTCTGCCGGGGTGTAGAACTGGCCCTTGCTCTTGCCGCTCTCGGTGGCGAAGTGGCGCATCAGATATTCGTAGGCGTCGCCCAGAATGTCGTCGCCGTCGGCCCGGTTCTTGGAGAAATCGAGGGCCTTGTTTTCGAAAATGGCGATGAGATTGGTCAGGCGCTCGACCATCTCCTTTCCCGAACCGAGCTTCCCGGCGTCGTTGAAGTCGGGCATGTCGGAGAGTTTGTTGGCGTCGGCGAGCGGCGCGATGATCTTCTTGTTGATCTGGTCGCCGATGTCCGACTTGCCCTTGAGCGCGACCATGTCTTTGAAGCTGGCGCCCGATGGCACGACGATGGGCGCATAGGGCTGACCGGCGTATTTGTCACTGATATATTTGATGAACAGCAGGACGAGGACGTAATCCTTATACTGGGAGGCGTCCATGCCGCCCCGGAGTTCGTCGCACCCTGCCCAGAGGGACGAATAAAGCTCGGATTTCTTGATCGCCACAGCCGCCGCCTGAAGATGTCACGTGAAGGCGCGCAAGTTCCGCGCCGAATCGCGGGCGGAGTTTACGGCGAAGGCTGCGGAAACGGCAATCGCGCCGTCAATGTCGCCCGGAACGTTTGCCATTTTCGCGTTGACGAACCCGTTGAAGGTGGTTGCGACGCGCCGGTGAAATCCCCATTGCTGAATAAATAAACTCATGGAACTGAAAGATTTCTCTCGCCCCCGGTGTGGGGCGCTACTGCCAGATGGTATTCGCGCTTTTTGCCGATCTGCCGCGTGCGGAACATGCGTTCGCCATGCTTGCCGTCGCCGGGCGCGACTGTTCGCATCGCGATGTGCGCCATCGGTAGGGCCTTGGGTTTCCTTCGTCGCGCCGCTGAACGGCATCCCATTCTGGCTGCTCCGACGGCGGCTTCATGATGCCGTGGATTCGAGACGAAGGCGAAATCCGAGCTGGAAGCACTTCGCGCTCATCGCGCGGGATTGTCGCGACGATCTAATCGGCATCGCCTCTCTGGGTGCCATCGGATTCAACGACCTGTTCGGCCTCATCAACTGCAACGACGAGGTCCAAGCCTTGGAAAAAAATGACGCGGACACCGTCGCGCAGATGCTGCTCGCCGCGCCGATTGCGCCCTTGCCGGGATCGCTGAAGAACATATTCGTGACGATCAATCCAAGGACCGGGACTCGAAAAATCCAGCCAGCGCCCGCGCCGCGCCTTTACGAGTCGATGCCATTCATTTTTTAGATTCAGATATTTGCAGGAGAACAGAAATGAGCACAGTCAGAATTCTCGTTACGCGGGGCCTCGGGCCAATTATCCGAGACCAGCTTCCGTCCGCGCGGGTGAGGAAAGTTCACCACGGCGAGCCTGAGGGAGAATATGGCGATCACATTTTCCGGTGCCCAAACGCCGACGCCGTCAAAATGAAACTGAAATACCCGAGCGCCGTTCGCATCCTCTGATCGCCGACGCCACTCTGGATGAGCGGTTCGGCACCAACTGCTCGGCGCCGATCTCACAGGCGGTATCGCTTTTATTCCGCCGCCTCTGCCTTCGGCGCGGCCTTTTTTGCAGCATGCTTCTTCGGAGCTGCTTTCTTGACGGGCTCCGGTTCGGCAGGCTTGCGACCCAGTCCCGCGCTCTTGGCCAGCGCCGAGCGTTGCTCGCTGTAATTC
Source organism: Rhodoblastus acidophilus (assembly GCF_900187365.1). Taxonomy (GTDB): domain Bacteria; phylum Pseudomonadota; class Alphaproteobacteria; order Rhizobiales; family Beijerinckiaceae; genus Rhodoblastus; species Rhodoblastus acidophilus. Next base: position 13,260 of record NZ_FYDG01000033.1, read on the forward strand.
GGGGCCACAATCGGATAGTCGGCCTTGAGGCCGAAAGCCGAGCGATATTCATCGGGCGACATGTTGTGTTCCGATTGCAGGTGACGCTTCAGAGACTTGAAGGTTTTTCCGCAGCAAAGACAAGTGAGAGCGTCTGCGCTGATAGAATTTTTGATCGAAACAGCGGGCTCCAACTTCTTCGGATCTTCGGCAGCGGCTTCCACCGCCGCGCCGCCAGATACACCAAACGCGGTCTTGACCGTTTGAATGACCGACATGAGGTCGCCCGGTGCGATGGTGTTATTAGCCAAATACGACGACAGGATTTGCGCGACCAGCGGCGTGTTTTCGTTCTCAGCAACGTTTATTCTCCGAAGATTGTTGATGTCATTGATTCGGAGTAGCGCCGAGATTTTATGAGAAGTCTAATGCTCATTAGCGCAAATTTCGCCGAAGTTCTTCAATCGCCGTCATGAACGGCACTCGAACCCGCCGGTAAAAAATAACGGGCACTCTTAGCGCACCCCGAGGTCTGATGCGGGCATCGAAGGATCGACAATCATCAGCGGATACACTCTGGAAATTATCGAACCTAAACATATGAGCACGACGAGGAGCTTCAAAAGCTTGCCGATTTTCGCCTCAGGGGAAAACCGATCTATGATCCAGAAAAAAATCGCGCCGACAACAACGGTAATAAGGATTCCAATCAAGAGCGATAGCGTGAGCATAGCGATTCCCTTTTCTACCAATGTTCTTAGAACGAAGTTCGCCCCCATTTGTTGCCGAGCTAAAGAATGATTTTCAAACCGGACTGGCGGCCATCCATGTGGACGGATAGAGCCGCTTCAGCCCTCTCTCTACATCCCCCACTACGCCAAGACTGCCTCGGCCCCGGCGCGATCATCCTTGATCCGGTAGACCGTCTGTCGGCTCAGGCCAGTGGCGTTGGCGATGACCGACGGGCCAGCGTCTTGCCCGAGCATGTCCGACGGCGTGTCACGCGGCTGGTGCCCTCGCATTCGCCCCCGATTTCCCAGCCCCATTCTCCCCGAGCAACCGGTAAACGGACGCCCTTCCAATCTTGAGTTCATTGGCGATGGCGGTCGCGCCCATCCCTTTTTCACGAAGAGCCCTGACCTCTTCGGGATTGATCGACGGCGGGCGTCCGTTGTAGCCCCCATCGTTCGCCGCCTTTCGCGCGGCGATGCCCCGAGCTTGTCTGGCGCGGATAAAATGCTTCTCGACCTTTCCGATCAGCCCGAACAGCGTCAGCATCATTTCGGCCATGATGTCGCTGCCATCGAACTTGAGCGGCGGTTCGAGCATCCGCAGAGCTGCGCCCATTTCCACGACCCGGCGCGCCACCATCAAGAGATCGGCGGTGTCGCGCGCAATTCTATCTGGCGAAAATGCGACAAGCTCGTCCCCAGCATCCAGCAGTTTGAGCGCCGTCTCCAACTGAGTTCGGCCTTCCAGCTTTGATCCGTTGCCAGTTTCCGTAAACACGACGACGCAACCAGCTTTTTCAAGAACTGCTTTTTGAGATTCGACATCCTGAGACCCGGACGAAATTCTTGCATACCCCAAAATCTTCGGCATCGTCCCGCCTCACTGTCTCGTCAGCATCTAAGACTTGGTCATCATACCGTATTGGAAGCCTGAAGACGACCATGATGAGACGCTTTTCGATAATGATGAGGCGCA
>NZ_FYDG01000038.1 GCF_900187365.1 Rhodoblastus acidophilus
CCGGCTCGGGCGCGATGCGCTCCGCGACTCCGAGACTGACGGTCACTGGACCAACGCTTTGGAAACGATGAGCCTCGATCGCTTCCCTGATCTTTTCTGCGAGCGCGGCGCTCCCGCGATAACCCGTCGACGCCGCGATCACGACGAATTCTTCGCCGCCCCAGCGGAAGAGCATATCTATCGATCGGATGGTTTTCCGTACGACGGAAACGAGCTCACGAAGCACCGAGTCTCCGGCCTGATGGCCATAGGTGTCGTTGATGCGCTTGAAGTGGTCGATGTCGAAGAGAATCAGGGAGACAGGCTGTCGGTGACGGACGCTTCGTTCGATTTCGGCGGCGACGACCTCGTCGAAATGGAGTCGGTTCCAGGCGCCGGTTAAAACGTCTGTGGAGCACAAACGCCGAAGCGCCGAGACCTGCGCTTGGAGTTGATCAAGCTGCCGAAGCACATTTTCGTCGGCCGCATCGTCGAAAATCAGCATCGATCCGGCGGGCAGTTCTACGGTCTGGGCTCGGCAGGCCACGGGATCGTGAACGCCATAAGGAATTTTGAGCGTCTTCCAACCTGCGCCGCGCTCGTGAATGGTCTTTCGCACTGTTGGGGAATGCAGGATTTCCTGCTTATACTTCTGGTTGAAGAGCTTGTTGACCAATACGGCTTCCCCGGTGTGATCGAGCACTGCGATCGGCAACGGAAAGCACTCAATGATATCGACCTCCGCTGGCTTTGGCGCCAGTTCAGCCGAGCCCCGGCCGGCGGCGCGCTTCAGGGTGTCGGCCATATTCCTCTCCAATGCAGTTGCGACGCGAGACGCAATGGAAAACCGTAGGCTTAACGCCCCCAGTCACAAAGGCGCGCGGCCCGTCGTTTCGACCGCGCTTACGTTCTGGGATGCACGTCACGGCACGGGCGGTCGAAGCTGATCGAATTGGCGGCGCCGGGCGAAAGCCGTAAAAATCCGGACGGGCCGAGGTTATCGCCAAGCTTATTGCGTGCTCGGATCAGGCTGCGCAAAGACATGCTCCGAACCAGCCGAGAGATTAGCCCCTGACAGGAACCATACACTCCCTAGTCGTCGATCTGCGGCCCGAAATTTTTGTCGGCGAGAACCAAGTCGGCCTTCGCGCCTGCAAGGCCAGGCGCGCATTGTCAAGCTTGTTTTGCGCGGGAAGAACACGTGCGGATAGGGCCGGAATGGACAACCTGTCGCAGGGTAGAAATGTCATTCCATCGCTCCGTCTGCTCTTATCATTAGCACGGAAAAAGCCTTGAATGGGTTGGGACCGCGCGTTGGCGCCGCATTTGAGGCACACAACCGCAACCTAAGGTTGCTCGTTAAAATTTTCTGTTAACGTGGCATGTCGAAGTGACGTCAAGATGCGCGGACGACCCGCTCGCGATAGAGTGGGCCACGGCTGGGAACGGCCCTTCAGTGAACTCCCCTTTCCCATTGAAGGCTGCCAGTATGTTCTTGCGTTGGCGCTAGAGCGCAGGAACTCGTGGGGCGATCGCGGTCAGGTCGGCAGCGGCAAACGCGCGGACGTCATGGAAGGCGACGACGAAATCGAGTGACACGGCTATGGCGGCGCGCAACGCCGGGCCGCGTCAAAATCGACGATATCGCCGGGCCAGAACGTCGGCTGGCAGACTTTGCCGTCGTTTATTGGGAGTGCAAATCTATGGGAATTGCACCGCGAGTTCGAGGAAATGGCTGCACGCCGCGCGCAGACTGACGGCGTCCATCCATGTCCACTCGCCGTAATCGTAGCCTTTGATCGCGGCTCGCCGGTGTTCCGGCAGCCATAGCATCAGAATGCGATCGTCGCCGGCTTCTGGTTGTTCATAGATCTCGATCCGTACGTCGCCGCCGAATTGCTCCCAGACATCGATGAGCGCGTATCGGTAAGGGGCAAGCGTTGGTCGAACATCCTGGATTTCGTCGAGATAGGCGCGGGTTCCTTCAGCGTCGGCAAAACGTCTGTCGGACTTGAGAACCATCATCAATATCGGCTTCATGACACACATCCGTGATGACTGCGTCCGTTTCGACAAATTACGCTTTCATGCCCCGTTCACAAGCCACGTTTCCGTGGAACGCCGGTTTGTTCGGCTACGACCATAACCTCGACTGCGCGCCGTCCCTTCCCCACCATTCCCATGAGATTGCCCTTGAGCGACGCCCACGTCATAGTCTCGCCTCATGACCAGCCCCTCCCACCCGAGCGATTTCGTCATTGTCGCCGATGTTCACATCCTCGACCTTGAGCCAAGGGTCAGTCGCACCCTTGAGTTGCCTGTCGATTTCAATTTCGCTGAGCTTCATGAAGTTCTTCAGGCGGCCTTCGGTTGGACAGACAGCCATATCCATGAATTCAACGTTGGCGGTTTGATCATCGGCGCGCCGGAATTCGACGATCACACGTGGTCCAGGCGGCAAACCTTTGAAGCCACAGAGGTCTGGCTTCGAGACTTGGTGTTCCCCTGCGAGGAGGACGCCAGCCTTCGGATTCTCTATGTTTATGATCCGGGCGACAACTGGCGCCACCAGATGGTGTTGCGCCGCGTTCCTGCGCAAGCCGGCGTCAAATATCCGCGATGCGTCGCCGGCGAACGATCCTCTCCTCCCGAGGAGGTAGGCGGGACTACGGGTTACGTCGACTTTCTCGAAGCTTGGCGCGATCCGACGCATGAAGAGCACAGGGCGATGCGGCGGTGGGCCGGGCGGAAATTCGACCCCGAGCGTTTTGATCTCGACGCCGCCAACAAGGCGATCAGAAAAGCTCTTCGGCTTTCCCAGGGCGAGTACGGCTTCCGATTAAGGCGTCCCTGAAAGAGGATTAGCAGACTTGGCCAGCGCGCCTGAAGCCCCGCACAAGGAGACGCTCGTCGGATCGGTCGAGCGGGTGACGTTCCACAATGAGGACAATGGATTCGCTGTCCTGAAGGTGAAGGTGCGCGGTCAACGTGATCTTGTCCCGGTCGTCGGCCATGCGGCTTCGATCTCTGCTGGCGAGTTCATCCATGCCGTCGGCGTCTGGTTCACCGATCGGACGCACGGGCTGCAATTTAAGGCCGACTTTCTCAAGACGACGCCGCCGACGACCGCCGAGGGGATCGAGAAATATCTCGGCTCGGGCATGGTGCGCGGCATCGGCCCCAAGCTCGCCCAGCGCATCGTCGCCGCCTTCGGAGTAGGAACCTTCGAGATCATCGAAGCCGAGCCAACGCGGTTGCGGGAGGTGTCGGGCATCGGTGAGATGCGGGCGGCGCGGATCGCCGCCGGCTGGGCCGAACAGAAGGCCGTGCGCGACATCATGGTGTTCCTGCACGCCAATGGCGTGGGAACCTCGCGCGCGGTTCGGATCTTCAAAACCTATGGCCACGACGCCATTCAGGTGATGACGGAGAATCCGTATCGGCTTGCGCGCGACATTCGCGGCATCGGTTTCCGCACCGCCGACGCCATCGCCATGAGGCTCGGCTTGACCAAGGAGTCTCCTCAGCGCCTGCGCGCTGGCGTCTCCTTCGCCTTGCAGGAAGCGACCGACGACGGCCACTGCGGATTGCCCCGAGCCGAGCTGATCCATTTAGCGACCGACCTCCTTGACGTTCCAGCCCGCCCCATTGAGGCCGCGCTTGCGGAGGAACTGTCGGCTGGGGAAGTGGTCGCTGACGCCATCGAGGGAACCGACTGCATTTTCCTGCGCGGCCTTTATGTGGCCGAAAGGGGCGTCGCCGACCGGCTGTTGTCCCTGTGTGACGGCGCGCCGCCCTGGCCGAGAATTGACGCTACGGTCGCGGTGGGCTGGGTCGAGAAGAAGACGGGCAAGACGCTGGCGGCGTCACAGCGCGCAGCCGTTACTATGGCGTTGCAGTCGAAGGTCGTGGTCGTGACCGGCGGCCCGGGCGTCGGCAAGACCACTTTGCTCGACGCCATTCTCAGAATCCTGACGGCCAAACGCACAAAAATCTTGCTCGCCGCGCCCACGGGCCGCGCCGCCAAGCGTATGACCGAGCAGACCGGCATGGAGGCGAAGACCATTCATCGCCTGCTCGAAACCGATCCGAAGGAAGGCGGCTTCAAACGCGGCGCCGACAACCCGCTCGACTGCGACCTGCTGGTCGTCGACGAGGCCAGCATGATCGACGCGCCGCTCATGTTCGCCTTGCTAAAAGCTTTGCCGACGACATCGGGGCTGATGCTGGTCGGCGACGTCGATCAGCTTCCTTCCGTCGGCCCCGGTCGGGTGCTCGCCGACATCATTGAATCCGGCGCGCTTCCCGTCGCCCGCCTGACCGAGGTGTTCCGGCAGGCGGCGGAAAGCCGGATTGTGGTCGGCGCCCATCGGATCAACGAAGGAAAAATGCCGGAATGGCCGCGACGCAGCGAGGATGCCGACTTCTTCTTCGTCGAGGCGGCCACGCCGGAGGAAGGCGCCGCCAAGGTCGTGGAGATCGTGCGCGACCGCATCCCGCGGCGTTTTGGCATGGACGCGGTCGGCGACGTGCAGGTGCTCTGCCCCATGCAGCGCGGTGCGCTTGGCGCGCGATCGCTCAACGCCGACCTGCAAAAGGCTCTTAACCCCAATCCTTCCGATAAGATCGAGCGGTTTGGTTCTGTGTTCGCGCCGGGCGACAAAATCATGCAGACCGAGAACGACTACGACAGAGAGGTTTTCAACGGCGACCTCGGGCGTGTCGCTCGCATCGACCGAGAGGAAGGCGCGCTTGTCGCAAGTTTCGATGGTCGTGAGGTGACTTATGCATTTGGGGAGTTGGACGCCGTCGTTCCTGCCTACGCAACCACGATCCACAAGTCGCAGGGGTCCGAATATCCCGCCGTCGTGATCACGTTGGCGACGCAGCACTACACCATGCTGGCGCGGAACCTGGTCTATACGGCGGTCACCCGCGGCAAGCGGTTGGTGGTGATCGTGGGGCAGAAGCGGGCTCTGGCGATCGCCGTCAGGAATGCGCGGGCGAACAAGCGTTGGACGAGGCTGAAGCAGTGGTTGGCTGCCCGGGCCTGACCAGCATGACCGGTCGGGTCTTGGCTTGGGCTCTGTCCGTAGCGGAACGCCGCATTGGGCAATCGCGTCTGAGAATGCCGCTGCTTGGCCTAACTGCGGTCAAGCGGTTGCCGGGGCAGGACGAACGAGCGCCCCGCTTCTATTCTGCTGCGGCTTTGTCCGCAGTCTTTCTTCTGGGCGGCTTCTTTCCGACGGCCTTCTTCGCTGGTTCGCCAGCCTTCCGGCCCAACCCGGCGCTCTTGGCCAAGGAGGATCGCTGGGCCGAATAGTTTGGCGCAACGATCGGATAGTCGGCCTTCAAGCCAAATGTCGCGCGATATTCATCCGGAGACAGGTTGTGTTCGGCGTCGAGATGGCGCTTGAGCGCCTTGAACGGCTTGCCGCAGCACAAGCACGTTAAAGCATCCGGGTTGATGGATTTCTTGACCGGAACCGCCGGCTCAATCCTCTTTGGCTCTTCAATTGCAGCAGGCGTCGCTGTTTCCGTCGCTAAACCGAAAGCCGTCTTGACCGTCTCGATGACGGATGTGAGATCGGCAGGCACGACGGTGTTATTGGCCAAATAGGATGATAAAATTTGCGCCACAAGCGCCATATTGTCATTCTCGGCCATAAGCGTTCCTCACGAGTCGCAATTGGTTTCCCGTGTGTAATAAGCTCTTTTGCAAATTATAAGTCAAATTGTGAATTATTCAGGCTCGCTCTTGGTTAAAGCCAACAAAAAGCATCACTGATAATGGTGGAATACGCACCAGACCAGGCCAAGCGGGAGCTTTTCGGGGTTACGAATTCGTTCGTCAATGGAAAAAGGACCCGCCCCGGCTCGCACGAATTATGGCGGCGCACACAGTGGTAGAACGGAAATAAGAAGGCTGCGGACGTCCACCAAAAGTTCTTCGGTTGGCGCGCAACGATGGAGGTTGAAAGTTGTGTGCTGCGTGCCAGAGCTATGCTTGTGACAAAAGTCCGACGGCGTCTGCGGCGTTTCACGCATCAGAGACGAATAGCCCTTTTGAACGCAAGGCTCCCATAAGTTCTATCTCGCTGTATGCAAATCGCGCCTTCACGCGCAAGAGCGGCAACCCGGCCTCGGCGCAAACGCGATCAACCAGCACATCGCGCCGTCGGCGTTCAACACGTTCATGGGACGCGTCGTCCACTTCGATGATCATTATCGGATCGAGCGTCGAACGATTGCAAATCACGAAGTCGACGCTCTTGCCAAAGACCTGCCGGCGCGCCTTGAAATCTTTCCGAGCGCTTCCGCAACTTTCGATATCGACGAGATCGGCCAACCGCACCTGGACAAACACACGATGACCTGATCCGACGACGCGGTCGAGCGCGCCAAGAAACTTCTTTTCGTTTGCGCTGAGAAAACGTCCGCGGCGATAGCGACACTTCAGTCGTCCCCGGAGAAGGACGACCGCGCATACGAAACAGACGACGCCTGCCGCCAACAGCCAAATTGCTTGATCCAACATTCTCGTCGTCCTGTTTCAAGGGCTCAGACCGGCGATCCGCACGGGACGCGGTTCTTCGTTCTTGTTCAGCGTCGCGTCAATCTCGTGCCGACAAGCCTCGATCTCACGACGAATGATCGTGAGTTGCTCCGCCGCTATCGGCGCGCCTGGCGCGACATGCCCTCCGGCCTTGGCGAGCCCCATGAGACGCCGCACCGCCTCACGCGCTGGTCCAGGCTCAGCGCCGGCGGCCGCCTCGACCGCGAGCAATTTGTCGATCGTCTCCAAATCGGCGGACTCGATCAGGTGCTCTCCGCGCGTCGGCTCCGGCTCACGGTTCCGCGCAACCGCGGCCCGCTCAAGCATGGATGCGAGCAACGCTTCGAGCGATTGCTCCGGCGCCGGCATGTCGCGGGCCTGTTCGCCCGCCGCCCGAAGCGCCTCGGCGATACACGTCTCCGCGTCGCGCCCGCCGGCGGCCGCATGTGCGAAAGCCTTGATCATGGCGTCGAGCGCCGGCGTCCTGTCCGCGCGCCGGCCATCGGCTCCAAGGCCGCGCTCGATCCGAGTCGCCAGCGCGTCGGCTTTGGCGGCCTCGGCTTTGATCTTGGCGATGTTCGGCGCAGGCAAAGCCAGACAGCGGTTCAAGCGCATTGGGCCGGCGACCTTCACGTCGGCATGAAACAGTTTGGCGTGGATACGTCGGCCGCCGAACAGAATGATCGCCTCGCCCTCGATCAGGCTTTGCAGGTCGCGCCAGTCGATCCGTGACGTTTCTCGGAGGTCCGCCGATCGCGCGCCGGTGAACTCGCCGGATTCGTCGGCCTGAAAATTCGACACTTGCGACACAATCGTGCGCCCCGCCGTGCCCTCAATCCATTCGCGGGTTCGGTTGGCGTCCTGAAGCCGCATGGCCACGGTCAAATTGGCGTTGCCGAGCAGGGAGGCGGTCTTTTCCCCCAGCCGCGCCCAAAGTCCTGAGACTTCCTGAAGACCGAGCCAGAACATGAAGTTCAGGCCGCGGCCCATGGCGAGCATCCGATCCATGCCCGAGGTCGCGTAGCTCGCGACCTCGTCCAGCACCACATGGAACGGCGCGGCGCCTATGCCGGGCTTGTTGGCGACGATCGCGTCGTGATCGCCCTCCAGGCGCGACCCCAGCATTTGCGCCATCATGCCGCGCAGGGACGCCACCACGATCTTGCCGAGCGCGGCGAGACGGTCACCCGCGGAAACTCCAGCACCATGATGCCGCGATCCGTGGTCGCCTGCGCGATCGCCTCCATGGTCGCCAGGAGAACCTCGGAGAATGTCTCGGCCGCGATCGCCTCCACCCGCCAGGAGAAGAACGCGCCGATGTCGCGCTCCAGCTTCAGGCCGAAGGTCTCGCCAAAGGCGTCAAGGGCGATCGCCTCGCCGGACGAAAGGAAGACCGGCAGCAACCCGTCCGGCGCCGCCGCCATATCGGCGGGGATGACGATGGGCTCGCCCCCGTCCCGATCCTCCAGCACCACGTCGCGCCCGCTGTCGAGCAGGAGCAGGCGCACGACCTCCGCCACATAGGCGACATTGAGCCCCTCGGTCACGCGAACCTCCGGCATTTCCAGGCGGGAATGGCCGGGCGGAACGGGCCGACCAGAAGCCGGCGGACCAACCGCAACGTGACCGGAACGGTCATGCCGGCCCAGCTGATCACCGAGAACGACACCACGCCGATCAGCGCGATGTAAAAGGTCGTCCAGGACCAATAAACGACGAAGACGAGCACCGGCAGACAGGCGCGGGCGTCGAGCACCCAAACCCTGACCGGCTTTCCAGTATCACGCCACATGTCAAACCCTCCTCATTCGATCTCGCGCCGCACGGCGACGGCGGTTTCTTCGTTGATCCGCCCCTCCTTGAGCGCGTTCTCGATCGCGCGTGCATAGGGTTGGCCGGTGCGTTCAAGGCCTTCGATGGTGATCTGCGCCCAATCGTCAGCTCTCGCGGTCGCGAGACGCCGTCGGAAGTCGGCGTCGCACACCAGGAATTCCCGCAATGGGGTCCAGCGCCCGTCCGGCGCACGCACCAGCCTCTGGTTGATGACAAGCCGCAGCGCCTGCGCCAGCGCGATCATCTGATCCTTGATCTGATCGGGCGGCAGCAGACTGGCGACGCGCTGCATGGTCAGCGGGACCGTCTCCGCGTGCAACGTGGTCGAGGTGGCGTGACCGGAGATCGCCGCGTGAATCGTCGCCCGCATATGCTCGGGCTTGCGACATTCGCCGACGATGATGTCGGTCGGCTGGCGGCGCATCGCCCCTTCCATGAAGGCGTCGAAACTCGGCAGATTACGAGGGATTTCGCTCTGCGTGATCGTGCTCGTCGGACTTTTCACCCGGTCGAGCAGGAACTCGATCGGCTCGGCGCATTCGATGATGTTGTGATGGCCGTCAGGGTCCATCAGCTTCGCCATGGTCATCCCGCCGATCAGGGTCGATTTGCCCGATCCCGTCGCGCCCGAGACGATCATCAGGCCTTTGTTCATGCGATAATTGGCGAGAATGGCGGGCTCGACATTTTGCTTTTCCAACGGCGGCGGAAGATCTTTGACCGGCCGAATGACGGCGTGCATGCCTATCCCTTGGCTCGTCACCGAAGGCGTGATGTTGACGCGAAAGCGCAACACCTCCTTGCGCGGCACGCCGATCACATACATGACATTGATGTCCTGGCCGCTCTGCAGGCGCGCCATGCCATCCGCGCCATAGAGGTGATTGACGATCGCCGCCGAGTCCCGCTCGTCGAGGGCATGACGAGACTTGATCTTGTAGTTGCGCCCATAGCGACGGAACGCCGCCGGCTGGAAGGTGGCGAACTGGACCTGTTCCGCGCCGATGCGATGCGCATGGCTCATGAAGCTGTCGAGCCCCGGCGCATGATTTCGGCAGTCGACAACCCAGCGCTCGCCATTGTCTTGCCAGTCACAGTCGTCGACTTCGTCCGAAGGCTCGGGATGTTTGATCCTGTGCAGCATGGCGTCACCTCGGACAATCGGTGGAGCCGCCAGCCCAGGGCCGGCCGTTGGCGCGCAGGCCCGGCTGCGCCGTGATCCGCACCACGCGATCGCCGCCGCGCAGTTCGGCGCCGCCGCCGTCGACAGCCTTCTCGTTGAAGACGATGCGCGGATTTTCGACGAGGTTCTTCGCCAACAAGACCCGATAGCGGGCCATGCCCATGATGTCGCGCTGGAGCCGGCCGAGATCGGCGAGGTAGATATCGACCGCCTGCTTCTCGCCGCGCGCCCAGCCTTCGGCGACGAACTTGTTCCAGTATTCGACCTCCTGATCGGTGCGCGGCAGCACGGCGTCCGCCGGCTGGCGCGGCCAGCCCCAATCGCGCACGAGATAGCTCCGCCAGTTCGGCGGAGCGGAGGCCAGCCGCGCCGCGCGCGTGATCGAGTAGACGCAGGCGGTCTCGCGCGCGACCTGGCCCTGTTCGCTCAAAGCGAACGCCATTTGCGCTTCCGACACGATCGGCGGCACCATCAGAATGGCGCTGCCGGGATGGCGCAGCACGACCGCGTTGAAGTCATAAGTGCGGTCGAGCTGGTCCTCGTAGCGGCGCAGCATTTCGTTGAGCGCGAAAGCGCGGGCGGCGAGGCCGCCCTTGGCGCCATAGGTCGCGCCGGCGTCGCGCAAAGTCTCCTCGCGTCCCGGCTCCAGCGGCGGCGCGCCGGGAACGCCGAGGAGCGTCCCCGGCCGCGCCGCTTGCAACACCTCGAGCGACAGCGGCCGCTCGCCGCCGACCACGGCCGGTTGCTCCAGGGCGCCGGTCACCGGCTTGTTGAGGGGATCGCCCAATTCATGCGCGCGGCGGTCGACCTCTTCCGGCGAGGGGGCGGGTGGGACAGGCATGACGATCACGCCGTCCGGGCGATCCGTTGTAAATGGCGCCGATGGCGCGGTCGTCGCCGGCGGCGGCCCCTTCACGACAAGCGGGCGCTCCGTCGCGCTCGCCGCCGCGGATGCGCAGATCGCCGCCACAGCGACGCTTCCGAGGAAATGTCGCTTAAACAAGGTAGACAACCTCCACAAGATGATGCTGGGGATCGACGCGGACATGGGCTTTCGCCCCGGCCTGTTCGCCGAGTTCGCGGAGCAGGTCGTAGACCCGGCGCGGCCGGGGATCGATCGCGACCTGCGGGCGCTGCGTGAAGATCGATGCGTTCCTGATCACGACCTCGTAGCCGACGAGCCGCGCCAATTCGCGGACGCCGTCATCGAGCGCGCCGCTCCATTGGAACGACACCTCGCGGTCGAGCTCGCCGGGCGCGACCTTCGGTCGCCCCGCCGCCGCGGCCGCGGGCCTCATGTCGCCGATCCGCGCCATTTCGCGGCCGGTCTCCGCCATGCTCTGCTGCAGCGCCAGTTCGGCATTGGGCATGCCTGGGGTCGCCACGGTCGTCGGGATCGGCGTCACGGTCGAGCAGCCCGCAAGGCCGACAACCACGGCGCCAGTCGAAATCCATTTTGAAAGCATTCGCCTCATCGTTCACCCATCGCTCGTCCGTCCCCATCACCTTCCGGTGCGATGGCGCGAAGCCGAATAACGACGTGCAAAAAAGATGAGGGGCGCTGGAAGGCGCTCCCCGCTTGATAATGTTGATGATAGAATCTACATTAAAATAACGATCTATCTACATGGTGCGGTGATGCCGATTAACGTCAACAATCCCGAGGCGGACGCCCTCACGCGCAAGTTCGCTCAAATAGCCGGCGTCACCATTACGGAAGCGATCGTGATCGCGATGAAGGAGGCGATCGCCGCCCGCCGCAACGCCGAGACCCCGCAGCAGACCGCCGCTCGGCTTCGCGAGAAATATGGCGTCGCGCTGAGCCCTCAAGCCAAGACCCCGTTGCCGAGAGAGGCTTTCGACGAAATGTGGGGCGATCGCTGATGTTCGTGGAC
>NZ_FYDG01000072.1 GCF_900187365.1 Rhodoblastus acidophilus
TGTGGCCATTCGGGCGCCTCGTCGTGTCGGGAGCGGCGTCAGCACGAAAAATCAGACCCGCTCCAGTGGTGTCGCGACACCGGAGCGGGCCTTTGTCGACCGTGAAGACCTTCGCGTAGTTTCTATCTACGCCAGCCGAGGGCGCCGCAAAATGCAGGCGGTGAACGAATCCGGCCTCTACCAACTGATCTTCCGCAGCCGCAAACCCGCCGCCCGGCGCTTCCTCAAATGGGTGACGAGCGACGTCCTGCCGCAAATCCGCAAGACCGGCCAGTACCAGACGCCTTCGCTCGAACAGCCCAAGATCGCCCCGGCCGCGGATCCAGAGCGTTTGAAGAAAGAACGCGCGCGCGGCCAGGAAGTGGCCGTGACCGTCATCGACACCATGAGCCTGGTCGATCAGCTCTTCGATAACCTGGCTCCGATCACGGCGATCATCGAACGGTCGACGACCACCGCCCAGGCCTTCAACGCCGCAACGCTCACCAGTTTCACGGAGCGTTGCCCGCATTGCAGGACGGCGCTGCCCGGCCTCTTGAGCGAAAGCACGCTGGATCTGACGACGCTCTTGGCCCTCAAGGCGCGGGAGCTTGATATCGAATGGCGCCGCCTTCAGCCGGTCCTGACCAAGCTGCGCGCCCTGGTCGGATCGTCCGGCTCGGCGGAAGACCCCCTCCTGGACTATCTGAAAGAGGTGAAGATGAACAAGGACGACGAAACGCCGCCGAGCAAGCACTGATTGCGGCGCTCGTTTCGACTTCGCGCCAACCGCCTCGATCCTGATCCTGCCGCCGGAGCGCTCCTCCGGCGACGCCACCCGCAGGACAGGACCGCCTTCCATGACCGACTCGGAAAACAACCCGGCCCCCGAGCAGGCCCAGTCAGACGCCCCTCTCGACACCCGCGAGGCGCTCATAAAGCTCATCGCCCTGGCCAAGGGGATCGACCAAGGTCAAAACGCCGGCCTGGAAGCGACGGGCATGCTGCGCGAGGAAGTCGCGGCCGTTCACGGCTTGCTCGCGCATCTGATCGAGATCCTCACCCCCGCACAGCCTGAGGACGAAGGCCCAAGCCTGCGCGATCTGATCACCCTGATGATCCAGCAGCAGCGCGAGATGGCGCGATTGCTGAAGGAGCTCGCCGCCGCCGTCGG
>NZ_FYDG01000042.1 GCF_900187365.1 Rhodoblastus acidophilus
TCAAGCCCGCCGAAGAACCCAGAACTTTTGCGAAGGCGCCGAGGTTGAGCACGGCGCCCTGAAATGCGCCCTTGATCACGATGACGTCGTCGGTCGATGCGCCCTGGTCGTCGAGCACATTGATTTTCAGGCTGTCGCTGCCCTCGTAGTCCACGCGAGTGAACTTGACCTTGTCAGCGGAGATGCCGCCCTTGAGGACGAGGAAATCGAGTCCCGCCGTGACCGGCCCGAAACTGAACTTGCCTTGATCGTCGATGACATTGTAACCGTCGCCGCGGCGGTAGATGTAAATGTCGCCGCCGGCCCCGCCGCCTAAATAGTCGTTCGGCCCCGCGATCAGCACATCCGCCGAACCCGAACCGATCACCACCTGATCCGGCGTGCGGGCGTTGGCGACGATGAAGGAGAGCGTGGTGCGATCCCAGACCGTGCCATCAACGAAGACGATGTCGTCCACGCCTGAAGTCTGCTGCACGCCATCGCCATAATAGTCGTTCATTTCGCCAAGGAACTGGTCCTTGACGCGCACGACCGTGCTGGTCCCGTTGACCGAAATGATCAGGTCCTGGCCTTCGCGAACCGCCGTGATGTCCGCCGCCCGTGCGGCGGTGAATACCAGTTCGTTGATCTCGCCGCGGCCGTAATCGACGATTTGGTCGGAGCCAGCGTCCTTGCCGACAAAATAATAGTCCGAACCCACGCCGCCGCTGAGCGTATGATCGCCGCCGGTGATATAGAAATAGTCGATGCCGCTCGTTCCATTAACGGCCTTGTCCGTCAATGTGTTGGTGACGATCTTGGCATCGTCGACAGACAGCGCGTGGGCGATTCCGCGAATATCGTAGTTGACGCCGACCGCCTCATAGGCGGCGACGATCTGCTGCATGAGGAAGACTTGGTCGAAGGCGATTGAGCCTCCCGAGACCGTATCGCCCGAACTGATTTGGTAATCGGGATAGATCTGCCAGAGGATCTCGTTCCACTTGGCGAGATAATGGGCGATGGCGTTGTCGGTGTTCTCAGTCGGCGCCGCCTTGAAGATCGCCTCGAAAACTGGCGCCAGCTGGCGGCTGGTGGTCGCGACATATTTGTCCAGCGTCGCATCGTAGCGGATGCCCTGCGCGAATGCGCTCAGACCCCCCTGTAGCGCCATGCGCGCCGCCAGCCCGCGGCTGACCACCATCCATTCCTTAAACACCGAGTCGAGCAGGCCGATGGTCTTGTCGACTCCCGACACATAGCTCGACGCGCTCAGGCTGGAGTCGCCATATTGGTTTATGGAATAGGAGACGACGCCCGTCGCCGCGTTGATGCTGGCGGACAGAATCTCGGGCTGGAACTGAATGCTGTCGAGCTGGAGCGCGAAATTGAGCTCCGCCGGGGTCATCACCTCGATGCGATTGGCGCTGTCGTCGGTGGAATCGACCTCGCTTTGGATCTTGGCGAAATCGATCTCGTAATTGCGCAGGTTGTAGTCGCGGGCGTCGCCCTGCTTGGCCTGCAGCGCCAGAGCGCGGTCCAGGTTGCGCGCCCAAACGTAGAAGGTTCCGTCCTTGTCTGCGATCTGCACCGTGTAGTCGACGACCGCGCCGTTGACGATGTCGAGGCCGATCTTTTCGACCTTGACGTCGGCGAGCGCATTGTAGCCAATGTTTTCGACGCGCCATTCCGTTCCGGTCGCATGGCCTTGTGCGAGAATATCGGCGACAGTCGGCCGGTCGATCGCGGCGCCGGAGGCGTCCACGATCGCAGTTCCGCTCGCCAGCCGCCAGCCGCCAGCTGCCGTCGGCGTTTTGAACGCCATAATCCTTGACCACCGCGCGGCCGTTCTCGATGCTCACGAGATAGGGCGCGTCGGCGCGGAATTTCACCGCCGCGTCGCGTGTGGTCGGCGACCACATCTGCTCCAGCCGCCATTGCGCGCCGGATGTCGTGGCTTGCGCCAGCACGTCCTGCAGGGTGGCGCGCGCGATCGCGGAGCCGTCGGCGGCGCGCACGGGGGCGCCGGAGGCAAGGGTCCAATAGCCGCCCTGAGCGTCTTCGACATAGATGGCGCGGTCGAGCAACACCGCCGCGCCGTTTGCCGCCGTTCGCAGCAGCACCGGCGTCAGTTCGCGCGTGAGATTGAGGGTTTCACCCCACAAGCCGAGCACGTCGGAAGCTTGGTTGACCAGCGTGCGCAGATCGGGCGTGGTCATCGCCGCCGCGCGCGAATTCACGAGCGCGGCGAGATCGGGGTCGTTTGCGGTGGCGATTGCGAGGCGCGTCACCCGGCCAAAGCCCTTCGCGTCGATCGGGGTCGTAGACGCCCAGGCGGGCTGGCCGCTTTCGCCGCGATAGATTGTGCTGGTCTGGTCGGTCTGGAAGATGGTTTCGTAGACGGTTCCCTTGCGGCCGTCGGCATAGGTGAAAATCGATGCCGCGCGCAGAGTTGCGCCGCCGGCGTCTTGCCCATCGAGATCGGTTGCTTTCAGCGAAATCGAAATGATTCCGAGGTCGGAAAGCGACTTGAGCTCGTCGGCTTGCGAGACGCCGTCGTCATTGGCGTCGATCCAGACTTTCAGCTTATTGAAGATTGCGTCGGACGCGTCGATGACGCCGTCCTTGTTGACGTCATATTGACCAAGGTCGGCGAAGCCGGAGTTGGCGAACGTGCCGAAAAGCTCGGTGGCGTCATCGACCGCGCCGTTGCCGTTCTTGTCGTAAGTAAGAAAACCTTCGTCGCTGCCAGCGAGCCAGCCCGTGCGTTCCGAGAAGAAATCGTTGTTGACGTCGAAATGCACGCTTGATTGCTCGAGCGCCAGCGTGGCCATGCCGTCGCCGGAGAGGTCGAGCACGAGCGGATCGCCGCCGACATACCACCTCAGCGCTTTCGCCATACGAACGACCGAAGTGGCGAGCGTCATGGTCTCTTCGATCAGCGGTCCGCCTTCCGACAGCGCCATCGAAATGAGAGTCGGAGGCAGCATCGCCAGAAGCGCGTCTATGGGGTTGGTTTTCTTGAAAACCATTCCCAACTTGCCCGCCATGCTGTTGGTGGCCAAATACTGGTTTTCGATCCAGGAATAGACTGCGGGCACATCTCCCTTCGCCTTTGCGGGGATGTAATCTTTGATCGTTTGATAGCCTTGGTGATTTTTTAGCGCGGCGCTAAGGCCGCCGGCACCCGAGCTGCTGTTTCCCCCGGCCAACGCGTCAAGCGCATCGAGGAACGAAGTCAGTACATTCGAAACGAGAAGATCGTAGGAGCCGTCGTCTTGCTTCTTGAATGAGTAGGTTATGAAAGGCAGAATTTCGTCACAATAAAGCGTGTCGATCGGCTTTTTGTATATCTGAGATGCGCCGAAGACCATGCCCCCCAGGCCAAAGCCTGCCAGAGACAAGAGCGCGCCACCGTTGTCAACCGGGTTGGTAAGGGGAATGCCGAAAAAAGTCAGTATGTCGTAGAACTGCGGATCCTCAATCGTGGTCCCCGAAGCCCAGACGAAATTATCGGCGTTTTCCTTGTTATCCTGTATGTACGTTTTTGTCCCAGTGCTATCATAATAAAATCTCTGATCAATGACTTTGTCTAGAATACTGTTTGCGACATCGCCCCAAATAATGCCATTTTGAGACGTATTGTAAATCAGGTCCCGACCCGTTCCGCCAGACGTGATTGCCTTCTTTCCGCCGAGAGCTATAACGATGTCATTATCCTGTCCTCCGTCTAAGATCATTTGTAATTCGACAGGAGTTGTAAGACTTTGAGGATCAGCTTTATCGACAGGCCCGCCCACCGACACATAGTCCGCGTTCCAGCCCAAGAGAACATCATTTCCTTGAAGGCCATTTCGACGGACCCATTTGGTGCCAAAAAGAAAGTCCGATGCGGCGCTGCCATATTCCGCCGTAATGTCCAAGCCGATAAGAGTTGCTAAGGCATTTGCAATCACGTCGGGGTCATCGGTGTTTATTGATGACAATGTATCATATATTGGGTTGATATAATGATCGATAAAAACTTGATAATTATTATAAACAATATCCCCAGCCTGCGCTCCGAATGAAGATCCAACTGTAGCGCCAGCAATGGAGGCTAATATCGCAGCGGCAATATTGTAGGATCCGCCCTGGCCTTTGAGTGCCAATTCGGCAGCCGCTGCACCAAGTACGCCGCCCGCGACACCACCACTTGTCTCAAAAAGAAATTTAATCCATAGTTTGTTTGCTTCTTGTGTGTTGCCAGCGGCACGGAGTTCTTCCGCTTGGGCCGAGGTGATCACCGCGCCGATCACATTGGAAATGATGCCACTTTTCGCAATCACCGCCCCAACCATGCCGTACGAGGCGAGCTTCCACCAGGGAACGTTCTTTGCACCCGCCTTTGTAGCAGCTGCGATGTTGCTAGCATCAATTTTTGCGTCGGTACTCAGTACGGGGTATTCGATCTTGTTAAGACCGATTCCAATAGTGCGGCCGGTCCGAAGGATTTCGTTTGCGTTTTTAATGAGCGTCTTGGTTGCTTCGCTATCGTCCAGTCCGAGCAATATATTGTTGTAAAAACGAGCAGATGTGATCGGCGCAACGTCTAGCCCGTATTTTGCAAATCCAGTCGCTTTCGTCGTGGAATTCTTTAGTGCTTGAATAGCAGCATTGTCGTCCATGAATAGGACGCTTGTTCCAGAAATTCCGGCGTCCTGCATTGCGGTCTGAGCCAAAGCCAGAGGGCTTGAAGTTTGTATTGTTATTTGACCGCCGACAATTGTAACCTTCTTTCCAGTCAAAAGTTCAAGAATGCTAGCCTCGCCAGCGTTATCTCTGGCCGTCTTCACGTCTTGAAGTAATTGTTGCAAATTACTTGCGCCACTACTAATTCCGGCCGCAAGTGCTCGTTCAGCGTCCGCAAGGGCAGAAGGAGTATAATTTATAATTGTCGCGTTGGCGGAATTCTGTACCCAATTTAGCAATCCACCAATATTTGAAGTTGTAAATCGTTCCAGCTCATAAAAGACTTGACTTGAAAGGACGATCCGCCCTTGGAGCTTATCGCGCATTGCATCTAGTGCTTGCGTGCCACCTGAAAGAAAAATATCGATTAGGTATGATGTGTCGGAAAACTTATTCGCATTAAACACGACATGCTCCTGATATAGCTAATCTTTACGTGGCTCAAAACCAGGTCGAAATATCTGATACTCGTCAGGCGATGCGAGTATGCGCTGAACTGTTTGCTCCGAAAGATCTGGTATTTCGTCAAACCAATATTTACGTAAAAATGGCATAATTATAGAGCGGATCTGGGTCCATCCGCGGCCACCAAGTCCGTATGTGTACGACTGTTCGGCGATAAAGGTCGTTAATTCGACATAAACATCTATATTATTGTCAATGACATTGCGTTTATCGGCTTTATACTCATTAAATTTAATGAAGAACGAAGATTCTAAGAGGTTCCTCATTATGTCCATGATCTCAGAAATGAACAGCCGACTCCATTCGACGGCCTCATCTGCGCGATGGCGAATGCGGTCCGCCGCGAATGCTACGGCTTCATCCTCGTTTTTGATCGTACCGCAGAAAATACGACGCGCCAAAGCCTGAGCAACAGCCAAATTCGTGCTCGCGCACGGCCTTGTTTCAAGCTCTGGCGCCAAGAGTTGGCGCCTCGCTATCAGAAGGGCATGCTCTGTATTTCTTTCAAAGTTCTTATGCAGACCTACGCGCGAAAAAACAGACTGAAGCGTTGGATCCTTAGCCAGATTCCTCGCAAGAAAGACCAGTTCCTGAGGCGTTGTGTCGTCGTACCGATCTTCGGGTTTGCGCATCGCGATTACTCGCTTAATTAAACTGAATTACGAGTCCCTAAGAAAATACTGCCATATACGTGATAGCCGGCCTACGATTGGCTCGGTTGACGCGCGGCTGCAGCCTTCTGCAGCCATTCGGAATCGACCAGATTGCTCAGGATCGGATGAACGAGCAGGTTGCCCTTTTTCACCACTTGGCGAATGTTGGCTAGCACGGCGGTCGCTTGCTGACGCGACGCAGCGATCACGTCCAGCAGCCAGACTATATCACCGCTATTCCAATCGTCTGGCTTGAGCCGAACGGGGAAAACGCCCGCCTTGATCTGTTCGCGGATTTTGACATCCACTTCTGGTGACACTTTCGCCCAGATTGCCACGCCGACTAGTTGGCCATCGTTGATCCCGGGCTCTGCATCCTTTTTGGGTGTAGCGGTGGCCACGGCGATGCGGTCGCGCAGCAACGGGTCGACCACCAGATGCTCCAATTCGCCGATCGAGCAATGTTTGTAGCGAGGTGCGCTCATCATCGCCAGCACCACCTGCGCCAGAGTGGCGTGCAGCCGCTGGCGCGAGTCCACTAGCTTTTTCACCGACTCAGGGTCGAGTTTTGGCGCGGCTGCCTGGTCCGTTGCGTCGGTCAATTCACTGTCGGCCATTGATTGGTCTGAATTCGGCATATTTATAAACCTAATTCCAATTTCACATCATTCCATAACGTAACCGGAGCACCTGACGCAACACGTCACGTTCTTGCGGCATGCCGTAATGGCGAGTTGCGGCAGAATTGTCGATAAACTATGGCTCCGTCTTGGCTTGTGTCGATGAAGCGCCTATTGCGTAAAGAAAAGCACATCGTCGTTGTGGAAGGCGGTGCAGCCCTGCGGCGCACTTTTTATACGAGTTTTTGCATGACCGAAGCGAACGCTGCTATGGACCGGCCTAAAAAAGACCTAGGCGAGGGCGTCGATTCCGGGCTGGCCTGCCTCGCCATGATCGCGGGCTATTACCGCATAGCCGGCGATCCTGCGCAGCTACACCATAAATTGGCCCTCACTGGGCGGACGGCTGGAGCCGAAGACATCGTGCGCGGAGCCAGTCTGCTGGGATTGCGCGCGCGCATCGTCGGCAAGTTAGACGCGGCTCGCATCGCCGCGCTACCGCTGCCGGTGATCCTCGAGCTCAAGGGCGGCGGGTTCGCGGCGCTTTCGGCGGGTTCGCAAAAAGGCTTGCTCCGGGTAGTGGATATCGTCGGCCGCGTCGCCCGCGAGCTTTCTGCGGAGGACATCCTTGCCGTGTCTCAAGGCGAGGCCATTTTGGTGGCTCGCAGGCTGGGCGGCGCTGGCATCAATCCCAAGACTTTTGGCTTTAAATGGTTTTTGCCCTCGCTCGCGCGCTACCGCAAGCCGCTGATCCAAGCCGTGGTGGCCTCGCTGTTTCTGCAGCTATTCGCGTTGATCACGCCGCTGTTCTTTCAACTCGTGGTGGACAAGGTTCTGATCCACAAAGGCATGTCCACCCTGATTGTGCTGGTGGTCGGCCTGGGCACGCTCGGCTTGTTCGAGACCGTACTGAGCTATCTACGCACCTATACGCTCAACCACACTTCGAACCGTATTGATGTGGAATTGGGCCGACGGCTGTTCCATCACCTGTTTCGCCTGCCGTTGGCCTATTTCGAGACCCGCGCCGCCGGACAGACGGTCGCTCGTATCCGCGAGCTCGAAACGATTCGCAGCTTTTTGACCGGGCAGGGCTTGTCCTCGCTGCTCGACTTGTTCTTCACAATCATTTTCATAGCGGTGCTGTTCGTCTACTCGGCCAAGCTGACCCTGATCGTGCTCGGCTCCATCCCGGCCTATGTCCTGATCGCCACATTGATCCGGCCGCTGCTGCGCGATCAGATCGACGAGAAATTCAATCGCGGCGCTCGCTCGCAGCAATTTCTAGTGGAATCCATTGTCGGCGCGCAGACTCTGAAAGCCGCTGGCGTTGAGCCGATGATCCAGTCGCGTTGGGAGGAGCGGCTTGCCGCTTATGTGCGCACCTCCTTCGACGCCTCCATGCTCAGCGCGGTCGGCCTCAATCTCATCCAGTATGTCAGCAAGGCAGTCACGGCGCTGATCCTGTTCTTCGGCGCGCAGAGCGTGATGGACGGGCAGATGTCGGTCGGCGAACTCATCGCCTTCAACATGATCTCGGGACAAGTCGTGCAGCCGATCCTGCGCCTTTCGCAGCTTTGGCAGGACTTCCAGCAAGTTCAGATTTCGGTCGAGCGGCTTGGCGACATTCTCAACGCGCCGCCGGAGCCGGCCCCGGCCAATCTACTCACCCTGCCCCGCCCGGCGGGCGGGATTGAGCTGAAGAACATTAGCTTCCGATATCGCATGGACACGCCGGATGTGGTGAAGGGTGTCTCATTGTCGATCCAACCCGGCGAGGTGGTCGGCGTCGTCGGCGCATCCGGCTCCGGTAAGTCGACGCTGACGAAGCTCATTCAACGGCTCTACAGCCCTCAATATGGTCAGATTCTGCTCGATGGCATCGACATCGCCCAACTCGATCCCGGCTGGCTGCGCCGGCAGATCGGGGTAGTGTTGCAGGAAAACATGCTGTTCAACAGCACGATTCACGAGAATATCGCGCTCGGCGACCCCGCTATGCCGCGGGCTAAGGTGATGCATGTGGCGAAGCTCGCGGGGGCCGATGAGTTCATCGCCAAGACGCCGCAAGGCTATGACACGCTGATCGAGGAGCGCGGCGCCAATCTCTCTGGCGGACAACGGCAGCGCATCGCCATCGCGCGTGCGTTGGTCAGCGATCCGCGCATCCTGATCTTTGACGAGGCGACCTCGGCGCTCGATTACGAGAGCGAGCGCATCATCCAGGACAATATGCAGGCGATCGTGCGCGGGCGCACGGTGATCATCATCGCGCACCGCCTCGCGGCCGTCCGGCCATGTTCACGCATCATCGGCATGCGCGACGGCGAAATCGTCGAACAGGGCAGCCATTCTGAACTGCTGGCTCGCCCCGACGGACTCTACGCGCGCCTATGGGCGCTGCAATCCGACCAGGCGAGGGCGTGACATGAATGAGACCGTTAAGCCGCCCACGCCCGGCCAGCCGGCGTCCAAGCGGCCGGCTTCCAATTTGGCGAGCCTGGTGACAGGCGCCGATCGCGAATTCCTGCCAGCCGCTCTGGAAATCCTGGAGACGCCGCCGGCTCCGAAAAAGATCGCCGTGATGCTGACGATCTGCGGCTTCTTCGGCGTGGCGCTCGCGTGGTCGTTCATCGGGCGGCTCGACGTGCACGCCGTCGCCTGGGGCAAGATTGAGGCGGGCAGCAAGACAAAGGTGATCCAGCCGCTTGATCCTGGCAAGGTGGAAAGCATAGCCGTGGATAACGGCAGCAAGGTCCAAGCCGGTGATTTGTTGCTGACCTTCGATCCTTCTGAAACGTTGGCGGACACGCGCGCCGCGCAAGACGGGCTTAGCTCCAGTCATGCGGAAATCATCCGCCGCCGCGCTGCGGTGCAGGCGGCGAGTGCGGTGCAGTCCGAAATTGCTGCCCAGACCTCGACCGAAATTGGCAAGCGGCCGGCGCCGCGGATCGTTGCGCGTGACGAGATTGCGTGAGACTGTCAGGAATTCCGTGTGAAGGCCGGTTCCGTTTTCATGCCAAGCTGAACCGATCCGGGAACAGGATGGCGAATTGAGCTTTCGCCATCACCCATTCGCGCGGCGGCATTTTCCATTCT
>NZ_FYDG01000044.1 GCF_900187365.1 Rhodoblastus acidophilus
AGAATGGAAAATGCCGCCGCGCGAATGGGTGATGGCGAAAGCTCAATTCGCCATCCTGTTCCCGGATCGGTTCAGCTTGGCATGAAAACGGAACCGGCCTTCACACGGAATTCCTGACAGTCTCCGCTGTGGGATAGGCCTGATCATGGCAGCATCCGCTCGGCTTGGAAGTGCCCAGGCCCCCAAGCCTCTCAAAAGGCGGAAGAATCCCTGCGACTTGTCGCGATAATTGTCGACCACCGCGATTGTGTCGTCGGCGGGTCAATTTGTTCTTCACTGCCAAGTTCAGTTCGCAATTTCTTTTAGACATGCTTGCTCCTTTCCTCCTCAACTCGATCGCACATGTTCACCCCGAAAATTGCACCGAGGAACAATTGGATGTCTGAGCGGTCGCTTTGCTGAGGGATTTCCTTTTTCGCGGGCCGCGCGATTGCGGCCTTACGGGGGAGGCAGGACCGGCCTCGATAGCCGCGCGATCAAACGCCGCGCCCTTGGCGCGCCGCGAAGCGGGGCGGAGCTGCACGACAGGATGGAGGAAGCGAGCCGCGTTGAACGCGGGCTGAGGTCGGGCAGCATTCCCACGGAACAGGCCGTTTCGCCGCCTGCGGGAGGGACGCCATTCACGAGAGCGTGCGACCATGAACGGTAACAGGCATTCATATAGACTGACTTTTTCATTTTAGATCATATTTTTATGCCTTAATTTGGATGCTGGCAGTTTTGCGCGATTGATAGAACGTTATTCTATCTGGACGGCCGTAAGCTCAACGCTAAAGCGCAAGTTCTACGCAATCTCTGACTGCTTATATTCCATGAAATTCACTTAAATATCGGCATAGGCAATGCAAGTATCTGTCTATCAATACAAAAAATTTTCGCTCACACAGCCGGAATGACATTTTCTTGCGTCTTCGGCGCCGAGCGTCTGTCGTCGTCGTTTCGTGCGAAGGGCGGCAACTGCCGGAAGACGTCGGCCAGGTCTTTTCCGCCCGGCGAGCGAATGGTCCCGACGATCTCGGGGGTGACCTCATAACGGACTGAGTAGATCGGCAGCGTAAAGCTCAAGGCGGATTGAAGCGCCTCCGCACGCAGACGCAAATGCGCCGCATCGACATCCGAAACCAGGACACAACACAGAGTATTGTCAGTCAATCGGCCGCAGATTTCATTGGGCAGCAGAGCCGCCTTGAGACGATCTGCAAAATGCGTCATGGCGTCGTCTGCGGATTTCTTGCCGAAGCGAAACAAGATTTGCTCCCATTGGCTGAGGCGAATGGCCAAAGCGCCCACGTCGCGCGCGTTGCGGTCGGCGATCTCCTCCACCTGCATAAAGATATTTCCGATCTCTTCGCATGGGATGATGTTGTTGATCAGGTCCATTCTGGCAGACGAACCCTTGGGGGTGTCATGTGCCGGCGCCCCACATCGCGATGTCTGGTGGTTGGCGAGAGCGCGCTGGATCGCCTGCTCGATTTCTCCCGACTGCAAGTTCCGCTTTTGCAGGTAATCATCAAAACCATTGCGAAACGCCTTTACCGCCGTGGTCTGCGATTCGTCGGCCGAGAGCATGATCACCGGCGGCAGATGCGGATAACGCGCACGCAGCCTTTTGAACACGTAAATCCCATTCTCCGGCGCCAACCTATGGTCGAGGATGATGCAGCAAGGCATTTCCCGCTCGATCAACTCGAGCAATTCATCGCTACATGCCAACGCGCGAATACGCGCGCCGGTCTGCATCAGCAAGATCGTAATGTAGGAACGAAAGATCTCGTCGTCATCTACGATAGCGATGAGACGGTTGTGGAAATCAATTTCATTGCTCTGGGCGATAATCGACGCATTCATTTTCCTACACCATTTCACGATTTCAATAGAATAGCGCGGGCGTTTCGCCGCCGTCTCGAATGCATCAGCAGATCCGGGAATTTGCCGATCCTCTCCACACATCCGGCGGTAAGGACTGCGGCGCCGAGATTCTTGAAGCTCGCAGCGACGATTTCAGCCGAATTTTTCAAAGCTTCCAGCATCTGGTCGACATCTTCTTCATCAACTTTTTCGGTCAAACGCAGGACGGAAAATGCCGAACTGAGAGTCATTTCGACCTCGGCGACCTGCGGCTGCAAGGATGGAAAATAGAGCCCCGCAAGCAAACGCAGGTCGATCAATTGTTGATGGATTGCGCGGTGATCGCATGCCTGGTCACGGACGACGATCCGTTTGTTATAATCGTAATGCGCCGCGAAGAGGTTGCGCATGGCGAACGCTAAACTCTCGGCCTTGCAAAAAAATTCTTCAGCTTTTTCCGCGCGAACCCAAAGCCTCTCGCGAGATACACATATGAAATAGGTCATGACGCATATAATCGCAGGCATTATTGCGTAATTAGCCATGAGATAAATCGTCATTGAGCGCACCCGCATCTAATATTGCCGTATATGTAAATTGCCAAACAAAAAACTAAATAACAATTAACACTTATGAAAACGATTGCTTTTTTGGATCGTATTTTGACATTACCAAACGTCATATTACGTTGCGTGAGATTAAACCTCTTAGCAATATATTATTAATATTGCGCCGAAATAAAAAATTTACTATCGTCCCGCGAAAGCGTTGATTTGCGGCAGGTTGACGATGCGTTAGCTAACATTCCCGGTCGTTTTGTGCGCCGTCTCGTCGCTGCAACCGCCGTCGACGGGCGACCCAATTCGTCTCGAACGGGATTCGTCCGCCACGCCAGAGCGAGTAAGAAAAGACATTCGGCGCAGCCCTGCGCGAGAAAGGCGATTGGAATGGCGGCCCCCCCGCTGGATGAGAACGCGGCCCAAGCCATCGACGCGCTGCGCCGCCAGTTCGGACAGCGCCTAGAGCAGGAACTGCGCGTCTTGTCATCCTGCGCTGACAGGTTCGACGTCGAACCCGATCCGGCCTCGGACGTCGCCATTCTGCGCCAGATTTGTCATTTGCTAATGGGCAGCGCCGGACTGTTTGGCTTTCACGCCATCGCCGACGCCGCCGCCGACGCCCATGCCGCCGTCAAAGATGGCCGGAGCGGCCCGGGGCTCGGCTTGGTCACCCGCGCGCTTGCCGGGCAAATTATTGATGTGCTTGCGTCACACTTTGGCGTGGAACGGAGCGACTATGACGATTCGAAGCGACACGCACCAAGCGGCGATTGAGCCTGGCGTGAATCCGGCCGTCGTAGCGTCGCTCGACGGCCTGGAAAGGGCGGTCATCGAAGACATGCGAACGGGCGTCGTCCTGTCGGATGACACTGGCGTCGTCACTTACGCCAATGCGGAATCGGCCCGCATTTTCCAGGTGGCCAGGGACGATCTGGTCGGCCGGCGAATCGCGGAATTGCTGCCTCTCACGCTTTCCGAGCCGGAAGCCGCGACCGACCCCCACGGGCAGGCGCAAGCGACAGGCGCCACGCGCGAAGTTCGCCTGAAGCTGCGCGAAGGCGCCGACCTTTGGGTCGAAGTCGTCGCACGCCAATTGTCGAATGGTCCGCAATCCCATGTCTTGACGACGGTCTGCGATATCACCGAGCGGCGAGACATCGACTTCGCCTTGAAGAGAATCGTCTTTGATCAAGCGCCGTATGGCTTGCTGCTGATTGACGGCGATGGCGTGATCATGTCGAGCAATGAGCCTTTGAATCGGATTTTCGGCTATCAGCCCGGCGAAGTCCAAGGCAAGAATGTCGAGATGCTCGTTCCCGCCCGTTTTCGCGAGGGCCATTTCGCGCAGAGAAGCGCCTTCGCCACTTCACCATTGGCGCGTTCGATGGGCAAGGGCCGCGATGTCACCGGTCGCCGCAAGGACGGAAGAGAAGTTCCCGTTGAAATCGGCCTGAGCCCGTTCATGACGTCCGCAGGGCGGATGATTTGCGCTTATGTCGTCGACATCACCGAACGCGAGCGCGTCGAACGCAAGCTGCGCGAAGCCAACGCCAAACTCGAAGAATTCGCCAACGCCGTCGCGCATGATCTGCGCTCGCCGTTGCGGGGCATCGCCAATCTGATCGATTTCATCGTCGAGGATTTTGGCGAAAGCGCCCCGCGCCCGGCGATCAGGAACCTCGATCGCATGCGAGATCGCGTCCAGAACGCGGAGAGCATGATCGCGGATCTGCTGAGTTACGCCCGCGCGAACCAGGAGTCCGCCAAATTTGAAACCATCGATCTGGCCGCGGTCGTTGAAGAAGTATTTGCCGCCGAGCCGGCGTCGCCGGGGCTGCATTTCGAAACCAAGCTCACGTCCGAACCTTTCGAAGGCGCGCGCTCTCCCTTATGGACTGTCCTTCGCAATCTTGTTTCGAATGCGGTCAAGCATCACGATCGCAAGGATATTCACGTCGTCGTCAAATCGCGCAATCAAGGTGATTTTGTCGCCATCGATGTCTGCGACGATGGCCCCGGCATCCCTGAGGCTGCGCAATCGCGGGTGTTCCGACTGTTTCAGACCTTGTCGGGCCCCGATAAAAAAGGTAGCGGCCTGGGTCTCGCGCTGACGCAGCGTCTGGTCAGCAGCCACGGCGGCCGGATTGAGCTCATCAGCTTCGATGGCCGGCGAGGCTGCACATTTCGCGTATGGTGGCCTCGCTTTATCAGGAGCGACCTTGATGAATGAAGGTTCGATCGACATTCTCGTCATCGACGACGATGAATTGACCTCCGAAATCATTGAAAGGCGATTGAAGGATTCGCATCTGCGCTATCGCGTGATCTCGGCTTGTGACGGCCAGGACGGTCTTGACGTCCTTAAGGGCAAAGCCGACCGAAGCGTCCGAAGCCCGTATATCATTCTGCTGGACCTGAACATGCCGCGCAT
This sequence comes from Rhodoblastus acidophilus, assembly GCF_900187365.1. Lineage (GTDB taxonomy): Bacteria > Pseudomonadota > Alphaproteobacteria > Rhizobiales > Beijerinckiaceae > Rhodoblastus > Rhodoblastus acidophilus. Next base: position 4,840 of record NZ_FYDG01000044.1, read on the forward strand.
GAATGGCTTCGAGTTTCTGGAGGCCTTGCGCGCCGACGCCGAGCTGCGCGATTCGGTTGTTTTCGTCTTGTCGACATCCGACGCCGATTCCGACCGTTCGCGCGCCTATCACGAACTCGTGGCGGGCTACATGGTCAAGTCCGCGATCGGACCGCAATTTTCAAAGCTGGCTAAACTCTTGAAACAATACACCGAAACGATCTGGCTGCCAAATTGACGCGTTGGCGAATTGAAACGTTGGAATGACATGAACGGAATCCTTCGCATTCTTCTCGTCGACGACGATGACGTGGATCGCGAAACCCTGGTCCGAATGTTCGCCAAATATTGGCGTCCGCTCGATATTCATGAAGCGAATACGATCGCCCAGGCACAAGCGCACCTGGCCAGGGCGACGTTTGACTGTGTGCTGCTTGACTATCAGTTGCAAGGCGATCTCGGCTTGCAGCTGATCCCGGAAATCGGGCGTCATCGTCCGCAGGTCTGCCCGATCATTCTCGTGACAATGCACGAGTCTCAAGGCCTGATCGTCGACGCGATTCATCAGGGCGTCACCGATTATCTGGCGAAGGCGACGCTCAACGCGGAGAAGTTGGGAGCGGCCGTCGATCGTGTGCTGCGGCGCGCGGAGATCGAACAATCCAAGCGCGACGCGGAGGCCGAGCGGCGCGCGCTGGATGAAAAAGCCAACAGGCAGCGCGAGGAATCCCTGCGCGAGGCGGCTGAGCAAGCGGAGCGCGCCAGCCGCGCCAAGAGCATGTTCATCGCCAATATGAGCCACGAAATCCGGACGCCGCTCAATGCTGTCATCGGCCTGTCCTATCTGCTGACGCGCACAGAACTGTCCGCGGAGCAGCAGGGGCTCGTCGCGCGCATCAAGATCGCCAGCAAGTCGCTGCTGGACATCGTCAATGACGTGCTGGACCTCTCCAAGCTCGGCGCCGCCGCGCTGAAGCTGGAGCGCACGCCGTTTTGCCTTCGCGACGCGATCAAGGATCTGGCCGAGATCGTGACGGTGCAAAGCGAAGAGCGGATGTTGAACTTTGCGATCGAGATTGACGACGATCTGCCGAACACGCTGATCGGCGATCCCGTGAGGTTGCGACAGATCCTGCTGAACCTGTTGACCAACGCCATCAAATTCACGTCCAAGGGACGAGTGGTTCTGCGGGTCAAACGCATCGACTCCGCCGAAGCATGGACGAAAATTCGGTTCGAGGTGGAAGACACCGGCATCGGAATCGACCCGCAAACGCTGACGAAACTGTTCGACCCCTTCGTACAGGCCGATGCTTCGACAACGCGGCGCTATGGCGGAACCGGGCTGGGTCTCTCGATCGCGCGCGAACTTGTCGCCCTGATGGGCGGAGAAATCGGCGCGGTCAGCCATCCCGGCGAGGGAAGCCTGTTCTCGTTCGAAATCACATGCGCGACATCAAATGAAATCCCGGAGACGAACAAGCGGGGCCAGGGCGGCGCGGCGGTCGAAAGCGGGTCGCGTCTCCAGGGCGTCAAGGTTTTGCTCGTTGATGACAGCGACATCAATGTCGAGGTTGGCAAAAGCATATTGGAGCTAGAAGGCGCCTCGGTCGCCACGGCCTCGAACGGCCTGGAGGCGGTGCATTTCGTGTTGGCCGATCCCAAAGCTGTGGATGTCGTTCTGATGGATCTGCAAATGCCCGTCCTCGACGGGCTGGATGCGTTCCGTCGCATAGAAAGCATACTGGGCAAGGCGCGGCCAGTGGTCATCGCGCTGACCGCGGGGAGCCTGAGCGACAGTTTGAACGAAGCGCGCGCTTGCGGAATGGACAGTCTGATCCACAAGCCTTTCGAGATCGGCGAACTCATCTCCGTCATCCTCGGCCATCTCAGCGAGGGAAAAACTCGCGCGCCGCACAAAGCCGGGCCGCCGGTCAGCGGCCTGATTGCGGACTGGCCGGAGATCGCGGGCATCGACGCGGCCGAGGCGCAGGCGCGCATGGGCGGCAACCGCGATCTGTTCATTTCGTCGCTGAGGATTTTCCTGCGTCAAAACCAGGAGCTGGAGGCGATGCTCCACGGCGCCGGGCCCGATCCCATAAAGCGATCGATGCACCGTCTGAAAGGCGGAGCTGCGACGCTCGGCGCAAGAACCCTGCGGGAGCTGGCGCAGCAGATCGAAGCGGCGCACCTCCAGGGCGACGTGACGGCGTCGAACGACTTGCTGCCGCGCCTGGGCGCCGAGCTTGCGCGGATTCGCGCAAGCGCCGATGCATTCATGGCGGAGAGCGAAACGCACGCGGCTTGAGTTGCATACGGCGACGGCTTGATGACGCCGCTTCGCGGCGCTTGTCGCAGAAATAAATGCTTTGTTAATGTGCATCGGCAAGCTTCATGGCTGCGAAGGAAAAATTTACCCGGGGGCGCGCCGTGCGCATTGTCTATATCGACGACGACGAGCTCTTGCTGCAAGTCGCTGCGGTTCTCGTTTCCGCGGAAGGACATGAGATTCATTGCGTGAACGACCCAGGCGAAGCAGTCGAGTCGGTCCTGGCGTTTCGCCCCGATCTCGTGCTGCTCGATGTCATGATGCCGGGAATCGATGGATTGCAGGTTTTGGCGGGATTGCGCCAGCATTCCGTGCTGGATCGCACCCCCGTAGCCTTCACCACCGCCGACGCCAGTCCGGACGAAGTGGAAACCCTGATGCAGGCAGGCGCCGCAGGCATTATAGCAAAACCATTCACGCCTAGCCAGCTGTGCAAAGAACTGTCCCGTATCTTTGTGCGCAGCCTTCCAGCCTGAAGAGACATGCCTTGCCGGTAAAGACCGTCTTCCGCTCATGCTGGTTTCGGGCCTGACGGTGATGAGACGTCGGGCGACATCGAAGTCGGAGACGCGGAGGCCGACCAATTCTTCGCGACGCAATGCGCCGTCGTATGCGAAGTGCGAAAATCAGGCGATTGCGCAGACCTTCCCGAGCGACCTCGGCTATAACGCGAATCCAGTCGCCATCCGACGGAATTGTGGGCATGCGGGAGAGACGGCGAACCAAGCCGCGCTGGAATCCGGGGTGATCATGGACGCTGGCGCGCGTTGACGGCAGGCTTCCGCGCGGCACGAGATTCCGGTCGCGCAATCCTTGATCGACCAGATGATCGCACCAACGGCGAAGGGCGGCGCTCCAGCGTGACGGCATGCAGAAGACAGTGGCGCATGAGCGTGAAGCTGCAGGGAGGCATGGGACGGGCGGCAAGGCCAAAAAACTCGTCGTCGAGGTCTAGGTCATGAACTCATAAAGAGGATTCCCGAATCAGGGCCGGTCTGATTCAGTTGCCCCAATATGGGAGCATTGCGATGGCTCGGTTTGATTTG
>NZ_FYDG01000046.1:2500-5946 GCF_900187365.1 Rhodoblastus acidophilus
TTTGGTTGGCCTTTCACCCCTAACCACAAGTCATCGGAGCCTTTTTCAACAGGCACCCGTTCGGTCCTCCAGTGCATGTTACTGCACCTTCAACCTGCTCATGGCTAGATCACCGGGTTTCGGGTCTATTGCTACGAACTGAACGCCCTATTCAGACTCGCTTTCGCTGCGCCTACACCTATCGGCTTAAGCTTGCTCGCAACAATAAGTCGCTGACCCATTATACAAAAGGTACGCAGTCAGGCTTTCGCCCTCCTACTGTTTGTAGGCATCCGGTTTCAGGAACTGTTTCACTCCCCTCGTCGGGGTGCTTTTCACCTTTCCCTCACGGTACTTGTTCGCTATCGGTCGCTAAGGAGTACTTAGGCTTGGAGAGTGGTCTCCCCATGTTCAGACAGGATTGCACGTGTCCCGCCCTACTCAAGGCTCGTGATCTTCGAAATCCGTACGGGGCTTTCACCCACTCAGGCCGACTGTTCCAAGTCGTTCCGGTTAAAAAATCACAAGCACTGGCCTGGTCCGCGTTCGCTCGCCACTACTAACGGAGTCTCGTTGATGTCCTTTCCTCCGGGTACTTAGATGTTTCAGTTCCCCGGGTTTGCTTCAAACCCCATGACAGAGTTTGATACCTCCATATGACCCCTATTAGTCCAAAAGGACGCTTGCGCATCACGTTTCACCCCACCTGTGCGGCAGGACAAAACCCTTTGGAATAATAGAGGTCGAAGGTGGGTTGCCCCATTCGGAAATTCTCGGATCAAAGCTCGTTCGCAGCTCCCCAAGACTTATCGCAGCGTACCACGTCCTTCATCGCCTCTTAGCGCCAAGGCATCCACCGAATGCCCTTTTGACACTTGATTGCTCTCATTATCGACGTCCACCCGCTTCATCCCCTCGGCAGAGGCGAAGCCGGCTGTTCCGAAGAACCAGACGACGATCGAAAAGACCATTTCTTGCTTCGAACGCACCCGAGAACACCCAGTCTTACAGATTTCTCTGCAAGCCGTGTTCACTGTGACAATCGCTCCAGCAGCGCGTTGATAGACATATTGGCATATGCCCTACCCTGCCGGATCGGATGCGTTTCCTCTTCACAATGTTAGATAACCCGCCAGACGTTCTCAGAAAGAACGCCAAAGCGAAACTGTCAGACCTTAAGGACGATGATATCGGGATCAGACCGTCTGGTGGAGCCAGACGGGATCGAACCGACGACCTCATGCTTGCAAAGCACGCGCTCTCCCAACTGAGCTATGGCCCCCAACCAAATGCAAAGCATTTGGTTGTAACCGCGACAGGCCATTTGCGCAGCAAATGACCGAAAGCGCAGCACTCAGCGACATTAGGCGGCGTAACAAGAATGGTGGGCCTGGGAGGACTTGAACCTCCGACCTCACGCTTATCAAGCGCGCGCTCTAACCAACTGAGCTACAAGCCCGAGCTGTTGGATCAATCCCCAAGGGATCGAAAGAGCAACAGGGCTCGTCCTTAAAGTGGAAGAAAGAGAGACGAAGACGGCGGGAAGTCCCGCTCATGATGCCGGTCGACGGACCGGCGTGATCTAAGAGCTTCAATAGATTGGCGAGCCAACCTGGAGAAGCATCCTTAGAAAGGAGGTGATCCAGCCGCAGGTTCCCCTACGGCTACCTTGTTACGACTTCACCCCAGTCGCTGACCCTACCGTGGTCGTCTGCCTCCTTGCGGTTAGCGAAACGCCTTCGGGTAAAGCCAACTCCCATGGTGTGACGGGCGGTGTGTACAAGGCCCGGGAACGTATTCACCGCAGCGTTCTGATCTGCGATTACTAGCGATTCCACCTTCATGCACTCGAGTTGCAGAGTACAATCCGAACTGAGACGGTTTTTTGAGATTTGCTAGAGGTCGCCCTTTCGCTTCCCATTGTCACCGCCATTGTAGCACGTGTGTAGCCCAGCCTGTAAGGGCCATGAGGACTTGACGTCATCCACACCTTCCTCTCGGCTTATCACCGGCAGTCTCCCTAGAGTGCCCAACTTAATGATGGCAACTAAGGACGTGGGTTGCGCTCGTTGCGGGACTTAACCCAACATCTCACGACACGAGCTGACGACAGCCATGCAGCACCTGTGTTCTCGGCTCCGAAGAGAAGATAACATCTCTGCTATCCGTCCAAGACATGTCAAAAGCTGGTAAGGTTCTGCGCGTTGCTTCGAATTAAACCACATGCTCCACCGCTTGTGCGGGCCCCCGTCAATTCCTTTGAGTTTTAATCTTGCGACCGTACTCCCCAGGCGGGATGCTTAAAGCGTTAGCTGCGCCACTAAGCAGCAAGCTGCCTAACGGCTAGCATCCATCGTTTACGGCGTGGACTACCAGGGTATCTAATCCTGTTTGCTCCCCACGCTTTCGCACCTCAGCGTCAGTATCGAGCCAGTGAGCCGCCTTCGCCACTGGTGTTCTTGCGAATATCTACGAATTTCACCTCTACACTCGCAGTTCCACTCACCTCTCTCGAACTCAAGATCTCCAGTATCAAAGGCAGTTCCGAAGTTGAGCTCCGGCATTTCACCCCTGACTTAAAGATCCGCCTACGTGCGCTTTACGCCCAGTAAATCCGAACAACGCTAGCCCCCTTCGTATTACCGCGGCTGCTGGCACGAAGTTAGCCGGGGCTTCTTCTCCCACTACCGTCATTATCGTCGTGGGTGAAAGAGCTTTACAACCCTAGGGCCGTCATCACTCACGCGGCATGGCTGGATCAGGCTTGCGCCCATTGTCCAATATTCCCCACTGCTGCCTCCCGTAGGAGTTTGGGCCGTGTCTCAGTCCCAATGTGGCTGATCATCCTCTCAGACCAGCTACCGATCGTCGCCTTGGTGAGCCATTACCTCACCAACTAGCTAATCGGACGCGGGCCACTCCTTCGGCGATAAATCTTTCCCTCGAAAGGCTTATCCGGTATTAGCTCAAGTTTCCCTGAGTTGTTCCGAACCAAAGGGCATGTTCCCACGTGTTCCTCACCCGTCTGCCACTGACATATTGCTATGCCCGTTCGACTTGCATGTGTTAGGCCTGCCGCCAGCGTTCGTTCTGAGCCAGGATCAAACTCTCAAGTTGTATGAGAACTTCGAACCCGACTAAGTCACTGTCATAAAACAGGTACAGGCAATGCCCATACCTTTTCGACGAGTCCCAAGCACATCCGATCCCCCAAGCTTCTCAGCTCAAAAAAGATCGCGATGAACTTAAGATACGTGACCGTCGGTTTGTTCCTCATGATAGACCCAAGTTTCCCCAGATCCCGCAAGGACTTCCGCCGTCCACGTTTCTCTTTCTTCCGATGCAATTGTCAAACAGCAGGGGCAAAGAAACTAGGCTAAACACCCGAAAGCGTCAACCTACCCTAAACCCGAAAACGTCCCCACCCGGCGACCTAGCCGGCCAAACCACGAAGGTCTAGAGAAGAC